>NZ_CP118108.1:687500-3087500 GCF_028747985.1 Paenibacillus urinalis
TGTATGCAGCGGTGAAGGTGGACCGGAAGGACTGCTGGAGCGCATACAAGTGAGAATGCCGGTATGAGTAACGAAAAGATCAGTGAGAATCTGATCCGCCGAAAACCTAAGGGTTCCTGAGGAAGGCTCGTCCGCTCAGGGTAAGTCGGGACCTAAGGCGAGGCCGATAGGCGTAGTCGAAGGACAACAGGTCGAAATTCCTGTACCACCGTAAATCGTTACGAGCGATGGGGGGACGCAGTAGGGTAGTGACGCAGACTGATGGATGTCTGTCCAAGCAGTGAGGCTGGTATGTAGGCAAATCCGCATACTATTAAGGCTGGACTGTGATGGGGAGTGAAAATTACAGTAGCGAAGGTCATGATCTCACACTGCCAAGAAAAGCCTCTAGCCAGATGAAGGTGCCCGTACCGTAAACCGACACAGGTAGGTGAGAAGAGAATTCTAAGGCGCGCGGAAGAACTCTCGTTAAGGAACTCGGCAAAATGACCCCGTAACTTCGGGAGAAGGGGTGCCCCGGTAGTGTGAATAGCACGAGGGGGCCGCAGTGAAAAGGCCCAAGCGACTGTTTAGCAAAAACACAGGTCTGTGCGAAGCCGCAAGGCGAAGTATACGGGCTGACGCCTGCCCGGTGCTGGAAGGTTAAGGGGAGCGGTTAGGGGTTAAACCCGAAGCTGTGAACCGAAGCCCCAGTAAACGGCGGCCGTAACTATAACGGTCCTAAGGTAGCGAAATTCCTTGTCAGGTAAATTCTGACCCGCACGAATGGCGTAACGACTTGGGCGCTGTCTCAACGAGAGATCCGGTGAAATTTTAATACCTGTGAAGATGCAGGTTACCCGCGACAAGACGGAAAGACCCCATGGAGCTTTACTGCAGCTTGATATTGGATTTGGGTACGATCTGTACAGGATAGGTGGGAGCCTAGGAAACAGGAGCGCCAGCTTCTGTGGAGGCAACGTTGGGATACCACCCTGATCGTATCTAGGTTCTAACTTGGTACCGTAATCCGGTGCGAGGACAGTGTCAGGTGGGCAGTTTGACTGGGGCGGTCGCCTCCTAAAGAGTAACGGAGGCGCCCAAAGGTTCCCTCAGAATGGTTGGAAATCATTCGAAGAGTGTAAAGGCACAAGGGAGCTTGACTGCGAGACCTACAAGTCGAGCAGGGACGAAAGTCGGGCTTAGTGATCCGGTGGTACCGCATGGAAGGGCCATCGCTCAACGGATAAAAGCTACCCTGGGGATAACAGGCTTATCTCCCCCAAGAGTCCACATCGACGGGGAGGTTTGGCACCTCGATGTCGGCTCATCGCATCCTGGGGCTGAAGTAGGTCCCAAGGGTTGGGCTGTTCGCCCATTAAAGCGGTACGCGAGCTGGGTTCAGAACGTCGTGAGACAGTTCGGTCCCTATCTGTCGTGGGCGTAGGAAATTTGAGAGGAGCTGTCCTTAGTACGAGAGGACCGGGATGGACGTACCGCTGGTGTACCAGTTGTTCCGCCAGGAGCACCGCTGGGTAGCTATGTACGGACGGGATAAGCGCTGAAAGCATCTAAGCGTGAAGCCCCCCTCAAGATGAGATTTCCCAATTAGTAAGACCCCTTGAAGACGACGAGGTAGATAGGCTGGGGGTGGAAGTGCAGCAATGCATGGAGCTGACCAGTACTAATCGGTCGAGGGCTTATCCTAAGAGTTTTCGAAGAAAACTTGCTTCGGAAGCATAAGCACAGGACCCCAATAATGGGGAAAGCAATAAATCGCAAATTGTTTCGTATCTAGTTTTCAGGGAGTAAATCCTTGTAAAGATTTTAAGCTGCATGTCCTTTCTAAGGATTGATATTTTGCTGGTGATGATTCACCGAAGATATCACAGCGCAAAAATCATAACGCTAATGGTTTCATACTCACGAAGCGTGATGTACCGAAACCAACGCGGATCGCATTTGTTGCACAAATGCTTGTTTGGTGGCGATAGCGGAGGGGTTCCACACGTACCCATCCCGAACACGACCGTTAAGCCCTCCAGCGCCGATGGTACTTGGACCGCAGGGTCCTGGGAGAGTAGGACGTCGCCAAGCACACATAAGACACTATCGATGAAATTCGATAGTGTCTTTTTTTTGCTCGAGAGCTTAAACATAAAATATCGAATAATTTAGTACCAAGTACTAGTACCAAGTGTTATAATGGTGATACTAACTGTAAGGAAGGTGAACAGGATGTATCAGTCAAATGCGAAAATTACGGCAATAGGTACTTATGTACCGCAGAAAATATTATCTAACGAAGATCTCGAAAAAATGGTAGATACGAATGATGAGTGGATCGTACAGCGTACAGGCATGCGAGAACGAAGAATAGCTGCTGAGAACGAGTTTGTATCTGATCTGAGCTATAAAGCAGTTGCAGACATGATTAAACGCTACGCTGTTGATGTAACCGATGTAGATATGATTCTGGTGGCCACTAGTACAGCGGAGTATACTTTTCCGAACGTCGCTTCCCGAATTCAACAGCATTTTAATATTAAACAAGCAGGTGCTATTGATCTAGGATCAGCTTGTGCGGGATTTGTTTACGGATTGCAGTTGGCAGATGGAATGGTATCCAGTGGTATTCACAAGAAAGTGCTTGTTGTTGGTGCTGAGACTCTTTCCAAAATCACAGATTATACAGACCGATCTACCTGCATCCTCTTTGGGGATGGGGCCGGAGTTGTGTTGATCGAAAGAGATGCGGAGCATCCAGGATTTATATCTACGGTATCCGGCACTCATGGCAGTGGTGGAGGTCATTTATATAGAAGAACATTTGCTACAGAGATTGATGGACTGAATATTGAGAAGGACTCATTTCTTGTTCAGAACGGACGGGAGGTCTACAAATGGGCAGTACGCCATGTGCCTGAGGCATCTAATCAACTGATTAAGGAATCAGGGCTGCAGCCGGAAGATATCGATTGGTTTGTACCGCACAGCGCGAATTTAAGAATGATTGAATCCATTTGTGTGAAAGGCCCGATTCCTATTGAGCGTACATTGACTAGTGTAGAGTATAGAGGAAATACCTCGGCTGCCTCGATCCCCTTGGCAATTCAGCTCGGACTTGATGACGGGCGTCTGAAATATAATGATAAGATGCTGCTGTTTGGATTTGGTGGTGGCCTAACGTATGCAGGAGTGATTATGCGCTGGACCGTACCGGATAGGGACTAAAACAATAAGGAATGGGGAGCTTGTCCTCATTCCTTTTACATAATGGATTTGAGTATCAAGAGACCTGCGATGAATTGGCATGATTAAAATCTATTATGAATTTATGACATATCCCTCGCTTATCTTTTGGAATGTATTTTCATCCGCGATAATAAATAACTTAGCTTGTTCTGGAATGATAGTATTAGGCCTTCTTATGATACTAGTATCATCGTGATCAGCAATCAATAAGGCACCCATTGCTTTTATTTCCTCGAACGCGTCATTGTAAGTTATCCATTCTTTCTTTTTGTTAATAACATATATTTTCTCGCCACTCTCTGTGCTGAGCAGATTCATAAAAAGCTTGGAAGAACCTTTATGTACACTTGCATGGGCGATCAGATAGGAGATAGACTGCTGTGAAAGGATGAGCTCGTCTACCTTCGCATGCTTAAAGTTCATAAGGTGATTCTCCTTAAGAATCTCTGCTATGGTGTATATATGGCGGTTCACTTTCTCGCCGTAGCTTTCAATTGTTGTGGCAATCAGCAGTGTCTGTCCATCTGCATATTTGGCCGGTACTCCTTGAGGAGAAAAGATAATAACGGCTTTTGATTTGGCCACATTTGCACGATCAAGTGTCTCGTATTCTGTCGGCTCGCCTTGAATGTAATGAATTTGACTATGATCTATGGGGCTCGAAGGAAGATCAGCGATAAGTACGATGTTATGAACGCTGTCGCTGTTCAGCATTTCCTTAATGGTGTCTTTGATCTTATCGTCAGACCAGCCAATAATGACATAATGATCCTCACCTCTATAATCCATTTTTCCTTCCTCCTTCATCTTGATCCATTTAATAAATCGTTCCGATACTTTAGCAACGAGCGTCCCGATCAGAAAAAGTCCTGTAAAAATAACGATCGTACCGAAAATCATTCCAGGTAGGGTCTCAGGGAAGTAATCCCCATAACCGACCGTTGTGGTCGTAACAATAACCCACCAGAGACCTTTGATATAGGTCGAGAATTTCTCAGGCTCCAGAATATGAATGATGATCGGGCTTATGAAGAAGAAGGATAGTGTAAAATAGATAAGCGTTATATTGCTCATTTTAAACATTTTCTCGAAAGCCTTACGCCAAAAAAGCATAGCCCACCTCATTTTTAATTTGTGTAGCGCAGCTGGATTATGGCATTTATTTACGGCTTAAACATAGCTGCGTTCCACTACTTTTCAAAATATTTACAGTGAGTTCTATTATATAAAACTTCTTGCCGCTCGGCTATCTAAATCCTTTCCCTGAAAAAAGAGCACATACCGACTGGGTCGGCATGTGCTCATCTTATGAAATCGTTGTGTGTCTATAAACGATATCATAACTACTCAGACAACATAGGGGCTATACGGTGCTGTGTTCCCTGCTCGTAGCTATAAGCGAGCTTGATGAGTTTACCTTCATCATAGGCTCTGCCAAGGAATTCAATCCCGACAGGAAGTCCGTTCTTGGTGAAACCAGCTGGAACCGTGATAGCGGGGAATCCAGAGAATGCGCTAAGCCGGTTATTACCGCCGGCATTCTGAGGCTCACCTATTACCGCAGCAGCCGCAGCTGTACTAGGATACACAATGGCATCCAGGTTATGGTCTGCCATCACTTGTAGAAGAGAGTCTTTGGCCAGCTTCGTTCGCTTCAGCACGATATCTTTGTATTCCTCGGTTTCCAATGTTTCACGGGCATCGCGGGACTTCATCGATTGCTCTTGGTCTAAATCATAATTGCCAGATGCAATGATCTCAGACAAGGTGGCGTATGGAGCATCTTCACCAAGTCCTTTAAGGTAGTCATTAAGCTGGAATTTGAACTCATAGCTGCTGAGACTTGGATACTTAGAGAGTTCGGCCAAATTAGGGAGCTTGATCTCTACAGCAGTAGCGCCAAGTCCTTCAATTTTATCAATCGCATTATAAATAATGGAGGAGGTTTCTTGTTCTGCATCACTGCTGGTGGAGAAAAGCTCAGTAGCTACACCGATGCGAGCGCCTTGCAGGCCTTGTGGGTCCAAATGATCGAGATAGCTCTCTGGAATTCGTCCGACGCTTGCTGCGGTGCTCACATCCTCAGGGTCATATCCTGCAATAGCATCCAGCATGATCGCAGCGTCTTCGACGGTGCGCGCCATAGGTCCGCCTACATCCTGTGTGAGTGCAAGCGGAATGATTCCGTCACGGCTTGCTAGTCCAATCGTTGGACGAATCCCTACAAGACTATTAAAACTGGAAGGGATACGGATTGAGCCTCCGGTATCTGTGCCTAAGCCTGCAGCTGCAAAGTTGGCGGCAATCGCAGCACCCGTCCCCCCGCTTGAACCGCCGGGATAGTGATCCAGTGCATAAGGGTTTAAGGTCTGTCCACCGAGTGAGCTGGATGTTGTGATGCCGAAGGCAAATTCATGCAGATTTGTTTTGCCCAAGATGATTGCACCGGCTTTTTTCAATCTGGCGATTTGCTCTGCATCTTCATCTGGAATAGAATCCTTGAGGCATAGGCAGCCTGCTGAGGTTGGCATATCATTCGTATCATAATTATCCTTGACCAGAATCGGGATCCCATGAAGATGACTGCGAGGTCCTGTACTTGTACGTTCCTTATCGAGTTCAGCTGCAATATCAAGAGCATCATCGTTTATTGTGAGTACTGCATTTAGAGAAGGACCTTGATCATCATACTGTTCAATCCGATCCAGATACATTTGCACAAGCTGGACAGAGGTCAGCTTTCCTTGTTCCATCGCTTGTTGCATATCTGAAATGGTAGCTTCCTCGATTTCAAAAGGCTGTATGTATTCTAAGACACGTTCATAGATAAGCTGGACATCTGAAACGGTAAGCGGAGTTCTTGGGAAGAAGGAGTCTTTACTGTAGCCTGTCATAATTTCAGCTTGAGCTACAGCACTAATCGCATCAGCATAGGAGCTGTTTTGAGGGGTATCTTTAAATGAACGGTCTGCTGCAGGCAGAGAGAGCCATTCCTGAATGGTTTGGGCTGCGCTTTGTCTTGATATCACGGTGCTGGTGGGTCTCTCCAAGGTAAATGGAACCCCCGCAGTCTCTGCAGCCCGCTTCATTTGATCGTAAAAATAGGCGGCGTCTGCAGGCTTGTTACCGGTGAGCTCGGCAGAGGATGTACCACCTGAAGTTGTTCCGTCTGCTGCTGATGCTGTATAGGCAGGAAGCAGGAAGGAGCTGGTTAGGAGTGCAGCTGCAAGCAAGGCTTGTCCACTTTTTTTCCATCGGCGTAACGGCTGGTTCACATTCATATAAACACTCTCCTTGTAGGTTGATCTTGAGCTCAGAGTCGATAGCATATCCTAACTCGTGTCACTTAGATCTTATTTAATGTCATAAATTGTTACAAGCATAGCAGGTATGTAATAAAGCGATTACATCAATTGTTTTCTGCAAATTGCTCTTTATTTCAGATAAATATCTCTATGAAAATAAAATTGATCAAGGAGTCTTAAGACTATTCTCACAGCTTCAATGTAAACTAAATTGACATTATGAGTATCTAGTTAGTTCTCTCGAGTATACTTCTGCGTTTGTCTAACATGTTAGGAGAGTGGGGCTCTCACTTTATTTGGTTTTCTATTACTTACTCCGTATTGTGAATTTTGTAGTGTCAATCGTTCATAATGAACGTTCTTGGTATGTAAGGACTTCTTCTTTCGCAGGCACTTTAAAGGAATGATATAATGAAGGATGTTATAGAAAGGAGAGTCTCATGAAAGTACTTGTTCTAGCAGAAAAGCCCTCCGTCGCACGTGAGATTGCGCGTGTAATGGGAAGCAGAGAGAAGCATAAGAGCTATTTTGAAGGACCTAAATATGTAGTGACTTGGGCTTTGGGCCATCTGGTCGGATTGGCTGAGCCTGAGGATTATGATCATAAATATGCAACCTGGAACCTTGCGGACCTGCCGATTCTACCGAAGCAGACGAAGCTGAAGGTGCTGAGAGAAACCCAGCATCAATATAAAGCAGTGCAGCAGCTCATGAAGCGACAAGATATCAAGGAACTCGTCATTGCAACTGATGCTGCTCGTGAAGGTGAGCTATTGGCCCGCTGGATTATGCAGATGGCGCATTTCAAGAAGCCTTTTAAACGCTTATGGATCTCGTCTCAGACGGACAAAGCCATCAAAGAAGGGTTTGCAAACTTGAAGCCGGGTCAGCAGTTTGATCGTTTGTATGAATCGGCACGCTGCCGTGCTGAGGCGGACTGGATGATCGGTCTCAATGTCACCCGCGCTCTTACCGTTAAATATAATGCCCAGCTGTCTGCGGGACGCGTCCAAACCCCGACTCTTGGCATGATCATGAATCGGGAAAAGGAAATCATGAATTTCCGATCAGAGGAATACGACACGTTGTCTGCTGATTTTGGCAGCTTCCAAGCAATGTGGCGAGCGCCTCAGGGAGACTCTCGTATTTTTGATAAAGCTCGGACAGAAGAGCTTAAGCGCAAGCTTGAAGGACGTTCCGGCAAGGTCGTTCAAGTCAAAAAAAGCGAGAAGGTTGAAACCCATCCGCTGGCATACGACTTAACCGAGCTGCAGAGAGATGCCAATAAGCGATATGGCTTCTCAGCGAAACAAACCTCTAATCTCCTGCAGAAATTGTACGAGCAGCATAAGCTGGTCACTTATCCACGGACAGACAGCAGATACTTACCTTCAGATATGACAGAGACGTTCAAGGAGCGTCTGGAAAGTGTAGCGGTAGGCCCGTATAGTTCATTAGCAAGACCGCTGCTTCGGACCAAGCTTCTGGTCACGAAGCGTGTGGTGGATGACAGTAAAGTGAGTGACCACCATGCCATTATCCCTACAGAGCAAACGGTTCTGCTCAATCAATTGTCTGCGGAGGAGCGCAAGCTCTACGATCTGATTGTAAGACGATTTATAAGTCTGTTCTATCCACCAGCCCGATATGATGCGGTTCAGGTTAAGATTGAAGCAGAGAATGAAGCTTTTATTGTAAAAGGAACAACGGTTAAAAATCACGGATGGCGTGAAGTATATGGTGCAGAAGGTTACAGCGATGAGGATGAAGAGACTTCTGATGATGACTCCTCGGATTCAAGAGGAAGTGGGCAGCAGCTGCCTGAGCTTCGCGAAGGGGAGCTCATCAAGATTCAGCGATGCATCATCAAGTCAGCTCGTACAATGCCGCCTAAACGCTATAATGAAGCAGCTTTACTGGCTCAGATGGAGAAGCATGGTCTGGGTACACCTGCGACCAGAGCTGATATTATCGAGAAGCTTGTCAGCAGTGACACGATTGAACGTCAGGGCAATGTGATGCACCCTACTGGCAAAGGGAAACAGCTGATTGAACTGGCAGCACCACAGCTTCGTACACCTGAGCTCACTGCCAAATGGGAGTCTGAGCTGGAGCGCATTGGCAAAGGTCAGGGATCTCCTGAACCATTCTTAAACGGAATTCGGAAGATGGCGGACGAACTTGTGCGCAGTGTCAAGAATAGTACCACGGAATACAAGCCGCACAATGTATCTAACAGCCATTGTCCAGATTGTGGTACAAGACTGCTCGAGAAGAAATCCAAGCGAGGCAAGTTCCTCGTGTGTCCTGCGGAGGATTGCAGCTACAAGCGATCGGCAGAGAAACGTTTGTCCAACCGCCGTTGTCCGCAATGCCATAAGAAGATGGAGCTTAAAGAGGGCAAGGCAGGGATGTATGTGCAGTGTCTGCCATGCGGCATCACGGAGACCTTGGATAAGGACAAGCAGCGGGTTAATAAACGTGAGCAGCAGAAGCTTGTTAAGCAGTTCGAGAAAAAGGAGCCGATTGGCTCGAATCTTGGTGATCTGCTGAAGGCAGCGATGGAAAAGAAAGAAGGTAAATAGGGCAGTGTGCGGCGCAATACGAAGTATTCGTATAATGCTCGTCCGAAGATGACAATCTATGTCGTAGGGGGTGAGCGACACATGCCTTATCATAAACCGCTGAAAATTAAAAACCAGCAAAATAAGTCTAGTGTGCTAGAGGAAAGCAGAACCATTCGTCCGGCCAAGGCCGCCCACACTCCGCCAAGCTTGAACGGCATTCCTAAGCAGGAATCCTAAGCTGTAAGCTGTTATTCGCAGTGATAAGCTGGCTGCATGAGAACCAGATTCAATATTGAATCTGGTTCTTTTGCATGCTTTTAGGCGCAGTATGAAGTTATGGATAACTGACGCATAGAATAAAGCCCATATAGATACACTATATTCAGCCAACAACATCGGAGCCTGTCCGAGCTCATTGTCACTCTGTTTCTTCAGAAGCTATAATGGAGTGGGGAATGCGATCCCTAAAGAAAGGGGAATTGCCAATGCGGACAGGCATCATTCTATGGTTTGTTTTTATAAATGTGGTAGCCTATCTTGTGATGTCAGAGGATAAGAGAAGAGCACAAAAAAGACGAGATCGGGTTCCGGAAAAAACGTTGTTTTTACTTGCTGCGATCGGAGGTTCCCTCGGCATACTGATTGCAATGTACCGGAAGCGGCACAAAACAAGGCATGCCAGCTTTACCATTGGCGTACCTGTTCTTCTCTTCGTTAATGCTATACTTTATGGCTATTTTTTAAGCTGAGTTTATTATAACGCTTAGTGAAGCTGACAGACAGCTTGTGATTCAAACAAATCCGTAATCGGTTAAATAGAAGTACATACAGAAAGGTGGCGTTCCTGATGACTTTTTCCAATATTCTACTTGCATACGACGGATCAGAGTTAGCGAACAAAGCGTTTGAGCGCGCAGTGGAGTTAGCCAAATTATCTGACAATACACAGCTGCATATTGTTCATGTATATGATTTCCCGCGGGTATTTATCGGCGAAGGTCTGGCACCAATCCCACCGTCGGTAAACAGTGATGTATATGAGCTTGCTGAAGAGACCGTAGACAAGATTAAGAGACGTCTTGTTAATGAGCAGATCGGTGCTAGGGTTGAACTCATTCAAGGCTCTCCGGTGGATGTCATATTGGAGTATGTGAAACAGAACGAAACGGATCTCATTGTAATAGGCAGCAGAGGACTCAGCGGGATACGTGAATTCGTGCTGGGCAGTGTAAGCCATCGTGTAGTTCAGGAAGCAGACGTTCCCGTACTCGTAGTGAAATAAACAAGATGAAACAGAGCATTTTATTCGAAAAAACCAGTATCTTTCCTGTACTTCATGGGAGCTGCTGGTTTTATTTATGTTTCAATTCAATAAATATCCGAACATTAAATATGGTAAAGATTAAAATGTTCGTCTTTAAGTTGACATGAGGTGTAGGGGATTGTTAAACTGTTAAAGGTAAAAAGAATAAACTCGGAAATCAAAGAAATAAGTAAAACTGCAGAACAAAGAATCAATTATTCTAATACCGATCGTAGTCGTAGTTATGTAATTGATTCGTTCAAAATATAGAATGATCTCGTATAGTACCGGGGATACGGCCCGGAAGTTTCTACCCGAAAACCGTTAATTTTCGGACTACGAGGATATCAGTGTTATGAGCCGCCGCTGATGCAGGGTTTGGCTTGTGTGGAAGCACATCCATGGTGGGTAATTGTCTCTCCCGTAAGGCTGCAGCTCTGATATCTTCATATCGTCCGGAATCCGTATAGTGTCATCAAAACTCGAGGATTTCGGTTTTTTTTCGTCAAATTGAAGGTGCTTGTGATCTAATTCGAGGGAGTGGATATCATGTCAGTGCAAGTTGCCGTAATTATGGGGAGTACATCAGATTGGGAAACGATGAGACATGCCTGTGAAGTGTTGGACGAGCTGGACATTGCTTATGAGAAGAAGGTTGTCTCTGCTCACCGTACGCCGGATCTTATGTTCGAATTCGCAGAGGGCGCGTATGACCGCGGAATCAAAGTGATTATTGCAGGAGCAGGAGGTGCCGCTCATTTGCCTGGAATGGTCGCATCCAAAACCTTGGTTCCTGTGATCGGTGTTCCTGTTCAGTCCAAGGCACTGAATGGTCTGGATTCTCTGCTCTCGATCGTGCAAATGCCTGGCGGTATTCCGGTAGCTACAGTGGCCATCGGCAAAGCAGGAGCAACCAATGCAGGGCTGCTCGCTGCACAGATCATCGGGGCGTTTGAACCTGAGGTTGCGGTTAGAGCACAGGAACGCAGAGATCGAATCCGTAAAGAAGTACTAGAAAGCAGTGATACGTTATGATAAATAAGCTAATCAGCGAGAGCGCGAAGGTCTTCCCTTCTGGAGCCACGATTGGAATCCTTGGAGGCGGACAGCTTGGACGGATGATGACACTATCAGGTACAGCTATGGGATACCGGTTTATTACACTGGAGCCGACCGAGAATTCACCTTGCGGGCAAGTCGCGCGGCAGATTGTAGCAGGTTACGATGATCAGAATGCAGCACGCCAGCTTGCAGAAGAGTGCGATGTAATCACTTATGAGTTTGAAAATGTGGATGCCGAAGTGGCGGCCTTGCTGGAGAACGAAGCGTATGTCCCCCAAGGAAGCAGACTGCTGTATACGACTCAGCATCGTCTTCGGGAGAAGCGTGCCATTGAAGCGGCGGGTGTGCCGGTTGCTCCATATCGGGAAATTACGAGTGCAGAGGACATGAGCGCAGCGGTTGAGGCGCTAGGCGTTCCTTGTGTGCTTAAGACGGTAACTGGAGGCTATGATGGCAAAGGCCAGCGGGTGATTCGTGACAGAGAGGCGGCACTTGAGGCTTACGAGGAGCTGGCGAGCCTTGGTACAGAGCTCGTATTAGAGCAGTTTGTAGCCTTTAACTGCGAAATATCCGTTATTGCTGCACGTAATCCCCAAGGAGAGATTCGGACATTTCCCCCAGCTGAGAATGTGCATGTGAATAATATATTGCACACTTCCGTTGTACCGGCGAGAGTATCATCAGAGCTCCAGCTCGAAGCGCAGCAGCTCGCAGCTAAGATCGCCGAATCGATGGGAGCCGTTGGGCTGCTGGCTGTGGAGATGTTTGTGACAAGAGATGGACAGCTGTACGTTAACGAGCTGGCACCTCGACCACACAACTCAGGTCATTATACGATGGAGGCGTGCAGCACATCACAATTTGAGCAGCATGTAAGAGCTATATGCGGCCTCCCGCTTGCAGATACATGCCTGCTGAGCCCTGTTGTGATGGTGAATGTCCTGGGAGAACATATTGAAGCCGTAATTGATCGATTTGCCAAAAAGGACTCAGACGCAGACGAACTGGGCATTGTACCTAAGCTTCACCTGTACGGCAAAGCCGAAGCCAAGACTGGACGTAAGATGGGACATATCAACCTGTTATGCCATGATGTGCAGCATGCACTGGATTGGATAGACAAAACCAATATATGGAGGAACGAATAGAAATGATTGAACGTTATAGCAGACCCGAAATGCGGGCGATTTGGACGGAAGAGAATAAATTTAAGGCTTGGCTGGAAGTGGAAATTTGTGCATGCGAGGCTTGGGCTGAGCTGGGCGTCATACCACAAGAGGATGCAGCTGTTCTTCGTGAGAAAGCAAGCTTTGACATTGACCGGATCTACGAGATTGAGCAGGAGACACGTCATGATGTCATTGCCTTCACACGTACCGTATCCGAAAGTCTTGGAGAGGAACGCAAATGGGTGCATTACGGTCTGACTTCTACAGATGTTGTTGATACAGCGAACGGTTACCTGCTTCGTCAGGCGAATGAAATTCTTGAGAAGGACATTCTGAACTTCATTCAGATCCTAAGAGACAAAGCGATTGAATACAAGCACACTCCAATGATGGGACGTACACATGGTGTACATGCCGAGCCAACCACCTTTGGTCTGAAAATGGCGCTATGGCATGAAGAGATGAAGCGCAACCTGGAACGCTTCCGTCATGCTGCTGACAATGTCCAGTTTGGCAAAATCTCAGGTGCTGTAGGAACTTATGCGAACATAGATCCTTTCGTTGAGGAATTCGTATGTAAAAAGCTGGGCACGAAGCCGGCTCCGATCTCAACGCAAACATTGCAGCGTGACCGCCATGCTGAATATATGGCAACCCTTGCACTGATCGCGACTTCCTTGGACAAATTCGCGACCGAAGTACGTGCACTCCAGAAGAGTGAATTCCGTGAAGTGGAAGAGGCTTTTGCTAAAGGTCAAAAAGGCTCATCTGCTATGCCGCACAAGCGCAATCCGATCGGCAGCGAGAACATCTCCGGCTTGTCCCGTGTCATTCGCGGACATATGCTGACAGCCTATGAGAATGTAACGCTGTGGCATGAGCGTGATATTTCGCACTCCTCTGCTGAACGCGTCATTCTGCCGGATGCCACGATGCTGCTGAACTATATGCTGAACCGTTTTGGCAACATCATCAAGAACTTGACGGTGTTCCCTGAGAACATGAAGCGCAACATGGCCCGTACTTTCGGTGTTCCGTTCTCCGGACGCATTATGACGAAGCTGATTGATAAAGGCTTCAGCCGTGAAGAAGCGTACGATACAGTTCAGCCTCGTGCGATGGAAGCATGGGAGACACAGCGCCAATTCCGCGACATCGTGGAAGCGACGCCGGCGATTACGGAAGTGCTCAGCACAGAGGAGATCGAGGACGCCTTTAATCCGGCATGGCATCTGAAGCATGTGGATACGATTTTTGACAAATTGGGATTAAACTAGTCCAGCAAGGTATCTGAAGGGCTGATACGGCTTGAAAAAATAATAAAACGTGGAGTGATTAACGTTATGGCTTTATCCACCGCAGCAGAGCTCATTAACGCACCACTGTTATACAAAGGCAAGGTTAGAGAGTTGTACGATTTGGGTGAGCATTTCCTGATCGTCGTAACAGACCGGATTTCAGCATTTGATTATGTGCTGGAGCCGGCTGTTCCGGAGAAAGGCAATGTACTCAATACAGTTAGTGCTTTCTGGTTTGACCAAACGAAGGAATGGATGCCAAACCACGTTGTCCATACCAATGTAGAAGAACTGGGCGATATCGTGCTGGATAAAGAAGCGCTGAGGGATCGGATTATGGTCACGAAAAAAGCCGAGCGTATTGATATCGAGTGCGTGGTTCGCGGATACATTACCGGCAATGGCTGGAGACAGTATCAATCCTCTGGAACAGTTAACGGAATTAAGCTTCCAGAAGGACTACGCAAAAATGCGAAGCTGGATAAGCCGATCTTCACGCCGGCGGCCAAGAACGATGTCGGCCATGATGAGGATATCTCCATTGAGCAGATGAAATCGGCGGTCGGTGAGGAGCTTGCGCTTGAGCTTGAAGCGAAGAGTCTGCAGCTGTATGAGTTTGCGAGAGACTATTGCGAGCAAAGAGGTATTATTTTGGCAGATTGCAAGTTTGAGTTCGGGATCGTGGATGGCGAGGTCATTTTGATAGACGAGATCTTTACCCCTGATGCCTCCCGGTTCTGGGCCAAGGAGAAGTATGCGCTGGACATTGAAATCGACAGCATGGATAAAGAGCCGGTAAGAGCCTATCTGGCATCCACGGATTGGGATAAGAACAGCCAGCCGGAGCCGCTTCCTGAGCATGTCGTGGAGGAAACAAGCCGACGCTATAAAGAGATTAAGGACAGGCTGACCCGTTAATTTAGACATAGGAACTGGGGAAGTACCCGTATCCGTGTTATGGAAACTTAGCAGATAAAAGCTTCATATTAGCAATCATTATCATCATTAATAGTCCATACCTTAAAAACATTCCTTAGGAGGAACTTCCGATCATGATAAAAGCTACTGTATACGTTACGATTAAACAAAGTGTACTTGACCCTCAAGGCGTTGCCGTACAAGGCGCGCTCCATTCCATGGGCTTCAGTGAAGTGGAAGGGGTACGCATCGGCAAATATCTGGAGCTGACACTGGATACAAGTGATCGTAATGAAGCAGAAGAACGCGTTAAGGTCATGTGTGAAAAGCTGCTCGCAAATACGGTTGTCGAAGACTACCGCTTTGAATTGGAGGTTTAATTCATGAAATTTGCAGTTCTCGTGTTTCCTGGATCCAACTGTGATATTGACTGCTATAAGGCAGTAGAAGAAACGATTGGACAGCCCGTGGATTATGTATGGCATACGGCAACAGACCTATCTGCCTATGACTGCATTATCGTTCCCGGCGGCTTCTCTTACGGTGACTATTTAAGATGCGGAGCAATCTCCAGATTTGCTCCAGTGATGAACGAAGTAGCCAAGGCTGCAGAGCAAGGTAAATACATTATCGGGATCTGCAACGGATTCCAAATCCTGACGGAAGCAGGGCTTCTCCCTGGCGCATTGCTGCGCAATACAGGTATGAAGTTTGTGTGCCATGACTCCGTACTCCAAGTGGAGAACAACAACACCCCATTTACAAGCGAGTATGAACTTGGGGAAGAGATTATTATCCCGATCGCGCATGGGGAAGGCAACTATTATTGTGATGAAGAGACGCTTGAGAAGCTTAAAACAAACAATCAAATCGTCTTTACTTATAAAAACAATCCGAACGGCTCCTTGAATAACATCGCCGGCGTAAGCAATGAGCGCGGCAACGTGGTAGGCATGATGCCTCACCCGGAACGTGCGGTGAATGAAGTGCTTGGAACGACAGACGGCAAACGCATGTTTACATCGATTTTGAACTCCTGGAGGGATCAGCATGACACAGCAAGTATCCGCTAAAGAACCAACCGCAGCACAGATTGCCGAGCATAAACTTTATCAGCAAATGGGCGTATCTGACAGTGAATATGACCTGATCGTGTCCTTCATGGGACGTCAGCCGAACTACACGGAGATCGGTGTATTCAGTGTTATGTGGTCAGAGCACTGTGCTTACAAGAACTCCAAGCCGCTGCTGCGCCGTTTCCCGACGACAGGCGAACGTGTCCTGATGGGACCGGGTGAGGGTGCAGGGATTGTCGACATTGGAGATAACCAGGCGGTTGTATTCAAGATCGAGAGTCATAACCATCCTTCCGCGGTTGAGCCTTTCCAAGGTGCAGCAACAGGAGTTGGCGGAATTATCCGCGACATTTTCTCCATGGGTGCAAGACCGATCGCATCCCTCAACTCCTTGCGCTTCGGCAAGCTGGAAAGTGATCGTGTGAAATATTTGTTTGAGCACGTCGTATCCGGTATTGCGGGCTACGGTAACTGTATCGGCATTCCGACGGTAGGCGGAGAAGTGATGTTTGACGAGAGCTATGACGGTAATCCGCTCGTAAATGCGATGTGCGTGGGTCTGATCGATCATGACAAAATTCAGCGTGGAGTTGCTAAAGGGGTAGGTAACCCGGTGTTTTACGTGGGACCTCCAACTGGACGTGACGGTATTCACGGAGCAACCTTTGCTTCGGTGGAGCTGACAGAGGAATCTGAATCCAAGCGTACAGCAGTACAGGTCGGCGACCCGTTCATGGAGAAGCTGGTAATGGAGGCTTGTCTTGAGCTGATTGATACTGGCATCGTGCTCGGTATTCAAGATATGGGTGCTGCTGGTCTTACGTGCTCCAGTGCGGAAATGGCAAGTAAGGCAGGAAATGGACTGGAGCTGTATCTGGATCAAGTGCCTCAGCGTGAAGAAGGTATGACACCATACGAGATGATGCTGTCCGAATCTCAAGAACGCATGCTGTTCGTCGTAGAGCCTAAAGACGAAGCACAAGCACGTGAAATTTTTGAGCGTTGGGGCGTGATCTGTGCAAAAGTCGGCAAGGTTACGGATGACGGACGACTGAAGCTGTACCATCACGGTGAAGTCGTTGGCGACATGCCGGTAACGGCATTGGTTGACGAATGCCCGGTATATAACAAACCATCCTCTGTCCCTGCTTATTATATTGAAAATGAAAAAATCGACACCCTGCGTTATGAAGAAGTGTCGGATCTGACAGGAGCTTTGAAAAAAGTGCTGTCCTCTCCGACCGTATCCAGCAAAGCTTGGGTGTATGACCAATATGACTATATGGTACGGACCAGCACTGCCGTTCGTCCAGGATCGGATGCGGCGGTAGTAACGGTGCATGGCACTCGTAAAGGTCTTGCAATGACAACAGACTGTAATGGCCGTTATGTATATCTGGATCCTGAAGTAGGCGGCAAAATTGCGGTCAGCGAAGCTGCCCGTAACATCGTTTGCTCTGGGGCAGAGCCGCTGGCGATTACAGACAACCTGAACTTTGGTTCGCCGGAGAAGCCGGACATCTTCTGGCAGATGGAAAAAGCGGTAGACGGAATGGCTGAGGCATGTACGGTACTGGGTACGCCGGTTATCGGGGGTAACGTAAGCTTATATAACGAAAATGCCAAAGGTGCAATTTACCCAACGCCTGTCGTTGGTATGGTCGGACTTGTGCATGATACAGACCATATTACGACACAAGGCTTCAAGAAAGAAGGAGATGTCATTCTTCTTCTTGGGAATACACATGCTGAGCTTGGCGGCAGCGAGTTCCAGTATGCGGTTCATGGCTTGACGGAAGGACGCCCTCCACAGCTTGATCTTGAAGTGGAGAAGAAGCTGCAGGAAGCGGTACTGGGTGCTATTCAAAAAGGACTCGTACAATCTGCGCATGACTTGTCTGAAGGCGGACTTGGCGTGGCACTGGCCGAGAGCTGTATCAGCGGCGGTATTGGTGCGAGCGTGAGCTTTACAACAGACCTTCGCGGAGACGTGGCTCTATTCAGCGAGAGCCAATCCCGTATTCTACTGACGGCAGACCAAGCACAGGCAGAGGAACTGGAAGCGTTCGTGAGAAACAGCGGCGTTCCGGTTCAAGTGATCGGACAAGTGAAAGGAAGCAATCTTAAATTGGAGTTGAACGGCACATCAGCTGTGGACGAACCGGTAGCGGTTCTGAAACAGGTCTGGGAGGATGTTATTCCATGTCTGATGAAGTAAAGACCCCGCAGTTTTGGACCGGCGATTACTACAACGAGGGTTCGGGCAAAGAGGGACTGTTTGATAAATTGAAAGAGGAGTGCGGGGTGTTCGGGGTGTATAGACACCCTGACGCGGCCTCCTTGTCCTATTACGGACTGCATGCCCTGCAGCATCGCGGCGAGGAAAGTGCCGGAATGTGTGTCAGTGACGGCAGCGAATTTCACTATCACCGCGGAATGGGACTTGTCAAAGAGGTGTTTACCAAGGATCTCATGGCTTCCCTCTCCGGAGATATTTCGATCGGTCATGTGCGTTATTCAACCAGCGGAGACAGCAAGCTGACGAATGCACAGCCGCTCGTATTTAAATATCGTGACGGCGATCTGGCGGTTGCGACGAACGGAAATATCGTGAACGCGCCAGAGATTCGCAAGGAGCTGGAGCAAGGCGGTTCCATTTTTCAAACGACGAGTGATACCGAGGTTATTGCACACTTGATCGCTCGTTCACCTAAGGATTTGGTTGAGGCGGCAAAAGATGCATTCCGCCGGATTGTTGGAGGCTATGCTTTCCTGATCATGACCAACGATCGGCTGATCGTTGCATCGGATGCTCATGGACTGCGTCCACTGACGATGGGCAAACTCGGCGATGCCTATATTTTTGCTTCCGAAACCTGTGCACTGGAGACGATTGGTGCTGAGCTGATCCGGGACATTGAGCCAGGAGAAATGCTGGTGCTTGACAGCGATGGGCTGCATGAAGACCGCTTCGAGGAGAAAAAGCACCGGAAAGCGCTGTGTGCGATGGAATATATCTACTTCGCGCGTCCGGACAGTGATATGAATGGAGCCAATCAGCATGGTGCACGGAAGCGGATGGGCAGCCGGCTGGCGATTGAATCGTTTGTGGATGCGGATGTCGTAACGGGTGTTCCCGATTCCAGTATTTCCGCGGCAATAGGCTATGCTGAGCAGACGGGTATTCCCTATGAGCTGGGGATGATTAAGAACAAATATACGGGACGTACCTTTATTCAGCCAAGTCAGGAGCTGCGTGAGCAGGGAGTGAAGATGAAGCTGAGTGCGGTGCGCCGGGTCGTAGAAGGCAAGCGGGTTGTCATGATTGACGATTCCATCGTGCGCGGTACGACATCACGCCGGATCGTGAACATGCTCCGGGATGCAGGAGCGACTGAGGTGCATGTACGTATTACATCACCACCGTTCAAGAATCCATGCTTCTACGGGATTGATACCCCGAACCGGGATGAGCTGATTGCTTCTTCCAAATCGATTGAGGAGATCTGCCGGGAGATTAACGCAGATTCACTGTCATTCCTCAGTCCCGAAGGTTTGATCTCTTCTATAGAAGGTAACCACCAGGATGAATATAAAGGCGGCTTATGCCTTGCCTGTTTCGATAATGACTACCCAACGACGCTGGACTTCAAGGATGCGAAGGCGGGCTGCGGCTGTTAATACGCCGCAGAACTCATTGCTCCATGAAGAGCCGCCCTACATTTGCGACGCAAACAGGGGATGGCTCTGATGGAGCAAGGCGCGCAGCGCCAAAGGCACCGCAGTGGACCCGGCACATTTGCCGAAGGCAAACAGCAAGAGGTCCCAGCGGAGCCACCACGCGCAGCGTGTCAAAGAGCTTCCCCGCGAGCCCCAGCGCATCTGCCGAAGGCAGACAGCGGGAAGGCTCAAGGGAAGCAAGGCGCGCAGCGCCAAGGACACCGCAGTGGACCCGGCACATTTGCCGAAGGCAAACAGCAGGAGGTCCCAGCGGAGCAGCCACGCGCAGCGTGCCAGAGAGCTTCCCCGCGAGCCCCAGCGCATCTGCCGAAGGCAGACAGCGGGAAGGCTCAGGGAAGCAAGGCGCGCAGCGCCAAGGGCACCGCAGTGGACCCGACACATTTGCCGAAGGCAAACAGCAGGAGGTCCCAGCGGAGCAGCCACGCGCAGCGTGTCAAAGAGCTTCCCCGCGAGCCCCAGCGCATCTGCCGAAGGCAGACAGCGGGAAGGCTCAAGGGAAGCAAGGCGCGCAGCGCCAAGGGCATCGCAATGGACCCGGCACATTTGCCGAAGGCAAACAGCAGGAGGTCCCAGCGGAGCAGCCACGCGCAGCGTGCCAGAGAGCTTCACCATGATCCCTACACATTTGCCGAAGGCAAACAGTGGGTAAGCTCGGGTGAAGCCCCTGCGCGCATAGCGCAATCAGCAGTAGAGCGTGTCTGCAAGACGAAAGCGAATCCCAGCACCACAGTAACCATAGCAGGATCCAACCAAACTCCGGTCCGCGAATCCATTTTGCGGGTGTCCAGAGGGGCCGCGGCCTCTTTGGGGTCCTCCCTGTCAGGGAGGATTTAGGAGGGTGAATTTATATTTGAGGGACGGTGACCAAGTTGTCAGAAGCATACAAAAATGCAGGCGTCGATATCGCGGCAGGCAACGAAGCGGTTGAGAAAATGAAGAAACACGTAAAACGTACATTTCGCCCTGAAGTTATGACCGATCTTGGCGGATTCGGTGCCTTGTTCGGATTGAACAAGGATAAATACGATGAGCCCGTACTCGTGTCTGGCACAGATGGTGTCGGAACGAAGCTGAAGATTGCATTTGCGATGGATCAGCATGATACGATCGGCATTGATGCAGTGGCCATGTGTGTGAACGACATTGTCGTACAAGGTGCAGAACCATTGTTCTTCCTCGACTATCTGGCATGTGACAAGGTCGTACCTGACAAGATCGAAGCGATTGTAGCCGGTATTGCTGAGGGATGTCATCAGGCTGGAGCTGCGTTGATCGGCGGAGAAACAGCCGAAATGCCAGGCATGTACAGTGAAGGGGAATACGATATTGCCGGCTTTACGGTAGGGGTCGTGGACAAAACGAAGATCATTAACGGCAGCACGATTGCACCTGGCGACACGGTGATCGGTCTTGCTTCCAGCGGCGTGCACAGCAACGGCTTCTCTCTGGTTCGCAAATTGCTGCTGGAGCAGTCGGGATACAGCTTGCAGGATGAGATTGCAGAGCTTGGCGGAACACTGGGCGGTACGCTGCTTACGCCGACCAAGATATATGTGAAGCCAGTCCTCGCACTTCTGGATGAAGTGAAAGTAAAAGGCATGGCGCATATTACAGGCGGTGGATTCATCGAGAACATTCCGCGGATGCTTCCTGAAGGCGTGAACGTGGACATCGATCATGGCTCTTGGCCGGTTCTGCCGATCTTCAAGCTGATGCAGGACAAAGGCAGCATCTCTAATCGCGATATGTTCACAACCTTCAATATGGGAATTGGTCTTGTCCTTGTTGTCAGTGAAGCGGATGCGGAGAACACACTCGCAGTCCTTCGTGCGAATGGTGAGGAAGCTTACACCATCGGCCGTGTGACCGAAGGCAGCGGAATCGTGACCTTTACAGGAGTGGAAGTCTAATGCCTGGCTATCGCATTGCCGTGTTTGCTTCGGGACAGGGCAGCAATTTTCAGGCATTGGTGGATGCTGCAGCGAGCGGTAAGCTGGATGCAACGATTGAGCTGTTAGTCAGTGATCGACCACAGGCTCCAGTAGTGGAGAAGGCGGAAGCCGCTGGAATTGAATGCCATGTGTTTAAGCCTAAAGAGTATGCTTCAAGAGAAGCCTACGAGCAGGAGATTGTCGCCAAGCTGGAGGAGCGCGAGATTGATCTTGTAGTCCTTGCCGGTTATATGCGGCTCTTAACCTCTGTTGTCGTTGACCGTTATGCAGGCAGGCTGATTAACATTCATCCTTCCCTGCTGCCCGCGTTTCCGGGTAAGGATGCCATTGGACAAGCTCTGGATTACGGAGTAAAGATGACGGGGATTACGGTGCACTTTGTGGACGGAGGAATGGACACAGGAGCTATTATAGCCCAGAGAGCCATTACGGTTTCACCGGAGGATACAACAGAGACACTTGCTGCTTCGATTCATGAATTGGAACGTGAGCTGTATCCAGAGGTCGTATCTTGGTTCACCAAAGGGCTTGTCACGCTGGATGGACGCAAAGTTACGATTGCGGAGAATGATGTCAGAAAGTAAGAGGCAGGATTCGGAAAAGTAACATTTTGCGATATTACTCATTTGTTCGCTGCAAGATATGATATTTCTCGGGAAATAAAACAACAATTTTTAGCACCAAAATGGGATGAACAAGAGGAGGATCTTAATCGTGGGTATTAAAAGAGCGCTGGTTAGCGTTTCGGATAAAACGGGTATCGTGGATTTTTGCCGTGAGCTGTCTAATTTGGGTGTGGAAATTATCTCGACAGGAGGAACAAGCAGCCTGCTGTCGAACGAAGGCGTTCCTGTGATCGGGATATCGGACGTAACCGGTTTTCCTGAAATTATGGATGGACGCGTCAAGACACTGCATCCTGCTGTGCACAGCGGACTGCTGGCAGTTAGAGACAATGCTGAGCATCAGCAGCAAATGAAAGATCTGGGTCTGGATTACATTGACCTCGTTGTCGTTAATTTGTATCCATTCCAAGAGACCATTGCGAAGCCGGGCGTTTCTTATGAGGACGCGATCGAAAATATCGACATCGGTGGTCCGACTATGCTTCGTTCTGCAGCCAAGAACCATGCTTTTGTCAGTGTGGTTGTCGATGCAGCCGACTATGAGCAGGTGCTTGCTGAAGTTCGTGAGAGCGGTGATACGACTCTTGAAACTCGTAAACAGCTTGCGGCAAAAGTTTTCCGTCATACGGCGGCTTATGATGCCCTTATTTCTGATTATCTGTCTAATGTCAACGGAGATCCACTACCAGAGCGCTACACCGTGACTTATGAAAAAATCCAGGATCTGCGCTATGGGGAGAACCCGCATCAGCAGGCTGCCTTCTACCGCAAACCGCTTGCACCGAACGGGACACTCACTACTGCAGAGCAATTGCATGGTAAAGAGCTGTCCTACAACAATATCAACGATGCGAACGCAGCACTGCAGATCGTGAAGGAATTTGATGCTCCAACTGTAGTCGCAGTTAAGCACATGAATCCTTGCGGCGTAGGTACAGGTGAGAATATCTATGAAGCCTACATGAAAGCCTACAATGCAGATCCAACTTCGATCTTTGGCGGCATTGTTGCAGCTAACCGGACAATTGACAGTGATACAGCTGTAAAGCTCAGTGAAATTTTCCTTGAGATCGTCCTTGCTCCGGACTTTACACCGGAAGCACTGGAAATCTTGACCAAAAAGAAAAATATCCGCTTGCTGAAAATGGGTGAGCTTGGCTCTGCGAAGGAGCGTACAAGCCAGTTTGTTGTCACTTCCATTGACGGGGGTATGGTCGTGCAGCAAAGTGACATTCACTCCATCGATGAAGGTGATCTTCAAGTTGTAACGGATCGTGCACCTTCTGCCGAAGAAATGAAGCAGCTGCTCTTTGGCTGGAAAGTTGTTAAGCATGTGAAATCCAATGCGATCGTGCTTGCAGCCGATGATATGACGGTGGGTGTAGGCGCTGGTCAGATGAACCGCGTCGGTGCAGCCAAGATTGCGCTTGAGCAAGCGGGAGACAAAGCCAAAGGGGCGGCGCTTGCATCTGATGCATTCTTCCCGATGGGCGATACGGTTGAACTTGCTGCAAAACACGGCATTACAGCCATCATCCAGCCTGGCGGATCGATCAAAGACGAGGAATCCATCAAGGCTGCGAATGAGCATGGCATTGCCATGGTCTTCACGGGCGTACGTCATTTCAAACACTAATCAATAGATAAACAATTGAATAGAGGATTCGAGCGTTATCTGCACAAAAGATCAAAAAGGGGATTTGAACGGACAAGCGGAGCGTGATCAGATCCTTATCTTTACCCAGAAAAAGAAGCTGAGGGCTTAGCGATAACTTGTCGCCGGTCCTCAGCTTTACACTAGATAGAAGCTTTTTTATAGGATGATATTAAGGAGGAACCTAACCTATGGATATTCTCGTCATTGGCGGCGGCGGCCGCGAGCATGCGATCGTATGGGCTTTGTCGAAATCGGAAAAGGCTGGCAAGATCTACTGTGCACCGGGAAATGCAGGAATCGGCCAGATTGCGGAGTGTGTGCCGATTGCAGTCAGCGAGTTCGAGCAGTTGACCGCTTTTGCGTTGGAAAAAGAAATCGGTTTGGTGGTCGTTGGACCGGATGATCCGTTGGCCGACGGAATTGTGGATGCATTCGAAGCGAAGGACATTCCTGTGTTTGGCCCACGCAAAAATGCGGCAGAAATCGAAGGCAGCAAAACATTCATGAAGGATCTGCTCCGGAAATACAGCATTCCTACGGCAGCCTACGAGAAGTTTGGTGACTATGAACAGGCGCTCGCTTATTTGCGCTCACGCACGGCTCCAATCGTCATCAAGGCCGATGGACTTGCTGCGGGCAAAGGGGTAACCGTAGCTTATACGATGGAAGAAGCCGAAGAGGCGCTGCGCAGTATGATGCTGGACAAGGTATTTGGCGATGCCGGTACTCAAGTCGTTATTGAAGAGTTTCTGGAAGGGCAGGAAATGTCCATTCTTGCATTTGTGGATGGAGAAACGGTTCGCTGCATGCCGGCAGCACAGGATCACAAGCCGGTGTATGATGGAGATAAAGGGCCGAATACAGGCGGAATGGGAACCTATTCTCCGCTTCCTCATATTGATCAAGCCATTATTGACAAGGCCATAGAATCCATAGTCATTCCTACCGCAAAGGCAATGGTAGAAGAAGGACGTCCATTCCGTGGAGTGCTGTTTGCCGGGCTGATGATATCTCCCGATGGAACACCAAAGACAATAGAGTTCAATGCACGTTTTGGAGATCCGGAAACGCAAGTCGTGCTCCCTAGGCTGAAGACCGATCTGCTCGAGATCTTCCTGGCCGCCGTCAACGGAACGCTGGCTGATATCGACATCGAGTGGAGTGAAGAAGCTGCCGTGTGTGTCGTCCAGGCATCGGGCGGCTACCCGGCTTCTTACCCTAAAGGAATTGTTATTTCAGGACTGGATGAGGTATCAAGCGGGGAGTCTGCGCTTGTATTCCATGCGGGAACGGCGAAGAACGAGGCGGGAGAATGGGTAACCAACGGTGGACGCGTACTGGGTATTGTCGGACGGGGTACCACTATTGAAGAAGCGAGAGCGGTAGCCTATGCAGCAGCGGAAGGCATTGATTTCGAAGGAAAGCATCAGCGGACCGATATTGCGGCCAAAGCACTGGTATAAGTTTCAACACAGGAATAACTAAACCATAACGGCTTTTTTGTATGCAGAACTTCATTATGGTTCATCATACAAAGAGGCCGTTTTTTTGTGTTGGAAAACAATAGAAAATCTCCTCTTGCAAATTCGTTGTGGAGGGTTTATGATAAGGACATAGAAATTATCTTAAATTTAAGATATTATAATTTGAAATGTTTTACAAAGCTTAGCAGCTCAGATATAGATTGGAAATGTATAAACCAAAATTCAATAATGGAGTGGAGGAAATTAACATGTTACAAACCGCAGGAATTCACCATATTACCGCTTTTGTGAGCGATGCTCAGCGCAATGTCGATTTTTATGCCGGCGTGCTCGGACTTCGCCTGGTGAAGAAGACCATTAACTTCGATGCACCGGAAGTATATCACTTCTACTTCGGAGATGAGAAAGGAAGTCCGGGTACAATCATCACCTTCTTCCCGCAGGCTGGTGCACGTAAAGGTGCTGTCGGAGGCGGGCAAACAGGAGTAACCGTATATGCAATTCCACCGGGCAGCATGGATTTTTGGAAGGAAAGACTGACCTCATTTGATATCCGTTTTGAAGAGAAACATCGTTTTGGCGAGAGCTATATTCGGTTTTTGGATAACGCAGGACTTGTCCTTGAGCTCGTTGAACGTGAGGCGGGGGATTTGAATACCTGGTCCTTCAATGGAGTTCCGTCAGATAAAGCGATCAAAGGCTTTGGCGGTTCTGTATTGTACAGTCTGGCTCCGGAGCAAACGATCCGGGTGCTCGAAAATTTCCTTGGGCTGACGAAAGTAGCTGAAGAGGAAGGATGGGTTCGTTTCGAAGGAACAGGAAATTTGGGTAATATTATTGATATCAACAAAGTAAAAATGGCT
The DNA here is from genome assembly GCF_028747985.1 of Paenibacillus urinalis. NCBI lineage: Bacteria > Bacillati > Bacillota > Bacilli > Caryophanales > Paenibacillaceae > Paenibacillus > Paenibacillus urinalis. Next base: position 713,756 of record NZ_CP118108.1, read on the forward strand.
CCTGGACGCGGCGGCTCCGGAACAGTCCATCATATTGCATGGCGCGCCAAAGATTTCGAAGAACATGAAGCTTGGCGGAACATGGCCGTAGAGGCTGGACTTCATCCAACAGGCATCATTGACCGTCAATATTTTAACGCTGTATATCTCAGAGAACCGGGCGGCATCCTGTTTGAGATCGCCACAGACCCTCCTGGGTTCGCAAATGATGAAACACCTGATAAACTGGGTGAGAAGATCATGCTTCCATCCTGGTATGAGCCTCACCGTGAAGCAATCGAAGCAAATTTGCCGGACGTCATTGTCCGTAATATTGAAGGAGGAACTAAAGTATGAATATGAAGCATATCTATCGTGAAGGCAGCAACCCCTCAGCACCAACGATCCTATTGCTCCACGGCACAGGAGGAACAGAAACCGATCTTCTTCCGCTTGCAGAGCTGGTATCTCCAGAGTCAAGTGTACTTGGGGTGAGAGGAAACGTAAGCGAACACGGAATGCCCCGATTTTTCCGCCGTCTGGCTGAAGGGGTATTTGATATAGAGGATCTGATCTTCCGTACACGAGAGCTGCATGAATTCCTGGATGAAGCGGCAGAGCAGTACGGCTTTGACCGCCGCAATATCGTGGCCATCGGCTACTCTAACGGTGCCAATATTGCAGGCAGCCTGTTGTTCCATTACGCGGATTCGCTGCGTGGGGCGATACTTCACCATCCCATGGTACCTCTTCGGGACGCTGTGCTTCCGGATTTGGCAGGTGCTCCGGTATTTATTGCCGCAGGAAAAAACGACCCGATGTGCGCTCCGCAGGAATCGGAAGAGCTTGAAGAACTCCTTACCGGCGCCGGTGCCAACGTGAAGATGCATTGGGAGAATAACGGTCACCAGCTGAGCCGTAATGAAGTCATTGCCGCAGCTGCCTGGTTCAAGGTTCAATTCAAAGCTTAAAATATTAATCACATAAATGATGATGTTAAACCTGGCAATGCGGGGAATACGGAGTCAGTCACGATCATTGTGACTACTCGCGTATCCCCGTTTTTTTGCGGTATAGAAGCGGGGTTATTCCTGTCCACTTATTGAAGATTCTCGTAAAATCACTCTTCCGAGGAACAGCTCGAAGATCTCATTTGCAAACTGAATGCACTGGATCAATAACAAGCACCAATGATGTGAAGATGATCAACTTCATATTAGTTATAGAACATCGTCTATGTATAGACGGTGTTTTTTTATGTATCTTTAGCGTATCTTTAACGATTCTTTAGATTGGCTTGAACGTAAATTTAACGCGGGTCTGTAAGATATGAAATGTCAAGAAGTTATCCGAAATCAGAAAGGATGGAGATTATACGGATGTTCATTCAGTCCAATCCTGCCATTGTAATTCAGAGCATTGAGGTTCATTTGGGAGATCCCGGATATGTGTAGCTCGGTGTTTAACCACGACGAGGCAATGCGATGGGGAGGCTTCATCAAGTCCGTCTACAGTGCAGATCGAACAGTTAGTGATGCGAACGCACTCCTCGAGATTGAACTGCCGAACTGGAAGATCATCGCCGGGATTTCAATTGAGCCTTCTCTGTTCAAATCGCATTCCGAAGAATGGATTGGCTGCGTTATGGAATCCTTGACCGACCCTTCCCGCAAGGGAATTGTGTATCGGGGAACGGAGACAGAGCTGGAGTGGATTGATGATTTTGAATTCTTCCTGCTGTCCTACACGGAACCTGGAGGCGTTGGCAAGGTGGAAGAGGGATTCGCCAGAATGTACCGCTCCCTTAAGGTTCACCTGCTTGAAGGAGACAAATCCCTGCTCATGACAGAGTATACCCAGAATCTCCAAGCAAGCAGCCTGACTGTTGCGGGGCATAGCCTCGGTGGAGCATTGACTGTACTGACGGCGTATGCGGCCGCCTTTTGCGGGATGGAGACAGAGGTATACACCTTTGGTTCTCCCATGGTCGGAGATCGGACTTTTACGTCCGCCTATGAGAAGTTGGTCCCCAGTACATGGCGTATCTATAATGCGCCGGATATTGTGCCAAAGCTTCCTGCTAGTGAGCTTGGATTCGCTCAGCCGGAAGTCGGCATCCAGGTAAACTCCTTAGATATTCCTGGGAGCGGGCGAGGACTGGCCGAGTACCACAAGATGGATACGTACTTAATGTGTATTTCTCAGCAACAGACTAATGATTCAAACTCAAATAATGAGAAGGTGGGATAGGTTATGCCAATTTTTTATCCAGACAACGACAATAGAAAGAGAAGATTGATTGAACTCGCTACGGACACTGAAAATTTCTTATATGATGCAACAGCGAATTATAACGATTTTAAAGCTCTGTGTACTCAAGTCAATGCTCAAATCGTAAGTGTGTATCAGGAAGCCGGATTGAAGCAGCCGGATATCAGCCAGATTAATGTCATCAAGCAGGCAGATCCTTCTACGGATATTAACACGGAGGAGACGGTTGTTGCGATTGCAGAGGTCATTGTCGATGTAGCCGGGTTTATCGGTTCGGTTAAATATCTAGCTCCAGCGGCTACCAAGATGCTGGTCAGAGCAGGGCTTATGACAGAGGAAACGGCCGCTAAGGTCTTGACCAAATTTACGGTACCACTCATCGACAGAGAAGTAGAGATTACAGCGGGAGACCTGGCAGGGAGCATCCTCGGGGGGATCGCCGGAGGCGTTGCCGTTGCTGGAATTGATCTGGGTATCGATGCGATCGAAGGCTCCATTGCCAAAAACAAATTAAGAACAGGGCTGCATCAGATTTACCCGATGAGACAAACGGCAAAAATGTCACTTGATCAGACCAAAGAGCTGAAAAACTCCATTCAATCCGTGAAGACGACGCTGGATGCAATTACGGGTGCAGGCATCGAGCTGAATGAGCAGATCATCACCAATCTGATTACGAAAGACGTGCTGCCAAGTGTGCAAAAAGCACAGGCTATTACGCTTGATGTAGTCAACGCTGAACTGAGCGGACTGGACACTGACCGCAAATCCTGGACAAATGAGGATACGAATTAATGTCGATCTTTTTTCCGGACAATGATAAGCGGCAGGCGAGACTCATTGAGCTATCTTCGGATACACAAAGTTTCTTGAATCAATTGAAAAGTAACTATGCAGAATTTACGATACTGAGCCAGGATATTAACGCCAAGATTGCAGATCTATATATACAGCATGGCTTGGCTGTCCCCGATGTTACGAGCTTTGATATCCTGCAGGCAAGCGGAGCGGCACATGATGTCTCGACAGGCGATACGGCTGTAGGGATCACCAATATTTTAGTCGATGTAGCGAGCTTTCTTATCACCGTGCAATATCTTGCTCCAGGAGTAACCGCCGTGTTGGTCGATTCGGGCATCATGGCAGCGGAGACGGCTGCAACGGTGCTTGGCTCTGTCCTCGGCGTCGAGATAGCTGTCGGAACACTTGCAGGCGGACTCATTGCTGGAGTCATTGCGGCGGTTGTCGTTGTAGGTATCGGGCTAGCCATTGATGCGATCGAAGGGGCCATCCTAAGAAGCAAGCTGCGGCATGGTATACATCAGATGGATCAAGTGCGCGGTTCATTGAAGCTCTCTCTCGATAAAGCCAGTATCATGGTGGAGTCCATGAAGAGCATTCAGCGGGCTCTGGATTCTCTTCAGCAGAGCAATATTGAGATCAGTGATGCAGTTGTGCGCAATATTGTACAAAAAACAGTGGAGCCGGCTCTGGCCCAGGCCGATGCTGTGACACTGCAGAACGTCATTGCCGAGCTGAGTCAGCTCGATCACCAGCGTGGATCATGGACAGCAGAAGACGAAGTACCTTCGGAATCTCCTGGGCCTCATAAGGTCTTCTTGATAGCCAAAGCCCCTGAAAGTACACTGCCTGCTATTCCATCGGATTTGAAGCCGACATGCTTGGCTTCTCCAGATACGCTTCAACCGAATGCGATATATCCGATCATTAAATCGGACGGTTATACCTACTGGCCGCTGAGCTATATAGATAATCGGGTAGGAATGGCAGTCGTGGCGTTCGATCCAAGCGGACATCTGGTGAAGCGCTGGGATAAGATCGGGGCTAGATACATCGTGGACATTACGGCAGATCCAAACAGCAATTCAATGATCTTCCAAGGTCAGGCTAATCAATCGTTTAGCATGCCTTGGTCTGAGCTCGGTACGCTGTAATTGCGTAACTCGAATACAAAGCTATCATCATCGTATGTTTGCATATTTATCATTTTTATATTAAGCGGCACTCTTCTTCAATATTGAGAAGGGTGTCTTATTCTTTTGGGAAAGAACACTTGTTCCTGATATGGTTTAGATCTACAATAGGTTTATATTTCCAATCTTAATTGTAGGAAGAGGAATTAGAAATGCAAAGAAGGAATGTAGTCTACTCCTTAATTATGGATGATACCTGCTCTAAGGTGCTCATGGTTCAAAACATGGATAACGGACGCTGGTCACTGCCCGGCGGGGCGGTAGAAGCGAATGAAACATTGGAGCAAGCTGCAGTTAGAGAGGCAAGAGAAGAAACAGGCCTTTTCATACAAGTAGGAGAGCTTGTCGGGGTAAGTGAGTGCATTATTGAAAAGCGCGGAGAGCAAGTGCTGTTCTTTACTTTTCTAAGTGAAGTGATCGGAGGAGAACTGCAAATCACATCACCCGAGGAGATAGGGGAAATCGCCTGGATTAATATGGATCACGCTAATCAACTGATGCCAGTGCCTTCTTATCAAGGCGGACTTAAGGCGGCAGCTAGAGCGGATCGAGGAATAACATACATAGACGAAGGAACGGCTTAGGCGGCTTGAGGAACAGATGATTTAAATCTAGAATAGATTAGATTCTTTGGAGGAGACGGGATTACAATGAGTGTCTTTGCACAAGCACAGGACAATTTAAGAGCAGCAAATCAGATACTAGGTCGGTCCGAATCTATGAAGCCGTCGTGGATTATGGGGTCCGGACGCTGCCAGAGCTCAAGGCTTGGTATGGGCAGCATGTTCAGGAGGGGCTTACCTTCTGGAAACCCCGTAATTAGAAACTATAGATTATAACAGAACTTCTAATTCGCTCTAACGTCTAATGATATAGCCGATCTTCAAGCTGTGGTCAAGCATTGAAATAGGCTGGAACATATTATAAGGCAGAGGATGAAGAGACGAAATGAAGCCGACCGTAGCAGACATGATGAAGGCCTATGCTGAAGACGCTGTTGAGTTAGCTGAGAAGCTGGGTCAGAAGCTTGATTACAGTGAAGATAGCATCAAGAGCCTGGAAGGGATATTACAACGCTATCATGAAGAATTGCCCCGAGGTGTGAGAAAGATATTTAGAAGGGGCCCTTCAGAACACGAGAAGATTCAGATGTCCAAGGCTTGGGGCGGTTATTTGGGAGAAACGATCATCAAACACTTGGGGGGAGAATGGCAGCAAAGCAGTGTATCGGAGGATACGATTGCTCTTGTCGTGAGCAAGGTGATTAACGGAGAAGACTATCCTCATGAGATCTATCCTCCATCTAAGGTATACCGCAGAATAATAAACGGTCCGGAGGACAATGTTTGGCATTATTACCTTGTGCTCAAAGAGGACTTGAGCTGTGATCCAGCCCAGTCAGCCGAGTCATGTCAAGAACTCTGAAAGAGAAGCAAATAGGATCCTGAGGAGAAATGACGGATTCATTCTTATGGAATCTCTCCTGAAGGAGGGGCTGTTAATAGTCTGATGCCTAAGCTGTGCCTATGGCTTGAAACAAACGATTGTTTGCTCTTATAATGATCTAAATGATAGCTTGGTCAGTATACATTCGGAGTAAAGTAGATAATGACAGCTATAGGCACAGCAACAATTGATGGCATCTCAGTGACCAAGTTGATTTTATATTTGCACTGTGTTACGCTTACATTACATGACAACCACATATTTTAGAAGCATCGTTTAATGGATTGTTACTGCTTATGACAGGCAAAACCTAAACTGATGGTGAAATGACAGGCTCCTTGGCGGAGTGTGCTTTTACCTTGAGTTTAGGTTTTTTTTGTTTTCTGACCTCGGATGACAGCCGGCGTATTCGGGAGTCTACCTACGAAAACAATCAAGCCTGTGTACTTTATCTATATTTCGAAATTTCTATATTTAAATCATAGAAGAGAGGTTGTTAATGATGACATTAGCCAAAAAAGGATTTCCGGAAAATTTCTTATGGGGCGGAGCAACCGCAGCGAACCAGCTTGAGGGAGGCTATAACCTAGGTGGCAAAGGTCTCTCCACCGCAGACATGATTGCCCATGTTCCTAAGGAGCTTCGTAAAGGTGGCCATGCCATGGATATTACTTCGGACCGAATAGAACAGATCCTCGCTGGAGAGATTGAAGAGCGTTTTCCCAAGCGTCATGGAATTGACTTCTATCACCGTTTCAAGGAAGATATCGCTCTATTTGCCGAGATGGGCTTCAAGGTATTCCGGATGTCTATTCACTGGTCCCGTATTTTCCCGAATGGCTATGATGAAGTACCGAACGAGGAAGGCCTGAAATTTTATGATGAGGTATTTGATGAACTGCTTAAATACGGCATTGAGCCGCTCGTAACGCTGTCACACTATGAAACACCGCTGGGTCTTACTCAAAAGTATAACGGATGGGCCGGACGTGAAGTCATCGACCATTATGTGAGATACGCAGAGACGGTATTCACGCGTTATAAAGACAAGGTGAAATACTGGCTGACATTTAACGAGATTAATGTCATGCTGATCAGCCCATATACGGGCGGCGGTATTCTGGTGGACAAGGTGGATAACAAGCTCCAAACGGCCTTCCAAGCACTGCATCATCAGTTTGTGGCGAGTGCCTTGGTGACGAAGCTGGCCCATGAGATTATTCCAGGCTCCCAAGTAGGCTGCATGCTGGCTCGTATGGAGACCTATCCGAAGACCTGCAATCCAGAGGATGTAAGACTGGCTCAGCAGGAAAATCAAATCAACCTGTTCTTTACTGATGTCCATGCTCGTGGTAAGTATCCAAATTACATGGCACGATACTTTGAAGAGAATAACGTGGTTATCGAGCGCCAGCCGGGCGATGATGAAATTCTGATCAACAATACAGTGGATTTTATTTCGTTCAGCTATTACATGAGTGTAACGAAATCAGCATCTGCGGATGAGGAAGAGGTAGCTGGCAATCTGGCTGGCGGCGTGAAGAATCCTTATCTTGAGGCTTCCGACTGGGGCTGGGAGATCGATCCAATTGGGCTTCGAGTTACACTGAACACGCTATGGGATCGTTACAATAAACCGCTCTTTATCGTAGAAAATGGACTAGGCGCATATGACAAGATCGAAGAGGACGGCTCCATTCATGATACGTACCGGATGGATTACCTTAGAAAGCATATTGAGCAGATGAATGAAGCAATTAATGACGGTGTAGACCTGATGGGCTTCACAAGCTGGGGACCGATCGACCTGGTCAGCATGTCTACATCTGAAATGTCCAAGCGTTATGGTTTTATTTATGTTGATCTGGATGATGCAGGCAACGGAACACTTGAGCGCTTGAAGAAGGACTCCTTTGAATGGTTCAAGAATGTTATCGCCTCTAACGGAGAAGTGCTTTAAGAGAGATACGCAGTGCTAGAGCTGTTGCATTACTGCTCTGATACGGTTTCGATAACAGATTATTTCGTCAGTGGATGAGAGAATGAACAGCCCGGCTTCTGTGCAGGATATAACAATCGAGAGAGGGCTGAACAAATATGACGACTTCATTTCCGAAAGACTTCCTATGGGGCGGCGCTGTAGCCGCCAATCAGCTGGAAGGAGCATATAATCAAGATGGTAAGGGACTGTCTGTTCAAGACGTGCTGCCAAAGGGTATTGCAGCGCCGAGAACAGAAGAACCGACTTCAGACAACTTGAAGCTCGTAGGGATTGATTTTTATAACCGATACAAAGAGGACGTCAAGCTGTTTGCTGAAATGGGCTTCAAGGTATTCCGTACATCGATTGCCTGGTCGCGGATTTTCCCGCAAGGGGATGAGCTTGAGCCGAATGAGAAAGGGTTGCAGTTCTATGATGACTTGTTTGACGAGTGCTTGAAGTATGGTATTGAGCCGCTGGTCACCATCTCTCACTATGAGACGCCACTGCATCTGTCGAAGACATATAACGGCTGGGTTAACCGCAAAATGATTGGATTCTACGAGCGTTATGTCAGAACACTGTTTGCCCGTTACAAAGGAAAAGTGAAATACTGGCTGACCTTTAATGAGATCAACTCTATTCTGGAGGAGCCGTTTATGAGCGGAGGCATCTTTACTCCGAAGGAGCAGCTCTCCAAGCAGGATTTGTATCAGGCGATCCATCATGAGCTGGTAGCCAGTGCCTTAGCCGTGAAGATCGGACATGAGATGATGCCAGAGGCCAAAATCGGCTGTATGGTCCTCAGTATGCCGACTTATCCGCTCACGCCGAACCCGGATGATGTGGTTAAAGCGATGCATGCAGAGCAAAGAAATGATCTGTTCGCCGATGTGCATGCCCGCGGCTATTATCCTAAATATATCAATCGTTATTTCAAGGAGAACAATATTAGCATTCAATTCGAAGATGATGATGCTGAAATATTGAAGCACACGGTGGATTTCATATCCTTCAGTTATTATGTGAGCATTTGCGAAACAGCCGATCCTGACAAGCGGAATGAAGGTAAAGGCAATTTGTTCGCAGGTGTGCAAAACCCTTATCTGAAAGCGAGCGAATGGGGATGGCAGATCGATCCTCAAGGTCTTCGTGTTACACTCAATAAATATTATGACCGTTATCAGAAGCCATTGTTCATTGTTGAGAATGGACTTGGGGCTATTGATGAGCTTGTTACGGACGAGCAGGGGAATAAGACCGTGATTGACGATTACCGAATTCAGTATTTGAATGACCATCTGTTTGAGGTGGGCAAAGCGATCGAGGATGGAGTCGAGGTTATGGGCTACACCTCCTGGGGATGTATTGATCTGGTCAGCGCGTCTACAGCGGAGATGAAGAAACGATACGGCTTCATCTATGTAGACCGTAACAATGACGGAACAGGCAGTCTCGAGCGGTATAAGAAGAAATCATTTGATTGGTATAAAGAAGTTATTGGTACAAATGGAGCGAGTCTTACAGATCCGGCTGCCAAAAAGTAATTAACGAATAGTGGCACCTTCGGGAATGTTAAACGCTTTCATAAATCCGTTGTCATTTGGCTGTTGATATGGTAAGATAGGCCTATAGCTAATATATTACTGGATTGTTACTGTTAAATCAGGCAAAACCAGAAGCGGGGCTGCAACAATGCTCTGCTTTGGTTTTGCCTTTAATTTTTTGCCAGTACAAGGTGATGTGAACAGATGAAAATAGCGAAGGTGCTGAACAACAATGTTGTGACGGTCATCGATTCAAGTGGTAATGAGCAGGTTGTCATGGGGCGGGGGATCGCCTTTAAGAAACACACAGGAGACTCGATTGATGAATCTCTTATTGAAAAGGTATTCTCACTTGAAAGCAAGGAAGTATCACAGAAACTGAAAACGCTTCTGTCGGATATTCCTGCGGAATATGTGGAATGCTCGGATGAGATTATCCGTTATGCGGAAACAGTACTTGGCGAGAAGCTTCATGAGAGCATCTACATCTCGCTGACGGATCATATTCATTTTGCCATAGACCGTCATCGGCAGGGCATGCAGCTGCGGAACGCACTGCTGTGGGAGATCAAACGGATGTACCGCAAGGAGTTTGCCATTGGTCAGAAGGCGCTGAATATTATTGAAGAAACGCTCGGCGTTCTCCTGCCGGAAGACGAATGCGCATTCATCGCAATGCATCTTGTAAATGCCCAGATGAACGGCGAGATGAGGGAAACGATCAGCATTACGAATATCGTCAAGGATATTCTAAACATTGTAAGACGAAGCTTTGTGATTGAGCTGGATGAAGATTCACTCAGTTACTATCGGTTCTTAACACATCTGAAATACTTTGCACAGCGGGTGATAGCAGGGACCGCGATTGAAGGGAAGGAAGAGGATAACCCGCTTCACGACCTGGTCAGCAAGCAATATCCTGAAGCTTACGCTTGTGCCTTGAAGATTAACGATTACACCCGAAAAATTTATGGACGGGTATTATCAAAGGAAGAAATATTATATCTGACCATTCATATTGAGCGAATAGTCAGAAACGAGCAATCAACCGAATAATACGGGATTGTTACTGTCGTACAGGACAGGCAAAACCTAAACGTTGAATCACAGATAAGTTGATCTTGTCTTGGTTTCAGTGTTTAGGTTTTTTTTTACCCTTTATAAATGCAGCACGAGCTTTTCACTTATTACTTTTCCTAAAAAGGAGCAGATCATCATGGATCAACAGCAATTGTCCAAAGATATATTGAAGCTGGTCGGCGGCGAAGAAAATATCGATCAAGTAACGCATTGTATGACCCGTCTTCGCTTTAACCTGAATGACAATGATAAGGCAGATAAGAAAACCCTTCAAAACACACCGGGTGTTATGGGTGTCATGATCAACGGAGGCCAGTTCCAGGTCATTATCGGTAACGAAGTGCCTAAAGTATACAATGCATTGGTAGGTAACATGAGTAAATCACCGGATGCGGGTACTAGCAGCGGAACTACGGTAACTAAAGAGAAGAAAAATCCGCTAAGTGCGCTGTTCGATTTTATCTCAGGCGTATTTACTCCGATCCTTCCTGCTATTACTGGCGCTGGTATGATCAAAGGGATCGTTGCTCTCCTTGTTACCTTTGGCTGGATGTCAGAGACGAGTTCGGCTTATCAGATTCTGTCGGCAATCGGAGACGGAGCGTTCTACTTCCTACCTATTATCTTGGCGATTAGTACAGCTCGCAAACTGGGAAGCAACATGTACATTGGTGCCGCAATTGGTGGTGCCATACTTCATCCAACTTTAACTGCATTACTTGCATCAGGTGAAAGTGTCACGTTTGCTGGACTTCCTGTAATCGCTGCCACTTATGCATCATCGGTTATTCCGATTCTGATTGCAGTATGGCTCGCTTCTTATGTAGAGAAAGCTGTAGATAAGGTTACACATGCATCACTTAAGCTGATTGTTGTTCCTACGGTTACTATACTTGTCATTGTACCTTTAACACTCATTGCAGTTGGACCACTTGGTGTTATTATTGGTGACAGCTTAACGGGCGCATTCTCTTGGTTGTTTGATAACGCAGGTCTTTTTGCAGGACTTATTGTGGGCGGAACCTTCTCGCTCTTGATTATTACAGGTATGCACTATGCACTAGTACCAATTATGATTGGATCTGTTGCCGCTCTGGGATATGATTACCTCATTCCAATGATGATGGTAGCCAACTTTGCACAAGCAGGTAGTGCACTTGGTGTTGCTCTTAAAACGAAAAATAAACAAACGAAATCCCTTGCGTTCTCTACAAGTATTACAGGATTTATGGGAATTACAGAGCCTGCAATGTACGGGGTTAACATGAAGTATAAGAAACCATTTATTGCAGCTCTTCTCGGGGCAGGTATCGGTGGTGCCTTCATGAGCTACTTCAATACTAAGGCTTATGTAATTGGTGGTCTTGCTGGTTTGCCTGGTATCCCAATGGTCATCGGAGATACATTCATCTATGCAATCATGGGTCTTGTTATCGGTACAGCAGCGGCAGCAATTCTGACTTACATTCTTGGATTCGAGGAAGCAGTACCAGCACAAGCTCCAGTAGCTGCTCAAACAGAATCTAATGCTTCTCAATCGGCAGTGACTGCACAGGCTGCTCCAACGAATGAAACGAGCACTGCTCCTTCTACGACAACAGTAGAGGAAGAGGCAAAGGTAGAAGATCAGGAAGTATACAGCCCGATCACGGGGGAAGTCAAACCGCTGAGTGCGGTGAATGATCCTGCGTTCTCAGAAGAGATTATGGGCCAAGGATTTGCCATTCAGCCGTCTGAAGGACGTGTTGTATCTCCGATTAACGGAACTGTATTCTCTCTGTCCAAGAGCGGTCATGCGATTGGTCTTGTCAGTGACAGCGGTGCGGAAATGCTAATTCATATTGGTATTGATACAGTGAAGCTGAAAGGGCAGTTCTTTAGTCCGAAGGTTCAAGCTGGAGCGAGGGTATCCGTGGGTGATCTCCTGATGGAGTTCGACAGGGAAGAGATTGAAAAAGCAGGCTACGAAACAATTACACCTGTCATTGTAACCAACATGCACCAATACGGAGCGATCCAATCCGCAGGAAAAACAAACGTCCGTGAAACAGAGCTGATCTATACAGCCAAGGCACTGTAGGCGGCTACTACCTCTAGAGATAGTAGCAAAGAAATACTATTTATATGAAGTCCTCGGCAGGTAAAAGCCAGGGTCGTTCTATGGACGAGTATTATTATGTAAACAACGCTGAAATAATGGAAAAAGGATTTTTGAAGAAAGCCCAGCTAAATTACAGCTGGGCTACTTCTTTACACCCACTTAGTGAGATTTTTGGATGAAGAACGACTTTTGACGAAGTCAACCGGAGTGAGTCAGCCAAAAACCGAACGCTCGAGTCAGCCAAAAACCGAACGCTTCAGAACGCTTCAGATTGCCTCTTACTCGGCTTCCTTGATCGCTTCAGCAAGGATTTTACGGAAAGCAACTTCCTCATGATCCTCAAATCCTTTAAATATAACATCCTTGATATCCTCGTGGTTAAAGAAGACATTAGAGTCTTCTGTTAAATTGCCGTGTGGATAATAACATGCCACATAGTCCCATGTACTCTGAGACTCAGTATCATTTTGCAGCCGGCCATAGATCATCAGCTTCTGCTTCCATTCCTTAATGCGTACTACAGAACCGATCGGCAGCAGGTCTTGTTCATAGTTAACAGTCATGATCGTTTCCTCCTTTGCAGGTCAATGCTCTTATTTAACCATAATGACCCATAGACATGCAAAAGAAGCTGCTTGTTATTTCATTTCTATCACATCAGCCATTGAATGGTCCTATGTTTGAGATTGAATGAGAAGGGTACTTCATAAGAGAGAAAAATGATCTGGAGGTCTGTAATATGTTACAAGAACAGTATCAGTCAGCAGTTCATGCGCTGCACGAATGTATGGCTGCCTGCAACCATTGCTATGATGCATGCTTGAAGGAAGAACATGTAGGTATGATGGTCGAGTGCATCCGCTTGGACAGGGAATGTGCTGACATCTGCGGATTTCTTGAACAAGCTTTACTGAGAGGTACACCCGTTGTATCGGAGCTGGCAAGTGCATGTGCAGCCATCTGCGAAGCATGTGGTACAGAGTGTCAACGGCATGACATGGAGCACTGCAGGAAGTGTGCAGAAGCCTGTTTCCGTTGTGCAGAGGTATGCAGAGAATTAGCCGCGTAGGAGGAAACGACAAAGCAGACAAGACGGTTCAGGAGAGATCCTTCGCCCTTGTCTGCTTTTATTTTGGAAAGTTTATTTAACTCATCTTAATAGATTCCCAAGCTGTTGGCCCAGTTCCCATACCAGGAATAATTAACTCTTCGCTCTTGTTCAATATCACTTAGCTTGTACTTCACTACACCATCTCGACCGACAAAGATCGGTTTATTTGTATTGATCTCATAGAAACGAGCCCAAATGGCCGGCGCACTCGGATCACTAACCACCACAACATCATCCGTAGTCTTTACTACTTTGATACCGGTGATTTTTACAGCTTTGAACCAATCTTCCGCTGCCGTGATACTATTTGCAATTGCCGTAGTAGAGGCTCTAGTCTTGAGGAATTTAACGATGTTCACACTTTCCTGTGCGCTAAGAGAAGGAACCTCATAGGATCTTGCTCCAGCCGGCTTTAGTGTTGAGGAATCATGCTGTTGTCCCCAAACGGTAAGTTTACCGTTCACAGACACCTGAATTTGCAAAATCAAGTTAATTCCCTTGGATACAGCAGTACTGGCTCTGCTGGCTAACGTGCTGTCCACAAAGGAAAAATCGCCTTTTTTGTTAGCGACGTCATCGAGTAGAATCATAACGTTAATCATGGCGTTGTCATTAAATGTGATGTGCTTGTGATAACCGGAGCTGTTGTATATTTGCGGCCAGCCTCCATTCGCATATTGCATGTTTAGCAAGAAGTTGATTCCACGGATCGCAGCAGCTGAATATAGAGTATTGTTTGTTTTCTGGTATTCCGCGGCCAATCTTCTGATCTCGGTATAAGTCGCCTTATTATCAATCGTAGATTTGGACCATTCTCCGCTCGTCGAGCTGTAATCCTTTTTCCATCCGCCATCGGCTTGCTGATATTTGAGTATGTCGGAAATACTTGCCGTTTCTCCCGAACTCGCTAGAACAGTAGAGGAAGGCGGAATCAGGAGAGTGATAACGGAGAATATCAAGGATAATGCCAAGAGAGCTGGAATCTTCTTGAACTTTGCCAACATAACAGTCATCTCCTTATTAATTATTTAATGTAAACGTTTACAGTCTTGTTGCTTATTATATCGGACGACCCTATACTTGTAAATAATTTTAAAAAATGGATTGAATATCCTGATTATTTGCAGATAACCCGATGTTTACCAGCATTAGAAAAAGCAAATAAACACAAAAAAGCACTTATTCAAGTAACCGGAAAAGTACACACATGTGGTGTATCGTTTAATCTTGGTCACTTAAAAAGTGCATTAAAAGTGCTGAAATGCTCTCTTCTAGATCAATTGTGCTAAATGGATTGCTGAATCATAAGGATTGAGCGGCAATCCGGTCTTAAGGCGGTTAACAAAATCGTTATTTGCCAGCAAGGGACGGCCAAATGCAGCCAGATCGATCACACCTGAACGGATGGCTGTCACAGCAGAATCGGGAGTACGATTGCCAACTCCGATGATATAACCTTCCCATCGACTCCGCACGAGCTCGTGAAATGTCAGACCTTCCCACATCGGCTGGGAGAAATGGTTTGTAGATGGATGGATGACTTGCAGACCAACCTCGTGAAACATCTCGATGTATGACTCGATCTCAGCGATAGGGTCTAACCATCGGAAGCTGGGCTCATCGTCTTTCAATTCAGAGAAGCGTAGAACGACACGCTCCATACCGATATCCTCACCAATGGCAGAAAGTATTTCTCTCATCAGTCTCAGACGCTGAGTCCTGTGACCACCATAACCATCCGTACGTCGATTTGTGGATTCCGATGCAAATTGATCGATTAGATAGCCATGGGCTCCGTGAATTTCGACCCCGTTAAAACCGGCTTGAATAGCATTATTAGCTGCCTGTTTAAAGTGATGTACGGTCATACGAATATCTTCATCCGTCATTTCCTTAGGCATAGCGTAAGGTTTATGCAACCGATGTACAAGCCCCTCAGCTCGCAGAGCAGAGGGGGCAAGAGGTGGACGGCCCCCTGTTAAATCAGGATGGGTCAGCCTGCCGACATGCCATAGCTGTGCTATAATGGTGCCCCCTTTTTCATGTACTGCCTCCGTGACTTTGCGCCAGGCACTCACTTGCTCGCTTGTATATAATCCAGGTACTCCAAAGGTCCCTTTTCCTTGGATTGTCGGTAAAATGCCTTCTGTGATGATAAGGCCTATTCCGTCTTCCGCTCGGCGTTGATAGTAAGCAATGACATCCTCACCAACCGTACCCGTAGCATCATTGGCAAATGAGCGCGTCATTGGAGCCATTACAATCCGTGTTTGTAGTTGCCAGGGCCCGATTCGAACGGGCTGTAACAATTCGTTATTTATCATATCCACGCCTCTTCTTTCAATTGATATAATAAATAATTTTATATAATATCGATGTTAGGTACTATAGAGTTTTAAAGTTAATATTGATTTCGAATCTTTAAATTCATTTCATTTGATGAATTTTACCTTGAATATAAAGGAGTATGATTCATGGACGATCTGGACAAACAAATCTTGCTGCGGTTGCAGGAGGAAGGGCGCATCTCTATGACGGATCTAGGAAAGGCCGTCTCCTTATCACAGCCCGCCGTTACGGAGCGAGTACGCCGCATGGAAGAGAACGGAATTATTGATCATTATCGTGCAGTCATTACCCCAGAGAAGATCAACAAGCAAATATCTGCATTCATTCTGTTTTATACTAAAGGATGTGATAACTTCGTCAGTTATTGTAAAGAAGCACGCGATGTCGTTGAGTTGCATCGAATCAGCGGACATCAGTACAATTTTCTTGTCAAACTGGTTACCGAATCTTTACTAACCTTGGAGAGTGCAATTAATGAGCTTGGAAAATATGGTGACTCAACGACCATGATCGTACTCTCATCACCAATCAAGCAAGACCAGTTAATCCCTTAAGGATCTTTAGGCTGTCGAGAAATTCTCGGCAGTCATTTTTATTTCTTTTCATTCAAGCACGGGATGGATTTACTAAATTAATTATTTTATGCTTTACACATCAAATTAAATTTAGTAAAATTAAATTGTAAACAATATAATTTATAACAATATAAAAATAAGCTATATTCTAAAATTAAAATTAAAAATGAAAAGGAGAACATGAAAATGAAAACATTGTATGAAACAACGGTAATCAATACAGGAGGGCGTCAAGGCATTGTGCAATCTCCGGATAATGTATTTTTGCTGGAGGTTGCTGCACCTCCGGAGCTAGGCGGCAAGGATACAACGGCTACCAACCCTGAGCAGCTGTTTGCGGCTGGATACAGTGCCTGCTTTAATTCAGCACTTGAGTTCCAATTGAAGAAGAACAATGTACAAATCGAGAAGAGCACCGTGTCCGCAACGGTATATTTAAAAACCGATCCGGCAGATAACGGTGTTAAGCTTGAGGTGGAGCTGGATGTGCGAATCGACGGTTTGGATGAGGAGACAGCTCGCAAGTATGTGGCGCTTGCTCATGATTATTGCCCGTACTCCAAAGCCATTAAAGGAAATGTTAATGTAACTGTAAGCATGGGATAATGCAATTCGCGCGTTAACTCGCAATAAAAAAAGCCAGTATGCTCCATTCGAATGGGGACCTTACCTTGTTTATGAGACAGGGTACAGTCCCGGGCATACGGGCTTTTTTCTTTTTTTTAGCGGGCATGTAACTGCTGATGCAGCTGCCGGACTTGCTCGGCTAGCTCCGGCACAGGGCCATCTACTACGGTATCACGAATAACTTCGTGAATAGGGAGGTTCAGCACCCGAGATGAGCGGGCGCCCATATCATTTAGCCACATGCACAGCTGAGCTGAGGAACTTGCATAAACGATCCGTCCCAAGCCAACCCATCCATGGGCAGCAGCACACATTGGACAATGCTCGCCAGATGTATATACGGTTGCTTGGCTTCGTTCTAGTGGGTCCATGTGCTCTGCAGCCCAACGTGCTAATGCAAATTCGGGATGCTGGGTAGGGTCACCGCCTCCTACATGGTTACGTTCCTCGGCAAGTACGGTGCCATCAGCGGATACAAGGACGGAACCGAAGGGCTCGTCACCTGCTTCAAGAGCTGTTCCTGCTAGCTCTATGCAGCGTTTCAAATGTGCAAGATCTGTATCATTGACCATGGCTGTTCATCTCCTATTCTCTATTGCTATACTGTTAGGCTATCATGATTATCGGTATCTTGAAAATAAGATCCCCCAAAAATATGGTCTGATTGGAGTTCGATTCGCTGGTAAAAATAAGTACAGATGAGGAGGGCATCCAGCGCAGGAAAGTGGTACAATACATAGAAATGATAGCTGATAGCTAAGTCATAGACAGAGAAATGCTGCGTAAGAGGATTCTTTTCATATCACCCATCGTTTGATGAGTTGTGGAATGGATTCAAGTACATGCCTTGCGCGTACCAAATTCAAGCGGAGTGTGGAGAGAATGGAACCAGTAGAGACATCAAGAAGTGGAAATGTCCCTGTTGTGGGAATGGAAGATATCGTCAGAGCACACCATGTGCTGAGAGAGGTTATCGTACGTACACCACTCCAGCGTGATGCTGTGTTATCTGCGAAATACAATTGCGAAGTTTATCTAAAGAGAGAAGATTTGCAAGTCGTTCGTTCATTTAAAATCCGTGGTGCTTACAACATGATCCGGAGTCTGTCCCAGGAGGAGAGAGAACGGGGGATTGTATGCGCGAGTGCTGGGAACCATGCGCAAGGGGTTGCTTTTTCATGTAATGCCTTGGGAATTCAGGGCAAGATCTTTATGCCAAGCACGACACCGAGTCAGAAGGTTAAGCAGGTAAGACGTTTTGGAGGAAGCAATGTGGAGGTCGTCCTTACAGGCGACACTTATGACGATTCCTATGAAGCGGCGATGCGTGTATGCAAGGAGCAGGAGCTTACGTTTATTCACCCGTTTGATCAACCGAAGATCATTGCAGGCAACGGAACAATTGGTATGGAGATCATGGAGGATCTGGACGCTCCCGCGGATTATGTGTTTGTGACCATTGGCGGCGGTGGACTCGCGGCAGGGGTAGGTGCGTATATCAAAACAGTTCATCCGGAAACGAAGGTCATTGGCGTAGAGCCGCTAGGCGCAGCTTCCATGACGGAGGCCATTGATCAGAAGCAGGTCGTTACCCTGCAGCAGATTGATAAATTTGTGGATGGTGCCGCGGTTAAACGTGTGGGTGATCTCACCTATGATATTTGCAAGAACGCCCTGGATGATATCTTAAAGGTGCCGGAAGGCAAGGCATGTACGACCATTCTTGAATTGTATAACGAAAATGCCATTGTGGTTGAACCGGCGGGTTCCTTGTCTGTTGCTGCACTTGCGCAGTATAAGGATCAGATTCAAGGGAAAAAAGTCGTCTGCATCATCAGTGGGGGCAATAATGACATTGACCGGATGCAAGAGATTAAGGAACGTTCGCTCATGTATGAAGGGCTGAAGCATTATTTCATGATTAACTTCCCGCAGCGTGCGGGGGCACTCCGTGAATTTTTGGAGGATGTGCTCGGTCCAAATGATGATATCGCCCGGTTTGAATATACGAAGAAGAATGACAAAGAGAACGGTCCGGCCCTGGTCGGCATTGAGCTGATGTACACCGAGGATTACGAGCCGCTCATCGAGCGTATGAATCGAAAAAATATTCAATATACCGAGCTGAACAAGGATCTTAATCTCTTTAATCTCTTGATCTGATATATTTTAGGTGATAAAAATAGAGCCCCGCTTACAATCGTAAGCGGGGCTTCCTGTGCTGCACATTAGCATTCTATCCGTTCGTTCCGACATGCTCCTCGAGCCAATCTTTTACCTCAGAGGTTTGCTTGAACTGATGATCCTTCAGTACGTTAACGAACTGCTTCAGCAGCTCGTGCAGCTGACTGTTGTTCTCATTCGGGAGACCGGCAATGAACGTGTAGGCTGTTTTGGCATTGGGTCTGATCGCTCCATTGTCTTGGAAGAGAGGGGTATTATTCATCCCGTAAAAAATAACGTGTCTGTACAAATCATACTGATCTTCCATTTGCCGTGTGCGATTAGAGTTCGGATAGCTGGTAACAAATCCTTCGAGCAGTAACGCGCGATTGACAAGCTCCTGATATCCGATCGCAAGAGCGGCATCCTTACCCAGCTGTTTGCGAGAGAGCTCTGCCTGGATGCTGATGTAAGCAGAAATATCCTCTTTGACATCCTCCTTGTAGCGTTCAAAAGCAGAATAATCCATCGTCAGGAAATACATGCCTTCAGCGGTAATGACCTTGTATCCGTAATTTTTAGCCTGTGTCAGCAGGTTTTTCACTTTTTGAGTTTTTGCCTTTTGGATCAGCTGGTTCATGGTGTCGTTTTCTTTGAAAAAGGTCTGCAGCTCCTCTTGAACGTCCTGCGGGTACAACTTCTTATCAATGGACGGCATGGCTTTGATCCGTGCATTTTCTAAATAGAGCACCATAAGCGTCGCATGATGGGGAGATGCTTTTGATATATTTTTATTCAGATAAGTTGCAGCTTCCGGCAGACCGTTCGGTTGTTTAAGCAAAGCTCGAAACTTGTTCAGGATAACGGACGACTCCGATGAAACTGCCTCAGCAGCTGCAGGTGCTGATGTATTTGCTTGCGCGGTATTTTGGGCGAAGGCGGGGCTCCATCCGGCAGGCAGCAGCAATGCTGCACTGCTTAACACAGCCATCCATTTTACGGTGGATTTCCGGTTGTTCTTATGCCGAAGTATCGTGTTCTTCATAATTATAACCTCCTAAAAATGATGGATAGATTTACATACATGGGTTACCTAAAGTATTTACCCTAATTACCCGAGGCCCACCTGCTCTAGTTGAAATGATGTGGCACAATAATGATCGAATTGCACACAATGGTCTCTACTGATTCAGCAAGCGAGCCAACATTTGGCCCACGCAAAAAAATAATTTTCTTCTGACTTGTAAATATGGAACATTATCCCACTATTCTGCGTTATAAGATTGCTGACGTGAAATGAGCCGCATAAGTTGCAAATGGATCTGATGTTTTTTAATCCAATGTGAAGCTGGAGGAAATGTTGATGAAGAAATGGGTATCCTCGGTTGTGATTGCTGCACTGGTATCCGCGGGCGTTGGTCATACGCCAGGTATGTTAAACGCGGCGACTGCCATCCAAATTTATATCGATAATGAAAGACTTCCGTCTACCCAAGCGCCTGTAATGAAGGGCAATCGGGTTCTCGTTCCACTGCGCTCGATCTTTGAAGGGCTGGATGCGAATGTAATATGGAACAATAAGACGAAGACAGTTACAGCGACAAAAGGAGACCAGACGGTCTCCATGACGATCGGATCGAGCTATGCCACGATCAGTGGAAGCAGAGTCACACTCGATGTCCCGGCGTCGATCATCAAAGGCAGCACTATGGTGCCCATCCGCTTCGTGACGGAGGCACTTGGTGAGGAAGTGCTGTGGAACTCCAGTGCCAAACGTGTAGATATTATTACGAGCAGCAATGATCTGTCTTCTTCCACTGTAACGACCAGGGTCGGTACACAGTACGGGGATGCAAGAGATATCAGCGTGGAGTTTACCCCTTCGCAGAACGAAGACGGGGTGCATGAATACCGGGTCATACTGGTCAAAGCCTCAAACAGTGGAAGCTTTAATCTGAATGAAGCCAGAAATGTATCTTATACGAGCTACACCCCAGTATCGAGAACGAATGGCAAGCTTAGTGTGACGTTGAAAGAGAACACACTGGATGCAGCGGGTCAAAAGATACAGTCTGGCACGGCTTACAAGGTCTATGTGCTGACCGTGGGGAATGATGCTTCTGATTTCTCCTATGTGCTGTCCTCGGCTAAAGATCCGATTACGATGAGTGCCAAGCCTGCAGTAGCTGCAGCCTCGGAAGTTAAAATTCGAGATATTGCGAACCATGGGGATGGAAGAGATGTTGAAGTCAGCTTTAAACAGCCGGGAACAACATCCGATATCTCGAATTATCGCATCTTCGTCGTCAAGCAAAAGGATGCATCATCCTTTGATGTGAACGCAGCCAGTAGAGCAGCGAACAGCTATTCTACACCCGTGAATAAGTCGAGCTCATCAACGATTACGACGACGTTGTCGTCAGGCACACGTGATTCATCGGGAGAGATTATCAAGAACGGCATCCCGTATGTCGTCTTTATCTATTCGGCCAGCTCGAACACGAATAATAAGCAGCACAAGCTGTCGGTTGCTTCCTCTGCGATTACACTCGACAGTGCTACATTGACGGCTCCATCCATTACGGCAGTCAACGATGTAAATGATTATGGCAATGGCCGGGATATACAATTGTCCTTCAATAGAGCAGGCAATGAGGCCAAGGTCGGTTTTTATAGAATATATGTTGTTAGGAATAATCAAGCATCGTCATTTAATATGACTGAAGCGAATAAGCTGGGCTCGGACCGTTACTACGATATCTCCAAGACAGGTAACAATATCACCACCACCTTGCCTGAAAAACTTAAGGATACCAGCGGTAATACAATCCGAGAAGGAGAGACGTACCGAGTCTTTGTTGCATCCATGGGCAATCAGCAGGGAGGATACTCCAATCTGCTCTCTGGTGCCTCAGCCCAGATTACCCTTGTGAACAACTCGGTAACGAAGCCGATCAGTGGACTTGCGGTGAGTGATATTCAGGATTATGGGGATGGCCGTGACCTCAGAGTGACGTTTAACAAATCATCGAATGAAGCAAGTGTGGATCATTATCGCGTATTCGTCGTGAAATCGGGGAATGCAGGGGCTTTTAATGTATCTATTGCAAGCAGCATGAACAGCTCAAGATACACGCGTGTAAACAAAACAGGCGGCAATCTATCTGTAGCCTTGTCTGCTGATGCGAGAGATACAGACGGTTCCATTATTCGCAGCGGAGTAAGCTACCGCGTATTCGTTCTTGCGGTCAGTAACAGAGGTGACAGCAAGCTGAACTCTCTGTCCGGTGCTTCATCTGTGATCCAGCTATCGGCGAGTAGTGCCCAGCCAGCTTCCTCGGTAGAGGCGGTAGTGAACGGAACCAATGGGGATGGACGTGATGTCACCGTGAAGTTCAAGAAGGCTTCGGATGAGACAGGGCTGTCCCGTTATCTTGTTATGGTAGTGCGGGCCGATGAAGCGAGCAGGTTTGATCTGGCATGGGCAAATCGGGTGGACTCGGGGAATTATACAGCAGTGGCGAAGAAAGGGTCAGATCTGTCACAAGTGCTGAACGAGAATACCAAGGACGTCAGGGGTGATCGTCTCACTCCGGGAACAAATTATAAGGTGTTCGTGTTGTCGCTAGCAGATGGCAAAGTACGCTCGGAAAATGCTTTGTCACAGCCATCTAACACGTTCGCGATCAATAAGGCACCTGTCGCAGTGGATACTGCCGTCATAACGAAGGTGGAGAATAAGCCTGCTCAGAATCCCGCCATAAAGGTGGATTTCAATAAGGCAGGCAATGAAGCCGGATTGTCCTTCTACGCCGTCATTGCGGTGAAGGCGGCGAATGCAGATCAATTTACGCTGGAGCAAGCGAATGCATTGCCAAGAAGCCAGTATACCGCGGTTTCCAGAATGGGAGACAACCTGAGCGCGGTGCTTGATACGTACGCGCTGGATGCAGATGGCAGCACATTGAAGGCGGGCGTTACCTATCGTATCTTTGTATTATCCGTAGCTGATGGAGACAAGGCAACTGTGAACAGCCTGTCGAGAGCAAGTGACACGATTGTAATGGAGGAATTGCCTGCTGCAGCTGCACCTCAATCACAGCGCACATCAGGTGAACACGGAGAAGACTCGGCTGCTAAGGATATATAATGGCTGCAGTTTAGGAGCATGACGGAATTAGGAAGAAGCTCGAATTGCGATTAGCGGCAATTCGAGCTTCTTTGGTATGTTATCCACATGTTAATAAACCCTAGAGCATCCCGCAATGGCTGAGGCTTCTCTGGGGTTTATGTATGAATTAAGCCCTTTTTTTTCTTCCGAAGATCGGTTTAACGAGCACAAGTCCGATGGCTCCAATAGCGATGAGGGCAATGGCAGACAGCTGAATAGCGGGAAGCATATTGCCGAATATGTAGCCCAGAAGCAAAATGATGACCACGACGATGAGATAATTGATGATGGATTTCAGATTAAATCCAGCGCGTCTCGGTGACCGATGGGTCTCTTCATCCTCCGGTGCATGATTAAAAGAGAGGAGAATCTGAATTAATACAATCGCGCCACCGGCGATGAGGGCTAATGTAAACAGGCTGATACTCGTATAGGATGATGGATCTTGGCCCGCTAACGAAGTCACCTGCCCGATGAGTCCCATTAGCAGAAATACCATCGATACCGCAGCCCAGGCAATCATGAGATTGAATTTAATTCCTTTGGTATTATCTGTATTTTCATTATTAATCTTATCCGCATCTTTAGCTGAGACGGTGGAGGAGGCTTTCGAATTTGCAGCGGGTGCTGCTCCCAGCGCATATTTATTCTCTTCTTCTTTAATATACTTGTCCGGTTTACCGCCGAATAATTGCTTCAGATCGGTGCCCTTACGTTGTGCTTCTAAGATTTCCTGTCCCATGCGGAGCAGCAGCTCCTCGAGCTCGAGCTCAGGAATGCGCGAGTTCCTGACCTGTTCCTCGATCAGGGCATAGAACTCCCTGGAAGGAGATGTCATCTGACCAATGACCGTAGTTTGCCGATTCCTGATCAGCATGATTTGTTTGCTGCGATTCATTACTTTATTGTCCACTCCTCTGTCCTATATCCGTACATCATATGAATAAAGTATACGGGAGTAAGGTGGAATTAGCAAAGTTAGGTGTAGGCTTATTCTTTATAGAACAGCTGAGTATGATGAACAGCTACATATATTATGGCAGCGATGACGGCAAGACAGAGAAATACACTTCCCAGGTGATGTTCAATCCAGTGGAACATGAGCTTCATGTGATATCTTCCTTTCCTGTAATCTTCGATTGCTGCTTGTTATTATTCCGAATCAGAGCTTGGATTAATCCGTCTCATTAAGTTTTATGAGGCCAATTCAGGGTCAGAGCGGGAGTGTATAGCCAGTTATCTCCTGTCACACACTATGTCGTGTGCTTATCTAAGAGCAGTACGCATATATAAGGAGGGTTTCGATCATGACACAGAACGATGCAACGAGACAGTATCTGTTAAACAGCCAGTCGAGAGGAGTCAAGGATGAGGTTGTGAAGGCAGAACATATTGAAGAAACAACGAGTCGTAATGAGGAATTTGCATGGGCTCATCAAGTGAGCCGTTCTGCAGAGACCCAGCGGGTGAAGGGAACAGCCCAGATCAGTGCTGAGATTGCGAATGTAGCACCCGTCTATCGGACAATAGCGGATACGGAGTTTGGATCAGATGATGAGGGAGTAATACCGCGCGGGGAGACTGAAGCGGAGCCTGTGGAATGGAAGGGCAAATCAGAAACCCATGCGATGTTTCGCCGGAGCTATGAATAGGCCATAGAGAATTCCATGGAGTGGATTGACTTTCGGTAAAGAATGGTGCTACACTATCTTCAACTAATTCACATTAAACTTATCGGAATTAATTGAAATATAGTTTGGTATTCGTTTAGGTGTTACTTTTTACTGGGAGGAAGTCATATGGAACGACAAATTGGCATTAAGCATGGGGAAGAGGAAATAGCAGCAACGATCCATTATCCGGTGGTATCCGAAATCTCAGAAGGCAAGAAGCCGGCACGAGTACCGCTGATCGTTATTTGCCATGGGTTTGTTGGTAATCGTATTGGTGTTGACCGTTTATTTGTCAAAACGGCGAGAGAACTGGCGGAGGACGGGAACCTGGTGCTTCGGTTTGATTATATCGGCTGTGGTGAGAGTACAGGTGAATATGGCGCTGAAGGGCTGCAGTCGATGATAAATCAGACGAAGAGCGTGCTTGACTATGCCCTGGATTGCTGTGATGTCGATCCTCAGCAGGTGACGCTGCTAGGTCACAGTCTCGGAGGAGCTACAGCACTTCATACCGCAGTAAGGGACAAGCGAGTAACTAAGCTTATTCTGTGGTCTGCTGTAGGGTATCCTTTTAATGACATTATAAAAATAACAGGCCGTGACAAATACGACACCTCTGTCAAAGAGGGGGCGGCAGATTATTTAGGCTATCGCTTTACTCCGGCATACTTTGAATCGCTCGCCGATTTCCAGCCGTTTCAGGAGGCGCTCAAATTCTCAGGCGATGTGCTGGTCATTCACGGAACGAGCGATGATACGATCCCGGTCGATTACGCCTTTTTATATCAGAAGGTATTCTGGATGCGCAGCGAGGGTCGCTGTGATAAGGATATTATTTTTCAAGGAGACCATACCTTTTCCTCGGGACCGGAACGTGAGCAGCTCATCAAGCGTACCCGTGCGTGGTTAACAGAGCAGCGTACCGCCAATCAAGACTGGCAGCATTGGATGATCTAATGGAAGAAATAAATGTTTCAGTACTGAATCAATCAACTTTATTTCGTTCACCTCTAGATGTAAAATAAACACATACACCCATTCTACCTGTGTCTGGAGGCTTGGCAGCGATGACTTTACCTGCATTGTTTATTGCGCACGGTTCACCCACCCTCGTAATAGAGGACAACAACTACACAGCGTTCTTGAGAGAGCTTGGTGCCAGCTTACCGGTCCCAAAAGGTATTGCCTTATTCTCCGCTCATTATGATGAGCCGGTGCAGTCACTGTCTGCAGATGAGTTTCATACAACGATGCATGATTTTTACGGATTTCCTAAAGAAATGTACAAGATTGAATATCCTGCCCTGGGCGATCCGGAGCTGTCGATGCGGATTGGCCAATTGATGGCAGCGCACAATCTGCCTTACAAGCTCGTTACAGGAAGAGGACTTGATCACGGTGCCTGGGTCATTCTTCGGCATATGTATCCAGAAGCGAATATTCCGGTCGTCAGCTTGTCTGTCGATTCCATGCGGTCAGAGCAGGAGCAATACCGTATCGGCTGTATGCTGGAGCCTTTAAGACACGAGGATATATTAGTGATTGGCAGCGGCGGGCTGGTACATAATTTGAGGAAGCTTAGTCCAGATTCAGAACCCGCAGCGTGGGCTGCCGAGTTTGATGAATGGCTCACAGTGAAGCTGGATGAGTGGAATCTTCGAGACCTCTATGATTACGAGAAAAAAGCCCCGAATGCCCAAGATGCGGTCCCTTCTTATGCTTCCGAGCATTTTGCACCCTTATTCTATGCGATGGGAGCAGCAGACAAGGAACGCAGAGCACAGAAGCTGTTTCAAGCCTATCAGTACGGCAGTTTGAGTCTGAATTGCTGGCAATTCGGTTAACTTATAACGAAGTTAAAGGCATTCCCTAATGGAAGAGACGATCTTCCCCCAGGGGATGCCTTGTATTGTTTATATACGAGCAAGCCGGCAGGTCCTAAGATTTAAGCTCGAAGAACTCACAGTCCTGCCGCTGATGATAGGCAATATCGCTAACACTGGATTGAATGACAATGGTCATCTCATCATAGCGAATAATAACACCACCAGAGTCGATCTGCTGGTTATCTTTAAAAACGCGAATGCGTCTTTTGCGAGTCATGGCTTCTTCAAAGTCAAGGCTCGTGATTAAACGGCGATTCGTAGCCAAGGGGTTGTCACACCTCCATCATGATTAAATGCCCATAGAAGCGGGTCGTGAAGAGAGTATACCACGGAAGCGTGCCGGTATGAATGGTTACAGCAAAAAGCAGGTCCCCGATAAACCTGCTCCCCATGTTTTTTCGATGGAGGAAGATTTATCAGGCGGCCTGCCCTGTTTCTATATCATCTATTTCGAGGCTTAGGTGTGCTGTGTCTTCGTGTTCACTTTTGCCACCGGGTCCTTGCGATGTCTAAACTTGTTGTACATTCCGCGGATATAAGGGATTACCCAGTTATCGAGACCAATCTTAGCTGCATTGTATCCAGCGACAACGATGAAGATCTGCAGAAGTACCAGCTGTGCATTCGTGCTCACCGTTCCCGAGAAGAGGAACGCGAAGTTCATGACCATCGCCATCACTGCAGCCAAGGTAGTGAAGCATCCAAGTAAGAGACCTACACCGACCAAGAATTCGCCAAGCGGTACGAGGAAGTTAAACAATTCTACGTTCGGAAGGGCAAAGCCTTCAAGGAAAGCACCCCACCAGCCTTGAACTGTAGCACCCTCACCTGTCGATTTCTCGATTGCTCCTGTCAGGAATCCTGTAGCATCAAAGCCTCCGCCCGTCAGCTTCTGCCAGCCGTGAGTCATCCAGTCATATCCGAGATATACCCGAAGTACGGTCAGCAGCCACATTGCAACCTTGTTTTCTCTCAGCCATGTTGTAAACATATAAACCACTCCATCCTTTTTTTTGTGAGGAATCGTAGGATTCCCCTTGTCTGAAGATAATTAGTTAATA
This sequence comes from Paenibacillus urinalis, assembly GCF_028747985.1. Classification (NCBI taxonomy): domain Bacteria; kingdom Bacillati; phylum Bacillota; class Bacilli; order Caryophanales; family Paenibacillaceae; genus Paenibacillus; species Paenibacillus urinalis. Next base: position 741,771 of record NZ_CP118108.1, read on the forward strand.
TCAAGATAGATTGAGCGATAGAAGTTAATGCCTTTATCTTTGTACACTCTTTTGCTCGTTCTATCTATAAAAGTGATCACTCTTTTGATGTCTTTATCTTAAAACATATCCCATCGTATGTTTGTGATAAAAATCACAATGTATCAAAAAAAACGCCTATTTCCATGAATCTCATCTGATCTGTGCAATTTATCGCAGGAAATCAAAGACATTTCGCTTGAATTTGTGATTAAATGGTAGAAAAGCATGCTGCTACTTTCCCTGATGATGAAGGAGGAACACACTTACGTGCAGATCGTAGAAAAATGGAAGCCCTCATTATACATCCTATTCTTACTCATCCTGCTCACAACCGCTTGCTCATCCAATAGCACGCCTGAAGCTGAGCCGTCAGAGCCGGTAGTGGAGACGCCGGGGCCCGCTGAGGAGTTAACAGAAGAGCCCGAAGCTGAGCCCGAGCCTGAGCTGGCTTATGCTGCTCCATTAACAGGTATTCGCTCTGCAGAGCCCGTTGATGAAAGACCTCTTGCGGTAATGATCAATAATGCCCCGGCAGCAAGACCCCAATCCGGACTTAGTCAAGCCGATCATATATATGAAGTGCTGGCTGAGGGGGGAATTACCCGGCTGATTGCGATCTTCCAAAGCGGGGGAGCTGCCGAAACGTTAGGTCCAATCCGCAGCATTCGCCCGTACCTCATCGAGCTTGGCGAGAGCTATGGAGGTATACTGGCGCATGCGGGAGGAAGCCCGGCTGCCTACTCGATACTGCAAAATGAAGGGAAGCCATATCTCGATGAAATCTCGAATGGCGGACCTTATTATTTCCGAAGCAGTGACCGCAAAGCACCGCACAATCTGTATTCTTCTGTCGATCAGCTGCGAGAAGGCGCAGAGAACCGAGGATACTCACTAGAGAACAACGCACCCGTATATTCGTATTTGGAGCAAGGAGCGGAGGTAAGCGGAGAAGCAGTCCGTTCATTTGATATTTATTATCTGAATGACAGCTATACTGTAAGCTACGAATACGACAGTACTATGCAGCAATATTTAAGGAGTGTGAATGGTGCTGAGGATCTGGATGCAAATGATGGAACGCACCTGGCTGCTTCGAATATTGTTGTGCTGTCGACCTCGCATAGGGTGCTGGACGATGTAGGCAGACTCGCCCTTGATCTGTCATCCGGCGGTGAGGCGATGCTGTTCCAGCAGGGCCAGCTGATTCGTGCAGAGTGGAAGAAATCCTCAGGGGACATCATTCGGTTCTATAAGGACGAGAAGGAGCTGCCGCTCGTTCCGGGAAAAAGCTTCTTCAGCATTGTGCCCGATTCTCCGGCACTCGAAGAGCATATTACGTTTCATTAACCACATAGTCAGATCATTATCGCTTATCTAAGCCATGAAGATCTAGCTATGTTTCTTTTTACACATGTGATGGTTATATCTAGGAATATCAAGGATAAGCATGGAAGTTTTGTGAGTTATTTGGATAAATGATGCGCGATCAGGTCACTCTACATGAAGATGGCAACGTAGAATTATGAAAATTGTTCGGTTTTTGTGTAAACGCGGTGTAAAGTATGTTAAGATATCAAATGTTGTCATTTCATTTCATTACATTACATTTCACGCAATATTTCTGTGAAGGGGATATAAGAATGGCTTTGAAGAAGAAGAAGGATATATTTTTTGAGTCACTGGAAAGCATGGCGAATACGGTTGTACAAGCTGCGGACTATTTTGCCCAGCATGCCGGAAGCCTGAACAACATGGTCGAATTTACGAATCAAATGAAGAAGTATGAGACCGAGTGTGATAATTACACACATACCATTATTAAAGAGCTGAACAAGACGTTTATTACGCCGATCGAACGCGATGATATCATGGCGCTTGCTACGACGCTTGATGATGTGCTGGACGGTATTGAAGCAACGGCATCCCGTTTCTACATGTACAATCTGACAGAACCGGATCAATATATTGTGCAGTTTGCTGAAATTATTCGCGAGTCTGCTTACGAAATTCAAAAAGCGGTACATTTGCTCTCTCAGAAGAAGCTGCTTGCCATCCGCGAGTATACGATTCGTTTGAACGATCTGGAGAATCAAGGGGACGAGCTTCTTCGTATTTGTATCAAGAACCTGTTCGACACGGTTACAGATCCAATTGAACTGATTAAACGCAAAGAAACTTACGAGCGTCTTGAGACGACAACCGATGCTTGCGAGCATGTTGCCAACCGTCTTGAATCGATCATTATGCGGAACTCGTAAGGAGCAGATACATTATGGATACTACTTTATGGGTATTAGGGATTGTCATCTTCCTGGCGTTGGCCTTCGATTTCATTAACGGGTTCCACGATACAGCGAATGCCATTGCAACATCGGTATCGACGAGAGCACTGACACCGCGCCGGGCTATTATTCTTGCAGCCAGCATGAACTTTGTCGGGGCACTGATGTTTACTGGGGTTGCGAAAACGATCGGGGGCAGCGTTGCAGACCCGACGAAGCTCGATAACGGGATTAATATCGTAATAGCAACGCTTATTGCTGCGATTGCCTGGAACCTGATCACCTGGTGGTTCGGGCTGCCGTCTTCTTCATCTCATGCACTGATTGGTGCGCTTGCCGGTGCCGTATTTATTGGAGAACGAAGCGAGCTGAATTGGGGCGGATTTACTGATATTGTTAAAGGTTTGATCTTATCTCCAATTATTGCGTTCGTGATTGGTTATGTCGTGATGATGTTACTGAAATGGATCTTTGCCAAGCGCAGTCCGCATACGGTCAACAAGGGCTTTCGTACCATGCAGATCTTTACAGCTGCACTTCAATCTTTCACACACGGTACGAACGATGCACAGAAAGCGATGGGGATTATTACATTCGCTCTCGTGGCAGCTGGATTGCAGGATACGATGGATGTTCCGCTGTGGGTTAAGATCGCAGCAGCAACAGCGATGGCAGCTGGTACAGCAGTCGGCGGTTGGAAGATTATCAAGACCATGGGTACAAAAATATTTAAGATTGAGCCGATTAACGGTTTTGCGGCCGATTTCTCAGCGGCATCCGTCATCTTCGGCGCAACGCTGCTGCACCTTCCGGTCAGCACCACACATGCGATCACTTCGGCGATCCTCGGTGTAGGCTCAGCTAAACGCTTCAAATCCGTGAAATGGTCGCTGGCAGGACGTATTGTGGTAACCTGGTTTATCACCATTCCGATCTGCGGTTTTCTTGCCGGCCTTATTATGTGGTTATTCTTCTAAGCACTTCGTTTTATATAAATAGATATACAATAAATAGAACCCGGATCACCGCGAAGCTGTGGATTCATTTCGCGTTGTTGCCGGGTTTTTCGATCGCTCCATGTGGAAAATGTTTATAACTCTGTGAATATGGGGACATCTAAGAGTAATAAAAGTCAAATAAAAAAGTTATCCACTTGTGGATAGATAAATCAGCTGAAATTATACAGTCCGTGCTTGCTTCTCTTTCAACGATTTGGGAATGAACAGAGATGAGGAAGCAGGGCTTTTTTGTTCCGTGATATCTGTGATAGATAGGGAAAGGCGTGATGCCCCATTATTCGGACGATGGCAATAACCCATGATCATAAATTGGTCAAAGAGTTACATCTGCTCGATATTCGGATTGAGGATTATGATTTTGTGTGGACAGATTTCAGTGCTCCGACAGAAGAGGAATCCCGGCTGCTAAAGGATTATTTTCATTTTCATCCACTCGCTGTTGAAGATTGCCTGCACGTCCTTCAGCGCCCTAAGCTGGATTACTATGAGGATATTCAATTCATGGTGCTTCATGCGATCCGTGAGGAGGAGGAGAAGCCGCACGAGGTGGATCTGTTTCTTGGCCCGAACCTGCTGGTATCCTATCATCATGAGCCGCTTGACGAACTGAATCAGGCCTGGGAGCGTATCGGAGGAGAGGCGGAGAGGCGCACCATCTGGAGCAGAGCGCCCATTGCGGCGGCCTATACAGTGATGGATAAGCTGGTCGATGGATACTTCCCGGTCTTGTTTGCCATTGAGGATGAGCTGGCCGAGCTGGAAGGAAGGAGCGGTAACGCCCCGATGGATGAACTGGTCAATCACGTATTTCTCATTCGAAGCAAGCTGCTTCGTTTGCGCAATACGATCGTGCCGATGCGGGATCTCTTGTATCGAATTGTTAACTCACAGCATATACAGGGGCAGAGCCGAAGTGATCATAAGCTGTATTTTATTGATATCTACGATCATCTGCTGAAGCTGACAGATATGCTGGACGCTGACCGGGAGATGACGGCAGATCTGCGGGACAGCTACATTTCGCTGAATTCGGATCGAATGAACAGCATTATGAAGACGCTGACGGTCATTACGACCTTGTTCATGCCCCTTACACTGATCGCCGGCATCTATGGGATGAATTTTCATTATATGCCAGAGCTCGGCTATCGATATGGATATACAGCGGTCATCGTGGTAATGCTCCTGCTGGGCTGTGGAATGATGATTTGGTTTAAGAAGAGAGGCTGGTTTAAATAAATAAATCTTGCTCCATTCAAGAGCTGCCTTAACCTAAATAGAAGCACCCCCGCGCTGAAGATCCAGCTGCGAAGGGTGCTTTATGAGGTGTTCTGCATCAGCCGGCTTGGATTATCTCCTTCTCTTTTTGGAGGATGAGGGAGAGTAGGGCTTGGAGGACGAGGTTTTGCGGCGTTTTTTGCCCGTGGAAGTCGTCTTCCTGCGTTTACGCTTCTTCCTCGGACGGTAGTAAGTATCGTCGTATGTGGGTGATGTGGACTCTGCTGCTTTATTTGCTGCAGCTGCAGCTCCAAAGGGAAGTAGTCCTGCAAACAGCTTCATCATCGGGGCCATCTGCTGGACTCCGTTGACAACCTGCTGGACCTTCCCCATCCCATTAACGATCCCGTCAATACCGCCAATTCGGTCAAACAGACCTTTCAGATTGCTCAGGTTATTGCCAATACCGCCTAAATTGCCAAGCAGACCTCCAGTGGCGGCTGCTGCCTCGGTTTCGGCTGCCTGCTGTGTCACCTGATTCGCAGGATATACAGGAGCCTGCTGCTGAGGCACCGCATAAGGTGCTTGCGGCTGAGTGGGTACTAATGCATAGGGTTGTGCAGTGGGAGCCGGCGCAGGCGCAGACGGCTGGTTATAGTGTGGAATCCCAGGATAGGGTGAATACTGATTAGGGTCCGTGAATGCCCGAGCTTGCCGGCTGCGTCTTCTGTAATGTTGTTGAGACATCGGTAGATCACATTCCTTTGCGCATGGTTTAGTATAGTGTATGTTGATGAGGTGCTCTGCGTTTAAGAAAATGCGAGATTTTCCGGGATATTGGCGGATTTGGGCTCCGGCCCAAGCGGTTGTACCACTTAAGGAACAGTGAGGGAATGCATACAGCATGAGCTCTTAGCATATGTACAAGCGAATACATGTGAATCCCGATGGTGTATGCAGGCCTCTTCGATAAAAAAGTACGGATATTTACCGATAAATAGAATAGAGTCAACAGGATTCCATCCACAGGGGAACGAATTAACATGAAGTCTGGGTATAGATAAGTCCATGATTCTAATAAGTCAGTAGCAAAAGGTATCACATTTCATTGCAAACCTGTGCGTTATGGTATAATGTAGTTTGGCGTACGGTGTGCTAAGATCTTACCCGGCTGTGTATAACGATGAAGGCCCGTAAACGATTTTATTCTGCATCGCGTGAAAACGGTAATGCTTGAAATACCAATAACGTGTAGTTACAATGAAATAGGATTCATAGTAACCTTAGGGGATGATGACATGCAGCTGAAGAAGCTAAATGATAAAAGTATAGATCAATTATTCGAAGCCATTTTGACACTTAAGGACATTGAGGAGTGCTATGTATTCTTTGACGACCTGTGCACGGTGAACGAGATTCAATCCTTGTCTCAGCGTCTGGAAGTGGCCCGTATGCTGGGTAAAGGCAATACCTACAATCAGATTGAGTCGGAGACGGGTGCAAGTACGGCAACGATCTCTCGTGTTAAGCGCTGCTTAAATTACGGAAATGACGGCTACAAGATGGCGCTGGAGCGCCTGGGACGTTAAATGATGAAGAAGCCGGGAGTTCTGATTATCAGCCATGGATCTAAGGATTCCGGCTGGACTGAGCTTGTGGATCATGCCGTCATGCAGCTGTCGCTGCCTGACGGAGTACCTGTATACGCTTCTTTTCTCGAAAATGTAGAGGGAAGGCTTATTCAGGATGGAATTGATGAACTCGAGCAGAATGGAGTCACCGATATACTGGCTGTTCCCTTGTTTATCTCTGCGGGAAGTACACATGTAGATGAGATTGAATATGCCCTTGGAGCCAAGCCTGTTCCTGAGAAGGAGACGGATCTTGAGCTTTTTCGGGTGAAGTCGCGTATCCATTATGGACATCCGCTGCATGATGATCCGCTGCTTGCCACGATGATCTGGGACAAGCTGAAGCCCTATTCGCAGGAGCCTTCTAAGGAAGTCATTCTGCTGATTGGACATGGCAGCCGTCACGACGGATTTCGGCAGCGATGGGAGCAGGGCTTCTCTACGCTCGCTTCTCTGGTGAAGGAGATCAGTGGAGTATCCGAAGCGGATTACGCGCTGTTGAATCCAGATCATATCAAGGATAAGGCAGCTGGCTACATCGAACAAGGGTACCGGGTTCTGGCGATGCCGCTATTTTTGAGTGCAGGGTATTTTACGAATGTAGAGATACCGAAGCGGCTGGATGGAATTGATGTGGAGTACAGCGGAGATCGTACGCTCTTACCGCATCCTTTGCTGCATCAGTGGATTGAGGAGCAAGTGGACGATATGCTGAGAGCCTTGGCGGACGCATAGCAGGACATAATTCTATCGTGATTGTTATTTATATTCGGTTATTATTGGAAATGCATATGGAATACAATAGAATAAGGAATAGAGGCCTGGCCGTTTGTCCTAAAAACAGTGGTATGATGCGAACTGAAATAAAGACGACGGCCGGTTTTTTGTTGTATAATAAACTATTGGATGTAAGAAACAGGTTGAGTTAGACATTAAGCGGCCGTGTTTTTGGGAATAGTAAGAAGATGAATTCATTTCATAATCGCTGTCGCTATGATACTATTTCTATCGTTTGCTCGGATTCATTTTATAACGCGGTATTCAGGGTATTACGAACTGGAGTGAAATTATAAGATAAGTGCCCAAGGCTGGTTGTATGGGATCATTGGGATATTTGCTAAAAGTGGGTGGCGTAAGGATCATGACTATGAAAAAGGCGAGATTAATCTATAATCCGACGTCAGGTCGGGAAGAGGCGAAGCGAAGACTCGCGTCAATATTGCAGCGTTTGGATGAGGGCGGAATTGAAGCATCCTGTCACGCAACGACGGGCGAAGGGGATGCGACTAGGGAAGCATCGGAAGCGATTGATCGCGGATACGATATGATCATTGCTGCAGGTGGAGACGGAACGCTGTATGAAGTCATTAATGGGATGGCAGGTAAAGAAAATCGGCCGCCGCTGGGCATTTTTCCGCTGGGGACGACCAATGATTTTGCAAGAGCGCTCGGAATCCCAAGGCATTGGGAGGATTACTGCGATATGGTGATCCGCCAGGAGACACGTCCTGTCGATCTGGGTCTTGTGAATAATCGTTATTTTATCAACATTGCCGGTGGTGGAACGCTGACAGAGCTGACCTATGAAGTACCAAGCCGTCTGAAGACCATGATTGGTCAGCTAGCTTATTACATGAAGGGCATGGAGAAGATGATTAATCTTACCCCGCAGGAGCTCTACATCAAGGCCAGGGGGCAGGAGGACATTCATGATGAATTCATGCTGTTCCTGATCGCCAATACGAACTCGGTCGGTGGATTCGAGAAGCTGGCACCGGGTGCGACGATTGATGACGGATTATTCGATGTCATTGCACTGAAGAAATGTAATCTGGCGGAGATGATTCGCCTTGTAACGATGGCGCTCCGCGGAGAGCATCTGGGTGACAAGAAGGTCATTCACTTCCAAACAGACTATATGGAGGTTACCTCACCGGGTGAAGTGCTGCTTAATCTGGACGGAGAGCTGGGCGGGTCCCTTCCGGCAAGCTTCAGAAATATGCCCCATCATATCCAAATCTACAGATAGACTGAGGCAGGTACTTCGAGTAATGTGAAATCTGATTCAGTATACAGCTGAATTGTTAATGGAGTAATAACTGGAATTCAATTACATTTTAAATCGAGAAAATCAACAAATGAGAGGAATTACACAAAGATGAACAACAACCGCAGCGGTCGTGGAAAAAACCGCCGGAGTAGTGAAGTAAAGGCTGGAGCAGAGAGTGCAGGAGCAGGTAAGGCTAATGGAGGACGTCTTCAAGGGAAGGATCGTCGTGCCGGGAAGACAGGTAACAAGCAGACTGGAGTAAGGTCAAGAACAGGGATGCGGCCACAAGGCGAGGCATCTTTTTCTGCTGTGCACGGACTGCCCGTTGCGAAGAACGACGAGACGGTCATTGATATCATCGGGATGAATCATGACGGTGAGGGTGTCGGCCGTGCGGATGGCTATACATTGTTTGTTGCAGGTGCACTCCCGGGCGAGAAGGTCCGTGTGAAGGTACTGAAGACGAAGAAGCAGTATGGCTATGCGAAGCTGCTGGAGATTATTACAGAGAGTAAGGACCGCGTCGCTGCGCCATGCCCGATCTATGATCAATGCGGCGGCTGTCAACTGCAGCATATGAGCTACGAAGGACAGCTGGCATGGAAGCGCCAGATCGTCGTGGATAACTTGACGCGGATCGGCAAGCTGAATGTGATCGATGGACAACCCGATTATCCACAAGTGGATAACTCCGCTACAGATATGGAAGATACTCACAGTGCTGGGGACAAGCCTGTGTATGAAGGTATTCGAGTGCTTGAGACATTAGGGATGCAGGAGCCATGGCGTTACCGGAACAAGGCACAGGTGCCGATGGGTGAGATCGACGGCGGTCTGATCGGCGGCTTCTATGCCAAGGGCAGTCACCGCATCGTGGACATGGAGCGCTGCATGATTCAGCATGAGCACAATGACGAGGTCGTGGAGCAGGTTAAGCAGATCGGCCGTAGTGTCGGAATTCGAGCATATAATGAAGAAACAGGCAAAGGACTGCTTCGTCATGTGGTCGTGAAGAAGGCGTTCCGCACCGGCGAGATCATGCTTGTGCTCGTCACGAATGGAGACAGCATTCCACATGTAGAAGCATGGATACATGGCATTCGGGAGCAGATCCCACAGGTGACCAGCATCTGTCAGAACGTGAATACGAAAAAAACCAACGTTATCTTCGGAGACGTTACCCGAGTGTTATGGGGCAGTGAGGTCATTTATGATTATATCGGAGACATCAAGTTTGCCATCTCTGCGCGTTCCTTCTATCAAGTCAATCCGGTACAGACTGAGGTGCTGTATGGCAAGACGGTAGAGTATGCCGGGTTGACGGGGAAAGAGACCGTCATTGACGCTTACTGCGGAATCGGGACGATCTCATTGTTCCTCGCTCAGCACGCCGAGCATGTCTACGGCGTAGAGATCGTGAAGGAAGCGATTGAGGATGCGAAGAAGAATGCGGATCTGAACGAGATCACGAACGCCACCTTCGAGACCGGCCCATCCGAGGATGTCATTCCGAAGTGGAAGGAGCAGGGCATTACCCCTGACGTAATCGTCGTCGATCCCCCGCGCAAGGGCTGCGACCCAAGACTCTTGGATACGATTCTGGAGATGCGTCCGGAGCGTGTGGTTTATGTGTCCTGTAATCCATCCACTCTGGCTCGCGATCTGCGCGTCCTGGAGGACGGCGGGTTCAAGACGATGGAGGTCACGCCGGTGGACATGTTCCCGCATACGGTGCATGTGGAGAGTGTAGCGGTGTTAGTTGGAAGGGATCATTAATTCAGTAAGTATTGACGGTATAAAAAAAGAGGGCTGTGGCCCTCTTTTTTATTTCCTATATGAGCCTGACCCGTTAACGAGCCTAATTCCTCTACTACAATAAGCCTGCGAAGTTATCAACTTCTACAATCTACAACTTGTTGTTATAGTGATTTAAAAGATTCTCGATTCGATCTTGGATCATTTGTTTCAATGAAACAGGCTGTATGGATCTTACATAAGGTCCAAATCTCATAAAATAGTCGGCTATAAAAGCTTCTTCTCCTGGATGATAGAAACCCCGTATAACTGTGTTATTGCCACTCTCTAATCTCATCGAAGGATAATGTTCTTTATAAAAAATATCTCGAGCTTCTTCTGAAATCTCGACTTTAAATTCAATACTGTTCTCAGCACGGTAAATTTCTAATGAGCGACTGACGAGTTCTTCTATGGAAAAGGGAGATTCAGCGTCCTCTTCTTCAATAAAAGTTATTCTGTCGCACCTGAATACTCTATGTTTATTCGTATTTAACTCTATTCCAGCAGCATACCATTGACCAAACTTGGCGGAAATTTTGAAAAACTGAACATGGTAACTTTTTTCCTGGTTGTTTTTTGTGTACTGAATACGGCAGCTGTTCTCGTGAAGTATGCTTTTTAGTATTTTGTCTAAGAAACGACTCGCATGATGGTGCTTGTACATTTCAAATTGCAGGATTTTTTTCATTCTGTGAATTTGTTTATTTTGTTCGTTAGAAAGACAGTTTTCAAACTTCTCGTTTAGTTGATTGACACTTAAATGAAAGGGCGTTGATTCATAGGCTTCTAACGTCAGCATGGCAAAATACAGAGCATACACTTCATCCATCGTAAAAATAATAGGCGATAATAATCTGTTTTTTAAGATGCCATATCGTCCATGTCTGCCTTGCTCTGAATAAATGGGCATACCCAATTGCTCTAAGGAGCTAATGTCGCGCAATGCCGTACTTTTGGAGATATCGTATTGTTCCATTAAGTCACTTAGATTGAAGAACTCTCGGCCATTCAAGTATCTAATCATGTCATTTAATCTTTCTGATTTATTCACCGTAAATCTCCTTATAAAGGTGTCAATAGTTGATACCTTTATATTTTATAATAAGCTCAAGGTATACATCAAATGGCCTTACAATATGATCCAAAAGGAGACGGTACCATGAGTGCAACGCTAGAAGTAGCTATTTTCTTATCTATGAATGGAAAAGCAAAAGAAGCGATTGATTTCTACAAACAGCATTTAAATGCAGAGGAATTGTTACTGGTAACCTATGAAGACCTAGCAAAACGTGACAGCTCGATGCAGCTTACGGATGAAAATAAGCATTATATTACTCATTCCGTCTTATCCATTGGAAAAACAAAAGTCATGATCGCAGAAGATCCGATGGATGCCACAGAAAAATATGTAGTTGGCAACAACACCTCATTGTGTATTCAAAGTGCTGATTTAGAAGAAATCGAACATTTTTACAACAGCTTGACTACAGATGATAGGGTAAGAATCATGGTTCCTTTATCCAGCAATGTATTTAGCAAAGCATATGGCATTATTGAGGATCCGTTCGGTATTCAAATTCAATTCATGTACGATGATAGACTAAAATAAAACTTTTGTTTGTAGGTGGGGGCTATATTTGACGTTTGAATATATAACAACAAAGAATAGGATGCTAAATCAATTACGATTTGGCATCCTGTTTTAAATGTTTTCTCATGCTTTGCACTTCAAATAGAGAACACGTTATAAATTTGCCATGAGACGTTTTTTAATTAATTCATAATCGTCCCTAGTAATGCCAGGAGCAAATTCTTCAGGTAATTCCTCTAAGTCTGGAATGGGTGCGCCTTCCGGGGTACCAATTTTCACTTCAAGCGGCTGCCCGTTTTCCGGATTCGTTCCTTTCCAGATCATTCCGATATCCCTATAATCTGTTTCGCTCCATGTGAATAACACATTGCTTAAGCCTTTTTCAATGAACGGTTTGGAATAATCAAATTTTGAGTTATCTAGATTAGGAACCGGAAGCATTTTCGTCAAATCTACCCCTGTAGCAATTTCGATCGCTTTCGCATAGGCGAGGATATGTGTCCCTCCACGAACAAGTAAATACCCAATCATGGTTCTAGCCACTGGATGATCTGTCATCTCATAAACTCTCATTTTATGTGTACGTGCACCAACCTCAAGAAAAAAGTTATGTGTTAAATCTAAGACTAAATTTCCACTATTAAAAACATGATCCCCAGTCCAAGGTCTTCCCATGGAATCACCAGGTATTGCGGTTTGAGCTGTAGAAATAAAATGGTAGGTATTTCTTGCATCCTTCCCATTTTGAAGTGGAGTGATATCCGGATCACCTGGAAAAGTATTGCCTACCGATAACAAATTAATCGCATTAGAAACAAGCTCTACATGACCAAATTCTTCTGCTGTAATGCTTGCCACTAAATCATAGAAGGGTTTTAGCTTTTTTTTATTTCTGAAGTTAAAAGACTGAAACATATAGTTATTTAAGGTGGACATCTCCCCAAACTTGCCGCCCAAGAGCTCTTGTACTGCAGCTGCAGCATTCATATCGCCGTGTGCGGGTACAGGAAGTTCAATTGCTAATTTATTGATTCTTTTAAACATGATTTCCCCTCCACTTTCATTTTGTTAACCAGGAAAAACCCAAATAATTTGCTGGGTACGAATAAAAAAGGGAGTTCCGTTAGATTCGACAACAATGTGATCTGGTAATACGTTTTTCAATAAACCACGAACGCTGCCTCTTATGGTTTGAACAGTAACCACATTACCAACGATCGTTGATAAGGTCTGATAAACATAGGGATCATAAAAGCTTAACAGGTTGTTATTTGTCATTTAGATCCTCCTTTTCCAGTGTGCTTCATAGTGAGTATACGTTTTTCATTAAAGCTGCCCTTATTACTTCGCTGCGGTCCTGGTCTTCGGGCAGCTGTTCGAATTGTTCCTTAAGGTCGTCGTCCAGCTGTTTACGAATTCTAAAAGGTATAATATTACTTTTCATAAAATTACCCCTTTCCGTAGGCTGCTGCCTATCTGTTAAATATGTATTACGATCTGTATTACGTTATTCCTAAAAACATAAAAAAGAAGCCCAGGGCTGGGGGTCCCGGGGCTGTTTTTGCTTATTTGGATAAGGGTAGTAAAAATTTTTCGTCGTCAAAAAGCTTTTTTCCTTTGGAAAAATTTTATGCTTCCCGTATTCATAATATGCCAGAAGGCAGAAAAAAGCCGCTTATTTTGCAGCGGCTTTTTTGTCTTCGCAGTATTTTACTATGGCTTCGTGGCTGTAAGGTTCCCCGTCGGTTAAAAAGAAAAGCTGCTGTACTGGGTCGTACTTCTGCAGCAGTTCCCCCTGTTCTTCCGCGAATTCTGTAGCGCATAATACCAGCTGCGGGCTTACGTAATGTTTTCCTACGGCTTCTTCGACTACTTTAAGCTGCTGATCTATAAGGCGGTCTGCGGTCATTTTTAATATTCGCCCCCTAGAAGTTCTACTAGCTGGTCTACTTTTACCATTACGTCCGGGTTCTTTTCGCGGTACAGTGCCAGCATTTCCCCCAGTAATTCCCGCTGCCCGTATCCAGCGCCCTTTACTTCATTTGAAAAAAGACTGAAAAACAGTTTATTTGACTCTTTTTGTTGGGGAATAGCACATTATAGAAGCGAGGAGTGAAACCTTATGACTCAAGAAGAGGTATTAAGCGGCGGAAACGTAAATCATATCGTTCGTATAGGAGACACCGTTCGACGTCCTACAGGATATTGGAGCACAAGTGTTCATGAATTGCTTACGCATTTAGAAAGACAAGGGTTCGAGGGAGCACCAAAATTTCTTGGCATTGATGAATTTGGCCGTGAGATATTAACATTTGTGACTGGTGATATGAACAAGCCGGAGTTAGAATCGCATACTTGGTGGATGGACGAGACGCTTGTGGACTTTGCCCACCTGTTACGACAATTTCATGATGCGACCCGATCCTTTGTTCCAAGTCCTGAAGCCAAATGGCAGCTTACAGGCCCTGACGGTGCCGAACACGAAGTAATATGTCATAACGATGCCGCGTTCTATAACCTTGTCTTTCAGAATGGGAAGGCCGCAGCACTCATTGATTTTGACATGGCTGGCCCAGGTCCGCGCCTGTGGGATATTGCATATACCCTTTACACGTCCGTACCGCTGGGTCGTTTTACACCTGACTTTTCTTCTGAAACGATGGAAGTAATACAGTATCAGCGTGAAAAAGATGCGCAAGAGCGCCGGCGCCGAATACAATTGTTTTTTGAATCTTATGGATTACCCGTTCCTAACAATATGAAGGAGTGGATTATTGATCGATTGGTTGTACTATGTGATACGATAAGAAACTTTGCAGCTAACGGTAATCAAGCCTTTCAAAAAATGATGGATGAGGGACATTTGGCACACTACGAGAATGAGATTCAATTTATAAAAAAACATTATGAAGACTGGATATAGAGAAGAAGGAAAAATAGCGAGTATTCCTCCATTTCCCGCTCAAGCAAAGTGAGTTTCGAGTTACCTTGAAGTATATCTGAAAAAAACTAAGTTTCACCTTTAATTTGGAGTAAGAATTCCTTGTCACAAAATGGTATTATCTGGGTTGGAGGGAGGTTGATCACATCAAATTATGTAAGCGCTTCACATGAGTGATAAAAATTTTAGTGTGGGGGGATTGCTTCGAATGAGAACATCATTTAAGCAGGCCGTTTCTGGGTTACTTGCAGCGGCTCTGCTTCTTCCGGTCGGCTTGTTTACTCCAGCAGTTAATGCGGCGGATCTAGCGGCATCTGATTCACCAATTGTATATCAAGAAACATTCCAGAATGGTCAAGGCAAGGCAACTCAATCAGGCGGTGCCCAGCTGGAAGCTGTAACAGGCAAGCCGTTTGACGGCAATGAGGACGGAGCAGTTCTGAAAGTTAGTAACCGATCCAATAACTGGGATGGCGTGGACCTTGCGTTCGGTGACCTTGGCTTGGAGGTTGGCGAAGAATATACGGTAACTGCTTCCGTCTATGTGGATGCTGATTCTAACCCACCGGCGGCGGGGCAGGCTGTCCTGGAGGTTGTAACCAATAAGGGCATGGATGGAGAAGGATACACAGGGATTTATTCTTCCGACTTTAAGGCAGGGCAAGGCATTACATTATCTGCCGATCTCTCTGTAGCCAATGTGGACAATACAGCACTTCGAATTAAATCGGATGAAGCCGGTAAGGAAGTATCTTTCTATATCGGGAATATCACAATTACCCAAGAAGAAACACCTGCCGAGCCTACGGTAGTCCTGAACCAAAGCTTTGAAGATGGAAATACAGGAGGATGGAACAAGCTCTCCTGGGGCTCGAACGGAGATACTGCGGTCGTAGATGACGTAGCTTCCGAAGGTACGAAATCTTTGAAGTTCTTTAACCGAGCCGATGAGAAGGCTGTTCCTGCTCTCGTACTTACGGACAAGATGAAATCCGACCGTAAGTATGACATATCCCTTAAGGTTAGACTCGGTTCAGGAGAAGGTCAGTTCCATCTGGCTTCCAAGATGGATTCTGAAATCTTAGCGGATGATGAGAAATATCCTTGGCTTATCGGCAACAAGCTTGTAACCGCTTCCGATTGGACGCTGCTTGAAACCAAAGGCTATGAAGTTCCTTCTAGAACAAATGAGGTCATCATCTATGTTGAACCCTCCAGCAATACTTTAACCTCGGATATTTACATTGATGAAGTCATCATTACGGATGTGACTCCGGGTCAAACTGCACCTGAGATTGTAGATGAGACAGGTATCTCCGCTGACTTTGAGAATGGTTTGGATGGATTCAAAGCACGGAACGGCCGTGAAACGGTAGTTCTCTCTCAGGATGATAACCATACACCTGACGGCAAGCAAAGCCTGCTTGTTACGACGACGACACAATATGACGCAGCCTTAGTTGATGCGGCTGGCAAAATGGCAAAGAATCACGAATACGAGCTGTCTGCTTGGGTGAAAATGGCCCCTGGTGAGGAACCCACAACACTTCGGATCAGTGTTCAATATGCGGACAGCGGCTATGCGAATGTATCACAAAATGCAATCGTTACTGATCAAGAATGGGTACACTTAACTGGTAAGTATACGCTCACTACGACTCCAAGCGTACTCAATGCTTATATCGAAACTGCAAACGACGACGGCGGCAACCGGACCTTCTTTTTAGATGACTTTTCTCTAAAATATTTGGGACCTGTAGCTGCTGCACCTCCAATTCAAGAGAATCTCCCTAACCTCAAAGATACTTACGCAGATGAATTCCTGATAGGTAACATAGTTAATCCTGCTACCTTCGACGAGACTCGGCTCAAGCTTCTGACGAAGCATTACAATGTCGTCACATTCGAGAATGATATGAAGCCGGATTATGCCTATGATACAAACAGAGCATTCGATTTCACCGCAGAAGATGCGCTTGTCAAGCGAGTACAAGATGCAGGCCTTGATATCCATGGTCATGTGCTTGTATGGCATGCACAGTCACCTACATGGCTGCATACGGCAGCGGATGGTGAGCCGTTAAGTCGTGAAGAGGCGCTAACGAATCTAAGAACACATGTGAAGACGGTCGTTGAGCATTTTGGGGACCAAGTGATTTCCTGGGACGTTGTCAACGAAGCGATGAACGATAACCCTGCGAATCCAACCGACTGGAAGAATGCATTACGTAATTCCGGCTGGCTTCAAGCCATCGGCCCTGACTTTATTGAGGAGGCATTCCTTGCGGCCAAAGAAGTCATCGACGAAAATGGTTGGGATATCAAGCTGTACTACAATGACTACAATGATGACAACCAGAATAAATCTACCGCGATCTACAGCATGGTTAAAGAGCTGAATGAGAAGTACGCGGCAGATCACCCGGGCGAGAAACTGATTGATGGCATCGGCATGCAAGCCCACTACAATTTGGGTACTCGGATCGACAATGTCAGAATGTCACTTGAGCGTTTCAGTTCTTTGGGTGTAGAAGTTAGTGTCACTGAGCTGGACATTATGGCAGGCACCAACTCAGTCATGACTGAAAGCGAAGAGAAACAGCAGGCCTATTTGTATGCTCAATTGATGGATCTCTACAAGAAGAACAGTGAGCATATTCCACGTGTTACCTTCTGGGGATTGAATGACAGTACGAGCTGGAGAGCTGAGCAGAATCCAACCTTGTTCGACAAGGATTTTCAAGCCAAAGAGGCTTACTACGCAGTAAATGATCCTGAAAAGTACTTGGCGGACAATGCACCGGAAGAGATTGAATACAAGAAATCAAGCGCTTCCTATGGAACACCAGTGATTGATGGTTCCATGGACAGCGTATGGAGCAACGCTCCAGAATTGAAGCTGGATACCAAGCAAATGGCATGGTCAGGTGCTACGGGAACAGCCAAAGCACTCTGGGATGACGAAAATCTATACGTCTTGGTACAAATCAAAGACGATCAACTGAACAAGTCGAACCCGAATGTATGGGAGCAGGACTCTGTAGAAATATTCGTCGATGAGAATAACGGGAAAACAGCGAGCTACCAAGAGGATGATGGACAATACAGAGTGAACTTCGAGAACTTAGCCTCCTTTAATCCTGCGGAGATCGCTGAAGGTTTTGAATCCGAAGTCTCTGTATCCGGTACCAACTACACGGTTGAAATGAAGATTCCATTCAAAAAGGTAACGCCTGCGAACAATGCTAAAATTGGCTTCGATGCGCAGATTAATGATGCAAAAGACGGCAATAGAATCAGCGTGAACGCATGGAATGACCCATCTGGTCAAGGTTACCAGGATACGTCCGTATTCGGTGAATTGACGCTGACGGGTAAACCCTCTTCCGGCGGCGATAATGGTGGAGGTAACAATGGCGGAGGTAACGAGGGGGGAGGTAACAGTGACGGAGGCAACGGCGGATCCCCAGGTACCACTCCGCAGCCACAGCCTCAACCAGAGCTTCCGGGCAATGGATCCGTTATTGTACCGGTAATAAAAGTCGAAAATGGAACAGCGACAGCAACCGTTTCGAGCGACAGCCTGAATAAAGCCATTGAGAATTCTACTCCTGATGCAAATGGCAAGAAACAGGTGAGCATTGAAGTGCTGACGCAGGCAAATGCACAATCCTATGTTGTGCAATTTCCGACTTCAAGCCTGCAAGACAACAATAATGTTGAGTTTGTGCTTAAGACGGCCAATGCAACACTTCAGATTCCGTCCAACATGCTTTCTAATATTACAGAACAAGCAGACCAAGTCTCTATTCAGATAAACAAAGGCTCAGCAGATCGCTTGAGTGCAGGTGATCGTGCTAATGTAGGCAGTCGTCCGGTAATCGACCTAAGCTTTACAGCTGGTGACCGTGTCCTGGCCTGGAACAATCCTGCGGCGCCAGTAACAGTATCTATCCCGTACACACCTGCCGCACAGGAACTTGTCAATGCACATCAAATCGTCATTCTAAACATTGACAATCAAGGACAGACAACTGTCGTACCGAGTGGACGGTATGATGCTAAATCCGGCTCCGTTGTGTTTAAAACAGCACAATTCGGAACCTATGCTGCAGCCAATGTAACCAAATCTTTTGCCGATATGCAAAAGGTCCTGTGGGCAAAACAAGCCGTTGAAGCGATGGCTGCACGCGATATGATTAAAGGAATCTCTGATGACAGCTTCGCTCCTGCAGCTTCGATCACGAGAGCAGATTTCATCACCTTGCTCGTTAGAGCACTTGAATTGAAGAGTTCGGATCCAAGCACGGCATCCTTCAGCGATGTACAGCCTGCCGCATATTATGCCCAGGCCGTGGCTATTGCCAAAGAACTGGGTATCGCAGCTGGATTTGAAGATAACACATTCAAACCAAGCAGCAGCATTTCGCGTCAAGATATGATGGTGCTTACAGCAAAAGCCCTGAAAGCAGTAGGTAAGCCGGTTACGAGCAACGGAAATCTCGCTCCTTATTCTGATGCAGCTAGTATTTCCGGTTACGCCATGGATAGTGTAGCTTCCCTTGTAGACAGTGGAATTGTCAACGGCAAAGATGGCAAGATTGCCCTATCCGAAACCTTGACACGTGCTGAAGCAGCGGTGGTTCTCTACCGGATTTGGAACATGTAAATGAGAAGTTGAATGATTTCAGTTGATTTTCAAAAGAAGACTTCCCCCGTAGAGATGATCTGACGGGGGAGTTCTTCTATTTAAGTCAGGCGAACCGCTGCCAGACTATACCTAAATTCGTCTTGCTATAGGTACTAGGAGGGGATATCAGATGACAAGAGCAAGAATGTTATTAAAGCCTGTTTTGGTGACAATGGCTGCTCTGCCTTTCGTATTTACAAGTGGTTTCGGTTCGTGGTCGGATGTTTCTGCAGCTCTAACTCAAAAGGAGGGCCATAAAGTGATGTATGTTGGAGAAACCTATACTGTGAAGATGGGGGACAAACAATCAGGTGTAAGTTATCAATGGAGCAGTGACCGTAGTGCTGTGGCATCCGTGGATCAAAACGGAGTTGTTACAGCAATCTCTCCTGGTTCGGCAACGATTACTTGCTTAATCACTAATAATGGGAAAACGACGGTTCAACAAACCAAGATTGTGGTGAATAACGCATCCAAGAAACCATCTCCAGAACCGGGAAAGGTCACTGTTGACGAGAATGGATTCGATTCTAACGGAAGAATGGTGGCTTATTTCGGATCACCTGTAATTGACGGCAATAAGGATAAGGTATGGAGCAGAGCGCAAGCGATTACGCCAAAACATGTATCAGACAATCTCGACACTTCTGCCGAGTTTAAGGCGTTATGGGATGATCATGCGCTGTATATTCTTGCTGAAGTGAAGGACAAAGATTTATCGGTACAATCGGAAACCCCTTATATGCAGGATTCCGTAGAGGTATTCCTTGATGAGTATAACAATAAGACACAAGAGTATGGTACGGACGATTTGCACTATCGGGTGAATTATGAAAATGTTCAGTCTATTGATAACGGCAATCGCGAGCAGATTTATTCTTCTGCGAAAAAGGTGGAAGGCGGATATGTAGTTGAAACACGAATTGCACTCCGATCGAAACCGGAAAATGGAACCGTGATGGGCATAGAACTGCAAGTGAATGATGCTAAAGGATCAGAACGAATCGGCAGCATCAATGTCTTCGATTCATCAGGCAACGCATGGAATGATACAGGAAGATTTGGAGAAGTTTTGCTTACTGGCAAGACCAAGGAGGATATCAGCGGTGTGAATCCGTATGACCTTCTGAATTTGGTGAAGAGCACGATAGAGATGGATTATAAACGATATAGAAATGCTAGTGTCGTACAAGATGCCATAATGAAGGTCGTTTCAGAAAATGTTCTAGACAATAGTAAGCTAAATCAAGATCAAATCGATGATCAGTATGCTGCTCTCAAGCATGCAATCAGTAAATTGGAAATGACAGAAGAAGCGGCAAACGAGAAACATTTCGAAAGAGTTCCAGATGAATATCGGGTGCAGAGTGAAGAACCGGGAACGATTCAAAGCTTAACGTACAAAGCACCTAATGTAGAGAACGGCACAGACGACAAGCGAGTGAATGTATACCTTCCTCATGGATACGATCCTGCGAATACAACGAAGAAATATAACGTCCTATATTTAATGCACGGCGGCGGGGAGAATGTAGATACGATCTTTGGAGGACCTGGCCAGACGAAAGAGCTGAAGATGATTATCGATAACATGATTGCCAAAGGAGATATTGAGCCTCTTATTGTAGTAACACCTTCCTTCTATGGCGGGACCAATGACACGGCTACATTCCACGAGGAATTGATTAACATTGTGCTTCCTTTGGTGGAGACCGAGTATAATACCTATTCCGAAACAGCCAGTTTGGATGATTTAAAAGCTTCCAGAGCGCACCGGGCATTCGGTGGATTCTCCATGGGTTCTGTGACGACCTGGAATACTTTTGTGCATGCGCTTGATTATTTCAAATATTTTATGCCATTAAGTGGTGACAGCTGGGTCGTGGAACAGAGAGGCGGGGGCATTAAACCCATGGAAACGGCTGAATATTTGGCGAAGGCTGCGACAGATGCCGGATATGGACCGAAGGATTTCTACGTATTTAGTGCTACAGGCAGTGCAGATACGGCTTATCCAAACTTGAAGCCTCAGATCGATGCCATGAAGCAGTTAACCGATACCTTCATCTATTCCTCGGATAAGGAAAAGGGGAATTTCTACTTTATCGCAGCTGACGGCGGCACGCATGCTTGGTATTGGGTGAACCAGTATATATATAACATCTTACCGGACTTGTTTGAATAAATAGATTCATTGGAAGAAGGAACCCTCCAGGAATAGTCCATGTACGGGTTATTTGATGCTTTGAAGACTTCATCACATTACGGTATGATTGAAGCCTAAGAGCAGAATCAAGGCCGCCTATTGATGGGATGCTTTTGTTAAGAGAATATAGGAGGAACATGGACATGTCCTGGAGTAAATTGAAGCAGCAGCTGGAGAGCTTCCTCTCACCTGCGTTAGTTGGAAGGGTTGAATACCGGGCAACCAGTTACCGTTATGCAATGAATAAATCAGGAGATTGTTATATTGCCGTAGACAAAAAGAATGTCTTCAATATGAGTGATACAACCAGCTCCATCCGGTGGTATCAAACAGAGCAGGAGATTAAGAGTGACCCAGAATTGCAAATTCCGATCAGCAATGAAGAAATTGAAGGGGTAAGAAGTGATACCAAAGGAACCGTTCCGGAGGATCGTCTCGTCGTCATTGCACGAAGCAGAAAAATAACGGTGCTTGCGAAAGAGCTATTGTCAGCACAGACCTCATTAAGTAAATCCAATTTTGTCGTTACAGCGAATAAGTTCTTATCCACTTCTATAGAAGAAAGCCTGGAGAGTAATGATATCTTATTGAATGTACTAGCCTTAGTGGATCGGCGTCTTGGCAAGAAACGAATCTTAAACATGGCAGAGAAGATCAAGTTAAAGCATCCTATAGTTCAGTATTTTTATGAGCTGCGGCGCAGCACGTTATAAAAAAGAAACAAGTCAGCTTCGTAACACGAAGAGCAGCCAATGATATGGACTGGACCTCCATTGTTAGTCGTGTCTAACAAATGGGGTACAGTTCAATAACACTTGGCTGTTTTTTTCTATAACTGCCAGATTACCTGCCTGTAATATATGCTATACTGGAACATAATTCAAAAAAAGAGGTCCCCAAATCATGGCACGTTACAAGGAAGAGCAATCCAAGCATATTCGGGAAGCACGCAGAATTCAAATCCTGAATGCCGCGCTGAGGGTTTTTGCGGAGTACGGGGTAGAGGGCACGAAGATGAGTATGATCGCTAAGGCTGCTGATCTAAGTCACGGTCTGATGTATCATTATTTCGAGTCTAAAGAAGAACTGCTTACACATAGCCTCCTCTGGGCAATGGAAGGTGCTGATCAATTGATCGAGGAGGTCCGAGCTTCGTCAGCGAATCCGCTGGACAAAATAGCGCACTTTACCCGTTCAGCCATCTCCGCAGGAAGTCATGATGTATTTCGCATGATCCAAAGCTGTATGAAGCATCCTGATCTTGATGAAGAGACAAAGAATCTGATCAGTCAGACGAGTGAGAAATATGTATCTTTATTAGTACCTATCGTTATTGAAGGACAGCATCGCGAAGAGATGATTAAAGAAGACCCTGAGATGCTGGCTAATCTTTATTTGACCATATTGTCTGGACTGATTGCTGACGATGTGAATTGGCTTCATCAAAATTTGGACTGGAATATACGTATGCTGCTCAGAGTGATTCAAAAATAACAAATTCGCTACATAACCTGATTATAAACGAACGAAGCCCTTCTGCGATCCGAGAGGAAAGCGGAAGGGTCTTTTTGTTCCTTCAGAAAATTTGGTTGACAATTATTGGAATCCATCTTAGTATAATTATTGACTGATCAAGTCAATCAATAATTATACACTCCAAAAGTGAGGTGTTTGACGGATTGAGATCGCTTGCTCCAGATTTAGGCCGAGGATTTATGCTGCTGCTGATCGTGATTGCTCATGCCCCCGTATTTTTGTTTATGGCGAAGCCATTTACGCTGACTCGTCCACTCGGAGAGCATTGGCTAGATGACATCGTGAATTTGGTTGGATTGCTGTTCGTGGATAACCGCGCATATCCAATGTTTGCCGCATTGTTCGGTTACGGATTGGCTGCTATGGCAGCACGCCAACAGGATAAGGGTGTACCTGTAACAGAAGTGAAGCGCTTGTTACGACGTCGTTCGTGGCTGCTCATTGTTTTTGGATTTATACATCTTGTCTTTATTGGAGGAGCGGATATCCTTGCCGTGTATGGCATTTCTGGTCTTATTCTAGGATGGCTGCTGTTTAAACCGGAGCGGATACAACGCAGGGCTATAATCTTGATTGGTCTAGTGTATATAATTATTATTCCGGTTGCCTGGGTAACGGTATATCCGATCTTGACAGGGGAAGAGCTGGACATGGGATACACGCCTTCCCATACTTATCTTCTTCTCGTCTCGGAGCACTTCATTGCATTTCCGATTATGATATTGATCAATCTGCTGCTCTATCCGATGCTGTTAATTATCACTCTAGGAGTTTGGTCTGCCCACAAACGGTGGCTGGATCATCCTGAGCGCTTCCGTCCCCAGTTGAAACGAATTACCATCGGAGGAATCAGTATATCGCTGATCGGGGCACTTCCTTACGCTCTGACTGGCGCGAACATGTGGCATCCGGAATCTGGACTAATCAGCTGGTTTGTAATCGTCCACATCATCACGGGTGTTGCAGGCGGGTTAGGATATACGGCTCTTATTGCGCTGTTCAGCATATCAGCCCGCCGCATCGCTCCTAGGATAACGCAGGCACTTGCATCCGTAGGCCGACGATCGCTTACATTTTACATCTACCAGGAGGCAATGCTTGTCCTCTTGCTATCACCAGTCGCTCTGGGATTAGGAGGTGTGCTGGATAGTGCGGGGGTGTTTGTTATTGCAGTGTTGATCTGGTTCTCGGGTGTCTGTCTCGCAGTCTGGCTGGAAAAGCGGGGGTGGAACGGCCCTATCGATGCTTTAATGAGAAGACTCATCTATCGAGAACGAAAAGGTTTAGACAGAAGCTGACGAATCGGAACAGCTCATCCCTCCATAATAACCAAAAGATAAATTTCTGAGCTCGCTATAGCTTTTAGCTATAACTAGATATTGCTTTTAAGTCTTATACAGGATGTAAACCTCCATGCTAGAATCAAAGGAATCAAAAACGACATAGGCGATCTAGAGGGGGACTTTTATCATGTGTAATAGATTTCAAATCGTAGGCAGTTTGCTTCGTCCGTCGGACTTATTAGAATATAAGCATCAAATCGAGCATCGCGATGATATTACCTATCCCTTTTACCAAGACTTCGAGGGATATGAGCAGTCTGAGTCCGCAGCGATTCAAGCTGTAGTCGATAAGGAGATTGCTAACAATATATCTGTAATTACGGATGGAGAATACTCCAAATCGATGTGGCATCTGGACTTCGTCTGGGGCTTCCAAGGCATCAAACGCTACATCGCAGATCACGGGTATTTCTTCAGAGATACAGATGGATCTTCGAAATATGAGACACGCAGAGATATTGGACTGCGCATTACGGGTGAACTGAGCGGTAAGAACCACCATTTTATTGATGTTTATAAGAAGCTTCAAGCGCAGGCTGGCGATCGTGAAACGAAGCTGTGCGTACCTTCTCCGTCTCATATATTTGGTGAGCTGTCCTGGTCGGATAACATTGGCGGCACAGAATCCGTGTATAAGGATAGACAGGAGCTTAAGAACGGATTGGTTAAGGCTTATAAGGAATTTGTTGAGGAGTTTGCTGCGGCGGGCGGTAAAATTCTGCAGTTTGACGATTGCTTGTGGGAGCTCTTCGCTGATGACAATCCGAACTCTCCTTACACGGGTGAGAACATCAATCAAGAGGAAGTGCAGGCTCTTGCTGCTGAATTCATTGATATCAACAACACGGTCATTGACTTCGGTCATAGCCTGGGCCTCAAAATGTGGACGCATAACTGTCGTGGTAACTATGACTCCCGTAATATGGGCGGCGGCTCCTATGCGAAGATTGCGAATCTGTTCTTGAAGCAGCTCAAATACGACCGTTTCTTCCTGGAGTGGGATGATGAGCGTGCTGGCTCCCTTGAGGCGCTTGCGGTGTTCCAAGATAAGCCGAATACGGAGATTGTACTTGGCCTGCTGTCTTCCAAGACGAATACACTGGATGATGAAGAGCGTGTCTTGAGAATGCTGGATGAAGCCTCCAAAATTATTGATAAGGACAGACTGCTCTTGTCTCATCAGTGTGGGTTTGCGTCCTGCGATGGCGGAAATGAACTGACTGAAGATGAGCAATGGGCGAAGATTAAGCAAGGTCAGCGTATTGCAGAGCAATACTGGGCACATTAATATTGGGCACATTAATATTGAAATAATATAAAGCAAAGAGGGAAGCGAAGATCCCATTCAGACTGTCGGCGAGGTAATTGCAGGCAGTCTTTTTCTTGTGATGAGAGGTCTGCGATTATTCTGCTGTGGAACTTCCAGGACCTGATCATTTGATTTGTTAAACATTTACTGTAAAATCAATGGATGCGATCGTTTGATAAAAAGTGCTCAAACATGCTATAAGTGTAGAAGAAGCACGAACAGCTTGCTTTTTAATATAGGGATAAAGATTTGTCCTGTTACTATAGAGAGGTTTTAGATATGACAACGAATTTTTGGCGTGATTTGCCACGTCCTTTTTTTATACTGGCACCGATGGAGGATGTAACGGATGTTGTTTTCCGCCATGTCGTGAGTGAAGCGACAAGACCGGATGTGTTTTTTACTGAATTTGCGAACACCGAGAGCTATTGTCACCCGGAGGGGAACCACAGTGTGCGTGGGCGGCTTACTTTTACGGAGGATGAACAGCCGATTGTAGCCCATATTTGGGGAGATAAACCGGAATATTTCCGTCAAATGAGTATCGGTATGGCGAAAGAAGGCTTTAAAGGAATCGATATTAATATGGGTTGTCCTGTAGCGAATGTAGCGGAGAATGGGAAGGGAAGCGGACTGATCTGCCGTCCTGACATTGCTGCTGACATCATTCAGGCAGCCAAAGCCGGAGGACTGCCCGTAAGTGTCAAAACAAGGCTTGGTTTCAGCAGGGTAGATGAATGGCGTGATTGGCTGACCCACATTCTGAAGCAAGACATTGTTAATCTATCCATTCATCTGCGGACGAGAGAGGAAATGAGCAAGGTAGACGCCCATTGGGAGCTCATTCCAGAGATTAAGAAGCTTCGTGATGAAGTGGCACCGGATACGCTGCTGACAATTAACGGAGATATTCCTGACCGTCAAACCGGTCTGAAGCTTGCTGAGCAATATGGGGTGGATGGTATTATGATCGGACGTGGTATTTTCCACAATCCATTTGCCTTTGAGAAGGAACCAAGAGAGCATAGCAGTGAGGAGCTGCTTGACCTGTTACGGCTGCATCTGGATCTCCATGATCAGTATTCTGCTATGGAATCCCGTTCGTTCAAGCCTCTTCCTCGTTTCTTTAAAATTTATGTTCGTGGATTTCGCGGGGCAAGTGAACTAAGAAATAACTTAATGAACACCAAGTCAACGAATGAAGCGCGTGCTTTGCTCGATGATTTTGCAAGCAAGCAGCATGATGAAGCCGAGCAAGAGTAGGACTTCCCTGATGAATTATTTTGCCGTAATCAGTGGCTGTGGTGCCTAGAACGATACTATGATTACGGGCCCCCTATAGAAGGTATTATGGTATGATAAGTTAGTTGAACAACAAACGTATTTAGATATATCAAGTGAGGAGCCCTTCTGGATGAAGGGCTTCTGTAACGTTTATTTTGGCAGGGGTAATCTACTATAGGAGATGTCTGATCAATTATGATAAAAAAAGAACTCGCACACATACGTAAGCAGTTTAAAATGGACCACGAAATGCTGAAGCTATACGAAATTCTTAACGTGTATATTATGAAGGAGAGCAACGAGATCTATCATTATGAGCGTCAGCCGTTTGAGCTGCTGGATCGGGAGAAGCAGGAGCTGCACATGGCTAACTTCAAGAAGCTGTTAACCGGTGAACTGGATCAGAAGCTGTTCGAGTTAAAGTTCCAGGAGGAAGCGGAGGAACCGACACGTGAGCTCCTTCATCAAGCGCTGGTGACCGGGGATCCCGATGAATGGACGGATCTGATGATCCTGCTCGTGGAGAGAATGATGGCCGATACTCATTATAAGCAAGATACAGTGATCACTTTTGTTCGGGGGCAGTACTACCGACCGACGAAGGAAAGAAATGAAGAGGTCGAAGAGAGCGAGAAGAATGAGGTCTTTGCGAATTCATTTATTTTATGCAGTGTGAACTCCACAGAGCAGCAAAAGAAAACACTTATGTTTGATTATGTCGAGCGGGAATATAAGTATAATGTCTTTGTTGATCCTATCATCAAATTGAACACGCCGGAGCAAGGCTTTTTCTATCCAAGCGTGACCGATAATTATTCTGACGTGAACCGTGTTCTGTATTCCTCAGGGAGAGCCAACGAGCCAAACTACCAATTCATCGAGGAAGTCTTGAAGGCAGAGAGAACGGTGACGGCACAAGAGGAACGTACGATCTTTGAGGATATCGTGAAGGAAGTCGCAGGAGAACAGCTCGATGCTGCAACAATTGCTCATGTCTATGAGGAGATTCATCAGGTCATTGAGACAAGCGATCAGGAAGAGCCCCCAAGGCTGGACTATAAAGATGTGGAACGGATGCTGACATCGAGCGGTGTGGAGAACGTGACGGCAGAAAAGGTAGAGCTAGCGTTTGAAACAGTCGTTAACGACAAAAATTATGAGCTTAAAGCGAGCAGCGTTATGCCGAAATTCACCTCCAAATCGATTAAGATTGATACGAAGGTCGCTACCATTTCAGTGAGTCCGCAGGATCTAAAGTATTTGAAACAGGTGAGTTATCGCGGAAAAAGATGCATCCTCATTGAAGTTGACGAAGATGCCGTCATCGAAGGATTTACCCTGGCTACGGAGAATTTGATAGATTAAGATGAACAGAAAGGGCTGTGTAAACGATGAATTTTGAATCTGTCATGCAGGAGCTTGAAGCTCTCGGCAAGGAACGACTCAAGAAGATGTACATGTCCAATGGCGCCCATGAACCATTGTTTGGTGTGGCGACAGGCGCGATGAAGCCCATGGCGAAGAAGATCAAGATTGATCAGCCTTTGGCTGAGCAGCTGTATGCGACAGGAAACTATGACGCGATGTACTTTGCGGGCATCATTGCAGATGCAAAATCCATGACAGAAGCGGACTTTGAGCGCTGGATCGATGGAGCTTATTTTTACATGCTGTCTGATTACGTCGTTGCAGTCACCCTCGCTGAGACCGATATTGCACAAGAGGTGGCTGATAAGTGGATTGCAAGTGGAGATGAGCTGAGAATGTCAGCAGGATGGAGCTGCTATTGCTGGCTGCTCGGCAGTCGCCCAGATATACAGTTTGAGGAGAGCAAGATTGCCCGTATGCTTGACATGGTGAAAGAGACGATTCACGAATCTCCTGAGCGGACCAAATCCTCGATGAACAATTTTGTCTACACAACGGCTGTGTCCTATGTCGCGCTTCACGATAAGGCAGTCCTTACTGCACAGGCCATAGGCCCTGTTGAAATGAAACGGGACAATAAGAAGCCGGCGATCTTGCTCGCGACCGATAATATTCAAAAAGCGGTGGACAAGAACCAGCTGGGCTTTAAACGCAAATATGTGAGATGTTAGACATCCCATTCCCATAAGACATTCGAGGGTATTCCTCGGGTGTCTTTTTTCGTGCGGATGAGTAATGTTAGCTCATAGATGAACAGTTTGACGACTGGAAAATAAGGGTAAGGGGCGGTGAGACTACAGGGACAGGAGGCGCTGAAATGAAAAAAAGAAAGTATGAAACCAAGCATATGGCAGGGGCATTTCTGGCCGGAGCTGTATTGTTTTCGGGATTTTCTCTGGCTGCAGCAAGTCCAGATCTTACCTTGGACAGCCTGAAGCAGTCGGCCGCGAAATTAAGTGTATATGTTAATGGAGAGGACAAATCCTCTGCAAATGGAGAGTACGATAATGCAGGAACAGCTGCACCAGAGTACATCCTTCATAACGACACAACTTATGTACCCGTTCGGATGGTATCTGAGCTTGTCAATCAGCCAGTATATTGGGACGAGGAGTCTCATTCGATATCATTAGGCGTGCCAGCGGTTCCGTTATTTAATGCGGAGGGAGAAGAAGCGGGCTTTGCCACATTAGAGCAGACAGATGAGGGAGTCGTCGTGAAGGTTACGGCTACAGGGCTTACACCAGGAAAGCATGGATTCCATGTGCATGAGAATCCCGTACAGGGAACCGATTTTGAGACAGCAGGTGGACATTTTAACCCAACAGACAAGCATCATGGGCTGGAGCACCCAGAAGGAAGTCATGTCGGAGATATGCACAATCTTGAAGCAGGACAGGATGGGACGGTAGAAGCAGAGGTGCTGCTGCCAGATGCCACTCTTGAAAAAGAGGATACCCACTCTGTACTCGGGCGCTCACTCATTATTCATGCGGGTGAAGATGATCACATGACCGATCCGTCAGGGGATTCCGGCGGACGTGTACTTGGCGGAAACATCCCGGAATAATATCTCTTGAGATGTTAATTTTTCACGAGTTAAGGCAACAATAATAAAGATGAGCCATGAAGACATCGCGCCTCGTTCTCCTATTGGAAGCAGGCGCTTTTTTGCAGTATCGGCAATAGCATAATATTTCAACAAGGAATGGAGAGACCCTTATGAAGCTGAAGGATAAAGCAGCGATTATTACAGGTGGTGCGAGTGGAATTGGTGAAGCGACTGTGCGTCTTTTTGTAGAAGAAGGGGCGAAAGTGGTCATCGCAGATTTCTCGGAGCGAGGCGGGGAATTATCTGCTGAATTGAATGCGAGCGGGTATGATACGCTCTTCGTGAAGACGGATGTAACGAAGGAAGAAGACATTCAGAACATGATCAACCAAACGGTGGAGAAGTATGGCAGGTTGGATATTATGTATGCCAACGCCGGTGTGGCGGACGATGCGCCTGCTCATGAGCTGTCTTACGAGAAATGGAAGCGTACCATTGATATTAACTTGTCAGGCGTCTTTCTATCCGATAAATATGCGATTGAGCAGTTTCTTAAACAAGGCGGCGGAGGAGCGATCGTGAACGCAGGATCTATTCACAGCTTTGTGTCTCTCCCTAATCCAACAGCTTATTCCTCTGCCAAAGGCGGAGTTAAGCTGTTAACTCAAAATCTATGCACCGCCTATGCCAAGGAGGGGATCCGCATTAATGCTGTATGTCCCGGATACATTGAAACGCCTCTGCTAAAAGAAGTGGATGCGGAGACAAAACAATATTTGGCCTCACTTCATCCGCAGGGCAGACTTGGAAGACCGGAAGAGGTTGCCAAAGCCGTCTTGTTCCTGACCAGTGAAGATGCCAGCTTCGTTAATGGTACGACCCTTCTTGTGGACGGAGGATATACAGCGCATTAATTTGATATCGCAAAATAATAAAAACCTAGAGTACACCTCCTAAGAGGGAGCTCTAGGTTTTTGGCATGTTTCTCAGCATTCAGATGGTGATTGTGCATGGATTGGGGATCGCGGGTATGATAAAATTTTTAAGGGAATGTTTGCTCAACAAGAAGTGCATAAAGAGAAGCTTCAAGCCCGTTACACATCTAAATAATAGGAATGGAGAGTGGGATAATGAAATCAATCGCTGTATTCTGTGGCTCCAATGAAGGAAGCTCTTCGATATACAAAGAAAGTGCTGCACAGCTGGGTAAGGTGTTGGCCGAGCAACAGGTCACTCTGATTTACGGCGGATCTAATGTAGGTCTGATGGGAGCCGTTGCTGATGCGGTCTTGGAACATGGCGGACGGGTAATTGGTGTATTGCCTCATTTTCTGCAAGCTCGTGAAATTGCACATAAGGGATTAACCGAGCTCATTATGGTAGATTCCATGCATGAGCGTAAAGCCAAGATGGCTGAATTGGCGGACGGATTTATTGCTCTTCCGGGTGGACCCGGAACGATGGAGGAATATTTTGAAATATTTACTTGGGGACAGCTTGGTTTACATCAAAAGCCATGCGGGTTGCTGAATATCAATGGCTATTTCAATTCGCTGGTGTCTATGTTCGATGTGATGGAGCGTGAGCAATTCATGCAGCCGAAATATCGCTCGATGGTTCTTACTGATCACACCTCGGAAGGTCTTCTTCAGCAGTTCGCAGACTACACGGCTCCGTCAGTTAAGACTTACCTCACGGAAGAGCGTACTTAGTCTTTTGAAGTCAGACCCCTACGAATATGAAGTCTGTAAGGCATGGATCCGATGATCTACTTCGGTTCATGCCTTTTGATATGTCGTCAGGATGTGGTCAAGGCTCTCACCCGGTACCAATACTTATAATTCTCCGTATAACCGATCTTGGAATAGAGTCTTAGTGCAGGTGCGTTGTTCGCAATGACTGCCAAATAGCTGAACCGTGCCCCATGATCCTTACCCCAACTCAGAAGATTTAATATCATCTGTTCACCGAAGCCGCGATTGCGATATCTGGCATCCGTCACAATATCATACAGCCCGATGTATTCTCTCTCCACAACGCCAAGTCCGCAGGCAACCACTTGTTCATCGTCATATAAGGATATGAATCCTCTTCGGGTTTTAATGTTGGATAACATGCGTTCCATGGTGATCCGATCTGCTGCCTTTACCTGATTCAGCTTATAGTAATCGTTTAACCATTCATCGTGGGGACATTCATAGATTTGGACTGAAGTTAGCCGAGGCTTACGGATATGCGCCAGATCTACGGTTTGAACACTTGTTACATCAACCACGGAATAACCGGCTTGATCTAATGTGGAATCCAGCTCTGCAGGATGAATAAAAGGGGTGATTTTAAAAACAGCGGGCAGACCATTAGCTGCATATAGCTTCTCGCATTCTGTAATTTTGCGGGCTGTTTCACCCGCTGAATGATATAGGGGATGAATGGAGTTTGCCCGCTTCGTGAAGCCGTTCGCTAAGCGCAGCAGCCAGCCGCCGTAGAGAAGGGTGGATAAGGACGGCCAATGATTCAGAGAGAGCTCTTCAATATATTTATTATTCATATCCTTAATCCTTTCATGTGTATGATGAATTATTATAATTAATAATGCATAAATATACAACGAGGTATAAAGAAATGAAATATAGAATGAAGTATGACTTAACAAAACAGCCCAAACTCCAATGCAGGAATATGGGCTGTAGTGAAGTCCGTTCTTCACTTGGGGGATGGAATTATCCTTGAAAGTTAATGAATTCTTTATTTATCGCTTGAGCATCTTTGAATCCGATTTTATATGCGGTCTTCATTACACGGGTGTTACTATGCAAGAAGAGATCCTCTAGTAATCCGAGGCTGTTGTCCAATTGGTCGGGAGTTTGATTGTTAATCGCTTCCAGAGTCTCGCGGAAAAGCATATAAAGGTTATTGTGTTCCTTCTCGCAGATCTCTACAATATCCTGTGATCTTTTTTCAAATGCATCCTTCATCATTTGTTCTACCATCGCTAAGCCCTCCAGTTGATGTCCATTATTCTAAGTTCGTTATTGCTTAGGGGTTCTTCATCGGTTTTTCATATCAATCAGAAATTAACATTCTCGTATACATCATACCTTCTCAGAGTCGAAAAATTTGTCGCCTTATGTCGAAAGAGATTTAGGTAATATTTTCATACACGACTCCATTTCAGAATACCTTACCTTACTTTAATGAGTGATGGATTAGATTCAAACGCTTTTATGAATATGTATAATTTCTTGTTTACGGTATTGGCCTGGTGTCATGCCGGTTTCCTTCTTGAACATTCGATTGAAGGAGGAGAAATTGACATATCCCACCTGAGCGGCAATCCGGTTGATTGTCATGCCGGTCGTTATTAACAACTCCTGTGCTTTTTCCACTCGGACACGATGCAGATGCTCGCTGAAGGTACTACCGGTTTTTTCTTTGATATAGGTTGATAAGTAAGTACTGGACATATTGAGCAGATCAGACAGATAGTTAAGTGACAGGTCCTGGTGATACTTCTGCTGAATGATATCAAGCACATATATGGCAAGCGTGTCTTTAATTCCGACCGTTGGTTGGCTCACCTCGTTTCTCTCATCTGAGGCTTGAATAAGAACCGTTGATTGCTGCTCTGGCAGAAGTGGATCGGTTAACTGTCCTTCGTCAGGCCTCGTGATCAGCTGAATCTGCCGAGATGTAGAGGCTTGCTCAATCCAGCGCAGGGTCTGCTCGTAGATCCCGCTGAGCTGACATGGTTCAGGATACGAATCACTGACAGCGATTTGCAGTTTCCCGCTATGAAGCAGCTCTTGCTCCCATGCAGG
Source organism: Paenibacillus urinalis (assembly GCF_028747985.1). NCBI lineage: Bacteria > Bacillati > Bacillota > Bacilli > Caryophanales > Paenibacillaceae > Paenibacillus > Paenibacillus urinalis. Next base: position 775,487 of record NZ_CP118108.1, read on the forward strand.
AATTTGTTCTTCTAGATTGGCAATAAGGACGTCCCGGTCTATGTTATAGAACATCGAGATGACGTGCATAGGTTCGATTTGAAACGTATGGGTAGATGGTCCACACGCTTCGGCGAGTTGGCGCATCGTAACGATCAAATGGTGCATGGTATCTCTGTATGAAGGTTTGTGTATTGAGTCATCTGCTTCTGCACCCATATCCGGAAGGAAATTATACAGAACCATAACAGTGCTGCTGATAGAGGGATGCAGTCCTGCTCGTTCTAAATCAGGATTGAGATGCTTGATTTCATTGATATGATCTAAGGTGATGATGGAAGGCATGATCTTGGCAGTCCACTTCATATAATGGTCGCGTTCTTTTGATAGGCGGGTCACTTCAAGTGCGGCAGAATGGAGGTGAAGCCGGGAATCTGTATTGTTCATTGAAACATGACTGGCTAATGCTTGTCCGATCGCTTTGATCGGAGTGCGAATCTGCGTGTAGAACAGGAACAGCCCTGAGATGCAGATAGCGAGTAAAAAGTACAAAACGGCTAAGATCGTATTTAGAAAGAGGGATGACCGTTCTACTTCCGTATTACCTACGGTACTTATCCATTTCAATCCATTTATTGTGTCCGTATAAAAATAGTATTGGTTATTCATCTGGGCTGTATTTTGGCCAGGCTGAAATGAAGGGAGGGGCAGGAAGCGTGCTGCTGTGTCTGAACGGTACAGCTCCTTCCCATCTGCAGCGAGCACGATCAGGTGTTCAGGAAGAAATCCCTGACGGGCTGCTTCTGTAAGCTGATAAGGAATATCTATATGTGACGATGACGATTGCGAGGCACTCAGCCGTTCGGCGGTATGCTCCAACTGGAATAAGTGTTCTTTTATCGCTTCATTAGTAACTGCTCTATTCAGCAGGGAGGTGGTGAACAGGTACAGGATAGCAATAAGTGCAAATATCGTCGTCATGGTCATTATGGATTTGCCGTCCCACCTCATTCTCATCTCAATGAACCTCCCCCGAAAACAAGCTGTATCTTACAAAATACTAATAGAGAATTGTTTCATAAATGTGTATGTAATGTAATCGGAATGTTAAGAAATTTAGTGTCGATATTTCAGAATTTTTGCATTTTATTCATTTCATGCTTTTTCGCGGTAAATAGCTAAAAAAATGCATAGGTTCCAATCAAATGTCCATTGTCGTGTTCTTTCCTCTTCGGATACCCTTTAAAAGGTTCATCATTATACAATATGAGGAGATGAAGATGAGGGAATGTTTAGTTTGAACCAAATGAAGCGATGGACAGCCGTATGTATGACAGCCGTATTGGTTGTGACAGGCACGGCTGGAGGAGCGGTGCCATGGCTTGGCGTACAGTCAGCATATGCTGAAGCCCTTGCTGAGACCTCAGGCGAAGTACCTGCCGAGACTCCTGCTGATGTTCCAGGCGAAGCACCTGCCGAGACTCCAGCTGAAGCACCTGCCGAGACTCCTGCTGAAGCTCCAGCCGAAACACCTGCTGAGACTCCAGTTGAAGCTCCAACTGAAGCCGCTGGTGCAGCACCGGTGGTTATTTATGAGCAGCAAGCGGAGTCAACCGTACCTATGGACATGTCGGTTACATTGTCTGTATATAGTGAAACTGCGATTACTACAGGCACACTATACTATAAGGGTAGTAATGATGAAACATTCGAAGCTGCGCCAATGAACATCGGCAATCCCGCTCAGGGATACGCGGAATTATCCGGGATTATTCCGGAGTCTGTCATGCACGATGCTGAAATGGTGAATTATTATTTTGAGGTGACAAGCGAGAACGGAACAACTCGGAGTCCGGCTGAAGACGGGACGGTATATGAGCTATTGATTGAGCAGCCACCTGCTGGAGAGACGCCGAGTCTTCTGATTACGGAGATTGTATTTAATGCTCCGGGCTCTGGAGAGGTATCCGAATATATTGAAGTTTACAATAACAGCCCACAGCGCATTAATTTATCCGACTATTATGTGCATTACGAGAATCATGATGGAAGCACGGTTCGGGATTGGACGCTTCCAGATCAGGAAACAGAAGCATGGGAGACGATAGTCTTGCTCAGCAAGAACAGCAGTCTATCGCAAGTGAACAGTGACTACGGTGTTTCGCTGGCCGAGCATCAGATTGCAGTCATGACCCAGCCTAGCGGCAACCTGGTGAACACAGGTACGTACACCGCCTCAATTAAGACGGTTGCAGATAACGAGACCTTATCATCGGTTCGTTACAACGATGCAGCAGTGAACAGCTCGGAGAACGGTGACGATCAGGATAAGACAAGCGTGGTTTATAAATTTAATACGAACAGCGCTGTGATGGAAAAATGGTTTAGCTTCGGCATCCCGACGCCAGGAACGCTGCTGGATGGTCAAGTGCCGGATCCATCAGCAGAGAATCCGTCTCTGCTTCCGGTGATCAGCCATCAATCTGCCGGCACGATGCCTCTGCAGGATGTTGTGATCACCTCTTCCGTACACAGCCCAACCCCTCTGGAATCGGCTACGCTGTATTTTAAAGACAGCTCAGCAATAACTTATACAGCTGTTGAAATGTCTGTGGACACAGGAGAAGCAGGAAATTACAGCCTCTCAGGAACGATTGGACTTACCTCTATTGGCTATTCAGACAGCATAGATTATTACATAACGGCCCGCAATAAAGAAGGGCTGAGCCGCACAGAGAGATATGGGCTTACTATTGACCGGGAAATTCCGGAGCTGCTGATCACCGAGATCGTGTTTAACGCTCCGAATGATGAATACTCGGAATATATTGAGGTCTACAACAACAGCACCGAAACGATTAATTTATCAGACTACTATGTATCCTACGAGAACTATAATGGTACAACCGTATATAACTGGACCTTAGGCGATCAGGAATTGCAGCCATGGAAAACGGTAGTGCTGCTCAGAAAAAATGGCAGCCTCACGCTCGTCAACAGCGAATACGGAGTATCCCTTACCCAGGATCAGATACTAATCATGAATCAACCCTCAGGCAATCTAGTCAATACAGGAACCTACACGGCTAACATCAAGAAGACGAGTGATGACCGGATCGTATCATCTGCAAGATATAACGATGCTGTCATCGGTCCGAAGGATGTGACAGATAACGGTGACAAGACCAGTGTCGTCTATAAATATCCGGTAAGCGGCGCTCTGATGGACAGGCTGGCAACCAAGCAGATCCCGACACCGGGAACCATTCTGGAAGGGCAAGTCCCCCTTCCGCAGGTAGATGACCCTGAACAGCTGCCTCACATCAGCTACGAGCCATCGGTGACGACCACGAATCCTCAGGACGTATCCATTGAAGCTGAGGTGACAAGTGATACGGGTGTGATTGCTGCCAAGCTGTATTACAAGGCAGACTATGAGACCTTGTACAGCAGTGCGGAGATGACCATTACAGAGGGCGCCGAAGGGAATTATTCCGTAGCAGGTGTTATTCCGGCTAAGGCGATGGCAAGCGCACAGCAAATTCAATATTATTTCACGATTCAAAATGAATATGGTACTTCGCGGAGTCCGTTAGAGGCAGATGCGACTTATGAGCTTCAAGTCGAGCTTGATGGAGAGCCTCCATATTTGCTGATTACGGAAATGGTGTTCAATGGACCCAATATTAATGGTGCTGACGTCCCTGCATGGGAATATATTGAGCTGTACAACAACAGTGATCAAATCATTTCCCTGCAGGATTACTACATTGATTACACAGATCTAAGCGGTGTTACCCAATATACTTGGCAGTTCACTGACAACGTTCAGATGGAGCCCGGCAGAGCATTGGTGCTGCGGATGGAGCCGACGGATGCGAACGGCACGGCGGACAAATTCAACGCTGCTTACAAGCTGACAGGCGATCAGCAGATTGAGGAAGCAGACCTCGTTAATCTCAGAGGGGACAGCAGCCTTGCGAATACATCTTCAAGAATGGTTAACGTTGTAACCAAATCAGGACAGAAGGTTGTATCCGCGGCTTATAACGACAATGCAACTCCAGATAATCCAGCGCCTGATAATTTGACGGATACCTCGGTTACGTACTTACCGAATTATGTAAGCGAGGATATGGTTAAATGGGGCGTAAAAGTAACCCCCACACCAGGCTATGTACTGGATGAACAGAAGCCTTCAACAACGGTTACACTCCCGGATGATTATCTGCCTCCAGTTATTGAACACACTCGCGGGGCAGGCAGTATCGGGATGGAGGACTATACAATCTCCGCTCAAATCACGGATAATACCGTCGTATCAGAAGCGAAGCTCTATTATAAGACAGATGTGATGTCAGGCTTCACTTCTGTGGCGATGACTCAGCAAACAGGAAATTCATACGAAGCTGTTGTTTCGGCAGAAGTACTGACAGGCGCAAGCCGTCTATACTATTATTTCGAAGCATCGGACGGAGTTCATATTACTGTGAAAAAGGATGTGAAGAACGAGCCTTTCGAAATCAAAGTGCTCGAGTCCATATCCTCAGTAGTTCCAGAGCTGCTAATTACAGAGCTCGTGCCAGACAGTACGGGAAGCGATATGTATGAGTACATTGAGGTGTACAACAATTCAACGCAAACTGTGAATTTGAAAGATTACCAGGTTGTTTATGTCTATTATCATGGCGGAACGGATGCTTGGGATTTGCCGCATAACCTGGAGCTTCCGGCCGGAGAAACGGCTGTCATCTGGGTACAGTCTGATCTAAGCAAGGACGAGCCGGTCAGCAGCTTTAACGGCCACTGGGGCGTCAACCTGCCAGAGGATCGGGTCATGTCGATCTACTCCATCGGTATGAACAATACGAATGAAGGCCGGATCATTCTTGCCGAGGATTCGCATTATGTCGTCGACCATGCCCGCAATCCAATCGTGCAAGCCTGGTTCAACGTCGGTGTTGATGAGGTAGAGAACGACGGTACGAGTGTCGTATATGAATATCCTAAGGACGGTTCTACCAAAATGGTGAAGCGTTCTGCACGCATGACAGCTACACCAGGCCAGCTTATTGAGGCACAGGTGCCTGAACAGCTTGTCGAAGTAGCGGATGATACGAACCAGCCGGTCATCATTCATGAAGAGCAAGTAGAAGATACGCCTTTTGGCTCGCTGACATTTGAAGCAACGGTGACCGATGATCAAATGGCAAAACGGGTATCCTTGTTCTTCAAACGGGATATGGATACGGATTACACTGAAGTCAATATGAAGCGCACAGCGGAAGGCTCGGATGTATTCATGTCCGCTGAAGTGAACAAGGCACTGCTGCTTGGCGCAGCGCATGTTGATTATTACTTTGAAGCAACGGATGGACAGAATATCGTCCAATCTGACAACTACAGCCTCGGTTTTGTGAATTATGGACCGTTGTGGATTGATTTTGCAAATGTCGAATTTTTAAGTGGAACAGCTGTTGTTCAGGGCAATACGGAAGCTGCAGGCGAGACGTTGACCCTCTCGGTCGATGGAAATGAGCTCATCACTAGTCCGGCGATGCATACAGCGCCAACACTAACCTATCGGGTTGACGATATAAACAGCGGCTTCCAGAATGGTTTATTCATCAATGATGAGCTGGTTACGCTATTGCCAGTGAGTACTTACTATCAGCAAAAGTATGTTGATATTCCGAAGCACGTTCTGCAGCCAGGAGAAAATACGATCAAAATTACGGCCGGAACGAAAGAGAGCCCGCTGGAGTTCGGTACATCGAACAACAACGATGACTATCGAATTGAAGGAGTGGAGCTGCTGCTGCCAGACGGCACTTCAGCCGATTGGACTTCAGCACGTGCCAAGACATTAAATGCAGATAGCTTTACCGATATCGATCCGGCTGACCGCCACAAGATTGGTGATAGCGGTGGATATGTCGAATATATCGAGATTACATTTAACATACCGGCAGATGTATTCCACAGCATCTACGCGGAGGTAGACACAACAGCACTAACGGATGGAGATCATCTATTTACATTGTCCTCAGGTTCGGGTAACTCTGCTGAGGTAACCGCTGTTGTTGACAATACCGCGCCTGTATTTGAGAGCTTCTCTATTGAAGACGGCGAGCTGTATACTGGTGAATTTGAGCTGAATGCGGTTATTGAGGATGCTGTATCTGGTGTCGCTTCGGTTAAGGCTACGCTTGATGGATCAGCAGTAGAGTTGCCAACGATGGTTCAGGCTTCAGAACTCATTGTGGGCGAGCATATCTTTGAAGTAGTGGCAACGGATGCGGCAGGAAATACGGTAACTCGTAAAGGTGTGTTTACTACGGATGAAACGGCACCGAACGCTCCTGAGGATCCGACTCCAGCAGATGGTGCAGCAGGAGTGAGCCGTGATGCAGTGCTCAGCGTAACTGCAAGTGATCCGAATGGAGATACAGTGGACGTGTCCTTTGGTCAAGGCTATCGTTATGATTACAACGAGCAGTCGGATATTGAAGCCTATTCCAATGCCGTTGACCGTGAGCCGCCAATTGAACTGAATCCAGAAGGTGAGGAAGGATTTACAGCGGAAGCAGAAGCGCTCGTTGCGAAGCAGGACGGGGAATATTACGTTACAGATGCGAGTGGCCTGTTCCCTTACCAGCGCTATGAATTCAAGCTGGACGAAGATGCAAGTGGAATTGAATCCGTTGAAGTCGTGTGGCAGGGACACTCGGTTGAAGGCCGTCAGGTGACCATGTATACGTGGAACTATAACACGGGCAAATGGGAAGCTGCAGCCAGAGGCGTAGGTGCCGAAGACTTCGAACTGAGTGCTGCCGTAAACGCTGCAGACATGGTAAGAGACGAGACGATTCAAGTGCTTATTCAGGACTTAATTGTAGCTGAAGATGCCTCCACTTCCGAAGATCCGGACGGTGATGGCAAATTCACCTTTGCCTTCTCTACAGATACGCAGTACTACGCAGATTCCTATCCGGATATTTTCCGGTCACAGATGCAGTATATCGCTGATATGAAGGAAAAGATGGATATCCGTTATCTCATTCATACCGGGGATATTGTGGACGACTGGTATCGACCGGACGAATGGGCGATAGCCGATGAGAGCTTTAAGATTATTGAGGAAGCCGGTCTTCCATATGGTGTCGTTGCAGGGAATCATGATGTCAACTTCAATGCTGCCGATTATACGGAGTACTGGAAATATTTTGGACGTGATCGGTTTGAGAGTCAGCCGACTTACGGAGACGATTTGAACAACAACCGCGATCACTATGATCTTGTATCTGCCAACGGTCAGGATTTCATCATTTTGTATCTGGGCTGGAGCATCCAGGAGGATACAGTGGAGTGGGCAAATGAAGTGCTGAAGAAATATCCGGACCGCTACGCTATTATCGGAACGCATGAATATATTTCTCCTTCCGGGGCGTACTCCGGTCAAGGTCAAATGATCTGGGATGAAATTGTAGCGAAGAATCCGAATGTGAAAATGGTCCTCTGCGGTCATATTCATGGCGTAGGTTATAACGTCAAGCATTTGGAAGACGGGCGCGTTGTCGTAGAAATGCTGGCCGATTATCAATCCGGACCTATGGGTGGTTCAGGATACATGCGATTCCTGGAATTCGATCCAGCGGAAGAACAAATTCATGTAAAGACATACTCACCTTATCTCGATGACTGGAATTATTTTGAGGACGGTTCCGACGATTTCTACATTCCTTTTGAGACACAGGATCCTCTCAAGCGAGTAGCAACGGATTATATCGGAGTGAATCTCTATAGCACTAACGAGATCGGGGCACAGCAAGCCGTAGAAAGTGGAAGCAGGGCGAGCACGACCTGGTCTTCACTAGACGCGAATCAGAATTATTTCTGGTATGCCAAAGCAACGGATCCATCCGGCAGCTCGACACTCTCGCCAATCTGGAAATTCTCCACGGGCAGCGGTGGAAATGGCAATGGAGACGGTGACGGTGATGGCAATGGAAACGGAAATGGTAATGGTAACGGCAATGGCGATGGCAATGGTAACGGTAATGGAAATGGTAATAATAACAACGGCTCTGGTGGTGATACATCGACGGACAGAGGGTGGACCGAAATTACGCCGGAAGATATCTCAGCAGATGGTGACAGTGTAAGCCTGAGAGCAGAGGACGATACGACAGGCTTGATCTTAACCTCAGCAGCGCTTACCCGTATTGGAAACCGGAGCTTGACGATTACGCTTGCAGACGGTGCCGTGATCACCTTGAGTGCAGAAGAACGAGCTGCATTGGCTGGTGAGCTCGGTGCGAATGAACAACTGTATGTTTCTACTGAATCAGCTTCGGAAGAGGCTGTCGACGGAGCAGTCCGAGATTACAGCAGGGAACAAAAAGCAAGCTTTAAGGTGGTCGGCCATCCAGCTAAGGTGGAGATTGGCAAACGCGGTGTGAATGGCACAGCGGAGCCGCTGGATGCTTCGGTAACGATTAAGCTTACGGCCGATAACGTGAAGAATACTGCTCTGTCCGGTATTTATCAGATTGCGGCAGACGGTACAGTAACATGGGTTGGCGGAAGTTATGCAGACGGAAGCTATACAGCATCAGTAGAAGAGGCGGGTACGTATGTCGTACTGGAATTTAACAAGCTCTATACTGACGTCACCGAGGGACATTGGGCTTACCCTTATGTACAACTGCTCAGCTTCCAAGGTATCGCGAACGGCATTAACGACACCACATTTGGCGCTGCAAAATCGACTACAAGAGCCGAATTCGTAACGCTGCTGGCAAGAGCATTTGGTCTTACAGCATCCACAGGCTCGGATACCTTCAGCGATGTTAAGGCTGGAAGCTGGTATGCAGAAGCTGTACAAGCAGCTTATGAGGCGGGCATTGTTTATGGCACAAGTGCAGACCAATTCGAACCAGGCAATTCGATCAGCCGGGAAGAAATGGTTGTCATGATTGTGCGTGCCCTGGAGCATATGAGCGGCAAGGAGCTCGAGACCGGAAACGGAACGGCCTATTCCGATGACAATCAGATCAGCGATTGGGCCAAGGAAGCGGTCAAGAAGGCAACGGCATTGGGATTCATTGCAGGTAAAGGAAACAACAGCTTTGATCCTAAAGGCATGGCATTGCGTTCTGAGACAGCGAAGGTTCTCGCTCTGATGCTGGAGCAAATGCAATAACACGGTTAGGGAGAAGGCCTGCAGGAAGGGCTTTCTCCCTTTCTATTTTTAAGAGATGAATATTTTACATTATTAAACAATAATTTCATCATCGGATAAACATAGGATGCTATATTAATTGCATTTGAGGTACAAGAGATCGCTACAGGAGGATATGGCATGCAATTATACGGTCAATGCGGCAGGACAGAGGAAGAATCGGGTGCTTCGAGCTTGCGCAGAAGCTTGCCCTGCATCGATTTGCGAGGATACACCAAGTGGCTTGCGGCCCTCATCCTTTTTGTAATGACATCCTCTATTTTTGCTCAACCGGCAAGTGCACACATGAATACGTTGGGATATTCCAACATCCAGGTGGAGCAGGGCGGATTGATATACGAAATAGAGCTTGATCTGCAGGAGGTAGCCCAGTGGATGGATGTAAGATCTGGCGGGGTGTTCATACTGGGTGGAGGTAATCAGCCTCCCGAGGGCGAGGTTGCATGGACACAGGACGAGCTCAGATCCTTGATTGAGGAATCCTTAATTGTAGAAGGAGAAGGCCAGGCTGCCGAGCTTGCAACCATTGATGATATCAGGATTGTGGAACGAAATGACACCGGCTATCTGCATATGCTGCTCGGATATGATTTTGCAGAAGCGGCGGATGATTATTCAATTAACTATAATTTTTTCTTTGATATGGACGCCAATCATCAGAATTTTGCTGCAATTCGAATGGGAGAGGCCTCGAAGGATATTGTATTTACCAACGGACAGCAGGTGGCTGCCGGTGAAATTACAGCTGAAGGAAGCAGCAGTACGACGGTTGAACTGCCGGGCTGGGCCGTCACGGCTTGGAACTACTTGGTGATCGGAGTCCAGCACATCTGGTTCGGGATTGACCATCTGCTGTTTATCCTTGCACTCGTGTTGGCTAAGCTGCGTCCCTGGGACTATGTAAAGGTTCTGACGGCTTTCACCGTCGGGCACAGCTTGACCATTGCACTGGCTGCACTGGATATAGTACGTCTGCCATCGAGCTTCGTGGAGCCGTTTATTGCACTCAGTATTGCCTATGTAGCTGTAGAGAACATCTTCCGTAAGCAAGTGAATCGGCGCTGGCTCATTGCGCTGCTGTTCGGTCTGATCCATGGATTCGGGTTTGCCCAGGTGCTGCAGGAATCGCCTGTGGATTCCATTGTGCTTGCACTGATTTCGTTCAATGTCGGCGTGGAGATCGGTCAGCTGTCAGTATTGGCCGTGGTTATTCCGCTGCTCCTGTGGCTGAGAAGATTCAAGAAAGTCTATACGTACAGCAATGCCGTGATATCCGGGGGGATCATGCTGTTTGGCCTGTTCTGGTTCGTGATTCGGGTAATTTAATTATAGAAAAAGATTCATGGATGAAAATTGAAAAGCCAGATATAATTTGATAATGCGCTCCATTAACGAAGTAAAGTGAACAGAGGGCTGCTGTTATAGATTTATTCTTTAGAAAAGGGGCCTTTCTTAAAAATGACAATGAAGTATTCTGCCGTCCAGGCAACCATTCATGATTTAGATGATTTGGTTCCACTATTTGATTCTTATCGTGTGTTCTATGGGCAATCATCCAATCTTGAGGGAGCCAGGTCGTTTTTGTTCAACCGCTTTAATCATGCAGAATCGGTAATATTTATCGCACGTGCTGTTTCTGATGGACAAGCCGCTGGGTTTGCTCAGCTCTATCCTACCTTCTCATCTATCTCTATGCAGCGATCATGGGTCCTTAATGATCTATATGTAATGGAAGCACATCGCAGAGAAGGGATTGCAGATTTACTGCTGCAGCAGGTACGGGAGTTTGCGACGACAACACAGGCAAAAGGAATCGCATTATCTACAGCGCCGGATAATAAGGCAGCACGGACGCTTTATGAGAAGCACGGATATGTTATCGATGACGAATTTTATTCTTACTATTTGACATTGCCACTTCAATAGTACATACACCAGGTGGATCTAGTCCGAGAAGTAAGCTTTAAGCGAATATGTGGTCGAGACCTGCCGTGTGAAAAGTAGACTCTGTTCGAGCGCGTATGCTACAATGTTCGCAAGGAAAATAAGCTTGAAGAAAAAGGAGAAAAACATACCAGCCATGGATAAAACAATGGAAGTCATTAATTACATCAAAGATAGCAAAAAGGTTACGCCTGTAAAGGTGTACTTCAACGGTAAAATCACTTCTCCAGTAGAAGGCGTTAAAGTATTTGATTATGGTGACGGCGGCGTGCTGTTTGGCGATTGGGCAGAAGTGCAAGAGCTGCTTGCGAACGACAAAGGAATTGAGACTTACGAGGTGGAGCATGATCGTCGTAACTCTGCAATTCCGATGCTTGACCTGAAGGGAATCAATGCACGTATTGAGCCTGGCGCGATCATTCGTGACAAAGTAGAGATCGGCAACAATGCCGTTATCATGATGGGTGCGGTTATTAATATCGGTGTTTCGATCGGTGAAGGTACGATGATTGATATGAATGCAACGCTTGGCGGACGCGTTCAAGTCGGCAAGATGTGCCACGTTGGCGCAGGTGCGGTACTCGCTGGCGTTATCGAGCCTCCTTCTGCACAACCGGTTGTCATTGAGGATGATGTTGTCATCGGTGCAAACGTTGTTGTTCTCGAAGGTGTGCGCGTGGGCAAAGGCGCTGTAATCGCTGCGGGTGCAGTCGTGATTGAAGATGTGCCGGAGAACGCAGTCGTTGCGGGTATTCCAGCTCGTGTAATCAAAATGGTTGACGACAAGACCAAGTCCAAGACTACAATTATTGAAGGTCTTCGTAACCTGAAATAAGCAAGTTAAAAGTAATCCAAGCGCGCGCCATCAACAGTGGCGCGTGTTTGTTTATGGGCGGCTTAAGCCAGAGCTTGAGTTAGCAGGCGCATATAACTTGATACGATAAGGCTTAACGAGTGACTTGAGGAGTGATCGAATGAGCGAGTTTGTAGAGATAAGACGGAGGCTTCACCAGATTCCGGAGCCAGGCTTTGAAGAGTTTAAGACTCAGGCTTTGCTGCTGGAATACATCGGCGGACTGCCGCAGGAGCGGCTGGAGGTCAAAACCTGGCGTACGGGTATTTTGGTTCGAGTGAAGGGTTTAATTGGTGAGCGGTGCTTGGGATACCGGGCGGATATGGACGGGCTGCCGATCGATGAAGAGACGAGCTATGAATTCCGGTCAACGCATCCGGGTTACATGCATGCTTGTGGACATGATCTGCATATGGCTATCGGTCTTGGGGTACTCACAGAAATCGTGAGAGAGCCGATTAATGATGATGTTCTGTTCGTGTTCCAGCCAGCGGAAGAGGGGCCGGGCGGCGCTTTACCCATGCTTAGCAGCGAGGAATTCAAGGCGTGGAAGCCTGATTTCATGATGGGGCTGCATATTGCTCCCGAATACCCGGTAGGAACGATTGCGACGAAGCCAGGTATCCTGTTCGCGAACACATCAGAGCTGTTTATTGATCTGACAGGTAAAGGCGGCCATGCCGCTTATCCGCATCGGGCCATCGATATGATCGTTGCGACGTCGAGTCTGGTCATGCAGATGCAGTCTATCGTCTCGCGCAATGTCGATCCATTGGATTCCGTTGTTGTGACACTTGGCAAAATTACAGGCGGAACCAAACAGAACATTATTGCAGAACGGGTTCGTCTGGAAGGAACAATTCGGTCCTTGTCAGCCGATTCAATGGCGGATGTAAAAGCCCGGATTGAAGCACTGCTGACAGGCGTAGAGGCCGGCTTTAACTGTAAGGCCGAGCTGGATTACGGCTCCAATTATTATCAGGTGTACAACCATGAAGAAGAAGCCGAGCGATTTATGAACTTCGTTCAACATGTTGAAGGCGTGGAACTGATTGAATGCACGGAAGCCATGACGGGCGAAGATTTCGGATATTTTCTCCGCGATATTCCTGGGTTGATGTTTTGGCTTGGGGTCGACACGCCCTATGGACTGCATCATGCGAAGCTCGAGCCACAGGAGGAAGCGATCGGCGTGGCTATTAACGTTGTATCTAACTATTTGCGCCATCGTTCTTCATAAGGAAGGTCTCCATACCAAAAACTGCTTCTGCGCTCATGCGCAAAAGCAGTTTTTTTTTGTAGCATTCATCCGAGTTTAGCTGGACAGTCCTTGTACGAACGACTCGATGCGGTCCAGCGCCTCACGAAGCACCTCCATAGAGCAGGCGTAGGAGATGCGAATATAGTCGTCGCCGAAGGGTGCAAACGCGGCGCCCGGCACGACCGCCACCCGTTTCTCTTCAAGCAGTCGATGAGCGAACGTGGTGGAATCAAGTCCAAACTTAGCCACAGATGGGAAGATGTAGAAGGCCCCGTTTGGCTGTGTGACCTCAAAGCCTGCATTAACCAACCGCTCATAGGCATAATCACGGCGTCGTGCGTACTCCTCACGCATTGGCAGTGCGTCATCTATGCCGGCCGTCAGCGCTTCAACCGCCGCCGCTTGGCTGACAGAGCTCGCGCATGTGACATTATACTGATGCACTTTCACAATATGGCGTGCGAGGTAAACCGGAGCGAACAGCAGCCCGATGCGCCATCCAGTCATGGAGTGCGACTTCGACAAGCCGTTGATCACAATGGTCTTCTCACGCATCCCAGGCAGAGCTGCAATGGAAGTGTGCGTACCGTCAAATACAAGCTCGCTGTAGATTTCATCTGACAGGACGAACAGCTCACGTTCCCGAACCAGATCTGCAATCTCGTTAAGCTTCCCGGAGCTCAGTGTACAGCCCGTCGGATTGGAAGGGGAGGCCAGCACGATACAGCGAGTACGCTCAGTCAAATGCGGACGAATCAAATCGGCCGTCAGCTTAAAGCCGCTGCCGGTCGTATCGATATGCACCGGCTGTGCACCACACATGCGAATAATGGGTTCATACCCCGGATAGATCGGGCCTGGAAGGAGTACCTCGCAGCCTTCCGTAAGAATCGTCCGAAAAGTCACATCAATCGCCTCACTGGCGCCTGTGGTCACGATGATCTCATCCGCAGGATCATATGTAAGTCCGTACTTCTGCGTCATGAACTCGGCCGCTGCTGTACGCAGCTTGAGTGTTCCCGCATTCGGCGTGTACACCGTCTCCCCACTGTCGATGGCTTGCTTGGCTGCCTCCAGAATATGCTGTGGTGTTGGAAAATCGGGCTGCCCGAGCGTAAGTGACAATACATCTTCATATTGACTGACCTTGTTGGCCATTTTTCGAATACCGGATACTTCAATGCTCTGAACCTCCGGCCTGATTAAATGCTCCATAATTTCACCTGTCCCGTCTATATGCGTTTCAATGGTAATCATCATATCATATCGAACGGAGCACTTCGAGAGGAGCACCCACAATATCCGTTGGGCTGCTAAGCTTCCATATCACGTGTATCGGCTATTTTTATATGGCAGTAGTATCAAGATGCTCATTCCATTGTTTGAGCGACTGTGCATCATCATAACCAAGCTTATGCGCAGTCTTAATCAGCTGAATATTGCTGTGAAGAAAGAGATCCTCCAGCAGTCCTGTTTTATGATATAAATGCTCGGGCATGTGCTCCCTCATATTTTCTAGTGTTTCGCTAAAAAGCTTATAGAGCTCGAGATGCTCCCTTTCACAAATCTCCACAATTTCCTGAGATCTTCTATCAAGTACTTCTCTCAAAATTTGATCTACCATCATCTCTAGTCCTCCCTGTTGTCCATCCATTGAGATCAGAATATGCCTACTGTATAGAACGAACATCATCGCAATATTAAAATAAAGGACTAATTATATTAATATTAAAATGTTAATATATTACAGGTGACAAAAATAATGATGAATCGGCTGTTTTTATGTCCAAAAATCGCAAAATTGTTAATATATTGTGCGTGTTTTTGCTTTATAATAGTTCTGAAGTAGTGACATTTTTTAGAAAATTGTTAATCCAATATGCTTAGTTAGCAAGTGAGCTTGGGTCTTCAAGTCTGGTTAATAGAAGAATAGAATTTCATGGAAATGTAAGTGGGTCATTGTATTTTATGCATGCTAGAGAAGCGTGTCGAATAATGAAAAGGAGCATAGCAAGATGCCAAGCACAGCTACATATTACAGGCAGGCCGGACTGATCATTCTGTCTCTGCTGGTTCTGCTGACAGGATGCAGCACTGCGAAGAAGGACACAATCACGAACGATCCAAATGTAAATCCGGATCCTGTCGTGCAGCGTTATGAAGGAGAGAAGAGTCAGGAGATTCCCTATGTATATACAGGACGCAGAGAGCTCTCACTGACCTTTAACGGAATGGGTGACAAGGAGACGATGGATCGCCTGCTGGATGAGCTGGACAAGTACAAGATTAAGGCTACTTTTTTCCTGCCCGGCATGAGGGTCGCAGAGGAGCCGGATATTGCTCAGGCGATTGTGGACAGGGGACATGAAATTGAGAATAATCTGCTGAATCAGCTAGATATCACCGATATGAATTACAACGATATCTATCAGGAGGTTAAGCTCGCGAATGAGGTGATTAAGGAGCATACGGGTGCTGAGCCCGTTTACGTCCGTACCAGATCCGGAGATATTCCTGAAGATCTCGCCCTGGCTGCAGCTCATCTGGGGATGAAGGCAGTGGTCAGCTACAGCATTAATCCGAAGGATCGGGATATGAAGAGCGCAGAGGAGATTGGTGAATATGTAGAGCGTTATATTCATCGGGGCGGGATTATTACTTTAAATACCGATATCAATCCTGAGATTGTTGAATCGATTAAGTATATTGCGGCAGCCGCGGAGGATATCGGCTATAAGTTAATTCCACTTAGAGAACTGGCAGAGAATGGCGGAGTCCGTAAGCCGCTTGAGGAAATACCCGGCTATGATGCAGCTAAGATCAATCCGGATTATGAGAACGCCGAATACGAGCTGATATATAAGGTCAAGACCGACAAGAAGCAGGTGGCTCTGACACTGGATGACTGGGCCACCGATAAGACAGTAACCCAATTTCTTGATATCCTGGCCGAGAAAAAAGTACATGCTACCTTTTTTCTGCGAGCCAGAGGCGTAGTAGATAATCCCAATCTGGCTCGTGCAATCATTGAAGAGGGACATGATGTTGCGAATCATACGTATACGCATCCGGTTGTTACCTCGCTGACAGCAGAGGAATTGCAGGAGGAAATTGTGAAAGCTCATGAGGTGTTGACGGAGGCAATCCAACAGCAGCCGCTGATGCTCTTCCGTCCGCCTACGGGAGCGATCGATGCTCAGAGTGCCAAGGTGATTGCTGCGACAGGATATGAGCACATTGCGATGTACGATGTGACAGCAATGGATTGGGACGTATCCCATTCTGCAGACGACATTGTGAATATGGTTATGGACCAAACGGAAAATGGCAGCATTATTCTGCTTCACATCCTGGATGGTATTCACTCTGTTGAAGCTCTTCCAAGGATTATTGATCAGCTGCGAGCCAAAGGGTATACATTTGTCAGCTTGGTAGATTTAATGGAACAGAACAAAACATGGATAAACAGTGATGAGGTAAAATAATGGGATTGTTTGAGGAACTGGCTGCTGGGAACGAGAAGCTCGCAGTGATTGGACTTGGTTATGTCGGGCTGCCTATTGCGGCTGCTTTTGCCAGAAAGTTGAATGTTATTGGATTTGATGTGAATCGTCAAAAAATAAAAGCCTATCAGGATGGAATCGACCTGACTGGTGATATCGGGGATGAAGCTGTACGGCATTGCGGCGTAGACTTTACGTCAGATAGGGACCAGCTTGCTGGGGTACGCTGCTATATTGTTGCCGTACCAACACCCGTCAAGAGCGGGAACGTTCCTGATCTGGAGGCAGTACAGAAGGCGAGCCGGCTTGTAGCCGAGCGGCTGACACCAGGCTCGCTCGTAGTCTATGAATCTACGGTA
The DNA here is from genome assembly GCF_028747985.1 of Paenibacillus urinalis. NCBI lineage: Bacteria > Bacillati > Bacillota > Bacilli > Caryophanales > Paenibacillaceae > Paenibacillus > Paenibacillus urinalis. The sequence goes on from NZ_CP118108.1 coordinate 792,630, forward strand.
TATCCCGGCGTAACGGAAGAGGTATGCATACCTATTCTCGAGGAAGTTTCGGGACTTACGTGCGGAAGGGATTTTAAGGTGGGGTATTCACCGGAGCGGATTAATCCGGGAGACCAAGTCCACCGGCTGGAGAATATTGTGAAGATTGTATCTGGCAATGATGAGGAGGCGCTGGAGACCGTCGCCAGCCTATATGAGCTGATCGTCGAGGCCGGGGTTCACCGTGCCGAGAGCATCAAGGTAGCCGAGGCAGCTAAGGTCATCGAGAATGCACAGCGGGATATTAATATTGCCTTCATGAATGAGCTGTCCATGCTGTTTCATGAGATGGATATCGATACGAATGCCGTTCTCAGAGCTGCAGGGACCAAGTGGAATTTCCTTCCGTTCCGTCCGGGTCTGGTCGGCGGCCATTGTATCAGTATAGACCCTTATTATTTGACTTACAAAGCGGAGGACAGCGGTTATCATTCGCGAATTATTTTGGCTGGACGGCAGATTAACGACGGTATGGGCAAGTACATCGCCCAGAATATCATCAAGATGATGGTGAAGCAGCAGATGGATTTGAGAAATACGCGCATCGGCATTTTCGGACTTGCTTTCAAAGAGAATTGCAGTGATATCCGCGCATCGGCATTTTCGGACTTGCTTTCAAAGAGAATTGCAGTGATATCCGCAATTCCAAGGTGATGGATATTCTGAATGAGCTAAGCGAATATGGGATTACCCCATTGGTAGCCGATCCTTATGTCGATGCGGCTACTGCCTATCAGGAATACGGCGTGGAGCTTTCCGATCCTGCGCATCTAGTAGATTTAAACATCGCAGTGGTAGCTGTAGCCCACGAATCTTTTAGAGCAATGAGCTTCAACCAGGTGCAGCAGCTATATAGCCATACACAGCCGAAGATTATGTTTGATATCAAGGGGATATATGACAGACACATGTATGAGCAGAGCGGATTTCTCTACTGGAGCTTGTAGTCCACAGATAGGAGCTTCGATATGATAAGTAGAAAAGACAAAATCAAAGAGGAAAAAGAAAAGCTGACAAGAGAAAAGCTGACCAAGACCCGTCCAGACAGGCGGAAGCTGTCCTATGTGCCAGACCCCGAGAAGGTTCGGGGCTCAACAGATCGGCGCGGTATTGCGGCGGCTGAGGGAACGGAAGGAATAGATGTTGATTACATTAATCGGCTGCGTAAGCTCAGTCTGCGTTATTTGGCAGAATTTGAAGTGAACGTTACACCAAAAGGCCGAAAGAGCAGGCATGCACTTAGAGGCAAGTCAATCGATATTTCTTCGACCGGACTGTTAATGGAGCTGTACCATCCGAAGCATCATTTACAGGTTGGGAGCCGAGTGAATGCCAGATTCAAGATCCCGCCGGGGGCTATGCCGGAGGGATTCGAATCGTCAGTCAATATGGATGCGAAGGTGGTCCGTATTGTCACACAGGAGCAAACCGAGGATTCAGAAGGCAGTGTGCAGATCGCCCTTGATTTTGAGAAGCCGCTGACCTCTTATCTTCAGAAAAAGCGCTGGGGATATTCTGTCTATTCTGCCAGTGCCATCCTCCTATTCGCGGTGCTGCTGATTATGCTGATGCGAGCAGAGAGTATCATTTATTTCAAATATAATGTAGTTCTTTACTTATATAGTCTGATTGCGGCAGCCTTCTTGCTGACCCGGTACTTGTTCGGCGCGATGTACAGGGATGTCAAGGTGGATCCGCTGTATACGCCGGGTGTGTCTATTATTATCCCATGCTTCAATGAAGAGGAATGGATTCATCGAACGATCCTTAGCTGTATCAATCAGGATTACCCGGTGAACAAGCTGGAGGTCATTGTAGTCGATGACCGCTCCACAGATCGGTCAGTAGAGCGCATCCAGGAGACCATTGAAATGATCCATCAAGAGGCGGAACGGTATGGGACCGCAGAGAGACTCTCTTATGTTGTGCTTGAAGAGAATGGGGGCAAGCGGGAAGCTCTGGTTAGAGGGGTAAAGATGGCGAAGCATAACCTTGTCGTCTTTGTTGACTCGGACAGCTTTCTTGAGCCAACGGCTATTCGCCATCTGGTGCAGCCCTTCCAGGATCCGAAGATGGGCGGCGTTGCTGGTCGAACGGACGTGGAGAATACGTATACGAACACGATCACCAAGCTGCAGACCGTTCGCTATTTTATCGCTTTTCGTATTATGAAAGCAGCGGAATCCTGGTTCGACAGTGTAACCTGCTTGTCCGGTCCGTTGTCCTGCTATCGCAAGGAACTGGTGCTTCAGCACGCGGATGCTTGGCTGAATCAGAAGTTCCTGGGGCAGCCTGCGACCTTCGGCGACGATCGAAGTATGACGAACTACATTCTAAAAACCCACCGGACAGGTTATCAGGATACGGCCATATGCTCCACGATTGTTCCATCTAAAATGGATGTCTTCCTGAAGCAGCAGATGCGGTGGAAGCGCTCGTGGCTGCGTGAGTCCTTGCGTGCAGGAACCTTTATATGGCGCAAAGAACCGTTCATGGCATTATTCTTTTATATTGGAGTCATTGTTCCCATTGCCGCGCCTGTTATCGTTCTCTATAACCTCGTCTATGTGCCGGTTGTTCATCATGTCTTTCCTTTTACCTTCCTGATGGGACTGTTCATGATGGCACTGCTGATGAGTCTTGCACACCTCTTGTTCAGGAAGAGCAAGCTGTGGGTGTTCGGATTTGTGTTCTGCGTATTTTATGAATTCATTCTCTTGTGGCAGATGCCTGTGGCCTGGTTTACCTTCTGGAAGTCCACTTGGGGTACGCGGGAGACACCACAGGACATTGAGGCAAGGAAGAAGAAGGAAGAGCGCAAGAACAAACGAAAAATGAAAAAAGGATGGCAGGCCTAAATGATCAATAAGCATAAGACTGCCGCTATGGATGTTCACCAGAAGAATGCACGGAAGCTGCGCAAGTCGATTATCCAGTTCATTGTTCTAATTCTATTAGCCCTATTGCTCATAAAAACGTTGTTTAATATCGATAAGTACGAGGAGCCTGACCGGGCTGCGTGGACGGGAACGGACGGTTTTATAGCGATATCCTACTTTGGTGTCGGACGGGCAGGTACAGCCAAGCTTGTGGATAAGGATCAGCTGAAGGATCAGCTGGAGGCACTGTATGATCAGGGGTACGTAACGATATCGCAGCAGGACATCCTTGATTATTACCATGAAGGGAAGCCTCTGCCGGAGAAGGCACTGTTTCTGTCCTTCGAAGATGGTCGGAACGATTCCAGCTTATTCGCTCAGCCTCTGCTAGAGAGGTTTAATTACAAGGCAACGTTTCTCTCTTATGCCAACAAGATCGGCAACAGCGAACGGAAGTTTGTGCAGCCGAAGGAAATGCTGAAGATGACGAAGACGGGATATTGGGAGCTGGGGTCGAATGGCTATCGGCTGAGTTATATTAACGTATTTGATGAGGAAGGCCGGTTCATCGGAGAGAAGGATGAGAGCGAGCTGCCTGATAAATCAGATATCGAGTACTACAATCATTACTTAATGGATTTTATAAGGGACAAGAATATGATCCCTGCTGAAGACCGAACGCAGATGGAAGCCAGAATTAAGACCGATTATGATCTGATGAAAAATATATATACGGATTCACTTGGTTATGTTCCCGGCGTATATATGATCATGCACGCCAATGCGCTGGGAAACGGGATGAACAGGCTGGTGACGAATGCCAATGAGCAGCAGATCAGAGAGCTGTTCAACCTTCACTTTAATCGGGAGGGCAATGCACTGAATACTCAGGCCGATCAAGTGTATAATCTAAGCCGGGTTCAGCCCGCCCCCTATTGGTCAACCAATCATCTGCTGATGAAGATCGTGCAGGATTCGGGTCAGGCTCTGGAGTTCGTCCAAGGAGATGAGCGCGAAGCAGAGAAGTGGCGTCTAATAACAGGGGCAGCTGAGTTTAAAGAAGGCGAGATCATTCTCACATCACCCGCCGGGGGGATGGGAAGACTTGCGCTGTTTGATTCTACAGGCTCAAACGACATTTCAATGCGCTTCGAAGCTGCAGGCAATGTAGTGGGTCGTCAGGGAGTGTATTTAAGAAACGATGAAGAGAAGGGGAGCTACCTGCGGGTCGATCTTGTAAATAACAGTCTGCGAGTCGTACAGAAGACAGCCGGTCACGAGGAAGAAACCATCTATGAAGAGAAGCTGGATCCGGTGATCTGGTCCCATGAAGACCTGGCGTATGATAAAGCCTCTGTGTATACCAAGGAGCAGACAACGGCGGGAGATCGGGATGCAGATGAGGAATATCCGATTAATATTGCGGATCAACGTCTAATTCAGATATCGCTGCAGAAGGACAAGCTTAGCGTTACTGTAGATGATGCAGAATGGATTAAGCAGCTGCCTGTTGATCCTTCCATAGATGAAGGTAAGCTTATGCTCTATGCTGCTTATCACAAGCAGAACAAGAAGGACACGATCTATGACGGGATCTTTAAAGAGGTTGAAGTATATGTAAGTGAACCGGATGCTGAGGAACCTTCCAAGCTGTACAGCAATATTCCAACGGGCTGGGAGAGAGTATCCTATTCGGTAAGGAATGCTTTCAATTCAGCCATTGATTGGGCAGTCGAAACATTTTGATGAGCTGGGATCAATCATGACGAGTTATAGAATGGAGATACGATGTGGTTAGGACAAGCTATGGAAAGCGCGGGAAACGTGGAAATCGTGGGCGACGTGGACGGTATGGGAAGCCGGCATTTGTATTTGTTGTCCTCCTGGTGATCGGTTTACTCACTGTCCTGCTGTTCTTCCTGCTGCAGAACAAGAATGCTCAGGCTCCAGTTAAAGCTCCTGGGCAGGCCTCAGAGCTGCCAGCCCAGGATCTGTCTGTCTGGATTACCGACTGGCAGTGGGAAGCGGGCATTGAGGATTGGTCTGCCCTGCACAAGGGGACCGTTGATGTACAGCTGTTTGCAGCTTATTTTGATGAGCGGGATGAGCTGTATTTTACAGAGACGATGTCGAATGCTCTTCCCCGGCTGCATGAGCTGACGGGTGTGGAAGCAGATTCTGATGCACGAATTGGACTGACGCTGGTCAATGATATCATTCATGACGATGGAAGTGCGGTCCAGAAGGACCCTGAGCTGCTGACACGACTTACCGCAACGAACGAATCGCGAGCACGACATATGGAGAGCATTACGAATATCGTAGAGCGATATGGCCTGGATCAAATCGAGATTGATTACGAGCAGATAAAAGATCAGGATTGGCCGAATATGATCCGGTTTTATGAGGAGCTGGCTCTTGAGCTTGACGAGATGAATGTGTCTCTGCGTATTGTACTTGAACCCAAGGCACCTATTGAGGAGCTGAAGCTGCCTGAGGGACCGGAGTATGTTATGATGGCCTACAATTTGTATGGAGGGCACAGCGGACCAGGTTCGAAAGCAGATATGGTATTTATTAAGGAGCTTGCTGCGAGGATGAGTCATCTACCAGGTGATCCCATCATGGCTTTCTCGGCGGGTGGATTTGATTGGTCCGAAGGCAGCAGCACGGTCTCTCTTACGGAGAAGGCAGCTGCTGATTTGCTGGATAGATATGAGATCACTCCTGAACGAGATACGAAGAGCGGCAGCTTGTATTTTAATTACACGGATGAGGATGGAGCACCCCATACGGTGTGGTACGCCGATCACGAGACACTCCAAGGCTGGATGGAGGCAGCAAGTCGTGAGGGAATTCATAAGTATGCTATATGGCGGCTTGGTGAGCTGGGAGAAGATACTCGGGATTTGCTGCGTGAGGTAGAGTGAATGTCGAATTATTGCGGTTTTTTGTTGCGAAGAATCCGGGTAAGAAATCAAACGTTTTCATGTTACAATGAGGAAGTGAATGAGGGTGCGGTGGCGGAGCCTTCTTTGCTTCTTCTTTTTTTTGCCTGCCAGTACCTATATATGTAAACGCAATCATCATAATCAAATGAGTAAATGTGAGAGGTGACCTATGAATCAACAAATATTGTTTAATGATGGCTGGGAATTTGCGAAGATGCACCTTGAAGCAAAGGACGCGGGGATAGGAGGACAGGATCCGAGTGAACTGGATGCAGCAGCAGCGGCAGAGCTTCAATATGTCCCGGTCGATCTTCCTCATGACTGGTTAATCTATAACTCGCTCGACTTATATGAGAACAGCATTGGCTGGTATCGCAAGAAATTTACATACAGCGAGGGTGAGAAGCAGGTGCTTCTCGCTTTTGACGGTGTTTATATGAATTCCTCTGTCTATGTAAATGGACAGCTTGTGGGCGAATGGAAGTATGGATATTCTGCCTTTGAGCATGAGATCACGAAGGCACTGGTACCTGGTGAGAACGAAATTATCGTTAAGGTTGTACACCAAAGCCCGAACAGCAGATGGTATTCTGGAGCAGGGATTTACCGTGACGTATGGCTTAAGACCAGAGAGAGCAATCATATCGTGACGAACGGAATTTATGTATCTACGACTCAGCAGGAACAGGGCTGGCTGGTTGAAGTGGATACAGATGTAGAGCTTCTGCAGGACGGTGAGCTCGTTCACACCATTATGGATCAGGGGAAGGTTATCGCTGCTTCTTCAGATCAGCTTGCGGCAGGAACAGAATCCACATTAACGAACCGCCAGCAGCTGACCGCCGTGAACCCTATACTGTGGAGTACCGATGAGCCTTATCTGTACCAGCTGGTCACTGAACTGAAGATGGCTGGGGAAACGGCTCAGAAGGTGACTCAGAATATTGGCTTCCGCACGGTCAGTATGGACCCGAACGACGGCTTCCGCTTGAACGGTGTGAAGATGAAGCTGAACGGCGTCTGCGAGCATCATGACTTGGGAGCTCTCGGAGCCGCATTTAACGTGACTGCTCTGCGCCGAAGATTTGAGCTGCTGAAGGAGATGGGCGTGAACTCCATTCGTACAGCTCACAACATGCCGGCGAAGGCGTTCATGGAGCTGGCGGATGAGATGGGAATGCTGATTGTTTCTGAAGGCTTTGATATGTGGGAGAGATCCAAGACGCCTTATGACTATGCAAGATTTTTCCCGGAATGGGCACATACGGACGTGAAGAGCTGGGTGATGCGGGACCGCAACCATCCAAGCCTTATTATGTGGAGTATCGGCAACGAGATTTATGATACGCATGCAGATGAGCGCGGACAAGAAGTGACCCAAATGCTGATGGACTATGTGCTGGAATTTGATCCGAAGCAGAATGGACGTGTCACAATCGGCTCTAACTACATGCCATGGGAGAATGCGCAGAAATGTGCAGACATCGTGAAAGTGGCGGGCTATAACTATGCTGAGAAGTATTATGACGAGCATCATGAAGAGCATCCGGACTGGATCATCTACGGAAGCGAAACGGCTTCGGTCGTACAGAGCCGAGGAATCTATCATTTCCCGTTTGAAAAAGCGATCCTGGCCGACGATGATGAGCAGTGCTCTGCGCTTGGCAACAGTACGACCAGCTGGGGAGCGAAGTCGGCGGAGGCATGTATTTTGGCCGAAAGAGACACGCCGTACTCCCTTGGACAATACTTGTGGACCGGCTTCGATTATATTGGTGAGCCGACGCCGTATCATACGAAGAACTCTTATTTTGGACAGCTGGATACCGCTACTTTCAAAAAAGATTCCTATTACATCTATCAATCGGCCTGGACAGATTATAAGAAAGCACCGATGGTTCACATTTTCCCTCATTGGGATTTCAGCCCTGGTCAAATGATCGATGTACGCGTGTGCTCCAATGCACCGAGAATTGAGCTGCAGCTGAACGGCAGTACGATCGGAACATATGACATTGATCATGAGAACGGTACGCAGCTGGTCGGCTGGTGGAAGGTGCCTTACGAGCCAGGTGAGCTTAAGGCGATTGCATATGACGAGAATGGCCATGTTATTGCGACAGATGTGCAAAAATCCTATACGGATGCAGCGAAGATTCGCCTGCTGCCGGATAAGACAGAGCTTACTGCTGACGGCACGGACCTTATTTTTGTAGAGATTAATGTGGAAGACGAAGCAGGGAACGTGGTACAGAATGCAAATAATCGTGTGAATGTCAGCGTAAGCGGCGCGGGGCGCCTGATTGGTCTCGATAGCGGGGACAGCACAGATTATGATCAATACAAAGGACAGAGCAAACGACTGTTCAGCGGCAAGCTGATGGCGATTATTGGTGCGACGAAGGAGCCGGGAGCGATTAAGATTGAGGTGAGCTCTGAGGGTCTTATAGGACAATCTGCTGAATTCCAGTCTGTTCCTGCAGCGGATGAAGCACAGCTGGGCAGCATCGATGCAAACACGAAGAACGAGGCCATGGCGATTGTGATGGGAAGTGAAGCTGAGGTTCCGCTGCGCAAAATTGAGCTCATTAGTAGTAAAGGTCAGGTGCTGAATCCATCGAATACAGTACTAACCGTAGAAGCGATTCTGTATCCGGCGAATACGTCCTATACGGATCTTGAGTGGTCTGTCGTTAACGATGCCGGGATTGAGTCTAACATCGCGAAGATTGAGGCAGACGGGCATACGGCTACAATCAGCGCACTTGGTGATGGTGAATTCCTGGTACGCGCCACGAGCAAGAACGGAACCGACAAGACCAAGCTGATCTCCCACTTGGAATTCAGAGCTGAAGGGCTCGGCACTGCCTTCAAAGATCCGTATGGCTTTATTACCGGAGGTCTGTACGATGATGCGATAGGCGATGTCAGCAACGGGAATGAGAAAGGCTTCGCAACGAGCCGTGATGGGAAGACCGTTGTAGGCTTCCAGAACATCGACTTTGGTGCTTACGGTTCGGACACGATGACCATTCCGATCTTTGCGCTCTCCAATGAGGAATACTTCATTCAGATCTGGGAGGGCCTGCCGGAGGAAGAAGGCAGTACCCTGCTAGCGGATGTAGTGTACCAGAAGGAATCCAAATGGAATGTGTATCAAGAGGAGACGTACCGCCTGTCCAAACGACTGAACGGGATCACTTCGATCTATTTTGTGCTGAATCAGAAGATCCACGTCAAGGGCTTTACGTTCGAGAAGAAGAATAGAGCCTTCGAGCAGAATGCAGCCGCACAGTGCGATCACATCTATGGTGATACCTTCACCATTGCAGGTGATCACGTAGAGGGGATCGGTAATAACGTATCTCTGGAGTTCAGTGATATGGACTTCACGGCGGAAGGCGCCTCAAGAGTTGTATTCTACGGCAGCTCACCGATTGACAAGAATACGATTCATATCCGGTTTGCAGGTCCAGATGGCGAGAGCAATCAGCTTGTAGAGTTCACGCAGTCGAACGGATACGAAGAGCAGGTCTTTGAGCTGGAGACAGTAACAGGTCAGCAGAAGGTGACGTTCATCTTCCTGCCGGGCAGTAACTTTGACTTTGGCTGGTTTAGATTTGAGAAGTAAGACAGATTCTCGTAAGGTAAGAGATTAGAATTGAATGGAGAAAAGAGGGGGCAGATGCCTAATATCATTAAGCTAAGTCTGATCTTAATGATATTGAGGCAGATACCCCTCTTTTTAATACCTAATATATTGGCTTGTATGCTTAACTTTCTATTTCCGTGATTCTCTTTCTATTAAGTTCAGCTTCTCTGTGAGTGCATTGATTTCTTCTTTTAGCGTTCGATATATGGAATACATAGATGACCCGATGAGGATAAGAAGCGTTCCCGAAATCGGTAGTACATAGCGTAAAATAAATATATGATAAAAATAACTATCGGGAGTATCGGATCTAACACTTCTAGGTATAAAAAGAATGAGACCACTAACAATTAATATAACTCCTAAAATTATAGAGAGATTATAGAATGTTCTAAACTTTGCAGATTCCAATAAGACCACTCCTCATCGGCTATAAATTAATATTACTGAGGCTATTGTATAGAAGATTAACCTGTTCGAGTTCCTATGTAAACCATTCCTTACTCAATCATTTATAGATCCGAACGTTAAAGGAGCGCCATATGAAAAATAATGAAGAGACAAATCCATCAACGGATAAATCAGAGAGTAAATTAATTGACACCTTCATTTCACAGTTCCCGCCTGATGTTCAAAATAAATTGCAGACGTTGAGGCAGGTCATTAGAGAAGCTGCACCTGAGGCGAAGGAGAAGATCAGCTATCAGATGCCGACGTTTGCACTTTCAGGTAATCTGGTTCATTATTCAGCCTTCAAGCACCATATCGGCTTCTATCCGGGGGCAAGTGGGATCGCCGCGTTCAAGGATGAACTATCGAAGTATAAGAGCGCCAAGGGCTCTGTGCAATTTCCAATGGACCAGCCTCTCCCGTATGAGCTTATCAGCAGGATCGTTAAGTTCCGAGTGAAGGAGAACAAGGAGAAGGCTGGTGTTAAACGTCAATGAGTTGGACAAAGGATACGCCTGACAAGGACAACACATCAGGTATTCTGGATATTTGTGATGGGACTACAGACGAGATGACCTCGATAATCGCCAAAATTGAAGAATCACAACTAGAGGTAAATAGTCTTGTGCTTATGAAGGATGGAGTGATAAAGGCTGAGATCTACCGGGAGCCTTACCGTAAGGGATGCCCTCAGCTGCTGTATTCATTAAGCAAGAGCTTTACTTCCATCGCGATAGGCATTGCTTGGGATCAAGGGCTCATTCGTCTAGATGATCCGGTCATTTCCTTTTTTCCTGATAAACTTCCTCCAGTGATCTCTCCTAACCTGGCCAAGATGACGATTCATCACCTGCTGTCTATGAACACGGGGCATCACGATGATATTTATGCAGAAATCGCCAGGGAGCAGGACTGGGTAAGAGCCTTCCTCTCCTTAGAAGTAAAGTATGAACCGGGAACCCATCATCTGTACAACACACATGCCACCTATATGCTCTCTGCAATCCTTGAGCGTGTCACAGGACGTAATCTGGTAGATTTCCTGATGCCGACATTGTTTGATCCGCTGCATATCCCGCGCCCAATATGGGAGACCTGTCCCATGGGTATCACTGCAGGAGGCATGGGGCTCAGTCTGACGACAGACAGCGTGGCAAGATTCGGTCAAATGCTGCTGGATAAAGGAATATATGCAGACAAGCGCATTGTATCCGAACAATATATTGAACTGGCGACGACGAAGCATAGTGACACAGCGGATCGTAAGGATCGGATAGACTGGCAGCAAGGATATGGATACCAGTTTCATATGTGCAGGCAAGGCTGCTATAGAGGGGATGGATCTTTTGGCCAGTTGTGCTTCGTTGCACCTTCCGCAGGCATTGTGCTTGCGGTAAATTCCAGCTTCAAGAGCATGGAGCCGCTGCAAACGCTGCTGGATCTGATCTATACGTATGTGCTGAGCCCTTTCCTGAAAAACAACGATAAGTTAAATCAGATGGAGAGGAAGCTTCACCTGAGTTCCAGGCTTCCGAAGCGAGTGGGGCCTATGAAGGTACTGACGGGCATTCGAGAGATAGATGGGAGATGTTATAGGTTTGACGAGCATCCTGAAGGACTGCGCTCGATCCAATTTCGTACCATAGGGGACAGATTGGAGCTTCAAATGAAATATGAAGATGAGCGTGATCAGCTGCTTGCCTTCGACCTCAACAGACCGGTGACACAGCAAGGAATATTCCATAAGGATCTATCCCTTCATTTACAGGAGGTTGTAGCTTGTGCTTCGTGGATGCGCAGTGATACTCTGCAGCTGACACTGTTCTATATCGAAACACCTTATATGGTGACATATCACTTAGCATTTACGGAACGGGAAATCGAGCTGAACTATCATGTGAACGTCTCCCTTGGCCTTCGTCAATATCAGGCATTGGGACATTTGCATGATGCCTGAACTCTCTAATCTTTAACTATCTCTTACGTCCATATTTCTTGGCGTTAGTCAGAATGTGCTGATATAGGCTCTTATCCTTCATGTTCTTCAGCGGATAAAACTGAGGTCTTGTGTTGACCTCCAGAATCCAGATTCCGCCATTCTTATCCAGCGCAACATCGAGACCCAGCTCATGGAAGCCATTCTTGTGGGAATCAAATACTTTGCCGACAGATTTTCCGAGCTTTTTGAGTTCTGCTTCGATCTCTTCTGCTGTGGTGTTAGAGAAACCAGCATTTAATAGGGTGGGGCGTATAAATCCGATGCTTCCGCCTTGCTGATAGTTGGTAGCTACTTTACCCGGGGTACCGATCTTGGTAAAAATACCAGTTGATTTCCAGCTTCCGCTGCTCGATTTCTGAACCATCACCCGAATATCGAACGGTTTGCCGTTGGTTTTCTTAAGCTGAATGCCTTGCTGAAGCAGGTACGGCTCACGGTTATTTCGTTTTTTTAATTCGTTATATAAATTATCAAGCGTACTGAATTGCTTCTTGACCGAGTTGTGCTGGTACTGGTATCCATTATCGCGCTTCTTGATTCTTATTATAATGTTGTAGCCTCCAGTACCGTTCTCCGGCTTAAAAAAGACCGTCGAGTACTGTGACAGCATGCTGCTCAGATTACTTCGGCTGAACGGCATCGTTTTTGGAAGATAATCTTGTACTTCAGGGCTTTTGTCGAGCCATTTGGTCTTGGTCCATTTGCTCTTGATGGTTGTGCTTGTATAGTGCATTTTCTTCTTCACAGGTTCTCATCCCCTTTCTACCTTAGGATATGATGGCTGATGAAGTCCGTTAGTGCACTAGTCTAGCTAGGGATAATGGGGCATCTGACACGGATAAAAAAGAGTGTAAATAGGTGCGTAGGCCCAATAAATCCTGCGAATAAGGTCCGGATTGGGCCTTTTTTTATTGCCTGCTGCTTGAGAAAAAATGTGTCACATAACACAGCAGTAATAATTATTTTACATGTGATGTTAAATAAATCATCCTGCTTGACCGATGAATAAATGTAAATCTTTTAACTTTATGCGGAGTATAGGCAATTAAAAATGCAGTAAATGAGCATGGCTTAACCAATGAACTGGAGGTTTTTTAGAGTGAGCAAGTTAAGTAAGAAGCTGAAAGGGTTCGACAAGAGCAAGCTGAAGTGGCCCAACAAAAACAAGCTGAGATTAACCGTGAAGTATAAGCTGATCATCGTATTTCTCATCGTACTTATTATCCCATCTTCTCTTATAGGGACCCTATCGTACCAATCCGCGAAGCATGTGCTGGATAAGGAATTCATGCGCAGTGCGGATGAGAGCGTGGACGTCATCAACGCAGTCATCACAGATGTCATTGCTCCTAAACGAGAGGATGTTGTAATCTTCGCCAACCATGTCAATGCAACGCGATATGATGGAGTCGATAGTCCTGATATTAGAGCCGAGTTCGATAACTACATACAATTCCATAGAGATTTAGACAGCATGTATGTCGGAACAGAAGAGGGTGTCATGATTCAGGTTCCGAGAAAGCAGCTTAACGAGGATTACGATCCACGTCAGAGACCTTGGTATAAAAAGGCGATGGAGAACAAGGGACAGGTCGTCGTTACCGATCCCTATGTATCAGCAGCAACCGGTAATCTGGTCGTCGCGGTAGCAAAAATGACAGAGGATGGCTCGGGCGTTGTCGGCATGGACATAAACCTGCAGAATTTGAGCCAAGTTGCAGGCCAGGTAAACATCGGTACTGAGGGTTATGCGATCGTACTGGACCAACAGAGGAATATTGTGGTTCATCCTACGATGGAGCTAGGTATAAGAGCAGGTGAGGATTTCTTTGATCAGATGTTCGCATCTGAACAAGGCGAGTTCTCATTTACCTCTGAAGGGGAATCGAAACGTATGGAGTTCACCACGAATGAGCTGACGGGCTGGAAGGTCGGCGGTTTTGTGTTTGATACCGAGATTGAAGGCATTACCCAGCCTATTCTTATTGCAACCAGTATCGTTATTGTTGTTGCCATTGTGCTCGGCTTGTCTCTCGTATTCTATCTTATTGCCTCCATTACGAAGCCGCTTCAAGCGCTGCGCACATCAGCAGCCCGGATTAGTGAAGGAGATCTGACCGAGAACATTCAGCTGAAAAATAACGACGAGCTTGGAGACCTCGCAGGCTCATTTAATCAAATGTCTCACAACCTGCGAACGCTGATCCAGGAAATCGGCTCCAAATCAGAGCATGTTGCCGCATCCTCAGAGGAGCTTACCGCAAGCTCAATGCAAACAGCCACGGCTTCAGAATATGTAGCTTCTTCCCTGCAGGAAGTTGCCAGCCGGGCGGAAACACAGAACGATCAGTTGAACCAAACGGTAGAAGCTCTTACTCAGATCAGCATGGGCATTCAAAAGGTAGCTGGGAATGCGGTTCATGTCTCGGATTTGACGAAGCAGGCAGCAGAGCAGGCAGTAGATGGGAATGATTCTGTACTGAAGACGATGGATCAGATGAATGCGATATACAAATCGGTGAATAAATCTAATGAACAGCTGCAATCGCTGCAACAGCGTTCTCAAGAGATTGCCGTGATTGTAGATCTCATCGGGGGGATCGCCGGGCAGACGAAGCTGCTGTCCCTTAACGCTTCCATTGAGGCGGCAAGAGCGGGCGAGCACGGCAGAGGATTTGCCGTGGTAGCTGAGGAAGTCGGTCATCTGGCCAAGCAGTCAGAGGAGGCTGCGAAGCAAATTATCGAACTGATCGGGCACATCCTTAAGGAAACGGAGACCACAGCGGATAGCATGAAGCTGGCTGCGGAAAAAGTAGAGAGTGGACTCACCATCTCCTTCAATACGACAGAGACCTTCTCTTCCATCATTCAAAATATTCAGGAAATTCCTGTTCAGGTGGAAGAAGTTGCGACACTGTCTGAGCAGATTGCTGCAAGTGCAGGACAGGTCACATCAACAGCTCAGAATTTGCTGACGCTGTCCACGGAGAATGCTTCCTTATCCGAAGATATGGCAAGCTCAACACAAGAACAGCTGGCATCCATGGAGGAAATCAGCGCAGCTTCGGCTTCGTTATCCAAGCTTGCTGAAGAACTGCAGGAGCTGGTTCAGCAATTTAAAATTTAGGATTCCGGATTCAGACATAAGTACGTACATTACGAAGAGGGCCCTTCTGAGAAGAATAAGAAGGGTCCTTCATTGTGCTTACCTCTACTGTTTATGGAACTAAATTTCTGTCGGTAGGCCGTGAAGATACATCTGAATACAATCGGAATGTCGGCGTAGTACGTCAATTGTTTTTGGATGAGGAGCTGTGTAAATTATAGGGTAATCCATCTCTTCATAGTAATCGCGTATCTGAAATGCAAGATGTTCCTCATCTAATGAGAATTTTGCATTCACACCTGACTTATTTCCTCTCGCATCAAGTCTGATCCATCTGCCTATCGACTGAAGATAAACACTGTTTAATGCATGGATGCAGTACCCCATTTCCGGGGTATCTCCAAGCGTTAGACGCTGATAACAAAATCCTGTCGGAATTCCTTTGCACCGCAATATGGCACAGAGTAAATTGGACTTGGCATAACATATACCTTCCTGATATAGCAATACATCCGATGCGATACACGTAATGCGTGAGCTCTGAATATCCCAGGAGTGAGCAATCTGATCCCGGACATATTCAAAGGCGATTTTTACGAATTCGGTTTCACTTACCGAAGTGCTGTACAACTCATTTGCCAGTTGTTGAATGGAAGGATGTGAGTAATTCACTTCCTTTGTTTCGCATAAATAGTCTTCTACAGATCCAGATTGGGCGATAAGCTGCAGCATCTGCATTCCTCCTCATCATACTTGACTTCAACCTATCAAAAAAAACGTTGAAAATCTACAAGGCATAAGACTTATAAAAAATTGTAATGTCAGATCATATGACAAAAAATTGAAATCTAGCAAATGAAGTATAAAATAGGTTTCGAGAGTTACTAACTACGAGAGAGAAAGGAGTTATGATCATGAGAATGACCATTCTAGCAAAAAGAACCATGTCCCTCGTCATTTCCGGAATGTTGATCGGAGCTATACCTGAGCTGGCGGGAACACCTTCAACCGTGCATGCGCAGGAACAGATTCGATTGGAAGAGATGACAGTCAGTGAATTGACCGAGGGATACAACAGTGGAAAATATACAGCTAAGCAGATCGTCCAAGCTTATTTGGATCGAATTGAGAAGTATGAGGATACATATAACGCGTTCACCTTCATGAATGATAACGCCCTGCAAGAGGCGGAGGAGATTGACCGTCTTCGAAGTGAAGGAGCGGAGCTGGGTCCGCTTGCGGGTATACCCGTCGTCATCAAGGAAGCAGTGGATGTCGCTGGATTCCCAAGCACATTCGGCTGGGCCCCCCTTAGTAAATCAGCGGGTGGCATTGAACTGATGCCTGCTGAGGATGCTCCGGTCGTGTCACGCCTGAAGGAAGCAGGGGCCATCATCATCGGGAAGACGAATATTCCGGCCTTCAGCGCAACAGGAACGCATGCGAATACGAGCTGGGCTGGACCTACGTATAATGCAGTCGATCCTTCCATTGCACCGGGCGGCAGCAGCAGCGGGACAGCAATGGCGATCTCGGGGAATTTGGCCGTCCTTGGAATTGCCGAGGAGACGGGAGGCTCGATTCAGAATCCGGCAGCAGCGCAAGCGATCGTCGGTATCAAGCCCTCGTTCGGACTGATCCCGACAACAGGAGTTACACCGCTTGCCGGGAGCACCCGGGACGTTCTTGGACCGCATGCCCGAACTGTGCTGGATGCGGCAGTGATGCTCGATGTTATGGCCGGTTATTCGGAGAAGGATGAGAAAACAGAGGCTGCTATTGGCCATATTCCTGAGGAAGGCTACGCAGCAGCCGTGAGTGATCAGGCGCTTAAGGGCAAGAGGTTAGGTCTGTATGGACCGGGCTGGCGTGATAGTGAGCTGTCTGCAGAGACCACAGCGCTATATGAACAAGCTGTGAAGGAGCTGGAGGAAGAAGGGGCTATTGTAGTGGAGGATCCTTTTGCCGGATCAGGCTTCAAAGAGTATGTGAAGAAGACGGGAAATGTCGGCATGGAGACATTCTTCTATGACCTGGAGAGCTATATTCAGAATTTAAATCCCGAAGACGATACCTTATCTATTCAAAGCGTATTTGAAGAGGCCGGTGAGGTTCCGTGGGTCAAAGGTGGACCGCTTAGTTTTATGGAAGGAAGATTTGCGAATATTGATACGGCAATTACAGATGCGAAGAAGACACCAGATTTAACGGAGTTCAATGAAGTTAGAGAAGAGTATCTGCGAATCTTGGACAGTGTCATGGAAGAGCATGATCTGGATGGGTTTGTGTATCCACAAATGTCTAACCGGATTCCGAAGCTGGGCGAAGGCGATATTGGCGCGACAACGGTGCCCGAGATTAATATCAGCGGCCTGCCATTAATTACGGTGCCTGCAGGATATTACGAGAATGGCTCACCCTTTGGCCTCGCGTTCTTTGGCGAGATGTGGGGAGAAGCCGAGCTGATTGCGATGGCATATGATTATGAACAGGCAACCCATCATCGGGAGCTGCCCGTATTAATTGAGAAGTCTGCAGATTATGCCGATGTTAAACCCAATAGTCCATACTTTCCTGCAGTGATGTCATTGGCAGCGGCCGGAGCGATCGATGCGGATCAATCCGAATTTCTGCCGAATGAGCCGATCACCCGTGCGGAAACAGCTGATATTATAGCAAAAGGCTTGCATCTGAATATTCCGGACAATGCGGGTACCATACTTGAGGGCTTTGAGGATATTTCATCCGAGGATGAGTATGCGGGGGTAATAGCTGCAGTATACCGTGAAGGAATTCTCCTAGGCGGATCAGATTTGTTTATGGGTGGGCAGTCACTGACGAGAGAACAGATGGCGTCTGTATTGGTAAGAGCCTTTGATCTGCCTAAGCTGTCCAACAGTCCGCACACGGTAGTGACGACGAATGTGAAGACCGCACACAAAGAGGATGTTATGATCCTGGCTCAGCACGGAATAACGGTCGAGCTGGACAATTATAGACCACAGGATACCGTTACGCGTGGTGAATTTGCCTCCTTTATGTACAGAGCGATGGGGCTGCAGCTGTAAATGTAGTCTGGCTTTCAGGATTCCCCTTATACTAAAATGATGGAATGAAAAAAAAGAGTCTGGGCTAACGATTAATTCGGTTGGCCAGACTCTTTTTTTTCCAAATTACTAACGATTCATTTCGCGCATAAAATTCATGATTGCTTCAATGCGTATTTTATCAGCACAATCTTCGCAACAAAAAAACTTATCCTTTCTTTCTTTAGCTTGTTTATATTTTTGTGAACCTTCGTATACCCTGAATGTATTCTTACAATTATAGCAACGCACATCATAGTAAAACATTTGGTAACCTCCTTACATCACTTCTTAGTTGATATATCGAAGATTGTAACCAGTTCTCTCGTCTCCTTATTTCCATTCAATACTACTTGAAATATTGTTCCAGAATTGCCGTATCAAACCCATTAGAAATTTTAAATTCGCCCGCGTTATATTTGTCCCTTGATCTGCGTGAATTTTCGATGCGAATATATTGATCATTATATATGTCCATATCGAAATGAGCCCCAGTCTTCAGCTGGATCCGGACAGTGTAGTATTCCCATGGGAGGCCACCCTCACTGGATGATTCCAGTTTCATCTTAGAAAAATGAGATATTAACTTTTGCATCTCCGATGGGTCTGTGATTTCAACACGTTCCCAATCCTCAATGTCCTCAACTCTCTTCGTAATATCAATCATATAATATGTATCTGTTTCTCTTACGTAATCCAGTACCAGCTCTTCGAAAGAAGCATAATGCAGTGACAGAATTCGCCATAGTATCGCGGCTGTCAACAGGATGGAAATGGGCAAGCCTGCGATCAGTTTAAACTTCTTCATCAGATGATCCTTTCCTTCATTGTGATTTGGGAGCAGTAGAAGCGCTTATTTTCCATTATATGAATAAACGCCGCAAATTGGGGTAAAGTTTAAGAAATTGCTTTTTTTAAATAGAAATATAGAGGAAAAAGCTGACTTGCAATAGGTTGCGTAACTGTGTAATGTAGACAAGGCGCGTAATTTTGAGTAAATGCGCTTTAATCATAAGTAAAAGGGAGTTTAGGTGCGTAATGTCAATTGTAATTGGAATTCTTGGGCTTATACTGACACTAGGACTTGGATTCCTGCTCAGCAACGATAAGAAGAATATCAACTTCAAAGCCATTGGAGTTCTGTTCGTTCTTCAAATATTACTTGCACTATTCATGTTCAAGACGAGTCTTGGTGTGAAAATCGTCGAGAGAGTGTCGGATTTTGTAACTATGGTGCTGTCCTACGGATATCAAGGAATTGAATTTGTCGTTGGGGGATGGGCTCCGCCAGAAGCAAGCGTGTTCTTTATCAACGTGCTCCTGCTCATTATCTTTACGGCAACGCTGTTGTCGATACTGACACATATTCGAGTGCTGCCGCTGGCAATCAAGTATATCGGAGGGGCCCTTGCGAAGATTACAGGACTGTCGAATGTACTTACCTTTAATGCAGTGAACTCGATCTTCTTCGGCCAATCCGAGTCACTGATTGCGATCAAGCATCATCTGCAGAAGATGAATGATAACAAGCTGTTTGTTGTATGTGCCTCTGCTATGGGTTCGGTGTCTGCGTCCATCATGGGATCATATATGACAATGATTCCTCCGCAGTATGTTCTAGTAGCCATGATCCTGAACGCCATGTCAGCGCTGATCATAGCAACGATGGTCGCTCCTTCGAAGCCAAGCGAGGATGAGAAGATTGATGTACGGGAAGTCTCCCAGACCAAATCCATCTTCGAGGCAATTTCGGCTGGTGCACTGGATGGAGGTAGAGTTGCTCTGATCGTAGGTGCGATGCTGATTGCCTATGTTGGACTCATTGCGCTTCTAGATGGAGCTCTAACATCGATATTAGGTATTTCATTTACCGCAATTCTGGGATATATCTTCAGTCCGATAGCTTGGATTATGGGAATTCCGGCAAGTGAAATGGTAACGGCGGGCTCCATTATGGGAATGAAGCTGGCGACGAATGAATTTGTAGCTATGCTGGAGTTCCAGCCGCTGATCGAGCAGCTTAGTCCCAAGACGGTTGCGATCGTCTCTACTTTCCTGGTGTCATTTGCGAATTTCAGCTCCATCGGAATTATCAGTGGATCGATTCAAGCGATCAGTGGTGAAAAAGCAGCCGTGGTTGCCAAATTTGGCCTCAAGGTACTGCTTGTTGCGACACTCGCATCCATCATTACAAGTATCATCGCCGGTTTGTTTGTGTAACAGGCTAATAGCTATTAGACTGGTAGCGTAAGGCTGGCTAGCATTTAAGCCCAAAAGAACCCCGATCCTTCTCAAATGAAGAATCGGGGTTCTTTTTTTAATACTTCAAGCTCTGATGCTCTAAATCGACCAATTGACGATAAACTGCAATCCTTATGCATCAAACGTTTGATGGGATGCTTGATCAGAAGCTGCCTTATTCTTCTTACCCCATTTCTGTGGCAGCACAATGAGTGCCGGTACAAGCATAGGCAGAAGAATGAAGCACAGCACGATCAGTCCGGCCATCACGGCCGTTGCCAGCTCAATCAGCAGGACAAGTCCGGATGGGATCAGCGTGGCGAATGTTCCGCCGAGAATAATCATCGCCGAGATGATGACTCCGCCGATATTTTTCGCGGACTTCACAAGTGCTGCAGTCGGATTAAGATCCCCATACTCCTTATAGCGCATCATGAAGAAGATGCTGTAATCGACACCGACGGCGACGATGATGATGAAGGAGAAGAATGGAACGAAGGAGGATACCCCGTCAGCTCCCAAGATCTGATACGTTACAAAATTCGTTGCAGCCATGGCCGTGTAATAGGAAGCGATCAGCGCCAAAATAATGTAGATGGATGGCAGCAGTGACTTGATAACGAACAGCAGTACGATAAATACGCCGAGAATAACGAGAATGGCTGTACTGTTGAAGGACTCAAGCTGTGCCTTGTTCGTGTCATAAGTGAAGGAGCTTGGTCCGGCAGCTCCGTAAGCAGCCCCGTCAAGCACCGTACCCTTCAGACTTGCAGCCAGTGTTTCGTTAATGTCCTCAATCGTATCCATTGCTCCCATGGAATAAGGATCTTCCTTCAGAATAACCATCATCTTCGTTACCTTGCGGTCATCGGACATGAAGGTATCAAGCGATGTCTTAAATTCTTCTGCTTCCAAAGCTTCCTTCGGAATGAAGAAGGTCTTCGCCGATTCATATTGCGACAGGAAGTCACCTGTCTGATCAAGACCTTCGGATATGTCGTTAAGACCATTGCCGCTCTGACCAAGGCCGTCCTTCAGGCTGCCCATACCACTGGACAGCTGGGATAATCCGCTGGTGAGCTCTTGTTGTCCCGCATTGACCTGAGCAAGTGCATCATTCAGCTGATTCATGTTCGATGTAATGACCGATGAGCCGTCTGCACCTTCGGATAGACCGGAAGAGAGCTGATTCGCTCCTTGTTCGAGCTCACTCAGGCCAGCCAGAATCTGCTCTTGGCCGCTGTTCACTTGTGCCAAACCGCCTGCAGCGGTATCGAAGCCGCTGTTCAGCTTGCCGTAATTCTCATTCAACTCATTCAAACCGCCTGTAATCTGGGCGAGTCCGCCTTCGAGTGCGGCACCTTGCGCCTTAAGCTGATTATATGTCTCGTCTTGCTGCAGTTCCGTGTGACTGTCACCAAGAGCCGAGACTAGAGTATTGATGCCTGCCATGCCGGTCTGAATTCCAGGAAGCTGCTCCGATAGTGCAGTATATCCACTGCGAAGGGCTTCGTACTGGCTGTGAATCTCAGTGAGTCCACTCGACAGCTCTCCAGTACTGGATACGATGGCACCAAGTCCGTTCCTGATCTCCGAAATACCTGCAGCAAGACCGTCAGCACCAGCGGCGCCTTCATCAAGCCCGCTTCCAAGCTGTCCTACTGCATCGGTCAGCTGGCGGTAGCCGGATTCAATCTCGCTCGATCCGGATACGAGCTCATCAACCTGAGAGAAGTCAGGTGTAGATAAGCCTTCCTCCATCTGGGTCAGACCATCCCTGATCTGATCTACTCCGTCTTTGGAGGCTGAGATGCCGCCGGTAATCGTTTCGGCTTGACTCGAAACATAGAAGTCCTCGATTGGTTCGAATTGAGGCTGTGTCACGCTGGATACCTGATCTACACCCGGTAGACTCTTCAATGTATTCGTGACCTGATCCAGCGCGGCGAGCGCTTCGTTGTTATCCATCGGCTCATCCGATTCAATAACGACATTGGTTGGAAGCGCCTGACCTTTGCTGAAATTGTCGGCAACAAGGCTGAAGCCCTTGGTCGATGGATAGCCATTGCCAAGCTCCTTCAGCTGGTCAAATGACAAGGTCTGCTTGCTGAACATCAGCACAGGAATCATCACGAGGATGATGAGAACGGTCGTAAGGACCGGAAACCGCACGGAAATAGACGTCAGCTTGCCCCAGAACTTGCTGTCCTTGTGACCTGCATCCTGCTTCGAAGGCCAGAAGAGCTTCGGTCCGAGGGTCTTCATGAAGAACGGTGTTAAGGTATAGATTTGAGCGATCAGAATTACGGTACCTATCGCGACGACATTGGCAGATTGATAAATACCAAAGTTGGAGAAGCTGAGTGCCGCGAAGGCAATGAACACCGTAAGGGTACTGTACAAGATCGTCTTGCCCGCAGTACGGTACGTTGTCGATATCGCCTCATCGACGCCTGCTCCATGGGACAGCTCTTCCTTGAAACGATTAAACAGAAGAATGTTGTAGTCCGTTCCGATCCCAAACAGGATAAGAACAAGCAGCATCTGCGTTACACTGGTTACAGGGAAATCGAGCTTGTCGATAATCTGCGCCGCGATCCCCATGGAGACGAGATAAGTAATCCCGACAGTCAGCAGAGAGATGAAAGGAATCAATGCAGACCGGAACATGATAATGAGGACGATTAGTATGAAGGCGACCGTCAGGGCAGCACTTTTTTCTACCCCAATGATGGTTGCTTCCAAGTAGTCGTTCTGAATGAAATCTTCACCACTTAAGTAAAAATCCGTATCCACACCGGACAGCTCGGATTCAAGCTCCTGCTTGATATCCTTCACTTCACGGTCGCCCTTATCAATGCTGAAGCTGACCATAAGTGTGGTTTCGTTCTCCGAGATGAGCGAGGACTTCGCTTCCGGTGTTCCGAACGGATCCAGGAGCTCGGTAATGCCAAGGCCAGACATGTGATCACGGATATTATTAATGCCGGTTTCAATGTCTGCAAGCTCCGTGTCTGATAATTTGTCTTCGTTATGAAAAACAATAATATTGCTCGTTCCCTTATCGCCGTCAATCTTCTTCAGCATTTGGCTGGCGACCTTGGAAGGACTGTCCTCTGTCAGGGGATCCTGTCCTCTCTCATGCAGTATGGCATTCACATCGGGCTGAAATACGGTCAATAGACCTGCCAGTGCCAGCCACACGACTAGAATGAGCACCCGCCATTTGACGATTCTTTGCATTCTCTCTGACTCCTTTTTTTCTATAGATAGATTAGTAAACACATGTTCATTTTACGAGCAAAAAAAACCAATGATGACATCACCGGCTTAATTTTTTCGCGAATCCTTCTCCGAATACGTACAGCTGCTCATCTACCAGGTATTTGATGGTGCTGCCTTCCTCATGATCACGCAGAATGATGCATATACCTTCGATCATGGTGGTAGCGAACATTTGAACAGATAATTGATCCTTCGGATCGTGTAACTCCGTAATGTTCTTCGCAATGAGCATGACCTTCTCCAGTATTTGTGCAACAATCTCGATCAAATCCTGCTTGGCCTGTTCGTAAGCAGATCCCTGACTTAATGTCAGCAGTATCTTGAACTCAATGCTCGATTCCTTCATCAGTTCCACGAGGGTATCGTCTACGAGCTGAATACAGTTGAGCGTTTCAAAGGCATCAATCGTATTGGTGCGGTCAACGGCATCCTTAATATCCATCGTATACTTG
Organism: Paenibacillus urinalis; assembly: GCF_028747985.1. Lineage (NCBI taxonomy): Bacteria > Bacillati > Bacillota > Bacilli > Caryophanales > Paenibacillaceae > Paenibacillus > Paenibacillus urinalis. The sequence goes on from NZ_CP118108.1 coordinate 816,770, forward strand.
ATGAACTTGACGAAGGTCGGTTCAAGTACAGCGTGGAATAGGTCGTCCTTATTCTTGAAATACCGATAGATATTACCTGTTGTGATGCCAGCCGTGCCGGCAATTCGCCGCATAGAGGATTGAGCATAGCCATACTGCTCGAATTCAGAGAGGGCCGCGGCAAGAATGCGGTCTTTGATCTCTTCTTTTAATGTTTGCATTAATGAACACCTGTTTACTATTAAGATGATGGTATTAGTATAGAGGAGTGGAAACCGATTTACAAGCATCATTTTCGAACTCATGTATACCATGTATTACGTCAAGCCGAAGGATTAAATGAGAAAAAGGATGGTTATCACTATGCAAGAGCTGTGAAGGTGCTATAATAGTGTGGCAATTGATTCTAATACACTGAAAAAGAGATGATGAGCTTTGAATTCACCGGAACCCTATATACGACCCAAATCGACCTCAGCAGGCTTGCTGAATAAATATTTTACGGGTAACACGCTTGATTATAAGCAAATGATCGCGATTATTATCCCGATATTTGTGGATCAAGCTTTTATTATTTTGATGAGTCTGTTAAATACGGCCATGATCAGCTCCTCTGGAGTTGCCGCTGTCAGTGCGGTGAGCATGGTCGACTCCCTGAATATTTTCCTCATTAACGTATTTGTCGCCGTTGCGACGGGAGGAACCGTCATTGTTGCCCAGTACAAGGGCAGCGGTAATCCCGAGATGGCAGCCAAATCCGCATCACAGGCTATATCCGCTGTCGCTATTCTTTCCATATTCCTATGTGTGCTCGTGATCGCTTTTCATACGCCCATTCTAAACCTGTTATTTGGCGGAGCAGAAGCCGCTGTATTTGATAATGCAAGGCTGTACCTGATCGGAAGCTGCTTGTCCTATCCTTTTATAGCTATATTTCAGGCAGTTACCGGCGTGCTGCGAGGTGTGGCGGAGACAAGACCGTGTCTTATTCTATCGCTCATCATGAACCTGACCTTTCTCGGGCTGAACATTTTGTTCATCACCGTGCTGGATATGGGTGTAATGGGCCTCATTATATCCATGCTGACGGCAAGAGTGATCGGGGCAGCAGCGTCGCTGTATTATCTCGTGAAGATCAATCAGTCCTTGCTGTTCCGTATCAAAAATTTATTGAAGCTTAATTTCTCTATCCTTAAGAAAATTATGACCGTGGGCATACCGTTCGCCGCGGAGCAGATGTTCTTCAATGGAGGGAAGCTGCTAACGCAGACCTTTATTGTTCAGCTCGGGACGTTCGCCATTACAGCCAATGCCATTGCCGGCTCGATATCACTCGTGTTCCAGATCGGCGGCAGCGCGCTGAGCATCGCGATCGTCACGATCGTCGGGCAATGTATCGGTAACAAGAATACCGAGGATGCCCGCAAATTTATAAGATCTCTGCTCTGGCTGTCGAGCATCTTCTTCGTTGGCATTGCAGCCATCTTGCTGCCGCTGTTCCCGTGGGTGGTGCAGCTGTTCTCGCCGCCTGAGGAGATCGTGCCGATTATCTTCGGCCTGACGCTGCTGATTGCTATTGCGCAGCCATTTCTGTGGTCTACAAGCTTTATTCTACCTTCTGCGCTTCGTGCGGCAGGGGATTCCAATTTTACGTCCATGACATCGCTTCTGTCGATGTGGCTTCTGCGCATTGGTCTTGGCTATGTGCTGGGCATTACGCTCGGTTACGGCATCATGGGTGTATGGATTGCAATGGTCTTTGAATGGGGTGTCCGCGGCCTGATCTTCTGGCTAAGGTTCCGGGGCGAGAAGTGGTACAGTCGGAAGCTGATTTAAGTGAAAATACTCTTTGTCCATCTATGCTGATGGGGAAGGAGTATTTTTTTCATCCATTTATTGTAATTATTGTATCCTAATGATATAGATGTGCGTATTCAAAGTCTTGCGGATGGAGGTTGAGACATGAAATATATGGGTATCGCTGCTATGATTCTGCTGTTACTGCTAACGGGGTGTACACAGACAGAAGAGGTTACTTTTGTAGGGGAGAGTGATCACTGGACAGGTAGATACAAGGCAATCATTGGGGAGTCACAGGAAGAGGGTGACTTCATATTTGAGTATAAGGCGGAGGAACCGCAAGAGGTCCATTTTAATAAACTGGAGATCTATGCTGATGATAAGAGTCACATATTTAAGAGTAATGAATACAATTCCCGGAGAGTCACGATGTCGAGTAGCTGCTCCGGCTGTTCTGTAACTCGGAAGGAAGCTGAACTTCAGGTGAAGATTAAATGGGATGAACATGAAGAATCATTTGTTATGAAGCATCAGCCATAAAATTTATGGAAATTGGGCAGGATCCTTATAAGGAAATGAGCTATTTAACGTAGAGGATCGGCTTGATTTGTTAATAAAAAGGGCGTCCTAGCCATGAAGTACGATGTTTTTGACGACGAACCCGGCCCTTTTCATGTCGCAATATGTCAATAGTTAGATAGTTTATCTCCTCTCTGTAATGTGCTAAATTAATATAGTTCGTTTTTTGAAATATATAGCTCTTTAAGGGGGATCTGCACCATTGGATTGGCAGGATATTTTGTTTAAATTTATCGGGGGATTAGGGATATTCCTGTTCGGTATTAAGTATATGTCGGACGGGCTGCAGAAATCAGCCGGCGATAAGATGCGCAGCATACTGGAGAAGTACACATCTAACCCTATTCTGGGTGTTCTGTTCGGTATTGGGGTCACTGTTCTGATTCAGTCGTCTTCAGGGACGACCGTCATGGCCATTGGTCTTGTAAATGCAGGGCTGATGACACTTCGTCAGGCTATCGGTATTGTAATGGGTGCGAATATCGGAACAACGATGACTGCATTCATCGTCGGAATCAAGATTGATGAATATGCTCTGCCCATTATTGCAGTGGGTGCCTTCTTCTTGTTCTTTATTAAGGGTCTTCGGAATATATAGTGGAATTACTATTTTAATAATTTAAAAACAGTTAGTGTTAAATCGGATTATTTAGTGGAATACTAAGGAAAATAATAGTTCCAATCAAACACAAACACAGGTGATTATAGGTTGAAAAAAATTTAAATAGTCAGTGCAAGGGAAATAAATTACTATATTGTAAAGGTGTCATAACGTACTGATAAAAAAGATGCTTATATTATGAATTTCACTGTATAAACGTCTTGACACAAAAACTATTACACTATATAATGTAATTGTGAAATGGAGGAGGAAATAATGGCTGAAAACTGGTGTACACCAAAACCAAAACTAACGGAACGCCCCTTGTTAGATACAGATAACGCTGAGGGTTTAAGTGAGACCTTTAAAATACTTTCTAATGGGACTCGACTCAGAATATTGCACACTTTAATTCGAACACCAAATTTATCTGTTAGTGAGGTAGCAGAACAGCTTGAAATGAAACCTCAAGCCATTTCCAACCAACTTCAACGATTGGTCGATAAAGGCATCGTTCGCAATAATCGTGAAGGCAATTTTATTCGGTACCGAATTGTTGATAATTGTGTCGTTAGTCTTTTAGACCAAGGTTGGTGTTTAACCGAGGATTTACCAAAATAATAAGGAGGAGTTTGGTATGGAAAAATGTGCGAGACCAAGCTGTAATTGTCTTCTTGGTGAAAACAAAGTAGAAGTAGAAGGAAAAGTTTATTGCAGTCAAGAATGTGTAGATAACTGTACTGATGAAGTCTGTGAGTGCAAAGATTGTAGCTGTGCTACTGCATAAATGAATAATGAAAAGGTTATCCCTGCATCAATGGGATAACCTTTTTTACGTAGGATATTCAATGAAAGATAATTAATATCGTAACACTACGAGTAGTAAAGGATGAACAGTATGTCAGACTTATTATTACTACCAGATCTTAAAACAACAGAACCACCACAAGAAAATGAAAGCGATATGATGTTTAAAGTGGAAGCAATCGAACCGCCTGAACGTTGTCCTGAATGTGGTTTTGATAAGTTGTATAGGCATGACTCACGAAAGCAACTAATTATGGACTTGCCCATTCGTTTGAAGCGAGTGGGCTTACAACTAAAGCGTAGACGTTATAAATGTCGTGAATGTGGTTCTACCTTTTGGGAACGTCTTATTTCTATTGACGAAAAACGTAGCATGACTAAAAGGTTGTTAAAGTCCATTGAAGAGCAGTCTATGTCCAAGACCTTTGTGGATGTCGCTGAAAGCGTCGGTGTAGACGAAAAGACCGTAAGAAACGTCTTTAAGGACTATGTAGCATTTAAAGAACAAGAATACCAATTTGAGACTCCTAAATGGCTTGGAATAGATGAAATACATATTATCCGTAAACCTCGTCTTGTATCGACTAATGTTGAACGTAAAACCATCTTTGATATTAAGCCTAATCGTAATAAGAATACTGTTATACAAAGGCTTTCAGAGATTGGTGATAGGCATTACATTGAATACGTCACAATGGATATGTGGAAGCCTTACAAAGATGCAGTAAATACTGTTTTGCCACACGCTAAAGTAGTTGTAGATAAGTTTCATGTAGTCCGAATGGCTAATCAAGCATTAGATAATGTTAGGAAGTCTCTCAGAGCCAATATGACAGCCAAAGAAAGGCGTACCCTTATGCGTGAAAGGTATATCCTTCTTAAACGAAAGCATGACTTGAATGAAAGAGACTCATTTCTTTTAGATACTTGGTTAAGTAATAGCTCTGACCTAAAAGAAGCCTATGAAATTAAAGAAGAGTTCTACATGATATGGGATACAGATGATTCTGACGAGGGGATGGATCGTTATAGATATTGGAGACAACGTTGTTTATCCAGTAACTCTAAAGACGCATATAAAGACCTTGTTAGAGCTGTAGACAACTGGCAGGATGAAATCTTCAACTACTTCGATAAAAGGCTCACTAACGCTTATACAGAGTCCATTAATAGTATTATTAGGCAAGTAGAACGAATGGGTAGAGGTTACTCCTTTGAAGCCTTACGAGCCAAAATACTTTTTAATGAAAAACTACATAAGAGACGTAAGCCACGTTTTAATTCGAGTGCGTTCAGCAAAGCTATATTATACGAAACTCTCAATTGGTATGAAGTGACAGACCACAACATAACAGACAACTATGGTGTTGATTTTTCCACACTAATTAAGAAATTGGAGAAGGGTGGAATATAAGCCCTTTTCCACCATAAAATCCGAATACCCTTTATTAATAAGAAGCGCTACCAGTATATAGGTCAGGTGATTTTCGGATTCGGTACCTTGTTCCTTGGTCTATCGACCATGAGCGGAGGGCTTAAGCCTCTTCGGGAAATGCCGGTATTCACAGATTTCATGGTACAGCTGTCTGATCAGCCGATTCTCGGACTTATTGTCGGTACGGTCTTTACGATGATTGTTCAGAGTTCAAGCGCAACGATCGGGATCTTGCAGACGATTGCGGATGAGGGCATGATCAGCCTTCAAGGAGCGCTGCCGATTCTGTTCGGGGACAACATCGGTACGACAATTACTGCGGTTCTCGCATCGATCGGAGCTACAGTAGCGGCGAAGCGAACGGCGCTTGTCCATGTTATCTTTAACGTGGTGGGTTCGATCATCTTCCTTATTCTGCTTCCTGTGGTGCATACCGTCGTGCTCTGGATCGGAGAAGGGGTTAACATCCGAATGCAAATTGCATATGCACACGGTATATTCAACGTAACAAATACCCTCATCTTCCTGCCGCTCATTCCGGTACTGGCCTGGATCGTAACGAAGGCCGTTCCTGGTAAGATGCAGGAGATCCAGTTCAAGGCAATTTATCTGGATGACCGTTTGCTGGCAACTCCAGCCTTAGCGCTCGGACAAGCACAGCACGAAATTGTTCGTATGGGGCAATTTGCACGGGAGTCTTTGCAGGACGCAACAGGCTATTTCCTTAAGAAGGACAATAAGCTTGCCGAACTTGCGCTGCAAAAAGAAGAGCTCATTAATGAACTGAACCGTAAAATTACGGATTATATTATTAAGATTCATCAGAACAACGATGGACTTGGTGCAGGCGAAACAGAGAAAGCGACAGGCTGGTTCCAGACCGTCAGCGACATTGAACGGATTGGAGATCATGCAGAAAATATGGTCGAGCTTGCTGAATTTAGTATTACGAACAAGCTGGAATTCTCTAAAGAGGCTACAACTGAGCTGACCGAAATGATCGAAATCGCAGATCAGGCTGTGGAACAAGCACTTATCGCACTGGAGCATCAGAATGAAGATGCGGCACGCGCTGTTCTGGAGCATGAGAGTAAGCTGGACGAGCTTGAAGTGAAATTCCGTAAGAACCATATTCAGCGTTTGAATCGGAACCAGTGCTCTGGAGGTACAGGGGCAATCTATCTTGATATCCTGACCAACCTCGAGCGGATTGGAGATCACAGCAAGAATATCGCTCAATTTGTACTGCACGAACAGCACTAATTGTGCTTGGGTGTAACCCTGTATTTTATTAAAAAATAGACTTTAAATAACGAAGTGTTCCTCTCATTAACTAATTAGGTTCGTGAGGAGGAGCACTTTTTTTGATGGGATTGCGAAGTGAATACAAACGTTATTATCAGAGGGAAGAAGGATTTCTGAGGAGCTGAACCGAAGAGCTGAAATTAGAATGAACAATAGAAGTGGAGGCCCGCAAATTGAATATCGAACGGTATCATCTCGAAGAAATCCTATCTGCATACGGAATAAAGAATCAGATCACAGATACACACGATTATATTAAGCAATATAGTGTCTCTGACACGCCTCGCGTAAAGGCGATTATCCGAACAGATTTTGTAGATCGTCCGTCTGTCGTATTTAAGATGATTAAGCAGAAGGAGCATCCAAGATGGAAGATGGAGCAGCAAAGCATATTTTCAGAGCATATGAGAAGGAATGGAATTCTTACTCCAAAAAGATACATATCCGAGGGACAATACTGCATTTCTGTATGGATCGAAAATGTAGAGCTCGATGTAATCGTTGAAGATTACTTGGGAGAAGAAATCAGAACAATTGATGTGGAGACTGCAGGCAGAATAGGACAGCTCATGGCAAGGATGCACATCATTTCGGAAAGAGACGATTGTCACATCGATGCTGATTCGATCTTCAAGGTTACGGGATATAACGAGGCCAGCGGCTACGAACGATTTAGAGAGCTCGGTGAAGCGGGATATCTTAATCAAGAGAAGTATGAACGAATTATTCAGCTGTATGAGGACCGAATGAATCGAATTCAAGCCATGTGGCATGAACTTCCCAGGCATGCGACGCAGGGCGATTATTCTATAAACAATTTAGTATTGAGAGACGGAGCTGTGGGTATTTTTGACTACAATATTGCGGGTGACGAAACACTTGTTGGGGACCTGATCGTTGAAGGTCTTCTGGTCACAAATGAAATGGATCTGGCAGAAGGATTAAGCATGGATGACCGTCCACAACTGTTTAATGCTTTTTATGATGGATACAGCAAGGTTAGACCGCTCCAGGAGCTGGAACAGGCAGTGGTAAAGGATGTCTATGCTGTTGTGGCTTCAATGTGGTTTACAACAATCAGATATGAGGAGGATTCATTGGAGTTTTTGGTTGAAAGGCATGAGGTAGTGAAAATGGAAAGCATACTGGACCAAATGCTGGAGCTCCTATCGGAAGCAAAGTAACGATACATATTTAAATCATAGTAAGCCGCCCCTCCCCATAAATGCCATGAAGAGAGAGGCGGAATGGACAACGACAGCGGATTAACAGTTAATATTTGATGTTCACCTTGAGAAGCGAGCTTCTTCTATGTGCAGCAGCACCGATGCTGCATGCAATTAGAAACTGGGCAGCGTAGTACGTTGCCATAATAAGGACACCTGCGTAAGGTATCGCTTCTACGAACTTATTCCATGCCAGGATGGAATCCGAAATGACAAAGAGCAGACTCCCGATGCTGGCCCACACATTCCCTGTCATAACCGCGGACCAGAGCATAAGTGAAATGACGGTAACATACGCAATAACAGGAATGATTAGACCCTTCAAGTCGGCTGACATGGCAATATGTTGTGCAAGCTTACCACCCATAATCCAGGCGTAGATGCCGATGGGGATTATGCTTAACAGGCGAATCCAAGAGAAGCGCCATTGATTTAGAAAAGCGGTCAGATAGAATAGATGGCCGATCAAAAAGGCAAGCAGGCCATATACGAACCATATCGGCAGCAGGCCGTCACCCAGCATACAGAAGAACAAGCCGGCCAGCAACAGAGCGTGCGCCGAACGCCGGCCAGTTCGCATGCGCAGGAGGGCGTACAATATAATAAGTGCCATCGGAATCAGCTTGAAGAGCAATTTAACTTCAAATGGCTCTTCCGGAATGAAGAAGATATATAGTATGCTCGTGATGAGAACAAGTAGAGGCAGCAAGAGATTCCTCCCGAAGTACATCATGTCAGGACACTCCTTATGTAAGGGTTTTTATGAGTGAATTCTGTATTCATCATATAGCAGATGGCGAGGAAAGTCATGGAAAAAGAATGGAGCGAAAAGCACGGATTATAATACCTGAGGAGGATAAGAAATGGAGAATGCTAAACTTCAAGTAACCGCACTATTTGAAGCTTTGATCGCAGGAGACAAGGAGCGTGTATCAGAACTGTTGACAGAGCAGCCTCAGCTCGCAAATACAGAGAATGAAGATGGATTAACCCCACTGGCTTATGCAGGACATCTGGGATTTGAAGACATTGTTCAGACATTACTAGATCATGGGGCAGAGGTCAACGCTGTGACCCATTCCAAAATTGCTTATATTCCGTCTAACACGGCTCTGCATGCGACGATTGCCGGTGAACGAAGTCTTAACGTCATTAAGCTTCTCCTGTCTCATGGGGCAGATCCGAACATAGTGGACTGCGATGGTCATACGGCACTGCATTCGGCTGCGTATCATACGGATCGCACAGAGATCCTTCAGCTGCTGCTTGATCAAGGTGCAGAGGTGAGCAGTCCTACCGGCGATGGAGAGACGGCTCTGCAGATCGCCGAGAAGCAAGGGAACGAGAAGGTGGCAGCGGTCCTGAAGCAGATGACAATCTAATTTGTATCAAATGATCAGACAGTCCATGCGTGGTACGCATGGGCTGATTTTTGTGCTCGGATCGCACCTTATTATATTCCAAAATATTACTTCAACAATTAGACACAAAATTAGCCCCTAAGTTCCAGTTATTGATATTGATTATCATTGTCATTGTTGGTATTCTCATTAGAAGCGATTATCAATGATAATCATTCTCAACTACATAACGAGAATGCCGGCTTTCTTTGTTTAACATATGAATAAAATCAAAAAGGGTGTGATGTGCTTTATGTCAGTTATCAAAATAAAAGACCGTGGAGAATTGCTGTCCTTACAGTTCTCTGAGCTCCGCAACTATCACGGCAATGTGGCACTAATGGCCATCGGAGTCGGCTTTCGGGTTGTTCAGGCGGCACTTGCAGAGCTGTACGGTGATGAAGCACCGGAACGAGCAAGCCTGTCAATACGATCAGGACATGCAGGACCGGGGTTTCGTGATGCGTTTGAGTATACAACACGGGCGGTAACACGCGGAGAATATACGGTGGATGTCAATTATCCGGCAGCACAGTATGACCCGTATCGTCCACAGTCGTATGCTTTTGTCATTTCGGACAAGAGCGGCTCATCGGTTGAGGTCATGCTGAAGCAGGACTTTCTTCCTCCGGTATTTTACGAATATTTGTACAAGGGCCGAGAGGGATTAATGTCAGAAGAAGACGCAAGGGCAAATACCCAGCTGAAAGCGGATTTATGTGAGAAGGCGCTGTCGCTGCCTCAGGATGAGCTGCTGAATGTGAGGAGGCTACTATGAAGAGTGCTGCAGACTTTCTCCTGCTGGATTCCGGAGCAAGCTTCAGCCAGCAGAATGTAAGAGACGGAGATCTTGATGTAAGAGTTATGGTGCTGGATCAGTACGATTTGGAAGATTATGATTTACCACAAAAAGGCCATAAGTTTCTAATCATTGACGAATTTATCGATCAGGAATTGATGCTCCGGCACAAAGGGAAGATCAAGTCATTTCTTGATCAAGGGAACATCTTACTCTTCTGCGGTCATTTGTTCCGGCACTGGATACCGGGAGCCTCGATGTTCGTTCCCAAAACGATACATAATCATTTGGATTATACCGTAACCGTACTCCCTCATCCGATCTTTGAAGGGGTACTGTCTGATGATATTACGTATAACAAAGGTGTGGCAGGGTTCTTCGCTCGGGGACATCATCCCCTTCCAGAAGGAGCAGAGGTACTGCTCACACTGCCGGAGGGTGAGCCCATTACTTACATCGACCGGAATAGCAGCCAAGGCACTATTATTGTTCATGCCGGCCGTAACCTGTTCCGTTATCGACATATGGGACATAGCAGTGCGGGAAGAATCGGAGAGCAGCTGGAACGGTTCATCTATGAGGAACACGAAGCAATTCAGCACAGGAGGGATCGTTCATGCGCAAAATAGCCGTTCTCTACACGGGCAGCTCACATCAGCATCGGACTTTTACCGAGCCCAAATATAAGCAGTACATTGAAGAGCTCGTGTATCTGCCTAAGCTGGATGAAGTGGATCTCCATCCATATGATGTGCTCATCATTCCTTCACAGATTCATGAGAAGCTTATCACTCGGCATCTGGACCGTATCCATGCATTTCTCGACCAGGGCAAGGTTGTGGTGGCACTCGGTGCTCAGCACAATAACTGGTTCACAGGACATCATTGGGAGTTCCGTCCGACCAACTTCTGGTGGTGGCGTGAGCCTGGAGCAAAGAGCGGTCTAGTCCTGACCAAGCCGGAGCATGATCTGTTCCGTTATATTACACTTGCGGATGCCACTTGGCATTATCATGGTGTGTTCTTTCCGAAGCATGAAGTAGAGTCTCTGATCGAAATTGAAAACGACGGTTCTATTTTTTATGTGGACAAAGACAGCACGAGCGGGACACTGATCCTGACGACGCTGGACCCTGAATATCATTACGGCTCCTACTTCATGCCTGCTACAGAGCGCTTCCTGGACGGATTTCTTCCATGGCTGGCAGAAGGCAGGCTCTGATACACCCGTTAATTCAACTACATCACAGTTTTAAAGGGGATAACGAAATCAAATGAAAAAATCAATGCTTATGCTCCTGCTTACCCTCATCTTAGTCGTAACCGGATGCTCGACAGGCAGCGGAGGCGGAAGTACAACTTCTAACGAACCGGCTGCATCCGGCACACCTGCGGAAGGGGAGACCGCGAGCGGAACGATAGAATCTTTAAGAATTCCAGGCGGTAACGTCGGATATCCTTCTCCGTTTACCTTCAGCGCGTCCGGTCCATTTGGATATTTGCGAAGCTCGTATATTTTTGACACCCTGACTTGGAAGGATGATACGGGCGTTATTCCATGGCTGGCCAAGTCCTGGGAAATGTCTGAAGACGGCATGACGTATACGTTTGAGCTTGAAGAGGATGTAAAATGGCATGACGGCGAAGCCTTTACGGCAGATGACGTGGTGTTCAGCTACAACTACTACAATACTTATCCGTACAACTGGACGGGTGATCTTACGCAAATTAAAAGTGTAGAAAAAGTGGACGATCACACGGTTGAATTCCACCTGAACAATAAATATGCACCGTTCCTGAGCGATCTCGTAGGAATTGTACCGATCATTCCGCAGCATGTATGGGAATCTGTTGACAATCCAGTGGAGTTCCAAGAGGATGCAGCTCTGATCGGAACAGGGCCTTACAAGCTGGCGGAATATGATGCGGCTTCCGGGCAATATCTATATGAAGCAAACGAAGAATATTTCAAGGGTGAGGTGATGGTCAAAGAAATTGCCTACGTGGATGTACCTGACAAACTGCTCGCTCTGCAAAATGGCGAAATCGACCAAACCTACACATTTAATTACACGGATGTTCAAACGGCTGAGCAATCGGGATTCAAGTCCATTAAGGTAGAACCGACAGGCAGTGTCGTGCGTCTTGCCTTCAATCTGGATCATCCTCAGCTGCAGGATAAACGTCTTCGCCAGGCGATCGCTTATGCGCTCAACCGTGAAGATATGGCCAGCAAAATTACAGGCGGCGAACCGATGCCGGGCAGCGGCGGTGTCATTCCACCAGATTCACCTTGGTACAACGAGAACGTGAAGCAATATGATTACAATGTTGAAAAAGCAAACGAGCTTCTTGATGAGCTTGGCTACACGAAGAATGCAGAAGGCATGCGAGAGGATCTGAAGCTGAGCGTCATGGTATCTTCAAGCATGCAGGAATCGACGATGATGAAGGAGATGCTGAAGGAGGTCGGCATTGAGCTGAACGTCGCACAAGTGGACTCTGCAGCATTCTCTGATGCAATGGGCGAGAATCAATACGACATGGCTCTTACCGGTCATATTGGTGTAAGTGGTGATCCGGACTTCCTGCGTCTGTGGTTCTCTGGACAAGCCTCCAACACACTGGCTTCCCGCGGTACTGTATTTGATGCAGACGGCTTCCAGGAACTGGCCGAACAGCAAATGCAGGAGCTGGATGAGACGAAGCGTGGAGAGATCATTGATCAAATGCAGGACATTCTCGCTGAGAATCTTCCAACCCTCGTGCTGTATCACCGTCCGTTCTATGATATTCACAATGCGAACGTCTTCGACGGCTGGAAGAACACTTACGGCGGAATCGCCGACGGTATGCCGCTGTGGGAGAACAAGGCATTCCTGATCCATGCGGAACAGTAAAAAATACGCTTCTTATTTGCTCGTACTCCTATTCGTTATCCTCTTAAACTTCTGGCTTCCCCGGCTCCTTCCGGGGGGGCCAGTCGAATATATTACGGGCGGCGGCGAAGAGGGCGCCGTATTCTTAACCGAAGCACAGAAGTCAGCGATGCTGGAGTATTATCATCTGGATGAATCTACAGGGGAACAATTCATACGGTATTTGAAGGGGCTTGTTACCTTTGACTTCGGCTTATCTATTATTCACAAAACACCGGTGTACGAAGTGATCATGGAGCGGCTTCCCTGGACTCTGCTCCTTGTTGGGATCGCGAGTCTCTTCTCTATTCTGATCGGACTTATTGGCGGGCTGTATTCCGCTTGGCGTCATCCGGGGCGAACGGACCGGGGCTTGTTTCTGACCATGCTTGGGGTTAGCTCGATACCGGAATTTCTGATCGGCATGGTGCTTCTAATTGCGTTCGCAGCACAGCTCGGCTGGTTCCCGCTTGGGGGAGCGAAGACGGCGTTTCTTCGTGCCGATTCCTGGATGGCCGAGGCTGCGGATGTGATGCTTCATGCGGCTTTGCCTGCGGTGACACTCACCTTGGCGAGTCTGTCGGGTATCTATCTGCTCATGCGGAACGAGGCGATTCGTGTCCGCAACGAGACGTACGTGGAGTTTGCCTCTGCCAAAGGGCTTGGTTCACGCTCTATTCTGTTCCGGCATATCGGGCGTAACGCAGCACTGCCGCTTGTCACGCTGATCATGATTCGACTAGGGGCATTGATTGCCGGATCGGTACTCGTTGAGACGGTATTCGCCTATCCGGGCATCGGGAAGCTGCTGCAGGAAGCGATTCTCGGGCGGGATTACCCGCTGCTGCACGGTTTATTCTTGCTGATGACACTATTTGTGCTGATTCTGAATCTGATTGGGGATCTGCTGTATCCTTATCTCGATCCCCGGATTCGCAAGGCGGAGACAAGTGAGGTGAGATCATGAAGCTGACTTGGTCTCAGAAGATAGGGACAGCACTGTTCGTTGTATATGTCATTATAGGGATATTCGGGCCTCTCGTGATTAACATATCACCTCATGCTATTGACGGAGAGCGGCTGATGCCGCCGTCTGGCGAATACTGGCTTGGGACGAATGCTATCGGGCAGAATTTATTCAGTCAGCTCATCTATGGAGCAAGAACAACGCTGATTATCGGGCTCACTGTAGCGCTGATCAGCACCTTCTTGAGCGCAGCGCTGGGTCTGATGGCCGGTTATTCCAAACGGCTTGATCCGTTCCTGAACGGTCTCGCCAACATGCTGCTGGTGCTGCCATCGCTGCTGCTAATTCTGATTGTGGCTTCATTCACAGGCGGCGGCACCTGGCAGCTGATCTTAACGCTCAGTCTGCTGACCTGGCCTGGTTACATGAGACTGATCCGGGCTTCCGTGCTGTCACTGAAAGAGCGGGAGTTCGTCAAGGCAGCGCAGCTGTATAACGGAAGCAGCAGTTATATTCTGCGGCGTCACTTGCTGCCGTTCATCTGGCCGCTTGTGCGCACTAAGTTCATTATGTCATTCCAATCGGCCGTAGCGATGGAAGCGAGTCTGTCCTTTCTCGGCATTGGTGATCCCAGCACGGTATCCTGGGGTCGAATGCTCCAGGATGCATTCTCGCGAACGCAGACTTTCCTGACCGATGCGTGGCTGTGGATGGTGGTGCCCCCAGCGGGTGCCCTCCTGATCGTTATTATGGCCCTCGCCATGATGGGAGAGGGCAGACCAACGAGACAAGGATTTGCTGCGAAGCTGAACCGTCCGGAGAGCCGGGTTATCGCGGGTCAAGCTGCCAAGCGCGGAGGGGAAGGACAAGCTGCTGCAATCTCCGTCCAGGATCTGTCGGTAACTTATGGGGATAAGACGATTGTCCATCCCATTTCATTTGAAGTGAAGGAAGGCAGCATTACTTCCCTCGTAGGTGAGTCAGGCTCCGGCAAGACGACGCTGGCCCGCGCCGTGTACGGACTTGTGCCGGATGAGTCGATAACAGGCAGTGTACAGATTGGCGGCCATTCGATTTATGCGAAGGACAAGGCAAATGCCATGCAGCGCTGGGTAGATACTGCTTATATTTTTCAAGATCCGCGAAGCAGCTTCAATCCGATCATGAACATCGGGCAGCAATTCTATGAAACGATGAAGCTGCAGCATAACAGGGAGGAGAAACACTCAGCGGCAATTGCAGCCCTGAAGGAGGTGTAGCTTGGAGAGCATGTGCTGTCCCTCTATCCTCATCAGCTCAGTGGCGGAATGCCGGCGAGAGCTCTGATTGCCCTGGCTTTTGTTAACAAGCCGAAGGTACTGATTGCGGACGAGCCGACAGGGGCGCTGGACCCTCTTGTCAAAAGAGAGGTGTTCGATCTCCTGGTCACCAAGGTCCGGGAGAACCGCATGGCGCTTCTGCTCATTACGCACGATATTCCTGCAGCAGAGCATATTTCGGATCTTATTATCGTTCTTCATGGCGGCAGAGCAGTGGAGCCGCAGTATGAAGAGCAGTCGAGTGCGGGAGGTGATTGAGGTTGCTGCGTATAGATAAGGTGTCGAAGCATTTTGCCCGGAAGAGAAAAGGGGACGTTGTCAAAGCAGTCGATGACGTGTCCATCCGGCTGGGTGAGAATGAAATATTCGCACTCATTGGCGAGAGCGGCTCAGGCAAGTCCACCTTGGCGGAGATGGTCATCGGCTTGCAGGAGCCTACCTCCGGTTCGATTGGATGGGAAGAGCAGACTGTACAGAGTGAGCAGAGTTCCCGGAGTGCGCAGAGCATGCAGATCGTTTTTCAAAATCCGGACCGGTCCATGAATCCGTACTGGAGAGTGGGAGAGATTATCGCAGAGCCGCTCAGGCTGAGTGGATATTCGAAGCAGCAGGCCCGCAAGCAGGCAGAAGCTCTGCTCGAGAAGGTCAAGCTGACATCCGATTTCATGCAGCGGTATCCTGCAGAATGCTCCGGTGGACAGAAGCAGCGGATTGCGATTGCGAGAGCCCTAACCATGTCCCCCCGGCTGCTCGTCGCTGATGAGATCACCTCAGCACTGGATCCTGCCATTGAGGAAGAAATTTTGCAGCTGCTCCTCACGCTGAAAAGATCCGAAGGAATGTCCATTCTGTACATCACCCACCGGATTGAGACGATCTCGGGCTTTGCCGACCGTGTCGCCGTTATGAAAAATGGAGTGATTATGGAGATTGGTCCTGCGGGGGCAGTATTTAACGATCCTCAATCGGATTACACGAAGGCTTTGCTGAGAGCCGCATTTTATTAAAGGTCTTACAAAGCAGCGCCCGATGCTGGAAAAGACATCAAAACGATTCAGTTTAGATTGCGCTTCTCAAAAAGTGGATGTTGTAGGATATCGAATTGAAGTAGATCGAATAGAAGTGGCCTAGGGTGAAAACCTGAAGGTCACTTTTTTTATATCACATAAGATGGAGATGGTCGTTTTGGGCATAAAAATATAAATTTCACTCGGTCCACTCCGATGCGAAGGTAAACCGCATTCCACTATGAGAAGATGAGCAAAACAAAGCATATCGGTCAATCATCTGCGCCTTCTGTATAAATTAGGCCTACATCTGCTGTAAATACCAAAATTAATGCAAATTTGCCGACTGTCTGATTTTACCCTGCTGCGGCGATCCCGTATGATTTGATCAGAAACCAAGTTGCAGGAATAGAGCGGAGGGATGGCGCATGAATGCCGTGGAGATTGAGCATCTAACCAAGCAGTACGGCAAGGCAAGAGGGATTATTGATGTGAGCTTCTCGATTGAGGAAGGTGAGATCTTTGGCTTTATCGGGCCGAACGGGGCAGGCAAATCAACAACGATCCGGACACTGCTTGCTCTCATCTATCCCACGAGCGGCACGGCCTCCATCTTCGGTAAGGACTGCATTCGTCACAGCGCGGAGATTAAGAAGGAGATCGGATATCTGCCTGCGGAGGTTTTTTATTACGATCATATGAGAGTTGTGGATCTGCTCAAATATTCAGCCAGCTTCTACAAGAAGGATTGTACGAAACGCATGAAGGAGCTCGCGGAGCGGATGGACCTGGACTTGAGCAAGAAGATCGAGAGCCTGTCACTGGGCAACAAGAAGAAGGTGGGCATCGTGCAAGGGCTTCTCCATAGTCCCCAGCTGCTTATTCTCGATGAGCCGACGAGCGGACTCGATCCGCTGATGCAGCATACGTTTTTTGAATTGCTGAAGGAGGAGAATGAACGGGGGGCAGCGATCTTATTTTCCTCCCATATCTTGAGCGAAGTTCAGCGGCTGTGTAACCGGGTTGGGATTATTAAAGAAGGTAGAATTGTGACCGTAGAGAAGATCAGCGCACTGAAGGAGTCGAACTATAAAAAGTTTGCGATTGAAACGGCCATTCCTCTGGACCCGCAGCAGCTGGATATCGACGGTGTTAGTCATATTACGGCGGAGGGGAGCATCACCCGGTTTTTGTTCAAGGGGAATTTGAATCAGATCCTGCAGAGACTGGCCCATATAGAGATGGATAATCTATGGATCGAGGAGCCGAATCTCGAAGAAATCTTCATGCATTACTATGACAGGGAGGCTTGATTCGGGGTGAACATGTTTCTTTTTGAACTGAAATCTTATCGAAAATCACTGCTGATCTGGTCCTTGTCCATCATTGGCATCATGGTATTTCTGCTCTCCTTATTCCCATCCATCTCAAGGGAGTTTGATGCCTTTGCGCGCATTCTTGAGGGATATCCGGAACCGTTCAGGCAGGCGTTTGGTATTCAGATTGAAAGTATGGGCACGTTTCTCGGATTCTACACTTATATATTGATGTACATTACGCTGTGCGGAGCCATCCAGGCGATGCTGCTGGGCATGTCGGTCGTATCACGGGAAACCCGGGAGAGAACCGCCGATTTCCTCCTGACCAAGCCCGTGACGCGAACCAAGGTACTTACCTCCAAGTTGCTGGCTGCGGTCGCATCTATTCTGCTGACCAATCTACTGTATCTTGCCGGGGCCTGGCTTATGGCGGAACAGCTTCAACCCAGTGCGTATGATGTCAAATTGTACTTCATGCTCTCGATGACCCTTCTGTTCGTGCAGCTGATGTTTGTTGGGATCGGTCTCCTCGTTTCCGTGCTGCTGCCGAGAATCAAAGCCATTCTTCCTGTATCGCTGACGACCGTGCTTGTTTTTTATATGATCGGGATGCTTGTGGCTGGAGATGAGGGAGGAATGAAGCGATATTTGTCTCCGTTCAAGTATTTTGACACGAAGAGAGTCCTGGAGACGGCAAGCTATGAAGTACCCTACATGACGGCCGCAGCCGGGATCATGATGGTATGTACCGCTGTCTGCTATTACATGTATATAAGAAGAGATATATCTGCCTAGCCTTGCGGGAGGGTGAGTTCATGAACATATTTCGGAGAGAAATGAAGAGCTATCGGAAGTCCCTGCTGTTCTGGTGCATCGGCATTGTACTGCTAATAGCGGCGGGAATGAACAAATACGAAGCGACAGCTGCCGGAGGTGAGCTGAACCAGGTGATTGCAGATATGCCGGAATCCCTGCAGGCTATGATGGGGGCGGGAGCCTATGATCTGTCGAAGGCCAGCGGATATTACGGAATGTTCATGCTGTATTTGTTCTTCGCCGTCACCATTCATGCCGTAACGCTCGGGGCCAGCATGATTGCCAAGGAAGAGCAGGACAGAACAGCAGAATTCCTATTCACCAAGCCCTTGACCAGAAACACAGTCATCACCGCCAAAATAACAGCTGCTCTGCTGCAGATCCTCATCCTTAACCTGGTCACTTGGGCATCGAGCGTTATGATCGTCAGCATGTACAATAACGGAGAGCAGGTAAATGATGATATTGCCGTTCTGATGATCGGGATGCTTATTCTACAGATCATCTTCCTCCTCGTCGGAACAGCACTTGCCTCCGTATCCAAGCGTGTGAAGCAGGCGGCTTCTATATCTTCCGGCATATTACTCGCTGCGTTCATCTTATCCATTGCCATTGATCTGAATGAGAGACTTGAAGGTCTGAAGTATTTCACGCCATTCAAGTATTTTGAGGCGAAGGAGATGATGTACGGGGGAGGATTCGATCTCATCTATGTCCTTCTGTCCGTGCTACTCATTGGAGTCCTGCTGGTCATCACCTATACGGCCTTCCGTAAGCGGGATTTGATGGTGTAGCCATGGAGATCCGAAGCATTAAGAAATTGCCTGTATAATCCAGTTATGTTATCATAACAATAGAAATAAGGACGGTCCGCTAAACCGTCCTCAGCACAATAGCTTGGTGGGAACTCCTCCGAGTAAAGCTATAAGTGGAAGAAGTGACCCAGGTGCGGAAACCTAGAGGGTCACTTCTTTTTTGAGTCGATGTATGTCAGTAGCGCTGACAAACCCAGCGAACTAACTCGGTGTCTGAAATATGGGATATCTATACTACCAGTGAGGGGACATAAGATGAGGAAAAGGAATGTAATTATTGCTGCGACAATTTTAGTCCTAGTAATAGGGGTAATTATCGTTTGGAATCTTGTGCCTACAGAAACGACATTTGAGGATGCAATGCAGGAAGGCTTTAGTGTTGAAGATGTGACTCACATCAGCACAAGAAATGCTAACAATGAGCAGGTGATTCTAGATGAACCGCAGATCCAAGCATTCATTAATGTATTAATGAGCTTGGAACTGAAGGAGAATAATTTCACTCCAGATTCAGACTCAGAACTCCATACATTCATACTAGAACTTAATAACAACCCCGAATATCAGATTGATCTTTATAGTGAGAATTATGTCTCAATTTATGACTCCAGTTTAAAGGGTAACAAAACTAAGAAATATGAAATTACGAATGATATTGATCTAGAAGCAATTCAAAGTGCTATCCAGTGAGGATACGATGATTAAAGTACGGATCATTTTAATGTATTTTTAAAATGTTGCTGGAATCACGATCTCTGATTCAAAATTGCCTGTATAATCCAATTATGTTATCATAACAATAGAAATAAGGACGGATGGCGGTCCGTCCTCAGCACAATAGCTTGGTGGGCACTCCTCCATGTGTGTTATATCGCGAAGAAGTGACCCGGTTGCCAAACCTAAGGGGTCACTTCTTTTTTGAATCGATGTATGTCAGTAGCGCTATGATAAAGCCAGCGAACAGTAACATATCGGCAAAAGAGAAGTGCATGAGCCTCACCTCCTTTCCGGAGGAAGACCCGCCCACCTAGGCGTATCGTACAACCCATATTATACCATGTGCCCTGAGAAATCAGGGCTTTTTTCTTGCATTTTTCTTAAGGGTCAGGAATCTATCTGATTAAAAAAGCTGCGGCTCAAGATGCATAGAGATATCGGATAAAGGAGAGTAAATTATATGTTTAAAATCTATTATAGAATAGTTGATGATATGGATGAACTTAAGAAGGTTAGTAGCAAAGAGTTTGACGATGAATATGCGGATATATTTGGATTTTTTTCGATCCGAATTGGTATTGAAATAGAAGGATTTTATCATGATAGAGAACTAAGAGATGGTGAAATGGGACATGAGATGCTGACTGCTTGGTTTGAACTTTATTTAACTGCTTTAGAGGGGCTATATGAATTTGGCTATGCTGCCTTTAGAGAGGCAGGTACATTAGACAGCTGGTTAGAATTCAGAATGAAAGATAACCAGGTTCAAATCAGTGCTGCGAAGGATACACTGCATAACAGCGAGTATATCCTTTTTATAGATGAGAAAAGATTCGAATATCCTCGATGGAGGGACATAGAAATCCCTTTTGCTGACTTTAGAGGTGAGATTATAAACCAAACAAAATCTTTTGTGTATGAAGTAAAATCGTTAAATTCGGAATTAGGCGAGAGCCAATTAATTCAATCATTATTATCTAAAATAAATAGTAGGAATGATCCTACAGGACCATTCCCAACATGTTTGCGAGATCACTGAAAGGCATATTCTTCTCTTCTCCGCTGCCAGATGAATAAACAAGTTCACTCGTATATAGAGGTTCCTCCGCTGCATTATTGTTTGTAAGAGTCAGCTTAGGATAGACATGAGCAAAGATTCTTCCCGTGTTAAGGGCATCATCTAATGCTTGGTGAGGACGTCCCATGAAGACTAGGTTCAAATGCTCGAGCGCTCGCTTTAGTCCAAAACGGTTACCTGAGTTCTCCCCGTGCAGCATCGTAAACTGCAGCTGTAAGTCGTTATAGTTCATGAGCCAGGACAAGGAAAGGTCACGTTCACGACAGTGTCTTACCAGCTGATACTTATCATCAGGCCCCCATGCAATGAAATAATATGGCTCATCTCCTATCCAATTCGTGAAGGCAGACAGTATATCTTTAAATCCAGACGCTCCGTCAACATCCTCCTGTGTTATTCCGGTCAGTGCCGTGGTCATAGCGTTGACCTTTGGGTTGCGCTCAGGCTTAACGTACGAATGAAAGAGGTCCGTCATGATTATACCTTGGTTGGCTTCGTTTGTTGTCATCTTGATTGCACCGATTTCAATAATATCCCCTCCGCTTCGTCCCCTTAGGCACATGAACTCGAGATCCAATACGATGTAATTTACCATGCTGGACTACGCCTCCTTCTATGATGTGCA
Organism: Paenibacillus urinalis; assembly: GCF_028747985.1. Lineage (NCBI taxonomy): Bacteria > Bacillati > Bacillota > Bacilli > Caryophanales > Paenibacillaceae > Paenibacillus > Paenibacillus urinalis. The sequence continues at coordinate 838,282 of NZ_CP118108.1, forward strand.
CGAGTATAGCAGAAGGAAATGTCCGTATTCTGTCAGAGAATATATGTTCGCGCAAAACGGTTCAATATCAAACAAAGTTGAAAACCAGTTATAGAATGAAGCGGAGCCTCAAGCTCTGTTTTTTTATTTTTATAAAAAGAACACTTGTTTGCTGACAGAACTATGCCACATGGTCATGCCATAATGGGCAGAAATTAATGGATTGAAGAGGAGAGAGATGATTATGCAAGAGGTACCATTTATTTCAGCCAATATAACGATTATCGTGTGTTTACTGATTAATATCTTATTATTTTTCAAGGAAGGGAGAGGACGAAGTGAGAGGTGGAATCAGATTATCGTAAATCCATTAAATATGGCTTTTTCTTTATTATTAGTCGGGTATACGGGTCTGAATTCCCTGTTTTTGATCCTGGATTTCAGCTTGGAGTACTATAAGCTGTTCATAGATATTCTTATGGCAGTCATTGTCCTTAGCTATCTGATCATGATGTTGAACGAAAGAAAAAGACATAACCAGGAACGAAATGGACGCTGACAAGAGATCAAGCCGACCATCCGGAGAAGAAAGTCGACAAGTTCAACCTCCTAGAGGGTAATCTTTTTCATAATAACGAAGGGATGAATGGAAGAAACTTAGGATATACACCAAAAATTCATCCTTTTTTTTCATTTAATTGCAAAAATATATGACATATTTCCATATTGTTCTATATAATAGTGAGTGTGGTTCTGAAGTATGAACTATAAATGAATCTTTTGGATTATGTGGTTTGAATAAATCTATAATGGCTGGGAGTATGGTTCTATGTCTGACAAGTTTTTTCGCTGGTTTAAGATTATACATGCGATTCAGGCCAGGCCGGGTATTACGGCACCAGAGCTGGCTGAGAAATGCGAGTCGAACGAACGGACCATATACCGGGATTTGCGGGCACTAGATACACTGGTCCCTATTACGAATATCGGGTATGGGAAGGGATATGCTTTTACGGGCAATTTCGCAATGTTTCCATTTAATTGGACCGATGAAGAGGAGCTTGTATTCAGGATGCTTCCTTCGTTCGTAGATCAGACCAACCTGCCGCCGGGATTCGACAGTGCTTACGACAAAGTGATGTCCTCCCATTATCGGAAGAAACGAAAAGATGCAGAGCTGCTCCAGAATGTCACGGATATCATCCAGATGGGGTCACCTGCGTATAGAGAGAATTCTCCGAATTATTTGCTGCAGGTCATTCAGGCGATTCTGGAGGAAAAAAGGATCAAGGTGCAATACCACACTCAGAGCCGAAACGAGCTGACAGAACGTGAGATTGCTCCGTATTATCTGGTCCCACGGGAACAGCGCTTTTATCTCATTGGATATTGTCATCAGGCGGAGGAGATCCGTACATTTCGGTTAAGCCGTTTTCGCTCCATGCAGATGACAGAGACACACTTCGACCGCAGGGATTTCAATCTAAAAAGTTATATGAAGAATACATGGTCCATCGAGCGCGGAGAGCAGCAGATTCATTTCAAAGTGAAGTTCTCGGCCGATGTAGCTAGATACATAAAGGAAGAAGAGTTATTTGTCAGTCCGAAGATGAAAGACATGAAGGATGGAAGTCTCTTATTTGAGGTGACGCTAAATCACGATCGAGAGTTCCTAAACTGGCTGAGCCAGTATGGTCCAGATGCCGAGATCCTGGAGCCGGTGAGCTACCGGGAAGTGATGAGGGAGCGGCTGGAGAAGTGGAATCGGTTGTACACGAGCTGAGGAGGAGAAGAAGATTCTCAAACAGATATTAGGCTGGTTTAAGAGCGAGAAGAAGCAAGAAGTTAAGAAGACAGTAAACAAGGAAGTTAAGAAGGAAAATAAGAGTACATCAGTAAAAACAAAGCCGAAAGTAGCTCCCACACGTATAGGTGAGCTTGGTGAGCACAAGATCAATATTCAGCTGGATCAGCTTCCAAAGGAATGTAGTTATATCAGCGACTTAATGCTCGTGAATCCCAAGTCACGCTCAGGATACTCTCAGATCGATCATGTTGTCGTGTCTCCGTATGCTATATTCGTGATTGAAACGAAGAATTATAACGGAGAGATCAAAGGAAAGAAGGAAGACAGGGAATGGGGCGTCAGCAATCGATACAAGCTTTACAACCCACTAAGACAGAACTATGGGCATATTAAAGCGATACAAGCACATATTCCAGACTTTAAGGTTCCCTATGTTTCGATGATTTCATTTACGATGCGTTGCAGATTTAATGTCGATCCGGAGCTGAGGAAGATCCAGTCCAATGAACTGATTATATATGACGTAGAGCTTTCGGAGTTTATCCAGAGGAAGATTAATAGATTGAAAATGGAAGGAAAGAACCCATTGCTTTCTGAGACTGAGATTATAGAAATAGTAGGGAAACTGAGAGATCTGAACATTACAGATCCATTTCTGCGAGAGCAGCATGTAAAAGGAGCAAAGACTGCTTCCCCTTCATAAATATTTCTTGATACAAGAATCCTTACTAACAAATTCAAATCAATTATTTAGGGGGATATTAGATTGGCGTTGTGGCTATTTCGTGCCGGACGTTCTGGTGAGTACGAGTCCAAGTTTCTTAGTGATCAAAGAATCTATTTAACTTGGGATGAATTAAATATTGATCTAAGAGGTTTTGGAGAAAGATCTGATCTAATCGAATATCTAATGAATGATTATGAAGCAGAGAAGCTAGCCAGAGCTAGGAACTGGGCAAGTCAAATAATGCCGATTGTAAGCGAGATGAAAAAAGGGGACTGGGTTATTTTACCTAGCAAACTCAAATCTGCAATCCATATCGGTGAGATTATGGGAGACTATGAGTTCCACCCGGATCATAGCAACCCTTATTATCACAGCCGAAAAGTGAATTGGTTTGCCACAGATATCCCAAGAACTAATTTTGACCAAGATCTGCTATATTCACTCGGAGCCTTTATGACAGTCTGCCGGATATCAAGAAACGATGCAGAAGAAAGAATTAAAGCGATGCATAAGAATAACTGGATGACCAGCGGTTCAAAAGTTCAAATCAATATTCCTAGCCAAGATCCGCAAGAAGCTACCGAGAATATGTTTGATCTCGAAGAATATGCGAATGATGCCATTGCTAAATATATTATTCGTAAATTTAAGGGACACGGTATGGCTAGAATTATTGATGCCGTTCTTAGGGCAAAAGGCTTCACCACCTATATAAGTCCAGAAGGGCCGGACAAAGGTGTAGATATTTTAGCTGCTCCAGGAAATCTAGGCTTTGGTACTCCAAAAATTTGTGTGCAAGTGAAGACATCTGATACTCCAGTAGACAGACCAACCTTAGATCAATTGATTGGAACCATGCATAACCACAAAGCAAGTCATGGATTACTAGTATCTTGGGGCGGCTTCAAAAGCTCTGTTGATAAAGAAATTGCAGCACAGTTTTTTAATGTGAGATTGTGGGATCAGAAGGCGATTATCAATGAGCTACTAGAAACATACGACTCATTGGATGCAGATATAAAGGCAGAAATTCCTTTAAAAAGAGCGTGGCTCCTAGCTGGTGAGGAATAGGGACTTATTATACAGGGAAGTGAATGGAGGAAGTTAAGGTAACATGTCGATTTTTAAATTCTTGGGTGAAGTGAATGAAGGCTTGTCTACTTTAGCTATTCAAGCTGAAGCAGATATATGGACGAATCCACGCACAACCTTGACTCAAGGAAGGTTATTTAGCGAAGAACTCGCAACTATCGTTTCAAAAATGGAGAAAGTGGAGCCTGTGTATTCAATAAAACCAAGTGAACGAGTTCATCTTCTATCACGAAGAAATGTCATTTCGGATGAACTGAAGGACAGCTTTGACTGGCTGCGTAAGAACGGTAATATGGCTGCACATGATTTAAAACCCATTCAGATAGATTTGGCTTTGTCAGCACACAGACATATTTTCACTTTAGCATTATGGTATGCGGAAGCTTATGGTCCGTTGGAAATTGAACTTCCGGATTACCTGATGCCGAGGCCTATCAAAGATGAAGATATACCCAAAAAAGATCATTCGGTAGATATGGGGGAGCAAATCGAACAATTGCTTAGCGCTCAATTTGAATCTAAAATTCTCCCAACAATGAATAAGCAGTTTCAACAATTGCATGAATCCATTGCCCAAATAGCAGAGATGAATAATCGCAATAAGTTTGAACAAACAGAAAGGGCTGAAAATCCTGCTGCTGATATTCAGCAGACTACTTCAATTGAGGTCTTAGAAACTGGCAATCAAGAAAAATCGGATATGGAAATTGGAGAGTACCTATCTTCCAAAGGACATAACATTTTAGACAAAAGGGCGAGTGGAGGAGCGCTATGGATTGTTGGCGGCTGGGAGCTCAAAGAAGAATTGTTTGGACTTAAAGTGCTCGGAGCATTTTTTAAATTTGCGAAGAATGGGAGCCAGTCTACAAAGCGTTCCCCTGCCTGGTTTTTATTGAACAAAAAGCCAGTTAGCATTCCTATAAATAACGAAGATATGAATGTTTCTAAGGAAGAGATAGCTGCTTCTATCGAGGAAACTATCATGCCAGAAGTGCGTATTTCTGAAGATGAGACTAGAAAAGTAGACACTGTAGAGTCTACTGAGACTATGGAACAAGACAACACAACAATCAAAACCCAGAATGATGTAATCGATAGAATCGAAATCAGGAAATCGTTTTTGAATAAAGAACTTGTTTTCCCTGCTTCTATGGCGGGAATGTCAATGTCCGAATTAAATCTTAAGGGTAACCAGGCCATTTTGGAGTATTTATTTAATGAGCTGAAGGTTACTATGCTCCAAGAACTTCCTGAGAACCTTTCGCTTCTGCAAGATAATATTCCAGGAGTTGGACCCAAATCGATTGAACGCTTCGTTAAGCAGTTAGAAGAAGCGATAGCAGTTGAGAAGAAGTTAATTGGTTCCGGTAAACGTAAAGAGAATGCCGTGATAGCTTATCGAGAATTGAAAAAGAAACTAGGTAGACGACCTAATTATATTGAGCTTCATGAGCAAGGATCTATAGTCAGTCAGGAGTACCGGTCACTTTTTGATTCATATATCAACTTCTTATTCTTAGCAAATGAACTAGACAAAGAAGAAGCCAGTGTGGCTAAACGATATTTAAAGTGGTTTCAAGAGGTGGATAATACGATTTTACGCAAAAGCTATAAAATGACGCTGCTGCTTGTGATGCTTGAACGTGGATCGGAGAATTGGATGGAGCCTATCACCGCGGACGAAGCGGTGCCGTTCTTCTATGATTTCTATATGGGTGACGAGACAAGAAAGTCTGTCGATTTCTCCGATTCAGAGACGCAAAAACTGTGGGATGCCCCACTTGATCGTACCGCTCAATTAATTAGCAGAATGCCAATGACCCACTGGTCAAAGTCATCTAATAAGCAAGTGATCTACTCGAATGATCAGTTCAGGGTAGGATTTCAGATTAAAGAAGCAGATCGAGAGTTGGTATATAAGTGGACGAAAGAAATTTGCGAGTACAGACTGCTTCATTACTTCGAACGTAAATCGGACTCTTAGACCGCAAAATAGCTTCAAATCCGTTATAGCAGGACCCGATAGGGTTCTTTTTCAAATAATTATAAATTCGGGGGATTAACAGTGAGTGTATCTTCAATTTTCGTAATTATCGTCTGCGTTGGAGCAATTTTGATTCTTGGAATCTATCAACTTATCCGTAGGTTTAAGCAGAACAAAGAGGTTCTACACGAATCTGAAATGATTCAGCAAAAATTGATTGAAATACAAAAAGTAGATGATATAACGGAACGTTTTAACCAGATGAATGACTGGATCCTAAATCAGGAAAGTAAATATGTGAAGAATTATGTTGTACCTGCTTGGAAATCATTCCATCAAAAGTATATGAGCCAAGGAGTAAGCTTAAAACTCGTTCCTGACGTTTACGATTTCTTCGTAGAGGAAGAACTAGTCCATAAATATGGAAATCGAAAGTTCGTTGAACTCATTCCTGGCATGTTCCTATCGATTGGTATTCTTGGGACATTTGCGAGTCTTGCCGTTGGAGTCGGATCGCTAGATCTCAATGCGAATTCTGAAAACATGAGAGCAGGGGTAAGTTCCCTTTTGAGTGGTATGCAATCAAAGTTTGCTTCGTCAATTTTCGGGATATTCGCTTCGATCACATGGCAATCCCTAGATAAGAAACTTTTCCTTCCAAGACTACAACATGCGTACTTCAGAATAAGGGATTCGTTTGATGAAGCGTTCCCAACTCAGGATCAAAATACATTTCTAGTACAAATGCTAGAAAACCAAAAGAATCAAATGAATGACTTCCAAGTATTTATGTCAGAGCAGATGATTCCGCAAATGATAAATGGTTTTAACCAAAGTCTGAACCAATCGTTGCTGCCTCCTATGGAAAAAACGCAAGAACTGATGAATGAGTTAATCACAAGTGCTTCTGTAAATCAGATGGATGGCGTAAAACAGCTCACCTCAGAGGTCATGAATTCATTAAATGATCTTACTGGAGAACATATGAAGCAGTTAGGAGAAGCATTGGAGGCAACGGTAGAGTGGCAGAAGAAAGTCCATGAAGAAATGACGGGCTTGGTAGATTCTATGCAGGAGGCTGCCAAGAACCAATCGGAAATGGTCGATAAAACGACAGTCCTTACCCAAGAGATACATAACTATACGGATAATATAACAAATTATCAGAAAGTACTTGAGGGAACGGTTGCTCAACTAAATGATACAACATCTACGAATAGTGAGCTGCAATCTGCTACTAGTAGCTTATTAGGAAAAATAATTGAAGAAAGAAATGTGTTTAACGCACACTTTGACGAACATATATCAAAACTTCAAACCAATGTAGTATCTATTGTGGATCAGACAGAGAAGCAAGTAGTCGTACAAGAGTTATTGGGTCAAAACTTGGAACGAATATCAGAAATGACATTGAGCCAGGAACAGTTAGCAGTTTCCTTATCAGAACAAGCAAGTCATACCCAAAGTTCTAGTGAAGAGCTTGGTAAGCTCCTGATTCATTTTGAGAACAATGCCGTTCAATATAATGATCTGCAGGAAAAAATGGGAGATATGTTACAGCAAGCAGAGAAAGATCGTAGGGTCTTCGATCAACTCGTTGAACGTATCCAAACGAATTTAGCGGAGCAAGTGGAAGATATGGACGAGCGCGTAGAGTATTTAGGTTCGCTCTGGTCCGAAAATAAAGAGACTATGGACAAGTTAAGTAAGCAGCTGAGTACTTCAATGAGTCAATTTACAGATGACATGCATCGCGGAATTATGAGAACGTTCGAGAAGTTTGATGAAGAGCTTACTACGTCTGTGAATCTTCTAGCAAAAGGTGTGGATTCCATGAGAGACGGATTAGTTGATATGCCAGATGTAATTCAAGAGCTCAAGCAGTCTGTAATAGAAATAAATAATCAAGCCAAGCGTGCTACAACCGTTTAAGTGAGGGGGATATCAAGTGGCACGAGGAATACGGGGAGCAAAGGGTAGTAACGGTGTAGGAGAAGAAAAGGAAAGTTCCTGGATCTCCTACACAGACTTAATGTCGGCATTATTAATCATTTTTGCACTTGTGATTATGATTACAATGTATGACACGCAAAATGCCTATGAGCAGCAACAACAAGCCATGGATGAAGCTGCGGAAGCACTTAAGCAGAAGGAAGAAGTCATTGCCCAGAATAACCAGTTGATTGAAGAGGTAGTTGGAGTTAAGTCGAAAATTATCGAAGAATTGATGCTTGCTTTTCAGGATTCTAATTTAGATTTGCAAATTGATCAGCAGACAGGAGCTATTCGCTTCTCTGGAGGCGTATTTTTTAATAAAGACAGCAGTACTGTTTCTGTTAAAGGAACAGAATACCTTGAAATGTTTATACCCAAATACATTGAAATTTTATTATCTGACCAATTCCGGGATGAGATTGCTCAAATTATAGTAGAAGGACATACCGATAGTGACGGGGGATATCTATATAATTTGAAGCTTTCTCAAGATCGGGCTTTGTCCGTTGTAGAAGAAGTTTTTGCACCGACCTTTCCTAAGTTCCCATATCAAGAGGATCTCAAGGCTGTCATTACGGCGAATGGGCGTTCCTTCAGTGTGCCTATCCTAGATAAGAACGGGAAGATGGATCAAGATAAATCACGTCGTGTTGAGTTCAAATTCCGATTAAAAGACGAACAGTTACTTGAAAAACTACAAGGATTAATGGTGGAAGAAGATGGAGGATAAATCATATATTTTTCATTTTGCATTTACACCGAGCAAATTGTCTGCGGTAAGAAAAAAGGTGGAAGAGAAATATCGTGACGTGGATATGCTGACTGCTTCACAGATTAGCTATCTACGGCTTCCAAAAATTCTGGAACTGATTCGGAGTACATCTGAGGATCGTCTGGAACAAATGGCATCAGAGTTTTTTAGAGGGAGAGACTATTCGGTTCTGACCTATAGTTATCCGTATACCAATGAATCAAGTGATGTAGAGAAAAAGATTAATATGGTATTGGCCTACGGTTATACTCCTGGCAATGCAAATATGATTTGGGAGAAGTTCCAGAGAGATTACAAACATATTTATACCGAGGACTTACTAAGAAGGTTTCTACTTAAAGATGAGGGTATTTCATTTATATACTCGGATTATACAGATGCTGAACTAAAGGAATTGCTTATCCCGGCTTTTATGCATAAGGCAGGAATTGCTCAAGGGCTATTACAGGTTATGATTCATAAAGATCCTAAGATAGCTGAGTTTTTGAAGAAGATGAAGATCAAACCAGAGACACCTTTAGAAGATTTTTTGGTCTATGAGAGATTAAAAGAGGGTCTCAGTCGAGAGGATTTCTTAGAACAAAATACTATTGAATATATTACCCGCATGTTTGAAAAGTACCCAATTGAACAATATCAAGAACTCATGAAGATTTATCTGGAAGGTCGAACTTTTGAACAGTTTCATTTTCAGATCATGGATCAGGCGATTAAGCGACTTCATGATCCTAGAGAACGGGATGAAGATTGGCGGTTTTTATCGGAACAAGCACGTGAAGAGGTAAATAAATGGCTAGTGGAAGCTGAGCTTGAAGACTATTTCGATACTGAGAGATTTGAATATTGGAAACGTTATTTACGAGTAATGGATAATGTGAAAACTCTAAAAAGAACCAATGATCCGAAAGTGATTTTTCTATATTTTGAGAACTTCGTAGTTGTGGAATTTGGCGAAAATGGAAAGGCGGTTTATTTCTATTATAAGACAGGGTTTGAGCGTTTCATTCTACCACGAACTACTAGTTATGAATATATGAGAAAAGGTACATCAGATAGGGAGTCATTATTGAAAGAAAGATATGAGACTTTTAATGGAGAACCTTTATTTATAATTAAGCTTCATCATACTCCAAAGGGAATGTGGATGGATAGATTTACCAGATATATGCAAAACTATCTGAGTGGGAATTACAGCTACACAGAAAGGAATAAAGGACCATGAGTTTTTGGAGTAAACTTAAAAAGAGAACCAAAGAACCTGAATATAATGCAATTACGTGGCAATTGGGTAAAGTGCCGCAGGGACTTAGTATTCAACTTTTCCGTGATGGGGGGCAGACGATAGTCTCTCCCCCACTTCGTATGTCAGTAGCCGAAATAAGACAACAGCCGAATGTAGAGCTTCTGGAGCTCATTGAGTCCATGTGGTACGAAGAATTACTGCAGGAGTCAGACAATAGATATTTACTTCCTTATGAATTGCTTGTCGAGGCCCCTTCAGAAATCAGAGAAACACTTGGTGTACCGGAGCCTGTTCAGCTTGAGCTGTTTCTCGGTCACGAAGGATTCGTAGGCAGTCCCCGTTTTCAGTTTAAGCTTGAAAAACATCTGCCAGCTTGGAGGCATATAGAGAAATCATCTCGTCAGATTGGACCGTGGATACAGCTTCCCGATCGCTCATATATTCTAATGGCATTGGAACAATATCAACTTCATAGATTAATCTCCGAGGAAACACCTGATGTCATGGATAAGGAGCAGGTCTTTGCATACGTAGCCAAAGTCCAGTCTCAGGCTAGACAGCTTGGTATTCCTGTAGATGATTATTTACAGAAACAAAATTACAAATTTGCCGATGGGCTAGATCTTGATGTTAGCTACGATGGAAGCGAAATAGAGATTATTCCTAAATATCTATCCAGTGATGAAGTGCCTGATAAGCTGCTTGATGAGATGGCTGGAAATAACTCTACCTATTATAGCGATTCAGAAACAGGGAAGATTTTTGTCTCGACGGATGTAGTTCAGCAAGCTAAGGTAGTAAAAAATAGGGCACCTATCCGAGGACAGGATATCCCTCGTTTTGCCGAGAACCCGGAAGCCTTTCTACCAGAGCTCGGAGAGCTGGATTTATCCCTGTTTGGGGAGCGAGTTAGATCTCTAGGTATAAGAGTGTATAAGGCACAACCTTATGTTCATGCAGAAGAAAAAGGACGAGGATGGTTTGAACTGAATGCTGGTGTCTCATTAGTTGATTCCGAGGGAGAAACCAATAGCAATTTTTCTACAGAGCAGTTTAAGGATTTAATTAATAACGCTAGAGAAGCTGGTGCCGAATTCATTGAGCTGGATGGAAATTGGATTAAGGTCCCACATGATGTGGAAAAGTTTGAGGAAGCAGTGGGTCGTTTCCATCAGGCGCTGGGTGATAAACCTGAAGTGGATGTTACCAAACTTCCTTACGTACTAGAGATTTTTGAAAATATAACACAACTCGAATATAATCAGCCGATTTTGGCTGCACACCAGGAAATGATGGATCAAGGGATTTTAGATCCTGCTCCTCCTACTTACTTTAACGCGCAATTAAAACCATTCCAACAAGACGGATTTGTGTGGATGAAATCTCTCCACTATCGTAAATTGGGCGGACTCTTAGCTGACGATATGGGGCTTGGAAAAACGATTCAAGTTGTGTCATTCCTAAGTTATTTACATGAGCAAAATAAACTTACACCTACGCTCATCGTGGTGCCCAAGTCTCTTATAGATAACTGGGTCGCTGAAGTACATAAATTTGCTAGTCCACTGGCTAGTATGATTTATATACATACTGGAGTTCAACGCTTGAAGGATCCAGAGAGATTACAACAGCAACCGATTACTCTAACTACCTACCAGACACTGGTGAGAGACCAGCTTGTCTTCGGACAAGTAGCATGGCAGGCATTAGTTTGTGACGAAGCACAAGCCATTAAAAATCCAACGACAGCTGCAAGCAAAGTCATCAAAGCAATGAACGTAAAGTTTAGACTGGCCATGACAGGAACACCTGTAGAGAACGGATTGAGCGAACTTTGGTCTATTATGGATTATGTGCAACCCGGGCTGCTTGGGAGTCTGAGCGAGTTCAAGAAGGAATTCATGGATAAATTAGAAGCTGAGGAAAGAGACCGGGAGACGGAGCAAAGACTGCTGGCTCGAATTAATATGGTGTACAAACGTAGAACAAAGTCAGAAGAACTTAGTGGTCAATTGCCGTCCAAGAGCTTAATTGAACTACCCGTATCACTTGGTACGGAACAAAAACAGCTGTATTCATCTATTATTTCTCAAGTTCAGTCCAAATCATTATCTGGTTTGCAAGCCATTCAACAATTGAGAGAGCTTTGTTCTCATCCGGCTCTTCTGGTTCCAACTTTGAAGTCATTACCCGTAGGTGCTGTACCTAAGCTCGCACAAACGATGAAATTACTTAGAGAAATACAAAGTAAAGGTGAAAAAGCACTTATTTTTACCGAGCTTCGTCTTATGCAAGAGATTATCCGAGATGCAGTACGTGAAGAGTTTCAGATTGATCCTTTTATTATTAATGGGGTAACTAATCGTAGACAAGAAGTAGTAAATCAGTTTAATGAGAAAGCTGGATTTGATGTGATGATCTTGTCACCAAAGGCAGCGGGTACAGGGCTAACAATTACTGCGGCAAACCATGTCATTCACTATACACGGTGGTGGAATCCTGCGGTTGAGAATCAGGCAACAGATCGCGTGTATCGTATTGGTCAGAATAAGCCAGTCCAGGTTTACTATCCAATCGTAACAGCTGAGCAAAATTTTCTTTCTTCGGGGACAGTGGAAGAGATTGTTCATCGGATTCTATCGGAGAAGCAGGAGCTTGCTTCTTCGATTATTGTATCCTCTCGGAAGCTGGAGATAGAGAATGAAGTGCTGGAGAGTGCATTTCAATAGATATTTTCTGATACCAGGTAAAGTAGCTGGAACTTATAAATAGTATAAAAATGTCTAATATGGATGCTTGAATGAGTGAGATTTCTGTCGAATTATTAGTTTTTTCATGCTACGATTGCACTAGGCTATGTAATTAGATTTAATAAAATTAAAGTAATAAATATGATTATTAAAAGTCAGAACAGCCTTTTATAGGATAACACAGGGGGAAAGACATAATAATGAGTCAGTTAACTTTACAAGAATTAGAACCTCACTTATGGAAATCTGCAGACATTTTGCGTGGGTCTGTGGACTCAAGCGATTATAAGAATTATATTTTTGGATTGTTATTCTTAAAGCGTTTGAGTGATGTATTTGAAGAGCAGAAGCAAGAGTTGGTACAAGAACATGGGGAAGAGATTGGGCAACTCTTGTCAGATGATCCGGATCAATACCAATTCTTCGTGCCTGCTGCTGCGCGTTGGGAAGAGATTCGTAAGCATGCTAACGATATTGGATCAGCAATCAACGTAGCATTTGAAGCACTTGAAAATGAAAACCAAACACTTGAAGGTGTCCTAACACCAATTGACTTTAACCGTAAAGAAGTGCTGACAGATAGTGTATTACTGCGATTGCTTCAGCATTTTTCCTTATTAGATCTAAGAAATGCAAATTTATCTGAACCCGATATGCTCGGTCGAGCATACGAATACTTGATTAAGATGTTCGCTGATGATGCAGGGAAGAAAGGCGGAGAGTTCTATACGCCATCCAAAGTTGTTGAGTTAATCGTTAAGCTTATTAAGCCTGAGGAAGGCATGCGTGTATATGATCCGACTTGTGGTTCGGGTGGTATGCTAATTCAATCGGTTGATTATGTAAGGGAGCATGACGGTAATCCGCAATCTTTATCTTTGTTCGGTCAAGAAAAGAACTTGGGTACATGGGCGATCGGCAAGATGAATTTGCTACTGCATAATTTACCGGATCATCGCATTGAGAAAGGCGACACCATTCGTAAGCCTAAGCTCGTAGAAGATGGAGAAATTATGTTGTTCGATCGTGTTATTGCCAATCCTCCATTTTCCCTAAAAGAGTGGGGACGTGAGGAAGCCGAGCATGATCCATATGGTCGCTTCCAGTATGGTATACCACCAAAAAATGCGGGAGACTATGCCTTCATCCAGCATATGGTGGCTTCTCTTAAAGCCGATGGAAAGTGCGGGGTTGTTATGCCGCATGGTGTACTATTCCGTGGAGGGGCAGAAGGTAAGATTCGTCAAGGATTGGTTGAGGCTGACCTCTTAGAAGCGGTTGTTGGATTACCTTCTAATCTGTTCTATGGGACAGGAATCCCTGCTTGTGTTCTTATCTTCAATCGCAATAAGTCTGTTGATCGTAAAGGCAATGTATTGTTCATTGCGGCGGAAGGTGAATATCAAGAAGGTAAGAACCAGAACACACTTCGAGAAGATGACATTAAGAACATCGTGGCAGCTTTTGATGCTTATGAAGATGTTGAAAAGTATGCTCGCGTAGTTTCATTGGATGAGATTAAGAACAATGACTATAACCTAAATATTACTCGATACATTGATAAGTCTGAAGAAGAAGAGAAAGTGGATCTGGAATCGGTAATTATGGACATTTCTGAGCTGGAAAGTAAACGAGCGGATATAAAAATGAAATTAAATGGTTATCTTCGTGAACTAGGGTTGGGTGAAGTGTGATGAAGCAGGCTCGTGATGGATATAAAATGACGGAGCTTGGGGAGATACCGGTCGAGTGGGAATTAAGGGAGTTACAAGATGTTATGCAAAAAGGTGGATCTGGGGTTAAACGAGGTCCATTTGGTGGAGCATTGAAGAAAGAATTTTTTGTTGCAGATGGATTTGCAGTGTACGAACAGCAACACGTTATATACAATCGATTTAATAATATTAGATACTTTATTACAAGTGAGAAATTTGATGAACTTAGTGGCTTTGAAGTTTTACCAGAAGACATCCTTATAAGTTGTTCAGGGACAGTAGGGAAAGTATCAATTGTACCTAAAAGAATAAAACGTGGTGTAATGAATCAAGCGCTTTTAAGATTTCGACCAGAGAAAAACCTAGCTGACCATACTTTTTTATATTTTTTATTGATGTCAGAGGATGTTCAATCAAGAATGTTGGATATGACACATGGATCAACGATAAAAAATATGGTAGCAGTATCTGAAATTAAAGGATTAAAGATTGGATTACCTTCATTAAAAGAACAACAAAAAATCGCCGAGATTCTTTCGACAGTTGATGAGCAGATTGAGAACACAGAACAACTGATAGAAAAAACAAAAGAGCTTAAAAAAGGTTTAATGCAGCAACTCCTGACAAAAGGCATTGGACATACCGAATTTAAGCAGACGAAGCTTGGGGAGATACCAGTTGAGTGGGAAGTTAAGGCAATAAATGAGGTTAGTGTCTTTTGTTCAAATGGATTTGTAGGTACCGCAACTCCGTTCTACACTGAGAAATCCGACGGTGTTTTATATCTACAAAGTAACAATATACGGAAGAATAGATTGGATTTAACTAAAACCGTATACATTAATTCGGAATTTACAGAAAAATATACTAGAGCCAAAGTAAAATCAAACGATTTGTTAACGGTTCAATCCGGTCATATTGGTTCAACTGCTGTAGTAACAGAACAATTTGATGGAGTTTATTGTCATGCACTGATTATAACTAGACTTAATGAATCAATTGTTGACCCAAATTATTTAGCATATTATTTAAATTCTGATATAGGAATGAAGTGGCTTTCTAATATATTTGTAGGTTCGACAATAAAACATATCAACGTGAAGGATTTTGTGAAGTTTTCAGTCCCTATCCCAAACCTGAGCGAACAACAAAAAATCGCCTCTATCCTTTTATCCGTTGATAAACAGATAGAAAGCTACGAGCAAGAGAAAGAAAAATACCTCGAACTCAAAAAAGGTTTAATGCAGCAGTTACTAACAGGACAAATACGAGTGACGGTGTAAGCCGTTGCTCGCAACCGGGAGGTGAACGAAAATGAACCCTTTGGAATATACCGAGGTAGAACAACCCTTTACTGAACAGTTAGTAAATTACGGCTATACCTATATGGAAGGTTCTAAATTGGAGAACGATCGCTCTTCAAGAGCAAGCGTCGTCTTGGAACAAAGATTTGCAGATGCAATTCGCAAGCTCAATCCTTGGATTGACGAATACAATGTAGATCGGGTAGTAAAGCAGTTTACTTCCTTGCAGGCGGAAGATGTATGGCATGCAAATAATACGATATTCGATTGGCTATTCGGACAAGGAATATCCGTAATGCAGGATGTTGGGGCAGGTAAGAAGAATCAGACGGTTCAGCTCTTTGATTATGAGAATGTCGAGAACAACGATTACCTCGTGGTCAATCAGATTGTCTTTGAAAATGCAGCTGGAACCATCCGTCCTGATCTTATCCTATACGTTAATGGGTTACCACTTGTACTTATTGAGTGTAAAAGTCCAAAGCTTCAGGTAGACAAGCAGCTTCCTGAAGGTGTACGGCAATTCGAACGTTATATGGACACAAATGAGAAGTTGTTCTGGTATAACCAGATGCTGATCGTGACGAGCCGGGATCGTGCGCGTGTAGGTACGATCTTTGCTAAGCCACAGCACTACGGTCTATGGAAAGATCCTTATCCTTATACTTTTGAGGAGATTGGAAGTCACCGGGCGCAGGATGTACTTGTATCCGGGATGCTGCGTAAGGATACCGTTCTGGATCTTATGCGTAACTTCATCGTCTTTGATGGAAAGGTAAAGAAACTAGCTCGTTATCAGCAGTATCGTGCAGTCAATAAAACGATAGAGCGAATCATGAAGGAAAAGAATCCTTCTTGTCGCGGCGGCGTGGTGTGGCATACGCAAGGTTCTGGTAAATCATTAACGATGGTGTATCTAGCGATGAAGCTGCGTCGGCAGACAGCGTTAGAGAATCCGATGCTTGTCATCGTAACAGATCGTCAGGATTTGGACGATCAAATTACGAAGACATTCCAGCAGTCAGGATTTCCGAATCCTACGCAAGCAAGTTCAGTTGCCGATCTGAAACACCAGCTTACCAAAGGTCCAGGTACAACCGTGATGACGCTGATTCAAAAGTTCCAAGGTGATGAGGAGAAGGCCTTTCCTATCATCTCGGAATCTGAGCAAATTATCGTCATGACAGATGAATCCCACCGTTCACAGTATAAAGGACTAGCCCTCAACATGCGTAAGGCATTGCCCAATGCAACCTTTATTGGATTTACCGGTACGCCGATAGATAAGAAAACTCGCTCGACGACAGGAAAGTTTGGCTCTTACATCGATAAATATACGATTGAGCAGGCAGTTGAAGATGGGGCTACGGTTCCGATTCATTATGAATCCAGGCTTCCGAACCTACATATGAAGGGAGATACATTGGACGAGTTATTTGCCCGCACCTTCTTCGAGTATGACGATGATGCCAGAGAGAAGATACAGAAGAAATACGTGAATGATCAGCTCCTCTTAACTGCACCAGAGCGAATGAAAGAAATTGCTCTTGATATCGTTCGCCACTTTGAATCTCGTATATTAATCAATGGCTATAAAGGTCAGGTGGTAGCTGTCTCCCGCGCGGCTGCAGTTGAATATAAGAAACTGATCGATCAATATGCGATGGGAAAGTTTGAAACAGCAGTAATTTTCTCAGCTGGACAGAATGATGAGGAAGAATTACGAAACTATCACATCTCGAAAGACGAAGAAAAACTGCTGATTGAGCGTTTTAAGAAGCCATTTTCCGAGGATAAGTTAGCGTTGTTAATCGTCTGTGATAAGTTATTGACTGGCTTCGATGCACCAATTGAGCAAGTGATGTATTTGGATAAACCTCTCAAAGAACATAACTTACTGCAGGCGATTGCTAGAACAAACCGGAAATATGATGCGAATAAATCGTATGGACTTATTGTAGATTATTTTGGAGTGTCCCGTTTCTTAGATCAAGCTCTTGAGATCTTCAGCGCGAATGATGTTCAGGGAGCATTACAATCGATTGATAATGAATTACCAAGACTTGAGCAGCGTCATCGCTCTACAATGCGTTTCTTTGATGGACTGAAACCGGATCAGCTGGAAGAAAGTATTCTAAGACTCGTAGATGAAGATGTACGCGCGGACTTTGATATTGCTTATAAACGATTTGCGGAGAGTATGGATAAGGTGATGCCAAGTCCTAAAGGTGAAAGGTTCCTACCAGCCTTAAAGCGTCTTGGTGTCATCCGTCAGTTAGCTAAATCCCGGTTTTCCATTGATGATGGCATGGACATCTCTGATTGCGGAGAGAAGGTTAGGCAGATTGTACATGACTTTTTGCGTTCTGCTGGTATTGATGCTAGAGATCCGGTATCGATTTTGGATGTATCTTTCAAAGAAGAGCTGGATAAGAATACGCTCCCAGAAACGAAAGCAGCTCAGATGGAGCATGCGATCAAGAAAGAAATCTCAGTTCGTCTTGGCGAGGATGAAGTCTATTATACTTCTTTGAAGCAGAAGGTTGAGGAATTGCTGGCACGTTATAAAGAGCGTCAGATGACCATCTTCGAGCTGTTAGAGAAGCTGGATGCGGTCCGTGATGAGATGATAGAGAAAGCAAACGGTAATACAAACAGCGGTCTGACTTATATGCAGGAGCCTTACTACAACAAACTCTATGAAGTATGTGAGCAGCGGGCGGATTATGAATTGAAAGAAATTGCCGTTGATGTACAGCAGTTTATTGAGGAGCGCGTTACACCAATTAGTGACTGGACGACGAAGACGGATTTTAAGCGTCAATTGACTGGAGATCTGAAGGTAAAGCTGCTCAAACAGAAGATGAATATGAGTGATGCTTCGATGCTGACAGGATATTTTACAGCACTCGCAGAAACCCAATATGGCAAAAAATAATAAAAATGACCAGCAACCTGTTTGCTGGTCATTTTCATATATTTAGTGTTGATCCGTTTACACGCAGCCAATCCTTCTTTTGTTCATAATCAGGGAGCAGCATTCGTACGGTTTCCCAATATTCCTTGGAATGATTCATATACTTCAAATGTACCAGTTCGTGCACAAGTACATAATCAACAATTGAGGCAGGTGCTAAGAAGATCCGCCAGTTTAATAGCATATTGCCGGCAGTAGTACAGCTTCCCCAACGTTGTTCTTGATCCTTGATAATGATTTTATTGGGATATTGTTGAAATTTATCTGTGAATTTACTTACTCGATCTTTGGTAAAGATCATTCCTCGATGTTTAACCCACTCTACATAGAGTGGCATGAGGATTTCTCTATATTGGTGTTCTGGTATATCAGTATGAATGTATGCTCGAAATTGACCTTGATAGAAGTTAATTTCTGGTGCTGTAAAATCATTGGTTCTAATCACCTTTAATCGATATTGTCTTCCTAGATACGGCAGCTTCTCACCAGAAACAAACCTCCGTTGGAGAGAGCTCTGCTTCATCTCTTCAAAATTTAACAATTGAGTGCGTAGCCAGGTCCCTTTACGATGTAAGATATTTTCAATGACATGTTCTTCAGCGGTATTAGGAGCGACCACTTGTACACCTTCTTGATTAACAGAGATGGACACTGTCTTACGACGGTCGCTTCTCTTTAATTTGTATTCAATGGTCTGAGTTCCATATTGAAATAATGGCATGATGATTCCTCCTGTTCATGTATTATAACAAGAATTTGTTGTTTATGTGCAAGCAGTCTGTATGAAAATAAAGGCGAATAAATAGTTCTCCATCTCTATTTAAGAAGTCTTATCTATAATAGTCTGATAAGGAAATTTGCCGTAGAACCATGCCTGAGTTTTAATTTGATCTGTTCTGGACAGGATGAAGTCAAAAGGAGTGGTAAATATGATCGTCGTCAGCGTATTAATCGTGCTGATTCTAATTCTCTTTTACATGTATTCCAACCAAAAAAAGACCATTGAAAATTATCGAGATAATGCACTTGAAGCAATTACTACACATGCAGATATGAAAGAAACGTATTGGTTTGTACCATAGATATAAAAGAGATCCTGAAGAAGAGAAAGCAGAGAACCCACTTTTGTTTGAACAATTTGCTGCTGAGATAATGGCCTCTGTACGGGGAGGGAGTACTTATGTAACAAAGGGTTCTGGTGATTATGGTGTTGATATAGAAGAGGAGACAGATGAAGGATTATACCTAGGACAAGTCAAGTGTTACAACGATCAGAATCCAGTTAGTTTCGATCCTATTGCCATTATTCACTCACAAATGGTCAAACAAGGAGCCATTGGAGGGTACGTTGTAACAACAGGGAAATTCACCTCGAATGCATATAATTATGCAAGTGGACTTAATATAGAGTTAATTGATGGAAATCAACTTGTTGAGTTATGGCTTCAGCATTTGGATTCGAAACGCGAGAGGATATCACGCTTTGAAGAAGTTGTTGTTCCCGGGACATAACCTACACTATATAGATGATGAGATAATTCAGAGCTTGTTGAAGATAATGAACTCGACTTGTTCCTGAAAAATAGAGCTGATAAAAGCAGTTTCCGTAGATTCATTGTGGAAACTGCTTTTATTTCTTTATACTATAAGTACCTAGTCATTTCACGGAGGTTATCATGCTACCAGAATCACTTTCAACTATATTCCGCTCCAAACAAAAATCATACAAGATGGTCCTTATCCTATCCATCATTGAATTCTATGAAGAAACTCAATCCTTCCAAGCTCCATTGGATCAACTAGCTCAAAAGTTCCTGAAATACTTCCAAGACGAAAGCGAGCTAGGAAACATAGTAGATTCACCACCAGAGCAACGAGCTTCGGGATGGAATGAATTCACCTTAAGCCAAACCAAATCTCTACTAAAAACACCAATCGATGCCCTATCCTCTGTTCTCACATTCGACCCTGCAAATCAAACCATTACCTTCTCCAATCCAGATTGGTTCAACGAAAACACACTTAAGGAGCTTAAAGAATACGCCATGCAAGAGCTAGACAATTACAATAGGAAGCTAGAACTGAATAGAACTACGCAGTCTTCTTTTTCCTTACACGATGCCTTATCTCAGATCCTGAACACGTATCTTCAAGCGAAAACGGAGCCGTTCGCGCAGCACCCGCTAGGTAGCTTAGTTAGAAACTCTATACCGAGCCAGTTGAAGAACCTACTATCTTTAAATGAGCAATACAAGGTTCAAGGTTCCGTTGGGCAGGGGAACTGGGCCACGATCCCTTGGATCGCACTCATGGACAAGCGAATTACGCAGACAACTCAGCAGGGTGAGTACATCGTATACCTGTTTTCCGAGGAGATGCAGTCTGTATATCTTACGTTCATCCAAGGTGTCACCGAACCCTTGAAGCAAGGCAAGCTCAGAGGATACGAGTACCTCAAGCAAAATACTCAAGAAATTCGTAGCCTTATCCCACTAGACGGACTACATAAGGACGAGAATATTTATCTCATGGAAAAAAGCGGCCTGGGACAAGATTACCAAGTCTCAACGGTAGCTTATATCAAATACGACAGAGACTCGCTTCCGGACGACGACGTACTCCTAAAAGACCTCGAGAACCTCGTGTCTAACTACAAGCAGTATGTAGATATGGTACTGCAAAATAGGGAAGATGAACCTACTCCAGAGGAGGAGCTAACTCCAGTGACTATTAATGTGCGAGAGCAACTGGAACAAGTCAAACAATATATTCACCACAAAGGCTTTCTCTACCCAGAGGGTCTGATGGAGAACTTCTATTTGTCCCTCAAGACCAAGCCTTTCGTCATTCTAGCCGGGGTATCAGGAACAGGGAAGACGAAGCTGGTGAAGCTCTTTGCAGAAGCGTTGGGAGCAACGATGACGAACGGACAATTCACTTTGATCCCGGTAAGACCAGACTGGAGTGATCCATCGGATCTGTTAGGGTATAAGGATCTTTCGGGTGTGTTTAGACCTGGGCGTCTAACGGAAGTGTTAGTAGAGGCATCTAAACCAGAGAATAAGAACAAGCCGTATTTTATCTGTCTGGATGAGATGAACCTAGCTCGCGTGGAGTATTATTTCAGTGATCTGCTGAGTGTGATGGAAACCCAGGAATGGCAAGGGAAGCGAATCGTGACGTCTGCGCTCATTGGCCCGGAGTCATTAAGAGAGGAAGACCAATCGATATATGGTGGCTTGACTCTGCCGGACAATGTGTATGTGATTGGAACAGTTAACATGGACGAGACAACACATCCTTTTAGTAAAAAAGTGCTGGATCGTGCGAACACGATTGAGTTCAACTATATTAATCTAGAGCAATTTCCATCTGATGGAGTAAACATAGATAATCTTGAATCTTCAAGTACAAATAATGCTTTCTTGCGGAGCGAATATTTGCAGCTAACCGATATGTATAGCACCTATCCAGAGCTTGTGCGTTCGACGACAGATAAACTGGTGAAGATCAACAACATTTTAGAGGAGATTCATTCACATGTCGGCTTCCGGATTCGGGACTCCATCTGCTTTTACATGGCGTATAATCAGCGATTTGAGCTATTACCAGAGGACAATGCATTCGATGGACAGCTACTCCAGAAGATCCTACCTCGTATTCAAGGAAGCAGCTTATCTATCAAAAAGGTATTGCTCCTCTTAATGCAGGAGGCCATTGGCAAGTCCATTCCTGTTAAGGATCTCTTGGATGATGCATCAGATCTATATATAAAATATGGCAGTAAGCAGCAGGCCGAGGAAGTGAAGTATCCACAGTCTGCACGGAAGCTTGCCTTTATGATACGGAGGTTAGAGGAAGATGGATTCACCTCCTATTGGCTTTCTTAATCAGAGTGTAGAGCTGATCCGGATTGAGACGAATCTTTTTAACCTCTATATTCAGGGCAAGCCCTATCATTCGACGGTAGAATCCTTACAGCTTCATCGGGATGATGCTGGAGCTTGGATGGATTCAAACACGCTACAGGTGAGTATCTCTTCTAGTGAACTTGTGCTGGAGAACCTATTTGTTTTTTCGCCTGAGCAGGGACAGTTGGTTCCATGGCAGACGGGGGAGAAGAGCTATCCATTATTCTATGAGACACAAGCTTACGAGCTTGTTGTGGAGAAGAAACAAGAAACAGATCTAACGTTCTACCATGACAACTTATATATACGGCAGGCGGTTAAACCTCTCGGGCAGTCGATCCTTTCAGGTATTTTGAATTTTCAGAACGAGGTAGGGTTAACCGAGCTTGAGCTTCGTCAGCAAGGGCAGCCTGTATTCCAGTTGCAAATCGAGATCTATCCTTCCAAGATGGATTACAAAAGAGATTACCAAATGATTCTGAGTGACATTAATCGGCAGATATATAATTTATCCTTTGATTTTTTAAGAAAGACCTATCATCTGACAGGGTTAAAGGAGACACGCAATCAGAGTCTAACGGAGTTCTTTGCGATATTGCAGCATGTGTTTGATCAGCTAAGACAAGCCGTAGAACGAATTCACGCGAGCCCTCATTACAGCCTAGTTAAAGAGCAGAGAATCGTGGATGCAGCCAAGGTCAGGAAGGCGGGAAAAGAAAACATCGCGTTTCTCGCCAAACGTCCGTATCTGTTGACGCATCATGAAACGCATGGATTTATTCCACATCAGGGGCAGCGCCTGAATCCATCCCATGCACTTGAAACGAAACGCGAGGTTCAGTTCGATACAATGGAGAATCGATTTGTGAGATGGGTGCTGATCCGGGTATCGAAGAAGCTGCAGGAGATGAAGAGAAAGCTGAGCGGATCAGGTAAATTGCAGGATCCCGTACTGGATAAGAAGATTACCTCGATTCAAAATCAACTGCAGCGTTTATTACAGCTTGATTTTATGAAGGTTGGTGAGATGAAGCAGTTATCGGTCTCATTAGTGCTACAGATGGCGCCGGGATATCGCGAGGTATATCGGAGTTATTTAATGCTAATGAAGGGTCTGAGCGTGCAAAGTGATCTATTCCGTTTGTCGATGAAGGATTTAGCCCAGCTGTATGAGTATTGGTGCTTCCTGAAGATTAACGAGCTCCTTGGTCAGAAGTATGAGTTATTGAAGCAGGACATGATTAAGGTGAATCGGACGGGCGTGTTTTTTACACTCGACAAATCACAGTCCGCAAGGATGGTGTACCGCAACCCAAGGAATGGCGAAATCTTCACGCTCTATTATAATAGGCTGCCAAGTGGGGACCGGAGTGCGACGTTAGGCCAAAGACCGGATAATGTACTTACGTTGAAGAAGAATGATTCCGCGATGGAGTATAAATATATTTTTGATGCCAAGTACCGGATCGATCCTGCCTATGAAGGCTCCTATTATTATGAGAAGTATAAGCAGCCCGGGCCGGTGGAAGAAGATATTAATACGATGCATCGCTATCGGGACGCGATTGTCTACAGTGAGGGTGGGCAGGAGCTAGAGCGTAGTATGTTTGGTGCTTATGTGCTTTTTCCATATCATGATGAGCAGAATTATCAAGAGCATAAATTCTATAAGAGCATAGAAATGGTCAACGTCGGGGCCTTTCCCTTCTTGCCGAATGCGACGGAGCTGATGGATAAGTTCTTGGAAGAGATTATTATGGATAGCCCGGAAAAAGCATATGAGAGGTCTACGAGACCACGTGGTACACAGGGATACTATAAAAACAAGCTTGCGGGCAAGAATGTACTCGTTGGATCGTTAAGAGAAGTGGCTCAATTAGAGAGTTCACTTCAATACAAGTACTACCATTTGCCGCTGAGTAATATCGCAGATCACCAAATACTTACGCAAATTGAATATATAGCAGTATATCAATCCATTGGAAAATTCGCGGATACAACGGGAGAGACAGGAATCCATTATGTCGGCAAGGTGAAGGACTGGAAGGTAATGAGAAGAGGGGAGATCAAGGAACGTCCTGCACGACCTGGGACCGAGGATCAGCTCTATGTGAAGTTCCGTATCGAGGAATGGACGAAGCGAACACAGCCCATTGTATCCGGTGGACTTGGAATCTACAGGCTATTGTATACCTCCAAGTACATCTTTGACCGGGCGACCGAGATTGCTGAACTGAGACTGGAAACAGAAGAACAGTTAAGAGAATGGCGGGAGAAGAGGCGTCTGGGTACCGTGAAGGTGGAACTGGATCATACACAGGTGGACTTGGCTCAGCAGGTTAGAGACATTCGGGTGGATAAATAGGCAGGGGAAGCAATGTTAGCTTCCATGGTAAGGACTTGATCTTTATTATTCATAACACCTTGATAGGCATCGTGCCTTTCAAGGTGTTTTTTACTGGGCGGGCCATTATAAGTTGGCAAAGAATTTATTAAATGCTAATGGAGATGTAGTATCGGAAGGTAGAGGATTTGGCGAAGAATATTAATGTAACGTAGAATATCAGTAGTACTATAATTTAGGACGGTGATCAACATGATCGAAGTAGCAGCAGCCATAATTGAAGACACGGATGGTCGTATCCTCATCGCACGAAGAAGAGAAGGGAAATCTCAAGCAGGCTTATGGGAGTTCCCGGGAGGAAAGATCGAAGCGGGTGAATCGCCCGAGGATTGTTTAAGAAGAGAACTGTTGGAAGAGATGAACATCGAAATTGAGCCGTATGCTTTTTTTGCTGTGAATGAGCATGCTTATGATACGGTGACGATACGACTTGTTGCATATAAGGCAAACATGCGAGGAGGGACGATTGAGTTATCAGATCATGATGAATATAGATGGATCCAAGTAGGAGAGATGGCGGGATATTCATTTGCACCAGCAGATATCCCTTTTGTCGAACAATTATCTGCTCATTAATGAAGGTCTTCCGTATGAATCGACGTGTTCATTGAAAGGACATGGGTACCTTTTCCATAGGGTGATATATAAGTAAAATTATACCTATCTATTAAATGGAGAGGTAGCTTATGACAAGAATCAAAGTTCCTATCGATGTGCTGCTATCGGTATCTGATCAATTCGACAATGCATCTAACCAGCTTAAGATGATCAATGAGAACCTTCTCCGGCAAATTTTTATGCTGATGTCCCATTGGTATGGTCAGAGAGGGACGGCTTTTCAAACGGATTTCAAGACTGCTTATGAACAGATGAATGTAACTATAGAGCGTATGCATGTGATCAGTCAGGAACTCAAAGGAATTGCCGTACGCTTCATGGACGCGGATCAGCTGCAGGATTTTATGGGTGATCAGCGGATGGAGCTATTCACTAAACTAAGTACGACAAATCACATTAGCGAGCCGCCTAAATCATTCATAGATCAAGTGGGAGACACCGCAAAGGATCTGGCAGGAGGACTCAAAAAAGGTCTAGGAAGCGTAGTCGAATCATTAAAGGATACGGGAACAGCCATAGTTAAGAATCCCATCGGGACTTTAGGGGACATGGCTTACAATGCAACTGTAGGGACCGCCGAAGATGTAATTGGTTTCGCTGCATGGGGCAAAAACATGGTTATGGATGAAGGAGAACGTGAAGCCTTTATAAAAGAAATACAAGTGAAGGCAGATGAGTCCGGAAAAGCTAACTTCGTAGGAGAACAGGCAGGTGTGATGTTAGGCTCCTTCCTAGTAAGTCGGCTTGGGATTAAGGCGGGGCCGAATCATAATCCTGATACGGGTGGAGATGGAGGAAATTCTAAGCAGAATGTTGGGGGGGCGGTTCAACATCCTTCTAACTTTGCTGACCGTGTTAAGCTTGAAAGTCACTACGATAAGCATGGTGGAGAATTTGGCGGAATTTACAAAAGTGCAAATGAGTATCTTGACGGTGCTAAAGATGTAATCAACAATGGAGTTAAGGTGCAATATGAATACAAAGATGAAATACGAACAGGATATGTACGATTTATGGGTAATAACAAGGACGGTAACGCTAAGTTTGAATTTGTAGGAACAAACAATAACAATGAAATTACCACATATCACACTCAGAGTGGTAAAAAATTCTGGAAGACTATAAATGGTGAGAATATTTCAGTAATTAACCCTTCGGAATAAGAAATGAGGTAATAAAAATGAGGTATTTAGCTCTGGTTAAAGGGTTAGACCCGCACATTGAAGAGGAAGTTACACTCGATATACAAGGAATAGAGTTTACGGGTTTTGCGTTTATCTGCCCTTATGAAGTTGAAGGGGGAAAAAAATACCCTGTTTCCATAGGGTTTACGATTTTAGATGGTTTAGAAATTCGTGAATTATGTGATAGTAAAAAAGAACTTGAACGAATCGGTACAAGCTATAATTATTATATTCGTGGTGTTCTTAATGAAGATTCAATTGATGCAGGGATCGTTATTTCTGACGATGACGAATATTTTGCTAACTATCCTGATTTAATTGGCAAAGCTGTAGAGTTCCAGGTTGACCGAATTAATGTGGAATTTCTGATGGACTAAAATTGTTTGAACCTTGACTGGCTGCGGGCTTTTCAAGGTTTCTTTTTTGTATTACTGACTGACTCCGTCCGCCGTGCACCACGCATTGTCATTCATGCTCATTAATGAAGGTCTTCCGTATGAATCGACGTGTTCATTGAAGGGACATGGGTACCTTTTCCACAGGGTGATATATAAGTAAAATTATACCTATCTATCAAATGGAGAGGTAGCTTATGACAAGAATCAAAGTTCCCATCGATGTGCTGTTATCGGTATCTGATCAATTCGACAATGCATCGAACCAGCTTAAGATGATCAATGAGAACCTTCTCCGGCAGATTTTTATGCTGATGTCCAATTGGTATGGTCAGAGAGGAACGGCTTTTCAAACGGATTTTAAGACAGCGTATGAACAGATGAATGTAACCATAGAGCGTATGCATGTGATCAGTCAGCAACTCAAAGGAATTGCCGTTCGATTCATGGATGCGGATCAGCTGCAGGATTTTATGGGAGAACAGCGGATGGAGCTCTTCGCTAAACTAAGTACGACAAATTACATTAGCGCGCCGCCTAAATCATTCATAGATCAAGTGGGAGACACCGCAAAGGATCTGGCAGGAGGACTCAAAAAAGGTCTAGGAAGCGTAGTCGAATCATTAAAGGATACGGGAACAGCCATAGTTAAGAATCCCATCGGGACTTTAGGGGACATGGCTTACAATGCAACTGTAGGGACCGCCGAAGATGTAATTGGTTTCGCTGCATGGGGCAAAAACATGGTTATGGATGAAGGAGAACGTGAAGCCTTTATAAAAGAAATACAAGTGAAGGCAGATGAGTCCGGAAAAGCTAACTTCGTAGGAGAACAGGCAGGTGTGATGTTAGGCTCCTTCCTAGTTAGTCGGCTTGGGATTAAGGCGGGGCCGAATCATAAACCTGATACGGGTGGAGATGGAGGAAGTTCTAAGAATAGTGCTGTAGGGAAGGGTGACACTGCTTCTAACTTCATTAGCGGTAAAGGTATCTATACCCAGTATTCAGGTGGACTAAAACAAGCGAATAAGGAAGATGTAAATGCAGATTTGCTTGCAAAAAAAATTGGTGGACAGTCTCGAATGATATTCAATAATGATCCAAAAGGTCGAGAGTTTGATGTGATTTCTGAACAGTATATTGGTCAGACCAAAACTTCAATGAATAGTTTGAGTTCACAATTTAGGGAACAGGCAAAGGCTACCATTGAAGCTTCTATTGAAACAGGTGGGAAGGCATATTTTCATTTTGAGACTGCACCTGCAGATAAAGTAATTAGACAATTAAAGGAATATGAAAAGAGGTATAATGTTGAAATTGTTATCGATATCTCTTCATTAAAATAAAGGACTAGAGAGGAGCTAAACATGTATCAATATCATGGATGGGCAGTTGTATTAGAAAATACTAACGATGAGACGAATAAGGAAAAAGAAATAAACATTTTGGAATCAATTGAAGTGTATATTGAGGGTTTACAACCTAATGTAGATGTTATAGAAATGAAGGCAATAAATGGACAATATCATCTTTGGATGACGGGGTTGTGGAATCGAGAGCCTTCTTCAAATTATAATCCAGTGGAAATAATGCGGAACATAGGGGATCTTGCACCTGGCTCATATGGAATGCTCTATGTTTTTAATGATGAGCACCCTAAACATTTTAATGAATTTAAAGTTTACGTTCTTGCGAGGGGAAGCATTCAAGAAAAAGACGATCCATTTTTGTCTCCATTAATCCCTGTTGTAGCCGACGATTCTGAATTTTAGAATTTGGTAAGCTATGACCGTATAAAAATTTCGGCATTCTGAGTATACGGATAATTGCGAATGGAGGTAGGAAGGATGGAAGATAATTATTTAAAGGAACCTATATTTACACTTAGATTAAGTGGGGAGTACTTTGAAAATGAAATAGGTTGTTTAGGAAAACAACTTGCTCAAATATTAACCTGTATTCAGCATGAAACTTCCAATCTTACTTGGTTTGCTTTTGATGTGTTTGGTAGCAGTACTCAGCCCTCAGAGGTGTTGTTTCCGAAGCCTTACTCTGAAATCCTGAGTACAGATGAACTCATCAAAAAAGTGGAAAAAATAGTGCAATTCCATTCCGGAGTGTTCATTGGAATTGAAAAAGGTAAAAAAAATAGACTGGGACACTCATTTATTACCGGAAACAGAAGAAAGTGAAGGATTACAAAACCACGAAGCAGAATTGGAAATTCGTCCATTTGATACTTCATACTTTGAAGTTTACGGAATGAACAAAGATATTGAAGCCAAAATTAAATCTTGCTTTATATGATCTATGAGTTTATTGATCCAGTGTGCCTACATAAAGACTGCTGCATTATCTGTGTCTATTTAATAGGAGGACTGAGCTCATGTACACATACGAAACACTAGATAACATAGATACTCAAACCTTGCACCACGTGTTTCTAGAGGCTTTTTCAGATTATCAGGTGAATATTAATCTATCACTTGAAGCGTTTCAAAAGATGCTTGTAAGAAGAGGATATTCTCCGGAGATTTCGATCGGTGCGTTCAAAGAGCCTGGACATGAGCTTGTTGGGTTTATCCTAAACGGATTGAGAAATTGGAATGGGACACGAACCGCATACGATCTTGGCACTGGCGTCACTCCTCTACATAGACAGCAAGGGATTTCGAGCCGCATGTTCCAATCGGTACGGGAAGAGCTGAAGCGGAATCAGGTGGAGCAGTATTTGCTGGAGGTTCTTCAGAACAATGAAGCTGCCTTTGAGCTATACAAAAAGCAAGGGCTTTCGATTACAAGAAACTTCTCGTTCCATAAGCTGGAGCAGAGCCGTTACCATGCAAAAGAGCTGACTTATGCCATCGAGTACCTGACAGAAATTGATTCGGATACATGGGAGCAACTGCAAATGTTGTGGGATTTCAGCCCCTCCTGGCAAAATTCGATCGATTCCATTCGCGCTGTGCAGAAGAAGTTTGTCTATGCAGTCGTAAGGCTGGAGAAGAAGATTATCGGTTACGGCATCGTAGACCCAGCAACAGGCGATGTTCCGCAAATTGCGGTGCTTCCTGAGTACAGGCGCAAAGGGATCGCGACGAGTATAGTAGGCACATTGATGAATCATTCGAACGGCAAGCAACTGCGAGTGATTAATGTAGATGATGCGTGTGAGGGTATGAAACTGTTTTTGGATAAAGTAGGATTTGAAACGATTGGACATCAATATGAAATGATGCTTATTCTTGATTAAGATGGAAAGAAATAAGAAGATAGAGTATAGAACATGCAATAAAGATCCTCGAGGACGGTAAGTGATAGCCATCATCTAAAACAAGCACTGGAGGTTATATTTATATGGAAAATAAACAGAGGACATTAACACCGGAGCAACAGGAAGAAATCCTGTCTATATTAAAAAAGCGTTTTGAGAAACATATGGATCGCCATGAGGGAATCGAATGGAGCGCAGTACAAGATAGACTGCTCACCCAGCCGGAAAAACTGTGGTCGCTATCTGAGATGGAGAGAACTGCCGGAGAGCCGGACGTAATTGGTTATGACGCAGAGCTTGGGGAATACACATTCTGTGATTGTTCCGCAGAGAGCCCAAAAGGCCGTAGAAGTATCTGTTACGATCATGAAGCGCTGGAGTCTAGGAAGCAGCATAAGCCAGAGAACAGTGCGGTGAACATGGCAGCTGAGATGGGCGTTGAAATGCTGACAGAAGAACAATTCCGGGAGCTTCAGCAGAAGCTTGGAAAGATTGATAACAAAACATCAAGCTGGGTCCTTACGCCACCAAATATTCGTAAATTGGGTGGGGCGATATTTTGCGACTACCGGTATGATACGGTGTTTGTATACCACAATGGAGCAGATTCCTATTATGGAGCCAGAGGCTTCCGCGGTTTGCTGAAAGTTTAGTGGTGGATTGAGCAGCATCATTAAACGGCATTTTTAATGTATAAACATCAGATAATCCCAGAGAAACAAATAACCTTGAATGGCATGCTGCCGTCAAGGTTTCTTTTTTTAGCGGACGCTGTTGGTCCAAGGATACCTTCACACAAGACAAAGAAATATAAATTAGGGAAATTATTTAATAATACTCAAATTTCATACATTTAGGGCATGACAATTACACTATTATGTGATATATTTTTGAGAATTCCGCGTTAAGAGGACTAGTGTCCTTGTGCAGTGGACATTAAAATATAACATTAATAGGTGATGACATCATGAATAAGAAGAAGCTCGGCCTGCTGCCGAAGATATTGATTGCCATTCTGCTCGGGATTGCCGTAGGTTCGTTCTCCCCCGAATGGCTTGTTGCTGGACTTGCCACTTTTAGCGGATTGTTTGGTAATTTTTTAGGCTTTGCCATACCTTTAATCATTATCGGATTCATAGCGCCGGGAATCGGCGAACTGGGGAGAGGAGCAGGACGCCTGCTTGGAATGACGACAGGTATTGCCTATGTTTCTTCCATTATAGGAGGCATGCTGGCCTTTCTTGCTGCAACCTTGCTATACCCGTATATACTGGAGGCGGGAAGCCTTACCCAGTCATTCAGCAATCCGGAAGAGGCACTGCTTGCGCCTTACTTCACCGTAGATATGCCGCCTGTATTCGGGGTCATGACTGCCTTGCTGCTGGCCTTCACATTGGGGCTTGGGGCTGCGGTCATTAAGGGACAAGCTCTGCAAAATGTCATGGTTGACTTTAGAGCCATTGTCGAGAAGTTAATCGCTTCGGTGATCATTCCGCTGCTTCCTTACCATATCTTCTGTGTGTTTGCCAATTTGACGTATGGTGGACAAGTGACGATGATTCTGTCTGTATTTATTAAAGTGTTCGTTATGATTATCGTTCTGCACATTCTATATTTGGTCATACAGTATGTGGTGGCAGGACAGATTGGGCGTAAGAATCCATTCACTCTGCTTAAAAATATGATTCCTGCTTACTTTACAGCGATAGGGACACAGTCCTCGGCTGCAACGATTCCGGTGACGCTTCGTCAGACGAAGCTGAATGGAGTCAAGGGGAAAGTGGCTGATTTCGTTATTCCGCTGTGCGCGACGATCCACTTATCCGGCAGTACGATTACGCTCGTTAGCTGCTCGATGGCCGTTATGGTGCTGACAGGAATGCCGATTACCTTCGGCTCCATGTTCCCCTTCATCTTAATGCTGGGTGTGACGATGGTGGCTGCACCCGGCGTTCCCGGTGGTGCGGTGATGGCTGCACTCGGTCTCTTGGAGTCCATGCTCGGCTTCGATACGACGCTTACTTCTCTGATGATTGCACTATATATTGCCCAGGACAGCTTCGGGACAGCAACGAATGTTACGGGTGACGGTGCAATTGCGATCATCACGGATCGAATGAGCAAGTCGGAGCCTGCATAAGCTATATATAGTGAAGCAAAACAGCTCAGCTCCTGTTACAGGAAACTGGGCTGTTTTGATGTTTCTCCTTCATCCCTGATGCGCTTGATCCGAAGAACAACAGGTGATAGAAATTCATCTTAACAAGACAAAGAACCTTAGTGGAGCATTGGCTTCCTAAGGTTCTTATTTTTATGCAGCGATCTTGGATGAATCCTCAAGAGGGAACTGATATGATATTAATGATTAGTATTTGCTGATTAACTTGCCATTCATATCGTATAACTCAGCTGGATCATTCTCATCATTGTTATGCACATTCGCGGTCGTCCATTTCAGATAGCCGGCAGCTGCCTTGGCAGTCTTACCGCTGGTCACAGTCTTACCAGGTGCCAGATCTCTTTCTCCTGCATCCAGCTCGAGCATAACCATCTTATTGAGAAGCTGTTTCTTTGTATATTCAGAAACGACGACACCCTCACTTGTATTGCGATCTGCATCAGGGTGGACAGATTCAGGAGTGTCTACTCCGATGAATCTAACCTTCTCCTCGGTACAGTCGTTCAATTTTACCGTTATAGTATCTCCGTCCGTCACTTTCGTAACTTTTGCCTTCAGCATGGATGCGGAGCTGATCGTAACGGTTTTGCTCTTGTTAAACCAACCTACACTGTTTCCCAAGGATTCACTTACAAATCGCAATGGAACCAACGTAGAGCCTTTGAGGATTTCTCCGGGGGTATTTAAGGTGAAAGTACTACCATTTACTGTAGCCTTTATGTACACTCCTTAGATGTTAATATTTATATTACATTGTTTATATTAACCAATCATAGTATGTAAATTATGGAACGTGAAAGGGTTTTATTGTATCTTTCAGAAATTCGTGAGGAATACGAAATATGCATGGAGTGCATTGATATGAGGGTGGTATTAGTGGTTAGGGAGTGCTGGAGGTATGATTAATTTCAATCTAATAATCAAACTAATTATTATTAATAATGATAAGGGTGATTAAAATGAAAATTTATAGAAAAGCTCAAATTTTAGGTCTAATAGTCATGTGTGGCGGAGTCTTGTACCCGATGGGTCTTGCTTCACAACATATCTATCTCTTCACTTTGTACCCCGGTCTGCTGATCCTTTGCATTGGTTATGTACTGGAGCAGCGCTCTATTCAGTCAAAAAGAAAGAAATAAACTGGCATTCTTATCTGAAAATAAAAAACAGTTGCCATAAAATCACACGTATAGTATATTCAGTTCATAAAAACGTTTTTATAAAAAGGAAGACAGCAGATGAGAAAGGTAACGATCAAGGATGTGGCAAGGGAGGCGGGGGTGTCGATCTCGACGGTCTCCAATGCGCTGAACGACGTGGATGTGCTGAATCCGGAGACGAAGTCGCATATTCTGGACGTCGCGAAACGCCTGAACTATGTCCCGAACATCAACGGCAAGCTGCTGAAATCGGGCAAATCGAAGATGCTGGGCTTCTTCACCACAAGCGTGTCAGGACCGTACTTCTATACGCTGGTCGAGACGATGTCACGGGAATGTGACCGCCACGGCTACGGTCTGAACATCTTCGTAACCAAGGATAAGCAGGTCATTATGAGCAACATTCTTGGCGGAAGGGTCGATGGGGTCATTGTCTATGAAGAGCTGCGAATTGACGAGAATGACATCGCCATTATGGAGCAGAACAACATCAAGGCCGTATTTCTGGACCGCGAGATACAGAACGAAAACATGGGCAGCATTATCTTCGATTCCTATGTGGATGCGTACGAAGCAACGAAATACCTGATCAGTCTGGGCCACAAGAACATCGCCTATATCGCCGGTGTGGAGACGATGTTCGACAGCGAGCAGCGGAAGGCCGGGTATCTGGCGGCATTGAGGGATTACGGGCTGAAGGCGGACGAGGACTATATTCTGCAAGGTTATTTTGAAGAGGAAGGCTCGTACGGCGCGGTCAAATCATTCGTTAATGTGCATGGCAGTAAGCTGCCGGATGCTTTTCTTGCAGGGAATGACCTCAGTGCGATCGGGGCCATGCGGGCACTCAAATCCCTCGGATACGAGATTCCACAGGATACAAGTGTCGTTGGCTTTGACGATATCGACATTGCGCAGTATTTCTCACCTTCGCTGACTACTGTGCGCAACCAAATTGCTAGGCAGGGAATCCTGGTTGTGAACCATTTGATTCGCATGATTCAGGAGAAGGAAGAAGGCAGGCATGAGAAGCTGCCGGGAGAGCTTATCGTTAGAGGCTCTACGCAGATCAAAATGGTGCGGGACTAACCTTTTACGCTTTACTATAAAAGGGGAAGTTCCCGTCCAGCTTAGTAGTAAACGCTTACAAATTAGGTTTCTGTTAAATTTGGTTGCACTCTGTTCAATCTGTTCATTAGATCGTAAGCCTAGCTGAGGCAGACATCCGGAATTTCAGCAGTCATTCTCTAAAAAAGAACCATATTTTTTTGACCAAAAATAAAAACGTTTTTATTTTTCGGTGAAAATATCAAATTTCTGCATTGACTGAATCCATTTCATGAACACTATTTTGTTGCTCTGATCCAGAGTATAGGAGCAAAAAGGAGAGAAGCACATGAGCAAACCAGCTCTGATCCAGCCTGCGGATGCCTCGTCCCGTATGAGGAAGCCGCCAGCCAAGAAGCCTATGGGGCAGCGGATCAAGGAATTCTGCGTGGATTACGTGAAGCAGTGGGAGCTTCAGTCCATGATTCTTCCGGGCGTACTATTTATGATTATCTTCAACTTCATTCCAATCTATGGACTCACGATCGCCTTCAAGAGCTACACGGTCATTGACACGATTGACAGCGCACCATGGGTAGGGCTCGACAACTTCAAGATTATTATGACGGATCAGTATTTCTGGGAATCGGTCATCAATACACTTGGCATCAGCTTCCTGAAGCTGGCCATCGGGTTTGTTGTACCTATCATTCTAGCGATCATGATCTATGAACTAAGCGGGAGTCGATTCAAAAAATTTGTCCAGACCGTATCCTATCTCCCTCACTTTCTCTCCTGGATCGTGCTGGGCGGTATGCTCATCACCTGGGTGTCGACGACAGGTCTGTTTAATCAGATTCTGCTATCTCTCGGTCTGATCTCACAGCCGCAGAATATCCTGCTTGACCCAAGCAAGTACTGGTGGATCGCTGTTCTGTCTGACATCTGGAAGGAAGCGGGCTGGGGTACGATTCTGTATCTGGCGGTCATGTCCAAGATCGATCCTACCTATTACGAGGCTGCCAAGATCGACGGAGCCAACCGGCTTCGCCAAATATGGAACATTACGATTCCGAACATGAAGATGATCATCAGCTTGAACCTGATTCTAACCGTGAGCGGACTGCTCGGCTCGAACCTGGATCAGACACTCGTGCTCATGAACTCACAGAACCGGGAGAGTGCAGAGGTTATCAATTCCTATGTTTACCGGATGGGGATGACGCAGGGGGACTTCTCCTACGCGACAGCAGTGGGTCTTGGCGTATCGATCGTTTCGGTTATTTTGCTGCTGACGGCGAACAAGATCACGAGCAGGCTGAACGATAATCAATCCGTGCTTTAAGGTTTTATATAAGGGGGGCAATACTTGTGAACTCAAAAGCAATTAAAGGAGACATCGACAGCCGGATCTTTAACGCGGTGAATACCACGCTGCTCGTCATTACGATGATAGTGATCATTGTTCCGCTCTGGAATGTCCTTGTTTCATCGTTTGCTTCCAGTAGAGCGTTGGCAGAGGGTGGGTTCGTCTTCTGGCCGTCGGAGCTCTCACTGGAGAATTATCAGGCGGTGTTCCGGGATTCGTCGATTTGGCAGGCATTTTTCATATCGATCTCCAAGACCGTCATTGGGGTGGTCACTCATGTATTCTTCTGTGCGATGGTCGCTTATGGTCTTAGTAAAAAATATGTACGCGGCCGCAAGCTTTACGTCTCCATGGGCGTCATTACGATGTTCTTCTCCGGCGGCATGATCCCTACATACCTGCTCATTAAGGACCTCGGCCTGCTCGACAGCTTCTGGGTGTACATCATTCCGGCGCTGCTCAGCTATTATGATGTCGTCATTCTGATGAACTTCTTCCGGGGTGTGCCGGAAGCGCTGGAGGAATCGGCCAAGATTGACGGAGCCGGTGACTGGAAGGTGTTTCTCAAAATCTTTATCCCGCTGTCCATGCCGGCCATGGCAACGATTGCGCTGTTTAACGGTGTCGGGCAGTGGAATGATTTTATGACAACCAAGCTGTATGTCACGAATGAAGCGCTGTATCCCTTACAGATGAAGCTGTATGAGATTATTGTGCAGTCGCAGACACAGTCCATGCAAAATATCGGGGGATCGGTGGTCATTGAGACGGCGACCAAAGGCGTTCAGCTGGCGACGATCGTTATCACCACGCTGCCGATTGTCATTATCTATCCGCTCTTGCAGCGCTATTTTATCTCCGGCATGATGCTCGGAGCGGTCAAGGAATAAGGAATAACCGCTCAGTTATAAGACATTTTCCAGCTAAGACATCTTGAAAAGCTTAAGGTATACGGCAGCGCAAGTCATCTGCCATCACTACAGCAACCTGGACCACAAAACAACGGCATCACAAGTAGCACAACATAGATCTGAATATTTTAGTGGGTTATGAAGTCATTTTAGTAAGCGCTTCAATATCAAGAGGAGGGTATGAAATATGTCAAAGAGAACGTTGGGTTATGGCAAAAAAGGTTTTACGCTGACAGCGCTGCTGCTGTCGGTCATGCTTCTGGTCAGTGCTCGCGGCGGGGGAGGCTCCGGCTCCAAGGAAGCCAACTGGATCTCCATCGAGGATCGTTACACACCGGATGCAGCTACGCCGGCCTGGCAGCTTGATACGAAGGAAGAGACTACAGAGCTGACTTGGTATGTAAATGCGGATTGGTGGAACACCGATTACGGCAATGATGTCGTAACGAAGAAGATCAAGGAAGACTTGAACATTAACATCAAATTCATCACAGGAGATGATACGAAGCTGAATACATTCTTTGCGGGCGGCGATATGCCGGATCTCATTACGACCTTCGGCATCAATTCCCCCGTCGTGCAGAAGGCTTCGACTTGGGCGCTTCCGCTGAATGATCTGGCTGAGAAATACGATCCTTATTTCAACACCGTGGCGGCGCAGGATACATTGAACTGGTTCCAGCTCGCAGACGGCAAGACGTATGGCTACCCGAACTACTCCAATACGCAGGAGGACTACGATCAAGGAACGATTCCGGCCAAGACCGCCTTCATTATCCGCAAGGATGTGTATGAAGCGATCGGCAGTCCGAGCATAGGCACACCAGAGGAATTCCAGGCTGTCATGAAGGACATTAAGGCACAGTTCCCTGAGCTTATTCCACTTGGTTTTAACTCGATTGGCGAAGGTACTGGATCTCTAGGCGACGTGCTGCAGGACTTCATCGGCGTACCGCTGGAGGGTGAGAACGGCGGCTTCTACAACCGTAATCTGGATGAGGATTATCTCACTTGGCTGAAGACATTCAATCTGGTATATCGTGACGGCAACATTAGCGATGACAGCTTTGCCGATGATGGAACGGCATTTGAGGAAAAAGTAAAATCCGGCAAGTATGCAACGATTATGCTGGATGGCACACCGCAGCAGGGAGGCAATCTCCAGATCTTCATGACGGCCAATCCGGGCAAGGAGTATATCGCCATTGACGGACCGCAGAGCACCGTTGGCAACGCACCGAAGCTGAATCAATCCGGGATCTCCGGCTGGATGGTCAGCTTCATTACGAAGCAGAACGCCGATCCTGCCAAATCCATGCAGCTGTTCACCTATCTCCTCAGTGAGGAAGGGCAAATGCTGATGAACTATGGCATCGAAGGCGAGACATATGTGAAGAACGCTGACGGAACCGTACAGTTTACACCAGAGGTCAAAGAAATCCAGCAGAACAATGCAGATCAGTTCAAGAAGGAATACCGGATGGGTGAATTCATGTTCTTCGGACATGACAAGCACAAGACACTGAGTGAGGATGCATTCCCTGAATCAATCAAGCAGATGCAGGCTTGGGGTGAAGGTAAGCTCGTGCCGCATTTTATCCTTGAAAATATCGACCCGGATCAAGGGACTCCCGAAGCCCGCGCTCTTACCGCAATTAATACGAAGTGGAACACTTCCATGGTCAGTATGATCCGGTCGAAGGACGATGCCCAATTTGAAGCGGTACTGAATGAATACAAGCAGTTCCTCGATGCGAACAGCTGGGAGAAGATCGTAGAAGTCCGCAGTGAGAAGATGAAGTCGAACAAAGAGAAGCTTGGACTTTAATTGAGTTTGAACTTAGAGCATACAGCGAAGAACGGAAATAAAGTACGGGGTCACGGAGGAGAACAGCATGCAGAACTTGAAGGACCTGAACATCTACGAATCAAATGGAGAACAATCCTTGTTTGTGAACAAAACGAGAGCAGAGCTTGCACCGCCGGATACTCAGGCACAGACATATAACATCATCATCGATGACAGTGAGCAGTATCAGGAGATGGATGGCTTCGGAGCATCGTTTACCGATTCGGCAGCCTATCTAATTCATCAGGTGCTCTCGCCTGAGCAGCGTGAGGAGCTGATGCGCCGGCTGTTTGACGCTGCAGAAGGGATCGGCCTGTCCGTTATACGGAATCCGATGGGAGCCTCGGATTATGCCCGGGACTTCTACAGCTACAATGATCTGCCGGAGGGAGACACCGACCCTGAGCTGGTGAAATTCTCTATCGGGCATGATGAAGCAGACATTATTCCGCTCATGAAAGAAGCAGTGCGGCTGAATCCTCAGCTCAAGCTGATGGGCTCCCCCTGGAGCCCGCCGGGCTGGATGAAGACAAGCGGCTCCATGATCGGCGGCGAGCTGATTGAGGAGTACTATCCGGTATATGCAGAATATTTTGTACGGTACATTAAGGCTTATGCAGAGCATGGCTCGTCAGTCTATGCGATCACGCCGCAGAATGAATCCTTGTATTCGCCAGGTCATTATCCAGGCATGATATTTCCGGCGGAGGATCAGGCACGGTTCATTAAGGAGCATCTGAAGCCAAGCTTCATCAGAAATGGAATAGATACCAAGATATTGTGCTACGATCACAACTGGGATAAGCCAGAGTACCCGCTGACCGTGCTTAACCAGGCGCTGGAAGCAGTGGACGGTGTTGCATGGCATTGGTATGGGGGCCGCCCAACTGCACAGACCGATGTATTCCAGGCCTTCCCGGACAAAGAAGTTCATTTCACGGAAGGCTCCGGAGGAGAATGGATTCCGCCATTTGAGCAGGCCTTCTCCAATGTTATGCGTACAGGCATCGAAATTTTGCGCAATTACAGCAAATCGTTTGTGCTGTGGAATATGGCACTCGATGAGAACAATGGGCCGGCGGTGCCAGGCTTTGGCAAGAGTACCTGCCGCGGTATTGTGACCGTTCATCAAGAGACCCGGGACCTGACGTATACGCTTGATTATTATGCGCTTGCCCATTTCAGCAAGCATATTCGCCCGAAGGCAGTGCGCATCGGCTCCAGCAGTAATGAAACCGTTCGTTCCGTGGCGTTCAGGAATACGGACGGCTCCATCGCCGTCGTACTCTTCAATGACAGTGAGGAAGCAAATAATGTACAGGTCCAGATGCCGGGTACAGAAGAAGCTCTAAGCTTCCGAATGGAAGCGAAAAGCGCGGTAACTCTCGCCTTCGGCGCTTAACCATTTTTCAATTTCCTTCAATTCATAAAGGCAGCAATAGTGGAGAATCATCTCACCTTTTGCTGCCTTTATTTTTTGGTAGTGAAGATTTGTCCCTCCATTTTTATGTCTGTAGACTAAACCCGTTCAACAAATCATCCCATGTTGCATCATCGCCGGCTCGGTTCGGAATGCCTAGAGAGCAGATGCCTGGAAGTGCCCAACCGTTATCGACGACGGAAGTCAGTCCATCGATACCGTTCACGATCAGAATGTTATAGCTGCCGCCAGTAAGGGGGCGAAGTACCTTTTGCAGCTGAATCGCTTCCTCATATGTGCTGCCCCAGCGAATGAACAACACTCTTGTGCTCCTGCTTAATACTTCCAGAAGACGCTGGCTGCGTATGTCGATTTTCTGCTTGAACTCGGGATAGACTGCTGTCCATGTCTGCCCCTCAACGACCGGGAAATCATGAACCGAAATGACATTATAATAGTGGTCTTTCACAAAATAGGATTTGAGCGGTGTCACCTTCTCATTGTCCACAAAGGTGGCATATCCGTCGATCAGTCCCATGTTGGGGAGCTCCATGTATCCCTGGAAACGATTCTGCAGCAGCCGATTTACATCAGTCAGTGATAAGGAGACAGACCAGTCGAGCGGGGCAGAGAAGGTGCGAAGCCCTTTCCGCCGCAAGTGGGCTGCCGGCTCGCATGAGCTTCCGAGGCTTACGTAGCAATCATAGGCACCTTGAATTTCTTGCAGAATCATGTCCAATCACTTCTTCCTGATCATTTATACATTCTATGTGCGATCCGGCAGGAAGGACTAGACCTTCGAGGAGATGAGCGGCAGCTTTTTTTGATATGTCACTGGAATTGGGCTGTGTTTCACCAAGGCGAAGGCTGACAGGAGCAGCCCTCTATTATAAACGAGAAAAAGGAAGCATCTCTGGCTGTTCATTAAACGACTCACAGTCCGGGTCATCGTTTAAAACGCAGGGAGGCTTCCTTTTATATGAGTGGTTCACTGAAATGGGTATGATTAGTCTGAAGAATCAATGATCTTGTATTGCTGCTGTTACCGTTAACGTTACTGCAAGGTCTTGTCGATAGCTTGAGCGATTTCATTGAGCTTCTGAATACTTGACACAATTTCGTTCACCCGATGCTGCTGCAGCTCGGCGCTTGCCAGCACTTCCTCGACGGAGGCAGCAGATTGTTCTGTGACCGAGGATACGGAGGCAATCTCATCGGTAATTTGAGTGGATGCAGACTGGAGCTGTATATTCAGATCGAGCAGATGATCTGCCTGATCCATAACCTCCTTCGTATTTGCATTGATTTCCTGAAATAATGCCGTGATGATATCCGCAGATTCCGCGCCAGAGCGAGACGCCGTCTGGCCTTCTGTAATGCGGACCGCGGCTGAGCTGATATTATTCTGAATCGAAGATAGAATACCTCCGATATCTGATGATGCACGGTGTGTCAGCTGAGCAAGCTGGCGGATCTCCTCGGCGACAACCGCGAAGCCTCTGCCGTGTTCTCCTGCGCGAGCCGCTTCAATCGAAGCGTTGAAGGACAGGAGATTGGTCTGCTTGGCGATCTCCTCAATGGAAGACAGGATGCCGCCAATTTTAACATTTTCCGAATTGACCTTACCCATAATCACGGCTGTATTATCAACGAGCTCAGAGACTTGATGCATTTTGGCTGCAAGATCGGTAATTTGGTCTTGGCCTTCCTTCGTCAGCTCGGCAGCCATATTGGCCTTTTCACTTGTTGTCTCTGAGGCCGCAAATGTGCGCTGCACCGAATCATTCAGACTCTCCATCGCGGAGCTGATGTCCGAAACACTGCTTGCCTGGGATTCGATGCCTGCTGACATTTCGTGAAATGCAGCGAGGACCTCGCCGTTGATCTTTCCTGCCATGACGGCATTTTCATTCAGTTCTTCGCCTGAGGTATTCAGCGTTGTAGAAACCGTTCTTGCTTCATTAATGAGCACTTCGACTCGTTCTTTGGCTTCGTTCGCTTCCTTCATACTGACGTCCATATTTTTCAGTATTCGGGTACCGACCGTACTCTGGCCAATCAAGGTCAGGAGGACGACGATATAGAACGTGTTGAGGCTGATGACATCCACATTGATATAGGCGGTAGCGGCAAAATAATTCAACAGAGCCAGCCCGATGATTCCGTTGAATATCATAATAAATCGATCCATATAAAGGGAGCAGAAGGCCAGTCCCAGGTACAATACGAGAGAGTTGGTCACAGCCGAGCCCATCGACATAATTGAGAAGCTAATAATGTTGATACCGATAACCATTAAGTATTTAATTTGCGGTATGAAGAGCTTTTTCCAATATAAGAAGGTGCTTAATAGACAAACAGGAATGGCGGGATAGGCGATCGACAGCACCCCATCCAATGAATCCATTGTCGATACGATACCAAGGGTGGTACATATCCACAGCAGTAATACCAGCAGACCGTTTCTTTTGTGAAGTTCGAGTAAATCTTGCGTCATTCATGTTCCCCCTGTAATTGAAAAATAGAGTTAGATGTTTATCTTCTCACAAAAGAATATTGCTCCAATAATGGCCTGGTATCTTATTAAAATGTTAAGATAAACATGATTGGTCCAAATCACATGCGTCGATTTACGTATTTATGAATTGGATTCAATATATAACTATATCGTCCAAAATAATTACATATCTTAGCGAATTTTTCATTTTGGTATAAATTACCTTGAGGCAGGAGGAAGAAGATTGAATGAAGGCAATTATTAATATGATGTATTCGGTTCTGATCCTTATCTCCATCTTGGGCTTGCTCATCACCGATATGTCGTCAAGCAACGTCATGCTGTCCATCACAGCGATCATAATCTGTGGATTAGGACTCTATCTGGTTAATCGGAAGAAGAAGTGAGTAATACAGGGGTTAATTCAATTCAGGAAGGAAGGGATATGTTGGACATTCTTGGCATCGTCCTTGTTATTGT
This sequence comes from Paenibacillus urinalis, assembly GCF_028747985.1. Classification (NCBI taxonomy): domain Bacteria; kingdom Bacillati; phylum Bacillota; class Bacilli; order Caryophanales; family Paenibacillaceae; genus Paenibacillus; species Paenibacillus urinalis. Next base: position 881,325 of record NZ_CP118108.1, read on the forward strand.
TATTATAGGTGTCACTCCTGCTATTTATCGGATACACAAACGTATTGCGAAATTGGAGGAACGGGTCAGACAACTTGAAGGAAGCTCCGAGGATGCCAGATAGTAAGCAGCTAAAAGAAGCCTGGATTTAACCGATCCAGGCTTCTTACTTACTAGCAATAGATTTCAGTTTACTCATAGACCCTCACATTCCCTCTGCTTGTTACTAATTGAGCCTCATTAAAGCCGTTTCCCTTGGCGATCATTCGGCCATCATCCTCGTAAACTTCTCCTAGCAATTCGACCTTACCGCTCCCGGTCTGGGCCATGAATTGATAATGCTTCGGCTCGCTGATCTTGAAGAACACATCGCCGGCTCCGGTCTCACCCTCCAGCTCCTCGGCATTGACCTGCTTCATATCCAGATTTCCTGCGCCGGTCTTTGCCTGCAGGAATGCAGCATTCATTCGCTCCACCGTGATGTAGCCGCTCTTCGTTGTGAGTGACATTTCTTCATACAGCTTCTCAGGCACGATAATGGATAGTGTCGCGCTCTCTTGAGCTGCCGCATTGCCAATGGTGTGATTCACCTGCTCACTCGCAGTTCCTTCCGGATATCGGATTCCTGCGGTCAAGGTCTGATCCACCGTGTTAACGAACAGCAGTGGCTGCTCCTCCTGTGACCAATGCTCAATGTTAAGTGTAGCGGTAATGCGATCTGCATTCGGTTCCATTTTGACGAAGATATTACCCTCAAAATCTTCTGCCATCCGTATAGAACGAATGTCTGTGGCATCCACTTCCTGCGTCTGTGTTACATGCTGCGGCTTAACTGCATGACCTGAACCCGTACGTTTCTCTTCACCGACTGATGATGCAGGGCTCTGACTGAGCGTGGCCTGCTGCTCTACCGTACTGCTGCTTCCGGTCTGGCGATATGACGGATCATTCCCGCATGAAGTTATTGCAAGGGCGGCCGTCACCAATATCATGACATTTATCTGCTTCTTCATGCGCCTTCCTCCTTTTGTGTTAGAGTCGTTTACACTTTATTACCCTCTAACGGAAGGAGTAAAAGTAAGACGGCAAGCGAAAAACAAGGCAAATGGTTGAATCATACGAAAAAACCGGACCGCTTCAGCAGCAGTACCGGCAGGTAGATCTGACATATGATGTCGCTATTTCTATTGATCAATTCTTACTTTGCGGACGACCATCATCGAATTTGCTGGAAATAGGGTGCACATTGTCTGCAGCTGGCTCAGCGAGTGCGGACTCGATCTGGTTCTTGATAATGTCTGCATAGATGGTCTGATCGATCTCGATTAAGCTGGGGTAGAGCATGTCGACCAGATCGCGGATCGTTTCCAGCGTAGACCGGAGCTCCCGCTCTCTGGCCGATGCTCTGCTGGTCTTGGATGCTTGGGGTCTGTCAGGCTCTTGATGGATAGGAGATGGGAGCTGCTGCAGGTCCTCATGAAGAAGCTGAAGCTTATCGGTTAGGGTCTGTATCTTCTGAAGCTGTTCTATACAGATGAGATGCCCGTTGCCTTGCTCATCCCACTGCTGGTAAATATCGTATAGGGAGAAGGGCTGCTTCCTCGTGTTCATAATGAGTTCAACTCTTGTGCCAGAGTGAACGGGCGAAATGAACCGTTTAGCTTTGGTGATGGAACCTTCGTCCAGCCAATCTGTGAAATGGGAAGCCGGCTCGAATATAGGGGACGCCGATTCGGAGCAAGAGATGATGCCCAGCTCTGCGTCAATTACAATATATGGGACAGGAATATTAGATGGATGGAATAACTTCAAGATGAAGACTCACCTCACATGCTGCTGCTGATTGGCTCTGTTGTAAGACATGATCCACTGTTCAAGCTCATGCATATCGGACAGAAAGACTGCTCTGCCGTCTACAGCCTCATGGACACTGTATTTCTCAATGATACGACCGCCAATCATAATGACAGGCCGGGGGATGAGTTTCTCAAAAGCTTCAACGTACTCCAGCAAGGTTGGCAGATGATAGACAATAGAGACGGACAGAGCAACAATATCCGGCTTCCAGCTGAGTGCGCTTAGACTTGCATATTCCAAGGGCAGATTAGGTCCGTAAAAGCGTGTATCAAATCCATTCTCCTCGAACATGGTATTCACCATCTTAAGCCCGAAATAATGAGCCTCACCCTTCACACATAACAGCATGGCACGGTAGCCATGGATGGCAGGCTTTTTTTTGAGCGCCGCATATCTCGACAGGAGGACGTCACATACCCCAGAAGCAAGATGTTCATCAGCTACCGTAATCTGATGGGTTTCCCATAAGGAACCCACGTAACGCATGGCGGGTGCAAGCAGCTGCTCAAATATGAAGAGACTGTTTCGGCCGGACTCAACATGTTGTAGTAAGTTTTTCCAGCAGGTCTCTGTATTTCCTTGCAACATATTCTCTGCAAATTGTTCTGCTTCCATATACATGACATGACACCTACTTCGGATATTGTGTGTAATGCTACTCATTTTAATATAAACGAATCGAAAGAACTAGGGAGAAAGAAAGGGACTGGTAGAAGCTTTTGTCGAAATTGACCCATATTCAAAAATATCCTATATGATGGAGAGACTCACTGATATACTGATAATATCGTCGTTTATATGAAAATAATGACACTTCTAATTAATTACATCTAATTCTTCTGGTTTAATCAAAAAACAAGGTGATGTACTCATGACAGACGGAACAATGCACTATGAACATCTTATAGCAGAGGTCGTTTCAAAGATCTATGCGAATGCTCCTGAGCTGGCGGACCGATATGGGGAGCAGGGAATCATGAAATGCAAAGAGGATAATCTTCATCATATGAAGCATCTTCATACCGCATCTGCACTGCGCAATTCTAAATTATTTATTGATTATGCCGTATGGCTGAATGGAATACTTGTCATTCATGGGATGCAGACACGTCACTTAACAGATAACTTTCGTTATATCTCCGAGTCTCTTTATTTGCTTGAAGATCTGGACGAACCTACATTAGAATTCTATCGTTATTGTCTGATCGCAGCAATGGACCAGCTTGAGCCCGATATGGAATAGTCCGAAACAGTTCGTAACGACGTAACTTACGCAGGGACATGGAAGGGGAGTAAGCACATGGAACGCGAGTCTTGGAACATCATGGTGAATGGAGAAGAGGAAGAGAAGCACCCAGAATCCTCCTCTCCGGTATGTGTAGTAGGCATTGGTGCTTCTGCAGGCGGACTTGAAGCATTAGAAGTTTTTTTTGATCATATGCTTCCTGATTCGGGCATGTCCTTTGTCGTGGTCCAGCATTTATCGCCGGACTACAAGAGCTTGATGTCAGAAATTTTGTCAAAGTATACGACGATGCCGATATGGGTCGCAGAGCATGAAATGGAGATCCTGCCTAATCATGTCTACTTGATTCCTCCCCGTAAGACAATGACCATCCGGGATGGTAAATTACAGCTGGCAGATGCAGTTAGGCAATCTGCCATTCATTTGTCCATTGATGATTTCTTCGTCTCGCTGGCTGCCGAATACGGCAACAGAGCGGTAGGGGTTGTCCTGTCCGGGACCGGAACAGACGGCTCCAAGGGAGTCATTGAAATTAAAAAAGCAGGCGGTCTTGTCATCGTTCAGGACGGGCAGTCAGCCAAATTTGACGGCATGCCAAGCTCTGCGAAAATGACCGGCAAGGTCGATGAAATATTAAACCCAAAGGATATGTCGGAGAGGCTTCTCCAGCATATACGATCCTTTGGAGTATACCCACTTGCAGGAGAGCAGGAACGAATGAGTACGGAGCAATTTATTCAACTGATTTTTGAGAAAATAAAAGAAGAGAGCGGCATTGACTTCACCTATTACAAGCGAAACAGTGTGCTGCGCCGGATTGAGCGCCGGATGGCGATGAACAACGTTGCCTCCGTTCAGGAGTACATGACCTATCTTGAAGAGCATCGAGATGAGCTTACCTCGTTAAGAAAGGATCTGCTTATAGGTGTAACCAATTTTTTTCGGGATGCAGAAGCGTTTCAAATTATTTATGACCAGGTGCTGCCCCGTATCTTTGAGAAGAAGAGCTATTCTAAGGAAATCAGGGTATGGGTGGCTGGATGTTCAACCGGAGAAGAAGCTTATTCAATAGCCATCCTTCTTAAGAAGTATGCACAACAGCTGGGTGATGATTATAATATCAAGATTTTTGCAACCGACCTGGACAAGGAATCCATAGAGTATGCGAGTCAAGGGATCTACTCGGAGAGCAATATTCATCATTTGTCAGAAGAGGACGTGGAACGGTTTTTTATCAGAGATGATGATATGTTTCATGTGAGCAAGGATATTCGCAAGATGGTTATTTTTGCACCCCAAAATATTATCAAGGATCCGCCCTTCTTCAATTTGGATATGGTTACCTGCCGGAATATGCTCATTTATTTGCAGCCGGAGATGCAAGTCAAGGTATTATCGTTATTTCATTTTGCACTGAATCCGGAGGGCTTTCTCTTCCTGGGTCCGAGTGAAACGTTAGGTAGGTTTGCGAATCAATTTGAGGCTTTTGACCGGAGATGGAATATCTTCTGTCACAAGAGTGGTAAAATGTCCTCGGATTCCGAGTCTGATTCTCAGTCATTCTCTATGGAAGGAAGAAGCTCCGGCCAGCATTCCTATCGAAGGACTGCCGCAGCTACGGTTCAGCCGAGAGAGCAGGTTCATGTTAAACGATCAGGCGATCTGTATACCATGCTTGCAGAAGAGCATATTTCGCCGGGGATGGTCGTTAATCATCATAATGATGTGATTCATTTGGTTGGAGCCATTAATGAGTATTTAGTGCTGTCGCAAGGTAAGCCTAGTTGGAATCTGTACAAAATGATCGATCAGAATGTAGCGGTGACCGTGTCCACTGGAATTCAGAAGGTGCGTGATTCATTGCAAAATGTGGTGTACCCTGCACTTCGTATCCATACGAACCAGGGAGATCGTTTAATCGATTTGCATATCCGCCCTTTTTCGCGCAAGAACAAGGCCTATGATAAATATGTACTGCTCTTGTTTGAGGATCCGCAGCATTTGAAGCAGGCTGAGGAAGTCGTGATGGAGCCTGTGCATATTGATAACACATTGAAGATGCGTATCTTTGAGCTGGAGCAGGAGCTCCAGCGTTCTGAGGAAAGTCTGCAGGCGACGGTAGAGGAGCTCGAGACCTCCAACGAGGAGCTTCAGGCCACCAATGAAGAGCTCGTTGCGGCAAACGAGGAGCTGCAGAGTGCAAACGAAGAGCTGCAGTCGGTTAATGAAGAGCTGGTAACGGTAAATACCGAGTTTCAATTCAAGATCCAAGAGCTCACGGATGTCAATAATGACATGAATAATTTCCTGGGGAGCACCCGAATCGGGACCATTTTCCTGGACAAGCGGATGTGTATCCGGCGATTTACTCCTGCGATTACGAAGGAGATTAATCTGATGGATGTGGACTATGGACGTCCCATTCAGCATATTTCACATCACTTTAGATATGAAGGTCTTGTGGATGATGCGCAGCATGTGCTGAAGACATTAGAGCCTTTGGAGAAGGAAATTCAAAGCCAGGACGGCACCTGGTACAGCATGAGAATACTGCCTTATCGTACAGAGGATAACTTCACTAGCGGTGTCGTGCTCACTTTTGTCAATATTACAGATTTGAAGGCAGTGAATGAAGAGCTGCTGAAGCTCTCTTATGCGATCGAACAGAGTCCGAGCATGACAATCATAACCGATGTGGCAGGGAAGATCGAATATGCGAATCCGAAGTTCACTGAAGTGACGGGCTACGCTTTGCAGGAAGCGAAGGGGCGAGATTTAGGCTGCTACAGCTATAGTGAATTTTCAATGAAGGACGTATTCAAGACTTCTCTGGACGGTGAAACGTGGAAAGGGGAAATCTTAAGCTATCGCAAGAACGGAGAGGAATTCTGGGAATCGGTCAAGATCATTCCGATTACAGATAAGCAGGGCCAAATTATTCACTTCGTGAAATTATCGGAGGACATCAGCGAACGCAAAAATGCGGAGGAGATGCTGCGCAAGACAGAAATGCTCTCGGCAGTAGGGCAGCTTGCCGCCGGCGTTGCCCATGAAATCCGCAACCCGCTCACTGCCCTGAAGGGCTTCACCAAGCTGCTCTCCAAAAAAGAGGACGGGAATGCCTATATCGAAATTATGCTGACCGAGCTTAACCGGATTGAGCAGATTGTAAGCGAGCTGCTGGTGCTCGCGAAGCCGCAGGCTATTGAGTTCTCAGAGCATGAGCTGGAACCGATCATTCAGGATGTCATTATGCTGCTGGAGACACAGGCCATCATGAATAATGTCGAGATCACGGTGATGTATGAACAGAAGCTCAAAGTCATGTGTGTAGAGAATCAGCTGAAGCAGGTATTCATTAATGTATTAAAAAATGCGATTGAGGCCATGCCAGGCGGAGGGAAAATCGATATATCGGTCACATTGAACGAAAATGACAATATCGTGATCTCGTTTGTGGATAACGGGGCAGGGATACCGGAAGCCAAGCTCGCCCGAATTGGTGAACCGTTCTACTCAACGAAGGATAAGGGAACGGGACTGGGTCTCATGGTCAGCTATAAGATTATCCAGAATCACCAAGGAACCATACACATTGAAAGTGAAGTAGGAAGAGGAACCGGTGTAATCATTCAAATTCCAACCTCGAACAACCAAGCTCGAAGCTTGTTGCCTGTAGAGGGGAGTTTATAATACGCTCTTCTTGGCATTCAAATCAAAAGCGCAGGACCTAAGTGCTGCAAGCGTGTCCTGCGCTTCTTATACGAGATAATTGATGTACGAACATCATCAAATGTATGATTACATCAATTTTTGATTGACAGATAGTGATAAGAGCGATATGATCAGAAACATATTAAATCCGCCAATGAAATGAAACAGGAAAGCGGATACAAATGATGGAGAATGCGATGAAAGAAACGAAACGACTAACGATCAAGGAGATTTCACAGCGGATCGGGATTTCTGCTGCTACTGTGGATCGCGTGCTGAATAACAGGGGTAATGTGAAGCCCGAGACGTACCGTAAGGTTATGGATAAATTGAATGAAATGAATTATAGACCTAATAAATCGGCGAGCTTTCTCTCACGGAAGAAGGAAGTGTCCATAGCTGTGGTATTCCCTGAGCTGCCGGATTACTTCTGGTGGCAGGTCGAGAAGGGTGTCCATATCGCTTACGAGGAGCTGAGAGATTACGGTCTAAGGATTGAGCTCTTCAAATCCGAGAAGTATGACATGGAGAAGCAGAAGCAGGTCGTGCAGGATATTATCAGCTCCAAGGAATTTGATGCGATTGCGATTTCACCCAACGATTCGGAAGAGATGGCAGATCTTATTGATCAAGCTATGGATTCCGGTATGGGAATCTGTACGTTCAATAATGATTCTCCGCTCAGCAAGCGCCTGTTCTATGTAGGGTGTGACTATCGTATTGCGGGAAGGCTTGCGGCAGATCTGCTCTGCAAAATGACTGGGCGTGATGCCAAGCTTGGCCTCATTACATCGGATGCTTCATCGGTTCCGTCGGCAACGACGTTCCAGCTGCAGCAGAAGATTATGGGGTTCCGTGAGGTTATTGCTGACCAGCATGTGGAGATGACCCATCTGCTGAAGCTGAAGCAAGAGGATTATGAGCAGGCTGATGTGTTTAGGTCATTATTTGAGCAAGTGGATGCGGTCTATGTAACCAGCGCCAAGCTTAATGTGGTCGCACAGCATCTGGAGCGGTCAGGTCTCGCCGGCCAGGTGGCTCTCATTGGTCATGACATGACAGAAGAGATTTACAGCTATATGCGGAATGATGTTGTAACCGCCACGATCTGTCAGGACCCGGTTAATCAAGGGTATCTGGCTGTTAAGACTCTATTTGCCTATCTCGCGTATGGTGAGAAAATAAATGTGAAGGAAAACATCACGAAGCTGGAGCTTGTCACGAAGGAGAATGCAAGGTACTATATCTAGGTTTTGTCCTGCGGTATAGGCTTAATGCTTGCGTGCAAGTAGCGTTTATTGCTATGGAAGCGAAAGCCTATATCGCAGGAATTGCATTTCTTTTTGCATAAAATGATGTACGTACATCATTTTGCTTGAAATTTATATCATTGAGGATGATAAAGGACCTTGAGAGGGGTGATTTTTATAAACCACATGTTCAGGAGAGTTAATGGCAATTAGAAGAATCAATGTCTGCACGAAGAGGGGAGCGTATTATGAACAACAAAATGAAGGCGTTATCAATATTGCTAGCCGTGTTCTTGCTGCTGACTGCTTGTTCCAGCGGATCAGGATCCGCAGATTCAGGCGGCAAAAAAGTCATCACCTGGTGGGATACGATGACAACGGACGGAAGTGTCAATGCAATTAACAAGATTATTGCGGAGTATGAGGCGGAGCATCCTGATGTCGATATCAAGAGAACTTATGTGGCCTACTCCGATATCAAGACGAAGCTGCTTCTCGGTTCTATCGGTAATTCGGGACCGGACATTCTATGGATCGACAGTGCAGATCATCAGACCTTCTCGGCCGCAGGGGTACTCGCAGACATCACGGAAGAAGTCGAAGCCTGGGGAGAAGCGGATCGTTACATAGAAGGACCTTGGTCTTCAACAATGTATAACGGACGAAACTATGGCGTGCCTGTAGGGAGCAATAACCTTGCGCTCTACTATAACACCGATCTTTTTGAAGAAGCCGGACTAGCACCGCCCACGAACTGGGAAGAGCTGCAGGAAGCGGCTGCGAAGCTGACTAAGAATAACGTGTTTGGTTTCGCTGTAAGTGCTGTGAAGACGGAAGAAGGAACCTTTCAATTTCTCCCCTTCATGCTGCAGGCAGGGGCTGACATTCCGGAATTTGATGCTCCGGGAACTTTGAAAGCGCTAACTATGATGACCGATATGGTGGATCAGGGTTATATGTCCAGGGACGTAGTGACTCAGAAACAGGCCGACACCGCTACACAGTTTGCAGCAGGCAAAGTGGCCATGATGGTCAACGGCACATGGCAGATCCCATTCCTCGAAGCCAATTCCGAGGTGAACTGGGATGTGGCCGAGCTTCCTGCAGATGAGCAGTCGGCGACGGTGCTGGGTGGGGAGAACTGGGCGATATCTGAAGCATCCAAAAACAAGGAGACTGCCTTTGATGTCATTCAGTTTGCTAATGAGCCGGAGCGTCTGAAGGAGCTGCTTCAAACGAATGGTCGTCTGCCAAGCCGGGGAGATCTGCTTGAGGATCCGTTCTGGCAGGATGATGAGCATATGAAGGTGTTTGCCGACAGCATGCTGGATTCCACAGCGAGAGCGTACGGTCCGAACTATGCGAGCATTTCGGAAGCGATTCAGACGATGCTTCAGGAATCCCTGACAGGGGCCAAATCGCCTGAAGCAGCACAAGAGACAGCGAGCAATACGATCCAAGAGCTGCTCAAGGAACAACAAGAGAATGAATAAGAAAGGGGGAACTGACGATGGAGCCAAGCACAGTGCCTTCGGTGAAGCGCCCTAGTCCTACCAAACGTTTTTCAACATGGTCCAACTATTTGTTTATACTGCCCATCATTCTGTTTATGCTTGTGTTCGTCCTGTTTCCGATTATTTATAACATTACACTGAGTCTGCAGGATGTGAATGTCTACAACTTCAAGAAGGAGCACAGCTTTGTAGGCCTCGATAATTATATCGATACGTTTAAGGATCCGGTGTTCTTCACCGCACTTCGTAATTCATTGGTATTTACCGTATTTAGTCTCCTATTTCAATTCGGGATTGGATTTGCACTTGCCCTGTTCTTCAATCGCACCTTCCCGGGACGCAATGTGATGCGTTCGCTGATGCTCCTTGCCTGGATGCTGCCGGTTGTTATTACGGCCTCTGTGTTCCAGTGGATGCTGAACGGTGATTACGGCGTGATTAACTTTATTCTGCAGTGGCTGGGTATCCTCAGCGAGCCTCACAGCTGGCTCAGTGACAACAGCACCGCGCTGCTGTCGACAATCGTAGCCAATATCTGGATTGGGATACCGTTCAATATGATCATCCTGCTGACCGGTCTTCAGGGTATGCCGGAGCAGCTATATGAAGCGGCCAGACTGGATGGAGCCGGCAAGTGGAAGCAGTTCCGCCACATTACACTTCCACTCATGAGACCGACCATATTGATCCTTGTTATGCTGGGCATCATCAATACATTTAAAGTGTTTGATCTCATCTTTATCATGACAGCGGGTGGTCCGGTCAACTCGTCAAATGTACTGCAGATTTATTCATATCAGATGTCCTTCCTCAAATTTGAGTTCAGCCAGGGGGCAGCAGTATCCATGATCATGTTCATCATTCTGATCCTGCTTGCTATCGTTTACCTGCGGATGACGAGTAAGGAGGAGGCTCAATAATGGCACAATCCCAGAAAAAATACTTCATGACGTTCGTGTCCATTCTGATCACAGCCATGTTTTTGTTCCCGGTGTATTGGATGATCAAGACGTCACTTACACCGATAACCGACCTGTTTGCAACGCCGCCGAAGTTTGGCGTACTGAATGCGACCTTCCAGGCTTATGTCGATAATTTCATCAAGAATCAGGATATGCTGCGGTATATCGGCAACAGCTTTATCGTGGCGATCGGCACGATGCTCATGACACTGCTGTTCGCTGTTCCAGGTGCTTATGCGATGGCGAGGCTGAATATCAGAGGCAAATCCATCATCATGATTCTGCTGCTCGCGATTCAAATGCTGCCGGGGATTACCATGGCGATGCCGCTCTTCATTATGTTCTCCAAGGTACAGCTCGTTGACAGCTATTTGGGGCTGATCCTTGCAGACATGATTCATGCACTTCCCTTTGCAGTACTCATTCTGAGACCTGCCTTTATGGCGCTTCCCAAGGGACTTGAAGAGGCAGCAGCCATTGACGGATGCAACCGGTTTACAGCCTTCACACGGATTATGCTTCCGCTCGTTGTACCGAGCATGATGACGGTAGCTGTGTTCTGCTTCCTGTTTGGCTGGGGAGATTTTGTCTTCGCTCTGACATTAACGACCGATGACAGTGTACGTCCGCTGACACTCGGCTTGTACCGATTCATCGGACAATACGGGACGGAGTGGAACAACCTGATGGCGGTAGCTACCATTGCTGCACTGCCGATTATCGTTATCTTTATTGCTCTGCAGCGCTATGTGGTCGGAGGCATCGTCGCAGGTTCGATGAAAGATTAATTAAAAGAGATAGGAGAATGGCTATGAAATTTACTGACGGCTACTGGCATGTAAGATCTGGACTAAACGTACTTTACCCTGTGGAAATTCGTGATGTTGAGGTGAAGGAGGATTCCGTTACTGTATACGCATCGACCAAAAAAATCGAGCACAAAGGCCATACACTCAATACCACCCTTCTTACGGTAAAATACAGCTCACCGATGAAGGACGTGATCTGTGTTGAGTATATTCACAACGATGTGGATGAGGTATCGCCTCAATTTCATATCCATGAGGATGCGAATTCAACCGTTGATATTGCACAGGATAACGCCAAGGTAAGCCTAGCGAGTGGTGAGCTCCGTGTGAACGTCGATCTTACAAGCGGCTGGAAAGTAGATTATAACTATGGTGAGAGAAGACTGACAGGCACCGGCTATAAAGGCCCGGCCTACATTAAGTCCACACTGGAGCCTGTCGTGCATATGCGCGAGCAATTAGATCTGGGAATCGGAGAATACATCTACGGGCTTGGCGAACGCTTTACTCCATTTGTGAAAAATGGACAGGTCGTCGATATGTGGAATGAGGACGGTGGAACCTCCAGCGAGCAGGCTTACAAAAATGTACCGTTTTATATGTCCAACTACGGTTATGGCATATTTGTAGATCATCCAGAGCGTGTGTCCTATGAGATTGCCTCCGAGAATGTATCCAAGGTGCAGTTCAGCGTTCCCGGCGAAAGCCTCAAATATTACATCATTGGCGGCAGCGATATGAAGGAAGTGCTGAACAACTATACGACCCTGACGGGCAAACCGGCTCTGCCTCCGGCATGGTCATACGGGCTCTGGCTGACGACCTCCTTTACGACAAACTATGATGAGGCGACCGTAAACAGCTTCGTGGACGGGATGCTGGAGAGAGATATTCCGCTGTCTGTCTTCCACTTTGACTGCTTCTGGATGAAGGAATTCCAGTGGTGTGATTTCAAATGGGATGAGGATGTATTCCCTGATCCTAAAGGCATGCTGGAGCGTCTGAAGAGCAAAGGACTGTCGATATGTGTCTGGATCAACCCTTATATCGGGCAGAAATCCTATCTGTTCCACGAAGGGAAGAAGCACGGCTATCTCGTCAAGAATCCGGATGGAACCGTATGGCAGTGGGATCGCTGGCAATCCGGCATGGGCCTCGTCGACTTTACCAATCCGGACGCGGTCCGTTGGTACAAAGACAAGCTCATTGAACTGGTGGACATGGGCGTAGACAGCTTCAAGACCGATTTTGGTGAGCGCATACCGACCCATGTCGTATACCATGACGGCTCCGATCCTGTGAAGATGCATAACTATTACACGTATCTCTACAACAAGACGGTGTTTGAGGCGCTTGAAGAATCCCGCGGCAAGAATGAAGCCATGCTGTTTGCCCGTTCTGCAACAGCCGGTGGTCAGCAGTTCCCGGTACATTGGGGCGGAGACTGCTCTGCGACCTATGCGTCCATGGCGGAAACACTGCGCGGCGGACTGTCTCTTGGCATGAGCGGATTCGGCTTCTGGAGCCATGACATCAGCGGCTTCGAGCAGACGGCTACGCCGGATCTGTATAAGCGCTGGAGTGCCTTTGGCCTGCTGTCCTCCCACAGTCGTCTGCATGGGAATGAGTCATACCGTGTACCGTGGCTGTTTGATGAGGAAGCGGTGGATGTGCTGCGTTATTTTACGAACCTGAAGAGCACGCTTATGCCTTATCTGTATGCTGCATCTGTAGATGCTACTAAACAAGGTGTACCGATGATGAGATCCATGGTGCTTGAATTTATGGACGATCTCAATTGTGCGCCGCTTGATCTGCAATATATGCTGGGTGATTCCATGCTTGTCGCACCCATCTTCAATGATCAGGGGGCAGGGCGTTATTATCTGCCGAAGGGAAGATGGACGCATTTCCTCACAGGCGAGACGAGAGAAGGCGGTCAGTGGTACAGCGAGCAGTATCATTATTTCAGCCTCCCGCTGTTTGTACGGGAGAACAGCCTCATTGCGGTGGGTCAGAACAACACGCGTACGGATTATGATTTTGCCGATCAAGTACAGCTTCATTTATTTGAATTGCAGGAGGGAGCCACTGCCACAACGGTTGTGTACAATACGGCAGCAGAAGAAGAACTCTCGGTGCAGGCAGAGCGTAAGGGCGGCGTGATTCGCGTGACCTCATCAGGCGCAGGGAAACCGTGGCAGCTTCTATTGAGAGGCTTACCAGAGCTGAGCCGTGTAGAAGGAGCATCTCTGGAGACAACAGAACAAGGGGTACTTCTTACGCCGTTGTCTACGACAGGAACATTTGAAATGACGGTGTAGTATAAAATTAGACGAATTCAGTAAAACAGGCCGGGTCGCTGTGAAGTGACCCGGCCTGTTTATTGTAAGGTTCTTTGGATCTGAACCACTCGATATGATGATGATGATGATGATATTAGAACTCTGATGATGATGATATTAGAACTCTGATGATGATGATATTAGAACTCTTGACCCCGAACCTTCGAGAATACATAAGTGTCACGCATCGTACCGTCTACCCCAATACTGTCTCCCCGCAGTGTACCTTCCAGTACAAACCCTGCCCGTTTGGCTACATTAGCACTGTTTGTATTTCGGGCATCGCAGCGAATCTCAATTCGATTCGCGCCAAACTCCTTCACTGCAAAATCGGTAACGGCATGCACTGCTTCCGTGATGTAGCCTTGTCCCGCATAAGCGCTGTGGACCCAGTAGCCGATCTCGAACTTCCGGGTCTCCCAGTTGATCCGGTGCAGTCCACTGCTGCCGATGAGACTGCCGGAATCCCTCTTAAACAGCAGGAGCTGCAGATCCGTGCGCTCTGCGAAGCGAATCGCGGACTGCCTGATCTGCGTTTCGGATTCCGCTATCGTTGGTGCAGTCTTGGCCCAAGGCATCCAGGGTGCCAGCTCCGCGAGGCTTTCTTTAACAGCCTGGTTTATTAGCGTACCGTCACCCGGTCTCGGTGCACGTATGATCAGCCTTTCGCTATCTATGCTGTCCGGGAAATTGAGCAGAATCGGATTGATCTTGGCGTTGCTCATAGCAGCCCCTCCTAGAAAATTTTTCTAATAAACATAACATGGTACGTGACGATGATCAACCCGAAAAATGAGCACCAAAAACGAAATTTCACACCTTATCAATCGCTTGAATTGAAAGTATGATGGATTTATCAAATGTAAGTGCTTACACATGAATATTACAAAATGAAGGGGGCTCCTCTATGGACATGGAACCTCGCCAAGCACCATCCGTTTCTGCTAAGAATGCCAAGGCTCCCCGAGCTTCAGCAGCACTCCAGCTGGGGAAGAAATTTCTTAGACAGAAGCACATACAGACAATGGCTCTGCTTGGTGTAGTCTGGATGTTCATATTCAACTACATCCCGATGTACGGCATTATTATCGCTTTCAAGGAGTACGACATTATCGGCTCCATATCCGAAGCGCCCTGGGTAGGGCTGGAGCACTTCAGAGAGTTCCTGGATGATGATAGTCTCGGTAATGTGATTCGAAACACGCTCGGAATGAGCTTGCTCAAGCTCATCATCGGTTTTCCGCTTCCGATCCTGTTCGCCCTGTTCCTCAATGAGCTGAGGAGCATTAAATTCAAACGCACAGTACAGACGATCTCCTACCTGCCTCACTTTCTATCATGGGTTGTTCTTGGAGGCATTCTGGCGACATGGCTGTCGGATATCGGGGTGCTCAATAACATTCTGATGGCACTGAATATCATCGATGAGCCGATTAGCTATCTGGCCGAGCCAAAATATTTCTGGACGATTATTATTGCCTCTGATATATGGAAGGAGCTTGGCTGGTCTGCAATTATCTATCTGGCCGCCATATCCAGTGTATCGCCTGAAATGTATGAAGCAGCAACGATTGATGGCGCTGGACGATTCCAGAAGATGTGGTACGTTACGCTGCCTTCCATCAAATCAACGATTACAATTCTGTTTATTCTCGCGGTGAGCGGTGTGCTGAATTCTAACTTTGACCAGATTCTCGTGCTGCGCAACTCCCTGAACGACAGTGCAAGTAATGTTATCGACTACTATGTGTACCAGACCGGAATTTTGTCCGGACGTTATTCCTATTCGACGGCAGTTGGCTTGATCAAATCGGTCATCGCGCTTATTCTCCTGCTGCTTGCTAACAAGGTATCGAAGAAGATTAACGGAACATCCCTTTATTAGGAGAAAGGAGGGTCTATAGCCTTGTGGACGCTTAATCGCAGAACCAAAGGGGAGTTCGCTTTTGATACATTGAATACCCTGATTATGCTCATTGTTTGTTTTCTGACGATGTATCCCATCTGGTATGTTCTTGTAAATGCCTTTAACGATGGAACGGATGCCATGCGCGGCGGGATTTACTGGTGGCCTCGTGAATTCAGTCTCGATAATTTCAAGGCCGTGTTTGACAGCCCTGGCATTATGACAGCAATGGGGATTACCGTTGCAAAGACAGTGGTTGGTACCGCAGTGCACGTCTTTTTTACCGCCATGGTGGCTTACGCCTTCTCTCGCAAGGATTTGATCGGAGGCAAGCTGTACATTCTGATGGGAACCGTCACTTTATTCTTCGGGGGAGGACTCATTCCGACCTTCCTGCTCATTCGGGATTTGCATTTGCTGGACAATTTTCTCGTCTACATCATTCCCGTTATGTTCAGCTTCTTCGACCTCATCATCTTTATGACCTTCTTCAGGGAAATTCCCGAAGGACTGGAGGAAGCTGCACGTATTGATGGTGCCAACGACTGGTCGATCTTCCTGAGAATTGTGCTCCCGGTATCCCTGCCTGTCATTGCGACCATTTCTCTCTTCCATGGTGTTTATCAGTGGAATGACTATTTTACCGGAATGATCTATATCAACAATACCGACCTGCAGCCGATACAGACTTATCTGTACCGCGTCGTTGCCCAGTCGAGCTCCAATCAGATGGTAGCGGCTGTGCAGGGAACGGCAGCGACCAAGACGGTGACTTCACAGTCGATTAAACTGGCGACCATGGTCGTCACGACGCTTCCGATTGTGTTCGTATATCCATTTCTGCAAAAGTACTTCGTAAAGGGGATGATGATCGGATCCATCAAAGGTTAAGTGTACGACATCGTATAGGAACGGTATACAAATAAGCCGAAAAGGGGTTAAATGCATGAACCAAACATGGGGCTTGAAAAGAGTTCTGATTCTGCTGGCTTCACTCGTACTTATCTTTACCACGGCATGTTCTTCCTCGGGAGGAGCAGAAGAGACCGATACAGAGACACCGGACACAGAGACGCCAGCGGTTCAGCTGACGAAGGATGATCCGGGCTGGAAAGTGGATACTTCACCGATTACATTCGATTGGTACTTGAATTTCTCCTGGTTTCCAAACCAGTGGGGTGTAGATCCTACAACAAAATATATTACAGAAAAAACAGGCGTCAGTCTTAATTTTATCGTACCGGCAGGAAATGAAAGCGAAAAAATGAATACTTTAATAGCATCCGGTAAACTCCCGGATTTCATTACGCTCGATAAAGGTGAAGATGCCGTTCAGAAGATGATCGACGGAGGTCTGGTGCTTCCGCTGAATGAGCTCGCTGAAGAATATGATCCATACTTCTTTACTGCATCGGATGCAGCGAAGCTGTCCTGGTACACACAGCCGGACGGTAAAGTATATGCTTATCCGAATGCTTCTTCCTCACCGAAGGATTATGAGCAGTATGCTGACACCTATATTTCAAACCAAGTATTTCTCGTAAGAAAAGATATGTATGAAGCGATCGGCAGCCCGGATATGCGAACACCGGAAGGCTTCCTTGCCGCACTTGAGGCGGCCAAAGAGAAGTTCCCTGATGTGAATGGTCAGCCGCTCATTCCACTGGGTATGCATGAATTTACGGAGAACGGCAACTACTCGCTTGAAGGATATATTCAGAACCTGCTCGCAATTCCGAAGGAGAAGGACGGCAAGCTCTACGACCGTGCAACGGATCCCGAGTATGTGAGATGGCTGAAGACCTTGCGTACTGCAAATGAAAAAGGATTGTTATCCAAGGATATCTTCATCGATAAACGTCCACAAATGGAAGAGAAAATTGCGCAAGGCAGATACTTTGCCATGATTTATCAGCGCAGTGACCTTGCTGCTCAGCAAAATACGCTGTATGCAAATGATCCGAATTCCGTATACATCGCTGTAGATGGACCATCAAACACCAACTTGGATACACCAACGCTGGATGGACCGGGAATTTCAGGCTGGACGGTGACACTGATCTCCAAGAATGTGAAGGATAAGGCACGTGCGATCCGCTTCCTGAGCTACCTGAACAGTGAAGAAGGCAACAAGGACCTCTACCTAGGTGAGAAAGGTGTCACCTATGACACGATTGACGGCAAGGATCAGTTTAAGCCGGAAGCCTTAGAACTGCTGAATAAGGATCGTTCCGCCTTCGACAAAGAGTACGGTGCTTCATTTACCTTCTGGATGCTGATGAACACGAATATTACTGCACAGTGGACTCCGCCGTCAGTTGAGCCGTTCAAGCAAATGGAGGATTGGACCAAGGGCAAAACAGTAAGCGCTTCCGAATTTGAATTACTCAATCCGACAGGGAACTCGCCGGAAGGAATTATTAATACGAAGCTTGCTCAGCTGTGGGGCAAGACGCTGCCGAAGCTGCTGATGTCAGAATCCGAAGCGGAGTTTGATTCCGTCTGGACGGAATATCAAGAGAAGCGTGAGAAGGAAGGACTTGCAGAGGTTCAGGCCTTCCAGCAGAAGAAATACGAGGAGAACGTTTCGAAGCTGGCTGAATTTCTGAAATAGGCTGATCATGTAATGAAATGAAATGTTAAGGTTCGAATGACCCGCAGACTGCGGGTTTTTCGAGCTTTTACCCGCAAATACATGCAGAAATGGGATGGGTTTATTGTGATGAGAAGAGGAACCAATCTGGTGCAGAGCTTTGTCTCCTGGTGGGAGCACAGATCCCTGCAGAGTCGTCTGATTGCAGCGTATATTGCCATAATATTGGTGCCAAGTCTGCTCGTATCCATCGTTTCTTTTCGTGCGATTAATGAGACTTATATGAAGGATGCGGTAGACAAGAGTGCCTATATTCTCGATATGGAGAAGCTGCATATCATGAACCAGATTGAGTCCATGGAGCGTTCGGCGCAGCTTGCTGTTTCGGACAAAGAGGTGCTGAATTATTTGACGAGGAAGACAGAGCCTCCTCTGGGAGAACTGGTCGATTTTAATATGAGCGCTTTTGTTAATCTGACAAGAATCCAGTTCAACAATCCGAACATTGAGCATTTGCATCTGTTCACGGACAATCCATATGCCTATGAAATATGGCCGATTATTTTTAATGAACGACGAATCAAGGATGAGATCTGGTACGAGGATACGTATGGTCTTGGTGATCTGCAGATGTGGTCATTTCAGAACACCGACCTCGATCTTATTAAACGAACGGTAGAGCAGGAGCCCAAGGTATCTTTGCTGCGTGAGATCAGTGTCATTAGTGGAGAACATTCCGGCATTATTCAGGTAGATATGCTGCTCTCGGAATTCTCACCCCGAACCTTTACGGTCCAGGATGAGCAGTCCCAGCTGTTTCTGATTGATGAAGAAGGAGAGATCTTCTCTCGCGCGAAACAGTCACTGCTCAGCGATGCTCCCATGATGGAGCAGGCCATTCAGGCTAAATTCCAAGCGTTGTCTGATGGTGAGCCTTGGCAGATGGAATACAAGGAGGCGGGCAAATCCTATATATTTCTGAGCGTCCCGCTAGAGGGTTTGAATGCCCATTTGCTAAATGTACTGTCCATGGAAGATGTGCTGGCGCAAATTTCCAAGATCCGTAACACGACGATCGGGATTAATATTTTGTTCATTATTATTTTTACAATTATTGCTTATGTGCTCAACTCCTTCATTCTGAAAAATCTCGTCAGACTCACAGATGCGATGAAAATGGCGCGTCGCGGAGAGCTGTATACGGGAGTCGTTATCCGGGGCGGCGGGGAGATTGGCGAGCTGGCCTTTCATTTCAATAAGCTGATGAACAAGATTAACGAGCTGGTCGCTGTGGCTGTCCGTAAGGAAGCGATGTCCAAGGAAGCCGAACTCAGAACACTGCATAATCAGATTGACTCTCATTTTCTGTACAATACACTGGAGAATATCCGAATGCTGGCCGAGATGGAGGATCAGCGGGCAATCGCGGATTCGCTTACCTCACTTGGAGGGATGATGCGGTATAACTTCAAATGGTCAGGGGATTATGTGAAGCTGAGAGATGAGCTGAGGCATATCCGAAATTATATTGAAGTCATGAATATCCGGTTTGATACACCGATTACGCTGAGTGTCGATGTGCCGAACGCGATGCTGGAAACCGAAGTGCTGAAGATGTCGCTTCAGCCCATTGTGGAGAACAGCGTCAAGCATGGCTGGTATGAGGAAGCCGAGGAGGGCGGATCCAAGGATAAGACGATTATTATCCGGGCAGAGGCGGTCCGCGGCAAATGCCGAATCTGGATCCAGGATAACGGATCGGGCATGGCGGAGGAAGATCTGAAGCTGCTAAGGAATCAGCTCCACAGCTCAAGCTCCGAGAAGGTGAATTCAGAAACCGTACCTGCTTCGAGTGCAGCGAATGAGGTCAGCCGATCGAATCCATCTGCTGGGATTGGGCTGATGAATGTACATCAGCGGATTCAGCTTTTTTTTGGAGCACAATACGGTCTGATGATCCATAGTACACAGGGGGTCGGTACGATCGTTACCATTACTTTGCCAACAGTGGTCATGACAGGGGGAGATGAAGGTGAGGAAACTCATAATCGTGGATGATGAGAAAAATATTCGCCTGGGACTTAAAACGATGATAGAGCGGGAATATCCATCAGCCTATCATATTGAACTGGCCTCGAATGGACAAATGGCGCTTGAGCTGAACCGTGCAGCCCGTGCAGATCTGATATTAACCGATATTCGTATGCCTGTACTTGATGGCATCCGGCTGCTGGAGGAGCTGGATCGTGAGACGGGAGGAAGAAAGCCGGCCGTCGTGCTGCTGAGCGGCTATGATGATTTTGAATATGCGAAGACGGCGATCCGGTACAAGGTAAAGGATTATTTGCTGAAGCCGATTCAGAGAACGGAGCTGTTCGATATGCTGAATCGCGTAGATAAGGAATTGAGCGAATTAGAAGCCGCGAATCTGGAACGAACTCAGGAAAAACATGAGCTGCAAATGGAGCAGCGCAAGAATCGGCTGCGTCAGCTTCTATTTGGCAGAGGGCCCGTGATGGAAGAAGAACTGCAGCAGGCAGCTCGTATTTTACCAGCAAGCTCTTATGCTGTCGCGATGGTGCTGTGCAGATATGTGGATGGGTCTGTCATGCCTACAGGGGAAATTCAGCGTCTGGTCGAACGGCTTAGTCATTCGATGGATGTTCGGGCAGAGCTTGTCCTCACGGATATAGAGGGAAGGCTTATTCTCGCAGGAAATACCTCAGACTGGTATCAGGAGCTGGCAAGACAGGCAGAAGAGAAGGGATGGAACGGCTTCCGTATCGGAATCAGCACGGAGCAGAACGATCTGGCACAGGTTCGGGAGCAATATCTTGAGGCACAGGCTGCGCTGAGATATACCTTCTTGCATCCAAGCGCTTATTATATTGAATACGATGCAGCACTTACGAATCGGATGAATTATCCACTGCCGTATGGAAGCCTGCGGAAGCTCGGAAATATGCTGGGGACGGATCGGGTGGATGAGATGAAGAAGCTGCTCGCCTCCATTTTTGAGCTGGATCATCTGAAGCAGATGGATATGACTTATCTGGAGAAGGTAAGCGGACTGATCAATGAGAATGTGTTCGATGAGGTGTTTAGGAAATACGGGGAGTCTTCGGTGGAAGTGCTGAAGATGTATAGGCTGGTCGGCAGCCTGAACAATTTTCAGAGCTTTAACGAGTATTACAGAAAGCTGGAATACCTGCTTGTCAGCGTAAATGATTATGTGTCCCGAATCCGGCTGGCGCATAGTGAGCATGCGGATATGAAAGAGGCGGTCCGTTATATACAGGAGCATTACGAGCGTCCTCTGAATATGGCAATGGTCAGCAATCATGTATCGCTTAATTATTCGTATTTCAGCGAGGCGTTCAAGGCGTATACGGGAGACAACTTTGTATCCTATCTCAAAAAGGTACGTATCCAGCGGGCCAAGGAGCTGCTGCTTAACAAGTCTACCATGAAAATGGCGGAGATTAGTCTCGCAGTGGGCTTTGAGAACAGCAAACAGTTCTCCCGTGTATTTAAGGAACTGGAGGGCGTATCTCCGCATGAATATCGTCAGCTCGGAGGTATGGAATCAGAACGTGGAGAGTGAAGCGGAGCATTATTGAAGCTGCAAGCGGTGAGACGATGGAGTAAACAGACATGAGGAAGGCTGGACAATGAGCTTACGGGGGGCGTAAAGCTTAAGGTCCAGCCTTTGTATTATTCTATGCGGTAGGTAGCAAAAGGTTTCGAATATATAAATCGGTCGCTGATCTCACCCAGCTTCTCGGCAAGCTCGGTATTGATCTCGATGTCGAGACTTCTTAAGTTGTCATCCAGCTGCTCGGTACGAGTTGCTCCAACGATAACGGTAGATACGGCAGGCCGGTTCATGAGCCAGGCGATGGATAATGCACTCGGAGCATGTCCGGTCTCCGCTGCAAGATCAGCCACCTGCTGTCCGAGTGTTACATTATGATCCTCCAAGAATCGCTGAAAATTCGGATCTGTCTCTGCCCGGGAGCCGGCGGGAGCAGAAGACTTCTCTGTATATTTTCCAGTGAGAATGCCGCCAGCTAGTGGGAAATAAGGAATGATGCCGACGCCTTGGTCCAGGCACATGGGCACGAGCTCACGCTCCGGCGTTCGGTCTGCCAGCGAATAGCTGAAATGATTGGAGACAAAACGCTCATATCCTCTCAGATCACTGATGCCAAGTGCCTTCATCAGCTCCCAAGCTGCATAGTTGGAGGCACCGATATAGCGCACCTTGCCTGCCCGCACCATGTCATCCAGCGTACGAAGTGTTTCTTCCAGCGGTGTATTCGGATCGAAGGTATGAATCTGATACAGATCCACATAGTCCGTTTGCAGCCGCTTCAGGCTGTTCTCCAGCTCCTGCTGCAGATGATAACGGGAAGAGCCGCGTCCATTCGGGGAATCGCTTCTTGCGACGAGTCCGGCCTTGGTCGTGAGCACAACCTGGTCTCTTCTGCCTTTTAGTGCTTGTCCGATTATGCGCTCGGATTCCGTTCCGGCGTAAATATTGGCGGTATCAATAAAGTTAATTCCGCTGTCGATCGCATGATGCAGAATGCGGGCTGAAGTCTGTTCATCCGCTCTTTTGCCGAAGGAGTTGGTGCCAAGACCGAGAAGAGAAACTTGCATGCCACTGCGTCCGAGGTATGTATATTTCATAAGTATCGCTCCTTTGCTAGATGGTATAAGTGAGGTTTAAGTGACAGATAGCATTAGTTCTAGATTAGACTTAACTTCAGCAGAGATGAGATCAATTAAGGGTTCTAGTTCCCCGTTATCTGCCTGCTCCAGTGCGGAGTAATAATCTTGGCGCTTTTCATTACGAATGATGGCAGGAGGATAACCATGCTTTAGCAACACAAAGTTCATCGCAAGCCGACTGACTCTCCCGTTACCATCTGTAAATGGATGGATCGCTGTGAGCTTATGATGAAGTAATGATGCAAGCTTCACGGGATGCATGTCTGAATTTTCGGTGTACCATTGTATTAGGCGTTCCATTTCATAAGGTACTTGGACTGCAGGAACATATTGATGGATATTCCCCGAAATCGTGAGCACATGATTATCCATCTTTTTGTAGTCACCAGGAGAAAAGTCAATATCTCTCACTCCCTGAAAAAGAATGGCATGAAAATCTTTAATAATCCGCTCTGTTAAATCTCTCTGTTGAATGGCTTCGTGAAGATAATCAATTGCTTCCGCATGGTTTATTATTTCAAGATGCTCTCTTAAAGATTTCCCCTTGACCGTCAGTCCTTCTCTTAAGAAGAATGCTGTTTCACGATAAGTAAAAGTATTTCCTTCAATTGCATTCGTATGATAAGTCCACTCTTCACGAAATTTCTGAGCGATGGTACTCATCAGCTTTGGGTCGATGGGACGTTTCTTGTCCACTTCTGTTCGAAGAGCATCAATTTGATTAAACATGAGCATTGTTCCTTCCCTCTTCTTCTTACTAGCATTATATCAAACGAAACTAGTTTCAATACTACTCCTATTGTTGCGATATGGCTTGAGCATAGTAATCATATTCCTTTTCTTGAAGAAGCAGAAGCGTTTGCTACGTTTGTTGCAATGACAATAGAGTGAAGCCAATGACATCAGATAGGAAATAAAACTTCATAAAAAAAGGCCTGTCCTCAATTTATGAGGTACAGACCTTCTATTGTATAGGATAACTCCGAATTGGAATCCCTGGATATTGCCTCATTATCCAATGAATCTTACGTGTGTAATCAGACCATTCTCGACACGATACACTGGCACAGCCAGCAGTATGTCTGTTCTGCCGCGATGTCCTGTGACGGATTCATGGTCAATGACATAGTTATTGTGCACAATGCGGTTCGTAATGGTTGCGTTCAGCTCAGGGCTGATCTCGAACAAAGCCGTATAGCGCTCGCGGATTTCTTCTTTGCCAGAGTTCTGAATGTTGCCGACAGCATCTTCAATGACGCAGTCCTCGTGATAGGTAGCGAGCAGATCTTCAATATTTCGCGCATTGTACGCGGTTAGCTGTGCATCAATAACATCAGTAATGGACACGGTAATTTCTCCTTTTTTTCTCGTAAAATGAGTTTAATGTATTAAAGCTTCTCCGCATTGTATCACAAAATTATCCATTAACATATATCATTTTTTGAGCTGCTTACCCTCTTTACAGGAGACATATGCTCATTCTGCTGGCTCTACAATGTTCAGGGTTCAATCAACCAAATGTACACAGAACAAACCGAATCGTTTTTGCAGGAATGTGATGCTTTGGGATACGGTTTGGAGATTTGCGCCATTGTTCTGCCCATGGACTGGAATTTATTCTAACCATATCATTTCGTCGTTAGGAGGCGCTGCAGGCGATGCCATATGTAAACAAAGAACGTTCTTTTGGAGCTTCACTGGACAGAACAGAGGATGTACTTAGAGCCGTTGTAAACCGATACATCGGTGCGAATCCGAAGACCCTGCCAACGTACCGGGTGCTGAATGTGGAAGGCTTTATTAGAGATAACGAATACCGTTACGATATGAATCTTATGGTAAAGCTTCCTCAGCTGCAGGATGGACAGTTCGTCTATGCCTGGGCCAAAATTTGGGCTGATGAGGAAACGACACAGGCTTATCGGATCAGCTGTTACAGCCATACACGGGTGTTTATCAACGGACTGCTGGCATTTGAATCGAATCATCGCGAGGATGTGATGCCGGAGAGCAAGGCTGGACTACGCGGCAAGCTGCGTAAGGGCTGGAACTTCTTTGTTCTGGAGTTTGAGAAAACACCCACTGGCTGCGGTGCCAGCTTCGGCACAGGTTCTGTTAAAGGCGCGCCCGTCCATTTTCTTGCTCCAACCATGGAGCGTGATGGGCAGGAAGGCTGGGTGTACAGCGAACCTCAGCATACACGCTGGATACCAGGCAATGCCAAGGAGGTGGTCTCTCATGAGATCGACTCCAAGCTGGCACGTGTTTTTGTGACGGAAATATCGGCATCAGAGGAAGCTACAGATATGACTTGGTATCCCCGAAGGGAATGGAGCGAGGAGGAGCAGCAGCTTGGTGCCTTCGCAAGAGTGTTTGATCCAGGGACAGGGATTGGAGAGAAAGCGACGGTTAACGCCAATGCCAAGGCCGATGCCAGCGTAAGTGTGGATGCGAACGTGATTGAAGATGAAAATGACAGAGCCAATGCCCGCACCAATGCAAGTGCCGAAACAGTAGTCACATCCGATGGATATGGAGTACGATGTCCCTTTGGGGCCGTTGCGCTGGCATGGTCCAAGCTGGATCACCGGAGCACCGCAAGCGAACGGAAAGTGACATGGAAAGGGCTGCACGAAGGAACATTCAAGCTATATGTGGACGGGAATTTGTTGTACACCAGTGATCAGGAGCAGGGCTACTTCGAGGTGGAGAAGGAGCTGGACTACGGTGTACATGATATTGTCATTGTGTCAGCGCGTACCCGTAAAGCCTGGGGCTTTGATCTGGAAGTACTGACCGAAGATGAAACAGGCGAAGCTCTAACCTGGGCCAAGCCATACCCCGTTGAAGGCTTAACAGGGCACTGGCTGTATCTGGGTCCTTTTTCTAAGGATCATGTGCCTCCGCCGCGAGACGTTCCTCATATGGACCGCCTATTTGGAGAGGGAGAAGAACGGACTTATTACAGAGCTGACCAGCCGGCCGCTCGGATTCGCCCTTATCTGGAATCCCGCTTATATGGTAAATGGAATTATCCTCTAGGTGTGACGCTGTATGGCATTCTGGAGACGGGAAGAGAGCTGTCCCGCCCGGATTATATTGAATATGCTGAGGATCATATTGAACAGTGTACGTCTCTGGATGAGCTGGTCATGTGGGATAGCAAGCGGCATGGTGCCCCAGGGATAAACCATCAGCTTGCGCTGATTGATAGTCTGGATGACTGTGGTTCCTTCGGCGCCACCATGCTCAGAGCTCATGAGCTGAAGAAACTGAGAGGAGCCGAGGAGGCAGCGCATCGTATTGCGGACTATATTACACGTGAGCAGGATCGACTGCCTGATGGAACGTTATATCGCTACCGCAGCTTCAGCGAGCTGATGGTTAATACGATATGGTGCGATGACCTGTACATGAGCACCCCGTTTCTTAGCCAGTATTATAAGCTTACCGGCGAGACCCGGTATTTGGATGATGCCGCTGCCCAGTTTCTGCTGTATAAGAAAAGATTGTATATGCCTGAGCAGAAAATGATGCATCATGTGTACAATTTGAATTTTGATAAAGGCTGTACTGTGCCCTGGGGACGGGGGAATGGCTGGGTATTATTTTCTCTAACGGAGCTGCTGGCTGTTCTTCCGAAGACGCATTCGGATTATGACGAGCTGCTGCATTTCTACAGGGAGCTGTGCGAGGGCTATCTTGCGGTTCAGGATGAGCAGGGCTTGTGGCATCAGGTGCTGACCGATCATGAATCCTACAGCGAGACGTCCTGCTCTTCCATGTTTATTTATGCTTTTTCCCGCGGGATAAGGTATGGCTGGCTTCCAGAGGGAATTCAGCACCTATACGCCGATGCGGTCTTCCGTGGCTGCGAAGGCATTATACGCCATTGTATTGATCGTGAAGGGAATGTATACGGCGTATGCCGAGGCTCGGGATACTCTTTCTCTCCGCATTACTACAAGGAGCGTTTGTCTTGGCTGCTGAATGACACCCACGGCATCGGTATTGTGCTGCTGGCGGGAATCGAGTCCTTAAGGCTGCTCGAATATTTGAAGGAGCGTCGTACAGATCGGGCAAGATCATCGGTAGTCCACAGCCAATAACGGAAGGTATGCAGGGGCCAACGATATGAATTCACCGAATAACCGGGCTATACAGTCCGGTTATTTCTTTTTCACAAATGAATCCATTTCATAAATCATTAAAAAGGTGGATTGGATTGAAGCAGCTAAAGGGATTATGAAATGGATTCAAATAGGTAAAAATTTAAATTTTTGTGAACGCCAGTCATACAAGTTGTGATAACATATGGAAAGAAAATGTTAATTAAAACGATACGGATATCCAAGCGAATAAAGGATGGGGGAAGGCGAATGATGTCCAAAGTGTCAAACTCGCTCCGCGCATTACTCTCAACGACTCAGACGAGACTTGTTTTTGCGCTGACCATTGCGGTGTTCGTCATTATACTTGCGGTCAGCCTGACTTCCTATTACACATCCAAGTCGGTGCTCCAAAGTGAACTGAGCGAGATGCATCACCAGCTGCTCAGCGATAAGATGAATTTTATCGAGGATTATATCAAGGATACGGACAGCACAGCCATCAAGATGGCACTGCATTCGGGTGTATATGGCTACCTCTCCAAGGGGGAGCAGATCACGCAAACGGAAATCCGGCAGCTCATTGAGTATTTGAAATATGTGGTCATTAATTCACCCATTATAGAAAGCGCATACATTTTTAATGCAGATGAAGAGAGCTTTGTATCTTATCCCATGGGCTACAGCTCCCGGTTCAGCACATTTCCGGATTCCGACTGGGTGAGCGTAGGGAGCGAGCTTGAGGAGAAGACCATGCTTGTCAAATCGAGAACGGCAGCAGGCGGGAGCGGCAAGAACGGAACGAACGAAATTACCTATTTTCGAAAAATTGTCGTCCAAGGCGAGATGAAGGGCATACTTGCTCTGAATTTCAATAAGTCAGAGCTGTTCGCGCAGATGAGACCAAGTGCCGTTTCGAAGATCGAGAGTGCCCAGTATATTCTCGACAGCGAAGGAAATCTGGTGTATCAGATCGGGGATGCCCATGCTGAACCCTCCGATATCTATGTGCACACACAGCAGCTGAGAGATCAAAGATACGATGATGTTAAGCTGAACGGGGAGTCATTGCTGCTGACCTACAATCCTTCTCCTCTGACCGACTGGAGATATGTTTCCATTGCTTCTCAGGACGATATATTGGCAAATTCCAAGAAGATCCGCAGCGTCGTGCTGCTGGTCTCCCTCATTATGCTGGTGCTCGGAGCCTGGCTGATCATTCAGCTTCATGCGGTGACCTTCAAGCCCATTCGCCGGCTGCATTCCCTTCTCAAAAATTATGAACGTGAAGAGAACAGTCTCGATCTAGGCAAGCTTGAGAATATTACCGTCCGGCTGCTGCGGGCACATGAAGACCTGTCTCAGCAGATCCGTCATACGAAGGCAGAAGCCTCATCGAAGTTCGTACAGGATATTTTCATGGGTAATTTGTCCGGGCGGCGAGAGATGGAAGCAAGGTGGAGTCAATATTTCAAGGAATGGACGAACAGGCCGCTTCGTGTCGTGCTGATATCCATTGATCGGTATTCGGAATGGGCGGATAAATGGAGTGACAATGATCAGTTTCTATATAAATATGCAATGAATAATATTGCAGAGGAGCTGCTTGCTCCATCTTACCGCAGTGTCAGCGTGGATCTAGGCAAGGATAAGCTGGCCCTAGTACTCCAGCCCAGTGTGGATAAGGAGGAGCCGATGGAAGCGGAGCTCAGCCAGATCCTTCCGATGCTGCAGGATATTCTGCAGACCAAGGCGTCGATCGGGATCAGCCATCAGGCGGAGAACGTCATGAAGCTGCAGCGTGCGTATTATGAAGCGGAGAATGCACTAAGCTACCGTTTATATAAAGGGTATGGGACGGTCATTACCTTTGAAGAAGTAGCCTCCCATGAGCGGACCGATTCCGTAGAGGATGAATCCATCGTTTCGGCATTACTCCAGGCGGTAGAGTCAGGCTCGAAGGAGCAGGCTACTCGAATGTTAAGCAAGCTGGAGGAACAGATGAGGACAGAAGGATGGTATCCTTCGGAGGTGACGGGCATGCTCACCCATATTCGTCAGCGATTGATGAAGCTGGAAGTGTCCAAGGAAGGGGCCGATCCGGAGGAAGTCATTCAGATTCGCCAGCTGTATACGCTTGATCTGCCGGATATGATGGAGCTTCTCTATGAATACACGAGCAGGCTGGCAGATCATTTTGCATCGCTTGCTGTCAGCAGGGAAGCTGTGATGGTGCAGCAGATGATTGATTTTATGACACGGCATTTGGACGGGAATGTAGGGGTACAGGAGATTGCTTCCTCTGTGCATATCAGTGTCAGTCTGGCGAGCCAGTTGTTCAAGCAAGAGACGGGAGAGACGATTCACGATTATTTTACCAAGCTGCGTGTGGAAAAAGCGGGCGAGCTGCTGATCGAGACCGACTACAAGCTGGCGGAGATTGCAAGAATGGTCGGCTATCAGCATGAGAACAGCTTCATCCGTGTATTCCGCAAGCTGAAGGATATTACGCCCGGAAAATACAGAGAGCATATGAAATACAAAAAATATACTGTTTGATCAAAACATGATGAACCGAAGCTCCACCCTATGAGCAAATACTGCAGAAGGGTGGATTTTTCTCTTTATGTCCATATTTTGGCGGAATGGTCAATTGCTGATTTGCCCCGTCAGTCGTACATTGAGGGTGTCCCTCGTGGCATTACGACTATAGAAGAGAAAGGCGGGCGAACATACACATGGCTGACATCACAGCGAAACCGGAGGTGTCTCATTCCACACCGAAACGAGGATCCATTCGTCCTTACCTGCATAATGTCCGCAAGTACTGGATGCTCTACCTCATGATCCTGCCGGGAATTGTGTATTACATCTTATTTAAATACGTTCCGTTAGCTGGCAGCATCATTACCTTTCAGGATTATCAGATTATGAATGGGATATGGGGCAGTCCCTGGGTTGGCTTCGATAATTTCAAGTTCATTTTTACGTATCCGGATTTCTGGAACGTGCTCCGCAATACAGCGCTCATTGCGCTCTATCAGCTTGTATTCAGCTTCCCGGCGCCGATTATTCTCGCGCTGCTGTTCAATGAGGTTGCAGGGAGATTCATGAAGCGCACGTATCAGAGTATTTTTTATCTTCCGCACTTCTTGTCCTGGGTCGTTGTAGGCGGCATTGTATTCGAGCTGCTGGCCACAGGAGGACTTGTGAACGTAATCCGTGGCTGGTTCGGGTATGAGCCTGTTCTATTTATGCAGCAGGAAGGGGCTTTCCGGACGATCGTCATTCTGTCAGGAATTTGGAAGGAAGTGGGCTGGGGAACGATTATTTATCTTGCAGCTCTCACAGCGATCAATCCAAATCTATACGAAGCAGCCGTCGTCGACGGTGCCGGCAAATGGAAGCAGGCAATCTATATTACGCTGCCGTCTCTGCTGCCGACCATTACAGTACTGTTCCTACTGAATATCGGTAATTTCCTGGAGCTTGGATTTGATCAAATATTTAACCTGCTGACACCAATGACGTATTCGGTGGGAGATATTATCGAGACTTATGTGTATAGGGCAGGGGTACTTCAGGGGCAGTACAGCATGACAACAGCCATTGGTCTGTTCCAGTCCGTCATTGGGTTTATTTTGCTCTATATCTTTAATCGGCTTGCGAGAAAAACAGAGCAGGGGTTGTGGTGATGAAAAATACATTTGGAGAAAAAGTGTTCAAGGTCGTCAATTACACCTTCTTGACGTTGGCTGCATTTACGATGCTCGCACCGCTCGTGCAAATGCTGGCCATGTCCTTCAGTTCGCCGATTGCGGCGGATTCAAAGAAAGTATTCTTGTTCCCGGTCGAATTTACATTCGGAGCGTGGGAGTACATTCTGAATCGGCAGGATTTGTGGAATTCGTTTGCCGTCACGATCTTCATTACGGTGGTGGGTACGCTGCTCAGTGTCTTATTCTCTGTGCTCACCGCCTATCCGCTGGCGCATCCGAAGTTCATGATCAAGAGACATGTCATGTTCGGCATTGTGATCACGATGATATTCAATGCACCGCTCATCCCGTTCTATCTGACGGTCAAATCGCTCGGGATGCTGGATTCCATCTGGGCACTGATTATTCCAGGACTGATCGGCACGTTCAACATGGTCATTATTCGTACCTTCTTCATGGGTATACCTGCTGAGTTGTCTGACTCGGCACAGATCGACGGCTGCCATGATTTCAGAGTATTGTTCCAGATCTTCCTGCCGTTATCGAAGCCCGTACTTGCAACAGTCAGCTTATTCTATGCTGTAGGTTATTGGAACACGTTCCAGCGGGCCATTCTGTTCATCCGAGATCCGAATCTCCATCCGCTTCAGGTGAAGCTGAGGGAATATATTGTATCGCCGGAAATGCTGAGTGTGACAGATATGCTCGGCAGCTTCGATTACAACATTACAACACTGAAGGCGGCCACTATTATATTTGCGGCAACGCCGATCATTCTGGTATATCCCTTCCTGCAAAAATATTTTGTCAAAGGAGCGATGCTGGGTTCATTAAAGGGCTAGCCCATCCGGCGGAATCACTGCATGTGATGAATTCATGATTTTGAATATGCGAATGGTGTAAATCGCGGGTCATATAACCTATTGAAAAAGGGGAGATCTCACTTGTGGAATCGTAATCAGTGGACTCATAAAGGATGGACTTGGTCTGTTCTGGCATTGACGCTAGGGATAACGACGGTGCTGGCTGGCTGCAGCAGCAATACGGATACAGGCAGCTCAGCTGCGCCGACCAATCCGGATTATGTGGTAGTCGATGTCTATAAGACGCATCTGAGCAAGGGCAAGCTGCCAACGCCGGATGATGCGCATGTGCAGTATATCGCAGAGAGGACGGGAGTGCAGTATAATCTGCAGACAACCTCGTCAGGCGGTGATCCGGTGGAAAGCATGAACGTGATGATCGCTTCCGGTGATCTGCCGGATATTATGAGACCGGTGGGTGGCGTAGAGCAGACGCTGATCTCGCAGAATGGCGCTCTTGCGCTCGACGATTTGCTGCCGAAGTATGCTCCGAACTTATGGAAGCGCATTCCTCAGGAAGCCTGGGATATTGTACGTTCAGCCTCACCAGACGGTAAGATTTATTATGTTCCCAAGATCTATATGATTCCAGAGCGTGCGCCAATGATTCGGCAGGACTGGCTGGATGCAGTAGGGCTCGAAATGCCGACAACACAGGAAGAATACGTGGAAGTATTGAAGGCTTTCCTGAACGAGGATCCTAACGGCAATGGTCAGGCTGATGAGATTCCAACGACAGGCAGGGAGTTCGGAACCTGGATGGATCATCTGTTCGCCATGTACGGTGTGGCAATGTGGGAAGGGAAGCCGGAATGGGATATTTACGACGGCAAGCTGCAGTATGCAGGTGTTACACAGAACATGAAGGATGCCATTGTCTTTGTACGTGATCTGTACGAACAGAAGCTGCTGGATAACGAGACCTTCCTGAACAAGGGCGAAATCTGGACAGCGAAGATTAACAACAATCTGGTTGGCAGCTGGTATCATCTGCCTGGAAACTTGAAGGATCGGCTGGCCGCGATCCAGACGCTTGCCCCAGAAGCCGTCGTCAAAGGAATGCCGATCCCGACCGTGGAAGGATACGAAGGCTATGTCACCCAAAAAAGTGTAGGCGAGCCGGAGTGGATGATTCCGAAGGTATCCGAGGACAAGGCAGAGGCATCGCTGAAGCTGCTTGACTTCTTCTACGATCCGGCGAACGAGGATTTTATTCGCTTCGGTATTGAAGGCGTGCACCATGAAGTGGTAGACGGCAAGAAACAGCTGCTCCCTGCGGATGACAATACACCGATTGGGCTGGGTATGCTGAATTACAATACGAAGGAGACCATGGATGTTCGAATTGAACAGACCTTCCCGGAGGATCAGGTTCAGATGGTCAAGGACATCTTTGAAGTGGCAACAGCGGATGCCCGCCGTATTGCGGGAGACGGATTACCTTCGTCTGTATACCAAGGGTATCCGGATATTCAGTCTCATAAGCTGTTCCAGGAATATTTGTCCAAGATCGTAATCGGTGAATGGCCGCTGGAGAAATTTGATGAGTTCGTGGAGCGCTGGAACAGCTCTGGCGGTGCAGAGGTCACGAAGCGGGCACAGGAATGGTATGAGAAGGTGCAGAGCTACCAGCAGTAACGGAGCAACCAGGTTCACATTCAATGAGGCCGTCCGCCATAAGCACAGTACTTACCGCTTAATATGATCCGAGAAGGCACCGCCTCATTGAATGGTTCGAAAAAACATGCTGGGCATCAAAAAAATACCAGGAGGACTTCTAGCCTTATGCAAAAAATTGATCGCAAATCGCTTGTCACCCGGCATAATCCGGTGCTGCGGCAGGCCGAGACCCTATCACCACTGTCTGTAGGGAATGGGGAGTTTGCCTACACCGTAGATATTACCGGTATGCAAAGCTTCCCTGAAGAGTATACGTTCCCGCTAGGAACCCAGTCCAACTGGGGATGGCACAGTACGGGCGGGCATGATCTGTATCGGTACGAGGATGTAAAGCTCACTTCATTTGAAACGCACGGACGCCAAGTGGGATATGCTACCGATGCTGCCGGTCAGGAGGAGGTATTCCACTGGCTGAGACAGAATCCGCATCGGGTCCAGCTCGGTGTCATCGGACTTGAACTGCTATCCTCGGAAGGAAGCCGTATTCGGCTCCAGGACCTTGGCGACATTGAACAAGAGCTTGATTTGTGGACCGGAATCATCAAGAGCCGGTTCTGTGTAGAGGGCGTACCTGTTACCGTTCTCACCAGCTGCCATGACCGGCTGGATCAGATCGGGTTGACTGTAGAGTCAGAGCTCATCGAGCAAGGCAGGCTGTTTGTATCCGTCCGGTTTCCTGCTCCCCACCCACAGTCCCGCGGCTGGGGCAGCAGTATAGGTCTGAACTGGGAGATCAAAGAGGAGCATAAGAGCGAGCTGCATCATGCAGATCAGCATGGAGCTGAGATCCGGAGAATCATGGACGAAGACAAGTATGTAGTGAAGCTCGCATGGACTGACGGCGAACTTGTCCAGCTCGGCCGGCATGCCTATCGCCTGGTTCCGAACAGCTCCTTATCGCAGCTCGATTTGACGGTCTGTTATGCACCTTCTGCCGATGAGGTCAAGGAGCTGGCTTCCGCCGAGGCTATCCGATCTTCTTCTGGCGTACATTGGGAGCAGTTCTGGAAGAGCGGCGGGGCTATTGAGCTCGCGGGCAGCCGTGATCCGCGGGGTGCCGAGCTGGAGCGCAGAATCATCTTGTCCCAATATCAGACTGCGCTGCATTCCGCAGGGACCATTCCCCCGCAGGAGACCGGGCTGATGTACAACAGCTGGTTTGGTAAGCCCCACCTCGAAATGCACTGGTGGCATGCGGCTCACTTTGCCCAGTGGGGAAGAATTCATCTGCTGGAGCGCAGCCTGTCCTGGTACGATAAGATTCTGCCGAAGGCACGTGAACTGGCAGTGTCACAAGGGTATACCGGTGCCCGATGGCCGAAGATGGTGGGTCCGGAAGGCGATCAGAGCCCGTCCAGCGTCGCGACGCTGCTGATCTGGCAACAGCCGCATCCGATTGATCTGGCCTATCTGTGCTATCAGGCCAATCCGGGAGAGGCTGTGCTTGAACGGTACAAGGAGATTGTGATGGAAACTGCTGAATTTATGGCTTCCTTCGCGGTGTGGGATGAGCCTGGGCAGCGTTATGTGCTCGGTCCGCCCGTTATCCCGGCACAAGAGAACCACCGGGGCAGCGAGACGATGAATCCCGTATATGAACTGGAATATTGGCGGCATGGTCTTGAGATTGCACTCTTGTGGCGAGAGAGACTTGGGCTGCCAGACGAGCCGAAGTGGCGTCATGTCATGGAGCATTTATCAGTACCGAAGCCGGTAAATGGTGTATATGAGGCGCATGAGCTATGTACGGATACGTATAGAAGAGCGAATATAGATCACCCGTCCATGCTGGCGGCGCTTGGTGTTCTGCCCGGCAAGCTGATCGACCGGTCGGTTATGCTCTCTACTCTGCACCGAGTAAGAGAAGCGTGGCGGTGGGAAACTTCATGGGGATGGGATTTTCCAACGGCAGCGATGACGGCGGCGAGACTGGGCGAAGGTGACTTCGCCGTAGACATGCTGCTCATGGACCAGGTGAAAAATACGTATTTGAAAAATGGGCACAATTATCAGCGGGATGATCTGCTGGCCTATTTACCGGGCAATGGAGGACTCCTTGCAGCAGTCGCCCTGATGGCGGCGGGCTGGATTGACGGACCTAACGGTGATGCTCCCGGCTTCCCTCAGGATGGCAGCTGGACCGTCAAGCAGGAGGGGCTTGTTCAGAGGTTGTGAGATGCTATCCAGCTTAAAGAACATAATTAGTTCTCTATATAAAGCGTTCATCCGTAATTAGAGAAGCTTCATGCATGATAACTCATGCCTGGAGCTTCTTTTTTTATTTTTAGCGATTAATTGGGCTGCAGATTGTAGGCCTGCCTTCTGTGGCAGCTATTGAGCGATCAAGGATAGGATATCCCCCTAAATAAAGTCCAGATGACCTGAACATAATCCAGTGTAGCGCTTACATTTTGGGGCTTATAATCTGAGGTGCAAGCAAGTGAGTGTAAGTATAACCATCCATCCAAACGGAATGAAAAGGAAGTGTTGATGTGAAGAAATCACCAGTATGGCTAACGCTGACACTACTAGGTTCACTGGCTTTATCCGCATGCAGTTCGGGTTCAACCTCGGCGCCTGCCGGGGGCGAAGCCACCGGAGGAGAAGGAACGGCACCGCCTGCTTCGACGGACAGTAAGCAGGTTGAAATATTCAGCTGGTGGACGGGTGCCGGAGAAGAAGCAGGCCTCAAAGCACTGATTCAGGTATTTAAGGATAAACAACCGAGCATTGAGGTTATTAATGCTGCTGTTGCCGGCGGGGCAGGAACGAATGCGAAGGCCGTGCTGGCCAGCCGGATGCAAGGGGGAGATCCTCCGGGGACATTTCAGGTTCACGGCGGTTCAGAGCTCAATTCGGGCTGGGTGGCGGCTGGCAAGATGGAGCCGCTGAATGAGCTGTATGAAGCGGAAGGGTGGAACGATAAGTTCCCTCAGGATTTGATCGATCTCGTCAGCAGTGACGGCAGCATCTGGTCTGTACCGGTTAATATCCATCGGGGCAATGTGCTGTGGTATAACAAGAAAGTGTTCGATGATAACGGACTTACAGTGCCGACAACGTTCGATGAGTTCTTTGCAGCAGCGGATGCATTGAAGGGAAAAGGCATTACACCGCTGGCACTTGGAGACAAGGAGCCTTGGGCGGCAACGCATTTATTTGAGACGGTGCTTCTCGGTACACTCGGTGCCGATGGTTACAGACAGCTGTGGACAGGAGACATCAGCTTTGACGATCCGAAGGTGAAGGAAGCACTCGAAACCTTCAAGAGAATGCTGACATATGTAAATGAAGACCACGCGGCTCGCAACTGGCAGGATGCTTCCCAGCTCGTATCGAGCGGAGAGGCAGCCATGAACGTGATGGGTGACTGGGCAAAGGGTTACTTCACGGGCGACCTGAAGCTTGAGGTGGGTGTTGATTTTGGATACGCGCCTACACCGGGTACAGACGGCAGCTTCATGGTGATCACGGATACGTTCGGATTACCAACCGGAGTGAAGGATCCCGAGTCGGTGAAGGAATTTCTGAAGGTGCTGGGCTCTGTGGAAGGACAGGATGCCTTTAATCCGGAGAAAGGATCCATTCCTGCCCGCATTGATGCGGATGTGGAGAAGTACGACGTGTACGGCAAGGAAACGATAGAGGATTTCAAGAACAGTGCGCTTACACCAAGTCTTGCGCACGGATCTGCCGCTTCTGAAGGATTCCTGACACAGGCGAATCAGGTCATCAATATTTTCGTTACCGGTGGAGATGTAGAGCAGGCAGTACAAGGGCTTAAGTCGGCAGCCTCCCAAGGATTGTAATTGACCACCAGGCAGCCTCCCGGGCCATATGATCCGGGGAGGCTGTTTTTTTCAAATGGAGTTACCCACCTGTATGATCTGGCCAATTGCGTAAGCTCATAAATGTCCAGATCATCTGAAGATAGTCCAGCTTTGCAGTCAGCTCCCTGATTCTATAATCAGGATAGAAAGGAGCGAAAACAATGGGAACACCATCGACTCTTCGCAAAAAAAGAATACCTGATACCGTATGGGCGATCTTGCTGCTCATGCCCTCTCTGATTGCAATCGGCATCTTTGTATACGGTTTCATCAGCTGGACGGGATATGTATCACTTAGTAACTGGAACAGTCTTGTGAAGGATTTATCCTTTGCCGGACTCAAGAACTTCGCTTTTCTATTCCAGGATTTCCGGTTTCAATCCGATATCCGCAATACGATCATGTTTACTGTGTTCTTCATCTTCGCGTGCTTGGCGATCGGGCTGCTGCTCGCGATGCTGGTGAATTCGAAAATTAAAGGCGAAGGCTTTTTTCGCAACATTTTCATTTTTCCGATGGCCGTTTCCTTTATCGTAACCGGAGTGGTCTGGCAATGGCTGCTGAATCCTTCCTCGGGAATCAATATTTTGCTGCAAAATCTTGGTGTATCCAGTCCTCCCAAATGGTATGTCAGTACAGAGATTATATCTTTTTTCAAAATGGGGCAGATTGAATTCGGTTTCCCTGTGGCATTGGTTGCCGTCATTATTGCGGCTGTTTGGCAGATGGCGGGTTATACCATGGCGATGCTCCTCGCCGGTCTTCGGGCTATCGGGGAGGATTTATTCGAAGCTGCACGCGTGGATGGAGCTACAGAGCGCAAGATTTTTACCTCCATTATATTGCCGCTGTTGAAGCCTGTTATCGTTAGTGCTGTTATTATTCTTGGACATATTTCCTTGAAGATCTTTGACCTTGTCTATTCGATGACGGGCCCTGGAGCGATGTTTGTCACCGATATGCCAGGCGTGTATATGTTTGAAACGACATTCCGTGGCAACTTCTACGGAAATGGGTCTGCGATTGCCATTCTGCTGCTGCTGTTCGTCTCGTTCCTCATCGTACCTTACCTCATCTCCAGCCGAAAGGGGGATTAGAGCGTGGCACAGAGAAGACTTTCCCGCTTTTTCGTATATGCGCTGCTCGCTGTGTTTGCAGTTCTGTTTCTGGTTCCGGTCTATGTCGTACTTGTCACCAGCTTCAAATCCATTGATGCCATTACACTGAATCAAATGTGGTCCCTTCCCAAAAGAGTCGACTTGTCCGGCTACAGCCAAGCTTTTGCAAGACTGGCTCCGCATTTGTGGAACAGCATGCTGCTCGTCATTCCGGCAACGATATTGTCCGCTCTTCTTGGGTCGCTGAACGGTTATGTATTCGCCAAATGGCGGTTCAAAGGCTCGGAAACGATCTTTACGCTGATTCTGTTCGGCATGTTTATTCCTTACCAGAGCATACTGATTCCGCTCATTCAATTCATGCAGCAGATTCAGCTGTACAATACACTGCCGGGGCTCATTTTGGTGCATGTCATATATGGTCTGCCTATATCAACGCTCATCTTCCGCAACTTCTATGTGAGCATCCCGAATGAAATTATGGAATCGGCACAGATCGACGGGACGGGGTTCCTCGGTATTTACAGGTATATTATTCTTCCTCTGTCGGTGACGAGCTTTGTCGTCGTTGGCATCTGGCAGTTCACGAACATCTGGAATGAGTTCCTGTTTGCGGTCACACTGACGACGCAGAGCCAGCAGCCGATCATGGTGGCGCTGCAGAATTTGTCCGGCAGTCAGGTTGTCCATTGGAATGTGCAGATGGCAGGAGCGGTCCTTGCTGCATTACCTACACTGATTGTATATATACTGCTTGGAAGATATTTTATTAGAGGACTGCTCGCAGGTTCTGTTAAAGGATAGCTGATTCATATAAATCAAGGATTGCGATTTGTGATGGAAATGATTAAGCTCAGCATAAGGAGCCGCATTAAGCAAGAAAACGGCTCTCTATATGAGCTTTTTCAGATTTATGATCCCATATCAAGCTAAGGGGGGCTCCCGCTTGTTCAAGCCTTGGCTGCGGCCGCATTATATTTTGATTGCCATGCTGCTTCTACTGACGGTGTCCATATCGTTGACTCATTTTATGAAAGCGCTTCATTATGAATCCGGCATGTCTTCCATTCCGCATTCCCGTAACCCTGAGATTCATCTGGTCCTCATATCACAGGAGCTTGATAATCCCTATTGGCGCCTGATTGAGCATGGCGCAAGAAGCGCAGCGGAGCAAAACCATGCCACGCTCGAATATATCGGTCCGGTGGAAGCCAGTGTCAGTGAGCAGATTCGGCTGATTGAAATGGCGGTAGCCGCAAAGATCGATGGTATTCTGACGCAAGGACTTGATGATGAGCAGTTCGCTGCAATTGTGGATCAAGCCATTGAGATGGGGATTCCTGTCATCACCATTGATTCCGATGCCCCCGATAGCCGACGTCTTGCGTATGTGGGAACCGACAATTACGCGGCAGGGTTTATGGCGGGAAAAGCGCTGATCCAGGATACTGCTGGCAATGCAAACGTAGGTATTGTAACCGGCAGCTTCCATGCGGCTAATCTGAAGGAGCGTGTGCGCGGCTTTCTGGATGCAGTGAAACGTGAGGAGGGCATTCGCATTCTTGATATGAAGGAGTCGAATATTGACCGAATCGGTTCCGCGTCCGCAGCTTATACGATGTCCAGAGAGCATGAAGCGCTCGATACTTTTTTCGGTACCAGTGCCCTGGATGCGATGGGGATCGCTCAGATGCTTAGTGACAGAAGTCCGGATTCCCAAGCCAGCGAGCAAAAGAATATTCGAGTATTCGGATTTGATGACCTTCCGGAAACGTTAGAGCTCATTGATCAGGGCATTGTTACGGCATCCATTGTACAGAAGCCGTATCAAATGGGAGCGGAGGGCGTGGAGCTGATGCTGGACTATCTTGGCGGCAAGCGAATTGTCAGTGTATATAACACGGATGCCCGCATTATTCGAAAGGACGATCTGCTGATGTACAAGGGAGGGAACGGAGGCTTATGATCCACATCAAAACAAAGCTGATGCTGTTCTTCACCGTACTGATCGTCCTCTTATCTGCTCTCGCCTTGTATTTATATCAGAATAACAGCAATTCTCTTACACAATATGATCAAATACTTAAACGATTCTTTCTGCTTAACGAGATCAATCAGCGTACGGTGCAGGTTAACGGTTCAATCCAAACTTTTGTGCAAAGCTCAGCCTCTGACCCCAAGCTGCTCGAGAGTTATGAAAGACAGGCATATGAGCTTGGATACTTAAATGAAACACTGCTGGCGGAGATGGAGAACGACATGAATTATGTGCTCTTGAAGAATTACAGCAATATGATAACGAGCTTCTTGGAGCAAGGCAGACAGACCATCGATCAGGCTCAAGGGTCGGATCTGGCAGCTTACTATGAACGGATGACACAAACGGACCGGACTGCCGGGTTCATCCAGGACACGACGCTGAAGCTGATCAACAGCGAGCTGTCTAATTACCAGACTTTCTATGACATGATGAATGCGAAGAATGAGCATCTGCAAAAAATGGCCGTGTATGCTTTTTTGGCTGCCGCCCTATTATGCACCCTGTTTACATTCTGGTTCTCGGAAGGGATAACGAACCCCATACGCCGATTGTCTGCGGCTGCGAAGCAAATCTCACGCGGGAATCTGGCGGTCGGCGATATCAAGGTGAACAGCCGGGATGAACTGCAGTTTCTGGCGGAGACGTTTAATGGAATGTGCGCGAATATTCGTCAGCTTGTGGCAGAAATGAAGCAGCAATCAGAGCTTGATGCGCTCGTCAAAAAAATGGAGATCCGAAGCCTCCAAAATCAGATCAATCCGCATTTTTTGTTCAATACACTCAATATGGTGTCCAAAATGGCGTACGTGGAAGGGGCGGAGAAGACCAGCGATTTGGTGGACTCTATTTCGACACTGCTGAGGTATAACCTGAAGAAAATGCATCACGATGTGGTGCTGAGGGATGAGATTGCGATTGTGAGGGAGTACTTTTACATCCAACAAATGAGATTCGGCGGGCGAATTCGCTTCTCGGAGACGATTGATGAGTCCTGCCTAAGCTATGTGGTGCCCTCCTTGACCATCCAGCCGCTGATCGAAAACAGCTTTGTACATGGAATAGAGTCTTGTGAGGAAGGAGGAGAGCTGTCGCTGCATATTTATAGACACGGCGGCTTGATCATGGTCGAGATTCGGGATAACGGAGCCGGTATGAGAGAAGAACAGATATCGAAGCTGCTCGGCTCATCGGAGCCACCTCCGGATGAAGCAGCAGCAGGGCATAGCGCAGGAAAGAAAGAGCTGTATGGATCCGAGAGCCCGCCCTCACCGCCGTCATCTAGTGGTATTGGTCTTACGAATGTGCTGAAACGTCTGCGGCTATATTATCAGCGGGAAGACATCATGGAGATTGAATCCTCCCCGGGACAGGGGACGGTTATACGGTTAAAGCTGCCTTGCGCGAAGGAGGAGAAGTCCGTCTATGTTCAAAATGCTTATTGTTGATGATGAACAGATAGAACGCAGTGCTCTCAGAATGATCGTGGACAGGAATCTGCCCGATGTCGAGGTCGTGGGCGAAGCGGAGAACGGAAGAGCGGCCATCGAAATGGCACAAAGGCTTCTGCCAGATCTGGTGACGATGGATATTAAAATGCCGGGTACTGACGGAATCGAAGCTGTATCGGTACTGTATAACCTTCTGCCTGACACGAAGGTGATTATGGTCTCGGCCTTTGATGAGTTCGAGTATGCACGTTGTGTGATGAAATATGGAGTAAAGGAGTATCTGCTGAAGCCCTGCAAGAAGGATCAAATTGTAAGCTCGATTCAAGCGGTGGTGAAGGATATTGAGGCTGAGAGACGTAAGCTTTCACAGATGAATGCGCTGAGGCATCAGGCGGAACAGACCCAGGCGCTGCTTGAAACAGACTGGGTGTCCTCCATCTGTCAATCACGCACGCTTGGAGCCGAGCTGATCGGTTGGCAGCAAGCAGCAGGCATACTTTCGGAATCAGCTGGATACGCGTGTGTATTGAAGATCGCTGTTGATCAGGAGAGGAGCCAGGCAGAGCGTATTCCAATCCATCAATGGGTACGTAACCGTACATCGATATATGAATTCTGTCATGCAGGACCTTTCATTGGACAGTATCTTCCGCTGCTGCTATTTCCGGAACGGATGAGTAAGGGAAGCAGTTTATCTGTGCGCTCAAGAGCTGTTCATCTCATGAGAAGCCTGCTGCAGGAAGCGCAGCGTATGTTTCCTTCCAGCGGGATGACCGCTGGAATTGGGACGCTGAAGCACAGCAGAGAAGGCTGGATGAGATCTTATCAAGAGGCGGTGCTCGCTTCTGGTGAACCCCGTGCCTTTTGCAGCTGTTTCTATGAGGATCTGCCCGCTGGGACGGAAGAATCCAACCCTTATCCACTTGCTTGTGAGCAGCAGCTGCTGCTTATGGTGGATCGCGGTAAGGTGGAGGAAGCAAGGGGCATGTTTTCCCAGTACATGAATGAGCTGCTTGAGTTGACAAGATATCAGACGGCAAGGGTTCAGTATGATCTGAACAAGCTATTTGCTCAAATGCGGAGCCAGGCGAAGGAGAAGGGGATATCTCTTCCTAAGCTTGGTGGTTTTCATGATATGAATGACATCGAGGATTTACGCCGGTATGCTCTATTTCAATTGGATCTTGTGCTGGATGCGGTGGACACATGGTATACGGATGAACACAGATGCGGTATCGAGAAAGCGAAGTCATATATAGCTGACCACTACAGCACGGAGCTGTCCCTTGAGGAAGTTGCTGATTATGCGGGGCTGAATCCTCATTATTTCAGTAAAATTTTTCATGAGAGATGCGGCATTACCTTTATTGATTATTTGACCGGAATCCGAATCGCCAAAGCTCGGGAGCTGCTTGGTGATCCCCGCCATATCTTGAAGGACATTAGCCAGAGGATCGGGTACAGGGACCCGAATTACTTCAGCCGTGTCTTCAAGAAGATGGTCGGCATGTCACCATCCGAATATCGAAGTGCTGCGCTTAAGGAATACTAAGCTTAAGAGCAGAAGATGAACCAAGGACACGACAT
Organism: Paenibacillus urinalis; assembly: GCF_028747985.1. Taxonomy (NCBI): domain Bacteria; kingdom Bacillati; phylum Bacillota; class Bacilli; order Caryophanales; family Paenibacillaceae; genus Paenibacillus; species Paenibacillus urinalis. The sequence continues at coordinate 924,629 of NZ_CP118108.1, forward strand.
CCCCGTGTCCTTTTTTGTTGTATACCAACAAAAAATGGATTGTATTTTTATACATAAGGACGTATAATCCACTTAATTAACGTTAATTAAAACTAGGATGTGACATTGTTGACGACCAGAAATAAGTTAAGAGATACCGCCATCAGGCTGTTCGGAGAGAAGGGCTACGACGGAACAGCACTATCCGAGATTGCAAAGGCAGTCGGAGTGAAAACACCGGCCATCTATGCTTTTTATGCCAATAAAGAGGATCTGTTCATCACTGCCTTTAAGGAGGCTATGCAGGCTTATAACCAGTTTATTCAGGAACTGCATACTTCGAAGGTACGGGCGGACGCCAAGACCACCCTTCGTAACGTACTTGCTAGACAGTATGAATTTTACGTAGAGAGCACGGAAACCAATCTATTCGTGATTCGGACACTCCTATTTCCTCCTTTATTTCTCAAACAGGAAGTGGAAGAGGCATTTGCGGACTCAGATCAGCTGCTAGCTCAGGTACTGGAGAGCATTATGGTACAGGGTATGGAGGAGAACCTCATTCCGGATCAGAAGATACAGCCGCTGGTGGATGCTTTCTTAACTTTAATGGACGGACTTGCTATGCAGTATTTCTATTACGGCTCCAAAGAAGTTTTTGAACGTAAACTGGAACATGCCTTTGACGTGTTCTGGAGAAGTGCAGAGTACGTGACGACAACTTAAGAGCCGGTTCAACCAAGGGGGATCTTGACATGAATGAGGCGAACAGCGTAATTGAGAACAGCAACGAAGCGAAAGTAATTGAAGACTTTGAACGGGAGCCCGTACCGCAGCATCTGCGCAAGAAATGGCTGACCATGGCCTTCGTATGGATTGCCATCGGAATCGACCTGTCTGCAATGTTTCTTGGTGCTGAGCTAGGGGCAGGAATGAATTTGTCCAGCTCACTGACTGCAACCTTTATTGGTTCCTTGATTCTTGGTCTTATCGGCGCGTTATGTGCTTATGTAGGAGCAAAAACAGGACTCTCAACAGCAATGATAAGCCGGTTTCTTTTTGGAAACAGGGGAGCTCGGATCATATCCGTAGCCTTGGGGATATCCTCACTCGGCTGGTTTGGTGTTCAGACCGGGTTCTTCGCCAGCAACATGCAGACTGCCTTTCGTGAACTGTGGGGAGTGGATCTGTCGCTTGGCCTATTATCCTTTATCGGCGGCATGCTGATGATGTCTACGGCGATCTGGGGTTACCGTGCGATTGAGAAGCTCAGCGTATGGTCTGTGCCGCTGCTGGTGATTTTTATATTTATTGCTTTGTATATGGCTTTTCATTTAAACGGAACAGCTGCCATCTGGGAGCCAATCAGCACACAGCCGATACCCATGGGCACAGCGATCTCGCTCGTTATCGGTATTTTCATGCTGGGAACCGTGCTTTCACCGGATATTGCCCGCTGGGCAAGAACGCCGAAGCATGCCATTATGGCTGCATTTGTCGGTTTTTTTGTAGGGAACAGCTTTATGACGATTATTGCTATCTTCCTCTCCAGAGTTATGGATTCGAGCGATCTAACAGGCATATTCCTTACGATTGGTCTTGGACTTCCTGCCATCATTGTACTGACACTGGCACAGTGGACAACGAACACGAACAATCTGTATTCCGCTTCGCTTGGGTTCTCGGTCGTATTCTCCAAGGTGCCGAAATCAGTCATCACTATTGTGGCAGGTCTCGTTGCAACCTTGCTTGGGGTATTTGGAATATATGACAGCTTCCTCTCATTCCTGACCTTTATTACGATGCTGATTGCCCCGATCGGCGGTATTTACACAGCGGAGTATTTACTCGTGGACAGATCGAAGTTTACGTTTGAGGGTCTGGATAAGAACAAAAATTGGATAGTACGTTCACTCGTTGTATGGGCCGTATCCAGCTTATTCGCATACATGACAACGGCAGCGCCGGACGGGCTCGGTTTGTTCCAGCTTACGCAGGTTCCTGCGCTAGACGGCTTTCTGTTCGCTTTTGTAGTGCAGTGGCTGGTTGCCAAGGTATTCAGCAAGAAAGGATGACAACATGACAAGCATAAACGAAATGAATCGACTAACAGAGCTTACAGAAGAAGCGATTGAATATATTGCGGTAGGTGCGGCGGTCCTCGGTACAGGGGGCGGTGGCGATCCGCATATCGGCAAACTGATGGCTATAGGAGCCATAAAGAAATATGGGCCGGTAAAAGTAATCTCTCCCGATGAGCTCGGGGACGACGATCTTGTAGTACCGTTCTCCATGATAGGTGCACCAACGGTCATGAATGAGAAAATTCCGGCGCAGGAGCAGATGAGTAAGCCATTAGATCTGATCGAAAAAGAGCTCGGCAGAAAGATTTCCGCTATTATGCCGATTGAGGTTGGAGGAGGCAATTCACTTATTCCCGTCATTGCCGCAGCAGAGCGGGGCATCCCTGTGCTTGATGCGGATGCGATGGGGCGGGCTTTTCCTGAATCGCAAATGGTAACCTTCTATCTCGATGGCATGGACCCGAGTCCGATTACGATGGCGGATGAACGGGGAAATGCCGTGCTTATGCATGCGATTGATGGTATATGGGAGGAACGAATGGCGCGTGCAGTAACGATTCAAATGGGCGGGTCTGCCTCCATCTGTGATTATCCAGCTACCGGTGCGCAGATGAAGAAAAGTGTCATTCCACATACGTTATCCCTCGCATACGAGATCGGTAAAACGTTGTTTGAATCGAAGGAGCAGAAGCAGCACCCTATTGAAGCGCTGCTTAAGCAGCTGAATGGATATGCCTTGTTCCATGGCAAGGCGTCGGATATCCGCCGCCGGATGGAGGGCGGCTTCACACGTGGTGAAGCGACCTTTGAAGGTACAGGCGAGCATAAAGGCCGGACAATGAAGCTGTTTTTCCAAAATGAGTTCCTGCTGGCGAAGGAGGGAGAGCGTTCTCTTGCGGTGACACCCGATTTAATATCCCTATTGGATCAGGACACAGGCATGCCGATTACTACAGAGAACCTGAAATACGGTGCCCGGATTACAGCTGTCGGCTTCCCTTGTGATCCGAAGTGGCGAACACCGAAGGGGCTTGATACCGTTGGACCGAAGTATTTTGGCTATGACGTTCCTTTTGTGCCAATTGAAGAGCTGGCAGCGAAGAAAGGAGCGAATCAGGCATGACTGTGAATAGAGAATCCCAATTAAGCAGTATGGAATCATATCGCATCGGTATTGATGTAGGGGGTACGAATACAGATGCGGCACTACTTGATTCCAAGCTGAATACGATTCATACGGTGAAGGTGCATACCACGAAGGATGTGAATGAGGGTATAGTTGAAGCCGTGCGTAAGCTGCTGGAAGAAAGCACGGTGAACCCTGCACTAATCAAGTTTGCCATGCTGGGAACGACCCATTGTACGAATGCAATCGTGGAAAGAAAAAATTTGGGCAAAGTGGGACTTATTCGGATTGGAGCACCTGCGGCAACGACCATTCCTCCGCTGACAGGATGGGATCAAACACTTGCTTCCGTCATCGGCGATCATGCCTATATGGCCAAGGGGGGTTATGAATATGACGGACGCACCATCGTTGATATGGATGAAGAGGAAATTCGAAATTTATGTGAGCGAATGAAGGGTGAGGTAGCATCCGTTGCCGTTTGTGGTATCTTCTCTCCGGTGAATACTTCACAGGAGAGACGGGCTGCGGAGATTGTTCGAGAAGTGCTCGGTGAGGACATGGTAGTTACCCTCTCCCATGAAATTGGCAGCATCGGTCTCCTGGAACGGGAGAATGCCTCAATATTGAACGGCGCTCTTCTTGGCGTCATTTCGGGTGTAGTCCAGGGATTTGAAGCAGCGCTTGAGAGCTTCGGCATTCAAGCCGGCGTTTATATCTGTCAAAATGACGGGACTCTGATGCGCAGTGATTATGCGCTGCGTTATCCAATCTTGACAATTGCGTGCGGACCAACCAACTCGATTCGTGGAGCTGCACATCTATCCGGACTGAGTGACGCACTTGTCGTGGATATTGGGGGCACAACAACGGACATCGGTGTTCTTAGCCAGGGTTTTCCCCGGCAGTCCTCTGCTGCTGTAACGCTGGGTGGTGTAAGAACCAACTTCCGTATGCCGGATATTCTATCCATCGGCATAGGGGGCGGTACAATTATTCGTACGCAGGCTTCGAGTGATGGCGAGAGTAGGGGCGTTGTTACCGTAGGTCCTGACAGTGTCGGTTATGAGCTGACTAAACGAGGGACCATCTTTGGAGGGGATACGTTGACGGCGACGGATGTTGTGGTGAAGCTTGGTAGGACACATTGGGAAGGTGCTCAAATCGAGAGGATTGACGAGGAAATTTGTCTCCAAGCAGATGAAATCATAAAGACCGATATAGAAGATGCTATTGATCGGATGAAATCGAGCAGTGCGCCTGTCGATGTCATTCTGGTCGGCGGTGGAAGTATATTGGTGCCAGAGGAGCTTGAGGGTGTAGCCCGCATTATACGTCCAGCCTATTATGGTGCGGCTAATGCAATTGGTGCAGCACTAGGTGAAGTGAGCGGAGAAACCGAACGCATCTATTCACTCGAGGAACTGACCTATGATGAAGTAATGGAGGATGCCCGCAGCCATGCGGTAGAGCAGGCTGTTCGGGCAGGAGCGGACCGAGATACCGTCCAAATCGTCTTTACCGAGGATATTCCACTGGCGTACCTGCCAGGGAATGCACTGCTTGTTAAGGTGAAGGCAGCAGGAAGATTATAAGAGAATATCATTAGTAAAAGATCATTAACAAAAGGCATCCTTCTCGGGTCTATGGACCTTGGAAGGATGCCTTTTTTGCAAAGGAAATTCATTTGGTTGTTGATTATCCACTTCATTATTCAAGAAACTAATACTTGAGCTGTGAGAATTAAGATGGGTTATGCTGCAAATCTCTTGTTATCTTACGACCTGTCGGGGTCTGAGCCAAGCCGCCGCCAGCCGTTTCCCGCAGCGATTCAGGCATGGCCGATCCTACTTCGAGCATGACCTGAACCACTTCGTCCGAAGGGATGACACTTCGAACCCCGGCCAGTGCCATGTCGGCTGCTCCGAGTGCCGTAATGGCGCCGAATCCGTTGCGAACGATACATGGGATCTCGACCAGGCCTGCCACTGGATCGCAGATCAGGCCAAGCGTATTTTTCAAGGCAAGTCCTACAGCATGAATGGCCTGAGCAGGTGATCCACCCTGAATATCGACGAGGGCACCTGCCGCCATACCGATGGCGGATCCCACTTCCGCCTGGCAACCGCCTTCTGCTCCAGAGATAAAGGAGTTATTTGCGATCACATAACCAATGGCGCCGGAAGCGAACAGGCCATAAACCATCTGCTCATCTGTCCACCCGAACCTTTCCTGGCTGCTGATGAATACACCGGGAATAATGCCGCAGGAGCCGGCTGTCGGTGTCGCAATGATCCGTCCCATGGAAGCGTTGACCTCGGATACCGCGAGGGCATACGTCATTGACAAGCTGGCATGATCTCCGAGCATGGATTGTCCGTTGTCGCGATAGCTTCGCATCTTTCTTGCATCTCCGCCCGTTAGCCCGCTCTTAGAGGTCGTATCGGTATGCAGTCCCTGATGGACCGCTTTTTTCATAATTTCGTAGTATTCCTTCATTTGAGCAAATACGACATCCTGGTCCTCGCCTGATTCCAGACATTGTTCCTCCAGCATGAGTCTGCCAAGGGAGAGCTCTCTGGATTCGGCGAGCTCTGCCAGTTGTTTTAATGTTCGAAAGTTCATAAGCGTAAGACTCCTTTATACATGAGATACAGAAAAATAGGACTTGCTTACAAGATGAGAAGATTGACTTCCTGAATCTCAGGTAAAGCCTTTATTCGTTCAACCAAGGGTGAATTGATCTTACCGTCGCATTCCATGACCATCATGGCTTCACCGCGGCGGTTTTTTCGATCGACAGACATATGACCAATATTAATGCCGGCATCAACCAGCATTCTGGTAACTACGGCGATAACGCCTGGCTCGTCAATATGGCGAAGGATCAGTGTTGGATACAGCCCCGTCATCTTTAGGTGATAGCCGTTGATCCGAACAATTTCGATATTCCCGCCTCCGATCGAAGTGCCCACCAAGTTAAGCAGGCGGTCTCCCCCTTTATTTGTCAGGATAATCTCAGCTGTATTGGGATGAGGATAGAGTCCGGTTCCGGGGCCAATGGTAGTGTACATTCCAGCCGCTTCTGCATGAACAAAGGCATCAGGAAGTCTTGGATCATCCGTATTCATGTCAAGTAGTCCTCCAACGATAGCTGTATCCGTCCCGTGCCCGCGGTATGTTGCCGCAAACGAGCCGAACATCTTGATCTCAGCATGTGCCGGGCATTCTCCGAACAGTAGTCTTGCTGTACGTCCGATACGTGCCGCACCCGCAGTATGGGAGCTGGACGGTCCGACCATGGCCGGACCTATGATGGAAAAAACGTCTTTAAATCTCAATTCGATCAAGCTCCTCGTTTTGGGGGCTGCACATCTTGTGGAACAAGACAGTCGTACACTTCGCCGCCCAATCTTTCTTTAAATTCCTTATTTGCTTCGGCGACGATACTTGGATCAAGTATGGATTCAATCGCTGTTGCCGCCATCGCTTTAGCCGCGAGCAGCATTCCTTTGTGAGCATAAGTGCTCTTACCCTGCGCTACTGTCTGCCATGCATGAAGGGGGGTTCCGAACGCCATTGTTGTTGTTACACACTGTGCGGTCGGTACGTTCCAGCTGACATCAGCCACATCAGTTGACCCGCTCATAAACGTTTCTTTATCTTCAGAGAACGGTGCGATAAAGCCAGGGAGCGGCCGCTCGGTAAGCACACCTGCAAGCTGGGGACCAACCATAGCTTCTGCTTCCTGTTTATTTTGAAGGGGCAAAGTTTCATAAATAGCCTTGGCGTAGGCATATTCTTCCTCTTCATATTCAGGGACTCCCAATTGAGTCAAATTCTTATGCAGCACTTTTTCGAGCGTACTGTTCGGAATGAGGTTGGCACAGGCACCTTCATATTTAAATTCCATTTGTGTTTCGGTCATGAGGGAAGCCCCCTCAGCAATTTTGATCAGCCGTTCGAACAGGCTGCGTACTTGATGTGTCTTAGGAGCACGGACCAGGTAAGTCACTTCGGCCTCTGCCTGTACCACATTCGGTGCAAACCCGCCTGAGTTTGTTATTGCGTAGTGCAATCTCGCCTGATCAATCATATGCTCGCGCATATAGTTCGCCCCGATGTTCATGAGCTCAACAGCATCTAATGCGCTTCGTCCTTGATGAGGGGCTGAAGCTGCATGGGCACTGATCCCCTTGAAAGTAAAAGTGCCATGAATAACAGCATTCGAGCTGCCATGCATAACCGCGTTCATGGAGTGGGGATGCCAGGAGAGTGCGGCATCCACATCCTTGAAGTAACCTTCACGGGCAAGATAGGTTTTGCCATAGCCGCTTTCCTCGGCGGGACAGCCGTAGAAGCGGATCGTTCCGCTTGTACCGGGATGATCCTTAAGGTAATCTTTCACAGCGACAGCTGCTGCAAGTGCCCCGACGCCAAGCAGATTGTGCCCGCATCCATGACCATTTCCGCGAGCAGTGACAGGACTATACGCAGCAGTCCCTGCCTTTTGGCTCAAATCAGCCAGTGCATCATATTCACCTAACAAGGCGATGACCGGGCTGCCTGTCCCATAGGAGGCGATAAATCCGGTTTCAAGTCCAGCGACTTCTTTCTCCACAGAGAAATCTTCAGCTTCTAGAACATCGATGAGAAGCTTGGCTGATTGGAATTCATCGAATCTGGTTTCTGCAAAAGACCATACCTGGTCGCTTGCATTAGTGAACAGCTCACTTTTTCCTTCGATGGCGTCAGATACATACTTGCTTAAATCGATCGTTGTTGTCATAGGAACACACCTCTCTATTGGCAGTAATTGATTATTGTAAGCTGGTTATTGAAGCATAACCGCATGATTCAACTTACACAGTGGTGGGCTGAATATCGGTTGGTTTGATCTTGTCTGAACGGCGAGACAGCATAAGTGAAGCGGAGCAGATTACAGCAAATGCGATCAGCATCACGAAGGCTGCAGTATAAGATCCGCCTGAAGCTTCAACCAGGAAGCCTATAAGCATTGGCGTAAGGAAGCCGGCAAGCTGAGCACCGGTATTGATGAATCCATTTGCAGTTGCTACAACCGTTTCCGGCATCGTTTTAAGGGACTTTGAAATAATGAGTGTTGAAATGAAACCAGCGAGTGCTGTAACGATAGTTTGATGGGTAATGAACATGGCGATACTGCCGGCAGTACTCATCAAGTACAGGAAAAGGGCCACGAAAATGCCGAATACGGAAGCAATAATCCGGTCTTTACCTGCGGGAATGCGGTCAAGTATATAGCCGCTGAGCAGCATGGTGAAAATGCTGATGACAGCCGGAATAGCAGAAAGTAGACCCATTTGCGTCATATCAAGCCCTCTGACATTGACCATATAAGTAGGCATCCAGGATTGCAGCCCCCAGTTCACGGCGTAAATGCTGAAGTAACCGATAAACAGGTTCCAGATCATAGGGGTTTTAAGAACAATCTTAAATGGCACCTTTTCTTTAGGCGCAGGAACTGCCGCTGATTGCAGAGGCTGAGCCGGCTCTTTTAATAGGAAGAACATAAGGATTGTAACGAGAATTCCTACGGCACCGATGATATAGAACAGGGTCCGCCAGCCGATTGTTTCAAGCGCCTGACTCGTAAGGATCGGAGTTACAACACCCATAATTGCACCGGAGGCGAGCATAATTGACATTGCACTGCTTCTTTGATTTATCGGGAATGTAGTTGCAATGGCCTTTGATCCAGAGGGAAAAAAGCTGCCTTCTCCAATCCCGAACAGGAAACGGACGAAGATGAGAGAGAACAGAGACCAGGCTGAGCCGGTCAAGATGGTGAAGATGGACCAGGCGAAGACTGAGACGAGAATGACTTTCCGATAGCCAAAACGGTCAGCGAGTGCCCCGCCCGGTATTTGCATAATAGCGTAGCCGAGGAAAAAACTGCTCAGAATGATTCCTTGGGCGGACGCGCTGAGACCCAGATCTTGTGTGATCCCTACAATGGCATAGTTCATCACAAACCGATCGAGATTGCCTAGACACCAGCCGAGAAATAAAAGAGTGAGAACAATGTACTTAAAGTTTTTGCTTTGTACGACCTTCGACATTGTGTTACCTTCCTTCTCATCAATTGTTATATGTATGCGTTTGTTATATTAAAGTTACAGGAGGAAGGGGTTTTAATACAATGTATATCTTTGTATAATTAGCTCTATTATTATGTGAAAACCTACATTGACATGGGGGCGGAGCTATTGAACGGAGTGCTGCATGAAATCTTACATCAACGTTTAGGTAATTGGGATTATGAGGTTTGGATGAGTGGGAATTGGTCGGATTGGCGGTTGATTACTTCGATTGGGGATAAGAAGACAGCTGCTCCTGAATTCCGACGCAATTCCCCCCTTCATCATCCGGAGTATCGGCTGGAAAAAGAAAATGTCACGTTAGCTTTTCTTCCATATAACAACAACGTGTGTATAGCTGTCCGACTGTTTTCAAAATGTGATTTTTCTGCAGAACAACTGGTGGAGATTTCATCTCTCTTGTATCCGTATTATGCAGAAGCGGTAGCTGCGAAGCATGAGCGGGCGCTCAATGAGGTCATGAACAGCATTCGGGATGTGACTCAGCTGCTCGATCTAAATGAACTACTCAGCCGGATTCTTGTAAGTGCGCTGTCTGTTATTCCTTATGAATGCATTGGTGTTCTGTGGCAATATGATCCTGAAATCGATGCCTTGACGGTTAAAGCGAGAGCAGGGGGGCTTGGAGAGGGGATGCTTCAAATGAAGCTGAAGCCAGGAGAAGGAATCATTGGGCATACATTCAGCAGAGGCACACCTAAATTGTATAACAATATGCTGATGCTGGAGGATGATTTCGGAAATATGACGCTCGAAAATAGGCGTCATTTGAATACAGCTTATGATTTTGAAGATATTTGCGGTATTATTTCCGTTCCCATCAAGGTTGAAGGTCAAACGGAATGTGTGCTCATTGTATATCAAAGGGGAAATGTACCGCTGTTTACGGAATCGGATGTGAGGCTTCTACAGAGCTTCGCGGATCAGGTATCTATTGCACTGACGAATGCGAGGCTGTATGACAACTTAAGCAGACAGAACGAAACACTTGTCAGACGGGATGAGATCCATTCTTCTTTGATGCGTCTATCGCTGCAAAATAAAGGTGTGGTGTCCATCGTCAGTGAGCTGACGCGTATTATCGGCATACCGCTGACCTTTGTGGACTTTATTGATAATGAATGGTTTCCTAAGCGGGGAAAGGCGATAAGTAAATGGAGCATTGAGAGTCTGAGAGAACTATATCGATCATTGAATCATTCTGATTACTTGACCTTTGTTGCAGGAGTAGAAGGGGAGATGAATCAGTATCTATATCCCATTGCTTCCGCAAATCAATGCCTCGGCTACCTCATTATCCGTATGAACGAAAGACTCTCACCGCTGCAGCTGGTTGCACTTGAGCAGGGTAGCTCTGTACTCGCGCTTGAGCTGATGAGAAAGCAGTCTCTCGCTGAATTTTATTTCAAAAGAACACAGCAATTCTTTAATGACCTCAGGCTCAGCAAAGATTCGGAGGAATACTGGGTGAGATCTGCAGAGATCGGTATTACTCCCAGTACACAAATTATCGTTGGTCTACTTGAATTCACGGAGCTGGTAAGTCCGGTTATGCTCAGCACTCTTTCACTTCAGCTTGTGTCCTATTTGCGGGAGAAGCTGCCCTCGGGGAACATGCCCATCGCATTTGGCAGTGAAAGACGTATCACCGTCATGCTTGTCCCATCGGAAGCCCATAGGCCTGGAGAAATTGAAGAGAAGTTTATTACCTCCTTGCCGAAATGGGAGAGCAAAAATAATACAAAGCTGTTCGGGGGCTTAGGTTCAATGCGGTCAGGATTGGATGCAATTAATACGAGCTATCAGGAAGCGGATAAGGCGCTGTCCTATCAGAAGACTCGTGGTGCACAGGGGACGATACGTTACATGGATATCGGAGTAAATCGATTGTTTATCCGGCAGCCTGCTGAGGATCTGAATGATTTTATAGCAGAGGTGTTTGAGCCGCTCAGAACAGCCAAAGGGCAAGCCGGGGGTCTTGAGGAAACGCTGATTACCTATATGGCCTGTGGTGGATCTGCGGCACAAGCTGCGAGCGAGCTTCATATTCATATCAACACACTGTATCAGCGCATCCATAAGATTGAAGAGATATTAGGCATGTCCTTTAATAATCAGGAGCATCTTCTTCACTTGCAGCTGGCTTGTTACCTTCGGCAGTCGACTCGTTTATAGGTCATGAAGTTTCCACCTTCTAAAATATATATGAGGACAAGTTCAATATTGCTCACATGAATTTACCTCCTACATGAAGGATCGAGCCTATTTTAATCGAAGTTATAGCTGATTGGGTTGATTTCAAATCCAAACTTGACATCAATTTTTCCAATATGATATATAAGTAGAAGAGTTAGCACTCTAAGGTTTAGAGTGCTAAAAATTTGAGCAAGGACGCTCATAGAATAGAAGGGAGACTAATCATGGCAACAAAGCAGTTTAAGGCCGAATCCAAGCGCTTGCTGGAGATGATGGTTAATTCTATTTACACGCAAAAAGAGATTTTTCTAAGAGAGCTTATCTCCAACGCCAGTGATGCGATCGACAAGATGTACTATAAGGCATTGGTCGAGGATCAGCTGACATTCAATAACGAGGATTACTTCATTAAGATTATCGCAGATAAAGAAAACCGCACGCTTACGATTTCTGATACAGGAATCGGGATGACGCAGGAGGAGCTGGAGAATAACCTCGGGATCATCGCGAACAGCGGATCTTTTGCGTTCAAGAGCGAGAATGAACTGAAGGACGGCCACAACATTATCGGTCAATTCGGGGTCGGCTTCTATTCCGCGTTCATGGTTGCGGATGAGATTACAGTGATTACGAAGGCTTGGGGCAGCGATCAGGCCTATAAATGGCAGTCTCAGGGCGCAGATGGATACACGATCGATCCTGCTGACAAGGAGAGTGTGGGCACCGATATCATTCTTCACATCAGAGAGAATACGGAAGAGGATTCTTATGATGAATTCCTGGAGGAGTATCGTCTTAGAACGATCATCAAGAAATATTCCGACTTCATTCGTTATCCGATCAAGATGGACGTGAAGACGCAGAAGCCGAAGGAAGATGCGGAGAACGAGTTCGAGGAAGTTACCGAAGAGCAAACCGTAAACAGCATGGTTCCGATCTGGCGGAAGAACAAGAGTGAGCTGACAGATGAAGACTATGAGAACTTCTATTTCGAGAAACGCTACGGCTTCGACAAGCCGCTGAAGCACGTACATATCAGTGCTGACGGTGCTGTTGTGTACAACGCCATTCTGTTTATTCCAGAGAAAACGCCGTTCGACTATTACACCAAGGAATATGAGAAAGGCCTTGAGCTCTACTCCAACGGTGTATTGATCATGGATAAATGCGGAGATTTGCTGCCGGATTACTTCAGCTTTGTCAAAGGGATGGTCGACTCCGAGGATCTGTCCTTGAACATTTCCCGCGAACTGCTGCAACATGATCGTCAATTAAAGCTGATCGCGAAGAACATCAAGAACAAGATCAAATCTGCGCTGCAATCCATGATGAAGGATGAGCGTGAGAATTATGAGAAATTCTACGAATCGTTTGGCAGACAGCTTAAATTTGGTGTATACAACGATTATGGCATGAACAAGGGCGATCTTCAGGATCTCCTGCTGTTCTATTCATCCAAGGAGCAGAAGCTGGTCAGTCTGGCTGAATACGTCTCCCGTATGCCGGAGGATCAGAAATATATTTACTATGCAACAGGTGAGTCCGTACAGCGTATCGAACGTCTGCCGCAAACCGAGCTCGTGGCGGATAAAGGCTATGAAATTCTCTATTTCACCGACGATGTGGATGAGTTCGCCATTAAGATGCTGATGAACTATCAGGAGAAAGAATTCCGTTCCGTATCAAGCGGCGATCTTGGATTTGAAGCAGATAGCAGCGAAGAGGAAGCAGAAGCGAAGGAATCCGAGAACAAGGAATTGTTTGAGAAAATGCAGGAGCTCTTGAGCGGTAAAGTGAAGAGTGTCAAGGCTTCCAAGCGTCTCAAATCCCATCCGGTCTGCCTATCCGCCGACGGTGAAATCACCATCGAGATGGAGAAAGTGCTGAATGCGATGCCGAATGCCGACGGCCAGCAGGTCAGAGCCGACAAAGTGCTGGAGATTAATGCGAATCATGACGTGTTCAGTGCATTGAAGCAGGCGTTTGAGAATGATCAAGATAAATTCGCGGTGTACACCAGCGTTCTGTACAACCAGGCGCTGCTGATTGAAGGTCTTCAGGTAGAAGATCCCGTCGCGTTCACGAATGATATTTGCAAAATCATGGCGTAAGGTTTACTACAGCTTCATGCCACGTTAAAATAAAATGAGAACAGAGGTTTCTGTTCTCATTTTTCTATTTTAAGGAGAACGACGTATGCTAATTCAATTCATTCGCTATCGTTAATGAGAGGTACAGATTATAAGTAAGCCCAGGCGTTTTTAAAAATAACAAGCCAGGGGTTTATTTTTCTGTGCCTTTTTCATTCCTACGATAAATGAATGAACGGGGTGTACTACGTGTTGAATTCTCATATGATTCATTTGCTTCGTTGTCCCGTGTGTCACGGAGTAATGGATTTAAAGTCTGGAAAAAGCTTGTTTTGTCCACAAGGACATACTTTTGATATATCGAAATTTGGTTACATTAATCTGCTGCTGCGTGCAGTTAAAACCAAATATGATCGCACGTTATTCCGTGCACGCAAGCAGCTGATCTCCGCTGGCAAGCTTGAACCGCTCATTAAGGCGATCACGGTAGGCATGATAAATCACTTACCGGATCACTTTCTGTACAATAAGGCTTCCGAACCGAATATGCTGCTGGATGCCGGATGTGGCGAAGGGTCATTATTAATCCAGCTTCAGCAGCAGCTTGTCTCCCTGACGAGACATGAATGGTGTGGCGTTGGGCTCGATATTTCTAAGGAAGGAATCTTGCTCGCAGCCAAGGAAGACGCGGATAACCTCTGGTGCGTCGCTGATTTGGCCAGAATGCCGTTTAGGAGCAGCAGCTTTCCTTGTGTTCTGAATATTCTGTCACCGTCAAACTATGAAGAGTTTCACAGACTGCTTACAGATGATGGCATCATCATTAAGGTTATTCCGGGCAGCGGGTATTTGCAGGAGCTGAGAAGCCGATTCTATGAGCATACGGCGCAGCAGGCGTACGATAATATACGTACAATCGAGCATTTTTCCTATCATTATCACATGATTCATGAGGAGAAGGTAAGCTATACGCTTCAGCTTAACACAGAGGAAATGGCTCACTTGGTGCATATGACACCGCTGACCTGGGGAATTGCAGAACATAAGCTGAAGGAAGCTCTCAAGGAGCAGAGCATTACTTTTGAGTATCATATTTTGTATGGAACAAAGAAGAATAACAACTTAAAGATATAGAAGGTGTGATTCCATTGAAGACGGTGGCTATCGTCGGCGGAGGCATTACAGGTCTGTCCTGTGCCTATCATTTGCAAAAAGAAATAAGAACAAGCGGTCAAGAGGTGCGGATTGTCTTGTTAGAGGCAGAATCTGCGCTGGGCGGGAAGATCAGCACCGTGCACGATGGAGAGTTTACGATGGAGACGGGAGCCGATTCCATTGTAACGCGCAAGAAGAATACGTTCCAATACGTTGAGCAGCTTGGGCTGACCGATCGAATCGTTTATAACGAGACAGGGACTTCTTTTGTCCACAGTGATGGGGAGCTGAAGCAGATTCCGGATGACTCCATGTTCGGGATACCGATGAGTATCGAATCTCTGGCCAGCACGACGCTAGTGTCAGCCGAAGGAAAGGTCGAAGCTCTCAAGGATTTTTACACGCCGAATGACCGGTTTACGAAAAATGATTCCCTTGGTGAATTTCTTGAAGCTTTTCTCGGCAAGGAATTTGTAGAGAAGCAGATTGCACCTGTTATATCCGGGGTATATTCGGGCAATATATATGACCTTACGCTGGCTTCGACACTGTCCTATCTCCTGGACTACAAGAACGAATATGGAAGTCTAATTCGTGGATTGTCCGAGCAGCGAGGCAAGCTGAAGTCCTCTGGAGAGAAGAAGTTTCTCTCCTTTGCCGGAGGAATGTCGGATCTCATTGAGGCGTTTGAGAGGGAGCTCTCGGAGGTGGATATTCGCACAGCTACATCCGTTACCCGCATTGAGCCTGTGAATGGAAAGTATACGCTGAGTCTGTCGATCGATGATGTATTAGAAGCCGATTATGTCGTGCTCAGCGTTCCTCATACCGCAGCGGGAAGCATGCTGGCTAAGCCTGAGCTTACGGAGGATTTTGACCAGCTGAAGAGCAGCTCCTTGATCAGCGTCTATTTGGGCTTTGATGTGCCGGACAGTGAGCTGCCGGCTAACGGGACGGGGTTCATCACGACGGATGCGAGTGACCTGAAGTGCAATGCTTGTACATGGACAAGCCGAAAGTGGAAGCATACCTCGGATCACAGCCGTCTGCTGGTCAGACTTTTTTATAAAAGCACGAAGCCGGTATATGACTCTCTTCTTCCGTTATCCGAGGAGGAGCTCATCGAAGTTGCGCTGACGGACATTCGCGAGGCAATGGGAATTTCGGCGAAGCCGATCACACATCACGTCCGCAAATGGCATGAGCAAATGCCGAATTACCATATGAAGCATCATGAGCTGGTTCAGTCGCTGGAGCATAATATGGCACTTTATTTCCCGGGAATTTGGCTTGCGGGCTGTTCCTACTATGGAGTAGGGATTCCAGATTGTATGCTGAACGGCGAGAAGACAGCTGCACAAGTCATGGAACAGTTGCTCTCTTAAGCAAGTTACTGATTTAATATCGGTGTGTGCCACTATATTTAAGGAGAGATCATTATGCTGGGTATATCCGTTGCAAGAACAGGAGATCAGCTCGTCATTCGCTGGCAATTTACACGGATTGCAATTTCTATGGATACTGTACATCGAGCTCTCATTCCTGTATAGTGTTAGGCTAACCCATAAGTATGGAAATGAATATAAAGTGGTGAAGGACAGCATGGCAAAAGGTAAAGGCGGAACAGGCAGAGGGACAGGCAAGAAAGGCTGGAATCGCTGGCAAGCCAGTGAGCGACGCGCCAAGAGTGCACCCAAGCCTTATAAGAGCAAAGGTACTAAGAAATCTTCGGATACAGCTTCCGAAGGTCAGAAATAAAGCAAGCTTAAGAATTACAGGATATAGAGAGATCCAATCAGACCGTCCGGCAGAAATTCCGGGCGGTTCTTTGTGTTGAGCTCAGCTAAGAACGGTTTTTTACGAAAATACGGATCGTGGTTGTAAAATGGCTGATTCCATTACCTTTCCATATATAAGGGAGGGATTTACAATGGAGTTAATCAATCTGGAAGAAATCATTTATCTGGTGACGAATATCGGCTTTCCTATGGCGGTTTGTGTCATTTTGCTTCGGTATATTCTGAGCACGATTGGGACGCGTTTAGATAAGCTGGACAATTCCATAACCCGGCTGACAAAGACGGTTCGGGATCTGGATGCCGAAGCCAGAGCAGCGACGGCCAGTCAAGCAATGAAGTCAGATCGGGACAAAGAGGGTGGATAATTTCGCTCAACTATTTTCCTCTTGATACGGGTAGTTAAGAGCAGTAACTATTGCTGAATCGATATGGAATTCCTTCGCATAACAAACAAATTTCATTCAAGAAATGGAGTATTTACAACTATGAATCGTCTAACTAAACTTATGCTGTTTACCGTTTTAGCAGGCTTGCTGACTGCAGGCTGCTCAGAACCAGCCGTAGTCAAAGAAGCTGCACCGAAATTAAACAAAGTCTATTATCTCTTGGATGACGCAGATTCTTCCATATCTGAAGAGATACCAGAAAGAGATCAGATGCATATGGAATATTCTCACTATAATGATGTGGGACGCGAGGTTCAGATCACTGCCGAGATTACAAATAAGCCAAGTTATCAAGTTCAGTTTGTCATGTCTAATGAGGCAGATGAGGTCTTCACTGAACCTGAGGTCAGCTTGGCCAGCAGTAATGAAGAGACAAGCACTTATGAAGTGAGATTCGAAGTGAAAGAAGATTATTTCGCAGCGCATCCTGATGTGGAAGTGGTGTATGATACGGCCTGGGAACAGTCCAAGGATGATCAGAAATTTATCATTTTAAAATCACAAACTTCGATTTCCTCGGCAGACGTATATTAACACTGTTTATGATGCAAATCACGTTAATCGTCAGATATAGCGTTTCGTTTTCCCCGCAGAGGGTAAATTTCAAGCAAGACACGATGAAATTGATCCTATAAGGAGGAAGTTACACATGTCTAAAAAAAGAGGAATTATTATGACCGCGATTGGCGCTGGTGTCACTTACTTGATGAGGAATAAAAAAGCGAGAGATAAGCTGTTTACATCCGTCTCCAGTATGATGAGAAGCTCGCGATCATCACATGGAGGCAAAAAAGTACCGCGCGTAGACTTGAAATAGTTTAGAGCATACCCAGTCACTTATCAGCAGGGATGCCTGCTAGACAGCCACTCAGTTTTCATTTGATCGTCACATCACATGAAGGGAAAAGTCCAGGCCAGCAGGCCCGGGCTTTTCCTTTTTTGTGTCCAGTTTGAATTAGCTTGAGGTTCAATGCTAGACTGAAAAAAGCAGCATCGCTTTTGCAGCATCATTTTAGCAGATTGTGACATAAGGAAGTGAGAGAATTGATACAAATCGAAACATTTGATCAGATATATCGCATTATGGAGGATTCTTTTCCGATTATCGAATTCCGCAGTTATGAAGGGCAGAAGAAGCTGCTGTCTAATCCGTATTATCGTCTGCTGACACAAGAGGATGAGCAGGGGGAGGCCATTGCTTTTCTCGCCAGCTGGGAATTCGAGAGCTTTCGGTTTGTCGAGCATATCGCGGTTTCTCCGGTTATTCGAGGAGGAGGCAGAGGCAGACAGTTAATGGAACAGTTCATGAAGGAATCATCTCTGCCCGTCATTCTGGAAGTCGAGCCTCCCGAAGATGAGCTGAAGCGAAGAAGAATTGGCTTCTATGAACGGCTCGGTTTTCAACTAGGAGATTACAACTATGTACAGCCGCCGCTGCGTGAAGACCAGCCGGAACTGCCGCTATACATCATGAGCTATCCTCAGCGACTGACAGAAACAGAGTTTCATTCGTATAAGGAACAGCTGTACAAGGAAGTATACGGCGTTACAATAGATGAGCCGACTTCATTTAGTTAACAGAAGCTACAGTTGGTTAATCCGATAAAATACAGTGAAAGAAGCAGGTGATGCTGTACCTGCTTCTTTCTCTTGAGCTATAGAGATACTGTAACTTGCCTATAATCAATGTATTACTCAGGCACACCTTGGGTAACCCCATGGGTGTAAGTGAGCCAAGGCGTATCTAACGCCCCTCCACCGGGATTATAGGTGAAGAAGTACTCAACCGTATCACCTTGCTGGAGGTTATTTACGGTGTAGGTGTAATTCCCATTCCCTGTGGAGCTCATAGCGACGTTCAATTGACCACCGTTGTTCACCTTATAGTGTAAATCCGCAAATGTTGCACCATTCACATAGAACTGCAAATCATCTCCTAGGATTTTCAGCCCCTTAACCTCATCTCCAACGACAGAGATCGGTTCGGGTTCAGTAGGGTCTGTTGGGTCCGTAGGGTCCGGATTCGAGCTGCCTTCCTTGTAGACTCGGACATAATCTACCTGCATGGAGGCAGGAATATCGCCGGGATTCGGTGTCTGTCCACCGTCAAAGCTTCCGCCAACCGCAAGATTCATAATGAGATAGAAAGGCTCATCGAATGGTGCATTCGGATTGTCCGGTGCAGCAGTGGAGTACCACTGCTCTCTGGTCACTTTGAAGAAGAACTTGCCGTCCACATACCATTTAATGTTGTCTTCTTCCCATACGACAGAATACACGTGATAATCATTTGCGAAGGTCTGGCCTTCCGGGAAGTGATACTCTCCTGAGAGATGCCGGTTGGCTGGCCATTGTCCGCCAAAATGCACAGCGCCGCTGGTTGAGCCTGGCAAGCGTCCTCTGGCTTCCATAACATCGATCTCACCGGATGATGCCCATACCCCATAAGGACTGTTCTCTGGGAGCATCCACAAGGCTGGCCAGATTCCGTTGCCTGTCGGCAGCTTCGCACGGAAATCCACTCTGCCATATTCGAGAGAGAACTTATTCTTTGTATTTATCTTACCGGATGAGTATTGTGCATACCGACTTGGGTCTTGTGGGAAGGATTTTGGCTCGTTCAAGGCTTTGATGTTAAGATTTCCATCTTGAACAAAGACATTCTGTGTACTATTCGTGTAATGCTGCAGCTCGGAGTTACCCCAGCCCCAGGTGTTCGGGTCATCATTAAGATAATATCCTGTTTCATAGCTCCACTTGCTGGTATCGAGTGCGGATCCATTAAATTCATCTCGCCAGATGAGATTCATGCCTTGAATGTCGGGATTGCTTGGCGAGCCAATTGCGATATCTTCTTGATCTGTTACATCTGGACGCGGTGCATCGGGATTGCCAATAAAGGTATAAACCACGTAATTATTGCCGATATTGCCGCCTTTCTGACCGTTCAGCGGGTAGCCGATTCGAATCTGCATGTCCTCCTGGATGGGCTGAAACCATAGGCCGTAGATGTGATCTGCCCAATAGCCCCACTGATTGGCGTCTGACATGTTGTTATATCCGCTCGAAGCGTAAGTAAACCCGCTCTGACTAGATTGATCCAGGTTTATCCATACTCCGCCAACGTTGATCTGGTATACAAAATTACCGAGCTCGGTTCCTACAGCAGCGCCCCCATCGATTTTGGGAAGAGGAATACCAATGGCGCCGCTCTCATCTGCTGTAAAGGTTGTTCCTTCATAAGGTGTGAGTACATATGAGTTTCTTACCGGCTCATTAAAAGTAATCGTGTAAACAACGTTAGCACCCGACGTTTTAGATTCTAGCTTGACGTGGATTGACTCGGTTACATTGAACCAGAATCCGCCGCCGCCATCGGTAAATTGACCAAAGTTCTGATCGTAGATCCAGCCGCTGGCTGCATTGTTGTCAATATCAATCCACTCTGTGTCATTGACAGGCTTGACGTAGACCTTCAGATCGTCTGCTACGGCTTGATAGGTTACAGCGGGATCATTATTAAAAGTAGGATAGGTAAAGCCTGCACCGCCAGTATATCCTGCCGTGATCTGCGGTCCTTGAGTCGGGGTCATTGCAGTGATAGTTGTTTTGTTGATGTTATTGAACACGAGCGTATATTCCAGCGTAGCTCCTGTTGTCTTGGAGTACAGCTGAAGCTCTGTTGTAGAGGAAAGGGTAAACCAAAAGCCATTGAAGCCGCCATCGCTCCAGTGCCCCCAGTTTTGGTTGTAAGTAAAGCTGTCGATACTATCAATATCAACCCAGCTGCCATTGACCTTTACCTTAACTCCCAAATCTTGAGCAACTTCATTCCATGTAACAGCGCCTCCGTTAAATACCGGCATGACAAAACCATAGCTGGCCTGCCCAACGCCCGAGTTAGTAATGACAGGCCCGTCGGCCGCAGAGAAGTAGGTCATAGAGGTAATTGCAGGATCTGCTTCTTCAGCCGCGTGAACATTCGAGGCGGGCAGCAGGGTGAAGGTAGTGATTAGAATTGTGGTTAAGAATAAACTGAATACGGCGTGCAAAATACTTTTCTCCGTAGCATGACGACGATGCTTCATAAATAACCTCCCTCAAAAAAGTAGATGCTCCCCAGTGGAAAAACCTGTTTGGTAAACGCTTCCAAATGGGGGCGACTTTATTTTATCCAATAACATTTGGGGATGAACAGGTCGCATTTTTTGGATTTCGTCACATTATTTCGGTTTTTCAAGTCTATCAGTGGAATTTTTGGAAGACGAACGACTTTTGTGATAGTAACCGGAGAGAGGCAGCCAAAAATGGAACGTGCGCTTTGATGCATCCTCGAGATACCTACAAAACCACCCAAGTGGAATTTTTGGAAGACGAACGACTTTTGCGATAGCAACCGAGAGAGGCAGCCAAAAATGGAACGTGCGCTTTGAAGCATCTTCGAGATACCTACAAAACCACCCAAGTGGAATTTTTGGATGACGAATGACTTTTGCGATAGCAACCGGAGAGAGGCAGCCAAAAATGGAACGTCCGCTTTGATGCATCTCCGAGATACCTACAAAACCACCCAAGTGGAATTTTTGGAAGACGAACGACTTTTGCGATAGCAACCGGAGAGAGGCAGCCAAAAATGGAACGTCCGCTTTGATGCATCTCCGAGATACCTACAAAACCACCCAAGTGGAATTTTTGGATGACGAATGACTTTTGCGATAGCAACCGGAGAGAGGCAGCCAAAAATGGAACGACTGAAACGCTTGAACCTAACGCAACGTGATGGATTATGATCAGTTCAGGGAGGTGAAGAAATGCTGTACAAAGTGAAAGAAGTGGCAAAATTCACGGGAGTCACGATAAGAACGCTGCATCACTACGACGAGATTGGACTGGTTAAGCCGGATGAAGTCACCGAGTCCGGTCACCGGCTGTATTCAGACGACAATTTGAAACGTCTGCAGCAGGTGCTGTTTTTTCGCGAGATCGGGTTCTCGCTGCAGGAGATCGGACCGATTCTGGATAGGCCGGATTTCGACCGAAGGGGAGCGCTTGCCGCGCATAAAGAGCTGCTCTTGGAACAAAAGAGACGGCTTGAGGAATTGATCGATACCGTCGATCGAACGTTAGAAGAGGAGAATGGGGGAATGACAATGTCAAAGGAAGAGATGTTTAACGGCTTTGATATGAAACCTATTGAAGAGCACAAGGCGAAGTATTCACAGGAAGCGAAGGAGAAGTACGGAGCTGAGATGGTCACGCAGACTGAGCGCAGAACAGATGCCTACACGGAGCAGGACTGGGCGAGAATTCACGCCAGAAATAAAGAGATTAACGACAAGATTGAAGGCGCGATGGATCTGGGGCCGGCAAATGCTCAAGTACAGGAGGGGGTTGCTGAGCTTCGTCAGGAGATTACAAACAACTACTACGACTGTACACCCGAGATTTTTCGTGGCCTGGCCGACCTGTATGTGGAGGATTCAAGATTTACGAAAAATATTGAAAAAGGGAGAACTCCAGGATACGCTGCATTCCTTAGAGAAGCGATGATCATTTACTGTGATAGCTTAAAGTAAGGGAAGAGAACTAAGAAATTAAAAAAATATGACTAAAGAGCTGTTTTGATACTTCTGGTAGGTATCAGAGCAGCTCTTTTGCATCCTCGAGATACCTACAAAACCACCTAAGTGGAATTTTTGGATGACGAACGACTTTTGCGTGAGCAACCGGAGAGAGGCAGTCAAAAATGAAACGCCCGCTTTGATGCATCCTCGAGATACCCACAAAACCACCTAAGTGGAATTTTTGGATGACGAACGACTTTTGCGTGAGCAACCGGAGAGAGGCAGTCAAAAATGAAACGCCCGCTTTGATGCATCCTCGAGATACCTACCAAACCACCTAAGTGGAATTTTTGGATGACGAACGACTTTTGCGTGAGCAACCGGAGAGAGACAGCCAAAAATGAAACGCCCGCTTTGATGCATCCTCGAGATACCCACAAAACCATCTAAGTGGAATTTTTGGATGACGAACGACTTTTGCGTGAGCAACCGGAGAGAGACAGCCAAAAATGGAACGCCCGCTTTGATCCTCCCTCGAGATACCCACAAAACCACCCAAGTGGAATTTTTGGATGACGAACGACTTTTGCGTGAGCAACCGGAGAGAGGCAGTCAAAAATGAAACGCCCGCTTTGATGCATCCTCGAGATACCCACAAAACCACCCAAGTGGAATTTTTGGATGACGAACGACTTTTGCGTGAGCAACCGGAGAGAGACAGCCAAAAATGGAACGCCCGCTTTGATCCTCCCTCGAGATACCCACAAAACCACCCAAGTGGAATTTTTGGATGACGAACGACTTTTGCGTGAGCAACCGGAGAGAGACAGCCAAAAATTGAACGTTTAATAGTTCCTGATTTTAGTGCTCTCACGCGGACCTCAACTTGTGATACAATAAACTGTCTATAAATGATTAATCGGCATGATAACTACAGGAGGATTCACATGAGCACAGGTTCCTTTATCGCTGTTGAGGGCCCGATCGGGGCTGGTAAAACGACGCTGTCCACAATGCTGTCACAGGAGCTGAATATTCCGCTGCTGAAGGAGATTGTGGAGGAGAATCCGTTTCTCGGCAAGTTCTATGACAACATTGAAGAGTGGAGCTTTCAGCTGGAAATGTTCTTCTTATGCAATCGTTATAAGCAGCTGGAAGATACGACAACGAAATATATTCAGCATGGTCAGCAGGTCATATCCGACTACCATATCTACAAAAATCTGATCTTTGCCCAGCGTACGCTCTCCGGTGTGAAATGGGAAAAGTATCGTCAAATTTATCACATTCTTACAGGTGATCTTCCGAAACCGGATTTGATTATATATATTAGGGCTGATCTTCAGACACTCTTGAAGCGTATCCAAATGCGGGGAAGGTCGTTTGAGCAAAATATGGATACCGCCTATTTAGAGCAGCTGATTATTGACTATGATCATGCAATGGCATCCCTTGCTGAGAGTGAGCCTGATACCAAAATTATTACGATCGACGGGAATCAGATTGATTTTGTAACGCATCGCGAGCAATTTGACCTGATTGTGTCCGAAGTAAAGGAGTATATTAAATGAGTGAAATACAAATTCCGGCTAACGCCTTAATTACGGTTGCAGGAACAGTAGGTGTGGGTAAATCGACCCTTACCGCTGCGCTTGCAGAGCGGCTCGGATTCAAGACATCCTTGGAGAAGGTCGATCACAATCCTTATCTGGAGAAGTTCTATCATGACTTTGAAAGATGGAGCTTCCATCTTCAGATTTATTTTCTGGCTGAACGTTTTAAAGAGCAGAAAAGTATATTTGAAGCTGGTGGCGGATATGTTCAGGACCGTTCCATATATGAGGACACCGGAATATTTGCACAAATGCATGCAGACAAAGGCACAATGAGCGAGACAGATTTTGAGACGTATTCCAGCCTGTTTGAGGCAATGGTCATGACACCCTATTTTCCTCATCCGGACATTCTCATCTATCTGGAAGGCAGTCTGCCTTCGATATTAAATCGAATTAAAGAGCGCGGTCGGGAGATGGAAATTCAGACTGATCCGGCATATTGGGAAGAGATGCATGAGCGCTATGCAAAATGGATTGGCGGCTTTACCGCCTGCCCTGTGCTTAGGCTGAACATTGATGAGTACGATGTGCATGATCCGGCTTCCTTGGACAGTATTCTGAAAGAAGTAGAGCAGATTATTCAAACTTCGAGGAGCGTTCAGCAATAGATTGATTAGGATGCTTGAATATAGGTAAGCGAACTTGTGCACTATTAAATATAAATGAATAAAAGGCGTATTTAGTCGTATCTTTGTCAGTAAAGCATGGTTTTAACGGATATTTGTGAATTTCACTAGATATTTAAATAGGTCTACGGACTTATAACTTGCTATTACTAACATTTTTATGTATACGGATGTTCATCTATCTTGTATAATATCAAAAAATTTAGAAAAAAGAGTCTTAATATAGTAAGGCTTTCTTCAAGAGAGATGGAGGACATCATGGTACCAAAACAGACGAATCAGTTGGATACACCGGGTACAAAAGAGCGATTTTCTTCAACAGGCTTTATTTTGGCCGCAATCGGCAGTGCAGTAGGACTGGGTAATATGTGGAAGTTTCCTTATATTACAGGTCAGTATGGCGGTGGAGCCTTCTTCCTGCTCTTTATTGCTTGTCTGCTCGTTGTAGGCTTGCCTGTATTGCTCGCGGAGCTTGCGATTGGACGTGCAGGACGCGGCAGTGCATCTTCTTCCTTTGTCAAAGCTGGCGGAGGAAAAATTTGGGGCGTATTCGGGCTATTATCCGTAATTGCGCCATTCGTTATTATGACATTCTATTCACTCGTCGCAGGCTGGACGCTTCACTATGCTGTGCTGTCCTTCAGTGGACAACTGTTTAACAATAGCGATTTTGGTGGACAGTTCAGTTCCTTCACGGGCGGTTATATGCCGATCGTATGGGGAGCTATCGTGGCTGTAATTACGGGCTTCGTTGTCGTCAAAGGAATCTCCGGCGGGATCGAGAAATTTAACAAGGTTCTCATTCCAGGTATGCTGGTACTGCTCGTCATCCTTATGATTCGATCCATTACGCTGCCGGGCGGTATGGAGGGAGTGTCCTTCTTCCTGTCACCGGATTTCTCGAAGCTGACACCGGAATCAGCGCTCGTCGCGCTTGGGCATGCTTTCTTCTCCCTGTCACTCGGGATGGGAACAATGATTACCTACGGTGCCTTTGTCAACCGTCAACAGTCGCTCGGATCAGCAACTATGGCTGTCGGGGCAGGGGATATGCTGTACGCACTCATTGCCGGTTTGATTATTTTCCCAACGACATTTGCCTTTAATATTCCTGCGGATTCAGGACCAGGTCTTGTCTTTGTTGCTCTACCCGCGGCATTCTCCGCGATGCCGCTTGGCTGGTTGTTCGGGGGATTGTTCTTCGTCCTTCTCGGAATTGCAGCATTGACTTCTCTCGTATCTCTGCTTCAAGTGCCCGTTTCATATGCAATGGAGAAATGGAACTTGCGCCGCAGTACAGCGGTATGGATCATGGCTGGTCTAGTATTCCTGTTAAGTATTCCGTCCGCTTTATCCATGGGCCTTATGCCAGATCTTAAGATAAACAATATGCCAGTGTTTGACTTTGTTGATTTTGTAGCCTCTAACTGGTTCCTGCCGCTGAGTGGACTTGTTGTAACTCTGTTCGCGGGATACTTCTGGAAGAACGTTGCAGAAGAAGCAGGACTTACGCAGAAATGGTTCCGTATATGGCTGTTCATGCTTCGCTATATCGCACCTATTCTGGTGTTGTTCGTCTTCCTGTACTCAGCACAGATTATTAAATTGTAATACGGACGTATCAACATTCTGGAGATCATACTTTACGTAGAACCTCTTTCGCTGTAATGGCGAAGGAGGTTTTTTTATTTTGAATAAGGATACAGGGTTAAACTGTTAAAAATTACAATGTGAATATACAGGAGGATAGAACAAATTTCGACAATCATTTGCCTAATCATCTGTTATATTGGTATGAAAGTTAATTTTTGCAGAAATGTGCATCTGTGTGCATTTGTATATATCTATATGTATCTAGAAGATTCAAAAGAGAGGGGCTCAAACGTTAATGCGTTTGGAGAAAAAAGAAATATGGTTCATCTCCATCATCCTGATGCTGATCATAGCCTTGATGATGATACTGATTAATATATGGAGCTCGGAGCAGCAGAATGCTGCTGAAGATCAGAGCCTGCCTGCAGCACAGAATGAAGAAGACTCAGGTATGGTTTTGGAGCCAGTAGAAGAATTGACGAAGCAAGAGGAAAGTGCTGATGCTTCTGAGAGTGAAGGTAACCTTAAATCCATGAATCCTCATTTTCCTGAAGATCTGCCTTTTCCTATTGAGAAGACAGAAGGTTATCTCGGGGATCAATTCCCGCTGGACAAGATGTCAGTGAAGAGAATCAGTATTATGGTCAGCTTGGATAACGGGGTTAGAGGATACACGGTCTCGCCGCAGAGCTATCGCGTTCTGGTGCAGGGGCTGACTAGCCTCAATTTATCGACAGCGAAGACAGAGATGGATTCCTCGGCTGTCGCTTCTGACGTGTATATTCGCTTCAATCTCGATAATGAGATGTATTTTATTAAGTACAATCTGGATTCAAATACAGTAGAACTGAATGGTCAGCATTTCTATGCTTCTCGCAATCTGATGAGCTATCTTCATTTATTTTGCAGACCGGGTACGCTGCTCGGTATGTTCGGTGATATGAGGGGGATGGATGTAAGTGCAGAGGATGCGCCTGCGCCACGGGAAGATTTGACACGGGTCTACGACCCGGAACGGTTCAAGATCCAAGAGAAAAATTTCGCGGAATGGAGCCGTTATATCAGCAGCAACGCCGATTATAAAGAAGCTTACCGGTACTATTCTGTCGGTGATAATCAAATGAAGACCGTTCGTATTCATGAAGAAGATGGTATCCTGTCAACCCCGTCAACGATTCTTTTTACGAAGAATAACGTCTCGTCCGCAGATGGCATCAGCATAGGGATGAGTGAGAAGGAGGTGCTCAGCATGCTGGGCAGCCCTCATCTTTCGCAGGGTAACAAGTGGAGTTATACTATAAATGATGATCTTAAGTTTAATTTGTATTTTACTGAAGAGAATCTAAGATATATAACGCTGACCGGCGAATGAAAGGGTAAATAGGATATGTTCGATCCCACTATATTTGATAATTTAAAAGTAGCGCTCGAGAATGAGCTGTATGATCTGGACAATCTGGATAAAGCCATTCACATTACGAATCGAATCGATCGGCTGGAGATGTCGACGATGTCGCGTGTGTTCATGCTTCGGTTTGAGCTGACAGGGGAGAAGCGGGTATCTGCTGAGATTGAGCTTACGGCATCTATGCAGGAGCTGGCTGCTGAAATTTTGGAGTTGTCCGGTGAGAATCCTGGCTGTGTGCTGTGTCTTCGATATATTATGCAGATGAAGGATACGGTCTTGTGCAGTGAGGTAGAACGGATTATGGCAGAGATGTGGCCTGAGCAAAAAACCGTGCAGCAGATCAGCTATGTATATGGCTCGGAAGCAATGATGACAAATACCGTCGAAATTAATTTCAACCGTAAAATTAATGAGAATCATATGCGTGATCTTCCGGAATTGGTGCGGTATATGATGGAAGCAGCGAAGAGGCTTGGGGAGGTCATGGAGCTGCAGTAAAACGAATAGGATCGATTCACATCAAGGTGGGAACGTACGTTACGTATGAGTTCCTGCCTTTTTTTTCACTATTTTACAAGATTGCGCAATATCCCCGCATTTCTCCACACATTTTGCGTTTAGAATGATTCCTGACACTTGATCCATAGCTATTCATACATACTACATATTTTAACAAGATAGGAGAGATTGCCAATGAGCAAACGGACAAGGCGTCCACTGCAACGATGGAGCTTAGTACTCGTTATAACGATCTTAGCGGGTCTTTGGACTCCATCCATGTCTAGCCGTACGGCGTATGCATCCCCTGAAGGGGATCAGATCGTCATCAGTCAGGTATATGGAGGGGGAGGGAACTCTGGTGCAACCTACATGCATGACTTTATTGAACTCTATAATCCGACCGAAGAAGCTGTAGATCTTACAGGGTATACCGTAAAGTATGCCGGTGCAACAGGCGTTTTTGTGACAAGTAATACGACCGAGCTGAATGGAGCTATTCCTCCCAACTCGTATTATCTGATCCAGCAGGCCCAAGGAAGCGGCGGGACGCTGCTCTTCCAACACCTGATCAGACAGGAAGCATCAACATGAGCGGTACAAATGGCAAGGCAGGTCTGTTTCATGGCGAAGAACTCATAGACCTCATCGGTTATGGAAGTGCCAATGAATATGAGGGAAGTGCCGCTGCCCCAGGCTTGGGCAATTCAACCGCAGCTGTTCGTCTAACAGCACCTGGAGCAGATTCTAGCAGCAGGGGACTGGATACGGACAACAATGCGACGGACTTTGCCGCTGTATCCCCAGATCCACGAAACTCCTCCTATGGACAGCCTGAAACGAAGACCGCAGCGGTGACCCTGAGTCCCGAACAGGGCGCTTATCCACAGGGAACGGAGATTCACTTGAGCTCTCCGACGGCAGGGGCTTCTGTATACGCCGATGTATATGGTCTGGGTGGAGACAGCGGCGGCTACGAGCTGGTCAATGGTCCGATTGTACTCAATGAACCTCTGACGATCCATACTTACGCAGAGAAGGATGGACTGGAGCGTAGTGAGACTTCGATTTATACTTACGATCTGCTTCCCCAAATGACCATTGCCGAGGCAAGACTCGCTGCTCAAGGCGAGCAGGTCATGGTATCTGGAATGGTTACTCATGTGAATGGCAGCAAGATGTACGTGCAGGATGAGACGGCTGCCATTGTCTTGTATGGCTTTCCTAGCTTTGCACAAGCAGGAGATCGGGTCCGTGTCAGCGGAGTCATGGATATCTATAACAATCTGCAGGAGATAGCACCTTCAGACGCACTTCCTTATACCTTGGTAGAGTCCAATGCAGGAGTGCCTTCCCCGGTTCAGGTGACAGGGGCAGATCTCGCTGCAGATTCAGGTGAGCAGCATGAGGCGAAGCTTGTATATTTGGATAACGTGTATATACGCGAGAAGTCAGGCAGCAGCTGGATTGCTGAACAGGGCGGAAACGAATTCACTATTTATTCGAATCTGCCAGGGATTGCTGCCGGCAAGTCTTTTGATAAGATCATTGGTGTCATCGAGCAGTACAGAGACGTCTATCAGCTTCTTCCGCTGAATGATGAGTCTTTGATTGAAGAGCTATTGTCGGTGAATGCCAGTCCGTCAGAGGGCAAGATTGTGATAGGTCAGCAGGTTGCTCTGTCTTCACCTACAGCGGGCGCAGATATATATTACACTCTTGACGGCAGTGATCCGACGACATTAAGCACGCTCTATGAAGAGCCAATTACGATCTATGTCGATACGGTAATCAAAGCCATGGCTGTATCAGACAGTGACACCAGTGAAGTGTATACCTTCTCCTATGAAGCTACCGAACAGCCGCGCATTCATGATATCCAGGGAGCAGGGCATATCTCTCCTTATCTTGATCAGCAGGTAAGTCATATTGAGGGCGTTGTCACTCAATTAGGATACCGATTCAGCGATGGAAGCTATCAAGGGTTCTATATTCAGGACTTGGAGCCGGATGAAGATCCGAATACTTCTGAGAGTATTTATGTTTATAGTACTGATCTCGACTTGAAGCCAGAGGTTAACGATATTGTAACGATCAGCGGTACAGTCGCAGAGTACAACGAAGGAAGCAGTAGTAATCTAACAACGACACAAATTGTACCGACCTCCATTATAAAAATGGGAGAGGCTGAGGAACTACCAGCTCCAATCCTACTCGGCAAGAATGGCCGGATCATACCTTCCGAGGTGATTGATAATGACGGGTTCACTGTCTTTGATCCAGAAGAGGATGCGATCGACTTCTACGAATCGCTGGAAGGCATGAGGGTTCGCTTAGAGTCCCCGACGGTTATCAGCCGAGCGTGGACAAGCAGCCAGATCATGAACATTCCAACTCGTATTGATAATGGAGAAGAGGAAGTGCTTACGCCGGCTGGCGGTCTTGTTCTGAAGCAGGAGGGTAACCTGAATCCGCAGCGGCTTCTGATTGCTTCAATGGCTGCGAATCAAGATATCCGAACGGGGAGTCAGTTTGCGGGAGATGTAACGGGTGTGATCGGATATAATGCAGGCAACTTCAAGGTGATTCCTGCGAAGGATGCATTACCTGCGCTCCTGCCATCGACTTATGAGCAAGAGATAACGGATATTGAACCTGATCAGGAGCAGCTGATCGTAGCCAGTTATAATATTGAGAACTTCTATCCGGGTGTCGGCAGCAGCAAGATTACGAAGCTTGCAGCATCCATCACTTCGAACATGAAGCAGCCAGATATTATTGGACTGGTAGAAGTGCAGGATGCTAACGGTCAGACAGACAACGGCATCGTTGAAGCGGACGACAGCTATCGGGCACTGATTGACGCCATTATCGCAAATGGTGGACCGGAATATGCATTTACCGACATTGCCCCGGTGAACAATGAGGACGGTGGAGCTCCAGGTGGAAATATTCGGGTAGGCTTTCTCTATAATCCGGAGCGAGTGACCTTGGCAGAGAGTATAGAAGAGCGCAAGGGAGGCTCCACTGAGGCGGTAACTTATGATGCGAATCAGGATCAGCTTAGTGTAAATCCCGGCCGAATCGAGCCTCAGCATGCTGCTTTTCTGGAATCACGGAAGCCGCTTGCGGCCCAGTTTGAATTTCATGGGGAGAAGGTCATCGTGATTGCTAATCATTTCAATTCTAAATCAGGTGACAACGGTCCTTTCGGTAATGTTCAGCCCCCGGTTCTGACTAGTGAAACACAGCGGCACGAAATTGCAGCGGTCGTGAACGGTTTTGTGAAGAACATCATACAGGGGAATGAAGTATTAAATAAAGAAGCGAACGTCATTGTGCTAGGGGACTTAAATGATTTTCAGTTCACGGAGACGGCAGAGATCCTTAGAGGAGATGAGCTGGATAATCTGATCGATACCCTGCCCGCCGGAGAACGTTACACCTACACATATGATGGGAATTCACAGGTGCTTGATCATATACTTGTTAGCAAAAATTTAACGGAGCACACACAGACCGATGTGGTTCATTTGAATGCTGATTTTACAGAAGCAAGCGGAAGAGTGTCTGATCATGATCCTGTCTTGGCTCAGATTGATATTGTGGGAGCAGGAAGTGAAGAAGCGCCGGAGAATCCAAATCCGAATCCGGGTACGAATCCAGACACGGATCCAGTGACTCCGCCTAGCACTGGCACGAAACCGCCTGCTGGGAATCCTGAGCCCGTCGATCCGCCTGAGACAGAAACAGGAACGATAACGGTAGAAGGCGTTCTGAATACGAATAGTGAGATGAACATTGCTGAAAGTGAAGTTACCGGAGAGCAAATTTCAGCAGCACTATCCAGTGTGCAGGATGGAGTGCTGCGTATCAAGCTCGATATGGATGATATGGACTATGATTCTGCACAAATCTCGTTATTACCGGAAGCCATGGACTTGTTGCTGCAGCACAAAGCGAAGCTGACGATTCAGATCGGCGTCTCCTTTGGAAGCTATGAGCTTCCGATGGAAGAGACCGATCTGTCACAGATCAGAGCTGAGCTTGGTGCCGGAGCCGGTGAGTTTGAGCTGAAGTTCGCCTTAACGAAGGATCGGGCTGCAATCCAGCTGGCAAGCTTGAAGGGCTATTCCCCACTGGCTGCTGTCAATTATTCGGTAGCTGCATTCTCTGCAGAGGGGCAGGTCTATGAATTGATCGAGTTTGATCGCTATATAAAAAGAACGATAAATCTAACCCCTTATGAGCTTGATAGATTACAGCATATGGCAGCTGTACGTGCAGAGGACGAAGTCAATGCAGATCGGCTGCAGCCTGTGCCGTTCCAATTGAATGGCAATGAAGTAGAAATATTCAGCCGTTCGAATAGTACCTATCTGCTGCTGGAGCATCCGGTGACCTTCGGAGATATGAACGGTCACTGGGCACGTTCGAATGTGGAGGAGCTGGCCGGCAGGATGATTGTTTCCGGTACAGCGGAAGGCATCTTCGACCCGAATACAGCCATTACTCGAGCAGAATACGCGGCAATGCTGGTTCGGGTACTCGGGTTAGCTGCTACACCGGAAGCGATGATCTACACGGATGTACCGAACAGTGCATGGTATGCACATAGCATACAGGCAGCAGGGAGTGCAGGGCTTATAACTGGCTACTCGGATGGCAGCTATCAGCCGAATAAGCACATTACCCCTGAAGAGATCGCCGTAATGACTTATCGTGCAATGCAGCTCGCAGCCTATGAACCGACTAGCTCTAATCGTACAATAACCTATTTGGACGACACAAGAATTGGTGACTGGGCCAAGGAAGCCGTTGATGAACTGAGCAGACTCGGTGTATTATACGGTGATCGAACAGGTCGTTTGGACCCATCCAGATCAGCAACCAGAGCGGAAAGTGCGGCTGTAATTGACCGGATGCTTGATCTTCTGATCTATAATCAAAATTAATACCTATCCATATATAATAAATGAGAGGACAGCGCGATTCGTGCTGTCCTCTTCATCATGGAACGGATTAGAGTATACTGGAAAAATGTGTAGTGTATCATTGTTTCAGACGTGTCCTCTCTCCATTCTTGCAGAGAGGCATCCCGCTTGTTTATTTTACCCTCCTTAGCAGCTCCATTCCGATGTGGGTTGGATTCATTGCGAAGGAGGAGGTGCGCTTGTTAGACAGCACGACAACCCCGATCTCCTGTTCAGGAAGGAAGCCCATAAAGCTCATATAGCCATGAGTACCGCCATTATGCCAAATGAGGTTATCTTTAAGCTGGTGAAACCAGCCGAGTCCGACGCCAAACGTGTCATTTTTTTGAAAGTGTAATTGCTGGGTAATAGAATAGATGCTGGTCATTTCCTTGTCCGGGTGTACGCCCATATGTACGGATAGAAACGTTAACAGATCGCTGATGCTGGACCGGAACGCACCGGTGCCTGGAAAATCCTGAAGTACAAGCTCAGCAGCTCTCCGTCGGCCGGTATATCCGGGAACAAGTCTCTCACGTGCTTCGGAGGAGAGATGGATTGCGGTGTCCGGCATTTGCAGGGGAATTGCAATTCCATCCTGTACGGCCAGCTCATATGTCGTCTGCAGCTCTGTTGCCAGAACATGTCCCAGCAGTCCCATCCCTGCGTTGGAATATTGATATTTAATCCCAGCCTCCTTAGCTGAAATTTTGCGCAAATAAAACGCGGCTTCGGATAAGCTGAATGCAGAATAAGGATCACGGCTGCTCCTGGTATCGAATAAATTTCTGGTTTCCCGCAAAATGCTTCGTGACGGCAGTCCTGAGGTGTGGGTCGCTAGATGCTTAAATGTAACCGGCGAGTCGGGCGGGAGCAGGGGGACATATTGTCCAAGTGATTCGTCGATCGTCAGGAAGCCGTCATAATGCAACTGGGCCAGTAAAGACACTGTGAAGAGCTTGGTAATCGAGCCGATCTCGTAGATCAGTCTGCTATATTCGGACGTAGGATAGGGGCTTAAATCACCGATTCCATATACGCGTCTTTCATTACGATAGACAGTGCCGATCACGAGCACGGCCTCTTTGTGCTTGGCATAGTAGCTTTCCAGACAAGAGTCTATGAAATTCTGAATGGTAAGTGATAGAAAGGGACTCAAGTGGAGCATCGCTCCTTTGGATATATTAGGAATATTGTTTTATTAAGATTATTTTATTCGATTGTTACCTGGTTGTCATTCAAGTCGAGGCTATTTATTTTAACCTAAATAATAGAAAGACGAATCAATTTCATAAACCACATCTTGAAAGAAGTGACACCGTTTGAGAAGAGATCGAAGAACAGCACATCGCACCAATCGCAGAGCCCAACGTATAAGAAAGAGAATTTATCGCAGCTTCATCGCTTCATTCGTCGTGGCCGGCGTGATCTTACTGATATGGAGTTTTGGCAATATGGATACAAGCCTCTTCGGGCAGTATGAGGAAGTCCAGACGGAGATAGAACAGCCGAGCCTGCTGGGCGGATTTGCCGTAGTGAAGACGGAGAAGAAGCTGCCCGTCATTTATAAAGGAAATGTAGAGAAGACAGCCTATATTACATTTGATGATGGGCCGAGTAAATATACGGATGATATTCTCGATGTTCTACAGCAGCACGATGTAAAGGCGACGTTTTTTATGATCGGTACTGAAATACATAAATATCCAGATGCGGTGAAACGACTTACGGAGGAAGGACATTATCCGGCAATGCACACGATGAGTCATAATTATCATCATTTATATAAGAGCGGCGGTTCTCAAAATTTTCTGAATGAGGTCAATGAAGAGCAAGCGATCATTCAGGAGATTACAGGCTATGCGCCGGAGCTGGTACGTGCGCCTTTTGGAAGCGCACCACAGATTGGCGAGGAGTTTCGAGAGGATATTGCCGATTCAGGCTACAAGCTGTGGGACTGGACCATTGATTCACTTGACTGGGATTTGCCGGGCAAGCCGAAGCAGATTATAAGCAACGTCAAGAAGGACGCGCACCGGAATGTAGAAGTCATCCTGTTTCATGAGAAGGAGCAAACACTCGCAGCACTGCCAGCAATTATTCAATATTTGAAGAGAATGGGGTATAAAGTTGAGGCTTACAATCCCGAGCAGCACTTTGTAATGAATTTTCCACACGATACAAGGCTATAGATAGAGAGGAAGAAGACCGGTATGGTAAGGGGTAGACTTAGAAAGCTCGCATTATTCTTCATGAGTATCATCATGCTGACCGCCTGCAGCAAGGGGGAAGCGACGAGTATGGTGCATGCGATCGAGACGACAGTACAAACCGAGAATCAGATGCATTCCAATCTGAATCAGCTTGCAGCGCTTGAAGAGGAGGATATGGTCCTCTATGAAGCGATTTTGGATCAAGGTAGAGAAGAGAATAAAGAGCAGGCAGAGCTATTGGACCAAGCACAGATTCATGTAAAAGAGCGCAATGAGCTGCTCCATGCTTCGAAATCCATTATGGATGCTGCCGAAATCCAGAGTGAGCGCTGGGAGGAAGAGCTGTCTGTCTTCAGAAACAGCAAGGTCAGCGAAGGAATATCCCACCAGGCAGAGGAGCTGTGGGCTGACTATCAAGAGCGGCAGCGTATTTTTGATCAGCTGTATACCCAATATGAATTGGCTCTTCAGATAGAAACCGAGCTGTACGCTCTGCTGGAAGAGAAGGGCAGCCTTCTCTCGATCACTGAGCTCAAAGCAAAGGTGGCTGAACGTAATCTTATATTTGCGGAAGTGAATGAGATAAAGAATGAATTTAACGAGGCGACGAAGGCATTCAATAATAAGCACCAGGCTGTTGTAGCAGAGATCAAGGCATTGTTGTAAACTGGTAGAACAGATCTTACAAAGAATGGAGAACGTTCGAGTTGAAGACATTCAAGAAGGTATACGTTGAAATTACGAGCATCTGTAATCTTGCCTGCAGCTTCTGTCCGCAGACCAGCCGTCAGGCTAAATTTATGCAGTTGGATACTTTTGACCATATTCTGGATCAGATCAAACCGCATACGAACCACATCTATTTGCATGTCAAAGGCGAGCCGCTGCTGCACCCGAAGCTGGATCAGCTGCTGGATGCTGCATATACCAAGGGGTTCAAAGTGAACATGACGACGAACGGAACGCTGATCGAGAAGGCGAAGCATCGGATTCTTGGTAAGCCTGCAGTAAGACAGATGAATTTCTCGCTGCACAGCTTTGACGGCCATGAGGGTTCGACGAATCGGAAAGGATATCTTACCAATATTATTTCGTTTGTCCGTGAAGCGGTCAAACAAGATATTATTGTATCCTTCCGATTATGGAATTTGACGCAGGACAACATGACCAATCTGGAGAAGCAGCGTAATCGGGAAACGCTTGAAGTGCTGGAGAGAGAATTTCAACTGGACTTCAAGATTGAGGAGAAGGTGACACCCGGCAGCGGAGTTAAGATCGCGAAGAACATTTACTTGAATCAGGATCATGAGTTTGAATGGCCGTCTCTAGCAGCTCAGGAGGATGATGGCAAAGGCTTCTGTCATGGGCTTAGAACACAAGCCGGGGTATTGGTGGATGGCACTGTCATTCCGTGCTGTCTGGACGGAGAAGGTGTCATTAATCTGGGGAATATTAATAGTACTCCGTTCTCCGAGATTGTGGAGGGGGAGCGGGCTAATAACCTGTTCTATGGCTTCTCGCGGCGGGAAGCGGTGGAGGAGCTGTGTCGTAAATGCGGTTATCGCAAAAGATTTGGTACAGGCGCATAAGCACATGATTATATAAGAGTACGTACCCTCAAAGAGTAACTTCATTAATGAGCTAATCTTCTAAATAGGTATTGACTTGGAGTTAACTCCAGGTGTGATAATAACGGGGATCAGCTGAGCTGATAACATTAATGGAACTGAGGTGCTTACAGAATGGAAATGGAATACGTAAAGCTTGGAAATACGGGTTTGGATGTATCCCGGCTTTGTCTTGGCTGCATGGGCTTTGGAGAAGCAGACCGCTGGATTCACCCCTGGGTACTTAATGAAGAGAACAGCCGTCCGGTAATTAAAAAAGCGCTTGAGCTGGGTATCAATTTCTTCGATACAGCCAATGTATACTCGGATGGGACAAGCGAGGAAATCGTGGGCAGAGCGCTAAGGGATTATGCCCATCGTGACGAAATTGTTCTAGCGACGAAGGTGCATTTTCGCATGCATCAGGGTCCCAATGGCGCAGGTCTTTCCCGCAAGGAGATTATGAGTGAGATTGATAAAAGCTTAAAAAGGCTGGGGACCGATTATGTGGATCTGTACCAAATTCACCGCTGGGACTATGAAACGCCAATCGAGGAAACCATGGAGGCACTGCATGATGTGGTGAAGGCCGGCAAAGCAAGGTACATTGGTGCTTCCGCAATGTATGCATGGCAGTTCTTGAAAGCGCTGAATGTAGCAGAGCGTAATGGCTGGACTCGCTTTGTGTCCATGCAGAATCATTTGAATCTGATCTATCGGGAAGAGGAGCGTGAGATGCTGCCGCTGTGCCGGGAAGAGAAGATCGGTGTAATCCCGTACAGTCCGCTTGCCGGTGGCAGATTGACACGAGATTGGGAGGAGACAACCCATCGTTCCGAGACGGATCAAACTGCGAAGTCCAAATATGATCCGATGGCAGATAAAGATCGCTTGATTGTGGACCAGCTTGCGGCGATCGCAGAGAAACGTGGGGTTCCTCGTGCGCAAATAGCACTTGCCTGGCTGCTGCAAAAAGAGCCTGTCACCGCACCTATCATTGGTGCAACGAAAATATCTCACCTTGAGAATGCGGCTGCCGCATTGTCGATTAAATTGACTCCTGAAGAGATTACTGCACTGGAAGAGCCGTATGTTCCACATCCGGTGGTCGGTGCGCTCTCCCGCTAAGGTTAGAGCTTGATTGGCATGAGGGGAGGTGAGGCTGCGTGTTGATCGCAGAGGTGAGTGAGAAGTTTAAATTAACGCCAGATACGCTTCGCTACTATGAAAGAGTCGGGCTTATTCCACCCGTCAACCGTAACAAGAGCGGAATCAGAGATTATACAGAAGAAGACTGTAAATGGGTGGAGTTTATTAAGTGTATGCGCGGTTCAGGGCTACCGGTAGAAGCACTGATTGAATATGTAAGTCTGTTCCAGCAGGGAGATGAGACACTGGAATCCAGAAAAGGATTGTTGATGGAACAGCGTATGCAGCTTCATACGAAATTTGAAGAAATGAAACGATTGCTGGAACGTTTGGATGTTAAAATATTGAGATATGAGGAAACCATTCTAAAGAAAGAACAAGGGTTGAACCGATCCGGCGGTATTTAACTTCATACGAATGTTAAAGGAGCAGCTCGCTAAGACGTCTGCTCCTTATTTATTGAATAACTTATGAGGCTGCGCAGCTGCAAAATTTAAATATAAACCGGCTTCCGCGCTCGCTCGTTTCTTCAAGCCACACCGATCCGCCCATTAATTCAGCCAGGTGCTTGCAAATGGACAGCCCAAGTCCTGCTCCTCCGAATTTACCTTGGTTGGTATGGATTTGGGAGAAGGATTTGAAGAGAAGATCGATTCGATCCGCAGGGATACCAACCCCTGTATCTCTTACTTCAAAACAAATATTCGAGGCATTCTCTGCTCCATCCTCAAATCGGACAGAGATACCGACTTCACCCTGCTCGGTGAACTTGATGGCGTTTCCAAGTAGGTTAATCAAGATTTGACGTGTCTTCTGACTGTCTCCATGCAGTACTAAATCCTGACTTACATGGTATTCAGCATATAATCGAATTCCCTTTTTCTGTGCTTCGGGAGTGAACAGCTGTATAACATGCTCAATGACTTCACTTAGTTGAAAAGGATGATTTTCGATTGAAATGGCGCCGGCTTCCATCTTAGAATACTCCAATATCTGGTCCATCATGTTCAGCAGATGATTGCCGCTCTCTTCTATAACATTGACGTATAGAGCTTGATCCTCATTCAATTCGGTTGATTTGAGCAAGTCGGCCATACCCAGCACCCCATTCATCGGTGTACGGATTTCATGACTGAGCACGGCCAGCAGATTTTTTTTATTATCGAGAACCTGCTCGGCAGCTTGCTCGGCGATCTGTAACCGGTCAAGGGTGGTCTCAAGCTCAAGAAGATCGGTATAGAAGGAAGACAGGGAGAGGAGAAGATCAACATCTCGCTGCTGATAGCGGTAGAATCCAGGATCAAAGGAACAGAGGGACCCATAAAATTCCCCCTTCTCATTCCGTATAGGCACCCCGATGAACGAGCAGCCCCCAACGAATTGAGTGGCATCCATATCCTTGGTTAAAGGATGGGTCAGATTATTATCAATGATGAGCGGTCCCTGAGCATGCTCGGTAACGAGAGCACAATACGACTCTGCATTATCGACGACCAGCCCTTCTTCAAGAATAAGCTTGTCTCGATTAAAGGATTTGAGCACTTTTGTAGATAGGTGATCCAGGTTCGCTATACAAAACGTGTTAGCGGGTATGAGCTTACTGGCTGTATTCATCACATTCGCAGCAGAATCATACAGCTTATGTGAGATCACTGAGAGAACATCAATGTACTCTGTTTTTAACATGACTGCCTGATTCCTCCTAATCGAGTACTTTTGCATAGATTCTCTATATTCTATTAAGCCCTAACCTCTATAATAGTTTGAATTCTCTTATAATAAAAGAGGGGTATAAACTGATTAATGGGGGATAAGTCTATTTTTTCTAAAATGACTATTTACAAACTTTTCCTGTTCTGATAATCTAACTTTACAGATTGATGATCTAAATAATTAGATCGTTATAAATAGGAGGTAAACCTAATGAGTGATAACAACATGCTGAATGTTTCTATTGAGCAATCCAAGCTGCTTGGCAATGCGCTTCGGGTGAAGATTATAGGGCAATTGACCACGACCCCCAGAACGGCAAAGCAAGTAGCAGACCTGTTGGGTGAGTCGGGTGGGAACGTGCATTATCACATCACTAAGCTGTACGAAGGGGGATTACTCGACCTCGTGGAGGAGAAGAAGATCGGCGGTGTTACAGAGAAGTACTACCAATCTAGATCAAAATGGTTTAATTCATCATCTCCAGAGGCCCTCGATCCAGTAATCAGTGCAGGCTATTCATCCAAAAAATCAACGACGATCAATCTTCGGCTCATGTTGACTAAAGAGCAGGAAGCAGAGCTGACAGAAGAATTCAAGGTCTTTCTTGAGCAATGGGTTCAGAAGACATCGGGTAAACAAGAGAATGGCGAATATGAAGAGTTCAGTATCGGTGTGATGATCAAATCTGTTGAGTCACAGGATGATCAGCCTGTGGAGAAGGAGACAAAGGAATGAGTCTGTGGACGAATAGGAACTTCTGGTTTATGTTTCTGGGAAGGGTCATCACGAACATCGGTGACTCTCTGTACGCTGTGGCAGCCATGTGGCTTGTATCGGAGCTCGGAGGATCTACTTTGTATACCGGACTCGCGGGCTTTCTATCTATCTTTCCAAGGTTTATCCAATTCATCTCCGGACCGATCATTGATCGGATATCGATTCGCAGATTATTAATAGTGACACAGCTCTCACAGGCAGTGATCCTGCTGCTCATTCCATTGGCGGATTATATGGGCTTTCTGACCGTAGGCCTTGTCTTGATTATCTTCCCAATTCTATCCTCCCTGAATATGTTCGTATATCCTGCACAAGTATCCGCACTACCCAAATTTGTTGAATCCAAAGACTTATCCAAAGCCAACTCTTTATTCACCTTTGCCAATCAAGGTATTGATACAGCATGTAACGCCGTTTCTGGTGTTATCATTGTCGCTTTCGGTGCAGTATCCATCTACTTGC
Organism: Paenibacillus urinalis; assembly: GCF_028747985.1. Classification (NCBI taxonomy): domain Bacteria; kingdom Bacillati; phylum Bacillota; class Bacilli; order Caryophanales; family Paenibacillaceae; genus Paenibacillus; species Paenibacillus urinalis. The sequence continues at coordinate 965,843 of NZ_CP118108.1, forward strand.
TGGATTCTGTCATGTTCGTCATGGGAACTATTATCTTCTCCATGATTCGCCTGCCGAAGATTCCTAAGAAGGAATCTGAAGACACTTTCCATCTGCGCACGTTCTTCAGTAATTACAAAGTTGAGCTTGTTGAAGGTGTCAGAATATTGTTAAGTAAATCCGTTTCTCGTCTGCTGATGGGCGTGATCGTGATCAATTGTGTCGGCGGAGCCACGTTCGTTGTACTGCCGGAGTTTGGCAGGATGCATGGTGGAGCTGAGGTTTATGGATTCCTGCTTATGGCGCAGGCTGTCGGCAGTATGCTTGGTGCTCTTCTTGCTCCTTATCTGAAGCTTGAACGATACGGTATGGGCAAAATTTATGCTGCTGCATTTGTAACAAGTGGAGTGCTGTGGTCGGTTTCGATGCTGACCTCTAATGTAGGGATAGCCATCACGATTTATGGACTCGCATGGTTTCCTGGGGGCATAACGAATATTCTAATCAATACGTATCTTCAAAAAGGAATCCCGCAGCATCTGCTTGGTCGTGTGTTCTCTGCCTCTTATAGTCTAAGTGGAGTAGCCATGCCGCTTGGGTCATTGGCAGGAGGAATTCTGGGCCAATTCATCAGTCCAGCACAAGTGATGATGTTAAGCGGGATTATTGTGCTCTTGGTCGGGATCTATTGGTTCTATGATAGAACGACCCGGGGGCTGCCCAATTCTAAGAATGTCAACGAGAGCTCACTGATTGCCGAGAATCATTCGTTATCTGTTTAGTGATAGAGGTATTCTGATTGTCGTCTAAGGCGACTTTCCGAATACCTTTTATATTTCTAAGGGGCTTTGGTTACAAAACCCTTTAGTTAAGTTAACAATTCATTACTACAATTTGGTAGAGCGTAAAAATAATATACAACACCCGGGAGAGGAGAAAGAAATGATGATTCGTTGGTATCGCAGATCAGGACAAGCTTTCCTTGCCTTTCTGCTGGCATTACTCTTCATGCTGCAGCCGCTGGGCAGTGTTTATGCGGCCATGTCAGAAGTACCGGATACGGCATTTGGCCGTGTTTTGGATGTAAGAAAAACAGAGCTCGCTCCAGGCGCAGATTATACTTGGTATGACATGGAGATCGAGCGGGGGCTCGAAAAAATGCATTTCGTCGAGTTTAATCCGGATTCACCTCACTTGGACCTGCGTGCAGGCACAAAAGGCGGATACGTATATGGTATGGAAGGCGTGTCGGAAATGGCGGAGCATACAGATGCTCCAGGAAACCGCGTAATCGCGGGCATTAACGGTGACTTCTATGACCTGTCAGGCTACGGAACAGGTGTACCGAATGGCCTATTTGTTGATCAGGGCCGCATCTTGAACAGCGGTTCCAGCCCTTTTGCTTTTGGGCTCATGGAAGACGGGACGTCGGTTTATGGTAAGCCCAAGCTGACGATGTCGGTGACCATTGACGGCACTCAGACAAATCTGACGAGCATAAATCGTTACAGAGAGAACAATCATCTGACGTTATATACGCCGGACTTTTATGCATCCACGAAGACAAACGCATCCGGCACCGAGGTTGTGCTGCAAGTGCTGGAAGGTGATGTGAAAAGCGGAGAAGCAATGAAGCTGAAGGTGCTGGAGGTTCGGGCGAATCAAGGTGACGCACCGCTTGCCGAAGGCACCGTTGTCTTGTCTGCATCCGGAACGAAGCTGCCGGTTGTCAGCTCCCTGGCAGCAGGGGATGAACTGACGGCCAGCTTCCAGCTGGATGGTGAATGGCAGGACGCAAGCATGGTAATCAGTGGACAGGGGCCTCTCGTGAAGGACGGTGTAGTACAGACTGGTGTGGGCCCAGAGGGCGTGCACCCGCGTACGGCCATTGGGACAAAGGCTGACGGCTCCATCGTGCTGTTTGAGATTGACGGACGTGCACCGGGCTTCAGCGAAGGTGTGACAACAGAGGAGCTTGCCAAAATTATGGCCGATATCGGCGTTGTGGACGCCATGAATCTGGACGGAGGCGGTTCTTCCACATTCGTAGCCCGGATGCCGGGCACATCGGATGTGCAGATGCTGAACCGGGGTTCTGACGGTGGTGAGCGCGCAACGGGCAACGGCCTGCTGCTTGTGAACACGGCGCCGGAGGGGGCTGCATCCAGGCTTGCTGTAACACCAGGCGAAGAGCGTATCCTGGCAGGCTCTTCTTATCAATATCATGCAGCAGCGATGGATCAGGCAGGTCATCCTGCTGAACACGAAGGTGCTGTGACTTGGTCGGTATCTCCTGACCTGGGAACTATTTCAGAGGATGGGATACTCACCGCCGGACAAAATGCCGCTGCCGGTCAGGTGTCTGCATCTGCAGGAGGTCTTGAAGGCACGGCGGAAGTTGAGGTTGTGGATCAAATTACGGAGCTTGAGTTCCCGGATGATATTAAGACCTATAATACCGGCATTAATGTGACCCTGAAGGTGAAGGCATTGCGGGACGGTCAAGTCATTCAATCGAGCAATGATGTATTTGAATGGCGGGTAGAGGGTGATATCGGGACAATTGATGATAATGGTGTGTTTCATTCGACGAATGAGGGCGGCCAATCGGGTACTATTTTTGTCAGCTACAAAGGCATCGAGACCTCAATGGAGGTTAATGTAGGGGTACCGCCGGTTGTGCTGGAAGAGTTTGAGAGCATCGATAGCTATAAAGCTAGTGGAGCGGCATACAATTCGGTCAAGGTTGACTTGAATACCGATCCGGATTACGTCCGTTCGGGGGACGGTTCGATTAAGCTCTCCTATGATTTTGTTGGTATGACAGGTACATCGGGAGCCTATGTATCCGCAAATAGCAAAGCAGAAAATATTCGAATTCCTGGGTATCCGCAGAAGATTGGAATGTGGGTATACGGCGACGGACAAAAGCACTGGCTTCGGGCACAAGTACGTGACGGCAACAATGCGGCCTTTGCGATCGATTTTACAGGTGCCGATTATGGTGTGGATTGGACAGGCTGGAAGTATGTTGAGGCCAATATACCGGCAGGGAAAACAACACCGCTTACCATGGACTTGCCGGTTCGTTATATGGAAACCAATAATAACAAAAAGACGGCAGGTGCGATCTATATCGACCAAATCAGGGCCGTCTACGGGCCTCTTGACGAGGATCACGAGCCTCCAGTCATTACGGATGTGACGCCTTCTGAAGATACAGGAGTAACGACAGGCACACCTGTCATTCACGCACATGCGGCTGACGCCGGCTGGGACGTAGAGGTTCATCCAGGAACGACTCTTATTGATCCTTCCAAGATTCGGATGTATATCGACGGGGAGCAAGTAGCGCATACGCTGTATCCGCCGGAAGGTCGTATCAGCTACACGCCTGGGCTTCCGCTGGAGGATGGATATCATACGGTGAAGCTTGCGGTACGCGATCTGTCCGGCAATCAGACGATCAAGGAATGGAACTTCACTGTAGATACAGGAGCTCCCAAGTTCCGTTATACTACGCCAGAGCATGTATATGCGGGACATACTTATACGGTTGACATTTCAGCTGACCAGGTGGATTTGCTTACCGGCGGTCATCTAGAGCTGGGATTCGATACAGCCTTCGTTAAAGACATCTCTGTAGTAAAAGGCGATAAGCTGGCGGAATCACAGATTACGCGGTCCGTTGACGCTGAGACAGGCATTGCTCGTATGCAGTTCAGCGGTTTGAAGTCGGCGTCTCTTACTGATGAAGATATCATCGCTCAAATTTCGTATACAGTGAATGGCATAGCTTCGGGATCGAATGCTATTTCTTTCCGTTCATCGGAGCTTGATATGGTAGGTTCGAATGAACCGAAGTCTTATCGAGGAGCGTCCCTGAAGTCTGAGATCAAGCATGAGCTGTTACTTCAGTGGGACGAAAATATCGCTCAAAATTATGTTACCACCTTTACAGTGACCGATGAGAATGGTGAACCGGTAGAAGGCGCTAAGCTGTTTGCAGATGGAGCTGAAGTTGGCGACGGGACGCTGGTTACGGATGCATCAGGTCAGCTTCGTACAGGTCAGCTCACGGAAGCAATGAAGAGCTATGATGTGCAGGCGATAAAAGATCGGCAGCACAGTCTGGTTTCAGAATTTACGACCTCTTCGCTTGCAGGTACGGAAACGCCATACAATATTACAGTCGGGATGGGTGAGGATCCGACCATCTCGCGCAGCTTTAACTGGCACACACATCCAAGTGTAAACGAAACGGTAGTGGAAATTGCCGAAGAGGAGGGTTTTGCAGGATTTAATCAACCGGATGTAATTCGCTTGAGCGGTGATAGCAGTCTGTTCAATACATTGGACATTGGCACCATTCGTGTTCATAAAGCAAGCGCGGACGTGCTTAAGCCGGGAACGGCTTACGTATATCGTGTAGGCGATGGTACAGAGCATTACAGCGAGCAAGGCTCCTTTACAACAGCGCCGGATACAGGCGATTATACAAAGTTCCTTGTATTCGGGGATTCCCAGGCTGCTGATCTTGCAGGCTTTGAGCTGTGGGGACGCACGATGGATGCCGCAATTGCGGAGCAACCGGATGCCGAATTTATGGTTCATGTAGGGGATATGGTCGATAATGGCTTCAAGGAGCAGCAATGGAATTGGTGGTTCTCTGAAGTCCAGGAAGAGCTGATGAATCTGACCGCAGTTACGTTGGTAGGTAATCACGAGGTGGAAGGTACGAAGGAGAACGGGTATTTCCTGGCACATTTCAACCATCCGCAGAATGGTATCCAGAATCAGAAAGGAACGAACTACTCCTTCGACTATAAAAATATGCATATCTCTGTTCTGAACAGTGAATACGATATTGAAGAGCAGAAGGCATGGCTTGAGACCGATCTGGAGAATACGGATAAGCAATGGAAGCTGGTCTTCTTCCACCGCGGGCCGTATGCGAGCATTTACGATACAGAGAATGTGCGTACCGCATGGACTCCGGTGTTTGACGAATATAATGTAGACCTGGTCATGAATGGCCATGATCATATTTACTTGCGTACTTATCCGCTCTATAACCATGAGATTGTAGGAGAGCGTGAGGGAACGACATATATTATTCCGGGTTCTACCGGTCCGAAGTTTTATGAGCGAACCGAACGGTATTTCCAAGATGTTGTCGAAGATGAAGATATACAAATGTACTCCTCCGTCGAAGTGGATGGAGATACGCTGACGGTAACGACCAAAACAGTTGATGGCGAATTAGTGGATGTAGCCGTACTTGAGAATCCTACGCATACCGTAGAAGCACCAACAAGCGAAATTCAAGTAGGCGATGAATTACAGCTCAGTGTCAGTGGCATGCTGCCTGAAGATATGGAATGGTCCGTAACAAAACCATCTGAAGAACAGTCGGAAGAAGGTTTGGAAGGATTAGTCGAGGTCTCCGAAAGCGGCGTAGTAAAAGCAATAAAGAGCGGGGATGTTGTCGTTCGTGCCACAAGCAAGTCCTCGCCGAACCGATTCGGTGATATTAAACTTCATATTACCGATCCGGAAGCGCCGGTGGCTATCGATCTTAAAGGGAAACTATGGCTGAAGCCCGGAGAAACAGATACGACGGTAGTGGAAGCTGTCTACGCTTCGGGTGAGCGCATGCCGATAACGGAAGGCGTTCAGTACGAAAGTGCGGATCCAGCCATTGCGGAGGTGGACGAGCTCGGAGTGGTAACAGCACATGCCGAAGGCAAGGTCAAGATTGCGGCTAAGTATGGCGGGCTGACTGATGATTATGATCTGCAGGTCATAGAAGAGCATCTGGAGCCTGAGCTTGCCTACATCCAGTTCTCCGGACCGGAACAGCTCCAAGTTGGCGAAGCTTCGGCGACAGTGACGCAGGCAGTGTATACGGATAACAGCTTGCATCCTCTGACTGAAGGCGTGCAATATACGAGCAGCGAGGAAACGGTGGCAGCCATCGATTCCGAAGGCACCATTACTGCACTCCGTGAAGGAGTAACCGTTATTTCAGCTGTGTATGGGGAGTTTAGCAATGCATTCACCCTTACGGTGCTTGACGAGGAACAGCCTGCAGTTGAATTAGAACGAATTGGGCTCACAGGCATTCCATCGAAGCTTGAAGTGAATGACACAGCAAAGGCACTCGTCAATGGTTATTACAGTGATGCTACTGTATCGGAGATCACCGAAGGTGTGAGATTCAGCAGCAGCAACGATAATGTGGCTTCTATTGATGCGAATGGTCTGATCCGTACACATCGCAAGGGCGAGACTGTGATTACAGCGGTATATGGAGAAGAGTCTGCGTCTCAAGCTTTACGTGTAGAACCGTCTTCCGACAATACAGACCCTGATGAGGATAACAGCGAGAGCGGCAATGGAAGCAACGAAGATAACGGAAGCAATAATAGCAATGGTGAAGAAGAAGCAAGTAATACACCGGGTCAGCTGATTGTTTCAGAGGAAGACCTGAATGCACTTGGCTCAGGGGAACAGATTCAATTCTCGATGGGCAATTCATTCACCGAGCTTGTGATGCCAGGCAAGGCAGCCGAACTTGCCAAAGGAAAGAGCATTACGGTTCAGGCCAATAATATTAGGCTTGTAATTCCATCGGAAGTATTGCGGAAGTTTGCTGATCTGGCATCAGATGAGCAGCTGGCAGACAGCACGATTGTACTAAGAGCCAAGGCTGCTGATGAGGCGGAAGTCTCCTCCTGGCTGAGTCAGGCAGAAGACCGGTACGGAGCAAATCTTCAAATGGGAGGAGCATATGACCTCACGCTGTCTCTAGAGCCAAGTAACGGTAAAGTAATAACACTCAATGAATTTGAAGAACCTATCGTTATTTCACTTCCTATTCCGGAAGGAGCTAATCCCGCTTTAACTGGAATATACTACGGCGAAAGTGATGGCTCTGTAACCTATATGGGCGGAACGGTTCGGAATGGCTGGGTTACAGCAGAGCTGAATCATTTTAGCTTCTATGCAGCGATGGAGTATGATAAATCGTTTGCTGACTTGTCTGTGGGTCATTGGGCAGAATCGGCTGTGAAACAGCTTGCGGCAAGGCAGATTGTTGAAGGCACGACCATGGAACGCTTCGAGCCGAATCGTACCGTTACGAGATCGGAATTCGCGACCATGCTGGCAAGACTGCTAGAACTTGAAGGAGAAGCACAAGCAGAATTTACAGACATCACCTCAGATCAATGGTTTGCAAACGAAGTGGGCTTAGCAGCAGATGCAGGAATCGTACAGGGCTACACAGATGGTTCATTTGCTCCTGCACAGAGAATCACTCGTCAGGAGATGGCTGCTATGATCGTTCGTGCGTATACGTTCAAAACAGGTGAGAAGCCAGAAGCAGGGGATGCTGGCTATACGGATCTGAAGGATTCCCCTCAATGGGCTGTACAAGCAATCAAGGCGGCCCATAAGTTAGGTGTGGTTAATGGATTCTCGGCAGATGAGTTCAGACCATTTGGCGTCGGTACTCGTGCCGAAAGCGCACAAATAATGTTCAACCTGGCCAATGTCTTGAATCCATAAGTTGTTCTCAGTGACAAGGAAGTTGTGTTAGTCAATCCCCCGGCTGTTAGGATCCCAGCCGGGGGATTGATATTTATTTCAAATATTTGGTTGACAAAGAATGCTGTCTTGCATATAATACAATTAACAAATTGATAATTGTTAATAAGTTACTTGAGGAGATCATGGTAATGTCTAACATAGAAGCAATGGAACATTACGATATCAAGAAATATAGAACACCGGATGGTTATACCTCAGACATTGCTGTGTTCACTATTGTTCCTGTTCGAAATGAGGAGTTCAGACCTCCCGTGATGGATTTGAGAATTATGCTGATCCAGAGAAGCATGGTGAATAGTGAAGGTAAGCCAAATATTGAGGCGGGTAAATGGGCGCTTCCTGGTGGGTTTGTAGATCCGAAGGAAACAGCATTCCAGAGCGCGGAGCGCGAGCTGCATGAGGAAACAGGGATACAGAATATTCATTTGGAGCACTTTGGCGTTTATGATAAGCCGGGGCGTGATCCGAGAGGCTGGATTATCACGAATGCCCATTTTGCTATCGTTCCAGAGCATGAGCTATCCGCAAGAGAAGCCAATGACGATGCAGCGGATGTGCAGCTGTTCTCGGTCAGCGAGGTGCTTGAGCTTGATCTGGCGTTTGACCATGCAGTCATTATCAAGGACGCTATACAGGTCATTAAGCAGAAGCTGCTCGAAACAACCGTTGCCAAACAATTCCTACCGGCAGAATTTACGTACTCTGAGCTACAGGCCGTTCTGCTTACCGTCACAGATGATTCAGCAATAACGTTAGAGGCTGCCTTCGCAAGAAAGATCAAGACACTGCCTTTTATTCAGGAAGTAGCGGGGCAGAAGACGACGAGAACGTCAAAAAGGCCGACGCAGCTATACCGATTTGTTGATGTGTCCTTGAATAAGTCGATCTATCATGCGAAGCTGTAACCCTTAATCTGACAGCACTTTGCAATAACATTGTGAAATGCTGTCAGAATAAAACTCTAATAAGATACCTCAGTGCTCAGCAGGATTCACACAAGTATCATTTTTATTTATCTTATTAATTAACAATTATGTAATAGTTAAATTAAATATTAAAGGAGCTGTTATTGGTTAATGATGAACAATAAGAAAGCATTGATCCATATCGACTATACGCAAGACTTTGTAGCTAGTGATGGTGCATTGACCTGTGGTGAACCCGGACAGCGAATTGAACGCAGAATTGCAGAGCTAACCGAAGAGTTCATTCAGCGAGGAGAGCCTGTCTTTTTTACAGTAGATGTGCATCAAGCAATTGACCCTTATCATCCTGAAACAAAGCTCTATCCGCAACACAACATCAAGGGCACAAGCGGTCGTATGCTCTATGGTGAACTGGAGAAGATCTATCAGCATAATAAGAAGAGCGAGAATGTATTTTGGATCGACAAGACAAGATATAGTGCATTTCAAGGAACAGATCTGGAACTGAGGCTCCGGGAACGCAGAGTAGAGGAGCTGCATCTTGTAGGCGTCTGTACCGATATATGCGTTCTGCATACGGCAGTAGATGCTTACAATAAAGGTTATCAAATCGTTGTTCATGAGGATGCAGTTGCCAGCTTCAACACAGAGGGGCATCACTGGGCCATCGGACATTTTGCAGGAACTCTCGGCGCAGCGATCTATAGAAATGGAGGAACTATACGATGAACAAAATCGAGCTTACGCAGTTGCAGCATCAGGATGACAGTATGGCACTGCATACGGATAAATATCAGATCAACATGGCAGAGGCTTATTGGCGGGATAACATGCATGAGCGTAAAGCCGTCTTTGAGGTATATTTTCGCAAGCTGCCTTTTCAGAACGGATATGCTGTTTTTGCCGGCTTAGAACGGGTAATACGTTATTTGAAGGGTTTTTCCTTTACAGAGAGCGATCTGGCATATCTGCGTGAGGAAGGATACGAAGAGGCATATCTTCAATATTTGCAAGGGCTGAGATTCACGGGGACAGTATATTCGATGCAGGAAGGGGAGCTCGTATTTGCTAATGAACCGTTAATGCGCATTGAGGCACCACTGGCAGAAGCGCAGCTCGTGGAGACGGCCATTCTGAACATTGTTAACTTCCAAACCCTGATTGCAACGAAGGCATCTCGCATCAAGCAGGCCGCTGGCACCGATTCATGTGTTGAATTCGGGACACGAAGAGCACAGGAGATGGATGCAGCCATATGGGGAACCCGGGCCGCGTATCTTGCAGGATTCGATGCCACCTCCAATGTGAGAGCAGGGAAGCTGTTCGGCATTCCTGTCGCAGGAACACATGCCCATTCGATGGTTCAAGCGTACCGGGACGAATACATGGCCTTCCGAAAATATGGAGAGACTCATCAAGACTGTGTATTTTTGGTTGATACTTATGACACACTGAGGTCAGGTGTGCCTACGGCGATTCAGGTTGCAAAGGAACTGGGTGACCGAATTAACTTCAAGGGAATTCGTTTAGACAGCGGGGACCTGGCTTATTTGTCCAAGGAAGCTCGCAGGATGCTGGATGAAGCGGGATATACCGAAGCTCAGATTTACGCATCCAACGATCTGGATGAACAAACGATCATGAATCTGAAGTCACAAGGTGCACGAATTGATGTCTGGGGTGTAGGAACCAAGCTTATCACGGCCTACGATCAGCCTGCGCTTGGCGCGGTATATAAGCTGATTGCGATCGAGGATGAGAACGGGCAGATGGCAGATACGATCAAGATTAGCTCTAATCCGGAAAAAATATCGACCCCTGGCCGGAAAAAGGTGTACCGCATTATCAATAAAACGAATGGCAAGTCGGAAGGCGACTATATTGCACTCGATCATGAGGAGCCGTCCAAGGAGGAACGTCTCCATATGTTCCATCCAGTGCATACGTATATAGGTAAATTCGTTACTGAGTTTGAAGCCATAGCGCTTTATCATACGATTTTTGCAGACGGAGAATTGGTGTATAAACTTCCGACACTCCAAGAAAGTCGAGATTTTCTTAACCGTAATCTTAGTCTATTATGGGATGAATATAAGCGGACACTGAATCCGGCAGAATACCCGGTTAATCTGAGTAAAGCGTGCTGGGACAATAAAATGAAGCGGATTGATGAAGTGAGGCAGAGAGTGGCCGCAGCCATGAAAGAGTAAGGAGGGAGCGTCGGTGGCGAAAATAGGTATCTACGGATCGTCCTTCGATCCTATTACGAACGTACATTTATGGACGGCCAGTACAGTGGCTCACCGTGCCAAGCTGGATAAAGTGATCTTCCTGCCTTGCTCAAGCAAGCGCCAGGACAAAACGATGAATGTCAGCGACGAGCATCGAATGAACATGATTAACATGGCGATTCAGAACAATCCCAAGTTTGAAGCAGATCCTTACGAAATGCAGCAGCTTGGCTGGGAAATCGCGACCTACCTCACCCTTAGACATTACAGAGAGAAGTTCCCGGATGATGAAATCTACTTTATCATGGGTGCCGATCTGCTTGTGGATATCGGAGAGGGCAAATGGAGCCGGGCAGAGGAGCTTATTCGCGAGAATAAATTTATCGTTATGGCTCGAGACGGAATCAACATGTTGTCTGCAATCAGCAAATCGCCGATTCTGAGGAACTCGGATGATGGATACACGTTTCACTTGATTGATAAGGGTCTGGCCATGGAGATCAGCTCAAGCTATATCAGAGATGAGTTGAAGATGGGGGGCGAACCCCGCTATTTAGTCCCTGATCCATGCTATGACTATATTAAAAAACATCAATTATATAAATGATTTTTACATCAAAAATAGGGAGGAACCAACAAATGAATACTCAAAAACAAATCATAGAAGAACTGAATGTAAAGCCTAGTATTGTCGCAAGTGAAGAGATCAGCGCAAGAGTGAATTTCCTGAAGGATTATTGCAAAAAGACAGGAGCCAAAGGATACGTGCTCGGCATCAGCGGCGGACAGGATTCCACATTAGCCGGGAGACTGGCTCAGCTGGCCGTGGAATCGCTGCGTGAGGAAGGATATGAAGCACGCTTTACTGCAATTCGTCTACCTTACGGAACTCAGCTCGATGAGGCGGATGCAATGGCAGCTCTTGAGTTCATTCAACCAGACGATACAGTCGTATTTAATATCGAAGACTCGGTAAATGCCTTCACAAGTGAGTATAATTCAGCCGCAGGGCAAGCATTGGCAGATTATCACAAAGGGAACGTCAAAGCCAGAATGCGTATGATCGTGCAATATGCGGTTGCAGGCGAACGCGGAGCTCTGGTCATTGGTACAGATCACGCTGCAGAAGCGATTACGGGATTTTTCACCAAGTTTGGAGACGGCGGCGCAGACCTCATTCCCCTCTCGGGACTATCGAAGAGCCAGGGCCGGGAGCTGTTGAAGGAGCTTGGTGCCTCGGAACGTTTGTATTTGAAGACTCCGACAGCCGATCTATTGGACAATAAGCCTCAGCAAGCAGACGAGACCGAGCTAGGAATCACATATGAGACACTGGACAGCTATCTTACTGGACATGAGGTTGATTCGACATCTGCGGCGAAGATCGAAGCGCGTTACAAGGCTTCACAGCATAAAAGAGAGCTTCCGGTTACTCCGCAGGATGAATGGTGGAAGTAAGTCGTAAGGATCAAATTTGACCGTAAACCCTGAAATCTCTAAAGTAGAAATTCCCAGATTGACAATCCTTAATTTAGTATCTAAAAAGTAAAAGCTCCGAAAACCCACTGCAATCAAGGGTTTTCGGAGCTCTTTTATTAAGAGTTAATCCTATACAGGAATGCTCTTCATTTCATAGATTTTTTGGAGTGTATCGACATGCATGGTCTTCTCTTCATCATCCTCAGTGTGGAGATACCACTCCACGAGCCTGTACCCGAATGCGAGAAGGATCATCTCGTGTACACAATGCTCGGCGATAGGGGGTACATTCGCATATTCCGAAAATCCTTTGTAATACGCAGGGACACATCGCTGGTAATATTCGACCATATGATGAATATCCGCTTCATCCGCAATCAGGCTTGCGAGATCCTCGCCCAGGTAGCCCCATCCGGATGTATCCCAGTCGATGAGCGCGATTTTATCCTCGGAATAGATCAGGTTGGTGACCCAGAAGTCCCGGTGGCACAGCACGAGGGGCAATTTCTCGATGCGGGCAAATATCTCATCTGAGTGCTCATCGATATCGATAAGCATTTGCCGCGCATGCTGCGGGAAAGCACAGTCCTCCGAGCGTATATAGTCATACACGACCGGCCATGACCGATAACGCAGATACGTATTCTTCATGAGATCCGCAGGACTCAGATTGGTCAGACTCTGCAGTACAGCGGGCTGCTCTGCGTACAGCTTGCCTTGATAACGGCCTAACTCCAGCGCGGCGTGCTCATACATATCACCAGTCAAGTCTAAACCAGATACGCCATCGATATATTCCAGCCATAACTGGAATTCATCTTCTTCGGCATTCATCTCCGCGTAATAACATGTCGGCCAGCGTAAGGCATCCGAGAACGTCGCTCCCAGATCAGATGCATAGAGATCATATTCCCGACGCCAAGAACCCGGATCGCCGTATCGGTCCCATTTCTTCTGGATTTTCAGCACGATATGGTATGGCAATTTGTCGCCATCCATGGTTTCGGCGCTCCCAGTAACGAGGTACACATTTCCTACTGTGCCGCCTTGTAACGATATGGTTTGAAAGTCAGTGGAGATAATATGGGTCTTGAACTGCTGGCTTAAGGCATGGATCAGTGCTTCAATTTTAATATTCATTTTTAGCTCCTTTAATATTGTTTGTTAGACGCAAAAAAGATACGACCTTCATCGTATCTGCAAACAGCAATATTCACGAAAGGTTACTTTGGATGGCATACCAAATAATACGGGCGTTTTCCCGCTTCTAATTGTGCATGCCTGCTATTCAGTTTCTAAGACAGAACCACCATATAAGTCGCAGCCATTAAAAACATCTCCCTTCGTGTCAGGAACTTGCTTATCACTAAGCTATATATAAAATATCCTTTATTGGAAAAATAATCAATATAAAGTTCAGATGCCTGCTTGAAACAATGGAGAGAACGAACAGTTATCAACCTAATGAACGGGCAGGTTAATGTAGTGAACTGTCGAATATTTGATTTAGAAGTTCCATTAACGGAGGGTACCATGAATCTTAATCAATCAATTCACACTTTTGATGAGCTTAATGATCATGTGGAGGAGATCAGGAATCAAATTTCTGCATCCGGATCATCAGTCCTGGTCATGCAAAATAATCGGATCGTAAATGAATGTTATTCTGGCTACCATGATAAGTCCCCTAACAGTCGATCAATAGATGAAGATTCACAGTTCAATGTAGCATCCATTCGCAAAACCTATCTTGGTCTGGCAATCAGCCTTGCGCTCTATGAAGGGAAAATAAGAAGTATTGACGATTACATCGTAGACTATTTAGAAGATACAAACGTGAAGGTTATACACAATACAACCATACGGCATATCCTGACACATACTCATGGCCTGAAAGGACCAAACGAAAGGCTATTCCCACCAGGGACAGACTGGAAATACAATAATGCGGGGGTTAATTTGCTTATTAGGATGGTACAGAATGTATTTAACCAATCTCTTGCACAAGTGTTAAGGGATCGAGTGTTTGCCTCTTATGGATTCATGAACACAGACTGGAAACATAAGAAAAATGACAAATTGGTATGGGTTAATGAAGAATACTCAAGCAATGACGGCAGTGAGGCGAATCTATTTGTAAATACACGAGATTTAGCTAAATGGGGAAACTTGTTTCTGAATAAGGGAAAGTATAAGGGGGAACAAATACTGCCTCGTTTAGTCTTCGAACAAGCCGTTTCCATCGTTACTCCAAGTCAGCTCGATGAAGCTTTACCTCGAAATGGGTTCTTTTGGTGGGTAAAAGATAGGAACCGGCCAGTATCTGAGCTAGGGTACGACCTTCCTCGGGGCTCCTATCAATTATTCGGTTTCTTTGGAAATGCGGTTCTAGTTATTCCTGAGTATCACGTCGTGGCCGTCAGAATGTTAAATCAGCTCGGGCCTAATCCCCCAGGGTATGATTATATCCAAGACATTCGAAAATTCGGGGATCTAGTATTGAAATGTATTGATAAACGATGAATTGAAAATCCTTTACTATCTACAAAAAAAGGCATCGTGTTAGTTAAAAGTTCTTTGTCTAAGCTCTTTAAAGACTGCTTTAGGCTATTCATAAGTGAATACGAAACTTCATTATGCTCAATTAGCAGCTGCGTCAATGTGATACGGCTGCTTTTCTATGTTGTCGACGGTTCTAAATACCCAGTTTACACGCCTCGATTTTTTACTCCCCACTCACATAACTCTTCTAATAAAGGTAAGAGCGTCTCTGCTTTGTCTGTGAGACTGTACTCTACTTTAGGGGGGACTTGGGGATATTCCTTCCGCACGACAAGACCATCTGCTTCCAATTCTTTTAGCTGTGAACTCAATATTTTATAAGTAATTGCTCCTATTTGTCTCTTGAGATCATTAAACCTGACAGGTTGATTTTCTGCTAACAGATAGATGATAACCATCTTCCATTTAGCCGATCACTGACATCGTATAACCAAATGGGGTATCTTGAATATTACGAACTTTGCCTTTATATTCAGCCATACTCATCATTACACTATCCTTTCGGGTAGTAGCTATCAAAAATGTGCGTACTACATTTTTATCATTGCTCATTTTATACTAACCTTACTTTGAATTAAAGGAGAGAATAAAATGAAGAATATTAAAACTTACAATCATGGTGTTGCTTGGGAGGAAGCCTTTGGTGTTACCCAAGGATATAGTGTGAATGGAACAATCTACATTTCCGGGCAATTCTCCCACGATATGCAGGGTGAGTTCGTTGGTCAAGGGGATATCGAAGTACAGACGCTGCAGACGTTCGAGAACCTTGATCGTGTGCTTACAGGGTTTGGTGTCACAAGGTCTAATCTTGCTGAGTTAGAAATTTATATGACCCAACCGGAAGAACATTTTGAGCAGTGCGTCCAATTGTACAAAGCGTATATAGGAGACCATAGACCGGCCGTCACTTCCGTTGGTGTATCAAGTCTAGCGTTTCCACATCAACTAATTGAGATCCGAGCTGTGGCCCACACCGATTAACTTGATGCTATAAGTAGATGGGGAAGTTATAGATTTCAATATGAGCCAAACTAAATTGATCTTGTGCGGGATTCAACGTACCGAGGTATTATTCAATCTCCTTTAGCTCATTGTGTCTATGCACTTCCCGTCCCAACCACTCCAGAACAAAGAGAACCGGCACCTGAGTGGTGATATTCGCTGATTCGAAAAACTCTTCACTTACATAATAGGGAATATTGATGTCGGAAATTTTAGCAATCGTCGATTGCCTGTTATTCGTAATACTAATAATTTTGTTCCGCTCCTGCTTTAACTGTTTGAGATGAGTAATGGTAAACGTGTTCTCACCGGATGTAGACAGCGCAATGGTGATACTATTCTGTCGTACTTTAGCATGGATAGGGAAATGAGGATCCTTAATATACATAGAAAAAGTCCCAAGATTTGAAAAATATCTAGCACCGTACTCAGCCATAATTCCAGAACTTCCCGTACCAATAAAAATAACGTAGCTAGCTTCTGCTACAAGTCGGGCGGCCTCCTTGATTTTTTCCTCCCATTCGGGTTTTAGGGATCGATCGTTCAAAAAATTCGAATATAGCGTGGTGTGAATTTTTTAACGATGTTTTCTTGTGCTGGGCCAGATGCATTTTCAATTTTACTTTAAATTCAGAGAAACCTTCACATTGATTTTTTCGACAGAAACGCAGGATCGTCGCTGTGGATACATGAGTTTCATCTGCTAATTCTCTGATACGCATATACGCTACTTTTTCCATGTGTTGAGAGATATAGTTATATAGTGACAATTCTAAATCGTTAAAAGATAAAATCTGTTCGTTCGAGAACATGGGGGAGAACTCCTTCACATTATTAGTTAAGATCATTTATATTTGAGTATTTTTATTATACATGATTCCAAAACGCTATGTTTCATATATGTAACAAATATCAATTCACGTCAATAAGAACTAAATCGGGAAACGTGTATATTTTCGCTGATTATAAGCGTAATATTCGATTGAAGGAAGCAAGCTTTACCATTTAAATTGGATGTTACAAATCGTTCAGTGAAGGAGATCTGACTTATGAATCGTTGGATTAGAGAAGTAGTAATTCAAAGGTTGGTTACATTAATTGTGTGCGAGGAAAACGAAAGATACAGAGCGTTGTACAATTCCTACCTAGATAAACTTATGAAAGATAGTGACTAAGTAATGTGCTTGCTTAATTTATTCGAGAAAGTGCAGCATTAAAGATCTGGAAGGCTAGTTTACCTATAATTGAATATTACCAGCACAGCTCCTTATTATATTGATACGCTGTTAGATAAGAAGAGTCATATTATGCTGACTTAATAAATCTAACGAAGAGGTGTTAACATGGGAGCAGGAAAGATGCACGCCGACGAAATGGAAATTGACGATGCGCTTGTACGCCGTCTCATTCTGGAGCAGTTTCCCCAGTGGGCAGAGCTAACCCTAGAGCGGATCGAGCCGGCGGGCACAGTAAACGCCATCTTTCGGCTCGGTGACGAGTATTCTGTTCGTCTTGCACGGCGCGAGGGACCTGTGATACCGGAAAGTCGTGAATTGATCTGGCTGCCCAAGCTCGCACCCTTACTTCCGCTGGAAACCCCTGTTCCTATTGCACAAGGGCAGCCGAATAACGAATATCCGTGGTTCTGGGAAATACATACATGGGTTGAGGGGAAGACGGTGCCAATAGAAGAGATGGACGTAATTCAGGCAGCACGTGATCTTGCAGATTTCGTTGGAGCACTGCAACAAATCAATCCATCGGGGGGACCGCCAGGACGCGGTATTCCCCTGGCTCAGCGGAATGAAGAGTTTCAATACTGGCTGGCACGGTTCGATGGCGATCCTGCCGTGTCCGCAGTGTGGGAATCTGCGCTTGCTGCTCCTCCCTGGAACGGACCACCCGTTTGGCATCACGGCGACCTCGATGTGCGTAACTGGCTCGTGCGAAACGGACGTATTACGGGTGTGATTGATTGGGATACAATGGGGATTGGAGATCCTGCGTGCGACATCATGGTTGCATGGAAGCTGCATTCCGCTGCAGCCTGTGATGCATTCCGCGAACATCTCCCGACAGATGATGCTACGTGGGCAAGAGCAAGGGGATGGGTCGTATCCCAAGCGGTATCAGCGCTTGCATACTACACGCCGGACAACAATCCTGTTCTGTACCATGAGGCTGAGTCCTGGCTTGACCTCATATTATCTGAATGAAGGAGAGCCCCCACTCCCCTCGGACACGAAACTTAATTGTGCACAAATAGTTCGCGAGTCGTAGCCATAGCATAACTATACTCTTGTTAAGAGGAGGGATCAGATGGATTGGCTTATGAGAATGAACCGGGCATTGGATCACATCGAATTGAATCTAACCGGCGAGATCGACTTAAAGGAAGTAGCTCAATGCGCTTGTTGTTCATCACATCAGTTCCAGAGAATGTTTTCATTCATTACAAATGTGCCTTTGGCGGAATATATAAGGAGAAGACGGCTTACTCTCGCTGCTATTGAATTGCAGAATAGCGACATGAGAGTTGTGGATATCGCCATAAAGTATGGTTATGAATCTCCAGTTTCATTCGCAAGGGCTTTTCAATTATTACACGGTGTGAATCCAGCAATGGCCCGGGAAGAAGGAACTGCCCTCAAAGCCTATCCACGGATTTCTTTCCTCATTTCAATCAAAGGGGAAGAGGCTATGAATTACCGTATTGAGACAAAAGAATCCTTTCAGGTATTCGGAATCGAAAAAGTATTTCAATTAAACGGAGTGGATACGCCAGCAGACTTATGGAAACAAAGCCATGCTAATGGCGAGGTAGAAAGGCTTGCTGCGAATGCAGGTGACCTGCCTGCCTCTATCAATCAGGACTATCATAAAGTACATGCTGTCTGTAGCTACAAGAGAACGGAAGAGGATACCTTCCCCTACATGCTGTGCGCATTTAAGGATGAAACCAGTAAAACTGATGGGTACACAAGTATAACGATACCCGCACACACGTGGGCGATCTTCTCATCCGATCCTTTTACATGGGATAAATTTAATGAAACGATTGAAACACTATATAGGCGGTTCTTTTCTGAGTGGCTGCCTACTGCTGGATATGAACAGATCGACGGGATGGAATTTGAGATTACAGGAAGTAAGGATGATGGTCTTAATTTTGTAGAGCTATGGTTTGCAGTCAGGAAAGTATCCTGAGTGTAGATTTACGAAAAGGGCTGAAACTAGAAACTAGTTCAGCCCTTAACTATTCTATTTATTATTTTGCTGTAACATGGGCAATGACACGATCCTCATTATAAGTGACAGTCACGTCATAACCATCCGCAGTTACACGATCAAATTGACCTTTAACTCCAGCGGCAGTAATTAATGTAATATCTTTAGAACCCTCAATGTTATAGTTAGATAGATCCAGATTCAGGCTTCCCCCAGCAAGATACAGCATTTTGCTGACATGGATCTGACTGTTGTCATTATCCATCACCATTTCTAAGGTTCCGTTGTCCATGGTAAAGTTTCTGTTCAGTTTCAATGCTCCATCGGTGGTAACCATGACCGTTCCATTCTCCACATACAGATCACCGGTACCAAATGCGGTCGCAGACTGGGCTTCCAGTGTTCCTCCTTGAAGCAAGGTTCCGCCAGAATAGGTGTTGTTTCCTGTCAAAGTAAGGGTTCCCGATCCCTTCTTCGTAAGCATGCCAGCGCCACTGATATTATTTCTCCACCAGTCTTGTGCGTTAAAGCGTCCTTCTGAAGCGTCCATATTCACGGTTACATTGTCCAAGAACGCGCCGTATCCATCCGCAGCGGTAACGAGATCCAGTCTGCCCCAGCCGTTTGATTCGTCCAGTACAGGATAACCGGAGTCAATGGATGTTGTATACAATACTTCTCTGCGCTGTTCATCGGTTAAATAAGGCTGGCGCGTTTCAAGTAGAGCTTCTGCGCCTTCTGGCACTTCCGGAGCGAGGCCTTTGATTCCAGTTTGAGGCAGGCCGTAAGTAAGCTTCTCTCTGTAGAAGGCTTTATTGGCATCATGATCTGCCCATTTGGTCTCATCATATGCACTCTGGAACGTGTAATCCTCTGTCACGGTATGCGCATAGTCGTACAGGCTCATGTTATTCGCGGCTGCGGCTGCGCCAAATACTTCTCCTGCATTGTCATATGCCTTCTCTAACAATTCTTTGTTCTCTTCCTTATTGAATGCATAGGCCGTCATGGCGGTAGCTTGAATTCTTGCACCGATGACATCAAGCGGTGAGTGCATTCCGGTTACGATGCGATTCTCACCCATTTGGGCTGCTCTGGTCAAAAATTCAGCGTAACGTTCTGGCGTAGCGTAGGCAAAAGGTAATACGGATAAGTACGATGCACTTGTATGTCCGCTTGGAAAAGCACCATCTTTCCCTTGTCCGTCCTCAGCTTCTCTTCTTACATAGCTCAAGGCAGGAATAACCTCAACTTCGGTTTCGTACGATTGGAAATGTCTTTCGCCGGTTGATTTTGTTCCGCCTGAAGGCAAGGGCTCATCTGTAGCTTCACCTTTACCGATTGTTTCCCAAACAGCCAAACCATTCTGATCGACGACCTCTTTAACCTCTCCGTTTGAGTTCATTCTCCACGGTCTAGGCGAAGAGTAGAAGTATTTAGAAGGATTAGATGAGGCCGGGATTTTGAAACGAACTAAATCAACTAGAGCAACCATATCTGCAAGCTCAGTATTGGCCCAATCGCTGCCGATTCCCTGGCTTTGGTCTTCTGTCGTGGTTTCTGTCAAGACGACATCCATGTCATCGATGCTTCGTTCAACACTAGTCGTTGGCTTGATGATATCTACATAAGTGTTAGCCAGAGGGCCGAATCCGTCGATCATACTATAGATCTTATCTCTTTGGTCATCATAATAAGCTGCAAGTGCTTCTTCTTTGGTACGATTTTGCGTGACATCTTCTACATATTTAATGTTCGCAACCCAAGTTGCCTTATTTCTGATCTCGACATTTGCATAGGTTTTGTTTTCTGCAACGACAGCAGCTGCATCATTTTTAAAACCGTCAAAATATACGGTCGGCCCGTCACCGTAATTCGCAACCTTGCCGTTGGCCCCAGGGACAGTTAAGGCTGTTCCATTTCTCCAGGCTGGTTGGTTCAAGGACCATACCGCATCAAAACCGTCCAGAATTTGAATGAATGGATTCGTTGCGGCCGTGTTCTTTAAGGTGTCGTCCGCTGCATTGTCACCATGTCGCACTGCAGATAAGGAGGCTTCATCCGCAGGAGGGGCAACATTGAGCTGATTTGTCGTTCCTACCGGTTTAGATGGTTTGGTACCCACTTGAGTATTCGAATCTACAGCATTAACCAGTATTTCGACGGCTTCGGCACGTGTGATCGAATGAAGAGGTTTAAAGCTGCCATCTTCATAACCGGATATCATTCCCGCCGCTGCCGCTGCACCTACAGCTCCTTTGCTCCAATCTGCAATGGTGGATGAATCGCTAAAGGCATCCGCGGCTTGCTCATTATCCTCCAAATTCAGAATTCCGGCGATGATCACTGCTGCTTCTTGCCGGGATAAGGAATTTTGCAGCTTCATCGTTTGATCCGAGTACCCGCTTATATATCCAGCGGCGCTGGCTGCAGCCACGGCGTCATAGTACCAGGCATCCACAGAAACATCTTTGAAGTTAATCTTGTTTTGTCCTGAATATCCAAAAGCAGCATTGACTAAATTTATAAACTCGGCTCTAGTGATGGATTTGTTCGGTTTAAAGGTACGGTCCAAATATCCTCGAACCAATCCTTGATCGATCCAAGCTTGAATTTTTGCTTCTGCCCAGTGTCCCTTAATATCGGAGAGCTGAACCTCCGGGCTTGCTGCGAAACTTTGACCTGCTAACGACGAGCTTGCCATAGATAACATGAGAAGAAATGCGAGTGATTTTTTTGATTGTTTTTTCATAGCCTGCAACTACACGCCCCTATTCTTGATCGTTGAAATTTTTCTACATGCATCCGCAAATGAGTGAGAAAGTGTCCATTTCTGATGCCTGTTACGCCGTAACTTTAGCATTTTGGGGACTCAGACAGATATAGAACAATTTCCGCTTTATATCAAAATCGTACGATTTGGATGTTTTATGACTCAAAAAATAGAGAAATTCGTACATTTGTAAAATCGACTGTAGTGATGTGTAAACTGAGAGCAAAGAAAGTACTAACATTGGGGATGAAGGATGCAGCATGCGTGATTAGATAAACATCTAACTGGATGTATAGCTATTAGATCGAACTGGCGGGAAGGATAGTTAAAAAATGAATAGAATATAGGAAGAGACCAACGACAACTGATTAACATATGCAAAATACCACATGAGAAATGGTGATCAATAATTAAGGAGGCCAATATAATATGGTCAATGACAAATACCTAAGACTTGCTCCTTCCTTTTTGAAGAAAGATCTAGTTCAGTTCTCATTTCAATTATTGATCCCGGCGATCATCGGAGTTATATACGGATTTATGATAAATGATGAGACTACACGTGAATATATTAACCAAGCATTACCGAGTCAAGCTGGACCTGATCTTCATCAATATTTGCCCCTTGTGATCGCTGTGTTCGTATACTCCTACTTTACTCAAAAAAAGCAAAGAAATCTTCTGAAAAGAACGATATTGATAGGGCTTCATATTTTCATCGCAGTACTAAGCTTTATTTCTTCTCTTGTCTTTTTGCTAATGTTGTAATCACTAGGAGGAATATCTCTTGAAAATTAGAATGCAAGAAGCGGATGAACTGTTACTCGTTTATATCTATTTCTATGAACGCGAAGAATATATCGAGCTCAATAATGGAGGAGAGTCAGATAAAGAGTGCTACTTATTGTTTGATGAAGATAACGACTGGATAGGTATATCATTAGAAAGTGAAAATATGATCAAGGATCACATCGAAATACATAATGGGTTTATAAACTTTGCTGGTAATGAATGGACGGTTCTTTTTGAGCAAGGTCTTCAAATCCACAATAAAGTGAAATATGAATGCATTACAGATTTGCACGATCATTTTTATACAGGAATTGAGTTGATTCTGGTGAAAAGTATTGTTCCAAACATTAGTCATGCAACAAATTTATTGAGAATGAGTCAGATCTAAATTCATAGTCAAGTATAAACATAAGCTCAATTATATATCACCTGTGGGAGGGGAACTTGTGGAAGTCAGACAAATGGCAACAGCATTCTTGATTCATAAAGAGCATGTATTGATGATGAAAAAGGCTAATAGTAAAATTTTTAACTTTGAATTTTGGGGTGGTATCGGAGGGCATCTTGAGCATGAGGAACTAAACTTTCCGATGAAAGCAAGCTATAGGGAAATTGAAGAGGAAACAGGATATAAAGAGAACGAAATAGAGAATTTCACCCTGAAGTACATTTTAATAGAAGAGAGTCATGGTGAACTCAGGCAACAATACGTTTATTTTGGCGAGACAGCCCATAGGAGCTTTATTCCTTCGGTTGAGGGAGAATTGTATTGGATTCATAAGAGTGAACTATTAAATTTGAACATCTCAAAAGCCATCAGGTTTACTATTCAGCATTATCTTGAAAATCCTGATCTGACTAATATTTGCGTTGGAGTAGTTACAGCTGATGAAGCAGAAGTTTCGCTTATTCAATGGTCTACTGTTAAACCTACATCCTCCTTCTGAATGATTATAACTCTTCGAAAATAATCAACTAAAGGGAAAGTTAATCCACAATAGCTTTTTCATTACGTAAGTGCTTTACAACATCTTTTTTTAGATTTAAATTAGATAGATATCAAATTAGAATATTATGTAATTATAAAAAGGAGATAACCCATGAATATAGAGGATATTCCTGCTCAGCTTGTAGATCTAATCGGTGAGATTCGCAGCATCTCATATCCAAAGCAGGGTCATACTTCACTTGTCGTGAAGATCGAAACGCGTGATCACCAGTTCGTGATTAAGAAGACAGAGCATGACTTATTTAACGAATGGTTATCAGATGAATATGCAGCGCTGCAATATCTTTCGACTACGGGTCTGCTTGTTCCAAGCACGTATGCTTTCCATGTGGAAGGCGATTCAAGATGGCTGCTCATGGATTACATAGATGGAATAAGCTTGAGACATTTCTTGAGCGATCAACCTAACCACAGGGATCGAGAAGAAGTGGTGTCTCAATATGGTGCATGCCTAAGGAGAATTCATGAATGTCCATGTCCTGGACCATTACATAAGAATGATCCGCCCTGGATCGATTCGATGCTTATGAAAGCCAGATACAATCTAGCTAATTATAATATAGATGGAACAGAAGAACTGCTCAAGCGACTAGATAGGAATAGACCACTACCGATAAAGAATACGCTGATTCATGGTGACTTCCATACGAATAATGTATTAATTAAAGACAATAAGGTATGCGGCATTATCGATTGGCCCAGAGCAGGCTATGGTGATCCACGATTTGATATGGCACTGGCGATTCGTCCGAAGCAGGGAGTATTTGATCAAGCGAGGGATAAGGAAGTCTTTTTGGAGTCCTATGGCAGGTTAAGGATAACGGAGGAAGAGTATAGCTATTTTCAGGAAGGTATATATCGGTTTTTCTAACAAGAGAGCATTGATAGAGTACAGGCGCTAGTGAGTATAACTATCGAGATTTGCTTTTCCGTCGGTGCAAAATTTCTTTATAATGATATATGGATCTACAAGTTGACTGTACCCTCTGATATGTTTTTGTATAAAATGTATAAGCTTGTACCAAGTTTTCTAGAATGCTCTTGATTCTTAACTCAAGAAAGGAAAGGTGTATATTCGGTGACTACGCCAGCACAGCTTATGAACGTTATTGAATTGATCGCTAGAGCCTTAAATGCGGAAGGTGTCCGATATGTTTTTGCAGGTTCTCTCAGCTCTTTTATCCAAGGATGTGAAATCATGCCAGGAGATATTGATATTCTTGTATCCAAGCCAGAAGATGTCCATAAAATTGGAAAGATTTTTGAAGAGTTTCTTACTAAGGATGAGAGCTTAGATGAATTAAACACATCAATGGAGGACTGGTACTCATCGGCTTCTACTCCTACTAGGACGTTTACCGATTTTTCTAAAAACCATTGGACCTTTGCCCGCCTTGTCGTGCATGGAATTGAGTTTGAAGCTGCATGCATTCAGCCACCAGAACATATTGAATACATCCCTGGCTCGGGCTTCTGGGAAAATGGACCGCATGTATGGGAACACATCGTTTCAGTCCCTTATAAGGATATGATGCTGCCCGTCATTCCATTGGAGATCCAGCTTGAGACCAATATGAACCGGAATCTAGAGGATAGAATCTACAAAATTATTAGTATTTTTCAAACGGAGGGTTATAACGAAGAATTAGTCGGCTATGCTTTAAATGAGAAGAATAGATTGAGGTTAAAGGAAATTTTGACATAAAAGAAGTGCATATTATGGTATCTGATTCGAATCTATAGATTTTTTATGTTATTTTAATGTTTTATTTTTGAAATCCTTTATATTTAATAAAAGGTCATGATATGGAAAGACACGAAGGGAGTTTTAGTTTAATGGATAACAACAAACCATCGCGTTTCGACAATGAGGAAGAGAAGCAGAATTCTTTGCAAGAAGAGAAAGAAATACAGCAAGGAAGTGAGCCTGCGACGGAATCGGAATCACAGCTGGAATTGCAATCTGAGGTACAGCCGGTAACAGAGGTGGAAACACAGCCGGAAGCAGCTACAGACCCAGAGATGCAGAAGGATCAGGCAGAGAACGAAGAGCAGCCAGCAGCCAAAGGAAAGAATAGTGTAGTCTGGATGGTGATATCGGGAGTTCTTGCAGCTGCACTGATTATTGTGCTTATATATCCTCCGTTTGGAGGCGGTAAGGAAGCTGTTGCATCTGTGAATGGTACAGACATTTCCAAGGACGAGCTGTATAACGAGCTTGTGACACTTGGCGGACAAGCGACGTTGGAGAACATGATTACGATGGAGCTTGTCGATCAGGCAGCGACTGATGCTAACGTGACGGTTACAGAAGAGGACGTAAATGCCGAGCTTGAAACGTTGAAGACGCAATATGGCGGTGAAGAAGCATTTAACTCGGCACTTGCTCAATCTGGAATGACACTTGACGCTCTTAAGAAAAATATGGATCTTCAAGTGAAAATGCGTAAAATTCTAGAGCCGCAAACCGAAGTAACAGATGAGCAGATCAGCACTTACTATGAGGAGAACAAGGCGTCCTTCGCTACACCAGAGCAAGTGAAAGCTTCTCATATTCTCGTTGAAACTAAAGAAGAAGCAGATGCGATCAAGAAAGAGCTGGATGGTGGAGCAGACTTTGCAACACTGGCAAAGGAGAAATCTACAGATACGGCTTCCGCAGCGAATGGCGGCGATCTCGGATTCTTTGGTGAAGCAGATATGGTAGAGCCATTCTCCAAAGCAGCTTTTTCTATGGAAATAAATGAAATCAGCGATCCAGTGCAGTCGGATTATGGTTACCACATCATCATGAAGACAGATCATAAAGAAGCAACGAATCCAACACTGGAAGACAAAAAAGAAGAGATTCGCACAATATTGGTGGATCAACAAATCGGTGAGCTCAGCTCCACTTGGATGACGGATCTGCGTTCCAATGCCGAGATCTCAAATACACTTACGCCAGCAGAGGAAAGTACAGATGCGGCTACGGAGTCCACTGATTCCACTGAAGATACAGGGGCCACAACAAACGAATAATCGGTAACGATAGGTTACATGAAAAAATAAGCAGCCGATGCAATGAACTTCAGTTCAATTGCATCTGGCTGCTTTTTTCTGCTCTAAAAAAGACATGGATACATAATAGGAACTGAAAAATTAAATATAAGTCTATTACTTTTTTTGAGGATTATGTATATTATTCATGCGACCGCGGCGCAGTAAATTTACCGAATGGAAGGAAGAGTTCTTACATGATTACACTCAGAAAAATTACACTTGAAAACCGACGTGAAATCTTCAATCTGGAGGTAACAGAGGATCAGCGCCGCTATGTAGCCTCCAACCTGTCTAGTGTGGCTTCGTGTTATGTGCTGGCTACGAATGGAGGGCATCCATTTCTTTTTGCCATTTATGCGGATGAACTGCCGGTTGGTTTTGTATTAATCACTTATCAGATAACGGGGTACGAGCTCCCGAGTATTGCAGAAGACAGCTACTGTATCCTGAAATTGATGATGGACACGCGTTACCAGAACCAAGGGTATGGCCGAGAAGCGATGAGACAAATCCTTGAGTTTATCCGTACCTGCCCGGCAGGACCAGCACGGTATTGCTGGATCTCTTATAAGGCGGAGAACACGGCAGCGAAAAAACTGTACGAAAGAGCAGGCTTCCGCGATAACGGTGAGGTCGTGGAAGGGGAACAGGTTACCGTATTGGAGCTCTAACACGCATTATTGTTAAGTATATGGATTAGTGCTACTGCACACACTTTCTTCTACTTTGTTATAATAAATTTCACCATGCTGTAGGAGGATACGATATGAAGCCGAAAATAAATATTATCACCTTGGCGGTAAACGATCTGGAACGGTCGATTGCTTTTTATAAAGAGGGATTGGGCTTGCCGACTGAGGGTCTGGAGGAAGGTGCCGACCACATTATATTTGATATGGAAGATGGGATCTCCTTAGTCTTATTCCTTCGTTCCGAACTGGAGGAGCTTAATACTTCCAGCTCATTAGATCTTGGCTCCAAAGTCATATTGAGTCACACGGCGGAGAACAAGGAAGAAGTCGATTTCATACTACAAAGCGCAGTGGAATTTGGTGGAGAACTGCTGCCTCTTCAGCCGAAGGAATACGATTGGGGCTATTCAGGACACTTTAAAGATCTCGATGGACATATTTGGGAGATCGTAAGCTTTAATTTCTTGGAATGAAACTGTAAGAGCTGTGCCTCAGTAACTTAAGGATATATTACAATACGGCTATTCTAGTCCTCTTTTAAATATAGAGGACTAGAATTCGTGCAAAGGGAGGGTTTTAATGATTAAAGTTTTTGGATATTCTGTGGTCTCTATTTTACTTATCATGTCATTAATTGGCTGCAATGGGAGAACAACTGATGGGGCGGGCGAGTTGTTACTGACTAATGAAATCGATTCTAACTTGGACAAGGTCAATAGGATTGAAATAATATATAGTGATGGAAACGAAATTAAGATAGAGGATCCAAAAGATATTGAAAGAATAGCTAATTTCTTACGCTCTATTAAACTCAATCCTGTAAAAGAAAGCAATGTAGGTTACCTATATAGATTGAAAATCATTGAAAATGATAATAAAATTGAGTTAAATAACACAGTGAAAATTGACAACAAGTATTACTCTCCTATTGGAGATGAAATTACGGAGCTTAATCGATTTATAATTAATAAGGGACGCGAAAAGTATCCAGATCTCTTGTCTGGAATAGATATATAGTTAATTTAAAATAAAATGAAATACTATCAGCGAGATCCTAGATAGCTAGTAATCAATAAAATTCTTTTAAACAGAACGAATGTTTGGGTATATTGCATTAAGACTGGTAAAGACGGCAAGTGTATTAAGGAAGCATTGTTGTTGCTTGAAGATAAAATCTTTATCAACTGGGAAGACAAATTAATCTTACTTTATTTGATCCTTTTATATGCAACGACTGAATAAAAAGTAGACCATCATTTATTTGATGGTCTTTTGTTTTGCAGTGTTCTTTTGGATACAAAACTAGGAAGCTTGGTTATGTAACGAGCGTAAACATCTTTGCTTTTTACATAATTTAGAGAATGATATCTAGGTAAGTTTCTAAGATCCTCTTCTGTAAATAGGTAAAGTTCACTTTTTAATTCATCAAAATTCTTATTGTCTGAACTAGCCAAAATCAAATGAACTATTTGCTGAGCGAATTTCCTCGTGCACGAAATTCAACTACATAAGATAATGCGCGCTGAAATAGGTTTAATAATGAATTTTGTCATTTGAGACAGTTTTACATGTTAGGAATTTTTATTCCAACTGTATTAATTCCAGTTATACCCCATTTATCGCTTCTGAACGGTTTCACCGTAAACAAGCTCGGGCTGATAGTACGTGCTGTCCGGCAAGTCTCTTTTGCCTTGTAATTTCCTAATGATCCAGTCGGCGGCGTCGCGTCCCATCGTTTCCTGAGGGTGAGTCAGCGTCGTTAACTGGATGTTCGCATTCTTGGCAATATAGGAGTTGTCCTGACCGATGATGGATAGCTCCTCCGGAATTGAGATTCCCAATTGTCTGCACGCATGAACCACTTCAAGACCAACCTCGTCGTTATAGCAGACGATAGCGGTCAGTACTTCTCTATTTACATCCAGGTATTCCTTCAGGTTGCTCGATAGCGCCTGCTTCGTCTCCGTATCAAAGGAAAAAACGAGCTCCGGGTGAAAGCGTAATTTGGCTTCTCCAAGTGCTTTGATATAGCCCTTCATCCGATACTTTCCTTGCAAATCATCCATTTTGGAGATGAGTCCGATCTGAGTGTGTCCGTTCGATATCAATTCTTTGGTCGCCAGATAGCTCGATTGCACGTCGTCGAGGCACAGAAAAGGGACATCAATCTCTTCGTAATAGGCATTAATCATAATAAAGGGGATGTCCTGTTCCTTAAATGACAGGTAATATGCAATATTCGGGTTGTACAGATTGCTCTTGGTAGGCTCAATGATCAGTCCGTCCACACCGTAGGAGAGCATCATCTCCAGCGCCTTTTTCTCCTGTGCCACATCATTGTTGGTGCTGGCCAGCAGGAGTGAATAATTGTCCTCATTCAGTCTGCTCTCAATCCCGCGAATGATAGAGGGGAAGATGTAGTCGGAGATGTAGGTTGTGATGACACCGATCGTCTTTTTCGTAGAGCCCCCGCCTGTTCTCATCCGATACTGGTTGCTGACATAGGTGCCGGATCCTTTTTCACTCCGCAAAAAACCCTCGTTGGATAGCTCCAGGATCGCCTTCCGAACCGTTTGTCTGCTGACCTCATACATCGATTGCAGGGAAGATTCCGTAGGAATTTGTTCTCCTACACCGTAGTCACCGGATAGTATTTTACTCTTTATATCATCAATGATGACTTGATACTTTGGTTTCATGTAACTCCTTCTTCCATACTTGTTCGCTATGTTAATCGTTCTTTTGGTAAATTTGTATGTACAAATTATAGCATGATTGTGAAATAAATAAAGAGACGGGTCCATTACAGATGATTTTATGCTGTTTTTATGAAATACAGGAATGTTTTATGTATAATTGTAAACTCATACCAGATGGCTGCTATGCAGAACTAATATGAAGATTTAAGAAATAAGGCACAAAAATATATTATGTCCATATTTGTATGCATATATAACTAATAATATTGACAAATGTACGTACAAAAAATATACTAGACCTGTCAATTTAGAAAGCGCCTTCTTACAATGATCTTATTAATGAAGCGCTGCCAGAGAGGTGACCAAGGTAATGTCGAGTCAAGTAAGCATCGAACAAGCGATTGCTAAGGGAGAAACGTCGCTTGGTATTGAGTTTGGATCCACACGGATCAAAGCCGTTCTTATTGATGGGCGGTTTCAAACGATCGCTTCTGGAAGCTACGAGTGGGAGAATCAGCTGAAGGATGGTTTTTGGACGTACAGCCTGGATGACATTATTACAGGTCTGCAAGAGGCTTACCGCGAGATGAAGCAGGAGGTTGAACGGAATTACGGAATCACTCTCCAAACGGTCGGTTCGATCGGATTCTCTGCGATGATGCACGGATATATGGCTTTTGACGATTCAGATAAACTGCTAGTCCCGTTCCGGACCTGGCGCAATGCAACAACAGGTGCGGCGGCGAGAGCATT
Source organism: Paenibacillus urinalis (assembly GCF_028747985.1). Classification (NCBI taxonomy): domain Bacteria; kingdom Bacillati; phylum Bacillota; class Bacilli; order Caryophanales; family Paenibacillaceae; genus Paenibacillus; species Paenibacillus urinalis. Next base: position 996,627 of record NZ_CP118108.1, read on the forward strand.
GACGGAACAATTCCAGTTCAACATTCCTGAACGCTGGAGCATTGCTCACCTCTATCAAGCGATATTAAATGAGGAAGAGCATGTACCTCAGATTCGATTCGTAACGACATTGGCCGGATATATACACTGGCTGCTCACGGGAAACAAGGCGCTTGGCATCGGTGATGCGTCAGGCATGTTCCCCATCGATGAATCTACGCAAAATTATAACGAATCCATGATCCAGCAGTTTAATGAGCTGGTTGCAGATAAAGGCTATCCGTGGAAAGTGAGCGACCTGCTGCCTAAGGTGTATTCTGCAGGCGAAGCAGCAGGTGTGCTGTCCGAAGCGGGTGCCAAGATATTGGACCCATCACTAGATTTACAGCCAGGCATAGCTCTATGTCCGCCGGAAGGCGACGCGGGAACAGGGATGGTCGCGACGAACAGTGTAAGAAAGCGCACGGGGAATGTCTCGGTGGGCACATCTGTTTTTGCCATGATCGTCCTGGAGAAGGATCTGTCCAAGGTTTACCCGGAGATCGATATGGTTACGACGCCAAACGGCAGTCCAGTGGGTATGGTTCATGCGAACAACTGCTCAAGTGATCTCAACGCATGGCTCGGATTGTTCCGTGAGTTCTCTGAAGCAGCCGGGCAAAAGGTGGATACAGAGAAGCTGTACAGCGTACTGCTGAACAAAGCACTGGAAGCGGATCCTGACGGCGGCGGATTGCTGAGCTACGGCTATTATTCCGGTGAAAATATTACAGGTCTTGAAGAGGGTCGCCCGCTGTTCGTCCGTTCCCCGGAGAGCAAATTTAATCTCGCGAACTTCATGAGAGTTCACCTGTTCACTGCATTTGGCGCTCTAAAAATCGGGATGGACATCTTGACGAAGGAAGAGAATGTCGCGATCGACAGCATCCTGGCTCATGGCGGACTGTTCAAGACGCCGGTCGTCGGCCAGAAAATGATGGCAGCCGCACTTAACGTGCCTGTGTCGGTTACATCGACGGCCGGAGAAGGCGGAGCTTGGGGGATGGCAGTTCTCGCTTCATATCTCCTAAACAAGAACGGCGAAGAGAGCCTGGAAGATTTCCTTGATAAGAAAGTATTCAGCGATGTGGAAGAAGAAGAGATTCATCCGGATGCAGCGGATGTGAAGGGCTTTGAGGTCTTTATCGAGCGATACAAGAAGGGGCTTGTCATTGAGCAGGCCGCTGTGGACAATTTAGTGTGAAATAGGAGGGACCAAGGTGTTAGAACAACTGAAAGAAGAAGTGTTCCAGGCAAATCTAGATTTGCCGAAACAAGGACTTATTAAATATACATGGGGTAATGTTAGTGCTATCGATCGGGAGAGCGGATTATTCGTCATCAAACCGAGCGGTGTCAGCTATGAGACGATGAAGGCCAGCGATATGGTCGTTGTGGATCTGGATGGCAATGTGGTTGAGGGAGAACTGAGACCTTCTTCTGATACACCGACACATGCCGTGCTATACAAGCACTATGCAGAGATCGGCGGCATCGTACACACGCATTCCATGTGGGCAACGGTCTGGGCTCAGGCTGGACTTGATGTACCTGTGATGGGAACAACGCATGCGGATACATTCTACGGATCCATTCCATGTGCACGTTTCTTGACCCAGGAGGAAGTGGATCGTGGTTACGAGGCGGAGACAGGTCGTGTCATTATCGAGACCTTCGAGCAGCGTGGTATTGATATCATGTCGATCCCGGGTGTATTGCTCCAGGGACATGGACCTTTTACTTGGGGCAAGGATGCCAAGTCCGCGGTGATGAACAGTGTCGTGCTGGAGGAAGTATCGAAGATGAATCTATTTGCGAGAGAATTAAACCGCTTCGCTCCAGAGCTGCCACAGCGTATTCTTGACAAGCACTATTTGCGCAAGCACGGTAAAGACGCTTATTACGGACAGAAGTAAAGCAGGGGGCAGAGCCCAATATTATAAAATACAACTTATAGAAAAGAGGATGAACATATGTCAGCAGCAGCAAAACAATTTTGGTTTGTCGTAGGTTCACAGCACTTGTATGGAGAAGAAGCTCTATCCGAAGTGAAGGCACATGCACAGGAAATGACAGATGCGCTCAATAACAGCGGAGTATTGCCTTATCCGCTTGTACTGCAGGATCTCGCAGTCAGTGCAGACAAAATTACAAGCATTATGAAGGAAGTCAACTATCGTGACGAGGTTGCCGGCGTAATTACCTGGATGCATACGTTCTCACCTGCAAAAATGTGGATTCGTGGAACGAAGCTGCTGCAAAAGCCTTTGCTTCACCTGGCTACACAATATAACGAGAGCATCCCTTGGGCAACTATTGACATGGACTTCATGAACTTAAACCAGGCAGCCCATGGTGACCGCGAGTATGGATTTATCAATGCACGGCTGAACAAACAAAATAAAATTGTAGTTGGCTACTGGGAGCGTCCTGAAGTGCAGCAGCAAATTGCAGATTGGATGGACGTCGCTGTTGCTTATAACGAGAGCTTCAACATCAGAGTAGCCCGCTTTGGCGATAACATGCGTAACGTTGGTGTTACGGAAGGGGATAAGGTAGAGGCTCAAATCCAATTTGGATGGACAGTGGACTACTTTGGCATCGGCGACCTTGTGCAAGTGGTCAATGAGGTAACTGAAGAAGAAATCAATGATTTGTTTAGTGAATATGCGGAGCTGTACGAATTTGACTATGGTACTTACAGCAAGGAAGATTGGGAAGCCAGTGTCAAAGTCCAAGCCAGCTATGAGATTGCCCTTAAGCGTTTCCTCGATCAAGGGGGATACAATGCCTTTACTTCGAACTTCGAGGATCTGCATGGCATGAAGCAGCTTCCAGGTCTTGCAGTACAGCGCCTGATGGCCCAAGGCTACGGCTTTGCGGGTGAAGGCGACTGGAAGACAGCTGCCCTGGATCGTCTGCTCAAAGTCATGAGCCATAACGAGTCAACCGGCTTTATGGAAGATTACACTTATGAGCTCGCGGCAGGTCAGGAATCCATTCTTCAATCCCACATGCTTGAGGTAGATCCAACACTGGCGGTTAACAAGCCTAAAGTTGTCGTTTCTCCACTGGGTATCGGCGATCGCGAAGATCCAGCACGTCTTGTGTTCGATGGCAAGGCAGGAGAAGGGGTTGTCGTATCGATGGCTGACTTCGGCACACATTACAAGCTGCTCATTAACGAAGTATCTTTGTTCGAGCCAACAACGCCTGCGCCTAAGCTTCCTGTTGCCCGTGTGTTGTGGAATGTGAAGCCGAACTTCCAGGATGGCGTCAAAGCGTGGATTGAGAACGGCGGCGGTCACCATACCGTTGTATCCTTGAACCTCACCACCGATCAGATCATAACCTATGCGAAGCTTGTGAATTTGGACTATGTTGTTATTAAATAAGAAGCTTGCAATGATTAGCTAGAACTAATGATGCAAAAATACCCAAATAGAATTGAGGGATCGGCAGTATGCCGGTTCCTCTTTTTTTAATGCAAAAGAGCGGATTATAACAGGAATGGAACGAAACCTTTCATATCTGATAACCGTCTATATAACGAAGATGGGATATTATTCAATAGATGGGGTTGATAGAGTGAAAAAATATATAATTGCTATAATTGCCGCTGTGTTATTAATAAATATGCATGGAGTTTTCCATGCAGACAAGGCTTTCGCCTGCAGTTGTGCAAACCTCGAACCAAATGAAGCTTATGAGCATGCAGAAGCAGTTTACACAGGTAAAGTACTTGAGATCAAGCAGGAACGTATTCAGGAAGGCGTCAGAGGACCGATAGAATTCAGGGATGCGAATCTGATGAATATTGAAGAGACATGGAAGGGCGTTAATGAATCACAAATCATTGTATACGATGAGGGTGAGGAGAATTCGTGCGGCATTAATTTTGAGGCAGGAAGCACCTATCTTGTGTACAGCTACAGAGTTGAGAATAGCGATAATCTCTACACAAGCCTATGCAGCCGTACAGCAGAAATATCGCAAGTTGAGCAGGATTTGGAATTTTTAGGCCAGGGGAGAAAGGCAGGAAATGAAGTTAATCTTGCAGATGAGATGAGTCGAATATCGAACAAAGACTATGACATGGAGATGTTTATCGGCGGTGTACTGGTTGTTATATTGGCGGTAGGAGCGATGATCTTTTTGAAGAGAAGAAGGCATAAATAAGAGGGTTCCAAAGGAGGGTAAACTAACGACCATTAATATGTAAATTAATGTTAGGGGTGAGGCCCTCTCACTTGTTGCTGTTTGTTAGATTTATTAAGATTCTAAATAAGAAGAAAGAAAAAAACGCCAATCCTAAAATTCCTAAAGCAATGAATAACGTCGATTTTTCCGAAAAGATCATGCCTATAACGAACAAAATGAAAAAGATAAGCGCTCCAATCAGATGCTGTATAATGCTTTTAATATTCAATATTCATTACTCCCTTCTCAGATATAGACAGTCTATCAATAACAGGCTAGTTTCTGCAAATCTATCTCAATATGCAAACCTTTACTAGATTTACCTATACCAAAATTAAGGTTCATTCATAGATTAGAGTATGCATTAGATCTGGATATTATGGCTTTAATGATTACACTGGTCTTGTTCATTTTGTTGGGCAATAATATTTTTACTGTTTGGCAGTGGACCTATAAGATCAAACGGATCCAATGATTAGTCTTAAAATATCATACAACTCATGTTCTATAAAGAAGAAGGCATTTGCCTTCTTCATCATTGATAATTGACAATAGACAATAGACATTACTATTCTGCATTGATGCTGCATTTTACTTATATCAATACAATAAAACTAGTATAGATAATGAGAAGGAGGAACGTTATGAAAGTGAGACTGAGTGATTACGACGAGGTATGGGTCAGGCGGTTTCAAGAAGAGGCCGATTTTCTGATGAATCTGTTTGGCGGTGAGATTGTAAACATTGAGCATTTTGGAAGCACCTCAGTTCCCGGTTTAATGGCCAAGCCTGTAATTGATATGATCTGTATCGTGAATCAGATTGATCGAGTTGACCGCTTCAATGCTACCATGCATTCACTGGGGTATGATGTTGCCGGGGATTGGGGAATTCCGGGAAGAAGACTGTTTCGCAAGGGCGGAGAGAACAGAACTCATCATATTCATTTTTATCAAGCAGGCAATCCGCATATTCAGCGGCATCTCGTGTTCAGAGACTATTTGAGAAGCCATCCTCAGGAAGCAGAAAGGTACGGCAGATTTAAAGAGGAACTGGCTCAGCGCTATGAGCACACAAGTGAATACAGCCCAGCCAAAAAAGCTTTTGTGACAGAAATGGAGCAGCTTGCGCTTGCTTGGTATAGAGAAGCGCAGCATTAAGCACATAACGGTGACTTTGGAAATCATGTTTGACGGTGCAATGATGAAATTGTGCGCTTACGGCTAGCTTACGCCAATGAGCAGTGTCGCACCAGGAGGGGAAGTTACTTGATATTTGTTGTCGTTCTACTACTGCTGGCAGTAGGGGTGTTTCTTATTGTGAAATCAAACAAAGAGGACGAACATTCGGTGCTTCTTCGCTGGGTGGGTATCTCCATTGTCATCATGTCTCTATTTTTTATAGTCATCTCGGTGTATCAAATCATTGATATTGAAGCGCATCGTGTTGGGCACTGAAGCTACAAAAGTTCGGAAAGAGCGAGAAGCTATGTTAATACATTGTACAGATTGAGAGGACCAGCCCAAAATGATACAAAGTGAAGAGGAATTCTGTCGTCTATTAGCAAAAAGAGATGGAGGCAAAGTCACATACGGTTATGAACTAAGAAGTAAACTGGAAAAAGATCGTATACTGGAATCGTTCTTAGAGCAGATGGGACATAATGCGGAGAATGTATGGCAATTCAGGCATATCGAGAAGGCTTATGCAGCAAAAATTCTGACTTATGCTATTTCCACAAATATGACTCACGATATAGATTTACCGAGTAAGTCATGGGCTGAGGAGTTAAGTGCCTATTTTGTAGATCAATTTCAGCCAGAAGTGATGTTTTATACAAATGGACATTTTGATTCGAACGGTGATCTTCTTAAGCTCTACTCTTGGGCAACCATAAGCAAATCTCAATGGAATACAATAGATACGGGTGTTATCGCTTTAGATAATGATAAAATTGGAATCTTATGGGCAATGGACCCTTTATAATCGAATTATATACATATAGGCGATGAATAAAAAAGAAGAAGGTGAGCATTTGCAGTTTCGATGGTGGATTCTGATCTGCATAGTCGTTCTGACAGGGTGTACAAGCGAGAAGAATGAGCCTTTACCCGAGATTCCGAACACTACAAGCATACATCTGACTCCGGTTGATCTGTCCCAAGGAGAAGTGAGCAAGCTAAGACCTTTCCTTGGCATGATGTCTGGTGCATTTAAATTAGAGTAAGGGGGAGAAAGTCCAAATGCTCGCTTAGATATAGATCTCTGGGAGAAAGGGCAGAGGGTGGAGACGGTAGGTTCAGTCGGGCATTTGTTTTCCAGTCTGGATGGACAGAGTATTAAAGAAACAGAGATCATAATTTCAATTGAATCCTTGCGAATAGAGAAGGATAAAGAAACGGCTATTATTAAAGTGAACAATGCTAGCAACTCGGGATCGAGTCTATCTACCTTCAATTTTGAGTTGGATACCGAATTGGCTACAAAGGGGCTGGTGGATCATACAGAACCACAATCGTATTCTTTCGATCAGCCAATCTATGTATTCGCAATGCAAGCGACAAGCACCAATGAAATATATATGATGGATCTGACACAGGAATCCTTAGGCGAGACAGAGTGGGCACTAGTATTTACTTTACGTTATGGTGACTGACATAATATAGGATGCACATGGTTCGATGACTGTCATATTTTCAAAATAAAGAAGGAGCAGCTTGCCGGGTTGGCAGTTGCTCCATTTTTTCAAAAGAAACCCTAATTATACCCGATTCTTGTATACCCGCATGGCAAAGAAGTAGGAGACGATGGTAATCCCGACACACCATGCAAGAGCGACCCAGATATCGTTGCCTACGGGAGTACCGGACAATAACGCACGGATGGTTTCAACGATCGAAGTCACCGGTTGGTTCTCGGCGAAGGCGCGAACGACCGTCGGCATCGTATCGGTGGGAACAAACGCCGAGCTAATAAATGGCAGGAAGATCAGTGGATAGGAGAAGGCACTTGCGCCTTCGACTGAATTTGCGGAAAGTCCGGCAATTACCGCGACCCAGGTTAGAGCCAGCGTGAACAAGATGAGTATTCCGGCAACTGCAAGCCAAGGGAGTATGCCCGCCTGCGAGCGAAAGCCCATAATAAGCGCTACAATAATGATGACGATAACAGATAGAACATTGGATACGACCGAGGTTAGAACATGCCCCCAGAGTAAGGCAGAACGGGAGATGGGCATCGTGTTGAACCGCTCAATAATGCCTCGCTGCTTATCCAAAAACAGACGGTAAGCCGTATAAGATATACCGCTGGCGATCGCAATCAGCAGGATGCCGGGCAGCAGATAGTTGACATAGTTATCGGTATCCGTTTGGATTGCACCGCCAAATACATAAACGAACAACAGCATCATGGCAATAGGTGTGATGCAGACGGTGATGATGGTGTCCATACTGCGGAAAATATGCCGCATGGAACGGCCAAGCATAACACCCATATCGCTGAAAAAGTGCTTTTTTGTCATTTCCATTTTACTTTTCCCCCTTAGTTCCGACGATGGCGAGGAAGATTTCCTCGAGTGAAGGCTGTTTCTCGACATACTCCACCTTTGCAGATGGGAACAGCTGTTTAAGCTCGGCAAGCGTACCGCTCGCGATAATTCGGCCCTCGTGCAATATGGCAATTCGGTCGGCAAGCTGTTCTGCCTCCTCCAAATACTGCGTGGTGAGCAGCACCGTCTTGCCTCCGTCAGCCAATTCTTTTACAGTCTTCCACACTTCGATGCGCGCCTCAGGATCAAGTCCGGTGGTTGGTTCATCGAGGAAGATAACCTCTGGATTTCCCACAAGGCTCAGGGCGATGTCCAGTCTGCGCCGCATTCCACCGGAATACGTAGACACCCTGCGGTCGGCTGCATCGGTCAGGCCAAAACGTGTCAGCAGCTCAGCAGCTACCTGGCGTGGATTTTTGAGATATCGCAGCTTGGCGATCATAATGAGATTTTCTCGTCCGGTCAAAATTTCATCCACGGCGGCAAATTGTCCGGTTAGACTGATCGACTGGCGTACCTTATTAGGATCAGCAGCTACATCGAATCCATTCACGTTCGCGGTTCCGCTGTCTTGCTTGAGCAGTGTTGTAAGAATTCTGACCGTTGTTGTTTTACCAGCCCCGTTGGAGCCGAGCAGGGCAAAGATGCTGCCCTTTTCAACCTCAAAATCGACCCCCTTTAGGACTTGATGCTGCTTGTAGGACTTTTGAAGACCTGTAACCTTAATAGATAGGTTGCTCATACTTTTTCCCCCTCCTTATCGAACTGTCACTTTGGACAAATCAGCTTCTAGGCCTTTAAGCGATGCGTAAGTCAGTTTATCCATGACTGCACCTTCGAAATTGATCGTTTTGATGGCTCGGTAATATTTCTTGGACAGCGGGAACCCTTGGAATGACACATTCCTCAGTGTAGCGCCCTTGAACGAGACCTCGTGCAGCCCCGCTTTGTCAAATTTAACGCCGATAAACGTTTGCCCGTCAAAGCACATGCCTCCCAGATCCGATTTACTGAAGTCCGCTCCGTCGAAGATACAATTTTGGAAAGCAGTTTCTCTAAGGTAGGCCATACTCAGATTGACGTCCATCAGTCTTGTATTTAAGAATTTGGCACCGGCCAGCCACGACTTGCTGAAGTTGGTACGTACAAGGATCGATTTATGGAAGCGGCCATTCGCAAGATCAAGTGTGGAAAAGTTACAGTCTGTAAGGTTTGCTCCGTCAAATATCGCATCGCGTACATTGCTAGAATGAAACGAGCTGCCGGCCAAATCTGCATTCGTGAAGTCAGATCCTTGCAAAACGCTTGATGAGAAATTTCCTTTGTGGGCGGTGACGCCGGCAAAATCGCTCTGAGGCAGGTTGCTCGCCTTTAAGTTGGTCACTACCTGCCGCTCCAGCGAGCGGGAGAGGTTAGCCACCTCGATCACGGTTTGTTCAATATCTCCGATGCTGTCAATAGTCATTGCAAAGGCAGTTTCATCATCCTTGCCCTCAGCCTTTAGTTCACGGTACCGCTCCTCCAGATCAAAGAGCAGATCGCTCTTTAATTCGGTAACGCTCTTCACTCCATCATAGGGTGCAAACACACTGTTCAAGTAACTCGACAGCTTCTCGTTCATAACAAACATCTCCTTATAATAAATTTTCAAGTACTCGCTTGGCGTATTCCCAGTTGTCTTTGTTGCGGACATAGATCGCCTTGCCTTTCTCGGTAATTCGGAAATATTTACGTCTTCCACCCTGAGATTCGTCACCCCAGTACCATTCGATCTCGCCATCATTTTCTAGTCGCCGGACGCTGGAATACATCGTCGCTTCCTTTAATTCATACTCGCCTTCCGAGCGCTCGGCAATCATCTTGACGATCTCATAGCCATAACGGTCAGCTTCGGATAATAGTCGCAATATCATGGTATCTGTGTGTCCGCGAAGTAAATCTGAAGTAATCTTGTTCTTACTCATATATATCTCCTCCGTTAACTGTATAGTACATCAAAGTACTTTGACAGTCAAGGTAGTATTTTAAATAAAATACTTAATTCGTAATAAATGTACTTCTGTCATGGGTTTTATGCAGAACTGCGGTTGTTGAAGCTGGGGTAGTCAATGGATGAATCATATGTCTGCTGCAGCAAAAGAAAAACATCTGCATTAGAGCATGGAGAGAAAAGACGAGGGAGATAAATTATGTTTTAATGATTGAATAAGAGATATCCATTCATTTCATTGTCAGAAAGGATTCATTTATTAGGAGGTGGGTTTGTTGCTATATATATTTAGCGGTTTGCCAGCTACCGGGAAGTCGACGTTGTCTTCCATGCTGGCTCGTGAGTTACGTGCAGTGTATCTCCGGGTGGATGTTGTAGAGCAGGCTATGCGGGATGCTGGAGCGAAGGTTGATGGACCGGAAGGCTACATTGTGTGTTATGCGTTGGCCTCCCAGAATCTCCGGCTTGGTCTCAACGTCATTGCAGATACAGTGAATCCGATCCCAATCACACGCGAAGCTTGGCGCAATGCAGCTGAGTCGGTTAAAGCTCCTTTTGTGGAAATTGAAGTAGTCTGCTCTGACGAAAATGAACATAGGCAGCGAGTCGAAACGCGTGCAGTAGATATTCCGGGCCTCGTTCTTCCAGCGTGGGAGCAGGTCATACATCGGGAGTATGACGTTTGGGACCGAGAACGCATCGTTATCGACACAGCTCATCAAACGGCAGCCGATAGCTTTGAGCAGTTGTGTCAGCAATTAGAAGGAGTTCGCAGGCAAATTAGTTGATGGTTGTGTTGGGGACAAAAATAGAGAGCAGCACACAGTGACAGTCACTGTTGCTGCTCTTCTTTTACTAAGTGCCGGGCTTCTTCACGACAGGAATCCACATCTCAATCTCATATAAGCTGCTGAAAAGATAAGATAGTAAGAACAGCGCCGAATGCTAGAAGACAAATCCCTCTTATTTTGATGTTAACCAGATCGGTTTCCCCATCTTCATCAACATATCGATCAAAAGGCCAAGCATCAGGGTTTCTTAAGGCTCGAATCCCCATGACAAGTGACAGAATACCAATGAGGAAAAACCATATAAAGAAAAACAAGTTGATCACTCCTTTCTATACAAAACGTATGAAATGAGGAAAAGTTAAAATTCCTATATGTAAAAAGTTTGGAGGCCATATGAAAAGAGCTAGGCAATCGATCTAACCGAGTTCATTGATGAGTTTTTGCCCCAAATTAAAGAGGATGGCATTAAACCTTCAATTTTCTTTAATAATGAAGATTCTGCAGTATTGGACATCGATCCTTTCATTCAAGATAAAGAAACAGAATTGGAAAATTACTAACAAAGAAAGAACTAAGGTTATTGCATTAACATAAGTTAATTTCTTCCATATGTGTTAGTATAGTTGGTGTTCAATTTTAGCTTGCTCGAAAGAATGACTAACTTAAGCACGTTGAAATTAGGGGGAAGAACAATGGCAATCTATTTTGTAAGGCATGGTGCGGATGATGAAGGATATCGAGGGGGCTGGAGCCAAAGGGGTCTGAATATTGAAGGCTATAGGCAATCGGAGAAACTGGGCAGGTATTTAAAAGATAACAAGAGCACTCATCCAATCCATCGGATCGTTAGCAGTGACTTGCAGAGAGCACTGGATACGGCGAATGAACTGGCTAAGGATCTGAATTTGTCCGTCGAAAGCAGCAGGGATTGGAGAGAAATGAATAATGGAGTTATTGCCGGAATGCCTCATGAAATCGTCAACGAACGATATCCAGGGCTGTATTTTTCGAGCTTAAGAATGGATGAACGGTATCCTGGCGGTGAGAGCCCAATGGAATTTTACATGCGAATTCAAGAGACCTTCAATTCCTTATGCGAAGAACAATCCAAGGAGCATATGGAGAACATTCTTGTGGTAACTCATGGCGGGGTTATTAATATCGTATATCATATCTTGAAAGGCTTAGAATGGACGAATAAAAATAATAAGTTCCCGGCTTCCAATACAGGCATTCATAAATTGGAGAATATCAATGGCCAATGGCAAACAACAATTGAAAATGGTCTGGAGCACTTAACGGAGCAGGATTAGACCCTGCTCCATTTTTTATGATTTTTTTATGTTCCGATTTGCTTTAACATATTTCAGCTGAGCCACAATAATGACGCTGATAATCACAAGGAGAAACCAGGAGCTGATCTTGCTGAAGCTCACCAGCTGCCAGGTGTCATGCTGATCAGGATACTTCCATCCATTAAAGAACGTTGCAATATTTTCCGCTGTCCAGATGAAGAAGCCCACAATAAGGAAGGCAAGCGTCAAAGGCATTCGGTAGGTTTTAGATCGTACCCGATAGATGATCCATGTCTTCCAGAACACAATGAACACAAGCAGAGTCAGCCACCAGCGATAATCGGGGATGAAATGATGTGTGAAGAAATTAAGATATATAGCTCCTCCTAGCAGCATCGACGACAGTGTTCCAGGCCATCCCGTCATGTCCATTCGCAGTCTCCGCCATATTTGACACATAAAGCTGGCTACACTTGCATACATAAATCCACTGTAGAGTGGAACTCCGAAGAGTTTCGTATATCCAGGCTCGGGATATGACCACGATCCCATCCATACCTTATACAGCTCCAGTACCAAGCCAATGACGTGAAATACACAGATGACCTTGATCTCATCCATCGTTTCCAGTCCGCTGCGGTACATGAAATATTGCACAGCGAGCAATATCAATAGAATGGCGTCGTACCGGTAGAGGAAAGGGATCTCAATCACACTGGTTATGGCCAGCGTTGCGAAGATCGCGACAGGGAATATACAGCTCATCGCCTGATGATATCCAAAATGGAGCAGCTGTACGATCGATTTCAAGTGATGTTGTCTCCTTTCGATTCTTCAATTGAATAGGCCTGCAATCAAGCTTAGCCTGATCCATGCTAGAATCTCATTTCTTATCTTGTATTAATCTTACCTGGGTTATATGTTTGGAAAAATAGAAAATCGCCTGAGGTATTTTTCATGTTTTAAGAAAAGGATAAAGAAAATGGAGATATACTCCTTAGCATAGTTAGCGCAAAAATGAGAGTGTAAACACATAAAGGATTGTGATTCGGAATGTATTATTTTATAATGAGTGAAAACTCACTCAAAAAATTAGGGGTGTAACGGTTTGCCGCGAACCAAGGAGCAATTTGAAGAAATGCGTAATGCGACCAGAGTTAAAATACAATTAGCTGCAATGCAGTTATTCGTTCACCAAGGGTTTGGCTCGACGAATGTTCAACAGATTGCGGATACAGCGGGCATTAGTATTGGGCTCTTATATCGGCATTACAAAACAAAGGAACAATTATTCAACGAATTGGTAGCCTATGCCTTGGAAGGCTTGAAACGTAATATTGTTTCCTTTGAAGCCGATGTATCCCCGAGACAGATAATGGAACAGTTTGTCCACGAAATCTACACCGATTTGATCAATGGGGAGGAGCTGGCCAATTTGCTAATTCTTATTAATCAATCGTTACTAGCAGGTGCTGGCACGACTTCAATTCAATATGACGAGATCATTCAAGTAAATGGCAAACTGCTTAATTCTACAGCAGAGCTTATTCGTAAAGGGCAGCAGCTTGGAGAGTTTCGCTCGGGTGATGCATATGAGATGTCCGTCTTTTTTTATGCGTCGGTCCAGGGTCTGGCTGAGATGAAGGTACTGCTGAAGAGTCGTTTTATCATGCCTTCACCCGCTGTCCTCACCGCATTTTTATTCAAGGAAAGGGAGTGATTTTATCGCGATTCGTGTGGTTAGAGCAGATCAAGCTCAGTTTGATGTGAGAGGTGAGATCTCCGAAATATTTGCAGATGGGTTCTCACAGTGGTTAGGGTACTTCTCCAAAGATAAGAACAAGATTGCAGCAGCATTTGCTCATATGTTTATTCTGAATCAATTCTACGTAGCTGTATCCGAAGGAAAAGTAGTCGGTATAGCTGCTTGTACAAACGGAATATCACACTCCGTCAAGCTGGATAGAACAGAGCTCCGCAAGCATTTGGGCATATATAAAGGCAGTCTTGCCGGTGTTTTTCTAAAGAAGGAGTTTGAAGCTCCTTATATAAATTTCCCGCCAGGCGCAGGTTCTATCGAATTTATAGGAACAAGTGTTGAATATAGAGGTAAAGGTATTGCTTCACAGCTGGTACAGTATATTCTTGAGCATACACCATATCAAATATACTTGATTGAAGAAGTCGCAGATACCAATATTCCGGCCATGAAGTTGTATCAAAAATTAGGCTTTGAAGTATATAAAAGCAAGCCAATACCCGTAAAAAGGGCTGAGAAAATAGGCATCAATCAGATTGTGTCATTGAAATATACGAAAAATGATTAAATACACCACCTAACTTGAAGGCGCTTGTTGCCTTCTTTTTTTGTTGTACATCAAATGACGAAGAGACTTATGAAGTGAAACTGTCGCTCATTAATGGTATCATTGCAGTTACAAGAATTGAAACGTGAAAAGCCAGAAGGAAGGTAACAAAGCGACATGACGACAATGCTGAATCGGAAGAAAATTAAACTGCTGTGTGGCAAGAAGTTCTATGAACGTGGTGAAGAGTACTATAATGCAGGCATGGTAGGTATTACTTTATCGGACGCATCGGCGGGCAATTTTCAGGCGGTTGTTAAAGGCGGCGGCAGAAATAAATATGATGTCTCGATCCAAATGAATGCCGGAGGCGATGTGGAAGCGCAGTGCACTTGCCCTGCCTACACCAATTACAATTATTATTGCAAGCATATTGCGGCTGTCCTTCTTCAGATCAGCGAGATGCAGCAGGAGGGGCGGATTGAAGTGAAGTCTTACCCTTCGTTGCTTCATCCCGAGACCGTCGTTCCAGAGGGACGTTTAACCCCGCGCTTTCACAGAGAAGCGAGTGAGGAGCAGCTTATAGAGGATGTGCTTGCCCTCTTCAGCAGCACGAGCCGAGTGAGTCCGGAAGCCAAATATATTATGGAGACAAGAGAGCCTCTTCGCATAGAGTATTTGATCAGGCCTGTTCCATACGGTTTGAATAAGCAGATGATCGGGCTGGAGATGAAGCTTGGAGCGAAGCGCTTGTATATCGTTCAGCAGATGAAGCAGTTTCTTAGCCGGATGCAGCATGGGGGATCGTATGTCTTCTCGAAGAATTTCACCTATAACCCCGAAGCTCATTATTTCAGACCTCATGACGAAGCGGTGTTGAAAGAGCTCATCCAATTGGAGCGTCAGGAGGAGATGTATCACGAATCGATAAACTCCTATCCGGGACGTGGCAGAAACCAGGACAGGCTGCTGCTGATTCCTCCGCTGGCATGGGAGCGAATCGCGCCCCTGCTCCAGAATGTACCAGAGGCATATACGCAGCAGGAGGAGCAGATATTCAGCGGCGTATCCTGTACAGGCAGCCTGCTGCCCCTGGATTTTGAATTTACGAAGTCGGACACAGATGCAGGCTATGAGCTGACGGCTATGGGGATTCGCGATGTACTGATCCTGCCGGAATATCGGATGACGCTAAAGAACGGTATTTTCTATAAAATGTCGGAGGAATCCGTCAGCCAGATCGCGGGCTTACAGGAGAAGCTCTCACGTGTTCATATTCCCAAGCTCACGATACCTGCCAAGCAGATGAGCCCTTACATGGAGAAGGTCGTTCCGGGTCTGATGCGGCTCGGGCGAGTGCACCTGGCAGAGGAAGTGTCCAGCCACATGGTTCAAGTGCCGATGAAGGCAAGGCTGTATCTGGATCGCGTTCGGGACAAGCTGCTGGCGAGTCTCGAGTTCCAGTACGGAGATGTCGTGATCAATCCGCTGGAGGAGAAGGCGAGGCTCCCGGAGAACAAGATCATTATTCGAGATAAGCCGCAAGAGGAACAAATTATCCGGCTCATGCAAACGAGTGATTTTACTCAGACGGAATCTGGATATTACCTGGAGAATGAGGATGCGGAGTTTGATTTTCTGTATTACACGATGCCTCAGCTTGAGCAGCTACTTGATGTATATGCCACTTCAGCGGTGAAGATCAGAGTACTGTCCGAGCCGATTGCTCCGAAGATTCATATGGACATGGATGAGCGCACCGATTGGATGGAATTCAAATTTGATATTAACGGAATACCGGTGAATGAAATTAAGCACGTGATCGAGAGCGTGGAAGCCAAAAGAAGATATCATAAGCTGTCGAATGGCGCACTCATGCCCTTATCAGCACCAGCCTTTCAAGAGATGGTGAGGCTCATGAACGATATGGGCTTTCGCAAGGGAGAGATCGAGGACGGAATCATGAAGCTTCCGGTCGCTGCAGGACTCCGTGTGATGGACCGGGATCTGGGAGACCAAGTACAGTTTGGCAGCAGATTGAAGGAATTCATGGAGAATCTCGCCCATCCTGAACATATGGATTTCCCTGTTCCTGCCCGGCTGGCTCCTATTCTGCGAGACTATCAGAAGCAGGGATATCTGTGGATGAAGACGCTGGCCTCCTATCGGTTTGGAGGCATTCTGGCAGACGATATGGGGCTAGGCAAAACGCTGCAGAGCATCACCTACATCGTGTCTGAGCTTCAAGCCATCCGCGAGCATAAGCAGCCTGTAATGATCGCTGCGCCTGCCTCACTTATTTACAATTGGAAGAATGAGCTAGAGAAGTTTGCTCCAGAACTCACGACCGTCATCGTAGACGGAAGTAAGCCAGATCGGCTGAGAATGATCCGCGAGCATCATGCGGTAGATGTACTTATCACATCTTATCCGCTTCTGCGAATGGATGCGGATATGTATAGTGAACGGCATTTCCATACCTTTATTATGGATGAAGCCCAGGCGTTCAAGAATTATGCAACCCAAACCGCACATGCGGTAAAAGCAATAAATGCGAGACACCGGTTTGCACTTACCGGGACACCCATTGAGAACAGCCTTGAAGAACTGTGGTCCATCTTTGACGTTGTATTTCCGGAGCTGTTTCAGGGGCGAAAGGCCTTCAACGAGTTATCAAGAGAAGCTATTGCCCGCAGAATTCGTCCATTCCTCCTCCGCCGAGTCAAGGCAGATGTACTTGCGGAGCTGCCGGAGAAGATCGAATCCTTGCACACTTCCGAGCTGCTGACCGAGCAGAAGAAGCTCTATGTTGCCTTCTTGGCCAAGCTGCGGGCTGAGACCGTGAAGCATCTGAGCGAGAAGCAGTTCGATAAGAATCGAATCAAGATCCTGGCCGGCCTAACCCGGCTAAGACAGCTGTGCTGCCACCCAGGGCTGTTTGTGGAAGGCTATCAAGGCAGCTCTGCGAAGTTCGAGCAATTGATGGAGCTGATCGAAGAAAGCCGGAGCGCGGGCAAAAGGGTGCTGCTCTTCTCACAATTTACAGAAATGCTGGGCATCATCGGCAGGGAGCTCGGAGCTCAGGGTATTCCGTTCTTTTATCTGGATGGACAGACACCAGGCCAAGAGCGTGTTGAAATGTGTCAGCGATTTAATGAGGGAGAGAGGGACTTCTTCCTCATATCGCTTAAAGCCGGGGGTACGGGACTTAACTTGACGGGGGCTGATACCGTCATTCTGTATGATCTGTGGTGGAACCCTGCGGTAGAGGACCAGGCAGCGAGCCGGGCACACCGGATGGGACAGAAGAATGTGGTTCAGGTCATCCGGCTGGTGAGCCGCGGTACCGTAGAGGACAAGATGTATGAGCTTCAGCAGCGTAAGAAAAATCTCATAGAAGAAGTGATTCAGCCAGGTCAGGAATCATCATCCACCTTAAGTGAGGAAGAAATCCGCGAAATACTGGCGATATAGCATAGATGATCCTGCATAAAAGAAAAGGATAGAATCGACAGATACCCGCCGTTGTACAGGTATTCGATTCTATCCTTATTTTGCTTTAATTGAGCTTTGATTTATCCTGCTGCTGCTCGAGCTTGAGCTTCTCCGGAGTAACGTCATCTCCGTTCGGATCTACGATGGTCAGTCCGGATATCGTGGACAATACCTGTCCGCGGATCGCCTTCAAATATTCCTCACGAAGCGCCTTCTGTTCGGTAATTTCCTCCGCTGTCAGGCCTTCTTTCTTCTGTTTGCGGCTCAGCTCATTAATTCTATTTAATGAAGGGATCTCCATGGTATCAGCCTTCCTTTCAAGCTACATTGTATCCTGACAGTTTACTGTATGATACGGCTTATTGCAACCCGAAGGGTAGAAGATAGGCTGTTATCTGCTACTCTATAGCTTTGGTTCTGAGCAGCGTAATACTCATTGCAATAAATATGAACCCTGTCGCTTTGTTAAGGATCGTCTTCATCTTGACGTTATTTCTCAGTTTACCCGTTGCTGTGGACGAGAAGGCGGCGATCAGGATGCTCCAGATTCCTCCGGTCAAGCAATATGTAAGACCAAGCACTACAAAAGGCAGTGGCGAAGCATCGCTGCCCGGGGCAATAAATTGCGGCATAAATGCGAGAAAAAACATGGCGACTTTAGGATTGGTTACATTCGTGAAAAGGCCTTGTGTAAATATTTTGGAATTCGATAACTCGGAAGGCGTATCTACAGGTCCACCATGAGACTTAGCCTTAGGCGATGCCTTGTCGATCAGCATTCGAATGCCGAGATACGCTAGATAAATTGCACCTACAACCTTGATGACATTGAACAGAACAGCAGAGCTCATCAAGATCACGGATAAACCGAACGCAGCAAGCAGTGTATGCACAACGCCCCCTGCCGTAATGCCAAGCGCCGAAACAATGCCCGCCCGCTTCCCCTGAGCCACACTTCTGCCAAGAACATACATCGTATCAGGCCCTGGCGTAATATTGAGCAGGATGGACGAGATCAGAAATACTTCGAAGTTAATAATACCCAGCATGTGGAGCCCTCCTTTGTTGTAAATATCATAATTCATGTTTACCAATTTGTGTAGACAATCGAGTCTTTACAAAACAGGAGAAAGCGTATAATGGGTTACGATTGGAACAGCATAATCGAAATACAGCACTAGGGGTGCCTTAACTGGCTGAGAGACCAATACGTCGATGATATGGACGATGGCGGTTAACCCTTTACACCCGATCTAGATCATACTAGCGTGGGGAAGTGCGGGGATATGAAATGATATAGGCCCGGAACCGGCATCCGATCTGACACAAGCTTCAGTTCAGATCAAGCAAAATTCAGGGCATTACATTTTATTGAGCTGCACTCACTCAGGGGTGCAGCTCTTTTTTGTGTTGTTTCAGCAATACGAACCTGAGGAGATGGAGTAATGAGTACAGAAGTATGTGGAACAAGTCGAATCGTGGGCTGTCGTTTTTCGCTATATCCGATGAGCGATCGGTTTGTTGATATTATTCTTGGTGCAATCCAAGAGGCGGATACCTCCAAGGTATGGACAGAGACCGGTGATGTAAGTACCTGCGTACGCGGCAGGCTTGAGCATGTTTTTGACGTTATGAAGGCGATTTATCTGCATGCAGCCAAGACAGGCGAGCACGTGGTGTTCAGCGGCACCTTCTCTATTGGCTGTCCGGGTGATTCGGCGGGTGATGTATACATGTCAGAGGATGCTGTCCGAATGAATGAAGACATCGTATCCTCTATCCGTATTGAAGGAGCAGCGGAATATGCCCTATACGCTCTCGGAGAGCCGGAATACATGAAGAAGATTGCGAACGTCGTTGATATTGCGAAGGAGGATGGCAGCTACGGCGGAGGTATTCATTACGCTACACGCCTAGAAGGGGATGTACATACGATCTTCAAGACACTGGAGCAATCCTTTGAAGTGACGCAGGAATCGGTGTCCCATGTCGTAATGACCGTAACGCTGTCCTGCAACAGTCCTTCTAATAAGAAGCAAGGGAAGGCGGAATAACGTATGGGAGCCTGGAAGCTGCGTGACATTATCGTATTAAGCTCATTGTCCGTTGTATTTGCCGTCATTTATCTCGTATTTTTACAAATTGGCAATCTGCTCACCGGTGTCATGGGACCGATGGGTTATGAGGTGATCTTCGGAATCTGGTTCATTGTCTCCATTATTGCTGCCTATATTATCCGCAAGCCAGGGGCGGCCTTTTTGTCCGAAACTATTGCTGGCATTATTGAAGTACTGATTGGAAACACAACCGGTCCTATTCTTATCGTATCGGCGATGATTCAAGGTCTTGGAGCAGAAATGGTCTTTGCAGCGGTTCGTTATCGTAAATATTCGCTGCCCGTCCTGATGCTGTCAGGTATAGGGGCAGCAGTGTTCAGCTTCGCCTGGGGCTACTTCCGGTCCGGCTTTGCTGCATTATCACCTGAATTTGTCATCGCCATGCTGGCGGTACGGATCATCAGCGGAGCAATTCTGGCCGGTCTGCTCGGAAAATGGATTGCGGATGCACTGGTTCGTACGGGTGTGCTGCGAAGCTTCCCGGTTGCCAAAGCAGCAGCCCGGTCACACAAAGCATAATGGTACTCCACACGGACAAAGATCAACCTGTCGATGAGACTTGCAGGTCCGCTGCTGCCATTGAAGTGAGAGATTTGACTCTTCAGTATGAGGAAGAAGCTCCGCTTATATTAAATGGGATCACATTCGACTTGATTCCAGGTGAGATGCTGCTGCTCCTGGGACCAAGCGGGAGCGGTAAGAGCTCGCTCGCGCTGTGTCTGAACGGAATTTATCCGCAAGAGATCGAGAGTCTGGTTACGGGAAGCGTCAGGATATGGGGCAGGCCGATGGTAGAGCAGAGTGCAGCATTGCATGCGCAAGCGGTAGGGATTGTCTTTCAAGATGTCGATAGCCAGTTCTGTATGCTGACAGTAGAAGAAGAGGTTGCCTTCTGCTTGGAAAATGTGGAATGTCCACATGAGAGGATCCGCAGCCGAATGGATGAAGCGCTTGAGATGGTTGACCTGCTGCCGTACAGAACGGCTCAGATTCACACTCTCTCCGGCGGCATGAAGCAGCGTCTAGCGATTGCCTGTGCACTCGCGCTTCGCCCCGGCATCCTTGTATTGGATGAGCCGACGGCCAATCTTGACCCGGTGGCTACTCGTAATCTGGCTCAGCTCATCTCATCACTTCGCAAAAAGCATGGAATAACGGTGCTCCTAATCGAGCATCAGCTGGATGCCTGGATGGCAGACATCGATCGTATTGCCCTAATGGATCAGGAAGGACAGATATGCCGAGTGGCTGCACCGAGCGAGTTTTTCTCGAAATATCGTGCTGAACTGGAGCAAATGGGGATTTGGGTGCCTGGCCCAGTGAGCCTGCAGCGGCAGCTAAGTGAATATGTACCGGGATCGGCGGATGTTCTTCCACTCACTGCTGAAGAGCTCATCCATTACTGGGTATCACGTCCTAAGCTTGAGCAAGGGCAGGTAATTGACTACTTGCAGAAGAGCTCTGAGCTATCTCTGTATTCTAGAGGAGATGGAGAGAGACATGCTCCTGTGCTGGAGGCACATGGGATGACATTTTATCGACAGGATCGGCCTGTCATTCAGAATGTCTCTCTGCGGGTGAGAGCAGGTGAATTCATCGCTATAACCGGACCGAATGGAGCAGGGAAGTCTACGCTGGCCGGGCTTCTGTCCGGATTGCTCACGCCTAAGGAAGGGCGGGTTCTTGCTGGCGGAGAGGATATGATCCGGGTGCCGGAGTCTGTCATCCGCAAGCGGGTCGGCCTCGTCTTTCAGCATCCCGAGCATCAGTTCGTTACGGATAAAGTGAGCGAGGAGCTTGCATTTGGACTGCGCCTGCAAGGTAAGTCCGAGGAAGAGGTTCAGCTGAGGACAGCAGAGCTTCTATCCGAGTTCCGGCTGTCTCACCTTGCAGACTACAGTCCCTATGCACTGAGTCAGGGCCAGAAACGAAGACTCAGCGTAGCTTCGATGCTTGTGGAAGAGCAGCAGGTGCTTATATGTGATGAGCCCACCTATGGCCAGGATGCCTATGCATCTCTGAGGCTGCTGGAAGCATTGAAGTCCAGGGTCCGGCAAGGACTTACGGTCATTATGATCACACATGATATGGAATGGGTCCGCGCTTACGCTACTCGTGTGATTGTGATGATGGAAGGAAAGATAGAGCTGGACGACAGCCTGTCAGCACTGTGGCACTGGCCTGAGGAGCGACTTGCTGAGGCGAAGCTGGTGCTGCCGCTTGAGGTACAGCTGGCAAGAGCATTAGAAATGGACTCTAGCATCAGAACGGAGAAGTTCCCGAATACAGCTGAAGCCCCTGTCCATAATTCAAGTGTGTACGAAGCACTTACAAGTTCAGACGAAGCAAACGCAATCACATTCGAAGCTGGAAGTGCAGTCAAATCAGCCGGAAGTGCTTCCGCTTCTTCTCAGCACGGCGGCTGGAATCTCCATCATATGAATCCGAGTATTAAGGCCCTTGCCGTCACCCTTGGTGTCATACTGCTGTCACTCGCATTTGATCCCTTCACGCAGCTGAGTGCTTTAATCGTAACGATCCTGCTTACGGCGTGGCTTGGCCAAGTATCCTGGCGCAGATGGGTGCTGCTGTTTGCACCATTCTTGATCATGGCCCTCGGCTATGTGTGGACAGCGATTGTCTTTCCGAGAGAGAGCATCGTTATGAATGATGAAGTATGGATCAGGATCGGCGGGTTTGAGGCGGGACGAGAAACGGTGCTTACCGCTCTGTCTCTCGGGCTTCGTACGCTCACCTTCTCTGCGCTCTCGCTCCTGTTCATTCTTACGACAGATCCGGTGAAGCTGATCTTTAGCCTGATGCAGCAGTGCAGGCTGTCCCCGAAGCTCGCTTACGGGATTATGGCAGGTTATCGCTTCTTGCCGCTGTTCCGGGAAGAGCTTGCGACGATGCAGCAGGCCCACCGTATGCGGGGGATTCAGCGGGAGAGGGGAGTGCGCTTTATTCTTCACGCGTTCAAGAGGTACTCGATTCCGCTGCTGGCCAGCAGCATTCGCAAATCCGAGCGGGTAGCTGTCGCCATGGTATCCAGAGGATTCACGGGGAAGCGGGATCGTGATTTTTATTTGAAGCTGCAAGTAAGATGGCAGGATTGGGGCTTCCTGATGATATTGCTGGCGGCGATTTCTCTATGCTTTTTATTGGCCGCACAGCTTGGATATTTGGAATGGTACGGAGGACAGCTGTAACTGGTTAAACATACGAAATAGGAGGATACATGACATTTGTCATACTCATGAGTTGACGTTTATGACTTCAAGGGGTGTCCTTATTCTTCTACAATGGAAGAAGAATAAGGACACGAGTCCAAAGGAGCGCTAAGTTACTTTGCCTGTCCTGCTGTGAAGGAGACGATGTCATGTCTGCATCATTTAAATCCCAGTTAAAAAAGGAAGTAGCTCCTTACGAAAAAACGGAGCTCAAAGCAAGTGTAATTCAAATGGTAAATACGCTTATTCCTTTATTTGTGCTTTGGTATTTGGCCTACGTAAGTTTGTCGGTATCCTACTGGCTCACCTTGCCTATAACTTTGGTTGCTGCCGGTTTTGTCATTCGGACATTCATCATATTTCATGACTGCTGTCATGGTTCTTTCTTCAAAAATAAAAAAGCAAACAACATTGTGGGTACGCTGACGGGTGTGATCTCACTTACCCCTTATATGCAGTGGAAATACAGTCATTCGGTGCACCATGCCTCCAGCGGTAACCTGGATAAACGAGGAATCGGCGATATATGGATGATGACCGTCACCGAATATAATGAATCACCATGGTATACCAAGTTTTATTATCGTGTCTATCGTAATCCGATCATTCTGTTCGGAATCGGTCCGATTGCGGTGTTCTTGCTGCAATATCGATTTAATCGGCGCGGTGCTAAGCGCAAGGAACGCTTAAATACGTATTTAACGAATCTGCTGATCGTGAGTGTATATGCGCTGCTCATTCTGGCCATCGGCTGGAAGGCATTCCTGCTTGTCCAGGTGCCGGTATTTTATTTTGCAAGCATGCTTGGCATTTGGCTGTTCTATGTTCAGCATACCTTTGAGGATTCTTATTTCGAGAGTGAGGAAGAATGGTCTTATATTCAAGCTGCTGTCGAAGGCAGCTCCTATTACAAGCTTCCGAAGCCGCTGCAGTGGATTACGGGTAATATCGGATTCCATCATGTCCACCATCTGAGCCCGAGGGTGCCTAACTACCATTTGGAGGAGGCACACAACGCCACACCGCCTTTGCAGCAAGCTACGACGATTACCGTCCTGGAGAGCTTCAAGGCGATGAGGTTCCGATTGTGGAACGAGGATATGAAGAAATTTGTAACGTTCAGGCAATACAAGAAAGGGCAGCGTCTCAAGGAGCGTGCTCAGCGAGAGCTCGCAGACAAGAAGGCAGCAGCCATTTAAATAGGAAGCATAAGACTTCAGTGCTTATGGTAAGATGACTATAGATAATCATATCTGTAGTCTTTTTATTATTAGGGCTGCAGCGGATGATGAACTCTCGGAAATGAGCAGGTGAACTTAAATGAACAGCATGCATCGCTGGCAGGATATGTTTCGCAAAAATACGGGCCTGAACCCTTATGTATGGCTGGTCTGTTTTATATTGCCGTTTTATTTTATTATCGGATCTTCCTCCAAAGGATATGTTGTATTCGGTGTTCTGCTGATCATCCTCTTCTTCGGCTCGAATCTGCTCGGACTTGTCATGAGGGGATGGCCGGTATACATCTGGTATGGGCTTCAAATCGCGATATCTGTTATGATGGCGCTTATCTTCGGCTTTGTTTATTTTTCACTTTTTCTGGCTTTCTTCATTGGGACGATTCAAAATAAGGCCGGATTTATTACGCTGTATACCGTACATCTTGTCACGACCTTTATTACGATTAATTATTCACTGGCTTCTGCCAATGAAGTGGTCATTAAGCAGCTTCCTTTTGTACTGATCAGTATGATGGCTGTGATACTGCTTCCTGTCAACACCTATAACAAAAATAAACAAGATCGGCTCGAAGGCCAGCTGGAGAATGCGAATAAACGGATCTCCGAGCTGGTCAAGCTAGAAGAACGGCAGAGAATATCGCGTGACCTGCATGATACTTTGGGTCAGAAGCTGTCGCTTATTGGCCTGAAGAGCGAACTGGCGGGCAAGCTAGTTGTCCGTGATCCGAAGCGTGCACAGAGTGAGATGGATGATGTAAGGCAAACGGCACGCACCGCACTGAAGGAAGTGCGCGAGATGGTCACCCAGATGAGAGGGGCGCGGCTGGAGGACGAGCTGTTTCGAATCCGTCAGATTTTGAAGGCGGCTGACATTGAGCTTCATATTGAAGGGGAAGAGCATCTAAGTGACCTCTCTTTAATGAACGAGAATGTGCTCGGAATGTCGCTGAAGGAAGCAGTGACGAATGTGGTCAAGCATAGTGAGGCGACCAGGTGTGACATAACGATCCATCCTGAACGAACCGAGCTGGCAGTTATCATAAAGGATAATGGGCGGGGGATTGGAGAAGCGGCTAAGAAGTCACGGGGCAATGGGCTGCGAGGAATGAAGGAGCGGCTTGAATTTGTGAACGGTAGTCTCCATATTGCGACACATGAAGGAACCGAGCTGCGCATTGCTGTGCCACATGCAGTACTTGCGGCAGAGTGAGATAGGAGTGGGATATCTTGATACGAATTGTAATTGCAGAAGATCAGCGGATGCTGTTAGGGGCTCTCGCATCCCTCTTGGATCTTGAAGAGGATATGGAAGTGATCGGCAGGGCAAATAATGGAGAGGACGCAATTAAGCTCGTCCATCAGTATGAGCCGGATA
This sequence comes from Paenibacillus urinalis, assembly GCF_028747985.1. Lineage (NCBI taxonomy): Bacteria > Bacillati > Bacillota > Bacilli > Caryophanales > Paenibacillaceae > Paenibacillus > Paenibacillus urinalis. The sequence continues at coordinate 1,022,235 of NZ_CP118108.1, forward strand.
TTTGCATCATGGACATTGAGATGCCGATCAAGAATGGGCTGGACGCCGCAGAGGAAATCAAGGGCAGAGACTGCAAAGTGATTATACTGACTACTTTTGCTCGTACCGGTTATTTTGAGCGCGCCCTAAAGGCAGGGGTCAGCGGATACTTGCTTAAGGACAGTCCAATTGAGGAGCTGGCTCAGACCATTCGGAGTGTCATGTCAGGAAGAAGAATCTATGCGGCTGAGCTGGTTGATGAAGGATACGGCGAGAAGAACCCGCTGACGGATCGGGAGAAGGCCGTGCTTGAGCTGATTGCAGATGGCAAGAATACGAAGGAAATTTCGGATGAGCTGTACATTACGACAGGAACGGTACGCAATTATGTGTCAGTCATTCTGGACAAGCTCGGCGTCAGCAACCGGATTGAGGCGATCAAGCATTTTAAGGAAAAAGGCTGGTTTAAGTAAAAAACACTTCTAATGATTATTCGTGTTACGGCGATATGCAGTATATAACCTCGCGCGTAATGTATCTGATGAATCCGTTATATAGAAGACACAGGCCCCTTGAGATACGTATGAAATGAGCTAACTTGTCTAATGATTATTCCGGTACTTGTCTGTCCTTTGATATGCTGGGACACACGATGCAAGTGAAGGTGCACATTCACGCTGTATCGTGAGGAGCAGTATTCAAATTCTAAATAGAAGGACGGGATGAATGATGAAGACAGTGTTGAAGAAGCGTTTAACGGGAGCCTTGTTGTCTACGACTCTGGTCGCGGCTGCATTTGGCATTTTGCCAGGAAGTATGAATGCGGCTACCACGGTAAATCAAACCATTATTGTACCTGCGGGACAAACTTATGACGGACAGGGGCAGACCTTCGTGGCTAACCCGAGTACGCTTGGGGATGGTGGACAAGGTGAGGGACAGAAGCCGGTATTCAGGCTGGAGGCTGGAGCTACATTAAAGAACGTTATTCTCGGCGCACCTGCAGCGGATGGTGTACATTGTTATGGAAGCTGTAATATTACGAATGTAACATGGCAGGATGTGGGTGAGGACGCATTGACCCTGAAATCCTCCGGAACGGTGAACATTACAGGCGGAGCAGCCTATAAAGCCTACGATAAAGTCTTCCAAGCCAATGCCGCAGGTACATTCAATATCAAGAACTTCAGAGCCGACGATATTGGCAAGCTTGTTCGTCAGAATGGCGGAAGCTCCTATAAAGTCGTGATGAATGTAGACAGCTCGGATATTTCGAACGTCAAGGATTCTATTCTGCGAACCGACAGCAGCACGTCCACTGGTAAGATTACGAATACCCGATATCATGATGTACCTACCCTATTTAAGGGCTTTGCTTCTGGAAATACGTCACAGTCAGGGAATACCCCATACTGAGGCTTGAGTTTTTAGACATTTAGATCCTAAATGTTGAAAATGTATGGAATTTCAGACTCATATATGCTATGATTTATAAGGTTCGATTGTTTGGAAAAGTGTTACACACGCTCGCCCGGGTCATGTCTATCGATCCGGTGCGGGCTCTTTTATGATTAAGGAGGATTGAATTTTACGTGATATCGCTAAGCCATGTCAGCAAGACATTCGGGGCAGGGAAGCATGGCAGTGGCTTGACCGTCGTTGATGATGTGTCTCTTCATATTGAGCAAGGGTCCATTCACGGCATTATCGGGGCAAGCGGCGCGGGAAAGTCTACTCTTCTTCGTATGATGAATGTATTGGAAAGGCCGGATCAGGGACAAGTCTATATGGGAGATCAGGAGCTGACCCGGATGAAGGAAGGCGAGCTGCGGGAAGCGCGAAGAAAGATCGGAATGATCTTTCAGCATTTCAATCTGCTGTCTAATCGAACTGTGCATGGGAATGTTGCGGTTCCGCTTGAGCTTGCTGGTGTCTCCCGAGAGGAACGCAATCAGCGGGTTCAGGAATACTTGCAGTTTGTCGGTCTCTCGGACAAGGCGGCACAATATCCGGCTCAGCTCAGCGGAGGGCAGAAGCAGCGGGTAGCCATTGCCAGGGCGCTTGCAAATCAGCCCCAGGTACTGCTCTGTGATGAACCGACCTCGGCACTTGATCCGAAGACAACAGGCGGTGTGCTGGAGCTGCTGGAGCATGTCAACAGGGAAATGGGCATTACCATCGTGATCGTTACGCATGAGGTATCTGTTGTGGAGCGGCTGTGCCAATCGGTTTCCTTCATGGACTCGGGCAAAATCCTTCGGACCGTAGAGCTGGCAGAGGGTGCATTGCCTCCAGATATGCTGGCCTGGTACGAGGAGCAGGAAGCAGGTGACGAGCGTTGAGTGATTTTTTTATAGGACTCTACGATTATGTCGTTCATTTCTATCCCAATTATGTGGAGACCTATTCTTCTGAGATGTGGAAGTCGATCGGTCAGACCTTTCTGATGGTCGGGATCTCACTGGCAGCAGCTATATTGCTGGGTCTTCCGCTGGGAACACTTCTGTATTTGACGCGCAAAGGACAGAAATATGAGAATCGGACCCTATTTGGCATCCTCGATTTTATCGTTAACATTGTCCGGTCCTTTCCATTCCTGCTGCTGGTCGTCTTCATGATTCCTTTTACCCGGATGATTGTGGGGACCGCGCTTGGAACCGTCGCTGCTTCCGTACCGCTTGCCGTAGTGGCGATTGCTACTTATTCGCGTCTGGCAGAACAATCACTGCTTGAAGTGCCAAGAGGGGTTGTCGAGGCTTCCTCGTCTATGGGAGCGACACTCTCGCAGTTTATATTCAAATTCTTGTTTGTCGAGGCACGCTCCGGGTTGGTTCGGGGTCTTACCACTTCAACCATCAGCTTCATCTCGTACTCGACCGTGGTCGGCGTCGTGGGAGGCGGTGGAATTGGAGATTTTGCCATTCGCTATGGGTATCAAAGATATGAGACTGAGCTGATGGTGTTTACAATTTTGATCATGATTGTGCTTGTACAGTTGGTTCAATACTTGGGTAATCTGTTATCGAGAAGCTTGGACAAACGCTAACTAATCAAACTTGGAAGGGAATTTGTAATTCATGAGAACATTAAACAGCACACGAGTAATGAAGTGGACAGGGCTCCTATTAATCTTGACAATAATGCTGGTCGCGGCGGGCTGCGGCTCGAATAGCGGCGATACAGCTGACAATAACGAAGGCGCATCAGGGACAGGTGAGTCCCAGACTCTGCGAGTGGCAAGCAGTCTTCCTGCCATGGTTGATATGATGGAAGCCTTGAAGCCGACATTGAAGGAAGAAGGAATCGAGCTCGAGGTTGTGAACGTATCGGATAACATTCAGCCAAATGATGCACTTAAGAATAATGAAGTGGATGCGAATTTCTTCCAGCATCAAGTGTTCATGCAGCAGTACAATGATAATGCTGATGCCAATCTGACGGTAGTCACTCCGATTTACCATATCATTTACGGCGGTTACTCCAAGAACTATGACAGTATTGATGCACTTCCGGAAGGTGCAACGATTGCCATTCCGAATGATCCGGCGAACATCGGACGGTCGCTTGCCATGTTTGACCAGAACGGGATGATCAAGCTGAAGGAAGGCGTCGGCACCGACGGACTTCAATCCGATATTGTAGAGAACCCGAAGAACTATAAGTTCCAGGAAGTGGATCTGCTGATGCTTGCTCGTGCATATGAGGATGTTGACTTGGTAACAATGTATCCTGCCTATGCCTCTCCTCTCGGCCTGACGCCGAAGGACGCGATTGTAACTGAGGAAATGGATGAGAAATACGCGATTTCACTCGTTGCTCGCGAGGATAACAAGGATTCAGAAGCCATTCAGAAGCTGGCCGAAGTACTTACCAGCGATGAGGCAAGAAAATATATTGAAGAGAAGCACCCGGATACAATGATTCCGGCGTTCTAATGAAACAGGAGGTCCCATCTGATGGGGCCTCCTTCTTTTTTAGGATACGGATATACCCTCTCTGTTTTTGCTGCAAAGCACGGATGAAGCTGTACATAAAAACAAATCCTAATCCTAAACTCTATAATATTTACGAATGAAATATTATTTCTCTCTTCGTTCGTTTTACACCTGTCATACACAATACTGCTGTTCTCTTAACAGTTCGTTTATACAATTGCAAAATGCAGCTTAAATCTATTATTTCATTGAGGAGAGAGAATATGAGAATGAAGGCACGGAGATACATAACGATGTTACTGGCCGCAGGACTTACGCTGGGGATGGTGCCGGCAGGTCCGGCAGATGTATATGCAGCCAGTAATTCGGCAGCACCGGCTGTGGCAGACGCAGCTAATAGCTTGAATGCGTTTCAGATCAACAAGATCGGAAGCTATGAAGTAGGGGTAACCAATGCCGATGGCGGTATTGCTGAGATCGTTAGATACAACAAGGACAATGACAGCTTCTACTTGGTCAACGGAGCTACGCAGCCGCCAAGTCTGGATATTGTGAAGCTGGCAGAAGACGGCAAGACCAGCAAAGTGAACAGCATTAATATTGAGGCGCTTGCAGCAGCAGCTGATTTTAAGGTCGGTGATCTGACAAGCGTGGATGTGAATACGGCAGGTAAATATGTTGCTGTAGCAGTACAAGAGGAAGCCTCCATGAAAGCAGGCAAAGTGCTGGTCTTGGATTACGATGGCAAGCTGATTAAGGAATATGCGGTAGGTGTGCAGCCGGATATGATCAAGATCAGCCCGGATGGACGTTATATTTTGACTGCGGATGAGGGAGAGCCTCGTGATGGCATCGGGGCAGATCCGAAAGGTAGTGTTACGATCATTGATACACGCACAAATGAAGTAAAGCAGGTCTTGTTCAATGATCCGTCCGTGATCGGAGATGACGTACATATTCGCGGTGATGTGAATGAGGATGGAATCATCGTTTCGATGGGTACGAAGGAGAAGGCAGAAACGGATTTTGAGCCGGAATATATGGCCCTCTCTGACGATAATAAGACGGCATATGTAGCTCTGCAGGAGAATAATGCCATTGCTGCAATTGATCTGGCAGAGGCAAAGGTAGTGTCTGTGCAAGGGCTGGGAGCTAAGGATCTGAGTAAGTCTGGAAACGAGGCGGATCTGATCTCTGATGGTCAGGTGAAGCTTGAGAATGCTCCACTCAAAAGTCTGTATATGCCGGATGGTATTGCATCACATACAATAAATGGCCAAACATATCTCTTCACAGCGAATGAAGGAGATGCGACAGGATGGGAAGGCCTTGAGAATGAGCTCAAGATATCGGATATAAAAGAGGGCTACAAGCTGTCTGCATCCTTATCTGAGTGGCTGGGCCAAACGGAAGATTATGATGATGTTCGTGTCATTTCCGAAATGGGCTTGCAAAATGGCGTATACGAAGAATTGTACTTGTACGGAGGCCGATCCTTCTCCATCTGGAATGCAGATACAATGGAGCAGGTATATGACAGCGGAAGCGATTTTGAACGAATTACAGGAGAAGCGAACCCCGAATTCTTCAATGTAAGCAATGATGATGAAGAGATGGACGACCGGAGTCCGAAGAAGGGTCCAGAGCCAGAATATGTAACCGTTGGTGAGGTAGGAGACAAGCTTTATGCCTTTACGGGTCTGGAGAGAACGGGAGGGGTCATGGTATACGATGTGACGAACCCGGAGAAGCCTGTGTTTACAAGCTATGTGAACACCCGCAAATACGGTCAGGAGGACATCCTGGCAACAGATACGGGACCGGAAGGGCTGGAATTCATCTCTGCTGCGGACAGTACTACAGGAAGTCCACTGCTTCTAGTAGCGAATGAGGTTGGGGGTACAGTTACCATTCTGGAAATGAATACAGAGGGTGAAACGATTCCCGGCGAGCTTCCGGAAGACAGTACATCAGATGAAGCTCCTTCATTCACAGACCTGAATGGTCACTGGGCGGCTCACAGCATTACTGAACTTGCCGCAAGCGGAATCCTTCATGGGATATCCAGTGAGCACTTTGCTCCCAATAAGTCTGTGACCCGGGCTCAGTTCGCTTCCATGCTCGTTAACGCCCTGGATCTGACTCCAGTCTCGGGCGAAGCAAGCAGCTTCACAGATGTAGCTTCGAATGCCTGGTACGCAGACGATGTGCAGGCGGCTGTTGAGAATCATCTGATCTCTGGCAGAACCAGCAGCTCGTTTGCCCCCAATACTCCTGTTACACGGGCAGAGATGGCCGTAATGCTTGATCGTGCAGCTCGTCTTGTGGGCGCTTCAGAGGAAGGAGCGATCTCTATACTGAGCAAGTATAAAGACTATGCAGATGTGCAGGAATGGGCGAAGGAGAGCTTTGCAAACCTGGTGCACAGCGGGATGATCTTAGGCGATCAAGCGGGTCGTCTCCATCCAAGTACGCACACAAGCCGTGCAGAGGCAGCCGAAGTGCTGTACAGATTGTTAAGCAAGGCAGGGACTATAGAATAAGCAAGACTTGAGGTTAGTGAAGATGAACAGCGGGCAGCGAGGGAGTGCAGTGTGACTTCGTATGACGCATGAGGGCGGTTTCGCTTGTACAGCGAAGCCGCTTTTTTCACATTCCAGAAAATAGAATCCGTAAATTTTGTCTATTTTCTAAAAACGATCTCCTCCTATGCTGACACCTCATGTATAATATTTGAACGAGGAGGGGCGATAAATGAGTGATTTCCTGCAATTTGATCAGCAAGCCATAGCAAAACATATTTATAATCAAGCGCCGATAGGCATTGCTCTAGTATCGACCCAGGGCAATTGGATTCATGCGAATACGTCCGCCTGTCATATCTTAGGTTATAAGCTGGAGGAGCTCATGAACCTTCCGGCGATTGATTACATTTTCTCCGAAGCGGTTCATCCATCAGCGTTACTGGAACGCGCTTCGTCTTCGATTAAATTTGAGAAGGAATATGTGCATAGAAACGGAAACACGGTATGGGCCAGTGTCCACGTGTCTTTGGTGCTGGATGAAACATCAGAGGAGCCGATCTATTTCATTGCCCATCTTATAGATATCACAGCAAATAAAGTAGCAGAATTAAAGCTGAATGAAAGTGTGGAAAGATACACTTCACTAAAAAAATACAATCATGATGCCATTATCTCATTTGGCCTGGACGGCAATATCATTAATGGCAACCAAATGACAGAAACATTGACGGGTTACACCATTGCGGAATTAATCGGGACAAGAATTGCCAGGCTGATTGACGAACAAATACTGGCGAATCTAAAATCAGACGAGCTTGATCATGCGCTGATTGAAGAGGGAATTGATCATATCAAGCACAAGGATGGTCATCTTGTCGAGGTTCTTGCCTCTCTTGCTCCCATTATTATTCACAATAATCGAGTTGGCTTCTATCTGATTCTGAAGGATATTACCGAGCAAAGGCGGCTTCTGATCGAGAAAGAAACGGCTGAGAAAACAAATAAGGCAAAAAGCGAGTTCCTGGCGATGATGAGTCATGAGATTCGTACGCCGATGAACGGTGTCATTGGTATGACGGATTTGCTGCTGGAAACCGAGCTTGAATCTGAACAACGCCAGTATGTTGAAATTATTAAGCAGAGCGGCAGCACCTTGCTGAACATTATTAACGATATTTTGGATTTTTCCAAGATTGAATCCGGCAAGATTGACCTGGTTCATGAAATGTTCAGCATGAGAACAACCTTGTCTGAGGCTTACTATATTAATCAGCCAAGAGCCATTGAGAAAGGGATTGAGGTTAGAACATCGATTGCGCCGAACGTACCTGAGTATCTGTATGGTGACGGGACCAAGGTAAGACAAATATTGATGAATTTATTGAGCAACGCAGTTAAATTTACGCCAAGCGGCAGTGTATCGGTAAGTGTCGAACAAGTCGAGCAGACATCCAGGCATGTGAGGCTCAAAGTCGAGGTTGAGGATACAGGCATTGGTGTGTCTGCAGATAAGATGCACCGGTTATTCGAGCCCTTCTATCAGGTCGATAATTATATGACTCGGAAGATTGAAGGTACGGGTCTTGGACTTGCGATATGTAAGAAGCTGGTTGAGCTGATGGAGGGCGATATTTGGTATGAACCAAGACCGGATGGCCCGGGATCCAAATTTATATTTACAGCTAACTTCAGACTTCAGCCTCCTTCAGCAGGTCTATGGAGTGAGCAGACAGAACAGGATCATGGAGCTTCTGTCGAATCACTTAAGATTCTAGTCGCAGAGGATAATGAGGTGAACCAGCTGGTGTTCATTAAGATGATGGACAGGCTGGGGTATCGGGTAACGGTAGTGCCAAACGGGGAGCAGGCAGTACAGGCCTGTAAAGATCAGGCTTACGATATGGTGTTTATGGATGTCCAGATGCCTGTCGTGGATGGCCTAATGGCAACAAGAATGATTCGCCAAGAGATTCCTGGTAACGAAGGTCCATACATCATCGCCGTCACGGCACATGCCATTCATGGGGATCGCAATAAATATTTGGAGCTTGGAATGGATGACTATGTGAGCAAGCCGCTCAGCATGACTGCCGTTTCAGCTGCCATTCAAAAATATATTGCACTGCGAGAGGACTAAGGAGGAGCGGTGATGCGAGGCAGTTTTTTTCATCATGAGCTCTCGCCTTCCGAGGCTGGACCTGAATTCTATGCCTATTATTATAAACAGTGGCAGAACTACAAGATGGAATATCATGAGCATCGCTGGACCGAGATCATGTATATGATCCAAGGAACAGGCGCCATTGATGTGATGGGAGATGACGACAGGACCGAGCGGATTGTACTGCGTAAAGGTGAGTTTATTATTCTTGATGAGGGGGTTCCTCATCGGTTAATCGTGGAGCAGGCGGCTCCCTGTCGAATGCTGAATGTAGAATTCGGTTTCCAGCCGTATTCGGGACCCTTTTCTCTTGGACATATAGCAAGGGAGGAGCGGGAGGTCGCTGTGTTTCTGGCGCATCCGTTCAGGCATCTTGTGTTATCTGATCCGGAAGAAGTCTATTATGTGCTGAAGAGTCTGGTGCTGGAGCTGGATCGGCAGCATTCTGCAGACACCAGCTTCATGATTGAGCTTCTGTTCAGTCAGCTGCTGGTGCGGATCGCAAGGCTGAGAAGTACCGCAGAGGGTAATGAGCCGCTTGCGGACGGATACGTTACGAAGAGTATTCAATATATGCGTCAGCATATTGATCAGCCGCTTCAGGTTAAGGATGTAGCTGCATTTGTTAACCTGCATCCAGGCTATCTGCACCGGATATTCAAGAAACATACCGACCAAACACTGACAGAATATTTGACCAAGGTGCGGATGGATAAGGCGAAGATGCTGCTCTCCCAAACGGAAATTCCGATTCAGGATATTCCGGATTATGTAGGGATCAGCAGTCGTCAATATTTCCACACCTTGTTTAAGAAGCATACCGGCTTAACGCCTGTTAAATATCGGGAGCTGGGTGAAAAAAAGTCCTGGGACTAGAGAAGAAGAGGTCTTGTGATCTCTTCTTTTTGTTGTTCACAGGTGAGGATTTTGTACATACAGCGGATGAAGAAGTCACGATATTGGTAACGCTTCCTGAATAGATATTGCTACAATGACGAAGAGAATATCAAGGGTCTTAATAAGGAAGGGTGGATGAGAAGCTAATGTCTCTTAAGGTAGCATTTATTGGTGCAGGAAGTATTGGATTTACTCGAGGATTATTGCGTGACCTGCTGACCGTACCGGAGTTTAGCGATATCGAAATTTCGTTTACAGATATTAGTCAACATAATCTGGATATGGTAACTGAGTTATGTCAACGTGACATTCGGGAAAATGGACTATCTATCGAGATTAAAGCAACCACGGATCGACGTGTTGCGCTCAAGGACGCAAAATATGTCATATGTACAATTCGTGTCGGTGGATTGGAAGCTTTTGCGACGGATGTCGATATTCCGCTGAAATATGGTGTCGATCAATGCGTAGGAGACACACTAAGTGCAGGCGGCATCATGTACGGGCAGCGCGGAATTGCTGAAATGATGAATATCTGCAAGGATATCCGTGAGGTATGTGCGGAGGATGTACTGCTGCTGAACTACTCTAATCCGATGGCGATGCTGACCTGGGCCTGCAACAAATACGGCGGTGTAAATACAGTCGGCTTATGCCATGGCGTACAGCATGGACACCATCAAATTGCGCAGGTGTACGGGCTTGAGATGAAGGATGTCGATATCGTCTGTGCCGGAATCAACCACCAAACCTGGTATATCAAAGCAAGCCATGAAGGCAAGGATCTGACGGCAGGACTGCTAGAGGCTTTCGAGAAGCATCCAGAGTTCAGCCGTACAGAAAAAGTGAGAATCGATATGCTGCGCCGCTTCGGTTATTACAGTACTGAATCGAATGGCCATCTGAGTGAATATGTACCGTGGTATCGCAAGCGTCCGGATGAAATCCAGGAATGGATTGATCTGGGGAGCTGGATTAATGGGGAAACTGGCGGATATCTTCGGGTGTGTACAGAGGGAAGAAACTGGTTCGAGACAGACTTTCCTAACTGGATGAAGGAGGAGCCGAACCAATTTGTACCCGAGAAACGTGGACAGGAGCATGGCTCCTATATCATTGAGAGTCTGGAGACAGGCAGAGTATACCGGGGACATTTCAACCGAGTGAATCACGGTGTTATTTCCAACCTACCGAATGATGCCATTATCGAGGCGCCAGGCTATGTAGATCGGAACGGGATTTCGATGCCGCATGTCGGGGATCTCCCGCTTGGACCGGCAGCTGTATGCAATGTGAGCATCTCTGTACAGCGTCTTGCAGTCGAAGCGGCCATTCATGGTGATGATCAGCTGCTCCGTCAAGCGTTCATGATGGATCCCCTCGTAGGAGCGGTCTGCAATCCGAAGGAAATATGGCAAATGGTTGATGAAATGCTGGTCGCTGGCGAGAAGTGGCTGCCGCAATATACCGAAGCGATTGCTTCTGCCAAGGAACGGCTTGCTTCAGGCAACCTGATTCCAACCCGGGACTATCAAGGGGCGGCAAGGCTTAAAGTGAAGACCATTGAGGAAATGCAGCAGGATCGTGAAGCGGCGAATAAAAATGCGGGGGAGTCCGACAAAGGCAAGGACCGCGAGAAGGTTGGAAACTAAACCTAATTCACAATGTTTAGGCAACACAGCGAAGCTGTCGTTGTCTTTTTTTTCATTAGTGCAGTAAGGCGTTAAAAAGCAACTGTGAAAATTCGATATATAGTATACAAAATGAAAACCAGCTGTTAAATTTAGGATAAAAGTATATTGGAGGAGAAAATAATGGTAAAAAGTATGGATATGGTCGTAATGTTTAGTTATTTATGTTTTCTCCTGCTAGGAGTACTGCTCAAAGAAATACCTTATTCGGTAAGACGTAGATCGTAAGCAGCAATCACTATACATAATCTGAGAGCTTGTCCCTATAGGTGAGGACAGGCTTTTTTCATTCCCTTCATTATTGACCGCTTGTTTATTCTGCCATATAATTATTAACAAAAATGTTAATAAAAATCGCTCGATTTACGTATATTCTGAGCATATTAAGCCATACATATTTATATGATCTGCTGACAAAAGCATCACAAGTATGAGGAGTAAAGGAATGAGTGTAAATGATCAAGACTGAAACCGCTTACCGAAGAGCTTTGGAAAAAATGAAGGATCATAAGGCCTATATCGCGAATGAGAAGCTGCGTTATCAGAGCATCGGGATGAGCAAAGAACAGACAGACATGGCCCTTCGTCCGCTGTTGTCTTTTAAAGAGGAACTGGCTGAAGAGATTTACGACTATGAGAAGATCAAGAAGGGATCATTCGGTCCGCTGGAGAGCATAACGGATCTCGGAAAGAACCTGATCGCATACCGGATCTTTATGAATATATCGCAGGCTGAGCTTGCCAAAAGATTAGGTGTGTCCGAGGCACAGGTATCAAGGGATGAACGCAATGAGTACAGCGGGGCCACAACAGAGAAGATTCAATCCGTCATGAATGCCCTCGGGCTAAGAACAACGATCCAGATTGAAACGAGTGTAATGCAAGCATAAGGTTAATGAGCTAAACGGCGAATCTCCATTAAAGCGGAAGATTCGCTATTTTATTGATCTAATATTTAAATTTTTACATAAACAGCTATTGGATGTGACTTCCAGATAACATTCTCTTCCTATACTTGACCTAACCAAACGCATAAGGAGAGTGTTAGAACATGAAGCTGGCGATCCTGGGAGATTTGCATTACCACGAAGCGGACGAGAGTACTGAGGCGTGGGTTACGGCAAGAGATGCGTTTTATAAAAAGATGCTGCACCATTTCATGAGCGCTGAAGCCGATATGCATATATCGCTGGGTGATCTCACGAATTTCGGTACAGAGAGAGAAATTAATGAAGTGTATGACATTATTGAACAATATGACGCAAGCTTTTTCCACGTGCTTGGCAATCATGATACATATTCCCAGACCAAGAGGGATTTGCTCACTTTGACCGGACAAGCCCGCTACCAGGCACTTACGATGGACAAAGCAATTCTTGTGTTTCTGGATACGACAAGAGAGATGGATCTGACCAACTGGGGAGGATGGATGGATGAGGAGCAGCTAAGCTGGTTCGAGAATGTCATTGTCAGCTCAGGCACGAAGCCGATGCTGGTGTTCGCTCACCATCCAATTCATTTGACGACAACGGGCTCAGATCGGGATAAGGGTTCAATCGACCCATCTATTGATATGTGGCGGATCTTAAGCAAGAAGCAAGGAACGGCTGTTTATTTTAACGGACATACACATGTGGATTCCATTACCAAGCAGAATAATTGGACGTTTGTTCAGCTGTCCGCCTGCCTGGATGAGCATGCATTCCGGATGGTGGAGCTGGGAGACGATTATATCGACGTCACGGCAGTCGACATTGAAGATGCGGAGCTTCCTAAGCAGCTCCCGGAAATCCATCTTCACATGAAGCATTTCTCCCCGTCCGCCCATGCAAGAGGAACAGAGCTTGAGAGAGGCTGCCGTGTGATGCTGACGAATGAACAGGATGTATTCGTATCTGCAGACGCAGCAGCACCTGGTCAAGGTCATGTCTAAAGAGCAGATGAGTGCTATCAAGCAGCCTTATGTAAGGAAGAACCTGACCAGCACCAAGGCAAAAGCTTCGGTCAGCACGCTGCTTGAGAGGCTTGAAGCTTATCGAAATGTGGCATCCATTCGTGATGCGAGACAGCTGGAGACGGCGCTTGAGCATAAAGATTGTTTAAGCTGTGTATTCCTGCTGACAGGAAGCATTGGGGTCATCAAGGGCTATGTGGATCTGTTTCGCAAGCACGAAATTCCGGTATTCGTGCATGTTGAGAAGATCGGGGGCTTATCCTATGACCAGCCAGGGCTGGATTACCTCGCAAATGCGATTAAACCGGACGGAATCATTACGACGAAGATTCAGGTGGTCAAAAAGGCACAGAAGCTTGGACTGTTGACGATTCAGCGCTTTTTCCTCATCGATTCGGAAGGGCTTGATAACATTGCTCAATCGCTGGATCAGGCACAGCCTGATGTCATTGAGATCATGCCGGCCCGTATTCCTGAAGTGCTGGGTAAAGTGAGGGCGATGACAGAGCTGCCCATTATTTCAGGAGGACTGCTCACCGAGCGCAGACATGCCAAGGAATGTCTCAAGTATGGGGCAACAGCTGTTTCCTCGTCGAGTGCCTCCCTGTGGAAGGAATCCTTTAACTTAACTCATGTTTAACAATTACAATTAATGCCGTTAACAAAGAAGAGATAAGATAAGTGCAGGATGAAGAGACAAGCATCCACTTATAAATAGACAAGTAAATAGCCAGTGGGTTGGAGTGATGGAGAAACCTGAACAGACCAGAGAGGCCTTGTATAGAGCCTTGAATGGTTTCGTTCAGGTTTCTTTTGTCATGTCTAAGAGCGGCTTTAAAACGATTAGGAGGAAATAGAAAATGAAAAGCAATAAAAGACGCGGTTTCTTATCACTGATGCTGGGGATGGCGGTTATGCTGTCCGCCTGCGGCGGTGAATCCGGAGGAAGCTCGGCAACGAATGCGGGGGCAGGCTCGGCAAGTGCAAGTGAAGGGACAGGGGAGAAGATTCAGATCAAATACTGGTATGCCTTCGGAGACAAGATCGAAGAGGCAAAGCAGGAGCTGGTTAAACGCTTCAATGAATCCCAGGATGAGATTGAGGTCATTGCTGAATACCAAGGAAATTATGACGATCTGCATGCCAAGGTTCAGGCAGCCTTTGCAGCAGGGGATGCACCTGCCGTGTCTGACCTGGAGATCGCATCAACTGCAACGTTTGCCAGATACGGAATGATCCAAGAGCTTGGTCCTTTAGCAGAGCAGGATGCTGAGGAAGTACAGATGGATGATTTTAACCCCGGCCTTATGGGAAATGCATATGTAGACGATAAGCTGTACGGACTGCCCTTCATGCGCAGCACACCAATCATGTATATGAACGTAACTGTGCTTGAAGAAGCAGGTCTTGATCCTGCCGGACCAAAGAACTGGCAAGAATTCGAGAAATACGGACGTACGCTCAAGGAAAAAGGGATCTCACTGATGACCATGCCGGTCGATATTTGGTTCTATGAAGGACTTGTTGCCCAATCCGGAGGACAAATTTTGGCTGAAGACGGTAAATCGGCACTGTTCAATTCGCCAGAAGGTGTTGAGCCGGTAGAATTCTGGAAGAAGCTTGCGAACGAAGGCTTGATCAAAATCCCGGTAGGGGATGAGGCAGGAGCAACGGCTGACAAGGACTGGGCTAACCAGACGTCGGCATTCAAATTCGGTTCTACTGCTGGTGTAGCTGGAGCGATTGATATTTCGGAAGGGAACAATTTTGAATTCGATACTGCCTTTATGCCAGCCAATAAATCCTATGGTGTACCAACAGGGGGTTGTCAGCTCGTGATGACGTCCAAGCTCACAGAGGAGGAGCAGGCGGCAGCATGGGAGTTCATCAAATTCATGACAACGACCGAGAGTACGATTTATCAAAGTGAGCATGTAGGATACCTGCCAACTCGTATGTCTGCACTGGAGACTGAAGAAATGCAGTCCCTGTACAAAGAATATCCGCAATATAAAGTAGCTGTGGACCAGCTTGAATATGCAAGACCTCGTCCAATGGAGACGGCTTATCCGGAAGTTGCACAAATCATGAAGAGCGCAATTGAAAAAACAATTCTCGACGCCAATGTGACGCCTCAGCAGGCGCTGGATGAAGCGGCTGAGAAAGCAAACGCGCTGCTCAGCAAATAAACGGGAGGTGGCTCTAGTATGGGCAGAATCGAGCTGAAGGGAATCAGTAAGTTTTTTAAGGAAGAAGAGGTTATCAAGGATTTGGATTTGACGATTCGGGACGGTTCCTTCACCGTCCTCGTCGGACCCTCGGGCTGCGGTAAATCGACGACACTGCGGATGATTGCAGGTCTGGATGAGCAGACAAAGGGTGAGATCTGGATTGATGACATGTGTGTCAACGGAGTTGCTCCAGGCAACCGCGATGTGGCCATGGTATTTCAGAATTATGCCTTGTACCCGACAATGAACGTATATGACAATATTGAGTTTGGATTGGTTAACCGTAAGGTGCCGAAGAAGGAACGGGAGAAGCTTATCAAGGACATCGCTGAGATTGTAGGTCTCAGCGATTATATGAAGAAGAAGCCGGAGATGCTGTCCGGCGGGCAGAGACAGCGGGTAGCGCTGGCGCGTGCCATGGTTAAGAAGCCGCAGGTGTTCATTCTGGATGAGCCGCTCTCGAACCTCGATGCGAAGCTGCGTCACCAGATGCGGACCGAGCTGATTCAGCTGCATAAACGGCTTGGCACGACCTTTGTATATGTCACTCATGACCAAGTGGAAGCCATGTCTATGGGAGATGAGATCGTTATTATGAACAAAGGCGTCATTCAGCAGGCAGCATCGCCGATGACGCTGTACAACGATCCGGCGAATGTGTTTGCAGCCCAGTTTATTGGTACTCCGGCTATGAACGTGCTCCCGTATAAGGGATTCAAGCTCCATTCGGCACAAGGCAAATCACAGGACATAGCAAGCTTCGGCTTCCGCCCGGAGCATGCTCTCCTAAATCCACAGGATTCCTCTTCGGAAGGTCTTCGTCTGGATGGAGAGGTCATGACACGGGAAAGTCTGGGTGCAGAGAATATCTATCAGATTGGGTCTCCATTCGGCATGTTCTCGATCAAGACCTTTCTAGAGCCGCTTGTACCGGATAACAGAGTCAGCATTACGGTTCCGTATGAGCGCCTGTACTATTTTAATACCGAAGGCCAGAGACTGAAGCAGTATGAAATCAGGCAAGGGAATGAAGGCACGAAGCCGAATGCTCCGGAATTGATCTCGATCGGTGGAGGGCTGTAGCATGACATCTCGTTTATGGGAGAAGCTTAGACCTTATGGAATGATATCTCCTTCCCTGGTGATCTTCGGTGTGTTCTTTATCTATCCAATTTTTTATATGATCTATCTTAGTTTTTTTGATTGGAATTTTGTCAGTCCGACGAAGAATTATGTAGGCTTGCAAAATTTTTCGGATCTTTTGTCGGATTCGGAGTTTATGCAGGTTCTACTGAATACGACAATTTACACCTTCGCCACCGTGGCACTGACGCTCAGCTTCTCACTGCTGATCGCACTGTGGCTTAACCGCTCGGGACTGTTCTATGGGTTTGTTCAGGGTGCAATCTTCAGTCCGCATATCATTTCTCTGGTATCGATCTCCCTGCTGTGGAGCTGGCTGATGGATCCGGAATACGGGCTGCTTAACTGGGTTATCGGGCTGTTTGGCATGGCGCCGCTGGATTGGCTGTCGCATCCGGATACGTCTCTCATGTCACTCATTCTGGTGGCGGTGTGGAAAGGGATCGGCTTTAATACACTTGTCTTTATCGCAGGACTTCAGAGCATACCGCCAAGTATTTATGAAGCCGCTGCGCTCGATCGATCCAAGCCGCTGCGGACCTTCTGGAAGCTGACGCTGCCCATGTTGTCACCAACGCTGTTCTTCCTGGCGATTATGAGCATGATCGGTTCGTTCCAAGTGTTCGAAACCATTGCCATTATGACACAGGGCGGACCGGTGAATTCGACCAATACGCTGGTCTATTACATTTATGAATACGGCTTCCGCTTCTTCAAGATCGGTTACGCATCTGCAGCGGGTGTCATACTGCTTATCATTGTCGGCCTGCTTACCATCATTTATTTCCGTATGTTATCAAGACGCGTCCATTACCGGTAAGCATGAGGAAGGAGAGGAAATGAAGTGAATGCAATAGATCCTACAGCTAGAACGAGGGAGACTGCAGAGGGAACGGGCAAACAGAAGAGCTGGAGTGGGCTGAGCGCAATGAACAGCGTCCTGAAGGTCGTCAACGTCATTGGCCTGCTGATCCTGGTCCTGATCTTCGCACTGCCCTTTGCGTGGATGATCTCAACATCTCTGAAAACACTGCCGGAGACGATGATCTTTCCTCCGGATTGGATACCGAATAATCCACAGTGGCAAAATTTCATTCAGGCCTGGAACTCGGGTCCGTTTCTCCATTATTTTATGAACAGTGTATTCATCGCTGTCGGGATCCTGATCCTGCAAATGCTGACAATTATCCCTGCAGCCTATGCCTTTGCGAGATTTCAGTTCAAGGGCTCGGGGATTTTGTTCGGACTTGTGATGGTTACCTTGATGATTCCATCCCAGCTGATCTTTCTGCCCGTCTATTTGCAGCTTAGCTCCTGGAACATGCTGAATACACATCTGGGTCTGATTTTGCCCTTTGCCTCCAGTGCTTTTGGTATCTTCCTGCTCCGCCAGTCCTTTAAACAGGTTCCCGAGGAGCTGATTGAAGCAGCCAGACTCGACAAGGCCAAGGAGTGGAAGATTATGTGGAAGCTGATGATTCCGATGGCGCGTCCAGCACTGATCACGATCGCTCTGTTCAGCTTCATCAGTCACTGGAACGACTATTTCTGGCCGCTTGTCATGACAACGAATGAAACGGCAAGAACGCTGCCGCTCGGGATCGCGAAGATTCGTCAGACGGAGGGCGTCGCGACTTGGAATATTCTTATGGCAGCCAATCTTATTCTGGTTCTGCCGATCCTCGTCGTCTTCTTCTTCGCACAGCGTTCGATTATCAAGGCGTTTGTGTACAACGGTGTGAAATAATTTAGCTAACTATTGATCGTGAATTGTATACATGAATCGACTATATCTCAATTGCAGTCCGGCGGAGAGCCGGACTTTTTTTTGCGTTCCAGGATACTGCATAATTTGGTCTTTACTTGAGCTGCTGGCTGGAATGGATCTTAAACAATCTTGTAAGTGTGTTATTTTCGGCCCATATGTTATTTTTGCTCTTATCTTCTACAGTCAGATCAAAGCTGATATGGTGTTCGCAAGGATAGACTTTAAGAGTCTCTCTTATAAGAAGAGATTTGATGTGAGTGCTGAGTGCTGATGCGACAGACAAAGAGGAGATGAGCTGGCATGATGATCTATAAAGATGCAGCAAGGTCGGTGACAGAGCGTACGGAAGATCTGCTGAAGCAAATGACGATGGAAGAGAAGATCGGACAGTTGGTGCAGCCGTTCGGCTGGAAAGTGTACGAGAACGCAGAAGGTCAGATTAATTTAACAGAGGAATTTCGAACACAGGTGCAAAAAGGCGGTATTGGCTCTCTCTATGGTGTTCTCAGGGCAGACCCGTGGACAGAGGTAACGATAGAGAACGGACTATCACCTGAGCTGGGGGCAGAAGCGGTCAATGAAATTCAGCGTTATGCGATCCAGCACTCGCGGCTCGGCATTCCGATCTTGTTCGGAGAGGAATGCTCTCATGGTCATATGGCCATTGGTGCGACTGTATTTCCCGTCCCCCTGTTAATCGGCAGCACATGGAATACCGAGCTGTACAGCGAAATGTGCCGTGCTGTTGCCCTGGAGACGAGAAGTCAGGGCGGAGCGGTGACGTATTCGCCTGTGCTTGATGTGGTGCGTGATCCGAGATGGGGGAGAACAGAAGAATGCTTCGGTGAGGACCCCTATCTGATTGGTGAATTTGCTGTGGCCTCCGTGAAAGGACTACAAGGCGATTCACTCGAGCAACAGAACAGTGTTGCTGCTACGCTGAAGCATTTTGCCGGGTATGGCAGCTCAGAAGGCGGAAGAAATGCCGGTCCTGCTCATATGGGAATGCGCGAGCTGCGAGAGGTCGATTTGTATCCGTTTCGCCGGGCAGTCGAAGCAGGAGCCGCTTCTATTATGCCGGCTTACAATGAAATTGATGGTACACCGTGCACGTCGAATAAAGAACTGCTGGAGGACATTCTTCGCACAGAGTGGGGCTTCGACGGTATGGTCATTACTGACTGTGGTGCGATCAACATGCTGGCCTGGGGTCATGATACCGCGGAGGATGGACTGTCTGCCGCAGTTCAAGCGATCACAGCCGGTATTGATATGGAGATGTCCGGTGAGATGTTTGCGAAGTATTTGGGAGAAGCCGTAGAGACAGGAAGGGTAGATACAGAAGTACTGGATCGTGCGGTGCGGCGGGTACTGACGCTGAAATTCAGACTGGGTCTGTTCGATCATCCATATTGCGACCCTAAGAAGGCCAGGGAGGTCATCGGCAGCTTAGAGCATAAGCAGCTGGCAAGACAGGTGGCAGCCGAAGGAATTATTATGCTCAAAAATAAGGGCCAGACCCTGCCGCTCTCAAGGACGAACGGTGTAATCGCCGTCATCGGGCCCAATGCGGATCAAGCCTATAATCAGCTCGGTGATTATACTTCTCCACAGCCGGATGGGGCTGTAACGACAGTGCTGGACGGAATCAAGGCCAAGCTTGCTGATCATCCCGAGCGGGTCTTGTATGCGCCGGGCTGCCGAATTCAAGGAGACAGCCGTGAAGGCTTCGAGGCGGCTCTTGCCTGTGCGGCCCAGGCAGATACAGTTGTGCTTGTGCTTGGCGGGTCGAGCGCAAGAGATTTTGGAGAAGGGACCATTGATCTTCGGACCGGCGCTTCTGTCGTTACAGATACATGGAATGATATGGACTGTGGAGAAGGAATTGACCGGATGACCTTGACTTTATCGGGTGTACAGCTGCAGCTGGCGCAGGAGATTCATAAGCTGGGCAAGAAGCTGATCGTTATTTATATTAATGGCCGTCCGATAACAGAGCCCTGGCTTGATGAACATGCGGATGCCATTCTCGAAGCCTGGTACCCTGGACAGGAGGGAGGTCATGCTGCAGCCGGTATATTATTTGGTGATGTTAATCCATCAGGAAGGCTGACGGTTTCGATACCGAAGCATGTCGGTCAGCTGCCCGTACATTACCGGGGCAAGCGCTCACGCGGGAGAAGATATTTGGAGGAGGACAGTAAGCCGAAGTATCCCTTCGGTTACGGACTCAGCTACACCTCGTTTACATATAGCGATCTTCGTTTGTCTGCTTCCGAGATGTATATAGATAATACGGTCGAAGCCGAAGTCATTGTAAAGAATACAGGAGATTGCCGAGGGGCAGAAGTTATTCAGCTGTATATTTCGGATGCAGCAAGTCTGTATACAAGACCGGAGCTTGAGCTGAAAGGGTTCCGCAAGATAGAGCTTGAACCGGGTGAGGAGAGACGCATAACGTTCGCTATTGGACGCCGAGAACTGGAGTATGTTGGAGCAGATCATAAACTGGATGTTGAGCCAGGACTTTTTCACATCAGGATTGGCAGACATGTAAATGACACGCTGAGCACAGAACTTACTGTACTGGAGGGTTAAGCGAAATGCAGCGAATTCAAAGAATGATTCGGGAACTATCAGAGAGACAGTGGCTGGAGAGTACTGAGATTAACGATTGGAAGATGACGAGCACAACGTATCACATGCCTGGGGAATATGATGAGGAGACCTCCCTTCCAGAGGGGACAGCACTTACGCAGTTTCCCGGTCAGCACGGAATCACCTATTTCTTCAGAAAAGAGCTGGATTGGCCTGAGACTTGGGGGAAGGAAGGGATCGGCCTTGTGTTTAACGCCGGGAGCGGGGAAGGACTACTGAGAGTCAATGGGGCTTCTTATCAGGGCTTGGATCGGAACCATACCTATGTGACACTTGACCCGGCATATGCCGAGAAGAATTCAAAGCTGGAATTAACGATTGAGCTCTATGACCCGATCCCAGAGCCAATTGACCCGCTGAACCATCAGGCGAACAGGCCTGCACCGATCTCCAGCATAACGAGCCTGTTAGTTAAGGTGAATCGTCCAGTTCAGAGCTTAATGTATACCCTTCGAACACTGCTGGGCACGGCGCAGCAGCTGGCAGAGAGTGATATGCGGAGAGTCAGACTACGTGAAGCGATGTTCCGGACGATGGATGGTTATCTCGGAATGAGTGAAGCTGACATTCGTGAAGGAAGCCGGATAAGGGAGCTGGAGGAGCAGCTCATTGCTCTAGTGAAGCAGATCGGTGGAAGTGCGGAAGGGATAGAGCATATGGTCGGTCAGTCACACATTGATATTGCCTGGCTCTGGCCGGTCAGGGAAACGGTACGTAAGACGAGCCGAACCTTCTCCACCGTGGATCGATTGATGGATGAGTATCCTGAGTACCAATTCGCACAGAGTCAGCCGATCCTGTATCAATTCCTGAAAGAGCATGACCCTGAACTATATGAACGGGTCAAACGGCGCATTAAAGAAGGCCGCTGGGAGCTGGTCGGGGGGATGTGGGTGGAACCGGATCTGAATATTCCGAGTGGTGAGTCGCTGATGCGGCAGATGCTCTATGGACAGCGATTCTATGAACAAGAATTCGGACGTACTTCGGAGATCGAGTGGCTCCCTGATACGTTTGGTTATTGTGCCTCCTTGCCCCAGATTCTGAAGCATGGCGGTATTCATTATTTCATGACGACCAAGCTGAACTGGAATGACACCAATGTATTTCCGTTTGATCTGTTTCAATGGGTCGGTATTGATGGTACACCGATGCTCTCTTATCTCAATCATGGACTGAACGAGGATACATCGCCGAAGGATATACAAGAGCACTGGGAGTCTTATCGGCAGCGTGCTGTTCATCCACAGCAGATGCTGCTCTATGGACATGGAGACGGCGGAGGCGGGGTAACCCGGGAGATGCTGGAATACATGGACCGCAGTGAGCTGCTCGTTGGCCAGCCGGAGGTTCGGTACAGCACCGCAGCAGCATTCTTCCAGACGACAGAAGAAGTCCGGCGCCGGCTTTCCAAATGGCATGGCGATCTATATCTGGAGCTGCACCGAGGTACCTATACGACACATGCCAGGAATAAACGGGCTAACCGAAAGGCTGAAGTTCTGTATAGAGAGGCTGAAGTATGGCACAGCCTGAGTAAGCTGGCAGCGGGAGGGGATAAGGATGGGTATGTGGAATCCGTCAATTTAGAGCAAGGGTGGAAGCTGATTCTGCTGAATCAATTCCATGATATCATCCCTGGCTCTGCCATTACGGAAACTTACGATACCTCTTCTGAGGAGTATGAGCAGATTTTTAACATCGGCTCGGAAGTCTTAGCTGAACGTCTGCAGCAAATCGCAGAGCACGTTTCCCTTGATGGAGATGGAATTCCCTATGTCGTATGTAACAGTCTTGGATGGGCCAGAGATGCGATCGTGGACATTGATGTACATGGTGCAAATATGATTCCTTATGATGAGACGGGTCAGGTTCTGCAATATGAACGGAATGAGCAGCCGGATAGCGAGCAGGATGATCAGCCGGATAGCGAGCAAGAGCAGGATAAGCAGCAGAAGGAGCAGGGACAACCAGCTTCGCGTCTACATGTGCTTGTGAAGGATATTCCAGCCTTTGGTTATCGAACCATTTGGTTAAAAGAGAAGGAAATCGTGAACGGGAGCGACCTTGCTCAGGAACAGGCATCGTCTCCACCCGCAGAATTCCCTGATCAGTGGGAAACGACCTATTATTCCGTGACATTTGGAGCAAATGGAGAAATAACAAGTCTATGGGATAAGGAAGCCGCACGTGAAATTGTAAGGCCAGGAGAGCAGATCAACCGATTGGAGCTGTATCACGACCGGCCGACCTATTGGGATGCTTGGGATATTGATCCTCGGTATGAACAGCAGAAGGCGGATGATCCGATCCTAGTCCATCGACAGCTGCTCAGTCATGGCAAGGTACAGGACATATTCCGGTTCACTTGGAAGCTGAGCCAGTCGACGATTTGGCAGGACGTTATTTTTTATCATCACGACAAGCGTATTGACTTCAAGACCCATGTGGAATGGAATGAAGCGCATAAGCTGCTTAAGGCTGCGTTCCCAGTGCAAGTCGTGACAAACAAGGCGGTATTCGAGATTCCTTTCGGCACCATTGAGCGTTCAGTTCATCGGAATACGAGCTGGGAACAAGCACAGTTCGAGGTGTGCGGACATCGCTTCGTTGATCTGTCAGAGCATGGATACGGCGTCAGCCTGCTGAACGACTGCAAATACGGATATGACATTCAGGAGAGCACGATTCGTTTATCTCTCTTGCGAGCTCCGAAGTGGCCGGATCTCACAGCGGATTTGGGAGAGCATAGCTTTACTTACTCGCTATATCCGCATCAAGGAAGCTGGCAGCAGGCAGGAACCCTTCGCAAGGCAGCGGAGCTGAATACCGATATTCAGGTGAGTAAGGCACGCCCTAATTCTTCAGGAACTTTGCCAGAAGTATATTCTTTGCTTCCATTTCATAGTCAGCATGTCATTCTGGATACACTCAAACCGGCAGAAGACGGTACAGGCTGGATTGTCAGAATGTATGAAGCTTCTGGTGGAAGTGGACAGGCAAGTCTTAACTGGCCTGGCAAGCTGAGCAAGGTGTTTGAATCCGATGCACTGGAGAAAGAACGGAGTGTGCTGAATCATCAGGAGCGAGTCATTGATCTCAGCTTCCGGCCCTATGAAATTAAGACGATAAAAATAAAATAGTCTTGGACAGTATCTTCGGTCATGTTAAGTTAATTACGGGCCGAAGATATTTTTTTGTTTTTTTAAGTACGAATGTCACTTACTTTTACACCGTAAAATCGCTTACAAATAAAATGAAGTAAAATATATGTAAAGTTAGATCAAAATAGACGGTCATTTTCTATTGGTATTTTTCCGTTTTTACATATGTATACGCTTTCTTTTGTGCGAAAATAACACATTTTTGAATTGTAAATGATTGGTCACAACCTGAAAAAACCTTGATATATCAACGCTTTTGCCATGTGCCAAAATGACATGTTTACGAAATGATGCGTTATCCACTATCGTTATCCTAAAGCTGCGCCAACAAAACTGACATAGCAGGATTTGTATTTGGAGGCTTGCCCCTGGCGCAAGACCAAGATGAGTGATGACAGAAGGAGGCGAACCTGTGTGCAGGAGATCAAGACGGTCAGAAGACAACAGACCATGTCGAAACCAAAAAGCAGCAGAAAGCAATGGCAGAAGATCTGGAGAAACTGGGAGCTGTATTTGTTTATTGCACCGGCATTTTTGTATTTTCTTATATTCCATTACGGACCGATGTACGGCATCCAGATCGCGTTCAAGAATTACAATCCGGTTCGCGGGATATTCGGCAGCCCTTGGATCGGCTTTGATCACTTTATTCGATTCTTTGATTCTTATTATTTCTGGGATTTAATGTGGAATACGCTGACGATCAGTTTATATGAGCTGGCTGTTGGCTTCCCAATCCCGATTATTCTGGCGCTGGCATTCAATGAACTGAAGCATAAGCGCTTCAAGAAGCTCGCCCAGACCATCACTTACGCACCTCATTTCATCTCCATGGTCGTTATGGTCGGGATGATTATCTCATTCCTTTCACCTTCAACGGGGATTCTTATTCATTTTATTGAATGGCTTGGTTTTGATGCTCCAGCCTTTCTGACAAGTCCAGCCTGGTTTAAGACGGTCTATGTACTGTCGGGAGTATGGCAGAGTGCCGGGTGGGGAACGATCATCTATCTGGCTGCATTGTCAGCTGCAGATCCCGGTCTTCATGAGGCAGCTATCATTGATGGGGCGAACAGGCTGCAGCGCATATGGAACATTAACATTCCTGTACTGTTGCCAACGATGACCATTCTGCTCATTCTCAACATGGGAAGTCTGCTCGGTGTCGGCTTTGAGAAGATTCTCCTCATGCAGAATCCGCTGAATATGGAATCCTCGGATGTTATTTCCACCTTTGTATATCGTTCAGGTCTTGAGAATGCGCAGTATAGTTTCTCAACGGCTGTCGGGCTGTTCAATTCTGTAATCAATGCCATTTTGCTCATTGTGGTCAATCAGATCGCTCGCAGGACAAGTGAGAATAGTCTGTGGTAGAGGAGGGGGCTGGACAATGCTAACCGGTATTAAAGAAACGAGACAAGACAAAATTTTTCTGGCACTAAATTATCTCTATGTCACGATTGCATTCCTTGTTGTCGCTTATCCGCTGGTCTATATGATCAGTGCTTCGATCAGTAATCCAAAAGCCGTTGCTTCCGGAGCGATGTGGCTCTTTCCCAAAGATATTACCTTTGAGGGGTATCAGCGCGTGTTTCAGGATACACGAATCTGGTCAGGTTACGCAAACACCATTCTATATACCGTAGTCGGTACTACGGTGAATCTGATGGTCACTATACCTGCAGCTTATGCACTCAGCAGAAGAGATTTTGTAGGAAGAAACTTTTTTATGGGGATGTTCATGGTCACGATGTTCTTCGGAGGAGGCCTGGTGCCAACCTATCTGCTGATCAAGGAACTGGGCATGATCAACAGCATGTGGGCGCTGATACTTCCTTCCGCTGCGTCGGTATGGAACATTATTGTCTCCCGCACCTTCTTCCAGGGGACGATCCCAGGCGAGCTTCATGAAGCAGCTCAAATCGACGGATGCTCAAATTTGAAGCTGTTTTTCAAGATTATATTACCGCTCTCGATGCCAATCATTGCCGTCATGGCGCTCTTCTATGGGGTAGGACACTGGAACAGCTACTTCTCCGCCATGATCTATTTCAATGATTCAGATAAATATCCACTGCAGCTCGTGTTAAGACAGATTCTCGTTCTGCAGGAAATGTCGGCCCAAGGCTCTGGCATGATGGACAGCACATCCGCTACAGCGCTCAATAACAAAGCGGAGGTAGCAGCACTTGTCCGCTATGCCGTTATCATCGTCTCTACGCTGCCGGTCATCATTATCTATCCATTCTTGCAACGCTATTTTGTACAGGGTGTTATGATTGGCTCCGTAAAGGGCTGATCGTTACCATATAAACCATCAGAAAAGGGAGTTGTTGTCATGAAGAGAGTTCGTAAGAAGTCAGCGGTTCTTCTCAGTTTGATCCTTTCCGCAAGCATGCTTGCCGCATGCGGAACCTCACCATCTGAATCAGGCGAGACGGCGGAGCCCGGTACCCCGGAGGAGACTGGTGTTAAGAAGGAAGGCTTTCCGATTGTGGACGAGCCGATCACGATGACCATGATGTCCCAGGATGCTGGTGTAGCGGACTGGAGCAATATGCCGGTTCTGCAGGAAGCAGAGAAGCTCACGAACATTAAGTTCGAATATCAGCTTACACCGATTGACAGCTTCGCAACGAAGAAGAACCTTGTATTTGCGAGTGGTGATCTGCCAGATGTTCTGTACGCAGCAGATCTCACACCGGCAGAGCAAGTGACTTACGGGACTCAAGGTTCTCTTATCCCGCTCGAGCCTTACATTGATGGGGGTTATGCACCGAACATTAAGAAGTTGTTCGATGAGAATCCCGACATTCGCAAATCCTTTACAACACCTGATGGACATATATACGCCCTCCCATTCATCGACAGTGCTGCTGTCTGGTACCGCAGTCCAATGTGGTATAACGGCAAAATGCTGGAAGCACTTGGTGTAGACAAGCTTCCGGGAACAACAGAGGAGCTGTATGAATTTCTGAAAAGAGTGAAGACAGAGGATCCGAACGGCAACGGTCAGGCTGACGAAATTCCGCTGACGTCGGTCAAGCTGGATGATCTGCGGATGTACTTCCTAGGCTTCTGGGGCATGTATGATCCGGTCGTTTATGTAGATAAGCAGGATCAAGTTTTTTATAGTCCGATGCAGGAAGGCTACAAGGGTTATTTGGAATTCATGAACCGCCTATGGGAAGAGGAACTGCTGGATCATGAGACCTTCTCTCAGACGCCTGAGCAGAAGAAAGCCAAAGGAGAAAATAATCAGATTGCGGTCTTTAATGATTACTACTCCTACTTCACCCTGGGCGGAGATCCGAATGACGCGATGAATAATCCGCTGATGACTCCGGTTGCGAGCGAGATTGAGGGCTCTCCAGTCTATGGAATGCATCCAGGACTGTCTGCTAACGGAACCTTTGCGATTACGAGTGTGAATGAGCATCCGGAAGCGACTATGCGCTGGATTGACTACCTGTATACGATTGAAGGGCAGACCTTGTTCAACCAAGGCCCTGAAGGAACACTGTGGAAGTATACCAATAAGGATACGTATGAAAAAGAGTGGCTTCCTGTTCCAGGCGGTGGAGATCGCGAGGAGTACAGAGGGACGATTACGCCAAACTTTGGCATGCTGACTCCTGGATATAACACTCCTGAGCTGACCAATGGCCTTAGAACAGATTTTGATGATTGGATTGCCAAGGAGAATGAGGAGAAGCTCGTACCAATCGGTAAAGCACCTTTTCCGAATGCTTACTTGACGAATGAGCAGCAGGATGAAGCCTCAGCACTTCTCTCCGACCTCAACACGTATGTAACACAAATGGAAGCAAAGTTTGTAACCGGGGAAGAGCCTATGTCCAATTGGGACAGCTACGTGGAGCAGGTGAAGAAGATGGGCGGGGAGCGCATCCAGGAGATTTATCAGGAAGTATACGATACATGGAATGCTGCAGGACAATAAAACCGATTCTCTTGCTCTAGTGTGAAAAAAGAAGAAAGCCAGCATCCTCTACGAAAGACCGTAGTTTACGGATGTTGGCTTTTTTCGCACACTAGCTGGCGGATCCGCTTTCTTCATCATTAGCGGTATTGCGGTGCTCTTGCGATATTGTCCTGGCGTTAGCCCGGTTTCCTTCTTGAATTTACGGATAAAGTTCGGTGTATCCAGA
This sequence comes from Paenibacillus urinalis, assembly GCF_028747985.1. Classification (NCBI taxonomy): domain Bacteria; kingdom Bacillati; phylum Bacillota; class Bacilli; order Caryophanales; family Paenibacillaceae; genus Paenibacillus; species Paenibacillus urinalis. Next base: position 1,050,510 of record NZ_CP118108.1, read on the forward strand.
TAACCGACCTCCTGAATGAGATCCTTCAGCGGTGTATCGGTTGTCTTCAGCTGATGGATCATTCGATCGAGCCGTTTCTGCCAAATGTACTGAACGAAATTGATGCCTGTCTTGTCCTTGAATGAACGGCTGACATGGGATGGTGAGATTTCAAATTCACAGGAAATCGTATCCAGGCTCAAGTTGTGATCTGTAAAGTGAGTATCGATATACTCAATAATTCGGTCAATTAAGGACTGTTCTTCCTGTTTCGAATCCTGTTCCACCTCGGTACAGACCTGGGAGGCAAGAGAGAGCAGAACAGATTCCAGCTCCTTAAGTGAGCTGCTGAATACCATGCCTGGTGCGATTCTTTGCAGCATATGATGCTCTCCGAGTTCAGTAGCGGTCTTTAATATGGTGTTCAATAGATCAAAGCTGATGCAGCGAACGAGAAGGGCTGGCAGCTTGGAAGTCGTAAGACTGTCCACTGACGAGCGGATCATCTGGGAAGCAATCTCATAGTTGCCCTGCTTAAGGCTCTGTGTGAGCTTGAGCTGAACATGATTCGGTATCCAGAAGGAATGACTTGGTGTCTTCGACAAGTCTGCAAACAGCGCTACAGACCCGAATTCCCCTGGAACGAGTAGATCAAAGGCAGAGCAAGCCTCGATATAAGATTGATTCAGCTCATGAAGATGATGGTAACAGCTGCCTGTACCGATCATAGGTGTTATGGCAAATGTATTCATCAGCATGCTGCGTATTTGTTCAGTAATCTGCTTCATTTGCGCCAGTTCATCCAGTGCTTCGACGGTATCAAAATTAATAATAATAGCGAATTGATCCAGCTGCGTCAGTTCTACTCCATAACCCGTTGCCTGCAGCTCGGGCAGTTCAAAGCGAGCCAGGTGATGAATAATACGGCTGCGATGATCCATATTAGAGGGCTTAGCTTCATTCCAGCCGATAACCATCACGAACAGACTTTGTTTATTTAGATTAAGATCAAACAGCTGCGTAAGTTCAGGAGACAGATGCTCGGTATTTCCAACCTTTATGAGTGTGGACAGATAGTGATTCCGGGCAAAAGGCTCCTGGATATCCATGCGGGAGCTGTAATCCTGCAGGGCAGAGCGAATCCGTTCCAGCTCGTTACGGTAGCTGTGCTTTCCATTATTCTGAGTCTCAGGATAACGTGAGGATGCGAATTCGACCAGCGACGAGATCGGACGATACTGCATTCGTGCCAGAACAAGCGCGATGACAGCTCCGATTAGCAGCACGAGCGCACTGATCATAATCATGACGCTGCGGACATCGATCACACTGCTGAAGAACTGGGAGCTCGGCATGACCGTCATATAAGTCCATCCATTGGATTCGGATTGAACGGATACAATGGAATGCTCTTTTCCATCCAGTGTTTGTTCATGGATGCCTGGAGCCGTTTCTTTAAACAAGATTTGTGAAGCTTCCTGGCTCAGGGTATCACCTTGACGATTCGCAGCCAGTACTTGGCCTTCTGCATCCAGAACGAAGGTGAGACCTTGATAGTTGCCAAGGATCGAGTCGATCAGATTCGTTATCTCTGCCTCCTTAATGAAGTACATAACGGTGGCATGAGGATTAAGACTGTTGGGTGTAATCGGAATGAGAAAGGCCAGCTTGCGATCCTGCACACCTCCGATCCTGGTTACCAGGTCAGCAGGTCTTACCGTCGGATGCTTCACTTCATTCAGATCACGATACAAGGACGGCTTGTCCCAGCTTGCAAAGCTGAAGTTGTCTGCAAATACTTCAAAGTCAGTCAGACCCTTGCTGGAGTATATGCGTTTGTCGTTGTGGAAGTATAAATGAATTTCATCAATCATGGAACTGGTCGCCTTGTATTGATCCAGAGCGCGAATCGCTTCCGGGCTGGTACGTGTATTGTTCACACGATAAGACGAGAGCCGATCGTCATAAGAGATCCGTGAAGCAATGTCACTGAGCTCTTTCATTCGGCCATCAATGGTTACTTTCGTTTGAGAGAGTTGGGCAAGACGAGAGCTTTCAATTTCAGTACGGAGGGTTTCTACAGCATTTTCATAAATAAACACAGTCATGAGTACGAGAGGGATTAACAGAATGAACAGATAGGACAGGATGTACTTCAGAAACAGCTTGGATTTGAAATAGTCCATTCTCAAGGTGAAATGCCGCCTCCTTTTCCTATGAAATGGTCATTTCTTATACATGATAGCAATAAAAAAAAGATTTGGACATACAAATCTCGCTAAATAGGAGGAATACATGATGAGTCAAGATCAGACGCAGACAGAAGCTTCACCTGCCGTAGAGCAGGGCGTTCATAATTACAGCAGCGAGGATAAGTGGGTCAAGCCTGAAGATCCGTTATTGCTGGAACGTTTGGAATGGTTCAAGGATCAGAAGCTCGGACTGATGATGCACTGGGGTCCTTATTCTCAGATTGGCATTGTGGAGTCTTGGGCTCTTAGTGATGAGGATGCAGATTGGTCTCGTGCCGATATTGATTGGGATATTGACGGTGAAGAGATGAAACGGGAGTATTTCGAACTGAACAAAACCTTCAACCCGATTCGTTTTGAACCAGAGAAATGGGCAGAGCTGGCCGCAAATAATGGATTTAAATATTTGAACTTTACAACGAAGCATCATGATGGGTTCTGTATGTGGAATACCCGTACAACCGAATATCGGATTACTGGGAGAGATTGTCCCTTCTCAAGGCATCAGTATGCGGATATTACCAAGCATCTATTTGAGGCATTCCGTGCGCGAGGGCTTGGAATCTCGGCTTATTTCTCCAAGGCAGACTGGCATTCTCCTTATTATTGGACGGAAGGCATGGAGAGAGGCATCAAGACATCCCGTGGTCCGAGCTATAACCCCAAGGAGTACCCTTGGCTATGGGAGGAATTTGTACAGTTTACGCATGAGCAGATTATGGAGCTGATGACAGACTACGGACGAATCGATGTTCTATGGCTGGATGCCGGATGGGTTAACGATTACAGGGTTCAAAATATCCGCATCGGCGAAGTGGTGGAGAAGGCCCGTCAATTACAGCCTTGGCTACTATCTGCAGATCGAACGGTGGGGGGACCATACGAGAACCTGATCACACCAGAGCAGACGATGCCGGAACGTGCACTTCATGTGCCTTGGGAGAGCTGTATAACGATGGGAACCTCCTTTTCTTACCGCTACGACGATGACTACAAAACCGTACGGCAGCTGATTCATATGCTGATTGAGATTGTTGCAAAGGGAGGAAATCTGGCTCTGAATGTCGGACCTCAGCCAGACGGCCGATTGTCCAGAACAGCCATCTCCCGGATTGAGGGCATGGGGACATGGCTGAAGGCTTACGGCGAATCCATATATGGAACAAGGGTCTGTGAGCCCTATTCGATCGGTAATATTCATTTTACGCAAAAAAATGAGCAGACCTATGCTTTTTATCTCTATGAGGATGAGAAACAGGAGGTTAAACCCACGGTGGTGCTGCCACTAAATAATCAGGATGTTGCCCGGGTTGATCTGGTGGCGGGAGCTGAGGAGATCCAGTTTACGAAGACAGGGGAAGGGATTGAAGTTGAATTGCCGGAAGGCGAGCTGACCGGTGCCGCACCGATCGCTCATGTATTCAGAATCTCATAAATCGAGAGGTGCAGATCCATATGCAGAAGTGGTTTGAGGATGCGAAGCTGGGAATCTTTATTCACTATGGAATTTATGCGGTAGACGGAGTTGCGGAATCGTGGTCCTTTTATAACGGACGAATGACTTACGACGACTATATGAAGCAGCTGGACGGCTTTACAGCCTCCCAGTTTAATGCCGAGGCTTGGGCTGATCTCATCGAACAATCGGGAGCGAAGTATGCGGTGCTCACTACTAAGCATCATGATGGTGTAGCCCTGTGGGACACACAGTACAGTGACCTCAATACGGTGAAGAGCACGCCTGCGCATCGCGACATTGTAAGGGAATATTCGGATGCCATTACGGCCAAGGGACTAAAGCTAGGACTCTACTATTCGCTGATCGACTGGTCTCATCCGGATTATCCAAGTGTATATGAAGGGGGCAAGGTGCCAGAGGACAAGGCTTCTGTGAATAAGTATTCTTATCCGGTAAACGGAATTCAGGACGAGGCGAAGTGGAGCCAATTTCTTGAGTTCAACAATCATCAGCTTGAAGAGCTGCTTACCGGATATGGCCAGGTAGACCTGCTGTGGTTTGACGGGGATTGGGAACGGAGTGCGGAGCAGTGGAATCTTCCTGCATTCAAGCATTACCTGAAATCCCTGCAGCCCGATGTCATTATCAATTCACGCCTTGCGGGACACGGAGATTATAAGACTCCGGAGCAAGGGCTGCCGATTACGCGTCCGGAAGGACCGTGGGAATTCTGTACGACGATCAATACCTCCTGGGGTTATGTGCCGACGGATCAGCATTACAAATCACTGCATCAGATTGTCCGTATGTTCTGCGACTGTATCTCGATGGGCGGTAATATGCTGCTGGGTATTGGACCAAGAGAAGACGGTAACATTGACGACAGACAGGAAGCTATTTTGCTCGGGCTTGGGAAGTGGATCAGAGCTCATGAGGAAGCAGTATACGGGACAAGGGAAGGAATTATGAGCCGTTACTACGGTGAAGGGAGTACGCTCTCCGCAGATCGTAAGACGCTTTACTTATTTGTGCATGGAGATCCGAAGGGCAGTATTTGTCTCAAAGGGCTGTGTAACAAAATTAAGAAGGCATCGGTGCTCCATTCGGGCAAGGAGCTGACGTACGAAATTCATGGCGGAGTTCCGTGGTTTCAAATTCCGGGTACAACCTGGATTCATCTGACACATGAGGATACGCATGAGCTGACTACCGTCGTCAAGCTGGAGTTCGATGAAGAAGTTGAAATGTACGGCGGTTCTGGTGCGGTGGTCACTCATAACTAAATGGGTGAGCGGTACTAGGGCTGCATGGTTAAGATACCTCACGATACGGTCGAGAAAGGAGCTTTATACTTTCATGGATTCTTTTCAACTACCAAGCATACACATTCCAAAAATTCCGCTGCCTGAAGTTATCCAGCAGGTGCTGGGTGAGGCGGAGCAGGCGCTCTCCCACAGGCCCAAGCTCTCCAGGCTGTTTCGAAATTGTTTCCCGAATACATTGGAGACAACGGTCAAGCTGATGGATGACGGGACGACATTTGTTATAACGGGAGACATACCGGCATCATGGCTTCGGGATTCAGTCGAACAGGTCATTCATTATGTACCCTTCGCGAAGGAGGATGCCGATCTTCGAAGAATAATAAGCGGTCTCATTAAGAAGCATGTCGAGTATATTCATCTGGACCCATATGCCAATGCATTTAATGAATCAGCAAGCGATTGGCATTGGAACACAGCTGACGTAACCGAAATGTCCCCATGGGTGTGGGAACGCAAATTCGAGATTGATTCACTCTGCTTCCCGATGCGTCTTGCCTATCGTTATTGGCAAGAGACAGGAGATACGGCGGTCTATAATGCTGAGTTCAAGTCGGCGATGCGGATTATATATGATCTCTTCCGGACCGAGCAGCATCATGAAGCGAGATCTCCCTATCGATTCATGCGTCATAACGGGATATCTGAAGATACGCTCGCAAATGAGGGACTCGGTATGCCGGTCAACTATACAGGGATGGTATGGTCTGGATTCCGCTCCAGTGATGATGCCTGTGATTTTCACTATAACATTCCCGGAAATATGTTTGCGGTTGTGGTGCTCCGCTATATGCAGGAAATGGCAGAACGGATTTACAGGGATAATCATTTTGTACAGGAGCTCAAACAGCTGGAAGCCGAAATTGACCGCGGCATTTCTCTATACGGTATTTACCGCCATCCGGAATTCGGCCCGATCTACGCCTATGAGACAGACGGATACGGGAACTACTGTCTGATGGATGATGCAGGCACACCGGGGCTCTTATCTATCCCTTATCTTGGATACTGCACTGCAGATGATCGGATTTATCAGAATACACGCCGGTTCGCCCTCTCTAAGGAGAACCCGTTCTATTATGAAGGGAGTCATGCACGGGGGATAGGAAGCCCGCATACGCCAGACCGATTTATTTGGCATATGGCGCTGTCTATGCAGGGAATCACTGCGGGGTCTGCTGAAGAGAAGCTGACCCTTATACAAATGCTGGAAGCAACAGATGCGGATACGGGATATATGCACGAAGGCTTTCATGCCGATGATCCGCACAATTATACGAGATCCTGGTTCGCCTGGTCGAACAGTCTGTTCTCACAATTTATCTATCAGGCCTGGCAGGATGGAATTTTGGATGAGGAGGGGACATCATGAGCCTAAGCGGGGTACCTGTCCCTCAGATCGGAGCGTATGAACCGAAGCATTATATTTGCCAGCGTGCGAAGGGGGAGGCAACACTTGACGGAAGACTCGACAAGCCATTCTGGGACAGAGCAGCGTGGACGGATAAGTTTGTCGATATTGAAGGCGATATCCGTCCCCAGCCAAGGCAAGATACACGAGTGAAGATGCTATGGGACGATGACTATTTTTATGTAGGGGCTGAGCTCTGGGAGGACAGCATCTGGGCTACGCTGACAGAACGTGACTCGGTGATCTTCTATGACAATGACTTCGAGATTTTTATTGATCCGGATGGAGACAGTCACGGGTACTATGAGTTTGAGATCAATGCTCTGAATACGGTGTGGGATTTGCTCCTTATCAAGCCTTATCGAGACGGTGGCCCTCCACTGGACAGTTGGGACATGAAAGGGCTGAAAACTGCGGTGCATATTGACGGCCAGCTCAATAATCCGGAGGCAGTTAACCGCAAATGGTCTGTTGAAGTGGCTATACCTTGGACCAGTCTGAAGGAATGTGCGAAGGAACACCGCGCTCCGCTGCCAGGTGAGTTCTGGAGAGTAAATTTCTCCAGGGTGGAGTGGAAGACAGAGGTTGTTGATGGAGCTTACCGCAAAGTGATTCATCCGGATACGGGCAAGCCTTACCCGGAGGATAACTGGGTCTGGTCCCCTATGGGACTGATCAATATGCATTATCCTGAGCTGTGGGGATATGTCGTATTTGCAGATGATGAGGGTCCAGATGCGTTCTGTATCTCTGAGGATGAACGAATAAAGTGGGAGCTGAGAAAGCTCTACTACCTGCAGCGTAATTTCGCAGAACAGACGGGGAGCTATACGGAGGATTTAACACGGCTTGGCTGGTCCTCGGAGCTGGTGATCGATCCAGAGGTTTATGCAGGGGAGCGTTTGTTCCAAATTACGACTGCGGCAGCAGACGGAAGCGGCACGTGGATTATTCGTGAGGACGGTAAACTGTGGAAGGAGAGTTATCGGATATGAATACACATACCTCGGTATTTTCACTTACACCTGAGAGAATGCAGGATATGGAGAAACAGCTTCGTATGAAGCAGCAGCTTGTCAGAACCAGAGCGGATGAGATATTTGCTGTTTTTCAGGAGCCGATGTCTTTAGAAGAGGAATGGGCGCTGAAGTATGTGTATGCATACAGCCCGCTGCAGGATCTTGCAGATGTTCCAGGCTCGGTGTTTCTAAGTCATGTACGGTCCGTATTACGAATCCGGCAAGAGGTTCCGTGGGGGATGCAGGTCCCTGATGAAATATTTCTGCATTTTGTGCTGCCGGCGCGGGTGAATACCGAGAATATCGAGGATTGCCGGGACCTATTTTATGCAGAGCTTGCGGATCGTACCCGTTCATTATCCATGAAAGACGCCATTCTAGAAACCAATTACTGGTGCTACGAAAAAGCAACTTATATCGGCAGCGATCTGAGAACCGCTTCGCCGCTGACTATGATTCGAAGTGCGCGGGGGAGGTGCGGTGAAGAATCTACGCTTGCCGTTACTGCCCTGCGAAGTATCGGCATCCCTGCTCGTCAGGTATATACGCCGAGGTGGGCCCATTGTGATGATAATCATGCCTGGGTAGAAGCTTGGGCGGATGGCACTTGGTATTATATTGGTGCATGCGAACCGGAAGCACGCCTTAATCAAGGATGGTTTACACCGCCGGCACGACGCTCAATGCTGATGAACACAAGGGTGCTGGGCAGCTACCATGGATCAGAGGATATTACGATAGCCAAGCCGTGGTTTACGGAGTTGAATCTTCTTAAGAACTATGCTCCTGCGAAGGAGCTCGCGGTTACAGTCAAGGATCAGGATGGAATGGCCGTGCAGGGTGCGGAGGTACGGTTTGAATTATATAACATGGCGGAGTTTTATCCGATTGCAGAGCTTACAACAGATGAGAGAGGGGAAGTCTTCTTCAAGACAGGTTACGGAGACCTGCTGATTCGTGCTGTATACCAGAATCACTGGCAGGAGCGCAAGGTGAGTGTTGCCGAGACGGACAAGGTAGAGCTGATACTGAATCTTTCTGATCCGCAGGTACAAGAGAGCGGCGTTATGGATCTGGATATGGTTCCTCCTCCTGAGCTGGAAGGCGAGGTGCTCCCGGAGCTGACGGAGCAGGCGGAATCCATGCATCAGGAACGAATGAAGGAAGGTGCTGCTATTCGTGCAGCATTTGAAGGCAGCTTTGTCTCCCCGGCCGAGAGTAGAAATCTCGCTGAGCAGCTGGGTTTACCAGAGGCAAGAGTGTGGGAAGTCATGCAGAAGGCTCGCGGCAACAGTCACGAAATCGCGGAATTTCTCAAGGAAAGCTCTCCTGAGAATGGAGAGTGGCCCCTTATTCTACTGGAGTCGCTGAATAGCAAGGATTTAATTGATACATTTCGTCCTGTGCTTCACGAACATTTGAGAAGGGCTCTCCCGCTACGAAATATGCTGCCTGACAGCTTGTTCATTCCTTATGTGCTCTGTCCGCGTGTAGCTTATGAGATGCTTGGTCTATACAGAGAGCAGTTCCAGACTGCCTATAGCCGGGATGAACAAGCCTCCATTATAGAACGGCCTGAGCTTCTGGCCGAACAGCTGCAAGAACAGTATCTGTATTCAGAACATCTGCCGAATCTGAAAGGTAAAGGTACAGTCGCTGGGACTTACCGCTTGATGGCCGGTGATGAGGACTCTCTCGCTATCCTGTTTGTTGCCATGTGCCGCAGCTTCGGAATTCCTTCTCGTCTGCATCCGAACGAGCGAAAACCGCAGTATTGGCAAAAGGGAAGCTGGATCTATGCGGATCTAGGCAGTAACGATGAGGTGAACGAGCGAACGGGTTCCTTGCGCCTTGAGCTGGGAGAGACACCAGAAGGTACGACAGGAGCTGCTTATTATGAGAATGTTTCTATCGCTCGGCTTGTTCAAGGGAAATATGTGACTCTGCATTTTCCGTTTGGCGAGAAGGACTGGTTTGCAGAGCCACTGGAAGTCGAAGCAGGCCACTACCGTATGGTTACCGGAGTTCGTCTCAAAGACGGTACTGTGAGAGCAAGATGTACTTACTTTGAAGTGGAGGAAGGCAAGGAAACCCAAGCTAATATCACCTTCCGCAGCAGTGAGGAAGAGATCCCCGTTCTGGGGACGGTAAACAGTAATGTTCCACTGAGTTTGCAGGATGGTACAGCAACCGCTATGCCTAATAAGCAGCTGCCTGATACGGATCGAGGCATCCTTGCTGCCTGGATTGAGCCTGAGAGAGAACCGACCATGCACTTAATTAAAGAGCTGATCGATCTTAAGGTGGAGCTGGCGGAACGAAATATTTCAATCGTATTAATCACCGGCTCTACGGGGAACCAAATGAAATTGAGAAATGAGCAATTGGAGAAGCTTCCAAGACAGGTTCATATAGCTGAAGGTGATCCTTCTTCATTGCCCGAGCTGTTCCGAACTCCTTCTGCCATAGAATCCGGGTATCCCCATCTAGTCGTACTGGATGAAGCAAGTCAGATTCGTTATGCTTCGTCCGGCTATCGCATCGGTGCCGTAAGGGAAGCCATTCAGGTCAGCTCTCAGCTGAACCGGCAGCTTCGCGAAGTGAAGCAGACGGGAGGATAAGCGAAAATGAACAACAAATGGATCATCGGATATGTCAGTCATCAAGATCTGGATAAAGTCACGGAAACGGATCTGTGCCGGATGACGCACATTAATATTGCTTTTGGCGTCATTCAGGAGGGCGTGATTCAGACCAGCCATCTGCTACATATGAAACAGATCCCGGTCATTAAGGAGAAGCATCCTGATCTGAAGATCATTCTGTCGGTAGGCGGGTGGAGCAGCGGCGGCTTCTCTGAAGCAGCAGCAACCGAGGAAGGCAGGCTGAAGCTGGCAGTATCAGCAGCCCGCGTCGTGAAGAGCTACTCGCTGGACGGCATAGATCTGGACTGGGAATACCCTTGTTATGGTCAGGCAGGCATTGCTGCCTCTCCCATGGACAAGCAGAACTTCACGCAGCTGCTGAGTACGATCAGGGAAGAGCTGGATCAGCTGGGTGAACAGGAGAACAGGCATTACATGCTAAGCATTGCTGCCGGTGCGGATCAATATTATATTGACGGTACGGAGCTGGAGCACATCGTGCCCTATCTTGATTACGTGCAGCTAATGACTTATGACATGCGCGGAGGCTTCCAAGTGCTGACCGGGCATCACACGAGTCTTTATACGGCGACAGGGGACTTGTACCGGATCAGCACGGATGCTTCGGTGAGCATGTTCCACAAGGCAGGCGTTCCCATGGATAAGATCGTCATTGGAGCTGCGTTCTATTCCCGCAAGTGGGCAGGGGTTCCGGCGCGGAATAACGGTCTGCACCAGATGGCAGCGACGACCGGAGGATATGGACCGGATTATACGGAGTTGTCAGCAGATTATATCAATAATGATGGATACACGAGATACTGGGATGACGAGGCGAAGGCACCGTATTTGTTCAACGGCAGCACGTTCATCTCTTACGATGATCCGGAATCTATCACAGCAAAGTGTGAGTATGTCATTGAACAGGAGCTTGCGGGCATCATGTTCTGGGAGTATAAATGCGATGCTTCCCATACTCTCCTTGAGGCGATGAGTAAAGTACTGAGACGTTAGGCATTCGTGTCAAAAGCATGATGCTTACAAACAACCGTTCTTCGGGCATATAGCAGGTTTTTTTACGCTATACTGCTTGTCGGGAACGGTTGTTTTTTTGTTAAAGCTGTAGACTACTTGAAGCAGGTAAAAAGCCTTATGTGGAAATGGTATAATTGGATTTAATCACGGGTGATCTACATTCTTCAGCATAAGGGGAGACTCGAGCATGGCCTATAAAATTGATTTATACAAAAATGGAGAACGATTTAAGGAATTCCATGGGATTCAGAATCTTCATCGGTATTTAGCGAAGAGAAAGACAATGAAGTAGTGATCGTGGGGAATGAAGGACAATCAGAAGCTTTTTTTGCCGGAGAGAAAAAAACGTATAATAAGCTTGTACGTGATCAAATTCCCACGATTATAGCTTCGAAGGGGGATTCTTGCAGAATTACAGTGCTTGATCACGAACAATATAGAGCTGAGCTGAGAATCAAGCTTATGGAAGAGATAGAGGAATACTATGCAACAGATCATGATGAAGAGGCTCTTGCTGAACTGGCAGATGTACTGGAAGTCATTAGGGCATTGTCAAAGGTACATGGCTCAACACCTGAAGCATTGGAGAACAAAAGGGTGGAGAAACAAAAACTACGTGGCGGATTTGAGGATCGAGTGTATTTAATAGATACGACGGTCAATAAATGACATCATGAAATTCGCTGAGGAGGTGATTTGAATTTTTAATCCGAAGGACAAGAAGGAGCGTAATCCGATGCTGGCAAAGCTGGAGGCAGGGCTGACTGTGCTTGCTTTTATCATGCTGGTTATTGGTTTCATGAATCCGGGGTTCTCACTGGGATGGTTCTTTGTAGTGATGGCGTTAGTGTATGTCATTCGATACATAGAGTATAGAAGGTGGACCGCAGTTGTGTCGTTCATACTGCTCGCCGTGGGGGCAGCTGCACTATTTTTTATCGGGAGCTAGGCAGAATAACTGCAGCTTCAAGTTGGATCATTTCGTTGGAGTGGAATGTGGAATTTTCAACATTGTCGGTTGGATCGTCAACTGACCACAGAAACAGCTCATTAAGAATGAGCTGTTTCTTCATTCAATAACCTGCATCTTGTGTAGCGGCTATACTGACATGGGGATGAGTGTCGAGCAGTGCTTGATCTCATGGAAGGGAACGGTAACGATGCCTCCACGATATTTTAGCCTAAGCTTCATTTGACCCATATTCAAACTTACGATACCGGAATAAGTAGATCCGTCCGTTAGAGATAAGTGTACATTGTATCTTTTTCGTTCGGCCTTTCGTAGTTCTTGAATCATATGGATTCCTCCATTCGCGCATGCTTTAGTTCATAATAACTATGTCGGTAGAAGGGAGAGAAAAATGAAGATATATTTTTGAAATCGCTTACTTAGTATTAAATCATTTTCGCTCTTATGAATCAGTATGACTTAAGACCTAATGTATATACCTGTAAACAAGGAGATTCTGTAATTTGTTGAGTATGCAGTAGAGTGGCACTGAATTCGTATGCAGGCAGTAGAGTGGATTAGATTCGTATGTAAAGGGGAATTGAATACATTATTCATTCTGCAGAAAACACAAATCCCCTGCAAAATTGCAGGGGATAAAGATTATTCTCATAACATCAGGTTAAGTATGTTCTTATCCTATTACAAAAGAATAGCAGCGATCTCATTAAGAGCGTCAGGGCTGCATTATTATTCTATTCTTTTTCTATTAGAAAAGTAATGATGGCAAATAACAAGAACGCAACCAGCAGAAGCGAACCACCTACGATGAAGAGAATCATCACTAGGGTCTCGTCCCATAGGAACGGATTTAAATTGTACATCCACATCCCGAACGTTAAGCCGAATGCGCCCAGCATAGCCAGCCAGCTGTGGACAGCGACCAGTAATTTAGATTTTACTTTGTATACCTTATAAAAAATTCCCCAGGCAAACACGGACAGCCAGCCTACCAGCAATATGTGAGCATGAATCGGTCTCATGGAATAATCCATACTGCCGGACATTTGGGACCCGATAAAGGTCCCGAGTATGCCGAACAACGCTGCAAAGCGTATTAATCGTATGCTCCAGATTTTCTCCAATTATTAATCATTTCCTTCCTTCTGAAATATCACGGTAAAGGTGGAGCCCTTCGACAGCTCGCTCTCAAGCGTGATGCTTCCGTTTAATAACGTAATGATCTCCTTCACGATGGACAAGCCAAGGCCCGTCCCGTCTCTTTTGCGAGTCGTATCCACCCGGAAGAAACGCTCGAACACCTGCCCGGCTGACTCTTCTGACAGGCCCACACCACTGTCCTGAAAAGTGAGTATAATCTGATCCTGATCTGTACTACATGAAATAAAGATATGTCCGTTTGGTTCATTATATTTAATAGCATTCGTAAGTAGATTGTCCCATACGGTCGCAAGCAGCTCCGGGTCCGAGAAGAACATGACTTCGTCTAGCTTGTATGAAATGGTCAGGTTCCTGTCCTGCAGGCTCCATTGATGCTTCTTAATGGATTCCTTAATCTGCAAGTCCAGCCGGATCCAGCTCTTCTTTATGGGGTAGCCAGATTGATCCAGGGACGTAATCAGCAGAAGCTGCTTCGTCAGATTGGATAATCTTCTGGCCTCATCATTGACGATGCCTGCATATTGAAGCCGCTCCTTTTCATCCATTTTCGGATTGAGGAGCAGCTCCGCATATCCCTGAATATTCATCAAAGGGGACTGAAAGTCGTGAGACACATTATTGATGAAGGATTTTCTTGCAACATCATTATGCATGAGCTGCTGCTGCATTCGCAGGAAGTTATCGGCCAGCTGGCCAATCTCATCCTGCCGGTTAATTTTCAGCGTATACGTAAAATCTTCATTGGCAATCGCTTTGGTCGCCTCCGATAATTCGGATATGGGGTGAATAAGCCGCTTGGTCATGATAATCACACCCACCACACTTACAAAGGCAATGGCAACAATGAATCCGGCCAGCATCATATGAATATCAGAGAACAAGATTTTGCTGTTCGGCTTTATAAACAATGCGTAAGACTGGTCATCAATCTGTAAGGGAAGACCAACCGTGTTTCTGATATCATTCGAGAAATGGCCCATCATCCAGAGCTGATTCCAAAAGCCTTCCTTGCCCATATAGTTCTCCCCCTGCAGTACCCGCTCCAGCGTCTGATCGGGCAGGCTGCTCTCTTCAAAGGGCTGGCCAAAGGTAATGACATTTCCATTTCGGTCAACAAGATAGATCTGATAGCCTAGTTGTCCAACAGACTGCAGATAGGGCCGGATGGAAGAGGACTCCACATGCATTTCTTCGAGAACATAAACAATTTGCTCGGCAACCTCTAAATTTTGCTCGGTCATTTCGTCCTTGGTGAATACAAGGTAAACAATGTTAGCCAGAACAAATCCGATGAATACACTGATTCCTAGAATAAGCAGGATCGCTGAAATAAACTCTCGGTATAAGGTTCTCATTCGGTCGCCTCTAGCTTATAACCGACCCCGCGGATCGTCTGAATTTCAATTGCAGCGCCATATCGCTTCAGCCGCTCGCGGATCCGGTTCATATGTGTATTTAATGTCTGCTCATTGCCCTCATAATCCTCGCCCCACGCCTGATCGAGCAGAAGAGTTCGGGGTGTAACCTTGTTAACTCGGGTTGCGAGCATCGTCAGCAGCTCAAACTCTTTTAGAGGAAACAGAATCGTTTCTTCATTAATCACGACTTCAAAATCGTTTCGGTTGATTTTTACATTCCCGACCTTCAGGATACTTTCCAGGGCCCTGCCATAGCGCCGCAAAACTACAGCTACCCGAAACAGCAATTCCTTCGGCTCGAACGGCTTCACCAGATAATCCTCAGTACCCGATTTGAACCCTTGCTCCTTATCGGCCAGCTGTCCTTTTGCAGTTAGAAGAATGACGGGGATTTCCAGCTCTTTTGTTAAAATTTTAGTTAGGGAGAAGCCGTCCATCCCGGGCATCATGACATCCACAATTGCCAGGTTAACCTCCGTCTCCTCTAGCAGCTTAAGGGCAATCTGTCCGTTCTGGGCTTGTATAACCTCGTAGCCTTCACGGGTTAGATGAATCGTCACGAGCTGCAGGATATCATAATCATCATCCACGACTAAAATTTTCACGAGAATCCCCTCCATACCTTCTGCGCTTAGGATGAGGGTTGCTACATATCCTTATCTTTTTCAAAGAACAAGATTAAGGATGGCAGCAGCATACCTCTTACCAGAAACGTATCAATTAATATTCCAATCGCAACTATAAACCCGAACACAAAGAGATCGGCAATCGGCATCGTCGTCAGGGCGGCAAACGTTGCAGCCAATATGACACCTGCCGAGGAAATAACGCCTCCGGTATTGCGAATGGCTACTTCGAGAGCATCTTTAACTTTCCGTGTTTTTCTCTCTTCGAGAAAGCGTGAAATCAAAATAATGTTATAGTCAATGCCGAGCGCCACCAGGAAAATAAACGCATAAACGGGAACCCGGGTACTGATTGCATCATATCCAAACAGCACATCCACCAGGAATAGACCAAGCCCCAGAGCAGACACATAAGAAATAAGAATGGTCGCTATCATGTAAATCGACATTTTTAACGAACGAGTTAATGCGATGAGAAGTACCAGAATCAGAATAGTTTCCAGAATGACGACCCTAACGATATCACTATTGTTTATAGTCCGTTCATCGACTAGTTTGGCTGTGACACCGCCGAAGTAAACGTCCCCCTGCAAGGATAATTCGTTAAGGATTGCTTCGGATTGGCTGCGAAGTTCTTCAACAAAGTCTATGGCCTCTGTAGAGTAGGGGTTCATCGTCAGAGCAACACTGAACTTGGCAGCCGTGGTATCCTCCGTGACACCAGAAGTACGAACCGAGTTAATCTCTTCGTAGTTCTCCAATTTCCCTAGAAATTGATTGATCTGATCCTCAGACAGAGCAGCCTCGGATTCCAACAGAATTGTGGAAGGGGCAAGCTCGCCCTTGTTGTATTTCGTTTCGACGATTTCATAGCCTACGCGTGAAGGTAAATCAACGGGAAATTTCTTGACCGTGTCAAATTCATATCTCAGGTTAAACACATTCAGCGCCGTAATTACCATAAAGACAGCGACAATTCCGCCAGTTAACAGCGGCTTGTTGACGACAAACTTGGCGATCGGGCCCCAAATGCCGTGCTTCATTTCATGCTCCTGCCCGATTTTAGGAGCCTTAGGCCAGAAAGCTTTACGCCCGAACAGCGTAAACAAGGCAGGTACCAGGGTCACGGAAGCCAGCATAATGATAAACATGGCCAGCCCAAATACAGGCGCAAAGTTTTGATAATCGCGGAAATCCGTGAAAAATAGAATGAGCATAGCTGCGAGTACAGTACCACCTGCAAAAAACACGGGTTCACCCGTTGCCCGCATGGCGTGCTGCATCGCCGTATATTTACTTTCATATTTGTTCAATTCCTCACGATAGCGCGAGAATACGAACAGCGAGTAGTCGATTACGGCCGCAAACAGCAGGATGCTCATGATCGAGGTCGTCGAGTTGTTAATTTCCAGCCCGGCTGCACCCATCAGAGCGATCGATTGATTCGCTACTTGATATACAATGACCGTAGCAAGCAGCGGAATGATGGCCAGAAGCGGAGAGCGGTAAATGGCAATCAGCAAAATAAGGATGATAACAATTGTGGCAAGCAGCAAGACGAGGTCAGCCTGCTCAAACAGCTTGACGGTATCGCCGGCAATTCCGGCGGGACCGGTGATATAAAACTTGGTGTCAAGATCTTTGGCAATTTCACTGCCGATTACATAGGCTTCATCATTAATTTCTGAGTATTGGCTGTTGCCAATTCCAGCCTCCAGGCTCATAGGAACGATCATGGTGGATCCGTCCTCCGAGGTGAAGCCTGACAGCGCCTGATCCGGCAATGCGCTGATATCGACAATGGAATCGACGCCTTCAATATTAGCCGAGATGATTCCACTCAGAATCTGCCTCACTTCATCAACGTCGATTACCCCTGATTCGTTATGAAAAACGAGGATTCCTGGGGCTCCTTGTTCATTAGGAAACGTTTCCGCTAATTTTTGCTCTGCTATGATGGATTGAGCTTCATCCGGGAGCGACTGGAAGTTGGTCACCTTGTACTCACTCAGCATGGGGCCTGCGCTTAAGCCAATCATGGCTGCCAGCCAGACCACAATGGTAATCCACATCCCCCGTTTGGTTGAGACCCAGTCGGTGATGGGACTTAGTATTCTTCTCAACTGTTATTCCCCCTCCTAAATTGATCGCTCTCACTCTAGCACAAGTAAATAAACTTAATATAAACTGCCGTACATAGAAGTTTGTGGTTGCATCGTCTGGATTTGTTTATATTTATACGGCATCGCTTGTGCTTGGTAAGTTCATGGAAGGAAGAGAAGGGGGAGGGGCCGATATTGTCATCGGCATGTCCTTATTCTTTTATTTAAGGGGAGGAGGTTCAGAACGAGGTATAGCTTTGATGAGCATAGAGAAGAGGTCATTGGCTCAAATACTAGAATAGAGTTGTGATACTGCCGCCCTTGATCTCAACAGGCTGTTCGTCCAGCAGCACCCATACGCTCGCAGCAGAAGGATTATACACCAAATGCTGATCGGCCGAGAATCTTAAGCTCTTATATGCTTTCACATAATCCACGATTTCAATATTCGTCGCAAACCAGATGTCCTCGCGTCCACCTATATATTTGCTGAACTCCTCGATAACATGCCAGTTATCTTGATCATCAAATTCATAGCTGTGGCCCCAGACATACATCAGGTGAATGTTCTTCCGCGGTAGAGAAACGAAAGTCTCCGCATGCTGCATCAGGTTCTGGTTATGGTGACAGGTCGCCTTCCATTCGAGAAAATTCTCCGGCAGCTGATAGCCGCCCGACGTCTGTACGACACGTGCATATTCGATGCCGAACACAGGGAGCATCTCGATAATCTCCTGGCTATAGGAGCCGTTAGGATAGGACATGCCACGGACAGGATAACCAAATAGTGCTTCAAGGTTTTTGCGGTCCTCCATGATCTCATAGAGCACCTGCTCTCTGGGACAGCGGGCAATAGATGGGTGAGTTACGGTATGTACGGAGACTTCATGACCTTGATAGACTTCCTGCGCTTCTTTCTCAGTTAAACGGGCACGATATTTTGTATCCCCGAACATACCTGAATTGATATGAAATGTACCTTTAATGCCATTTTCGTTAAAAACAGCGGCCAGACGCCGGTCTGAGACGACACCGTCATCATAACTCATCGTTAGCGCTTTCAATTTACCTTCTGGATAACAGCTGAGAATCTTAGGCATGAATGAAATAAACCCCTTCCAATAATTGTAATACCGCTCTTTCAACAGTTTACCATAGTTCAAAAGAAGCGAGATATGCAAAAAACAGTGGATATCCAGCTGCGTAATCATAAAAATAACCCTCCTGAACCACAGTTCAGAAGGGCGTTCTTAATAACAACTTATTTGGTTTGTTCTAAATATTTCTTATGGATGGCCTGATGATCCTCACTGCCAGAAGCAATTCCCGTCACTTCTGTGATGGCAGCTTCAATTCCTTTGGACTTGATCAGACTTTGCAGTTCAAGCGATTGCGGGTCCTGCGGATTGTCATAATGAAAGGCCGCAGCAATGCCGGTCAGCAACCCCTCATGCGGAAGCCCATATTCGATCGCCATGTTGGCTGGACCTACGAGACGGTCATTTCTACCTAGCTTGCGCAGCGGTTCGCGTCCTACACGGATGACTTCATCCCGAATATATGGGTTTTTGAAGCGGTTCTCGATTTTGTCGATGTATTTGTAATGCTCATCCTTATCAAATCCATGCTTCTTGATCAGAGCTTCGCCGCTTTCTTCCATCGCCTGGCGAACGACCGGACGGATTGCTTCGTTATTAATGCTCTCCTCGATCGTGTCTGTTCCTGCCAGGAAACCGAGATAAGCGGTGATGGCATGCCCCGTGTTCAAGGTGAACAGCTTGCGCTGCACATAAGCCAGCAGATTGTCTGTCAGCTTCATTCCTGGAATGTGAGGTGTTTCCCCCTTGAGGGAAGGCTCTTCAACGATCCATTCATAGAAGGATTCCACGCCGACATCTAGTATGTTCTCTCCCTCATAAGGAGGCACGATCCGGTCTACGGAGCAGTTGGCAAAGCCGACATGCTCATCCGCATAAGCTCTTGCTTCAGCCGACAGATGCGTATACACCTGTTCCTTCAGATGACTGCTTGCACCCACCATATTTTCACAGGCAATGATATTGAGTGTACCTTGTCCGGAAGCACGGCGTGCTTCAATACCGGCAGCTAAGGTTGAGGCGATGATCTTCAGCACATTAGGACCTACTGCAGTCGTAATGATATCGGCTTCTTCAATCGTATTTACAATGTCAGGTCCATTGGACAATACGCCGGATACATTGGTAATCGTCTCTTGTCTTTGCTCCAGATCAAGGATGTGGATCTGATAGCTCTTCTTGTGGTTCAATTCATTGATCATTTCTTCGTTAATATCGGCAAAAACGACATGATAATCTGCCTGGGAGAGAAGGGCGCCGATAAAGCCGCGCCCGATATTACCTGCCCCAAATTGTATTGCTTTTTTCATTGTTATTCCCGCCTTTATATGAAGATTGCGTTTAATGTAAGTCTTATACCCCGAAAGTGTTATACAGTTCGTCTGGATCTGTAACTTTGGCCAGTCTTGTCACGGTAGATTCATCCTCGATAGCCTCAGCAATTTTGGTAAGAATCTGCAGATGCTCACGGCCTGCTCCAGCAATACCGATGACGAGATATGCCGTGCCGCCTTCGAATTCGACACCTTCCGGATACTGATGGATGACGATTCCGCTCGTCTTGATTTCCTTCTTCGCCTCACCTACACCGTGAGGGATCGCTACACCATTGCCAATATATGTCGTTGCTACACCTTCCCGTTCAATCATGGCATCCACGTAATGCGGCTGCACATATCCGGCGGAGACGAGGGATTCACCCGCGCGGCGGATTGCATCCTCTTTGCTTACAGATGGAAGCTGGAGGACGATATTTTCTTTGCGAAGCACTCCGCTGCCA
Source organism: Paenibacillus urinalis (assembly GCF_028747985.1). Lineage (NCBI taxonomy): Bacteria > Bacillati > Bacillota > Bacilli > Caryophanales > Paenibacillaceae > Paenibacillus > Paenibacillus urinalis. Next base: position 1,070,786 of record NZ_CP118108.1, read on the forward strand.
TCGGTTTCGTCATTATTCTCTGTATTCACAGCATTCTCAGGGAAAGTCTTATCCAGGCTTTCTGTTACATCCTCCTGTGCGTATTCCGGAACAGGAGAAGTGTCAGGCTGTTCAGCCTTTGCTTTCAAGTCTTCAATCAGCTGATCGTAAATCGGATTGTTTACAAAATTATCAATGGATACGTGTATTGCATTTGGAGCTTTGGCCTTCGCTCTCGGTGTTAAATTCTGCTGCGTGACAACAAGGTCTGCATCCAGCGGAATATTTTCGATAGCCGTGTTGGTAACTTCAATAGGTAGACCTGCATTCTTCACTTTTTTACGGAACGAAGTAGCGCCCATTGCGCTTGATCCCATACCTGCATCACATGCAAAAATAATTTTGTTAATGTGTGCTTTGTTACTCAGATCAGCAGTACCAGCCGTTTCATTTGTACTGATGCCTTTACTGCTGTTCTTCAGATCCGATACGGCTTCCTTTGCCTTGTCAAGATCCTCGTCTGTCGCAGCAGATCTGCGAAGGAAGAGGGAGGAGAGCAGGAAGGAAACCACGGTAGCTACAAGCACACCTGCGATAACCGGAATGTAGCCTCCTTTTGGAGACATGAGCATAAGAGCAATGATACTGCCGGGTGAAGCGGCTGCAATCAGTCCTGCATCAAGCAGGCTGAAGGTAAATACCCCTGCCATACCGGATACGATGACAGATACAAACATGATTGGCTTCATCAGGACATACGGGAAGTACACTTCATGAATACCGCCAAAGAAATGAATAATGGCTGCACCTGGCGCAGAGCCTTTGATCGAGCCCTTGCCAAAGATCGAGTAGGCCAGCAGCAGTCCAAGACCAGGACCTGGATTCGCTTCGAGCAGGAACATGATCGATTTACCGAACTCACCAGCCTGCTGGATCCCGATCGGGCTGAGTATGCCATGGTTAATCGCGTTGTTCAAGAACAGGATTTTGGCTGGCTCAATAAAGATCGATGCGAGCGGGAGCAATCCCCAGCCCAGAATTGCATCCACTCCGGATGCCAGTAAATCAGTAAAGGCAGATACCACAGGACCGACGCCGTAGAATCCGGCAATGGCCAGCAGCATACCGATAATCCCTGCGGAGAAATTATTGACGAGCATTTCGAATCCGGAAGGAGTCTTGCTGCCAATATACTTGTCAAATTGCTTAATAACATAACCGGCGAGCGGGCCCATAATCATGGCACCGATGAACATCGGGATGTCTGCACCGACAATAACCCCCATCGCTGCAATGGCACCAAGCACACCGCCGCGATGATCATGGATTGCTTTACCGCCGCTGTAGGCAATTAGCAGAGGAAGCAGGTATTTAATCATGGGATCTACAAGAGAAGCCAGATCTTCATTAGGCAGATATCCGGCTTCAATGAAGAGTGCCGTCAGGAAGCCCCAGGCAATAAATGCACCGATATTCGGCATGACCATGGCACTGAGGAACCGGCCGAACTTCTGTGTGGCCTGCTTGACTCCTCCGGTCTTCTTCGGAGCCGGAGCGCTTTGTTCGAGCGTACTCATAATTGTTCTACCTCCATTGTATATTGTTCTATTTTTCGTAAATACAGGTCTTTCATAATGCCCTGGATATCCAGGCTTAATGCTGCCGATGTGCCGTCTGTCAGGCGGGCGGCAAAGCCGGGACGGTCAATCAGTGACTTGCTGACTTCACTGGCCGCCTCAAGGTAGGTTCGGTCACTGCCGCGCGGAGCGAGCAGTACGATGGCTGCAGACAATTGAGACTCCTTATCCGAGCCATACGTGATCGGCTCAGTGAATCGGAGAACGCTCAGCGCCAGCTTCGTAACGACGGTTGAGCGGCAATGAAGCAGGAAGATACCTTCCTGGGACAGAATTGTCTCACCCAGCTTCTCTCTCTCGTGCAGCTCTTGAATTAACTGGGACGTCCCGGCTTCATCCTTGGCATAATTTCCGGCGATTCTCTCAATCAGCTCGTCAATCGAACCAAAGTGAGCTCCATCCTGGATAACGAGGTTATTCAGCAGATCCTGAATGCCTTCAATCAGCCTTTTTTGCTTCTGCAGTGATTCAGCGAGTGAAGCCGAGGACTCTTTACTCAGTGGTACCCGGTCCGTATCTGGTGATGTGTCCTCAAGCATGGCTCTGACTTTTTCGATGTCTCTTTCACCAAGCAAGGGGGACACGCGCACGACGGGCAGCCGGCTGACGAGATCCACTGTTGAGATGATGAGGTCAACCTGAGCTTCATAGCTTTCTGTTTCAGCAGCAGATACAACAGCAGCAATGTGAAGCGTTGGAAATTCCTTGCGGATTCGGGTTTGGAGCAGACTGGAAGTGCCAATTCCGCTTGCACAGACAACCAATACCTGCAAAGAATTTTTCATGTATTTGGCTTCTGCATATTCCAGCATGGCTCCAAGATGGAGCGCGATATAGCCGATTTCGGCATCTGGTATGAGCAGCCCGACATAATCTTCAAGTACTTTGGAGCAATTACGTGCAATGTCGTACACGCTTGCGTATTGCTCTTTAATCTGTCGAAGCAGCGGATTACGTATATCCAGACCCAGCTTTAACCGTTCAACAGCAGGACCTAGATGATTAATGAAGCCAAAGAAGAGGCGGCTGTTGCTCTTCAGTTCAAGACCGGTGAGAGCCTCAGCCTTTTTCAGGATGTCTCGTGCCAGCCGTACCAGCTCAAAGCTGACATTTTCATAATCCGCTTCCTTTTCGGCATCGAGCTTAATCTCCGCACCCTTTAAATGCATCGTAATATAGCCGGTTTCATCCTCGGGAATGGTCAGGGAAAAAGCATCCTCAAGCCGATTCACCAGCATTTGAGCAGCCTTGAACGAAGGGTGACGCTTCAATTCTTGAAGCACCTGTGCCGGAATGGTAATCCGTTGACCTGTCCTCATTCGTTCAATTGCAAGTGCCAGATGGACGGCAAGGCCGATAAAGGCGCTGTCGGTCAGCTTCAATTGCATATGCTGCTCCAGCTCGGTTAAATATTTCTCCAGCTGCACAATCGTGCTCTCCTCAACCAGGTTTAGGAGACGATTGCGAATATGAGACTGCACTTTACTCAGATTGTCTTCACTTTCTTTATCCCGATCCCTGATGAGATGGATTAATTCATATTCGTCCAAATGCTCATGCAGCAGGTGGATTAAGGCAGTACGGACGTCTTTTTCATTGCCATGAACGTATACGCCATATCCCGGTTTGCGTATGAGTTCAATACGAAAGCCGCTCAGCCATTCCTCAATCCGATCCAGATCATTGCTCAGTGTCCCTTCCGTTACTTTGAACCTGGAAGCAAAGGCATACAGCTTAATCGGCTCAGAAGCAAGGAGCAGCTCCGAAATAATAAAGTAGCGGCGCTCCTCTCTTGAGAATGTAGGACTTACTGATATCGACTCCATCTCAGCCTCAAGTGCTGCGAGAGTATCGCTGTCGCCCTCGATCATAAGTCCGTAGCCCGGTTTACGTGTCAGGGTGACTCCTTGTTCATCCAGCCACACTTCAGTAAGGGGCAGCTCGCGTTTAATTGTTCGTTCACTGACATCAAGTGCATCCGACAGTTCACGGACAGTGGTATAACGGCTGGGTGAAGCTAGAAGAAACCTTACGATGAGCACGGTTCGCTTACTGGGCTTCTCCATATCTTCACGCTCCTTTTCTGTTTACTGCAGCTGAGGCAGACCTTTACCACTATTTTGAAAACGGTATCATTAACCGGCTGGAAATATAAATGCAGAGCTAGCTAAGCTGCTAACTCAAATTTTAAGGAAAGATTATCTTAATATCAAAGAAAAGATGGCCTGTTTTGTCCTCTAGTCACAAGGGCCATCTTTAAATAGTATTCTTTGATTTACATAAAACATTCATTCAGAAGCTTAGTATGAGAGTTTAGGGAAGAGTATATTAAGATATTACGAATATGAGGAGTTTTTGAAACAGAAGATGTTATTCTATGTATGGAATTAGCGTGCTACATTTCAAAAAAACGATCCCTTTCCACTAAGGCCACCCGGAGCGAGAAGGAGCGATACCATTCCTTTTTGCCTCGTTCTTGTGCGATCTGATGCGCTGAATGCTCTTTCCAGGTACGAATGGATTCGAGATCCTTCCAATAGGATACAGTGATTCCCAGCTCTTCATCACGGGCCGATTCAACACCAAGAAAGCCGGGTTGACGTGAAGCAAGCTCTACCATCTTGTCCGCCATGATGCCGTACCCGTTATCCCCTTCTGTACGCTTGGAGGAGAAGATCACGGCATAGTAAGGCGGTTGAAGCTGGACTGCAGGTGTGTTCATGAATTCAATGCTCCTTTTTATGAATAATTTCTATATCACATGCTTATAAAGCATTTCTATGCAACAAGCTATAGCATACAACATTCTATTCTATTCAGCGACAGGAGCCAGCTGTTCTTTTTGAACAAGGCAATACCGAGCATCGAATGATTTAAATAATGGCATAACATCTTTAATGAAGGAGGATTTACATTTGGATATGAGTTCTGTTCGTTCAATTTGCCCTGTCTGCGGCGGAGAATTAAAAATATTGAAGCACAGCATCTCTTGTAAATGCGGCAGCCGGATGAAAGGGATTTTAGGAAAAGCAAGGGTACAGAAGGTAGGATAATTAGAAGGCGGGTTAATAAAAATGATGGAGTCACCGAGGCACTCATAGGGATATGAGGGCCTTTTTTGTCTTCTTATATGGTATAATTTGGATGTTATCCAATAATGAAAAGAGGCTGCTGCCGTGTCAGAAAATGAACAGGAGCGACTTAGAGAGATATATGGACTGGAAGAGCCAGTCCCGACTAACGATTCAATATTATCCTTCATAGGAGATCTAGGAGCAAACTTCCAAATGGACCTCAATTTGACTGTGTGGGCACAGTATATCAAGCATATCTTTACCTTGCTGTTCTACATCTTATAGCGATCCTGTTGTTGTGAAAAAAGGACCATTTCGTCTGTGTTTACTTCATTTATCCTAAGTGTGCAAGTTACCGGTTTCTGCTAAAATAGAATTCGACTACATAAGTATGAAGACAGAATGGATGAACTCATTTGATGTTAAAAAGAAAATGCACCGCAGTAATTATGACGCTCCTATTATCCGCTTCCCTCGCATCGGGTGTTCATGCAGATGCATATGGAGCGGATCAGACTCACGCAGCTTCTGTATCAGCTGATCAATCGACCAATGGCCCGTTAAGTCTTGAGGAAAGTGAAACGTCGAAGGAAATTCAGCAGAGACTCATGGAGCAATATGACCTTGAAGAACCTGCTCCCGAGCCTCCTAACTATTCAGTCGATTACGGAATATCATTTAATTGGGATGAATTTGATCCTTCCGAGTTTGTTCGCTGGATGATGATTATGCTGACCCTTGCTTTCTAGAGAAGTCAATCTAAGAAAGTTAGTCTGCAGCCGAATCCTTATCCTTTTCTACTTCATAAGCTATAAGGGTGATAGGTGCTCCATACTGTTCAGTTAGCAGCGCCTCAGTACGTTGAATCAGTTCTACAGCATCCCCTTGATCATTCAGCTCGGCAAATTTGTAGCTGTCTGTGTTCTCCATGAGGGACCCCTTCCTTCTTCGGTGATTGTTGTATCATGGTTTGTGAAATGACCACACATTATGCACATGAACCTTTCTAATAAATGATGGAATTGACCCGAAACAGCAAGTTTTTGAAAATTTTGAGCGAATTAGCTCAAGCATTTGCAGGCAGATCTCCATTATACTCTAGGTAGCACATCATTCTGTTTTTACCGAAACAGACGAATAGGGAGGACACTATGCCGGATATGCTCGTTAAGCTGTATGATTTGCCTGAGGTGGAAGGGAGAGCCAGCTATGAGGGGCGAACAGGAGTCACCATCCGCCGGGCGATTGCACCGGAGAAGCATGTTGTAAGTGAATGGGTCGGAGCCCATTTTGGAAAAGGGTGGGTAAGTGAATGTGAGGTTGCGTTCGCCAAGTCGCCCATCACTTGTCTAATTGCTGTCGAGAACGGCAAGCTGCTTGGATTTGCTTGCTACGATGCAACGGTTAAAGGTTTCTTTGGACCAACGGGAGTAGATGAGCATGAACGTGGCCGCGGAATCGGCAAAATGCTGCTGCTCTATGCTCTTGACTACATGAAGCAGGATGGATATGGCTATGCAGTGATTGGAGGAGCAGGACCTGTCGATTTCTATGCCAAAACAACGGGTGCCACAGTTATTGAAGGCTCAGTACCCGGTGTATATAAGGGAATGCTGTCCTAGCAGGGCGATACTCTTGCAAGCCTACATATGATCTAAGTTCATACACCTTGTCTTCAAGCTCGGTACTCCGGGGTTGGGGGCAGGGTGTTTTTATTTTGAAGAAAATCTGGTCCTAAGATCAGAAATTAATGTTTGCCGTCTCTTCCTCATCCTTGGTCATAGAATCCAGATTAAGGAAGGGAAGAGCCTGCATAATACGGTAGGCAAAAGTGGACCATTAGAGAGCAGTCTACAATAATTCCCATCTTGGTCTCAGTAAGATGTAAAAAGATTAGAACCTGGTACTAGGACATGTTATAATAACCCAAACAACATGGTCACGAAGGAGAAGATGAACGTGAATTATGAACATTGGGTTTCCCCTGAACTATATAATATGACTTCGGAAATGGAGCAGCATCGTGAGGATAAGATTGCACTCAAATGCCTGGATGAGCACAATCAATACGAAGAGATCACATATGGAGCGCTGATCAAGAAGGCGAACCAGATTGCAGGCGGACTTGAGAGTCTCGGTCTGACCAAGGGTGATCGCGTTCTGGTCATGGTACCTCGAAGAGTGATCGCCTATGCGATTTATATTGCTTGTCTCAAGCTGGGACTCGTTATCATCCCTTCGTCGGAAATGCTGCGATCGAAGGATCTGTCTTACCGTCTGGATCATTCCAAGGCTAGGGCTGTCATTGCATGGTCTACGGTAACAGATGAAGTGAATCGGATCGAAGAGCCGCTGCCTGCGCTTGATTTCCGCATTGCTGTCTCAGCTGAGGAAGGAGAACAGCAAGAAGGCTGGTCCATGCTGAGCCAGCTGATGGAGAATCAGCCTGAAATGCGTGCAGCCGTGGAAACACACCGGGATGACATTGCAATTCTGACTTATACCTCCGGTACGACGGGCAACCCCAAAGGGGTTGTACATACACACGGCTGGGGTTACGCCCATCTGCGTATCACTTCACCTTGGCTGGATATTCAGCCGGAAGACACCGTGTGGGCAACCGCCGCACCGGGATGGCAGAAATGGATCTGGAGTCCGTTCCTATCTGTACTCGGACATGGAGCAACCGGCTTTGTATTCAGCGGCTCCTTTGATTCCTCCCAATATCTCAGACTGCTGCAGGAATACCGGATTAATGTGCTCTGCTGTACGCCGACAGAGTACCGGTTGATGGCCAAATCCGATGGTCTGGAGCAATACGACTTGTCTGCTCTTCGCAGTGCGGTATCGGCAGGTGAACCGTTGAATCTGGAAGTCATCAGCACCTTTGAACGATATTTTAACATTACGATTCGCGACGGTTACGGACAGACGGAGAGCACGCTGCTCATCGGGAATCTGAAGGGAATGCCATTCCGCAAGGGTGCGATGGGGCAATCGATCTCGCCGGGTCTCGTACAAGTGGTGGACGATGAAGGTCAGCCGGTGGCACCAGGCACGGTCGGAAATATCGCGGTTCATATTGAAATGCCTGCCTTGTTCCGCAGCTACTATCTGGATCCGGAACGCAAGCCGGCCAATACTCTCGGAGAGTACTTCATCACCGGCGACCGGGCTAGCCTTGATGAGGACGGTTATTTCTGGTTTGAAGGCCGCGGTGATGACATTATTATCAGCTCAGGCTATACGATTGGTCCATTCGAGGTAGAGGAAGCCTTGATGAAGCACACAGCCGTGAAGGAGTGCGCGGCGGTAGCGAGTCCAGATGAAACCCGCGGGAATATTGTCAAAGCCTTTGTCGTATTGAAGGATGGTGTGGAAGGCTCAGATGCGCTTGTTAAGGAGCTGCAGCAGCATGTGAAGAGCATTACCGCTCCATACAAATATCCGCGCCGGATTGAGTTTATCTCAGATCTTCCCAAGACAAGCTCAGGTAAGATCCGCCGGATCGAGCTGAGAGAACTGGAGAAGCAAAGAGCGCAGAAGTAATGGCTGCTGCTGAATCTATAGCATACTTAGTACCCTAGTGCTGATTTTCCAGCAATAGGCGATCCCTCAGGGTTCAATAGGAGCTGTCCAAACGATGATTCGCTTGGACAGCTTTTTTGCTAAGATAAGGTTGAAGCAGACCCTGCACAATGCGTGCAGCATAAGTCGAGAGAGTCTCTCTATGTTCCTGTTAATCTAAATGCGAAGGAGGAAGCCAGTGTGGGTATGGATTTTCTTGCAGGCATGAACTGTGCAATGGAATATATGGAAGAACATTTATTGGATGAGCTGGATTATAAACAGGCAGCAAGGGCAGCGGGCTGCTCTGAATATCATTTTAAGCGGATGTTTTCCTTTCTCGCCGGACTTCCGATCTCTGAATATATTCGGCGCAGAAGACTGACGCTGGCAGGGCAGGAATTAATGGAGGCAAAGCCGGGGCTCAGAATTATTGATGTAGCGCTCAAATACGGATATAACTCGCCAGATTCATTCACTCGTGCTTTTCACAGCATGCATGGCATACTGCCGTCGGAAGTCCTCCATACCGGAAAAAATCTCAAAGCCTATCCCAAGCTGAGCTTCTACTTGTCAATTAGAGGAGGAGAAGAAATGAATTATCGAATTGTAGAGAAAGAGGCTTTTCGCATTGTCGGGCTGTATAAGCGGGTTCCTATCGTCTTTCACGGAGTGAATCCAGAGATTGCTTCCATGTGGAGCCAGCTTAACGAACAGCGTATAACAGAGCTTAAGGCATTATCCAACATTGAGCCAGCAGGCTTGATCAGTGCCTCAACGCAATTCTCCGAGGGGAGAATGGAGGAGCAGGGAGAGCTGGATCATTATATTGGAGCAGCAACGACACTGGCACCGCCTTCGCACTATCATGTCCTTGAAGTACCTGCTCAAACGTGGGCCGTGTTTGAAGCGGTGGGTAATTTTCCGGATAAACTGCAGGAGGTTTGGGGCCGAATCTATGCAGACTGGTTCCCTTCTTCTAATTATGAAGCAGCGCCAGGACCCGAGATGCTGTGGAATGAGAGCAAGGATACCTCCTTGCCGAATTATCGGAGTGAGATCTGGATTCCTGTTGTAAAAAAACCGTAAATCAACCGAATGGATGAATTCGTGAACTGGAATAACCGCACCCTACGCATAGGTGCGGTTATTTTTTTGCTCATAGAGAGGTAGAGAACAATCAATCTACGTTATAATATACATATGAGTGTATTTTTGGGAGTAATCAGTGAATCATCGGAGGAATGTACATGGCTCTAATATTCAGTTATTTGCGGAAGTACAAGGTCGCAGCAATTGCAGCATTGTTCATGCTGCTGCTTGAGCTTATGGTTGAGCTGATTCAGCCCTATCTGATCCAGAAGATTATTGATGACGGTATTCAGCAGGAGAATCTCTCTGTGGTGTGGACTTGGGGAGGTGTGCTGCTGATCAGTGCCTTCATTGCATTTGCTGCCGGGATCTCAAGCTCGTTCTATGCTGCCCATGCAAGCCAGGGCTTTGGCGCAGATCTTAGGGAATCTCTGTACAAGAAGGTACAGTCGTTCTCTTATGCTGTATTCAACCGGTTCGCTACCTCTTCGCTGATTATCCGGCTGACAGGGGATATCACCCAGCTTCAGGACACGGTATTTATGGGGCTGCGGTTTGCGACCCGTGTTCCGCTCGTCGTGATCGGAAGCGTCATCATGGCACTGGTTGTCAACGTGAAGCTGGGATTATTTCTAGCGGTTACGGTGCCTGTGTTGCTGCTGTTTATTTTTTACATTATGAAAAAAGTGTCCCTCATGTTCCGCACCGTTCAGAAGAGACTGGATGAAGTCAATGGCGTCGCACAGGAGAATTTGATCGGCATTCGTTTAATCCGGGTGTTCGTCCGCATGGGCCATGAGATTGAACGATTCGGACGCTCGATTCGCCAATTGATGACTTCAACGATGGCGGCCCAGCGTTTCGCAGAAACGACCATGCCGTTCATTATGCTTGTTATGAATACAAGCATTCTGACCATTCTATGGTTCGGGAGAAATGATATTAACGTCACAGGTGATGCAACGATGGGAGAGGTTGTAGCCGTCGTCAATTATGCGGTAAGAACGATGGGCTCCTTGTCCATGCTCTCATGGATCGTAGCTACATTATCACGGGCAAGTGCATCGCGTCACCGGGTTAGTGAGGTGCTCGATACGGATCAGACTGGGTTCGAGTCTGTTCAGGCAGCGGAAGGAAGCCGTACTGCTGCAATATCAACAGAAGGCAAGAACTGTGCTGTAAAACAGAGTGTGCAGTACGAGCAGGTAAGCTTCAGCTATCCGGGTAGCGACCTTCATGTGCTGGAGAACGTGTCCTTCGAAGCGAAGGCAGGGGAGCGTATTGCGATTATGGGAGCAACCGGCTCTGGCAAGACTTCTCTTGTACAGCTGCTCCTTCGTTTATATGATCCGGATGAAGGGATAATCCGTATTGACGGAAAGAATGTACAGCAATATCCGGTGGATGATCTGCGCGGCTTTATCGGGTATGTTCCCCAGGAAGCCGTGCTCTTCACAGGCAGTGTGAGGGAGAATATTGCTTGGGGAAATCCGCTGGCAAGTGATGAAGAAGTGAAGGAGGCTGCGCGCAAAGCCCAGATCCATCAAACGATTGAGTCGCTCACGAACGGTTATGATACGATGCTTGGCCAGCGTGGAGTTAACTTGTCGGGTGGGCAGAAGCAGCGTCTGTCCATTGCAAGAGCCCTTGTCCGGAATCCACAAATTTTAATACTCGATGACAGCACGAGTGCACTTGATGTTAAGACAGAGGCTGCACTCCTTAACGAGCTGTCGGAGCTGTCATGCACGACATTTCTGATTACGCAGAAGATTTCATCAACCTTGTCGGCGGATCTGATTCTGCTGCTGGATGAAGGTAGATTGATTGCACAAGGGACACATCAAGAGCTTCTGCAAGATTCAGATTTGTATAGACGAATATATGAATCCCAATTCGGACAGGAGGCTAAGCATGCTTAAACAACTGGTTGAACCCTTTCGTCAGCCGCCTTCCGAGGTACTCAGGGACAAAGCAGCGCTCGGGAAGGGAGCGGCTAAGAAGACCGCCAAGGCCAAGGATTGGTCCTGGACGCTGAAGCGAATATGGTCCTATCTTGCGAAGAGACGGCTTAAGCTTACTTTGGTTCTGTTTATGGTCGTTCTTACCTCAGCGCTTGCCCTGCTCGGTCCCTATCTGATTGGTGTTGCCATTGATACTTATCTTGTGGGAGAGTCGGGTGGGCAATGGATTTACTTCCTCTGTGCACTAGGGGCAGTGTATCTGCTGCATCCGATCTTTGCCTTTCTGCAGAGCATATGGATGATTGAGGTTGCTCAGGAAACGGTCTATCGTATGCGGTATGATCTATTCACCCATTTGCACCGGCTGCCTATTCCGTTCTTCGGCAAACGGCAGCAAGGGGAGATTATGAGCCGGCTCACGAATGATATTGAGAATGTCAGTGCGACGCTGAATGGGTCCATTATTCAGGTGACTTCAAGTATCCTCACGCTGGTGGGGGTAGTGACCGTTATGCTGACACTCAGTCCGCTGCTTACTTTGCTTACATTTATCGTCGTTCCGCTGATGGTACTTGGTATGCGCTGGATTACCCGCCGTACGGGACCTTTATTCAAGGAGCGTCAGAAGAATCTGGGTGATCTGAACGGTTACATAGAGGAGACGTTATCCGGGCAGCGGATCATCAAGGCTTTTTCACAGGAAGAACGAGTGATTACCTCCTTCCAGGAGAAAAATGATAAGATCAGACTCTCAGGCTTCTGGGCGCAGACGATATCAGGGTTTATTCCGAAGCTGATGAACAGCCTGAACAATCTGAGCTTTGCGATCATTGCCGGAATCGGCGGTATCATGGTCATTAACGATATGATAACCATCGGGGTAATCATTATCTTTGCAGAGTATGCACGCCAGTTTACCCGGCCGCTTAATGATCTCGCGAATCAGTGGAATACCGTTCTGTCTGCCATTGCAGGGGCCGAGCGTGTATTTGAGGTCATGGATGAGGATGAGGAGATTAAGGACGAGGTCGGAGCAGAGAAGCTGAATCATGTCGAAGGGGCGGTAAGATTTGAGCAAGTGTCCTTTGGTTATGAGGAAAAAGGGGCAACACTCCAGGACATATCCTTCTCTGCCAAGCCGGGAGAGATGGTTGCGCTTGTGGGACCAACCGGTGCTGGCAAAACCACACTGATCCAGCTGATCTCGAGATTCTACAATCCTGATCAAGGGCAGATCTCTGTTGATGGACAGGATGTAACCAAGATATCGCGTGAGAGCCTTCGTTCTCATATGTCCTTTGTGCTCCAGGAATCCTTCTTGTTCGAAGGAACGATAAGGGAAAATATTCGTTACGGCCGGCTGAGTGCGACCGATGAAGAGGTGGAGGAAGCTGCTAAGCTGGCGAATGCGCATTCCTTTATTACCCGGCTTAAAAAGGGCTACGATCAAGTACTGAGTGCAGACGGCAGCGGGATCAGTCAAGGACAGAAGCAGCTGCTTGCCATTGCCCGCGCCATGCTTGCAAATCCGGCGATTATTGTACTCGATGAAGCGACGAGCAGTATTGACACGGTGACGGAGATCAAAATTCAGGAAGGTCTTGCAAGGCTGATGAAAGGTAGAACCAGCTTTGTCATTGCCCATCGCTTAAATACAATCCGTCAGGCAGACAAGATATTGGTGCTGAAGGATGGGCGCTTGATTGAGCAGGGCTCACATGATGAGCTTCTTGCCGCAGAAGGATTCTACAGTGATTTGTTTCACAGTCAGATCAAGAAAGAGGCCATGACATAAATCGATTGAACAAAAATATGACAGGATAGAAGGTGAAGCGGTGTGGGAGCATTAACACTGGATCAAGTGATGAGCACGCTGGAGGAGCTGGGGACAGAGCAGACCAAGAAGACATTCCTACGGCACGGGGCTCGTGAGCCATTCTTCGGCGTCAAAGTGGGAGACATGAAGAAGAAGCTCGTAAAGGAAGTGAAGAAGGATCAGGAGGTAGCGCAGTCTCTATTTAGCACAGGTAATAGTGATGCCATGTATTTGGCAGGGCTTACCGTGAATCCGAAGCTGGTCTCGAAGGAGCTGCTGGAAGCTTGGGTGCAGCAGGCGTACTGGTACATGATAGCAGAATATCCGGTGGCGTGGTTGACCGCAGAGAGTCCTTATGCCACAGAACTGGCGATGAAATGGATCCAATCGGACGAAGAGATGGTTGCAACGGCCGGCTGGAGTACCTATTCGAATTATGTATCCATTACACCAGACGATGAGCTTGATCTGGGAGAACTGGCTGGTTTGCTGGAACGTGTAAGATCGACGATACATGAGGAACAGAATTGGGTGAGGTCTGTGATGAATGGCTTTGTCATCAGCGTGGGCAGCTATGTCCAGCCACTCCATGAGCAGGCAAGGGATGTAGCGCAAGAGATTGGCAAAGTCCATGTGGATGTGGGGAATACAGCTTGCAAAATACCGCTCGCAGAGGAGTATATCCGCAGGGTGGAAGAAAAGGGGAAGCTGTTCAAGAAACGTAAAACCTGTATCTGTTAACATAGCAGATCACAACATATAAGAGCTCATGAATAACGGCTTCCGCAGATCTGATCGCGAAGCCGTTATTTTTTTGTCTTTTCATAATCATGTCTTTATATGGCTCAGATTTACCCATTTTATGCGTTTTAAAGTAGATATAGCAAAATTTAATAAAAATGTATTGAATTCATAAAGGACCTTCATTACAATAAGAGCAACTACCATACTAGTATGACTAGTATGCAATTGCCACTTCACTTTCATAGCTTCATTTCCCAGCTGGATATCCAGCTTCAATGTCAGCTACAGATCGCAATTCCACTTGTCGCATCAATTCACATTATCATTTTAGTCTACATTTGTAAGCGCTTCAATATCAGAAGGGGGTCTAGATCCGGATTAGAACGAAATGGGTAAATAACAGCTCATTTTAGAATTGAAAGCGGTTTATTAACTTGTCTATACGGATAGGAGTGAAATAAGCTATGGAACCGAAGACTGTAAATCCACCCATACCGGAGATGAAGGTCGCGAGAAAAAGTAAACGGAGAACGATCCTTTATCTCCTGCGTAAAGACTGGCAGCTCTATTCTCTATTAATTCTGCCGATTCTGTACCTGCTCATTTTTAAATACGGGCCTATGATTGGTAATGTTATCGCTTTTAGAAGATTTGTGCCCGGGGGCAGCATCTTTGGAGAGCAGTGGGTCGGACTTCATTACTTCCGCATGTTTATCGAGGATCCAACCTTCTGGCGAGTATTTAGCAATACACTTATCCTTGGCGGACTTACGATGCTGCTGACCTTCCCGATGCCGATCGTATTCGCTCTACTGCTTAATGAGGTCAAGAACAAGAAGTTCAAGAAGTTTGTTCAGACGGCTTCGTACCTGCCGCACTTTTTATCCATTGTTATTGTCGCAGGGATGATCTTGCAGCTGACGGCTTTGAATGGCTCGATCAATTCACTGATCCAATTCTTCGGTGGAGACCCGATCAACTTTATGCAGCAGGCCGACTGGTTCCGCACCATTTATGTCACATCTGAAATATGGCAGGGAATGGGCTGGGGCGCAATTCTGTATCTCGCTGCGCTGACGACGATCGATGATTCCCTCTATGAGGCAGCCAGAATTGATGGCGCTAACAGATGGAAACAGACGCTGCATGTAACGATTCCCGGGATATTGCCGACGATCGTTACTGTACTGATTCTGAACATGGGCAGCTTCCTGGCTGTCGGCTTTGAGAAGATTCTACTCCTGTACAATCCGCTGATTTATGAGACATCCGACGTGATCTCGACTTATCTGTATCGCGTAGGCCTTGGATCTAGTAACTTCAGCTACGCGACAGCGATCGGATTATTTGAATCCATCATCGGACTTATCCTTGTATTATCCGTCAATGCGATCTCACGCAAGGTAACGGAAAGAAGCTTATGGTAAGGAGGCAGCCACATGAAGGAATCTGTATCGTATAAGGTCTTTAAGGTATTTAACGCATCAGCTCTTATATTCATCGTGTTCATTACGCTATATCCTTTTCTCAACGTTGTTGCTCAATCTTTCAGCAGTGAAGCCTATATTAATTCCGGTCAAGTCAATCTGATTCCGAGAGGCTTCAATATTGAGACCTACAAGAAGGTTGCAAGCGACTCCATGTTCTGGACCAACTATAAGAACACCATCATATACGCTGTCGTCGGAACTCTGATATCGATGTTCTTGACTACGATCTTTGCTTACGCCTTATCCCGAAAGCGGCTGATGGGACGCAAATTTTTGACGGTGTTCGCTGTGTTCACGATGTTCTTTAACGGCGGTCTGATTCCGAACTATGTGCTGATTAACACCCTTGGAATGGCGAACTCCATGTGGGCGATTGTTCTTCCAGGTGCGATCAGCATCTATAACATGCTTATAATGAAATCCTTCTTTGAGAATATGCCGGAGGAGCTGGAGGAAGCCGCTGCAATTGACGGACTGAACACATACGGGATATTGCTCCGCATCGTGCTTCCGTTAAGTAAAGCCGTGCTGGCTACAATGATTCTCTTCTATGCGGTAGCACACTGGAATTCCTGGTTCCCAGCTTTCATCTATCTGGATAAGAAGGAGCTGTTCCCTGTCACCATCTATCTGCGGAATATGATCGCTGCAGCGACAGGCGGTGCGGCAGTTGGTGCGACTTCTGCGGATAATTTGACTCAGATATCAGCAAACATCAAATCGGTGACCATGGTTCTTACCATTTTACCTATACTGACGATTTATCCTTTCGTTCAAAAGTACTTTGTTTCTGGTGTCATGCTCGGATCTGTCAAAGGGTAAGGATTGCTATCTCTCGGTCACAAGGCTTAGAGAACCACTAATTGCGAGATTACAAATCGTAGGGGGATGTTGAGATGAAGAAAAAATGGGGTAAAGTATTGCTCACAGGATTACTGAGCTTGTCTCTGGCTGCATGCAGCAACGGCCTTGGCACTCAGGAAGCGGAAGTTCAGAACAAAGGTGCAATGGAGTCTTATGCCGTAGGGGATACCTTCAAAGCAACCGAACCATTTAACCTATCGATTATGTACAACGACAACCCGGCTTATCCGATCAAGCAAGACTGGATGCTGTTCAAGAAAATTACGGAGATCACAGGGGTGACTCTGGAGCCTACCATTGTACCGATGAGTGATTACAGCCAGAAGCGCTCACTCCTCATTAGCTCCGGCGATGCGCCGCTTATTATTCCTAAGACCTATCCAGGAGAAGAAGCTCCATTCGTCGCATCCGGTGCAGCACTTCCTGTAAGCGATTACGTTGATCTTATGCCGAACTATAAGGATAAGGTGGAGAAATGGGGACTGGAAGACGAGCTTGAGGGACTCAAGCAGGAGGATGGTAAATATTATTTGCTTCCGGGTCTCCATGAAGAAGTATGGCCAGACTATACCCTTATTGTGAGAACGGACATTTTTGAGAAGCATAACATTGCCATTCCAACAACTTGGGAGGAGCTGTATACAGCACTTAAGCAGCTGAAGGAAGAGTATCCGGATTCCATTCCATTCTCTGACCGCTTCAAATTCAACAGCACGCTGAATATTGCTGCAACAGGATTTGGAACCAAAGGCGGCTGGGGCTATGGCAACGGACTTACTTACAAGGAAGATCAGGATGAATTCGTATATACAGCAACCACACCAGAATATAAAGAAATGCTGGAGTACTTCAATAAGCTAGTAGAGGAAGGCCTTCTGGACAAAGAAAGCTTCACTCAGGATGATGAGCAGGCGATTCAAAAGTTCGTATCCGGCAAGTCCTTTGTAATCAACGGCAACTCTCAAACGGTAGTAATGCATCGTAACGATATGGATAAGACACTCGGTAAAGATAACTATTCCATCGCGAAGATTACTGTGCCGGGCGGCCCTGCAGGGCAGCTGATGTCCGGTTCTAGATTGGAGAACGGCGTCATGATCTCTTCCAAAGCCAAAGAAAGCGAGAACTTTGAGGCGATCATTCAATTCATTGACTGGCTGTACTATAGTGACGAAGGTCAGGAATTTGCAAAATGGGGCGTAGAGGGCGAGACCTTCACGAAGGAGAATGGCGTTCGCAAGCTTGTAGAAGATATTAACTATAATGGTTTGAACCCGGATGGAACCAAGGATCTGCGTATTGAGTACGGCTTCTCCGGCGGTGTATTTGCATACGGAGGCACGACAGATCTGCTCCATTCCATGTTCAGCGAAGAAGAGCTTAAATTCCAGAATGATATGAAGGAAGTTAAGGATGTCGTTCCTGCTGAACCGCCAATTCCTTATTCAGTTGAAGAACGTGAAAGAGTCACTCTGCTCAGCACTCCGCTTAAAGATTACACAGATCAAAATACGTTCAAGTTCATTCTCGGAGAACGGGATCTGTCTGAATTCGATACCTTCGTATCGGAGCTGGAGAGCCAAGGTGTGTCTCAATATCTAGAAATCGCGAATGAAACGTACAAGGAATATAAGGAAAAAGCTGGGGAATAAACGTTCAGGCGAGCAAAAAGTTTAAGGTTATCGCAGGAGGCAGCCGTTTCGCCTACGAAAAGGCTGCCTCCTCTTTTATTGATGACGAACTGAACTGCAATAATCAAGATACTGGAGAGTGAGAATATTGGATGTCACGGTACAGGATGTGATCCGCAGTCTGGAGGAGCCGGCTGGTGTGCTTGAATCGACAGTAGACAAGATTGTATGCGGTCGTTCTGCTGAAGTCGTCCAGGGCATTGCAGTATCCTTCTCCGCAACGTATGAAGCACTGAATAGAGCGGCAGAGCTTGGAGCCAACCTGTTTATTACTCATGAGGGATTGTTCTACAGTCATCACGAAGGAGCACAAGAAATGCTGACGTTAGACCCGGTATACCAAGCCAAGCAGGCGCTTATTGAGGAGAGGCATCTAACCGTTTATCGATTTCATGATTATCCGCACCGATACTCTCCTGATGAAATTACAGATGGGCTGATTGAAGCCATTGGTTATGATGGATACCCTATTCGGCACTTGTCCACAGCATCGATTGTTCATCTGCCGGCAGGTCAAACGGTAAGGCAAATTGCGGAGCATCTCAAGGCGAAGCTTCAGCTCTCTCATGTTAGAGTTATTGGAGGTCTGGATGTTATATGTGAACGCATCGGTATCACAGTAGGATACAGAGGCGGAGGTCAGCACCTGATTCCCTTGTATGAGAATGAACAGCTGCAGCTCATTATTGCAGGCGAGGGACCGGAATGGGAGACCCCTGAATATATACGGGATGCGATGACCCTTGGAGGCAGCAAATCACTGCTTCTCACAGGGCATGCGGCCAGCGAGGAGCCGGGGATGAGTCGAATCGCAGACAGGATTCGTCAGCAATTCCCGAATGTGCCGGTTCACTTTATTCCAGTTGCCCCCATCTTCCAGGTAGTATAACAAGAACGGAACCAAATAGCTTCGAAGAAAGAGGTAACGGTATGTCGACTGAGCAGAAGATCAAGGGCTCGACCAGAGCCTATTCCTACTATTTATTGAAGGATCGCATCCTACGCCTGGAGCTTCCACCAGGAACGAAGATCTCAGAGAAAGAAATTGCCGATGAACTGAATGTCAGCAGAACTCCGGTCCGCGAGGCGTTTATGAAGCTGGCTGAAGAGGAGCTGCTTGATATAATTCCACAGAGCGGTACTCTGGTCTCCCGAATTCATCTTGCTCATGTAGAGGAAGGCAGATTTATCAGGGAGAAGCTGGAGAAGGAAATCGTCGAGCTGTGCTGTGAGCATTTTCCTGAGGAATTCAAGTTCAAGCTGGAAACGAACATTGCGATGCAGGACGTATGTGCAGATAAGAAAAACTACCAGAAGCTCTTCGAGCTCGATGAAGAATTTCACCAGATTCTTTTTCACGGCACCGGAAAGCAGCGGACCTGGAAGATGCTTCAGCAGCTAAACATTCACTTCAATCGCCTAAGACTGCTCCGGCTGCTATCGGATTCCAACTGGGAGGACATCATTTCGCAGCACAAGCAGATCTATCAGTTGATTGTGAAGAAGGAGAGAGAACAGGCCAGAAAAATGATGGAGAATCATCTGCGGCTTGTCGTTGTAGATCAGGATATATTGCGTGAGAAATACCCGCATTATTTTGTGTGAGGAACGCTTTAGGCTAGGCACAATTTCAAGCAAGGTAAGGGAGAGGAGTTTCACGTCATGGCACAGAACACACAGCTTCCACATTCTGCTGCGGACCGCGGCTGGCTTAGATACGAGAGTAAGGCATCATGGCAGGGTTCTTTTGAAATTTCTAAAATTGGATGTAGGGAACGTTCTCAAATTACAGAATCAGCCATTCGGGAGCTGCAATATGGCATCTCGGAAATGTTCGGTGTACTTCCTGAAGTACTGGACTCTACCGATACGCTAACAACAGGCTGTATTCGTTTAGCTGTCGTCCATGAGGAGCTACCGCAAGAACTTGGTGCAGCTCCATGGGCGCAAGAGCTTAATAAGGAAGGATACGTACTAAAGTCTTTTTCCGATAACAGTGCAGCAATAAATTCTCTTTATGTTGTGGGAAAGACCGATAAAGGACTGCTGTATGGAACATTCCATTTGCTTCGTCTGCTACAAATGGGAGAGAATTTAAGTGAGCTTCACATTATAGAGAATCCGAAGAACCAGCTGAGAATGATGAACCATTGGGACAATATGGACGGTTCCATTGAGCGGGGTTATGCGGGTAGATCTATTTTCTTCAAGGATCATCAGTTTGTTACTGATGATGCACGAATTCGTGATTATGCCCGCCTGATGGCGTCGATTGGAATCAATGGTATTGCGATTAACAACGTGAACGTACATGAGGTGGAAACACGGCTGATCACACCGGAATTTTTGCCGGATGTGGCGAAAGTGGCGGGGATTTTTAGAGCGTATGGGATTAAGACGTTTCTTAGTGCCAATTATGCCAGTCCGATTCAGCTTGCAGGGATAACTACGGCTGACCCGCTCGATGAGAAGGTTGCGGCTTGGTGGAAGGATAAGGCACAGGAAATTTACAGCTACATACCCGATTTCGGGGGCTTTGTCGTTAAGGCGGATTCTGAGGGTCGTCCGGGACCGTTCACCTATAACCGGACACATGCAGACGGATCCAATATGCTCGCTGAGGCACATGAGCCCTTTGGAGGGATTGTAATCTGGAGATGCTTTGTCTACAACTGTCTTCAGGACTGGAGAGACCGCAAGACGGATCGGGCCCGTGCCGCGTACGATCATTTCAAGCCGCTTGACGGACAGTTCAAGGATAACGTGATTCTCCAGATCAAGAACGGACCAATGGACTTTCAGGTTCGGGAAGGGGTGTCCCCGCTTCTCGGAGCCATGCCGCATACGAACCAAATTCTGGAGTTCCAGATTACTCAGGAATATACCGGACAGCAAAGACATCTATGCTACCTGATTCCACAGTGGAAGGAAATCTTTGATTTTGATACTTACGCCAAGGGAGCGGGATCAGAGATTAAGAAGGTTGCGTCAGGTGAATTGTATCCGTATAAATACAGTGGAATTACGGCGGTCATTAATGTGGGTGATGATCATAATTGGACGGGTCACACGCTTGCCCAAGCAAATTTATACGGCTATGGCCGATTAACCTGGAATCCGGATTTAGCTGAAGAGCAGATTACCTCTGAATGGATCAAGCAAACCTTTGGCTCTAACCCTGCAGTGCTCGAGGCGGTGAGTACGATGCTTCAGGATTCGTGGCCCATCTATGAGAGCTACACTTCACCGCTTGGTGTAGGCTGGATGGTTAACCCGGAGCATCACTATGGACCTAATGTGGACGGCTATGAATATTCCAGGTGGGGAACGTATCATTTTGCAGACTGTCATGGCATCGGTGTCAATCGGACGGTCAAGAATGGAACCGGATATACAGCACAATATTTCCCGGAAAATGCTGAACGGTACGAATCACTAGAGACCTGTCCGGATGAATTACTGCTCTTCTTCCATCATGTACCGTATACGCATGTCCTGAAGTCCGGCAAGACGGTCATTCAGCATATTTATGACACTCACTTTGATGGTGTGGAAGGCGTTGAAACGTTGATTCGGCGCTGGAGCAAGCTTGAGGGACAGATTGATTCGGAGCGCTATCAGGGTATAATGGAGCGTCTGGAAGGACAGCTTGCTCATTCGAAGGAATGGAGAGATATCATCAATACTTATTTCTATCGTAAGTCAGGCATTTCAGATGAGCTTGAACGTACGATTTATGCTTAATACTAATTTGGGGAAATATGCTACAATAGCTGTCAGAGCGAAGCTCGGCAGCTATTTAGGTTGTTCACAGATGATCAAGAAACCATTTAAACAGATTAACATGCAATAATATGGGAGAGTAAAAGGAGGGCATCATGACGATCATCATATGGTCGATTGTAGGCGTTATCGTGCTGGTGTGTGCAGTTATGTTCATTGGCGGCATGCGTTTTAGACATGAGCTAAATAACACAGGAGCCGACTATTTCATTCAATTTATTGAAGAGAATAAAGACAGTCCCCGCTTCTCAATGGTACTTCAATATAATCAGGCGAAGCTGATCGAGCTCCGTCCCGAGGAGCCGCTTCCGCTCGCCAGCACGGTTAAGATCATCATTGCTATTGAATATGCAAGACAGGCAGCAGAGGGACGAATCGATCCTGAGATGGAGGTAGAACTGAAAGCGCTGAACCAATATTATGTTCCCAAAACCGATGGCGGCGCGCATGAAGCCTGGATCGCTCACTTAGGATTAAAGGAAGAGTCAGATACCGTACCTGTAAGTGAGATAGCTTATGGAATGATTGCCTTCAGCTCCAACGCCAATACGGAGTATCTCATGGATCTGCTTGGATTGGATTCCATTCAGAAGCTAATAACCGAGTTGGATTTACAATATCATGAGCCCTTATATCCTCTGGTCAGCTCATTATTTGTCGCTAGTGATCTAATGAAGGAACAGCAGTTAACCAAGGGAGAAACACTCTCCGCACTTAAGCAGATGGACCTGGCAGAATATCGCCTTGCAGCAATACAAATACATAACCGAATATCCAGTTCACCTTTAACCGCAGAAGACAAGCAGAAGCTTAGCAAATGGCTCAGTCTGGATGTCCAGAAGGTTTGGTCTGACCGGCTGCCCCGTTCCACAACACGGGATTATGTATCCATTATGGAGAAGCTGAACAGCAAATCTTACTTCTCTAATGAAGCGCATCAATATCTTGATCCCGTTATGGAAGGACTCATGCGAGATTCCCGCAACCAGGAATGGCTTCAGCATGCAGGTCAAAAAGGAGGCTCTACGATGTTTGTCCTGACGAATGCTATGTATGCGACAGATAAGGAAGGGAATACACTAGAGCTGGCTATATTCATGACAGATCTGACCTGGAAGGAACAAGCCAAGCTATCGCATAGTCTGAACAGCTTCCAATTAAAGCTGCTGACAGATGAGACGGTCCGGGAGCATTTGAAGGGGATTAAATGATCCGAAGGGGAGTTCAGTGCTAGTGATACTGCATATCATCCATAAAAGAACCCTTCCTGTTGGAAGGGCTCTTTTATAATTATAGGAAGCTGATGGCTTCAAAGTGTTACATCATGATATTACTGCTCTTGCTTCAGTAATGACTTGTACGCCGATTTTACCGTATGCTCAATTAAGGTCGCGATGGTAACGGGGCCGACACCGCCAGGTACAGGTGTGATGGCAGAGGAGTGCGGCAAGCAGGCATCATAGTCGACATCACCGATGTTCCCTTTGTTGTAGCCTGCATCAACGACAACGGCTCCTGGCTTGATCCAATCTCCTTGTACAAAATTCGGTTTACCTACGGCAGCGACCACAATGTCTGCCTGTTTCACAATCGCTTCAATATTTACCGTTCTGGAGTGGCAGGTCGTCACCGTTGCATTGCGATTCAGCAGCATCGCGGATACCGGTTTGCCGAGGATCGGACTGCGGCCGATGACTACGGCGTGCTTGCCCTCCATTGAAATGTTATAGAAGTCAAGAATGCGAATAATGGCCTGCGGTGTGCAGGATGGATAATCTGCTTCGCCAAACGCGTTCAGTGCATAACCAAGCGTCGTTACTCCGTCTACATCTTTTTCAATGCTGATCGTGTCAAAGCATGCTCTTTCATCAATATGATGCGGAACCGGATGCTGCAGCAGAATTCCGTGAACGGAAGGGTCTTGATTCAGCTTGTTGATTTCTTGAATGAGTTCCTCTGTCGTTGTCTCGGCAGGAAGCACCACCTTGATCGATTCCACCCCGATTCGTGCACAAGCATTTCCTTTCATACGTACGTAAGTTGCCGAAGAAGGATCATCACCAACCAGAATGGTAGCCAGACACGGCTGGATTCCCTGCTCCTTCAGTTCTTTCACCTTTGCTCCCGTTTCTTCTCTCATGTAATCTGCTACCGTTTGACCGTTCAGAATCAGTGTGTTGTCGCTCATCATCACATCGCCCTTTCCAAGTAAAAAAGAGGCAAGGGAAACTTAAGTTCCCTTACCTCTGCCCAGGCGTACGGCTATATCTAATCACATGCTCCCTCACGGTTCACCGTGTACGCCAGTTACATGCGACGATCTTAATTGTAATGTATAAGTGAGACCTCATATGAAGAAACAATGGAATAATCGAAGCTCACCCCATGATGGTACTTCATTTTGTCGAATTGTTCAATAGGGATGCACAAGATTTGGAATGATGAGCTATATTCCAGCTTCGGTATAATTCATATAGGTAGTTGATATAGTTTCAAATTCTCGGGTTCGATGAGTTTCGAAAAGGACTCCATTAAACATTTTTATAAAACGTGCTATAAAAATAAACTGTCGTCCGTCTTATGTATAGCTGCAGCTGAAAGGAGACGTTAAACATATGGAAGGACAGGAAATCGACGTTTTCCGTACAGTGTTCGACGAGCATTATCCTATTGTACGCCGAAAACTGATGGCTCTGATCCAGGATGAAGCCGCCGCGGAAGATCTTGCGCAAGAGGTATTTATTCGGCTGTATCGGAATCCGCCAGATGATCCGGCTGCGATTGGTGCATGGCTTCATCGTGTACTGACTCGCATCGGATATGATTATATGAGTAAACAAATACGAGAACGGAAGCTCAAGGAGAAGCAGGAGCAGTATTTTGATAGAAGAGAGCAGCTCCTGTCCTCTGGAGAAGAGATTGTACTGAAGCGTATGGATCAGGAGGAAGTACGTGAATGGATGGACGAGCTGCCGGAGCGCGACAGACAGCTGCTAATGCTGAAATACTCAGGATACAGCTATGCAGAGATAGCGGAAGAGCTGAATGTAAGGCCTCCTCTTGTCGGCTCGATGTTAAGCAGAGCTACAAGCAAGCTGAGGAGAAAGGTTCAAGGAAAGTCCGCGCCACAGTCCTGAGGATATACCAATTAGCATAGTAAGGAGTTGAACGTGCACATGACATCAAAGCCGAACGGAAAAGACGAGAACAAGCAGCTTGAAGATGCTTGGAACAAGCTGGCGTCAAGGCTGGAAGAAGAAGAAATGAGCCCCAAGTGGTCAGCATGGTCCATGGAGCGTGGAAACGGGCCTAAGGCAGCACATCCATTAAAGGAAGATGTATTAAAAGGTGTATTACAAAATGAAATCAGGGGAGAGAGATACGATATGACGGATCATCAGAATCAGGAGAAGCAGACCGCTGTTGTAAAGAAAAAGCATCATATGAAAAAGCCGGTTAAGAAGTGGCTCAGCATAGCAACGGCGGCGGCTGTGGCAGGAGTCATGATCGCGACTCCGCTCGGAGATAAGGCGCTTGCCGCGATACTAAACCAATTCCGTATGGATGAGGTAACGGTAGTTAATGAA
Source organism: Paenibacillus urinalis (assembly GCF_028747985.1). Taxonomy (NCBI): domain Bacteria; kingdom Bacillati; phylum Bacillota; class Bacilli; order Caryophanales; family Paenibacillaceae; genus Paenibacillus; species Paenibacillus urinalis. Next base: position 1,096,074 of record NZ_CP118108.1, read on the forward strand.
GGAGATGTTATGGACTTCTTCAACTCAGTATCTGGAGGAAGCAATTCATCGGACTTTATCAACAAGCATGGTTCGTTTACGAATGCATATGGACCTGAACTCAACAATGAAAAATTAAGCTTACAAGAGATTGAAGAGCTAACCGGGCTCACAGCATATGAGAATGATATTTTCAATGTAGAAAGTTATTATGCATTTACCTCACAGACGATTACGATGAAACTGAACATTAATGAAGTTAACACGACAATGGCGCGGCTTGGTGCCAAGGAATTAATGCCTGAATCTCTCGATGGGAAGCCAATTACGTTCCATATCCCAGCGACGCTGCATCAATATTACCATGCAGATACAGATGGAGAGGAGCTGTACGCTTCGTTATCTCAACAGAAGCTTCCATCAGTAGAGGTTGATCCTTCTGTCTCAGTAGAGGAAGCGGTCAAGGCAGTGCTGGACTTCCCGATGCTGCCAGATAATCTGAAGACAGCGATTAAATCAGACAGTATCTTGTCCGGCAAGCTTCCAATGCCAGTGTTCACGGATGGAGATGCCGAGAAGGTGGAAGTGAAGGAAGTGCCGGTCGTTATTGTTGAACAAGATTATGTATCTTCAACTGGGAAGCCTGTTTATACAGCTACATGGACGCAAGACGGCGTATTGTTCAATTTGTCCGGCGACTCGTTGTTTGATTCCAAAGACAAACTGCTCGCACAGGTGGAGGAGATGATTACGGAATGACGGCCGCCATTCACACCGAAGGTTTAACCAAACAATTTAGCAACGGACGCGGCTGCCGTGACGTATCCATTACGGTCCAGGAAGGGGAAGCCTTTGGCTTCCTCGGACCGAATGGAGCAGGCAAGAGTACTTTCGTTAAGATGCTGGTAGGGCTTACCTATCCAACGGGCGGCAGTGCATCGATCTTTGGACATCCGATTCACTCCGTTGAAGCCAAAGGACAAATTGGCTATTTGCCTGAGCTGTTCCGATATCAGGAGTGGCTGACCGGCGAAGAGGTCATGAAGCTTCATGCCAAGCTGTGCGGCGTTAGCTCTTCCGATGCAAAGCGGCGCATTCCTGAGCTGCTGGATGAGGTTGGACTTGGCAGCCGGGGCAAAGGCAAGGTAAAGGATTATTCCAAAGGAATGCAGCAGCGCCTCGGACTCGCAGCAGCGCTCGTAAGCGATCCGAAGCTGATCTTCCTGGACGAGCCTTCCTCCGCACTTGATCCGGTCGGACGCAAGGAGGTTCGCTCCATATTGCAACGACTGAAGGCTCAGGGAAAGACGATATTTCTGAATTCCCACATGCTTGAAGATGTCGAAGCCGTGTGTGATCAGATTGCGCTGTTAAACAACGGGGAGATTTTACGTACCGGCGATGTGGGCTCTGTCCTGCAACAGAGGATCACTTATCGGTTTAAAGTGGGTGGCTATACGCCAGTGATCCTGACCTGGCTGCAGGAAGAGACCGGGATTGAGATACAGGTGGACAGTAAGACGGTAGGATCGTTGCCCGCTTCTCAAGAACAGCACTCCACCTGGCTTGTCGCTGAGCTCGATAACGAGGAGCAGGCAGGCTGGATCAACTCCCTCATTATGGAGCAGGGGATGACACTCTATGAAGTGAACAGAGTAACCGGCAAGCTGGAGGATTGGTTCCTTACCGCCGTATCGGGACTTAGCCATCGGGGGGAACACGAATGATACTGATTATGAATATGACCTGGAAAGAGATGCTGCGTAAGCGTGTCATGATCCTTGCAGGCATTCTTTCCATTCTATTTTTGATAGCTTATTGGTTCATTGGAGCGGCGATTGCTGACAGCAATCGGTCCAGTGGCTTTATGACAGGAAGTAACTTGATCACTGACTATGCCAGTGGCGTACTGATGATGATGATCGGTTTTTTCTTCGCCGGATTCGTTGTGGCACTGCTGTCCATCTTCAGTTCCTTCTCCTCCATAGCAGGTGAGGCCGAACAGGGTGTCATGCAAGCTCTTCTGCCAAGACCCATCCCTAGATGGAAATTTTATATTGGCAGATGGCTTGGTTATGTATCCTTGTTATTGTGTTATACACTCGTGCTGTACACAGCCATTATGATCATCACCGATATCCATGCAGCAATCCCGCAGGATCCCATGGTTCATATCCAGGCATTCTTATTGTATGCGCTGGTCATTGTACTGCTGATCTCGTTGACCATGCTGGGCTCCACAAGGTTCTCTTCCCTTGGTAATGGTGTATTTATGACGATGCTGTTTGGCGCGGGCTGGCTTGGCGGTATGCTTGAGAAGATTCGAAGCATAGGGATTATTGATATTATGGATGCGGAGGTAGCTGTCAAGCTGTCAAATATCTCTGGACTGATGTCGATGCTGATGCCTGTCGATGCGCTTCAACGAAAAATGCTGCACGGTTTAATTGGAATGGATGAGCTAGGCGGGCTAGTCGATATCAGCGGCATGGTAGCCGAATTTTTTGTTGGTAATCCGCCTTCCGGCACATTTGTTGTGTATGCTCTCATCTACACAGCCATCGTATTCGTATGGGGCATTCTTCGCTTCCAGCGGAAAGATTTATAAATTGAACAAAAAGGCCATCGCGAAGAACGACGAAGCGGTAATCCTTACTGTTGCAGGTGAGGTCATTATGGATTCGGATTCTTCCCGAGGGTCTTTTTGTTGATTAAAAAAGAGATTGCCTAAAATGGATGGTTTTGGTATGATAGTGTCCTTCTCTCGCATTTCACCTTGTCTGAAGTGGACGTATGAATCAGCGTCTCATCAAGCTTATCGGAGGTGTATCAAATTGCTCTATTTCACCCTGGCTCGAAAGGCCTACGCACGAAACCTGCAGTATCGCAGTGCACATATGGTGCACAATATCGCCAGTGCCTTGTTCGGCTACTTGTATGCCTGTATCTGGATCGGCATCGGTCGTGACAATGCGCTCGGTGAATACGGAACCTACGGGATGGTCAGTTACATTGCGTTCACGCAAGCGTCCTTGTGGGTTACGACATTCTTGACGAGTGGACTCGGTATCCCTGAGACCGTACGGACAGGGCATATTGCCATGGATTTAATGCGGCCCGTCCACCTGTTCACTCATCTGATGAGCCGGGAATGGGGACAGGTGCTGTACCAGTTTATATTCAAATCCATTCCGATCTACCTCGTTTATCTCATTGCATTCAACCTGCAGCTTCCTACAGATGGCATGACTTACATATGGACAGCAATGAGTCTGCTTGGAGCTGCCTACATGGGAATATGCATCAATTACATCATTGGTGCTACAGCCATGTGGACGACGGAGTCGGCTTGGCTGCAGTGGACTCATCATGCACTCGTAAATTTGCTTGCCGGATTCTTTATCCCCATTGAATGGCTGCCGGAATGGCTGCAAAGCGTTGCCTGGCTGTCACCTTATCCTTATCTTCTGTATGTACCCACCCGGATCTATCTAGGATACCCGGATGCTCATCTGCTTGCAGGTACCGTGATTTGGGGTGTGCTGCTCACCTTGCTTTGTTTCCTTGCGACCTATTTTCTAAGACGAAAAGTGGAGGTGCAGGGCGGATGAAGCAGAACAAGCTGACAGCATACTTTGAACTCTATTCTCTTCTCATACGTACCAGCGTCAAAAGCTCCATGCAGTACAAATTTAATTTCTTTCTAGGCTCCTTGCTTGCCGCGCTCATTCAAATTGCGGAATTTCTCATGATTGCCATCGTCCTGAACCGATTCGGAGCCATTCAAGGCTGGTCCATCTATGAAGTCGGGTATTTGTTTGCCATGATGACCTTATCCAAAACGGTGTACCGCTCACTTGCCAATGAAGTGCACCATCTGGAGAGATATCTGGTCAGCGGGGACATGGATCAGCTGCTCACAAGGCCGCTGCCCGTATTGTTCACGTTATTGCCTCAGCGCTTCCGGATTATGCTTGGTGAATGGCTGCAGGGAGGCTTTGTGTTCGGCTGGTCCATTTACGGCATGATGAACTCGGGGCAGATCAGCTGGGTTGCCATCCCGCAGTCACTGTTTATCATTCTTACCGGATCGGTCATCTTGTTCTCCATCGGTCTTGCTACGGCTACGCTCGGATTCTGGACGACACGGATCAGCGAGCTGCAGACGTTTACTGAGGACGCAGCCGGAACGGCGGCAAGGTATCCCATATCACTGTATCCCAACTGGCTTGCTTCGCTGCTCCTGGTAGTCCTTCCTGTGGGACTGGTCAATTATGTACCGGCACTTTACATTTTACGCGGTGAGGTCGGACCTTGGGTGCTTGGACTCGTACTGGGTGCGGCATTCGTGTGCTTGGCAGTAAGCCTCAGGTTCTGGAGTTTTGGCATAACGAAATATCAGAGTACAGGAAGCTAAAGGAGGAATCACTCACAATGATTGAAGTTCAGCAGCTGCACAAAGAATTTAAGATACCAATTGTACAGGAAGGCAGGTTCTCTGGCCTGCTACCTTTTTCTCCAGGCAATATCATGTAAAAAAAGCAGTGACCAACATCAGCTTCACAATTCAACCGGGTGAATTTGTCGGCTACATCGGTCCAAACGGTGCCGGGAAATCGACAACAATTAAGATGCTGACCGGCATTCTCCATCCCAGCGCAGGTAAGGTAACGGTGAGCGGGATGAACCCGCATGAACAGCGCAGACAGGTCGTTAGAAGACTGGGTGTCGTATTTGGACAGCGCAGTCAGCTGTGGTGGGATCTGCCCGTCCGAGACAGCTATGATATTCTTGCCAAGATGTACCGGGTGGAGGATACCGATAAGAAGAGGCGCATTGATCAATTCTCCGAGCTTCTGGATCTGAAGGAATTCTGGGATACACCTGTGCGCAAGCTGTCGCTTGGACAGCGGATGAGGGCAGACCTCGGAGCAGCCATGCTGCATGAACCGGACATTCTCTTTCTAGACGAGCCAACGATCGGACTTGATGTTAATGCCAAGCGAAATATTCGCTCCTTCCTGAAGCTGCTTAACGAGGAACTCGGCAAAACGATCCTGCTGACAACCCATGATATGGACGACATTGAGCAGCTGTGCAGCCGGGTCATGGTGATTAACCATGGACAGCTTACCTATGATGGAACGGTTCAAGCTTTGCGCGATAATATCGGACTTCCTACTATTATAAAAGTATCGTATCGGGAAGGGTGCTCTATTCCTCCATCTGCAGACGTGCATAACTACCCTATGATGAAATTGTCACAGATAACGGGGAATACGATTACCGTTGAAGCCAATCGAAGCAAGATCACCACCATGGAGATCTTGAAGGAGCTGGGTGAATGGGGTGAGATTGAGGACGTCGAGATGCAGGAACCGGTTTTTGAAGATGTAATTCATAAAGTATATTGAAGTGTCATAACACGAAATTTCATTTAAAAAAGAGGATCTCCCGCAGCAGCAAGGCAGGGGACCCTCTTTTTTACATTACATAGACCACTTATACGATCAAAGAGTTCTATAATGATGATTCACGCTCATACTTGTTGCTGCCGGGCAGGCGTTTAATTTTGTTCCAAGCGTCAATGGCTTCCTTTCGACTCTTTCCCTCATTAGCGGGATCAGCAAAAAAATCCCGAGTAAATTGATTGTATTCAAACTGGGGAGCAATCGTTTTTTTGTAAGCAGGGTCTTTTTTTCGGTATTCTTCCTCCTGCCAAGCTTCGACGACGTCACGGTACGTGTTACCGATATTGCTCTTAAAGTAATTCTGTATATATGTAGAGAAATGAAATTTAGGGATGACGGACTTAAAAAAGGCCCTTACTTCTTGGCTGCAGCGATGATGCTCTGTAATGATCGTCTCAAGACTTAAAGGGGGATGCTGTTCTGTCTTCCGGGCCGAGTTCTGTTTCCTAAGAGGGCTTCTAATCTCGCCTGTTTCCAGAAAAACCTCGATTCGATCGGCAAGTTCTGTCTTTGAACCAGATGCACTCATTCCATGTGTTCTGCAAAAGTCCTGTAATTCTTCTTTTAACCAATAATAGTCTTTAAAGCTATGTACACTAATGTCATCTGTTAGTTTAGGTCTCATACCGTATTCACCTCCTATATGTATACTAATACAAACATATGTTCTTGTAAATCAACAGGATTGTTCAACATTTAGGGCTTGCTTTTTTGTCACTTTTTTAGGACGATAACAGAGGAGAGTGGAATCCGCTTTCATCTGCGAATTGAAGAGTAGAATCAAGCATTAGTGAAGCAGGATAGCAAGATTCCTAAAACGTTTTAGGTAAATTATAAGGAAGTAGGATGATGGCACCCCCTGCACACCTATTTCGGTATAAAAAAATACAAGCTTGGAGGAAAGCACATGTTCTTAACGTACAATCGTCCGGCCAAGGAATGGACGGAAGCTCTTCCCATCGGAAATGGTAGAATGGGCGCTATGGTATTTGGGCGGATGGAGCTGGAGAGACTGCAGCTGAATGAAGACACGTTATGGTCTGGTCCACCGAAGGAAACGAATAATCCGGAGTCTCTTGAAGTATTGCCTGAGGTACGCCGGTTGCTCAAGGAAGGCAAGTATGCAGAAGCGGACAAGCTAAGCAAGAAAATGATGGGTGCTTATACTCAGTCGTATCTCCCCTTCGGTGATCTGAACATCAGCTTTGATCACGGAGATATCGGCTGGAATTACAAACGCACATTGGAGCTGAATGAAGGCGTGGCTACGACTCAGTTCCAAATCGGGGAGACGGTGTATACCCGCGAAGTATTCGCCTCCTATCCAGATCAAATTATTGTCATGCGGATGGAGTCCAGTATCCCAGGAAGATTAGGGTTTAAGGCAAGCTTCAGCAGCTTGCTTCGACATGAGCAGTCTTCCGATGGAAATCACGCCGTTCTATCCGGATATGCACCAGAAGTAGTGCACCCCAGCTATTATCCTGCGGACAATCCGATCCGATATGGTAAATCTGGAGAAACGGATGCCATGCGTTTTGAAGGAAGAATTGCAGTAACCCATGAAGGCGGGACATCCAAGGTGGATGCATCAGGTATTCGTATAGTGGATGCAGACAGCGCTACTATATACTTGAGTATGGCAACCAGCTTTAATGGTTATGACCGTTCACCGGGTAAAGACGGCAAGGATGAATCGGCTTGTGCGAAGGAGCATCTGGATAACGCACTGAAGTACAATTATACAGAGCTCCGCGCACGCCATGTAGAAGATTACCAAAGACTGTATCAACGGGTGGAGCTGGATCTCGGACCAGGGCTTGCACCAGCTGATCTTCCGACAGATGAACGGATCGTAGAATATGGAGGCAGGGATCCTTATCTGGTGAATCTTCTCTTCCAATATGGCCGTTACTTGATGATATCCAGCTCCAGACCAGGAACTCAGCCTGCGAACCTTCAAGGCATTTGGAACCACGAAACGAGAGCGCCATGGAGCAGTAATTATACATTGAATATCAATGCGGAAATGAACTACTGGCCGGCGGAGACAGCCAATCTGTCCGAATGTCATGAGCCGTTGATGGATCTGATTAAGCGTCTGTCCGTCAACGGCAAGAAGACGGCGGAGATTCATTATGGAACAAGAGGCTGGACGGCTTCCCACAATACCGATCTGTGGGGACATACCGCTCCTGTAGGGAACTTTGGACATGGCGATCCGGTGTGGGCATTGTGGCAAATGGGCGGCGTATGGCTCTGTCAGCACTTATATGAGCATTATGTATTTACCAAGGATGAGGATTTCCTAAGAAATACAGCGTATCCGATCATGAAGGACGCCGCGCTCTTCTGCCTGGATTGGCTCATTCCGGATGAGAACGGGATGCTCGTGACCGCACCTTCTACCTCGCCGGAGCATCGATACAGAATCGACGGTGAGCTGTATGGGGTGACAACAGCAGCGACCATGGATCTTGCTCTTATGTATGATTTGTTCACCAATATTGCTGAGGTGAGCGAAGTCTTGGGAGAAGATGCTGAATTTGCGCAAGAAGTCCTCGCAGCCAGAGATCAGCTGCCGCCGCTGAGAATCGGCAAATATGGTCAGCTGCAGGAGTGGCTCCATGATTATGAGGATGAAGATGTTCACCATAGACATGTATCCCATCTATTTGGGGTATATCCTGGACGCCAAATTACCGAGGGGCTTGCACCGGAGCTTCTTCAGGCTGCACGCGTATCACTGGAGAGACGCGGTGACGGTGGAACAGGCTGGAGCCTTGGCTGGAAGGTTGGTCTGTGGGCACGATTCCAGGATGGAGATCGGGCGCATCGCCTTGTGTCCAATCTGCTTCAGCTCGTTCGTGACGGCTCCGAAAGATACGAGAGCGGCGGGGTGTACCCGAACTTGTTCGACGCACATCCACCATTCCAAATCGACGGTAACTTTGCGGCAACCTCAGGCATTATTGAGCTGCTGCTTCAATCACATCAAGGCTATGTAGAACTTCTTCCTGCTCTGCCGCAGGCTTGGGAGAAAGGTTCCATCCGTGGACTTCGTGCTAGGGGCGGCTATGAGGTTGATCTTGCATGGGAAGGCGGACAGCTGTCTGCAGCTGAGATTCGTGCCGATCATGATGGAGTGTGTGCGGTTCGGACGAGAGCTGCCGTCATTAAGATAACCAATAAAGCCGGCGAAGAAGTACAGGCAGAGGTCAAGGAGAACGGAGTTCTGGTCTTCCCTGTACAAGCTGGAGGAGCTTATATCCTCAGCATTCAGGGATAGAAGTAAGAACAGGCTATACAGAAAAAACGCCGACAACATCGGCGTTTTTTCTGTTAGACCTCTACAATAGTTTTACATAGGACGCGTTCCTATTCTTGCGATTCCTCTGTTGGATTTCTTCAAGAACGCAATGGTGTGTTCTTTAAACACGCTCTGAGGCAAATGATCAATAGCATCCTGTGCAAGGGCCAGCGTCAGGTTCTTGCGGAACAGGAGGGAATGAATCTGCTTAATCATTCGAATATCGTCCCCCGACATGCCTTTGCGTCTTAAGCCGATGAGGTTGATGCCGTAGATCCTGGCATGATCGCCGCTCGCGAGTGAATAGGGGACGATATCCTGAGTGACACAGCTGCCAACTCCAATCATGGAATATGCGCCGATCTTGCAATGTTGATGAACACCAACCAAGCCGCCAAGCGTGACCTCGTCCTCGATCTCCACATGACCTGCAATCTGCACACTGTTGGAAATGACGATATGATCCCCTAAGGCTACATCATGTGCAACATGAACATAGTTCATTATAAAATTATGATTCCCTACCCGTGTGACTCCGCCGCCGGAACCTGTTCCTTTGGCAATCGTTGCATACTCTCGAATCGTATTATGATCCCCGATGATCAGCTGCGTTTCCTCTCCGTTATATTTAAGATCCTGGGGAGGGGAGCCGATAATGGCTCCCTGGTATACATGATTGTGTTCACCCAGTGTGGTATTTGAACCGATTCGCACATGGCTTTCAATGGTACTTCCATTTCCTATCCTTACGTGTTCCTCGATGATGCAATAAGGGCCGATCTCGACTTGATCTCCAATAACAGCGGTCGGATGAATGATCGCAGTAGGATGAACCGTTGTAGTAGGGAGAGTCATGGTTTATTCCTCCTTCGTCAGCTTCTTTATGCTCTTCTCTAAGGAGTCTATCTGAGTGCTGAATTTCTTCAATGTATGTGGAAGACGTTCAATAGCGGCTTGTTTTCTCAGTTGTTCATGGTGAGGACGGGCATAGTAGCCCGAAATGATCGAATGTGCAGGTAAGTCCTTCGTAATGTTTGACTTGCCCAAGATCGTGGAGTGAGCCCCGATTGTGAGGTGACCAACGACTGCAGATCCACCGGCCAGCACGACATGATCCCCGATGGAAGCTGAACCTGCAATTGCAGTTGTGCCTGCGATAATACATTGTTTGCCGATGCGCACGTTATGAGCAATCTGGACCAGATTGTCGATCTTCGTGCCCCTTTCGATAATAGTGGGGTCGATTGTTCCACGGTCTATCGTTGTATTGGCACCGATCTCGACATCATCATGAATGACAACATTGCCGGCATGAGGAATTTTTACATGTTGCTGACCATCCCACTCATAGCCGAATCCATCACACCCAATGACTGCACCTGAATGAATAATGACGTTGCTGCCGATCCAGGTATCACTCAGAATCGTGACATGAGGATGAATGAAGCAATGATCTCCAATCGTAACATTTTCGCCAATAAAACAGTTCGAGGAGATCAGAGTTCCCTCACCAATCGATACGTTCTCTTTGACAACGGTGCCTTCATCAATCTGTGTGCTCTCCCCGGCTTGGAGTGAACAATCGACCATCGAAGAAGAGATAAGACCGTTTGCTCTGGTATCCTGTTGAAACAGGTTCATAACATGAACAAAGGCCAGCCGGGGATTTTTTACCCGGATCACAGGCAGGTGCGCATCGATAAGCTTCTCGGGAACCACGATGGCTGAGGCACGGCAGTCTGTTAATTTGCTTATATTTTTCTCCGTTACATAAGTGATTTGTCCACTCTCTGCACTGGATAAGGAAGCGATGCTATGTATGGTCACTTCTCCGTCACCGATTAACTCTCCATTCAGTTCCTGTGCAATGGCTTTAAGCTTGTACTCCATCTTTGCTATCTCCTTATTAATGTAGATTATTCATGATCTCCCGTGCCAAAAGAGTATTCAGACGGTGGGAAGTTCGCACGCCTCTAACTTGGGCTAGAACTGGAGGCGCCAGTGCCAGATCACCCATCACATCGAGCAGCTTGTGGCGGGCAAATTCATCCGGGTATCGCAGGTCCGACAAGATTTGGCTGTTTCCGATGAGTACTGCGTTGTCCATGGATGCGCCTTGGATTAGGCCTTTGCTTCTTAGAAGGTTTACTTCTTGTTCAAAGCCGAAGGTGCGTGCCGGAGAAATTTCACTTCGGTAATCGTGGATGGCAGGGTTGAAATAAGCAATCTGATTCGTTAAAAAGGGGAACTCATGATCATTCGTGAACTGGATTTCATAGCTTATCTCTTCGGAAGGAATGGCTTCCAGATACGAACGGCCGATCTGTACCCGGATGGCTTGGGTTAAGCGCCTGTATTTCTTGAGGGCATGCTGCTCTACGAGTCCGGTCTCGGCGATTCTGTCGCTGATCATTACAGAGCTGCCGTCGAAGACGGGGATCTCTTCACCATCTGCTTCAATGATGGCATTATCAACTCCCATGCCGCGAAGGGCTGACATAACATGCTCGACCATCGAAATGGAATAGTGCTGTTCATTAGTAAGCTGTGTACAACGATCCGTCGATGATACATTATGCGGCACGGCGCTGATGTTCTCTACAGGAGATAGATCAGCTCTTCTGAAGAGAATTCCACTGTCAGCTGGAGCAGGATGTATGGTCATGGATGCCGGAATTCCGCTGTGCAGGGTAATGCTGTTCATTTCAATAGGCGTGGCGAGTGTGCGTTGATACTCCATTACATCCTCCTTTCTATTAGAATATTATAGATTAATTATCGAATATTGGTAAATATTATATGTCTTTTCTGCAACACTTGAGAGATATGGAAATAAGAGAAACACTGATTTTTGAACAATAAACTCTGTTATTTGAATGGTGGTCCGGGAAGGGCATGTCTATAATTTGGGGATGGCTGATCACTATTTGGATGAAGAGGTGTTAAGATGGCATATTTCAGTATGAGACTATGCAAAAAGATCGCGGTGACAGGGATGAGTGTTGTCTTGATCGCTGCAGGAGGAATTGCATCCGCAGCTGAAGATGTAAGCAGGAAGGGGAAGCCGAGCATGGAACGGCGTATACAAATGGAATATCTGGATCGCGGGCTTATTGCAGTGCCTGCGAATAACGGCGTATTTCTGAGCTGGAGACTGCTCGCTAACGAGGCAACGGGCAGTAATGAAACGGGGCTCACGGGTACGGACTTCAACATATACCGGGATGGTAAAAGAATTGCCCAAGTGACGGACAGTACGAATTATCTTGATCCGGCCGGAGAGACAGATTCCCGGTATTACGTATCTGCCGTTGTGGAAGGCCAAGAAGTTGATCAGAGTAAGGCCGTTATACCGTGGGGGAATTCTTATTATGATCTTCCACTCCAGAAGCCGCAGGACGGTATTACACCGGCAGGGGAGGCCTACACCTATTCAGCTAACGACATGAGTGTAGGAGACGTGGATGGGGACGGCAAGCTAGAGTATTTTGTAAAATGGGAGCCGAGTAACGCGAAGGACGTGTCCCAAGTCGGCTATACAGGCAACACTTATATTGACGCTTATACTTATGAAGGCAGACTGCTGTATCGTATAGATCTTGGTGTCAATATTCGGTCGGGAGCCCATTATACTCAGTTCCTTGTATATGACTTTGATGGGGATGGCAGAGCCGAGCTCATGTTCAAGACTGCCCCGGGTACCAAGACTCTTCGTTATAATGACCAAGGGGATGTCATATCTGAGCGGTATATTACGATGCTGAAGGAAGACCTTGCTGCAGGCTACTCTAATGTGGATGATTATAGACTTAGCGCTGAGGGCTACTATGAGCATATTGTCGAGATGTTCATGAACTGGCATGAATATGAGGAGGTTAAGGATGGAAGCTGGCCGCAAACACTGGAGGAAGCCTTCGGAATTGCTCCAGCTTATGATTATCCTTTATCCCGGGAGGATGCGGGGCATCTAGCTGATCATTTCATGGACGTATTTGCTCCTTCCAAGGATGCCAATCGGAATAAATTCCGGCAATTTGAAGGATTTATATTATCGGGTCCCGAGTATTTAAGCGTATTTGAAGGAGAGAGCGGAGAAGAGCTTGAGACCATACGTTACAAGCCGGGCCGGTATGATGACGGACTGCGCTGGGGAGATTATGCGATGAACCGGATCGAGCCGGGGAACCGGGTGGATCGGTTTCTGTCCGGCGTAGCTTATTTGGACGGAGAACAGCCCTATGCAGTATTTGCGAGAGGCTACTATACCCGGACAACACTGGTCTCTTACAGCTGGGATGGAGAGAAGCTGAATGAGTACTGGTACGTGGACAGCGGCTGGACGCCAATGACGAATCCGTTCAGAGATGGTCCTCATGGACGAGCAGGTACAGATCCTGAATACGGGCAGATTACAACACAAGGAGCCCATTCGCTCAGCGTAGCGGATGTGGATGGTGACGGCAAGCAGGAGATTGTATATGGCTCGGCGACCATTGATCATGATGGTTCTGTCTTGTCTAATGCTTCTGCTGTGATGCCGCCGCAAAGTGCCAATCCCGGAGCTATGGCAGGCTTGGGACATGGTGATGCCCTGCATGTTGCGAACATTGATCCCTCTCGCGAAGGCCTCGAAGTATATATGGTACATGAAGGCGGAGCCTATGCTCCTTATGGATACGCGCTTAGAGATGCAAAAACGGGTGAGGTTATCTACGGCGCTTATACCGGACGTGATACCGGACGCGGCATGATTGGTGATGTGGACCCGGATCATCCGGGACTTGAAACGTGGGCTGTTGGATTATACACAGCAGCAGGTCAGAAGATTAGCGACACGGCCCCAGGCACCAATATGAGCATCAAGTGGTCCAAGGATATGACGACCCAGCTTATTAACGGATCACTAGAGAATACGCCGACCATTGACGATTGGAAAAAAGGAACGGTGCTGACCGCAGAAGGAACCCGTACAAATAATCATACGAAAGGCACGCCGTCGCTTGTGGCAGATGTCTTTGGCGATTGGCGGGAAGAAATGTTAGTCCGTACGGCAGATAGCAGCGCCATCCGTATTTATTCCAATACGGAAGTGGCAACTCACAAGCTGCACACCCTGCTTCATGATCCGCAATATCGTGCAGGTGTAGCTACGCAGAATACGGGCTATAATCAGCCGGTGTATACAAGTTATTATTATGCATCCGATATGGATTTTGCTCAGGTGACACTTCCCAATCTATCGATCGCCGGGCTGCTGCCTGTGCTGGAGCAATTACATGATCAATATGCAGAAGAAGGAGATTTGTCAGGAGCTGTAGTGAAGCAGCTGGCCAATACGCTAGAACAAGCAGTGCATCATTATAATAAAGGAGCTTATAAGCAAGCATCTTCCTTCCTGGAAAAATATATGGCACAGCTGGACAAGCGAGGCGGCAAGGACAAGATTAGCGAGCGGGCAAGGCTGAACCTGACTCATCATGCCGAGCTGTTGTTGGATGAATGGAAGCAGAAATAAGGTAGTGAATATAAGGATACCCCATGGATCGGGATGGACAACAGTGTCTATCCGCAATTCATGGGGTTGTTTTTTATGTGGATGTAATCCTTGGATCAATGATCTGTCTATCCCAATCTCGGCCCCATTTCAACAGATTTCAACAAATTTCATCATTGCAGTGGCGTAATCTCTCATCCTATGTTATGATGTTTTCATTCTGCTAATATGGTAGCGGACTAAAGCGTTTGGAAATGGATGCAATTTATTCTATTCTATATTTAATATACATCTAGTGGAGGGAAACTCGTGAAAAAGTCAGCATGGTTACTTATGATAAGTATGTTCGTTCTTGTATTGAGCGCCTGCTCAACAAGCGGACAAGATGAGAATACACTCGTCATCGGGATTGATGACAAGTTTGCACCGATGGGATTCCGTGATGAGAGTAATAACATTGTCGGATTTGATATTGATTATGCAGCAGCAGCAGCGGAGAAGATGGGCAAGGAAGTAGAGTTTCAGCCAATTGATTGGTCCTCCAAGGAATCGGAGCTAAGCAGCGGACGCATTGATCTGATCTGGAATGGTTATACCATTACTGATGAGCGCAAAGAGAAGGTGCTGTTCACGAAGCCTTATATGGCAAACAGTCAGGTCGCCGTTGTGCTGTCAGATTCACCTCTTGCTTCATTGGAAGAGCTTGAAGGCAAGAATATCGGATTACAGAAGCTCTCTTCTGCATCAGATGCGCTGAGTGCACACCCGATTAACGAGAAGGTCGGTAGCGTATCCGAATTCCCAGATAATGTACTAGCTCTTAGTGATCTGAAGAGCGGCAGATTGGATGCCGTTATTATAGACGAGGTCGTTGCGAAGTATTACATGTCTCTAGAAGAAGGGACTTATAAGCTGCTGGATGAATCACTGGCTCCTGAAGAATATGGAATCGGTGTGAAAAAAGGAAACGAAGCGCTTCTGAATGAGCTGCAAAGTGCGCTTGACGAGCTGAGTGAGGATGGAACAGCGGCGAGCATCTCCGAGAAATGGTTTGGAGAGGACAAAGTATTAAACTAGGCAATATTAAAAAGAGGATATGCTGGAAACCGGGTGATGGTTTTATCCCGGTTTCTTTTACTTCAATGAATGGAATCATGAATCCATAATCCGGATTGTAGGAGTCGAAGATAACGATGAGTTTAGAATATTTGTGGAGTATTACGCTGCCCATGCTTGAAGGGGCGAGAACGACCGTGCTGTTATTTTTCACAGCCATTATATTATCTATACCGCTCGGCTTTGGCATTACCTTAATGGCGAATAGCCGATTCAAGCCGGTGTCTGCGATTGCGCACAGCTATATTTATGTCATGCGCGGCACGCCGCTGCTGCTTCAGCTGCTCTTCTTCTGTTACGGCCTGCCGATGCTTCCGGTGGTCGGAGAGTATCTGGTACTGGATCGCGGCGTTGCGGCCGGTATCGCCTTTGTACTGAATTACGCTGCGTATTTTGCAGAGATCTTCAGAGGCGGGCTGCTGTCGATCGATAAAGGTCAATATGAAGCCTCACAGGTGCTTGGCTTAAGCAAATGGCAGACAATGACCAGGGTTATTCTGCCTCAGATGATTCGAGTGGTGCTTCCTTCGACAGCGAATGAGTCGATTACCCTGGTCAAGGACACCGCACTTCTCTATGCCGTTGCTGTTCCTGAGGTATTACATTTTGCACAGACCGCAGTCAATCGGGATGCAACCATTATGCCTTTTGCTGTGGCGGCAGTCGTCTATCTGCTAATGACGCTTGTACTTACGCTCTTCTTCAAAGCGCTGGAGAAGCGGTTTCGGTTTGAATAAACTTTAAAAGGAATGTCGCATGATGACAAATATGATAGAAGTCGTGAACCTGCAAAAATCGTTTGCAGATCTGCAGGTATTAAAAAAAGTAGATTTTGATGTAAAGCCTGGTGAAGTTATCGCAGTGATCGGGCCCTCGGGCTCAGGCAAGAGTACAATGCTTCGCAGCCTGGTTAACCTCGAAACGGTGAATGGCGGAACGATACGCATCGGGGGAGAGTCACTCGTGAGCGAAGGCAAATATGTGAGTGCACCTGAGATCAAAAGAATTACCTCCCGAATGGGCATGGTATTTCAGCACTTCAATCTGTTTCCGCATCTGACCGTTCAAGGAAATCTCGAGCTCGCTCCCAAAATGGTCAAGAAGGAAAATACAGCGGCCATTAAACCTCGGGTGGCAGACCTGCTGGCTAAGGTCGGCTTGTTGGATAAAGCGAATGTGTATCCGGCCAGCCTGTCCGGTGGACAGAAGCAGCGTGTTGCTATCGCTCGGGCACTCATGATGAATCCGGAGATTCTACTGTTCGATGAGCCGACATCGGCGCTTGATCCTGAGCTCACTGGAGAAGTACTGCGGGTTATCCGCAAGCTGGCTGAAGAGAACATGACCATGATCATCGTTACACATGAGATGAATTTTGCGAGAGATGTCGCGGACCGTGTTATATTCATGGATCAAGGTGAGATTGCCGAGGCGGGTACACCCGATCAAATCTTCGGGAATCCGCAGCTTGAACGGACGAAGGCATTTCTTATGCGTAGTGAGTAGCTTGCTGTAAGCTAAAGTGATATAAACTGGAATTTTGCATCGATTCACTATGCAAAAATTACTAAACAGCCAATAACCTTTGCTCTGGCGAGCAAAGGTTATTTTTGTATGAGAGGGGATACGGGGGGAACGTGAAGAGGAGGATAAATACTGACATATATGCTATACAGTTAAGAATGCTGGAGGGGCTGCTGTGTGCCGGTTGAGACAGGTCTTCTCAGACCCAAATGCTCCCGTAGTGTGCTTCCTGTATATTCTTTCCGAAATAAATTTCTACGCTGAAGCTCAGGTACGACGAGATCGACAAAGTCGGTTAAGCCTCCAGGCAGATACGGGGCCATCACATTAAATCCGTCAGCAGCACCGCCATTGAACCAAGCTTCCAGCTGATCCGCAATCTGAACGGGCGTTCCCTTGATGCTCCAATGTCCGCGTGCACCGGCGATGTGCTGGTACAGCTGGCGAATGGTGTAGCCTTCCCGGTCGGCGATGTCTTTGAGAAGAAGGAAACGGCTCTTCTGACCATTGATTTGCGAGAGATCAGGAAGCTCAGGCAAGGGACCGTCTACAGGATAAGAGGAAAGGTCGTAGCTGATCAGACCTGATAAGAGGGCTACACCGACCGTAGGATGGATCAGCTCTTTCAGCTTGGATTCAAGTTCATCAGCTTCTTCTTCGGTTCTTCCGATGATAGGGAACACGCCCGGCATAATTTTTACATCCTCGGCCGTTCTGCCATAGTGCTGCAGCCGGCCTTTTACATCTGTGTAAAACTGCTTCGCTTCATCAAATGTCTGCCATGCGGTAAAGATCGCCTCCGCGTACTGTGCGGCAAAATCCCGGCCCGATTCCGAAGCTCCGGCTTGAATGATAACAGGGTTGCCCTGTGGAGGGCGGGAGATATTCAGAGGCCCCTGCACCTGAAACCACTCTCCCTTGTGATCGAGGGCCCGGATCTTATCAGGCGCGGAGAACACGCCCGATTCTTTATCCTTAACAACCGCATCATCATCCCAGGTATCCCACAATCCGGATACGACATCTACAAATTCTTTGGCACGATCATATCTCAGCTCATGGAGCAGATGATTCTCTTTCCCAAAATTCAGAGCTTCAATTTCACTGCCGGAGGTAACCACATTCCAGCCTGCCCTGCCATTACTGAGATGATCCAGGGAGGCAAACTTACGGGCAACATGGTAAGGCTCGTTATAGGTGGTGGAGACGGTGGCTGCAAGTCCAATACGATCTGTAACTGCAGAGAGTGCAGATAGTAAGGTTAGCGGCTCAAATGTAGCATTCACCGCTCGGCCCTCTATACGTTTATTTCCTTTTGCGGCAAGACTGTCTGCCAGAAACACCATATCGAATTTACCCCGCTCTGCGGTTTGAGCAAGCTCTTTGTAGAACGATAAATTCAGCACACCATTCACATCCGCATCAGGATGGCGCCATGCAGCCACATGATGACCTGGAACCATCAGAAAGGCGCCTAGCTTCATTTCTCTCTTGGACATACTTTGCCTCCTCCTGACAACCAAAAAAAACCGAAGATCAGACTCTTTCCTAAATAGAAAAGAATGATCTCCGGCTGTCCGGTTGAATGTAGTATATTCCGACTGGAATAGTTATAAATTTATTAAAAGCATAATAACATAGGAATCCAAAATTTAGCAACTACTTTTTGTTCGGTGACGATTCATCCTCATCCTTACTATCACCGACGAGATCACGAGCAGAAGATTTGAACTCGAACAAGGTCCGACCTACGGCGCGTCCAAGCTCAGGCAATCTGGAAGGTCCGAATAAGATCAGGACCAGTACCAGAATCATAATGATTCCGGTTATTCCTATATTCTGGAACATAAGATGTCCTCCTCATGTAGTAATTGATTATTTTTTGGGAAATACAGCGACAGCCTCAATTTCGATCAGCCAATCAGAGCTTACGAGACTGGCCACACCAACAGTGGAGCGAGCGGGCTTGACTGGATTTTTTTCGTTGTTAAAAAATTCGCCATAAGCTTCATTCCAGCCTGCATAATCGAATATGCCTTCCTTCGCGGCGTCCGCCGTCAAGTAGGCGCGGAGATAGACAACATCCTTCATAGAGAGACCCTGATCCTTAAGCTGCTTCTCAATGGATGCCAGAACACCGGCCGCCTGAGTCTTGGTATCTCCATATCGCTCATAGATGGTCTTACCTTCTTTATTCAGTACAGGTGGAACTGTGCCGCTCGTGTACAGATAGGCAGCCCCTTCCGGTACAACGACACCACCCGAAATACTAGAGCTTGGATTACCATAGAAGACAGTACCATTATCAGGTGCTGCGGCTTGTATTGGGGCGGGCTCAGGCACCGATACGGTTCCCTGAACTTCGATAGGGGCTTTATCTGCTGCATAAGCGGTTGCACTTAAGCTTGCCATGAGTATAGCTGCGAGCGTTAAACTTTTTATTTTTTTGTTCATCATAAACTTCTGCCTCCTCTGGACATTCATATACCTGGATTGAAATACACTATTGCCAATCTATTCTGTGATAACTGTAGGCTATCCCGTATGCATTAAGCCTTCATGACACGTTGATGAATATCTTTAACAACAGCTCTTGCGGAATCAATGGCCCCGGCCTGCCAAGCTACGATATGGCTGATATGATCTCCTGCAAGATAGATTCGGTTGTCCGGCTGGCAGAGGGTCTTGTACATTCCTGCACGCTCCTCGGCATTATAGGATACCCAGGCACCTTCTTGATATTTAATTTTTTTCCAGTCGATGGAGAACGAATTCTCGAATTCTGTCTTGTATTGAGGATGGATCTTGGCTCCTTGATTCAGTGCATGCCGTTCCCGTTCTATGTAGCTCATACTGCCCAGCTTGTCCGCATTTGCTCCGGTTGCATAATAGCCGAGCAGGATGCCCTTCTTGCCAAAGTAGTCTGTAGGAGGATAATAGATTTGGGTGATGTCCATATTGGTGAGGCTGTTGCCGCCGAAGAGCAGCTCATCCTCTTCCCAGAACCTGCGTTTGAATTGCAGGCCGATCTTACCCGCAGATGCGTATCTTGCGTTCTGAATTGCACTTTTCATGGATGGAGAGAAGTCACCTGGAATCGTTCGAAGAACGGAGAGGGGAATCGTACAGATACAATAATCTCCGATTATTTCCTGTTCCTTTTTGTTCTGGGTAAAGCGAACCCGCACGCCATCCCCGGATTGCCGTATCTCGGTAACAGGAGCATTCAGCTTGACCCGGTTGCCAAGACGCTTCTCAAATCCCTTCACGATCATATCCATACCGCCGACAGGATGGAACATCATCATTTGCTGGTCATAACCATATTCATTGCTGAAATAATTACCGAATCCGGATTGAAGAATGGCTGTGAGATCAAACGGATCTCTTACAACGCCTGCATCCAGGCGGCTGCCCGGCTCTTCCTTATATCCGCCGCGGGAAGAGCCGCGGTAGAACAGGTCGGCATTCAAATCCCCTTCCCGCCGGAGATATTCAACCAGCTTTTCTTTCTCCTCTGGGGTAATAGGGAGATCAAGAGCAGACTGATTGACAGCCTTGGCGAGCATTTCGGAGACATAACCGCGCACATCGGCTTTGGCTGCACGCTTGGTAATTCTTTGTCCGGAGAGTGCCCCCACATTCTCATTGTAATAATAGCCGCTGTCGTTCACATTGTTGAAGGGCTCAATCGGGATATTGAACTCCCTGCAATATTCGAGAGTGGAATGAAACTGGGGAATCCGCATCGGTCCTGCATTGAAATACAGATCGCTGCCGAATTGGGAGTATTGCCGTGTTCCGCCGATTTCCTGATTCGTGGTTCCTTTGCGAATGCTCCAATTCCGGCCGCCCGCAAAAGGCTTCGCTTCCAGCACGGTACACTGATATCCGGCTTTGCCAAGCTCATAGGCCGCGGTTAATCCTGCGATGCCGGCACCCAGGATAATAATCTTCTTGCCGTTTCGATTGCTCAGCGCAAGATCGTTCTTCCCGGGAGGCGTATAATCCTGAGCTTTCATCGTTTCTGGAGAGAGAAGACCCAAATTGCCCATTAGACTGAAGACGGCAAGAGAACCCCCGACCTTGCCAACTGTCGATAGGAATTGTCTTCTTGTCATGTCCTGAGGCTGTTCAGCATTGCTCATACTATACTTCATCTCCTTTGTGCGTATTAAGAACCTTTGTGGAGAAGATATTAGCAGACAAGAAGCTCTATTGTCTCAATTTTTGTAAGGAAATCTAACACACTTTTTTTGTGATAGTAACTTCGAATCGATTAATTTCTTATCAATTTGCTTCAATCTATTGAATTTTGTTCGGAAAATCCTTAAAATTGTTGCCATAACGATAGTTACTATCATCGACAGCTAAATACCCTGCTAAATCTGTTCATCAAACATAGTTTCAGGAGAAGATACTCCAGTAATATGGCAAGTATTCTAACATTAGGGGTGTTTGTGATGAATGATCAAATTATGAGCATTGGCATGGTGAAAGAATTGACGGGGTTATCGGAGAGGCAAATTCGTTATTATGAGGAGAAGCAGCTTGTCTTTCCAGCACGAACGAAAGGGGGAAGTCGAAGATATTCATTTGAGGATGTAAAGAAAATACAAGAAATTCATCGCAAGCTAAAGGAGGGATATAATACCTACGAACTTAAGGCTAAGAATCGGCGGCAGAGCAGCGTGATATAACATTTCGGCAAGATCGCAGATTTTGCAACCGCTTTTTGCCACTATTCGACAACAATCTTCACATTCATGGTATATAATGCACTTATCTATAACTGCTAAATTTGAAAACAGGCATAGGGGAGTGCAAAAACGATTGTTAATCCATCGACTCAAGTTAATTTTCTTTCCGATTAGCTGCTTGCTGATCATTATCGCATCTTCTATTTTGGGTCAGAGCACGCATCGTTTGTGTGCCATGATTGTCGTGAGCATTCTGTTGTTGTTATCCGTAGTATTAGATCATAAGTATCCGCGGTTTCTCTGGGTTCAGCTGATTCTGCTCGGCATTTTTCAATATATCACCCAGCTGAACTGGTGTGTACTGCTGTACTACATTATGATCATGACGATTTTTGATAAGAAACAATCCTACAAGAAAACATTGCCTGTCTCTGTACTGCTTATCCTGCAGTATACCATTATTCGGTTTAGTTACGTTCCTATAGGGGCGTATAATATCCTCGTTACGATTTTTGACTTCTTGACTTTAATTTTTATCGTTTTTCTAATTCATTATGTCATTCGTGCCGAATCAGAGAAGCAGGTCCTTCTCGATAAGAATGACTATCTCACCACTCACGATCCGCTGACCGGCCTTCTTAATTACCTTGGATATATGAACGAGATACAAGCGCTGATATCCAAAAAGGTTCCTTTTTATTTAATTCTGCTAGATCTGCAAAATTTCAAATCTTACAATCATGATGGCTTGGAAAGCGGGAATGAGGCGCTCATTAACCTGGGTAAGGCACTTACCTCCACTTTCCCTAACGCGTATGGTGTTTCCAGATATGCAGGAGATCGTTATGCCTTACTGCTGCCCACTGAATATTATATGCCGGATCATATTGGTGCATTGCTGGAGATGGATTCACTCGGTTACCAGGTATCGTACAGCTTCGTGTCTCATCCTGAGGAGAGTGAAGATCATAATCAGCTCATTATGAAGGCAGAGGACAAGCTGTTTCAGATGAGGCGGGAGCAGTGGCTTCAGCGGGAGGAGGACTTGTTCAGATCGGAGAAGATGAAGGTTGTCGGTGAACTGGCAGCAGGAATGGCTCACGAGGTCCGCAATCCGCTTACTGCGATTCGGGGATTTGTACAGCTGTCCAAGATTCAGTCCTACAATATCAAGCCCTGGTATGAGGTTATTATGAGTGAGATTACGAGAGTAACGGAGCTGACCGCCGAATTTCTTCAGTTCTCCAAGCCACATGCCAGCAATATGAGATCAGAGTCGCTGACAGTGTGTACGGAAAGGGTTATTTCCCTGTCGGAGTCAGACGCGATTTCGCGAGGACATCAGCTGACTTTGGACATTGAGGACGAGTCGATGTACATCTATATGGATCGAGACAAGATTGTTCAAGTGCTGCTTAATCTCGTGCGCAACGCGCTTGAGGCGATGGAGACTCCTGGTGAAGTGAAGATTAGAGTGAGCCGGGCTGACAATAAAGCGGTCATCCAGATTCAAGACACTGGAACAGGAATTGCTCCTGATCAGCTTCATCAGATCTTCAATCCCTTCTATACGACAAAGGAGGATGGAACAGGACTTGGTCTGTCTCTCTGCCAGAAGATTGCCCAGGATCACAAAGGCTCCATTACGGTACATAGTGTGCTGGGAGAAGGCTCGACGTTTCGATTGATATTGCCTGTATTGTTAACGGATGAATCAGGCCCCGAGTCCTGATCAACTGCTGCAATAAGAAAGAAGCCTGACGGGGATATCCGTGCAGGCTTCTTCTTGCTGTGCTCGATCGGGATACAGCTACATGTGTATAACCCGAGCTTCATGTATTTAGCTTCTCAATTTCTCAAAGTCAATTTCAGGTACGAGACCTTCGGCAGCAGCACGGCCCAAGAGAGCTTCAATCGCTCCGAAGCCTTCCTCACCCAGATTTCTGGTGAATTCATTGACATAGAGATTGATATGCTGCTGTGCAACTTCAGGGTCCATTTCTTGTGCATGAGAAAGAATATAGGGTCTGGACTGCTCGGGATGCTTCCAGCCATAATCAACGGAAGCTTGAATCCAGGAGGTGATCTCAGCAGGATCAAGACTGCGGCGCGCAACGATGGCACCGAGCGGAATCGGAAGACCCGTATCCGCTTCCCACCAAGTACCCATATCCGCCATTAGTGAGAGGCCGTATGACGGGTACGTAAATCTGGCTTCATGAATAACGAGACCCGCATCGATCTTACCATCGCGAACGGCAGGCATAATCTGGTCAAATGGCATAACCACAATTTCGCCGATGCCGCTAGGCACGTTCTGGGCAGCCCATAGCCGGAACAGAAGATAAGCGGTAGAACGCTCGCTAGGCACAGCAATTCTTTTTCCAGAGAGTGATTCCGGCTTGGTATTCTGATCTGCTGTCAACACCAGGGGACCGTTGCCTCTGCCAAGGGCACCGCCGCATGGAATGAGGCGATATTCATCAGACAGCCATGGCAGGGCGGCGTAAGAAATTTTGAGGATATCATAGTCACTTGGCTTCGTAACAAGCGTATTTGTCACATCAATATCTGCGTATGTAACCGTGAAATCCGGTGTATTTGGGATCTGCCCGTGGACTAGAGCATGAAAGACAAATGTGTCATTGGGACATGGTGAGTAAACAATGTTCATGTTCATAATTACAAGACCTCCGATAATTTCTGGCTGGCTGTGGTTAGAGCTTGCAGTGCTTCTGGAATGCGCCACGCATCCCGGTTACGGGGACCCACGGTATTAGAGATGGCTCTAATCTCGAGTACGGGTACATTCATATAGCTTGCCGCAGCGGCGACGCCATACCCTTCCATGGATTCTGCGTATGCTTCTGGAACACGTCTTAACAATTCCTCGGCGGTGTGAGCTGTTCCCGTTGTAGTTGATACCGTAATAATGGGGCCGTAGTGGACAGGTAAATCTGTTGATGTCTGTAATGCGGATTGAATGGATTGAATCGCTTCGAAATCGGCGGTCACTCGTGATCTGCCGAAACCGAGCTCGTCCACACTGCGGAATCCTTCCGCCGTCTCGGAGCCTAGATCCGCTTGTATCATTTCTGTAGAAATAACGACGTCTCCGATTCCGGCACGCCCCGGGAAGCCGCCGCCGATTCCTGCATTAATGACCAGCTTGTACGAATCAGAAGCCAGTGCTGCTGCGGTTGCTGCCGCGGCGGACGCAGGTCCGGCTCCTCCTGCAATGACGTGATAATACTCCGGGACTTTCAGGCCGTCCTCTATAGCCTTCCGCTCTGCCTCAACGGCAGTGACGATCAAGATTCGAGATGACATGATGCAGCTCAGCTCCTTCTGGTGACATAGAAACAGGTGTGTAATGCGATTTAATTATATCATTTTTGAGAAAGTGGCATGACAAAGTGATTATTGACAGTTTAATAGTTAACTGTATTATAAGTAATAGTACAGTTAATTCAGTGTTATGCATTAACTTTGGGCTCTACATCGTTACATTGGTATTGATTATTTATGAAGGAGGTATCCGATGTTTGAACTGGACGTGCGCAGCCGTAAACCGATATATGAGCAGTTAATTGAACGCATTAAGGAGTTGATTATGATGGAAATGCTGAAGCCAGATGAGCAGCTGCCCTCTGTGAGGCATTTGTCAGCCGAGCTTACCGTGAATCCGAATACGATTCAGAAGGCTTACCGTGAGCTGGAACGGGACGGGTATATTTATTCTTTGCAGGGCAAGGGAAGTTTTGTTGCTAAGGTGGAGCATAGACCTCTTGATCAGAGAAAACAGGAACTGAAGCTGGAGATACATAAGCTGCTTACGGAAGCAGTCTATCTGGGAATGACAGAAGGTGAAATCAGGGAGATTTATCAGAAGGCACAGCAGGATCGTCATTTGGATCGGGTAGAGGGGGAAGAGCATGATTGAAGTATCGGGTGTAACGAAAGTATTTGAGACAGAGGCAGCGGTGAATCATCTGTCCCTTACTGTTCGGAAGGGCTCGATATTCGGCCTCTTGGGATCGAACGGAGCAGGAAAGACGACGCTGTTAAAAACAATGGCAGGAATCTATAAGCCTGACAAGGGAAGTGTCTCCATTGACGGCGTACCCGTTTATGAGAATACACAATTAAAAAGCCGGATTATTTTTATGTCCGATATTCCTTACTTTTTCCCTCATACATCGATTCGCCAGATGGCTGCCTTCTACAAGCGAATGTATCCCGGGTGGAATGAAGAACGGTTTCGTCAGCTGGAATTGGTGTTCAAGCTGGACCTTACACGGAAGCTGTACCGAATGTCTAAGGGGATGCAGCACCAGGCTGCAATTATGCTGGCTCTTAGCTGTATGCCGGATGTATTGCTGCTGGATGAACCCATCGATGGGCTTGACCCGGTCATGCGCAAGATGATCAAGAATTTATTATTCCAGGAGGCAGCTGAACGAGAGCTGACCGTCGTTATTTCTTCTCATAATCTAAGAGAAATCGAGGATATGTGCGATCATATCGGGATCATGCATAACGGAGTGCTCATGGTTGAGAAGGACCTGGATGATCTGAAGGCCGATACCCACAAGATTCAAGTAGCCTTCCGAGATGACCGTCATGAGGAGACCCTGTCCAGCCATGTTCGCATACTGCATGGAGAGAAGCGGGGAAGTGTGGAAATTTATATCGTGAAAGGCGATGAGCAGGAAGTGAAGGAAGCATTCAAGGCTTACGATCCTTATGTGCTTGATATGCTGCCTCTCACGCTGGAAGAGATTTTTATCTATGAAATGGAGGACGCTGGCTATGACATCCATCCGATTATTCTTTAACCGTGGAGTGATTCTCCAAGATCTGAAGCAGCATGGATGGATTGGAATCTTGTATCTGCTGGCTCTGGCCTTTTTGCTGCCATTTGTTATGCTGGTTCATCCCGTTAGTGGAGGCCAGGGCAGAGAGATCGATTCTTTGTTTGATGTTTCAGACGATCTGACGCTTAATCTGCTGCTGATTTTTCCGATCTTTACCGTAAGCTTTATTTTTCGATATTTGCATAGTAAGGCTCCGTCCGATTTATATCACAGCTTGCCGATTACACGGAACCAGCTGCTCACATCACATTTGTTCAGTGCACTGATCCTCATGTTAGTACCGGTGTGGGTAATTGCTGTCGTAACCGCATTGATTCGTTTGTTTGCAAGTAATCACTACATATATGAGCTGTCCGTTGTCTGGGAATGGGCGTGGCTGTCTACAGCGATCATATTATTTTTGTCTGGACTCACGGTCCTGCTTGCAGTAAGTCTTGGACAAACGATCCTTCAGCTGATTGTAACCTATGGTCTGCTCCTGACCCCGGCCTGGATCCTTGTGCTGGGTGTCATTCATATGGAGAGATTTCTATTCGGCTTCTCTAGTGAATATTATGAAATGGGATATAGCACTGGATTTGAACTGGGCACTATTTCGCCATTTCTGAGGCTGACAGGACTGTCAGGTCAACCGTTCGGCTGGATGGAGATTCTTATTTACTTGCTGTTAGGTGTCATGTTTATTATAATCAGTTATTTCTTATATCGAAAAAGAGATACGGCCGCCTCAGGACGAGCTATTGTCTTTCCATTTATGACACTCCTGTTCCGTCTGCTGGTCATGCTGTTTATATCCATGGCATTAGGGGCCTATCTGTCCGAGGCGAATGGATACAGTACTCGTGGTTTAATAATTGGTTATCTCATCGGAGGGATTCTAGGCTGTCTTATTGCTGAGATGGTCGTCCGCAAGACTTGGCTCATATGGAGCAAACGCACACTCGCAAGCTCGATAGGATACAGTCTCTTGCTTCTTCTGCTGCTATATCTGCCTGTATCCAATATCGATGGCTTTGAAACTCGTGTCCCTAAGGCGGAGGACATTAAAGGTGTCGCTGTATCTGAGCATTTTACTAACCTCATTGATATGGATGAGGTAAATCAAATGCAAATTCCAGCGAAGCTGACCTGCAAGAGCTTCAGTCAGAATCCTGCCTATATTGAAGCGGTGCTTCAGCTGCATCAAGAGCTTATTGCCCAATATGAAGCAGGTGAGATCACACCTGTAAAGACTTCAGACCGTTCAAGAAATTTAGTTATTGCTTACGAGCTAGAGAGTGGGAATAAATGGGTTCGCGAGTATGAGCTGCAAGAAGGTCAGCTGGAGAACAGTCTAAGGAAGGTTATGGAGCACGAAGAGTATAAGAAGCAGTATGTTCAGAGCACCCTTCTGGATGAAGATACATCGAGAATTACATTAACAAGCTGGGAGGCGAATAAGAAGGTTACAATTAAGGATCCAGAGGACATTAAGGAATTTAAGCAGATCTTACTTAAAGAAATAGTGAGCATGAGTTATGAGGAACAGCTTGAGATGGGAAACAGCTGGGCGACAATTGAGCTAACGAGTCCCAATCTACGTTACGGAAGCTATCAGTATCAAGAATGGAGCAAATCCTATGAGGAGCTGGAAGCCTGGATGGTAGAGAAGGGTCTTGCTGATCAAGCCAGAATGAATCCTTCAGATATCCGCGAAATGACAGTGACAAGAAACATTCCGAACACCGGTTTCTCCGGCAGTCAAGAGGATATGGAATTAAACGAGAAATACTATGAACATATGGCGCAGCTATCTGGGGAAACGAGCGTAACAGAGGAGGTCAGTCAGTGGGATGTGCTAACACATCGAAAGGACCTGTCCGTATACGATGATTACAATTTGGATACCCCCTATCTCGTCAAGATCAAGCTGAATACAGGCGAAGTATTTATTAACGGCATGGAGCATTTTCCAGAGGGTATGTAGAGCGTGCAGCTTGACGCTAGGTGGAAAATGAAGTATATATGAATAGATCCGATTTGAATATGAGCGGCTTATGAGGAAGAACCCGTAAGAACAGGCAGGATGCCTATTCTTGCGGGTTTTTTGTGTTTATGCGTTTTTATTGAAGTGGATCAGAGTAAACAATCGAAGTGAGAAGGGAGAATGAACGAACGTGAACAAGTCTAGTGAGATTCAAACATCAGGGATTAGGAAGGGGAGCGTGCGAAGTACATGGTGGAAAAAAGGCGGGCTGCTGCTCGCCTCCATCGGCCTAGCGATAACGCTAACTGTACCTTCAGCTCTTGCGGCAGGGTTCGAATTGTCCATTACGGGCAAGAAGATGCTGGATCAAACCGTATCGTCGTCGGGCTCTGCCATCTCGTCAGCGCTGCGTAAGCAGGAGAGCAGGCTGAAGACCCTCCATCAGCAGGATCAATCCGTTGATCAGCAGATCCGGACGATCTATTATGCGAATAAGGAATCGGAAACGAGACTGCTTGAACGACTCAGACAGCATGAAGCTGCACAAATTGATAAATTAACACAGGATGTAACGAGCACGAAGAAACGGTATGAACCGCTGTTTGCCCTCTATTCCTCGCTGAACAAGGAACTGACCCTCGTAAGAAAGCTGAAGAACAAGAATCTGACGGCTGCAGTGAAGTCACAGGTAGACTCAACCAAAGTCGCGGTTACGCTCGCAAAGGAAGAGATCAAGCGTAAACAGGACAAGCTGACCGCGGCTAAAAAGGCGAGAGATGCCGAAGTCAAGAAGGTCAGGACAGCACTTGCGCAGAAAAATCCGGTCCAGGTACAGATTAGAGCAGCCAAGAGCAATATATCTGCAGCAAAGAAACGATTTACACAGGAAATGAAGAACTTCAATGTTGTGACGAAGAAGAAGGAGGGCACAGCGGTTCTCTCATCGATTACAGCATTATGTACCATTGCAGAGGACATCGTAAGACAAAAGGAAGAACAGTATAAACTAGAGTCGAAGGTGAAGCAGGTCATCGCAGGAGCGGGCAAGCTGCTCTAATCCTCCTCATACTCATTTTATATTGAAGATGAAGCAAGGCTGCACGTCATATATCACCATTCATGAAGAAGTCGTGACGATGTGCAGCCTTACCTCAATATCATTCTATTTCTATTCGAAGTCTCGAAATAGATCGCGAGCTTATTTATGCTCGTCAAACCAGCGGACAATATGATTCAAGCGTTTGACACGCAGACCTGGATGTCCCCCGCGTGACAGCTCATGACTGGATTTCGGGAACCGGATGAACTGTGTCTTCTTGCCAAGCCGTTTGAGTGCGATGAAGAGCTGCTCTGCCTGCTCGATCGGACAGCGAAGATCCTCTTCGCCGTGAAGAATCAGAAGTGGAGTCTCCACTTGCTCGACATACGCCAGGGGAGAGTGCTTCCACAATAATTCGGTATTCTTCCATACGTCACCGCCAATTTGATCCTCTGTGAAGAAGAATCCGATGTCGCTGACGCCGTAGAAGGAGATCCAGTTGGAGATGGAGCGCTGTGTAACGGCTGCCTTGAATCGATTCGTATGCCCTACAATCCAGTTGGTCATAAATCCACCATAGCTTCCACCTGTTACGAAGAGCTGAGATTCATCAACAAAATCGTACTTAGTTAATGCATAGTCTACAGCTTCCATGAGATCTGCGTAATCTCTGCCGCCGTAATCTCCACGCACGGCATTAACGAATTCCTGGCTGTATCCGTGGCCGCCGCGCGGGTTCGTATAAATGACGGCATAGCCTCGAGCTGCCAGCAGCTGAAATTCAAGCATGAACGTAAATCCATACATGGCATGCGGACCCCCGTGAATTTCGAGTACAGTCGGAATTTTCGTCCCGCTCGGTGTTCCTGCGGGCTTCATCACCCAGCCTTGAATCGCTTCCCCGTCTGATGCCTTATAGTAGAATTCTTCCGGCTGAATGAGCTCGATTTCTTGGAGGAAGACCTCATTATGCTGTGTAAGTCTGCTCTCGAGCTGTGATTCGGTATCGAGGAGGAACAGATCTCCTGGCTGAGCCGGATCTGCAGCAGCAAGAATGAATTTCTCATCAGAGGACTTCTCGAATTGATAAATGTCTCTGTTGCCTTGCGAGATCCATTCGTAGCCCGAACCATCTGCTGCGATCTTCACTAGATGAACGCCGCCCTCACGCGAGACCAGACTGTACACCGATTGACCATCCTCACTGAACACGGGTCCGTTAGAACGAGTGCCGGATCGTATGTCGGTTACCATGGAGTTTGTGAGCTGGATATCATACGCTTTCGTTACGGATAGCCATTCACCGTCCTGAACAGGACGAATGAACAGATTCACTTGAGTCGCATTATGATGAGAACGATCACTTCCGAAGATGGCTAGCTTCTCGCCATCCGGAGAGTAGCTGACTGCATATACTGACCATTCGGAAGAGGTGAGCTTCCGGCGATTCTCTCCACTTGCGTTTATGACGTAGACGTCGGTAATTAGACTGAGATCTGGGTCTGAATCATCCTCTGGTATTTTTGCAACGAAGGCGATATTCTCTCCATCCGGTGACCAGCAGAAATCTCCGATGTCATAGTCTCCACCTGTTAACGGAGCTGCGTCGGCATTGGACCCTAATTGCTGTATGTATAAATGAGATCTGCGCCCGTTCCAGCGCCCGGTGCCGTCTGCTTTATAACGAATTCGATCAATGATTTCTTCTTCCAGCGGCTTCTTGGAATCTGCTGTTTCTGTCTTTGCATCTTCCGATGTATTCGAATCTGTCTCAGTGGACTGTGGCTCAACTTGCGTACGGAACAACAGCTTGCTGCTGTCCGGTGACCAGGCAAATCCGCTTACGCCATGCTCAGCATGGGTAACGACCTGCGCCTCACCGCCATTAGCAGGGATGACCCAGACCTGTGGTTTATCTTGATAGTTACGTATAAAAGCAAGCTTTCCTCCATCGGGGGACCACATCGGCTGACGATCCTGTTCACCGCTTGTAAATACGATATCCTCATGACTGCCCAGCTCTACCATCCGGATATGAGAGCTATATCCGTTACGTTCCTTGTTAACGGTCTTGGATACATAAGCCACACGTTCTCCATTGGGAGAAATAGAAGGGTCGCTTGTCCAGATGAATTGATACAGATCTTCTGCTGTAATGCCTCGTTTATCACTCATACGTATGATCCTCCTAAATCGAAGTCGTTGGAAAGTATTGTCGTTCTTTACTATCATATCTCAATAAATTGATTGATCACAATGTAACTTTAAATGATAGATAAGCAGGAACAGGAAGGAGGGGGAATTCGATAGGCTTGGAGAATTAATGCCCTGGAAACCGATCTGTTGATTAGAAGTCCGCTGGTGATGCAGCAAAAATAAGCCTAATCTCTAATCGAGATTAGGCTCTAAGTCATTTAAACACTGACTGTAATGGAACGGTCAGCCAGCTTTTTCTTAACTAAAGGCATCAATAGACGACCTGAAATCTCGGCTTCCTCCAAATGTGGATATCCGGAGAGGATAAAGGAGCTGACTCCCGCATCCACAAATTCCAGCAGTCTGTCCGATACCTGCTCTGGTGTTCCGACGAAGGCTACGGCACCCCCGCCGCGGACAGCAGATAGGCCGGACCATAGATTAGGTCCGATAATATAGTCCTGCTCCTTCGATTGCTCATACAGATCCATTTGGCGTTTCTGGTTCGTCGCATCTGTCTTGGCATGAAGCTTCTCCTGACTCTTCAGCTGATCCGGTTCAACCTTGCTTAGAATATTCCAGGCGGCTGCCCAAGCTTCTTCCTCTGTCTCACGTACGACAAGCTGAGCTCTTATTCCGTACCGAAGCGTGCGTTCTACACCTGTGTTGTCTTTCAGCTCCGCAAGATGCTGCTCCATCTCGGCAATTTGTCCTTGAATCCATTCCACCGGCTCAGCCCACATCAAGTAGACATCCGCGCTCTCCGCTGCAACCTTCTTGCCTGAAACAGAGCTTCCTCCAAAATATAGCGGTGGGTGTGGATTCTGCACAGGAGCAGGCTTGCTTACACCACCTTCAACCGCGTAATGTTTGCCTTCATAATCAAATCCTGCTCCGCTGCCATCTTCGCCCCAGACACCTTTAACGACATCCAAAAATTCCTTCGTCCGTTCATAACGTTCATCATGGCTTCCATGAAGCGGGTCGCCGGTTGCCTTGAGATCCTGAGGATAGTGGCCAGTAACAACATTGATAAGCGCACGGCCACCGGACATTTGATCCAGAGTGGAGGCCATACGGGCTGCAAGCACAGGTGAGATCAGCCCTGGACGCATTGCAATAAGCGGCTTCAGCTTGGTGGTATGAGCCGCGACCCAAGAGCCGACGATCCATCCATCCCAGCAATCTCCTCCGGCAGGAATGAGTGTGAACTCGTACCCTGCTTTTTCTGCGGCTTGTGCCACCTGTACGAAATACTCCTGGGAAGGCTTGCGCTCGAGTAAGGTACCAATATATCTTCCATCCCCATTCGTGGGAATAAACCAACCAAACTCTACGGATTGTGCTGCTGTGCTCATTATCATGCACTCCTTTCAAGGTATGCTTGCATTATTGTCATTCACTCTATATATTTGGTATAAAAATAATTACAACTAATACGGTAGGAATAGTATATTAATCAGTTTAACAACCTTGAACGAATCGAACCATATCAATAGAAGGGAATCAGATTTATCATTTTGTGGGTATCGGAGGGGTTAGATGTTTACAAATATGAAGGAAGACGTTCACGAATTTCTGGAGATTCATTTTTTTAATCCTTCTGCTTATGAGAAGGGGAGTGCTGCATGGCCTATCCGTTTAGGGGCTAATGCTGCCAAGCCAGCCTATCGCATTGGACCGCGGGTAACGCCATATTACTACCTGCTGATGGTGCTTGAAGGCGAGGGGACGTTCATTCAGAGCGGGAAGACCTACTCGCTTCGCCCGGGGGACTTGTTCTGTCTCTTTCCTCAAGTTACACACGAATATTACACCGCAGAGGACAAGACGTTACGGAAAATCTTTTTTGCCTTTGACGGAAAGCATGCGCTGTCCTTGCTTGCAAGAGCAGGTCTTGGGCCGTCAAGACCCCATCTGCAGGGAGGACTGAATGATGAAGCCGTTGAGATCATGAAGTCGTGGTTCGATCACTGCCGAATGGAGCTGACCGATTTATCGCGGCTGACCTATCTTCAGAAGGTATTTGACGCGCTTGCTGTGAATGAATCGAGTCTGGCTGAGACGCCGGAGGAGCCTTCTTGGGTACAGCAGGGTAAAGAGTATCTGGAAATTCATTACGCTGGAGGCATTACCATCAAGAGTGTAGCTGATTATGTTGGCGTTGAGCGCACACATTTTACTAAAACATTTCATAAAACGTATGGCATCTCTCCGATGAAATATATGCAGGAGCTGCGAATGAATGAGGCGAAGCTGCTTCTCACAGGCACGAACTATAAGCTCGGAGAAATTGCCCAATCTGTGGGATATCCCGATCTGTTCTCGTTCTCCAAAGCTTTTAAGAGCTATGAGGGCGTCTCACCAGCCAAATACCGTGAAAAACACACAAAAGGACAAGCTCTGAGGGGATAACCCTTGACTTGTCCTTTTGTGTGTTTATTTAACCTTTGAGAGAGCCTGCCGTCACGCCTGAGATGAAGAAGCGCTGCAGGAACAAGAACATGACCAGCATAGGCAGAGATATGATGACAACGCCTGACAAGAGTCCTGGATAATTCGTAGAATACTCACCCTGGAACTGCAGCAGCGCCAGCGGGAGGGTCATCTTCGATTGATCCGTAATCAGCAGGAGCGGGAACAGTAACTCGTTCCATACCGAGACAAACAAGAAGGTAGCCGTCGCTGCTAGATAAGGGACCGAGAGCGGCATCGCAATCTGGAGATACATGCGTGACTCTCCAGCTCCATCGATACTGGCGGACTCAAATACCTCTCTAGGCAAGGATTTCATGAAGCCGTTGATCATGAACACAGAGAGCGGCATAAGAACCGATACGGAGACAAGGATGAGACCGATCCGGCTGTTCGTCAGCCCCAAATCCCGCAGGAAGGAGTGAATCGGAATCATGTTAACCTGAGAAGGCACCATGAGACCAATGACGAACAGGAGCAATATCGTTTTGGATATTTTATTCTTGAGACGGTACAGTCCGAACGAGATCATGCTTGCGAGAACAAGCAGCACAGCGACTGTCGAGAACGAGACGATGACACTGTTGCTGAAATACATCAGCATCGGCTGGCTTTGAAATAAGTGAATATAATTATCCAGCGAGAAGGAGGAAGGCACTCCGATCGGATTCATATAGAACTGCTGCTGGTCCTTCATCGTTGCCATAACGACAACAAGCAGCGGAAGCAGAATAATAATGGCATATAGCGTGAGCAGCAGCTTGCCGAGCGTACGAGCAAACAAGGGATATCATCCTCCTTTCACATGCTAGGCTTTGTTATACAGCACGGTCTGAGCGAATCGCTTTGAACTGCAAGAAGGTGACCAGTGCAATAATAGCTAGGAAATAAATCGATGCTGCCGAAGCATGCCCGAAGTTGTAATTTTGATATGCCGAAGAATAAATATACGTCGATAAAATCTCGGTAGAGTAAGCCGGACCCCCGCGGGTCATGACATATATCAGGTCAAACGCCTTAAATGATTGAATCGTTGTGTAGGCGATGACCAGTGTAGCTGCCGGTGCCAGCAGAGGCCAGGTGACGAACCGAAATATTTGCCAGCGGTTGCCGCCATCTAGTCTGGCCGCTTCATTAATTTCTTCCGGAATTCCATGCAGACCGGCCACGAACAGAATAACCATCTGACCGATATGCGCCCATGCCTGGATGCCTGCAACGGAATAAATCGCGATGGACGGATCACCCAGCCAGTTGTTAGCAAGGAAGGACAAGCCAATACGATTCAGTACCTCATTGAGCAGCCCCAGATTCGGATCATAGATATAAGTTCCGATAAACCCTACTGCCGCTGAGGACAATATTGTCGGGAAGAAATACAATGCCCGCAGGCCGATGTTGGCTTTGGAATTACGGACGAGCAGAAGCGATAGGACCAGTGATACAAGCGTCTGCACAATAACTACACTGAACATGAACTTCAGATTGTTGCCGATGGCTTTGTGAAAGATCGTGTTTTCCGCGACATTGACATAGTTGCTGAGCCCAACAAAGTTCATCGTATCCGACATGCCGTCCCAATCTGTGAAGGAGTAGTAGAGCCCCTGCAAGGTGGGATAAATAAAAAACACGAGATACAAGAGCAGGCCGGGTACGAAAAACCAGTAGATTGATTTGCGTACACCCATAATTACAGGTTCAGCTGCTGGTCAACAATGGCTTGGGCATTCTCAGCAGCCTTCTCCGGTGTAATTCCTGACATCACTTCCTGAATCGAGCTGGTTACCGCTTTTTGAATCTCAATATTAGTAATGAGGTAACGAGGCTGGAAACGAGTGTTCTTCGTACTCCAGTCACTGATCGCTGTCAGAGCTGGCGACGTATATTCAATATCCTTGACAGGGACATCCTGCTCTGTTTCGTTAGCTACCTTGCCTGCAGCTTCTGCCGTACTTAAGAATTCAAGGAATTTCTTCGCTTCCTCTGGATGCTTCGATTTACTGTTTATGCCCAGCATGAACGTCGTTGTATGAATACCTTCATATGTCGCTTCATCAGCAGGCACTGTGATCGGTGCAAGCAGATTCAGATCTAATTCAGGGTTACCTGCAAGAATGGCAGACATGGAATAGGAGCCTGTTGCGATCATGGCTGCTTTTTGCTGAGCCATAAGGGCGATCGCACCATCCGTGTTCGTCCCCAGCGCGCCTTCCTGGAAGTAGCCCTTATCATTAAGCTCCTTGAACTGAGCAAGCGTCTTCACCCACCATTCATCTGTCAGCTTCGCTTCTCCGGATTCAAGCTTGTCGAAGATTTCTTCATCCGGTGCATTATTCATCATCATCGGATTCATGAATTGACCAGGACCGATATCTGCTCCAGGGAAGGCAATGGGGATAATGCCCTCGCTCTTCAGCTTCTCACAGAGTGCGAGAAAGCCTTCCCAATCGGTCGGCGGCGTAAGGCCATATTGTTCAAAGAGTCCGGCATTATATACCGGCACATTGTAGATCAGATTGTAGGGCAATGCATACTGTTTGCCGTCCTTTGCACCGGATTCAATCAGATCGGGCTTGTAGTTATCGACGAAGGCCTCACCCGTCAGATCCGTATATAAACCGGCCTTCAGAATGGATTCGAACTGGGCTCCCGGGAAGGATGCGAACACATCACCGACCGAACCATCCATGAGCTTGGCTTGGGCCGTCGTTTGATACTGCTCGGACGGGAAGGTCTGCATGGTGACATCAATATTAGGATTCTCGGTTTCGAATTCACTGATAAGCTCGTTCCATACAGCGGCTTCGCTGTTCCAATGAATAAAGCTGATCTTTACTTTACCGCCTTCCGAGCTGCTATTGTCGCTTCCGCATGCGCTTACGACCAGAGATAAAGCCAAGGTAATCACAGCCATCGTGGAACGTTTTTTCTTTTTCATGAATAAGCCTCCTCCGTAGTCTACATAAACAAAAAAACGACAGAAGGATAGATCCTCAGTATCCATTGTCGTAGAATTCAAGCTTCAAAAGAGCATAAATAAATAACCTACTAAATTAGTTGGAATAGTGTGCATTAGCATCATACCACTTCCCGGTATCGTTCAGCAATGTAAATTCGTGTTGTTTGAATTTTGTAATTTTGTGGTTTGCAATGATATTTATCACAACTTCATAAATTATTAAATCGGTGAATTTGAAACTATATAGACAAATAAAATCATTTTGATCTATATACCCTTGATTGAAGCAGCTAAATGTTTTATGAAATTGATTCACTTATCACTTATAATAAAAATTTCTCGGTACAACTTTTTATCATAACCTAGCGAGAAGATTCCCGCTTCAAGTGCTTGCTAAGGGGGGGGGAATCGCGTCTTTTTTTGCCCACTAGACGAACATGTGTGCTATAATCTGTCTTATCATCCATATAAAGGAGGTGTTAGGCGTGTTGGTAAAAAAGACTTTCAAGTATCGCATCTACCCTAACGATGAACAGCAGTTGCTCATTCAAAAAACGCTGGGCTGTTGTCGTTTTGTCTTCAATCACTTCCTGGAAAAGTGGAATACAGCATATGCCGAAACAGGCAAGGGGTTGTCCTATAACCAATGTGCCAAACAACTACCTGTATTAAAAACCTCACTGGAATGGCTTGAAGAAGTAGACAGTACGGCGCTTCAAACTGCCGTACGCCATCTTGCAGACAGCTTCGATCGGTTCTTTAAGAAGACAAGCCGTGCTCCGCGTTTCAAAAGCCGCCGCAATCCTGTTCAGAGCTACACGGCTAAGCAAACGAACGGGAATATTGCGATCCGTGGCCATGAGGTCAAGCTTCCGAAGCTCGGGTGGATGCGCTTTGCCAACTCCAGGGCATGCGAAGGTCGCATCATTTCAGCGACGATGCGGCGCCATGCGTCAGGCAAGTATTTCGTCTCCATCCTTTGTGAAGTGGAGCAAGAGCCGCTTCCTGCCGCACATAAGCATATCGGCATTGACTTGGGTTTAAAGGCATTTGCCGTCTGTTCAGATGGGCTGCGTGTAGAAAGCCCAAAGGCATTTTGCCGCTATGAAAAGAAGTTAGCCTTCTGGCAGCGCCGCATGAGCCGCCGTACAAAGGGAGGCTCGAATTGGCATAAAGCCAAGGTGAACGTCGCTCGCATTTACGAGAAGATCGCGAACATTCGCCAGAACTTCCTGCAGCAGCTGACAACCAAGCTGATTCGCGAAAACCAAACGATCACCATAGAAGGCTTAGATGTGGTGAACATGCTCAAAAACACGAAGCTTGCGAAATCAATCGCGGATGCGTCGTGGGGTGAATTTGAACGCCAGCTTACTTATAAAGCGAAATGGTATGGACGTACGTTGAAGTTTGCGGAACCCTTCGCACCGACAAGCCAGACCTGCCATGTATGTGGCTTTGTAAATCCAAAGGTCAAACATTTGTCTATACGGGAATGGAATTGCCCATCCTGCAAGACGAGCCATGATCGGGACAACAATGCCGCTCAAAATATTAAGCGAGTTGCTATATAGCTGCTCGCTTAACAAGTTGTGGGAACCGCAGCTTCTCTTGGGGGACTGCACAAGCAGGACAACTTCAAACCGATGGGTTTGACAATCCAAGAATCCCCTACCTCTTTAGGTGGTGGGAGTGTTCAAGGGAAGTTACGTTTATATTAGGTAAGACGACGTTATACGGCAGAGAAATAGGGGGCATTTGAGTGTCAGATATAAAGAAAACTGCAAATCAAGGGGAGCCAGTATCCTCCAAGTGGGGTTTATGGTTTGGAAAAAGCATTCAAATCTGCTTAATGTATGTTGTGTTGACATTCTTTATCGGGGGGGTTGTAGGGGTTCCGGCAGGAAAGCTGCTGTTGCATCATCAAGTACCAGATCTTGGCGTTTTTCTGATTGCGGCAGTTTATTTCTATTTAATGGTTACTGTGTTTGTAAGTTTTGGGGCTTATGTAACTAGAGATACAGGTGCGTATTCGCGAATACTTCTGCTGTCGATTATTCCGCTGCTCGGATTTGCTCTCTATTATTGGGGATTGGGGATGCAGCTGTCAGATGGAGATGCGAGGGAGCTGTGGAGCTCGTCCTGGATGTGGTATTCGCTGAACCTCTACTGGGCTAACCCGGTATTGAAAGTATTATCTGCTTATGGTGGGGGGATGACTGTTGTCACGTTAGTTATGGCGCTTGTCCCGAGTATTAGTATCTTGCTTGGTATCGTGCTGCAAAGGAAAGTTAAGGTAGCCGTGAGTAATCGTACTCGCATTCTCGTATGGGGGGCGTTCCCTATACTGAGTGTCCTCGCTCTGCTGATCTTCATCGTGGTGCCAAAGGGGAGCTATACCGTTCACCAGTATCCGCAAATTGATGGTGCGACAGCTGCCATTCCTTTTGCCGAGAAGCTGAAGAGTGAATTAACGGGTGTTAATCAGCTAAGGGCAGCGGATGACACCCGGTTTAACACGACGCATCAGGCCTATCTAAACCTTATCGAAGGCAGAGCGGATCTTATCTTTGTGGCAGGTCCTTCTGAAGATGAGGTTTCCACGGCAACCAAAAATGGGGTAGAGCTCGAACTTCATCCCGTGGGGAAGGATGCCTTTATATTTTTGGTCAACGATCATAATCCGATCAGCGGTCTGTCAACAGAGCAGATTCAGGATATATATGGCGGATTTATTACGAACTGGAGTGAGGTAGGAGGCAGAAATGAGCCGATACTAGCTCTGCAGCGTGAGGCCAATTCCGGCAGTCAGACCTTTATGGAAAAAGGAGTCATGGTCGATGCGGTACTTACGGAGGTGCCGAAGGAACAGAAGGTCAGCCTGATGGGCGGCTTGATTGACCGAGTTGCCGCATATAACAATGAAGAGAACGCCATCGGGTATTCATTTCATTATTATGCGAGCGAGATGTATCAGAAAGAAAACGTTAAATTTTTGGCAATCGATGACGTGATGCCGAACAGGGACTCGATACGTTCTGGCGAATATCCGTACACTGCTGAGCTCTATGCTGTAACCCGATCGGATCTGCCGGAGGATCATGCAGCACGGGAGATAGTGGAGTGGCTTCAAGGAGAGGAAGGTCAGGAGGTTGTGGAAGAGGGCGGATTTATTGCTGTGGGTGATGATGAGTAAAAGAATAAAAGATTAAAAGATAGTGCTGGCTCAAGGGTGCTGCGTTCGCGAAAGTTTCGTCCGATCGTTCTTGTCCGGGAATGGCATAGGATTAGATAGGAAGGAAGCCATTCCCTCCCAAATACGAGCGCTACGCTTCTCCCGACAACTTTTCGCTCCCTCCGCAGGGGAGCCAGCAAAAGAAGCATCTCTTCCTCATCTTCGATTGGAAGAGGAGTTTGGAGAAGTCCGGCGTGTGAGGCAGCCGGACACTCTTGGGTGAGGGTGAAGAAAGACCGGATATTGTACTGGATGAAATCGTGCAGGATTTTGATTATAGATTCCCTGATTCGAAGGGAAAATCTATTTCGATCGATATATGTGAATGGACGTTAGATCCGAAATTCAAAGCTTTTGGTTTGTTTTCTAATAGAGAGAAATTCTACTCAGATAAGGGGTACGATATCGATTGTTCCTTTTAGAAAGATGTGGCGGCCAATAATAAGGGTAAGGCGGGCTATTTTATGAAACTGGAGCGGTTAATCTCGATCATATACAAGCTGTTGAATCACGAAGTCCTGTCAGCCTCCAAGCTGGCTGAAGAGTATGAGGTATCCCAACGAACCATTTATCGGGATATTGATGTGATCTGTGCGGCAGGCTTTCCGGTCGTATCCTATCAAGGGACGAATGGCGGATACGGTATGATGGACGGTTACAAAATGGATAAAAGCCTGCTCGGCTCGTTTGACGTGCATTCCTTGATTACGGTGCTGAGAAGTCTCTCCACTATTTTTGAGGACGAGCGAGTACAAGGAACCATTGAAAGACTACAGACGGTTGCGCCCGCGCAACAAAGCACGATTCTGTCGGTGAATTTGGATACCCGCCGTACAGATCATGATGCACTTCGTCATTTGCGAACAGCGATTGCCGGGCGGAATGTTGTTCGCTTTGATTATATTAATGCAAATAATGAACGTACGACCCGTGAGCTTGAACCGCTGCAGCTTCATTTTAAATATCGGAATTGGTACATTTATGGATACTGCCGAGCTCGTCAGGATTATCGGGAGT
This sequence comes from Paenibacillus urinalis, assembly GCF_028747985.1. Lineage (NCBI taxonomy): Bacteria > Bacillati > Bacillota > Bacilli > Caryophanales > Paenibacillaceae > Paenibacillus > Paenibacillus urinalis. Next base: position 1,137,432 of record NZ_CP118108.1, read on the forward strand.
TTCGTTTGTCGCGGCTGATGAATTTGAACAAGACGGAATTAACCTTTGAGCCGCATCAAGGGGTGCTGAAGGAGATCGACGTATCAAACAAGCGGTGGGAGAAACAATTGGAGGAAGTTGTAGTTCGAGTGGGGCCGGAGGCTTTGGCAGAAGCGATGGATCAGTTCCATCAGGTAGACAAAGAGCCTCATGCGGATGGAAGCATGACGATGCGGATCCCTGTCTATCAGCCATTAACAGCTCGCTGGCTGTGGACAATCCTGCTCAGTTTTGGCGGCGGCGCTGAGGTCCTTGAGCCTCCTTCTCTGCGTGGTATCCTCAAAGAACAGCTCCAAAAAGCACTCCAATTATATGAAGATGTGTGACAGACAGCTGTCATACATCTTTTTTTATTATATCTACAGGAACGATTCAAATAATTTATAAAAACCCAAAAGGAGTCGATACGAATGACGAATTATCCTGTAGAAATGTTTAATTATCATACCTGGGCTACCCAAACCATACTACGTAGAATGAAGGAACTTCCTTCCTCTGTGCTCTCAGAAAATGTGAACAGCTCGTTTCCCACCATTGCCCATGCACTCAGTCATATCTATGCCGTGGATAAAATGTGGTATTTGGTGTTAACAGGCATGGAAATGCCAGATGCGTTTCAAGCATGTATGTCGATCAATGAGCGTGTTCTTCATTCAGTGGATGAATATGCGAGCTCTTATGATGAGTTAGCGGAGCGCTATTCAGAATGGCTCTCAGCCCAAACCGATTTAGAACAGACGATCCTGCTAAATAATCCATTCGCCGGAGTCCGTCAAACCCGCTTATCGGAAATATTGATGCATGTCGTTAATCACGGAACCTATCACAGGGGCAATGTATCGACCATGCTGCGTCAGCTCGGTCATGCATCTACGATGAACGATTATTCGTTTTATTGGTACCAGGAAGCTGCGAAGGTATGAATCGATAAAGGAAGATGATTTATTTGATGAAGATGGATAATCTGCTGTCTGTTACATCAAGAGAAGGTTTGAGGGTGTGGCTGCAGGAGAATGGAAACAGTGAAAAATCTTGCTGGGTTGTCGTGAGCCTGACACTACAGCCAGATACCATTCTGTATTTGGACGCGGTGGAAGAATGTTTGTGTTTTGGATGGATTGATGGGCTTAAGAAGAAAATATCGCAGACGGAAATGGCGCAGAGGTTGTCGCCCAGAAGTAAAAAGAGCTCTTGGACGGAGCTTAATAAAGAACGTGTCCGCCGTCTCGAGAAGCTGGGCTTGATGATGAATGAAGGGAGAAAGGTGCTTCCTGATATGAATCCTGATTCTTTTGTAATCGACCAGATTATAGACAGCAGGCTCAAAGAGGATAAGAGAGTGTATAATAATTTCTTGGCTTTTCCAGCCCTGTATCAAAGAATACGAATCGACACGATACAAAGTGTCCGGAACGAGCCTGATCTGTATAACAGCAGGTTAGTCAAATTATTAGCTCACACGAAAAAAAACAAGATGTACGGACAATGGCATGATAATGGGCGACTCCTAGATTATTAGATATGATACTATTTAGATGAAATTGTAGAAGACTTTGATCGGCGGTTTCCGGATGCTGTTAAAAAGACGATCTATGTGGATACGTGTGAGCTTGAACTTCAAAGTGATTATAAGCCAATGTCTATATTTAATGAAAGGGATAGTTACTACCTTAAAAGGAATTACACAATACTTACCTTCTTTTAAATTACAAAAAGCCTGGATCGACCATCAATTGTCGATACCAGGCTTTGCTTCTGTTTATGCAAATGATTTAGCCAATGCGATAAGTCCGATCAGGGTGATGATGTTAAACAGTGTAGAGATAAGCACGGTCTGTGCTGCAAAATCCGGTTCGTTCTGATACTCTTCTGCAAGGATGGAGGAGTTAACGCCTGTTGGCATCCCAGAAGCGATAATTAATGCCTGAGCTGTAATGCCTTCAAGACCAAGTGCAAATACCAATGTGATACCAATGGCAGGACCCACAAGCAGACGAATGATCATACTGATGTATACGCTGAGCCGTCCAAACCGGAGCGGATATTTCATAATCTGGGCTCCAAGCGTGAGGAGCGCAACGGCTACCATGGAATCTCTCGCATAATCGAGCGGCATGGAGAGAAAGGTCGGCAGCGGTGCATCAAGTACGTTCCACAGGATACCGAGCAGAAGCGCGTAAGGAACAGGCATTTTTAAAAAACCAATGATGACACTTCGATAATTCCCTTTCAGCTTGGCCCCTTGAATAGACAGGACCCCGTACGTAAAGGTCAGCAGGCTTTGCATCGACATAATGAAGGCCTGAACCGATGCAGCCATCGGATCTCCCTTAAACACGAGCGCACTGATGGGCATTCCATAGTTTCCGGCATTATCCAGCATAATACTATTGTTGAAGGCAGCCTTCATACCTTTGCTGAATTTAAAGGATTTGGAGACGATGGACCCGATAATATATAAAATGAATGCATACAAAAAATAAAATAAAACGATGGTCCCGAGCAGCTTCCCAGACATTTCGGATAGGTACATGCTCATAAACACGGCAGCAGGTGTAATAAAATAGAAATTAATCTTCGAAAGTGTGTAGAGATCGAGATTGAACGCACGCTGCATCAGTGACCCGACCGCAATAAGCACAAATACAGGCAGAACCACTTCCAGCAAGATGTCAGCAATCATGAAGTTTTCAGCTTCTTTCTATCAAGTTATGTAACATTTCTGAATGTTTTCAAACACTCGTTACATTATAGCACTTTAGCGAAGCTGTGGAGATGGTAAGTTTCATTCTTTTTTTAATAAGCCTGTGTTTATAAATTATGGGTTTCTTCGATTAGGCTTTGAAGCTTCGCCGCCGCGAGCCCCAGCTGATGTGGATCAGGGGAGAGCAGCTCTATAATCTCATCAATACGCTGCTTATAGTGAGCAGGCTTCAAGTCAAAACCTTCGATCAACTGAACGGCCCGTTTTTCGTTGATGCAGTGCTGTTCATTTTTGGCGAACAAGATCTGGTTCAAGCAGGACAGGCTTCTGAATACATGACCCATCACATAATAGCTGTCGTCTTTGGTGACACTTTTCTGGGAAAGCATCAAGGAGAAGGAGGACTCAAACGAGAAGAAATCGATCATATTCTGTTTATACGCCCCTGGATAAGGGGTTATTTTTTGTTTTAGTGAGGCAAGACGTTGGTCAGAATCAATCAAAATTTGAGCAATGGCGAGTTCGCCCATATACATCCCATTGATGTAAGCATGAGGGTGACCAGGCTGATAGCTGGCTTCTATTTTTCCGCCGAGACATTCCTGAATCACGTGCTCCACACGTACAAGATCCCGCAGGATCAGATCGACAGGACATCCATCGATAACAAACCATCCCCCAGCGTTAACCCATGGTCCCCAGCCTCCAATCGGGGAAATAGGCTCGCGGACTGGCTCATCATTTAGATCCATCACAGCCTTATTGATCTCATCAATGCTAAATCCTGCCTGCAAATCATAATAAATGCCGATATCGATATCCGAGTCCGTTTGGTGGGTTCCTCTCGCGCGGGAGCCGCCAAGAACGATACCGACAATGCCTGGAACATGGGATAGAAGGGTTGTCACCTTATTCAATAACGGAGTGATATCCATTTTGTTCAGCCTCCATTTCATTTCTGTTCTATAGCAAACATTTCAGCACAAGGATGGGAAGAGCTTCTTGGAAGATTGGATTCTTTTATCAACGTTCGGGTATTGTTATTATAGAATCTACTTTATCAAATAATCGGAGCAACGATCTACCAGAGATCAATGTATATTTTTTAGCTAAGGAGCTTGTTACATATGGAGGCAATTCTAGATCATTTGGAGCCAGGGCTCCAAGTCGTATTTATCGGGTTTAATCCAAGCATACGTTCAGGGGAAACGGGTCATCATTATGCCAATCCAAGGAACAATTTTTACCGGATACTATATCAGGCAGGTCTGACTCCTCGTCTGTATCAAGCAGAGGAAGATCAGGATTTACTGAAGCTGGGCTACGGGTTCACCAATATCGTCGCAAGACCGACGAAAGGTATTGAAGATATTACGAAAGAGGAGTATGCGGAAGGCAGGATCCTGCTGAAGAATAAGCTGGAACAGTATAGACCAGAAGTCGCCTGCTTCGTTGGCAAGGGTGTATATGCCCAGTATTCCAAAAGATCAAAAGCCGATTGGGGTTTCCAATCTGAACCTTATCTAAAAGGAATGCATGAATTTGTGGCACCGTCCTCCAGCGGGCTGGTTCGAATGCCAATGGCGGAAATTATCGATATCTACAAGCAGTTAAGTGACTATGTGCATAGTGAACGAAGCTAAATTGAAGCATCTTGCAGAAGGAGGTATTTTGCAGGATGCTTTTTGGTTTGTAAATATGGCAGTGCCCCGAATAGAAGTCAGACAATAGGAGGGATATGCAGACGGATGTCGAAATACGGTCTTGATGGGCATAGAGATGCAAAATCATTTGGAAAGGCAATGAATGTGGTTTTACGTCATAAGCCCGTGCTATCATTAGAATGATAGATCGTTTAGTTGATGCTTGCACCGAAATATTAAAAGTACTTGCGGTCATAATCTAGCGGAGGTGGATAACATGAAAGCGCTTTTTATTGGAGGCACAGGTACCATCAGTTCTGCGATCACTCGTCAGCTTCTCGAACAAGGCTGTGAGCTGTATCTGCTCAATCGAGGGAATCGGAACGAAAGCTTTGCAGCAGGAGCAACGGTTCTGCAAGGGGATATTAATGATGAAGAACAGGTCGCTGGACTGATTCAGGATCTGCAGTTTGATGTCGTGGCGGATTTTATTGCATTTCATCCAGCTCATGTGGAGCGGGACTACCGCTTGTTTAAGGATAAAACCAAGCAGTATATGTTTATCAGCTCAGCTTCAGCATATCAGACACCGTTGTCGGACTACCGTATTACAGAGGGAACTCCACTATCCAATCCGTACTGGGAGTATTCCAGGAACAAGATCGCATGTGAAGAGTATCTAACACAGCAGTATCGGGAGCACGGATTCCCAATCACGATCGTTCGGCCAAGCCACACGTATGATGAAAGATCAATTCCGCTCGGCGTTCATGGCAGCGGCGGTTCATGGCAGGTTGCAAAGCGCATGCTTGAGCATAAGCCGGTCATTATTCATGGAGACGGTACATCATTATGGACGATGACCCATAATCGTGATTTTGCGAAAGGCTTTATCGGTCTAATGGGGAATATCCATGCCATTGGAGAAGCTGTCCATATTACCTCGGATGAGACGGTCACCTGGAATCAAATCTATGAAATTATAGCCGACAGCCTCGGTGTGAAGCTGAATGCCGTTCATGTGGCGTCGGAGTTTCTGGATGCGTGCAGCACTCAGGACTATAGAGGAGGTCTGCTTGGCGATAAAGCCAACTCCGTCGTGTTTGATAATTCCAAGCTGAAGCGACTGGTCCCTGATTATGTGGCTACGACTCGGCTGGATCAAGGGATCAAGGAGACTGTCCAACATATACTTGCACATCCAGAACTGCAAAAAGAGGATAAGGAATTTGATATTTGGTGCGATAAAGTAATTCAGGCCCTTGATGCGGCTGCAAATATACTCGTGGAAAAATAGGCGGCGCAGCCAGCCAACTACGAACCAGCTTCACAATAAAAGGTCCGAAATCTGCCACAGCAGTCTCGGATCTTTTATTGATTTTCGCTGATCTTCCGCATAATGAAAATATCATTCCCTCTAGAAAATCCCTCTTCAAGGGCAATCATTTATATATTCCTCATTGTAGTGGTGGGGTAAGCTCTTTGGCTGCAGCGTCGAAAGCTGCATGCCAGTCTTTCGTAATAATGCTTCCAATGTATCCATCTGGTCGGATCAATACTAATGTGTCTCTAGTGATGCCATAGATACTGTTCAGATTACCGGTGCTGTCAATGATGCAATTATGATCAATTCTGCCATGGGTCTCCACTGAGTAGCGATGTAGTTTGGCACCTGTAGCTGGCCACGTCAGCTCGTGAAGTGCCTTGGTAGCGTTAGCTCCAAAGGCCAACAGAGTGAAGTGCGGCCCTTGATAGACGTTAAAGAGTCGCCGTATCCCATCCTGTCCGATACAAGTTGAGTCCGGTGCTCGGTCACCAACACGGAGGGTTTTGGTAGCAGGTGCTTCCATTGGTGCAAGTAGACCACCATGATAAGAGATACCGAGCTGTCGTTCTTCGTCTCCTCGCTTAAGGCTGGATAGACGATGCTGCTTGAGTCCGGAGTATAGCTCATTAGATCTGCCAAGTACGAATGCGGCAATTGGCAGTCGTTCGTTCTCATAGCTGTCAAGGAGACGGTCAGGAGCACCTGCAATCACCTGGCTGAGCTTCCAGCCGAGGTTGTAGGCGTCCTGGACTCCAGTATTAAGACCTTGCCCTCCAGCCGGAGTATGGACATGGGCGGCGTCACCGGCCACGAAAATCCTTCCTGAGCGATAGTGCTCAGCGAGCCTGACGTTTGGCCGGAATATCGAACTCCAAGTGATGTCATGGAGCTTCAAACCGGTAAGCTTATAAAAATGGGCTGCCAACGCGGTATTGTGAAGGTCGGGTGTTTCGTTTGGTGCCAGTTTAATCATAACCTGGAACTGGTTCGTGTGGGGCAAGGGGCATGCTGCGACAGATTTACCTTGAGTTCGTGGCCATATATGCCACCGTTTGCTTGATAATCCATCAATTGTAGCATCGATAATGATCATTCGGTCGGATTCATCGGTATCGCCGATGAATCGCGTACCCAGTACTTTTCGAACGGTGCTCGAACCCCCGTCGGCCCCGACCAGATATCTGCTGCGTATTTGTTCTCCTGTAGAGAGAGTCACTGTCACCCCATCTGCATCTTGTTCAAAGTCTTCCACCGAGGTATTAAACTCAATACATAGTCCTTGACGTTCGAGGAGACGGTGCAAGATAGCGTCAGTACGAAGCTGTGGCAGTAGTAGGATATTTGGATAAGGTATATCTGGAGTTGGCTTGCTTTGCATTTGCATACGCCACGGTATAGTGATCGGTCCGATGTGGAGTCCTGCAAGCGGGTATGGTCCGCCTTCATTGTGAGCTTCTTCAAGTACGCCGAGGTCTTCGAAGACCTCCTGGGTCCGGGGTTGAATCCCCTTAGCACGGGAGCCTTTAAAAGCATGTGCTGCCTTGTCGACTAGACGGACGCGAAGGCCGCGTCGGAGTAAATCCGCAGCCAGTGTGGAGCCGGTAGGACCTGCTCCAGCAATAAGTACGTCGATATAATGCTGGTCGGTGGGTTTGATCGTCATCTCAGTGTTCACTCCTGTTTTGTTCTGTATCCGTTTTTTGTTTCTAAGAAATAATAAAGTTTCTAATGAACAATATTAAAGAGCTTAATGATTTATGTCAACATAGTTTCGTGGAAACTTTATTGGTGAGCTTCTTCTTGATATACTGGATTTTAAGTTAACCACCATTTCCGGAGGAAAATAGATGACAGATGATTTAGGAGTACAAAAAAAAGATCGACTTATAAACGAATTGATGGGAACAGTGAATGCTCTACAGCAAAAATTTCAAGGAGAAGAGGATGAAGAAAAACAGTGGCTTATTCAAAATAGTCCTAATCCAGTCATTGCAGAATTGATGAAGGATATGACTGTCAGTATGCTGCATGTGTTGAGCGCCATTGGTAAGCTTGAGCCTGTCAATGGGATAACGATATCGAAGCAATTCGGCTTTTCAAAAGGGAATGTTTCTAAAATCACGAGAAGATTGGCAGATAAAAAAATTATTGATTTTGAATATATTCCTGGAAATAAAAAGGAAGTTCTGTTTCGTACAACATCACTAGGCAGAGAAATTAATCGTTTGCATGAAGCATTGCATCAAAAAATAGATTTTGGGGTCCATCGATTCTTGCAGCGGTATAACGAAGAGGAGTTGGAATTTCTCGTTAAGGTTCTACATGAAACATGGCAGACATCATGGATTTATCCGGAGACAAATGAGAATCCAAATGAACTCAGCCAGAGTACAAGCGAAGTACTAGGTAATCCTATTGTTTCCAAGGAAATGAGCGAAGTCACTGAGATGCTAAATAAGCTGGATTCACGTGATTTAAAGAAAGCGAAAGCAATCCTTCATGCTGTATTTTTTTCGGAGTAGAAAAAAGGTCCGACATCTGCTTCCGCAGTATCGGACCTTTTTCATAATTCCCCCACATCAGTTAATAAGAAGTGTGGGGGATGCTCTTAACGGAGGTTGGCTGATAAGCGAAGAGAGCGAAGGGGTACAGAGAGAAGCGCCAGCGCTCGTATTTGGTTTGGAGAGATAACCTTAGATAATCCAATCAGAGCTCTCCAAACCAAGAACGATCGAACGTACCTTTCGCTATCGAAGCGGAACAGCCAGCTAACACGAATTTCATAAAAAAGGTCCGACATCTGCTTCTGCAGTATCGGACCTATTTCATAATCCCCCCCACATCAGTTAATAAGAAGTGTGGGGGATGCTCTTAACGGAGGTTGGCTGATAAGCGAAGAGAGCGAAGGGGTACAGAGAGAAGCGCCAGCGCTCGTATTTGGTTTGGAGAGATAACCTTAGATAATCCAATCAGAGCTCTCCAAACCAAGAACGATCGAACGTACCTTTCGCTATCGAAGCGGCGCAGCAGCCAACCTCCTGCTTTTTCCCAACTAACTCAATATCCCCGATACTTCTTAATAAACTGAACCGCCTTCTTAATATCTTCCTCCGGTGTACTGCCAACCTCGCGCTCAATCGTCAGATAGCCTTTATAGCCAATCTCCTGTAAAGCGGCAAAGTAAGCATCAAAATCCACCTGACCTTCACCAAGAGGCACTTCTAAAAAGGCCGCTCCCGAGGAGGCCATCTCCGCAATCTTCTCATGCGTCATCCCTTCATAGCCGAGGTAGCCATATACTTCCTTAGGATCAATAGGTCGGGTCTGCCTGCCGTCCTTCACATGCGTATGAACGATGTAATCCTTGAGCAGCTTTACACCTTCGACGGGATCATCGCCAGTCACCATGACCATATTGGCAGGATCGAAGTTGACCGACACTCCGTTTGTACTGAGAGAATCAAGGAAGCTCTTCAGATGGGCGGCGCGTTCAGGGCCGGTCTCGATTGCAAAATAGGCATTCATGCTCTTCGCATAGACGCCAAGCTCTTCACAGGCTTCCTGCATTGTGCTGTAAATAGAGCTGTTTACATCATCAGGGACGATGCCAATATGTGTGGTAACCACATCGGTGCCCAGCTCCACAGCGAGGTCTAGAATGCGCTTCGAGCGTTCGATCTTCTCACGGTTTGCTGCCGCATCCTGAAAGCCATGTCCGCCTAAATCCCCGCATAGTGCCGAGATTTCAAGCTCTAAGTCAGCAATATAGCTGCGCAGCTGCTTACGGTCTGTGCTTGTTAAGTTCTCAGGAGCCATTTCTCCAGAGACCGCATAGATTTGCACACCCTCTGCACCAACCTCTTTGGCCTTTACGAGACCACCCTTGAGTCCTGCTTGGAAACTATCCGATATGACGCCGATCTTATTTGTAAAAGACATACAGTACCTCCTTATCTACCTTCGTTCTAAAATTAAGTTTAGGGTTGGGGATTCAGTCCGCTAGATTTCAGACTTCGTCCCATATTCTTCTTACGTTGGCGAGTCCTGCTCTCGAACCCAATTCGCAGTCTTCCAATCCTTCGAATTCGAGGCTCAGATAGCCGTCATAACCAGAGGATTTGATCATCTTGATAATATCACGCATCGGAAGATCTCCTTGACCGGCGACTGCACCGCGTAAATATTGGCCTGCTGTAGAGGTGAAGAAGCCTTCCCCTGGATACTGCCCTGCCGGACGGACATAGAAGTCCTTGATATGCACAATGGAAGCATAAGGGAGGTTGTTCTTCACAGCAGCAATGGGCTGCTCGTCGGCACACAGGAAGTTTCCGATGTCCAGTGTTGTTTTGAAATTAGGCAGCCCTACAGCATGAATCAGCGCCTGTACACGGTCGCTTTGCTGGATGAAGAACCCATGATTCTCCACACTCGTCGTGATTCCATATGAAGCTGCATATTCTGCAATACGGCGGCAAGCATTCGCCAGCTGCTCCAAATGAGCATTGAAATTAGCGATGGATACATCCGGGGATGAGGCGACATCATGACGCATTAATTTGACGCCAAGCCGGTGTGCGATATCTACCTCTCGCTGCACTCTGGCGATCTCCTGTTCATAAGCATCCTGGTCATTCAGCAGAAAATTAGCACCGATCGCATAGTTAGATATTTCGAGTCCACGGGCAGCGGCTTTGGATACGATGGTATCAATCAGCTCAGGCTGCTCTGTGAGATTATAGCCGAGCGGAACAATCTCCACATGTTCTCCGCCATGATCCGCAGTGAAGTCAATGACATCTTCGACCGTCATTTTACCGCTGTTCAGTGCCTGATACAGGCTGTAAGTGCTGAGTCCGAGCTTCATAAGTACACTTCCTTCCCTGTGCTGGCAGATTCGTAAATGCCGCGAAGGATCTTCATAATCTCTACGCCGTCCTCAACTGGGCTGATCGGCTGCTTGCCCGTCTGTACACACTCTACAAAATGGTCAATCTCGCTCTGGAACGCTTTCTCAAACTGGAAGCCCTTGCTGTCGGTCTGAGGCTTGATGTTTATAATCGTATCGTTTTTCTCTGTAACAATGACGACTTCCGGATCGATTTCGAATCCACCCTTGTCACCATAGAGCTTAACAACACCTTCATTTTCTTTGGCATGCAGTGTGAAGCTCACATCTACAAGCAATGTAGCACCATTTTCAAACCGAATCAGTGCATTGGCCAAATCCTCGACATCATTACTCTCCGCACTGTAGTCTGCTGCTTTATAAGAGGATAGATTTTTGATATTGGATCGGTTGCCTAATTTGCGGTAGGTGTTGCCGCTGACGGATTTTACTTTGGGTCTGCCCATCATGTACCAGCAGAGATCAATGACATGGACGCCGATATCAATCAGCGGACCTCCGCCGGAGCGTCTTGAATCTGCGAACCAGCCGCCCGGATTACCGAGTCTGCGGATATAGGAAGCTTTGGCATAATAAATCTCACCGAATTCTCCGTTGTCTGCAAAAGCTCTAAGCATCTGCGCATTCGGATCGTATCTGCGGACAAATCCGACTTGAAGTATTTTGCCGGATTCTTTAACCGCCTGCTGGATCTTTAGAGCTTCTTCCACCGTCCGGCAGAGGGGCTTCTCCACGAGGACATGCTTGCCAGCCTTGAGAGCGGCGATGCTGATCTCGGCATGAGTATCATTCCAGGTACAGATGCTGACAGCATCGATCTCCTCATTGGCCAACAGCTCGTTATAATCGCTGTAGGCGTGTGGAGCTCCGTATTCTTCGGCTGTTTTTTGTGCTCTGTCCAGATTCATATCACAGACCGCGAGAAGTGTTACATTCGGATTATTTTTATAAGGAGTTAAGTGATATTGAGAGATGCTGCCTGCGCCAATGACGCCAACTTTTAGTGTACTCATATGTAATTTCGTGCTCCCTTCAAGCTCTGTAATAGGATATACTGGATAGAAAGAACCGATCTTCACTGCAGACATTCTAAACGCTGAAATGCTAAGAAGTATGCGCTGTCAGCTTCATGGCTCAATCTATTCATGATTCACAACTATTGTATTTTGGGACCTATGAGAAAGCCATGCAGACGGATGCTGATTATTTGAACAATTGTGCGGTCAATGGAGGGGTGACATGCTTAGAAACGCTGCGTTGCGGGAACCTATGGACATGCCGGATCCACACTTTCCGATCAAGCTTCATCATTGTGAGTACAGAGAGAAGGGGCAGACGCTGTTCCCTCCACATTTTCACGAGCATATGGAGATTTTGTATTTTGTACACGGCGAAGCGGAAATCGAATGCAATTCGCAGGTCACTCATGCCAAGGCTGGAGACTTAATTATTCTGAACAGCAACGATCTGCACTATGGGATCAACTTGTCCGGTGATCTGCTGTATAATGCCCTCATTGCTGATTTTTCGTTGCTGCAGAGTCCATCGCCGGATGCGGTGGAGACCAAATTCATTACGCCGATGACACAGAATAATGTGATGTTCAGGAATCATATTACAGATGATGAGGAGCTGCGAGGTGCGTTTGAGCTGATCAAACACGAGTTCCGCAATAGAGAGCTGGGATATGAGCTTGCCATTAAATCCAGCATGTACCGTATGCTGACGATCCTGTTCCGTAAATATGTTGCTGAATATATGCCGCTGTCGGTGTTTAACAGCCGTACCAAGAATCTGACGCGATTTGCTCCGGTCTTCAAATACATAGAGGAGCATTATTTGGAGGAGCTGTCGGTAGAGCAGCTGGCCCGGATGGCCAATTTGTCGCGGTTTCATTTCAGCCGATTGTTTAGCGAGCTCACGAACAAGACAGTAACCGATTATATTAATCAATTCCGAATCAACAAATCGGAGTATCTGCTCCGTAACACGGAAATGACGATCTCGGAGGTCGCTCTTGCAGCCGGATATAATGATATTTCTTACTTCAGCAGAACGTTTAAGAAGTATAAGCACGTACCGCCCTCCAGCATTCGAGGTCAATAAAAACGAATAAACACTACGAATAGACTTAATATAGTTCGTAAATAACTGTGAACAAATCATGATTTTATTGACATGTCGTGTTAAATTCTTTAGAATACGAAATGCGCATCAGGTTAAAAACATAGATATGTATCCTAATATTTTGGTTTAAAGCTTATAAAATAGAGCTGTTAGATCCTAATGACGAATATAGGAGCGACATTTTAACAATCCTATAAGAGTAGATTAGGATTTTTTGTTTTTAGCACCGTATGCACAACTATGAAGGCTGGAGGCAGGCTATTCCATGGAAAGATGGTTCAAATTAAAAGAAAGAGGCACTAGTGTCTCAACCGAGATTATAGCCGGAATTACGACATTCTTTACGATGGTCTATATCGTGGTCGTCAATCCAGGTATTCTGAGCAGCACAGGAATGGATTTTAACGGTGTGTTTATTGCGACAGTCCTTGCAAGTATTGTGGCCACACTGATTATGGGATTATGGGCTAACTATCCAATTGTTATGGCGCCTGCCATGGGATTAAATGCATTCTTTGCATACAGTGTTGTAGCTGGCAGCGGCGTTTCGTGGCAAATTGCACTGGGTGCGGTATTTGTTGCAGGTATACTATTCATTATTCTATCACTAACTTCATTCCGCTACATGCTGCTTAATGCAATTCCAGAAAGTCTAAAGCATGCGATTACGGCAGGGATTGGCTTGTTTATTACAACGGTTGGACTGCAAAATGCAGGCATCATCGCAGCTTCCGAGTCTACGCTGATTACAATAGGGAATCTGTCCGAGCCTATGGCGTATCTGACAATCATCGGCCTGCTGATTACCGTTGTACTGATGGCTTACAACGTAAAAGGTTATCTATTCATCGGTATGGTGATTACCGCGATTATTGCCTGGATCATGGGACTATTCCAAATGCCGGAATCCATCGTGTCCCTGCCGCAGGGCTTCACGACTACTGCATTCCAGCTGGACATTGCTGGTGTATTCTCAAACGGTTTATATACGGTCATATTTACATTCCTGCTGATTACCCTGTTTGATACAACGGGCACAATGCTCGGTGTTGCTGAACAGGCAGGGCTGATGAAGGATGGGAAATTCCCGCGGTCCCGCGGTGCGCTGTTGGCTGATGCAGTCGGAACGACTTCGGGCGCATTGTTCGGAACAAGCCCGACATCGGCTTATATTGAGTCAAGCACAGGGGTTGCTGCCGGAGGAAGAACAGGACTCACGGCTGTAGTCGTATCCGTTCTGCTTGCATTAACCTTGTTCTTCTCACCTATTATTAGTGTAATCTCAGGTATCCCGGCTATTACATCGCCAGCGCTGATTATCGTCGGTTACTTTATGATCAACATTATTAGTAAGATCAAGTGGAATGATCTTGAGGAGGCCTTCCCGGCATTTCTTATTATCATTCTTACTCCGCTGACACATAGTATTGCAACAGGAATCGGGGTAGGGTTTATCTTCTATCCGGTACTCAAGCTGCTGCGCGGAAAAGGCAAGGATGTTCATCCGATATTCTACATCTTCGCGGTATTGTTCTTCATCCAGCTTGTCTTCCTGGATCATTAATCAATATAGAGATTTTAATAATTAGGAGAGCGCGTGTAATCAGGCTGCTCTCTTTTTTTAATGCTGAGGCAGATTCCTATAATATCTAATTTTTATATGAGTATAGAAAGAATTTACAGGGTATTCTTGGATGGTAAATTATGATAAGTTATTACCGAAAGCGCTTTCAGTATAGTCGAGCACGTTCTGCTGCGCTTGTATCATGACCTAAATTACATAAGGAGAGATGCAAATGGTATTGCACAAAAAGCGTTCGAAGAGCTTACTCGCACTTGCAATGGTTCCAGCACTTGTCATTTCTTTATTCACATCTGTTGCCTTTGCGGACAAGCAGCAGGAAGCAGAGCCAGTGGCCAAAAATAAACTACAGGCTTATGTAGATGACATGCAGCCCGGATGGAATCTGGGGAACTCCCTGGATGCCGTCGGAGCGGATGAAACAGCCTGGGGCAATCCGAAAATTACGAAAGAGCTGATTGAGGAAATTGCAGACCAAGGATATAAGAGTATTCGTATCCCAGTGACCTGGGACAGCCATATCGGTGAAGCTCCGAACTACACCATTGAGCCTGCTTATCTGGAGCGGGTTGAACAAGTTGTAGATTGGGCTTTGGATGAAGATCTGTATGTCATGGTTAACGTCCATCATGATTCCTGGTTATGGATCAGCCACATGGAGACGAAGCATGACGAAGTCCTTGCTCGGTACAACGCGATCTGGACCCAAGTAGCAGACCACTTCAAAGATCATTCCAACAAATTGATGTTTGAAAGCGTTAACGAGCCGCGCTTCTCCGACGGTGGAACGACAGATGAAGAGAAGATGTTCGATATGCTGAAAGAACTGAATTTGTCCTTCCACAGCATTCTGCGTGAATCCGGCGGCAAGAATGCAGAACGACCGCTTGTTCTATCAACCTTAGAGGCTTCGCCTACACAGGAGAGAATGGATGAGCTGTATGCCACAATTACAGAGCTGAATGATCCTAATATTATCGCAACCGTTCATTATTATGGATTTTGGCCGTTTAGTGTGAACATTGCGGGTTATACCCATTTTGAAAAGGATACGAAGAACGATATTATCCAAACCTTTGATAATGTCCACAATACGTTTGTTGCCAAAGGAATTCCGGTCATTCTTGGTGAGTATGGACTTCTTGGCTTTGACCAAAGCACGGCTGTAATCGAGCAGGGTGAGAAGCTGAAATTCTTCGAGTTCCTGACGCATTATCTGAATGAAAAAGATGTAACTCACATGCTATGGGATAACGGCCAGCATATGAATAGAACAACCTACGAATGGTCTGATCTCGACTTCTTCAATATGATGAAGGAAAGCTGGAAGGGACGGTCGGCAACGGCTGAGACTGACCTGATCTTTGTCGAAAAAGATGCGGATGTGAAGGATGCAAACATCCAGCTGGAGCTGAACGGCAATAAGCTGACGAAGCTGAGTGTGGACGGCAAGAATTTGAAGAAATTTAAAGACTATGTGGTAAGTGAGGATGTTCTTACGATCAAAGCAAGCAAGCTTGAAGAACTGACCGCTTCCGGTGAGTATGGTGTGAACAGCGTCATTACAGCTGAATTCAACAAAGGCGCAGACTGGAAATTCAGAGTCATTACGAACAGTACACCTGTGCTGCAGGATGCGGAAGGAACGACAGAGTTCTTCGCTATTCCGGTATCCTTTAACGGAGATCTGCTGGCAACGATGGAAGCGAAATATACGGATGGCACCGTAGCTGGTCCACAGAATTGGACCTCCTTCAAGGAATTCGAGTATACCTTCTCTCCTTCCTATGATAAGGGCGAAATCGTGTTGAAGCCTAACTTCTTCAATGAGACGAAGGATGGTGAGGTGGTTCTTACCTTCCATTTCTGGAGCGGAGAAGTGATCACTTATACGATTACGAAGAATGGCACAAGTGTAACAGGATCGGCTTCCTAAGATCATGAATTGAACATAAGGCCCTGGCATTCGCTTGCCGGGGCCTTATGTTTGTATGATATATGAGATGAGAAATATCCGTAGTCCTTGTCTTGCGTATTGAAGATGAACATTATAAATCTGCGCCTAAGCGGACTAGCGCTTTATCAGCGGCGGGCAACATTTCGTGTATAGGCTTCCGGCGTTTGACCGACAATGGCCTTAAAGTCTTTAATAAAATGGGACTGGTCGTGGTATCCAAGCGCAAGGCTCAGCTCAAGTGTATTCACCGTTTGTCCATGATCGAGCGCTTCCGCTGCATTTTGAAGCCGGTACAGTTTGATTACATTCTTCGGACTAATGCCTACATATTGTTTAAACATGCGCTGCAGTGTTCGTTTGTTCATATTAAACTGTTCGCATACATGATCCACTCTCGTAATTTCATGATGAAGCCGAATATATTCTGTCATTTGCTCTGTCAGATCGGTAAGCTTGTCTTCCGGGGGCAATAGGGACAATAGGGCATCATTCATACGGGAAATAAGCTCTAAGTGGTCAGACGCTGTGTTGAGAAACGTCGATTCCAGCTCTTCGCGGGGCACATTGAATATCTCATCTGCCGGAAGTGGATGATCGATCAGCCTGGATATAGACTGCCCATACCAAGGGAAGAATCCGCCTGGCTTAAATTTGATCCCGAAGACACGTCCTGTGGCACTCAGCTGATAGCTATATTTACGGGTTGCAGGCCCATAGAAAAAAGTGCGTCCTGATTCGATGACCAAATTGACACAAGGATTCGGAATGACCTCCTGAATATGGGTCTTGTCTTCAGCCAGCTCCCATTCCACAACCCAATAGTGCTTGATAAAATGCTGAAGCTCCCTACTGGGCAAAAAGCGTTCCAAGCGAAAATGCTCCTCGCCTTTCTCCAGGTTCATGATACCCATGCTAGGTTTCTGTGAGAACAAAAAGCTCATTTCAGCTTCGCTCCTGTCTGTCGCTTTTTTACAATACGCCTTCATGCTCAAGCTGTAATATCAAGTTATCAGAAGATCGAATGTTGATCTTGTCTTATTTTAACAAATTTTGGACAAAGTGAAGAAGGATATTGTCAAATACTTCGCTGTTCACGAGAAAGAGAGGGACTTAAATGGAAGCACTTCGCTATGAGCTGTATATTGGAGCATCACCCGAGAAGATATGGGACACGCTGTTCAAACCGGAAGGAACAAGGCAGATATTCTTTGGTTCGATCTTTGACTCTTCCTTCAAGGTAGGCGAGGGGTATCGATATGTCGGCCCTGGGAATGAAGGAGATGAAACGGTACACGTGTATGGTGAGGTACTGGCCTGTGAACCTGGCAAGTTGTTCAGCTGCACAGAGCATCCTGGACCAAGCTATGCGGAGAATCATGCGGAGCTCACGACTCGAATGACGTATACTCTTGAGATTGTAGGCGGCTGTACGAAGCTGACATTTGTGAATGATGAGTGGAGTGAAGGGCATCCCTCCTATGAACGAACGAAATCGACCTGGCCGATGGTTCTAAGCAATGTGAAAAGTGTAGCTGAGACAGGGAAGGCGCTGGACTTTGGTTTTTGAGGCGCTGTTTCTAAGTTCTGAGCAGAAATAGCGGCAAGGCGCTGTTCTCAGGTTCTGAACAATAATAGCGGCAAGGCGCTGTTTTCAAGTTATGAACGAGAATAGCGGCATGCAGCATCTCTATGAATGACTTGGAGATGCACATGCCGCTTTTTTTTATACAGCTTACTATTTCATTAGCTTATCAAACAATCGGATCACCTTGGAAGAGAACTCCTCCAGATTCATGACCGATTTATTCCGGCGATGATACCATTTTTTCACGGCATCAATGACCCAGAGCGGAACCTTGATTTCGTTAAACCGGGGATAAACATTATAGTAGGCCCATACTAAGTGATCCCAGCGCTGGTCGTCACCCTCCTTCACATATTCGGAGACATCGAGCACTTTGCCGCGTCCGTTCTGATTAACCACGTTCTTCAGATGGATATCCCGAGGGTTAAGGCCTACGCTTCTTACATACCTGCGAGCCTCTTCTACATCAAGGATAACCTGTTCCGGTACTGGAATTCCGAGGGTTATGCAGTCCTGAAGCGTAGGGCCATCTTCAAAGCTGAGTACCAGGTAATTCACACCGTCCCCATAACAAGCTGCAAAATACGGAGAACCCTTCAGCTTCGCATAAACTTCTTTTTCTATATTCTTCTTGTCTAAGGCCTGCTGTGAATAAATCTTGAAGGCATATTGAGGTAATTCCGGCATTATAAATACGGCGGCATCGGTACCAACACCGATGCATTCTAATCCATCTGTATTTCCTTCAATGCTGACCAGATCATTCTCCGCATTACCTATAATTTCGACCTGTCCAAGTAGGGAGTCGGCCTTGAGCCAATCCTTCCTTACTTCTTCCTGCTCAAATTCAGTACTCATGTCTGTTTGCCCCTTTAACGTGAACAACCCTGCCTTGTCTTCCATTATATGCAGGAGTGGCTTCTCATTGCTTTGTTCTTAGTACGCTCCATAATATGAAATGTTTCGTTAGATTCTGCGGGTTATGATAGAATACAATACAATAAAGCGATGATAGATTGCAAAGAAAGGCTCTGATGGATCATGATAACAATGTATCCCCCGTGGTCCTATTCAGGATCACGAGCAGGTATGTTTAATGAATGCCTTCGTAAATATTATTACCATTATTACGGTTCACATAACGGTTGGAAGCCGGAGTCCGCAGATCCGGACCAGGTTCAAACCTACCGGCTGAAGCAGCTCAGCAGCCTGTATTTGATATTCGGGAACCTTGCACATCAAATGTGTGAATCGGTCATACGAAGCTGGGAGCGTAACAGAACAGTGCCGGAGGTACCCTTCTTACAGCAACGAATGCGAGACCTGTTGAACAAGGCCTATGTGGAATCCAAAGATATGAATGGATGGCATCTGAACCCCAAGTACCATACCATGCTGTCTGAAATGTACTATGACGAAGATGCCAAGCTTCAGAACCGAATTACCTCGATCAAAGCACGGATGGAGACCGTGGCTGGGAAGCTGTACGAGAGCAGGACGTGGAAGGAGATTCAGTCTGGCATTGCTCATATAATGGAGGTCGAGAAATGGGACCATATGATTCTGCACGATACGAAAGTATACGTGAAGATGGACGTGCTGTATCGCAATGAGAAAGGCCATATCGTTATCGTTGATTGGAAAACAGGGAAGGAAGACAATTTTACAGAGCAGCTATACTTATATGCTGCCTATGTTCACGAGCATTATAATATACCGTACGAGCATATTGAGCTGAGAGTAGAGTATCTGCTAACCGGAATTAGTGAGAGCTATCAGGCATCTCAGGCTGAAATTGATGAGGTCATCGCCAAGGTAGGCAGAGAGATCGAGGAGATGAAATCCTGTCTTGCCGATGATTACTACAACCGGCCGAAGGAAATCGGATATTTTACGCCAATGCCTTCGGAAAGAGTGTGCGGAGAATGCAACTTCAGAGAGATATGCAGCTACAGAGCAATATAAAATAACACGATAAGATTTAATTCTTATCGTGTTATTATTTTATATAGCGAAATAAGATTACTTAGAGATTAATATACAAGAGTATGTTATTATATTTTGAGGTTTGTTATTGTGGTATATTCCTTGGTTAATATGAATAATTAACTATTTTGTTATGATGTTGTTATGATGAATTGAGAGATGAGCTGCTAGTAAGAAGGATCGAGGAGGAAGGATGTATGGAGAAGAGCTTGGACTTGCAAGTCTGGCTGGAAGAGGTTGAATTCGAGCTTAAGAACAATATATTGGGCTTCTGGAAAGCACGGACGGTCGACGATACCCATGGCGGTTTTATCGGGGCGATGAATGCGGACGGTGAGATTGAACATGGAGCGGATAAATCGCTTGTTCTTAATGCGCGAATACTATGGACATTTGCTGCCGGTTACCGAAAATATGGGCAGGACGATGATCTTCATATGGCCGAGCGTGCGCTCGAACAGCTGAAGACCCATTTTGCAGATAAAGAATATGGCGGCTTCTACTGGATGATTCATCCGGACGGGACACCCTCAGAGGATAAGAAGCAGGTATATGGGCAGGCTTTTGTCATCTATGCACTCGCTGAATACATTCGGGCTACGGGCAATCGCGAACCGCTGCAGCTGGCAGAAGAGATCTACCGCCTGCTCGAACGTTATGCCTATGATCCGGTACATACAGGGTATGTGGAAGCCTTATCAAGAGAGTGGGGCGAGACAGACGATCTCAGCCTCAGCGGCAAGGATCTGAATGAACGCAAATCCATGAACACGCATCTGCATGTGCTCGAGGCTTATACGAATCTATACCGGATATGGAAGCCGGAGGGGCTGCGCCTGAAGCTTAAGGAGCTGATCGAAGTCCATTTGAATCTAATACTGGATGCGGAGTCAGGTCACTTCAAGCTGTTCTTTGATGATGAGTGGAATTCACAGTCTGCCGACGTCTCCTATGGACATGATATCGAAGGAAGCTGGCTGCTGTGGGAAGCGGCAGAAGTACTCGGAGACCGGGAGCTGCTGGACAAGGTTCGAGCTGCTGCGATCCAGATGGCTGTGGCGACGCTTGCGGAAGGTACGGACACAGATGGCGCCATATATAATGAGCTTCATGCAGACGGCAGACTGGATGACAGCAAGGACTGGTGGCCGCAGGCAGAAGCAATGGTCGGATATCTTAATGCCTATCAGATCAGTGATGAAATGCAGTACTTGTATGCCGCTCAGAACAGCTGGAGCTTTATTCGGGATTATATTGTTGATCGTACAGGCGGGGAATGGCACTGGCAGGTATTCCGTAGTGGTGAGCCTAACCGCAGACAGCAGAAGGTTGGGGCATGGAAATGTCCGTATCATAACAGCCGGGCTTGTCTGGAAGCGATCGAGCGTTTGGAATCGATTGTTAGATCACGCGCTGTAGTTTAGTGTTCTTTGCATAACAAATAAGCATAACAAATTAGGTGAAAACAGATCTTGGCGATAGCTAAAGATCTGTTTTTTTATGATGCTGTTGTATGGACAAGCCCTCCGCATAGGAAAGACTCTGATTATGATGCTCTCGATACTGCTTAGGCGACATGCCGACAACTCTAGTGAACAGAATAGAGAAATAATTGGGATTCTCGTAGCCGGTAATCTTGGCAATCTCCCATATTTTCATCTCGGACTGAACGAGGAGCCGGGTTGCTTCGCCCATGCGTCTCTGGATCATGTAATTAATTGGTGAAGTACCATAGGTGTTCTTGAAGATATGAGCAAGATAGTAGGAACTGATATTAAACTCGTCAGCAATCTGTTTGAGATTCAGAGCCTGTGTATAGTTCCCGTCGATATATTCCTTGATCTCGGTTGCGAGCTTGTTTTTGGTCAAGCTTTGAGCGGAATTTTGCAGTTTGAGCATGCGGTGTACAAGCACCAGAATGGAGCTCAGTATATGCCCTGCGATTTGTTCATATCCTTCCTCCTGCATGGAGGATTCCTCGAACAGCAGCTCCATGAGCGTCACCATCTCGCTCGAGTATTTGTTAGCACGAATCAGAGGATGGGCGTGGGGCGGAACAATATATTCGCGAGCAGAAGAGAAGCCGCAGTAGCAGATAAACACCGGATGCTCCTTGGAGGATTTCTCGGCGTGCAGAATGCCTTTGTTGTAAATAAGCACATCCCCTTTGGCCGCGTGATAGCTCGTTTCCCCTATAATAAAATCCCCTTCGCCTTCCTTAATAACGAGAATTTCAAACAGATCATCATGCTTGTGGCTTGGGAACTGCCAGTCTGGATTATTGCTTATGCTCCCGGCATATAACAGCTGCTCAGCAGGCGGAACAGTGTTCTTGTTCACCTTGATCCCTTCCTTCTGTGTCGATTGAATCATGGTTCACATCGTAAAGCCAAGTGAAACCTTCTGTCAAATAAAAGAACAAGATATATAACAAGGAAATAAAACCCAGCAACATGTTTAATTGTAGACTCCCTCTAATATCCGTATGCTGATAAAGGCGGATTTCAAACCATACACCGCACTATGAAATTATATAAAGATAGAGGGAGAGAAACATGTCTTACTCCAAGGAAAAAGGACTCGTCTTTTCTTTTACACTAATGGCATTTATCCTCGGTACGACGGAATATGTTATTGTTGGTCTGCTGTCAGATATTGCCCGTGATTTTGGCGTTACGCTCACGGCGGCGGGAATATTAGTATCTGGATTTGCCATGGCCTATGCTGTGGGTACACCAATTGTACTGAGCATCTTCGGTCGTTTCCCCAAGCGGATGCTGATATTAACCGGGATTACACTCATCATCCTGTTGAACATACTTAGCGCATTATCCGGTTCATTTGCATTCCTGATGGGAACAAGAATAGTCACAGCGATTCTGTGCGGTTTGTCCCTATCGCTGGCCATATCGGTAGCAAGTGATTATGTGGCCCCTGAGCGCCGGGGGCGTGCAATCTCTTACATTTTAGGCGGCTTTACCATTGCTAATGTGTTTGGGGTTCCGATCGGCACCTTCGTAGGACAGTTTTTTGATTGGCCTGCTACATTTATTCTTGTCAGCATTTTGGGCGTAGCAGCGCTGTTGTTAAACGCGGTGTATATTCCAAGAGGTATTCCTGTTGTGAAGGTATCCGCCAAAGAACAGTTTGTTCTGCTTGGGAATCCGCGGATCATCCTTGCTTTTCTGATTCCAGCCTGCGGGACGGCAGCTATATTTGTAGTATATACGTATATTGAACCGATTATGGGCGAGGTCATGGGTCTTCCAAAGGCTTGGTTCAGTGTTATTCTGTTCATATATGGACTCGTTACCATCGTAAGTAATTATATTGGGGGCCGAGTCGCGACGGGAGATTACATGGGTAAGCTGAGGATCGTCTTTATGGTTCAGGCGGCACTTTTTGTTCTGTTCGGATTGCTTGCCTCGGTGCCTGTTGCCGGGCTGCTGAGCCTGATTATGATTGCACTGGTCTCTTATGTACTGAATGCATCTACACAGCTGTATCTTATTGATCTCGCTCGCCGATACGTGCCTCGGGCAAAAGATTTTGCGACTTCTCTGATGCCGGTTGCGAATAATACCGGGATCGCAGTAGGCTCCTTTATTGGGGGGCTGGTTGTGCAGAGCAGCGGACTTGCCGCTCTTCCGTGGCTGGCGCTTGCATTCACGGTTGCCGCCTTTGTTATTACAGCATTCTCTTATCAGCTCGACCGGAAGCAAAAGGCAGAAGTGCAGGATGAGCTTGCACCGATTCATACCTGATATTTGAACAAAAGCAAAAGCAGCGCCTGCCTACTCTTGAACTTGAGTAGGCAGGCGCTGTTTTCTTTTTTATATGAATAGAAGTTTAGGTGTTATCAATCATCGCCTTCGAAGGATCTGGGCTGCAGACGAGTTAGTTGGTTACTGCGGTTCTTAATGCTTCGTCTGCTGAGACGAAGGGATACCCGAGATCTCTCGCGACGGCCTCATACGTAACCTGGCCTTTAAATACATTCAGACCTGTAAGAATGGCCTTATCCAGCTTCATCGCTTGGAGAGCACCAAGATTAGCCAGCTTCAGCGCATATGGCAAGGTTGCATTTGTGAGTGCCAGTGTAGAAGTACGCGGCACCGCACCCGGCATATTGGCTACCGCATAATGCACAACGCCATGCTTCACATAAGTTGGATTGTCATGAGTTGTGATATGATCGATCGTCTCTACAATTCCGCCCTGGTCAATGGCAACATCCACGATAACCGAGCCGGGGCTCATATTCTTCACCATGTCTTCGGTTACGAGACGAGGAGCCTTAGCGCCAGGAATCAGCACAGCGCAGATCAACAGATCAGAAGATGCGACCGCTTCTGCAATATTTGCAGGTGTGGATACCAGGGTATGAATGCTGCTGCCGAAGATGTCGTCCAGCTCGCGGAGACGATTCACGCTAAGGTCGATGATCGTCACATCTGCACCAAGACCTGCTGCGATTTTGGCTGCATTCGTACCCACAATTCCTCCACCGATGATCGTAACCTTACCGCGGCTTACACCCGGAACTCCGGATAGCAGAATCCCTTTGCCGCCTTTGTTCTTCTCCAGCAGCTGAGCACCGATCTGAGCAGCCATTCGGCCAGCGACTTCACTCATAGGCGTCAGCAAAGGCAGGGCTCCGTTCACCGTGATCGTCTCGTAAGCGATCGCAATCACTCCGCTGTCCACGAGAGCTTTGGTAAGCTCAGGCTCGGCCGCAAGGTGAAGATACGTAAACAGAATAAGACCATTTCGGAAATATCCGTATTCACTGGACAGTGGCTCTTTGACCTTCATCACCATATCTGCTTTATTCCATACTGAGGCAACATCCGTCAGCTCAGCTCCAGCTGCAGCATATTCAGCGTCGGTAAAATTGCTGCCATTGCCGGCACCGGATTCCACGTATACCTGATGCCCCTTGCGTACAAATTCTGCCGCTCCTGCGGGTGTAAGGGCTACCCGGTTTTCATTGTTTTTAATTTCCTTTGGTACACCAATGATCATGCGAATCACCTCGTCGTTAGAGTAGGATATGAATGTCAACCGTGCTGATAGATTCAAGTTTTTATATAATTCAATGTCAGCTATACTACAATTCTATGTTGGATAATACCAAAATGCATCTTACTTTCTGTCTATAAATCATGTAATTCGCATAACAATATGTCATAATAGTCAAGTGTCATGGTTGTAGTTATGAATGTTAATGTAAGTATATTTCACATGGTGGTGAGTTTTCTGAAAAAATCACAATCTCTTACCATAAAAGAGGTCATGAACCGACCGATCTTCAAAAGAGCCCATATTGCTGCCGGAGAAAAAGGTCTCCATCGTCAGGTAGGCTGGGTTCATGTGCTGGAAATAACCAAGATTTCACCTTACTTGAGCAGAGGCGATCTCATCTTGTCTACTGGACTCTGGCTCAAATTTGAGCAGGAGCGGAAGGAGTATCTTCTTCAGCTCATCCAGAGTGAGGCTGCAGGTCTGTGTGTTGAATTCGGAACAAGCATTGATCATATCCCTGCGGATATTCTTGAGCTAGCGGATGAGCATGGATTTCCGATTATCGTATTTGACAAGCCTGTCCGTTTTGTAGAAATTACGCAGGATATTCACTCTTATCTTATTAACCGTCAGCATCAGCTCCTAAAGGATCTGGAGAATTATTCCCGCAAAATTCAGCAGCTGACGCTCCAAAGTACCGATGTATCCAGCATTCTCCGTCTGCTCCATGAATATTCATCCCAGCAGGTTGCGTATATCTCTACCCTTGAACATAACCAGTTCTATCCCAGTATAGAACCAGAAGTCGCAGCCGCAATTTCAGAGCTGTACGCCCATGAAGTAGAGCATCGAAGCCTGGGGAGTCAGGAATCAAACATTCATGCTGCACTCGATGAGGACACAACGATATTGTTCCAGCCTGTCGTTATTTTTGGGCAGGTATTCTCGGGGGTGGGCATTGTAACGAGAGAACAGCCGACGGAAGCAGCACCTCTTCTTCTGGATTACACGGTAAAAGCCGTAGCCACGCTACTGCTGCGGACTCAGTTTCTGGAGGAGAAAATGCTCCGTAATCAGAACGGTATTCTGCAGGATCTGCTCAGCAACCGGATTCATAATGAGGAGCAGGCACAGACGAGCATGGGGCTGCGTCTGCTGGTGAAGGGTCAATACCTGTTCATCGGCGGTGTGATGGAAATTGAGCATCGCTCCAAGAACGTTGCGGAGGAGCGAAAGGAAGCGGGGCATCAAGATATTATGGTGCTGCTCCGTTCACTGCTGAAGAAAAATAATGTACCTCATCTTGTGATGATGAAAATGAACCAAATTCATGTGCTCTGTGCCAAAGAGTCCATTACGAAGGATACGGAGCGTAATCTAATGCTTACACTCCAGACGATCACAGCGGATATCAGCCGTTTTGCTACCCATCAGCTTGAAGGTGTGATGATTCATGCCGGTTTTGGCAAAGCAAGAAGCAAGATGATTGAATCCTCGCGAAGCTTTGAGGAGGCTTATCAAGTCATTGAGGTCAGTAGAAGTGTGCCTCAGATGAACCCGTGTTTATTTTATGACAGATTGGGAGTCTATCAATTGCTAAAGGCTGCGCCGAACGAGTTTCTGAAGTCCTTCGTACAGGACCACTTAGGAGCATTGATTCAATATGATGAGAAGCACGAGCTTCAGCTTCTGTCGACGCTACAGGCCTATATGAATGCCTTCGGCTCCAAGCTGGAGACCGCTAAATCTCTATATATTCATAGACAAACCTTGTATAACAGACTGGATAAGCTGGAGGAGATTCTGGGAGAGGACTGGCTGCAGCCACACCGCCGAACGTCAATCGAAATGGCACTGCTCGCCCATGATATGCTTCAGCACAGCCGCTAGGGAAGCGGAGCGTACAATTTTTTTTCGTGTCAAAAAGAGCTTATATGATGGAGGAACCAACATGCTGCATATTGTGAATGGTGATATTGTCGCAGATAAATTGAAACAGTCTGGAATACAAGGCGAAATTCTGGTGTGGCGCGAAATCTACTCGTGCGGACCCTTGTTTGAGCATATGGAGGATGAGGTGAATTCCTCTCTGCGGGCAGAAGCCCTGGAACGCCTCCTTGGTATTCCAGCAGGAGAGTATATGGCCCAGTGTCGAAGTCAGGAGCTTGTGCTGAAGAGGCTCGCTGCATTTGATGAGGTGGTGCTGTGGTTCGAGCATGATTTGTTCGATCAGACGATACTTGCGTATCTGCTCCACTGGTTTCAACAGAATGACACGGTCCGTGTTAAGCTGAATCTGCTCAGCATTGGATCTTATCCTGGAATTCCATTGTTTCGAGGACTGGGACAATTATCTCCACCTGAGCTCCAAGCTTTATCCGGGACATGGCACCTGCTGAGCCGTGATGAGCTTGAGCTGGGAAGCGCGTGGTGGAGGGCGTATATCTCGTCCAACCCGAGTGAGTTAGCGCAGTTGCTGGAGAAGACCGAAGAAGAGACTTCGATTCTTCCATTTGCCAAAAAAGCCTTTACTGCTCATTTATCTAGACTTCCTTCGTTTCAAAATGGGCTTGGCTGTGTTGAGCAAGAAGTACTCAATACCTTAAAGAACGGCGGGAGAAGACCGCATTCGCTGTTCAGGGAGGTCGGAGATCGACTGCATCTTCTTGGCATGGGCGATCTTGAATTTTGGTCGATTCTGAGACGAATGGCTGCTGGTTCCGCTCCTGTGCTGCAATTGGCAGGAAGTGATCGCTTCCCGGATTATCAGTTCATCCCTGCAGGTTTTAAGGAGGCTGTACTCACCATAACAGAGCAAGGCGAGAAGGTGCTGGGCGGGAGCGTTCATTATATGCCGGACTCAACTGAAGAGGTATGGTATGGAGGGATTCCTCTGCATGGGGGGGTCAAGTGGGGCTGGAATCGAGTAACGGAGTCACTTGTGAAGCTGAAATAACGCGAATATGCAGATTGATGCCGAGCTGATACATCTCCAAATGAAGTATTACTGAACGAAAGCGGTCTGGAGCGCATTGCTCTGATCCAAATCTCGTCCTGATCCAAATCTTGTCCTGATCGCTCGAATAAATAAAAAAATACTCTCTCGAAAATCATAAGACCCGATACACAAGTCAGCTGTGAATCGGGTCTTACTACTATCGTTTCGATGAAGTTTACAGACTTCAAAATAGCGGCTCTACCGCATCATTAGAATGCCCAGTTGCCCTGCTTGAAGACTGCCTCTTCCTTGCCATCCTTCGTAATTCCGATAATGTCGAGCTCACCGGAACCGATCATGAAGTCGGTATGTGCCGCACTTGTGTTCAGACCGCGTTCACGCAGCTCCTCTGGAGAGAGCTCCGTACCGCCTTCAACACAGGCCGAGTAAGCACTGCCGATCGCCAAGTGACAGCTGGCATTCTCATCAAATAGTGTTTTGTAGAACAAAATGTTGGAGTCCGAAATGGGTGAATGATGCGGAACCAATGCCACTTCTCCAAGATAGTGGGAGCCTTCGTCCATTCCGACAAGGCCTTTCAGGGTTTCTTCACCTTTCTCAGCTGTAACCTTGGTTACGCGTCCGTTCTCAAACGTGAAAGTGAAGTTATCAATAATATTTCCGCTGTAGCTGAGCGGCTTCGTGCTGGACACAGTGCCGTTTACGCCTGTACGGAAAGGAGCGGAATATACCTCTTCGGTTGGCAGGTTCGGTACAAACCATACGCCTTTTGCATTCTCTTTGTTGCCGCCAAGCCATACATGGTTCTCAGGCAGATCGAGCTTAAGATCGGTTCCTGGACCAATGAAATGAAGCTGCTTGTACTGCTTGTCGTTCAGATAGCTTGATTTTTCTTTTAGAGTAGCAACATGCTTCTCCCAGGCAGCAACCGGATCCGGCTGATCGGCACGAACCATTTGGAAGATCGCGTCCCACAGCTTCGCCACAGCCTCTTCCTCCGGCACATCAGGGAACACCTTGGTTGCCCATCCTGCAGAAGGAGCTGCTCCGAGTGTCCAGCTTACCTTGAAGGATTGCGTCAGCTGGCGGAAACGGGTAAGGGCATTGCTTGCTGTCTTGTTAGCGTTAATGATTTTTTGTGATGACACACCTGCTAACAGATCTGGATCATCCGATTTGATCGTAATAAAGGCAGCCCCATTCTCGGCCTGCTCGATCCGTTCTGCTGCAGCATGCGTAGGAACATCCAGGAACGACTCCTCAGATCCCATGTCATATTGAATTCGGGATACGGCATCATCTGACCAGTTGACTTTGACTTTATACGCACCGGCTTCGTACGATTTTTGGACAATGGCACGAGCAAGCTCAGGAAAATCAATCGAAATATTGAGCACGACGGTTTGTCCTTGTTGTACATTGACACCGACCTTAACGAGCAGCTCGGCATAGTTATTGAGTTTGGTTTGAAAGTCCATATTGAAATATCCTCCTTATTCCTGCCTGGTAAAAATGGTTCTCTTCTAGTGTACTGCTAATTCTCTCGAAATCAAAATAAAGATGCTTGTAGAGCCATGTACGCCCTAATTTGATATGATGAATCAAAGTAATGAGAAGGAAATTGATTTCGTGTCAGGAGGCTGTATTTGTGTATGAGTAACCAACCAGCACGTGAATTCCGAATTGATCTTAATTGCGATCTGGGGGAGGGATATGGAGTGTATCCTTCATCCTCTGATGCCCAGATCATGAAATACATAACGAGCGCAAACATTGCCTGCGGCTATCATGCGGGGGACCCAGGGAAGATGAGAGAGGCTGTTCAACTGGCATTAGCTCATGGAGTTGCAATTGGGGCGCACCCAGGTCTGCCGGATCTCATCGGCTTTGGCAGAAGAGAAATGGCAGTGACGCCTCAGGAGGTATACGAGCTGACCTTGTACCAGATCGGTGCGCTGACTGCGATTGCTAAGGCAGAAGGTGCCGTACTGTCTCATGTGAAGCCTCATGGAGCGCTGTACAATATGGCCGCTGAGCGGGAACCGATCGCAAGAGCCATTGCGGAAGCGGTGTATCGTGTGGATTCGAGTCTGATTCTGTTCGGGCTGGCAGGAAGCCATTCCATTCATACCGCAGAGGAAGTCGGTATCAGAACAGCGAGTGAGGTCTTTGCTGACCGTACCTATGAAGCGGGGGGGACGTTGACCCCGAGGCATATTAAGGGAGCAGTCATTCACGATTCTTCCACTTGTGTGCGGCAGGCACTGCGGATGATACAATCCGGGGAAGTCATTTCACGGGAAGGAACCCCCATTAAGATCAAGGCTGACACATTATGTATTCATGGCGACACACCGGAGGCAATCGAGCATGCTTTGCAATTAAGGGAGGCTTTTGACATACAGGGAATCAAGGTCCGAAGAATGGGGGAGCGGTAAATGAACCAGTATCCGGCCCGGCTAACAGAGCCAAAAATGGTCTCGATGGGTGATTCAGCAATCCTTATTGCATTTGATCAAAGAATTGATCCCGTTATTCACGAGCAAGTGCGTACATGCTTGATCCAGCTGGAGGCGCAGCCTTTTCCCGGCATGCTTGAATGTGTACCTGCATTTTCTAGCATTACCGTTCATTACGACCCTATCGTCGTAATGCGTGACACAAGTGGGGCATTTAAGTCTGAGCCTCTATATGACGAGGGGTTCGGCCCAAGTGGGAAGTATATTTCCCCATCACAGCGGGTTAGGAGCTATGTTAAGGCTCTGCTCGGCAAGTCTGCTCCACTTCAGCGTGAAGAGCCAAGATTGATTACGATTCCCGTATGGTATGGAGGAGAAGCGGGCCCAGACTTGGAGCAGGTCTCACGTCATACAGGACTATCTGCTGAAGAAGTGATCCGAGAGCATACAGCTCCGGAGTATACGGTATATATGATCGGCTTCTCACCAGGCTTTCCTTATCTCGGCGGGATGAATTCGAGTATTACTGTACCAAGAAGAGTCACACCTCGCTTGCAGATCCCGGCAGGAAGCGTCGGTATTGGGGGCGGGCAGACAGGTGTGTACTCACAGTCTACGCCTGGCGGATGGCAGATTATCGGCAGGACGCCGCTGTCCTTGTTTAATCCGATGGAGAAGGAACCCTCCTTGCTTCAAGCCGGAGATCGGGTGAAATTTCGGGCCATAACGGAGAAGGAGTACGGTGAATCCATGAACGGTAATTTTCCATTTATTCAAGGAGGCGGTGAAGGGTGAGTATTCGTGTGATAAAGCCCGGGATGCTGACGACAGTACAGGACTTGGGCAGATGGGGATTTCAAAAATACGGTGTTCCTGTGTCAGGTGCCATGGACAAGGATGCGGCCAGAATCGCGAATATGCTCGTGGGTAATGAAGAGACAGACGCAGTGCTGGAGGTGACTTTATCCGGAGCTGAATTCAGAATGGAGCACTCGGGTCTGATTGCCATTTGCGGAGGGGACCTTAAACCGGTCATGGACGGTGAGGCCTTGCCGTTGTGGAGGCCGCTTTTTATAAACGAAGGAAGCAGGATCAAATTCAGAGGCCCCGATTATTCTAGCAAGAGAGGGTGCAGGGCCTACATTGCCGCTGCCGGGGGGATGGATGTTCCTGTTCTTATGGGAAGTCGGAGTACTTATGTAAGAGGTGAGCTGGGCGGTTATTCGGGCAGGATGCTGCAGTCAGGAGATACGATCTCCATTCATAAACCTGGAGTACGCAGTCGTTTGCTTGAGCAGATAATAGCTGATATAGGAGAGGAGCATAGCGGGTATGTTACAACATCTTGGTTCGCCGATCCGTCTCTTATTTATTCCCGAGTCAATGTCATCAGGGTCGTGGAAGGATATCATTATACATGGATGTCAGCGCGTAGTCAGAACAGATTTGAACAACAGAAATATGTAATTGAACCAAGCTCAGATCGGATGGGATACCGGCTTCGAGGCACGGAGGGCCCCTTGGAACTTCAAGGTGAACTCGAACTCCTCTCGGAGGGGGTAAGTGAAGGGACCATTCAGCTGCCGCCAGTGGGAGAACCTATTGTGCTGCTGGCTGACCGGCAGACCACGGGAGGATATCCGCGAATAGCGCAGGTCGCAAGTGTAGATCTCGGACTCCTTGCCCAGCTTCCTCCAGGAGCTCATCTGTCCTTTCGCCTCATCCGTGTGCAGGAAGCGGAGACCCTTCTGATTATGAAGGAGATCCAAATGAATCAGCTTAGAAATGCCATCCAATTAAAGATGCTCCTCGGTCACTAGACGGTTCCTTTTGTGTACATAGCTTATGATCATTCTCAGTACGGGAGGAACTGCAAAAAAAA
Source organism: Paenibacillus urinalis (assembly GCF_028747985.1). NCBI lineage: Bacteria > Bacillati > Bacillota > Bacilli > Caryophanales > Paenibacillaceae > Paenibacillus > Paenibacillus urinalis. Next base: position 1,169,613 of record NZ_CP118108.1, read on the forward strand.
TAAACAGCAGACGGAACAACTGATAGACAGCAACGATGGACAGATCTGCACCGATCTCATGCGCCATAATACTCATTTGATCCATTCCTCCAGGGGCCAGGCTGAGCAGCGCAGTTGGAAGACTGACAGAACTAAACACAGACAATAAGAAGCTAAGTATTGCCGCGCCAGTGACAAGCAGCAGACTCGAAGTAATGGAAAGGGACAGAATTTTAAATCTCTGCGTAAACTGACCGGGCTTGAGCAGCAAACCAAGATATGCACCAATAAGCACTTGAGCTCCGTTAATAGCCGCAGGAGGCAGAATAGGGCCAATTAGACCCGTCATTTGCAGCAATGCGGTTCCGATCATGGGGCCGAGCAGCGGCGCAGTTGGGAATTTTAATTGCTTGGCTCCCCAAGCACACACAATACAGACCACAGCATACAGTCCATAGTTCAAAATAATACTTTGACCGCTGCCCATTATCGCAGCAGCTCCTTCACTGAGACCAGCACCATCTGAACCTGAATGCTCATGAGTCTGACCAATAATAGGGCTGAAGAGCAGGGCGGGAACGGATATGATGATGGTAAATAAACGAATGACCTGCATAACGGTAACGATCGTGACATTAACCCCTTTGGTTTCTTCCGCAAGGGTAACGACCTGGCTTAAGCCGCCAGGGATGCTGCCCATCAGCATCGTCAAGAAATCGGTTCGCGTCAGTCGGGACAAAATAACGGCCATGCCAGCACACAACAGGAGTAACAGCACCGTCATAAGGAGCATCGTCGGCAGATGCCTGGTAATTTCCTTAATCGCAGAGAGAGTGAAGGACAAGCCCATCGTATAGGCAACGATGATCATTCCTGTATTTCGCAGGGAGGCGTTCCACTCAAACTGGGCTGCCCATTTACTAGAGCCGATCAGTACAAATACCATTGGACCCAGCAGCCAGGAGAGCGGAATGTGAAGCAGAGCAAAAACCCAGCCGCCGAGTAGAGCAGTGAGCAGTGTTAGGCACAGGCGTGCCGTTTTATGCTTACGTAATATGCCTTGCATAGCGAAGATCATCCTATTCTATATTGGATTCATGGAGCGTAGGTCGTTCTTATATGTACATGATCCTGTTAAGCATACTACTCCTTGCTTACATTATGAAAGTTATTAATAAATTTAATCAGAGATTTATGTTAGCTGCAGATCATAATTAATTAAGACTCAATACCATTTTATTCAGGCGTTCAGATACAAGCTGACAATGATGCTAGCGTCAAAACAATGAGTTCATTGAGTTTAGATCATGTTCTTATAAAAAACAAAAAGGATGAAGAACTTACAAATTCTTCATCCTTTTTGTTTAGTGTATGTTATTGTTTTTTTAAAAGGAGGTAAAACATGAAAAACATATATTTTATGTTATTTATTGTATTTATCTTATCTGCTTGTAGTAATAGTGAAGTATCACCAGTGACGCATGAAGCACAAATTCAAGATTTACAGACCGAGAATCAACAACTAATAGAAGAGCTTGACGCTTCTAAAATGGCTCCTTCTGAGAAACATATGAATGTGATTAGAGGAACACTGAATGCGTCTTTTAAGATTATTGGTGCGATGAATAACAAAGATTATGTAACCCTAGAATCCCTTTCTGTTCCTACAATGGAGTTCGACGAGCAGGAAGAAACTTATACACTAAAAGACGATGACCACAAGCAGGATGTTTCGATGTTGTCCTCTATTGAAATAGGCAATTTAGAATACCGGGGATATCATCAAACGAATGAAAATGAAGTCGAAGTATTTCTCGCTAATGTTCACCATGAAGGGCACGTGGCTATATATATGCATTTTGAATTAGTTGATGGACAATGGTTATATAAAGGACATTATACGAATTAAAAGTATAGATTCCCCCCTGAGAACAAACGTTAATTTGAACATGAATCAGCGTTTGTTGTTTGATGGTTATTCAATATTATATTTTTTGAATACTTCTTCACGGTAGTTAATATATTTATCTGTCTCATTTTCTTCTGACTGTCGTGAAGACTCCTCAGACATTCTGCTGATTGATACCTCTGGATGATCCAGGCTGTACTTACCTAGATTTTCGTTCATAATACCGTAATCCCCAAACGTATTTTTCACTAAGAAAATGACACTTTGATCTCCTTTTTGAAGTTCTACATAATCGTCAACGATCAATTTGGTCTCTCCATCTAAACCAATGGGTTCAATGATGGATGTCGTTTTTTGATCTTGAGGTAAATCATCCGGTTTTTTAAGGATCTTGTCGATTTGTATCTCAGTTAAAGTGTAGAAGTCTTGAACTTCGCCATCTCCATAATGTGTAATCTTATGTTCTCTATCGATAAAGCTTTTTGTAGGTGTACCAATAATAATAAGCTCTGCTAACTGATCCATATGATCGACGCTTTCATACTGAAAAGAATTAGTACTCAATGATCTGAAGTTAGTTAGGTTGTCTTTTCTTCAGTAATTTGAGATGGGGTATCATGATAAGGGCGACTACGGTTTAAAATAGACATACTCCACAAAATCAAGATCAAAGCAATAAAAGAGATGATACTTATGTATAGGATTTTATACTTGTTCTTTTTCATGCTCTATTAGTCCCTTCATGTTCTATTAGTCACTTCATGATTTAGTTGCCCTGCATATTTTTGATAGAGATGATATCGTAACGCAGCTACAAATACTCCTGTATTTTTCCTTTATAGTATAATTTAACAATACCAAAGAGTCCGATAAAATAAAACCATCGGACACCTAACAAGCCCTCCCCCAAGAGAAGAATAGGGGAAGGGCACTGTTCAGCCAGCTGGCCCCCAGGCTCAGTAAGCGAAATGATTCGGTAGAAGCGACAGCGTTCGTATTTGGATTGGAAAGAATACCGCTTAGAATAATTCAAAGCTTTCCAATCCAAGAACGATCGGACGAACATTCGCTTATAGAGCCCCCAAGGCCAGCCGCAGTTATCTTTGCTCCCAGAGTGTCCCCCGCGAGCTATCCAAACCAAAGAGTCCGATGAAATAAGAACATCGGACACCTAACAAGCCCTCCCCCAAGAGAAGAATAGGGGAAGGGCACTGTCCAGCCAGCTGGCCCCCAGGCTCAGTAAGCGAAATGATTCGGTAGAAGCGACAGCGTTCGTATTTGGATTGGAAAGAAAACCGCTTAGAATAATTCAAAGCTTTCCAATCCAAGAACGATCGGACGAACATTCGCTTATAGAGCCCCCCAGGCCAGCCCGCAAGTTTCTTTTCGCTAACAGAGCCCCGCGGCAAGCCCTTCCAGAACTACCCTCATCTGCCCATATTCTTCAACACCAGCATTAAATTGCCCGGCTTCTCCGCAAGCCGCCTCGTATAATACGGGTACCACATCGTCCCATAGGGTACATAGCATCTTACCCGATAACCTTCGGCCGCCAGCCGTTCTTGTTCCTGCATTCTCAGCCCGTAGAGCATCTGAAATTCAAATCGTTCCTTGGAAATGCTATGCTCCGCTGCGTATCTCTTCGTAAATTGAATGATCCGATCATCATGCGAAGCAATTGCCGTATAAACGTCCTGATCCAGATGCAGCTGAATGATACGCTCAAACTGGCTGCGTACATCCTTTGCATTTTGATAAGCGATGGCAGCAGGTTCTTTGTAGGCGCCCTTAACCAGGCGAAGTGGAATATGGTGCTCAATACAATGCTGTACATCCGCTTCCGTCCGAAACAGATAGGCCTGGATTACAGTACCGACATTGGTGAGCCCCTCGCGATGAAGCCTCTCCACGATCTGAAGAGTCGCTTCAGTGTAAGGCGAATCCTCCATATCAATCCTGACAAAATTACGATGATACTTAGCCTCGCGAGCGACAGCCCGAATATTCTGGTAGCATGCTTCCGGATCCAGCGCGAGCCCCATCTGGGTTGGTTTCAAAGAAACGTTGGATTGAACCTTGCTCTTCGATATCCCTTCGATGAGACGAATGTACTCATCCCGGTAGCCTGTTGCCTGTTCCAGCTGCTGAATGCCCTCGCCAAGATGATCCAGAGTAGCCATGATTCCAATTTCATTTAGTTTCCGCACTTCCGTAAGAGCACCATCCAAGTGTTCACTGGCAATAAATCGTCTCGCGAGCGATCTTCCGTATTTTATCGTAAGCCGTTCAATACGTGGATTGCCGGCAATCGTAAGTAGCGTTTTTCGATACAGCTCGTTCGTAGTTATCATGGGCGATATCTCCCTTCTCTCCTAATCATATGTATGGGGAGAAGAGGGCTTAAATAACAATCCAATACGGAAAATAAGCCGTATTCTCGTAAGTGAGAACACGACTTATTTAAACTTGTCGTCCAGTTCGTCGTTCGAAAGGAAGACGGGGTATAGCTGTGGATTAATTCATATGCAGGAAACGTTCTCCGGCAATGCCGGGTGTCGTCATTTGTTCTGGATGAAGAATTTCATCCAGTTCCTCCAGGGTCAGCAGTCCGCGTTCCAGAATAATGGCCGTGATGGTGGAGCCTGTACGCAGAGCTTCCTTAATGACACCGGCCGCTACATCATATCCGAGATGTGGATTCAGTGCGGTAATCATGCTGAAGCTTTGATCGAGCACTTCTTTGATTCGTTTGCGATTGGCCTCTAAATCCTTCACCAGGAAGTCATGGAAGGCACTCATGCCATTATTCATGATTTTCAGAGATTGAAGCAGATTAAAGGCGATGACCGGTCCCATGACATTCAGCTCGAATTGACCCGCTTCACAGGCCAGCGCAATGGTATGATCGTTACCGATGATCTGGAACGAGATCTGGTTCATCACTTCGGCCATGACCGGGTTTACCTTGCCTGGCATAATGGAGGAGCCTGGTTGTCTCGGCGGCAGGAGCAGCTCGGAGAATCCCGCTCTTGGTCCTGAAGCCATCATACGAATATCATTGCAGATCTTGGACATGTTCACGGCACAGACCTTGAGAGCTGCCGAGAGTTCAAGATAACTGTCTGTATTTTGGGTAGCATCCACCAGATCCTCCGCTGTATAGAGGGGGAGTCCGGTGATTTGTGCCAGGTGGCTGGTTACCTTTTCGATATATTCAACTTTGGCGTTTAGTCCTGTACCAACAGCGGTCGCTCCAAGATTAATAGAGAGTAGACGTTTGGTTGCATGATCGAGCCGTTCGATATCACGAGTGAGTACTCTCGCATAAGCGCCAAATTCTTGTCCGAGCTTAATCGGAACCGCATCCTGCAAATGGGTGCGCCCGACTTTAACGACATCGTCGAATTCTTTCTCTTTACGTTTAAAGCCCTCTGCAAGCTCCTTCATCGTACCCAGCAGATGCTCGCTAAGGCGATAAGCTGCAATACGGAGAGCTGTTGGAATGGCATCATTGGTCGATTGGGACATATTTACATGATTGTTAGGATTGCAATGGAAGTAGTCGCCTTTATTTTGATTAAGCAGCTCGAGACCGCGATTTGCGAGAACTTCATTCATATTCATATTGATCGAGGTGCCGGCGCCGCCTTGAATGGAATCGACGATGAAATGATCAAGGTGCTGGCCTTTCATGACTTCTTCAGCAGCGGTAATGATGGCACTGCCGATCGGCTGAGGAAGCATTTTTAAATCCATGTTGGCCGCAGCAGCAGCTTTTTTGACAGCAGCTAATGCAGTGATCAATTCCTTTTCAATAGGAACTCCTGTGATCGGGAAATTCTCGACGGCGCGCATCGTTTGGATACCGTAATAGGCATTCTCAGGGATGGCTTTTTCGCCGATAAAATCTTTTTCAGTTCTAATTAATCCTGACACTTTTATTCCCTCCAATAGGAAACGGTTATGATGTGCTTGCCGGGGTGTACATCACTGGATTGCAAACAAGCACTACTAGTATACCTCAAAGTATCCAAGATTTTCACAAAAAAGCAGATAGGGTCGACTTTGTTCCTATTATTATATGCAGTGCGCAGTGAATTGGACAGGACTAGGCGTTCACACTCAATGAATATAAGATGTCCACAGAGGAGAGAGACAGAGATGTTTGGAAAAAAGGCACATCAACCATATAACTGGTTAATATGCCTTGGTGCATTGGCTGCGTATAACTCTTAACTATTTTAAGATTGTTGGGTATTCAGCGGTTTCAGCATCTTCTCAATCACACCGCGACTTTCTTCAAGGAAAGGCGGAAGGGCTAGAGATTCTCCCAGATGGAGAATATCCTCATCCGTATCAAAGCCCGGACCATCCGTAGCCAGCTCGAACAGGATGCGGTTACCTTCACGGAAGTACAGGGATCTGAAATAGAATCGATCCACAAATCCGGAATTCGGAAAGCCATAGCTGTTGATACGAGGGATCCACGCCTTCAATTGATCTTCATTCTCTACACGCAGAGCTACATGGTGTACACTTCCGCGTCCGGGACGTTCAACCGGCAGATCCGTTCTTTCTTCAATATGAATTTCCGTACCGCTGCCGCCTTCCCCAACCTCGTATACCTCAATATCCGGTTGACCAGGCACATTAGAAGGATAACTTCCTTTGTGACGGAAGCCCAGCACTTCGATCAGTACAGCTGCTGTATGCTCGCCTTGTTCTACGGTCAGCTGCACGGGTCCGAGTCCTACAATGGCATGCTCCTGAGGAATGACACTCTTCTCCCAAGGTACTCCGCCGGCGACCCCTTCATTATGCTCATCGGAGACAAGAATGAGGCGCTGCTGTTCAAAATCACGAAAAGCCAGTGTCTTGCGTCCAGCGCGTTCCGTAATCTCATCATGATCGACCTCGAGTTCCTCAAAACGCTGCTTCCAATAAGCAAGGGAGGCATCGCTGGGCACCCGGAGAGAGGTGGCCGAAATACTGTTCGTCCCTGTGCGTGTTTGTCCCGCATTTGGCATTTCGAAGAAGGTCAGCTCGGTACCGGGATTTCCTTTTTCATCGCCGTAGAATAGATGATACATCGAATTGTCGTCTTGATTCACCGTTTTTTTGATGAGACGCAGACCTAGGGTCTTGGTGTAAAACTCGAAATTTTCTGGTGCCTTGGCTGTAAGCGCAGATACATGATGGATTCCTTTGATTGCAGCGAGTTCCGTCATAATAAGATAACCTCCCCATAATTTACATTGTAATTTATAAAAAATCCGCCAGAATACACGCAGATGAGCAGTTAGTCTTGCAGCTTCTTGAGCAGCTTAAGCAGCTCCTTACGCTCGTCTTTACTTAGTTTGCTGAATTGGGATGCTTGGAATTGCTCTTGTGCTGGCACAACCTCTTCATATAATGCTCTGCCTTGATCGGTAAGAGATACATATTTGGTCTTCCAGTCTGTTTCCCGTTGAATCAGACCTAAATCCTCCATCTTACTCAATAGCTGAGTAATATTGCCCTTAGTAACAAGCAGCTTGTTCGCCAGCTCCTGCTGTGACATCCGCTCCTCAGTGCCCACCTGAACAAGGACGTCGAATTGAGCTGTTGATAAATTCCAGGCCTTCAAATGCTGATTATTTTCCCGGATGTTATGGTTATAGATGCGGGACAGCCGGAACCATAGCAGCAGACCGAGCCGTTCCTCCGGTTTGGACAGGTGAGGAGGAGTGAAGTTTGCTTCATTCATCCAAGTTCCTCCTTCAATAGAAATTTGAGTTTAGAACTAAACTTATTGAGTTCAGTTTATAATTAAACTGATAATATGTCAACTGTCTTTTTTTCATGTTTAATTCTATGAGTTTCTTCTATATGATGGCTTTCCATCCTCATGGAGATCCATTATGATCAAATTAACTTTATTCTCGAAAGGAAGAGGAGAGATCCTTGCATACCATTGTTGCTGACCTATCCATCTTCAATCCTTATAATGCACCGAGGTTTGAATTCATGTCTCTTGCTCATGCAGGAGCAGTAGCTGTCATTATTGTTCTTCTGCTCGCGATGTTTATGTATCGACAGAAGCTGAGGAACTCCGTATCGGCTAGAAAAATACTGCGCTGCATACTGCTGTCACTACTGATTCTATCGCAGCTCATGCTTGAAGTATGGTATCAGATCTATGATCTATGGGATCCGGCTTACACGCTGCCGCTGGAGCTATGCAGCATTACGCTTCTTCTGTCATGTGTTATGCTGGTGACCCGAAATCGCGTGCTGTACATGCTTGTGTTCTATGCTGGAATCTGCGGTGCGCTGGCTGCATTACTAACGCCTGATTTGGTATATACCTTCCCTCATTTTCGCTTTATACAATTCTTCATCGCGCACGGCTCTATTATTGCTGCCGCCTTATATATGACCTGGATTGAGCAGGTGAGACTCACGATAACCTCGGTTCCGCTCTCTATGCTGCTGCTTAATCTTATTGCTGGCATCGTGTGGTGCTTCAATCAAGTATTCGGGGCGAATTATATGTTCCTGTCCCACAAGCCGGAGTCACCTTCTATATTAGATATGCTCGGACCTTATCCTTACTATATTCTTGTCGAAGAATGGGTCGCATTCGTGTTATTTACCATGATGTATATCCTCTTCTTCTATCTGCCCTCACGTGCCTCAAGCAAGACGGTAAGCAAGGATCATGTATCACTCTAGCCTGCAATTCTTACAGCAAAAAAACCTCCATATTCGCTGCGATATTGCAGCAGGTATGGAGGTTCTTCTATACGTCTTGTCTTATTATCCGCGGAGCAGGGATTCTGCTCCATCGATATAGACTTCGGTGCCGGATATATGGGAGGCTTCATCTGAGGCCAGGAACAAGACCAGAGAAGCGACTTGGTCAGGCTTGCCTGACTTACCGGCCAGCGGCTGATCTCCTTCAGGAAATTCGACCGGAATTTGAACCTGATCCAGATCCTCAGAGCGCTCCGTCTTGGAATCAATATTCGTGTCGATCGCGCCGGGATGAACAGAATTGACCCTGATTTTATATCTGGCAAGCTCCAGTGCCGCCATTTTCATAAATGCAGCTTGACCGGCCTTTGTCGATGCATAAGCAGAGAAGCCAATATTCGAGAATACGCGGTTTCCATTGATGGAGCTGTTAATAATGATGCTTCCGCCATTCTCCTTCATGTGAGGTATCGCGTATTTAACCGTGGCGAACGTACCTCTCATATTAATGCACATCGTTTGATCCCAATCTTCGATTTCCATCGTTTCAATCGGCGCCATTTTTCCGTTTACACCGGCGTTGGCGAAGACAACATCAATTCGACCTGCCCGTTCTGCAACGGTGTTAATCGCATTCTCCACCATCTCGGGCTTCGCGATGTCGCATTCAATGACTTCAGCCCTTCCGCCGTTCTGCTCAATCCTACTTTTGGTTTCTTCTGCTCTTTCGACGGTTCGATCAAGCATAAATACGTGCGCACCTTCCTCTGCCAATCGAAGGGCAGCGGCTTGCCCTATGCCGGAACCTCCCCCGGTCACAATGGCAATCTTATTCTCAAATCGAAGATTCGGCATAACGATTCCTCCCTAATCCATAGTCTATTATTCGTGAAGCTTTCTAACGTAGAAATACCCCCGGCAGCGGTAGGTTGAATCATAGGGAAGAGGGGGAGTGCAACATTTTGCAAAATCCCCAAGCACAGAGCCTGTCTTCACAGGTCAGTGCTTGGGGATTCCGCATTTTATTTATATTTGTGCCAATCGAGGTTACTGTTCTCTAGAAGATATTCAAAGTTGTTGTCGAGTTTTTTTTGCTCTGCCTTTTTCTTCTCTTCTGCCAACCGGCGAGCTTCTTCCTGTCGCTGCTGATTGGCTGCCTTAATTTCCTTAGCCTGCGCCTTGAGCTTGCCAAGCACTTCATCGCTCAGCATGTCCTTCAGCGTCGCTGCTCCGGATTCTTCACGGCTCGAAGTACGGTTAGTCGACTGCCGGGACGGCGTGTTTCTTTTTTTGACCATGATGATCCCTCCGTTTCATCGTCGCAAAATTATAACAGGTACACAGGGTGGATTGGAAGTATAAGTAGCAGGAAAGTGGAATAGAAATAAATTAATGATAGCGCTTTCTAAAAATTGGTGTAATATAAAGTAGAGGAAGAAAATAAGCGAACTAGAGTATATAGCTCATTTTGAACACCGATACTACGACTAATTAAACAGTGAAGGGGTCGTTGCTATTGGAACTAAACACGCAGCTATTGAAAGGGTTAATGTGGGGCATCCTGCTCAGTGTACCGCTCTGGATTTCGATCATGGGATGGATTAGCTTAATATGGTGATGATACGGGATAAATGGTGTACGTAATAAAGACCGGACAAACGAAGGAGTCCGGTCTTTTTGCTGTTTTTCTATTGAATTTTCTCCGGTTCTGGATATTCAACACCCAGTGTGTCAACAGTAACCTTGGTCATCACGGGCGGATCAGTCGGACGGTCGTTCTGATCTCTTTCAAGATTGGCTATTTCATCAACAACGTCCATGCCTTCAGTCACTTTAGCAAAGGCAGCATAAGTATTGTCTAGATGCTCTGAATCGGCTTGTACGATAAAAAATTGGGACCCAGCCGAATCAAGGTCATTGGATCGTGCCATGGATACGACACCGCGAACATGCAGCAGATGATTCTTCACCCCGTTGCTGGTAAACTCGCCCTTAATGCTGTAACCAGGACCGCCGGTCCCTGTTCCTTCTGGATCGCCGCCCTGTATCATAAAGTTCGGGATAACCCGGTGAAAGATCGTTCCATCATAAAAGCCGCTGTTGGCAAGGGATATGAAATTGTTCACCGTATTTGGCGCAACTTCAGGGTAGAGTTCCATTACGATCTGCTTGCCATTGGACAGCTCAATGGTAGCAACCGGATGAGACTTCTCAGGGTCAGGAACACCAATCCCTCCAAACTCAAGCTCGTCATTCTCTGCAGTATCCTTTCCACACCCTGCCAGAATAACGACAAGCGTAGTCAGGAGCAAGAGGAATTTGAAGCCTTTGGATCTGAACAACATGCTGTTTCCTCCTTGATATAGTTTGAATATGTTCTCATCATACCTTTTTTTAATCCATTTAGAAACGCTCATCGGAATAGACACGAAAATGTCATAGCTGTAGAAGAGGAGAGGAGTGTGACGGAACAAAAAAACAAGCTGCTGCAAATGAAGACACCGCAACAGCTTGTTCATTATCTTATTTTTTATTCATTTCTCCGGACTTCCGCCGGCGCCATTGATCAGATCTGTACCATGCATGGCATCCGGGTCTGGAGCAGCCGGATCCACCGGGCTGTTTGCATCGATATCATCTGCATCAGGTACGGAAGTAAGGTCGGGCTCGGTGGATCGGATCAGCACATCCTGCCGTTCCATGAAATCCTCGTCCGCTGCAAATTCAATGGAAGAGGCGCTGCGCACATCCTGCATCGGTTCCTTTTGAGCCGTTTCGGCATCAAGCGGTGTCGTGTCTTCATCAAGACTTACGGTTTGCTCTGTATACGTATTTACATAATCCAAATCATCTTCAGGTACGGTATTCAGCGGATCCGGCTCCTGCATGGATTTATAACGGTCATAGGCAAAATCGGCTTCGTTAGTATGTGGTCTATTATTCATGTGATATCTCTCCTTAGTCTTATCATCTTCATGCAATGCATAGCAGTTCATAGTTACGGATAGCGTGTCCATCTAGAACATGGGGAATACAAATTTAACGAGAAAGTATAGGAATCCGAAAAATAGGATGATATAAGCTGCGTATTTGATAAATGTAGATGCGACTAAGCTGGAATCAGATTTCTTCTGAACATCCTTGTGCTCGACTTCCACATTTCGATGTGTGTTATTCATTTTTTTTATCCTCCTTCATGAATTTGAGAGGTCTGATCAACGTACTTGACTATTTCTTAAACCGAGCTTTCGCTCCCGAATCAATTGAATACAATGAATATAGTTTCGTAAAATCCATGTTAGCTATAAAATATAGAGAGTCATTAGGAATGGGGGAAGACAGGTGATGGAATGGTGTACATTCTCGAATATGATCGGATCAATCAAGATCGGTCAAAAAGCATCTACACCTGGATACTCACGGACGGTCATTCGTAAACCTGACGGCCTCTACTGGTCTTCTGGCTTATGGAACGGCAGGATTGTGGAGATCAAGGACTACCTATTCTCAGATATATGGACCATCTACGAGGATGAGGAGAGTCTGGTCTGGCTTGAATACCGGGAGGAAGCAGAACAGAGGGAACTAGAAATGATCAAGAATCAGTATGAAGCAGAGCGCGAGAGACTTCGGGATGAGCGAGAGAATAGTATTGTAGATATCAATAAAGTGTGGAAAAATAAGGATGTATATTAATTTTATCGAGTCTTGAGGTGTTCTAATGAAGATCGGGCCCAGAGTATCGGCGGCTATCATCTTGTGTTTACTAGGGGTACTCTTCATCCTGCCGCAAGCAGTCTTGCACGCACAGGAGAAGGATATACAGAAATTGTCGCGGGACATGCTCTGGTTTAATGACAGTGTCAACCTCAGCTATGAGGAGCTGATGGAGGGGAATTATAAGTGGACAGCGATTGATGACAGCTATTTTGCTGATGAGATGGATCCATCTACGGTTCATGCCGCATGGACCAGAATCAAGCTGCCAGCCGATCTAGATGAGAGATCGGGACTTCTGCTTGAATATATTTATGGACAGCAAATTGATATCTATATAGACGGAGAACGTGTAATAGGACAATCCAATAATTATCCGTTTGATCGGAATCATATTCTGTTGTCTCTCGATCAAGAGGATGCAGGCAAAGTCGTGTACATCTGGACACACAGCAGTGATAGAACAGTAGGCTTGAGCGAGGACGCATGGACAGGGTCTTATATAGACTTAAGCGGCATGTATCTTAGAGATGGTTTATCGTCGGTCCTGATAGGTGGTATCCTGCTTCTGCTTGCCGTCCTTATTGCGGTAACCTGTTTATTTATGACCCGGGTGAATACAAGACAGTGGTCCTCAATGATGGGGGTCATTATCTGCTTCGGGCTGGCTGTCTTGCTGTATTCGCCGACTTTATATACGTTGTACCCTGATTACAGCGAGATTCTGGTTACAGGCTTCGAAGCGGCTTTGATTCTGCTGCTGCCGCTCTTGGCCTATTGTTTTGAACAGATGATCGGACCTGGACCAGGCGGATTAATCAATAAACTGTGGAAATCGATGCTGGTATACATCGCATTCTGCATGCTGGTTAGAGTCGTCAATGCATTAACGGGGGATGTCATCTATGCGTTTTATGAATTCCTGACCCGGCCTGTGTTCGGCGTTGTATTTATTGTAGAGCTTATTCTGCTGACCTATTTTGCCATCCTGGAGGCACTTAAGGGGAACCGTAAAGCCTATTTGCTATCATGCGGTTCTGGAATATTTACAGTCGCTGCCGTTGTCGAATGGATTCTATATTACACCTTGAATTGGTATGACTTCTGGATGATCAAGTGGGGGATGCTTGCATTTACCGTCACTCTAGTGATCATCAAGACCAATCCCTTGTGGGGTAAGCATGAGCAAGTAGAGCTGTATACGAAAGAGCTTGAAGTATTTAATAATGAGCTGCAGCGCTCGGAAAAGATCAAGATTATAAGTGAATTAGCGGCTTCTGTCGCACATGAGGTGCGTAATCCCCTTCAGGTAACCCGCGGATTTCTGCAGCTGATGAGCAAGCAGGAGAATTTGAGGAATCGAAGATATGTCAGCATCGCGATTGAGGAGCTCGATCGGGCATCCGAGATTATTAATGATTTTCTGACCTTTGCCAAGCCGGAATTTGATCAGATCAGGCTTATTAATCTGGCGGAAGAATTCAATCACATCGAAGGTGTGCTGATTCCGATGGCCAATCTGGAGGGCTGTGTCATTACGATGGATGTACCTGAGAACCTGTGGGTTCGGGGAAACACCTCCAAGTTTAAGCAAGCATTTATTAATATTCTCAAGAACAGCATAGAGGCAATTCAGGGCAGCGGCGAGGTTAGAGTCAAGGCTTATTCGAGAGGCAAGGAAATTTTTATTCATGTACAGGATACCGGAATAGGGATGAATGAGCAGGAGCTCATGAGACTCGGTGAACCTTATTTCTCCAATAAAACGAAGGGTACGGGGCTCGGCATGATGGTGACATTCCGGATTATTGAGGCTATGGATGGAAGTATAGAATATAGCAGCGAGAAGGGGATTGGAACGGAGGCTGTTATTCGTTTTCCTTCGGGTACTTGAGCTTGTAATTCAGGTTGTTCATGTGCAATGGATAAAAAAGGGTGTGTTCGTCCACACTAACGAAGTGCAGACAATTTATTGCAGCTAGAAAGGTGGACAAACACATGAACAAATATATTTCGCGCATCGCTTCTGCGGCTCTTCTGATTTCGATTATGACAGGGTATGCAGGAGGGGCCGAAGCACAGGAAGCAAAGACCCCGGATCCGGTATTTACCGAGTTTGAGGTAGATGCAAATTGCGGTCAAGGACATCACCTCTATTTCATGGATGAGACAGCCAAGATTCTGAATATGGATCTGAAGGAACTGGCATCCCAAATGGAACAAGGGAAGACGATTGTAAGCATTGCGCAGTCGAAGGGAATGACAGACAAGCAGCTCGAGAAGAAGCTTATTCCTGCTATCGATAAGCGGGTGGATGCCGCGGTCAAAGAAGGCTGCCTCACGAAAGAACAAGGCACCACGATGAAATCAAATATTCACGCCCGGCTCGCCAAAGTGATCAACACTCCGCTCAGTGAGCTTCGCGGGCGGCATGCACATCATGGCAAAGGACATCGTTTAAATCGCGAGGAAATTGCCAAGTTTCTCGGTCTGACGCCGGATCAGCTTAACCAAGAGCTTCGGCAAGGGAAGTCACTGGCTGAAATCGCCAAATCAAAAGGTGTATCCGAGAAACAGCTGGTGGATAAATTGAAGGAAGAGTTAACACCTGATCTGGAGAAGTTTATCCATCGGAAGATCAAGATCGATGGGGCGCCGGGAAAAGAAGCCCTTAAGCATGATCATAGCTAAAGTCTAAATAAAAAATTCCCTTCAAGCAGGAATGTCATACATTGACAGACGAAGCTTGAAGGGGATGTTTAATTACTAGGGAAATCTGCATGTGCAGATTAAGAATAACAAGAAAATGATGCATTTTTCTTAACTCAGAGCACAGCACCTTCTGCCGGGACCGTCTTGTCCTTGTCTCTCGCGGTCTTGTTCTTAGGTCTGCGCGCAAGTCCTACCAGATACCTTGATCCAGGCAGCTTGGACAAGCCGAAGCTGATGAGCAGCGATACGATGACGGTAAGCAGGAATGTGACGATCGTTACCGGCAAATGATATCCAGACAGCTCCATTGGTCTAGTGAAGAATGCGATGCCGTAAATGACCATGGCATGGACAAGATAACCGCCGTATGAATATCTTCCGATCCATGTAAACAGCTTGCGGAAACGGCTCTGCGGCGAGATGACAAGCATGAATCCATACAGCAGGAACATCTGTGTCAAAATCAAAGCAAAGGTCTGAGGCTTCAAATAGGTAGATATGTTCAGGTTCATCACATCAGAAGAGCCGCGAAGCACATCATAAGCGAGCAGTGTGAATAAGGCGATGGACAGGAACGCAGTCCAGGGCATAATTTTGAGTATCCATTTGCGAAATTTTTCGAGCATGAAGGCAACCAGTGCACCAAGAATAAAATAAAAGAAATACATAATAAAAGAATAAGATCTGTACCCTAGCAGTGTTTGGGTTATCCCGCCTGCTTCTGCTGCCCAAGCGCCCATCTCGTAATAAGACAGGTATAACAGATAAGCATAGGCAGCGCCAGTGAGTACGATAATAGTAACAACCGTACGGTTCTGCCGCGTCGGATCGAGAGGAGTCAGTCTGCTCTTCAGAAACAGAGCGGCTTTCCGGAACAGCGGAAACAGCAGATAGAACTGGAATACCATGATGACGAACCACAGCTGATAACCGGCTTGAGGAACAAACCATTCACTAACAAGGCTTGTCCAGGTGTCAGCACTCAGCCAGTTGGTGCCAGCCGTCAGTCTTACACTCAGCCAGTATAGAACTGTCCATAACAGGAACGGGACATAAATATCTCCGAATCTTTTGCGGATAAAGCTTGAATAGTGCAGCTTCTTCTCATAGTTATAGAACAGAAGTACGGCGGACAGGAACACGAATGTCGGTGTACCGAACCTTGTCAAATGATACACAATCATAAGCATGGTGGAATCTGGCGCAAGTATATCCGCCCGGTATATATATTCCGCGAGGCTGTGCTGCATCACAATCGCGAGGAACGCGAGTCCCCGTAGAGGTGTCAGCTCCTCGATTCTAGGTTTTTTCAATAGTAGATAACCTCCTAATAGTTGTTTCTCATGACAAGTAGGCAGGCACTTGGAGTCATTATTGTAACGAATCAACATTAGGAATAGATGAAATAACAAATAACATGAGCAAGTATACTACAACTTGGGACTGTGTGTGCTTGTAATTATTGTCTGTATATATTATCGTTCATGAAGAATCGTCAATTCCAGAGATATAGAGTATAGGAATGGAGGAGAACCAATAGTGAACCATCATGAAGAGAGTAAGAACCTGTTCCAGAGCCGAAAGTCTCACCGTAAATTTGACAAGAGCAAGCCTATTCCGCAGGCGACCCTTGAGAATATATTAACAGATGCACTGCGTGCACCATCCTGGGCGAATACCCAGCCTTGGGAGGTATTTATTGCTACAGGCGGCACCTTAGAAGCGGTCAGAGAGGCCTATTTAGCTGCGTTTGATCGTTCAGAGCCATACAATACGGATGTTCCTGTTCCGAAGGAATGGCCTGAATATATGCAGGAGCGCAGCATCCGTAACAGCATACATATGTTTGAGTGTATGGGGATCAATCGTGAGGATGAGAAGGCAAGAGAGCTGAATCGACGCAATAACATTTCGTTCTTTGATGGAACAGCCCTGGTTATTATTTGTCAGGAGCGATCGCTTACGGATTGGTCGACCATGGATCTGGGCACCTTCGCCGGATATCTTGTGCTGGCCGCTGAGCATCATCATGTGCAGAGTGTTCCTGCCTTTAATTCGATTGCTTATCCCCAAATACTTAGAGAGAAGCTGTCGATTCCGGATCATCTGATTATCCGCTCTGGTGTTGTTCTTGGCTATGCTGTCGACGACAGTCCCTATAATGAGCATACATCAGATAGAGAAGCGCTTCACCAAATGGTACATTTCTTAAACTAGACTCGTGCATATGTATTGTAACGACAGACTCTCAGCGATGGGGGTCTGTTGTCATGAGGTTCACAGTCTTGACAGCTCGATTTATAATGATTAATGAAAGCGGTTAAATGCCGGCATTGGAACAGACCGAGGAGGCGTAGCTATATTGAAGAAGATGATGCTGATCTATGCGCTTTTAATATTCGCTTTTTTGGTTTATATATTTCAATATATGACAGAGGACGTGGACAATAGAGGAGCTGCGGGTGAAGGTCTGAGAGGAGATATCTCGGAGCGTTATGTGATGGTCACTTTCCAATCTGGCTCTGAGTACTGGAAGAGCGTGCTTAAGGGCTTTGAGGATGCGGCTGACGCTTTGAACGTGTCCATTGAATATAGAGGAGCAACGGAGTACGACCTGCAGGAGCAGATTATGGTACTGGACCAGGTGATTGCGAAGAAACCGGCAGGCATCGCCATCTCTGCGATTGACACGAATGGACTCGATGGTGTTATCGACCGCGCGATTGAGGAGAACATTCCGGTCGTGCTGTTTGACTCAGGTGCACCGAATAGCAAAGCTTACTCCTTCCTGGCAACGAATAATTACAACGCTGGGGCAACCGCAGCAGCTCAGATGGCGAAGCTGGCAGGAAGAGAGGGACAGGTAGCGATCGTTACTGTACCTGGACAGCACAATCATACAGAGCGGATTCAAGGATTCAAGGATACGCTGGAGAGCACCTATCCGATGATGAAAGTGGTCGATACGGTTAATGGAAAAGGAAATGCAGAGGATGCGGAACAAGTGACTTCGGCACTGCTTGAGAAGTATCCGGATCTTGCCGGAGTATTCGTCACCGAAGCAGCAAGTGGTGTCGGTGTCGCTGAAGCGGTTCAGCAGCATGGGGATCCGGTTCAAATTGTGAGCTTTGATACGAACAAAGCCACACTTGATTTGATCAAGGAAGGTGCTATTGCGGCAAGCATTGCACAGGGAACATGGAATATGGGGTACTGGTCCTTACAATATTTGTTCCATCTTCACCATGATCTGACGATTCCGGCGCCTTCTGCGACAGACGATGTGTCACCGGTTCCAGTCCAGGTCGATACAGGAATTAATGTAGTTACCAAACAGAATGTGGAGCAGTATTATGCGAAATAATGAGCGCGGATCTGGAAGGTTATGGAAGCGCCTTAAGTTCAGTCAAATGCCGCTGCGTTATCAGCTCTCCATTCTTTTTGTATTGATTGGTATCGTGCCTGCACTGGGTCTTGGATTAATCGTCAATTGGACCGTGGATCGAATTGTGGAAAGGCAGGTCGAAGACAATACACTCCAGCTGATTGGTAAAGTGAATCAGTCGCTCGACAAGTCCATTGAAAATCTGCAGAACATTACCTATCTCACCGAATTTGATGAGGATGTTCAGCAGTTTATTGATGGTACTCCCGAGGTAAGAGAGCGGGTGAAGAGCTCTGGAAGTGTTCAAGCTTTTTTACAGGGATTTACAACACTTCATCCCGATATTGCAGGGATCTTAATCATTAATAATGAAGGGGAATATATAAGCAACGAAATGTATGCTGTAGATGATACAGATCTCACACAAGAGAGCTGGTATCAGGCTGCCGTGGATCAGAAAGGGATCTTTACGGTCATCGGGCACCCTGGAGAGCGGAGAGTAACTACCCATGTGAACTATACGCCGGATGAAGTCGTGTCTGTATCCAGAGCTTTGGTTGATCCGGAGACTCGGGAAACGCGAGGCGTTATTTTGATCGACCTGAAGCTGTTCTCGATCTCAGGCATTGCAAGGGACGTCACGTTAGGTAAAGATGGATATTTAATGATTCAGGATCAGGATGGGAATAAAATCTTCGCACCGGATCAGTCCATTATTACTCAGTTGGAGAGCTCCTGGTTTGAAGATGCCGCCTATGGAACCTTTACAAAACAAGTCGGAGATCAGAACTTTCAGTTTCAATACCAGACCTCTTCTTACACTGGCTGGCGTACTATCGGGGTGTTCAATACAGGTGATTCAGCAATTGCTGTTAGAGAAATTCATTTTTATGTGATTTGCTATTTGTTTATTGTTTGCATGTTTGGACTAACGGCGGCTTATGTCCTGTCACAATCCATCTCAAGGCCGATTCATCACTTGATGAGCTTGATGCAGAAGGCCGAAAAAGGCGACATGACACTGCGTAATCTCGGTAACCGTGGAGATGAGGTCGGAATGCTCGGTGTCAGCTTTAACCGAATGCTGCAGGAGATCAAGAAGCTGATGGCTATGAACCGGAGAAAAGAAAAACAGAAGCAGGCAGCTGAGCTGCGCAGTCTTACCGCTCACATCAAGCCGCACTTTTTGTATAACACACTGGATACCATCCACTGGATGGCACGCAAGCAGGGGGCGGAAGATGTATCCGAAATGGTGAAATCGTTATCCCGATTGTTTAGAATCGGGCTCAGTAAGGGCAGCAGCATGATTCCGGTGTCCGAAGAGATAGATCATATCACCAGCTATTTGCAGATTCAGAAGACCCGTTATCGGGACCGGCTGAACTGCCAGATCGAGCTGCAGGAGGGGGTCAGAAGATTCTATGTCGTCAAGCTGATCATGCAGCCGATCGTTGAGAATGCGATCTATCATGGGATCAAGGCCAGGCGCGGTGCAGGCAACATTCGAATTCAGGTGGAACAGCAAACCGACTATCTTCTGATGACGATCACAGATAATGGGGCGGGCATGGATGAGGAGCGGCTTCAGCAGCTGAGGGAGAAGCTTGCCAATCCATTGATCACCATAGATAAGCAGCATGAAGAGAAGGAGTCACCGAAGAGCTATGGCCTGTTAAATGTGCAGGCCCGAATTCAGCTCGCATTCGGAACAGATTACGGCGTGCAGCTGGACAGCACGCTGGGGGAAGGCACAACGGTCACGATTAAGCATCCTTTGTTGACCGAGCCTCAAGTCATGGCTGACCACGAACAGGAGGAGGAGCTATGAATAAACCATATCAAGTATTGATTGCGGATGATGAACCTATCATTCGTGAAGGCATCAGCGAGTCGGTAGACTGGGCTTCTCTGGGCATGGAAGTCATCGGACTCGCCGAAGACGGAGCGGAAGCACTGGAGCTTGTACTAGAACGGGGAGCTGATCTTGTGCTCGTCGATATGAATATGCCGATTATGAATGGCATTTCATTCATTCAGGCACTTCGAGAGCAGAAGCAGGAATGCAGATGCATTATCATTACAGGGTATGATGAATTCAGCTATGCGCAGCAAGCGATTCGGCTGGGTGTGGAGGAATATATATTGAAGCCGGTTGAAACGGATGAGCTGATGAGTGTGCTGCAGCGAATCAAGGCTTCACTCGATGAGGAGCAGCTGGAGAAGGAAAAACAGGCATCTGCCAGGGAGCATCTCCGCAAGAGAAGGGAGGTACTGCGAGAGCAGCTGGGACAGGAATGGGTACAAGGCAGACTGAACGAAGAGGAGCTTAGGATGCAGCTCAGTCTGCTCTCTCTTCCTGCAGCTTCTCCCGCAAGCTGTCTCGTGATCCGCTGGCCAGAGGCAAGCATGCCGAATACGATCTTGAAGGAAGGCGATCGCCAGCTGTATCTGTATGCGGTCAAGAACATTGTTGAAGAGCTGATCGGCACCTCGGAAGCGCTTGTGTTCAGAAATGGATCTGATCTGATCGTAGGGATCAGCTGGAGCAGGCTCACACCAGAACTGCTCATGAAGATCGAGGAGGCGGCCAAGGAGAATCTGGGTGTCACTCTACACACCGCTGCTGAGGATGTTGGAGTGGAGATGGAGCTTCTAGAGGCATACAACCTGTGCAAGGAATGCATCTATCAGGAGGCTTCGCTATCTCCGCTTGTACGAAGAGCCCGGCAATATTTGCAGGAGCATTATCACAACCACGCTTTGACACTGGAGCTGGTGGCTTCCGAGCTGGGAGTTTCACCCGTGTATTTGAGCCGCATGCTGAAGAAGGAGCTCGGGGAGTCATTTATTGCCCTGCTGACCGGAATTCGGATTCACAAAGCGATACAGCTGCTGAATAGCAGCAGTCTTGCCATGCACGAGATTGCGGATCATATCGGATATGAGAGTCAGCACTATTTCAGCACTGCATTCAAAAAGGTCATCGGCATTTCCCCGAACAAATATCGTAAGGGCGAAGCCTTTGTTTAGAGAATCAATAGAGCATTCAAGGAAGATATAGCTCTTCATTTTGAAAAAAACGCCGCAAGGCGTTTTTTTTGTTGCCACTGAACTCCTATCGGGATATTGCCAAGAAAGGTTTGATTTTTATAAAAACGGTTGCAAATGTGCAAAGACGATTCAAGAAGCGTTGAGATATCATTATAGAAGAAACAAGGGATCAATGGATATGAAAGCGCTAACTATAAAAGCTTTAATCCAGGCACAATCGTACAAGCGAAAGGGTGGAAACGATGAAGAAAGCACTAACCTATCTTCTTCTCTTCGTGCTCGTTATCTCTTTGAGTGCATGTAATCTTGAGGAGACGACAGGCGGCAGCGAAAGTCAGGGCTATGTCGGCATCGCCATGCCAACGAAATCGGCGGAGAGATGGGTAGCCGACGGGAATAACATGGTGAAGCTGTTTGAAGAGAAAGGCTTCAAGACCGATCTGCAATATGCGGAGGATGTAGTCGAGAATCAGATTGCACAGATCGAGAACATGATTACGAAAGGCGTGGATGTGATCGTGATTGCATCCGTTGACGGAAATACATTAACCGATGTCATCAGCAAGGCTCATGACCAAGGCATTCGTGTCATTGCTTATGACCGATTGATTCGTAATACAGAGCATCTGTCCTATTATGCTACATTTGATAATTTCCAAGTCGGTGTTCTTCAAGGCTCTTATATAGAGGAGAAGCTGGGCCTCAAGGAAGGCAAGGGACCGTTTAATATCGAGCTGTTTGGCGGATCACCAGATGATAACAATGCTTACTTCTTCTTTGACGGCGCTATGTCTGTTCTACAGCCGTATATTGACTCCGGTCAGCTCGTTATACGAAGCAAACAGAATTCAATGAGTCAAATCGCTACGCTCAGATGGGATGGTGCGGAAGCGCAGAAGCGGATGGATAATTTGATCAGTGCGCATTACTCAAATGAGCGGATTGATGCAATTCTTGCTCCTGCTGATTCGTTAAGTCTGGGCATCATTTCTTCTCTGAAGGGTGTAGGGTATGGAAGCTCTAACAATCCGATGCCTGTAATTACTGGACAGGATGCAGAGCTCTCCTCCATCAAATCCATCGTCAGAGGAGAACAGACACAAACTGTATTTAAGGATACGCGTCAGCTGGCGGAGCGAACGGTTGCCATGGTTGAAAGCGTTCTCTCTGGGACCGAAGCAGAAGTGAATGATACGGAGAGCTACGATAATGGAAAAATGGTTGTGCCGTCCTACCTGCTTGAACCAGTATCTGTGGATGCGACGAATCTGGAGGAAGTTGTAATTGATTCCGGATACTACACCAAAGACGAAGTTGGGCTGGAATAGAATGACTGTTAACTTTTGATGCGGGAAGGTGAAATCATGGCTGAATATATACTTGAAATGCGCGGGATTACAAAGGAATTTCCCGGTGTTAAAGCATTGGAGAATGTAAACCTGAAAGTGAAGGCAGGCGAGATTCATTCCTTATGCGGCGAGAATGGTGCCGGTAAATCAACACTGATGAAGGTACTGAGCGGAGTGTACCCTTACGGTTCCTACGAGGGAGATATTTTATTCGAGGATCAGGTATGTGAATTCAAAACGATCAAGGACAGCGAGGAGAAAGGGATCGTCATCATCCATCAGGAACTCGCGCTTATCCCATACTTGTCTATTGCCGAGAACATTTTTCTAGGTAACGAGCGGGCAACCAAAGGGGTAATCAATTGGCAGGAGACTATCACGAAGACCTCTGAACTGCTCAAGGAAGTGGGGCTGGATGAGAATCCTAACACGCTGGTCACGAATATCGGTGTCGGTAAACAACAGCTTGTCGAGATTGCGAAGGCGCTGTCCAAGAAGGTGAAGCTGCTTATTCTGGATGAACCGACAGCAGCGCTTAATGAGACAGACAGTCAAAATCTGCTCAGACTGATGCTGGAATTCAAGAGGCAGGGAATCGCTTGTATTCTCATTTCACATAAGCTGAACGAAGTATCTGAGGTGTCGGACTCTGTAACGATTCTGCGAGATGGCAAGACGATCGAAACGCTGGATATGAAATCGAAGGATATGAGCGAGGACCGAATTATCCGAGGCATGGTTGGCCGTGACCTAACGGATCGTTATCCGGAACGCAGGCCAAACATTGGTGAAGTTATGCTTGAAGTCAAGGACTGGACTGTATACCACGAGCATCATGCCGATCGCAAAGTACTGGATGGAGTCAATCTCAATGTACGGCGCGGAGAGATTGTAGGAATTGCCGGTCTCATGGGAGCGGGACGGACGGAGCTTGCGATGAGTATTTTTGGAAAGGCCTACGGACAGAAAATCTCAGGGGAGCTGCGCAAGGACGGACAGGTCATTCACAATAACACAATCAATCAGGCGATTGATAATGGATTTGCCTATGTAACAGAGGATCGCAAGGACTATGGGCTTGTACTGATCCAGGATATTAAGCGAAACATTTCGTTAACCGGAATCAAGAAGCTGCAGAAGGCTTCGGTTATTAATGAAAATGAAGAAGTGATCGTTGCGGAGCAAATGCGTAAACGGCTCAAGATCAAAACAAACAGTATCCACCAGGAGGTTCAGAACCTTAGCGGTGGTAATCAGCAGAAGGTTGTGCTGAGCAAATGGATCTATTCCGAGCCGGATATTCTTATACTCGATGAGCCTACGAGAGGAATTGACGTAGGGGCCAAGTTTGAAATTTACTCGATTATTCAGGAGCTGGCGAATGAAGGAAAGGCCATTATCGTTATTTCTTCCGAGCTTCCAGAAATACTCGGCATCTGTGACCGAATCTTCGTTATGAATGCAGGAAGGATCACAGGTGAGGTGAATCGGAGTGAAGCGAATCAAGAGCTGTTGATGAAATACATGACGAACACGACCAGATCGGGAGGGCATACAAATGGATAACTTAATGCAGCTGCTCAAAAATAATATTCGCCAGTACGGCATGATTATAGCATTAATACTCATTATGATTTTGTTCGGGGTCCTTAGTGGCGGATTATTATTCGAACCAATCAATATTACGAACCTCATTTTGCAAAACAGCTATATTCTCGTCCTCGCCATTGGTATGGTGCTGGTTATCATTACAGGACACATTGATTTGTCCGTAGGCTCCGTAGCTGCCCTGGTAGGTGCTTGCGCTGCAATTATGATGGTAGATATGAATTTGCATCCGGTCGTAGCGGTCATTCTGTCGCTTCTGCTGGGAGCACTGATCGGCGCATGGCAAGGGTTCTGGATAGCATATGTCCGTATACCGGCCTTTATCGTCACTCTTGCCGGGATGCTCTTGTTCCGTGGTCTTACGATGATTGTACTGGAAGGCCAGTCCATATCCCCTCTTCCGGAAGGGTTCCAGAAGATTAGTGCAGGCTTCATTCCGGACTTCGGGAATGCAGGGACGAATCTGGTAGCAATTCTTGCAGGTGTGATTGTAACCGTACTTTACATTATTAATGAAGTGAAAGCACGTAAAAATCAGCAGAAGTATAAATTCGAGACCAGTTCTACGCCGCTGTTTATAACGAAAATGGTGCTGATTGCGATCGTCGTTAACGTATTTTTCGTGGCGCTTGCCAGCTATGCAGGGATTCCGAACATCCTGGTGCTGCTTGCCGTGCTTATTGTAGGTTATTCCATTGTTATGAATAAGACAGTTATGGGACGTCACATCTATGCGGTAGGCGGTAATGAGAAGGCTGCAGGCCTGTCTGGTGTAAAAACAAAGAAGGTTACCTTCTGGGTATTTGTTAACATGGGGGTACTTGCTGCGATCTCCGGCTTGATCTTTACTGCAAGATTGAACGCGGCTATCCCAAGAGCGGGTACAAACTTTGAGCTTGATGCGATCGCGGCCGCGTTTATCGGTGGAGCCTCCGCATCAGGGGGAATTGGAACCGTATTTGGCGCTATTATCGGTGGTCTGGTTATGGGTGTGCTGAATAACGGGATGTCGCTGATCGGGCTCGGTATCGACTGGCAGCAGGGAATTAAAGGACTTGTATTGTTGTTAGCTGTCGCGTTTGATATTTACAACAAGAACAAACGAGCTGCTTAAACTGTAAACGTTTCAATAGGTTACAAAAAGGTTAAAAAGTAAAAACAAAACTTATTGACGGATATAATATCCAATGTAACTACTAGTAAGTTTATCCAATTCATAAAACAGCCTTTTTATTTATAGGTCTATATACCTAATAAATTTAAGGCTGTTTTTTCTTGCTTATTTGTAATAATGTGTTGATATATAAGAATATTTTGATTTGTTTTCATCAGTATTATGCAATCTGGAATTAAATCATATAACGTATTTATATAGTTTTATATACCTATCTTTATAAAGGGGTGATCAGGACTAAAGTCCGATGATTTAGGTTGCTTGCCTGTCCTACAATGGGGACAGTTGATGGCAAGGTGATGTCATGAGGAATTAACAAAACCTAAAACTTCAGGAGGTTCTACAACATGAAGGTTACAAAAAAGATACTAACTGCAACTATAGCATCAGCATTAATGTTCGGCTCAGTGAGCATGCCTGTATTCTCAAGCCAGGCTTATGCAGCTACAACAACTAAGGAAGTTCTCTACGGTGTTAACCTGAGAGAGAAAGCAACCACTTCTTCATCCGTCATTCGCATGCTGAAAAAGGGAGAAACCGTATCTGTTCTTGGAACATCTGGATCCAGCTGGCTTAAAGTCAAAGATACAAAAGGAAACACAGGATATATTTCTTCTTCTTCTAAATATACAAAGACAGTAAGCGGCGGAAGTTCTTCTAGCGGTGGCAGCGTCTCTGCCAACAGCACAAGTTCAAAGACTGTGGAGAAAGTGATCGACGCGGGCGCGAAGTATCTGGGAACGCCTTATGAGTTCGGCGCACCACGCAGCAGCACCAAGACATTTGACTGTTCTTCTTTTGTAAGACGTGCATTCATGGATGGGGCGGGTATTACGCTTCCAGCGGATTCTCGTCAACAAGGAACATATGTTAAGAACAAAGGTAATGCAAAATCCAGCATTTCTTCTCTGAAACGCGGTGACCTGATGTTCTTCATGTCTTACAAAGGTTCGAGCAAATCCTCGTACTCCGGAATCAATAAGAGTTCAGCAAGAATTACGCATGTCGCGATTTACCTGGGTAATGGCAAAATGCTTCATACGTACTCGACTGAATCCGGCGGCGTAAAAGTCGATACCTTCAAAGGCAAGCATTGGGAATACCGCTTCCTGTATGGCGGCAGCGCGCTGTAATATCCTATCTAAGACAAGCCTCTTCCTTAACGGAAGAGGCTTTTTTTTAGTGGTACAGTCTCAGAATGATGTTCTGATTATAGTTACCGAAGCCTTCACCGTATAATGTTAATCCACCGACATGCTTCGCGTCCTGTTCAACAGCTAGACGGAATGTCCATTGATTACGTTCTATCGGAATATCTTGAATGGTCATCTCCGACATGCGCTGTCCATCAATAAAAGTAGCCTCGTTCGTGATGCGAATGACCTTCAAGAGTCCATATTGATTCACTTCATCCTGCCACCACTCGGGTGTGAAGACACCTCTGCCATTTCCGGAGTCTCCGGGACTTGTCCATTTTCCGAGCGGTATGCCGTTTAAGGTAAAGGAAATGTCAGATGGCCAGTTGGGATTAACGCCTGGAGCCTCAGAGCCGATCTCAAATGAAATTTCAATCTCTGTAATTTGTTCGTTTTGCAGCAAATAATTCGGGATTTTATATTCTACATATCCTCTACCAAACCATAAGATGTGTGCATTCACACGCTCGGGATCGAGAAAATAACGCGGATCATCGTACTGTCCAATGACTTTTTCTGTCGTTGACAATCCACAGGTCGGATACACATCAAACTCGGTGTAATGCCCGATTGGAATAGAGGTCTCCTTATACTTGCGTGCTAGCTGCTGAACCTTGTTCGGCATCATAATCTCGATCCAATCGACGGCCAGGGAATTAATCTTATGTGTTCCGCCATCCTTGCGGATCATCTTGGATTCCACAATGCCGACTTCTTGCAGTTTGCGGACGTGGCTGGTTACAATCGCGCTGCTTAGTTCAAGAGAGGCCGCAAGCTCCTTAATATTCATAGGCTGCTCTGCAAGAAGCCGGATGATGGACAGCCGGACACCGCTGGCTAACGCTTCGTACAGAGGGAGCCATTTATCTTCAGCATTTGCTCTTATCATATGTTCTATTCGCTCCTGAATCCGTTGATTTAATTATTAACTCTTATTATAGGATTAATGATTAAATAAATTCAATAATATTTTAAAAATATCAAAAATGTTATTGCATTTAAGTTTTATTTGGATTTTAATAAAAGAGGGAATTATGATTTGCTTAAAGGATTAATAATTAAATTAATTTAAGGAGTTGGCATAATTCATGGCAGATAAAGCAAAGATGATCGTCGACAAAGATTTTCGAATCGCAGAAGTGGACAAACGAATTTATGGTTCTTTTATAGAGCATTTAGGTCGTGCGGTATATGGAGGAATTTACGAACCAGGTCATGAGACTGCGGATGAAGCTGGTTTGCGTCAGGATGTATTGGGACTCATCCGGGATCTTCAGGTTCCG
This sequence comes from Paenibacillus urinalis, assembly GCF_028747985.1. Taxonomy (NCBI): domain Bacteria; kingdom Bacillati; phylum Bacillota; class Bacilli; order Caryophanales; family Paenibacillaceae; genus Paenibacillus; species Paenibacillus urinalis. The sequence continues at coordinate 1,197,714 of NZ_CP118108.1, forward strand.
ATTGTCCGTTATCCAGGGGGCAATTTTGTATCCGGTTACAATTGGGAGGACAGTGTGGGTCCGAAGGAAGACCGTAAACGCCGTCTGGAGCTGGCATGGCGCACAGTGGAAACCAATGAGTTTGGCTTCAATGAATTCGTGGATTGGGCGAAGAAGGCCAATACCGAGGTCATGATGGCCGTTAACCTGGGTACACGCGGAGTCGATGCTGCCCGTAATATTGTCGAGTACAGCAATCATCCTTCCGGCTCCTACTACAGTGATCTGCGTATTAAGCATGGTTACAAGGATCCGCACAACGTGAAGACCTGGTGTCTTGGTAATGAGATGGATGGTCCATGGCAGATTGGACATAAGACGGCAGAAGAGTATGGTAGAGTTGCGCTTGAGGCTGCTAAGGTTATGAAGTGGGTGGATCCAACGATTGAACTTGTTGCCTGCGGAAGCTCCAGCATCAACATGCCGACGTTCCCGGAATGGGAAGCGACCGTGCTTGATCATACCTATGATCATGTAGAGTACTTATCGCTGCACCAATATTATGGCAATCGTGAGCAGGATTCTGCGTTATTCCTGGCGAGATCGCTTGAAATGGATCGTTTTATTGAGACCGTCACGGCAACCTGTGATTATATCAAAGCGAAGAAGCGCAGCAAGAAGAAGATGCTTCTCTCCTTCGATGAATGGAATGTGTGGTTCCACTCCAATGAGAACGACAGCAAGATGGAACCATGGCAAATTGCGCCTCCACAGCTCGAGGACGTCTATAATCATGAGGATGCACTGCTTGTTGGCTGTATGCTGATCAGCCTGCTCAAGCATTCCGACCGTGTGAGAATGGCATGTCTCGCTCAGCTGGTCAATGTCATTGCTCCGATTATGACAGAGAATGGCGGGGCTGCTTGGAAACAAACGATCTATTACCCTTATCTGCATACTTCTGTATACGGTCGAGGTCAGGCCCTTGTGCCGCTGGTTCAATCTCCTAAATATGATACGAAGGAAATTACAGACGTTCCTTACCTTGAAGCCATTGCGATCCATAATGAAGAGGCCGAGGAGGTTACGGTCTTTGCTGTAAACCGCCACCTCAATGAATCCTTGCCTGTGGAAGTGGACTTGCGCAGCTTCGGCCAATGCCAGATCATTGAGCACATTGTGCTTGAAAGCGATGATCTAAAAGCAGTGAATACAGCAGCTCAGCCAGACCGTGTTGCTCCGCATAAGAATGGAAATGCGGTTGTTGATGGTACGACGGTGACTGCGCAGCTGGGTAAGGCGAGCTGGAATGTCATTCGGTTGAAGGTGAGTGCGAAGTAAAGTGTTGAGGTTTTGAAAATGAGTGAGGTGGCTCCAGCTAAGGACGCTGCGAGGTGAATGTGGGTTCGGATCGTAAGTTGTCTGCTGATTCCCGGATTAGACTCAGGCAAGGAAGGAATCAGCAGACAAAAAACGAACGCTGACGCTTCCTCTCTCCACAATCACCTCTTCGCTAATCGCTGGAGGCAAACCTCAAACCATCTTCGCACCCCCTTTTATGGGGAGCGGGGGTGAGGCCAGAGCCGCAAGTATGCGAAGCTCTGGCCTTTTTTGTAAGTAGTGCTGCGAGGTGAATGTGGGTTCGGATCGTAAGTTGTCTGCTGATTCCCGGATTAGACTCAGGCAAGGAAGGAATCAGCAGACAAAAAACGAACGCTGACGCTTCCTCTCTCCACAATCACCTCTTCGCTAATCGCTGGAGGCAAACCTCAAAGGCACCTTCGCATCCCCTTTTGTGGGGAGGCGGGGGTGAGGCCAGAGCCGCAAGTATGCGAAGCTCTGGCCTTATTTTGTAAGTAGGGCTGCGAGGTGAATGTGGGTTCAGATCGTAAGTTTTCTGCTGATTCCCGGATTAGACTCCAGGCGAGGCATGATGGCGATAATCCTTTTTCTATGATTCAAGTAACGTGTATACTAGTTAAGATTGGAGCTAAGTATTATCTTAAAGAAACAAGCTCCAAAAATAATAGCGAAAAGGTATAAATATGAAATATGAAAACATACACCTGTCTTGTTTGTGGATACAATAATCTGGAAGACCCTCCCATATATGAAACTGGAGAGAAGTCATTTATCGTTTGCCCATGCTGTGGATTTGAGTTTGGCTTTCACGATGATGATCAAGAATACACTTATGAGGGTTATTTAAAAGAGTGGATTCAAAATGGAGAAAATTGGGCTTACCTTCCTAAGCCAGAAAATTTTGATTTACAAAAACAGTTAAAAAATATTAAGCAATAGCTAAAAGAAAGAAGCAGCCGTTACTGGGTGCTTCTTTATCAATTTATACAAATTTAAGCAAAATTTTAAATGCAAAGCATTATCTAAAAACACACTTGACAGGTTGGATTAATTGGTTTAATCTTGCAACAAGACATTTACACCACAACTCATTAAATGAGTGCTCATTAAGTAAATGTTCATTAATTAAGCAATCGTTATTTTAATACTGAAGCATTTGGTATGAAGCGAACGATCAACATTTGATTCATACCATATGCCTAACTAACTCAATACATAACGGTCAGCCGATTGGACCAACCAAAGGCTCCTAACCATCTCTTCCTTCGTGATGCGAATGCATGCGTGAAGAGGTGCTAGGGGCCTTTTTGCATTCCATGGTATGCACCTGAAAGGAGCGATATGCAGGAGAAGGATTGGATTCTACTGGAAGAGGTCGATTATTTGTTCCGCAAAGTGGTTCGAAGATTTGTGAAGGAGAGAGACAAGGTATCGGTGGAAGGCATATCCCTCCCGGGTCTTCTTATCCTGAATACGATCTTGCGCGAAGGTGATCAGCGGCTTGGTGATCTTGCGGAGCAGCTTGATTTTACCTCAGGAGCAGTGACTGCTTTATGTGACAAGCTGGAGGCTAGTGGATTTGCCATACGCAAGCGGAGTGATACTGACCGGAGATCGGTCGTTCTTGGAATTACTCCATCGGGTAATGAAATGATCATGCGGAACAAGGATAGTGGCTCCATTATCATTGATGAGATTTTTGGTTGCTTTACAAACAAGGAGCTTGAGTCTGCTGCCACTTTTCTGAAACGACTGAATGTACAGCTAGAGGGGTTGTCTGACAATGTGATTACACGGATAGAAGCGACTGTGAATCAGATAACCGCTGAATCTGTGAATGAGTATGAGGGTCGATCAGACAGTGAATTAGACAGACCCAATCGATTTATATCCTATTAAAAAATTTCTGCAATTATATGATCCAGTGCTTGTTAAACCACAAATTTGAGGGGAGAAATCAACATGGGACATCCAACCATTTATCCAACAGGGGCAACGGTATATTTGCCAGAGAAGGCATGGGGCGGGTACACGATTTTTCAGGCGGCAGATACGGGAGCGCTGCTTATTGATATGAACGGCAGAGAGGTGCGGCTGTGGAAGGGGCTGAGAGGATTTCCGAACAAGCTGTTTCCAGGCGGCTATGTACTGGGAAGCACGAAGGAGAGAGATCCAAAATACGGATTTCAGGACGAAGCGAATCTGGTTCAGGTGGACTGGGATGGCAATATTGTCTGGAAGTTCGATCGGCAGGAATGGATTGAGGACCCGGATCATGAAGGGGAGTGGATGGCACGCCAGCATCATGATTATCAGCGTGAAGGCAATCCAGTAGGCTATTACGTCCCTGGTCAGGAGCCGAAGGTCGACTCCGGCAATACGATCATTCTCGCTCACAAAAATGTACACCGTCCCGAAATATCCGATAAGGAGCTGCTCGATGACATCATTATTGAAGTGGACTGGGAAGGAAACATTGTATGGGAATGGTCAGTGAGTGACCACTTTGAAGAGCTCGGATTCGATGAGGATGCCAAAAGATCGCTTTACCGCGATCCGAATTCCCGCGGCTTTGGTAGTCACGCCGGAGACTGGATGCATATCAATTCAGCGTCTATTTTAGGACCTAATAAGCACTACGATGCAGGCGATGAGCGTTTTCATCCGGATAATATTATATGGGATGCGCGGGAGACGAATATTATCGCCATTACAGATAAGAAGACAGGCAGCATCGTGTGGAAGCTGGGACCAGACTATGGGGCAGAGGAGCTTAAGCAGATCGGGTGGATCATTGGACAGCATCATGCTCATCTGATACCTCAAGGATTGCCTGGGGAAGGAAATATTCTTGTATTTGATAACGGGGGCTGGGCTGGGTTCGGAGCTCCAAACCCGGAAGCACCGGACGGCGTAAAGGTAGCACGTCGTGACTACTCCCGAATTCTTGAGATTAACCCGCTTACGCTCAAAATTGAATGGCAGTATACACCGGCAGAGGCAGGATATATTGTACCCCTTGATGCTTACCGGTTCTACAGTCCTTATATCAGCTCCGCCCAGCGCCTTCCGAATGGAAATACACTCATTACCGAGGGAGCAGATGGCCGGATCTTTGAAGTTACCCGAGAGCATGAGATTGTGTGGGAGTATATATCTCCATATAAAAATAAAATAAATGCCAATATGGTCTATCGTGCTTACCGTGTTCCTTATAACTGGGTTCCCCAGCTGGAACAGCCTGTTGAAGTGGAAATTGCTCCACTGGATGTCGCTGATTTCCGTCTGCCGGGTGCAGCCCCAAGAGGCGCGGTCAGTGCCGTCGAAGTACAGGGAACAGAATCTTATGGAGAAGGGGCCTTCTGCGTAGCGACTCAGGATGAAGTCACGCAGCGAAAGGACGGGGATCAACATGAGTAAATTGAGAGCGATCATCCGTTATGTAAGCTTGTTTGCTGTCCTTATCCTTACCGTCTCCCTGCTTAGCGGCTGCGGAACTTCTGCAGAAGGGCAAGGCAGTAACAAGCTCAAGCTCCGAATTGCAGATATTTCAACGAATCCGATTTTTCGAGTGGCGAAGAGCAAAGGGATCTTCGATAAACACGGGATTGACGCAGAGCTTGTTACTTTTGCAACACCAGCAGAAGGAATTAACTCACTCTTCATTAAACAGGTAGATGTTGCTTTTGGAGCGGATTATCCGCTTATTAATGCAGTGAGCAAGGGAGACTATTCCATCTTCGCTTCTTCAGGCAGCGCTACCGATCAAGGCGCCAAGGAGTGGAAGCTCTATGTACGCAATGAGATCAAAAGTGCAGAGGATTTGAAGGGGAAGAAGCTGAGCTTCTCCAGAGGTACCTTCATTCCTTACTTATGGGATGTGTATCTGTCTGAGAATGGAGTGTCTTTATCCGAGGTTGAGCTCATTGGCCAAGGGGCATTCGACGAAGCTTATGTTGCTCTGCAAAAAGGAGAGATTGATGCAACCTGGATATACGGAGCCGTGCTGAATGAGAAATTCAGTGCACTGGAGGAAGCTCATGAATTGACAGATATGTCACAGACGCCTGTGCGGCTGGGTACGGGCTTAATTGCAACCAATGAAGTGCTGGACAACAACCAAGAAGGTATGGTTGCTTTTCTAAAAGCGCTGGACGAAGCTTCTGAATACGCCCAAGCTAATCCCGATGAAACAGCAGATATTTTGTATGAGGAAGTCAAGCAGCCGAGAGAAGCTACGCTGAAGGACCTGCCCAATAATCCATGGAATGTTGGGTTTAGCGAGAAGGCCTATGAAGGACTAGTCGGACAGAAGGAATATATGATCAGTTCGGGTACGATTGAAACGGATTTTGATCTGAAAGAGAAGATTAATCTGGATCTGATTCGCACCGCTTTTCCGGATCGGGTTGAAGTGGAATAAGGAGGGGATACGTTATGAGAGCAGCAGCAAGCGCCAATGAGATCTATATCGAGCGGCTTAATAAGAGCTTTACTCAACAGGCCCAAGGGGAGCTCCATTACATCATTCAGGACGTTAATTTGACGGTCAAAGGAGGAGAATTCTTTATTCTGCTTGGTCCAAGCGGCTGCGGTAAATCTACATTGCTCAGTCTGATCGCAGGATTCGTGTCTAAGACGTCGGGGCAGGTCAAGGTTGGGGAGAAAGAGGTTGAACGACCGGGACAGGATCGTGCGGTTGTATTTCAGCAGGCCGATTCTTCCCTGTTCCCTTGGCTTACGGTGAGGGAGAATGTGGAGTTTGGTCTCCGGATGAAGCGGATACCCGCTGCAGCACGCAAGCAAATTTCGGATCAGTATATATCCATGGTAGGTCTTGCGGGTCATGAGCACAAGTTCCCCAGGGAGCTGTCAGGCGGAATGAAGCAGAGAGTTCAGCTTGCCAGAGTGCTATCCAATGACCCTGCTATTTTGCTGATGGATGAACCCTTTGGTGCGCTGGATGCGATGACGAGACGAACGATGCAGCGAGAGCTCGTGAAGATCTGGCAGGAGACAGACAAGACGGTGATCTTTGTAACGCATGATATTCAGGAAGCACTGCTTCTTGGGCAGCGAGTCGGCATTATGTCTGCAGGCCCTTCCTCCAAAATAACAGATGTGTATGATGTTCCTTTTGCCTATCCAAGAGATTTGTCTGCACCTGAGTTTCATGAAGTCTATAACCAAATTCAATCTCATTTTGATGAATAAAGCGGATATCGGAGGGCGGAGATTGTTATGAGCAAGTATAAAAAAGCAGCATTGCATATCACCTTCTGGTTCGCACTTATCATCCTGTGGCATCTGCTGTCACTTGTATATGAACCAGAAATTCTACCAGGTCCACTCTATACACTGCAAGGCGGCTATGAGCTGTTCATGGATGGCACATTGCTTCAATATATAGGAATCAGCTCATACCGAGTGCTTCTGGGTTGGACCCTTGGCAGCCTTCTGGCTATACCCGTAGGGATTACAATTGGGAAGGTTCATGCGATCCGGCTATTCGCCGAGCCGTTTCTGAATTTTATCCGGTTCATACCGCCGATTGCCTTCATTACATTGTTCCTTGTCTGGTTTGGGATCGGGGAGACGTCCAAAATTATGCTGATTCTGTACGCAACCTTCTTTATCGTCACACTGAATACGCTCACGGGTGTTCTGTCCGTGGAAGAGGATAAGATTCGTTCAGCCAGAAGCATGGGGGCGTCAGAGTGGCAAATTGTTCTTCATGTTATTGTTCCAGCAACCGTGCCTTATATGTTCACAGGGATTCGGTTAGCTATGGGGACCTCCTTCATGGCGATTATTGGAGCAGAGATGATTGCTTCCAATGAGGGAGTGGGTTACCTGATCTGGAACTCACGGCTCTTCTTCCGCACCGACTGGATCTTTGTTGGACTCTTATGCCTGGGGCTCATGGGATTTCTCACGGACCGAATCGTAGGACTGATCGGACGAAAACTTCTCTCCCGTTACGGGGTAGTCAGCTCCAATGCGCTGCGCAGGTAAGGTGAAAAAAGCTTCACGGCACAATGTGACCGTGAAGCTTTTATTTTGGTATAGAGAGGTTCGGCTCTGTTGAACTACAGATTTGGATCCTGCTCCAGATTGTTATTTTGGGATGAAGGCTGCTTCTCAAACACATGAGCTGCTTCTTCAGAAGAAAATTCAGTGTCATTCTCCCCAGGGACTGGCAGCTTGTTCAGCTTCGTGGAGATGACCTCGGCTTTTGTAGCTTGGTTCTTAGATTTGCTCATCAGTAACACACCTCCTCCCATCTCCGCATACTCAAGTATTTTTTCAAGCAGGCCAGAATTTTATACCTGTTCATGCAGGATAAGGAGGTGAGCTATACCATTAGGTATTACTGATTGGCAAATTGCTTGATCATGCCTTGAAGATGAGTCCGCAGGCTGCTCTCACCAGTACGTTCAATGGTGATGAGCGTTTCGGCTTCTGATTCCTGTGGGGTATCATATACGCTCCAGAAATGATTGTCTGTGTGGAGCAGCAGTAATATGCTCTCTGCAGCCGGCAGCTCTTCCTGTGAATAATTCATAATGCTGAGGTTATCTAGGCTTCGTCCGGATGCTTGAAAATCGGTGCACCAGGATACAATCAGATCCTTATCCGCGGCATCGACGGACCATTCGTTTATTAAACGCTCTGCATTATTAAGGGCAGGGTTCTCCGTCAATTGGCTCCATTGTGATTCAGGCAGCTGGAAACGGGAGGAGGTACCAGGCGGTAGAGTACGTGCTTGTCCCACGTATAGACGGTATAATTCTTCTTCCCATTCACTTGGCTCCGTCCAGGTAAAGAGGTGGATGCGCTGATCAATAGATAAATGATAGAGGTATGGATCACCGGATTCGGTTCCTTTATGGATTGTCAGTACTTTCTCCTGACCATCCCAATCGGTGTAGCCTCTGAGCATGCTCCGGCTCTTCGCAAAATGAACAAGCATGTCCAGAAGCTCGGGGACGAATTCAATTTCATTTTCTTCCATACGTACGATGAGGCCTTTGGATAGAAGACTATGAGATGCTGCTCTCAGCACTAGCTCCCATTCATTCTCTTCTAGTTCACCGTACATTGGTTTGAGCAGGCCGGCAGCGACGTCATCTGCGCCCAAGGAAGCCAGTGCAAAACCAAACTCTTCGATGGATAACGTAATTAATGGTTTGTCCATAAGATCTCCTTTTTACTTAAGATATATTGGCTGATTAATAGATGATTTTTGCAAGAAAGGTTCCGATAACCAAAAAGAGGAGACATATCAGGGTGTGAATAATAGCATTTTTCCGATGATAAGTTACTTTAGTCATGATCTGCCTCCATAAAATATAGGACAGTTTTGAATGGGTTCAAACTTTTGGAGTGGTCATGATTTTTGGTGTTTATTTCTCCAAGTGAGAAATAAACCGATACAAACAAATACTAGTACTATTTTACGAGCATAAATTACATGTGTCATCGTGTTATGCCTCAGCTATCGCCAGATCATTTATATCTATTCCAGGCTACACGAATATGCTTAAGTGTTTCATTAAACTCTTCCGTGCTGAATGCATGGAAGGTTTTCACATCTACAAACTCATGATTATTAAGTATAAAACGATAGAAGGGAGGTACAGACTGAAACCATTTATTCACCGAACTTTGATGTGACTCGATTTTTTTAATATTTGACCATGGTACTGTTCTTCCATTATTCAATTGAATTTTCTCTTGATCGTAGTTGAGTAGCGGTTTTGTAGAGAATAGTAACCTAATTAAATGAATAAATGGAAGAGCAAAAAACCAAAGCCCTATAACCATGGCAGACAAGTAGAAGATAGTTTCGGCTGGACCCAAATTGTTTCCTGTCAGGGCAAAAGCAAGTACAATACACATAATTATTAGCAAGAAGATTGAAATGGCTTTGTAAAAAACAGTTTTTCGGTTATAACGGATAGACTGCATAAATCCTCCTTAACTTATTTAAATAGGCCGCCTATCCAACCAATCGCCTGTTCTGCAGCGGATGCTACGTTCTTGCGTAATGCCTGCCCCAAAGACAGAATCTGTCCGTTCAGGTTAGAGATCATACTGCTAGTAAGCGTAGAAAATTTCCTGGATTCGTTCAGGAGGGACAACAATTCTTGTCAACTTGGTATACATACCCATTATTTGTAAGGTCAGAAACCCTACACTGGCAACTAAAGTCGGATAAAACATGACTTTTGTATGAGGATTTAGAGTTCATCGGCGGTTTGTATTCCAAGCTGAACGTAGTACTTTAAGTACCTCTGTGTCCTTGTCTTTCAGCAGACTGTAAGTATAAATCCTTTTTTCGGACTTGTCGTTCAGTTCAACAAGAAAGTGAGAGGGTACGGGAAGCAGGAATTTATTCATTTTCCCCTCGATACTCTCAAGCTTCTTGATCTGATGCCAAGGAATGGTCTGATTGTCGTTTAACACAATGCCTTCTTTATTATAGGAAAACAAAATATTGCTGCCGACCGTCCTGACAGCGCTCCAATAAAAATGAGGGCCCATAAACCAAAAAGCTAGGAAAGCGCCAGAAGCATAATAAAATCTAAAGATCATACTATGCCTGCCATTAATGACTTCCCAGGTAAGAAATAAACCGACAATAATGAACACGAAGCAGATCAGAGTGTTACGTATTGCAGTTTTGCGTTCAAAGGTAACAGAAGTCATGATAGTATACTGCCTCCAAAAGGAAGTTGCCCAGCTCGGTTACATTCTTTTTTGCAGAGCTATATGCGACATGCCCTTCGGCATAAAACTCGAATGCACTTCCTAAGCAGGTAGCTTATAGATTAGGTTTTGTTTTTATTTTGATTCCAGGTGGTACGGAGCTCTTTGAGCACAATGCTTTCCCTTGTTCTCAGCAGGTTATGAGTAGTTATTTTGATTTCTCCATGACTTGTAGTAAGCAGGAAGTGAGAAGGGACGGGCAGAATAAATCGACTCATTTTGCCGTCAATGTGCTCAATCTTTTTAATACTGCTCCAGGCTATTTCCTTCCCATTGTTCAACTTGATACCCTCTTCGTTATAAGAGAACAGAGTGGTACTGCTACTAATTGAGTTAAGCAGGTTCCAGTAAAAAAGGGGTCCTATAAACCAGAAACAAAGAAACGCGCCAGATAAATAATAAATACGTATTAGAAAAGTTACATCATCAGTTATAGTTGACCAAATGAGAAATATACCGATACAAAAAAATACTAGTGCTATAAATGTAAAAAGTATAGCGGTTTTACGACGATAGTTAATAAGAGTCATAAGGTGCTTCCTCCAAGGGTCTGGGTTATTCTAATGCTAGAATGAGAGACTCTTTTATCAGATGTTATTCTTTTGATGAAAAAGTGATTTAAGTGATTGGAGTGATGGCTTAGATTATTTAAACAATCCACTCACCCATTTTATTCCTTTTTCTGCTACTCCTGCAGCGATGCCACCTAATGCTGCTCCTGCACTTCCTCCAACGTATGCACCCACAGCTGCACCTACCGGCCCAAATAAAACTCCACCTATTGCTCCAACAGCAACTGCACCTGCTCCAGCTGCAGCGGACTTAATCACGACATTGGAAGCAGATACGGCGATATCCGTACCGGTAAGGGTTCCCGCTTTAATTTTTGAGACGGTTTTAACTCCTTCATCGAAGACATTAAGTCCGACGTTAATCGGAAACAGTCTCTTCCCGATCATCTTGGGAATGGCAGATATTTTCATTCCGTATTGCCCTTTGGGTACACCAGCTACAACGTTACGAGTCCACTGAGAGAAGCTATTCGCTTTACTAAAGCCGAGCCCAAGCTTACCCATCTTTAATGTCCCTGCGAGCTTATCGAAGCCTTTGAGTCCCTTCATGACAAGTCCAGGATTGCGGAACTGTTTATCCATTCGGCGTGCCATGTTTCTAAGAAAAGTATTCGGACCCTTGCCATTGACCCACTTGGCATTATGGACAACTGCCCGGGTAGGATTCTTTGGACTGCGCTTGAATTCAACGGTTTTGGTCAGCACAAGCGTGCTTGCCAAAAGGCTGTACATGCCTGTGCCTGCGAGTGCCAAGTTCCCGCGAATGCCGTTCGCAGTACTCCAAGCATTTTCCCCTTGATTAAATAAGTTCGACAGGGTTTCCTTCGGATTTTGTCCTTGAGAATTACCGTCCGTATGTATTCCGTTGCCTGCCGTCTGATCGGTTTCGGCAAATTTAACAGCAATGGAGCGAAGCTCAGTTCCAATGGAGGCAACAGAAGTGGTGAAGCTCTCCATTTGTCCGCGAGCAACCTGAAATTCTTGAAAGAAGCGTTCTTGCGTAATGCCTGCCCATCTGCTCTGCAAAGACAGAATCTGTCCGTTCAGGTTAGAGATCATACTGCTAGTAAGCGTAGAAGCTTGAGCAAATTGCTGTGATATTTCCTGGATTCGTTCAGGAGGGACAACAATTCTAGTCACCTTGTTCACCTCGTTTGTATAGTGGGTTCTTACTTATATAGAAGCTGTGAAGTTATCAACTTGGTATATATACCCATTAATTGTAAGGTCAGAAACGCTGCATTGGCAACGAAAGTCGGATAAAACAGGACTTTTGTAAGAGACACATCACGGAGAACTGCATCCAAAGTCCAGCTTTTGCATCATGAACCAATAGCCGACTTAGCAGTAAAAACCGCCGGTCGGCTCAATTGGACAGCAGGTCTAACCTGCATCATTATGCGTATGTTCCTTGGAAGTCGTTCCAGATTCCAGGGCATGATCGTATAGTTCTCTATAATAGCCGCCAAGCCGCATAAGCTCTGGATGGCTGCCAGACTCGACAATGGCACCATCCTTCATGACCAGAATACGGTCTGCATGCATCACGGTGGACAGCCGGTGCGCAATGACGATCGTCGTCCTTCCGGCGGAAACCGAATCAAGTGCAGACTGAACCAGCTGCTCGGTATGAGAATCGAGATTCGCTGTTGCTTCATCCAATATGAGAATACGTGGCTTGAAGACAACAATCCTCGCAAAGGATATAAGCTGCCTCTCTCCCGCAGATAGTCCGCTTCCTCGCTCTGACAGATGCGTATCATAGCCCTCCGGCAATCTGGAGATCATCAGATCCGCACCCACATAGCTGCACGCCTCGATAACTTCTTCACGGCTGATCTCCTCACGGAACATCCGTACATTATCAATGATTGAGCCTGAGAACAGGAAGGGCTCCTGTTGAATGAGACCGACCATCCGGTGAAGGCTCTGCTGTGGCAGCCGCCGAATATCGATATCATCGATTAGAATGCTGCCCTCTGTTACATCATAGAAACGGTTCAGCAGAGAGATCACCGTGCTCTTGCCCGCACCGGTCGTTCCTACGACACCAATCATTTCTCCAGGCCGTATCGTAAGATTCAGTTGATGAATGATAGGCTGGTCCGCTGAATAACCAAAGGACACATCGTCAAATGTGATCTTGCCCTTCACTTGATCCGCGTTCAATTTTACGGTATCCACATCCTTCGGATCTGGAATTTCGGGCTCAGTACTGAGAATGCTCCATATTCTTTCCATGGAAACGGTGGTGGACTGGAATGTATTCCATTGCATCGTAATTTGGTTAATCGGCTGAAAAAATTGACGGATATAGCTGATAAAAGCGTACAGCACACCGACCTCGAGAGATTTGCCGAGTACAGCCTGCCCCCCTAGCCAGACCATCAATACAAGAGCGATGTTGCCCAGTATATCAAAGGTCCGGTTAAATATAACGTTGGAGCGGACCTGACGAATATTGGCCGAATAGTAGCTCTCATTCTGTTTATTGAACTGTTTCAGCTGCTCCTTCTCCTGATGGAAAGCCTGAATCAAGAACATCCCCGACAGGTTCTCTGCAATAAAGGCGACAAGTCTGGACAGCCGGGTTCTCGCTTGCTGATAGGTCTCCTTCAAATAATTACGGAACAGGACGGCAACGATCGCAATGACCGGAAGTACAGCCAAAGAGTAAGCGGCAAGGGTAACATCCAGCTGGAACATAAAAAAGATAATCATAATGAGCATCATGCCGTCACGAATCAGACTGAGCAGCACCTGAGTAAAGAACTGGCTGATCGTCTCGGTATCACTGGATACGTTCGTGACCAGACTTCCGCTGTGTCTGCGGTCAAAGAAGGACATGGACATTCTTGTGATGTGTTTGAACAAATCCCTGCGCAGCGATGCGACGATGCTCTGTCCGGTAAATTGGAGCAGATTGTTCTGGATATACGTAAATATGAAGCTGATAATGGATAGAACCAAATAAAGAACAGCGATGTAGATGAGAAAACGAAGCTCTGTGTTTCCGATTGCAAGATGATCATCGATCGCGATCTTAATCAGATACGGCTGTGACAGCTCAGCGGCTATACCGAGCAGCGAACAGAAGAAGATGAGTACAAACTTCATCCGGTGCGGCCGGCCATAGCTTAATATTTCACGAAATGCACTCCGATTCGGTTTAGATCCCATGATTTAACCCCTCCTCCTGAATGCGGGCAAGTGATGCATATTGTCCGCCCAGTGACATGAGCTGCCGATGGCTGCCTTGCTCCACGATCCGTCCTTCCTCCAGAACGACGATGAGATCGGCATGCTTGACCGCGCTGATGCGGTGAGAAATGATGAGTGTGGATTTGTTTTTTCGTTCCTTCTTCAAGCTGTTTAATATTCCGGTTTCGGTTACGGCATCGACAGCACTCATACTATCATCAAGAATCAGCAAGGGTGCCTTCTTCATCAGCCCTCTTGCGAGACTGGTCCGCTGACGTTGTCCTCCAGACAAGGTGACCCCGCGTTCCCCGAGAGGGGTATCGAATCGCTTCGGAAATTGGATGATATTATCAAAGATCATCGCCTGCTTCGCCGGAGCTTCTACTTCAGTCTGGGATGCACTGCGGTCGCTGAAGGCAATATTATCCCGAATCGTCGTGCTGAACAGGAATCCGTCCTGCGGAACATAAGACAATTTGGAACGGAGACTCTCAAGTGTTAATTGCCTGATATCAAGACCGCTGATAAAAACGGTGTTTGCAGGCGGCTCATAGACTCGCAGCAGCAGTTTGACGAGTGTACTCTTGCCGCTGCCTGTTCGGCCCACAATGCCGATGGTTTTGCCAGCGGGAAGGGTAAGATTGATGTTATGCAGGGCATGTTCCTTGCTTCCGGGATATTTGAAGGATAGATTACGAATCGTAATATCCTCCACCTTGCTTAGAGGAACAGCATCCGGCACTTCTCGGACATCCGGAATTTCAGCCAGCAGATTATTGACCCGGTCGAGCGATGCGCTGGACCGCTGCATCATATTGATGACATTCCCAATCTGCTGAAGGGGACCCATAATCATGCGCAGATACAGAGTTAGCGCGACGAAGCTTCCCAGGCTGATCGTATTCTGTATCGTCATGTAACCGCCAATGACAATGGAGATGACCAGAGAGACGGCGCCGAGCAGCGGGAGAAGGGCTTGAAACAAGGAGGACAGCCTTACGAGCCGCAGCTGCTTATCTCGAATAGCATCAACAGAGGCGCCGAAACGGTTCTGCTGGGTCTCCTCTATGGCAAAGGTCTTGGTTACTCGAATCCCGCCCAGCTGTTCTTCAGCCGATTCGGTCATGGATGCTAGTGCTTCCTGGACATGCTTGGATCTCTCGCGGATTCGTGGTCCGAAATAGACAACAAGCACCGGAATGGCAAGCAGTGGACCGACGCTGATCGCAATCAAGGTGAGGGGGATTCCGTCAATCATCATCATGACAACGCAGGACAGGAGCAGAAAGACAGCATTCGTTGTCTGGTTAATTCCATTCGAGATTGCTTCACGTACCGAGGTTACATCATTCATCACATAACTGAGCAGTTTTCCTGTACCTTGCTTGGCAAAATATTTCTCGCTCAGCTCAGAAAATTTGCCGAACAGCTTCTCCCGCGTGACGTACTCAAATCTGCGTCCGAGCCGCATAATCATAAATTGACCCAGGCCAAACAGCGCATTATACGAGATGGCAATGAGGAGCAGCTGCAGGCTGTAATAAATAATTTTTTCCATAGTGAGTGTTTGGAGCTGGAGTTCATCTGTAAAATGACCAACGACACGGGGCAGCAGCGCCTGATCAATATTAGAGATGATAATCAGCAGGATGGCAGCGAGGTAGGAAGGCCAGTGAGAACCGACATAATGGCGAAGCATACTTCGATCTTGCATAAGGCAAGTCATCTCCTTGGCTATTTTTTTAGTAAGACACGGCAAGAAAAGGGCAGATGCTTTTTTTTTATCAAAAAAAGCAAACATGCCCTTCACTTACATAAACGTTCTGTTGGTATTCATAACCCAATCCATTTATGAAATGGATTGGGCCGGTAAACAATATACATTTAATTCTTATGCATAATACCTTCGATGTCAAACCATGAAATATGTAAATATCAGTGGAAATAATTTGAGAGACGGATGGAGAGACTTCAATTTAAGGTTAATTAAGGATATGGAGGGAAGATCCTGAGGGCAAGTGAAACATTTTGGAGCCGGGGCTCGTTTAGAGTGTAAATCGAGATGGAAAATAAAGATTGACTAAAGATGGAGGCTGACTACAAATGAAGCATAGAACGATTAAAATATCTGTAGCTGCAATGAGTATCGCGATGGCACTGGGCGGAGCGTCCGCTTATGCCTTTGATGATGTCAGCTCGAAGGAGCAGCTAAGTCTGTTGGATTCGCTGAGAAGCAAAGGAATTGTGAGTGGGGTGACGAACCAGTTGTTTCATCCAGAGCAGCGGTTAACTGAGGCGCAGGGTATTCAAATGATTGTAAATGCTTATGATCTGAAAGATGAAGCGAATTCCGAAGCGGTACGCTGGTATGATGGAGCTGTGAATGCCGCTATAGCACACGGCCTGTCTGTTCCTGAACAATTTGATGCGAATAACAGCTTGACGAGAGAAGTGTTTGCCCAGCTGCTATATGAAGGACTCAATACGACAGGAACCTATCCTTCGATTCTTCGTTACAACTTCATTGCCGATGGTGACAAGATCAACAAGGAATATGAGAGCTCGATTCAAACCTTGCTGAACATGAATATCGTCAGTTTGAACGATAAGGATGAATTCAGACCGGATGAAGAGCTGACCCGAATGGAGGCAGCAGAAATGGTATTTAACGCACTCGAGGTTGTGGATCGTTATGGAAACGGTGGTGGTTCTGAGGAACAACCAGGTACAGATATTCCAGGGAGCGGCCAGCAGGCTTATGTACCTGAAGTGACTTCCCAAACGGTAGATGAGAAGACGATTAAGGTCAAGCTCAGCTTGGAGCTGCCAAATCCGGGCTATGGACTAGAGATCAAGAAGGTAGAGCTTGGAAAGGATGGTAAAGCGATAATTAAATATCAGATTATCCAGCCAGACCCGGACAAGATGTATCCACAGGTCATTACGGAGCGTACAGCGGAAACCAATATCCCATCCGGATATACGCCGCTCGTAGAGCCTTTTTCATAAAAATGTTCCTGAACATAAAGGAAGCCTCGGAATGTATTCCGGGCTTCTTTTTTGTTAAGATGAATCCATAACATAACTCATAAGAATTATAGATAGCTGGAGGAAAATCATGATTTTACATAAAGGCGAGATTCTCTTTCGTCAGGGAGATACAGGACCGCTGTATCATCTCCATAAAGGCTTGTTAAAAATCGTCCGAATTCAGGAGGATGGGAATGCTTATCTCGTTAATCTCATCGTACCCGGAGAAACCATCCCTCATCATAGCCTAATCAGCCCGGGCCCTTGTTTCGGAACGGCTATTGCTCTAACGACATGTGAGATCGAAGTGATCCCTTCCGCTGCATGGTACCATGCTTTGTCGGAGCAGCCCGCGAAGTATCGGGATATCGCACTTCTGCTGCAAAATAAGGTTCGAATGATGCAGGAGAGAATGGATCAAATGACAGAGACTAATCCCGCAGAACGACTTCGCCGTCTTCAGGAATGGATGGAAGGTTACCTCGCTCCAGAGAAAATGACCGATGTGCTCACCCAATCCGAAATCGGACAGCTGATTGGTCTCCGAAGAGAGACAGTTAACCGCTTGCTGAGAGCAGGTACATCGGAAGAGCAGGAGCCTGACTTATAGCTGCTCCTTGGGTCCAAAAAATTCGTAATGCAGGTCATGCTCCTGTACGCCCCAGTCCAGCAGCATACTCCGAAGGCTCTTCATGAACAAGGTCGGTCCGCAGAAGTAAAAATGAGCATCTGTCGTCTGAACGACCTCTGCAAGCCAGTCTTGATCCACTCTCCCCGTTCTGTCATAGCCCTCATCTTCGGATTGAGGATCACTGTAGCAGAAGTAAGCAGACAGGCGGTCATGCTCCTGTTCCAAATGCCGGATCTGTGGTCCCAAGGCTTGGACCTTCATGTGCTGAGCTGCATGAATGAACGTAATGTCACGCTCTGCGCCGCTGGCCAGTTCAGCCTGAAGCATGCTGATGAGGGGAGTGATGCCGATGCCTCCTCCGATGAGCACAAGCGGACGATCATCCTGGATCTCAAGCTTGAAGTCTCCTGCAGGTGCTGACAGCCATAGGGTGTCGCCTGCATGAATCTGATCATGGAGATAGCTGGATACTCTGCCTGCAGGTGAATCCGCTCTGGCTGATTCTTTCTTGACACTGATTCGGTAATGCGGCAGACCGGGAGCGTCCGACAAGCTGTACTGACGAATTTGGGTATATGAATCACCTGGAATTTCAACTTTTACACTAATGTATTGCCCAGGTTCGAACGGAGCGAGCGGCGATTGATCTGCAGGCCGTAAGTAGAATGAACGGATGATGTCACTTTCGTCCACGGTTTTAATGACCTCAAATGCACGGAAGCCTTCCCAGCCTCCAGGCTGATCGGAAGCCTCCTCATACATTTTGGCCTCCATTTGGATAAATACATTGGCAATGACCTGATAAGCATTACCCCATGCCTCAATAATCTCATCTGTAGCGGCTTCACCTAGTACATCCTTGATGGCCAACAGCAAATATTTGCCTACAATCGGATAATGCTCAGGCTTTACCCCGAGACTGCGATGCTTATGGGCGACTTGGGTAACAGCCGGCAGTACAGTTTCAAGTCGATCAATATATTTGGCAGCAGCGTATACCATCGCGGCTAGTGCTGCTTGCTGCTTGCCTTGGCTCTGATTGGCATGATTGAATATATGGAGCAGCTCGGGATGATGTTCAAACAACAGCTCATAGAACCGCCGTGTAATCTCATTGCCGTGCACTTCGAGCACAGGAACCGTGGATTGAATGATTTTGATATCTTGAGTACTTAACATAAATAAAGCCCCCTCTGTTGAATTAGTTCAAGTATAGAAGAGACATAAGGGACGAATTGTGATTTGGATCACACCTAATGTGAACAGGAAATGAAGAATAGAAATGCATCCTTTTCCCATTCTAACTCGTATACTTGTTGTGAAATTCAAGAGGAATGAATAGAAGGAGAACGACATCTTAATGAATATGGAACATGCGGATGAACTTAGGAGCCAACTGGCTGACATAGAGAAATGGGAGAACGAGCAGAAGGATATCTTTTTTTGGGAAAAGCTTGGCCGGCTGCCCTTTGTGATGCTGGATAAGCTGACGCCAAAGATTATTCGTGACAAGCTGGGAGATGTCCTGAATGAAATGGGTGCTTTTATTCAGAATGGCGGTAAATTTCTGGTTAACCCCAAAACGGTGCTTCGCCGGATTGATAACATACTGCAAGGTGAAGCTCAGGAAGGCTCAACTAAGAAAGAAGTTAAGAAAGGCAGTGTGAAGACGCTGTTCAAACAGCTGGGCACAGCCGCTTCAAGCGTCACTGCAAGTGTAACAGGCAAAGGCCAGAAGCAGGAGAATGCTGACCATGACGAGGCCTCTGCCATTTCACTTGAACAGGTATCACACCTGCCTGTCTTGGTAATGGACCAGGTAGCGGATGACATCATCTCAGAGCGCGTGAAATTTGCAGCGGCAAGTGGTGCGGCTACCGGGGTCGGCGGATTTATTACGATGGCTGCAGACATGACGCTGGTTCTTGGCAATTCACTCAAGACGCTCCAAGAGATCGCCATCTGTTATGGCTATGATCCGAATGATCCCATGGAACGGGTATTTGTACTCAAATGTCTTCAGTTCTCTTCCGCCGACATCGTCGGAAAGAAGGCGATCCTAACCGAACTCGCTACCTTCGATGAAGAGCATACGAATGCTGAGGTCATATCCCAGATCCAGGGCTGGCGCGAAGTGGTCAATACGTATCGGGACAGTCTTGGCTGGAAGCAGCTGTTTCAGATGATTCCCATTGCAGGGATTATATTCGGGTCCATCAGCAACAAAGGAACGCTGTCCGATGTGTCTGAAGCAGGGAAAATGCTGTATAAGAAGCGCCGCTTGCTCAAACGATTGGCAGAGCTGGAATAGAGACTTACTCTCAGTCATACAGCAACCCCGCATGGTCATGTGGATAACGGCATGGGAACCACAGCAGGATACGAATCAATCCTATCGCTCGATGCTTAATTTTTCTGTAACGTCAGGCGAGCTTGGCTCCAAGCTTGTAGATTTTACTCAGCCACTGCTGCCTCTTAACGTCTGTCGAGGTTTTAACTGGACCGATTTCGGTAATTTTACGTGTCTTGATTCCGCAGTAACCGAATATACCTTGTGTGACCACTCGGTGTCCTGCCCTTCCATATATGAGCCGATAATACAAGGATGGAGTATCCATCGTGACAATCAGATGAGCGGTCTTGCCGGTCAGAAGCTTATCCCAGAGCAGACTGTTCGGACGCTGCAGATAGGCATAGTGGGGAAGGAGAATCCGGTCAAAGAAGCCTTTGAGAAGCGCCGGCATGCTGCCCCACCATAGGGGATAGATCAGGACAATGTGATCCGATTGTTTGATAATCTCCTGGGCATACAGCAGGTCCGGCTCCAGCTCGGTGCGTTGTCTGTATCCGTATTTGAGGTTGGGGTTGAAGCTCAGCTTGCCGAGCTCAAGTAAGTGAACGGTCGCTCCTTGCTCTCTGGCTCCCTTCATATAAGCTTGAGCGAGTGCGCTGCAGTAGCTGTCAAGATCAGGATGTCCCAGTATAATTGTTATTACGGGTAGTTGAGATTTACTCATATCATTCAATCCTCCTAATGGATGCGTGAGAAATGTTCTTCGTTACTCATCATATAGGAAGTTTGAATTTATACTTATGATCTATCACGCAGAATTCATGTTCTGTTCTGCTTATTTAAGGGAGGTGGCGGAAATCGTCGAATACGGCATATCCATTACGATGCTATATACCATGATCAAGACCGTTTCTTTATCCGGTTATGATGTGGATACCTTTTGCCGTGACAATGGTCTGGACCCCAGATTGCTGCAGGATCCGGAAGCCCGCATTGGTGCAGAGCAGCATGTGAAGCTGGCTTGTGCGGCGGCAGAGCTTCTGGAGGATGCGTATTTTGGACTTCACCAGGGTTCTCAGATGGAGATGGCGGATCTTGGAGTGCTGGGGTATACGATGGTGCATTCAGGGACCATTGAGGAATGTATTCACGCCTATCAAAGATATTATGCAACGGTCTGCAGCGGCTATGATATACGGCTCTCTAGGCAGGGTTCAGAGACGGTGCTGACTTTATCGCTTGAAGAGCTGTCCTATCCGCCATCTAGACATTGTGTAGACGATATGGTGAGCTCGCTTGTTCATATCATGACCCGGCTTAGCGGCAGAACCATCAAGTTCAGCAGGATAACCCTTATGCATCCGGCACCGGACAGCGGAGATGAATACAGGGAAGTGCTGGGTGTACAGCCAGAGTTTAATAAGGAGCACACGAGTCTGTATTTTCCTCAGGAAGTACTGGAGTATCCGGTGATTTATGCTGATGCCAGGCTCGCCGGATGGTTTGAAGAGAGGACCTCGGATGTACTCCTTAAGCTGAAGGCTGGTCGTCACTTTACGGATGAGCTCACAAGGTGGATGATGGAGCAGCTCAAGGTCAGGCTCCCGGGCATATCGGATGCTGCGGCACATTTTCATATGAGCACGAGAACGCTTCAGGCTAGGCTTCAGCAGGAGAATACGACTTATAGAAGGCTGCTCAATGATATTCGCAAGGAGCTGGCGCTTAGATATCTTAAGGAGCCGGAGCAATCCATTGCGGACATTGCTTTTTTGCTTCATTTTTCGGAGGACAGTGCGTTTCAGCATGCTTTTAAAAAGTGGACAGGACTCGCTCCGGGACAATATCGCACAATTGATGCGAAATGAATTTTTTTCGTGCAACCTTTGCGATCCATTAGCGTTATAGGTTTAACGTTAGTAATATCACTTCTTAAGCGAAGGGAGTGCAGAGGTGAAGAATGCTAGGCGAAGGGCTGGACATCGTCTCTTTTATACTTTGATTGGACTGGTGATTGTGTTTTTTATGATGACGGCAGGTATCCCTGCTCCATTCATTATCATAGGTATTATATTTATCATTGTGCAATTGCTTATATCACTAATAGTAAAGAAGCGGCCTCTCGACGATAGCAAGAGGAATAGCAGCGATAAGTAACAAAGGCGAAATAACAGAGCGGGAATATCATAAACAGAGGGAATGGCATAAGCCATTTTCTATTACAGCATGGTTGCGGCCCGCAGAATTAAAAGCGCCCGGGATGATTCCCGAGCGCTCTGCTACGTTACATATACAATTCTAGTATTTCCTTAGGAGGCGGGATGATCCGTCCAGGAGGCGAGACGTTTATCGGTTGGCAATAGGAAGGTGAGAATACCCAGCAGCGGCATGAAGCTGCAGACGAACATCACCGTGTGAATTCCTGCTGCGTCGATCCAGTTGCCAAGTACCAGTGAGCCAAGTCCACCGAGTCCAAAGGCAAGACCTGTGATCATGCCGGATACGGTACCGATCTTGCCGGGTACGAGCATTTGGGCATAGACGACGGTTACGGAGAAGCTGGACAGCATGATAAATCCGATGATCGTCAGCAGTACCCCTGTCCAGAACAGATTCGCATAGGGCAGAATCAGTGCAAGCGGAGAGGCCAGCGCCATAGACGCCAGAATGACATTACGCTTACCGAAACGGTCAGCCAGCGGACCGCCCAGGAAGGTACCCACTGCACCTGCTCCCAGGAACAAGAAAATAAAAATCTGTGCATCTTCCGTCGAAAGCGTAAAGGCATCCTTCAGGAAGAAGGCATAGTAGCTGCCGATCGATGAGATATACCAAGACCGTACAAATACGAGCAGAACCAGGACGACAAAGGCGTACATAATCTTGTTCTTCACTGCTGGATTTATGACACCGGCATTGGCCTTTTTCTTGGCGTAGCCTGCACTTCGAAGGGTTCTTCCGTACCATCTTGCGATGTAGATCTGAACGGCGATACCGACCGCCGCCAGAGCGGCGAAGCCAAGTGAGCCCATGAGACCAAAAGGAATGAACACCCAGCGGGTTAGAAGCGGTGCCAGTGACTGGCCCGCGTTACCTCCAACCTGAAAGATGGATTGTGCCAAACCGCGGCGATTGCCTGCCGCCATATGGGATACTTTGGAGCCCTCGGGATGGAAGGCGGCCGAGCCTAATCCGACCATAATTACCGCAAGCAGAATCGCCAGATAACTATTGGCAAAGGCGAGGAAGATCATGCCTGAGCAGGTAAAAGCCATACCGATCGGAAGCAGCGCCGGCGTTGGCCGTTTATCGGAGAAATAACCTACGACCGGCTGCATGATCGAAGCGGTGATATTCAGGGCGAATGCGATCCACCCCATCTGGCTGTAGCTGATCCCCATGTTGTCCTGCAGCACTGGAAAGATCGCGGGAATGACGGATTGCACCGAATCATTGAGCAGATGCACAAGACCAATGGCAATCAGAATAGGGAAAATGGTAGTCTGCGGATCACTGCCCGGACGCGGCAGCAGCCGGGCGCCAGAACCGCCGGCTTTAGTTAATGAATTGAGTGACATGTGATGGTCTCCTTTGAGGTACAGGGAAGACAGGATGAGGTGTAATGGACGCCAACCATCCCCTGCATAGTTAAATGAACAACCGTAAGCATCTAAGATCCTCTCATCATATGGCAAAAATTACGTAACCTGCAATGCCCGAATAACGGTAAATAGCAAAAGGAGCCGCTTCACTGCAAAGTGAAACGGCTCCATACACCGGTTAGCTTGGAATCTCGATTAACGGTTATCGATTTTCTCCGGGTACATATCGTGCTGGAACAAGCGCTGCGTAGCCAGCTCCTCATACTTGGTTCCCGGACGACCATAGTTACAGTATGGATCGATGGAAATTCCGCCTCTTGGCGTAAATTTACCCCATACCTCAATGTAACGCGGGTCCATTAGCTTGATGAGATCGTTCATGATAATGTTGACTACGTCCTCATGGAAATCTCCATGATTGCGGAAGCTGAACAGATACAGCTTCAGCGATTTGCTCTCGACCATTTTAATGTCTGGAATGTAGCTGATATAGATGGTCGCAAAGTCCGGCTGTCCGGTAATCGGGCACAGGCTTGTGAACTCCGGGCTGTTGAATTTCACGAAGTAGTCTCGGTAAGGATGCTTGTTATCGAAGGTCTCCAGGATGTCAGGGTCATATTCGAAATTGTATTTTGTTCCTTGGTTGCCAAGCAGGGTAATATCCTGCAGTTCATCGGATTGGCGTCCGGCCATTGTCATCATTCTCCTTGGGTGCGGAACAATTTATCGAGGAAAAGCGTTCGGTTTTTGGCTGAATCACTCCGGTTGACTGCGTCAAAAGTCGTTCTTCATCCAAAAACCTCACTGCATATACTGAAAATTGCTCCGCATTTATTATTGTGTGCTAGTGGGCACTGCTCGCCGATATTAGGCTCGCTGGCCCGATGTAGAAGCGTTCGGTCAATGGTGAATCACTCCGGTTGACTGCGTCAAAAGTCGTACTTCATCCAAAACCTCACTGCTGTAATAGGTGACGCTAAACTCCACGCTTATTACCCCACACTAGCGTGTGCAGCTGTGGAAGCACCCTCACCTCATTCATATCAGGCAGCTCCATCGTTCGGTCGATCAGCCACTCATATCGATGCAGCAGGGAAGAGGCGTGGTTCTCTACATCACCTGTGGTCACATCCGGGTTACCTGTTTGCAAGTACATGGATACTTCCGGATAGCGCTTATGCACTTCACGTGCATACTCCAGATCCTGTTCATCAAATATGACGACTTTCAGGCTGTAAGCTTTGTCACTCGTACGGTTTGCAAGCCGCTGAACGATCTCATCAAGCTTCTGCCAATCGGTTGTCATTCCTGAGCTTGGCGGCTTCGGAGATAATGTGACTTCACTGATATCCATCAGCCAGTCCTGCCACTTGGAGCCTTGAGTCTCGACAGCTGTTCGAATGCCTCTAGCTTGCAGCAGCTTCACGAGCTCTCCCATCTGAGGCAGTAAGGCCGGATTCCCTCCGGAGATCGTCACGTGGGAGAAACGGTTACCGCCAATGGTGGTCAGCTCACTCCAGATGTCCTCGCTGCTCAGCAGACGAATCTGATCCTTGGCACTGCCATCCCAGGTAAACGCCGAATCACACCATGAGCAGCGGTAATCACAACCGGCGGTTCTGACGAACATCGTTTTCTGCCCGATGACCATCCCTTCTCCTTGAACGGTAGGGCCAAAGATTTCGAGTACAGGGATCGGACGATGAGCCGGAGCTGTCCGCTCGGCCGAAGCTGATGATAAATCTGTGCTACTCATCAAGCATCCACTCCCGTCTGACTTCCGCATAGCTGGTCGGTGTCTCGAATAATCTCACAAATTCGGTCCGTCCACCTTCGATTTGTGTTTTGTACGGCTCACTCTGAAGCGCAGCTTCCATTTGTTCATAGATCCAGACCACCATATTTTCCGCCGTTGTATTCATGGCCGGCAGTGTTTCGTTCAAATATTGATGATCGAGATAGCCTTCAATTTGTGTCTTCCAAATTTCTTTGACATCTCCAAAGTCCACGGTGATTCCCGTCTCTCCAGGAATACCGCTGATACCGAAGACGACTTTATAGGTATGGCCATGCAGGTTCTTGCATTTTCCCTCATAGCAGTGCAGATGATGCGCCGCGTCAAAGGTAAACTCCTTGCTGACAAGGACCCGCTTCCGGTGATAGCGGAGCTGCTCTTGCTGAATGTCCTCACCTATACGCTGCAGCCGTTCTACAATCCGAAATGTGCCGGGTTCTGGTCTCATCACTTTGCACCGCCTCGTTCAGTCAAATATTCATCAAGTCCTGCTTGGCGCAGCTTGCAGGCAGGACATTCTCCGCAGCCGCTACCTATAACGCCGTTGTAGCAGGTCAATGTACGCTCGCGTACATAATCAAATGCACCCAGCTCATCCGATAGCGCCCATGTTTCGGCTTTGTTCAGCCACATGAGCGGCGTATGAATGACAAACTCATAGTCCATCGCCAGATTGAGCGTGACGTTCAGCGATTTGACGAACACATCACGGCAATCCGGATAGCCGCTGAAATCCGTTTCGCATACGCCTGTAATTATATGACGTGCGCCTTTTTGCTTCGCCATTACTGCCGCGAAGCTCAGGAAGAGATGATTTCGGCCGTCTACAAAAGTACTCGGCAGCTGTCCCTCTTCCTGTGTAATCTCAATGTCACTGCGTGTAAGTGCATTCGGCGAGAGCTGGTTCAACAGGCTCATATCAAGCACGGTTTGCTCTACATCAAGATCGCGGGCGATCTCGGCAGCTACCTCGATCTCCAGCTTGTGCCGCTGTCCGTAGTCAAAGGTAACGACCTCCACTTCAGCAAAATGCTTCTTCGCCCAGAACAGGCAGGTCGTGCTATCTTGACCGCCGCTGAATACGACGATTGCTTTTTCATTTTTAAACATAAAAAAACCTCTCCATCTTCTAGAATTTGCGTGCCGTAAATACAGTACGCTTCAAAGGAAGAAAAGAGAGGTTCCCTAACTCGTTCAACAAAAAACAGGCCTCTGCTCTATGGGCAGGGCTCATATATAGATTGACGTTTCAAGATGACAGGCATAAGAAAAAAACAATCCAGGGTAGCTCTAACCAAGCTGTATTACAGCAATCAGTCAGGTTACAGGCCCAGACAGTAAATTTAAAGTTCATCTTTGACAATCTGTATAGTTTTTTATAGAGGGAGTTCGCGAACCTCTCCCATGGATCTCATCCATGGATTTCAATTTTCAGTTGTCATATGAGCTGATCATAACAAAAGTTCCAGTAAGTATTATATCAGAAAAAACGAACATTAGAAGCTATTTTTCGTTATCCACATTTTACTTAATCCACACATTGCCAAAGGGCAGCATTTCACGCATCAAGCGCTTAAAGAAGCCTTCATCATTAATATCGTTCTCCAGCTTCTGATTCTCCCGGCCGGCCTGGAACAGAACGGTTCCGTGACCGGTCATCTTCCAGTGGTAGTTCATATGCTGACTGGCAAGGTGATTGCCGTACACCGTGAGCTCAAGCTTCGCATTCTCCGGATAGGCAATGATGCTGCCTGCATCCACATATAACGGAGCGGTTGGATGAAGCTCTTGTTCACAGACCTGTCCTTGGGTCAGGATCCCGATCGTACCTTTGCCGGAAAATTTCATCTTGATCGCATCCCGGGTAATGAGCATGTTCTTCAGCTTGAGAATGCGGGTCTGCATTTCAATTCCATCGCTATAAAATAGTAAATGCCGAAAATCGTACAGCAGATCGCTGTGCTCATCCAGGTCGATTCTTTTCATCGTAATACCCGGAGGGAGGGCACATACAAACTGGCAAGGCCCGCTCATTTCAGAGCGGATCAGCTTTCTTTTGCGGTACATGCCCTGGATGTTCGTCAAACGATCGTTCCGACCGCTTGAGGGCCCCCGATAGGCAACGATTTGCTGAGGGTGAAGGATATGAATCTTGTCTTGCTCCGTCAGTGAAAAGGTTGCTGCTTGACCGGACATACCCGGCGCATCCATACTTTGTGAGATTTGCATTGATCGAGATAATCTCCTCTAATCGATTGATTGTCATTGTGTGCACTGTAATCCTGGCGGGATCTAGTGTCTTGAAGCTCGGCGCATGCGGAACCGAATCACTCGGATGAACACAAAATACCCGATAATGAGCAGGACGCCCACAATCGCCGTATTGATAACTTTCTGCTGCGCAGCCTTACGATCAGCCTCGGCCTGCTGCATCTGTGAAACCAGCTGATTCAGATTGGCATTCTGCTTCATGAGCTCCTCATTCTGCTGAATCAGGTCTTCGTTTCTCTCCTGGAAGGCCTCCATGTTTTGTTTGGCGCTGTTCAGCTCATTCATCGTCTGCTCATAGCTTTGCTGCAATTGATTGACTTCCTCAGGGAGCTTAGAGTACTGCTCGTAACCGTTATATAGATTCTCCCAAAAGCCCGCATGTGTTCGGGCATCAGATATGAATAGTGTGATACTGTATAGGACCATTGTGAGAAGTGACAGCTTCATTCCTGTATTTCTCATCCAATCACCACCTTATTTTCAGAGTACATACAAGTGGTTGTTACCCGTTGTGAGTCTAGCGAAATCTGTTATTTTATACGAGATTTTCTTTTTAATTGTTTCATATTTCCCCATCGTTTGCTAATGAAAAGTTTGTAATGTTCTTGTTTAATCTTGTGATTAAGAGGGTAAGTAGAAGAAGGAACGGCACGAACGCTCAGCTCATCACCATCGATTGAATGATTTCCTAATGATATGAATCGAAACAACATATATAACAAATGAGAACGTAAGGATAATAGAAGGAGAACGATAACAATGATGAACAATCAAATGGAAAAAGAAGTACACAAGACGATTATGATTACAGTAAATGGAAAACCGGTAGGAAGCGGATATGTATTCGACGGCTATACACTTGCTCCCATTGATCACGAGCGATTGAATACCGAAGATAAAGTATTGGCCGTCTAAACGACACATATGAATTCACTCATTATAACCACTGATCTTGGAGATTGGTGGTTTTTTTGTCGTTTTGAGTCGAATTTACAAAGCCGAATCGCGTAAAGTCACATTTTTTTGCAATATTTTGTACCGAACATATGTTCCGTGACAATCAGTTGTCGATTTGAACTGTTAGTATTAAGAAAAGCCTTACAGGGGAGGAGAAATGATGAGTTCGATATTGGACGTATTTTGCACCTGGAATCGTGAAGTAATTTCTGTCTCTGGAGAAAACTCACTGTATTTGCTGATGGAGTGGCGCAGCGGTCCTCCTGCCAAGAGACAATCCAAGCTCACGCCCAAGCTCTTATATCGTGATGTAGAGCTGCTGCTTAAGCCGGAAGACGGGGTCATTATCAGAGCCGTACACGGAGCAAGAGCGAAGGAAACGGATGCAGGCTGGGTCTTGCAAATGGGAAGCGCTTATAAAGGAAAAACCAAAACATTACTGCTTGAGCTGGGAGTATCTTCACAGTCTGCCGGTAAAAAATCAGTATGCTCCGCCTACTGGAGTGCCTTCAAATCGAAACAGGAACAGCGCGTTCTCTTGCGCAGGGAGCAGATCTATCTGCAAATTTCAGCTCACTTGGGACTTATGAACAAGCAGCCTGATCCGAGAGTTCAAAAACATGTCAAGCTGAGCGAGACGACGGGAATCATGAAGCAGGCACTTCGCGCTTTTGAAAGAGGAAGAACAGAAGAAGGCTGCGAAATCATTAAGCGGCATACCGATGAACTGCTGATTATGGCTGTTAGATCGGGAGATTTAGAATATTACCGCGAAGCTCAGATTCTGATTCAGTTAGGCGAATATTATCAAATGACATATGAGAAATTAAATGATGAACATAGCGACACAGTCAGAGAATCATCCGGTACCTATTATCTTGAAGAAGATGATGAAGATTTCATAGAGAAGCAAGCTAAATAATGAATTCGAACACGAACAATATAGAGAAAGATCATCCGTTGTCTGCAGCGTTTATTATCGTATGAAGTTATACATAATGAAATAAAGGGTAATAACCGATATAAGTCTAAAGCACTATGTTAAAGGATGACGATAAGGATATCACTAGATAGAATGGACTATATGAATATAGGTCTATAGCACATGAGTTCATTTTAAAATGTTAAGTTTATCGTTGTAGGAGGATACGCATGACAGAGCGACTTATTCGATTAATGCGCATTATTACCTTGGTACAAGCGAAGCCTGGTATCTTGGCCAGAGAGCTTGCTGAACGCTGTGAGACGACGGAGCGCACCATCTACAGAGATATGGATGCCCTAAGTGCAATGCACATTCCGGTTGTAAATATGGGACATGGCCGGGGCTATCAGTTTATTAGCAGATTTGCACTTTATCCGCTGAACTGGACAGAGGAAGAAGATGCAGCCTTTGCAAAAGTAGCGGAGAAGATGGATCAGATTAAGCCGATCCTGCCCTCTGCTTTTGAAAGTGCTTATGAGAAGGTCATGGCTGCAAGCCTTAAGAAAAATAATGAACGAGTGGAATGGGCCGAGCAATTTGCAGCGGTTATGAAGCTGGGAGCCGGTTATGACAATGAGCAGGATGAGAAGGTGCTCGTGTCCATCGTTCAAGCTTCTGTCTTTCAGAATACGATGGAAGTGACGTACTCGTCGCCAGCTAAAGGAACAGAGGGACATATCGATGGAGGATCTGGCGACCGGTTAAGAATAGATCCCTATTATCTGCTTCCGAAGGAGCATCATTTTTATGTAATCGGTCATTGCCATCAAACAAATCGTGTTGAAGCACTGCGGATGAGCTGTATCAGAGAGGTAGATATCATGACACAGACATTCCGGCGCGAAACAGCGGAGCTGCAATCGTTTTTCAAAGAAACATGGTCTGTACATAAAGGTAACGAGCACACTACATACAGGGTTCGATTTAAGCCGCATGCCGCAGATCGGGTCAGAAGAAGTGAGATGCTGGTACAACCCGTGTTAATAGAGGAGCCAGGAGGAAGCCTGCTTCTTGAGATAACCTTGAATGATCACAAGGAGTTCATGGACTGGCTGGTCCAATATGGATCAGATGCGGAAATTCTCGAGCCCCCGCAGTATCGGAATGAATTGCGAGAGAGGCTCAAGACTTGGCTGGCGCTGTATGAGAATGAGGGTAGTATAGAGGCTTGATATAATAAATATCACGAATCGGATGATCCCAGCAATTTTGCCAGATCTCCAAATGGATTGTGCTTGTCTTCATCTCCGCTGGAATATACGAGCTTGGATTTGGTTCCTTCCTCTTCGGCAGCATTATTCTGCTCCAGCTTGAGCTGGTTGAAATGATGGATGAATACTTTGGCTGTATTCAGAGCGTCATCCAGTGCCCGGTGCTGCGTTCCGTCGAACTCGATGCCGCATAGCATTTGGGCCTGACTAAGACCAAGCTGACGTGGACCGCCTTCTTTGCGCAGGATGCGGGAGATTTGCTTCTGTACATCATTATGATTCATAATCCAGTTGACCTTCATTTGGTGCGTGCGGCAGTGGGAGACGAATTTGCTCTTATCATCCGGACCCCATGAACATAGAAAGTAGGATTCAGGAAGCCAGTTAATGAGCTCCTTCACTGCTTCAGGGAACAGCGGAGCTGCGTCGATATCCTTTTGTGTAATGCCTGTAAACTGGATGGTGTCCGCAGAGAGCACCGATTTATTAGAAGGTCTTACATACGTATGAAATGTATCCATTACAGCCAGTGTGCCGTCTTCACCTACGGGAGCTACCCTGACTGCACCGATATCAATAATTTCGGATGTGTAGCGTGTGCTTCGACTAACGGTAAATTCCAAGTCATAAATAATATAATTTAACATGATCAATAACTCCTTTCTGCTTGAGATGAGGCCTGTATACTATATTACCTGGTAGCTGCAAGACTGTCAGCGTATTTTCTTTCCACTTTGTGTTTAGAATGATAGAACTACAGCACGTTATATGGAAAAGGATTGACAATAATCAGTAAATCTATTATTCTGCTCTGTAAAATGTGAACAGCAATGAACAAGGACATGGTATATGCTAATAGCCTCCTGTCAGAGAAGAGATCCGTTAGTGCTGAGAGATCTCCAGGTAAGCTTCTTATACTCCTACCTTGGAGCTGCATATGGGTACGATATTTTGTTTGTATTCATCTGCCGGAAGCTCGGCACGTTAAGCCAGCGCAGAGGATCTCGCTTTGAAGAAAGGGCATGCCCGGACGATTTCGAGCAAGATTAAAATTAGGGTGGTACCACGACACTTTCGTCCCTGACGAGAGTGTCTTTTTTTGCGTTGTAATACACACACAAGGAGGAACATCGGTATGAAACAAAGTCAGCTGCTCGCCCCAACCTTAAGAGAAGCGCCTGCAGAAGCGGAGATCAGCAGTCACAAACTGCTGCTTCGCTCA
The DNA here is from genome assembly GCF_028747985.1 of Paenibacillus urinalis. Classification (NCBI taxonomy): domain Bacteria; kingdom Bacillati; phylum Bacillota; class Bacilli; order Caryophanales; family Paenibacillaceae; genus Paenibacillus; species Paenibacillus urinalis. The sequence continues at coordinate 1,229,597 of NZ_CP118108.1, forward strand.
GGAATGATTCGTCAGACGGCTTCTGGAGTGTACAGCTTCTTACCGCTGGGGAGAAGAGTGCTTCTTAAGATTGAGCGAATTATTCGTGAAGAAATGGACCGTATTGGTGCACAAGAGACCTTGCTGCCTTCGTTGCAGCCACTCGAGCTGTGGGACGAATCCGGAAGATCAGACGATTATGGACCAGAGCTGATGAGATTGCAAGATCGGCATGAACGCCCTTTTGCACTGGGGCCTACTCACGAAGAAGTCATTACATCGCTTGTACGTGATAATGTGCAGAGCTACCGCCAGCTGCCCGTTACACTGTATCAAATCAGTACCAAATATCGGGATGAGCGAAGACCACGATTTGGTGTGCTCCGTGGCCGTGAATTTACGATGAAGGATGCATACTCGTTCTCATCGACATATGAGGATTTGGATACGACATATACAGCAATGGGTGAGGCTTACTCCCGCATATTCACACGTCTGGGTCTGAGATTCAAGCAGGTTGAAGCCGATGCCGGGACGATTGGAGGCAGTGGTGAGACTCATGAGTATATGGCGCTAGCGGACATAGGTGAAGATACCATTGTTTTCTGTTCCCACTGCGACTATGCTGCTAATTTGGAGAAGGCTGGGTATGGAATGGCTCCGAGTCGTGATATCAGCATGGCTCTGGATACAGCGCAAGAGCAGCACAGAACTACAGCTAAGGTGAAGGTACACACACCGGGAATGAAGACCATTCGCGAAATAACACAATTTTTGAAAATAGAAGCTCAAGATGTAGTCAAGACCTTACTATATGTGGCAGATGGCAGGCCTATAGCTGTGCTTATTCGCGGCGATCATGAGGTCAATGAGATTAAACTGCAGAAGGTGCTGGGAGCACAGACCCTTGAACTCATGCCGGAAGAAATGAGCAGAGAACTTAATCTGCCTGTTGGATATCTTGGCCCCTATGATCTATCGATGACCGTCATTGCAGACCATGCGGTTACGAAGATGACGACGAGTGTCACAGGGGCTGGAGAGCAGGACTATCACTACGTTCGGTCTATTCCTGGACTGGATTTCACTTGGGATGAAGTTCATGATGTGCGAAATGCAGCCGACGGTGATACTTGTCCCTCATGCGGAGCAGCGCTGTCCTTCGAGCGAGGGATCGAAGTAGGTCATATATTCAAATTAGGTACAAAATACAGTGATGCAATGGGTGCCTCTGTCCTGGATCAGCAAGGGCAGCCGCAGGTGATGATCATGGGATGCTACGGAATTGGCGTGTCGCGTTTAGTGGGAGCAGTGGCAGAGCAATATGCCGAGGATGGTATGATGCACTGGCCTTGCGCGATCGCTCCGTATCATGTGCATATTATTCCTGTATCAAGCAAGGATGCGGTTCAAATGAAGCTTGCTGAGGAGATGGAGACAGCCTTGTCTAAGCTGGGGCTCGAAATCCTGGTCGATGATCGCAATGAACGGCCGGGAGTCAAATTCAAGGATGCTGATTTGTTCGGGATACCGCTAAGAATTATTGTAGGAAGAGAAGCTGCTGACGGGCGGGTGGAATGCAAGCTCTATACCGAAACGAAGCCTGAAGGAATTCTGGCGTCCAGCTGTTCTCTAGCAGAAATTATGGATCTGGTGAAGCAGCATGTTATACCCTATTTGTGAGAGTCAGATTAGATAATATAATATATTCGATTCTGCAAGATTTGACCCTGCCATATATCCTAACCTTGCTTGGTATAGAGGCAATCTATCATTTTTTGCTCGCAGAACTTAAATGACTAGAAACAGAGAAAAGTCCTGAACTTAGAGTTCAGGACTTTTCTTGAATCGCATCAAACTTAGGTGAAAATCTAATGTCGTCATATGATATTCTTCGTCTAACTTATCTCGTGGGTTTGCTATAATGATGAATTAATGGGTTGGTGTGACTTAGTACCTATACAATACGTAAAATATTACATATGTCACACTCTATTCACTCCTAAATAATTACTATATAACTATAATATCGGATCTTTGTTAAGGATATTAATAGTTTTTTGAAAATTTTTAGAATTTTTTTAGGAGTTAAGGTCATTTAAGGATGACTTTTGATCTATAGATCGCGCGTTTTTATGAAGCAGAAGGTAATTTTAATGTCTGACCCGGATAAATCCAGTGAGCGTTTTTAATCTTGTTGAGCTTTTGAATCGTTTGCCAGGTTGTGCCATGTTTCTTCGAAATGGAGTAGAGCGTATCACCGGATTTAACGACATATACCTTCGGTTCCTGGACAGATGGTGTTGTTGGTTTCGTTGGTTTAGTCGTTGTATCTGGTTGTTCCTCTTCAACCGGTGCTTCTGGAGCCGGTGTCTCTTCTACAGGAGTGGTTACTGTTGGAGCTGCCGCTTCTGCGATCCGTCCGTCTGTCGTTACAGCCGCGCTTCCCAGCTTCTGCAGATGTGTAATCAATGCTTCGTCCAGGGAGCCGTACATACCAGCTTGAGCATACTTGGTGAACATTTCATATTCGTCACCGCCGATGGCAGTGAAATCATTCGTTGCGAGTGTGTAAGTTGCTTCAGGATCGATTGGCTCGCTGCCTACCATTACGGAATGCACGCGGCTTCCTGGCTCCTTGGCTGGATCGATCTTAAAGCTGAAGCCGGAGATTTGCGGGAATCCGCCGCTCGTTTCAGGGTAGCTTTTTACCCCATTTTCCAGTGCGGCAATGACGTCTTCGCCTTTAACATTCAAAGTAACGATCTGATTGCCAAATGGCAGAACAGTAATAACCTCGCCTTTAGTTACCTCACCCTTCTCAATCGAAGCACGAATTCCGCCGCCATTGGTAAGGGCAATATCAGCGCCAGATACTTCACGAAGCGCATCCGCGATCAGATCACCCAGATTCGTCTCGCCTGCACGAACCTTCTCGCGTGTGCCTTCCAGATCCGTGGAGATGGTAGCTACGACTTCATCCAGAATTGGGGCTTGCTCTTCCGTCACAGAAGCAACAAGTGCGGCTACTTTCTCGTTAGGGGCGATGCCAGCAGCTTCAGTCTCATCAATCAAGGTTGCTTTCTTGGAGACGACTTTGCCTTCATCTACCCATAGATCAACCACACCGACATAATTCGTATATTCGCCGGCGCTTGCAACGAGTGTGCCATTGTCTGCAACGAGGCCGTCCTCAAGCACGGTGTGGCTGTGTCCGTCGATATAGATATCAATGCCGTCCACTTCATCCAAAATGTCAAAGGAGTTGTCCATATCTGAATCATCTTGACCGATATGAGCAAGCATAACGACAACATCCACTTCATCGCGAATTTCATCTACATATTTTTGAGCTTCATCTGAAGGATCGGTAAAATCGATCTCCTCCACGTTCTTAGGATTCGTCTTATAGGCTGTCTCTTGTGTCGTCAATCCAATGATACCGATCTTGACTCCATCGACTTCTTTAATAATGTAAGGCTCGTACAGGCTTGTCCCATCGGTTTTGAGTCTTACGTTAGCACTGATCGTTGGGAAATTAAGCTTGTCAGTCAGTGTAACTAGATGCTCCCAGCCATAATTGAATTCATGATTGCCAGGAACGAAGGCGTCATACCCCATCTCGTTCATGACTTTTATAATGCTCTCTCCATTTACCAGCGTAGCAAAGGTCGTTCCATGTACAGCGTCCCCTGCATCAAGAAACAGGGTGTTCGGGTTCTCAGCACGGTATTTGTCAAAGATCCCTGCTACCTTAGCGTAGCCCATATTTGGTGAAGACTCGACTGCACGGGCGTGTGAATCATTCGTATGTAATAGTGTAATGTGTGTCCCGCTGTTGTCCGGAGTAGTAACAGAACCTGTTGTTTCTGAAGCGGCGCTGGCAAGTCCTAAAGAACTAAATAATAGTGCAGTAGCCGCAGCTGAAGAAATTGCTGTTTTCCATTTAAACATAGATGGCCAACCCTCCCAAATTTTAACTTAAGCACATTCTATCAGAGAAATTAAATATAATCTTCATCATTTATGTAAAATATCTGCCGCCAACGTGACGTGAGGCTCTTTTTTTCACAAATTGTTACAAAATAGCTCGAAGTATACCATATTATCCCTTTGCGGTAAGTTTCTATTCCAGATCCTGATCTGTTCCTGTGCGATGTACGCGCATCTGAATAACGAAGCAGGTAGGGTCATGATGACTCCGTCTCGAGACGGAGTCATTTTCATGCTTGCAGTTCAGACCCTAAGCCGACGTTGAACAGCTGGATTACCGGTACAATGAGTTCAAATAGAGGAACAGGGAGAGGGTTACGGATGAGAGAAGAAATGATGGTAAACATGGTACGTATGGAAGAACTGAAGCTACATTATCTAGGACATGAGCGGCAGCCTTCATTCTATAATAATGGGTCAGAGAAGTCGGTTGTAAATAAGACATTAAAGACACGATTGTTAATTGCGATCTCAAGCCTGTTCGGAAGAAGGTAAGGAGCAGGGGTTGCAGAGTACAGACGATTGTAGCTGAGATAAGTCGCCTCTCCTGTCGAGAAGCGGCTTATTTCTGTAAGTGCTTAATATAGTGGAAGAAGTGTAACTAGTGAAAATGATACGTATTGGGGTTATACTGGATACAATTTCACAATTCGAATTCTGCACATTTAATAATGTACAATTGTAGAATTCTTAGCATTGATTACAGCAGCTAAAGGCATTATGAAATGATTTCGGGTAATAAATAAATGAAGAGATAGGATTCATTCTTATACAAGTGGAACGTTCAAATCATTGGAGGAGTTATATGGAGAAGCTGAGAGAACATAGACAATATGCTGAACTTAATAAATCGGAAGGATCAAGGGCGACGTATGAACGCGACTATTCCCGTTTGATCCATTCCCCAACCTTTAGAAGACTGCAGGGCAAATCCCAGGTGTTTGGAGCCGGAACAGGTGACTATTATCGGACACGGCTGACACATTCACTTGAGGTGGCCCAGATTGCGCGCGAAGCAGCCAAGAGTCTCTTAAGACGCTACCCCGATGTTGAAGAGCTTCGTGCCGATAATCCGGGACTTGTTATCGATCCGGAGGTCGTCGAATGCGCCTCGATCGCCCATGATTTTGGACATCCTCCGTTCGGTCATAAAGGGGAGGAAGTGCTGGGGAGCATTCTGAACGACTTGATTGAGGATAAGACCTTGTCGATTGTAGATCCCAGCGGAACAGGGAAATCCTCGAATCATCAGTATCGGACCGTAGAAGAGACGATGCGCCGGAAATACGAGCACTTTGAAGGGAACGCCCATAATTTCAGGCTGATTATGTTTCTGGAGAAGCGTGAGAATATAGACGGCCTTAATCTATCGGATGCGGTGCTCCTGGGCATCAATAAATATCCTTATCCCGGCACGGAGAACAGGAAGGGCATGTACCATCATGAATGGAGCTATATTAAGGAGATACGCAGCGAATGGGGCATACCGGCAGGCCAGAAGACCTTGGAAGCGCAGCTGATGGATCTATGTGATGACATTGCGTATTCCGCGCATGATCTGGAGGACGGAATCAAGGCTGGAAAGATTGAGGTGCATGAGCACTTCCTGCACGATCCTTATGTCAAAAGACTGATCGTAGACAAGATTATGACCTTGGATGATCCGTTCTGGATGGGATGGATGCCTGAGAAGATTGAGCCCAAAGTAGATGAGGTACTGAACGAATTCCTGCGGATTTGGAATGAGAAGCTTCCGGGCTGTGATCATGACTATTCCCGTACTCGGCGGGAGGTCAAAGCGTATTGGGTCAGCTTATTCGTAGCGGCTCTGGGAATTATTGATACGGGCGACTGGAAGAAGGTTACCTTTATAAAGGAAGGAAAGGAAGACCTCGATATGCTTCGTACCGTTAGTGTGCTGAAGAGCTTCGCGTGGGTGACGATGATCAAGGACCTAAGAGTCCAGCGCCAGCAAAAAAGAAGCGAGTGGATCATCCGCAGACTCTGGCATGCCTTCAATGATCCGGTTACTTCGAAGGCCATTATTCCAACCGACTGGCTGCAGCGGTATGAGAAGGATCAGGCTCGTCTGAGCCCGATATGGACCTGGGAGCATATGATTATTGATTACATTGCGGGGATGACGGATGCTTTTGCCGAGAAGATATATAACGAGCTCTATGGACTGAAGGTCGGCTCTATATATGACCTGGACTAAGCAGATAAGGAGATTACATCATGATGGAAACGAAGCGAATAGAACTCGGCATACTGGATCTTGTGCCAAGCCTCATGGACAGCTCACCGGAAGAGGCGATTCGCCGATCGGTAGAGCTGGCAATGGAAGGAGATCGTCTCGGGTATGCAAGGTATTGGACCTCAGAGCATCACAATCTGCCAGGCGTTGAATCGGCAAGCCCGGAAGTGCTGCTATCCCATATCGGGGCCCGGACTCATCAGATTAAGCTTGGTTCAGGAGCAGTACTCCTGCCCTATCATCATCCAATTCTAGTGGCAGAAAGATATAACCTGCTCTCTACCCTGTACCCTGGGCGAATCGAGCTTGGCATTGGCCGTGCTCCCGGCGGATCTGCCCATCTATCGATGGCTCTGGCGGGCAATTTTCTGCAGAAGGTGGCGGAATATCCGGATCGGGTCAAGGAGCTCCAGCAGCTCCTTCAAGGGGAGTATACCTATGAAGGGGAAGTAGTGGCTGCGAAGCCAGTCCCGGTCAGCGGCCCCGGTCTGTGGATGCTTGGCACGAATGTGAAGAGTGCAGACTATGCTGCAAGTTTAGGAACAGGTTATGTATTTGGCCAATTTATGAGTGAGCACGACGGGGCAGAGATGATTGAGAGATATACGGCAAATTTTGTTCCTTCCAAAAGTATGGTTAGACCTCAGGCCTTCATCGCAGTCAGTGTGATCTGTGCTCCAACGACGGAAGAAGCCCATTCCTGGAAGGAACAAGCTTCCGTCAAGCATCAGGAGAAGTCGTCTCCAGGTCTCCCTGCTGCTGAATATCCAGTCATTGTCGGGAACCCGGAGAAGGTAAGGGAAGAACTCATCAGGCTGAGTGAGCGTACACAATCCAGCAGCCTGCTGATCGCAACCCGTGCCGCCCGCTACGAGCAGAGGCTGGTGACATATCAATTGCTGGCGGAAGCAATGCAGCTTTCTTGATTAGGCAGACTATCATTCTCTATTGAAATAGCCATTGAATTGTACTTTTGCTATATAGCAAAAGAGAAGCAATTACATAGAATGGATAGTAAAAAGGAAGGAGTGATAGAATTATGCCGACTTTTGATCAGGTACTTGTAACGGGGAATCAAACAATTCTCGGCCATCTTCATGTCAATGGAAATTCAACCATCGGAAATTTAGATATCGCCGGCAGTATGAGTATATGGGGCGGCGGCGTGTTTGTAGATGATAATGCAACAATCCAAGGGAATTTGGGTGCGGGTCTAAATGTGAGCGCAGGGCAGAATGTAGTGGCTGGATCTCGGCTCATGTCCGTAGGAACTCCTACAGTTCCTCCGGTAGCAGCAAGTACGGTCTCAACGCGGTTTTATCCTGCAACCTTACCGACGCAGCCCGGCCTCATGCTTAAGGGTACAGACGGACTCAACTATATGATTATTGTGGATACCAGCAGTGGTCTCCCTACACTTGCGATTCATGGCGCGTAATTCAGAAGCGCGGTTCTGACCGCCTCCAAATAGGCGAAGCCGTGATCTTTGTCCGGCTCTAGATAGGTCCCCTCCGCCCATTCATTCCACGCATTGACGAACAGAAATGAAGAATTGTATACCTGAGCTGCCCGCTCTATTTGTCTAGTCAGATAGTAAGCAAATTTCTCCGGACTGGATCCGATGCAGCTCTGCCCGTGGTATCCTCTGCGCGGGGTATTATCCCAATTCACATAAGCACCAGGTATAATTTGCTCTCCGCTTCGATGAGGAGAACGGGACAAGATCATCTCCCAGGCACCGTCATAGTCAAATACCAGGTGCTCGTTCTCCTTCTTTTTTATCTTGCTCCATAGGCCCTGCGTATGTGCATGCGCAAAGGTATAATGCGGCTCAAATTCAACACTCGCCTCAAATCCGGCTTGATTCGGAATATCAAACCCGCCCAGCGTCCTTACAAAATAGATGCCTTGAAGTCCATGCTGCACCGCAAGCTTGTTCCAGTATTCGAGCATTTCTTCACACCTTGGAATCAGACCCGGACGATAGATTACGAATAAGGGCTTATTCTCAATACGAATATACCTCTTGTCATTAAATACTTTAAGCAGCTCAACGAAGTGTTCAGCCCAATCGGCTTCATCTCCATAATCCTGGGGCATGAGGATTTCATCATCACTGCCATCCCATCTGCGTGTCCACGGCTCATTGGCCCAGGAGAGACAGAAGGGGAAGTCAGGAGTATCGGACTGAAGCAAGGCTTCAAGCGGCTTTTCGAGCAGCCGTTTTCCTTTGAACCAATAATGGTAATAGCAGAACCCATAGATGCCATAATATTGGGCCAAGCTCGCCTGCCATTCCCGAACCGACGGGTCCATCAAATTATAGTAATAATCCTTTAGTGGCTCCTTTGGCTGTCGGTGATTGGGATACAGCGGCCGTGCTTTTTGTGTATTCGTCCATTCAGTGAAGCCTTCTCCCCACCACAGATCATTCTCAGGGATTTGATGAAATTGAGGTAAATAATAAGCGATCAGCTTCATGCAGGGACACCACCTAATCCTGAGTATGGTTAGCTAGCTAATAGAATAGATTGTTTAACTGCGGGATTAGTTCATATCAGACTGTAGATTAGTTTCATAGCAGACTGGAGAAAGGAATAATCGTATTTGCTGCTATAGAGAGCTCTTGAAGCAACCATTCTTTTTTGATCCGTGTTCTCGCTGTAGTATTGGAGCTTGGAGCCAAGCTGTTCGGGGTTGCTGAAGATGACAACATCCTCGCCAGGCTTCATCAGCTCGTGAATATCCGGAGAGTTCTCCACTATTTGAAATACCCCGCACGCTGCGATCTCATACAATGGACGAGGTGCAGCATCCCAATGAACGATCATGTTGGCTCCGTTATAGTACGCACTGAGCATCATCTCGCTATCGGGCTGACAAATCTCAATCTGATCCACAGATTCCCAGTTTCGACCTAACGCTCGGATCTTCTTACCCTCACATCGCTGGCGGATGACATGGACATAGAGGAGACGTTCCTCTGAGTAATCTCCAACAATGAGGAGATCGGAATGGAAATTGGGCTGTGGCTGATGAGGCTTGTAAACTAACGGATCCGCACTATATGGCATAACAACAATGTGTCTATAACTGTATTTCTCATATACAGGAAGATGCAGCATGTTCTGTGTGATGACAAGGTCCCAGTCATGGTATGCAAAAGCGATATTCTCGCAAGGCTCATAAGGATCATTCAACCAGAGGGCTGTTCTTGTATGAATCGATTGTGATATGAGTTCAGGTGTAATGAATTGTGCAGCTTGATTGCCGATACATAGTAAGAGATCTGGCTTATAAGTCGACAGACTATCTTGAAGATTCTCATTGATCTTGAGAATGATGACTTCTTTGACTAGCATGCGTAGCGAGTCTGTAATCTGGCTTTCCATTGACGGAGTAAACTGTTCTGTCAACGGAATCAGGAGTGCGAGCCGCATGGATTTGGCGTTTCTGGGATCATGGGTCTGGACGTCTGGCACAGGCTGACGCTGATGCGATAACCATCTTCGGTTTGGCTGTAGTGATAAATCCTCTTGAGCAGTTTCCATCCGGGAAGGACGCATGACTATTGGGACTGCCGGTGTGGCTTTGGCTGAGGCTCTGAATTTAGATTTGCGTAGGACTTTGTCTTGAAGTGTACTCTGAAGTTTGTCTTGGACATTCTCCTGGGATTTATTTTTGAATCTATCTGGAGACTTACTCTGGGATTTACTTAGAGACTTATTTAGAGATTTACTCTGTCTCTTATTAGAAGGGATCTTATTACGCACGGTAGTGGTGCTTCGGATTTCCGATTTTTTTTCTTTTTTTCTCATAGTTAAACCCGATCCTTAATCGTCAGATTTATTCTAGTCTATGATGTGAGCCCCGTTTGTTTCAGGACAATTACCTAAGTGTTGATAAAAAGGGCGTTCGAAACAATTTGAAATATACATAGTGGTCAAATCTTATAATTTGTAAGCTGCTTACCGAAATAATAGTAGGAGAGAATCCATTTCATCGTTCAAGTGTATTATGGAATGGCTTCAGGCTACAACACAAAGAGCTTTATATAGCTGCACAGGGGGAGAACAGGTGTTTAAATTAAAAAGCATCAGGCAGAGAATATCGGTTGTCATGGTACCGCTGCTTATCTATGTCGTCGCAATTGGGATCATTACTTTAACACTACTCGGAACGATGGAAAAGAACACGACGAGCATTACGAGAAACTGGATGCCGTCCATTAGCAAGATTGACGATCTAATCTTCACGACTGAACATATCCAATCCTTGAGCTACAGTTACTTCTTGGCGTCTGTTTCCGATCAGGAGAGCAAAGCGGCTATTGCCAAGGAACGTACGGATTACATACGACAGCTTACTGCTGTCAGACAGGCATATGGCTCGCTGATTGCAACAGATACAGAAAGGGAATATTATAACGCCTTCTCTGCAGCTTGGGAGGAATACTTCAAGATCAATACCCAAGCGATGAATCGGAGTGATGCGAATGATATTGAGCTGGCTTATGAAGTGCTCATGAAGGGCACGGCTTCTTTCGACAAGATGCAGAGTGAGCTGATGTCTTTATCGGCTTTTATTCAAGAAGAAGCAGATCGGTCGGCCCAAGAGCTTGAGGATAGTGCCAGAACCTCAGAAATTGTACTCTTTATCGGGATTGCCTTTATAGTGGTGATGACATTAATCAGTACTTATGCGCTGATCAAGGCATTGGTTACGCCGATCAAGCAGATTGAAAACAATGTCAAAGAGATAGCCGCGGGTAATCTGTCTGTGGAGGATATCCAACGTGATATGGAGGATGAGCTGACTACACTTGGACAAGGGATTAACCAAATGAAGGCGAGTCTAGTTCAGATTGTGAATCGAATTAAGAGCTCTTCAGAGATCATTGGTGAGCAGACCACTCATCTGGCAGCCACATCCGAAGAGGTGAAGATTGGCAGTCAGCAGATTGCCTTATCGATGGAGGAATCAGCCAAAGCGGTGGAAAGTCAGGCAGAAACAGCACAGTCCTCTGCAAGAACCGTTGAGCGGTTGAATGAGCATATTCAGGACCATGCGGCTAAAGGAGAGCAGCTTAGAGGGATGTCGGAGCTGGTACTTGAACAAGGTACACTGGGTAAAGATACAATGAGTCAGTCTATTGAACAGATGAGACAAATCGCAAGTCGGGTATCCATCTCCATGGAGCAGGTGAATAAGCTGGATCAATCTAACGAGAATATTTACCAGCTGCTGCATGTCATTCGTGATATTGCGAAACAGACAAACCTTCTGTCCCTGAATGCTTCGATTGAGGCAGCGAGAGCGGGTGAACATGGGAAGGGCTTTGCTGTCGTAGCTGAAGAGGTACGCACACTCTCGGAGGATGTTTCACAGGCAGTAGGTCAAATCAATGAGCTGACGGAAACGATTCAGCAGGAATCTAAGTCGGTCGTTCAATCGCTGCAAAGCGGTGTAGAAGAGACGAGAAGAGGAACGGCACAGATGGAAGCCGTGAATGAGGCCTTCAACCAGATTACGAGCTCGGTGCATCAGATGGTGGATGTCATTCAAGAGATTTCTAATGGCCTGTCTGAAATGGAAGATCTCAGTGGACAAATGAACGATTTCAGCCAGCTGATCTCTGCGATATCTCAGCAATCCGCAGCCAGTGTGGAGGAAGTGTCTGCTTCTGCAGAAGAACAGTCCGGTTCGCTGGAAGGTGTGGCAGAGAATATTCAGCAGCTCAAGAAGCTGTCAGAAGAACTGCTCGCTTCGGTATCGGCGCTTCGAGTATAATAGGAGCGTAACGACACAGTGAATATGAGCAAGCAGCCCGGCTGCTGCATTCACCATTCAGAAGGGAATTGCTGAGATTGCTAATGACACATACACACAATAAGGAACATCATCCTACAGATTTAATATACATTTATGCCTGTCACGAGAGTGAACAGGCTCTTTGTCATTTGGAGCTGCAGCGTCTTCTGGGTACGAATGTACCCCCGAAGCAAGCTTATCTTCGTTCCACTCGCCTCATTGAACCGTCACGCAGTCCCTTCATGAAGCTGCGTCTTGAGGTCATCGCTGAGAATAAGGAGTATGACGGGCTGCTTGCAGACATCGATTCGCATGCGATTCAGGTGCCGAAGGATCGTACGTTTAAAGTTGTATATATTAAGGAAGGGGTTCACTGTCCGTATGATGAACAACGGAAGCTTGAACGCAGAGCAGGGGAATGCATTACAGGAACGGCTAAAATGAAGGACCCTGACATAACCTATGGATTAATGCAATTGGAGAACACATGGGTATTCGGCATCGCCCGGTATGCGGAGCCCATATGGCTGCAGCATAAGAATAAGCCTTATAATTATTCGACCGGCCTCAGCTCACGCATCGCAAGAGCAATAGTCAATGTGGCAGCTCCTGAAGGGGAGAAGGTCTCAATGATGGATCCTTGCTGCGGTATGGGGAATGTATTGATCGAAGCCCTCTCGATGGGAATTAAGATTAGAGGCAACGATCTGAATCCGCTGGCTATTCGGGGGGCGAGAGTCAATCTCGAACATTATGGTTATGACGCAAATCTTGTCACCTTGGGGGACATGAATGATCTGATGGGTCATGCTGACCGTGCTGTTCTTGATCTGCCCTACAATCTGTGCTCTGTATTATCTATGGAGGAGCAGCTAGGAATGCTGCGGAGTCTGGCGAGACTTGCTGATGAAGCGGTCATCATAAGCACAGAACCATTGGAGGAGCAATTAAACAGGTCAGGATGGAGGATTCAGCATCATGTCCAGGTTACGAAGGGGTCATTTACTCGAGATATATGGTTGTGTGAACATCAAGGATAAGCAGTGATCTATTCAAAATTGAAGTAAATGGCAAATAAGGTCTGATACGCATCTGCAGTTCACCGCAGAGAGCATCAGACCTTATTTTATTTTTCAGATTGAGCTAATGAATGAAGCACAGGTGATGGACGATTGACCATCCTCAGGCTGGTTAATAGGATCGGCTGTAATCTACCAGGTTACGGGGCAGATCCTCATTCTTGACATAGGCCTTTAGATTCTCAAGGAAGACCTCGAATGCGCGTTCAGAATAATGAGGTGTGCTGCCGGCAAAATGCGGAGTGATCAGTACGTTGTCCATTCCCCACAGAGGATGATCGGCTGGCAGCGGCTCTTCCTCGAATACATCGAGTGCTGCAGCGGAGAGCTTCTTCTCTTCTAATGCTTTAACCAGAGCAGATGTCTGAACGGTTGCTCCTCGCCCTACATTGACGAAGCAAGCACCCGTCTTCATTGCACTAAAGGTCTGTTCGTTGAACAAATGCTTCGTATCCTCTGTAAGAGGGAGGATGTTAATGATGTAGTCACCTTCAGACAATACTTCCTCCAGCTGCTCCATCTTCACCATCTTGCTTACATGAGGGGCAGGCTTGCCGGATTTGCGTACACCGACCACGTTCATACCGAAGGCTTCTGCCAGTCTGGCTGTTGCGGTCCCAATCTCCCCTACACCCGCGATGACAATGGTCTTGCCATGAAGCTCGCTCATCGCGGTATCGTTTGAGTCCCAATTCCGACTTGCTTGATTGAGAATTGCTTGCTTCAGCATGCGGGACATGGACAGCAGCATACCGAAGACCATCTCAGAGATCGGTATGGCATGAATTCCACTTGTATTCGTCAACAGAATATTTCGATCACTCAGCTCGGCCTGAGGCAGATAATCCACTCCGGCAGACCAGGTTTGAACCCATTTTAATTTACTGTCTGGATCAAGCAGCGTATCTGCATGGTTTCGGGCCCAGCCCACCAGAATTTCGGCGTTCTTCAGGACGGAAGGATCCAGCTCCTTGGCTTTACCTATTGTTAGTTTGTAATCAGGGGCTATTTCTTGAACTAGCTGTTGCTGTGACTCTGTAAATGCGTGTAAGCTTACAATACTGCTCATATCGAGATCTCCTCCTGCTACCATAATAGCTCTAGTGTAGCAGTGTTGCCGCAAGCGGGCAATTATAACGCAGTTCGATAAACGGTGGGTATATATAAATAGAAGAAGTTCACTCGACGCTGCTAAAAAGTAAAGATTTTTCTGGATAAATGTAAATTTATATGTATATGTTATATATTGGTATTTCTGTGCGTGAGGAGGTAACTTCTGTATACTTATATGACATGAACGGTGACATTGAACCTACTATGGCATTGTATACATATTATATAGTAAGAAAAAAATTTTAACGATGAAATAGAGAAGAGGATCATGGTTCTTATCTTTTATTTAGTGCGGTAAACTGCTTGTTTCTTTACATAGGATCAGATGGATAAGGAAATGATGAATTAGAGGTAAGGCAGATAATTTAAACCAATTATTTTGGTGTGAAATAGGCTGTAAGTCATATGTTGCTATGGAAAATATACCTAATATACCGCAATTAGTACCTGATACTAGTACTAGGATATTGTTAATATATTCTGGTGTATAATGGTTGTACGTGGAAGGCGTATGACGATAACTTATTGAATTCATCTTACTAAAAAACATAAAGTGAGGATAAATGCATATGTCAGATCACAAGGTACGACTCTTTACCGCTGTCCGAATACCGGATGAAATAAAAAATAAGCTGCATCAATGGATGGAGCATCACAAGGATCAGCTTCCTTTTCGAAATCGGACTCATCAAGAGGATTATCATATCACTTTGCAATTCTTGGGCGATACGGATCCAGCGGTCCTGGACAAGCTGCATGAAGCTTTGCAGGAAGCGGCGAATCACGTGCAGCCTTTTCCGCTTAAGATTGGGGAACCGGGCATTTTTGGTTCCGATCAGGCACCGAGAGTATTGTGGAGAGGGGTGGAAGGTGAGCTGGACAGCCTACTTTCACTGCAGCAGTCGATCGTACAATCAACCATACCCTTAGGGTTTGTACCTGAGGATCGTCCCTATCGTCCCCATATTACAACGGCACGCAAATTCAATCATGGCTCTTTTAATTTGAATGAGCTTATGAGTGGTGTATGGGATGACACTTGGCTGGTGGAAGAATTTGTGTTATATAAGACAAATATGGGTCAAAAGCCGATGTATGAAATGATAGGAAAATACGAATTATAATGCATAAATTCATAGACTCCTTAATATGGTAATCTATAACCATTTATAGCTTTTACAACCAGAAAAAAGATATAATTTGAGTCGGAAAAAATAAAGCACAAAAAAATTATATTTTTTTATTTAGTATTTTTTGGGATCAGGTGTTCGGGTGCGAAAAAGCTTGATAGATCAACGGAATTTTTGATGTGGACAAGCATCCGCATAGAGCACTTTTCCCTGTTGTAGAGACTGTATTTGGTATATTATCTGTTATTCAAACCTTGCATTTTTGGTTACAGTTAAGTAGAATTGTGCCGATATAACAGGAGGTCATTATGAATACAAATAGAGAGATTCGCTGGGTAGCACCTCTGATGATCGTGCTGCTGGTGTTTATATTGGGGGCCAGCCTTATTGTGAAGGCTGTTGAAGTATATGGGGATAGTGCAACAAAGGAAATGCCGGAGACGGCTCAGACCGCTCATCATGATGAAGCGGCAGATCATATTCGCAGGACAAGCTCTGATGGGGACGGAGCCACTGCTGTGAAATCTATTGCAAGAACATCTGCAATTCATGAAATGACGAACCAATCGGTGACCGCGGTTGGCACACCGCGCATTGCCACGGACTATATTTCGATCAAGGCAGCTGAACATTTGGAAGCAGAAGCTCTCAAAGAACAGCAGCAAGCCGAGAAAGCGAAGAAACTGGCGGCTCTAGAGAAGCAACAGAAGCTGGAGAAGCAAAAAGCACTTGCTCAATTAACCGCTGAAAAAATGAAGACCACTCCCCCCGAAACTTTATTCTTTACCCGTACGGAACTATTAACTCAGGCAGACAAAGATAAATCGACCTGGGACTACCCCGTGACGGATAAGGAACTGCTTATGCTGCAAAAAATTGTGATGGCAGAAGCAGAAGGCGAACCGTACGAAGGCAAAGTAGCTGTAGCTAACGTTGTCTTAAACCGGCTGCGGTCAGCCAATTATCCCGATACCATTAAGGATGTAATATATCAGAAATATCAGTTCAGTCCTGTTGCGAACGGCCGTATGGACCGTGTGACGCCTAACGAGGACGCTATTCAAGCTGTCAACGAAGCCATGCATGGACGCAAGGAAGTACCGGATGATACGCTCTTCTTCTTATCTATTACCCTGGCTGACGACCTTACCGTACACCATTCTCAAGAAAAGGTGAAAACAATTGGTCACCATACCTTTTATAAATAGGCCGAATCCATTCATAATCCCTTTTGAATGATTTATGAAATTGATTCCACTAGTGATATAATGGATGTGATATGTCCGTTATTCCACGGGGTATAACCTATGCATAGGAGGTAATAATCTATGAAAATTACGTACTATGGTCATTCTTGTTTGTTCGTTGAAGCTGAAGGCAAACGGGTCATTATCGATCCCTTTCTATCCGGAAACCCGAAGGCAACGATTGCTCCGGAAGAGGTCAAAGTGGACGCGGTGCTGTTGACTCATGCCCACTCCGATCATTTTGGTGATACCCTTGCCATTGCCAGAGCAAATGACTGCCCGGTCGTAGCCGTATACGAGCTGGCTGATTATTGTCAGAATCAAGGCGTGAAGGCGCATCATATGAATACAGGAGGCAGCCATCAGTTTGACGGCTTCAAAGTGAAGTTTACACTGGCATTCCACAGCTCGTCTCTTGATATCGACGGCAAGCCTGTTTATTTGGGACAACCTGCGGGCATTCTGCTGACGATGGGCGGCAAGACTTTATATCATGCTGGAGACACGGCTTTATTTGGCGACATGCGTATCATCGGAGAACTGAACCATATTGATATTGCTGCGCTTCCGATCGGTGATGGTTTGACGATGGGACCAGAGGATGCTGCGATGGCAGCCACCTGGATTCGCACGAAGCAAGTCATTCCTATTCACTACAATACGTTCCCTGGGCTGGAGCAGGATCCGAACCAATTCCGCCAGCTTCTGAGCCAGAAGAGCCAGGAAGAGATTGAGACTGTAATACTGGAGCCGGGAGCGAGCACAACACTGTAACTTGTAATACAGATTATGAACAGATCTGAAGATATAATAAGAGCTGCATTTGCGTAATTCGCCAACCGTGGACGAATGGGCATGCAGCTCTTTTTTGGATATGGTATGGAATGGGATGACGTATTAACGGGAAGCATATTGCATAACCGGAGTACGGCGGGTTGCGCTCTGCATCAGCAGCTCATGCACGGTTCTTGTGCAGGCCTCTGGCTCATACTCATTCAGCCGGGTGTCAGCAGCTCTCGCTGCAATGCCGTTTGCATACAGATGATGTAATCTTGAGAATTGCTGATGAAGTACATACGAGTTCTGAAGAACAGTACCATATCCGGATTTAACAAAATAATCACAATTCTCTTCCTCCTGCCCGGGCAGCGGGGGAGCAAACAGCATAGGAAGACCTTTGGCCAGACCTTCAGTACAAGTCATGCCGCCTGGCTTCGTTACGAGAAGATCTGAAGCATCCATCAATTTGCTAACCTTGCGTGTGTAGCCTATGATATGAATATCGGGATGCTGGAACATAGCGGATTCTCTTAGTCGCTCGGCCAGCTTCTCATTGTTGCCGACACAGAAGACGAGCTGAATCTTGCCCTTCCAGGAAGCGATGTCTTCCATGAGCTGATCCTGAAGCGGCAGTCCCCAGCCTCCCCCCATAATCATGACCGTAGGGATATTCCTCAGACCCAGCTCCTCTCGGACCGCCTCCTTCGGCTGCTTGTTCCAGAAGTCAGGATGAACCGGTATGCCGGTAATCCGAATTCGCTGCGAATCTACGTTTCTCTCAAGCAGCATTCTCTCAACCTTGGGAGACGAGACGAGGTATTGATTGACCTCCGGACTAATCCAGGTCCCATGAGCATCGTAGTCGGTTATTAAGGTGTACAATGGGATGTCTAGTCCAAGACGCTTCAATCTGGAAATCACCGCATTCGGAAAAGGATGCGTGCAAATAATAACATCCGGGTTCAGCTGAGTCAGCACCTTCTTGGCGTGGTTATAGAATAGCCGGTGAAGCGCGAGTCTTCGAAATCCGGTCAGGCTTCGGTTATAATTGGTTCGATAGATCATCCCGATCAGCTTGGGGCTCATCGTGATCGTTCTGCGATAGGCACCCAGAATGAAGGGCGCTACCGTGGGATTTAATATTTTGCCAAGCTCAATGACACGTGCATTCACATGAGGGTACAGAATTTTGAGCCCTTTCTCAATGGCATGTGTTGCTGTGTATGTCCGGTACCGAAACCTTCTGACAGCAAGAGCACTCTCTTCTTCTTCATAAATTCACCTATTTCATAAAATGAGATTTGGCTGTTCGGTATGTATAAAGCTCTCTAAATCATATGACGAAACGGGAATAATAAAACCCTGCAATACATTAAACGAATTTGGCATGTAAGAAGTCTCAAAAAATGTGATTTTTCTTGCTAAAAAGAAATAAAAGTGATAAAGTGGTTTTTGACTGAATGACCAAAACAGATTTTTGGTCATTAATAAATAGATGACAGAGGGAGGAGACATGTTGGCACAGGTAGATCGCCGCAAGCTTATAGTTCAGGCCGCAGCCCAGTCCTTTGCTCTATTTGGATATAAAGCGACGACGATGGATCAGGTAGCGAAGATTGCTAATGTGGGGAAAGGCACAATCTATACTTTTTTTACGAATAAAGAAGAGCTGTTCGATGAGATTCTGCATGACGTTATTCTGGAGATGAAGGAGCTTGCAGAACGGGAGCTTGATTCGGAACAGACCTTTGTCACGAATTTGTATCGCATTCTTGATGCCCTGCTCGAGTTCAGGAAGCAGCATGAGCTGCTCATCAAGCTGTCTCAAGAAGTCAGAGAATTCGGTACGGCGCAGGCGAAGGCTGGTCATGAGAAGGTAGAAGCTGTTATTACGGGCTATTTGGAGAAGCAGCTGACTACTGCAATGAACAAAGGTGAAATTAAGCCATGTGATCCGAAGGTTGTCGCTTTTATTATGTTCAAGCTGTATATCGCGCTAACCTCCGATTGGAATCGGATCAATGAACCGCTAAGCAAGGAAGAGATCAAGCAATATCTGCAGCTGTTTCTTGTAAACGGCCTGTCGCAGGAAGCGGTAGGATAGCTCAGCAGTTAGGGCCGGTATTCACGCAGCAGGAAGTGGAGGCCGGCTTATTCATATCCAGTTTATAAAGACCAAACATCTCTGATATAGAAATGTTTATTTTTTTCGAATAAAATGACCGAATGAGGATTATGGTCAAATCGTATAATAGAGAAGGAGTAAGGGGAAATGAAATCATTATCTGTTTTTTCTAAAGATGTACTCAGAGCAGTCAAGAATCCCAAAATACTGATTCCCATCATTGCAGTAATTTGTATTCCGATTCTGTACACAGGGATCTACTTGACTGCCTTCTGGGATCCGTACAATCATTTGGAGCGGCTGCCCATTGCGGTGGTGAATGAAGATAAGGGAGCCGACTTTGAAGGCGAGAGTCTTACGATCGGTCAGGATTTAATGGAGGAACTGAAGGAGGACCCCGAGTTCGACTGGCAGTTCGTCAATAATGAGGAAGCTCAGGAGGGCATAGATAACAATAAGTATTACATGAAGATTACGATTCCTGAGGATTTCTCGTCCCGGGCGACAACACTGCTTGATGACAAGCCAAGTCCGGCCGAACTGATCTATGAACCGAACGGAAGCTATAACTTTGTCGGGGCTCAGATCGGAAATACGGCGATTAAGGAGATCAGCAAGCAGGTATCTTCTGCTGTAACCGAGTCCTATACAGAAACGCTGCTGGATAAGTTCTCTGAAGCATCCGACGGATTCGGTGAAGCAGGGGATGGAGCAAAGGATATTAACGAAGGAGCTGTTAAGCTCGATGACGGTGCTGTGACCCTCCAGGATAATCTGAAGAAGCTGTCGGAGGGAACCTTGGAGCTGCAGCAAGGAATGGATCCCCTGGCAGACGGGGTGAAGACATTAAATGACGGAGCGGGACAGCTTCATACAGGAGCTAATGAACTGTCGACCGGTTTGAACCAGCTCGTCACGGCTGAAGGTCAGCTGGAAGAAGGCTCAGGCAAATTACAGAGCGGCGCTGTGGAACTGAAGGATGGCATTACTTCATCACGAGATGGCGCAGCGGCGCTGAGTGAAGGTCTTGCTTCTGCGGAGCAGGGAGCCAGTGCACTAAACGAAGGCTTGCAGGGCGCGAAGCAGGGAAGTGCGCAGCTAAGCAGCGGACTCTCCGCTGCGGAGGAAGCAAGCAGCCAGCTGGCAGCGGGGGCAGAGACACTTGCGGCAGGACTTCAGCAATTGGCCGAGTCGAACACCGAGCTTGCCGCGAGTCCGGAAGTGCAGAAGCTCCTAGCTGCTAGCCAGTCACTGGCCGAAGGAGCGGGACAGCTTCATGCGGCAGATCAGCAGCTGCTCAGCGGAGCGCAGGCTTTGGACCAAGGGAATGAGAAGCTTGCAGCAGGTGCACAGCAGCTTCTCTCGGGGCACAAGGAGCTTGCATCTGGAGCCTCTGCCTTGGCAGCCGGTCAAGAGCAGCTGCTTGCGGGTGCAGATACGCTGGCACAAGGTCAAGGAGAGCTGAATTCCAACCTGGCATTGTTTGGTGAGAAGCTGTCTGAAGCCGCAAGCGGCGGAGAGACTCTGAGTGCAGGAGCGTCAGAGCTCTATACCGGAACCGGCACGCTGCTTAGCAGCATTGGTGAATTGACAGGGGGCGTGACGACGCTGGCAGATGGCTCGGCTCAGCTGACGGATGGTGCCGGGAAGCTTCACAATGGGCTGAGTGATATAAAGGATGGCTCGAGCGAGCTGTCAACCCAATTGAAGGATGCAGCGTCAGATACCTCTGAGCTGCAACAGACGGATGAAGTGATCAGCATGTTTGCTGAGCCTGTCCAAACGATCGAGGATGAGACCCGAAGTGTAGCTAATTACGGCACAGGCCTCACGCCGTATTTTATGTCCATCGGTTTGTTTGTCGGGGCACTGATTACGACCATTATTATGAACATGCGTGAAACCAGTGTACCGGATGCGGGCCCGTGGAGCCGGTTTGTAAGCCGCTTCCTTGCCTTCGGGGGAATGAGCGTGCTGCAGGCAGTGATCCTGGCAACCTTCATGCTGTATGGCTTGAAGCTCGAAGTCGCGAGTATACCGCTGTTCTACGTATTCTCGATTATCGTGGGCTTTACTTCCATGATGATCGTTCAGGCGCTCGTAACCTGGCTTGATCTGGTGGGCCGCTATCTTGTCATCGTACTGCTCGTATTCCAGCTGGCAACTAGCGGCGGAACGTTCCCGCTCGAGCTGCTGCCGGAATGGATGAAGCCGATCAGCTCCCTGCTGCCGATGTATCACAGCGTGATCGGGTACAAAGCTGTCATTATGAGCGGTAACTTCAATCTTATGTGGGATAAGGCAGCCACACTCGGAATTTATGCCGGCATCTCTCTGCTGCTGACACTGTTCTATTTCCTGTGGAGCGGACGCCGAAGAAAACAGGGCTCCGTTACAGAGGATGCACAGCATACCAGCGGAGATGTTGTGACTGTCTAGCTCTAACTATAAGCATGATTTACAAGCAAAGCTGTGTCCTAGTTAACATAGGGTGCAGCTTTGTTTTTATTGTTGTTGAAGTGATACCAGGGTTGCTGTAGTTACATATGAATCTATGAATGATAGAAGCAGGCTGAAAATGGTAGGGCTTACATAGAGGGATTGTACAAATTTTTAGATAAATGCTCCATTCAAATGTGACAGGCGAGAGCAAATAATAAAGAACAATAAAAAACATGAAGGGACAATGGAGTCCTGAACTGCACTTGGATATGAATAAATATCCAAAAAAATGTTGGTAATAAACGTCGATGCACTAAAGCTGTAATGCAAAAAGATAAATTATCAAACCTATAGAAATTTTGAATTGCGCTGATGTAAGGTCGATGTTAAAATGATAGAACTATACTTATAAACGGTTTTACCATGTGTTTTATTTATGCAAAATCAGCTGGCAGCGGGAGCCTGAGCGGATCTTAAACAAGTTTGTTACGGCGCTGTCATCCAAATGTTGCTTGTCCCCTCGTTGGTCACTTTTGTCACGGATGTTCACCAAATTTTTCGTAATAGAAAGGTTGCGTTCCATGAGACAGACTGGATTACCTCCTAAACAGGGTCTATACGACCCTCAGTTCGAAAAAGACGCTTGCGGTATGGGCTTTGTAGCTAACATCAAAGGCGTACCTTCCCATGATATTGTTAGTCAATCCCTGACGATGCTGAGCAATATGGAGCATCGTGGCGGCCAGGGAAGTGAGCCGAATTCGGGTGACGGAGCCGGAATTCTGATTCAGCTCCCCCACCGTTTTTTTGCAGAAGAGGCTGTACGCCTTGGCTTTGTCCTTCCTGAAGCGGGTCATTACGGAGTAGGGATGATCTTTACTTCCAATGATGAAGAGGTTCGCAGTTCGCACCTTGCGATTCTGAAACAGATCGTTCAAGAGGAAGGACAAGAGTTCCTTGGAATTCGTGAAGTTCCGACGTATGACGAGATGCTGGGTGAATCGGCTCTGGCTGCGAAGCCTTATGTATGTCAAGCATTTATCGGCCGTGCTGAAGGCATTCAGAATGAGCTTGATTTTGAACGGAAACTGTATGTAATCCGCCGCCGGGCAGAGCAGGCGATCCGCTACTCGGATCAGGTGAAGGATGCGAACGCCTTCTATATCCCGAGTATGTCCTGCCGTAAGATTGTTTACAAAGGCATGCTGACAACAGAACAGGTAGGCCAGTTCTATCTTGATCTGAAGGATGAACGTGTTGAATCTGCGATGGCGCTTCTGCATTCCCGTTTCAGTACGAATACGTTTCCGAGCTGGGAAAGAGCGCATCCATACCGCTTCATGATTCACAACGGTGAGATTAACACGATGCGCGGTAACGTGAACTGGATGCATGCACGTCAGTCGCTGTTTGAGAGTGAAGTGTTCGGGGATGATCTGTCCAAAGTGAGACCGGTCATTAATGCGGACGGTTCTGATACGGCGATGTTCGATAATACACTGGAATTTCTGTATTTGAGCGGACGCTCCCTGCCTCATGTAGCCATGATGATGGTTCCAGAGCCTTGGAGTAATGATGAAGGAATGGATGCCGAGAAGAAGGCATTCTACGAATACCACAGCACACTTATGGAGCCATGGGATGGACCTGCTGCTATGGCCTTTACAGACGGTGTGCAGATCGGTGCTATTCTGGACCGGAACGGACTTCGTCCTGCACGTTACTATGTAACGAAGGATGATCGTATTGTTCTTTCCTCAGAAGTAGGTGTTCTGGATATTGCACCTGAAGATATTTTGTACAAGGACAGACTGCGTCCAGGACGCATGCTGCTTGTGGATACCAAGGAAGGACGCATTATTTCTGACAGCGAAGTGAAGGCACAGATTGCTTCCGAAGAGCCGTACCAAGAATGGCTCGACGAGCATTTGGTAGATCTGCACGAGCTTCCTGATGCTCCAGAGCTTCCGGAGCCGAAGCATGATAACGTGAACCAGCTTCAGCTGGCATTCGGTTACACCTTCGAGGAGCTGCGCAAGATCATTGAGCCGATGGCATCGACAGGCATGGAAGCGACAGGCTCCATGGGTTATGATGCACCGCTTGCGATTTTGTCAGATCGCCCTCAACGACTCTATAACTATTTTAAACAAATGTTTGCCCAAGTAACCAACCCGCCGATTGATGCGATTCGTGAAGAGATCGTAACCTCGACGCTGACGACGATCGGATCCGAGCGCAACCTGCTCATTCCAGAACCGGAGAGTGCGAGACAGATTCGTCTGGCGACTCCGATCTTGTCCAATGAGGAATTTGCGAAGATCCGTCATATCCGCAGACCAGGCTTCCGTTCCATGACCATTCCGATCTTCTTCCCGGCCAAAGAGGGAGCCGAAGGTCTGAAGAACGCAATGGAGGTTCTGTTCGAAGCAGCGGACCGGGTCATTGAGAAAGGGCATAATATACTCATTCTGTCTGACCGCGGTATGGATGCGGAGAATGCAGCCATTCCAGCATTGCTGGCCGTATCGGGTCTGCATCACCATCTGATTCGTCAAGGGACACGGACCAAAGTCAGCATCCTGCTTGAATCCGGTGAGCCTCGTGAGGTGCACCATTATGCGGTCCTTCTCGGCTACGGCGTAAGTGCAGTGAACCCTTACCTCGCATTCGAGACATTGGATGATATGATTCAGCAAGGCATGCTGCGCGGCATCTCTCATGACAAAGCCGTGAAGAATTATATCAAGGCAGCTACCAAGGGGGTCGTTAAGATTCTGTCGAAGATGGGAATCTCGACCATTCAATCTTACCGCGGAGCTCAGATTTTTGAGGCTGTCGGTTTGAATAGTGACTTTGTAGACCGCTACTTTACCTGGACACCTTCTCGTATCGGCGGTATCGGTATCGAGGAAGTAACAGAAGAAGCACTTGTGCATCATAACCGTGCGTTTACGGACAAAGACGGTAACGATAAAGTGCTGGATTCCGGTGGTGAGTATCAATGGCGTAACGATGGAGAGGATCACCTCTTCACACCGCAGACGATTCACACACTGCAGCACGCAGTAAGAACGGGAGATTATAATCTCTACAGAAAATATGCGAAATTAGTTCAAGGCGAGAATGAGAAGAAGCTGAGCATTCGCTCCCTGCTGAAGCTGAAGCCGAATGGCGAGGCGATCCCACTGTCCGAAGTGGAATCCGCTGAGTCCATCATGCGTCGATTCAAGACAGGTGCGATGTCCTTCGGCTCCATCAGTAAAGAGGCGCATGAAGATCTGGCGATTGCGATGAACCGCATTGGCGGTAAGAGCAATACGGGTGAAGGCGGGGAAGATCCAGCCCGCTTCACGCCTGACGCGAACGGAGACTCTCGCCGCAGTGCGATTAAACAGGTTGCATCCGGACGTTTCGGTGTAACTTCGAACTATCTCGTGAATGCCGATGAGATCCAGATTAAGATGGCTCAAGGGGCTAAACCGGGTGAGGGTGGACAGCTTCCGGGACGTAAAGTATATCCATGGGTAGCGGAAGTCCGCGGCTCGACACCAGGTGTCGGACTGATCTCTCCACCACCGCATCACGACATTTATTCGATCGAGGATCTGGCAGAGCTCATCTATGACTTGAAGAATGCCAATCCAAGAGCAGATATTAACGTTAAGCTTGTATCCGAGGCTGGTGTAGGTACAATTGCAGCCGGTGTAGCCAAAGGCCGTGCCGATGTTATTCATATCAGCGGATATGATGGCGGAACAGGTGCGTCACCTCAAGGCTCGATCAGACATGCGGGTATGCCGTGGGAGCTCGGTCTGGCAGAAACGCATCAGACGCTCATGCTGAATAATCTGCGTGATCGTGTGGTCATTGAGACCGACGGCAAGATGCTGAACGGCCGTGACCTCGTGGTCGCTGCCCTGCTTGGCGCAGAAGAATATGGCTTCTCTACAGCACCGCTTGTTGCTCTGGGCTGTATTATGATGCGTGTATGTCAAATGGATACGTGCCCAGTAGGGGTGGCTACCCAGAATCCTCAGCTTCGGAAGAATTACATGGGTGATCCAGCTCATGTCGTGAACTTCATGCGTTTTGTCGCGGAAGACACACGTGAGATTATGGCAGAGCTTGGCTTCCGTACCATTGAAGAGATGGTAGGACGCACAGACTGTCTGGATGCTGAAGTTGCAGCTGAGCATTGGAAGAAGAAAGGCATTGATCTGTCGGCCCTCCTTCATGTCGCTGATGCTGCGAACTCTGCTCGAACTCGTATTCAGAAACAAAATCACGGTCTCGAAGAGACGCTGGATATGCAGAAGCTGGTTCCACTCGCTGCGCCTGCGATTGAATCCGGCAAGCTGGTTGAAGCCGTACTTCCGATTACGAACGTGAACCGTGCAGTCGGAACCATCCTAGGTAGTGAAGTGACGCGTAAATATGGCGCAGCTGGATTGCCGGAGGATACGATTCAATTCAAATTTGTCGGCTCTGCAGGACAAAGCTTCGGGGCCTTTGTACCTAAGGGAATGACCCTCACCGTTGAAGGAGACTCCAACGACTACGTGGGTAAAGGTCTCTCTGGTGGTAAATTGATCGTGAAGCCTTCTCCAAGCGCAACCTTTGCTGCAGAAGATAACATTATTATTGGTAACACAGCATTGTATGGAGCGACTAGCGGTGAAGCGTACATTAACGGAATCGCCGGTGAACGGTTTGCAGTCCGTAACTCAGGAGCGCGTGTGGTTGTAGAAGGCGTGGGTGACCATGGCTGTGAATACATGACCGGCGGACGTGTTGTCATCCTGGGCGGAACAGGCCGCAACTTCGGAGCAGGTATGTCTGGAGGGATTGCATACGTATACGATCCAGAAGGTACAATCCTGTCACGTGTGAACCTTGAGATGGTACTGCTTGAGCGTGTAGAGGACTCGGCTGAGGAAGAGGATCTGCGTGGTATGATCAGCCGCCACGTTCAGTACACGGGCAGCAGCCGTGGTGAGCAGATTCTTGCCAACTGGCAGCAGGAAGTCGGCAGCTTCGTACGTATCATTCCTAAGGACTTCAAGCGTATGCTTGAACAGATCGAGAAGGTACAGGCAGAAGGACTTACAGGTGATGCAGCATTGCTTGCCGCATTTGAAGCCAATATGCGAGAACTGGCCCGTGCTGGTCAGTAATTGAACTTATAACTAGAACAGGACTTTGTAGCAGGACCTTCACTTAAGAAGGACGCTATAAAGTCCTGTTTTTTTATTCGACAAAATTAGAACCTCAAAAACCTGACATTCCGCCATGAGACGACAACATTACTAGGAAATATTTCGTATAATAGGTCTAGTTAATTTAACATACATATAAAAAGGTATAGGAGAGGTTGTCCGGTATGAACATGGATTATCCAAGCAGGAGCGATGATCAGCCGATGAACCAGAACAACCCGAGGAAACCGCTTGATATCGTGGATGTTTTGAAGCAATGCGGCATCGATCCGAAGAAATGGCAATCTCTTGTTCCCCCTCAGGATAGATAAGATCGTTATAGGGAAGAGATGAGCGTGATCACAATAAGAGCTGTGATATATATTCCTTAAGTATGAAGTTCATGTCGCAGCTTGCAATGTTGGTGTTTGCTGGGTGGATAACTTACCTCTGTGAAACTGGCATAAGAGATATATTGAACATAAAAAAAGGTCCCTCACAACGAGGGACTACAGTCAGAATTCTACAATGATGATTATAGATATAGGACTAAATGATCAGGTTGCGAGAACGAAGATCAGGAGTCCATATTACGTTCCATTCGTACGAAGGCGATGAATCTCTTGGCTTCTTCCTCTGACAACGGCTTGCCGTCAATCATCAGCTCGAATTTATTCAGTACCTCCCGATCGGAGAGCTCCAGTGCGTCGACAAATCCTCTCACATCGTCATCCAGCACCATCTCCGGTTGACTCGTTCTTCCAAGCAAATAATCGACAGATACATTGAAGGTATCAGCGAGCTTGGTGAGGGTCTCAAAGTCCGGCTTGCGCCTTCCCTTCTCATAGTGAGACAATGAAGCTCTCGTAATCTCAAGCACATTGGAGAGCTCCTCTTGAGTCATGCCCCTTTTTTCTCTTAATTCTGCAATGCGGTGTCCGTAATCCATCTATTTTTATTCCTCCTGGTTACTAAATGAACGTTTACCGAATCTAGCTGTCTTTGTCATATAAGATACGATGTGTCCAAAAATCTATTGACACGATACGATTTGTATCGTAAATTGGATACATCAAGGTTACAAATTGTATCATTTTATCGCACATTTCTAGCCTTGACCCCGATTCATTCATTCATACCTGGGATCGCCAATATGTAAGGGATGGAAATCTATGAAACAGGTCAGTAGTCAGGGTATTAACGCAAGTATGTATATTCACAAGTATGAAGAGCAAGTCATTAACAGCAGGAGCCGTCCCATTGTTATTCTTGGGTTGAATCAGAAGTCCATTCACTTCTTGAGCGATCTCATCATTCCTCCTGTACCTGAGCTTCTCGTTGGGCTAGAACTGGAAGGTCAGAAGAACAATGTCATTCATCTCGATTGTACATTGCAGTGGAAGCAGGAGTTAGGAAGTTTCACCCTATATTATGCAAAGTTACATATTCATGAAGAACACAGACTATATATATATGGTCAGTTGAATCAGATGATTTATCAGCTGCAGTATCCGGTACATTCCTATTTCCAGAAGCAGCTGGAAGCTTGGACGGTAATCGAAGACATACCATATCCGTATTCACGGATTAATACTCAGGCTTAGCCTGTGCTAACGCCATTTTACTATATTTATCATGTTCCTGCATTAGTTCTTTGACCCCAATATAAATGTGTAAAACATATTTTGATGAGGGGGGACATAGTATTGAGGGTGCACACTTATGATTGAAATTCATTGTCACATCTTGCCTGGTCTGGATGATGGACCAACATCCATGGTGCGTTCACTGGCTATGGCACAAGCTGCTGTTGCAGCAGGGATCACTAAGATTATTGCTACCCCGCATCACTTGAATGTGAGTCACGATAATCCGAGTCATCAAGTGGAAGAAGCCGTACAGTTGTTTAACTTGGAACTCAGGGAACATAACATCCCGTTACAAGTTCGCTCGGGTCAGGAGATTCGAATTCACCCCAGACTTATCGATCTGTTGAATAATGAGGAGCTTCTTACCTTGGCTTCAAGTAAATATATGCTGCTGGAGCTGCCGAGCCGAGAGGTGCCTTCGTTCTTTCCCAATCTGCTTCACGAACTGAAGGTCCGCAATATCATCCCGATCATTGCACATCCAGAGCGTAACGCTGTCTTGCTGCGAGAGCCTGAATTACTCTTGCAATATATGAGTCAAGGTGCACTATGTCAGATCACCGCTCAATCGTTCCTAGGGCTTTTCGGTCGAAAAGTTCAGAAATGGTGTTTTCATTTTTGCAAACAAAATGGGTTTCATTTCATTTCATCAGACGCACATGATACAGAACGTCGCAGTTTCGCGCTCCAGGCTGCCTATGAACGACTAGAATCACGGTTTGGGCTCGAAATGGTAGAGCAGCTCCAAACCAATGCGCGAAGAGTATGGGATAACAGGTTGGTAGAGCTTGCAGAACCAGTGAGTACACGGCGCCGCATACTTCCATGGTAAGACTTTCGCGCGCTACATGAATGAAGGAGGAATAGAAGTGGAACTCAAGGAGTACATGAATATTATTCGAAAAAGGGTTTGGCTTATTGCAATTATTGTGATCGTGGCATGTATTGGTGCAGGAGTTAAGACCTATATGACGACCCCTCAATATCCAGCCGAAGCCAAGATTATAGTTAACCAGACCTATGACAGACAAGGAACGGCAATGCTTGACTATACGCTGATCCAAACGAATGTCATGCTGATTAATTCTTATACGGAGATTATTAAATCCTCTGCCATTTTAGATAAAGTACTGGAGGCTTACCCAGATCTTGGTTTTACTACAGAGCAATTAGCTTCCATGATTACCGTGTCTGCTGCGAACGATTCACAGATCATGAATCTGAACGTAACGACGACTTCCTATGAGAAGGCCGCCAAGACCGTAAACGCCGTCGCCAGAATATTCGAGCGTGAGATTCCTACCATCATGCAGGTGGATAATGTCACAATCCTGAACCAAGCACCGCTCGAGGCAAATGTCCCTCCTGTGAATATTAATTTGATGATGAGCATATTAATCAGTTTTGTTGTTGGTTTGATGCTGTCCGTTGGTCTCGTATTCCTGCTTGAATATTTGGATGATACCTTCAAGACGGAAGCGGAGCTTGAGAGAGAGCTGGGATTGCCAGTTGTCGCCGTCATCGCAAGAATCAAGAAGGACGATGTCAAGTCATCACATCATACATCTATATCACAAGGGCAGGTAGGTGAGGCGAACTATGCCACGGTCAACCAGTAATCAGCATAATCTAGTAACTGCAGTCAATCCGAAGGCGCCAATATCGGAAGCCTATAGAACACTGCGGACAAATATCCAGTTCTCAGCAATTGATGATCAGATCAAGGTCCTTATGGTGGCTTCCGCTCAATCGGGAGAAGGGAAGACGACAACCGTTAGTAACCTGGCCGTGACCTATGCACAGGAAGGCAAGAAGGTGCTGCTGATCGATACGGATCTAAGAAAGCCTTCCTTGCATCAAGTGTTCACAGTCTCGAATCATGCCGGACTATCCAGTGCGATTGCAGCGCAGTATCCGGTTCAAGAAGTGCTGCAAAAGACCGCTGTTCATAATCTGGACGTCCTGCCATCAGGACCGATTCCTCCGAATCCTTCCGAGATGCTGGGGTCGAAGAAGATGACAGCTTTATTAGAAGAACTAAAGGAAATGTATGACATTATATTGTTCGATACACCGCCAGTGCTTGCGGTTACGGACGCAATGATTATCAGCTCCTTGTGTGATGGTGTTGTGCTTGTCGTCAATTCAGGCAAAGTGAAGAAGGATCTCGTGAAGAAGGCGAAGGGCCATCTGGAACATGTGAATGCCCGAATTCTGGGAGTGGTGCTGAACAACTTACAGCTTAGCAAGAACCAGTCCAATTACTACTATTACTACGGCGAACGCTGATAAATTAATAGGAATGATCTCATTAAACAGGTAATGCCTGCTGTACCTCTATCACTGCAGGCACTCGGTCACACTGTGGGTCAGTGTACCTTAGACGTTCATCGTCGAGGGTGTGATGTGAGGTGGGGTTTAATGCCCTGTTATGAAATTGAAAGTAAGAATTGTATCGCTTACATTCATATTTTTACGTAAACGGTACAACTCGTGCTTTTAAGTCATTCAATATAAATAGAGAAGGATAAGGTGATGATGTATGAAAAAAGTGAGAAAGGCCATCATACCCGCTGCAGGTCTAGGTACTAGATTCTTACCTGCGACAAAGGCGATGCCGAAGGAAATGCTGCCGATTGTAGATAAACCGACCATCCAATACATCATCGAAGAGGCGATTGCATCCGGAATTGAAGATATTATTATTGTCACAGGCAAAGGGAAGAGAGCAATTGAAGATCATTTCGATAATGCCTTCGAACTAGAGCATACCTTACAGTCTAAGGGCAAGTTCGATCTGCTTGAAGAAGTTCGGAAGTCATCCAATGTGGATATCCATTACATAAGACAGAAGGAGCCAAAAGGGCTGGGTCACGCCGTCTGGTGTGCGCGTAATTTCATTGGTGATGAACCATTCGCTGTACTCCTAGGTGATGATATTGTTGAAGCCGAAGTGCCATGTACCCGGCAGCTGATTGAACAGTATGAAATGGTAGGCAGATCTATTGTAGGTGTGCAGACTGTAGCTGAAGAGCATACAGATCGTTATGGGATTGTAGACCCACTCAGCTCAGAAGGACGTTTGTGTGCAGTTAACCGGTTTGTAGAGAAGCCGAAGCTTGGCGAAGCCCCTTCTAATCTCGCGATCATGGGAAGATATATTCTGACACCTGAAATATTTGAACTATTGGGTGATCAAGAGGCAGGCACTCATGGAGAGATTCAGCTGACAGATGCAATCCAGCGGCTGAATGAAGCAGATGGCGTATATGCATATGATTTCGAAGGGACTCGTTATGATGTGGGTGAGAAGCTAGGCTTTATCCTGACGACAATTGATTTTGCCTTAAAAAATGAAGAGCTCCGTATTCCGATTCTAAACGCATTAGGGGACATACTTGAGAAGGAATCGGTTGCGAGACTGGCAATCGGTGGAGGTGAATTCGAGTGAGCTCGAATCCGCGGACGAATGATGCAGAGATTGCACTAGAGTCTGGAGTCTATGAAGCAACGCTCGAACGAACAGAAGCAAATCAAACCTACCTTATAATGAAGAGATTAACGGATATGGTCGCCTCGCTGCTAGGATTAATTGTACTATCTCCGCTGTTTCTGCTGCTCGCCGTATTGATTAAACTGGAGGATCCGAAAGGACCGGTATTCTTCAAGCAGCAACGTGTAGGCAAGAATGAGAGAGTCTTTTATATGTATAAATTTCGATCCATGGTTCACAATGCGGAGGAGCTCTTGGAGCAGCTCTTATCTCAGAATGAAGTGAGTGGGGCCATGTTCAAGATGAAGAATGATCCGCGTGTGACCAAGATCGGCCGTTTCATTCGTAAAACAAGTCTCGATGAGCTTCCTCAGCTATGGAATGTCGTTCGTGGTGACATGAGCCTGGTCGGTCCAAGACCACCGCTGCCAAGAGAAGTCGAGGAATATTCCTTATACGACAAACAACGACTGCATGTAACACCGGGTTGTACAGGTCTATGGCAGGTTAGCGGCCGTAATAGCGTTGGTTTCGCAGAAATGGTCGAGATGGATCTGGAGTACATTCGCAAGCGTAAGTATTGGTATGATATCGGAATTATTTTGAAGACGGTAAGGTTGTTGTTTGGAGCGAAGGATGCATTTTAGGGGATGAATAATAAATGATAAATATCTTTCATAAGCAAAGCATATTATTTTTATCATTATTTGGTGGTGTGATAGCATTTCTAATATCAGATTTTATCCAGTTCAAAATAAATACTACAAATTTTAACTATTTGGTAATGCTAGTAACTTTGATACCCGTTATTCTTTACTTGATAGTATCAGCAAAAAAAAAAACCATTATAATCACTCATCCGATGTTTATATACCCTTTATGTTATTTTTTTGTATTTGGATATGGAAGCACATTAAATGATATTAATCCAGAAATAGCATACATCGGGGGAGTCTCAACGTTAATTGGATGTGCTGGATATATAACCGCATTTATTATTTTTAGCTTTGTCGACAAAACTTCTTCCTATCGAAAGTCTAAAGTTTTAGATTCGGAACTCACACTCAAAGACTATATAAGTTATTCGATTTTCTTTGAAAGAGTGTTGTTTATAATTGGATTTGGGGCTTTTTTATTATTTATCATGAGAATAGGAAGTATACCATTGTTCATGCCTAATTTAGAACAATCAAGAGTAGATGCAAATATTAGTGGAGGCTCATCTTTGAGAATTCTAACATATCTACTTATAGTTTCCTCAGTAATTGCATTTTTCAATTTCTATTATTCCAAAAAAAATAAGCTAACAAAAAACAACATCTCATTATTAGTAAGTATAATTGGAGTTTTATCTTTACTAGCCTTAGGTAACAGATCACCAGCCTTCACGATTATATATTCGTGTGCCATAATTTTTTTCCTATTGAAGTATGAAGGTAAATTAAAGATTAAGACTTTTTTAGTGACTTCTATTATTGTTTCAATTGGTATATTAATATTTGTTGGTGGTATCGGGTCGTATAGAGTTATTAATACTTCTGAATTTCATAACTATCCTGAATATGAAGTGTTTTTAGAGGAGTCTGACTATATTGGTTTATCACTATTCGTATTTGAACATTATTTAGGTATCTCATTCTTTAATTTTTCTAGAGTAATTGAGTTATTCCCTAATGTCTTAGATTTTAAATATGGACTATCCTATATAGAGACTATTTTAACTATTTTACCAGGAACGCAATACACATTAGATATGCAAATCAAACATGCGCTTGGGCAAACCTATTTGGGGGGAGGAACAATTCCTTCAGTACTTGGGGAGGCGTATGCAAACTTTGGTTATTTTGGTTGTTTTATAATTCCTTTTTTAACAACATTGTTACTAAGCTTTTTATATAAAAAGTATTTAGAACAAAAAAATAATCCAGCTCGTATTTTAATTTATGTTTTCTTCTTGTGTTACTTTAGTTGGTATTTAATTGCTGGTTACGCGGCTACAAGTATATTTCCATTCATTTCAGTATGCGTTTATTTTTTGTATAGAATATTTCTTTATTCATTAGGTAAAACAAATTTTGATGTCCTTGTTAAAAAGAAAATAGATAGAGAGGGCTAGAATAATGAATAGTAAAGTTTTATTTTTTCTTTCTCCACACAATTATTATGATCACAAACTAAAGAAGAGTAATAATAGACCTCTAAAATTGGCAGATCAATTTGCATTAGATGAGGTATTCACAGAAATTTATATTGTTAATAGGATAAAACCAAGACTCCAAAAGTTTGAAAATGACTCTAGAAAAATTATAAAAAAAGGAGTTGGCTATAAGATATATCAATGTAATGAATTTAAAAATACAAAATATATCGAGCACAACTTTCCATTCGGTTACTTAGAAGATTTCTTTGTTCCAATGATAATCAAATCCACATTAAGAAAAATATCATATAAAGACATTACTGTATTAGTGGCTGATCCTAAGTCAGCAGGGATTCTTAGGTCGAATTTAGGTTGCGGAGTGTTTGATGCATACGATGATTGGTTGATGAATAAAATGTACCAGAAAAACCGACATTATAAGGCCTTAGAAAAAGGTTACAAAACTGCTAAGGAATTTTCGGACATAATGATTTGTAACACTGATATACTCATGGAACGGTTCTATAATGGAAAAAAAACTGTTTTAATTAGTAACACTTCATCTATAGAATGCTCAAATACCTACTTAAATCAAAATAATAAAGTTAAAAAAGTAGGTTACATTGGTAATATTTATGATCGTATTGATTTTGATTTATTTAAAGATATAGTAAAGACCATGAAGAATTTAGACTTCATAATTATTGGAAAATATATAGGACCTGAGGATAATGAAAAAAAGAAGTTTGAAAATTTAACATATGAAAATAACGTAACTTATATACCAGGGGTACCTTATGAACAAGTAAGTGAAGAGATTGCAAAATTTGATGTCTGTATAATACCCCATCAAATAAATGAGTTTACTCTTACACAAGATTCAATGAAAATGTATGATTTTTTATCAATTGGCAAACCTGTTGTGACTACAGCAGTTCCTCCATCTAATTTATTATCTGAGTATTTGTATATTGCAGAAGGATATAAAGAATTTGTAGAAAAAATAAACATGGCACTAGTTGAAGATGAGGATTTGCAGCTCAAAAGGATAAATTACATTAATGAAAATAATTGGTCATCTAAAACTAAGCAACTATATGCCTTATTAAATGAGGTGAAAGCCCAATGAAATTAACTGTAGCCATTGTTACTTGGAACAGTGGGAAATTTATGAGAAGTTGCTTAGAGGGGCTTAAAGATCAAACATTTAAAAACTTTGAGTTATTAATTGTAGACAATAATTCATCTGATAATACTATCAACATTGTAAGATCTGAATATCCTACAGCTAAAATTATTATCAATAAAGATAATTTAGGTTTTTGTGGAGGTCATAATATTGGTATTAAGAATTCTATAGGTGAATATTACATGCCTTATAATCCAGATATAATAGCTGATGAAAACTTCCTATATAAAATGCTTGAGGCAATTGAGTTAGAAGATGATATCGGCTCAGTTAGTGGGAAATTGTTGAGATATGATTTAAAAAATAATTGTAAGACCAATATTATTGATTCTACAGGAATTTACTTTAAAAAGAATAGAAGATCTTTAGATCGCGGTGCAGAGGAAGTAGATGTAGGACAATATGAAGATGCACAATATGTATTTGGACCATCAGGAGCTGCACCATTATATAGAAGATCTATGCTAGAAAGTATCAAGTTAGATAACCAATATTTTAATGAAAATTTTTTTGCTTATCGTGAAGATGTGGATTTAGCATGGAGGGCCCAATTAAAGGGTTGGAAATCTATTTATTATCCGGAGGCAATAGCCTTTCATGTAAGAAACAATACCCCTGAAAAGCGAAAGCAAATGACAGAGTTTGTTAACATGCATTCTGTAAAAAATAGAATGCTGATGTTATTACAAAATGAATCCATCTTAGGATTAATTAGAGATGGATTCATTTTTATTTTATATGATTTAATGATTATCACTTATGTCTTGCTAAAAGAAAGAACTTCATACCCAGCTTTAAAATATATTTTTAGGAATCGGAAAGAAATAATTAATACTAGAAGAAAAATAATAAAAGGAGCAACAGTATCTTCAAGCGAAATGTTGAAATGGTTTGGCAGAGTGAAATTCGAGGATCTAAAATTATTAAATCAAAAACAGAATGTGTTCATTATCGGTTCTAAAGGAATCCCTGCCCAATATGGTGGTTTTGAAACGTTTGTTGAACAACTAACTGCTAGACAAGTAACAAAGAATATCTCCTATCATGTTTCATGCCTATCTAAAGAAAAGAGTGAGGATTTTCTATATAATGGCGTAAGGTGTTTCAACATTAGTGTTCCTGAGATAGGAGGCGCTAAAGCTGTTCTTTATGATCTGAAAAGTCTCAAGAGTACAATTAATTTTATCAGAAAATATAATGTGAAAAAACCTATTATCTACATTTTGGCATGTAGAATTGGTCCTTTTTATCCATGGTATAAATTTCTAATGAGAAAGCTAAATGTTCAGTTACTCGTCAATCCTGACGGTCATGAATGGAAAAGAAGCAAGTGGAGCTTACCTATTAGAACTTATTGGAAATTATCCGAAAAGTATATGGTTAAGTCATCAGATTTATTAATTTGTGATTCTTTAGGAATAGAAGATTATATTAAATCAGAGTATAAAAAGTATAATCCAAATACTATGTATATTTCCTATGGAGCAGATATTAGTCAGTCTAAATTAGAAAGTGATTCTAAGCTTTTTCTAGATTGGATGTCCAAAC
Organism: Paenibacillus urinalis; assembly: GCF_028747985.1. Taxonomy (NCBI): domain Bacteria; kingdom Bacillati; phylum Bacillota; class Bacilli; order Caryophanales; family Paenibacillaceae; genus Paenibacillus; species Paenibacillus urinalis. Next base: position 1,266,770 of record NZ_CP118108.1, read on the forward strand.
ACTCACTTCATTCCAATGAGTACTACTTAATAGTTGGAAGGTTTGTCCCAGAAAATAATTATGAATTCATAATAAGAGAATTCATGAAGTCTGAGACTAGACGAAACCTAATTATTATTTCGAATGTTGAACAAAACAAGTTTTTTGACGAATTGAAATCTAAAACAAATTTCACTTCTGATGATAGAATCAAATTTGTTGGTACTGTTTATGATACAGAACTGCTAAAGAAAATAAGGGAGCAGGCATTTGGCTATCTGCATGGACATGAAGTTGGGGGAACCAATCCCTCTTTACTAGAAGCATTAGCAAGTACTAACTTGAACATTCTGTTAGGAGTGAACTTTAATGTTGAGGTAGGTAGAAATGCAGCATTGTATTTCACTAAAAATACTGGTAGTTTAACTGCTTTAATTGGTGAAGCTGAGAATCTAGATGAAGACACAATTATTGAGTTTGGGAAAAGTGCAAAACAAGAAATAATCTCAAGGTATAGCTGGGAACATATTGTGTATTCATATGAAAATTTATTTCTTCATTTTCATAGCAGTGATAAAGAAAATATCAAGTTTCAGAATGAGATGGATTTAATAAACTTTAATAAAAAGCAATTAAAGATAGAAGGTTAATAATAATGTTAGTGAAACATTCCATAATTTATTTGTTTTCTAGAGGTGTTCCCAGTCTAATAAATTTTTGTTCAATTCTTATTTATACACGTATGCTTTCTCCTGATTCATATGGGACATATGCATTAGTAATAGCTTTAATGAATATCTTTAATATCGTATTCTTTCAATGGCTTAGAAGTTCGGTTCTTCGATTCATGCCAAATAATAAGGATGAAAATAAGAATAACGAAATATTTAATCAAACTATTTTATTTGGCTTTAGTTTCTCTTTATTAATATCTGGAATATTTCTTTTGATAATTTCAAATTTCATGAAGGATTTCAATTTTTTGATTATGATTCTTGCACTAATAAATATATGGATATTAGCGTGGTATGAAATCAATCAAACAGTATTTAGAGCAAATCTTGAGCCTATAAGATATGGAATTATTACATTAATAAAAGTTAGTTTAAGCTTATTGATTAGTGTTGCATTGATTTATTTTGGTTTAGGAGTTGTTGGTTTACTCATAGGTATATTTCTGGGAACTTTATTTTCAATCATAGGTGCAACTAAATCTGTTTGGAAAATAAATAAAAACTTCAGAATTGATAAATCTTTATTAACCAAGTTTCTAAGATACGGACTTCCATTAACACTTACATTCTCGATGGCTTTTTTAATACAGTTTTCTGATCGCTTTATTATAAGCGCATTAATAGGGACTCCAGAGGCTGGTTATTATTCTGTTGCTTCTGATTTCTCTAATCAAACTATTGCTATGTTAATGATGATTGTGAATCTTGGAGCAATGCCAATAGCTATTAGAAAATTAGAACTTGAAGGAGTTGAGGCTGCACGTCAACAACTAGCACAGAATCTTATACTAATGTTAGTAATTGCAATGCCTGTAGTGATTGGTGGAATTCTTTTATCAGATAGCATAGCTTATTTGCTATTCTCTGGAGAATATGCCGTTTCAGTTTCTATGTTAATTCCCTATCTTTTGATAGCAACATTAATTCAAGGATTAAAGGCTTATTATTTTGATCAGTCATTTCAACTAGGCAATAAGACCACTATTCAAATAGTACCAGTTCTAGTTGGTGCGCTTACAAGTATAATATTAAATTTTATATTAATACCTATGCATGGAATAATTGGAGCAGCATTTTCTTCAATAATTTCATATACTCTTTCATTGTTAATTACTTATTTCTTAGGGAAGAATATTTTTAAACTACCTATCCCCATTAGAGATTCAATCGGAATAATAATTTCTGCATTAATTATGGCTATAGTAATTATGCCATTCCGCCATAACGATAAATTAATTACATTATTATTTGTGATCGTCTTAGGCGCTATGGTTTATTTTCTGTCCCTATATTTATTAAATGTTTATAGTATTAGAAACAAATTAAAGATAATTTTGAAAAATAAGAGAACTGAAAGTAAACAAATCACTTAATTATAATTTCAAAGGAGTGTTAATATGAAAGGAATAATCTTAGCTGGTGGAACAGGGTCAAGATTGTACCCACTTACAAAGGTAACGAACAAACATTTACTTCCCGTTGGTAAATATCCAATGATTTATCATTCAATTTTCAAATTAAAAGAAGCTGATATTAACGACATCCTCATTGTCACTGGACGTGACCATATGGGCGATGTCGTTAATTTATTAGGCAGTGGTTATGAGTTTGGTGTTACGTTCTCTTATAAGGTGCAGGACCAAGCTGGTGGAATAGCTCAGGCATTAGGATTAGCAGAAAATTTTGCTAAAGGTGAATCTATGGTTGTTATTCTTGGAGATAATGTCTTTTCTGATTCATTAACAGAGTATGTCAATAACTTTAAGAAGCAGGGAACAGGTGCGAAGGTGTTATTGCAACAAGTACTAGATCCAGAACGCTATGGAGTTGCTGAACTTGATGGCAATACAATAACATCAATTGAGGAAAAACCTAAATCTCCGAAAAGTCCTTATGCAGTAACTGGAGTGTATATGTATGATACAGATGTTTTTGACATAATCAGCACTTTAAAACCTTCTGGTCGTGGTGAATTAGAAATAACAGATGTAAATAATGCATATATTGAGAAAGGCATGTTGACCTACGATATACTCTCTGGTTGGTGGACTGACGCTGGTACACATGATTCTCTAGCATATGCGAATGAGTTGATGAGTAAAGAAGAACTTGACTTAACATTCGGTAAAGCTGTTGCATCCAAATAAATTATTAAATAATTCACGGGAGTGAAATAATTGAATATCATTCAGACAAAAATACCTGATGTTCTAATCATTGAAACCCCGGTGTTTGGTGACAACCGGGGTTTTTTCATGGAGTCCTATAACAAGCAAGTTTTTAGTAAAGCAGGAATTGAGCATGATTTTATTCAAGATAATCATTCTTATTCTGCAGAAGCGGGAACCTTAAGAGGTCTGCATTACCAATTAAGTCCAGCAGCTCAGACCAAACTGGTGAGGGTTTTGGCAGGAGCTATTTATGATGTTGCAGTAGATATTCGTAAAAATTCAGCTACCTACGGAGAATGGGTGGCTGTAATCTTAAGTGAAAGTAATAAAAGGCAACTGCTAATTCCCAAGGGATTTGCTCATGGTTTCTGTACGATCAGTCCTCATACTCAAGTGGCTTATAAGGTAGATTCACTTTATTCTAAAGAAAATGACAGGGGTATCTTATGGTCTGATCATGAGCTAGGCATTGATTGGCCGTCTACAGATGTAATTCTGTCGGATAAAGATCAGCTTCATCCTACATTTAAAGAAGCAGATAATGACTTTTAACTTAGAGGGGACGAGAAATCATGAAATTGTTAGTCACAGGCGGAGCGGGTTTTATTGGGAGTAATTTTATTCATTATATGCTGAAACAACATTCTGATATTTCTATAATTAATTTCGATAAACTTACTTATGCTGGAAATCTTGAGAATTTAACGGCTATAGAAAATCTCCCTAACTATTCATTTGTGCAGGGAGATATTTGTGATTCTGAATTAGTAAATCAAGTGATACAGCAAGAGAAGGTTGATGTTATTGTAAACTTTGCAGCTGAGTCACATGTCGATCGAAGTATTTCTGATCCAACTATATTTGTACATACGAACGTTGTCGGCACACAAGTGCTCTTAGAAGCAGCTAGAACAAACAAAGTATATAAATATATCCAAATCTCAACTGATGAAGTTTATGGGTCTTTAGGAGAAACGGGATACTTTACTGAGGAAACTCCTATATCGCCAAATAGTCCTTATTCTGCAAGTAAAGCAGGAGCGGATTTGTTAGTGCGTTCTTATCATGAAACTTTTGGAATGAATGTAAATATAACTCGTTGTTCAAATAATTATGGTCCATATCACTTCCCAGAAAAATTAATACCACTTATGATTACGAATGCTCTAGAAGATAATCAACTTCCTGTTTATGGGGATGGATTGAATGTTAGAGATTGGCTTCATGTTTCTGATCACGCAGCAGCGATAGATTTGGTGATTCGTAAAGGTAAACCAGGTGAGGTATATAATATCGGTGGGCATAATGAAAGACGGAATATTGAAATAGTGAAACTTATTCTTGATGCATTAGATAAACCACAAGATTTAATAAAGTATGTTGATGATCGTCAGGGACATGATCGGAGATACGCTATAGATCCTACAAAAATAACTAATGAATTAGGCTGGGAACCTAAATATACGTTTGACCTAGGAATTCAGGACACAATTGAATGGTATCTAAACAACAAAGAATGGTGGACCAGAATTAAATCTGGTGTATATCAAGAATACTACCAATCTCAGTATGCAACTTCTCTCAAACCATAAATTTGATATTATTTAAAGAGTGGAGGAGTCACAATGAATATTACCGTCATCGGTACCGGATATGTTGGTTTGGTATCAGGGGTTTGTTTCTCGGATATCGGTAACCATGTTATATGTGTCGATAATAACCCTGCTAAGGTCGAAATGCTGGAACGTGGTGAAGTTCCGATATATGAACCTGGGCTTAAAGAACTCATAGACAAGAACAAGGCAGCCGGAAGGCTGTCTTTTACTTTTGATACGCAAACGGCGGTTCAAGCATCGGATCTGATCATCCTGGCCGTGGGAACTCCATCATTACCAAATGGAGAAGCGAACCTGCAATATATCGAACAGGCAGCGCGTGAAGTAGCCCTTGCGATGAACGGACGCAAGATTGTAGCTACGAAGAGTACAGTGCCGGTAGGTACGAACGAACGTATCAAGCATATCATCTCTGCGTATAGTCAGCATCCATTCTCTATTGCTTCTCTGCCAGAATTCCTTAGAGAAGGCACGGCGATCTGGGATACGATGAATCCGGATCGTATCGTCATTGGTAGTGAGGATCAAGAGACGGCAGATACACTGAGTGCTCTTCATGCTCCACTCACGGATAATATCATTACCACCGATATCCGATCGGCAGAGATGATTAAGTATGCCTCGAATGCATTTCTTGCGACCAAGATCTCCTTCATTAATGAGATTGCAAATATCTGTGAGAAGGTAGGAGCCGATGTTACCCGAGTTGCAGAGGGGATGGGGTATGACCGTCGAATCGGAAGCTCCTTCTTGAAGGCAGGGATCGGATATGGAGGGTCATGCTTCCCTAAGGATACTCAGGCGCTTATTCAAATTGCGGGTAATGTGGATTATGAATTCAAGCTCTTGAAATCGGTAGTAGAGGTGAACAAGGATCAGCGGTTTAATATTATTCACAAGCTGCAGCTAGCCCTCGGTACTCTGACAGGGAAGCGGATTGGAATCTGGGGACTCGCATTTAAACCCAATACGGATGACATTCGTGATGCGCCTGCGATTGAGATCATTCAGGAACTGGTTCGTGCAGGTGCTTCGGTATACGCATATGATCCTGTAGCTACAGAAAATTTCCGGCGTGAAGTAGATAGTGACTCTATCTACTGGTGTAATGATGCTCAATCTGCTGCAAAAGACAGTGATGCCTTATGCTTGCTCACGGAATGGCAGGAGTTCGGTGAAGTGGATCTGACCGAGTTAGCCAGATCTATGAATCGTCCAATACTGATTGATGGTCGAAATGTATATGATCCTGAGAAGGTGAAGGAAGCCTCATTTATTTACTATTCTGTCGGACGTCCGAATGCGGACAATATTTCAGATTCTTATACTATAGCTATGTCCTAGGACATAGCTGTCTTTTTTTGCTTTATTGACTTCTCACTTCATGAAAGAAAGGTATGGCTCATATGAAGCGTTGGTTAAAGATTAGTCTCGGCGGAGTCGCTGCTATTGTCACTGTCGGAGTAGGTTTCGTGTGGTATATGTATGCTTCCCTTGAGACTACGGCGAATACAATCTATGAACCGCGTGAAGCGGTAGTACCCATTACCGATATCGGTGGGGGGCAGGAGTCTGCTCCGGCTGTACAGCCTAAGGTAGAGAAGATTAAGGAAATAGACCCCTTCTCCGTGTTGCTGCTAGGTGTGGATGAGAGAGCCAATGATGCAGGCCGCTCAGATACAATCATTGTTCTGACGGTGAATCCGCAGAAGCAATCCATTCAGATGTTCAATATTCCAAGGGATACCAGAACCGAGATTGTAGGCAGAGGTTCAGTAGATAAGATTAATCACGCGTACGCGTTCGGTGGGGTAAACATGTCTATACAGACGGTAGAACAATTCCTTGACGTTCCTATTGATTATTATGTCAAATTAAATATGGAAGGGTTCGTATCGGTTATTGACTTATTGGGTGGTGTTAAGGTAAACAATCCATTCGAATTTAATATGGGTGACAAGAAATTTGTGGAAGGGCCAATTACACTATCAGGCGAAGAAGCTCTACTCTACTCCCGTATGCGATATGATGACCCACGTGGCGACCTTGGAAGGAATACAAGACAGCAGGAGATTGTTCAAGAGCTGATGAAGAATGCACTTCAGGTATCCAGTGTTATGCAGATCCAGAACATCCTGGATGAAGTCGGGGGAAATGTGAAGACCGATATTACATTTGATGAAATGAAGAAATTTGTGTTGGAATATGCGAGTAGCCTGAAGAAGATCGACACCATGGAGATTCAGGGACATGGGCAGCGAATTAGCGGGATCTACTATTATATTGTGGATGAGCAAGAGAAACAGAGGGTGACGGCAGCGATAAAAGAGCATATGGATGAGGCAGAACCGTCTTGAGCAGAGCTGAGCGAAGACAGGATCATAAAAAGAAGCAAAGAAAGCGGGTCCTTCTAGCCCTCTTCCTGCTATTCTGGATTCTGTTCATTCTGTTCATGTCCACTAGGACGTATCAGCAGCAGACCATTCGCCCTCTTCTCATCCAAACCGTTCAGAAGCTGAATATTGATTTCGAGTTGCCTGATATCCGAATCAGCTATGGAGGTCATACCAATTCGCTCCGCAATAATCCATACGGCTTCACGGAGTTCGTATTCCGCAAATGTGCTCACATGTTCGTGTATGGTATCTTAACGCTGGCAGCTCATATGATTCTGAAAAAGCGGTGGGGACCTACCCTTACAGTCTATTGGGTACCGTTGGTCATTACCTTACTGATTGCGAGCGCTGATGAGTTTCTGCAGCGATTCTCCGCAGGCAGGACATCCTCCTTCGATGATGTTCTGCTGGACTTGACCGGGGGCTGTATTGCTATTCTTCTATATGTATTGTTTCAGTATGTGCGGCACAAAAGGAAGGTCTAAAGCCTCTTCCTCTCTCATACCTTGAGTTACAAGGGACAAGAGAGGAGGAGGCTTATTTGATGTTGCGCAAACGACGGGCAAATGGTCTGCTTAAGATCGTGGCTACCTTACTAATTGTGGGTCTGTTGGCTCTGCTCTTCTTCAGTATTCAAGGGGTTATGAAGTCGAATGAAGAAGAGGATGCGCGTAAAGTGATTGAACAATTCTATACATATGAGCAAGAGGGAGATTTCGGGAGCTCATGGGAGCTGTTTCATTCTCTGCTGCAGGAACGATATAAGAAGCCGGACTACGTCCAGACCAGGGCCCATGTGTTCATGCAGCATTTTGGCACCAATACCTTTAAATATGAAGTATCTGAACCCGAGAGGCTGTTTGATGTTCAGCTCATTGAAGGAAAAGAAGCGTTGGCCGAAGTCTATCAATTCACCGTCACCCAGATCTATCATTCTTCCTTCGGTAACTTTAAGATGGTACAGCCCGTATATGCTTCACAGGAGTCCGGAGAATGGCGCGTACTATGGTCGTTTGATAAGGCACAAGAGTTCTAATCTGGATTCGTATTTAATGGGAAAAAGCACCTTATTGCCAAGAGCCTGTCCTCTCTTAGCAATGAGGTGCTTTTTGTCGTGTGCTCGTACATAGGCGTAAGACAAATATTCTTACAATTTGTCCTATTTCTGCAGAACCATGCGTACAATAAAGTAGGTCAAGACCGGAGCCCCAGCGATAACAGCGACCGGCACCACGGAGATCGTTCTTGATGCGCTTCTCCTTAGTTTACGAATCGTTCTTTTCAACACACGTTCCCCCTAGAAAAAAATGTACTACAATACAAATTGTATCACTGAGTGTCCTGCTCTGTGAATGTTTATGACATGTTTTTCATGAAAAAAAGTGAAAACATCTATTTATTAAGCGTTTTCCTGCCCTTTTCCTGGTTAAATATCTAATAACCCTCAAAAATTCTTGACAAAAATATGGGACTCTATTATGTTCAAGATACAATTTGTATCGAAAAGAATCGATTTATGCGGTTGGCTATGGAATGCCCCAGAAGTTGGTTTCACAGGTAATGAAACTATGTGTCTTTATGAATGGAGGACGGCTGAAGTGATCGTGACAAGTCGATTTTATTGTGTCGCCTGTGGGAGGATATTGTCGGTAGACACGGAATATCCAATGGAGTCGAGAGGAATAGAAGAGGCCAAAGTCTCAGGTAGTCTATCATATGAACAGTCCATTTCCAGGATGAAAGACCTTCCCCATATCATACCTAATCAGGTCTTCCGGACCGGATTCTACAGAAATGAAATGCCCTTGGGCTACTGTATCTGCTGCCAGAACGGTGAAGAGACTGTGGAAGAGCAGCAGGAGGCCGCTCCCGCTGCAGAGGAGGAACATTCGCCGTCTCCCGAAGCAGAGCAAGCGGAACAGAATTGCTTCATTCCCTCGAATACACGGGACAGGTTCTCACAGATTATGTTACACTAGGCACGAAGCTTATGAGTGAGAATCCATGCTCGAATCACGATTCGAGCATGATCAAGAGGGAGTGAACTATGACATGCACCAGGAACCTGTCGTTCGTATGCAAGGTGTAAGTAAGGTCATTTCTTCCCGCCATCTCGTGCAAGACCTGACTCTGGATATTTATCCAGGCCAGGTCTTTGGTTTTTTAGGGCCCAATGGCGCGGGGAAGACGACCACAATCCGCATGATGGTTGGTTTGATGTCTATTAGTAGAGGGGACATCTTCATTGCCGGTCACAGTGTGAAGACGCAGTTTGAGGATGCTATCCGTGAGGTTGGCGCTATTGTAGAGAATCCGGAGATGTACAAGTTCCTGACGGGCTACCAGAACCTGGTTCATTTTGCCCGAATGTCACCGGGTGTGACCAAAGAGAGAATCCAGGAAGCGATTGAGCTCGTTGGCCTCCGTGACCGGATTCATGACAAGGTCAAGACTTACTCGCTCGGTATGCGTCAGCGCCTTGGCGTCGCACAAGCCATTCTGCATCGTCCGAAGCTGCTCGTGCTGGACGAGCCGACGAATGGATTAGACCCGCAGGGTATTCGCGAGCTGAGGGATTATTTGCGCAAGCTCACGCTTACTGAAGGGACGACCGTCTTCGTATCGAGTCATTTGCTGTCCGAGATGGAGCTGATGTGTGATACGGTCGCGGTGATTCAGGATGGGAAGCTGATTGATGTTCGGCAGCTGAGACCGGAGAGTGGAGCTCTTGAAGTCCTAGAATATACGTTTGAGGTAAGTGATCCCGAGGCGGCATTTCAGCTCGCTGGACAGGGACGTACTGAGGGCCCGGTGCTGAGCATATCTTGTACTAGAGATGAAGCCGCCGAGCTGAATGCAAGACTGGTCCAACATGACATTAAGGTGTATGGTATTCGGGCACGAACCAGCTCCCTGGAAGATCAGTTCCTGGCCATGACGGGAGGTGAGCGTCCATGAGTAACTTTCTAATGCTGGTACATAATGAGAATATGAAGATCTATCGCCGTGTACGGACTTGGGTGATGCTCGGGATTATTATTGTGATGTCGATCCTGATTCCTTATCTGCTGTCCAGCACAGGGGGCGGCGCCTCGACCTACTATTGGGAAGGCGCCATGCTGACCGTGTCGTTCATCAGCTTCCTGAATACGATCTTTGCGGTCGTCATTGCGGCAGATTCGGTGGCAGGTGAATTCTCTTGGGGTACGATTAAGCTGCTGCTGATTCGTCCGTGGACCCGGAGCAAGATTCTGGCTTCCAAATATGTATCGGTGCTGCTATTTAGTCTGCTGACGACCTTGCTGATGACAGGGTTATCGCTCCTTACTTCCTCGGTGCTGATGTCTACAGAGACGGTTGTGTCACAGATGCCGGGTGATTACACGCCTGCAGGCTATGCGCTCATCAGCTGGCTGTATGAATATGTGGACTTGTTTATCACCTTGGCGATCGCCTTCATGGTATCCACCGTATTCAGATCTGGAGCTCTTGCTATCGGGTTGTCTCTATTTATCTTGTTCACTCAAGGGATCTTCGGATTAATCTTCGATCCGGAACGGTATTCCTGGGCGAAATATATTCTGTTCACCAATATGGACCTTGGTCAATATATGTTCGGTTCGAGTGACAGTGTAATGAGTCTGGGCTTCTCCATTACAGTGCTTGCTGTTTATTATGTTCTATTTATGGGTATTGCCTGGTATGTCTTTCACAAGAGAGACGTGGCAGCCTAGAATAGAAGAGTCTTGTCATTCGATTAGGACCCCTTCATTTGCTATAATGTCTAGGAGTGCGGTGTGAGAGGATGTTGCATAACTCGTTATGTGACTTACATATTTACCATTAGAAATAGACATGAATGGAGGAAGTGAACTTGGCTCAAACCAACAGGTTTTTCCGATTCTGTATCGGTATAATCCTGATCCTGCTTGTTATCTTCTTGGGTGACAAGGTCAAATTTATTTTTAATCCGCTGATTTCTTTACTCAGCGTAATCTTAGTGCCGGCGATGCTGGCAGGATTCTTCTACTATCTGCTAAGGCCGCTCGTTGAGCTGATGCATAAACGAAGAGTCAATCGGACGCTCGCCATTTTCCTCATCTACCTGGTATTCGGTCTGATTATGGCTGGATTTATTATCGGGATCTGGCCGTCGCTGCGGGAGCAGTTCCTCGCGTTCATTGAGAATGCGCCGAATTTGATTAAAATGCTGACTGAGCAGGTTCAGGAGCTGGAAGAGAGTGGAATGCTGGCACAGTTCCTGCCGGAGGGAAGCAACATATTATCCCGGATCACAGAAGTCATTGATCAAGGGTTTACCGTGCTGACCGATTACATGTCTGGTGTAGTCTCCTTCTTCTCCAGCTTCATTATGGTGTTGTTTGTTACTCCGATTATTCTCTACTTCATGCTGAAGGAAGGCGGGAAATTCGGGGAGAGGATTGTAGGCTTCATGCCGAAGCGTTTCCGTGACGAGGGTACAGCTCTGATGGATGAGATCGACAGCTCTCTCAGTGGATTCATCGTTGGACGTGTCATCATCAATGTGGCGCTTGGCGTACTGATGTATATCGGATTTCTGTTTATCGATTTGCCATATGCCTTGCTGCTGACCGTGATCGCGGTCATTATGAACTTTATCCCCTTCATCGGGGCGTTCTTGTCATCGGTGCCAATTGTGATCATTGCCTTTATCCAATCTCCTTCGATGGCGATCTGGGCACTGATTATTATCCTTGCTGCACAGCAAATTCAGGATAACCTGCTGGCGCCTTATATCTTCAACAAATCGCTCGATATCCATCCGATCACGACGATTGTTGTGGTGCTTGTGGGTGGCGATATTGCAGGCTTGATGGGGGTTATTCTTGCCATTCCGTTCTATATGACGCTGAAGATTGTGATTACCAAGGTGTATCATATCTTCTTCAAGGACAAATGGGAGAAGGCATAGCCTTACAGCGCCGGTGTCTGTATTATATTAATAAAACCAATAAGGCCCGCAGGTCTGTCACGAACAGACATGCGGGCCTTATCTATTATATAGTAACGAATTACTCTGCGAGTGCGGCTTCCTCTTCGCCGTTTGCGGTATTCAGAGGTTCTCTAGGAATAACAGCGACCTTCAGGAAGCGGTTCTTCTCTGCCTCCAGCAGAACGAAGGTAAGTCCTTCATATTCGTATTCTTCTTGTTCATTCATTTCGGGCTGATGACTGTACAGCCACCCTCCAATCGTATCCCATTCGGTTGTGTCCAGGGAGGAGAGGAGTAGATCATTCACCTTGGACAAGGATACCTTCCCGTTAAATATAATGTAGTTCTCATCCACGAACTGGATTTCTTCTTCCTCATCGGCGTCGAATTCATCCCGAATCTCTCCGACGATCTGCTCCAGCACGTCTTCGATCGTGACCATACCCGAGGTTCCGCCATATTCATCAACCAGGATCGCAATATGATTGCCTTCCTGCTGCATCTTGTGAAGCAGTTCTTTGACCGGAGTTGTTTCGTGAACTGCAGGAATCGGATGGATGAGGCCGGCAATGTCAATGTCGGAGGAGTTGCCTCCGTAATACTCCAGGAAAAATTGCTTCGTATTAATGATGCCGATAATATCATCCTTATTCTCATTCACGACCGGGAACCGGGTGTACTGCTCTTCACGAATGATGGCGAGATTCTCATCAACGGATTTGTTGACGTACAAGCATACCATATCGGTTCGGGGAACCATGATTTCCTTAGCGAGCATTTCATCAAAAGCGAAGATCCGGCTTACATATCCAAATTCGCTCTGATTAATCTTGCCGCTCTCGAAGCTCTCATTAATAATAATCTGCAGCTCTTCCTCAGAATGAGCGTCTTCGTGCTCAGAAGCAGGCTTAACGCCAAACAGCTTCACAAGACCATTGGCAGAGCCGTTCAAGACGAAAATAAATGGGTACATGATTTTGTTAAACCAAATGATCGGTTTGGCGGTTAGCATCGCAACCGTTTCTGCTTTGCGAATGGCAACGGTCTTTGGTGCGAGTTCACCGACAACGACATGTAAGTAAGTAATCACCATAAAGGCGATTATGAAGGACAAGAATGATCCTACGGCCTCCGGTAATTGCATTCTTTCAAATAGCGGGTGCAGAATCTTCTCGATGGTCGGTTCCCCCAGCCATCCGAGTCCCAGCGAGGTAATCGTGATCCCCAGCTGACAGGCGGATAGATAGCCGTCCAGATTAGCAACCACCTGTCTAACGGCGGCGGCTCTTTTGTTCCCTTCTGCGATCAGTTGATCCAATCGACTCGTTCTTACACGTACAATCGCAAACTCTACTGCGACAAAAAATGCCGAAAAACCAATCAATACGGCCACTAGGACCAGGTATATCGCGTACCTACTACCTTCTTCCATTTCACATCTCTTCCTCTTCATGAATTTAAACTATAAAGCGAATCGAATTCAACAGATGAATCATGTATGAACTTGATTCAGTTTATCGAATATTATAGCTCAATTCAGAGCGCCTGAAAATACGCCCTAAAGTACAGTGAATGTCAAGTACTTTAATTACAAAGCTATTTTTGAGCGAAAATTCTATATTTTTTGGTTCTGACATGCATGTTTCTTGCAAAAATTTGTCACACTGTATAGATGACTCCGAATCCTTACATAAGAAGGGGGCTGGCATATGATTTGGCTGGTCATCGTGATACTGATCTTATTTTATTTCCTGCAAACCGTCCTCTTGTTTGTACTGGAGTATGAGAGACCGGCCAAGGCGGGAGTATGGATTCTAATCTCCATCTGCCTGCCTGTTATTGGAATAGCGCTCTATTTCCTGGCCGGCCGTCCCTACAAGCGAATGAGGAAGCATGTGAAGACGGAGGTGTGGGAACACATTCATCAGCATCTTGCTTCACAGACCACCGTCATAACGAAGGCAGAAGACATGCAGAGTGAGGTCTTTACATCACATACCCGGCTGTTCAACTTGTTGTCCCCTATTCCGAACAGTGCGATTACGGGCTGCAACCAAACGAAGTATTTTACAGAGGGTGAACCGCTGTTTGCGTCCCTGCTGCATGATATAGAGAAGGCGCAGCATCATATTCACATCCAGTTTTATATTTTTCGTGATGACATTATCGGCACCATGTTTCAGGATCTCCTCATTGAAAAAGCCAAGCTGGGCGTGAAAGTCAGCATCATCTGTGATGGATTCGGCAGCAAAACCCTGCCTAAGCCCTTCATTCAAAGAATGAAGAATGCGGGAATCGAGATTCATTTCTTCCTGCCGCCCGGCCTTGCGATGAAGCTTCGTAAGCTGAACTACCGCAACCATCGCAAGATTGTTGTCGTCGACGGTACGATCGGATATACCGGAGGAATGAATATCGGAGATGAATACCGGGGCCAATCGCAGAAAATGGGGTTCTGGCGGGATACGCACATGCGGATCAGCGGAGATGCCGTGTACTTCCTGCAGACAACCTTTCTCAAGGATTGGGAGATGGTATCGGGGCAGACCGTAGATGAGGAGCTCATTCCTTCCCTATTCCCTCCGCATGACTGCCAGGTCAATGAGCAGGTTCAGATTGTGGAGAGCGGGCCGGATGAGACGCGTCATCTGATTCAGGAGGTCTGCTTCAGTGCCATTACACAAGCGAACAAGCGGATCTATATTACAACGCCGTACTTCATACCGGACGATGCGCTCATGACTGCACTGAAGACAGCTGCTTATGCGGGTGTGGATGTACGCATTCTAATTCCGTATGAGGCGGACTACGCGATTGTGCTGCAGGCAACGCTGTCTTATGTAGAAGAGCTGCTGACGGCGGGAGTTCAGTTCTATCGTTATAAGAAAGGCTTCATTCACTCGAAGGTCATCGTCGTCGATGATTTGCTCGCTACGGTGGGCTCGGCCAACCTGGATATGCGCAGCTTCTACAGCAATTTTGAGCTGACGTCGGTCATGTATTCAAAGAGTGCGATCGATAGGCTGGTGCAGGATTTTGCAGGCGATCTTACGCATAGCATGAAGGTGGAATTAAGCACGTTTAGTCAGCGTTCAAAATTAGGCAAATCCACCGAAATCCTATGTAGGTTATTATCTCCTCTACTCTAAGGATTTGGGATGATTTCTGTCATAAAAACCTGCTTTCTATTCCATTATCTCGTCTTTGCTGACTCTTTTAGTGTTTTATGGATTCGGAGTATGGTATAATAAAGTCTCAGGTCATGTCTTGCGGACATAGAAAGCTTAAAAGAATAGGGGGGATTCTATGTCAAATATGACAACGAAGGAAATGATGCCGAGTCCGGGCAAACAGACGAAGGCAAACAGTTCTCCAATTAGCTTGAAGCTGCTGCAGCGTGCCATCATGATTGTGGTCGGCGCATCGCTTATGGCTATAGCTCTTGAGATTTTTCTAATTCCCAATGGCGTAATTGATGGTGGTATCACAGGGATATCCATCATGGTGTCACAGCTCTCCGGCCTGCCGCTTGGTGTATTGCTGACCTTGTTCAACCTGCCGTTTCTTCTAATTGGGTATAAGCAGATTGGCAAGACCTTTGCGGTATCTACACTGTTCGGCATTGTTATCATGTCGATCGGAACACATCTATTGCATCACGTTCAGGCGTTAACGCCGAATGAGCCGCTTCTGGGTGCTGTATTTGGCGGTGTTATCCTCGGCGTGGGGGTAGGACTCGTCATCCGTTCAGGAGGTTCTCTGGATGGGACGGAGATTGTTGCAATTCTGGTAAGTGGAAGATCTCCATTTTCGGTCGGACAGGTCGTACTGGTCATTAATGTGTTCATCTTCGTTATGGCAGGCTTCGTGTTTGGATGGCCAAACGCGATGTATTCCATGATTGCATATTATATTGCGATGAAGATGATTGACGTCACGATTGAAGGTTTGGATCAATCCAAGTCGGTATGGATCATTAGTGAGAAGTACCGGGATATCGGAGAAGCTCTTACAGATCGTCTTGGCCGCGGGGTTACATACCTGGATGGAGAAGGCGGATTCAGCGGGGATGAGAAGAAGGTGATCTTCGTCGTCATTACGCGTCTGGAGGAAGCCAAGCTGAAGAGCATCGTAGAGGACTGGGATCCACAGGCCTTTGTAGCGATTGGTAATATTCATGATGTAAAAGGCGGACGTTTCAAGAAAAAAGGCATTCATTAGCGAGCGATTCGTTCGACTATGGGTATTTGTATAAAGAACCCGGTATTCCTAAGATGTTTAGGAGTACCGGGTATTTTATTATGCGCGGAAGGAAGCTATCCGGTGTACGGGATACGTGATATACACACTTTTTGTGCTGTTGTTATCTACTTCTTATTCTTCAGGTGCTTCAATACATTCTCCAGTGGCTGCGGCGGCAGAGCGGAGAGGAGATCGCCTTTTTCGGCCAAGCGGGCGCCAATATTGAGCAAATGGAAGTCCTTCGGACGTACGTCTGCTGCTACCTCATCCCATAAGAGAGGCGTTGAAACGGAGGCGTGTTCCCTGGCGCGTGGAGTGTAGGGGGCGGCCAAGGTTTTACCACCATAATGCTGGAGATAATCAAAATATATCTTGTTGCCCCGATCCTTCTTTAGCCGTTCCAATGTGAATAAGTCTGGATGCTTCTGGCACACGTACATGCCGACAAAATGACCAAGCGTCCGAAGCTCCTCGAACGTAATCCCGCTCTGGATGGGCACAATAATCTGCACACCTGTAGCGCCCGACGTCTTGGGTACGGATTGAATGCCAAGTGAACTTAGGGTCTGCCCGACGATGTGCGCGGCTTCCATTATTCGGGGTTCTTCGGGCAGGCTGGGGTCGAGATCAATCATCCATTCGCAGGGCAGCTTACTGCCTGCATAATGAAGCGAAGGATGAAACTCAAGCGCGGCAAGGTTGCCAAGCCATAGAAGGACTGGAAGGTCCTCCATCACAATATAATTGATCCCTTCGTGAACGGCTGTCTTGACATAGGGAGGGAGGGGCTCAGGCGCATTTTTTTGATAAAAAAATTCTCCATGAATCCCATGCGGATACCGGATCGTCGTGAGCAGGCGGTTCCTGCAGTATTTCAGCAGATAGGGGGAGAGCTCTGCCAGCTTCTGCAAATACATGGCTTTGGTAACGCCGGCTTCAGGCCAGAGCGGCTTGTCTGGATTCGTAATCGTAATATCCTGTCCTTCAATTTGAATCGTGCCCTTGATCGAACGCGGCATAGGTCAGCTCTCCTCCTTCTGTGATACTTGGCATTCTGCTGCAGGGACGTGAGGGGCGAGGCTCTCTATTGTAGGGTGGCGCATCGTTCCGCCGGGTGTCCATTCGAGAAAGGTAACACGTACGACCAGCTTGGGCTGTATCCACAGTGCCCCTTGATTTCTACCCGGTACATTGACAAAAGGCATACGCTGTACACCCATGCTCAGCACTTGTTCGGTAAGGGTCCGCCAGTCCTGCACTGTAAATCTGCCGGTTCCGGCATGTCCGATATACTCCAGCTCTCCCTGTTGGTTATACAGACCAAGCAGAAGAGAATTAACGACCTTGTCTCTGAATGTAACGCCGCCAATAACGGCATACAAATCTCCGTTCTTCTTGCGTTTCTGCCACCGATTATCTTTGCCGTCTAGAGCGTAGGTACTGTTCAGATCCTTGACGACGACACCTTCGAGCTGCTGTGCTTTGGCTGCTTCAAACAAGGCATTGCCATCCGGAAAATTCTGTACCAGCTGAACCTGCGGATGAGGCTTGATCATCTCAGCGAGCAGCTGCTGCCGCACCGACAGGGGCCTATCCATTACCCATACTCCATTCAGGTACAGGATATCGAAGACCATGTAGGTAACCGGAACGCTCTTCAGGCCTTGCCGGATACTGCGCTCGCTTCGAAGACTGTCTCGTCTCATGATCTCATGAAAAGACGGCTTGCCCTCTCTGAATGCAATCAGCTCTCCATCGAGGATAAAAGAAGAAGCGGATGAATAGACATCCGCTAGTGTGAATTCGGGATACTGCAGGGTTCGGTCATTCCGTTTGCGATTAATGAGCTTCACTTCATGCCCGTCATAATACGTTAGCATGCGGACACCGTCCCATTTCACCTGGGCAATCCAGGGAGGGCCGACAGGAAAAAGATTCGTTCGGATCGGTTCGAAAGGAATGACCGGCTTAAGTTCCATGCACCTGCTTCTCCTTTAATACTGAAATTATTTATGATTGATAGGTCAAACGAATGCCAATACCAAATGGATCGGTAACATAGCCTTCTGAATCCTGAGTAGTTACGTTATATCCGCCGGACTGAAGACGCAGCAGCGTATCGTCGAACGCTTCTTTATCCTCAAATAAGATGGTGAAATAATCGATTCCTACCGCATCGTGAGGGGTAGCCGGAGCATTCTGTCCCGCCCAAATATTAAGTCCGATATGATGGTGATACCCGCCGGCCGACACGAATACGGCCTGAAAGCGCGGATCATCCAGCACGATATCAAACCCGAGCAGCTTGTTGTAGAATTCGCGGGCTGCCGGGAGGCTGGATATATGAAAATGCACATGACCGATAACGGTGTCTGCAGGCAGTCCTATAAACGGTTTGTCGCCCGCCAGCGCGAGCAGTCCGTGAACATCGACAGGATCGGTTCCCATAATATAATGATTGTTCGCATCGCGGCGCCATACACTTCGTGGCCGGTCAGCATAAATTTCAATGCCGTGCCCGTCCGGGTCATTAATATAGAGTGCTTCACTAACACTGTGATCGCCTTGCCCAATTTCAATTCCGCTGTCGATCAGGTGGCGAAGCGCAAGGCCCAGAGACTCACGGTCCGGCAGAAGAATTGCATAGTGGTACAGTCCAGCGTGGCTTCTTGGGCGGATCGGCTTGGCATCCGCAAGCTCTTCCAGTATGACAAGTGAGCGCACGCCGTCACTGGTCAGTACAGCCTGATTCCCTTGTTGAGACAGCACCTTGAGTCCTACGACCCGTTCATAAAAATCAATAGAGCGTGTAAGCTCGCTGACGCGAAGCTTCACTTCACCGAGTGTCGTTGCGGGATGAATAGAGTATGTCATATTTGTAATTGCCTCCTTGATCATGTCCATAGATGGAGTGGTTAAAAAAACTAAAATTACTAACCTACACTAAGTTACTTTATGTAAGTTAGTATATAGTGTACCCTTGGACGCGTCAATGGTAAGCGAGATCGTTCAAGCCTTTCTAATTGCGACTCCCACCATACTGGTTAACCTCTCTACATAACCATGCAGGATGTTAGCATCCTACAATTTGAAAGTATCAGATGCAGCATTTCCGTATCCAGCAGCTGTGCTGAATATCCCAGGACCCGAGTAATCTGCCTGTGGAACTGGAAACTGCTTTAAGCTCCGGTCTCTTTCTTTTTGGCGGTTTTTCGCTTTGTTGTCTTTGGCTTGACAACGGGTTCATCGCGATTGTTGTCTTCTGCGGAGGCGGCCTTTTTACGAGTCGTCCGTTTCTTGGCAGGCTTGGCCGGTCCTGGATCGGTAACAATCGGCGGCTGCTGCTGCGTGGCCTCAATACTAGCTTGAAGCGCAGCCATAAGATCGACGACATTCGCTTCCGGCTTGGCTGGAGCAATCTTGTACTCTTCGCCTGCGACTTTATGATTAATGAGTTCAAGCAGTCTTTCACGATAATCGTCAGTATATTTCTCCGGGTCGAATGGCGTACTAAGCTGATCGATCAGCAGCTTGGCCATGGTCAGCTCCTTGTCGTTCACGGCAATATTCTCGGGCAGATTAGGCACCTGGGATACAGGACGGATCTCATCAGGGTAGAAGATCGTTTCAATGGCAAGGCAATCCTCAAGCACCCGAATGGCCGCAAGGCTGCTCTTTGAACGGATGGAGATCTTGGCAATTCCGATCTTGCCAGTTTCACGCATAGCCGTCATC
This sequence comes from Paenibacillus urinalis, assembly GCF_028747985.1. Taxonomy (NCBI): domain Bacteria; kingdom Bacillati; phylum Bacillota; class Bacilli; order Caryophanales; family Paenibacillaceae; genus Paenibacillus; species Paenibacillus urinalis. The sequence continues at coordinate 1,286,618 of NZ_CP118108.1, forward strand.
AGCAGCTGGTACGCATTACCTCCGGACTGATCAGGAGATAAATAGTAGGTCTTCTGAAAATAAATCGGATCAATATCCGTTAAATTCACAAAATCCAGTATCGAAATGTTCTTATTGGCCTGCTCAGACAGCTGATCGAGCTCATCCTTCTCGAACAGCACGAATTTTCCCTTCTCATATTCGTATCCCTTCGTAATCTCCTCCCATTTGACTTCAACCTCACAGGATGGACATTTACGAATATAGCTGAGCGGACTGCCGCATTCGGTATGAATGTATCGCATCGAAATATCCTTGTCCTCCGTAGCAGAGAACATTTTGACAGGGACGTGAACCAGTCCGAAGCTGATGGCTCCTTTCCAAACGGTATGCATGACGATCCCTCCTTCAAATAATCTGTAGTATGATCTTTCTTCATATTATGGGCAAAAAAAGACGTTTGTAATCTTATTCATGGAACGTGAAGAGTTGCTTAGTCAGAGTCAGAGAAATGATGCATGATTGTTGCTCCATCCGGACATATTACGGATTAAAAAGGGCGAAGGAGAGAAGACATGTCCAGAACAAGTGATATGTACGAGCCGGACAGAAGAGACAGGGTGAATGGAGATGCAGCTGGATCAGATCGATTCTGGGATGCACTCAGCGGCACGGATATGCTCGCAGCCGATATGGTGGACTGGGAAGAGGTCACCACGCCGGAAGCAAGAGATGAAGAGAGTGTAGAAGAGACGGCATTTGACGTGGATCGTATGGTGAACGAAGGCCTGGGCGGTGGACAGGTCACTGACGACAATGGTTATATCGGAGACAGCACTTCAGATGCATTATTTGATGAGCATGAGCTGGAGATTAATGAGGAAGAAGGAGACCTATAACATGATGGATGCAAACCGTGCAAAAGCGATTTATGAAGCGAAGGAAAATATCTCGGTCAAGCTGGATGGTGAACAGCCTATATGGATTGAGCATGTGGATGTAGAAAACCAAATGGCAACCGTGCAGATCGGCAACAACCCGCTGGAGACGCATACGGTGCGAGTGGATCGTTTGGTCGAGAGCTAATCATACGATAGTGAATATGCACCCGGGGTCTATGGTACCCCGGGTTTTGTGTGTCTTCCTTACCTTGCTTGGACAGATGGGGAACTATATAATGAGGTGAAGGATTTGCCCTGATAACTAGCGAATGGTTTGCTTACGATAGATCGAAAGAAGGTTAGCATATTGAAATACGAGCATCAGGAGTGGGTGTACCACTCCATTAGTGTACAGGATACGGAGCTGCTCGCTGCCCGTCTAGCCAAGCTCGCTGTGCCTGGCTCGGTTATCGCCCTTGATGGTGATCTGGGTGCAGGGAAGACGGCATTTTCCAAATATTTTGCACAGTATTTAGGTGTAGAGGGCGTTGTGAATAGTCCGACCTTTACATTGATTAAGGAATATGAAGGCAGACTTGCGTTATACCATATGGATGTCTACCGGATAACGCTTGACGAAGCCGAGGGACTTGGGCTGGATGAATATTTCTATGGCAGTGGAGTAAGCTTGATTGAATGGTCCAGCATTATCTCGGAGCTGCTGCCGGAGGAACATCTGCATATCCAGATGACGGTAACAGAGACGGGAGATCGTATCATTCGCCTGAATGGTTATGGCTCGCCGTACACGGATTGGTGCGAAGATTTGAAGAGAAGTGGAGTCGATTGAGGATGAAGGAAGAACGGAAGCCGCGTGAGCGGTTTTTGGCGTTGGATACGTCAACAGCGGTACTCGCTGCGGCATTAATGGAGAACGAGACGGTGCTCTCTGAGTCGAATTCACGTGCGGAGCGTAATCATGCCGTCCATGTGGTTCAGGCACTGGAGGATTTAATGAAAGAACAACATATAGAGCGATCTGAAATCGGCGGCATTGCCGTTGGAATCGGACCTGGTTCCTACACCGGTATTCGCATCGCTGTTACAGCGGCGAAGACGCTGGCTTGGGCATGGGATGTGCCTGTTGCAGCTGTGTCCAGTCTGGAGGCACTTGCTTGGGGAGGGCTCGGTTCCTTCAAGGGCAACAAGGGCATCGAAGCAGCTGCAACAGATTCCGGAAATCCGGCTAAGTCAGAGCAGTCCAAATACTGGGTCGTTCCCCTGATGGATGCAAGAAGAGGACAGGCCTACACTGCATTGTTTGAAGGGTACGATGGTGATAAACCGGTGCACCGGTTTGAAGAGGATGGCATTCGGCTGGTCGAGCCATGGACACAGAAGCTTGCTGCGCAGTATGAGCAGACCGATGCTTCAGACCGGCCTGCTGGCATTATTTTTGCAGGGGACGTGTCGCAGCACGAAGAGACGATCGAGAAGCTGAGAGAACGTTTGTCTTGCGAGCTTGTGTTGATGCCGTATGACATGGAAGGAAGATATGTGGGCAAGCTGGGTTCGCTGAAGCTTAAGGCAGGTCAACACGATGATGTGCATACGCTCATACCGAATTACACACAGCTTGCGGAAGCAGAAGCGAATCTTCTACGCAAGGGATGAAGGGAGTCGTACGTTGAGGCATGGAGAGCAAGGAGCAGACCGGGCGGTTAGAATTTAGATTCATGAAGCTGGAGGACATTCCAGATGTACTCGTCATAGAGAAAGAGTGTTTTACCCTGCCGTGGACGGAAACGGCGTTCGTGAATGAGCTGACACAGAATCACTTTGCAAAATATATGATCATGGAACTGGACGGTCAGGCTATCGGCTATTGCGGAATGTGGACCATCGTGGATGAGGCCCATATTACGAATATTGCGGTGAGAGAAGCCTATCGTGGACGCCGGCTGGGCGAGAAGCTGCTCCATGAGATGATGAAGACGGCAGCTTACCTCGGCATGACGAGAATGACACTTGAAGTTCGGATATCTAATACCGTAGCCCAGAACCTATATAAGAAAAAAGGATTCAAGCCATCAGGACTTCGTAAGGGGTATTATTCCGATAATAATGAAGATGCGCTGATCATGTGGGCGGACTTGCCTGCCAGCATCGATCATGGTTCTGATGGTAAAGAGGAAGGAAGTTTAAAGGATTCATGACACATTCATCCGATACATTACAATCCAGTTATATACTTGCAGTTGAAACCAGTTGTGATGAGACCTCGGTATCTGTCGTCAAGGACGGCCGCGAGGTATTAGCAAATCTCATCTCCAGCCAGGTGGAGACGCACAAGGCGTTTGGCGGTGTCGTTCCGGAGGTGGCATCCCGCAAGCATGTTGAGGTCATCACACTAATGATCGAAGAGGCGATTGCCGCTTCGGGAGTGAAGCCGCAGGATCTATCAGCCATTGCAGTCACCCAGGGACCAGGTCTTGTCGGGGCACTGCTCGTTGGTATTGTTGCAGCGAAGACACTGGCGATGGCACTCGGCAAGCCGCTCATTGCAACCCATCATATTGCGGGGCATATCTATGCAAATCGTTTGATAGAGGAGCTGCAGTATCCAGCTATGTCATTGGTGGTGTCCGGAGGACATACGGAGCTGGTTCATATGGAAGCCGAAGGGAAATTTGAAGTGATTGGCCGGACTCGTGACGATGCGGTAGGCGAAGCCTATGATAAGGTGGCGCGAGCACTGGGGTGCCCGTATCCGGGAGGTCCCCATGTGGATCGTATGGCGCATGAGGCAGATCACGCTGTGACCCTGCCTAGAGTCTGGCTCGAGGCTGATTCCTATGATTTTAGCTTCAGCGGACTCAAATCCGCCGTGCTTAATGTGGTGAACCAGGCCTCCATGAAGAAGGAGACACTTGACCCGGCGGCGGTTGCCCGGGGGTTCCAGGAATCCGTTGTTGAGGTGCTGGTCGAAAAAGCCATTCGAGCCGTGCGTGCCTACAGTTCGAAGCAGCTTCTGTTAAGCGGAGGTGTCGCTGCAAACCGTGGTCTTCGTAAGGCGCTGGAAGAGCGCTGCGCCAAGGAAGGGATTCATCTGCTGATTCCACCAATGGAATATTGTACAGATAATGCAGCCATGATTGGGGCGGCAGCACATCTGAAATGGCAGCGAGGCGAGCTGGCCGGTCTTGATCTGCAGGCTCAGCCTGGATTGTCACTCGAAGCGTGGTCCGTTAAGTCTTAAGTGTGGTAAAGTTTATATAGAAGATATATAGAAGCTCATCCATCAATTTGGACGAGCTTCTTTGTATTTGTCGAGGAAATCATATTTCTTAACAACTATTTTCACCTTAAGAAAGGCTGATTGTATATAATGGATTTAACTAAAAATAGGGCGTGAATTTATATGGAGCGCAAATTAAATATTAAATCAATGATAGAATATTATATTGGCAACGGACAGTATCATCATTACTTGTCGATATCAGAACTTCGGTTGTTTACTGATCACATAAAGGAAGTATGTGATACACCTAATTATCTTAGAATTACTCCTTTCTATATTAATCAAAAGATTGACCGACAGATAGAATTTGAGGATATTATGTTTTATGTTGAGTTTAATGAATATTTTGATAATGATAAGTTAGAAAAACATATAGGTGAATGTGTTGGTAAAAACTATGAATTACTTAGTGAAGATGAACAGAGATTAGGTCACATCTTGTTTCCTTTGTGTAATACTAGTGACATAAATGCATTTCATAATGCGGTACAGAACTATTTGTATTTCTTATTTGAAGTCATTCCCAAAATGATGAGCGACAAGATTTTGAAATTAATTGATAACGAGGATATTGGTTTCGGTTATTTTTGTTTTGAGATTCATAGCCGCTAGAAGATGAGTGATACAACCAATGTATGTGACTACGATTTTTTTGTTGTTGAAGGGCGGGGAGTAGCATGGAGGATTTTACTGAACTATTAGTGCAACAGAAAGCAGAAAAAAACCACGGGCAGGAGATGTGTTTTCTTTAAAGTTGGAAGAGAATCTGTTCTATTATGGAAAAGTAATTAAAGTAGAACTAGAGAGTACTAACGTATTTCTTCGGGGATGGTATCTAATACACATATACGATCATCCTACGAAAACACGTATTGATCCATCTGAGAGGGGTTCAATTAATCAATCATTGATCATTCCGCCGATCGTAACAAATAACAAAGGTTGGATCGATGGATACTTCTTAACAGTTGATAACATACCTGTTACTAATACAGATTTATCAATTGATTATGGATTTTGGGATATAATACCGCCTATAAACAAAGCGAAGCCACTTGCGTGTGTAATCACGCCATGTGGTTTTTTCTTATGTCGAAATTAAACACAGCAATTACTCAAAAGTCGTAAAATGTCAATATGTGCACAAAATTATCCACATATCCGGAAGATTTTGGGGATAAATAGCAAAAGTCGAATTTGGACGTGTTTTCGAAAATGAATGAAAATAAACTCATCCAGCAACCATAAAATTGTGGATAATGTGGACAATTTAGTGGATAATATTGGTTTTTTCTATAAAACACCTACCATAACGCCAAAAAAACAGCCTCATCGGCTGTTTTAATGGATATATTATCCACTTTTGTTGTGGATAATGTTGTTAATTATTGGAATGCTGCAAATTGTGATCATAATTTGAAACCTTTTTTTATTCGGCTAAAGCTTCCCACTCTTCATAAGCAGTGCTGAGATTCGACTTTAATGTCTCAATATGCTGCTGAATCTCCTGCAGCTTCATGTAATCCTGATACACTTCAGGCTTGGCCATTTCTGCCTGCTGCACTTCAATCTGCTCTTCAAGGGTTGCAATCTGTACCTCCAGGCTGTCCAGCTTCCGCTGCCGGTTTCTTTCCTCACGCTTCGCCTGCTTCTCCGCCTGGAAGGTGGCAGCTCCGGATTTCTCCGGGGTTGTCTCTACCACAACGGTCTTATTGGCAGCCGCCTGCTGTTCAAGACGTTCCTGGGCAATCTCCTCAAGATCCTGTTTCTTCTGAACATAGTCATCATAATTTCCTAGGAAATGTTGTGTGCCGTCCGGATTCAATTCAATAATCTGCTCTGCCATCTTGTTCAGGAAGTAGCGGTCATGTGAGATGAACAGCAGGGTGCCTTCATAGTCGATCAGTGCAGACTCGAGCACTTCCTTGCTGAACAGATCCAGATGGTTCGTCGGCTCGTCCAGAATGAGGACGTTGGATTCTTGCAGCATCAGCTTGGCAAGCGAGACACGTGCTTTTTCCCCGCCGCTCAAGGAACTGATCTTCTTGGTCACATCATCTCCGCTGAACAGGAAATTACCAAGCACGGTCCGAATTCGGGCTTCCTCCATGTGAGGATACTCGCTCCACAGCTCTTCAAGCACGGTATTTTGCGGATTGAGTCCGGTCTGCTCCTGATCATAATAGCCTACCTTAATCTTGGTACCCCAGTTAATGGTCCCGGTTCGTGGATTCATCTGTCCGGTGAGACATTTCAGTAATGTAGATTTGCCAATTCCGTTCGGCCCGATGAGGGCGACCGTCTCGCCGCGGCGCAGATCAAATGCGGCATGCTCGAACAGCGGCTTGCTCGGATCCTCGAAGCTTACGGAGAGGTCGCGAACCTGCAGTACCTCTTTGCCGGACATATAAGCGATATCAAATGAGAAGTGGGCTTTCTTCAGCTCGCCCTGCGGACGATCCAGACGGTCCATTTTCTCCAGTGCCTTGCGCCGGCTCTGCGCTCTCTTGGTCGTGGATGCACGGACGATATTTCGCTGTACAAAAGCTTCCATCTTCGCGATTTCATCCTGCTGCTTCTCATATTGCCTCAGCTGAGACTCGTACTCTGCGGCTTTGATCTCCATATAGCGGCTGTAATTGCCTGTATATTTCTTGGAGCGATGACGCTCGATTTCGACGATGCTCGTCACCAGCCGATCGAGAAAATACCGGTCATGGGATACGACAAGCAGTGCGCCGGAGTAACTGCGAAGATAGTCTTCGAGCCAGGTCAGTGTTTCGATATCCAGATGGTTCGTCGGCTCATCCAGCATGAGCAGATCCGGAGCCAGCAGCAATATTCGGGCAAGTGCCAGTCTTGTCTTCTGACCGCCGCTAAGGGTAGATATCTTCGTGTCCGCCGGAAATTCGCCGAAGCCCATCCCGTGCAGCACGCTGCGAATCTTCGTCTCAATCTCGTAACCGCCCCGATCCTTGAACCAATCGGAACGTCTGGCGTATCGCTCCAGTAATTCTGCGTATTTCTTCTCGTCTTCCATATATTTCGGATCTGAGATCTGCTGCTCCATGCGCCGAAGCTCGGCTTCTGCATCAATGAGATCTGCAAATACCTTGCGCATCTCTTCCCAGATTGTCCCGTCTGATTCAAGACCGCTGTTCTGAGCGAGATATCCGAGCGTAGTTTCCTTCGCTTTGAAGATCTGCCCGCCGTCGTAGGACATTTCTCCTGCGAGAATCTTTAGCAGCGTAGATTTGCCTGCGCCGTTGACACCGACAAGTCCGATGCGTTCACGCTCTAATATTTGTAGGCTGACACCTTCTAGAATACTGTCAATGCCGTATCTTTTAATAATTCCACTAGCCTGAAAAAGCATGATGGTTCCTCCGTTAATGTAATCTTCGTTCTGTAGTGAATAGGGCTGTAAACATACTATTTCTAGTGTACATGAAAAAGGGAAGCTTTGCATCGCATAGAACAGGTTAAAACATTTAAACACCACGTTTTCTTCTGTCGATTCTCTCCTTGAGGCTTATAGTCTTTTCTTCGAATAGATGATAAACTAAAAAATGAAAAGAAAGCATGTAATCCATTTCATATGGCTTGAAATGAACTTCAGCCGAATCTGTTGTATATCTCACGGAAATGATGAATTTGAAACTATATATAGACGAGCTGTAATGATTGAATCTATATATCCATTTGATCAGACCTGCTCAGGGATTATGAAACGGATTTAAACTCTTTCATTCAACTTAACGAAGAATAGACTGGAAGGTGCGTAATTAATGGAGATGGACCCACAGCTCGGCCCCAAGAAGCAGCTTCGCTCCAAGATGCATCGGATTCGAGATGCCCTATCCATTGAAGCACGACTCCAAATCTCTGAGCAGCTCTGCCAACATGCGATTCATGAGATAGAGCAGCTGAGAGTACTTTCGAATAAGGACAGACTGGTCATCTTCTCTTATATTGCATACCGCAGTGAAGCCGATACTGCCTTGATCCTTAAGCATGGTTTTGAGCAGCAGGATATCGTGCTCGTACCAAGAGTAAACAAGGATTCCTCTCTAATGGAGCTTCGGCGAATTCAGGGAATGCAGGATGTTCAGCATGGCAGATGGGGAATTCTAGAACCTGCTGTCCACACGGAGGTATGGGAACGGGAGCGATGGACAGACATTGACCTCGTTATTGTGCCGGGACTTGCTTATGATCTTCAAGGCGGCCGGATCGGATACGGTGGTGGCTATTACGATCGGTTCGCTGGAGAGGTTCGTGCTAGAGTTCTTGCGTCCAAGTTGTCCGGTAAGCAGGTGCCGGAGCAGATGACAGATCAGGTGACAGAGCCCGTATATGCAGGGCTTGTACTCCCTGGACAGCTGCTTCCGGCAGGAGAGATCCCCATGGAGCCGCAGGACTTCAGATTGAACGTGCTGTTCACGGAGCACGGCGTATTACATATACAATGAACGAAGGAAAGTGATGAGTCATGAATATGAATTCAGGAGAAGGACAGGCGGGGAACGGTTCATTTACGCATTTTAATGAGCAGGGCCGTGCACGTATGGTGGATATATCCGGGAAGGCGGTAACCGCGAGGACAGCCGTTGCCGAATCCAGGCTCACGATGGCAGAGACTACACTGCAGGCGATCAAGGAAGGCCGAATCGGTAAAGGCGATGTGCTCGCCGTAGCTCAGGTGGCTGGGATTCAGGGTGCGAAGAGAACCTCGGACTGGATTCCAATGTGTCATCCGCTTCCGCTCACAGGTGTGAATATCTCCTTCAGCGATAATGGTGTGAATGAATTGTATATTGAAGTAACGGTGAAGACAGAAGGAAAAACCGGTGTGGAGATGGAAGCTTTAACAGCAGCATCTGCTGCCGCACTGACCATATATGATATGTGTAAGGCATTACAGAAAGATATGGTGATCGGGCCTACACAGCTCGTATCCAAAACAGGCGGTAAAAACGGAGATTATTATTCCAAATAGGGGGAAGGGTGATCTTATGTTGTGGAAGACAGCGATCCTGACGGCAAGTGACAAAGGAGCGCGAGGAGAACGGGAAGATACAAGTGCACAGGTCATCCGTGAACTAGTGGAGGAAGAGCTCGGCGGAGAAATTATCGAGTATCGGATCGTCCCTGATGAGCCGGATGAGATCATTGCGGCGCTTATTGAAATGACGGATTATTTTCATGCGGATCTTGTCCTTACGACAGGTGGAACTGAGCTTGCGATAAGGGATGTAACGCCAGAAGCGACACGCAGAATCATCGATCGTGAAGTTCCAGGAATGGCCGAAGCGATGCGAAGTACGGTGCTCCAGAAGAATCGGGCAGCCATGCTGTTCAGAGGGATCGTCGGCATTCGCGGGAGAACACTGATTGTGAATCTGCCGGGTACACCGAAGGGGGTTCATGAGAATCTTGCAGCGATTATGGATCAGCTTCCTGAAGCGCTGCTTATGGTTACAGGACAATTCAGACAACCGGATTTATAGTATAGATAGGACGTATGGCTGAATAAGCTCATTTTTCCAGATTCTTGAGATATGGTCTATGTATGTGTTTACAATTATGATATGATTCAAATCAGATAGACTTGGATTTTATTGGATACATATCCATACACAAGAAGGAGGAGCAGGAATGCCGAATATCGGACCTACAGGCTTTATTCTCATCGTCGTTGTTGCTTTGCTGCTGTTTGGACCTAATAAGCTGCCTGAGCTTGGACGGGCAGTGGGCAGAACCTTCCGGGAATTCAAGAATGGCGCACAGGAGATTATGTCAGATGACAGTTCTTCTTCCAGGAAGGAATCTGGCACGGCAGCATCGAAGATAGAGGAGACGAAGGCGACTACGGCGGAGGACAAGCGTCTGCCGGAATAACATGCCCATGACACTTTTTATGTACACAGAATGAAGCAGCACCCCTTCTCTTTTAGAAGGGTTTTGTTTTTTCTATCATGAGAGAGCAGAGAGGGAGTGTATTCAAGATGTCGGAACTCAAAGAGGGAATGTCGCTGGTAGATCACCTGGGGGAGCTTAGAAGACGTCTTGTTGCGGTGCTGGCCGTTTTTGTCCTGGGTCTGGTGGGTGGTTTCTTTGTCAGTGATCCGATCTACACGTATTTAACACAAGAGGGGCCGATCGCAAGTTATGATATTGAGCTTCATGCTTTGACCTTATGGGATGGACTTAGTATGTATATGAAGATTGCGCTGCTCTTTTCTTTAATCGTTACACTTCCCTTCACAGCCTATCAGGTGTGGAAATTTGTTAGTCCTGGTCTTAAGCCTCATGAACAGAAAGCCACGCTCCGCTACATACCTTATGTCTTTTTACTGTTTCTTGTGGGGATCGCGTTCTCCTATTTCGTTGTCTTTCCCATGGCTGTAGGCTTTACCAATAAGATCAATGTCAGCTTGGGCCTGGTAGAAACGTATGGTATGGCACAATTTTTCACATTTATGTTCAATCTGATCCTTCCTATCTCGCTGCTGTTCGAGCTGCCCGTCATCGTCATGTTCCTGACTAAGCTGAGAATTATTAATCCACTTCGGCTCAAGAAAATGCGCAAAATTTCTTACTTCGTGCTGGTCATCATCGCTGTATTCGTTACTCCACCTGATTTTATCTCGGATGTCATTGTAATTATTCCTCTGATTCTTCTTTACGAATTCAGTGTGTTCTTATCTGCAGTCGTCTACCGTAAGCAGCTCGAAGAGAAGGAAGAGTATGATGCGAAATATGTGAAGCTGGATTCGGGTGAGAAAGCTTAATTCTCCGGGCATATTTTAGACAGCGATGGATAGAATGGTAGAGGGCTTGCCAGCGGATGGACAAAACTTCATCTGAATTTGTTCAAAAGGACTTGAAATCATTCTCTAATTTCAGTATCATGAAATTGGTTGTTAGCACTGACGACTGTCGAGTGCTAATAGGAAGTGCAACAACCGTAACATAGGTAACAATATTAATTAAGGAGGCTATTTTTCATGATCAGACCTTTAGGTGAACGCGTATTGGTAGAACCGATCGAACAAGAACAAACAACAGCTCTAGGAATCGTACTTCCGGATTCTGCTAAGGAAAAACCGCAAGAGGGCAAAATTATTGCTGTTGGCGCTGGAAGCTTGAAAGATGGAGTTCGTGTTCCTCTTGAAGTAAAAGAAGGCGACCGCGTAATCTTCTCCAAATATGCTGGCACAGAGATCAAATATGAAGGTAAAGAATATTTGATTATGAAAGAAAGCGACATTCACGCCATTCTTGGTTAATACCTGGGATCGTGAATAAGTTTGAATTCAGCAGCTTACTCGTAGTATTCGGTATTTGAACTTACACTTAATATGACCGCTCTTACGCGGCTGTACTTAGAATATGGTATATACATTATTAGGGAGGTTTTTCACCAATGGCAAAAGATATTAAATTCAGTGAAGACGCTCGCCGTTCCATGCTTCGTGGTGTGGACGCTTTGGCTAATGCAGTAAAAGTAACGCTCGGACCAAAAGGACGTAACGTCGTTCTTGAAAAAAAATTCGGCAGCCCGCTCATCACAAATGACGGTGTAACGATTGCAAAAGAAATCGAGCTGGAAGATGCATTTGAGAACATGGGTGCTCAGCTGGTTAAAGAAGTTGCAACCAAAACCAACGATGTAGCTGGTGATGGTACAACGACGGCAACTGTACTTGCTCAAGCGCTGATCACAGAAGGTCTGAAGAACGTAACTGCGGGCGCTAGCCCAATCGGTATCCGTAAAGGGATCGACAAAGCCGTTCGTGCAGCAGTAGAAGAACTGCGCAGCATTTCCAAGCCTGTTGAGAACAAGCAATCCATCGCTCAAGTTGCGGCAATCTCCGCAGCTGACGAAGAAGTAGGCGAACTGATCGCTGAAGCTATGGAAAAAGTGGGTAACGACGGTGTTATCACTGTTGAAGAATCCCGTGGATTCGAAACGGAGCTTGAAGTGGTTGAAGGTATGCAGTTCGACCGCGGATACATTTCTCCGTACATGATTACAGACACTGACAAAATGGAAGCTGTCCTCGACAATCCTTACATTTTGATCACTGATAAGAAGATCACAAACACGCAAGAAATCTTGCCTGTACTTGAGAAGATCGTTCAACAATCCAAACCACTTCTCTTGATCGCAGAAGACATCGAAGGCGAAGCGCAAGCGATGCTGATCGTGAACAAACTGCGCGGTACATTCAATGCAGTAGCAGTTAAAGCTCCTGGATTCGGTGACCGTCGTAAAGCCATGCTGCAAGATATCGCTGCTCTGACTGGCGGCCAAGTGATCACAGAAGAACTGGGTCTTGACCTGAAAACAGCTTCTATCGATCAACTGGGTACAGCTCGTCAAGTACGTGTTACTAAAGAAAACACAATCATCGTTGACGGTGCAGGAAGCAAAGAAGACATCGATGCACGTGTTAAACAAATTCGTTCCCAATTGGAAGAAACGACTTCCGAATTCGATAAAGAGAAATTGCAAGAGCGTCTGGCTAAACTGGCTGGCGGCGTAGCTGTTATCAAAGTCGGTGCAGCAACGGAAACTGAGCTCAAAGAGCGTAAACTGCGTATCGAAGATGCGCTGAACGCAACTCGCGCGGCAGTTGAAGAAGGTATCGTATCTGGTGGTGGTACTGCCCTGGTTAACGTATTCGGCGCTGTGTCCGCGGTTGCTGATCAATTGCAAGGTGACGAGCAAACAGGTGTGAACATCGTGCTTCGCGCGCTGGAAGCTCCAATCCGTACAATCGCTGCAAACGCAGGTGAAGAAGGTTCCGTAATCGTGGACCGTCTGAAACGCGAAGAAGTTGGCGTAGGCTACAACGCAGCTAACGGCGAGTGGGTAAACATGATCGACGCGGGTATCGTTGACCCTGCCAAAGTAACTCGTTACGCTCTTCAAAACGCAGCTTCCGTAGCAGCGATGTTCTTGACGACTGAAGCGGTTATCGCTGACAAGCCAGAACCAGCAGCACCTGCAGCTCCAGACATGGGCGGCATGGGTGGAATGGGCGGCATGATGTAAGGCTTTTGAGCCCTTAAATCATATGCTTAGTAGAGCGAATTTTCGATCAAATTGATCGATAACTTGTGAAGCAGTCACTGTTACAAATATTAAATGATCCCATGACCACTTCTTAATAATCTTATTAAGGAGTGGTTTTTTTGTTGTTAAAGGTTAGTGGTAAAATGGTGAATGCTTATAAAGCATTAAATATGAATGATATTCCAGGTGAACCTATCCTGGGGCTAGCCTTAAGGTGCTTCAGACGATGAATTTAAGATAGAATAATTTATAAATCGCATGAATGCAAAACAAAGGCCGTTCGCATGGATTACGAACGGCCCTTTATTTTTATTTATCACGATTAGTTGCCTTATATTTCATGCCTTGGCTGTCATAAGTGATCCATTCTCCAACAGGCTCACCCTTGTCGAAATAGCCAGAGCGCTTGATTGTGCCATCGATACGATACCACTCCCAGTACCCCTCCGGCTTGTTCTCTACGATCTGCCCTTTTGACCACATTGTTTTTCCATTGGCATGATACTTGATTGTATATCCATCGATTTCTTCCTGTTTTTTTCCCTTAACACCAGTCGGGTGTATTGGATTGCATTTATCATTCTCCATGCTCTTTCCCCCTTGTGGTTATCCTGCGTTATAATACCTTCTATATTACCACAAAATTTCGTGATCTCGGGAAGAAGCCGTTGTATTCGCATTAAAATCAGGTGTGGACTTGTACCTCTCCATTTTCGTAAATGAATAAATTACAAAACTTTTTACATAATAAACAAAGCTGAATTGCTAGCTGCTTATTAACATCAATATAAGTCGTAAAAGGGTTCGAAAGCGAAGGGGTGCAGTATGATCAAAGTGCGATTAGGGCTGGATAAACTTTCGCCTGCCCAAATTATTGTAGGGTATTATTTGTTAGCCATCCTTATATCTTGTCTATTGTTTAGCCTGCCTGCAGCCTATCGACCCGGGGTAGAAGTGTCTTTTTTTGATACAGTATTCATGGCTGTCAGTGTAGCAACAGACACAGGTATGACTCTGTTTAATATATCGGAGACTTATAGTGTATTCGGGTATTTCATTATGATGATCGTATTGCATTTCTCAGGCCTTGGCATTATGGTGATGAACACAGCTCTTTGGTTATTTTTGGGACAGAAAATTGGATTTCGGCAACGACAGCTTATTATGGTAGATAATAATCAATTCGCACATTCGGGACTCGTTCGATTAGTTAAAGAAATCTTGAAGTTGATCCTATTTATTGAACTCCTCGGGGCACTCATCTATGGAGTTTATTTTATCAATTATTTCCCTACATGGGGGGAAGCATTTCTCCAAGGCTTATTTGCATCCGTTACTGCGACGACAAACGCCGGAATAGATATAACCGGTGAATCTTATATTCCCTTCGCAAATGATTATTTTGTACAACTTCTGACCATTATACAAATTATTATTGGATCCATTGGATTCCCTGTATTAATTGAGGTGAAGGATTATTTATCGAGGAAAAAGTTGAAATATGAGTATTCTTTCCGGTTTTCATTATTCACAAAGTTAACGACGCTTACATACGGAATTCTTATAGTTATTGGGGCAGGCCTTATCTTACTACTGGAATTTCAGCATTATTTTAAGGATATGTCATGGCATAAATCTTTTTTTTATGCTTTATTTCAGACGGTATCAACAAGAAGCACTGGATTCTCTACAATGGATATTACACAATTTTCAGTACCTACCCTTATAGTTATAGGTATCTTGATGTTTATAGGGGGATCTCCCAATTCAATGGGGGGTGGGATTAGGACGACGACATTAGCTTTAAATTTGTTATTTATTTATACTTTTATGAAAGGAAGGCGTTATGTTAAAATCTTTAATCGGGAAATATATCAGGAAGATATTATAAAATCACTAGCCATTACGCTATTAGCAGTTTTCATATGTGTAGCCTCGATTATTATGATGATTATTTCCGATCCGCAGCAGCAGCTTACGGCTATTTGTTTCGAAGTTTGCTCTGCCTTAGGTACAGTAGGCTTTTCTTTGGGGATTACGCCAGAACTCAGTCATTTTGCCAAGACCATTCTTATGTTTCTAATGTTTATTGGAAGAATTGGTTTTCCTTCGATCTTTCTGTTCATCAGGGGAAGAAACAATAAGCAAGAAAAATATCGCTATCCGAAAGAGAAACTGATTATAGGTTAGTATCAATTGACTAGCATTATGTTCCCACTATACCTTAGCAATGAAAAGAAGGCCCATTCCTCTATAAATTGTAGAGAAGTTAGGCCTCTTTGATATTACCTTCTAATTAGCAGGCTCCAAATACCATAACTGTCCGTCGCCGCCCCAGTAAGTCCATTGAACGACATTTGCACCATCAGCGGAGCTTATGTTATATACATCTAAAGCTTTTGTACCACCACTGGCTTTGGTCTTTATTGCATAGGCACCGTTTACATTTACAATTTCGAATTTTTGCATATCACCGCCCCAGTGAGTCCATTGAAGAATATTTGCTCCATCTGTATTCGCACCATTCTCCACATCTACACTGCTGGTATAGCCGGATGCACCGGTTAGAATATGATAGTATCCATTGCCATCCGACACCAATCTGAATTTTTGGGCGTCAAATCCATTGCCTGACCACTGCTGAATGTTTGTTCCATCGGCCGCTAAGCCGTTTAGAACATCTAAGTATTTATTGCTATTCTTGTTTTTGATAAAATAGGTCCCATCTAATCCAGATACGGAACCTCCTCCTGTACTAGATGACGTCTTCGAGCCAAATATCGCTTGATTATTGTTACCGATTAAGGAAAATGTCATAACTTCCTTGTGAGCGGCCGATTCATCGTATTGTTTAAAGAAGACACCTTTATACGTTACGCCGTCGATCACCATATTCACATAATGGGTTCCAGACACCGCACTCCATGTACCTGTTACTCCACCTGTAATCGTTCCATTAGCTTGTAATACGACTGTGCTCGTCGGTAACATCGGTGTAAATGTAGTTTCAGCACTATTGCCATGATTCACAAAATCGTAGGTTCCAACGATCTCACTATTTGAATACCCTGTTGATGAAATTTTGCTTCCCAGATGTTCGTATACGGCTGTGACAGGCCATTTGTCCTGATTCAGGAATTGCTGATGGACTCTAACCTGATGGGCTTCAGTTCCTGTGTTAAATCTTGTGTGATAAACGACGTATCTCTGGCCGTCATCATCAATAAAAGCAGAATTATGTCCTGGAGACATATAACCATTACTACTTAATTCCCCGTTGCCGGTTAAGGAGGATAAGTGGTAATTACCCATTAACTTGACACCTTTGTTCGATTGATCTTGTCCTGCACTCGTCACGATGGCCGAATTGCCCATGGCATCGGTGTAAGGTCCTGTTATATTTGTGGATCGGAATAGACGCATATGATACCCTGCAAAATTATCTGTTGCATTGAGACCATTGTAAGATACATACAGATAGTAATAACCTGCATTCTTATCATATACAACGTAAGACCCTTCACCGGTACCGCCATATCCACCTGATATTTTCTTACCAAAGTATTGATCGGAAGAGTTTGTGGTGGTTGAATAGGTGTAGGAATAATCTCTCAATCCCGTATTCTTATCCAATTTCATCATAAAGAGCCCGCCAAACCAGGAACCATAGGACATCCATAAATCTCCGTTTGCATCATAAAGCACACTAGGGTCTATCGCATTTGGCGCATAAGATGGATTCCATTTCCCAGATGTTAAATATCTGGATGCTACGGTGTTCGTTCCTGTCACTTTGCTATAATCTGTCTTCGCTGCTTGGGTGGAATTCACGAACCCGCTGTAAACAACGGTTCCTTGATACGTATAGGGCCCTGCGATATTATCTGCTGTTGCGAGTGCAATGGAGGAATACCAGTTCTCACCATTCACACTCATATACATACACCATTTTTTCATGTCTTTGTTATAGAAAACAGTCGGGGCCCACAAGTTACCAGCCAGATTATAATTACTGCTGCCTTGTGCAGCCCAAGCTGCACCTACTGAGAAAACGCTTGCATAATTGTTGTTGACATTAGTGGTCATATTACTCCATGATGCCAGGTTAGAAGATTCTGCGTTAACCATATGGGTACCAAAAATATAATATTTCCCATTTCCTTTCACAATAGATGGGTCATGGACGGAAGCTCTCGTTGTACTTAGAGCAGCAGCATCAGCCGTCGGTGCTTGAAACATCCCCAATGTTTGTAATACCATTACCATTACCAATAACCATTTCATAAATGTTTTCCCATTTTTCATAAACGTTCCCCTTCCAATTCATTTCAAATATGGATTTGATATTCTACATTCTATTTCTATTTTATGTAAATATCAATAGATTAACTAAAGCATTAAATAAAAAGTTTGAGATAAATATTTTTCTTGAAAACGGTCATGAGATAATCTATGGTATTACAGCAATTTGTATATGAAGTAGTAACGTTGAATAAAGATTACTAAAATGGAGGTTATACATGTTTACTATTACCAACCCTAAAATTGCTGGATTTACACCGGAGTGGTCCCATTTTAGAGGGTATTCCATCCTATTTGATAATCCATCGGACTGCTTATTACCGCTAGATGCGAATGAAGATTTGAAGTTATTAAGCTGTGATATCGAATCTGAACAATTAGGATTATACAAAAGTCTCAATCAAACACTTACACAATTATCAGAAGTGAAGAATACATATCTGTTTTGTCCTCTGCCTTCTCATTCATATCATGTGACTCTATGGGACGGAATTAATGATGGTAATGTACAGGAGGTATCACGGGAACATCTGTTTAATGCGGAGGATCTGCTCGATAATTTACCTCATTCCCTACGGGGAGGAGAGCGAGACTACTTCAGGATTGATGACCGGCCATTACATATCCATATGGAGGAATCGATTGACTTTCAGTTCGATAAGCTGATTAAATGGGGGAATTCGGTCCTGGTGGCAAGCCTGAAACCTGCTAATTCCCGTTCAAGGGCCGTGTTACATAAGATCGAAGAGGAGAGGAAGTGCCTCATTGAGAAATACAAGGAACGCTTTGGATTAGAAACATGCGGACCTTCCTACACACCTCACGTCTCTCTAGGATATTTCGCCAATAAGGAACGAGCGGAGATGTCTACCTCAAATATAGGGCATTGGAATGAACGATTTCTACAAAGTACGGAGGGACAGACCGTAACTTTTACAAGTAACAGTCTCTACGGGTTTAGCAGTATGGCCACCTTTTATAAAAGATTTTAAAGAGAACAACCCGCTTCACTTTCATATAAATGAAACATGATGTTATGAAAATAAACAATTCAATTGATGAATTTAGAAATGGTGTTAAGGCCTTGGGGCATTAATTTTGAGAGTTCATTCGTAGGTCCATTCCATAACAAATAGCCGCCAAATAAATAGGCGGCCTTTTTTGCGTTGAAGAATTATGATGATGTTTGCCTTTATTAACGACGGGCTTTTTTTCGAAATTCGGTAGGGTTTGATCCTGTCCATCTTTTGAATTGCCTACTGAAGTGAGCCAGGTTTTTGTAGCCTAAACGATTTGCGATCTCATTAATGGATATCTCCGGCTGTTGCAGTAACATCTTAGCCTCTTGTAATTTGAGACTCGATAGATATTCACGAGGAGACATACGGTAAATCTTCTGGAATACCTCTAACCCATAGTTGGGACTGATCCCAAGAGAAGCGATAATCGGTTGTATATGGATGGAGGTATCTTCGTCCTTCTGTATACATTTTTGTTTAAAGCTCCACTTGATGGCTTCCGCAATTTCTTTTGCATACTTTGCGGTCGTCATCGATTGATGACTTCGGATCTCCGTATCCAGCGGCTCAATGTCGATGAGAACCTCTAATAGCTCAAAGAGTACCACTTGTGCTCGTAATTTGGCTTTGGAGCCGGTGATATCTGGATCATCCAGGATATTCAGCCATCTCTGAAGACATGCCCTTAACCTGCCATGATTGGGGCTATCAGGCTGATAGATCCAATCACTATTTTTCATGATTTTCATCCGTAAAGCAGGTTCGTCAATATCAAAATGAGCACAAAAGTAGGTCATGGAATCAGCAGTGACGCACTTGTTGGTATGCTCAAATCCCGGAGGAATCAGAAGGATATCCTCTTTCTTGATCATATATTGTTTATTTTCAATCCAGGTTTCCTGTTCCCCATCTAAGACGATCAAGATCTCAAAAGCATGGTGATATTCCTTGGTCATAGACCAATTCGAATAAACAGTTTGTTTGTGTGCACCGAATAAACGTATGTTCCAATCAATGCGTGGAAAAATTTGTGTCTTATAACCTATGAGGCTGTTTTCATTCATTTCCATATATCGTACCACCTTTGATTAGGGTAAATTTGACCCTAGTTGTACTAACGTAATGATCAGATATTTATTATTATAATATAGCTATGCAGCAGCAAACGCTTTCTTAAATCAGCTTAAGTACCTATGTCATTTGATTATTTTATCATAGTCAAAATAGAAAGCGGAATCATCAAGTAATTGGAAGGTTTAAGTCAGCAAGAAAAAAAGGGTAAATAAGGAGGTCGTGATCGGGAATGTGCTTATCGTATTGAGCGGCGTTCCCAACATAGTATTAGAGAGAGAGGAAGTAGTAAAATGACAGTCATTCAAAATCCTATTATTCCTGGCATGGCACCAGACCCATCCATTATCCGTGTAGGTGAGGTTTATTATATCGCCACATCCACATTTCATTGGAACCCGGGTATCCAAATTTTTAAATCGACGGATTTAGCCAATTGGCAGCTCATTAGCCATGTATTAAAGAACGGTGAGATTAATTTGCGCGGTACGAATACACCCGCTGGAATCTGGGCGCCGCATTTATCCTATGATTCTACTACGAACAAATATTGGCTGGCCTTTTCCCACATGCTCAATATGGCAGGTCGTGAGTTTAATTCAGACTCCTATGCGGTGTGGGCTGAAGATATAAATGGACCTTGGTCTGATCCAATTTATTTGACTTCTATCGGCTTTGACCCTGCTATTTTTCATGATGAGGATGGTAAGCACTATATCTCCACACTCGAATGGGAAACACGCCAAGGGTACCAGGCACCCGGACATATTGTCATTGCCGAGGCTGATCTGGAGCAAGGGGGAATCATCGGTAAATGGCATCGGGTAACGCAAGGGTTTACCAGCCGCGGCTGTGTAGAAGCCCCGCAAGTATATAAGCATAACGGATATTATTATCTGATTCAGGCTGCGGGTGGAACCGGCTATGCACATGGGGTAGAGATCGGGCGATCGAAGAGCATATTTGGCCCTTATGAGCCGCATCCATCTGCTGAACCGATTATTACGTCTTCACCACGTCATCTGTTCTCATTAGGTGATCCGGATGCGGGACATTTTGAAATGTACAATCCCCAATCGATCATGCAAAAAGCGGGTCATGGCTCGTTGGTTCAAACCCAAACAGGGGAATGGTATATTGCACATCTCATGTCGCGTCCACTCGAAGGAACACTGCTAAATCCATTGGGGCGTGAAACGTCCATTCAAAAAATGAATTGGACAGAGGACGGCTGGCTGGAAATGGAGGATGGAACGAATGTAGCCAAGATGGAAGTTCAGGGCATGCAGGGTGTTCCGTTATCGACTACAATAACGCACGATGTATTTGATCATTTTGATGACAACACCTATGACATCCACTTTATGACGCCTTATCGCGATCAAGAGGCTGCTTGGGTGAATACCACGGAGCGGGCAGGACATTTACGGATCCATGGCGAGAATTCTTTCTTCTCCCAAGTGAATCCGGCGATTATGGCCACTCGTGCAACGTCATTTCATTATGAATTTAAAACCAAGCTTGAATTTCATCCCGATCATTACTCCGAAACAGCGGGTATGGGGCTTTACTATGACTCCAACAATTGGATTTATGCCCATTTGACCCATTCTGAAGCATCCCATTGTACTGTTCTGCAGTTACTGCAGGCGAAATTAGGAAAACGCATCGAATTTGTACATCACCATATTTCGGTACCTGAAGGTGTTGTTGAGCTGAAGGCTGTTTACCATTCAGGTATATTAGATTTCTATTATCGGTTCAGTGATGAGTTGGATTGGAAAGTGTTGGCGGATGGAATAGATGCGGCTTATTTGTCTGATGAAGGTGTTAACGGGGAACCGGGTGAGATTGGCGGATTTACAGGCTTGTTTAATTTTATTGGCACAGTCGATTCCCATCAGCATGACTCCTTTGCAGATTTTGATTACTACTCAGTGAAAAATGACTAGCATTAGAGAGGAAGCTCCATCATGAATACCATATCATTGAAACGACTAATACCAGGATTAATCATTGGGCCGGCTTCCTGGCTTGGCCCCTATATTGTAGCTTCGAGCTTGTTCCTTCCGGCTTTAATTCAGCATTTGGATGCGGATAACAAAATTGAATTAGTCGCTTTATTTTCATCCGTAGGAATGGTCACCGCGGCTCTGTCGAATATGGTTGCCGGATATCTCTCGGACCGCACCAGATCTCGCTTCGGTAAACGAACACCTTGGGTTGTCTCCGGTGCCTTTGTATTTATGCTCGCTATGATTCTGGCTTCGATGAGTACAACGATTCCCTTCTTACTGCTAAGCTGGATGCTGGGACAGATTGCGCTGAACTTCATTGTTGCACCGATGATTGCTTGGCTGGATTTGGCTCCTGAAAGTGGCAGAGGTACGGCCTCATCTGCTTATGGCGGATTGGGGATGGCGCTTGGCAACAACGGTTTTTCCATTATAGGAGCTCTCTTCCTCGGACAATTCCGTTTAGGCTTTATCATATTCGGTATTATAACTTTCGTGGGTACTTTGATTGCTGCATTAATCGTCCGAGAACCTTCCAATCTAGGAGAGAAGCTGGATTCATCCGAACCAACGGCTAAGGTGAAGTTTTCGATAAAAGAGCTGACGACTATTTTTCCATCCTGGTCCGTAGGTCGTGATTATTACTTGGCTCTAACCGGCAAGCTGTTTCAGGGAATTGGAAACTTCGCGATTACGGGTTACCTGTTATATATCATGTCAGATTTTCTGCATAAGGACACTATAGCTACACAACAGTCTGTTCAATTAATTAACACGATCATGCTGGTCTTCGGGATTGCGATGGGATTTATAGCCGGACCCCTAGCAGATAAGTTCAAAATATTAAAATTACCCGTAGGCTTATCTACGATCTTGTTAGGGATCGGTGCCTTAAGCATTTTCTTCTTACAAAATGAGACCGGTATCATTATCTATGCCTTTATGGCTGGTCTGGGAATGGGCATCTGGAACTCGCTCGATAACCTATTGAATCTGGAGGTTATTCCGGACAAAAACCGGGTAGGATTTTTCTTAGGATTTTACAATCTGGGAAATACGGTAACCCAAGCGATAGCTCCGGTCATTGCAGCGGTTTTGATCTCTTCCGTAGGGTTCTCTTCTATTTTTATCATGTCATTTGTATTCTCCATTTTGGGAGGAATCTTGATTCTCTCCATTAAATCAGTGTCTAGATAGATTATAATTGAACCCTTAACCACTTCTTATGATCGTATAAGGAGTGGTTTTTTGCTATTCAATAGATTAGATAATCACACATACGATGTCATGGAAAGATAGATTGTATCCATCGCAAATCTTTATACTTTCTTTATACTTATCGGGTCCATTTATTTATATCTGCATTCTATACTTAGCTCATCAACTTCAAAAAGGGTGATTCGAAAATGTCGGAAACGATTCTGAAGGCAACTCATATATCCAAAATGTACGGCAAGCATAAAGCGCTCGATAAAGTATCCCTTGAGATTAAGCGAGGCATGATCTACGGCTTGATCGGAGAGAACGGCGCAGGCAAATCGACCTTTATGCGTGCGATGATGGGACTGATTACCGTCGACGAGGGTAGTATCCAGCTGTTTGGCGAGACCGGGGCGAAGGGACTGCAGCAAGTAAGGAGAAGAATGGGGCAGTCGATTGAGCATCCGGCGCTGTATCCCGATTTGACCGCTCGTGAGAATTTGCGGGTACAGGCAGCAAACGGCGGTGTAAGCGAACGGGAGATTGAGGATCTGCTTCGCTTGATGAATCTGAACAACACAGGCAGGAAGAAGGCCAAAAATTTCTCGCTGGGCATGCGGCAGCGTTTGACGATTGCCACGGCACTGATTACTCACCCTGAATTTTTAATTCTGGATGAGCCGACCAACGGTCTGGATCCTTCAGGTATTGTAGAAATGCGAGAGATTATTAGACGGATGGTGACTGAGCGTGGGATAACCGTATTGCTCTCAAGCCACTTGCTGGATGAGCTATCGCAGATCGCCACTCACTACGGTATTTTGCATGAAGGGAAGCTGATCAGGGAGTTCTCGCAAGAGGAGCTGGCTAACGAAACTCGGCAATATATTGAACTGGAGACAACAGAGGCAGAGGCAGCGATTGTAGTGCTGGATGGACTCGGAATCAGAGATTACGAAGTTATTAACGGAGCAGAGATTCACATCTATGACAAGGTAAGTGAGGTTGCGGCAATCAACCGTGCCTTAGTCTTTGCTGAGGTGAATGTACTGCGTATTGGTGCCAGCAGGCAGAGGCTGGAGGATTATTTTTTACAGTTAACAGGAGGTGGCGCAGATGTTTAATCTCTTGTCAGCGGAACGAATCAAAATATATCGCAGCAGCAAGCTATGGATCGTGCTTGCCATTATGTTCCTATTGCCGGTCTGCCAAGCGGCTCTAAGCAAGATGGATATAATAAGCAATGGAGAGAAGCTGGTACAAAAGATTGATACGGTAGTTAACGGAGCAACAGGGGTTCTCATGATGGAGAAGAATGGACTTGCCGTTCTGCTCGTGATAAGCGCATTTATCAGCTTCTATATTGGAGAAGAGTTCCAGAACGGAACGATTCGAAATGCGTTGTCCTTGGGGCGCAGCCGTACCCATTTCTATCTGTCCAAGCTGCTCATATCCGTACTGCTTACA
The DNA here is from genome assembly GCF_028747985.1 of Paenibacillus urinalis. Classification (NCBI taxonomy): domain Bacteria; kingdom Bacillati; phylum Bacillota; class Bacilli; order Caryophanales; family Paenibacillaceae; genus Paenibacillus; species Paenibacillus urinalis. The sequence goes on from NZ_CP118108.1 coordinate 1,310,938, forward strand.
CTGATGGGTTCGATCCTGCTCGTTCTGATGGGGATGATCAGCTATTCAATTCTGTTTGGCTTCGGAGAGGTTGCCGGCGTTCAGAGCTACATCAGCTATGCACTCCAAACCTTCGGCACTTTATATTTATTAATTGTATCAAACGTTTCAATCTATGTGATGATTAGCTTTCTGACCAAGAACAGCGGTACTTCGCTCGTTTGGAGCTTTTTGTATACGATCGGAACCGGCTTTGGCGCAGGTATCTTCCAGCAGACCGAGCATTTCAAGCACGTCACCTTCTGGTTCTCTGAATCCTTCCTGTTCTATTCGGATTTTGCGAGCTCGGCGGATATTGCTAGATTTCCAGAGATGGCCGTGGTCAGTCTCATCACAATCGTGTTATCATCAGCTATAGGAATCTTTCTATTTGGACGAACAGACATAAAGTAGGAGAAGTAGAGATGGTAAATGTGTTAATCATTGAAGATGATGCAGCTATTCATTCTCTGATTAAGGAGACTCTGGAGCAGAGGGGCTTTCACACGCTGAGTGCTTATTCAGGCACGGAAGGGAAGCTTCTGTTTGAGCAAAATGAGGTGGATGTCATTCTTCTGGATCTGATGCTTCCAGGGATCAATGGTGAGCAGTTTCTGCAAGAGATCCGAAGCAGTTCAGCCGTTCCTGTCATTGTCATCTCAGCGAGAAACGATCAGCAATCCAAGCTGGAGCTGTTGACCAGCGGAGCAGATGATTATATCGTGAAGCCGTTTGACGTGAAGGAGCTGCTCGCGCGCATGGATATTCAGCTGCGACATGCCTCCACAACGAAGGCTGCCGCTCCTCATGATACAGAGATTCGTTATCACAATATTACGGTAAATACAGAAACGCGTGAAGTGAAGCTGAACGACCAGACGCTTCATCTAACCGGACGAGAGTACGCGATCCTTCTGCTATTGCTGGAGCATCCGCACAAAGTGTTCAGCCGTGCAAATATTTATGAGAGTGTCTGGAATGAACCTTTTATGGATAGTGAGAAAACGATCAATACACATATCAGTAATTTGCGAAATAAACTTCATTCGGATGACACAAGCTATATCAAAACCGTATGGGGTATCGGCTTCAAATTTGATTAACGGAAAGGGGCGCTGGCAAGGGATGTGGGGATGGGTATTTGTCTTCCTGGCTATGGCGCTCCTACTGTATATCATCTTCCTTAAGAGGCAGCTCCGTAAGCTCAAGCATGCGATGAAAGACATTCCGGACCGGGCAGGCTTCGGCAGCAGACTGTCTCTTGATTTTCGTGACAAGGCACTGATCGAGCTGGTCGATGAATGGAATCAAATGATTGATGCTTACGAGCATAAAAATCGGCATGTCCGGCAAATGGAGGAGAACGTTAAGCTGTCCATTGCCGGGCTCTCTCATGATTTGCGAACACCGCTCACTTCGATTAAGGGCTATGTTCAGCTTCTAAGTGAGACACAAGATGAGTCCAAGCGGATTCATTATCTTGGCATTGTGGAAGGTTCTGTAAGCCGATTACTGGAGATGACCGATCACTTTTATGACTTGGCGCGCGTGGAAACCAATCAGAAGGAGATGGAGCTTACATCACTCTCCCTTTCCAGCCTGGTCGAAGAGATCTTCTTAACTTACTATGAGCAGCTGGAGAAGCAGAATATTGAGCTTACTTTTCCTGAGTCGCATAGCCGTGTGGAGATTATTGCCGACGCCTACATGCTGATACGGGTTATACAAAATGTGGTTCAGAACATCCTGCGTTATGCCAAGAGCACAGCGGTCATAGGCTATGAGCTGGAAGATGGGTTCCTCCTCATGACCGTCAAGAATGATATCAAGCCGAACAGCAAGGTTGCTGTAGAAAAAGTGTTTATGCGCTTCTATACCGAGGTCACAAGCCGAACCAATACGGAAGCCAGCGGACTGGGGCTGTATCTCTCCAAAAAGCTGATAGAAAAAATGAACGGTAAGATGGATGCAGCGCTGGAGAATCAGTGGTTCATTCTTAGAATCTATCTGCCGGTCAATCAGATTCAATCCGAATACCCATTGAATTAATTTAGATCAAGCAAATGCATAAGTGTGGTGAGGCTAATGGGGGTAACCGTTAAAGAAATATTGCAATTGCCCTCCTTCCGAGGGGCGAAGGTGCTGACCGGTCACAGTAATGTGGAACGGACCGTTTCCTCCTTGTCTGTACTGGAGGTGTCGAATGCCGACTTCTCCTCACAGATCGTAAATTCCGTTCAGAAGGAATGGTATGCAGAGGAGCTCGTAATTAGCTCCTTATTTTCAATTAAAGACAGTATTGAAAAACAGTGTGAAACGATTCAGTATCTGCATGACCTTGGAGAGGTCGGATTAATCCTATATTATGTCGGCATTGTTATTCCGGAGATATCGGTTGAACTGTTGAAGTTCGCAGAATCCCGTAATTTCATGATTATCTGTATGCCGGAGAACGATTATACATTGCGGTATAACGAAGTCATCTATGAAGTGATGGAAGCGGTTGTACTAAGCCAGCAGACGATCAACGATAATTTTGTGAATGAGTCGCTAGAGAAGGTCTCACTGCTGCCTGAGCATTCCCGCAGTGTAGAAATGACGCTGAAGCTGTTATCCGACCGGCTGAAGGCCAACCTGGTACTGACGAGCAGTAGTTTGGATATGATCAACCGGGTCATGTGGCCCCGTAACTCAACCCTTGACGTCTCGCGAATGATTCGGGAATACGCACCTCAGCTGACCCATGGCAGAATGAAGGCAGAAGAAGTGGAATCTGCCGGCTATATTGAGCATCGAAGTGTTCATCAGAAGAACGGCGAGACACTGTTTCTTTTTGTGATCAAGGAAAATGCCAAATTACCGCCCAAGACGATAGACAAAATTGGTGAGGTCGTGCAGGTGGCGATCAATTTGTGGGGGGACAAGCATAACGAGGTCAGCGAATACGCGCTCGTCAAAGCGATCATTAATGATGAGAGCGAGAAGATGCGCAGACTGGCGCATCAGCTGCATATTGATGTCTCTGCTATTCAAATGATGTGGCTCGTATCGGTACAGGATTTATCGGAGGAAAAAAAGATCCGCGAGGAGCTTGAGGAATATCTCGCCCAATATTATAAGACGGCTGTGATCCAGACGATGGAGCATGGTATTGTCGTTCTCCTTGGAAATTGCTCATATAAATACAATGAATACGAAATTGCAGCGGAATATATGGAGGCAGCACGTTATTCCTCTTCGATCTCCAAGATCATCTACGCACCAAGAATGAAGAACACGACCGATGTGCGCCGGATGTATCAGCTCGTGAATCAGGTCGGCAAGAAGGTACACCTGATCTACAATCATCGCAAGCTGTATACGGCTGCGGAGATCCGCTCGATGAAGCGGGCGATTGACCTCAGCGTGCAGGGAGAAGAGGTAATCGAGGAGTGGCTGTCCGTCATTGCTCCTGTACTGGAGGATTCCGAATCGATCAGAACACTGACGACTTATCTGCTGGATGCGAAGGGGAATCTTGATGACTGTGCCAAGCTGCTCTATGTGCATAAGAATACGGTGAAGTATCGAATCAAGAAGATCAGTGAGCACATCGGGTACGATATTACGATGAACTCTGAATTTTATGATGTGTATCTTGCATGCATGATCTATCGGTTAATCAACAGCTGAACTTCAATCCAATGAATCCGGGTTTTTGTCGAATTAGACAAAAATTCGGATTTTTCTTTTTCTTTCTGAAAAAGACGGCGCATCCCTTCTTCTAATACAATGAGAAAAATCAATTTGAACAAAGAACGGAGGGGGAAGCGATGAAGAACGAAAAAGCAAATCAGTCCTGGTTCACGCTTGGCATCGTGTGGGCGGGTGCCATGATCAGCATTCCGGGACTTCTCGTCGGCAACACCCTGATTACAGGGATGAGCATGTCAAAGACTCTACTGGTGACTCTGGTGGGATATTCAATTATCGTCGCCATTATGATTCTGCAGGGCATTCAGAGCACGGATTTAGGTAAATCAACGGTTCAGGTGGCAAGCCAGGTATTTGGCAAAAGGGGTTCACGAACCGTTCTCTCCATTCTTCTCACCATTGCCTGTCTCGGCTGGTTTGGTATTCAGGCTAATGTGTGTGGGGCAGCACTTGCTAATCTGCTGTCGGAATTTGATGTGAATATGCCGGTTCCTGTCGCCTCCTTGATCAGCGGCCTCGTGATGGTCGTATCCGCGATGTATGGAATTAAGGTGCTGCGTGTACTAAGCTATATTGCTGTTCCTCTACTGGTCGTGTTGTGCGTATATGGCCTCATTGAAGCACTGAATGGGGATACAATGCAGCTGATTGCCGATTACAGACCTGAGCAAAATATGGGCTTTATGGATGGACTGGCTGTAACGATCGGCTCCTTCGCCCTCGGGGCGGTAATTGCAGGGGATTATTCACAGTTCTCGAAGAAGCGTTCTGACGTATGGAAAGCAGCGATCTTCGGCATCATTCCGGCGGGTCTGCTCATGATCGGTGTAGGAGCTGTATTGACGCTGGCTTATCAGACCAATGATGTCACGGCGGTATTTCTCAGCATCGCTACTCCGTTTATCGGCGGAGTTGTCCTAATTCTGGCTGCCTGGAAGACCAATATGGTCAATGCCATTTCCGGCGGATTTGCACTAACCAATGTCTTTAATGTTTCGAAAGAAAAAGAAAAGTGGGCGGTTGGACTGGCCGGATTGATTGGAACACTGCTCGCGGTTATCGGCATCCTGGATTATTTTACGCCTGTCATGTCGGTCTTGTCCGCGATGGTACCGCCTGTAGCCGGGGTGATGATTGCTTCCTACTGGGTGATGAACCGAGGGGATAAGAACAGCTGGAAGGAGACCGAGGGAGTCAATCTCCTCGGCGTATACTCCTGGCTCATTGGCTCGGTAATTGCCTGTATTCCGGTCCTGTTGTCACTCTTCCCGAGCTTGCCGCAGGTATCTAATCAGCCGCTGATCGGCATCGTGATTTCATTTGTTATCTATGTCATTGGATATCGTCTAACCGCTTCAAAGTCTGTCGTACTGGAGGATTAATAAAATGAGATATTTAGATAAAGCTGCGATTGAACATATTGCGATTGGCGCTGCGTTTCTTGGAACGGGCGGCGGGGGTGACCCTTATATCGGCAAACTTATGGCCATATCAGCGATTGAGAAGAATGGACCTGTTCAACTGGTTACGGTTGATGAAATAGAGGATGAAGACTTCTTTATTCCTACGGCAATGATGGGAGCGCCATCGGTCTCGTCCGAAAAGTTCCCCAATGGAGAGGAATTCGTTAAAGTCTTTCAGAAGCTCTCCCAGTACCTGGGCAAGGACAAGATTGCTGGTACTTATCCGATGGAAGCAGGCGGCGTGAACTCGATGATTCCGATTGTCGTTGCAGCCCAGCTGGGATTGCCCCTGGTCGATTGTGACGGAATGGGCAGAGCCTTCCCCGAGCTGCAGATGGTGACCTTCAACCTGGACGGAATATCAGCAACGCCAATGGCGATTACGGATGAGAAGGGAAACATCGGTATTTTTGAAACGATCAACAACCGCTGGACCGAGCGTCTTGCGCGGACGGCCACAGTCGAGATGGGGGCAAGCTCACTCGTGAGCCTCTATCCTACGACGGGCTTGCAGATGAAGCAGAGCGGGGTTCACCATATCGTGACGCTCTCTGAGAAGATTGGACAGATTATAGCTTCTAATCACAAGGATGCCAAGGACAAGCTCAGCGAGCTGCTGGCCCTTGTATCGGGATATGAGCTCTTCCAGGGTAAGATTGTTGACGTCATTCGGGAAACCAAGGGAGGCTTCAACCTCGGACGAATAAATCTGGAGGGCATTGAAGCGCATAAAGGCGGAATGATGAAGGTGCATTTCCAGAATGAGAATCTCATTGCTGAGAAGGATGATGAGGTCATCGCGATGACACCGGATCTTCTGTGCCTGGTGGACTATGAGACGCTGTCTCCGGTAACCACAGAAAGCCTGAAATACGGGAAGCGTGTGCGGGTTATTGGACTTCCTTGCGATCATAAATGGAGAACGAAGAAGGGGATCGAAACAGCAGGACCAAGATACTTTGGCTATGACTACGATTATGTCCCAATTGAGGAACTAGTGAACAAGGCGGTGAAGGACCATGTATAGAATCGGAATTGATGTGGGTGGAACGAATACGGATGCCATTTTGCTGGATGAGCATAATCAGCTTCTTCATGCGGTGAAATCTCCGACAAGCCTCGATATCGGATCAGGGATCGAAGCATCACTCAGAAGCCTGCTTGCAGAGGCGGGGATCGACAAGACCCAAATTACACATGCAATGCTGGGTACGACGCAGTGTACCAATGCGATTGTAGAGCGCAAGAAATTGGCCAAGGTTGGTGTCATCCGCTTGGGTTATCCAGCGACTGCCTCCGTTCCTCCTTATACGGCCTGGCCGCAGGATATGATGGAGGTGTTGTCTGGCCGTTATGCCCTCGTTCAAGGCGGTTATGAATATGACGGTCAGGTGCTAGGCGAGATTAACGAAGCAGAGATTACCGCCATTCTTAAGGAATGGCAGGATCAAGTCGAAGCAATTGCAGTCATTGGCGTATTTTCTTCCATCAAGAATGATCAGGAACTGCAGGTGCGGGACCTCATTCACAAGGCTTATGGCGAAGGCTTCCCGGTATCCTGCTCCTCCTTAATCGGCTCAGTAGGACTCATTGAGCGTGAGAATGCAACGATTCTGAACGCTGCCTTGTGTAAGGTTATTAAGACGACCACAGAAGGGTTTGTCCATGCTCTGGCGGAGGAGGGGATTACTGCTGCACAAGTGTTCTTGTGTCAGAATGACGGCACCCTCATGTCTATTGACTATGCGAAGCAGTTCCCTATTCTTACGATTGCCTGCGGACCGACGAACAGCATAAGAGGCGCTTCTTATTTGGCGCAGATTAAGGACACGATGGTGCTGGATGTAGGAGGTACAACTTCGGATATTGGAGTATTGCAGGATGGGTTTCCAAGAGAATCTTCTGTAGCGGTAGAGGTTGGTGATATTCGGACGAACTTCCGGATGCCGGACATCATCTCTGTAGGACTCGGCGGCGGGAGCATTGTTCGTGTGAATGAGAGCGGTAAGATTACGGTGGGACCGGACAGTGTCGGTTACCGAATCGGTGAAGAGGCGCTTGTCTTTGGCGGCAAGACGCTGACGACGACAGATATTGCAGTCCGGCTGGGGCTGGCCGACGTTGGTGATCCATCGCTTGTCGCTCACCTGGAAGAAGATTTTGCAAGATCCGTTCAGGCGGAAATCTCTCTGATCCTCGAGCAGGCAATTGATAAGATGAAGACCTCCTCTGACGATGTGAGGCTTGTGCTTGTCGGCGGAGGTAGTATTATTGTGCCGGACAGCATCCGCGGTGTAGCGAGTATGATCAAGGTGCCGAATGGCGGTGTTGCCAATGCGATTGGAGCATCGATTGCCCAGATCAGCGGGCAGTATGAACAGATCTATATTTACTCCAGAGAGCCGCGCGAATTCTCGCTTCAGGATGCCCGGGAGAAAGCGGTGAACCAAGCGGTGCTCGCAGGAGCTGCAGCGGACACGATTGAATTGGTCGAAGTGGAAGAAACGCCGCTGGCTTATCACCCGGAGAATGCAACCAGGCTCCGAGTGAAGGTCGTAGGTCAGATGAGATAAAATGAAGGATGAGAGGTTTTTATGTGAAAGTGTAATACTTTCCATAGAAGCCTCTTTTTTATGTAAATATATGCATAAGGAAGTGAGCGTGAGATTTCGATAAATAGAATGGATTCAATACGCTCTCATCGCCGGCATTGGTTATAAATGAATCTATACGGCATTACGTTGGAAGAATTGGTGCTGTTTATATCGTGCCTGGTGATCCGGACCTATTTGCTGTACCGTAAAAATGTCGTTGTCGCTACCATCCCTTATCATCTTAGAAATAGAGTGCAGATTGGAGTTCTTCATGTATTGGACAGGAATTGTTCGAGATAATCCTATATACTAGAAGGGTATGGTCACTTGAGACCCCATTCACATTTATTTATAGAAAGAAGGATCGATCAATGGAGCAGCAGCGTGTATTTGGAGATTTTCACTCCATTTTAGATGAAGGTAAAGTGTGGAAGATTGGAGGATTCGCTCTTCCGGACGGAACGTTCTGGGAGTACAGGGAGCCGGATGCGGTGGTCATCGTACGGAACGGAATATTATATGTACGGGCGCCGCTGAGCCGGCAGCATGACCAAGTTCAGATTCTCGATAATGCGAAGCATATGTATTATTCCGCGGAGGAAGTCGAAGTGCCGGAATCCGGTGAAGTGACCTTCGAGCTGCAGATTCGTGCGCGTACAAGAGGAACCGTTCCCGGAGATTTTTATGATGGCTATGTATCCCTGAATTTACTGGATTTCAGTACCGGAGCCGCGCTCGACTTCTTTGCTAACAATGAGCAGTTCTGCAGTGTGTATGCCATTCTGCCGTTCCCTGGCGTGAAGGTTCCTGAATCGGACAAGACCCGTTACTTCAGCATTTTCAAAGAAGATGACGCTCACTTTAAGCCTCAGGAGTTCAACACGTATACCATTACGTACAACCGTGCTAATGATGAAGCTGTATTCCTCGTCAATGGCCACGAGGTACGCCGTGAAACCGGCATTCCGATCAAAATGAACAAATTTACGATTGCGCTCGGCATTATGACGGAGAAGGACTTGTCTCCGGAAGGCAGCGTATCTGTGCATGGACAGACGGTCATCGCTGAGTATTCACCAGTGACCGTAACGATTAAGGAATAAACAGCGTGAGTTCCATATCGTAACCTCTTTAACAGCCTTTGTTCCTTTGGAACGAAAGGCTGTTTTATTTTTAACGGGCATGACAAGGAGAAATATAATGTTTGAATTATACCCCTATAGGGTATATTATAAATGCATCAAAGACTTTAGACGAGGTGAACGAAATATGAAAAAACAATGGGCACTAATCGGAATGACAGCTATGCTCATCATGAGCGGATGTGGGAATGCTGGCGACAGCAATTCAAACGATGCTGCAGACACAGCGGCGCACGAGGATCATTCGGCCATGAATCATTCTTCGTCAGGAGAGGTTCCTGAAGGTTTGAAGGAAGCGGCAAATCCGAAATATAAGGTCGGAGACACGGCGCAGATGACTACAGACCACATGTCAGGCATGAAGGGAGCAGAAGCTAAGATTACCGGAGCCTATGATACGACCGTTTATACGGTTTCATATACACCTGTTACCGGTGGGGAGGAAGTAACGGATCATAAGTGGGTCATCCATGAAGAAATCCAGGATGCGGGCAGCGAACCGTTTGCACCAGGCAGCGAGGTCGTGCTGCTCGCCGATCATATGGAAGGGATGAAAGGAGCAGAGGCCACGATCGATTCGGCCAAGCCCACAACCGTATATATGGTTGATTTCACTCCAACGACGGGCGGCGAGCCTGTGTCAAACCATAAATGGGTGACGGAAGAAGAGCTGGCAGCACTGTAAATTACCGTTTTAACGAGGATACGACAAATGCTTGCGATGCAGGACTTAGTCCTGAACCGCAGGCATTTTTGTTAGCAGCTCATAAAGTCTTCATATGCCTTAAAATAATGGATAATTGTCAGCGATATATGCAGCATCCTAATATCCTCTACTGTATAGCTTCACAGTTATGCGGGGAATCCTATAAAGGATAAATTTATCTAATGAAGGAGGCATGAAGCAATATGGATACACGTGAACCGGCACTGCCAGAAGCGATGAAAAATCAGTTGAATGATCAGCTGCATCTACTGATGGATGGCATCCATCGTGTACTTGGCACGATAGAGGAGAATCAGTGCTGTATTCTGAATCAATTCGAGCAGATGAATCAGCAGTTCCGGGCTATTCATACCATTGCTGCCTCTTACTACTTACGAACTTATCTTGAGCCGTTTACAGATCATTATACGACGCTGGCAACGACCGTACAGCATTTATCAGAGCGAAGACATGGAGCGCTCATTGCTATTCGAAGAAAGGACGAGATCAAACCGTTTGTCCATTCTGGCATTCCGATCAATGCGATTCTTTCCTTTTCACTGATGGAGTCGATATTTTACCCGGGAAATCCATTGCATGACGGCGGGGTTGTCGTTGATAAGAATGTCATTCGATCCGCGGGCAATATTTATCCTACCGCACAGTTTTATGAAGGCGAGGAGATGCTGGGCACACGGCACCGCGCGGCCATTGGACTAACCGAACGTACAGACTGTCTTGTACTGGTCGTCTCCGAGGAGACGGGACGTGTATCCTTTGCTATTCAGGGCAAGCTGTATCCGGTTCAGCCGAGCGGCTTGCTGTAGCAAGTGGGGAGCAGCGGATGAATGCTGTGCGATCGATGGTATCATAAAGAGCCTTGACAGCCCATCAGTTTAGTTATAAACTAATAATCATAGAAGCAGCATAACAAAACCTCTTGCTTTACGAGAATTTATCTTAATTTTAAAATATTTTAATTAGATCATTTTCATTAAGCTTCATTTTATCAGTAATGATTTTGATCACGGCTTATCCTATTTAACTAAGGAGATGAAATTATGAATCATTTAAAAGGAATCCATCACGTAACGGCAATCACCAGCAATGCGGAGAAGAACTATGAGTTCTTCACCTATGTTCTCGGCATGCGTCTCGTTAAGAAGACGGTTAACCAGGACGATATTCAGACCTATCATTTGTTCTTCGCAGATGACAAGGGGAGTGCGGGAACGGATATGACCTTCTTCGATTTCCCCGGCATTCCGCAAGGCAAGCATGGTAATGATGAAATTTACAAGACTTCATTCCGGGTGCCGAGCGATGCGGCTATTGATTATTGGGTCAAGAGATTTGACCGCCTTGGTGTCAAGCATACCGGGGTAAAAGAACAATTCGGCAAGAAGACATTGTCCTTTGTTGATTTTGATGATCAGCAGTACCAGCTGATCTCGGATGAGCATAACAAAGGAGTGGCTTCGGGGACACCTTGGCAGAATGGACCCATCCCACTGGAATATGCCATTACAGGCCTGGGACCCATCTATATACGTCATGCTCAGTTCGATTACATTAAAGAATTAATGGAGCGGGTACTCTTATTCAAGGAAATTGCTGCTGAAGGCTCGCTTCATTTGTTCGAGGTGGGTGAAGGAGGCAATGGAGCACAGGTTGTCGTTGAACATAATACGATGCTTCCGCCTGCACGCCAAGGGTACGGAACCGTTCATCATGCTGCATTCCGCGTAGAAGACCGTGCCGTGCTAGAAGAATGGATTGAGCGGATGTCGAGCTTCGGATTTACAACCTCAGGCTATGTAGATCGGCATTTCTTCGAATCATTATATGCGAGAGTCACGCCGCAGCTTCTATTTGAATTTGCAACGGACGGCCCTGGTTTCATGGGAGATGAGCCTTACGAGACTTTGGGAGAGAAGCTGTCCTTGCCACCATTCCTTGAGCCGCATCGTGAACAGATTGAGCAGGATGTACGTCCGATTAATACGATGCGAAGCGATCGAGTAATTGACAAGGAATATGAATAACGATCGTTAACGGATACTAGCTATAGAATAATGATGCCTATAGATGCCTCTTTCCTTTATCAAAAGGAAGGAGGCTTTCTTCTAGTTTATATTCACTAATAATTGTCCCCTAAGGGTTCGTTGGCACAGCATGTACATATTTCCTATTTATTCGCATATATAACGAGTAGAGGAATCTTTGAGAGATAGGGGGCGGCCCTTAGTGGAATGGAGCGCAATATGGGAATTGATCGACCCGAGACTGTTCGGCGTCGTGGCGGCATGCTGGGTGGTAGGATATATTCTGAAGTCAACCCCATCCTTTCCGGATTGGACGATTGTGTATGTTGTTGTCGTCGTAGCCGTCGGTTTGAGTGTATGGATACTCGGTCTTTCGCCCGATTCAGTCATACAAGGCATTCTTGCAGGCGCATTTTCGGTATATGGACACCAGGTGGTGAAGCAGACAAGAAGTGCGAGGAGTGGCTCTGGTAAGAATGAGTAGTAAATAGCAGATGGCAAATGTCAGCGGCAAGCAGCAAACAAGGGATATGTAATCTTACTCCAGCTGGACATCAATAGAAAAAGCCGCAGTGATCTAGAATTACCTAGTTCACTGCGGCTTTGTGTTGTTTAATTTACTTCAAATCCTCAATGGAATCAATATCCATGTAAGCAGGTACGGTAAGACCTGTCTTGGCACCTTCAAGGTTGATGCCCAGATCATCAATTTGATCCTTGTATTTCTCCAGGTAAGTCGCGGAGGTAACCGGCAGCCAAGCAGCAAGGGATGCATCTACATCTCCGCTCGCCACACCCTGCCACATCGGTCCCATTTCAACTTGCAGAGAAGTGACATTGTAGCCGAGCTTCTCCGACAGGATGTATGCGACTAGGTTGGTACTCGCAATTTCAGAATCCCAGGCTACATAGCTGAGCTTAATGGAATCACCGCTGACCGGTGATAAACCGCTGATCCATTCCTCTACTTTATCTGGATGAGCTGCAGCCCATTCCGCTGCAGCCTCCTCAGCAGAAGCGCCATCCTGAATGGCAATCATGATTTCGCCCATATCCTCAGGAGTCCACTGGAACCGATCCAGGAACTCATAGGCGGTCGGATGGTCTTCTTGAAGTCCTTTACGCGCTACGGTATGAATTTCCTCCGCTTCACCGTAAGACTTCTTCGGATCTTCTAAGTATTTCAGATCATATTTATTAAACATCCAGTGAGGTGTCCAGCCGGTTACAATAATCGGCTGCTCATTCTGAATGGCTCTTTCCAGCATGGCGGTCATCGCTGAACCGGAGCCTTCGACCAGTGTCCAATCCGTCAGCTCATAATCCTCAATGGCCTTATTGGTAGATGCCATAATCCCGGCACCAGGGTCAATTCCGATAATTTCGTAGTTTACTTCTTCACCTACACCACCGCTGGCTGTTGTCCCGCCTGTAGTTGATCCGCCCACAAAGTATTGGGAGAATCCTGCAATCAGTACAATAGCTGCTGCAGCCGAACCGATCCAGATACGCTGCTTGGAAGTAAGACGGCTCTTCTTCTTTTGCCCTGGCTTGCCGACGAGGTTCTGTGTAAATCGGTCAAGCACAATGGCAAGAACGACGACAACAAGTCCAGCCTCAAAGCCCTTACCGATTTGAAGCTGTCCTACTGCACGGTATACTTCGGCACCAATCCCTTGCGCACCGATCATGGAAGCAATAACGACCATAGACAGTGACAGCATGATGGTTTGATTCACACCGCTCATCAGAGTAGGCATGGCAAGCGGGAGCTGTACCTTGAACAGCTTCTGGCTAGATGTAGATCCGAATGCATCTGCAGCCTCGACCAGTTCTTTTGATACCTGACGAATCCCAAGATGGGTCATCCGAATCGTAGGCGGTATAGAGAAGATAACAGAAGCAATAACACCCGGTACAACGCCTAGACTGAAGAAGGTTACTGCCGGAAGCAGGTATACAAAGGCAGGCATCGTCTGCATCAGGTCCAGAATCGGTGTGACGATACGCTCTATAGAGCGGCTGTATGCAGACAAAATTCCAAGCGGTACGCCGATTACAATCGATATAATACCTGAGGTCACAACAAGCCCGAGCGTATCCATGGACTGCGGCCAGTATCCCAAGTTATAGATAAGCAGGAAGCCCAGTACAGTAAACAGGGTGAGCTTCCATTTACCCAGCAAGTAAGCAAGGACCCCTATAATGATGATAAACAGAATAGGATGTGGGAGCATAAACAGCCCTGAGAAAAATCCAACGACACTTTCAATGACGGTTGAAATGAGACGGAAGAATCCGGCAATGGATACATTCAGCCAATCGACAATGGCATCAATCCACTCCGCAATAGGTAACTTAGGCATTTATAGATTCCTCCTTCGTTGCAGACACTTCTCCGCCGAGCGCTCCGAGGAGTGCGCCTCTTACAATCACGCCTTCCAATCTTCCGTTCTCATTAACGACGGCAAGGGGAACCTTCGCAGAGCTCGTAATTTCGAACAGTTCATTCATTAGCGTTTCCGGCGGTACTTGAGGTCCATCGGTGATCAGAATATCCTGAATGGTTTGTCCATCCTTCGATGCGCGGGAAGCATCCTCAGCTGTGATCACGCCAAGCAGCTTCTTCGAACGGTCAATAACGAATAGGTTGGATATCCCTCTTTCACGCATCAGCTCAAGAGCAACACGAGGTCCGCGGTCCAGCGTAATGGTTTCTGGTCTGCGCATGACATGAGCAGCAGTCAGAACCTTCGACAGATCCACATCCTCCACAAATCGTGCGACGAATGAGTTCGCCGGCTGAATCATGATTTCTTCCGGTGTTCCAATCTGTTCTACTGCACCGTCTTTCATCAGTGCAATGCGGTCTCCGATGCGGAGCGCTTCATCCAGATCATGTGTAATGAAGACAATGGTCTTCTTCATCCGATCCTGCAGCTCGAGCAGCTCGTCCTGCATATCACGGCGAATCAGAGGGTCAAGCGCACTGAAGGCTTCATCCATGAGCATGACTTCAGGATCGTTAGCCAGTGCTCTGGCGAGACCCACACGCTGCTGCATACCACCACTCAGCTCACTTGGTAGCTTGTCCTCCCAGCCTTTGAGACCGACAAGCGCCAAAGCTTCTTTTGCTTTTTCGGTACGAATGGATTTATCCACTTTTTGAATTTCAAGTCCATATTCTACGTTATCCAGCACCGTACGGTGCGGCAGAAGCGCAAAGCTCTGGAACACCATGCTGATCGTTTTTCTTCTCACTTCACGGAGCTGTTCTTTGTTCATCTTGCGAAGATCCTTGCCATGAACAAGAATTTCGCCGGAGGTGGGTTCAATCAAGCGATTTAGCATTCGCACCAGAGTAGACTTTCCGCTTCCGGACAAGCCCATAATCACAAAGATTTCTCCCTGCTTAATTTCCATATTGACTTGGTTCACACCAACCGTGATTCCTTTTTCTGTGGCCAGCCGTTTCTTGTCCCAGCCTTGACTGAGCAGCTTTGCGCCCTCGCTTGCGCCGGGACCAAACAGCTTGCTGACGTTTCTGACTTCCAGAATGGTCATAGGTACACTCCTTTATTTATAGCTTGGCAGAGCGGATGTACACTCTGTGAAGCTTGTATTCTGAACATAAGCCTTTGCCAGTGTAACAAATAAAATGTATAATTTCAAACGAACATTCAGAACGTAAAGTATGTACAGAAAAAACTGTACAAAGTTTAGAGTGCTGTCACATCAAGGTTTAACGTTATTTTTTGATGCCGATCTAGGGCTGTAGTTTCTTTACTTTTGATGATGCTTTTTCTAAAATAGATCATGTTATGTTTAGGTGCCTATATTTTGTCCTGAATGGATTCAGTTTATGTCGGTGTGAGATAAGACCTCTTATCTTGACTTTTTTTTAATACCTGACGATTTAGAATGGGAGGTTGCAAGCATGAGCTTGGACCAATTAAATGAACAGCAGCAAGACAAACTAATGAATATTCGCAAGCGCGTAATCCAAACCGTTGGTAAAAATATGGACTTGTATGGACTCAGCTCCTCTTCCGGACATTTATATGGACTGCTTTTTTTTGCCGATAAGCCGATGACGCTGGATGATATGGGACGAGAGATGGAAATGAGCAAGACCAGCATGAGTACAGGCGTACGTAATCTCCTTGATATGAAGATGGTCAATAAGGTATGGAGCAAGGGGTCCCGCAAAGATCAATATGAAGTTGAATACGACTGGCATCAGACGTTTACGGACTATTTTGCGATCAAATGGAGAAAGGCAGCGGAGAGTAATCTGCTCTCTTTCAAGAAAGCCATTGAAGAGATTGAGCGCATGCTGAGAGCGTATCAGGATGACGAGCCTCTGAAGGAGGTCCTCGTTCAGGATATGGAGAAGATGAAGGCGGCTGTGGCTTATTACAAGTGGCTGAATCGTCTCATTGATACGATGGAATCGGAAAAAATCTTTGAACTGGTCCCCAAGGAAGAAGATCTCGAGTAGCCCTATGCAGCACAGCATTTGTAGAGCCCTAAATGGGCTCTTTTTTATGGAATTATTTCCTTCAAACAACAGATTTCTAGGCCTAAAAAATATGTTTTGTTATGCTTGTCAGGCCAGTCTGCATAAATCGAACAAGTCCCTCATAGACATGTATCAATCAGTTGAAATCAGTGTTAAAGGGGATGATGTCATGCGCCGGATATCATGGGTTCTAGCCATGGTTCTGTGCTTTTCAGGTCTGCTTGCGGCTTGTGGACCAAAGGATGCAGATTCAGTAGTAAAGGATTTGAACGAAGTCGTGGGTGGTCTTGAGAGTTATCAGGGATCAGGTGTAATGACCCTCTATTCAGGAGAGACGCCTCAGGAGTACAAAGTTGAAGTATGGCACCAAAAGCCTTCGTATTACCGTATTGCGCTGACGAATGCCAAGAAGGACATCACTCAGATCGTCCTGCGTAATGATGATGGTGTATTTGTCCTCACTCCTAGTCTGAACAAGAGCTTCCGCTTCCAAAGCGACTGGCCGGATAACCAGGGTCAAGTGTATCTGTATGAAACACTGGTTCGCAGCATTATTGGAGACAACACACGTCAGTTTGTCGATGAGGAAGAGAGCTATGTTTTTGAAGTCGCTGCCAACTACAATACCCATTCCCTTGTGCGCCAAAAAATTTGGCTGAACAAAGCGGACTATGCTCCTAAGCAGGTATCTGTATCCGATGCCAATGCGAAGGTTGTAGTGGATGTGAAGTTTGACAACTTCGAGTTCGGTACGAAGTTCGAGAAAGAAGCCTTTGATATGCAGAAGAATATGTCCGTAAATACAGGTGAAGGCCAAGCACCTGCCGAAGGTACAATTACCGAGCCAAGCGGCAGCGAGAGTGGCGAAACCGTTCCGCAAGTGAATGAGGAGGTTACAACACCGGAAGACAATGCGGGGGAGACAGACCCAGGAACTGAATCAGGAACTCCAGAGGCGAATGCTCCGGGTGCTGAGGTGAACAACGAACAAGCTCCTGCGGATGATGCAGCAGAGTCACCTGAAGCTACAGATGAAACAACAGGTGCCATCGACATTCCTGAGCTTGGAGACTTCGGCGTAATTGAGCCTACCTATCTGCCGGAAGGTGTTGATTTCAAAGGCGAGCCGACCATTATGGAGACAGAGGACGATTACGCGGTTATGCTTCGATTCGAAGGAACATATAATTACACTATTATAGAAGCAAGACCTCAGGACCGTGCATCATCCTATGCGGTAACGAGTCCGGTCGATCTCGGATTCACAATCGGGATGATTACAACCGAGCTGCCGAGAACACTGACCTGGTTTGATGAGGGTATGGAATACAGAATTACAAGCGATGATCTGCCGGAATCCGAAATGGTAAAAATCGCTGCTTCAATGCAGGATCAAACGGGTAAATAATTATGCTGCTTCTGCGTAATTACTGAGAACCAAAACATCTATAGGTAATATAATAAATCAAGCCGTTATTTATGGAAGTCTTCCGTAAAATAACGGCTGTTCTCCTCTTTGTGGACGGAATTGACTGTTACTGGAAGATTGAGTCATGGAAATAATATAACGATGCGAAAATAACTCCAGTATTTTTATCTGCGGAAGTATTGGGTATGTTATGAGTATATCTTCTTTTTTTAAGGTTCCAAAATTAGAAACACCTGTATTTGACAGCGGTCCCCCTGTTTTATACGATAAGACTTATTGCTGTAGTGGATAATGTAAATCAGGGAAGGTGACTGCGGGTGCAAGGACAGTATCGCCCGACCCAAGCTGAAATCAACTTGGATCATTTAAGACATAATGTGGATTGTTTTCGTAAAGCATTGCCAGAAGGTGTGCTCTTCAGTGCATGTGTGAAGGCTAACGCCTATGGCCATGGAGCAGTGGAAATTGCAAAAGAGCTGGAACGGCTGGATGTGGACTATCTGAATGTTGCCTTTCTGGATGAAGCGCTTGAGCTGAGACAGGCAGGTGTTCGCTCTCCGATTCTGGTACTGGGATATACACCGCCGGAAGGTATTGAGGTTGCTTACAAGCATCAAATTACGGTTACAGTGTTTAGTGAAGAGGTGCTGCAGAGTATTGAAGCTCTCGAACCTTTCGCAATGGATGATCATCAGGACATCTCTTTGAAAGTCCATCTTAAGATTGATAGTGGAATGGGACGACTAGGTGTCATCACAGCGAAAGATGCTGAGCATTATGCTCAGCGATTGAAACGATTGTCTTATGTCATGCTTGAAGGGGTATATACCCATTTTGCCAAGGCAGACGAAGAGGATAAAGCCTATACACTTATACAGTACCAACGATTTATGGATGTGGTGAGTGCACTGCGAAATCAGGGCTACAGCATCCCGATCATACATACGGGAAATAGTGCAGCTGCGATTGATACACCGACGCTGAGTCTGGATATGGTTCGGGTGGGCATCAGCCTGTACGGACTATATCCGTCAGCCGAGGTTGATCATGATGCGGTTCACTTGCTCCCAGTGCTGACACTTACGACAAAGATAGTATACGTAAAAGAGGTTCCTGAACATTGGGGTATAAGTTATGGAACAAGATACTACTCGTCAAAGGACGAGAAGATTGGAACCTTGCCTATCGGCTATGCAGACGGTTTCTCACGAATGCTCGGCGGTAAGGTTGAAGTATTAGTACGCGGACGCCGCGTTCCAGTCGTTGGTACGATCTGCATGGATCAGTGTATGGTGTCATTACAATCGTTAAATGAAGAACAGGAAGATATCAAAGCAGGTGAAGAGGTTGTTATCATCGGTCAGCAGATGGGCAGTACCATTAGTGCCGACGAACTGGCCTCCAAGCTGGGTACCATTAACTATGAAGTGATCTGTATGCTGGCGAATCGTATTCCGCGTGTGTACATGAGGTCCGGTCAAGTCATATCTCGAGTAAACTCTCTCTTATCCTAAAATTTTCCGGAAATTTTTCGCTTTTGAAAAGAGGATTTTCGTCTAATGTCCGCGAAAAGTGTAGTTATTCGCAAAATGGATGATGTACGTATGATATCATACCGTTTATAATGAGTAATGCATAGTTGATATACGCGGGGCATATATATCCTCTTGTATAAATTTCCTTAAATAACGTTATACTGTTTCACAGTGGCGTAAGGTTTTGTGTGGGGGTGGAAGAGAACTTGACCAATGTACAGAACACCAAACGGATTATGATTAGTTTGCCGGATCATCTCTTACAGGAAGTAGATGGTATTGTAGCAATGGAGAATTCGAACCGCAGTGAATTCATCAGGCAAGCCATGAAGCTGTACTTAAACGAACGGAAGAAGCGTTATATCCGGGAGTCAATGCAGCGAGGCTACATGGAAATGGCCAAGATTAATTTGACCATGGCTTCTGAAGCTTTTCACGCGGAGGATGATGCAGACAGCACTCTGGGCCGCTTAGTGAGCGGGGTGTAAACATTGATCGTTAAACGCGGCGACGTTTTTTTTGCGGATCTTTCACCCGTTGTCGGTTCCGAGCAAGGGGGAGTCAGACCGGTGCTTGTGATCCAGAATGATATTGGCAACCGTTTCAGTCCTACTTGTATCGTTGCGGCCATCACGGCTCAGATTCAGAAGGCGAAGCTGCCGACCCACGTGGAAATTGATGCAGAACTGCACGGTTTTGATCGGGATTCTGTTGTGTTGCTCGAACAGATTAGAACGATTGACAAACAGCGTCTGACTGACAAGATTACGCATTTAGATGATGATACGATGAAGCTTGTGGGTGAAGCTCTACAGATCAGTCTGGGATTAATTGATTTCTAATTGCTGTTCGAGTAAAGAGAGTGCATGGTCTTATATAGGCCGTGCACTCTCTTTTTTAGGTTATAATAACGGGATTGGTACTTTTTTTGGCTGAAACCGCTAACAAGAGACGAAGATAATTCATTGCATTCCGCTCTAGAGAAATCTATACTGATGAGAGAAAAAAATAAAAAGATGTCTCATGTTGTTGAAAGCGCTGTTATTTATCTTGCGAGTGATCGCGGATAAGCTGGAAACAGAGGAGACCATGGAGGGAAATATGGGGATTTTCTATACCGAGGAAAAGCGATTATTTCATCTGCAAACCGTAGAAGCAAGTTATGTATTTCAAGTCATGCCTACAGGACATTTGACCCATCTGTATTATGGAAAAAAACTAAGACACGGTGACTTAAGCTGGCTTCAGGTGCGTCAGGAGCGCTCCTCCTTCAGCCCAAATCCAGTGCCTGAGGACCGGACGATATCTTTTGATACACTGCCGCAGGAATATCCGGTATATGGTACGAGTGACTTTAGAAATCCGGCACTTCAATTGAAACAAGAAAACGGTTCCACAGTAACCGAGTTCTTATATACAGGCCACAGCATTGTGCGCGGAAAGCCGCAGCTAGAAGGTCTTCCGCAGACTTATATAGAGCAAGAGGATGAAGCAGATACGCTCATTATTCAGCTGGAGGATGCGGTTGCTGGAATCAAGCTTGAGCTTAGCTATACTGCTTATAATCATTATAATGCGATTACCCGATCTGCCCGGATTACCAATACAGGAGCTGCGACCAGTGAAATTTTGCGTGCACTGAGCTCAAGCGTTGATTTTCCTCATGCGGATTATGAGTGGCTTCAATTATCAGGTGCTTGGGTCAGGGAGCGGGAAATGATCCGCAAGCCGCTGACAGTGGGCACACAAAGTGTCGAAAGCCGCCGCGGATCGAGTTCACATCAGCAGAATCCATTTGCAGCGCTTCTTACGCCTGGGGCAACGGAAGTATCCGGTGAAGTGTTTGGCTTCAGCCTTGTGTATAGTGGAAGCTTCGTAGCAGCTGCAGAAGTGGATCAGTTCAAGACGACGAGATTGTCCCTTGGTATCAATCCATTTGAGTTCGGGTGGCAGCTCACACCAGGAGAATCGTTCCAAACACCAGAAGTCGTTATGGTATATTCCGATCAGGGTCTTGGCGGCATGTCACGCAGCTACCATGCCTTGTATCGGGAGAGATTGGCCCGTGGGAAATTCAGAGATCAGCAGCGTCCAATTCTGGTCAACAACTGGGAAGCGACGTATTTCAACTTCAATGCGGACAAGATCGAGAGTATTGCAGCAGCCGGCAAAGAGCTGGGCATTGAACTATTTGTTCTTGATGACGGCTGGTTCGGTCATCGTGACAGCGATAACTCTTCGCTGGGAGACTGGGTTGTCGACAAGAAGAAGCTGCCAGATGGACTTGATAATCTAGTGAAACGTGTGACGGATACCGGAATGCAGTTTGGTCTGTGGTTCGAGCCGGAGATGATCTCACCGGACAGCGAATTGTATAAGGCACATCCGGACTGGTGTCTGCATGTTCCGGACAGACGCCGGACAGAGGGCAGACAGCAGCTCGTGCTCGATATGTCACGCAAGGATGTACAGGATGAAATCGTTCGTATGATTACAGACATTTTATCAAGTGCACCAATTACTTATGTGAAGTGGGATATGAACCGGAATATGACCGAGATTGGTTCTGCACAGCTGCCTGCGGAGAGACAGAAGGAGACGGCACATCGTTATATGCTGGGTCTGTATGATGTGATGGAACGCATCACCTCTCAATTCCCTGACATTCTGTTTGAGAGCTGCTCCGGCGGCGGCGGGCGTTTCGATCCAGGGATGCTGTACTACATGCCTCAGACCTGGACGAGCGACAATACGGATGCGGTGTCTCGCCTTCGCATTCAATATGGTACAAGCCTTGTTTATCCGGTCAGTGCGATGGCTTCACACATCTCGGCAGTACCTAACCACCAGGTAGAACGTACAACTTCCCTTGAGACTCGCGGTAATGTCGCAATGTCCGGGAATTTTGGTTATGAGCTGGATCTGACCAAGTTCACAGATGAGGAGAAGTCCGTTGTAGCTGCGCAGGTTGAACTCTATAAGGAAATCCGTGAGCTTGTGCAATTCGGTGTATTCTACCGGCTCTTAAGTCCGTTTGAAGGCAATGAAACCGCTTGGATGTTCGTATCACCAGACGGCGTGGATGTCGCTGTTTTCTACTTCCGTGTTCTTGCAGAGCCTAATGCTCCGCTCGCCCGTCTCAAGCTGACCGGTTTGGATCCAGATCGTGACTATGCCCTCGTTAATGGAGATGGTGTATACAGTGGAGACGCGCTGATGTATGCAGGTATTTCGGTGGGAAGCAAGAAGGGTGACTTCCACAGCGAGCTTCATCGGTTCAAGAGAGTGTAAAACTTAATATTAAGTCAGACCGTTTTGGCCCTCACTGAAGTGGCCGAAACGGTCTTTTTTTGTATTGAAAAGGGGTGGAAAGCAGGTCAGATGTGGAAATTAAGGTCAAGTTCTGTGATAATAAAGTATCATCATTCTTTAACGGATGATAAAATAATCATTTTAAACCGAAAAATATAGAGAATGAAGCGGTGCACAAACCGACTTCTACTAACCACAGGATTTATACAAAATCCTTAACCTAAAAAATATGTGCAGTTTACAAATAAAAATTGGACGGTGCGATATTTTTTGGAGGATGCATCAGCATTAACGGAGCGCTGCGGAGCAGGTGAGAATGGACTGGAGAAGCGAATGCGTTCGCCTTTGTTCTTAGAGTTGAACCTTGTCAGGTCTTATTAAATCGTATAACTCTAAGAACAACAGCGATTGGAAGACCATACTCACAGGCGCAGCATTAAGCTTCGTAGTTTGCTCTAGCGCCTCCAATTCAAGATCGCCCCAGGTAATCCTACAGGAAAGAGGGATTTTTTTGACGGAACCAACGACGATGGAAGTAAATGAAGAACAAGTAAGGCAAGAGCGTGAAGAGCGAATTGTGAAGCAGGTAGCGAAGGAGCTATCGCTTACAATCAAGCAGGTTAGAACGACGGTCGGACTCCTGAACGAAGGGAATACGATTCCCTTCATCGCGCGTTACCGTAAGGAAATGACCGGTGAACTGGATGAGAACGTATTGCGTCTTATTG
The DNA here is from genome assembly GCF_028747985.1 of Paenibacillus urinalis. Taxonomy (NCBI): domain Bacteria; kingdom Bacillati; phylum Bacillota; class Bacilli; order Caryophanales; family Paenibacillaceae; genus Paenibacillus; species Paenibacillus urinalis. Next base: position 1,334,125 of record NZ_CP118108.1, read on the forward strand.
AAGAGCGTACCCTTTATTTGCGCAACCTGGAGGACCGCAAGGTAGAAGTTATCCGGATTATTGATGAGCAGGGTAAGCTTACGCCAGAACTTACAGCAGCCATTACTGAAGCGGTGAAGCTTCAAGAAGTAGAGGATCTGTACCGGCCTTATCGTCAAAAAAGAAAAACTCGTGCCAGCGTTGCCAAGGAGAGAGGTCTTGAGCCCTTGTCCGAATGGATCTGGAATCAGCCTAAGAACGGAAATGTGCTTGATGAGGCAGCGGGCTATGTGAATGAGGAGCTGGGCGTAGAGAGTGCAGAAGCTGCACTGGCAGGAGCCCTGGATATTCTCGCGGAAAATATTGCAGACGATGCAGAGATCCGCAAATGGGTTCGCCGTTATACGCTGGACCATGGAGTGCTCACTTCCGAGGCGAAGGATGCCGAAGTGGAATCCGTGTATGAGAACTATTACAGCTACCGCGAGCTTGCTAAAAAAATGCCGCCACACCGTATCCTTGCGATCAATCGGGGAGAGCGGGAGAATATTCTCAAGATCGGGCTCGATGTGAATGCAGAACCGGTCCATAACTATATTGGACGCCAGATTTTGAAGCCTTCTTCGGTTGTAGAGGAACAAATGAAATTCGTTATTGAGGATGCCTACAAGCGTCTGATTGCGCCTTCTATTGAGCGGGAGGTTAGAGCCGAGCTTACCGAAAAAGGGGAGAACCAGGCGATCTCGATCTTCTCTGGTAACCTGCGCAGTCTGCTTCTGCAGCCGCCGATCAAGGGTAAGCGTGTGCTGGGAGTCGATCCTGCATACCGTACAGGCTGTAAGCTGGCAGTTGTGGATGATACGGGTAAATTGCTGGAGGTGGCAGTTACTTACCCCACACCGCCTAACAATAAGAAGCAGGCAGCAAAAGAGAAATTTAACGAGCTGATCCACAAGTATGAGATTGAGCTGATTGTGATTGGTAACGGAACGGCTTCGCGCGAGACGGAACAGTTCGTGGCCGAGGTCATTCAAGAGCTTGAAGCCAAATCACTCGCATATCTGATCGTTAACGAGGCAGGTGCCAGTGTGTATTCTGCTTCCAAGCTGGCTCAAGAGGAATTCCCTGACCTGGATGTAGCAGAGCGGAGTGCTGCCTCAATTGCCCGCCGTGTACAGGATCCGCTTGCAGAGCTCGTCAAGATCGATCCCAAAGCCATCGGAGTAGGGCAGTATCAGCATGACGTCTCTCAGAAGCATTTGGAGGACAGCTTGAAGGCTGTTGTTGAATCCGCGGTTAACCATGTAGGCGTAGATGTGAATACGGCATCTCCTTCCTTGCTGTCGTATGTGGCAGGCGTCAATGCAACGATTGCCAAGAACATTGTGAAGTATCGTGAGGAGAACGGCAAATTCACTTCACGCAAGGAGCTGCAGAAAGTGCCGCGCCTAGGAGCGAAGACCTTCGAGCAATGTGCAGGCTTCATGCGTATCTCTGAAGGAGTGAATCCGCTGGACCGCACTGCAATCCACCCGGAATCCTATACGGTTGTGGATCGGCTCTTCCAAGAGCTGAAGGTGGATCTGGACAAGCTCGGCAGCCAAGAGCTTGCGCAGATCCTCGATGAGCAGCGGATCGAAGAGCTGGCAGGCAAGTTAGAGGTAGGTGTGCCTACACTGCGTGATATCATAGATAGTCTACAGCGTCCGGGCCGTGATCCGCGGGACGAGCTGCCACTGCCAATCTTCCGTACGGATGTGCTTAAGATTGAAGATCTGGAAGCGGGAATGGAGCTGCAGGGAACGGTTCGGAACGTCATCGACTTCGGTGCTTTTGTGGATATTGGAATTAAGAGCGATGGGCTTGTCCACATTTCACAGATGAGTGAAGGCTTTGTGAAGCACCCGATGGACGTCGTTTCTGTAGGGGATAATGTGACGGTGTGGGTACTTAGTGTCGAGCTGAAGAAAGGCCGAGTTGCCCTGACAATGAAGAACCCGAATAAAGCTTAAACGACCATTTCGATATAAAAAAGCAGCCGATGCGCTGAGAAGCAAAGACAAGCGCTATCGGCTGTATATGGATTACTATAGTCTGGAATCATTGGTCTCTATTCCGCCAGTATTGCCTGGACGATTGCGATAGAAGAACCAGCATTCATTCAAGAGCTTGATTTGACGACTGTCCTTTTTGTGAAATGCACGCATAAGTTGGTTACTCAGCCACTGTGGCAAGGGAATCCCTCCTAACACCCGTTAACATCTGTACGTTAGCATATGGGGGAAATGCCCGATTAGTGCAGGTCTACATCAAATAACCGTTCTGGACAGATCAGCTAAAGAAGACATGGGTCTTTACTTTGGTTTGATCTGCAGAACGGTTATTTTGTCATTTCTAGTTCAGGAGGAGCTGATTAGATGAGTTCTTCTTCCTCATACCATTGTTCGAGCTGAGCCTGAAGGGCGCGAATCTCTGTTAACAGGGCAATCAGTGGGTAGTGCTCCTCTTTGACAGAAGCAAAGGATTGTTCCAGCTGGTTAATATAATCAAGACCGCCTGTGATGGCGTATTGCTCTTCGAGCAAATCCAGCTGATCGCATTCAGCAATGGCCCTTGGTAAAGCAGGAACCGCATCTGCTGTAAGCTTACTGATCTCCTTGTGGAGACGCAGATTCAGAGCACTGAGCTGATAGGCATAATCAGATGGCATTTCTACAAATTCGAGCTGACCAGCAGCATGCTGTAAAATGATGTAGCGCATCTTGGACATAACGATGATTCTCCCCTTTTGGTCGTCGTTCTTAAACGTTCCTTGACAGTGTATCCCAAGGTATAGTTACAATCAAGTAGAAACGATGCACGGAAGTGAGCTGAATAAGGGTGAATTTAATGACAAACGAAGAATTACAGGCTTGGATTGAGCGAATATCCATGGATAGCTTCGGTGTGCCTTTTCGTCATGAGGCTGTCTTTAACAAACGTTTGACGACAACAGGCGGCAGATATATGCTTCGCACCCATCGTATTGAGATTAATCCGCATCAGTTAGCGGTGCACGGGGCAGATGAGGTAGAGAAGATTATTAAACATGAGCTATGCCATTATCATTTGCATATACGTGGAAGAGGCTATAAGCATCGTGATCCCGAATTTAAGCAGCTGTTAGCTCAGGTAGGAGGGAGCAGGTACTGCCAGGGCTTGCCGGGCGGAAAAGCTCGCAGATCACTCCCCTATAAATATGAGCTGATCTGTCAGAGCTGCTCACAGGTGTACAAGCGTAAGCGTAAAGTAGATGTGCGCAAATATCGCTGTGGACGCTGCAGCGGCAGACTCCAAATATCTGAGCTGACGAAGGCTTGACTCTTGTCTAAACTTTTGCTAAATTATTAATTACAGCTAATGTTCCCTGATAGCTCAGTTGGTAGAGCACTCGACTGTTAATCGAGTTGTCACAGGTTCGAGTCCTGTTCGGGGAGCCATGGAGAGATACCCAAGTGGCTATAAGGGGACCCTCTGCTAAGGGGTTAGACTGCGTAAGCGGTGCGAGGGTTCGAATCCCTCTCTCTCCGTTCCATTGAGCAAAGAAAGCCCGCGAGGGCTTTTTTTGCGTTATGGAACATAAAAGATGGGATGAGAACCCATAGGGGTTCGTCGGAGCATAAGCTTCGAAAGGATTACATCGCAGTCTCGACCGAAGGGAGAGTATCCCTCTCTCTCCGTTCCATTGAGCAAAGAAAGCCCGCGAGGGCTTTTTTTTGCGTTATGGAACATAAAAGATGGGATGAGAACCCATAGGGGTTCGTCGGAGCATAAGCTTCGAAAGGATTACATCGCAGTCTCGACCGAAGGGAGAGTATCCCTCTCTCTCCGTTCCATTAAGCAAAGAAAGCCCGTGAGGGCTTTTTTTGTTATAAAGGACATACAAAGATAGAATGGCGAACCCAGGGGTTCGCCATTTTGTATTTACAGCATTCTCAAAAATTAAGTTAAGGACGGCTCCATATTCATGCCTGCCAGCTTACGTTCAATCGCGTACGCAACGCCGTTCTCAATATTGGTAAGCGTAACTTCTTTCGCAATAGCCTGAATATCTGGATGTGCATTGCCCATCGCGACAGAGGTTCCGGCAATGGTAAGCATGGATACATCATTATTGCTGTCTCCAATCGCCATCGTATGCTCCAGTGATATGCCGAGCCTTGCAGCCAGTTTACTCAGCGCATTTCCTTTAGAAGCATCCGGATGCTCAACTTCAAAATTGTGATCTGCAGAAATGACCATGGTTACCTCCGGATTGTTCCGGAATCTTGCACGTCCGAGCTCAAGCTTCTGCTTATCAAAGGATAGAGACAAGATATTGTAAATTTCGGCATCCTCCGGAATACTGAGATAAGAAGGGATTCGCACGATCCCGGTTTGTTCATACTGCTTCTCTGCCATACGAAGCAGGCGGTCCAGGCTTTCTTCCGGATTCGCGCTTAAGGCACGGTCAATCTCTATAGACATGAGCTGATGGCCTTCATTCGGCGAATAAATCGCCCGGTCGGTAAGGACTTCATAATAAAATTGGTTTTGATCAAGCCATTCCAGAACGGACATAGCCGTATTTCTATCCATTGGAATGGACTCCACTCGGTTCGAATCCTCATCATGCGTTGTCGCTCCGTTTGCCCCGATCACCGGCGTATTAATCCCGGCTTCTGCACATATCGCCTTAACGTCAGCATGAGCTCGCCCTGTAGCAATCGTAACGTGTACACCCAGGCTTTGGGCTTTGCGGATGGCATTTGCATTTTCTTCACTAATCTTACTGTCACTGTTTAGCAGTGTTCCGTCCAAATCTATAGCAATGAGCTTAATCATAGGGTAACCTCCTGATCGTCGTCGGGAATTAACACTTCGACCTGATTTTTATTGAGAAAATCCAGCATTTCTTTATCTGGAGAACGATCTGTAATCATGATGTCGACCATACTCCAATCTGCAAATCGGTAAAAATAGTTGCGCCCAAACTTCGAGTGATCCGCGAGCACAATGACGGTATCGGCTTGTTCCATCATCTTGAACTTTACCTTGCCTTCTTCATCACCAGAGCTAAGCCCATCGGTCGTCACACCACCTACACCAATAAAAGCCTTCTCGACATGATAGTTGGATAAGGTGTCAATAACGGAAGCACCATAGACGTAGCGATGCTCCTTGTGCAACATTCCTCCCAAGAGCCTGATTTGAATCAAATCTTTCTCTGACAGCAGGTCTGCCGAGTTAATGGAGTTCGTAATCACCGTGCAATCCTGTGGATGTAAATATTCGGCGCAGGCCTGAACGGTGGTTGAAGAGTCCAGAATAATGCGATCTCCCTTGCGAACGAGAGCAGCTGCGAGACGACCGATCGCCTTTTTCTCATCCGAGACGGTAGTCAAACGATCTTTATAATTTTTGAATTCCTGAATGGGGGAGGGGAGCAGTGCGCCTCCTCTGGTGCGTACAATGAGATTCTGATCTTCAAGCTTGATCAAATCTCGTCTTGCTGTATCCCGGGACACGTCGAAGATGGAGCATAACTCTTCTATAGAGATTCGACCTGACTTGGCCAGATGGTCCATGATAAGCTGCATGCGTTCTTCCTGATACAAGCGGATACCTCCTTACGTTGATGCATCAATATAAGTAATCATAAGCCAAAATAAGCAATGATGCAACATGAATGGATTGAAAAGCATGTAATTGTGCATCAATCTACGTCATTAAGGTGAAATATGGTGATGAATTAGGGTTTAATATTTTTTTATCATTTTTTTAAAAAAAGGGCTTGTCAAATACTTATTATATTTGATATACTCTAAAAGTCGTCAATGAGCGAACGAAAAAATAAGGCCCGTTGGTCAAGGGGTTAAGACACCTCCCTTTCACGGAGGTAACAGGGGTTCGAATCCCCTACGGGTCACTTTTATAACCAGCAACCCATAAGGGTTCGTCGGAGAATAAACTTCGGAAGGACTGCATCGCGGTCTCGAACGAAGTGAGAGTCTCCCTACTGGTCACTTTATCCAACCTTGCTTTATGTACCTAGCATAGTGGCATACATCATTGGATTACTCAGCAAGAGCCATTAGCTCAGTTGGTAGAGCACCTGACTTTTAATCAGGGTGTCGAAGGTTCGAGTCCTTCATGGCTCACCAGTTTAATATGCGGTCGTGGTGGAATGGCAGACACGCTATCTTGAGGGGGTAGTGGGTGTATACCCGTGGAGGTTCGAGTCCTCTCGACCGCATCCTAATAACTAGTGAAAGAGTCTTACGTGCTTAAACGTAAGGCTTTTTTTATGTCTGGTTGAATCGTACATGGCAAAAGGGACTATATACTTGATGCGTGAGCTGCCTCAAGTAGTAGTCCCTGTCTTATCTCATTTTCAAATATATAGATTAGTTCCGGTTGAGCTTATCCGCAATAATAGACAAAGCCGATTGCTCCTACACCGGTATGCGTACTAATAATAGGAGAAGTATAGCTGATATCGACATCGCTGTGACCTGTCAGATCCGAGATCGCTTGCTTCAGCTGCTCTGCTAACTTATGACCTTCTGCATGGGCAATTCCCACTTTATGAATTGTCTTGCCTTTTACATCTTCTGCAAACTGTTTGGCCAAATGTCTGACGATTTGGGCGTGACTGCGCAGATTGACGACAGGTGTATATTTACCCTCTGATAATGTAGCGATCGGTTTAATATGAAGCAGAGAGCCGATCAGACCCTTACTCTTGCCGATGCGCCCGCCCTTTACAAGGTTCTCAAGGGTGTCGACCGCGACGAACAGCTTCGTCTGACTGCGGATTTCGGTAATCCGATCGACAATCTCAGAAGTCGTCTTACCCTCTGCTGCCCATTCTGCAGCTTCCAGCACTTGAAACGCGAGACCCTTTGAAATGTATTGGGAATCAATGACGGTTACCTCAGCACTGGACATCTCAGCAGCCATTTCTGCCGAGCGTACCGTGCCGCTTAAGCTGCCTGTCATGTGAATAGATATAATCTCATAGCCTTCTTCATGAAGTCTGTTGTAGCGCTCCAAGAACTCACCAGCTGACGGCTGAGAGCTCTTTGGCAGCTCGCTGCTTTGCTTCATTTTTTGAATAAATTGCTCTGGGGTGATATCGATCCCATCGATATAATTGACACCATCGATAGAAAAAGTAAGAGGAACCACTTCGATGTCATGCTTCTGAATGACGGATTGAGGTATATCTACTGTAGAGTCCGTCACAATCTTAATTTTCTTCATTCATTCACTCCTTATGCCAAATCCAGACAGGTAGGAGGAGCTGTATAGCGCTGTGGCTCAATCTATCTGGACATTTATATTAGTATATACGAGCAGGCATATCAGGTTCAAATGGAAGGCTGAGGATGGGATGGGTGTATGATATAATATGGAATTATTGTGAAGTTTATTTGCATAATGAACTACATAATGACATAACTGGAAGGCGGTATTATATGAATTCGAATTCGATCTATTTACGAATTGAGGAATTGATTAATAAACGAGGGATGACAAAAAAAGCCTTCTGTGAGGAACTGAAGATCAGCACCGGGAATCTGGGTGACTGGAAACGAGGGCAGTCCATACCAAGTACGGCCAAGTTGATTGAAATTGCTGCTTTTTTTGATGTCAGTCTGGACTGGATTATGGTCGGAAGAAGTGAAATGATGATTAATGAGCAGAGCATCTCTTATGAGGCGGAAGATCATTCAGAACGGCAAGCTGAGCGTGCAATATCTGAATTAACGGTGAAGGAGCAGGAATTCATTAAAGAATATATCGAATTTACCCGTTATCGGAAGCAGAAACGAGCGGACAAGCATCACTGATGAACCTTCTTGATCATATTAATAGATTATACATAACAGGCCATGATTTGCTGTACAGCAGATCATGGCCTTTATTTGACTCTATTTTCTGAATTGCAGAGGGACCTTACCTATTACTGCAGGTCTGATCTGATTCCACAATTCAATACAAAACTCCTGGAGCTCGAAGGCGGCTCTCCCGAGCATGCGTACAGCGATCCCTTGTCCACCTGCGAGAAGGGTTGCACCTGCTAGGATACGACCGGTTTGAGGGAGCGCTTCTCGTATGGCTGTAAGCTCCTTCGCGCTGATGTTCTCTCCTGCGATCCATAATGCGGCCATATGCGTATAGTCGAGCATCCCAGACAGGTTGTTCGCTTGCTCAAGCCCCGGCTCTAGGGAGAATCGATCCCAGACAAGGAGTTCATTTTCCTTCCATACCTCGGTGTGTCCTTGAAATTGAATGAAGTCAAATTGCTCCCCGCGATGTACCCTGCCAGCGGACCACACATCCGCATAGACTAGAGTGGAGTTCTTACCGAGATGGAATGCCGTTGTCAAGACAGAACGACTTCCGGCAAAAGGGATCACGCATTCCGGAAAGTACTCGAGTATTGCACCCTGCTCCAAATGAAAAGTGTGGCTTACAGAGGAAGGAAGGGTGGGTGTCGGATGCAGTCTCGTAGCTGAAGTACTGGTGAGGACTACATGAGCTCCTTCCTTGAGCAGCCATTTAGAATCATACTCATCTCCATTCATTACCCCCGGTGATACATCTGAGGTGTATACACATAGCTCTCCGTCACTGCCGGGAAGGCGAAAGGTCCGGCTGATTCTTAGCGGTACAGTATGATACCGATCCGTAATATAAGTGAGGCCACCTTTGCGTTCAAAGGTGGCGTACAGCTCACTTCGTTTCATACCGGACGGATACAGATCTGTGCGCTCTTCTGACCGGAGATTAATGGGAGTGGTGATGGCCGTGTTCATGATCATGCTCATGGGCAGCGGCTGCCTCATCATCCATGAGCTGGTGCTCAAGCCAATGGATAATTTCGGATACGCCTTCGCCGCTCATCAGATTGGACATCACATAAGGGCGGCCTTCGCGCACTTTTTGCGTATCTGACTCCATGACACTAAGGTCTGCGCCAACGAATAGGGCGAGGTCGGTCTTGTTGATGAGCAGGAGGTCCGAGCGTGTAATACCAGGACCGCCTTTACGAGGGAGCTTCTCGCCTTGGGCTACGTCAATAATGTAGATAAATACATCCGCCAGCTCCGGACTGAAGGCAGCGGACAGATTATCTCCACCACTCTCGATAAAGATCATCTGCAGATCATCAAAGCGCTCCTGCAGCTCCTCTACGGCTTCGAAGTTCATGGAAGCATCCTCGCGAATCGCAGTATGCGGGCAGCCTCCGGTCTCAACGCCGATAATGCGGCTGCTATCGAGAGCATTTTGGCGAAGAAGAATTTCAGCATCCTCTTTGGTATAAATGTCGTTGGTAATGACTGCTATGCTGTAGCGTGTGCGTAATGCCTTGGACAGCTTCTCCACAAGGGCGGTCTTGCCGGAGCCCACCGGGCCACCGATACCGATACGCATTGGGCGACTGTGATCAAACGGAATTCTCTCCCAGTTCGCGTGATGATGATGATTTGAGCCTGTTCCACACATATGAATCATCCTCCTGAATTTAAGAAATATATCGTTCGTTGTTACTTTCAAGACATAAACAATCTGGCTGGCAGTGTTTCGTGCCTCATGGCGTAAATTTCTTGAGCAAAGCTATAGCTGCTCATCCCCATAGGATCGGTGTCTTTGACTGTGTTCCAGGCTGCCTCGATATCAAGAATGAGCTCCTGAATCAATCGCTGCGCTTCAGTCTGGCCTATCGGCATTAGCCGTAAGGCGCTGTTTACATAACCTGTAACTGCGGTATACAAATGCCCGGTTACTGCTTCATCGAGACCAATCTCCAGCTGAAAGGCGATATAGGCATGCACGGTCGGCAGACAGCATAGAGCGCCATAGTCCGAAACAGAGATATCGAGCAAATCGAGCTCCAGGTCGGAGTATATGCTTCGCGCCAGCTTCACCAGTCGCTTTCCCATTTTGTGAGAGCTCTCTCGCAGTTCTCTAGGAGAGCGCTGGGCAAACAGGCGTTTGTCATAAAAGGCGATTCCCGCAGGGTTGTTATTCGCCGCTGCCTCGTACACACCCTTCATGGCAAGTCCATCTAACCGGGTGAGACTCCCGGTCAGCTGGCTGCGAATGAAGGAAGCGAGCTCTTCGCTTGTCCGGATTACCCCTTCGGCGGTATAGGTTTCGAGCCCTGAAGAATGGGAGAAGCCTCCTATGGGAAGTGCCGAATCCAGCAGCTGTGCGTATCTTAGTAATTTAATTGTAGAGCTGGTCTGCAATCTGTAACCACTTCCTTAAGTCTGATGAGCGGATCAGAACATGAAATATCGCTGTGTCATAGGAAGACTCTCGGCAGGCTCGCAGGTGAGCGGCTCTCCGTCAGCTTTGACTTCATAAGTTTCGGGATCGACTTCTATGACTGGTGTAACATTGTTGTGAATCATGTCCTTCTTGGTCACGCTTCGGCAGCCTTTAACGGCCTCAATACGTTTAGTCAAGCCAAGCAGCTCGCCTATGCCTGCTTCTTTGGCAGCTTGGGAAACGAAAGTAATGGAGCCTTTCTGCAGCGCTTTACCGAACGAACCAAACATGGGACGGTTAAATACGGGCTGCGGTGTCGGTATAGAGGCGTTGGGGTCACCCATCTGGGCCTGAGTTATAATACCGCCCTTCAGCACCATTTCTGGCTTAACTCCAAAATACGCAGGGCTCCACAGCACAAGATCTGCCCATTTGCCAACTTCAACCGATCCGACAATATGACTGATTCCGTGAGCGATTGCAGGATTGATCGTGTATTTGGCGACATAACGTTTAATCCGGTCATTGTCCGATGGCGAATTCTCGGTGATCGAGAGCTTGCCGCGCTGCTTCTTCATCTTGTCAGCGGTTTGCCAGGTGCGGATAATGACTTCGCCTACCCGGCCCATAGCCTGGGAATCCGAGCTGATAATACTGAATACACCAAGATCGTGAAGAATATCTTCAGCTGCAATAGTCTCCGGACGAATCCGTGAATCTGCAAAAGCGACGTCCTCTGGTATGGATGGATCCAGATGGTGGCACACCATGAGCATGTCCAGGTGCTCTTCGACCGTATTTCGAGTGTAAGGTCTGGTCGGATTCGTGGAAGAGGGAATAACGTAGTTCTCTCCTGCAGCACGAATGATATCAGGGGCATGTCCCCCGCCAGCCCCCTCTGTATGATAGGTATGGATGGTGCGGCCGTTAATCGCGGCAAGTGTGCTCTCCAAGAAGCCGGTCTCATTCAATGTATCCGTATGAATGGCTACTTGTACGTCTTGCTGCTCGGCTGCAGTAAGACAAGCGTCGATAGCAGCGGGCGTTGTACCCCAGTCTTCATGCAGCTTCAGTCCGATTGCCCCAGCCTTAATCTGTTCGATCAGTGGCTCTGTTGTTGAGCTGTTTCCTTTACCCAGGAACCCGAGATTCATCGGAAAGCCTTCCGCGGACTGCAGCATCGTATGTATATGCCATTCGCCCGGAGTGCAGGTTGTGGCCTTGGTGCCTGTAGCGGGCCCGGTTCCGCCGCCGATCATCGTCGTGATACCTGAATTGATGGCAGTACGTATCTGCTGTGGTGCGATAAAGTGGATATGTGTGTCTATTCCTCCGGCAGTAATGATATGCCCTTCGCCGGCTATAATTTCGGTTGCTGCGCCAATAATGAGAGCAGGATCAACGCCGTCCATCGTATCCGGGTTACCGGATTTGCCTATGCCGCAAATGAACCCATCCCTAATTCCGATATCCGCCTTTACAATACCCCAATGGTCTATGATGACAACGTTCGTAATGACCGTATCCGGTGTTCCTTGACTTCGCAGGGCAGAAGCCGATTGACCCATGCCATCTCGGATGACCTTGCCTCCGCCAAACTTGCTCTCATCACCATATACGGCGTAATCCTTCTCGATCTCTGCCCACAGCTCTGTATCTGCGAGCCGGATGGCATCACCGGTTGTGGGTCCAAACATAGACGCATACTGCTCACGTGTCATTTTCTTCATGATGGATCACCTTCGTTATTCGCTGCGGGAGCACCGAACCTTTCGATAAATGTCTTAAGCTTGACCTCATCAGCAGGCTGATCCAGTGATCCGTTCGTCAGATTGTTGAATCCCTGAATTCGGCGTTGTCCGCCAAATGTAGTAAGATCGACCGGCTTCTCTTCACCGGGCTCAAAGCGTACGGCAGTTCCTGCTGGAATATGCAGTCTGCGTCCGTAGGCACTCTTGCGATCGAAATCAAGCTGGGCATTCACCTCGTAGAAGTGGACGTGTGAACCGATCTGCACCGGCCGGTCTCCCCGGTTGATCACGGTGAGCTGAATCGTGTCACGATCAGGATGACAGATGATGTCGTCCTTCTTTAACCTGTATTCTCCTGGGATCAAGATGAATTCCCTGCCTTTCTATGCGTGTATTCTGTTGCTAGCGCGTAAGAATCAGCGAATCGGCTCATGAATGGTTACAAGCTTCGTCCCGTCAGGAAAAGTAGCTTCTACCTGTACCTCCGGAATCATATCCGGCACACCCTCCATACAGTCCTCCTTCGTCAATACCGTTCCCCCATAGCGCATCAGCTCTGCAACCGTCATGCCGTCACGAGCTCGCTCCAGCACTTCAGAGGTGAGGATGGCGATGGCTTCGGGTACGTTCAATTTGAGTCCGCGCGCCTTGCGCTCCCTGGCCAAGTTGGCAGCTACGGTAACAAGCAGTTTGTCTTTTTCTTCCTCAGTCCAGTGCACATGAATCCAACCTTTCTGCACTACAATCTATTTCTAGATTTTTCAAGTTTGATATCTAACATCATAATACAACCGATGGCTTGAGCAAAAGCGTTCATTTTATCCGTTGTGTGATTAATACCATTCTAACATCCGTTGAGGTTTGAAATATCTACCTTTGCTAGAAACGATAGAATTGAAATAGATCATTTTATGTTAAATATACTCACACAGATAAGAATGCTTTGTCAATGATAATCATATCATTTTGTGAAGATGCATGATCCGGTTAGGCGAAAAATAAAATTATGTAAGGAATATTGACATACCAAAATAGATGCATCTATAATGTGATCACCAAACATTGTTGGAAAAATTTATGTGAATGTTCGGTCTGAGGGAAAAAACAAAGGGGAGTGGAGTCTATGTTAAAGAAAAAGTTCGGCAAATGGTTTCCTGTCATGATCGCTGGTGTTCTGATGCTGTCTGGATGTGTATCATCCGGTGGAGAAACGGCTACACAGCAAACGACGGGGACGGAAGGAGCAGAAACGGCAGCTGCTTCAGACGGGGATACGATTAAAGTTGGCGTACTGCATTCTCTTAGCGGGACGATGTCCATAAGTGAGGTATCGGTTAAGGATGCGGAGATGCTGGCGATTGAGGAAATTAATGCAGCCGGCGGCGTGCTTGGCAAACAGATCGAGCCTGTCATTGAAGATGGTGCCTCTGATCCAGCGATCTTTGCAGAGAAGGCAGGGAAGCTGCTCCAGCAGGATAAAGTGGCGGCAGTGTTTGGAGGATGGACTTCCGCAAGTCGTAAAGCCATGCTGCCTGTCGTTGAATCGAACAATGGACTTCTCTTCTATCCTGTTCAATATGAGGGCTTGGAAGCTTCGCCTAACATCTTCTATACCGGCGCGACGACGAATCAGCAGATCGTACCCTCGGTCAGCTGGCTTCTGGAGAATCGGGGCAAGAAGTTCTTTCTGCTAGGCTCAGACTATGTTTTCCCTAAGACAGCGAACAAGATTATAACCGCTCAGCTGCAGGCTGAGGGCGGAGAGGTCGTAGGAGAAGAGTATACACCATTAGGACATACGGACTACAGTACGATTATCAGCAAGATCAAAGCAGCTGACCCTGATGTTGTATACAACACGTTGAATGGGGACAGTAACGTTGCGTTTTTTAAACAATTAAAGGATGCGGGCATCACCTCTGAGGATATAACGACTCTCTCTGTCAGTGTAGCGGAGGAAGAGATTCGAGGCATTGGTGCTGATGTGCTGACAGGTCACCTTGCAGCGTGGAATTATTATCAAACGACAGAAACACCTGAGAATACCAAGTTCACAGAAGCCTACAGAGCAAAATATGGTGAAGACCGTGTAACGGCAGATCCGATTGAAGCAGGATATACGGCGGTTTATTTATGGAAGGCTGCGGTTGAGAAGGCAGGATCGACAGAAGTGGAGAAGGTGAAGGAAGCGGCAAAAGGGATCGAGTTTGATGCACCTAGCGGAAAAGTAACGATTGATGGCGACAACCAGCATATTTACAAAACCGTTCGGATCGGTGAAGTGCAGTCAGATGGACAATTCAAAGAGCTGTGGAATTCAGGTGAGCCTGTGAAGCCGGACCCATATCTTGAAACCTATGAATGGGGCAAATCACTGAGCGCTGAATAAATCGCTTATCTTCTATACTAAGGAAAGGAGGCAGAACTCGGATGGATATGTTTATACTGCAAGCCTTTAATGGACTTAGTGTAAGTTCGATTCTGCTCTTGATTGCACTGGGTCTTGCTGTTACCTTCGGGCTCATGAACGTCATTAATATGGCGCATGGGGAGATGATCATGATTGGAGCTTATGCGACATTCGTCACGCAAAATCTGTTTATTTCCTATATGCCAGACTCTTGGTTTAATACTTATTTCCTAGTGGCGCTGCCGGTTTCTTTTCTGATTGCTGCAGCTGTAGGGTGGCTGCTTGAAGTGCTGCTCATTCGTCATTTATACGGACGTCCTCTGGATAGCCTTCTGGCTACTTGGGGCGTCGGGATGATATTGCAGCAGCTGGCAAGGACGATTTTTGGTGCCCCGAATGTCGGGGTAACCAGTCCTTCGTGGCTCAGCGGGGGATTCGCAGTGACGGATTCTATCGTTCTTCCGTATACAAGACTGTTTATCATCCTGCTGGTCGTTGTAGTGCTGCTTCTGATGTATATCTACATCTATAAGACGGCTCAGGGACGGCGTATGCGAGCGGTAATGCAGAACCGCAACATGGCGGGATGTCTCGGGATTTCCACAAGACAAGTAGATGGACTTACCTTTGCTATTGGTTCTGGAATTGCCGGAATTGCAGGCTGTGCACTGACGCTGCTCGGACCGATTGGTCCATCTCTTGGAACTTATTATATCGTGGATGCATTTATGGTTGTCGTGCTTGGTGGTGTTGGGAAGCTGGTAGGCACCGTTGCGGGTGCAATGGGTATTGGCGTATTCAATACATTGTTTGAAACATACACAAGTGCATCGATTGGCAAGGTACTTGTATTTGCTTGTATTGTTGCATTCCTGCAATGGAAACCAAGGGGACTCGTGGCACTGCGCTCACGCAGTTTAGACTAGAGGAGGGATACCGATGCCGATTGTTAACAAACTTGGAGTTCGTGGACAGCGTATCGCCTGGGGGATCGTCCTCATTCTAATGAGTCTTGCGCCGCTTGTTTCCACGGAGTTCCGACTAAGTCTGCTGGCGAAATTTCTGGCTATGGCTATTCTGGCTATAGGGCTGGATCTTATATGGGGATATGGCGGTGTACTCAGCTTGGGACATGGGGTATTCTTCGGTCTTGGAGCTTACGCAATGGCAATGTATTTGAAGCTGCAGGCAAGTGGTGCTTCGCTGCCTGATTTTATGGTGTGGAACAGTGTGGAGAAGCTCCCCTGGTTCTGGGAGCCCTTTCGATCGTTTCCGATCGCGATGCTGCTAGGGATCTTACTGCCGGCACTGCTGGCATTTCTACTCGGTTTCTTCACCTTTAAAAATCGGATCGCGGGTGTGTATTTTACAATTCTGACACAAGCGCTTGTGATGATCGTCGTTACCTTGTTTGTCGGTAAACAGGAGTGGACAGGTGGAACGAACGGTCTAACGGGCTATAACCATATTTTTGGAATGCAGCTGCACCATCCCACCACCACAATTATGCTGTATTATGTAACGCTGGTGGTTCTGGTTCTTGCTTATATTTTGTGCAGACGTATCGTTCGCAGCCGGTTTGGTCAAGTGCTGGAAGCGGCTCGAGATGGAGAGAATCGTGTGCGCTTCCTGGGGTATGATCCCGCTTGGTACAAAACACTGGCTTTTACCTTGTCAGGAGCGCTTGCTGGTCTAGCTGGAATGCTCTATGTGCTTCAAGTAGGGATTATATCTCCATCGATGATGGGTATTGTTCCTTCTATTGAAATGGTGCTGTGGGTTGCGCTTGGAGGCAGAGGGACATTAATTGGTGCGGTGATTGGTGCTGTCATTCTGAATGCGGCGAAGACAGGGATTAGTGAGGCGTATCCAGAGGGCTGGCTGTTCGTTATGGGTGGTTTATTTGTAGCTATCGTCTTGTTTATGCCTCGTGGACTTGTCGGGGTGTATCATAATCTGTCCAGATGGTGGAGACGAAAGGGAGGTGCTCGAGATGCCAAGTCCGTTGTTGAAGCCGAACGAGCTACATCCTAAAAGGGAGACGGTCCTGTCCGTTCAGGACATAACGGTATCTTTTTCAGGCTTCGTCGCTGTGAACGGGATGAATCTTAACCTCATGCCTAATGAGCTTCACTTTCTGATCGGCCCCAACGGGGCAGGTAAGACCACGATGCTTGATGTCATTTGTGGGAAAACGAAGCCTGTGTCCGGTAAGGTGCTGCTTCCTGATGGAACGGACCTGACTCGTAAAAAAGAGCATCAGATCGCAAGGCTTGGGAACGGGCGGAAATTTCAGGCGCCCTCTGTATTCGGTGGTCTGACCGTCAAGGAGAATCTGGAGCTTGCTGATGATCAGAACAAAGGGGCTTTTCATTCACTGCGAGGTCTTCGTGGAGGTGAGATAAGCCAAGCGATGGAAGAAGTGCTCACACAGATCGGTCTCACCGATCGCCTCCTGGTAAGGGCAGGGGCGCTGTCTCACGGAGAGAAGCAGTGACTGGAGATCGGCATGCTGCTGCTGCAAGAGCCTCATGTACTTCTGCTAGATGAGCCGGTGGCCGGGATGACAGATGATGAAACACTGAAGACAGGTGAACTGCTTCGAAGTATTGCCAAGAAACGCTCTGTTGTCGTTGTCGAGCATGATATGGAGTTTGTCAGACAATATGCAGAGAAGGTCACGGTGATGCATGAGGGTAAGCTGCTGACGGAAGGGACGATGCTTGAGGTTCAGCAGAATCCTGTTGTCGCCGAGGTCTATTTGGGCAAAAGGAGGAAGCAGGATGCTGTCACTTAAAAATATTGAATCTGGCTATGGCGAGAGTATGGTGCTCCGTCGTGTTCATCTGGATATTCAACCGGGGCAGGTCGTTTGCCTGATGGGCAGAAATGGGGTCGGTAAATCTACTCTGCTTCGTACGCTTATGGGTGTTATCAAGATGAGTCAAGGTGAAATACACTGGGAAGGAAAGAATATCTCGGACTGGAATTCAGCGAAAAGAGCCCGTGCGGGCATCGGATATGTTCCGCAGGGCCGGGATATTTTTCCACAGTTGTCCGTGAAGGAGAACCTGATGCTGGGTCTAGAAACAGCTTCCAATAGAAGTAAGGTATTCCCTGAGGATGTGCTTGCTATGTTCCCGGTCCTTCCTACGATGTACAAGCGGCAAGGAGGAGATCTAAGTGGAGGGCAGCAGCAACAGCTCGCCTTTGCCAGAGCGCTGGCCGCGAGGCCTAAGTTGCTGCTGCTGGATGAGCCGACAGAAGGGATTCAGCCGTCGATTGTAGATGATATTCGCGATGTCATTATTCGGATCAAGAATCAGAAGGATACGGCCATTCTGCTCGTAGAGCAAAGCGAGGAATTTGTTCGCAGTGTGGCAGACTATATTTATGTCATGGATAAGGGTAGTATTGCGATGCATGGCAAGCCGGAGGATCTGGATCTGGCAGCATTTGAGCATTATCTCACGGTCTAGGTTTAAACAAAAAAAATACGGCGTTACCAAAAACACTCTCCCTGATTCGAAAGGAATCCAGGTGAGTGTTTTTTTTGACGCTGCATGAGCTATGTGTACACTGGTGTTAACTAGCTCATGGGCGATCCAGAATCCTTGCATATTGCGGATACAGCTTGCGAATACACTCAGGGCATATATCATGGGTGAATTCGGCATGTGTATGCTTCTCAACAAAGCTCTCGACGGTATTCCATTCATCTTCTTCATCTCTAATACGCTTACATACCGCGCAGATCGGCAGCATTCCTCGCAGTGTACGTATTTGAGAAGAGGCGTCCTGAAGATGGTGCTCAAGGTGTTTCAGGTGTGTGATATCAATGTGTGTAACGATAAGTCCTTTGAAGTCGGATTGGAGAGAGGTTTCATATAGAGACGCTTCTAAACGAAGCCAAACATAACTGTTGTCTCGCAGTATCCTGACTTCGCATACATAACCTGCCATGTCGTTGTTTAGTACTTCCTTGAGGTGACTGATGATGTTGTTCATGCTGTGGGGACACGTTCCTGGAAATGAAGCCAGTATATTGAAGTAATTAGAACCCAGCCAATTGGTGCTGGTAATACATTCATAACGGGACAACTTCTCGGGAAGAGGGTGGTTATACGAGCGTATCGTTCCGTAAGCGTCAATAATGACAATGGTTGACTTGAAATCTTCGGACGAGGTCTTTATAAAGAAGGGTTCGGCTTCGGGCAATAGTAGTCTCTCCCTATACTTATATTGACATTTTTAATGGATCAGAGATGTAATATTGAGATGGAGTTTCTTCCAAAAAAAGGTTGATGTTATTATATACGTTCTTGCGTCATCTAACAATCATTAATCACTTACATGCGTCGTTCTTTTGCGACAGCATAAGGTGGAATTATGACGAAAAAAAGCACGCTGGCAGAGGAGGGAGCCAGGCGTGCTTTAGATAGGGAGAGGCTTGGGGGGGCCTGAAGAGGTGAGCTGGAGGGGCACTAGGCTTAAGCTCTTGTATGTTCAATACCGGGTTCGTGGAAGGGGAAGCCCGGTATGAGGGATTGCATTGACAGAATCGAGTTCTGGAAGGGCTGAAGGCTTGCGGTTCTGGCTCTGTTCCATTCTTCTTCGAGGTCGCTGTCCAGTAAGCTGGACAAGGCATTAAGATCGCAGGTCTCGATATTTAAGAGTCGTCTTGCGTGAATCAGGCACACATCCTTGGCGGCATGAAGATAACCGGAAGCTGCATCGTCGGCGGTAACCTCAAGCTGAGTATTGATCCAGGCGTGAACGACGGGGAGTGAGCCGACAGCATCATATCGGTGGATAAGAGCTTCGAAATGCTCAAAGTCCATCCATGGATGCAGCGCTTTAGATAGTTTAATGAGACGTTTTCCCATGGCTCTGGAGGATTCACGTTTATAAACAGGGGTTCGCTTGACGTGAAGCATCTTATCAATAAGGGCGATTCTCCACTCATCCTTCTGCTCTACTGCTGTGTAGATGGCCTTGATTGCCATACCTTCCAATTGCACAAGACTTGGATGCAGCTCACATCGCATGAATGTCTCCAGGTCGGTAGTTGTTTGGATTGTACCTTCCTCGATGTATGACTTGAGTCCGAAGGAATGAGAGAATCCTCCGACTTGAAGTGAGGAATCAAGCAGTTTTACATAATCAAGAAGCTTATTTCCTCTGTTCACCAGATTCGCCCCCTTATTGTGTTAAACATCGTGATAACCATCTTGGGTGGAATTATATGTTATGTATATGTCAATTTATTATCGAATATCGCTATGTTTGATATGTATTTTTACATAAATATCCTTACACTGTCAATGAAAAACTGATTAACAACATTAAAATGGATGAAAGTCTGATTTTAATGTAACTTATAATAACATATAGTTTACATATTGTTCTCCTTTGAAGGTCAATTAATAAAATTCAAAATAATTACTTTACTTATGATCAATAGGTGTGTATAATATATTTTGTTGGCACGAAAATGCTGAACAAGATGCGCGGTCGTGGTGGAATGGCAGACACGCTATCTTGAGGGGGTAGTGGGTGTATACCCGTGGAGGTTCGAGTCCTCTCGACCGCATCATACGAAAGAGCTTGAAGCAATTGCTTCAAGCTCTTTTTTTTCGCTCAATGTAGGTGAGGCGTCAACAGGGGTATCCTGCAAAATTCTCATTTTAACAGCTTGGCGATATCCGCTTCAATCTTGTCCGGTGTCGTTTGCGGACTGTATCTTTTTACAATATTTCCGTTCTGATCGATAAGAAACTTGGTGAAATTCCACTTAATCGCCTTCGAGCCAAGTATACCTGGTGCACTGTCCTTTAAGTGCTTGAACAGCGGATGTGCCTCATCTCCATTGACTTTAATCTTCTCAAACATCGGGAAGCTCACACCATAGTTCATTTGGCAGAACTCTGCGATTTCATCATTTGAGCCCGGTTCTTGTTCGGCAAATTGGTTGCTGGGGAAACCGAGAATTTCAAAGGATTGGTCATTGAATTTGTCATATAGCTCCTGCAGTCCTTTGTATTGAGGGGTTAGTCCGCACTTGCTCGCTGTATTTACGATCAAGAGTACTTTTCCTTTGTACTCCTCCATACTTAACTTCTGGCCTTTGAGTGTGTTCACTTGGTATTGATAAATCGACATGCCTTCATCCATCCCTTCTATTGAAACTTATATACTCTTGATTGAAGCAGCTAAAGGTATTATGAAATTGATTCGTATTGATAACAATTTAATTTTAAACAATATATGGAGAAAGTCAAACAAAGCTTCTGTAAAGAGTGGATCTACTGTCGAAGGCAAATTTGGTCATTTGAAATAAGCGAGAAAACGAGATAAACTGAGAACAGATAAGCTGAATGCACAGAGGGGAATATTTTATTCTTATTCTATCCCAAAACAGCGCTAAATCGTCGTAATGAGCCCCTGAAGGAGCTTTACATCGATTTTCAACGGGTGTATGATTCATATCGTAAATCTTGAGCAACCGAAAACCTTATATTTGAGTAATTTCTCATTGCTATAAGTCGCTTAATTTCTGCCTAATATGGCGGAGAGCGGGGGAACCACAGTAAGGCAGCGTGCTTGATTCGGTGTGAGAGCCGAATGATACACGATGCATGGGGTGAATTCTGATCCGAAGATTCATATGAAATGTCATATGGAATCATGAGGAACAGATAGGACGACTCTCACCGTCCGAATCCGACAGCTAACCTCGTAAGCTGTACAGAGTTACACTAGAGATGTGGAAGATATGCAATACGCTTCCTTCACTTCCTTATCGTGAACATTCTTTAGTTATCTTCTGTGCTAACGTTTGAGAGAGGAATGATAAATCTTGTGAGCGATCAGCCACAGAGGTTTAATCCTCTGTGGTTTTATTTATGCGCTGAATTTTTGTTGATCCAAAAAGCGGGGGACCCAGATGTGGATGCATTGATCCATGGGGTGAATTTCATGGCTATTGTCATGAATAGGGCAATCTCTCTTGTCCGAATCCGACAGCTAACCTCGTAAGCGTAACAAAGGGAGAGGCAGCAAGCCGAGTAGTGCCTATGTAACAGGTCATGTTTTGCCATGTTCTGAGATATAGGTGGGAGAGCACCGGGCATGCCTTTGATCGTCGGTGTTCTTTTTTTGTTGTCTTTTTCTATAACAGGGAGGAAATGATTGTAATGAGTGATGAAGTTATTTTAGTTACGGCACCAAATGAAGCGGCCAGAAATTTTATTCGATTATTAATGTACAAGAAGCTTTCTTTTGCTGTACTGACGAACAGTGCACAGGAAGAGAAGCAGGTCAAACGGCTTGGAGTAGAGCACATTATACGTATGGATACGGCGTTTACAAGTAAATGGCTGCTGCCTAATGCGGCGGTAGGACGTATTTTTATTTTTGAGAACAGCTTGAATCTGACCTGCCGGTTTTTGCAAATATGCAGACCCTGGACACGTAAGCCGATTACCATTATTACACAGCTGAATCATCCTCGCGGAGTATACCGCGGTATGGGCGCAGACCACGTTATTTTTACAATCAAGGGCGAAGTAGGATTTCTGTTAAATGGAGAACGGGCTGCTGTTAATTAATTGATCTGCACGCACACAGCGATAGAAGCAGGAGACTGCGGCTAATGGCTAGTGTAGGTGCTTACTATACAGTTTGCGTAATTAGATGCAGGATTGATATACTGGAGTTAAAGGAAACATAGCATGTGAGACTCGTGATATAAGCATGGGTCTCTTTTTCTATATTTACAGATGGAAAGGTAGAGAATGGCATTATGGGGAAGTTTGATCATGTGAAATGGCTCTTTTTTGATATAGGAGATACACTCGTAAATGAATGGGTTCCCGTTGATCACATTATCGGCCAATTTGTGAGAGAAGCAAATGGACTCGGGTATAACATTACAATGGAGGACGTACGCAGCAAATTTATTCAGAGCTATTCCAATTACATCGCTTCTCCCATGCAGTACGCGATTTCGGAGCTTGTGCCTTCGGAGGAGGACAGAGCGTATATCAAGACTAGGCTTAAGTTTCAAAAGGAGCTCGAAGAGCCGTATGCCGAAGCTCGGACTGTTCTTGAGCAGCTGGGTGAGCGCTACAGAATCGGTATCGTGGCTAATCAAAGTCCGGGTACGGAAGAGCGTCTGGTGAAATATGGACTTCGTTCATTTGTGGATGTTATCGCTTGTTCTGCTGAACAAGGCATGTCCAAACCGGATGTGCGCTTATACCAATATGCGCTGAAAACAGCCGGAGCGGAGCCCTCGGAGTCCATTATGATCGGAGATCGTATTGATAATGACATTATCCCAGCCAAATCGCTTGGAATGCTTACGATTCGAATTATGCAGGGGTACGGGCGTTATCAGCCTTCCACTGGTGCTCAGGATACGCCGGACTATACAGTGAATGATCTAAATGCACTGACGGCACTGCTGCTATAAACATAATATCAGACCCTGATTATTACAGATGAAATGGCTGTGGTGTAGGAACTGCACTCCAATCGTTAGGACAAACTAACAGCTGGGGTGCAGTTTTTCTGCATTCAAGCGGCTGGATTATGAATGAGTCAGGCGGTTTATTCTAAAATAGGCAGGACTTCTTCCCACACCGCGTCAAGGATAGACTGTATACGATCTTCCTCACTGTTAACAGCAATCACGGCTCTCCGGTCCGGTATGATCACGAGCAGCTGGCCGTGTGCGCCATCCCCTCGATATGCTCCGTGAGAACACATCCAAAACTGACAGCCATAGCCGAGCGACCAGTCTCCTTCACCGACAGAATCAATATGCCTGCGAGTCGCAAATTGAATCCATTCTGCAGGCACCAGTTGTCTGCCCTCATAAGCCCCCTCATCCAGCAGCATTTGGCCGAATCTGCTTAATTCTTCGGTACTGATCACGAGACCTGCGCATCCGAGTGTGACTCCGAGAGGCGAGGTTTCCCATTCTACGTGATGAATACCCAGAGGCTCAAACAAACGGGAATTCAAATAGTGGTGGACCGTCTCACCGACGGCTGCTTGAATCAACGCCGAGATCATGAAGGTATCGCCGCTGCTGTAGGTAAACTGCTTGCCGGGAGGGCGGTCCAGCGGCAGGGACAAATAGTATTTTGCCCAGTCCTTCTCCGTCAGTGACTGTCGCTCCGGCAGCCAGAGTGGTGGAGCGTCATGCCCTGAAGACATCCGTAACAAATCATAAAGGGTAAGCTCATCAGGAGAGGGAAGCTGTGGATCCTGAGAGCGATAAGTGGTGTTATAGTTGAAAAATTCACCGAGCTTCGTATCCAGTGTGAGCTTTCCTTCCTCAATGGCAAGACCAGCAGCCATGCAAGTAAATGATTTGCTGATAGAATGCTGCTGACGACGTATGTCCTGATCCCAGTTCCATTCTCCAACCAGCCCGCCATCCTGCAGCACACGAATCGAAAAGACGTTTAAGTCTTGTGCTCTAATCTTCTTCTCAAAGCCGTTCAACGTACTTATCATAGGTTCCTCCATTCCTGCCCCGCCAGCAGTTATCTGACACAGGTTTCAGTGCAAGTCATAGCTTCGAAACGTTTAGAACGGTGAATCATTTTCCTAAATTAGCTTAAGTCCAGTACTCTGAATTTCGTGAAATATGGTATTACAGGCTCATTTGAAAGTCAATATCTGGAGCAGTGCTTTTTAGAATCAGCAAAAAAACCATGTAAACTGCATTGACAATCTTCTGGAGAAGAGCTTATGATAGTTATAGAAACGATTCGAAGCAAGCGCTTCCAAATGACTGTATTATCGAATAAACAGAGGAATAACCGTAGAATAGTGTAGTGAAACGATTCGAATATTGAATCAGAAAGGGGGTTTTTATGGCCTATATAGCAATAGAGACAGGTTCGCCGACGCTCCGTATGACGACAAGCATCCATGTGATCTCTCCCACAGAATACGGGGAACGACCGAAGTACACGCTTTATTTGCTGCATGGTGCAGGAGATAATGCGAGCACATGGCATCGTATGACCACAATTGAGACGTATGCGCAGAAATATGGGTGCACAGTCATTATGCCGGAGGCCAATCGAAGCTACTACACCGATATGGCGCATGGCCTCGAATATTTTTATTACATCACCGAGGAGCTGCCCAGGACTTGTGCCAATCTCATCCACATGAACGAGGATCCCGAACGGACTTATGTCGCTGGATTGTCGATGGGAGGATACGGAGCACTCAAATGCGCACTGACTTATCCAGAGCGTTACCGTAAAGTCGTTTCATTTTCAGGGGTGACGGATATCGAGCAGAGGCTGCACAGAAGTGATATGACTACTGACTTGATCAAGGAGATGCAAGGGGTATTCGGCACAAATCTAGAGGTACAGCCACATGAGGATTTGTATGCGCTTGCCCGGGCAAGGTCTGACGAAGGGGCCCGTCTTCCATCCATACTTTGCTGCTGCGGGAGTGAGGATCCTTTTGTAGACATGAATCGTGAATTCGCCGCTTATATGCATCATTCACTTTATAAATTCAAGTATGTAGAGAGCCCGGGAGCGCATGACTGGTCTTTCTGGGAGAGACATTTGAGCACTGCTTTTGAATTTCTTTGTGAGGAAGCTTAAGAAGATTAGATTTATGAAGAGTGAGGAGATGCAAATTGAAACCAGCTGCTCTAGGATCTGGCCAAAAAGTAAAGCCGAATCCAACCCGAAGCCGAAGACTTTTCGCGGAAATCTGGAAACACCGTATGACGTATACCCTGCTCATCCCAGGGTTAATCTGGCTTATCCTGTTTGCTTATCTGCCGATGGGCGGATTATCGCTCGCGTTCAAGGAATATAAAGCGAACCTGGGCATATGGGGAAGTCCTTGGGTCGGATTTGAGAATTTTAAATATGTGTTCAGAGATCCTACCTTTATTGATGCGGTATGGCGAACGTTATATATCAACATTTTGAAGCTGATTGTCCAGTTCCCGTTTCCGATATTGCTTGCACTGATGCTGAATGAGCTTCGGATGCGAAGAACGAAAAAAATATTCCAGACCGTATTTACGTTTCCGCACTTCCTGTCCTGGATTATCGTCTCGGGGATTGTCATCAATGTCCTCGCTTACGATGGACTGGTGAACAGTGCGCTTGCATTAGTCGGCCTGCCAACAATTAATTTCCTCGGTTCAGAGGATACCTTCGTGCCGATGCTCCTGCTCACTGATATTTGGAAATCAACAGGCTGGGGGGCCATCATCTATCTGGCGGCCATATCAGGAATTGATCAGGACCAGTACGAGTCAGCTCAGATTGACGGTGCATCAAGACTGCAGCAGATGTTCCGGATTACGCTGCCGAATATTCTTCCGACGATTACAGTCATGTTCATCTTGAATGTCGGGGGACTGATGTCTTCCGGTTTTGATCAAATCTTCAACCTTGCGAATGCAGCGACACAGAATGTGTCCGAAGTACTTGATGTCTATATTTATCGGATTACCTTCCAGTCCTCAACGGACTTTTCATTCTCGACTGCCGTCAGCTTGTTCCGCTCTCTAGTGAACATGTTCCTATTGCTGGCAGCGGACCGGGTAGCCAAGAAGCTGGGTGGAGACGGGTTGTTCCGATAGGAGAGGAGAATAAACAGATGAGCACGATGGCTAGAAAAAAACCAAAGTTCTTAAGCAATAAAATGACGGTTATCGATTATTTTATTCTTTTCGTCCTGAGTGTGATGGCGCTGCTGATCTTAATTCCTTTTTGGAATGTCATCATGATCTCATTTGCAACGCCGAAGGAGTATGCGGAGAATCCGCTGCTCATGTTTCCTAAAGAGTTCACGTTGGATTCCTATACCGCGCTCTTTTCGGATGGGAGTATCCTGACCGGATATTGGAATACGACCAAGCTGCTTGTGATCGGGCTGCCGCTCAGCTTGTTTCTGACGACAAGTATGGCTTATGGCCTTAGCCGGAATAAGTTTCCGGGCAAGAAGCTGATCTTCTTCCTTGTTCTTTTTACGATGATCTTTAATGGAGGTATTGTACCTCTCTACCTTGTCATGAAATCACTTCATCTGACAGGGACCTTAATGTCCGTCATTCTTGCAGGCAGCTTCAGTGCCTTTAATATGATCCTGATGATGAATTACTTTCACAGCCTGCCGGAATCACTGATGGAATCTGCCAGGCTCGACGGTGCCGGTGAATGGAGAATTTTGTTCTCGGTTGTCCTTCCCCTTGCTGCACCGATCATAGCAACAATTACTTTATTCTATGGGGTAGCGTACTGGAACAGCTGGTATGATGCCATGATCTTCCTGAGAAGACAGGATCAGCTGCCGCTGCAAAATGTGCTGAGGGCCATTATCGTGGAATCCTCGACCAATGCGTCGAATGCATCGAGTGTGGATGCAGTAGGGAAGAACTCGTTCTCTACGGGAATGAAGATGGCCGCTGTCTTTGTGACCATGGTTCCGATTATGTGCTTCTTCCCGCTGCTTCAGAAGCATTTTGCCAAAGGGGTACTAACAGGGGCAATCAAGACCTGATGAACCTGATGATCATTAGAATTTTCATCTATAAATTCTATATCAAACATGGGGGTATAACATGAAAACAAATCAGAAGAAATTGTTGAGATCCGCACTGGTAACCATGATGTCGCTTGTTCTGCTCATCATGACAGCTTGTTCCAGCGGAGGTGCATCCGGTGGCAACGAAAAGGATGAGAATGGAAACTATGTGGACAAAATGACGGTTTCCGTAGCCAGCACAATTCAATTGAAGGAAGGGCAGCTGGACAATGAATTCCATCAGTTCTGGATGGATAAGTACAACATCGACTGGGAGTACAACTTTATTGAGTGGGATTCCTGGGGGGAGAAGCTTCGTCTATGGATCAACTCCGGTGACCTGCCAGATGTAGCGACATGGAACTACGTGCATGGGGATGCGATGAATTATATCGATCAAGGACTGCTGTATCAATTCCCTGAAGATTGGAAAGAGCGCTGGCCCAACGTGGCAGCAGCATATAAGCTGACTGGCCTTGGTGAACAGCTGGAGGAGCTGACTGGCGGTACGTATTTGCTGCCAAGACCCGTGTACTACGAGAATAAGCCGGCAGATCCGCTCGTCAATCAGATTGGTGTTATCGCCTTGCGCAAGGACTGGGCTGAAGCGGTCGGTTTCGAGTTGAAGGATGCTTATACGACCGGTGAACTGATGGAGTACGCAAGACTCGTGAAAGAGAAGGATCCAGGCAAAGTTGGCTCTAATCTGGTGCCGCTGTCCTTTAACGCGGATGATGCACTAACGAACCTTATCATGCCGAACAGTGAGCATTCACGAGTAGAGTCTGCCTTCTACAAAGGCGAGGATGGGAAGTATCACTGGGGAGCTGCTGATGAAGAGACACTTACGGGCCTTAAGCTGATGCAGGAGGCTTACAAAGAAGGTTTGCTCAACCCTGAGTTCTATACTTGGAAGAACAGCGAAGGAAGCGACAACTTCAGAGTAAGCGGAACCGCTGCTGTGACAAGTCTTGGCGGTCTAGCTTCGTACAGACAAGATGTGGATACCGCAATGAGAAAGAACCTGGGCGTAGAAAGTGATGAGCTTGTTCATACGGCAATTGTATTGGGTGATGACGGTAAATACCG
Source organism: Paenibacillus urinalis (assembly GCF_028747985.1). Classification (NCBI taxonomy): domain Bacteria; kingdom Bacillati; phylum Bacillota; class Bacilli; order Caryophanales; family Paenibacillaceae; genus Paenibacillus; species Paenibacillus urinalis. The sequence continues at coordinate 1,362,244 of NZ_CP118108.1, forward strand.
CAATCTGGAGCAGGCCAATTTCTGGTCTGCACTGATCTTCTCTCCGGATATTGATGATGCCAAGTTTGAGCGCATTATGGATATGCTCGAGTATACGACCAGTGAGGAAGGACAGCTGATCCTTAACATGGGATTTGAAGGAACGGATTGGGAGTATGACGAGAATGGCAATCTGAAGAGCCTGCTGGAGAATGGAACAAGTCTGGAGGATAAGTATCCAAGCCGGTTTGAAGGTTTGTATCTGCTCGGCGACGACTTCAGCATGATTAACCCTGCCATTAAAGAAAATTACCGGGAGAGAGCCCTTACTCATTACCAGAACAAGGCGAAGCTTGGCGAAGAAGGCGGCGCACTTGCGGAGTATGACTGGACCGTGCAGCTGTACGATTCCAAAGCGAAGAATCAAGCGTCCTTCGACTATGCGACAGAGTATACGAATCTGATCCTCAAAGAAGGCGACCTGGAAGCGAACTGGAGAGCATGGGTAGAGAGCAAAATGTCGCTTGTACAGCCTGTGCTGGATGAGCTGAATGCGCTGTAGGGCGGGAATACATCAGTAAATAGAGAGAGTGGACAGGAGGAACACACTTACACATGACGACAATGACAAATGCAAGAAGAAGAGTGCAGGCCGGCGATTTGTCCTTTACTTTTTGGGAAAGCGGAGACTTATTTCAAGCGGTAAGCGGCAAGGTGATGATTAATCAGCTGATGCTGAGCCCCTTAGACGGTTCACTGAATAATATTTACTTGCGGATTCACTCTGAAGATGGTATTGAGGCATACCCTTTATTGGGTATCCACTCGGATAGCCATGTCTATCAAAAAGGGAATTGTCTGCAATGGACAGGTACCGTGCGAAGCATCGCTTATACAGTAACCTTCGCTCCGACAGATCAAGGTGTGTGGTTCTGGGAAGTAACACTTCGAGGTGATGAGCTGAAAGTAGATGTGATCTACAGCCAGGACGTTGGAATTGCCGATACGGGAGCTGTACGCAGTAATGAGGCCTACTTATCTCAATACATTGACCATACCGTATTTGAAGATACCGAGAAGGGGTATGTCGTATGCTCCCGGCAAAATCAGCCGCAAGGCGGAACTTTCCCCTATCTTCAGCAAGGCTCCTTGACGGGTGCAGCAGGCTACTCGACAGACGGTTTCCAGTTCTTTGGACTAACCTATAAAGAGACGAATATACCCGAAGCACTGCAGAACAAGACACTTGCCAATGAAGTGTATCAATATGAATTTGCATACACAGCTCTGCAATCCGAGCAAACGGTGCTTGCAGGCGAAGCTTCATTCGTATTTTATGGATTGTTCCGTCCTCATCACGAGCAAGCTACGACCAAGCTCGAATACGAGGAAGTGGTAGAGGATGCTTGGAATACTTATACATCTCATAAAAAACAGAATGAAAAGGCTTCAGCTGCTAAACTGGCGGACACTTACTATAAACCGCAGATCGGTAAGACACTCGCTGGTCGGTCCTTGACTGATGAGGAAGTAGACCAGCTGTTCCCTGCTGCTGGACGGCATGAGGTGGAGTATAAGGATGGGCAATTACTCGCATTCTTCACAGATACCTACGAGCATGTGGTGCTAAAAAGCAAGGAAATGCGGGTGGAGCGCCCTCACGGTCATATTCTGATGAGCGGGAACAATGTGAAGCTTGGAGCAAACGTGTTAACAACAACATCTTATATGTACGGAATATTCAATTCTCATGTTGTTGTGGGTAACACGAACTTCAATAAGCTCATGAGTAATTCGCGCAGCGCATTGAATATTCCGAAGACATCAGGACAACGGATCTATGTAGAGCTGGATGGCGAGTATCGTCTGTTAACGATGGCTTCACTGTTTGAAATCGGATTTAACTACGTTCGATGGTATTATAAATTGAAGGATGATATGCTCGTAATCACGAATTTTACATCAGTGGACCGTCCAGAGGTTCAGCTCCAGGTACGTTCTGAGAGCGGGTACAGCTATCGGTATTTGGTATCCAATCAGATGACGATGAACGTTAATGAGTATGAAGTGCCTGTGCACTATGCAGAGAAGGAAGGCAAGCTGATATTTAAGGCGGACTCCTCTGCGGTAAGTCATGAGGTGTATCCTGAGCTGTCTTATTCCATGTGGATGGATGGGGCGGAGTTTCAGGTTCATGACGAGACTTGTCTTGCTGAAGGGATCGTGCCGGGCGATGCTTCCCTGACTGTTCTGCAAATTTCGGCTAGCCAGAGCTGGACCTTAACGATGCAGGGATTGCTGGACGGCAAGTCACTACCCTCGATTACTCCTGATTTTATGGAAGAGAAAGAGAAGTATCGCGAATTTTTCCGCAGTGTCATGAATGGGTTCCATCTAAAATTTCCCGATCCAGAGCGGTCTGAAGCGTTATTCAAAGTGAATTCACTTGCCTGGTGGTATACGCATAATATGCTGGTTCACTATTCGGTTCCGCACGGACTTGAGCAATACGGAGGAGCCGCATGGGGGACAAGGGACGTATGCCAAGGTCCTGTGGAATATTTCATGGCAACACAGAAGTATGAACAAGTTCGTGACATTCTTAAAATGGTATATGCCCATCAATATGAGGATGACGGAAATTGGCCGCAGTGGTTCATGTTTGACCAATATAACCAAATCCAGCAGGAAGAAAGTCATGGCGACATTATCGTATGGCCGCTAAAAGTGCTCAGTGATTATCTAAATGCGACACAAGATTACAGTATTCTGGATGAACGGGTTCCGTACACGTTAAAGCACGGCTTTGATTTTACTGAAGATACCTCTACCATTCTGGAGCATGTTCAGAAAGAAATCGGTTATATCCAGAGTCATTTCCTGCATGATACGTACCTATCGTCCTATGGAGACGGAGATTGGGATGATACGCTGCAGCCGGCTAATGCCCAGCTCAAGCAGTACATGGTCAGCAGCTGGACAGTGGCTCTTACGTATCAAACGCTTCGGCAGCTGTCACAGGCGATGGAGTCTGTTCACAGTACCCTTGCACAAGAGCTTCTGAAACTATCCGAAGGTATTAAGCGGGACTTCCAGAAGTACATGCTAAATACGAATGTGATACCGGGCTTCATCTATATGGAGAACCCGGAGGAAGTAAAGCCGATGCTCCATCCATCCGATGAGGAGACGGGGATTCAGTATCGTCTGCTTCCGATGACGAGAAGCATGATTGCTGAATTGCTCAGTCCGGAGCAGGCTAAGTCTCATTACGAATTGATTAAAGAACGTTTATTTTGCCCGGATGGCGTAAGACTGATGAACAGACCTGCCGTATATGCCGGAGGAGTGAGCACACACTTCAAGCGGGCTGAGCAGGCGTCCAACTTCGGGCGTGAAGTCGGTCTGCAGTATGTACATGCCCATATAAGGTACGTTGAGGCCATGGCCAAGCTGGGCTATAAGGATGAGGTGTGGAGCGGTCTTGGGTTAATTAATCCGATTGGTATCACCAAAGTGGTTCCAAATGCGGAGCTGCGGCAAAGTAATGCTTACTTTAGCAGCTCTGATGGTAAATTCAGCAACCGATATGAAGCCCAGGAGCGCTTCGATGAGCTTAGAGCCGGAGAGGTCAAAGTAAAGGGCGGATGGAGAATATACTCCAGCGGCCCGGGAATTTATATGAACCAGCTCATTTCAAATGCGCTCGGCATACGTCAGGACGAGCAGGATTTAATAATTGACCCGGTGCTGCCGTCTGATCTGGATGGTATGGAGTTTGATTTTGAAATAGCAGGCAAAAAAGTAACCTTCGTATATCATTTGGGTGATAGTCATACTGCACGAATTGTTATAAATGGCAGGGACACCGAATTGATTCGGGAAGATCATCCCTATCGGGTTGGCGGATTCCGAATTAAATGCGATGTGCTGGATAAAGAGCTGGATCGGCAGCGGAATGTAATAGATGTTTATATGTAAATTTCATAACTTTATCAAAGATAGCTATAAGCAAATAACAAGGCTTGGTTACAAATGAGGGAGCGAGGACTATTGGTCAGTATTAAGGACATTGCCAAAAAAGCCGGAGTTTCTATTTCTACGGTCTCTTATGCCCTTAATGGGAGCAACAAAGTGACGGACGAAACAAGCTCTAAAATTCTGGCCATTGCCAAAGAATTGAATTATGTGCCGAATGCGGCAGCACGTAACTTGAAAAAGCGGGAGACCAAAATCGTTGGTGTATTTCTGACGGACTTCCGTGGAGACGTCTATGGTGATCTTCTGCATGGGATGAAGGAAATCAGCAATATACAGGGGTATGATCTGATTGTGTGCAGCGGCGAACAATCTCACAAAATGCTGCCAGAGCGCATGATCGATGGTGCGATTATATTGGATCAGATGTTTGCAAGCGAGGAACTGCTGAAATATGCCGATTTGGGACATAAGATCGTGGTGCTGGACCGCGAGCTCGATCATCCGAACATTAATCAGGTGCTCCTTGATAACAAAGCAGGCGCTACCCTGGCGATGGAGCATCTGATCGAACTGGGTCATAAGAAAATATATGTGGTGACCGGTCCGGAAGGCTCTTACGATTCCATGCAGCGGATGAAAGCCGTGCGGATGGTCTCAGAGCGCTCTCAGGATGTGGAATGTATCGAGATCAGCGGCAACTTCGAGAAGACCGGGGGAGAGAAGGCTGCCGAACAAATCATTGCTGAATATAAAGAGCCGGTTGCTGTGTTCTGTCTAAATGATGAGATGGCCATCGGATTATGGAATCGTATTTCGGAAACGGATTTGAAGATTGGTGAGCACGTCCATCTAATCGGGTTTGATAACATTGAGCTGGCTGGCTATATGCAGCCAAGATTATCTACCATCAACTACTCTAAGCAGAAGTGGGGAGCTCTTGCCGCCGAGCAGCTCCTTAAGCTGCTCTCCGGAGATACGGTGGAGAATGAGCGGATATACGTAACTTTGGTGAAAGGAGCGTCTGCTAAGCGGGTGTGATTGAGAGTTATCGTGCATGCACGTATGTTTAATTTGTGCAGAACAAGGTTAAGAAAAAAGCATAGGCAAGCGGATGCTGCAACAGGTGCTGCCTCAGATACAGCATATGATATTGCATCAAGAGGATATACAGCTTGCTATGGTTCGCTCTTGCCTTCCTGTTATGAATAACAGAGCAAAGAGCAGTGCACGATAATCCAAGATTACAGATGAGAAGGAGCGATTATAATGGAAGCATTGTATACAGCAACAGCGACAGTACGCGGTGGCAGAGACGGTAAATTCGAAACATCGGATGGTGTATTGCGTCATGACTTGTCGACTCCGAAGGAGCTCGGCGGTGCAGGCGGCAATGCCACGAATCCGGAGCAGCTGTTCGCAGCTGGATATGGAGCATGCTATGAGAGCGCCCTTTCCAACATCGCCCGCAAAGAAGGCGTGAAGCTCAGTGATGTTGAAGTAACCAGCAACGTCATGATCGGTAAGGACCCTAAGGATGACGGATTCCAGCTCGCTGTTCGGCTGGATGTCAAAATTCCGGGTGTAGACCGCGCTCAGGCAGAGGATCTGGCGAAGAAAGCGCATGAGTTCTGCCCTTACTCCAAAGCGACACGTGGTAATATTCCGGTTGAGCTTAATGTAATTTAAGGTTGATCCGATCTCGTTTAAAATGCCGGGGCTCTTGCATAATCGCTGGAGTTCCCGGCTTTTTTATTGATGATATTCTGAAAACTTTCAGATCATAGCAAGGTTTCTTCATTTTTCGTGTATATGGATTTGACATCAGGGTTAAAATTCTTTAATATGACTAAGTACTAATGCGCTACGTGGCATGAATAAATTTGAAATCACAGGTGATTACATGTCTTATAGACCACAGATTGTAGACTTAACAACTGCCAGCCGAAATGAAGAAGCCGGACTTTACGAGTTTACAATGAAGCTCGCGGACGGAACACTGTGCCGTGTATTCTATTCCCGTGATCCGGAATGGAAAATGACAAGCATCAGTCGTCTTCAGAAGACACCTTGTCCGGTATGCCGCAAAGACTTTATCTGCAAGTGCATGGAGAAGTTTGCAGGCGAGATTCATGAGCAAATTCAGGATAATCAATTGATCGAACAAGCGACGAAGTAAGAAGCGGATTCGATGATGAGCGACTAGGAAGAGCATCCTAGCGCTTTTTTTCTATATATTGTTATATGCATTCATTATAATTCGGGAGAGATGAAGGATGCAGAATTATAGCGACAAGCATATCGTCCTCATTGATGGTGTGTGTCATTTGTGCCAGGGTATAACGAAATGGATTATTCAGCGGGATCCGAAAGGTGTATTCTATTTCGCTTCGCTTCAATCTGATGTCGGAAGAGATTTACTGGAGCAGGGCGGATTATCCGTGGATGCGATGGATACCTTTGTATATATCGAAAAAGGAGTATACCACACGCGCTCAACAGCTGCGCTGAAGGTAGCCCGCAAATTGAGATTTCCCTATTATTTGGCTTATGGATTCATTATTGTACCGAAGTTTATTCGAGACAGCGTGTATAACTTCATTGCCCGCAATCGCTATCGCTGGTTCGGACGAGATGGGGAAGATGCCTGTATGCTGCCGACACCGGAGATTCGGGAACGTTTCTTGTAATCATTATATAGTATGAAATTAGCCGCCTTTCAGCGTACCTGAAGGCGGCATTTTTGAGTGTGAATATGGCTAGAGCTGTTAATACAGCCAAGGAGGCTGAATGTTGTAAGCAGCGTATCCACAGGATTATTTTTTGGGTGCACGAAAACCAGCCAGCTCAGCCTCTTCCTCCGTACAGAACCATTCCTCGGGTATGGTTTTAGTATATTGAGGCGATTCCTTGGTGTGATATATTTTTTCTCCACTGGAGTTGATATTGCCTTTGATGGTGCAGGAGCGATCCGGCTGTTGACTAGAATTGCCATTAGCTTCAATGTTGTCATTCGTACCTGAGACCGTTTCTGATTCATATTCGTCCTTGTGGAAGCCGTCCTCCTGGACATAATTTTCGTATTCCCATATGCCGATTGCTGCACGCTGACTTTCTTTCTGTATGGCTTCGAACTGATCTACATACCGCACATTCGGCGGATAGATATAGGCGACTCTTGCATAGCCTTTTTCAAGTAAAGATTCCTGAAGCATGACACCATCGACGTACACATAAGCAAGCAGTCTCGAATATTTGTCCCGGTTCTGCCCAATGTCAAACTCCAGCTCGATCTGGTCGGCTTGTTCAAGTGCCTGTTTGGTATACTCTTTCGCTTCAATGCCGAGAGGCTGAACACCAAGCTTCGGATGAGAGGTCTCCGGGGTATCCACGAGCAGCATCCGAACAGATTGACTCTTGCCTTCGTACATGACTTTGAAAGTATCTCCATCGACCGCTCGATCCAGTGTAACAGGAACCCTTGGGAATTCATGCTCATCTTGCGGCGTACAGCCCATCATGATTATAAAGAGGCATAGAATGCTTAAGATTGCCCACTTCTTGGACACATTGATCACTCCATTCTAAGGTGTTGTTATGTAGGCAGCAGGCATTTCAATAGTGTACTATATAAGATGAAAAAAGGGAACGGATGTTTGATTTGATAATAAATAATAATAAAATGTGCTTGCCCGGCATGGAATATTATGCTAATCTAGCATTAAATTAAACAGCACGTGACGGAAGCACCGTCCATTATACCGTAGGAGATACGGGAGATGGACGGTGCTTTTTTTTGTTGTGCTGGAAGGGAGAGTTGCATCTGGTCATAAGGAAGATTGTGCTGGCAAGCAGAACGCGTGAATACGTAGATGCAGTGCTTGATTACGTGCAAGGAAGTGAATATTCAAGGAAGTTTCATGTAACGGCCTTCTCGCAACCGGAAGCGATGATGAGATATATGAATGAGCAGACTCGCGCATCGATGCCGGATTTGATCGTTGGTGAATTGGAATTTATAGAGCAGATACGGGATGGATTAGATCAAGAGCGTGTCCCGATTCTACTTCTGGCGGAACAGCATGCTTCTGATGGGGATCTGCCCCACGTGATGAAGTATCAGCCTTTATCTGCTCTGCTTGGAGCTTTAGAAGAGGCTGTTTTAAACTCAGGCAACGTTCGTTTGGATAACAGACACTCCGGAGATGCGTCTTTGGTGATTGGGGTCACGTCGGCTTCCGGGGGCTGCGGCAAAACGACGGTTGCTTTAAACCTTGCGAAGCAGCTAGGCCGTGCGGGGTATTCGGTATTTTATTTGAACCTGGAAACACTCGACAGCACCAAGCCTTTTCTTCAGACAAGCCCTCAGGTGGGAAGCGAAGAAGAGCTGGGAGAAGCCTTTTCCAGACTTATGTATCTTATCAGAGCACGGCGTTCCGGAGGAAGGGCTTCGGAACAGAGAATTGATGTCAGATCTTATGTCCTGTGGAATGAACAGATTAAATCCCATTATTTCTACCCGGCCAGGAATCGGAATGAGCTGCGCCAGCTCACGAAGTCGGATGTGAATGCACTATTAGAAGTGCTAATTGCATCAGAGCAATATCAATATATCATTACTGATCATGACTCGGTATGGGATGAGCGAGCTGAAGCCTTGATGGATAGATCTGATCTGCTGATCTGGCTTCTGTCTGATGATATTCATACGCTGGCTAAAGCTTCGGCTTGGATGAGATATCAAGAGCAGCTTGATCCGATAAGGACAGGTCAGATTCAGGAGAAGTCCACTTATGTCATTAATCGGTATACGGGAACGGTTGTAAATCCGATGCCTGAGGAATATATGCATACCGGCTTGTACTTGCCATATATTCCATCGTGGAAACAGATGAGAGAGCCGGAATTGCTGCTCGGATCACCCATTTATCAAAAAGAAATGCGGAGATTATGCGAAGCTGCCGGAATGTTGCAGAAGGAATATTCATCATGATGGATACTTCGTTTAGAGAACTTAGAAATTCAATTCGTGCGGCTCTTGATGTTACTTCTGCGGCGGGAGACTCAGAGCTGATGGAGCATATTGAGGCAAGGGTATTCCGGCATTCTGGGCTCATCCATCTCACCTCCGGGGAGAAGCATGCTCTAATCAGAAGACTGTATGATTCCTTTCGCGGACTCGATGTACTTCAGCCGCTGATCGACAATCCCCATATTACAGAAATTATGATCAACGGGCATACCGAGATATTCATTGAAGAGCGGGGTGAAGTGCGCCAGGCACCTGTCACGTTTGAATCGGAAGAGCGGCTGCAGGATATCATCCAGACGATCGTTTCTGGAGTGAATAGAATCGTGAATGAATCCTCACCTATAGTGGATGCCAGGCTAAAGGACGGTTCAAGGGTCAACATCGTGCTGCCGCCTGTCGCGTTAAAAGGACCTACCATGACGATCCGCAAATTTCCGGACAAGCCAATGACGATGGAGGACCTTGTTCGGATCGGAGCCATTAGCGACGAAGCCGCGGAGCTGCTCAGCAAGCTTGTTCGAAGCAAATACAACATGTTTATCAGTGGAGGCACGGGATCAGGGAAGACAACCTTTCTTAATGCATTGTCTCAGTTCATCCCTCCAGATGAGAGAATCATTACGATTGAAGATTCGGCAGAGCTTCAGATCGTTACTGTTCCCAATCTGGTATCACTGGAGACCCGTAATGCAAATACGGAGGGGAAAGGGGTGATTTCCATTCGGGAGTTAATCCGCTCCTCTCTGCGAATGCGTCCTAACCGAATCATTGTCGGTGAGGTTCGGGGAAGTGAGGCGCTGGATATGCTGCAGGCCATGAACACTGGGCATGAAGGCAGTCTGTCCACGGGCCATGCAAACAGTATTCCGGATATGATCTCACGACTGGAAACGATGGTACTCAGCGGAGCTGACTTACCCGTTGGCGTTGTCAGACAGCAGATCGCCTCTGCCATTGATATTGTTATCCATCTATCACGTCTCAGGGACCGTTCCAGACGAGTGACAGAGATTAGTGAGGTTGTTGGCTTGAAGGATGGGGGAATACAGCTGAACTCTTTGTACCGTTTTCAGGAGCTGGATGAAGTGGATGGACATATTATAGGCCAGCTTGAACGTTCGTCTGGAGTGCTTGTTCATCAAGATAAGCTCAAGGCAGCAGGCATCCAGGGAACTTTTTTTGAGGAGGAGAATGAGGTGAGGAACGCTTGAATCGTCAAATGGGAGCCGCGAGGGTGACAGCACAGACGGCGAATGCTTCGACTCATCAAAAGCTTCCGCGTTATATGGAGCACACGCTGTCCTATCGACAGAGAGCTGGCTGTATCGCGGCAAGTGCAATTCTATTTTTCGGGATAGGCTATCTGTTTTACCATCACTGGGCTCTCGGTTTGCTCCTGTCAGCCGCAGCTCTTTTTACACCGAAATACTATAATGTCTATCTGCTCAACAAGAGAAGAGAGGCGCTTAGTCTTCATTTTAAACAGGCGCTGTATTCCTTATCCTCATCTCTTGCTGCAGGCAAGTCGGTTGAGAATGCCTTTCGCGAGGCGGTGCATGATCTACGAATGCTGGACCCTCAGGCAGATCACGATCTTATCAAAGAGCTGATGATCATATGTACAAGGATGGAATACGGTGAACCTATTGAAGATGCATTGAGAGATTTCGCAGATCGGGCCCAGATGGAGGATATCACGAATTTCGCAGATGTATTTGTTACTTGCAAACGTACGGGCGGCGATTTGGTTGAAGTTGTACGCAGAACCTCATCCGTCATCGGAGAGAAGCTGGATATTAAGCAGGAGATCGCTGTAACGATATCCCAGAAGAAGTTTGAATCCAAGGCCATGTTTGCAGCACCCTTCTTGTTTTTGATTTTTTTAAGTCTGACTTCACCTGATTTCCTGACACCACTCTATACCGGTGCTGGATATATCATATCGAGTATTGCACTTCTTATTCTATTTGGCTGCTTCATCTGGGTTCAGCGAATTATGGATGTAAGAGTGTAAGGGGATTGAACCATGATGATTATATGCAGTGTTCTTACTGTCGTTGTACTCGCGCTGGGCTGGATTATCTTTAATAAACGGGCAGGCTCGAGATACCGCGTATTGGATTCTATTGACATGAAAGGTATGCGGTTTCGCAAACTTCATGCTCCCTTTCTAGATTTAATTGAGAAGCTGCAGTTAACGAGGAAGCTGCCTATGCTGGTGTACCGGATACAGCACTCGGTGCAAAGAGTCTATGGACTGAAGCATAGCAATGAGAAGACCTTACTGTTCATTGCTGAAATGCTCGTTTATAGCTGGCTGTCTCTTATCGCTGGGGCACTGCTGACTCTAGTGCTGGAGGGAGATCCTTTGGGTCTCATCGCCGGAGCATTGCTTGCAGGCGTAATTCCGTTTGCCCAAATGAAGGATCTGCATCACAAGGTAAAGCTGCGGGAGCAGGATATCTTAATGGAGCTTCCAGAATTTTTGAACAAAATTGTCCTGCTCGTTAGCGCCGGTGAAACGGTGCAAAGAGCCATTTTACATTGCACGGAACGAAAAAAAGGATCTGCTCACCCGCTCTATATTGAGCTGGGTCAGATGGTGGGAGAGTGGAACAACGGATACTCTTTTCAACAGGCATTTGAGCAGTTCAGTAAGCGATGTGGAGTGCAGGAGGTTTCTATTTTCACCACGACGGTGCTCCTGAATTTTAGACGGGGCGGGGGAGATTTTGTCCTCTCACTCCGTGATTTATCCAGAGTGCTGTGGGACAAGCGTAAATCACTCAGCCGAACACGTGGTGAACAGGCTTCTTCCAAGCTGGTATTTCCAATGGTGGTGATCTTTTTGGTCATTGTCGTTATGGTTGGAGCTCCGTCATTTATGATGATGAATTTATAGGGGGATACGATAATGTTAGCATTATGCAAACGCAAATTGGCAGATTTATGGAACGAAGAGGATGGGCTAGGGACACTTGAAATGATCCTCATTATTGGTGTGATCTTAATCATAGCTCTTATATTTAAGGATCAGATTCAGGCTTTGGTTGAGAATTTGCTTGAGAGTGTTACGAGCAAAAGTAATGAATTCTTCTAAAGGCAGCAGCCATTTGAAAGGAGAGGAGGGGAGCTTCACAATCGAAGCTTCTCTCGTATTTCCCGTCATTCTGTTGTCGCTATGTGTGCTCATGTTTTTTTGTGTGCTGCTGTACCAGAAATCGGCACTTTTGCAGTATGCTTCAGCTGCGTCAGAGCGTGCCTCATACAGCTGGGATAACAGTCATAAGGACGCTAAGACCGGATCCTACCCGGAAGGGGAGACCGATCCGCTGTATTGGCGTTTTGCAGACGATCATATGATAGGTGCGCTCTTCGGTTCAGTAAGCGGTGGTCAGATTACAACAATAGAGCTCCCAGGAGGAGCTGCAAGTGATGATCTGCCAATGAAGAAGCTGAGTCAATCGGGGGCAGGCCTGCCTGTGTTGTACAGAGGTCAGATGGAATATGCGAATCAGATGCTGGACCGCCAAGTATGGACCAAGCTGAACCAAAATATGAGGCTGCCTATGCTCGATTTCTTATTCTCAGGTGATCCACGGATACAGCATTCTGGCAAATCCACCGTTGTAGAACCCGATGAATTCATTCGAAATGTCGAGCTTATGCGGTATTACGGAGCGAGATTTTCGAGGATGGGTACACCGGGCAACCCTTCGGAGTTCGCACAGATTTTGCAAAAATTTGCTGGGATGTGAATGTGTTGTTTAGACGAGGTGATTCTGAGTCCGGTGCGGTGACTATATTTTTGGCAATGGTGCTTGCCGTCGTGTTCTTATTTGTCGCTGTATTTGTTGACTATGCCCGGATTGCTGCGATGAAAGTACAGGCTGAGAGACTGGCTCATGCTGCGGCTAGGTCCGTGATGTCCTCTTATATTCCCGAGCTTCAGGAAAGATACGGGCTGTTCGCTCATGATGGGAATCAGGGAGACTATGTTCTTGCGAAAGTATTAAATGACAGTACGAAGCCTACGCCGCATGCGGAAGGTTTTCCTCTAATCGGTATGGAGGTGGTTCAATCTGGGCTTTCACTTGAGCGGGAGCTTGGAGCATTCGAGAACTTTAATCAGCAAATTCAAGAGGAAATGAAATATAAGGCTCCGGTGGACTTTATGGTAGAGGCCGTGTCCAGATTCAAACCGTTATCAGCAGAAATGAAGCAGGCTGCGCATTCGGTGGATGTCCTGCGGAAGCTTCAGAAGCTATATGACAAGCGTGAACGTCTGCTTGAAGAGGCCATTAAAAAACGGCGGGAAGCGGCAAAAACGGCGGAAGCCTTGGCCAAATTGGTGATGGACCCGCCAAGTACTTACTTTAGTGACAGCCCGCTGGGAGGGACGATGAGAAGCGCAGCGGATGCCGCAGCAAAATACCGTGATTATTACTCAAAATACACGGAAGATGAGGCCAGAGAACCGCTTGACCGGATCTATATATTTGAGCTCAGCGAATATCGATCAGATGTGAATCGCATTGTGACAAGTATTAATCGTGAGAATCAGGAAGCTCTCCATATACATGAGCAGGCGTTAAGTCAAGCGAATGATCGAATTGAAGAAGCCAAGAGTATAAATGAACAGATGAAGCAGGTCATTAAGGAAGGTGAGATGAGAGCGGCAAATACTGCTTACGATAAAGTTGGCAAAGCCAAGACGCCGGGAGCAGGCGCTTTACCCTCCGATGTTGGCAGCTTCGGTGATGATCTGCGAAAGCAGACGGATCAGTTAGTCCGGAAGGACTCGGAGTTCACTGAGTTTATAAGTGGTCATGCCGAGCAGCTAGGAGATTATAAGGCGGCTCACCAAGCGATTTCTACCTCCGCCACCTCAATTAGTCAACTGAGCGATGGAGATTCTCATCGTAAAAGACAGCATGTCCTGACTGCGAACCGTCAAATCCAGCAATATATCACCAGGTATACTGCAGCCGGCGGAGGAAATGTGATTGATCAGGCAGCGAAGCAGATCGACGATTACCATTCTGCAGACAAGGAAAGAGCGAAGGTGGACAAGCAGTCAGAACAGAAACTGAAGGAAGCGCAGAACAGAATCAAGCTTCTGGTGGCTACAGCCGGAATTGAGAAGGCGACAGAGCAATTCAAGCAGCTGGAAGGATATTATAACGAAAATATAAGCTTCAATCAGAACCAGGCTAGCGGCACAGGTCCTTCAGAGAAGCAAATTGCAACGGATCCCTATGATGCCGGAGGTGAAGCGATGGCAGATATGGATCAATTATTCGGAGGAATGTCGAATCTCCTTGATGTAATAAGTGATGAGCTCTATCAGAATGAGTACGCTATGCATTACTTCAAATCGGTCAATTTATCGTTGATTGCTGGCAGTAATATGAATAATAGCACGATGAGTCCAGAAACGTTCTTTCTTCCGGAAAGTCAGGAGCTGGAGTACATCATCTATGGATTTCACAATCCATACGGGAATATAGTCGCTGCTTATACCGAGGTATTTACGATTCGGCTAGCGATAAGAACAATGGAGGGACTTGTAGAGAACAGCAAGCTTGGAAATCCGCTGCTCGTATTATCCAAAGCTATTTTGCATGGTCTGACGGAAGCACTCGCTGATATGCAAAAGCTGGCGGACGATGGTCAAGTAGAGCTGTCCAAGTATGCGAAGCAGGTTTCCATTACATATAGAGATCATCTTCGATTGTTTTTATTGGCACACAGCAATAACGATAAGAAGCTGTCTCGAATAAGTGCGATTATTCGACTGAACACCAAAATCGACCTTAACAAGACCTTCACGTATGCAGCTAGCCAGGCAGAAATGAGAATGAGGCTGTGGTTTCTTCCTGGCATAATGAGCGCACTAGGGACCGTGAGTGGCAGCGCTGACCGAATAGAGGATGGACACATTTACGTTTCACTCCAGTCAGACTATGCATATTAATTTAATCGCTGCCTTATTAACCACAGGAATTAGGGGTTTGACTATTATGGCATATACATGGCAGAGTCGGGAATCGAAGCTGCAATTCAAGAATGATATTGTCCAACGAGTTTGTAAGGATCAAATCAGTGACGATCAATGCAGTGACGATCAATGCAGTAAGGATCAAAGCAGTAACGATCAGGATGGAAATGATCGAGGCAGCATTGTTGTTGAAGCTTCTTTAGTTCTACCTGTTTTTATATTTTTTATTGTGTTCTTGATCTACTTCGTTCAGATGACATTATTCTCAACCGCATTGCAGACGGCAGCTTCCGAGACCGTCAAAAAAATATCATCACATATCTATCCTGTAGCTATCGCCATTGAATCTGCAGGCTCAGTAGATTCAGGTTTAGGAGAGGTTCTGCCCGGAGACTCAGCTGCTGAGGGACTCATGCCCAAGCTGTCATTGACGGATTGGGTGACTGAATATGCAGCCACTCTGCCTGACCCGATCGGATCATGGGCTTCCATGGCGGTTTCTAACGGACAAGAGCCGCTGGATCATCTCCAGACTTCCATATCGGAGGCGGTTCTAGATCCCGTTATTAAACCGTTAATTCAACCGGTAATTGAGGATACGATACTTGAATACGATTCTCTGCATGTGAATGGAGTAGATGTTCCTAATCTTCAGAATAGGTCCAATCCTTATTTTGGAATAGAGCTTACTTACGAATTACCGATCAAAGTTCCCTTTCTGAATAAGAGTCTGCGGGTTCAGGCCGGTGCGACGGAAAGGGTCTGGATTGGAGCTACAAACGAAGAGGATAAGGGAACAATTGGGGATAGCGGTACTATAGGCAGTGTAGAGATTATTGCCAAGCCGAATCCCGCATATGTAGCCGGTCAAGCGACGATACGTGCCAAAATAACACCGGGTGCCTCAGCTAACCTATCCGTCTTTTATAAGACAGGAGAAAGTACAGCACAGCATGTGGGCTGGGCAACTGCAGACGAGAACGGATTTGTGGAATGGACATGGTTTGTAGGAACAAGAACAACCCCTGGGACATGGCCGTTTGTGATCGAAACGAGTGACGGTGCCAGAGTTGAAGTTAGGTTTGACGTTGTCAAAAGATCATGATGAGAGAGGATAAGTAATGGAGATCACTTACATCGCTTGCGGAGGTTTTGTTATTGCCGCGTTTATAACGGATATTCGGTCTATGCGAATACCTAATATATTGACGATATCTTCAATACTGAGCGGCTTGATCGTACATCTAATCATGGGTGGCCTCGCAGGCTTTAGCACAGCAGCTATTGGCTTTGGAGCGGGCTTCGGACTCATGATGATATTGTATCTTCTAGGAGCGGTAGGGGCGGGAGATGTTAAGATTTTTGGAGGTATAGGAGCCTGGACGGGGGCCTTGTTCACAATGCAAGTCATGCTGTATTCGATCCTTATATCTGGTGCTATTGGTTTTCTCATCTTGATGTGGAGAAGAGAATTTGTGTTCAGAATGAGAAGAAGCCTCGGCTTCTTCATGTTCGGGCAGAAATATAAACGGCCCGTTTATGACGGCAAGGCGGAAAACGCTGGCGTTATAAAGATCAACAGTGCGGAGGCATCGCTTCGATTTCCCTTTATGCTTGCTGTACTTCCCGGAGCGATACTTGCTTATATACAAAGTTTTTATTACTAGAATCAATTTCATCATACCTTTAGCTGCTTAGACGGTATACACATCAGTATGATCAGCACAAATGAAGGAGAGGTGCCATGAAGGGGCTATCCAGAGATTTTATACATAATGACAGAGTGTTAATGATCGTAGAGAAGATGGGAGGCGTGGCAAGCAGCGACTTGAGCCAGGTTCAAGTAAACATGATCATGCATAACGAAATTCCGGGGCACTTGAGAATGCAAATTAGAGATATCGATGGAACAATTACATTCAGCTATGACATTACGGGACGTAAAATGCTCTCTCATGTGGTTAAAAGTGAAAGGTTAACACTTTCTGCATTTTATCATTTGCTATTACAGCTCACACATACTTTGAACGACAGTCGATTGTACATGCTGGATGAACATCAATTCCTGCTGCATGAGGATTATATGTTTATGGAAGGAGAGCTGGAAGAGGGAAAGATTAAGATTTGTTATGTGCCCTTTCAAGCACATTCTGATCAGGAGAAGGTCTCCGAGCAGCTGTATCAGCTGATCGTTAGATTGATGCCTTATGTTACTGAGTTAAAGGGTAACGGGCTGCAAGGTGTGCTGCAATTATGTGCCGGTGATCATTTTCGTCTGTCTGCGTTAAACGAGCTGCTGCTTGAATTGCTGACAGAGCATTCGTTAGGCGGCACACCGCCTCAGATGCATGACATGCGTAAGTTACAGAGCTTTCAAGCAGCTGATCATTATTCGGCACAAGCAAGCATTTCTTCAGTGCGACAAGCAAGTGGCTACCAAGGTCAGGATTCTCAAGCAAGCAGACTAGAGGCGACGCACGGCTCACATACACGGAGCGCAAAAGGGCAAGCCCTACAAGCACAGAGCCTACGAGAAATACATCCAATGTCACACACCATAGTGTCACATCAAGGAAATTCACAATCAGAAAATGTTAATGCTCCATTTCAACAAGCTGATAATGCATTTGCACTGCCTATACAGTCACAATATCCTCAGGACCATACGCCTCAGCAACGGAAGAACCTGCAGCCGCATAAGTTCGCTGGTTCGAACGAGCAAGAAATGAGGCTTCCTATGGATGGTTCGATTGCTGCAGGAGGCTCTATTTTTGCAGCATTTGATACCCCCGCCTCTGAAGAGGAGGATAACGCTCCGTTCTCAATATCAGACGAAGATGCGGTAAAGAAGCCCGTGAATCCAATGTACTACTGGCTTGGCTGTCTGCTCGCCTCATCGGTTGTTTGGAGATTTATTTACATGGATCGGCCATCATCTGCGGGATTAATTCTATGTACGGTGATTACCGTCGTATTCGTAACTCTTGCTTATTTATTGGCAAAAGGGATTCGTCTGCCTTTTTCAGTAAAAAACAAATCTTCGGAAATCGATACAGGGGATCCTTCATCTACACGATCAGGAGCAAAGGACTGGTTTGCCGTTAAGAAGAAGGGGGAGCCTCGCGAGTGGTGGCGATGGAATAACGGGGGAAGTCCTGCAGCGGAAGCCGGTCACGGGCCTGTGAATGCATTAGTGAATGAGCCGGCATTATTCGAAAGTACGAATGAGGTGACTCGTAGCCGATTCCAGGTGCATCATCCTGCGGTGGATCATTCAAATGTTGCCGTAGAAGAAGGCAGTGAAGGCTCTGATGCCAGCTATTATGATTCGCTGAAGCATAACACCCAGATCCTCTCTGCTGCAAAAGTACAGGCCACGGTGCTTCTATCTGAAATGGGACAGGAGATGGCCAGCTCAAATGCGCCGAATGACAGCATCGCTTATCTGGAACGCTGCTCACCAGAAGGGAGCGTGGATACGATCCCTGTTGGCAGAGGCAGCTTCATCATCGGAAGGTCCAATGACGTCGCCAGTTATGTGGAAGCAGGAGCAGGTACTTCCCGTGCGCATGTAGAGATCAGCAGATCGGATTCGGGGTACGTCGTCAAAGATTTAAATTCAATGAACGGGACCCTGTTTCAGGATGAAGCGATGGTTCCTTACAAAGAATACCTTCTCCAAGAGGGAGACAGCTTTGTTATAGCCAAGGCAAAGTATACTTTTCATCTGAGGATGCCGCTTCATTAATTCCGGCTTGGTTAACTGCAATTTCAGCTAAGTTAACTTCGTAACTCATGCTTGACCGCTCCAATTAGCTCGGGATATTTGAACGTAAACTGGTGTTTCTGTGCCTTCTCCGGCAGAACCTGCTGTCCCTCTAGTATAAGAATGGACATCTCACCCAGGAGCGTCTTTAGTACAAAGGAGGGTACAGGGAACCAATGGGGCCGATGGAGAACTTGTCCGATCGTTTTGCCGAACGTATCATTGTTGACCGGATGAGGAGTGGTAGCATTCAGTGGGCCGGAAACTTGCTCCTGCTGAACCGCAAAATCAATCAATCGCACCATATCCGCAATATGAATCCAGGACATGTACTGTCTTCCACTGCCCATCGGTCCTCCTACGCCTAGCTTATATGGAAGCTGCATGAGGGGAAAGGCGCCTTTACTACCTAACACAAGACCGGTTCTTACAATAACTAGTCTGGAATAGTTCAATCTCTGTTTGGCTGCATTCT
The DNA here is from genome assembly GCF_028747985.1 of Paenibacillus urinalis. NCBI lineage: Bacteria > Bacillati > Bacillota > Bacilli > Caryophanales > Paenibacillaceae > Paenibacillus > Paenibacillus urinalis. The sequence continues at coordinate 1,381,475 of NZ_CP118108.1, forward strand.
CCCATTGAACGCACACCTCAGATAAGAAATCTACAGGCTCAATTGAAGAAGCTTCCGTATATACTTCTGTATCCGAGGTTCCATATATGCCGATCGCGGAGGATTGAATAATAACCTTCGGCTTGTATTCCAAGCGATCTAACACATCAGCCAATTGGTGAACCGAATCGAGCCGTGACTGAAGAATCCTCTGCTTCGCTGTGTCGCTCCAGCGCTGGTTCAGACTTTCTCCGGCCAGATTAACGACTCCGTCCAAGGACTCCAGCGTGCTGGGGTCCTTTTTAATCTGCTCCCAAGTGACATATGAGATTCCGCGGTTCGCAGCATCTCTCGCCTTATCTGCATTCCGGGTAATGATCATAACCTGATGACCTTGTTCTTGCCATAAATTCGCGAGATGGCTTCCGATGAATCCTGTTCCTCCACTGATTGCATACTTCATGGCCATTATTCCTCCTGACATAGCAAAAGACAAGCCTCTGCTTCGTGTTCCCTTGGACTCATTTCTTAGTAAACCCAGGACCACCTAATACAGAGGCTCATGCTTGTTAAAGACATATTACCTTTTTCCATTAAAATGAACCAACGAGCATTTAACGAATGAAAACTTCATCGGATCTCCATATTTAAACGGATCCCCTTTATTTATTCATTAAATGTTTGTATGGCTGATAATCGATCTGCTTCTTGTCGAGAAAATGAACCAGGAACTTATTATCTCTGGAAGGTGTCGCCACGATATATCCCTTGATGCAGTGATCTCGAGTAACTTCGGCAGCGCCGCTCTCCAAAGCGATCTTTCCAATCTCGGCGGCAATCGAGTGCTTGGCGATATCCCGGAAGGGGCCTGGAACCGGCTGTACCAGCTCGTCCAAGAATGCCTTGGCATCCTCTGTCCATAAGTGCCGGCTGGACTCGACCCAGTGATTCTGCCAATCGAGCTTGGATTTGCCGTCGGCTTTTGGAAGTACCTTCAGAAATTTGCGAAACATAAAGAATCCGCCAACGACCATAGAACCTAACAGGACAAAGGTCCAAAAAGCAATGGAGTTCATGAACCAGTTGCTGGGAGCAGACAGTGTTAACCTACTGTTTAACAAGAGAATGTCCATATGCATCACCTCAAAATTTTAATAGAATAGGAGACGGGCCGCAGAAATGATCGAACACGATATAAAAATACAGCGGGCAGGTTTAAAATGACATAAATATGTGAATCCATTTCATAACTCATAAAAAAGGCAGATACAAATTCTACATCAGAGCAGGTAGAGTATTTTGAGATAGATTCAGGTAAATGAACTTTTCATGAGACAATTGAGAAGATTTATTGTAAAAAATGTCCTGTTATAGAAATTATAGCGCACACAGAACTCTTTTTCGATAGCTTCTTCGAGCGCTTTCCATTCTTGATGATATTGCTTGACCTCCTCAATCAAGTTACAATAAGCAATAAATCTTTGGATACACTACTTGTGTCATTCTATTAACTTAAATAGTGCACAATCATCCTAAATCCTAAATCCTAAATTATAGGGGGAAGTAAATTACGATGCTTAAAATAGGTTCCCACGTTTCTTTTTCAGGCAAGGGTCTGCTGACAGCTACGGAAGAAGCAGCAAGCTACGGTTCTTCATCGTTCATGATATATACAGGAGCTCCGCAAAACACACGCCGTAAACCAATGGAGACAATGTTTATCGAAGAAGGTAAGCAAGCCATGCTTAGCGGAGGCTTCGAGGATATTGTAGTTCATGCACCATATATTATTAACTTGGGTTCATACAAGGACAATACTTATGAGCTTGCGGTCAGCTTCCTGCAGGAAGAGATTCGTCGTACCCACGCGATTGGGGTTAAGAATATTGTTCTTCATCCAGGTGCCTTTACAGACAAGGATGCAGAATATGGCATTCAGCGTATTGCCGAAGGCTTGAACGAGGTGCTGAACGGCGTGCGTGAAACGGATGTCAACATTGCCTTGGAAACGATGGCAGGCAAAGGGACAGAGATGGGACGCAGCTTCGAAGAGATTGCACAAATCATTGATAAAGTTGAGCATAATGAGCGGCTGACCATATGTATGGATACTTGCCATATTCATGATGCCGGCTATGATATCGTGAATGATCTGGACGGTGTGCTTGAGCAGTTTGACCGCACAGTGGGATTAGACCGGATCGCTGTAGTGCACATCAACGACAGCAAGAACCCTACAGGTGCGCGGAAGGACAGACATGCTCCGATCGGCTCCGGCTGGATTGGTTATGATACCATTCATCGTATCGTGCATCATGAGCTGCTGGCTGGCCGCCCGTTCATTCTTGAAACGCCGTGGATCGGGAAAGATGCGAAGACGCAGCGTCCGATGTATGAAGCGGAAATTGCGCTGCTTCGCGGTAATGTAACAGAACGTTTTGGCGAAGCTTTTTGGGGAGATGTGGAGAAGCTGGACCATTTCTTCAGCGGACAAGACATTCATTCACGCAGCTTTATTCTAGACACATGGACTGTGCTTAAGAATGACGCCAAAGCGAAGAAGGCTGACCCGCGTGAACCGCTGGAGCGTTTATATGATCTTGCTGCAGGCGCAGATCTGTTCCCTGAGCTGTCTGAAGAGGCACTCAATCATCGCCTGATTGCCTGGCTCGCAGGCAAGGAAGCTATGGTCAAAGCATAGGAGTCACTTATATCAAGGGGGAGAATTTTTCTACAATGGATATTCATACTAAAAACGTACCCGCACACCCGGCACACGAACACCCGGATCGTGCTCGAATGCTGATTTCTTGTCCGGATGCCCCGGGAATCGTGGCCGCAGTCTCCAAATTTCTATTCGAGCATGGAGCCAACATCGTTCAATCTGATCAATATTCAATGGATCCGGATGGCGGCATGTTCTTCATGCGCGTAGAATTCGATCTGCCTCAGTTGAAGGATCGCCTTCCGCAGCTGGAGGCCGACTTTGGAGCCATTGCCTCCCAGTTCAGAATGGAATGGAAAATCTCCAGCGTAAGCCGCCGGAAGAAGCTCGCGATCTTCGTGTCCAAAGAGGATCATTGTCTGGTAGAGCTTCTCTGGCAATGGCAAGCCGGTGATCTGGATGCAGACATTGCGCTGGTTGTAAGCAATCATTTAGATATGAAGGATTATGTTGAATCCTTCGGTATTCCTTACCATCATATTCCGGTCACACCAGATACCAAAAAAGAAGCAGAGCAGCGTCAGCTAGAAGTGATCGGGGCCGATATTGACGTCATTATTCTAGCCCGTTATATGCAGATCATCTCGCCGACATTCATTGAACATTACCGTAATCGCATTATCAATATCCATCATTCCTTCCTTCCTGCATTTGTTGGCGGCAAGCCCTATGCCCAAGCTTATAAACGGGGAGTTAAGCTGATTGGAGCAACAGCGCATTACGTAACGGAAGAGCTGGATGGAGGACCGATCATTGAGCAGGACGTTGAACGTGTAAGCCATCGGGATGATGTTCCCGAGCTGAAGCGGATCGGCCGCAATATTGAACGTGTCGTGCTTGCGCGAGCAGTCAAATGGCATGTGGAGGATCGTATTCTCGTCCATGAGAACAAGACGGTTGTATTTTAAAATCAATAGAATCAGAAGAATCGCCCGGTTACTTGAGCCGCGGCGATTTTTTGCTATGCCCGACATTGTTTGTCTTGGGGTACCAGAACGGTTTGCGTTCCAGAGATTTTTTGTAACAGCTGCTTATGTGTTATGAAATGGATTGTTTTACGCGAAGTTTGTTTTGCTCTAATAAAAGTCGGATAATGTAGAAGTGAACTCTCTTATTAAGAGATGATGCATAATCCTGCTCCAATAGTTTGCTATTTTTCATTGCCTATCCTTGTATTCCTTCCAATTCAGGTATGCTTTTCTTCAAAGAGGAGATACTTTTGTCGATGTGTGGATGATGAAATTTATTGGATGTGAAGAACGGTATGGAAAAACAGGACGTGAAGTGATACAATAGCAAACGAATAAGTCAAATTGAAACATTCAAGCGGATTAACTTGCTTTAAATCAACTCGTTTGTCATTTTAAGTTAAGTTTTAAGTCGCCTGAGCGTAAGTCCGTTTGCTTATCCTGACATCTTTTTTGAGATTATGAGGAGGACAAAAAATGACTGATCAACAAACCAAAGAACAAAGCATTCACAAGGATGAAAATTCGACAATCGATAACTTGTCTATTACTACAGTACGTACTCTAGCGATTGACGCAATTGAGAAAGCCAAATCCGGTCATCCGGGTATGCCAATGGGTTCTGCACCTATGGGTTATCAATTGTTTGCAAAAACAATGAATCATAACCCGGAGAATCCAACTTGGATCAACCGTGACCGTTTTGTGCTGTCTGCTGGACACGGCTCCATGCTGCTGTACAGCCTGCTGCACCTGAGCGGATATGATCTTCCTATGGAAGAAATCAAGCAATTCCGTCAATGGGGAAGCTTGACTCCAGGTCACCCTGAATTCGGTCACACTGCAGGTGTTGATGCGACGACAGGTCCGCTTGGACAAGGTATTGCAATGGCAGTAGGTATGGCAATGGCTGAAGCTCAGCTGGGTGCGACTTACAATAAAGATAAATTTGATATCGTAGACCACTTTACTTATGCGATCTGCGGCGACGGCGACCTCATGGAAGGTGTTTCTCATGAAGCAGCATCCCTGGCGTCTCACCTGAAGCTCGGCAAGCTCGTGGTACTGTACGATTCCAACGACATCTCCCTTGATGGTGAACTGAACCTTTCCTTCTCTGAAAGCGTACAAAAACGCTTTGAAGGATACGGCTGGCAGGTTCTACGCGTAGAAGACGGAAACGATCTGCCTGCGGTAGAAAAAGCAATCAAGGAAGCTCAAGCTGATCTCAGCCGTCCAACGCTGATTGAAGTGAAGACGGTTATCGGTTACGGCAGCCCGAACAAACAAGGTAAAGGCGGTCATGGCGGTACTCACGGTTCTCCACTTGGAGCAGAGGAAGCGAAGCTGACTAAAGATTTCTACAAATGGGTATATGAAGAAGATTTCTTCGTTCCAGACGAAGTTCGTGCTCATTTCGCACAAGTTAAAGAGCGCGGAATTGAAACGAACAAAGCATGGGATGCGAAGTTCGCAGAGTACAAGAAGGCTTACCCTGAGCTTGCAGCACAGTTCGAAACAGCAGTTGCTGGCGAGCTTCCAGAAGGATGGGATCGTGACCTTCCTAAATATAGTGCTGAAGATAAGGCAGTATCCACTCGTGTTGCTTCCGGTAATGCGCTGAACGGACTGGCTCCAAATGTTCTTAACCTGACAGGCGGATCTGCTGACCTTGAGAGCTCTACAATGACACACCTGAACAACATTGCACAGTTCACACCTGCAGACTACTCCGGCCGCAACATCTACTTCGGTGTACGTGAGTTCGGTATGGCAGCAGCAATGAACGGTATGGCACTGCATGGCGGTGTTAGAGTATTCGGAGGTACGTTCTTCGTATTTACAGACTACCTGCGCCCAGCTGTACGCTTGTCTGCAATTATGAATCTGCCTGTAACTTATGTTCTGACACATGACAGTATCGCTGTTGGTGAAGATGGTCCTACGCATGAGCCGATCGAGCAGCTTGCTTCCCTGCGTATTATCCCTAACCTGACTGTGATTCGTCCTGCTGACGGAAACGAAACTTCTGCAGCTTGGGCTTATGCTGTAGAGAACAAGAAGAACCCGGTAGCTCTGGTATTGACTCGTCAAAACCTGCCGATCCTTGCTGGAACAGTAGACGCTGCTCGTGAAGGAATCAAACGCGGAGCGTACGTTGTATCCGAAGCCAAAGACGGTAAAGCTGTTGCGCAAATCATTGCTACAGGTTCCGAAGTTCAGCTTGCAGTGAAAGCACAGGAAGCACTTGCTGAAGAAGGCATTTCCGTACGTGTTATCAGTATGCCTAGCTGGGATCTGTTCGAGAAACAAGACAAAGCTTACAAAGAATCCGTTATTCTTCCGGACGTTAAAGCTCGTCTTGCAATTGAAATGGCTCATCCAATGGGCTGGGAAAAATATGTTGGCGACGCTGGAGATATCCTCGGAATCTCTACATTCGGTGCATCTGCGCCTGGCGACCGCGTAATTAAAGAATATGGCTTCACTGTTGAGAATGTAGTCAGCCGCATCAAAGCATTGCTGTAATTTTGACAACAAGCTGCACACAACAAGAGCTTAAGTAAATAGGTAAAGCTGCCCATTCGGCAGCTTTACCCTTTTTTAAAATAACGTGACGATTGTCATGTGAGCGTGTAGCACCATCACTTTAATAGGCTTTCATTCTGTCAGAAGGACGGATGCCTGTTAACTTGCCAGCTTATACAATTTACAGTATTCTAAGTCATAAGTTGTTCCTTGGCTTAGATATCATTTGTTCAGTGAGGAATCAACTTTATAGGGAGGTAATTATAATCATGGCAAAAAAAGTAACGTTTGATTACAGTAAAGCACTTGAATTTGTTGGGCAGCATGAGGTGGATTATTTCGCAGAGCCGATTCGTCTTGCACATGAGCAGCTTCATAACGGAACAGGTGCAGGGTCCGATTATCTTGGCTGGATTGATCTGCCGACCAATTATGATAAAGAGGAATTCTCTCGTATTCAAAAAGCAGCTGCGAAGATCCAAAGCGACTCTGATGTGCTGATCGTCATCGGAATCGGCGGTTCTTACCTGGGAGCACGCGCTGCGATTGAAATGCTGTCTCATTCCTTCTATAATGAGCTGCCAAAAGAGAAGCGCAAAACTCCTGAGATTTATTTCGCAGGTAACAATATCAGCTCTACATATGTCAACCATCTGCTTGAGCTTATCGAAGGCAAAGACTTCTCCGTGAACGTCATTTCCAAATCCGGTACGACAACGGAACCGGCGATCGCTTTCCGTATCTTCCGTGCAGCGCTTGAGAAGAAATACGGCAAGGAAGAAGCTCGCAAACGGATCTATGCAACGACAGACCAAGCGAAGGGTGCACTCAAGAAGCTGGCGACTGAGGAAGGCTATGAGTCCTTTATCATTCCAGACGATGTAGGCGGCCGTTACTCGGTTCTTACTGCGGTAGGACTTCTTCCGATTGCTACAGCGGGTATTAATATTGAAGAAATGATGCAAGGTGCTGCTGACGCTTCGAAAGAGTACAGCAACCCGAACGTAGCCGAGAACCAAAGCTATCAATATGCTGCTGTTCGTAATGCGCTGTATCGTAAAGGCAAAGGCACAGAGATCCTCGTAAACTACGAGCCGTCCCTGCATTTCGTATCCGAGTGGTGGAAGCAGCTGTACGGCGAGAGTGAAGGAAAGGATTTCAAAGGAATCTATCCTGCTTCTGTTGACTTCTCTACAGATCTTCACTCCATGGGTCAATTCATTCAGGAAGGAAGCCGCAACATCTTCGAAACAGTTATCCAAGTCGAAGAGGTTCCGAGCCATATTACGATTGAATCCGATCCGGACGATCTGGATGGTCTGAACTTCCTGGAAGGCAAAACGATGGACTTCGTTAACAAAAAAGCGTTCCAAGGAACACTTCTTGCGCATACAGACGGACAAGTTCCGAATCTTATCGTAAATATTCCAGATATGACTCCATATTCCTTCGGATATCTGGTATACTTCTTTGAAAAAGCTTGCGGCATCAGCGGTTACCTGCTTGGGGTTAATCCATTTGACCAGCCAGGGGTTGAAGCTTACAAGAAGAACATGTTTGCTCTGCTTGGCAAGCCTGGCTACGAAGAAGAAAAAGCGAAGCTTGAAGCAAGACTATCTGAATAATCAAGGGTATCTCAGACATATATGTAAATGACTTATTTAACTAAGAAAGCAGTTCACCCGCACTTGGATGAGCTGCTTTCTTAAAAATATAAATCTAGTTGTGCTAGCAGAAAGGTAGTAGAAATGATGATTGAGCGTTACCGTACGGTTCGAATGTCGGGAGATAAGGAAATTGTCATCAAGAAATCGCGGTTCATTGGCCACATCAAGCCGGTAGAGACCGAGGAGGAAGCAGTTTCTTTTATCGAAGAGATCAAGAAAAAGCATTGGAATGCAACGCATAACTGTTCAGCTTATATGATCGGTGAGCGTGATGAAATCCAGAAGCAGTCCGATGACGGCGAACCAAGCGGAACCGCAGGTAAACCTATATTGGAGGTGATCAGGAATCAGGGACTGAAGAATGTAGCCATCGTCGTGACTCGATATTTTGGCGGAATCATGCTTGGTGCAGGCGGCCTTATTCGCGCATATACAGACGGTGCGGTTGCTGCCATTGAAGCCGGTGAAGCCATTACGAAGGTGCTGCATCGTGAAGTGTTTGTAGAGATTGATTACACGTGGCTTGGCAAAGTGGAGAATGAGCTGAGGGGCAGAGAGACTCGGATGGGTGAAACAACATTTACTGACAAAGTCAGGCTGACATGTCTTCCGGTCGATAGTGAAGCAGAGCGCTTTATAGATTTTGTGATCGATCTAACACAAGGTCAATCTGTAATCACGGAGGGACAGCAGCTTTATTTTATTGAAGGGGAATAAGATATGGCTAGAAGAGCAGTGGAACAGGAGTTGTCAAGGGAACGTATATTGGAGGCGGCGAGGCATCTGTTCGTAACGAAGGGCTATCGTTCAATTTCCATGCGTAGTATAGGACAGCATCTAGGGTACAGTCATGGTTCTTTATATTATCACTTCAAGGAAAAAGCAGAACTGTTTTACGCGATTGTGATTGAGGATTTTAATCATCTGGGGCAGATGCTGCTGCAAGCGATGGCTAGGGAATCAAGTGAAGGATTGTCTAAGCCTGAGCATGTCATGATGGAATTTATCCGGTTTGGACTGGAGAATCCTTATCAGTACGAAATCATGTTTATGATTCGGGATGAAGAGCTGCTGGCCTATTGCCGTGCAGAACAGAACCGATGTTATGAGTTATTCGCAACCATTATCCGCTATCATATGAATGATCAGGAATATACGCCGGAACAAAAGCTGAAATTACCTCACAGTATGTTTTTATCTATTCACGGTTTCATTTCTTATTATATTCAAGACCGTTCTCCATTCGAGGACGTAAGACAAGAAGCCATTTCCCACGTTAAGATTATGTGTAACAGAATTTAGTTATGTAGTTGTCATAGTCATCACCACTGTGGTCAAGGCAGCCGTTATGCAATCTATATTATACAGCTGAACCGCATCCATCTCTGTGAAATAAGTCAATAAATGAAAGATCAGGGCCTTTTCACGCTTACATACTTCAGAGCGGTGAAATGTCATAACGTTGCATTGTCATAACGGTAAAAGGCGAAAGTGCTTGTCTTATCCATTTCTAACAACTTTAAAAGATTGACGTAATCCCCCTATTTTTGGTAAAGTATCAAATAAAGTAATTCCTAGCGCTTTTCTAGGGAATATATTGGGGGATGGGGAAATGCACGTTGAAGTCCGTGGGTTGAACAAACATTTTGGGAATTTTCATGCGGTTAAGGATGTTTCCTTTGATATTGAAAAAGGTCATCTCATCGGTTTGCTTGGACCGAGTGGTGGAGGTAAAACTTCGATCTTGCGCATATTAGCCGGTCTTGAGCATCCGGACGCAGGTGAAATCCGTTTCCATGGACAGCTCGTTAATGACCTTCCTCCACAGGAACGGGGAATCGGCTTTGTTTTTCAGAACTATGCGCTATTTAAACATATGACCGTCTTTGAGAATATTGCGTTTGGACTTAAGGTCAAGAAGCAATCGAAGGCACAGATCCATGACCGGGTGATGGAGCTTGTAGAGCTTACAGGCCTAAGCGGCTTTGAGAAGCGTTATCCTCATCAATTATCCGGGGGACAGAGACAGCGTGTTGCATTTGCAAGAGCGCTGGCACCTGAGCCGCAGCTGCTGCTGCTTGACGAGCCATTTGCGGCGATTGATGCGAAGATTAGACAGGAGCTGCGTTCATGGCTGCGTGAATTGATTGAGCGGGTTGGAATTACATCAATCTTCGTTACCCATGACCAGGATGAGGCTATAGAAGTAGCGGATGAGATCATGATAATTAATCAAGGGGCTTTGGAGCAGAAGGGAACGCCTTGGGACATTTACAAGCGCCCGGAAACACCGTTTGTCGCTTCGTTTATCGGAGAGTCCACTATTGTCGAGCATGCCCGTGAGCTGAAGGGGTTTGATATCGAGGCTGTTTCCAATGATGCGAAGGCGCTCATTCGTCCTGAATATATTGAGGTAGGCAAAGAGAATGAGTTCACACTTCTGTCTGCTACGGAGAAAGGCGTTGTAAGAGCACTTCATTTCCGTGGGAGCGAGTGGCTTGTCGAAGTCACGGTAGGCAAGCATCGACTGATTACCTATCGTTCTCTTGAGAAAGAGACGCTATCCGTTGGTCAGGAGGTTCGTGTGCTGGTTCATCGGGCATATCTGTTTAATGATCAGGACAACTGGATGGTGGAAAATAGTTTGAAGCGTGATCCAATGCCAATAACGATCTAGGTATCACTCTGCTAGGATATCAATCAGATAGCAAGCTGTCTTTTTACCCTGACGTATGATGCGTACAGGGTTTTGTTTTGTTCAATCGGCGATATGGATCATGGCTTTAAATCATGGCTCAAGCTTTATAAGAAGCCTTCGGTCATTTTATAATAGTATCGTAATTCAGTAATCACTAATAAATGTTCAGCATCATTTACTACATAATTCAGGGGTGTATCAACTATGACAGAACAAGTTAAATTGTCTCAATATTCCGCTATTCTATTGGAGAATGCGCGTCATTACGGCGTTACGGACGAAGATGTACTCACTGCAATCCGCACCGGGGATCTGGCGGCTTTTAGCCATGCAGAACGTGAACATTATACTTACGAGGCTTTTCTCTCGTATGCGAAGGAGCATGGGGAGGAGCTTGAGCGGGCTGTTCAGGAAGGGTATCGCATCACATTCAATACCAATAATGGACTTAAAAATTGGATTGCGATTACGTTTGATCTGAAGCCGGGAATTGATTTTAACGCAGCAGAGGGCCTTGTAGACGGTCTTATCCTTACTGGAGAGCAGGCAGAGAAGCTTAGAAAATCTCTTGCGTCCAATTGGCATATAGCAGATGAGATAGATACGGCAGACGGTCATAAAGAGCTGACATTAAGGCTCCGGGGAATGTGATGAGATACAGAGCTTATGCACCGGCAGAAAGGACATGACAGTATATGACGATAACAGATAAACTAACGTTCCTCGGCACAGGAGATGCGATGGGAGTTCCAAGGCTATACTGTGAGTGTGAGGTATGTATGGAGGCAAGGACAACGGGTATCAACCGCAGATACCGTTCCTCAGTGCGGGTGCATGGATCAGATGGAGAGTTCATGATTGACGGAGGTCCGGATTTCGTGCATCAGATGGAACAGCTGGGCAAACGCCAGCTGCGAACGATGCTGGTTACGCATCCTCACTTTGATCATATCGGCGGACTGCCGGAGTGGGCAGATGCCTGCAGGTGGCTCGGGGAAAAAGGGGAGCTCTACGCGCCGCAGGAGGTCATTGAAACAATACAGGTACAGTTTCCTTGGCTGTCCAGGCATATTAAAATGCAGCCCTGTGATTCAGGCGTTGAGCTCGCCGGATATCAGATCCGGACCTGGAAGGTCAACCATGGAAAGAACGGTTACTCCTACGCATACCGCCTGGAGAAGAATGGTTACCGCTGGGTTTATTGCTCGGATTCCATCAATCTGAATGAACAGGAAAGGCAGCAGCTCTATCATCTGGATCTGTTAGTGCTTGGGACAAGCTTTTATCATGAGCTGGCAGAGTTCCACACTCGCTCTGTATATGACATGCTGGAAGCACAGGAGCTGCTTCGACTGGTTAAGCCGAGGCAAACCATTTTTACTCATATGTCTCATGATGTGGATCTCCGGCAGAAGTATGATCTTATGCCGGAAATTACACTTGCCGAGACAGGAATGACACATATTTTATCGTGAAGAAGCTTGATCCAGCCACCGCGCACGATTCGGTATAGAAACCTGCTGCTAGTGAAGATTCGCGTACGCGATCAGCAGTCGCTCCATTCCCTCTTCAATCTGTTTCTCGCTCGTATAACAATAGCTGAGCCGGATATAAGCTTCTGAGCCTTGCGGAAGTGGATCGCAGAAGGGTCCGGGAACAAAGGCAACCGATCGTTCAAGGCTCTTCTCAAGCAGGGCGATCGCATCTACATGGGCAGGAAGCTGAACCCACAGGTCGAGCCCCCCTTCCGGGCTGACCCACTGCCAGTCGGCCGCTGTCAGCATTTGCTCCATCTTCTCTTTTCGCAAGCTAAGTGCAATGCGCAGCTTCTCCATATGGGTCTGCATTCGGGAGGAAGTGAAGTAATGCTGGAAGATTTTTTGGCCGAGCAGCGGAGAACCGCCGTCTGTCAGTGATTTAAGAGTCAACGCTTCCTTCATAAGCCATGGCTTGCACAATACGAAGGCAATGCGCAGACCGGGTGCTACGTACTTGCTGAAGCTGCGAATGTACATGACGACCCCTTCCGTATCATAGCTGTAGATCGGCGGGGGAGGCTCATCTGCGAAATACATATCATACGTCGTATCATCTTCTGCAATAATGAACTGGTACTGTTCAGCAAGCTCAACCAGCAATTTACGCTTCTCCTGTGGGAGAACATATCCCGTCGGGTTATGATAAGTCGGGTTTACATACATAAGTCGCGGGCGTGAATCCACAATGGTGTGCTCAAGCTGCTCCATATCATATCCGTCTGGCTGCATCTCTACAGTGACGATGCGTGCTCCAGCCTGCCGAAAAATATCAATGGCGGTACTGTAAGTAGGCCGTTCAACGAGCACAACATCGCTTGGCTTAATCAGCATTCGTGCTGCCAGATCGATGGCCTGCGTAGCCCCGGACGTGACAAGAATATCCTCTGGTGACAAGGACATATGGTGCCGTGCGTTAAAGTATTCAGCCATGACCTCACGGAGCTGGAAGTCTCCTTGAACCGTGGAATAGGTGCCAAGCAGCTTGGGATACATATCGAACACCTGCTTGACGTACTCCGACATATACGTATTGGGAAGCAAAGAGGGGTCAATCAGTGCCTTGGAGAACTGGTACTGCACGTCCTGCTGATGCAGCGCTGATAACACATGAGTCCGCCGGGTCAGCGACAGAAAAGGCAGCGAGTCCTCTTGTGTCAGCTGGCTTGCGGCTGAGTGCAGGGGCTGTGAAGTAAGTGTCTGCACTTGATTCCTCCTTTGATGTAAATGGAGTATATCTGCCGAATCTATAGCATTCGTAAACACCTTATCCGGTGGCGAGGTCAATTTCACTGCAGGGCGCGGGCACACATAATAACCTGATCGATCTTTAGCATATATAAAATGGTCCTTAACGAGCTGCTGATACGACTTAAATACGGTCAGTCGATGCACGCCAAACTGCTCTGCGAGCGAGCGCACGGAAGGAAGCCGGTCATTCGGAGCATAATCTCCCCGCTCAATTCTCAGATGAACATAGTCGTATACTTGCTGTGATAAAGGTTCCTTTGTGAGAAACTCCGAGCGTTTATTTTTCATCTTATCCACCTCATCCACTCATGCCTTTCTTCCATTGTACGATATTATGACCATCAACTGTTCTATTCTGTACCTTCTGTTCTATTCCACTTCGATTACAATGTGGCAATAGACGAGGAGGCTGGAGTAGAATGCGATTATTAATTGCTTACATGAGCATGTGTTTAATTTTTGGTACGACCTTTCTGGCGATCAAAATAGGAAATGATGCAGGGGTTCCGCCGTTTTTTGCGGCAGGGGTGAGATTCTGTCTCGCAGGCGCACTCTTGTTCATATGGTGTCTATGGAGACGAAAAACAAGCATCAAGCTGCTGCTGCGTAAAGAAGTGATGATTATTGGCAGCTGTTTAACCTTTATGACCTTTGCAGGGCTATACTATGGAGAACAATATATCAGTTCAGGCGTGGCTGCCGTATTGTCTGCTACCGGACCGATCATGATCATCGGAATTCAGACATGGGTTCTCAAGAAGAAAGCTTCAGCGCTCTCTTTGCTCGGCTGTTTAACGGCATTTGTCGGCGTTATTCTTATCCTGGTTCCCGAACTGACGATTCAGGCGGGGGGAATGTGGCTGGCAGGTGCCTGCGCAGTGCTGGTTGGCGAAGTGTTCTATGCGTCAGGCTCTGTATATTCAGGAGCCACGAGGTCCAGACTGAGCGGATATTCGTCCCTTGCAGTAAACGGCGCACAAATGCTGTATGGCGGACTCATGCTGCTGATGATCTCCTTCATCACAGAACAGCCTGATCCGGATGTGCTATTGTCTTCTGGGGCAGCGGGCTCAGTCCTCTATCTGACGATATTTGGCTCTATGATTGGACACAGTCTATTTTATTTCCTGGTCACCAAGACGGGACCGCTGTTTCCTTCGACCTGGCTCTATATATCTCCTATGATTGCCCTTGGTGTCGGGATGTTATTTTATGGAGAGCATGTAACCCTATTAACGGCAATCGGGTCGATCATCATCATTGGCGGCCTGATTATGGCGAATTGGCATACACTAAGAGAGTGGATTCAGCTTAGAAGCCAGCGGAAAAGTGAAGCGGACAGAAGCGGTGTGGCAACATAAATACGAATGACAATTAGGGACATCTGAAAAATGTGCTGCGCATACACGTATGCAGCCTAATGTACCGACCAGGCACTGATTTTTATAAATAAGTTATTTACGTATCTTTCTGGCGGTCTCAGACGTCTTCACAGTATAAGTACTTATAAGGACTAAACAAAGGGGGGCCCCGAATGATGGCCTTTGTCAGATCCGAACCCTACAGGATGTATCTGAAGTGTGCAGATGGTGACGACCATACACAGACTTCGGAATTATCGAGAAGCATGATGTTATCCCTGTATAAATACTGCCTGTCTCTAACCGGATCAAAAGAGGATGCTGAGGATTTGTGCCAGGAGGTTTATGTCAAAATATTGCCGCATGCCGCGGATTTGAGTAAAAGTGTAGGTTTTTCGATGGAGGGTTATCTGATCCGTTCAGCCCGTAATGTGTGGATTGATGGCTTGCGTAAGGAAGCAAGGCGGAGAGAGCTGCTGGGTGAGATGCAGGAGCAGGAGCAGTACGTCAGCTCTCATCATGAGCTTGGCGATGGCCTGGCTGTAGAAGAGGCTTTTCAGGTGCTCCTGACACAGCTGACGGACTGGCAGCGGACAATATACATTCTCTGTGAGCTATTCAGCTATAAGGCGAGAGAGACCGCTGATTTGCTCGATTCTACGGAAGGAGCGGTTAAGGCTGCACTTCGCCGGGCAAGAGAAGTCCTCGCAGAAGAGAGACAGCGGCAGCTAGAAGCGGATGAACCTGGCGTCTTGATGAGCCCCGTGTCGGAAGAGGATGCAGAGCGTCTAAGAGATTACCTGGGTGCTTTTCGTGCAGGTGACACTGAGCGTATTATACAGCTGGGACTTGGCGGCGCAGCAGATGTGATGATGGTGACGAGTCAAGTACTTGGCTTCAAGATGCACAGCGGCACAGCTCCTCAGCTTACAAATGCATGGTATGACAGCCTGCAGCAGATCTCAAGGATAGAGATGGTGGCATAGAAAAAGGAGAGAAGCGTAAATGCCAACCATTCCTTATGTAGTGGAGCAAACGAGCCGGGGGGAGCGCAGCTACGATATTTACTCCAGGCTCCTAAAGGACCGGATTATTATGATCTCGGGTGAGATTGAAGATCAAATGGCGAATCTGATTGTCGCCCAGCTGCTATTCTTGACAGCAGAAGATCCGAAGAAGGACATACAGCTCTATATCAACAGCCCTGGTGGCTCCGTAACTGCAGGATTCTCCATCTACGACACGATGAAATTTATTGAACCTGATGTATCGACCATATGCACAGGGATGGCGGCAAGCTTTGGCGCAATGCTGCTAACCGCAGGAACCAAGGGGAAGCGCTTCGCTTTGCCGAACAGTGAGATCATGATTCACCAGCCGCATGGCGGCAGTCGAGGTCAGGCCTCTGACATTCGGATTCAAGCCGATCGAATTCTCAGGCATCGGGAGCTGCTTAACCGGATTCTAGCGGAGTCCACAGGACAGCCGATCGAGCGCATTGAGAAGGATACTGATCGTGATCATTTTATGACAGCAGAAGAAGCTGTAGCATACGGTTTGGTGGATAAGGTAATTAATAGATAAACCAAACTATAGAGTGATGTATTGGAAAATAAAAATACCCGGATGCCATACTGCATAGTACAGGACTATGCTTGTAAGCAGCCGGGTTATTTGTTGTCTATATAGATCTAAGCCTCTAGAATGAACTTCTCAATGACATGCTTCACGCCGTCTTCATTGTTGCTCAGCGTAACATAGCCTGCAATTTCTTTCAGTGCAGGAATGGCATTCCCCATCGCTACACCAAGACCCGCCGCTTCAAGCATCTCATGATCGTTCCAGGAATCGCCTACCGCAATGGTATCCTTAAGATCAACGTTAAAATGATCCGCAAGGAAAGTCAGCGCATGTCCCTTGGTTCCTTCATGATGCATGATTTCAAGAAAATGTGGCTTGGACTTGGTAATATGCACTTCAGGACCGAGCAGTTCGCGCAGATCAACAGCCACCTTGTCCAAATAATCAGGATCATCAATGATCAGCAGCTTAGGGGCTGGCTGTTCAATCATTTTTACAAAATCAGCTTCAATGTAGTATGGTGTTTTGTTCAGTTTGCAGTAATCAACCAGCTTCTCGTTCTCTTCACGGGAATACAGCTTGTCGTCAATATAAGTCTGCAGGTGCAGATTGTGCTCCAGGCAGTACTCATAGAGCTTACGAGCGGCTTCCATTGGAACATAGCGCTCGTACAGTACTTTTTCGTCCATCAGATTCTTAATTAGTGCTCCCTGGTACGTAATGATCGGTACATTAAGTCCAGTCTGACGAGCAATCGCTTGTGCAGAAGCGTAAGCGCGACCTGTCGCGAGCGTAACCACGACATCCTTGGCCACAGCAGCCTCAAGTGCTTTTTGTGTGGGATTCGTAACTTCCTTCTCGTCATTAATGAGTGTGTCATCGATATCGATGGCAATCAGCTTGTAAGTCATGGCTTCTCTCTCCTCAGTTCTATCTATTATTTAGTGGGGCAGTTCTACTCCTCTAGAAATACCAGACCGATGAAATCATCGAATTCCAGGTTGCCGAAGTAATGCTTAATATCTGTATCCTTAAGTGCGGTACGTACTTCTTGTTCTTCATAACGCTTGCCGCGGAGAAGATTCTCGATATCAGCTACATCGCCTACCCCGAAGAAATCTCCGTAGATCTTGATGTCCTCAATACGGCCTTCCTTAATATTCATACGAAGATCGATGATGCCGACCGGGAACTTCTTGGAATGCTTCACATTGCTCTCGGGTGACAAGCCATAGTTCCAATCCCAATTCTGGTAACGTTCCTTCGAAATTTCGTGGATCTTCTCCCAGTCCTGCTCGGTCAGCTTGTACTCTGGAACTTCATTTGCCTCCATGCCAAAAATATGTCGAAGCAGCTCCTCGCGGAATTCCACAATCGTCATCTCTCGATCCATCAGGGAGCTGATGTTAGCTACACGGCTGCGAACAGACTTGGTGCTCTTGGATTTGAATTTCTCTGGATTGACCTTGAGGGAAGCGGCAACGTTCTCCAGGTTAAGATCAAACATCAGAGTGCCGTGGCTGAACATGCGGCCGCGTGTGGCAAATTGTGCATTGCCGGATATTTTTTGCTCGCCGACTTGAAGATCGTTACGTCCTGTCAGCTCTGCGTTCACGCCAAGGCTGTGCAGCGCCTCAACCACGGGCTGAGTGAATTTGCGGAAGTTATGGAACGAGTTGCCGTCATCCTTGGTGATGAAGCTGAAGTTCAGGTTACCGAGGTCGTGATACACCGCTCCGCCGCCGGACAGTCTTCTGACGACCTGTACGCCATGCTCCTGCACATATTCCTGATTAATCTCTTCAATGGTGTTCTGATGCTTGCCGATGATGATGGATGGCGCATTAATGTAGAACAGAAGATAGCTCTCATCCAGGGATAAATGCTTAAGGGCATATTCCTCGATGGCGAGATTGATGCGTGGGTCTGTAATCCCTTGGTTGTCAATAAACAGCATGGTCTATTCCTCCAATGTATATAGTTCAAATATGTAGGCAAGGACAGGCCTGTAAGCCTGAAGCTTGGTGTCTTGAAACACTCCATCCCTATTGTAAACGAATTGGGTGTGCGACACAAAAGGAATTGCCGTTGACGGGTGATTTTTGTAGCTTCATAATGGAAAAGATACGCGGACATAGTCGCGGATATTTTGCATTAAATTGGAAACGTTACGCGGACAAGATTTGCGGGCATGGTCGCGGATAGTTTGCATTATATTGGATACGTTACGCGGACAAGTTCGCCGATTGTTTGCATCAAATCGGAAACGTTACGCAGATAAGAGCCGCTGAGCATTTGCATTAAACGCGTACAATTCTGCGCGATTACAGATAACGCATGAGAAGAAAGGAAGGAACACCTGTGATAGAGGTTTATGGACATGGCGGTGACGTAGAGACCGCTGCAGTGAAATACGGACGGTCACCAGCGGACTTCCTCGACTACAGTGCCAATATCAATCCGCTCGGCCCGCCTCCTGCGGTCACACGAGCACTCACGGAAGGAATGCATCACATCCTTCGTTATCCCGATCCGGGACACCGCAGTCTAAAGCACAAGCTTGCAGCCAAGCTGAAGTTGTCGGAAGACCAGCTTCTGATCGGCAACGGGGCTGCGGAGTGTATGGCGCTTATTATTCAAGCATTTACACCTGCAGCTGTAGGCACCATTGAACCGGGATTCTCGGAGTATCGTCAGCTGGCAGCACAGTACGGAAGCCGGACAGAGTACATATATGGGAATAAAGAGCTTAATTATCGGGCCGAGCTGTCAGCAATCTTCGAGCTTATCGATAGGGTAGAGCTGCTATTTATCGGTCAGCCAAACAATCCGAACGGGGTACAATACGCCCGAAGCGAGCTGGAAGCGATTGCTGCTCATGCTAGAGACCGGGACGTCAAGGTTGTAATTGACGAAGCTTTTATCGATTTCATACCCGAGCATGAGCGTGAGACACTGACGGACTCTCTGGACCCGTATCCGAATGTCATTGTCATTCGTTCCATGACGAAATTTTATGCAATCCCGGGACTTCGCCTTGGGTACGCGGTAGCCCAGCCTGATCTGATATCGGCGATGTCGAGCAAGCAGGTAACCTGGAGTGTAAACGGACTAGCTCTGCTGGCAGGTGAGGCTTGTCTTATGGAAAACAGCGCATATGAAGAGCAGACCCAGGCTTGCATTAAGGTGGAGCGAAACCGCTTGATGTCCGAATTGGCTTCCCTTGGCTTTCAGGTCTATCCGGGTGTGGCCAATTACTTGCTGCTGGAGACACCGGAAGGCTGGAACGCCGAGTCTCTGCAAGAGGCGATGGGAAAGCAGGGAATTCTTATTCGAAATTGTGCCATGTATACAGGACTAGGCGACAAATCCGTTCGGATCGCGGTGAAGGGGCAGCAGGACAATAGCCGGTTTCTTGAAGTGCTGCGATTCATATTGGGGGAGCAATAGATAATGACAACACCTTTTTTGCACAAGTTCGCTTCTAACCAGGCTATTCCAGATATTTATTCCTCTACTCTCTGGCCTGGCCTCAAGCTAACGAAGTACGACAATGCGTATTTGCTTGTGGAATCACCTCAGACGGTTCAATCGCTGTCGAGTAGTGTTTACGGGGGAGGCATGAGCCGGATTGATCGTGCAGTCAATATATATGTAGATAAGCATTTTACGTCTGATCATCCTGCAGCCGAGATCGAAGCACGTTTGATAAAGTGGAGGCTTCCTGCAGCTGGCACCGCCGGTCTGCTGACAGCAGTGAAGCTAGCACATGTTTCTGTTATAGAGGAAAGTACCGACCATGCCATCGTCTTCTGCTGCACGACAGCGGGAGCCGGCAATGCAGCCAGAGCGTCGTCTCCAAGGACTGTTTTTCCCGCAGCCTATTCTCCGGGCACGATCAATACGATGCTGTTTATTGCCGGTGAGCTGACTTCCTATGCCATGGTCAATGCGCTGCAAACCGCAGTCGAAGCAAAGGCTTGCGCCCTGCAGGATCTCGGAGTGAGGGATGCCGAGAACGGAATGATCGCGACGGGGACAACAACAGATGCCGTTGTTCTTGGTGTCAGCGGATTTAAACCGGATGGAAGCACGCCGGACAAAATTCATGCTTATGCAGGCACAGCTACAGAGCTTGGCTCCTGCATCGGACGACTCGTATATGCGACGGTTACCGAGAGTCTGCTGGCTGGAGAGGAGGCGGCAGGATGACCCTGGCTCTCATTCTTCTCTGCGCTTATATTCTTGACCGGATCATCGGTGATCCGAGATGGATTCCCCATCCGGTGATTGGCATGGGCAAAGGGATATCACTACTTGAGAAATCGATCCGCTCCAAAGTGACTTCAAATAAGGGGTTACTGTTTGCAGGCTTTCTGTTTCCGATTGTCATCGTTGGCGGTTCTTTTCTCATCACCTGGGCGGTGCTCAAGCTGCTTGCGATCGTTCATCCTTATCTTGCCGTTGCCGCCGAGATCGTTCTGATTGCAACCACGATTGCAGCCAAAGGTCTGAAGGAGGCGGGAATGGAGGTATATAAGCATTTAAGAAACCGACAGCTCCCGGAAGCCAGGAGGTCACTTGGCATGATTGTAGGCCGGGACACGGACCATCTGGATGAACCGGAAATTGTTCGCGGAACGGTAGAGACGATTGCAGAGAATATTGTGGATGCCATTATATCTCCTCTATTCTATGCTCTGATCGGCGGTGCTCCTCTAGCGATGGCGTATCGTGCAGTCAATACACTGGATTCGATGGTAGGGTACAAGAACGAGAAATATTTCTACCTTGGCAAAGCCTCCGCCCGGCTTGATGATGCAGCTAACTATTTGCCTGCTCGTATTTCCGCACTGCTGCTGTTTGCTTCGGCTCGCATACTAGGGCTGCATGTCGAGAATAGCATTCGTACAGTGAAGGAGGATGCAAGCAAGCACCCTAGTCCAAACGGCGGATACCCTGAATCAGCAGTCGCAGGTGCTATCGGAATTCGGCTCGGGGGGTATAACATATATCACGGTGTGGAATCGTTTCGAGCTTATATGGGCAAGCCTTATCATACGCTTGAGGCTGCACATATCAAGACAAGCATTACAATGATGTTTGTGTCATCCAGTTTGTTTATCTTGATCCTCTGTGCTCTTCTATCTGTTCTCTCGATCTTCGGTATGGAATGGATGTGGTGGACATGAACACAGGGCTCGATCTGTATCTCGTCAGACACGGAAGAACGTTATGGAATATAGAGAAAAGATATTTGGGGCACACCGATGTGCCGCTCCTAAACAGTACCGTATCTGAGTTAAAGCCGCTTAAGCTCCAGATGGAGCATGAGGGGCTTGTATTTCAGTATGTGTTCATCAGTGATCTGACGCGTACGATGCAGACTCTTCAGATCATTGCGCCACATCTTGTCGGTACGGCGGTGATGGATCACCGGATCCGCGAGTATCACTTTGGTGATTGGGAAGGCTCTACCTATGACATGCTCAAGGACAACCCCGCATATCGCAGCTGGATCGATCATCCGGAGCGGATTACACCGCCGGGTGCAGAGCATTTTACTGTCTTCGAACAGCGGATTTCTCAATTTGTAGAGAGCAGACTGCTGCCAATTCTGGTGAAAAAGGATGGGATGGAGCCTTCAACCGGTCATACCCAGCTAGATATGGCTTATCCGAAGGTGCTGATCGTTACGCATGGCGGCGTCATTAGACAGCTGGTGTCAGCTTATGTACAGGATAGAGATTTCAACTCCGTAATGCCTGGTCCTGGAGAAATGCAGGTACTGCGGCTCCGACTTCAAGTAGATCAGCTGAGTGGAGAAATTGTAAATTAAGTGATTCAGCGGGTGCTGACCCCTATGTTCAAGGGAAAAGTTAGGTTGTAGAAATAAGACCTTTCCCCTATAATCAACAACAGAAGTTAAGGCCACCATGCACTTGAACAAGTATGCATCATTCATGAATCGACGAGGATGTATACACCAACAAACGAATAATAGCCGACAAGGTCCTGGCAGTATATGACGTTATTACAGCTGCTTAGGTTAAAAGGGAAGCCGGTGCAAATCCGGCACGGTCCCGCCACTGTATACCAGGGGCAGACAGCGTTATATCCACTGTTTCTTATGCGAGAAATGGGAAGGGCAGCTGTCCAGCCATACCAAACCTGGATAGTCAGGAGACCTGCCTTGCCGGAAGGAAGCGTGCGATCCTTCGAGGAAAGGATATGTTTTGCGATGTTCTATGCCCATTTTTAAGGGGCGGTTGCGAGACGTAAACCTTGATCCTAGCTTAAGGAGCAAGGTTTTTTTGCTATGGATTGGAAGTCAGGTGGATAGGTTATGGGCTAAGCTTTGAAACAATCTATTACGAGTGAACCAGATCTGAAAGGGAGAGAGTCATGAACAAAATGAACAAAAGCGTATTATCCTTACTGCTTACATTAATGATGGCATTCATGCTTGCTGCATGCGGCACCGAAACGGAAACGTCTGAAGGGACGGGACAAGCTACGCAGCAGGAAGCAGGACAAGCAGCCGATCAAGGATCAGAGACGAATAATGACAGCGAGGAAGCTTCGAGTAAGACCGAATATCCGCTGACCTTAACGGATGCGACTGGAGAATCCTTTACTTTTGAACAAGCGCCGGCCAAAATCGTGTCCGTATCACCGGCAGAAACAGAGTCCCTCTTCGCCATTGGACTCGAGGAGCAAATTGTAGGCGTATCTGATTTTGACGATTATCCCGAAGCTGCAGCCTCCAAGCCCAAAATGGGAAGCTTGTATGAACCCAATGCTGAAGCGATTATCGCGGCTGAGCCGGATATCGTGTTTACAGGAATCTCCATGGATGAAGCAGCAGTGCAAAAATTACGCGATCTTGGCATCGTCATCTTCAAAACAGATCCTAAAACAATCGATGATGTTATGAAGAATATCGAAGTCTACGGTCAGATTACAGATCGCCAAGCCGAAGCTGCAGAAGTGGTAGATCAAATGAAAGCTGATATTCAGGAAGTGTCGGATAAAGTAGCTGCACTGTCAGATGAAGAGAAGAAACAAGTGTACGTTGAATTCTCTCCAGGCTGGACAGTCGGCAAAGGCGAATTTATGGATGAAGTGATTACTCTTGCTGGTGGAGTCAATGTAGCAGGAGATACAGAGGGCTGGAATGAAATCAGTGAAGAGAAGATCATTCAAGCCAATCCTGACGTGATTCTGTACGCAAGCGATGTTATCGATGATAACAATCAAACACTGGATCAAATCATCACAGCTCGTGATGGCTGGAACGAAATTACGGCTATTAAAGAAGATGCCGTTATCTCCATTGACGCCAATCTGCTCAGCCGTCCAGGTCCGCGTGTAACCGAAGGTCTGAAAGTGGTAGCGGAAGCGATCTATCCGGACCTCTTTCAATGAAAACAAAACTAGCAGGATACGGAATTGCCGGCGGTCTCCTGCTTGTGCTGACTCTGCTCCTGTGTCTGGCGATCGGGGCAGTGGATCTGCCTGTTCGCCATATTGTGGGCATCCTGGTCAATCATTTGCCTTGGGTTTCGGAACCGATTGAGCCGATCTGGAACCCTTCCTCGGAGCAAATTATTATGAAGGTTCGGCTCCCCCGGGTACTGCTCGGTATGCTGGTGGGGGCTGCACTGGCCACGGCAGGAGCTGCTTTTCAGGGCGTGCTCCGCAATCCGCTGGCAGATCCGTATACACTCGGTGTATCCTCCGGTGCATCGGTTGGAGCAGCAGTCATGATCTATTTTGGATTGCAATATGCAGTTCTTGGAGAATGGATGCTGCCGCTGGTTGCCTTTGTCACAGGGATCATCACGCTGTGGGCGGTGCTCGCGCTTGCAAGTGAAGGCGGCAGGATTCCGACGCACAGCCTGATTTTGTCCGGTGTAATCATGCAGTCCTTCCTCGGAGCGTTTGTGTCCTTCTTAACAGCCATGTCCAAGGATACAGTGAATCAGATACTATTCTGGACCATGGGAAGCCTCAGTTTACGTGGGTGGTCTTATACGGCCATCCTTTTTCCTTACTTGATCATTGGGATTGTGTTTCTGTGGAGCCGGGGTAGGGCGCTTAATCTGCTTGCGCTGGGTGAGCGGCAGGCTGCACATTTGGGAGTCAAGGTAGAGTGGCTTAAGCTCTCTGTTCTAATCGTGGCTACGCTGTTGACCGCTGCTGCTGTATCGGTGGCCGGAGTCATTGGATTTGTCGGGCTTGTAATTCCGCATATGCTCCGTTTATTGGTTGGGCCGGACTATCGTCTCCTCATTCCGTTATCCGCGATCATGGGAGGCATCTTCCTGGCATGGGCCGATATGGGGGCGAGAACGATTCTTGCACCGGTGGAGATCCCGCTCGGGGTCGTCACTGCATTTGTAGGCGCACCGTTCTTCGCTTACCTGCTGCACCGAAGCAAGAAACTGCGAAGGGGAGGAATGAGATGAACTCACGGATTCAGGCAGAGCAGCCGAACTATAATCATTCACAGGACTTGACCACGTCAGCTCGTACCTCCGTTCCGGTGCTGGAAGTGAAGTCTGCGGCCAAAGCCTATGGAGACCATATGGCAATTCGTAATATCGATTTTACGGTTCATTCAGGAGAATGGTGGGGCATCGTAGGGCCCAATGGCAGCGGCAAATCCACACTGCTTCACTTGCTGTCCGGTGTGCTAGCTCCGAGCTCCGGCTCTATTCTAATCAAAGGCAAGCCGGTTAGAGAGTACAGCAGGCGTGCGTTATCCCGGCTTATTGCTGTATTGCAGCAGGACGGGCTGCCCGAGATGGATTACTCCGTACGAGATGTCGTAGCCATGGGCAGATATCCTTATCAGGACTGGCTGGGACGGGATCAATCCGATGGAGAAGAAGTGGTGGATCGCGTGCTTGAGCAGCTTGAGCTGTCTTCATTTGCCGATCGTCTGCTTACGGAATTAAGCGGAGGTCAGAGACAGAGGGTTGCGCTCGCCAAGGTGATGGCCCAGGAGCCGGAGATTTTGCTGCTAGATGAGCCGACAACCTATCTCGATATCCATTATCAGCTTCAGTTCATGGAGCTGCTCGCAGATTGGCGTAGAAGTACCGGTATTGCCATTGTCGCTGTATTGCATGACCTCAATCTGGCTTCACTTTTTTGTGACAGTATTTATGGACTTCGGGCAGGGGAGAGCTTCATGCAAGGGAGCCCGGATGAATGCGTCACAGAAGAGCATTTAAGAAGTCTGTTTCAGGTCGATCCCGTTATGATTCGTCATCCACACCATGAGCTTCCTCAATTTTTGCTTAAGAAAAAAGACTAGGCTCTATATAAGAGCGGCATCGCTACAAGGGCAGCATTTCAAGTATGAAGGGTTTCTAGGTAAATCCTTTTGAAGTGGATGCCCTTTTTTCGTTATAATCTATTAAAAAAGAGGATTCAGCATAAAGGAAGTGCGTGGAGATGGAGAGAGAACAAATACTGTTGGATTGGATACATCAAATTGGGCCGCTTGACTCATCAGCTGGGCAGGCCGCAGCTGCGCATTTGGATCAGCTGACCAAGCCGCCGGGAAGTCTGGGTAAAATAGAAGAGCTGGTTGTTCGACTGGCGGGAATTACGGGAGAGACCCATGCCTCCTATGATCGTAAAGCGGTCATTGTCATGGCAGCAGATCATGGTGTAGTGGAAGAAGGGGTCAGCGCATTTCCAGCCGTTGTAACTCAGCAGATGGTACATAATTTTCTTGCCGGCGGAGCCGCGGTGAATGTTCTTGCCCGTCAGGCCGCTGCAGAGGTTATATGCGTAGACATCGGGATCGATGGAGACATTGAGCATCCTGAGCTGGTTCAGCGATCTGTTCGTAAAGGAACAGCAAATATGGCGCATGGTCCTGCTATGAGCAGAGAGGAAGCGGTGACAGCTATTCTTGCGGGAATTGAGGTCGTAAAGGATGCGTATGACAGAGGCATTCGACTCTTTGTCACAGGTGAAATGGGGATTGGAAACACGACGCCGAGCGCCGCAGTAACCAGCGTACTGACCGGAATTCAAGTGGAAGCTGCTACAGGCCGGGGAACAGGAATTGACGATACGCGTCTGAAGCACAAAGAGGAAGTAATAAAGAAGGCGATTGAACTGAATCGTCCCGATTCAAACGATCCGCTGGGTGTGCTCGCGAAGGTGGGTGGTCTTGATATTGCTGGGCTGACCGGTGTTATCCTTGCTGCCAGTGCGTTAAAATGTCCTGTCGTTATTGACGGATACATTTCTACGACCGCTGCGCTGATAGCTGCAAGACTCGCTCCTCTGTCCATTCATTATATGATTGCCTCACACAAGTCGGAGGAGCGGGGACACGCAGGTCTACTGGGGGAATTGAACCTAGAGCCTATGATTCATCTGGACATGCGTCTTGGCGAAGGCACAGGCGGTGTACTCTGTCTGCATATTATTGAAGCTGCATCCCGAATCATGAAGGAGATGGCGACATTCACAAGTGCAGGCATTTCCGGTAGTCATGCGGATCTGGATTCCGAGGAGAGCAAGCCATGATCATACTTGTAACTGGCGGTGCACGCAGCGGGAAGAGCACGTTTGCAGAGAGACTCTGTATGAGCCGTTCATCGGAAGCGATCTATCTGGCAACGGCACAGGCCTTTGATGAAGAGATGGAGCAGCGCATTGCAGCACACCGTCTCCAGCGCTCTGACGAAGCCTATTTGTGGCATACCATTGAAGAGCCGATCGAAGTTGCGGATACACTTGAGAGCATTGGACAAGCGACTTATCCGGCACCAACGATATTACTGGACTGTCTGACCTTGTGGCTGTCTAACATATTATTGTCGAAGGAAGCAGAGGGCAAGGATGCCATATTGCAGGAAATGGACAGGCTGGTAAGCAGTGTTCGAACATATCCAGGTCTTATTATCCTTGTTACGAATGAAGTAGGAGACGGCATTGTGCCGGAATACCCGCTGGGACGGTTGTACCGGGATATGGCCGGAATATTGAATCAGCGAATGGCGGCAGTGAGTGAAGAGGTGTTTCTGGTCACCGCTGGCATTGCCATCGAACTGAAGAGCAAGGAGTACAAAGTATGAAGGATGAAGTAAAGGCGGCGGCAGCCGCTTTTCAATTTTTATCCCGTATTCCGGTGAGGATGAATCTTGATTTTACACCTGAACTGATGCAAAAAAGCACGGTTTATTATCCATTCGTTGGCGTTTGTATCGGGCTTATCCTGTGGGTGGCAGCTGTTGTGTCAGGGTTCTTGCTGCCGGCCCTGCCAGCTTCCATTGTGACGCTGGTCGTCTGGGTATGGCTTACCGGTGGGCTGCATTTGGACGGATGGATGGATTCAGCAGATGCGCTTCTCAGCTACCGTTCAAGAGAGCGCATGCTGGAGATTATGAAGGACAGCCGGGTTGGAGCGATGGGCGTCATCGCCTGCGTACTGCTGCTGATGCTCAAAGCCTCCTTGCTTGTCAGCTTGATTCATCAGCCCGTCATGATGGGGCTCGCCATCATGCCCCTCATATGGAGCAGATTCTTCATGGTGTATGCCATATCGAGATATCCCTCTGCCCGGGCCGGAGAAGGACTTGCAGCGATGTTTGGCACCACCCCTGCCCGCTATTATAAGCAATCTCTGGGATGTGCAATCGCGATATCTATTGTTTTATTGGGGATTCTTAGCTTAATTGTTTATTCGTCGAATGTGGTATACGTTACACAGGCTCCAGTGCTAATTGCCTTCATCGCCGTTCCGATTGTCATGTGGGTGATCGGAAGGCTTGCCGCTGATCGGATGAGCGCACGTCTTGAGGGGTTAACCGGGGATACATACGGAGCACTGAATGAAGGGCTGGAGACAGCCGGTCTGCTAATGCTGACCATCGTTCTGCATATCGCAGGTTAGGGGGAGACATATCGTTATGACAGACATGAACACGGACACAGAACAAAGTAATGATGAGCATAAGCCGAAAAATGGAGCTGTTCTCATGCTGCAGGGCACAGCTTCGGACGTTGGAAAAAGCATTGTAACAACAGCGCTATGCCGTATATTTCTGCAGGATGGATATCAGCCTGCTCCGTACAAATCACAAAATATGGCGCTTAATTCCTATGTAACGCTGGACGGTAAGGAGATCGGAAGAGCGCAGGGAGTACAGGCAGAGGCATGTGAGATTCCGGCGACAACAGACATGAACCCGATCCTTATAAAGCCAGTTAAGGATATGCATTCTCAGATCGTCGTCCACGGTGTGCCCGCGATGCAGATGAGTGCGATGGATTACCGGATGAAGTTCCTTCCCACAGCGAAAAGAATCGTGCTGGAGGCACTGGATCGATTACGCGCAGAGTATGACATCGTCCTGATGGAAGGGGCGGGAAGTCCGGCAGAGATCAATTTGAAGGATCGTGACATCGTCAATATGAATCTTGCGGGCTGGGCAGATGCACCGGTGATTCTCATTTCCGATATTGATCGGGGAGGGGTATTCGCGTCCATCGTAGGTACACTTGAGCTGCTTGAACCCCATGAGGTCCAGCGGGTCAAAGGCTTTATCATTAACAAATTCCGCGGAGACCTTGCTCTCCTGAAGCCAGGGCTGGACTGGCTCGAGGCTCGTACAGGTATTCCGGTACTGGGCGTGCTACCTTATATTCAGGATCTGCGGATCGAAGCTGAGGATTCGGTTGTGCTCGACGAGCTGCAATATAAGAAGCAGCAGGAGAAGGAAGTGGATATCGTCGTCATTCGTTATCCGCGCATCTCAAACTTTACAGATTTTGATCCGCTGCGCTGGGAGCCGGATATTACCCTTCGTTATGTGAATTCTGCAGAAGAGCTGGGCACACCGGATATCGTCATTCTGCCGGGCACGAAGGATACAATCAGTGATCTTCAGTTCCTGAAGCAGAGAGGACTGGATCAGGCCTTATTCAGGCTATCCGATGAGCATCATACCCAGATCGTCGGGATTTGCGGCGGGTATCAAATGCTCGGGTACTCGCTCTCCGATCCTTATGCGGTGGAGAGTGGTATACAGGAAGAGGCAGGACTTGGACTGCTGCCTATTAGGACTTCATTCTTGAAGGAAAAGCGAACGATAAGAGTGACGGGAATGCTGACGGATGAACAGAAACTGCCACTGGCAAGTACGGACCTAAGCAGCAATGAAGCTCCGATTGAGGCTTATGAAATTCATATGGGAGCTTCTGAGCGAGTGGATCAGTCTCCAGTTGATTATGACTATGACGCCTTGTTCAGGCTCACCGAAACGGACACTGCTGCAAGTGATTTGCAGGCTTCCTTCGAATCGGGTACATATGCTTCATCTCATTCAGAAGGTCTGGTCAGATCGGATGGTATGGTGTGGGGAACCTATTTACATGGATTATTCGAGAACGATGCTCTGCGCAGGTCCTGGCTGGATCAGGTTCGCATCCGGAAGGGACTCTCTCCTGTTATTTCGACCTTCTCGGCGAAGGAGCGAAAAGTTGAAGAATTTGATCGGGTTGCGGATGTAGTAAGAACGCATCTGGATATGGAGAGAATTTATCAGATATTGAACTCTTAAATGAATACCTAGACAACGGAGAAGAATCCGGAGCTGTCATTTATGAGCAGCTTCGGCTTTTTTTGTTGTGGACATAATTATAAAAAAGTTATGATTACAGCCTTTGCTGGTTATAGATAATTATGCGATTTTCGAAGAAAAAGGTATAACCCAAATCTGTATAATCCATCCTAAGCATAGCTGCCAGCAGACACTGATATAGGATGGGGTATGAGAATAAGTAAGTGACTTTAAAATTTATTTAAAAAAAGTCTACCCGAATAGTCGGGTTTATGCTATAGTAACATATGCTGTAAGATAGTTACCAACCCTTAAGAATATTTATATATAAATCGTTACATAAGGGGACAGCATATTTTAGCTATTTGGAAGGGAGCAATTCGAATGGAAACATTGCAGGTAATCATTAACGTAGCAGTGATGCTAGTGTTAATTGGCCTTCTGTATTGGATGCAGAAGAAGCATATATCTTTTACGAAGCGTGTATTTACGGGTTTGGGCTTGGGGCTTGTATTCGGAATACTGCTTCAGCTGATCTACGGGGCAGGCTCGGGAACCATAGAGAAGAGTGTCGACTGGTTCAGTATCGTCGGTTCCGGCTATGTAAGCCTCTTGCAGATGATCGTCATTCCACTGATTGTGGTATCCATCATCTCTGCCATTATGAATTTGAAGGGTAATCAGAATATCGGGAAGATGAGCTTCTCGATTATTGGTACACTACTGATCACCACAGCCATTGCGGCAAGCATCGGTATTGGGGTTACACTTGCCTTCGACCTGGAAGGCATTAATGTGGAGAGCGGTGAAGCAGAAACAGCGAGAACTCAAAGGCTCGAAGAGCAGCTCGTTGATGTAGAGGATATGACCATTCCACAGCAAGTGCTTGAATTTATTCCTAGCAATCCGTTCGAGGATATGACCGGTGCACGCAGCACCTCGACCATTGCGGTCGTTATCTTCTCTGCATTTGTCGGTATTGCCGTTCTTGGACTGGATCGCAAGAAGCCTGAGCAGGCGGATACTTTCCGTAAAATCATTAACGCCCTTTATGCTGTCGTCATGCGTATTGTAACTCTAGTGCTGCGTTTGACACCTTACGGTATCCTGGCGCTGATTACGAAGGTTACCGCAACGACAAATGCGCAGGAAATATTGAAGCTCGGCGAGTTTGTTATCGCTTCTTATGTTGCCTTGCTGCTGATGTTTGTAGTTCATCTGATTCTCGTTACCGTATTTGGTTTCAACCCGGTAGCGTACCTCAGAAAAGTAATGACCACGCTGGTCTTCGCGTTTACATCTCGTTCGAGTGCGGCAACCATTCCATTAAACGTGGAGACGCAAACGAAGAAGCTGGGTGTATCCGCAGGTATTGCGAATCTGTCTGCTTCCTTTGGCGCAACGATCGGCCAGAACGGCTGTGCAGGGATCTATCCCGCGATGGTTGCGGTGATGATTGCTCCAACAGTAGGCATTGATCCGCTCAGCTGGGATTTCATCATAACACTCATCCTGGTTGTTATGATCAGCTCCTTCGGTGTAGCTGGTGTGGGTGGCGGAGCGACGTTTGCTTCACTGATCGTACTCTCCACCATGAACCTGCCTGTTGCACTGGTCGGACTTCTGATCTCTGTGGAGCCGCTGATTGATATGGGACGTACAGCGCTGAACGTTAATGGTTCAATGACCTCCGGTCTCATTACGAGCAAGCTCCTGAATGAGAATGATCGGGATACCTTCAATCGTCCGAACACGGAATTAGATGCACCAACAGAAGCATAAAATAAATAAAGAGTGCGGGCCCTTGGCTAAAACCGAGGGACTCGCACTCTTTTTTTGATTACATTATAGACTCAACCTGCACAAATGGTACGAAGAGATCTAGGGCAGTTCGACTTCTATATAACGAAGCACGAAGCTTAACCCAATATTTGAAGCTCTTTCGGGTAGCTGGTTAGAAGTTTCACCCCATCTGCTGTCACGAGGACTTCATCCTCAATTCGTACTCCCCCGAGATTTGGTACATAGATGCCGGGTTCAATGGTGAAGGTCAGCCCTTCGGTCAAGAGCTCCTGATTCGCTCCATGCACGGATGGATATTCATGCACATCGATACCCAGTCCGTGACCGAGGCGATGGAGGAAGCGTTCGCCGTATCCTGCATCAATGGTCACTTGTCTTGCTGCCAGGTCTACAGAAGCGAGGGTTGCGCCTGGCTTAACGGCTTCAATCCCCTTCAGATTGGCTGCAAGAACCGTATTATATATGTTCGTCAGCTCAGGTGACAGCTCGCCAAAAGCGAACGTACGGGTAATATCAGAAGCATATCCATTCGCATATACCCCCATATCAAACATGAGCAGATCGCCGTATTGCAGCTTGCGAGTGCCTGGAACGCCATGTGGAAGAGCCGTATTAGGTCCCGACAGCACCATGGTGTCAAAAGAAGGACCCGAAGCACCGAGTTTCTTCATTTGATATTCCATTTCTGCTACGAGCTCGATTTCCGTTACGCCTTCCTTCACATGGGAAAGACCTCTTTTCAGCACTTCCTCAATCATTTGGGCAGCAAACTTCATCCGGTCCACTTCATGCGGCGCCTTGCGAACACGCAGCTTGCGCAGCAACGGACCTGCATCGGCATAGCTCTTGGCATTGGCATATTGAACGAGCTCCTCGTAACGAGCGATCGACAGGTTTTCTTTTTCAACGCCCATCGTTTCAATATGCTGAGGAAGATACTTCTGCAGGATGAGATACGGGTTGTCCGTGTCTTGATGGGTCGCAATCTTCTTCACAGAGGAAGCTGCAGCCGCCGCGTCTTCATCGAGGCTTGGTACGATCAGAGTTGGTTCTTCTCCTCTTACCAGCAGCAGACCGAGAAAGCGTTCATGTGGATTGCTTGCAAATCCAGTCAAATAATAGACATGCTTAGGATCTGTAATCAGCGCACAGTCGTATCCTTGCTCCGATATGGCCTGCTCTAGTAAAGTAATGGGTTGATTTGTCATGAGAGTTCCCCCGCCTTTATATTAGGATTATAAAATATCCTTAAGTTTCTTTATCGCTATATATTATAAAGCTTATGAAGCAAAAACCCAAAAAACAAACAGGGACACCAATAATACCGGAGAAAGGTCTATCTTCTGCGCTGCGGATTGGTGAAGTATCCAAGAGGGTAATATTTGAAAATATTGGAGATTAGGGAGAGTGAAGTATGAACAAGAAGTACTTGATGATGACAGGAATCAGTCTCTTGACGCTGGCACTCGCTGCGTGTTCCAATCCGACCGCTCAAGAGCCTGGACCAGACACTCCTGTACCGGGAACTTCGGATAATCAGACGGAACAGTCTGCTTCAGAAGAGCAAAAGGAAGAAGGGAATACACTTCCTTATGAAATCACGACCTTGGCTGCCGGACTTAATGTACCGTGGGAGCTTGATTTTTTACCGGATGGCCGAATGCTGTTTACGGAAAGACCCGGCACGCTGCGTATGATAGAGAATGGACAGGTGGTGGAGGAGCCGGTGCTGGCCTTTGAGGCTCCTTTTGCAGATGAAGGTGAAGGCGGCCTGTTAGGGCTTGCGGTGGAC
Organism: Paenibacillus urinalis; assembly: GCF_028747985.1. NCBI lineage: Bacteria > Bacillati > Bacillota > Bacilli > Caryophanales > Paenibacillaceae > Paenibacillus > Paenibacillus urinalis. Next base: position 1,414,959 of record NZ_CP118108.1, read on the forward strand.
CCTGAATTTGAGTCGAATCAATATGTATACGTATATCACTCTTACCGTGAGGGACAAGACATTCTAAACCGGGTGCTTAGACTTAAGCTGACGGGTCAAGAGGCCACGATTGACAAGGTGCTGCTCGCTGACATACCGGGCGGCGTGAATCATAACGGGGGACGTCTAAAGATAGGACCCGACGGGATGCTATATATTACGACCGGGGAACGATATGAGCCTGCAATGGCTCAGGATGAAACAATCCTTGGGGGCAAAATCCTCCGTATCCACCGCGATGGTTCAATACCTGATGATAATCCTATAAACGATTCCGCCGTATATAGTCTTGGACATCGGAATGCGCAGGGTCTTGCCTGGCATCCAGATACAGGGCAGCTGTACAGCTCAGAGCACGGACAATCGAACTATGATGAGCTGAATGTCATAGAGAAGGGCTCGAATTATGGATGGCCGCTGATTGAGGGTGATGAAGAGGAGGAGGGAATGACTTCGCCGCTCATTCACAGTGGAACCGATACGTGGGCCCCATCGGGAATGACGTTCATAACGCAAGGTCCTTGGCAGAACTCGCTCATTGCAGGGGGACTTCGGGGAGAGGCGCTGCTTAAATTTGAGCTGGATGAAGATGGAGGGGCAAGTGAGGAGCCTTCGCTAGAAGTGCTGTTCCAGAGCGAATGGGGCCGGATTCGGAGTGTGAGTGAGGGTCCAGATAGAACGCTCTACCTGCTGACGAGCAACAGGGATGGCAGAGGAGATCCAGCCGAAGAGGATGATCGAATCATTGCATTGAAGCCTGCCGAGTGATGGCTTATCCCTCTATTTTATTTTGAAATATTTATAAGGTATGATATAGGAAGTATGAATCAATTGAATTGTTATCCATCGATCATCGACCTTATTATATAAGCCTGTAACTAGAACAACAGCTGCATGTTTCCTGCTGAAAGGGTGATTAGCCAATGAAATCAAAAACAGCTATCGTAACTGGCGCCAATTCCGGCATGGGCCTTGCGACAACCATTGAATTAGCACTGCAAGGGTATCATGTTATCATGGCATGCCGAAGCGAAGAGCGAGGACGTAAAGCGCTGAATGAAGCTATAGCCGCAACAGGCTCAAAGCAGATTGAGCTGATGTTACTTGATCTGGGCTCTTTGAGCAGCATCCGCCGCTTTGCTGAACAATTCCAATCAGTCCATGAGAAGCTGGATGTGCTTATTAATAATGCAGGTGTGGTTTCTCTGAAGAGAGAGGAAACATCGGACGGGTTTGAAATGGGGATTGGCGTGAATCATCTAGGCCATTATTTACTGACAAGACTGCTGCTTCCGAGTCTATTACATGCACCTGAAGGAAGAGTCGTTAATGTGGCATCAGGTGCCTATAAATTTGGCAAAATCCATCAGGAAGATCCGCATCTGACAAAGGGATTTAACGTGGTGAAGAGTTACGGCCAGTCCAAGCTGGCAAATGTGCTGTTTACTAGAGAACTGGCCTATCGACTGGAAGGAACAAGCGTTACAGTCAATGCACTTCATCCAGGGGCAGTAGGCACCAGCATTGGGGTTAATCGCAATACGGGCTTCGGTACGAAGATCATGGCCTTTTTGGCGAAAACCCCCTTTTTCCTCTCGCCGGAGGAAGGGGCAAGGACTGCAATCTATCTAGCGATTCGACCCGAAGTGAAAGGGGTTACAGGCGAGTATTTTTATGAGGAGAAGGTTCAGGAGCTGAAGCCTCATGCAATGGATGAGGCGACATCCCAGTTCCTGTGGAACTGGAGTGCAGAGCAGACCGGGCTGCCTTACGATCTGGAGCTGACCCGTATGGCCTGATGGTATCTAGCTGAATATTTGCGATTTATTCTTCATTAATCATGAATGAATAAAAACTAACTTGAGACAAAAAAACAAGCTTTTTAAAGGCTTGTTTTTTTATTGATCTTATTTCGCTGTTATTTCAAATGCTTCAAACATATGATTATTGACTTGTCTACTCCATGCCTCGACTTCAACACCTTCTTGTATGACACCTAAATCGGATTCTGTTCGTTTGACATCACTTGTTTGATCAAAGAACATCGTATTTTTGGTTACTGTCAACACATCTCCAGTGTCAAGTTTTATAGAATGAAGTACCTTATCTCCATCAATTGTGGAATTTTCCTCAACTATTTCAATAACGGTACCTGTGTAATATTCTTGTTGCTTAGATGGCGATGACCATCCTAGTAAAATATCAGAACTTTGAACGTACCAAATACCAAGCGCCAGTACCAAAACAAGACTACCCGACAGTACAAGCCACTTCTTTTTTGTCTTCAACTTCTTTCATCCTTCCTAAGTGTACTTACCAATATAGACGCATGACTTCGAAAAAAGTTTATAGTTCTTGATAAATTCGATAAGCTCAAGTCATAAGCTCTGCATTAAATCTTCTTACACATTCTAATGAGTCAAGTTAAGCCGCTGAACACTGCTGGAGACTCTTCTGGAATTTTTCTATTGATCATTCTGGGTCTTCTCTGTTAATCTAGTCATTAAAAAATGATATTAGTGGGGGATAACAGCTGTGAAGGAACCGAACATTACATTCAGCTATGCACAACTAGAGGACTTGCCCGCTATTGTTGCGATCTACAATTCAACCGTTGCAGGGAGAATGGTCACAGCTGATCTTGAACCGGTCACGGTTGAGAGCCGTATACCTTGGTTTGAGGAGCATTCACCGGACAAGCGTCCATTATGGGTGATGAAGTATGATGAACAGATCGCAGGCTGGGTCAGCTTAAGCTCCTTCTACGGAAGACCTGCTTACGACGGTACGGCTGAGGTGAGCGTCTATGTTGACGAAGCCTTCAGAGGGACAGGAGCAGGGAGCCGGCTCATCGAGAAGGTCATTGAGGATAGTCCGCGGCTGGGTGTTACAACCTTGCTGGGCTTTGTATTTGGTCACAATGAACCAAGTCTTCGATTATTGAAGAAATACGGCTTTGAACAGTGGGGCTACTATCCCGAGATCGCTGTTCTGGACGGTGTAAGGCGTGATCTAGCCATTCTCGGCAAAAAATTGGACTAATCCAATTCACTTTTTTCTTATATTCGTTTACGTCTAATATACATTTAATTGGCTGCACACTGTAGCTGCAAAATATAAAAGAACTCGGGTCCAGCGGTATACGGATGTATACTCCTTAGAAGGACAAACGAGTTCTTTTTTTAATATCGCTGTATTAGGCTTGTTTCCTACGGAAGGCCTGATTAAGCACCTCGGATAAGATCAGTCCGACCGCGATGCTCCCTGCAATCATGAGCGCTTTGGCAGCAAGCTCCACGGCAGTCGTATAATCGTTCTGTACAAAATATCGCATGGCATTATAAGCCATCCCTCCTGGAACGAGCGGAATAATGCCGGCTACGCTGAAGATAATGACCGGATGCTTGTAGAGCCTTGCAAAGACCTGGCTTAATACACCAATGACCAGGGTTGCCATCAGGGTAGCGGAGACCGCCTCATATCCAGGTTCCATAATATCGTATATGATCCAGCCGAGCATACCGACAATTCCGCAGGGGAAGAGCATTTTGCGAGGCGCGTTAAAAATAATGCCAAAGGCAAGGGAAGCGATGAAGCTGGTTACAGCTTGTTCCACGATATGAATAAACATGATGTTCGTACCTCAGCTTTCATTTACATAATAGTGAAGACGACGGCAATTCCAGCACCGATCGCGAACGCCGTCAGAAAAGCATCGGCCCCCTTGGAAAGCCCGGACACGAGATGCCCTGCCATCAGATCCCTCACAGCATTCGTAATAGCCAGCCCAGGTACGAGCGGCATGACAGAGCCGATAATAATCTTGTCCAGCTCGCTGCCGACCTCTATGAGGACCATGACGAGAGCCAGAAGACCAATAATAAATGAAGCGGTGAATTCCGCGAAAAAGCGAACCTGTGACAGCCTTTGAAAAAGGCTCACTGCGGCGTACCCGACACCACCGCATAATACGGCGGGCAGAAAATCTGTCCATCCGCCTTGAAACATGATGGTGAAGCAGCCACTAGCCAGGGCAGCGGCGCAGGTCCGTGCGATAACTCGGTACAGAACCGACTCCTTCTCAATATCCTTCAGCTGATGATAAGCTTCGCTAGGATTGAGCTCGTCTCTTCCAATTGCACGAGAAACATTGTTGACGGCAGCTACCTTATGCAGGTCGGTCGTCCGCTCCGAGATCCGGATCAGCTTGGCTGGCTGTAAACCGTCTGTGGAGAAGATAATACCAGTTGGTGTAACGTAGCTGTGGGAATTAGGCATTCCATAGGCAGAAGCGATCCGCATCATCGTATCTTCGACACGATAGGTTTCGGCTCCGCTCTGGAGCATGATTTTTCCGGCAAGCAGACATACCTCGATAATCTCCATCGTTATGCTGTTCTTATCTGTTGTTATCGATGGTTCCATCTATTTACGCATCCTTTATCATTCATTTTCCTGACAAATCAGAACTTCCATTCTATCATATCTTCCATTATTTCCACATGCATTATAATGCAGACTAAGGGTACCTCTTCTTATACAAGTAATAAAAGCCTGCCAGCATCGCGACTTGGATATGATGAGCATCGCGAATGCTGCAGACCTCTATGACGTTATGAAGCTAAATGCGATTATAAAATGATTATTCGCCTTCGACATGATACAATACCCGTGCCAGAATGTCCTGGCTGTAATTGCCGAAATGCTTGCCGTATACAGTAAGACCGCCTTTGTTGACAGGATGATCGGTTACCGCGATACGGAATCGAATATCACTCTTATAGTCAAGCGCAATATCCTTCAGGGTAACATCTGAAATTCGGCATCCGTCAACATAGCTGCCTTCCTCGTTGATTCGAATCAGCTTCAGCATGCCATACTGGTTCAGATGCGGCGGCCACCATTCCGGGTTAAATGCCCCTCGCTTATCTCCGAAATCCCCCGGACTTGTCCAGCAGCCCAGCTCAATTCCATTCAAATAGAAATAGATATCGGAAGGGTAGTTGTTATTAAATCCGGGTGCTTCTGAACCCAGCTCCATCGAGAATTGAATCTCCTTGAACGACTCATTTGATTTGAGGTAATTAGGAATTCGGTATTCAAGGAAGCCTTCTGACAGCCAGATCAGCTCAGCGTCAATCCGCATGGGATCAGCAAAATACCTCGGTTCATCAAAATCGCCAACGATGCTGTCCTTCGTAGCAAGGCCGCAGGTAGGTAGAGCCTTATAATTACTGTAGTGTCCGACTTTGATTTCGGCTTCATATCGGTTATGTATATCCTGACTTCGTATATCGACCATCAGCTTATCATCATTCAGATAACAGATTTTCTGGATCCCATGCTTACCGACAGCAGTGTTGATGTTGATCAGGCCGCTCTCCTCAAGCTTCTTGATGTGCATCGTAATGGCACCGTTTGTCAGGTTTAGCCTAGTAGCAATGTCATTCAGGTTCAGACTTTGATGCTTGGACAGCATATCTATAATCTGTATTCTGACATCCGAGCTGAGTGCCTTGAATATATGAATGCCGGACATTAAATCTTTTATGTAGATCATATGTAGAATTCCTTTCCACGAAAAAATGAGAGTTTTGTAGATTATGTAGTGAGGCAGCGTTAGATGACCCGCTAAAATAGCAGACCATGGTAATAATGTAATATAGATGATAATTGCATTCTAAGCTATTTTTGCCATGCGAACAACATGAAAGAATAACAAAAGAGGAGAACAGGATGCGGCACGACTAAAAAATATGAACAAAATGTAAAATTTTAGTTGCGGAAAAATGTAAACGCTTTTATAATCTTGACGAGTCTAAAATAGTTTAAGTTTATTTAAATTAAATGACTCTAATCCATTCATGGCGGTGATATTCAGTGAAAAAGCTAAAGAAGTGGCTGCTTACGGCAGCGCTCGCTACATCGGTGTCCGTGTTCGGACTCAGTTCACCTGGTTTTGCAGCTTTTTGGAATTTGACAGGAGATATTGGGGTGCATGATCCAAGCATCATCAAGGAAGGGAACAGCTGGTATACGTTCTCCACAGGGCAGGGCATTCAGGTGCTGAAATCGGACAATGGCACCAACTGGTACCGGGTCCCACAGATCTTTCTGAGTCCTCCTTCCTGGTGGAGCACTTATGTACCGAATCAAACTCATAACGACGTATGGGCTCCGGATATTCAAGAATACAACGGCAGAGTATGGCTGTACTACTCCATCTCGACATTCGGCTCCAACCAGTCTGCGATCGGTCTTGCATCCGCTTCCAGTGTAGGTGCAGGGCAGTGGAGAGATGATGGCTTAGTGCTCCGGACCACGACGTCTAACAATTATAATGCCATTGATCCGAATCTCGTCATTGATGCGAACGGCGAACCGTGGCTTGCCTTCGGCTCTTATTGGAGCGGTATCAAGCTCACGAAGCTGGATAAAAATACGATGAAGCCGACAGGCAGCATCTATTCCATCGCTGCGAGACCATCGAACAACGGAGCTATTGAAGGACCAAGCATTGTTTACCGTAATGGCTATTACTACTTATTCGCTTCAATCGATTCCTGCTGTCAGGGCGTCAACAGTACTTACAAAATCGTCTATGGCCGCTCAACCAGCATTACTGGACCGTATGTGGACAAGAATGGTGTTAATATGCTGAATGGCGGGGGTACCGTGCTTGATTCAGGTAATGTCAAGTGGAAGGGACCCGGCGGACAGGATATCTACAGTACGAATGTTATTGTGAGACATGCCTATGATGCAGATGACAACGGGGCTCCTAAGCTGCTAATCAATGACCTGAATTGGCCGAATGGTTGGCCGAGCTACTAATTGTGATTCGAGCGAATAATGACTTTATAATAAAGACGATTCAAGCTTTAGATTTAACATTCACTAAAATAAAGTGACAACTAAGAATATTCAACAGCAGAACAGCTAACCACGCTTCTGATATGCTCCCATCATAGTAGACAGTTGATTTAACAAACTCTACTTCTACCATGATGGAGGATTTCATTCTAATGGTTAGCTGTTTTTGCTTTTTCCATGAATAAGACAGTTTAACGGTCTTGGTTTACATCCGCTCCATAGATGGCAACCCACTGATTCATCAGGGTCCAGCGGCCATTCTGGTACTTCAGCGCGTTCTGCACATAGCCGAATCGATCTGCATTATACTGCCCCATAATCCCCTGAAAAGTGAGAAGCTCATATATGCCGTCCTGATCGAAATCTACCGGGTATACGCCACTTACAGGCAGCACATCGCCTTGGAGCGGCTGCTTCAGTGTTCCATTCTCGTTATAAATCGCAGATAAATACTCAGCTCCGCGATCTGATATATCGATCAGATATCTTTTCCCGTTATTCTCACTTATCACCTGAAGCCTGTAGTTATCTAAATAATCTACGCGATAGTTATATTCACTGTTATATCGATCTGAGTTGAACAGCTCTTTTAGCACACCGCCGTGATAGGAATATAAATAGTTATAAGTCAGAGCACCGGAGCCGCCGGATTGAATGGCAATGAACAGATCCGAAACACCGTCTCCATCAAAATCACCGGCAAATAGGGTCGGACTATAACCCGAGCTCTCGGGAAGCTGATACTGGAAGGCAGGACCACCGGCACCATTTTGGATAATAAGTGTAATATCTGTCGCAAATGGACTGTCCTCAGCATTGTAGTTCCAGGCGAGCATGGCCGTATCCTGAATACCGTCTCCCGTAAAATCAGCTGTAATCGGAGAAGAATGCTGCTGGAATGGGGCTCGATGCCCGTAGTATGAGTGCATAGAGTAAGAAGTCACTTGATTTCTAACATACGGGAATGGTCCAGGCATCATATAAGGTACAGGGCCGCAAGGAGTAGGATAGGGATAATATGGATCTGGACATAGCCGCTGCGGGCGGTAGAGTGAAGCTGAATGTTCGTTGAAACGCATATTTGATATTCCTCCATTTTTCTTCTAGCCTATGTGACATCACCGAAATAGGTGAATACCTATACACGCATGAGATGCAGAGAATGAATGGCCTGCGGCTTGATAGCTTGGACTGATTCGTCTGGGAGAGAGAGATTTCAAACTATAGATGACGAACTGTATGCATGGAATGAGAAGAAAGGCCTGCGTACATGACGCAGACCTGAGGCAGTAAATTAATAAGTTCTGATGGGTGAACTAAACACCCGAGTAGGCGTTAAAGCCTCCATCGACCGGGATGACCGTACCTGTAACAAAGCCGGAAGCATTCTCATCAGCCAGCCACAGCAATGTCCCAAGCAGATCCTCTGGTTTGCCGAACCTGCGCATCGGTGTATGAGAAATAATCTTATTCGAGCGCTCAGTCAAGCTTCCATCTTCATTTAGCAGCAGCTTCTCATTCTGTTCCGTGAGATAGAAGCCCGGAGCAATCGCATTGACACGGATGCCTGCCTCAGCGAGGTGAACGGCCAGCCACTCCGTGAAATTGCTGATCGCCGCTTTTGCGGCACTGTAGGCAGGAACCTTCGTCATTGGGGAGTAAGCACTCATAGATGAGATATTGATAATGGTCGTGCTTTCTCTGCCGAGCATTTGTTTGGAGAATACTTGTGTCGGAATCAGCGTGCCTACGATATTCAGATCAAAGACGCCACGAAATCCCTCGACTTTCAGATCATAGAAGGAGACGGTATCCTCTCTGGTCAGATCCTCCGTCTGAAAAATCTCATTCGTCGTTATTGCCGTAGGGCGATTCCCTCCAGCGCCATTGATCAGAATGTCACAGAGGCCAAGCTCTTGTGCGACGGTGTCTGCAGCTGTAATCACGCTCTGTTCGTCCGTTACATCGCAGGCTACCGCAATGGAGGTGCCGCCATTCTGATTAATCGTATCCGCGACTGCGGCTCCCTTCTCCACCGTTCGGTTCAAGATGGCGACTTTGGCTCCTTGTCTTGCCAGCTCTTCCGCCATCACTCGGCAGAGCACACCGGAGCCTCCCGTTATAACAGCTACTTTTCCGGCAAGACTTGCGTGGTGTGGCTGTGATTTTAGGCTGCTCATATGCTCTTCACCTGCTCTTCCAGCTTATTTCCTTCTTTTATTCTTGCGTAGGCGTCCCATAGTCCCCATAAATACATGATTCCGAGTGCACGATCATACAGTCCGTAGCCAGGTCTGCATTTCTCATCCCATATGTGCCGACCATGATCTGGACGGGCATATCCGGTAAATCCGGTGTCGTGGTATGCCTGAACGATTCCCGTAATGTCAACCGTTCCATCTTGAGTACGGTGGGAGGTCTCCATAAAGTCACCGTTATCAAATACTTTGACGTTGCGGATATGGGCAAATGGAATTCGGTCCTTGAATTCGTGAATCATGGAGACGATATCATTCCCTGGATTTGCGCCGAGTGAGCCGCTGCAGAGAGTAATGCTGTTGTTCGGACTGTTATATATAGAGAGGAAACGACGGACATTGTCCTGACTTGTAATAATCCGCGGCAGACCGAAGATGGACCATGGCGGATCGTCCGGGTGAATGGCCATTCTTATGTCATGGGCCTCTGCAACGGGAATGATCTCATTAAGGAAATATTCCAGATTAGCCCATAGGTCTTCCTCTGTAACATTCTTGTAGGCCTCAAATAACGCGGTCAAATGCTTCAGCCGCTCAGGCTCCCATCCGGGCATTGTGAGCTGTGAATCCTGATTGATCTGATGAACCAGATCAAAGGGATCCATGTTATGAATTCGGGCTTTCTCATAGAAGAGAGCAGTGGACCCGTCAGGTCCTTCCTTGTATAAGTCTGTCCGCAGCCAGTCGAAGATGGGCATGAAATTGTAGCAAATGACTTTGACGCCAACCTGTGCAAGCTTCTCAATCGTTCTTTTATAATTCGCAATGTACAGATCTCTGGAGGGAAGACCAAGCTTGATATCTTCATGAATGTTCACGCTTTCAACAACATCGAGATGAAGCCCGGCCTGTTCAGCCTGAGACTTGATCTCGAGAATTTTGTCCATCGGCCATTCTTCACCCGCAGGAACATCATGCAGCGCCCATACGATGCCTTCGACACCTGGGATTTGCCTGATTTGATTCAGAGTGACCGTATCGTTGCCTTCGCCAAACCAGCGGAATACCATTTTCATGTTAGCAGCCACCTTTCATTGGTCAAGGTTTAAAATAAGTTGGAAATTTCTCTCTTAAGAAACGTTCATCATGAATCGCCAGGTTCATATGGTCCTTCATGAGATTTACCGCACGCTCCTCATCCTGTCTGGAAATGGAATCGACCATCTGCTGATGCTGATCATAAATATGCTGCCAGTCATGATCTGCTGCAAGACGCAGCTTGCGGATACGATTCATATGGACGTTCATTTGCTGCATTGCTGCCCAAGTATTACTCTTGCTGCATCTTGTAAATAAGGTGCGATGAAAGGCTTCATCAAGCTCAAACATGGATTTGTTATCCTGTGCTTCCATGGAAGCACGCTGTCTAACAAGCAGCAGCTCAAGCTCAGCAATGTCCACTTTCGAGAATTGATGACACGCAAGGCTTATGACAGCGCATTCCAGCTGCTCTCTCATGAAGCGGGCCTCCTCAACGAGAGATAGGTCGATAAGAGATACCATCGTACCGCGCTGGGGATACACATCAAGCAGTCCTTCTCCAGCCAGTCTGAGAAAGCTCTCTCGTACAGGTGTACGACTGACATTAAAAGCTAATGCAATTTCTTTCTCGGATATGCTTGTTCCCGGAATGAGGTCAAAATTCAAGATTTGGTCCTTCAAAGCGTCGTATACGGCTTCTCTTGTCGAAGTCGGTTGAGGACGAATATGTAAATCCATTTAAAATTTCACCTCATTTCTTCACCATACTACCATACAAGTATGGTAGTATGAAAGAGGAAGATCTCTTTTTTGCCACTGAAAATTTGGAAATAAGTAGTGGGTCAGGTTAGATGAGCTGTGATATTTAGCTGTACTACCTGATTATTGGGAGTAACGAGCCGTAATTTATGTAACCGCGTTCATTTTATTTCCTTTCAATTCAAATGACCAAGGAGAGTGCCTAATATGGAGAACGTAAAGTTAATGAAAGCAGCAATTATGGAGAAGCCAGGTCACATTGAGCTCAAGGAGCTGCCTATACCAGAGGTGAAGCCCAACGAGGTGCTTGTCAAGATTATGGCGGTTGGGGTGTGCGGTTCAGATGTGCATTATTATGAGCATGGCAGAATTGGGCGATTCGTTGTAGAGAAGCCGATTATACTGGGACACGAATGTGCAGGAATTATTGTAGAGACCGGGGATCTTGTGAAGCGTGTGAAGACAGGAGACCGCGTAGCTATTGAGCCTGGAGTAACCTGCGGCAGATGCCGTTATTGTAAAGAGGGCAGATATAATCTCTGTCCTGATGTTGAATTTCTAGCGACTCCTCCTATAGACGGTGCGTTCGTTCAGTACTTAGCGATTCGGGAGGATTTCGTATTTCCCATTCCGGATAAGCTATCTTATGAAGCAGCGGCACTTGTGGAGCCGTTCTCAGTAGGAATTCATGCTGCGAATCGCTGTCAGCTTAAGCCTGGCGGGACGGTTGCCATTATGGGGATGGGGCCCGTCGGCCTGATGGCGGTAGCTGCAGCCAAATCCTTCGGTGCGAGCCAGATTATCGTTACCGATCTAGAGGATATTCGGCTTCAGGCAGCGCTTGAGCTGGGAGCTACACATGCCATTAACGTAACGCAAGTGGATGCCAATGCCAAGATCAAAGAGCTTACCGGTGGAATCGGTGTAGATACAGCTTGGGAGACCGCAGGGAGTCCAAGGGCACTGAGTTCAGCGCTGTCTTCACTGCGCCGCGGGGGCAGGCTCGTCATTGTCGGCCTTCCAGCTCAGGATGAAATTCCGCTGAACGTTCCATTCATCGCAGATAATGAGATCGACATCTACGGTGTATTCCGTTATGCGAACACTTATCCGGATGGGATCAAGTTCCTTGCTTCAGGTGATATTCCAGTAGACACACTCATTACCGACCGCTATGCCTTGGAAGAGACTCAGGAGGCAATGGAGCGGGCTATTCATAATAAGAGTGGGAGTCTTAAGATCATGGTTTACCCGAATGGGATGGACAATTAACCGGCTATATCGCAGAAAAATGGCGGATAGGCGGATTTTGAATCAAAACAATTTCATTATAAATTTCATAGAATCTTGGCAAGCTATGTAAATCATTAGATCGTGCGTCATTTTTAGATGAAGCAGTGTAAGAAGTATGTAGGAATGTTTAAATGCACGATCGTCTGAGAGACGCACATAGAGAGGAGATGCATATCATGAGCGAAATATTGCAGGGAGCCAATGAATTCTACGTAGAGCAGAATGGCGAGAAGGCGGCGACGATCGGATTTGAGCCAGGAAGTGAAGGCGGGGAGGGACCGGGCGTCATCATGATTACCCATACCTTCGTGTCAGAAGAGCTTCGGGGTGAAGGCGTGGGAGTTGACCTGGTGAAGCAAGTCGTCCAATATGCACGAGACAATGAGTTAAAGGTTGTCCCGATGTGTTCTTTTGCCAGCAGTGTGATGGATAAGCATACAGAGTTGCAGGATGTGCTGGTTTAATTAACGGGTAGAAGCAAACCAAAAAAAAGATAGATATGGCATATAACCGAATATGCTGTATCTATCTTTTTCTAATATCGCATAATGGCTGGAGTCTCATGGGGGATCAGGATGGCTGGCGAGCTACCCATTCTTCTCTCAGCAGGCCCATCATGATTCGATCGTACTTCTGACCTCCGCGCAGAACGGCTTGGCGCATGCGCCCCTCTTCCACGAAACCGGCCTTCTTATAGGCATGATAGGCAATCTCGTTATACGAAATGACATCCAGACTGACCCGGCTCAGATTCAGTTCGTAAAAAGCATAGCGCAATATGAGCTGAAGTGCATCGCTGCCGTATCCTTTGTTGCGGTCCTTTGCCTTGCCAATACCGATGGCAAGTCTCGCCGACTGATTGTTCCACTCGATGCTGTGCAGGGCGACAAAGCCGATAAGGCGGTCTTCATCAATCGTACGCAGCATAAATTCAACACCGTGATCCATCCGTGCACTCTTAGGTTCATTCTCCTGAACCGTTTGTGGAACCGCATAATCCGTGTCCAAATTCCTCAAATATTCATAGTCTTCTGTATAACCTGCAAGTGTTTGCGCATCCTGCTGAATCGCTGCGGCAAGCCGAACCTTATTTCCATGGAACCAGTTGTTCGGGTTCGAAGTATAATCCATGTCTACTCAGCACTCCTCTCGTAATAACAACACACATTCTATTATAGTCTATTTTAGCTGCAGAATCTCTTAGCATACACGAAGAAAGGCTGCACCTGCTTAATGCAGATACAGCCATCTATACGAAGTATGCACAAAATTAAAGAGTGAGGCCGCCATCCACCGTTACAATTGAGCCTGTCATATAACTGGAGGCAGGTGATGCCATGAACGAGACGACACCGGAGATTTCGTTCGACTCCGCAGGGCGTCCCATTCTCATATTGGACAGCTCTTCAGGAACATACCCGCCTTGCTGGAATGATGCAGCAACACTTTGCGTCAAGGCAGTGTTTACTCCGCCTGGGCAAATAGCATTCACGCGGATTCCTTTTTTGACATATTCCATAGCGGCGGATTTGGTAAGTCCCACAACCGCGTGCTTGCTTGCAGAATAGGCAGCCGCACTATGCTCGCTGCGAATTCCAGCTGTAGAAGCGGTATTGAGAATATGTCCGCTTCCCTGATCCTTCATTACCTTCAGAACATATTTCATCCCAAGGAAGCAGCCCTTCACGTTAACCGACATGATGCGGTCGAATTCAGCTTCCTCGATATCATCAAACATGGAGAATTTCTGTACAATTCCGGCGTTATTGAAGAAGAAGTCAATTCGTCCAAAGGCTTGAACAGCTTCATTCACATAGTTCTGTACATCCTCACTCTTGGAAACATCGGCCTGAACGAAGATACCTTCGCCGCCTTGTTCCTTGATCAGACGAAGCGTCTCTTCTCCGGATTCCGTATTATAATCGACGAGTACAACGGTATAACCGTCCTTCGCAAGCTGGACACTGCTCGCTCTGCCGATTCCGCTTCCAGCGCCTGTGATGACTGCGATTTGTTTATCATTAGACATTATTGAACACTCCCTTTACGTAGAATTATTTTGCGAAATAGCCTCCGTCGATGGGCAGCTCCACTCCAGTAATATAGGAGGATTCATCCGATGCCAGGAACAATACGCCGTTAGCGATATCCTCTGCTTTACCAAGACGAGGGAGCGGAGTTTGAGACTGGAACCATTGTGTCATGCGCTCGTCCTTGAACATATCGACAGTCATCGGTGTTTCGATATAACCCGGGTGAACGGAGTTGGCACGGATATTGTGCTTCGCATAATCCACTGCCGTCGCCTTGGTCAGCATCCGCACAGCGCCTTTACTTGCAGTATATGGACCTGCGCCGCTGCCGCCTGTCAGACCAGCGATCGAAGAGATGTTCACGATGGAGCCGCCCCCAGCTTCGATCATATGTGGAATGACATACTTCTGACCTAGGAAAATGCTGGTCACATTGATGGACATGGTTTTTTCGAATCCTTCAACCGTAAGATCCAAAAAAGGAGTCGCGTTGGACACACCAGCGTTATTGACAAGAATATCGATCTTCCCAAACTTGGTAACGGTTTCATTCACAATGTTGATCCAGCCTTCTTCGGACGTAACATCATGCTTGAATCCAATCGCTTCTCCGCCAGCTGCTGTAATTTCGGCTACAACTTCCTGGATTTTGTCTTCCTGAAGGTCTGTAATGGCTACTTTAGCCCCTTCCTTAGCAAAAAGAAGCGCGTCTGCCTTACCCATACCGCCGGCTGCACCTGTAATAATGGCTACTTTATTATCTAATCTTCCCATGATATGTTCCTCCTAAATTAATTTAATTGTCAGACTGAGATGGGTCCTTTGGTTGATTCAAATGCTTAAGCATCTTCTGATACGAAGCGATAAGCAGATCCATCTCTTCTTCTGAGAACTCGGACCATAATCCATCCGTAAGCTCCTTGTACTTATCCAGCATTTTCTGTTCGAAGGCCATCCCTTGATCCGTAATATGCAGTATAACCTTACGTCTGTCGGATTCAGCACTCCGCCGCTCAATATACCCTTTATTGACGAGTTTATTGGTCAGATTCGTAATTGCCGGCATGGTTACATCCAGCTGTCCTGCGAAATAGGTTGAAGTCTGAGGACCTTCCCAAGCCAAAGTTTGGAGGATGAAGTATTGCGAGGAGGTGAGATCGTTGTCCAAAATCTTGGCATATTTCACCACAAAGTTCGTCATGTAGCCGCTCATTAGTTTAGACAGTAATTCGTGTTTCACGAATCAATCACCTCAAGTCCTGTTGCAAATTTGTTTAAATATATTAAATGTTAATACCTCTTAACAACTTTATTTTAAATAAAAAGGAGTCCTACGTCAACTTGGTTTATACTTCCACTCGGTGCGCGGATATATGCAAGAGCTGTCAAACGGAACTTGCTACTTTCATAATCAACGGTTATCGTTAGGACAAGGAAACTTTGAAGGAGAGAAATGAAGAATATTATGGTACAAATGACATCTAAAAAAGCAGCCGACTTACTTGATCAATGGATTGTATTTCTGGATATGGACAACCCGAAGGCTTGGGATCATGACGAATATCCCTACATTAAAGAGAGTCTTGGCGTCGTTCGCTCTGTAGTCAAGCTGCTTAGAGGTAAAGGCGCTGGCAAAGCCCCTGGCAAAAAAGAGCTGGCTGAGCTGTTAAACGAATTCATAGAGGAAATTGCCTTGGACGATGAGCAGGAGTGGGAGAAGGAAAACAGAGCTTTTGTGCAAGAGGTGCATGAAGCCGCCAAGTTTGCTGTGAGGTTCTTGCGTGGTTAAAATATAAAAAGGACAGCAGGCACCGAAATTCCTAGACTTTCGGCGATGCTGTCCTTTTTTTGCTCAATGTCATGTATCCATATCGACTGCCCGTTGGTATATAAAATCCTCTTCTGCATTCTCGTCTATGACACCGGCATCCATATTGATGCCATAATAAATTTCGTCCATCTCTGTTTTGAGCTGTTCCGTAATTTCCTGTTGTTCCTCTGCACTCAGCTTGTCCTTCGTATAACCGAACAAATAGTTGTTGAGATCAAATTCTTTCAGTTTGCATTTGGTGTGAAAAATATGGTGCTGATACACGTTGATGTCAATCATATCAAATTGCTGCTGAATACTGGATGGAATGTAGTTCTGAATGGAGCTGATGTCATGATCAATAAACAGCTTGTTCCCATCAATATCACGGGTAAATCCGCGTACACGGTAATCGATCGTCATGATATCCGTATCAAACGAATGAATGAGATAATTCAGCGCCTTCAGCGGTGAAATCTCTCCACAAGTGGATACGTCAATATCAGCTCGGAAGGTACTGATTCCTTCATAGGGATGGAACTCCGGGTAGGTGTGAACCGTAATATGACTCTTGTCCAAATGCATCACCACATGATCCGGAAGCGGACCAGGTGACTCTTCGAACGATTCTTCTTCAGCATCGCCTACTGGACCTTCCGAGACGAGTAGTGTTACGCTTGCCCCTTGAGGGATGTAGTCCTGCTTCGCCACATTAAGCACGTGCGCTCCAATAATATGGGATACATTCGTCAGTATCTGTGTCAAGCGGTCTGCATTATATTGTTCATCAATATATTCGATGTAAGCTTCGCGTTCTTCCTTGGTCTTGGTTTAGCACACATCATACATATTGAAGCTGAGGGATTTGGTCAGATTGTTGAACCCGTGCAGCTCAATGCGCTGTTCTGGTGTAAGTGCCATGAATGCTTGCCTCCTGTCCCGAGTATCGCTAGTAACATGTACAGTCCTGTACATACTTTACCCAGAATAGCTGGGAATTAAAGAGGAAGCATAAGTAAATATGGTGTTGGAAGGAATCCATTTCACTAATCGCATAAGGTGGATGCGAAACGGTATAATGCTACCAGCTGAGATCACTTTGGTGGAAAAGGTCTGAGAAAAGCTTTGGGAATCGGTGTTTCGAACCGCATTTGCTTCCCTGTCCCCGGATGAGTAAAGGCAAGCACTCTGGCGTGCAGCGCAAGTCGGCCGATGCCTCGTCCCTTAGCGCCATATTTCTTGTCACCGACAACCGGATGTCCCAGTTCCTCCATATGAACCCGGATCTGATTCTTGCGCCCGGTCTCGAGCTGAATATCAAGCAATGAATAGTCGTTGCTGGTTTGCAGTGTTTTGAAATGAGTAACGGCCTTCTGCCCATCATTTGCATAGGGAGTGGAATACATCTTGAGTGTCTTGCTTTCTTTTAGATAGGAGGTAATCGTGCCCTGCTCCTGCTTGACCTTACCTTCCACAAGCGCAACATAGGTTCGTTCTTCGACCGCATCACGCCAAGCATTTTGGAGAGACTGCTGAATGGCTTCGCTCTTGGCGAACATCATCACTCCTGAGGTATCCCGATCAAGGCGATGAACGATAAAGATTCGGTTAGCCGGATGCGATACACGTACATGGGCCGTCAGCTGACGATAGGCTGTAAGCTCTTGTTCTTTGTCGGAAGCTACAGACAGCAAGCCAGAATCCTTATTTACGATGATAATGTCCTCATCCTCATGCAGAATCGTCAGGCCGATGAGGGGAGGTGCTTCTTCTTTTTTCTCCTGATCTACTGCTACGGTCATCCCTTTGGTTAATGGATGATTAAAGGCCGTTATCGTCTTTCCATCAACGGAAATCTGACCGCGGGACAATAGTGCCTTGATTGAATTACGGCTTTTATTGGATAAGTTCGCCAGCAGGTAGGGGAGCAGCTCAGCGTCTTCTTGGACGATGTAGCTCTTGACAGGCACCGATGGAATCGAAGCAGGCTTTTTCGAAGTGGATTTGGCTGATCCTTTGAAGCTTGAAGCCTGTCCTTTGCTGCCTTTATGTGATCTGGTGTTCGAGGCTGACGGTGGACGGTTGCTGTAGTCATCCTCTGTACCTTGATAATTCGTTTTTTTTCGCATGCCTTAAGGCCTCCTGGTTCGGTTAAAAATACGGCAAATCCATCAAGCGTTTAGTTCTTGATATCCTGGTTAATATACCACACAAGAGGTAAAGTTTGCACGGAATCGCCTGGGTTGTGGAGGTTGTTCGTGGTAAAATGATGATGCATAGAATGAGCTCAAGTATGAAATCTTATAAGAGTATGAAGAAAAGGGAGAATAGACATCATGAACATGAAGAAAAAGAAGTTTCATCTACTAGCACTTCTCGCTGTACTTAGCTTGCTGCTCGCCGCTTGTGGTGATCATTTGGTAGAGGAGAACAGCAACGACATAAGCAAGGAAAATATCGATGAGGATCAGCAAATTGTGATTGCCGGGACTGAAGGTGCAGGCAAGCAATTTATCGACAAAACGATCAAGGATCTGTTTGAGAAGCAGGGCTACACCTTACAGGTCACAGAAATTACAGACCCATCAGAGGCAGCGACGAAGCTTGCTGAAGGTTCGATCGATGCGTATATCAATACATTCATGGATAATCGGAAGGAGCAGCTGACGACGTTAACCAGTGTTCCGACCGAGCCGCTTGCGCTGTATTCGAATACATTCAAGGACGATGACCAGATTGCAGATGGTACGACGGTAATTATTCCGGAGGAACCCTTGATGCAGAGCCGTGCCCTGATGATGCTGGAGGACGAGAATCTGATTGGCATCCGCAAAGGCGCTTCATTATCTGAGATGTCTGTAGAGACAGATGTCACGGATAATCCAAAAAATTTGAAGTTCGAAAAGGCACCCATCGATCAGCTCTCCGATCGAATCAAGAACGAAGCACTTATTGCTGCCCCGCTGCATATTGCTGTCGATGCAGGCCTTACAGAGCAGGAGGCACTTGATGTTGAGGATGTTCCAGGTCAATTCTTGGACCAGCTGGTCGTGCGCAGTAAGGATCAAGGCACTAACTTTGCCCGCAGCTTGAAGGAGCATTTTCAGTCCACCGAGTTTAGGAAGCTGCTGGATGAGCATTTCCCAGGCTATGATGAGCCGGAATGGATGGAAGATTAATTCAATCTATGAGCAGAAGTTAACCTGAGTGGGTATAGAACGACAAAAGGAAGTCATTTCAATGAGATGACCTCCTTTTTTTGCGTTTTAGGATCAATCTACATATAAATGAAGCAATTCTGAAATGAAATCCACCAGGCATCTTGATGTAGAGCAGGGATGTTCGGTACACTAAATAGATTGAGATCGTAAAACTAACGCTATAGTTCATTCATTCTGGATAGATGTAAGCTGAATACGAACAGGTGATGTTCTCTTATCAAGAAAGACGGTGAGGAGTAACGGCAATGAGTATACAAGAAAGAACAATGGATGAGGCACGCGAGCTGCTTCAGACTTACTTCGGTTATCCCGACTTTCGGGAAGGCCAGAAGAAAATAGTAGACAGCTTATTGAGAGGACATGATACCCTCGGTATCATGCCGACAGGCGGCGGTAAATCGATATGCTATCAGATTCCGGCGCTCCTGCATTCCGGTCTCACTCTGGTGGTGTCACCTCTTATTTCCCTAATGAAGGATCAGGTGGATGCTCTGCTTGCCATGGGCGTGTCTGCTGCATATATCAACAGTACACTGACTGGACGTGAAGTGAATGACCGGATTCGGGCGGCACAGCGCGGAGAGCTGAAGCTGTTATATGTTGCTCCGGAGCGTCTTGAGCTGGACTGGTTCCGGGATGAGATGGCGGCACTGCCCATATCCTGTGTTGCTGTCGATGAAGCACACTGTGTCTCTCAATGGGGACATGATTTTCGGACGAGCTATTTGGCGGTGGCGCCATTTGTAGATTATCTGCCTCAGCGGCCGATCGTGGCTGCCTTCACAGCGACGGCAACGCCTGCGGTGATGGATGATATTCTGGAGCTGCTTCGGCTTCGCGAGCCTGAAACCTTCGTAACCGGACTTGGACGGGATAATCTGGCGATGCAGGTACTGCGCGGCGAGAACAAGAAGGAATATATTATGGACTACACACGCGAGCATGCGGATGAGGCGGGCATTATCTATGCGGCAACCCGTAAGGATGTAGATGATCTGTACAGCCGGCTCAAATCTGCGGGGATTGCAGCAGGGCGTTACCATGCCGGCATGACGGATGACGAACGTGCGGCGAGCCAGGAGGCTTTTCTATTCGATGATATAAGAGTCGTTGTCGCTACGAATGCCTTCGGCATGGGGATTGACAAGAGTAACGTAAGGTATGTCATTCATTACAATATGCCGAAAAATATGGAAGCCTACGTTCAGGAGGCAGGACGTGCAGGGCGGGACGGTGAGCCGAGTCAGTGTATTCTCCTGTTTAGCGCGCAGGATATCATGACTCAGAAATTCCTGATTGAGCAGGGTGAATTCCAGGATGAGGATCGGAAGCGGAATGACTACCGGAAGCTTCAGCAGATGATCGATTACTGCTATACGACCAAATGTCTCAGGAGCGCACAGCTGGACTATTTCGGTGAGGTTCATGATGGAACAGGCTGCGGCATATGCAGCTCATGTACGGACGACCGGGAACTCATCGACATGACTGTTGACGCGCAGAAGATCTTCTCCTGCATACACCGGATGCGTGAACGGTTTGGCATTACAATGGTATCTCAGGTGCTGAAGGGGTCGCGGAACAAGAAGGTGCTGGAGTATGGATTCGATCAGCTGCCTACGCATGGAGTCATGTTCAATCGCTCGGAGAAGGAAATATCGGAGATCATTAACGTGATGGTATCCGAAGGATATCTTACCTTATCTGAGGGTCAATACCCTGTGGTAAGATTGCAGCCGCTGGCAGTGGAAGTGCTCAAGGGACAGCGTGAAGTGATGCAGCGTGTCGCCCGCGTAAGTGCGTCAACCGCCTCATCGCGCAGCAGCAGAAGCAGTCGTGTGAGCCGGGATACATCACCTTCGGCCGTTAATGAAACGGTGTTCGAACAGCTAAGGCTGATTCGCAGGGAGCTGGCGGAGAAGGAGCATGTGCCTTCTTATATTATTTTCAATGATGCGACACTGCGCGAGATGAGTGTGGTATGTCCGCAGAGCGAACGTGACATGCTGAAGATAAAAGGGGTCGGGGAAGTGAAATTCAAGAAATACGGACAGCCGTTCCTCGATTTCTTCCTGAATCAGGGCGGTAGTTCTGTGGACGAGCCTTATGATGATTATGATTTTTAGACGATAATGAATTATACATTAACCACAGGGAAAAGGTTGTGCAGAATGAAGGTTATTCTATCGACACTGAACGCGAAATACATCCATACGTCACTTGCCATTCGCTGTTTGAAGGCTTACAGCGAGAAGGATTTTGATATTGAGCTTGCTGAGTATACGATCAAGGATCCCGTCATGAACATCGTGTCCGATCTATATCAGCGCGGGGCAGATGTCATCGGATTCTCCTGCTATATCTGGAATATCGAAGAGACGATCAAAGTCATTAATATATTGAAGAAGGTCATGCCGGAGGTCAAAATCATTCTCGGCGGACCTGAGGTGTCTTATGATGTGGAATATTGGATGGAGCGACTAACAAACGTCGATTTTATCGTGGTTGGCGAAGGAGAAGAGACGTTTCATCAGCTGCTGACGGAGATCGAGACGACTCAGAAATACCATTTCGTGTATGGAGTTGCCTATCGCAAGGGCGCTGAGGTTATCGTCATGCCGGGCCGTCCAAAGGCGAATCTGAATGAGCTGCCTTCGCCGCATCGTTTTGCAGAGGATATCCCGGATCTCGGTAAAAGAGTCGTGTATTTCGAAACGAGCCGCGGCTGTCCGTTTAGCTGCCAGTTCTGTCTGTCCAGTATAGAGGTCGGTGTACGGTATTATGATATTGAGCGCACCAAGGCGGATATTCTGTATCTGATTGATAACGGGGCGAAGCTGATCAAATTCGTGGATCGGACGTTTAACATCAAGCGTGATTATGCGCTCGACATGTTCCAGTTCCTGATCGAGAACCACAGAGGCTGCGTGTTCCAATTCGAAATTACGGCCGACATTATGCGTCCCGAGGTGCTCGATTATCTCGCGGAGCATGCGCCGCCCGGTATATTCCGGTTTGAGATTGGCGTTCAGTCCACGAATGATCCGACGAATGAGCTTGTGAAGCGCCGTCAGAACTTTACGAAGCTGAGCCGTACCGTAAGCAAGATCAAGGAGAGCGGTAAAATCGACCAGCATCTGGATCTCATCGCCGGCTTGCCGCTGGAGGATTACGATACGTTTCGTAAGACCTTTAACGATGTATTTGCACTAGGTCCAGAAGAGCTTCAGCTCGGATTTTTGAAAATGCTGCGGGGAACGGGGCTTCGTATCGATGCGGACAAGTATAATTACTCGTATATGGAGCATGCACCTTATGAAATACTGGGAAGCGACGTCCTTCCATTCAGCGATATTGTCCGATTGAAACGGCTGGAGGATGTGCTGGAGAAATACTGGAACGCACACCGGATGGATCATACACTGAAGTACTTGATGGAGCAGGAATTCACCTCTCCATTTGATTTCTTCCAAGCGTTCGGGGATTACTGGGAAGGACAGGGCTGGCAGAAGATCGGCCACCAGCTGGAGGATTTGTTCACCCGTCTGCGTGCATTCCTGGAGGATCGGGGTACGGCAAACATGGACGTCATCCTTGGTCTGATGAAGCTGGATTACTTCCTTGGGCACAAGTACAAGCCGCGCAAAATATGGTGGGATCTTACGCTGGAGAAGAGCGATTGGTCAGGGTATATCAAGCGCCTAATCGAGCATCCTGAAGAGATTTCTTCTATATACGAGAGCATGGCACTGAGTGAAAAAGAGCTGCAGAAGCATGCGGTACTGGAGATTTTGCCGTTCCATCTGGAGAAGGTGCTGGCTGGAGGTACTCCGGCTGCTGCCGAAGGCAGAACACTGCTGCTGGTTGTATATCAGCAAAATGAAGCGCAAAAGCCGGTTTATTTTACACTGCCGCTTGGTGCGGAAGCGAAGGCGATCTAGGATGTAAGAAGTTTAATAAAAGGGGATACCTCCTTTGAAATTCGTATGTTGTAGAAGCAATGAGTGAAGAGTAAAAAAACAGCAATGAATACAATTGATATTTTCATCCGTTTTGAAAATACGTTGTAAACAGCGAGTATAGCAATGCAGCATATCAGCAAGACCTGCGAACAGGTTCATCCTTATGACTTATTCGCAGGTCTTTTTGATATGCTCTTAAGTTGAATAATTTGAGGTAAACGAGGTGGAAGAGGAGTCGATAGAATTGGCTATGGAACAAGGAAGTAAAACAAGGAGTAGAACAAGGAATAGAACAAGGAATAGAACAAGCAATACTTGACGGACCCTATGGCTGGGTCAATGGGCCAATTCCTTAATTGTACGGATCAGATGCGCCAGACGCTTGCCATTAGTCTGTGAGGCAAAGGTGGTCAGCTCCTCGCTATGTCCCTCATAGGCAGATAGGACATATTCCTCTTCTACAATGTAATAGGTTCCGTATCGGGTAAATGAGTACTTCCCCTCTTGTCCATCTCCAGTTCCCGACATGATCGCAGTTACAATCTTCATACCGGCTTCTAATTGCGGTTCAAATCCCTGAAATTCAGCGTTATAGAACAGATCGATTGTCTCCTGCACAGGTTCACCATAGATGACCTCTTCTACACGGACTTGATAGGAGACAAATTCATAGACAGCTGGCGATAGATTTTGTTTATTTGTTTTTTCGGCAAGAGCTTCTTCCGGCGTGTTGGGCTCAGCAGGTAATTCACTGTGGAAGTTGGGATTAGGCTGCACAACTTCTGCGATAATCACAGCATCTGCCACCTCAAGTACCTGACGGAAGGGAATCTCTCTAGCCATCATATTTGGAGGGAATCCTTGTACAGCAGGGTATTCCTGTCTAAACTCGTTTATACGTTCGGGTGACAGACTAGAAGCAGCTGGGGCAACGTTAGCGCATCCCGTAAACAGGATCATGAGACATATGAGCTGCAGAATGGAGATGCGATCGCGTTTCTTTTTCATGACATCGCTCCTAAGATAAGATGAAAGATCTAGAGTGAAAATTTCTTAAACGTTTATTTACTAAGTCTTCTATGGAATTGTTTTGTTGTTCTCTATTCTAAAATGAATCTATTATATATAGCGTTGCCATTGGCAAATTAGTTTTGGGTCATGGCTAAAGAAATTAAATGAAAGTAAGAAAAAAGTAGTCATCATCCCCTTTTGCGTAAAAGAAACCTCTTGTCTAGCAATGTCCCAGGCATTATTCATATTCTCTCATAGAATAATAGAATCAAAGATTCTGAAGGAGAGATGTATCGATGTTGTGCAATTCACAAGCGATAGGAACCTGTTCCACAGCGGAAGGAACCAACACGGTGGCAATCGGCAGCTCATCCCATACGGAAGGACTGGATACGACAGCAACACAGACGGCGGCCCACGCGGAGGGATACTTAACGCAGGCGCTAGCAGATGCCTCACATGCAGAGGGAGGAGCATCCATCGCATCCGGTCTATATTCACATGCGGAAGGGGAGCAGACCGTAGCGGGTGCAGAGGCAGCCCATGCTGAAGGATATTTTACGTCTGCATCTGGATCGGCTTCGCACGCGGAGGGCGGCGGTACCATGGCGCGTGCGCTCTATGCTCATGCCGAAGGTCAAGCTACCATTGCAGATGGAGATAACTCACATGCTGAGGGATTTCTTACATCGGCAATTGAGCAAAACTCCCATGCCGAAGGCGGACTCACGATCGCAGCTGGCATTAACGCGCACGCGGAAGGTGAATTGACGATTGCGAGCGGACTTAATTCCCATGCCGAAGGACTGGAGACCACCGCATCTGGTCAGGCAGCCCATGCTGAGGGTGAAAACAATACAGCCAGCGGAAGAGCCTCCCACACTGAGGGGAACCTGAATCTCGCCAGCGGTGCTTTTACTCATGCGGAGGGGCAGCGTACCGTGGCGAGTGGCGACCAGTCTCATGCGGAGGGTAATCAGAGTATATCAAGCGGTCAAGCGGCACATGCAGAAGGAGCGATCACCACAGCTGGAGGACTTGCTTCTCATTCAGAAGGGGTCAACACGATGGCTGACAGCAACTATGCTCATGCCGAAGGGCAGAGTACTTCCACGAATGGTCTTGAAGGTGTCCACATCATGGGAAGATTCGGAGCAGCCAATGAGCAGGAGTACTCTTGGTATCTGGCGAATGGGACAAGCGCTGAAGCGCCTGGGCTGGCTGCCAAGATATTAAGCAATGGAGATGTAAGAATCGACGGGACCGTCAGCAGTCCGGCTGCAGATTATGCCGAAATGTTCGAGACGGTAGATGGACAGCCCATCGAGCCTGGTTATTTTATTGCTCTGGAAGGGGATAGGGTCAGAACTGCACGTCCGGGAGATCGATACATCTTGGGTGTGAGCAGTGCGGTGCCTGCTTATCTCGCAGACTCAGGTGAAATGGGCTGGCAAGGAAGATATGTGACGGATGAGTGGGGAAGAACAAAGTATCATGAGGTCACCGTGCCTGCTCTATTGGACAAACAAGGAGCCGTCCTCGCTCCCGAGCGAACAGAGCTTCAGCCCATGTTGAACCCTGCCTGGAATCCGAAGCAAGCGTATATTCCTAGGATGCAAAGACCCGAGTGGGTTGCCGTCGGCATGCTGGGCAAGCTGCGGGTCAGAGATGATGGATCGTGCAAGCCAGGCGAGCTATGCAACGTAGGTCAGAATGGTATCGCAACCGCTTCGACAGAAGGCTATTATGTGCTACGGAGAACAGGAGAGAGCCAGGTGATGGTGCTGATCGGGAAGGTCTTTTAGGATGATGGGGATGTTGAAGTGATGCTTCCATTCCATCAAAACTGCAGATATGTTCAGCGTCAACATCGTTAATATTGTCTGAAGTAATATGTTGTTTCACCAGTTTGTAGCTCCGTCTGGAGGATGTAAATCTTCTGCTTCTGTTATAAGCTTAAGCAAACATAATGAACCAGAAGAGGTGGCATATATATTGAACGAGATGATGCAGCAGTTCAAGACACTGAGCGGACCGATCCATTGGGGAGTGGTAACGGCTCATCTGAATATAGAACAGGAACCCGATGAATCGCTGATCAGCAACATCAGTATCATTCCAGTCGTTGGTGATCAGTATGTCGTCATGCAGCTGGAGGATGGCAGATGGGAGCTGATCGGTGGTACACTTGAGCCTGGTGAACACTATATGGATGGCTTAAGGCGGGAGCTGATGGAAGAGATCGGGGCGGAGCTAGTATCCTATCAGCCGTTTGGTCATTTTCAGTGCTCCTCAATGGCTGAAGCTGCCTATCGCCCGCATATCCCGCATCCGAATTTTATTCGTCTACTAGGATATGGTGAAGTGAAGATAGTCGCCAAGCCGCTAAATCCCGAGGATGGAGAGCAGGTATCTCTGGTGGAGCTCGTAGATATTGATGAGGCGGTAAGAAGATTTGAGTCGATCAAGCGGTATGATATCGCGGAAATGTATAGGCTTGCCCATATAATGAGGGTGGGGAAGTGAGCCCCTTGTTTAGTTGACAGCATGACTCAGTCTTCGAACCATAGGTCCAAGGCTGGGTCGTCATCTCTATAGTATAGTTATTTAGGGTATCTATTGAACGTGAGATGGATGATGAAAGTTATTGAAAGACATACAGTTACCAGTTATTATGCCGTATAACAGTTGAATTTTGCTTATGAAAGAGGGGATCGAATGAAGATTGATTTTGCAACAGAGGCGGATTATACATACATAGCAGATCGAGATCAACATATCTCTAAGGTGCTTATCGCCAGCAAGATTAGAGATAAAGAAATTTTGATGCTAAGGCACTCTTCTGAGGTCATAGGCTGGATGAGGTATGGTTACTTCTGGGATAACACCCCCTTCATGAACTTGATCTGGCTTGATGAACCTTATCGTGGCAAAGGATACGGCAAAGAGACTGTTCTCTATTGGGAGCAGCTTATGAGGCAGCAAGGCTATGCTACAGTAATGACCTCGACCCAATCCAATGAAGACGCTCAACATTTCTACCGCAAGCTAGGGTACAAGGACGCCGGCTGTTTAATGCAAGAGAATGATCCGATGGAGATCCTGTTTACCAAGAAGCTATGATATTTATCCATCAGCAGATAAAGTATGAACTGAAGAGTATGTAGCTGAAGATGTTATGGTGGGAGCATCGTCCATTTTTAGTTTAGAGAGTAAATGCAATTTATTTCCGAAGCCGACATATGTGCGACTATAGAGGTTTGTACATAAATCAAGAGCTCCGACATAAACATCTTAAACACGATGAGCATAGGAGAGTGCAGTCATGGAAACGTTCGGCAGAGGTTGTCTTTGGCTTATTCTTGGGGCTATCGGGTTATTGGTTCTTGCTTTTATCACTCAGAGCACAATCAACATCCCTTGGTTTATTTTCATTCCGGTAGTGATTCTTGTCTTCTGGTTGGCTTCTAAAAAAAGTGAAAAGTAAAGATTCTTACAAGGTCCGAAGGTATCGGCACTGACAGGCTCGTGATGAGGCTGTCTTTTTCGTGTTGCAGAAGTGGTGTACGATGCTCTCTAACGCGGTACGGGGTAATTATTCATGCGTACAATATATAAGCGAGAAGTCTTGTTAATCGGCTCTTTCCTGTTCAAACCAAAGGAAGCATCTCTATTTGAGCGTTCATTTAAAAAATGTTCAACCAGTTCTTGAAGCGGTCAGGAATTAAGATTGGAAAGTTGCTAGGTCAGGAAATTATTGCAGACTATATTACATACCTTATATAAAATAAAAATAATGAACAAACCTATAAAAGCGTTATAAAAAGAGTTATACTGAGGTAAGAATAAGTATGGAGCCGTGCTGGAACACGACTCCAAAGTACAACAACTGCATAAAGAGCAGTCGGCCACGTAAGATGGGTCGGAAGTAGACCGTTATCCTAGCCAGGGCGGTCTATTTCTTTTTCATGTAGGTGAGCAATGCCAAAATGAACATGCCGAACATGAGCATTAAGGAAAGTGCATCTTTGAGCTAGAATACATAGATAACAATTTTTACATCTTAATGGTATTTAAGAAAGTAAATACAAAGAGGGAGCAACATCTCTTTAGGAGGTGTCTATATGATGTTAGAAAAAGTTATAAATAGAATTGTAATACAAAGTGAATATAAGGATTTTGTTGATAAGTATATAGATCATATACTTGCCGAATTTAAAGGTAAGATTCATAGCATTTATATGTGTGGCTCGATTCCAAAAGGAACTGCTAAACCTTTTAAGTCAGATGCAGACTTTACTATTGTATGTGAAAATCCCACAGATATTGATTACGAAAGATTGTCAAACATTAAAGACAGGCTTTTGAAAGAATATCCATTCATTACAAAGATTGATACGATCATTTGCTCGATTGACGATGTATTAAATAAACCGAATGAGTGGGTTTTTGGGTTAAGATCATTTGTGTTTGCCTATATGGTCATGACGTTGGTGAAAAAGTACCACCGATCATTATTTCTCCAGAGTTCATTCTGGACTTAAATACAGATACCAAGGAAGAAGTAGATCGTGTACGTCGTTCACTTTCTACTGCTAGTGATCACACGATGAAAACTAGATATATTAAAGGGTATTCAAAGAGATTAATTCGTGCATTATACTCTTTGGTTTTAGTAGATACAGGTGTATGGCAAGATGACATTATTGAGATGAAGAATGCCATAATAAACTATTGCGAGATTGACTCCGCTTTAGTTGAGTATCTGTATGCTTGTTACTTGGATAGTGATGTACTTGTTGAAGAGTTTTTGGGAATTGCAGATGAAGTATATAGCTATTTTGAGAACGCTCTAAACGTAATGGCTGCTTCCAGAAATTCATTCGGCTAACAGTATATTGACGATTATGGTTGCTCTGAGAAGCGAGTGACCACATTCAGCCTCCATAAGCCCGTCGGGACGTCACTTCATTAAGTGTTCGACAAGCCTCACAACTATAAGCAGCGACTCTAAGGGGCCAGTACGTCGTCAATACAAAACGTTAGTAGAATCATCGTAAAGATAATATTAAAGTGAGTGTATCTATGAAGATCGTAAAACCAGTTATTATTGAAGACTATAATGATGACTGGCCATTTATTTTTAATGAATTGAAAGAAATACATTGCATTACATTATTGAAAGACCTTCAAGTGATTACAGGTCCCTTGTCTCCCCGATATTAGAAGTGGAATTGATGAGGGATTTCACGTTATACAAAATATTTTCAAGAGCAAATTGCAGGAGATTTCAATATGGATACTCGTGAAGTAATACTTTACTAAATTAAAAGGTAGGTGCGAACGTGATCCAATTGACAAAACGTCAGACACGGCAATTTCTGTTGTTGAAGCATGGGCTTCTAGGCGAATATAAATTTAGTGGGAAGCAGGGCGTATTGGACTTTGCTCGGCAGGCCAGCTGTATTCAATATGACCCCATCGATGTTTGCGGTAAAAACGCCGAACTGGTGCTGCAGTCGCGTATTAAGGGATTTACGAAGGAAATGCTCGCCGAGCTGCTGTATGAGGATAGAAGCCTTGTCGATTATCCTGACAAGAATCTGTCCATTATTCCTGTCGAGGATTGGCCGTATTTTGAGCGGTTCAGACAAGCCGCGAGGCTACATGGCGCACGCTATCCCGAAATGGAAGCGTTGACAGCGCAAGTAAGAGCTCATATCCAAAATTACGGTGCACTAAGTTCAAATGATTTGAAGTTGGAAGGAGATTTCTCTTGGCAATCGGCCATCCACTGGAGCAGCGGAAACAATACAACCCGTTCGGTGCTGGAACAGATGTATTCGACGGGTGAGTTGATTATCCATCATAAAAAAGGAACTCGTAAGTATTACGATATTGCCAAGAAGTACATACAGCCAAATCTGCTGAATGCATCAGAGCCGCTCGAGGATGAGCTTGAGCATTATAAGTGGCGGGTGCTGCGTAGAATCGGCTCTGTTGGTCTCTTATGGAATCGTGCGTCCGATGCATGGATGAATATATGGGGGTTGAAAACGGCTCAGCGTAATGAAGTTTTTCGCCAGCTATTACAAGAAGCACGCATTGTTGCTGTTGCCGTGGAGCAAATGAAGGATATGCTGTACTGCCTTACAGAGGATTTACTACTAATTGAAGACGTTCTGCAAGATAACGAGCCGAAACTGCGTTGCGAGCTTATTGCCCCTCTAGATAATTTCATATGGGACAGAAGACTTATCAACGAATTGTTTGGCTTCGATTACACCTGGGAGATATACATTCCTGCAATCAAACGAAAATACGGCTATTATGTGCTGCCACTATTATATGGAGAGAGCTTTATTGGACGAGCCGAGATCATCGTGGAGCGAAAAACAGGAACACTCATTGTTAAAAACATCTGGTACGAGAACGGTGTGAAGCAAACAACGCAGTTGCGAACAGCCCTGAACAATTGTCTCCGAAGGTTTGCGATTTTCAACGGGTGTGAGACGATTTCGGCAGAGATCTGACAATCTACAGTTCAGCGGTCTACGTAATACTCGACTTCTTCACCGAGATTACGTTTCCGCCAAGACTCTTGAGCACCGATTCACGCTGCGGGGTTACACCCTTGATCCGGCATTTGCCGGACATCCAGCATGCGCTGAGTCGTGAATACAGGAACGTTATACGCAAGTTCGTTAAACCTTTATGAAATAACTAATTTCTCAAAATCAATTTTCAACCCATATTTATAAAAAAAGTCGACTCCTAATATAGCATCGAAACCATAAGGTTCTTTGGTAAGTCCTAGTTGGATAGTGAATTCTTTGAGCAGGATGCTACCAATAGAGAGGTTAGAGACAATCTGTTGATAACACAATTCACTTGAGCCACCTACTCCATACATCCGAACTGATGTTCCGTTGATAAAGTCTATGTCTAGGCCAATAGGTTCAACAAGATCAGTATCAAATATGGTTGTTGAGCATCCTGTATCCAGAAGGACATTATTAAGAAGGGTTGATTTATTCTTGTAAGATAGAGGGAGTGAAACAATAGGTAGACCATCTACAAGATGGATCTTCATCGTAGACCTCTAACTCCGGTAAAGGGTTGCTCAATGACTTCAATAAATTCATTTCCGGTGTAGAATATATAGAGCTCCCTAGTAGGTTCTGACAAATGAAGTTTTTTATATGAAGCCCAGGCTAGCTTAGGGTCGTCATACTCAGAAACAACTGACATTTCTTCAATAGTTCTTTTGTGATTGTCAGAATGAGTGGCAAGAGCTTCAACTAGTACCCAACGATTAGGGTAGATCTTACGGATATGACTCCACTTCATACATGAACACCCCCGAAAAGACTTATTAATTAATTGTACAGCTCTATTTGCGAACAAGCAATGTTAATGAATTTCGAAGACGAACGAACCAGCGTATAACACCGTTTTCCTGCAGAGTCGCGTTCGCTCTTAGGTCTGCCCGAGAAAGGATACTATAAATGTCATTTAATTTCTATCATTACTT
This sequence comes from Paenibacillus urinalis, assembly GCF_028747985.1. NCBI lineage: Bacteria > Bacillati > Bacillota > Bacilli > Caryophanales > Paenibacillaceae > Paenibacillus > Paenibacillus urinalis. Next base: position 1,446,733 of record NZ_CP118108.1, read on the forward strand.
TGATAAAGACATTGGACCGTTCACGAACCTATCTAAATTAACAATTGAAGAAGCAGAAGAGGTACTAAAACAAATTCAGAGAGACGGAAAGACTTTTGCAAGTCAACGGTCAAGTGAATACATGAATATTAGAAGAGAATTAGAATCCACAGCTCGCGATCAATTTATTGCGAAAGGTGGGAAACCCCGAAACCACTATCCGCATTACATGACCTTAGAATCGTGTGAATGGATTTCAACGTGGTATAAGAACTCAGGTGTAATTGTTATTTCTAGTGAAGAGTTTTTAGAAGAGTCAGTAAGTTTTACATATGGAAATTTGTTCCCGACAATGAGATTTGAAGATGGCAAACCATATCGCAAACAAGTCTACACCAATAATGAAATCAAAGAAATTATAAGACAATATGGTTTTCCGCAAGAATGGAACATGAAGGGAGATCATGGCCCTGAAAGATATATTGAAGTCCAAGTATGGGATGAAGAAGTAATAAAGCGGTTTTTGAATGATTGACTGAATGTATATGAATCCAACATATTCACGCATCGGGTATGTGCCCAGTCGGAGTTAGATGTGGAATTGAAGAGACATGGGCATTTGCAGGAGACTTATTATTCACCTGGACACGTCCGCACCAACTAGGGGAATCGAGCTCGGCTCCTCCTGAGCCTTAAGTCAAGAAATGATTGCAATCATTGTAAAAAACTAATCAAAACAAATAAGAGCGAAGAAACAGGAGGAGTTATGTGGAAAGTATCAGTCGCATTAATAAGTTGTATTTTTATATTCGCACTCTCCGCTTTTTTGATCGAGTCAATGGAAGAAGAAATAAAGCCGGATGATGTACATGTTGAAGCAGTATTAAAAATTAAATCTAACTCTAAAATGGACCACAAAGTTGTAATGCTCGAAGTCTTAATTGATAAGAACAAGTATACTCAACATATGATCTATCCTTACATTCCAGGATTACATTCTATGTCGTTTGATAATAACGAGGAAAATGGATACTTTGTTCCGACTAGCATAGGAGTCGGACCTGGTGACGAGCAAAAAGTGTATGATACCCTAATCAATCAAAAGATTATCAACAGCACTATTGAGAAAGAGCAGCTTGGCTTAATAGGCTTCTGGAGCCCACAAGAGGCAGGGGTTCACAAAATGAGAATATATTTTCGAACAGCGGAAGATTTTAATGCAAATAATGAGATGTATTTGATTTATGTACATAAGGCAAAAGGGCTTTTCGGACAAGATATAGGCTGGACTAAACTTATTAGAGTAAAATCGAACTTGTGAGAGTAATCCTGTGAGGCTGATCGCATTAGACCCGGTGGTTTCTAGAATGCAAGAACGTAATGTGAAATCAATGAAATATAAAAAGAGGAGAGAAAATTATGCTAGCGCTTAGATTTACTCAAAAACTATTAAAAGACATGAAAACGGCTCCAGTTGAAATCGAGGAGATCGACCTATTATTTAGCTGGCATGTAAATATCCTACAACTAAGAAAAAAACACATCATATTTGTCAATGACTCCAGTCGATTATGTCTAATCATTGACGGTATTAGGAGTTCTCAAGTCGGAAAGCTGCAGGAAAAATTCATTTTTGGACTCAAAGAGTATTTACAGTTAGAAGGACTAAGAAAAAGTTTAATTGATCAATATTTTTTGGAAGCAGGAAACGTTAAGATTGGAAAAACAAATAACAAGAGTGTTCTTGGGACCATGAATGAAATGACCTTTTGTTGTGACAATGTAGTGTTTGAGCATTCATATGATCTTAGTGCCTGGTTAAACAAGATGATCTTTAAACCCATTGATTATGAAGAACCTATAAAGGTATTCAAGAAAGAAATTGAACGAAGGTATTCATAAACATAGAGTGGGTAGCATTTGTATAACTCTACTTACAAATAAGTAATGAAGAAGAATGAGACAGTGAATATCAATTAGTCTTCACAAATTATATCAAATAGAAGGTAGTGATTATATTTTGTATGGGGTAGTGCTTCATTTTGACTCAGAAACAAATCATAAAATCAATAATCTATGGGGGGAATTGAATGAGGAAGGTATATCTAGCTATGCTAACGAAATAGAGAATAGAAAGCCACATCTAACCATAGCTGATTATTCAGATTTGGAAGAGTCTAGTTTCAAGAATAGGTTCTGCGAATATTACGATTCAACTCCAAGGCTCTGTCTAACCTTTAGCATGTTGGGGACGTTCATAAAAAGTGGAGCTTTATTCTTATCTCCGAATCCAACAATGGAATTGCTAGAACTTCACTTCAATCATCATCATCACTTCAAGGAATATAATGTATTCTCCAATTCAACGTACAACCCTGAAAAATGGATACCTCACTGTACAATTGCAAACCGATTAAGCGATCAGAGGTTATTAGAAGCATTACAATACAGTACAAAAAGATTAGAGAGAATACAAGCCGAGGTGCAAGAAATATCACTTATCAAGTTGCAGTATAAGGACAATAAAAGAGTAGTTGAAACCATACTTAGTAAGGAACTTACATAAAACACTAGAGGAAATCAATATCTTGGAGATGAGTTTATGAAGCATAATTTTCTGTCAGATCCTATAGGTTTTGCAGATAGAGGTGAAAATCCTACTGTCATAACCAAGATGAAATCAGGCTACGCTGTTATCGGATTGACCCAATTTTTGCCGGGGTATTGTTTGCTTATTCGAGCACCGAAAGTGAATGAGCTTACAGATCTAGAGTACGGAGATCGTAATGATTTTTTACTTGATATGAGTCTATTAGGAGATGCTCTGAAAGAAGTATGTAAACCAAAGAGAATCAATTATTCAATTTATGGTAATGAGGCTCCATTCTTACATGCTCATGTATTTCCGAGATATGAATGGGAACCGGAGTACAATCGAAGAAACCCTGTATGGACCTATCCGGAAACAAATTGGACGGATGATCAATACCAATGGAATGAAGAGACTCACAGAGATTTATTGTTAAACATAAAAATGGTTTTGGGAAAAAGAATGTTAAGTGCTTATTAACGTTCTCAGAACGAGAACTGAAACACATTTTGTGGAAACGGTTTCGGGGGAGGGTCTGCACTTATAAGTACATCGCGCCAGGCTATTTAACTTAAAAATACTTGAAAACTCAAGAATGCTCAAATGTTATGTGGTATCAAAATAGAATTATTTATGTGAGCGAATCAAGGAGGTCTATATGATTACCACTATTTATATGGTTAGACATGCCGAATCACCTTATGACGATGGAAATGAAAGAACAAGAGGGCTTACTGCAAAGGGTAAAATGGATGTTGATAAAGTAACAAAGATACTTATTGGTGAAGGAATAGACATCATAATCTCAAGTCCCTATTCTCGAGCAGTATTGAGTGTTGAGGGATTGGCTGAACACTTAAACTTAGAGATAGAAACATTTGAAGATCTCAGGGAACGCCACTTTGCTTCAGGAGAGATTATTGATTTGATGTCTAATATTAGACATCACTTTTACAACTTTGAATATACCTTACCAGGTGGCGAGTCAAACGCAGATTGTCAGAATAGATCAGTTTCAGTACTTAACACCATATTAAAACAACACCAAGGGAAGAAAATTGCAATTGGAACACACGGTCTTGTAATGACATTGATGATGAATTATTTTGATTCAAATTATGGCTTAGAATTCTTAGATCAATTAAAGAAACCAGATATCTATAAAATGCAATTTGAAGGCCTAGAATTAAAAGAAGTGATAAGAATGTGGCATGAATAATCTAAAGTAAAGCGCTGAAGGCTAAAGCGTAATTTATGATTTTGTTTTATTTTGAAAATATTTGAAAGAAGATAAATAAACAAATCTTATAACAGGTGAAAAAAATTATGTACTCATATTTAAAGGATTTAGTAAATGTTGATTTAGTTGAATGTATTGAGAAAGAAAATATGAAATTACAACTTCTATTTATGATCCATAAGGAAAGTAATATTGGTGAATATGAACAAGTGATCAATAAATTTGGGGGGGTCAACTTTAATCCAGGATGATAGTCGATTTCCAATAATTCAAATTGAGTTTGACTCGTTTATCGGTTACTCGATCTTAAATGAGAGCTTTACAGTTTGGGATGATTATGAGCAATTTGAAGGGAATATATTTCGTGTTTTCACCAAGTCAAGATACTTGGATTACATAAGTGTCGGGACAATTGCAACCGAAGAGTACCCAGGACCATTCAAACATTATGGAATAGCTGCATTAAACCATATTGTGGACATTGTCTCTATATCAGATCCGGTTGTTAAAGTTTAGTGGCGATGGTTTCTCAGAAATGTTACTGGCATCATATAGATCACATTTACGTATCGGGTATACGCACTATAACTCGATTCACATATCTGAACACCTCCAAGAGCTTAATTGTTAATTTTACTGCCTTGTTTATAAACAAGTGAAACAACGTACATGTGAAACACTCTAATCCATAAATAAGAGGAAAACCCATGAGAAAATATGCTTTTGTTGATATCGAAGATGAAGGTGAAGTGAAGAAAGTTATGGTGTATGAAGCTGATCAAGTAGTCTACGTGTTTACCTATATTACCGTAGAAAATTTACCTTGCACTCAAGACTTTTGGTTCGAGACCTTGATTGAAGCGGAAGAATATTGTGAAGATCGATTCGGAGTTCTCGAATGGATACAGATTGAAGATCCACGGCAGGAAGATCCTCATGACTTGATTCCTACCCAACACGAAAGCATTCAAATAATACCTTCAAGCTGTCGTAAGTTAGGAGAAAGAAAATGAATCTAGATGACAATCCAATAGCGGTAAAAATAAGAAATTTAAGAGCAGATGATTATAACTGTGTTCTGAATTGGAGTAAGGATGACTCTTTTTGTTCAGCAAACGGATGGGAAAAAGATAGAAACCCACAAGAATTATATATATGGTGGCTGAAATGTGTAAATAATGTGGCTGATGATTTTATCCGAATGGGAATAGAATTTAATAAAAGGCTCATTGGATATGCTGACTTGGCCTGTATTAAAAACAATTCTGCTGAGTTAGGTATTGCAATTGGTGAAAGTACGCTGTGGGGGAAGGGACTCGGATCTCATTCAGCAAAATCTATGATCGACCACGCTTCTAAGAAATTGGGAATTACCGTCTTTAACGCAGAAACACACGATTCGAATATTAGATCGAGAAAAATGCTTGAGAGAATAGGATTCAAAGAAATTAGTAGAATTGGTAGTGAAGAATACTTAGGAGTGGACAGTCAACTTATTCAATACAGACTTAATTTGAGGAATTAAATCATAACAAGGAGGACTGATTATGGCATCTCACAAAGAAATTTATTCAAATCAAGCTGATGTATATAGTAAGAAGCCTCAATTATCAGAAGTATTATTTCATAATGGTGGGATTCACGGATTTGGTTCCTTCCTTTGTAGATTTCCAGAGGATGAAGTATGTGTCATTGCGTTAAGTAATTATTCTCAGGATATTGGTGGCATTGCTGTGCAAGTCTCTCAAGAATGAGTACTAAGTTTTTTTCATGAACCTAAGGTGGTGTCTCGTCGTGCATACAAGAACGTTATCTGAATTCAGTGAAATAGGGTACTCGAACAAAAAATATGAAATCAAAATACCTCCTTCCATGTACATCCAAGTGATCAGTTCGATTTTAACTACTTGCTTACTATCATTTGTACTTCGAACAGATGATTTCTAATCTATTTTCTTGTTTGTGATCTTATTGTTAGGCAACACAATACAAGTATTAATGTTATTGAAGAGAATCTTAAGGAACAATAATGAGCTAGAAATCACAGAAAATAAAATTAAGATAAATCATATTGAAGTACCCATACAAAAAATCGAGAAGATTATCATTCAGGGCTATTTTGTGCAGAGCATCGGTATCAAGCTATATCGAAGAAAATTAGTTTCAATGAATTTACACTTTAGATTCAAAAATGATGAAGAGATGAACATAGAAGAATTAGAACAGTGGGCAAGTACAAAAAGGATAAAAGTGACTAGTGGAAAAATATATAGATGGATATAAATAGGATGAAAAAACCAAGGTGACGTGACACCAAATATTTAACTATATTCTTATTTGGAGAGATTAATGAAAATAAATAGGAGAATTACGATGAACGAAACAGACGATTGGTTATCAAATGAAGAAGTTCAATCTTGCAAGAGAAGAATTAGTGCTCGTACGTTAATCATTGCTTTCCTCTTCTCTGTACTCATACTTGGTACTGCAATATACTTTTTGCTTGATCTTGGCTCAGACGTTGCCTCCGGAATGTGTGGAAATCTTGAGATTAGAAGAGAAGGTCAACCCGATGACGGAGCTTATGACATCGTACTCTTTAAAAGGGATTGTGGGGCCACAACCGATTATAGCTATCAATTATCAGTAATTAAGAAAAACTCGACATTAGAAAATACAACAGCCAATATTTTTATATCAGATCATGAATTTAGTGCGTCTTGGGCCAATAAGAATACAATTGAGATTAGCGGAATTTCTAATGAAGTACATAAAAAAGAAAGGAATTATAAAGGGATAAATATACATTATAATTAACCCCAATATAGACCCAAAAAAGGAGAGAACTACGTGTCGGATGTAATTCACGGTAGATATACTGCTGAAATGGAGGGTCCTTTTGTTGTATTCATTATTGGCATGAGAATAAATCGGCTATTGGCCTTTCATAAGTGGGTTCCTGTAGCAAAAGCAATGGGGCCTATGATCAAAGAGCTATACCAAAATCCGGAGATAGGATTTATGAGTACAGAGTTTTTTTGGAATTGGCGAGGGATTACCTTATTACAATACTGGAGGACGTATGACCAACTTGAGAAATATGCACGGGGAGGAACTCATCTTGTAGAATGGAAAAAATTCAATCAATCCGTGGGGACGAATGGAACGGTGGGAATTTATCACGAGACTTACATGATTCAGCCCGGACAGTATGAATGCATTTATGGGAATATGCCTAAATTTGGTTTGGCCAAGGCCGGAACACATATGCCCGCAGTCGGTAGAATGGAGACCTCGAGAAGAAGAATGGGAGGAGATAACGATCCAGCTGTTCCCACTCCTAGGAATCGACAGTAGTTTTTAAACAGAAGCGGAAAATCGTTCGAGAAAAGAGGTTACAGGTGTGAGTTATAAATCTATTCTGTTAGATCAATTAAACGCTTGTTATAACGATAAGAGCTGGTTTATTCCTCTTCATGAGATTCTAATCGACTTAAATACAGCACAAGCTGCATGGGAGACAGAGAGTAAACAATCGATCTGGTCGATCGTGAACCACCTTATTTTTTGGAATGAAAAATGGCTTGAACGATATAACGCCGGACAATTCGAATTGGACAGCACGATAAACAATGAGGATACGTTTTATGTTAATCCACATTCTATAAATGATCTTGAATGGAGTAAGTCCCTTCAGAGGCTTGAAACTGTATTTATAGATTGGAATAGGGCAATTGAGGAAAGCTCGGATGCAAAACTAATATCTGTAATCCCGTCATATTATAATGCTCCATGGTGGGGAGTAGTATCAAATTTATGTATTCACAATGCGTATCATATAGGACAGATCATGCTGCTGAAGAAGCAATTGCTAGCTGATAGCTCGAGCTAAATAAACCAGTGAAGATATTGTGCTAGAAAGTAACCCGGTAGGGAGAAGGTTTTGGGAAGAGCTCGGATTCAATTCATTATACAAACATGAGGCTAAATACGTAGATGCGGGGCGAAAAAAGCATGGAATAGAAAGGTAGTGGTTGTTATGAAAATTTTATTTCTATGCACTGATAATTATACCCGCAGCATAATAGCTGAGTTTATCTGTAAAGATTATTTAAGGAATAATCATATTTCGGACGTGCAAGTGGCGTCTGTAGGGATAAGAGCAAATAGTGACATAAGTAAGTATTCAGATCTTCATTTTAAAATTATGAATGACATGCATATCGATACATCTGAATTTAAGAGAACTCAATTTGATCATGATGCGTTTCTTAAATATGACATCATTATTGGTATGAGTGAACTACATAAGGAATTTGTAAAGAATGAATATAATAAAGACATCCACTTATTCAATGAAGTATATTTAGAGCAGAATACGCCAGTAAATATTGGAACACCAGATAGTGAAGATTTTGAAGAGAAGATGAGAGGATTAATCCAATATTTTGTGGGTGCAATACCAGTAGTGATATCGAATTTAAAACATATTCATCCATTCGGAATCACCCCTTCTATGAATCGAGAGAAAAAGGACTAAAGATGATGACAAAACCAATATCAATAAAAATACTTTCAAGTTATGAAGACGTATCCTTATTGGACATAGAATTCTCAAAAAGATATCCATGGTATACCTCGAATGATTATTTTTCTATTTGTTTAGAAGAGAATTTGGAAGGTAAGAGAGTTACTTTACTAGCTTACTATGAAGATACCTTGGCCGGTTGCTGTCACTTATTGTTTGGATCGGAATATCCCTATTTTAAACGAGAAAACATACCGGAGATCAATGACCTCAATGTTTTTCAGGAGTTTAGGAGAAAGGGAATCGCAAGTGTAATGTTTGATGAGCTTGAAGGAATAGCATCGAAGAAATTCAAATCTATAGGTCTAGGAGTAGGACTATATAAGGATTATGGAAACGCTCAAATGATGTATAACAAGCGCGGATATGTAATGGATGGTAGAGGAATTGTATATAAAAATATGGAAGTAAAACCTGGGCACCAGGTGACAGTTGATGATGATCTGTTGCTGTATTTAATCAAAGATCTGGGTGAATGATTTATGGATCGGATCATAAGACCTAACAGATGTTTATTGCAAACCATGGAGACTATATGCTACAGCACTATGTAGATAAAAATAATAAACAATCTATAATAGCATTATAAAATGAGTTATACTGAGGTAAGAATAAGTAAGGAGCCGTGCGCGAACACGACTCCAAAGTACAATAACTGCATAAAGAGCAGTCGGCCATGAAAGACGGGTCGAAAAATAGACCGTTACCTTAGGCAGGGCGGTCTATTTCTTTTTCATGTAGGTGAGCAATGCCCAAATGAACATGCCAAACATGAGCATTAAGGAAAGTGCATCTTTGACCTCCATGGGCATCACCTCCCTTCTGGGAGATTAGCCGACCACATAATAAATCGATGAAAAGAGTGGATTGAGCTATGGAACTTAGATTATTCGATAGAAATGACCTCTTGCCATGTGTAAGTACGTTTATAAGTGTTTTTAATCAAGAGCCGTGGAATGATGAATGGTCATCAGATACTGCATATCGATACTTGACCGATTTCACGAATACTCCTGGATTTATCGGTGTTGTTGCTGAAGAAGGGGAAGAAATTATTGGTTTTATCTTTGGTGCTACAAAGCATTGGTGGAGTGGAAAAGAGTTATTTATCAACGAAATGTGTGTCAGTGTACAGAAGCAGAAATCCGGTGTAGGATCAGCCCTTATGAGATTCTTAATGGAAAAGCTTGAATCAGATGGAGTAAATAACATAACGTTGTTAACGGATCGTGGTATTCCTGCTGAAGCATTCTATAAAAAGATTGGTTTTGCAGAGATTGATAGACTGGTGTTCCTGAATAAGAACTTGAATTAAGAGAATCAGGAAGACATATCATTGTCTAACACAGTATTCATTGTTCAAACTTGGTGGGCCGCAGTACATGGTCACCAAACGCTTATCAGCCGCTGAATGCGGCTTTTTTGTTATACGATGTCAAGTTATGCTTAGAACATTGGAGGGAATTACTAGTAAGTATGGAATATGAAAGGTTGTGTGCTTTAAGCCCAATCTGGCAAAATCATGATTGCGAGCTGATATTTTGACAATAGTTGGACCATCAATAGAGAAGGTCCCGTGGTATATTATTTTTCACATGCAATAAAATCTTTATCTCGATCGCTTTTCTTATTCGCTTCATATAACTCTTTGGATACGAAGGGCTTATATTTAGTTTTCCCGCCTTTGTTCTTAATTGAAGCAGATTTAGCTACTCCGCCTTTATAGACTTTGTTTAACTCAGTACAGTTCTTGTAAGTAATCACCTCAGGTTTGGCAGCGGCAGAACTAACGGATCCAATAAATAAAGTGGATACCAGCAAAAAAGCGAACGTTTTTTTCAATGGAAAACCCTCCTGTATAAATGTCAAACATAGTGATATGTATAAAAATGTAATAAACAAGCTTATGTGCTAATTATGCACAAACATGATCAGAATGTCGAGATAAACCTACATCGGCTGTGATATTAGGAAGAGTGTGGGATTGAAGAAAACACTAAATTACATTAAGGAGATTTCATAATGCACATAGAAACTGCAAGATTAGTTATTCGTGAGTTCATCAGGAATGATTGGATTGAAGTACATAAGTATGCATCCAGCTCTCAGGTAACTGAGCATACGCTGTGGGGACCCAATAATGAAGAGGAGACAAAGTCTTATGTAAGTCATCAAATTGCAATGCAACAATTAAATGAGCGAACAGATTATGAATTTGCTGTCATTCTAAAAGAAACAAACCAATTAATTGGTGGCTGTGGAATTTATATCAGAGAGAAAAATGCAGAGATCGGTTACTGTTTTAATTCTGAATATTGGGGCAATGGCTACGCTAGCGAAGCATCTAAAGTGTTGTTGAAACTAGCATTTGAGAACTTCAATATACATAGAGTCTTTGCAACTTGTCGGCCAGAGAATACGGGATCAGAAAAGGTATTGCGAAAAATGGGAATGAAGATGGAAGGTCACTTAAGGGAGCATATATGGGCTAAAGGAAAATTTCATGACTCCTATTTGTTTTCTATCTTAGAGAATGAATATAAAGAGAGGGTTGAACCATTTGGCAGCCGAAGTAACTCATAAAATTTATACGATGTGCATGATACAGGATGGATCGAAGGTTTTATTAATGAATAGACCTGATAAGCTTGGATTTCCAGGATATATAGCCCCGGGGGAAAGGTGGATTTTCCAGAGAGTATAGTTAATGGTGCAATTCGTGAAGTGCGTGAAGAGACCGGATTAATCGTTAAAGACATCATATACAAAGGTCTCGATGAATTCTGCGAACCGGATAAAGGCTTAAGATATATGGTGTTTAATTATCTGGCGACTTCTTTTGAGGGGAATTTGCTTGATCATCCTCCAGAAGGGGAGTTACGGTGGGTAGAGATTGAAGATGTACCTAAGCTACCAATGCAAGATTGGTTTAAACGAAGATTTCCTTTGTTCTTTGAAGAGGGAACTTTTGAAATGAGTTTTATATGGAATGAGAAAAGCAATTTAACGTTAGATAAGACAATCAAGAATTATGGTATTGGCGTTAAAAGTTAAGGAATAAGGTGAACTAAATGAATGATCTCCAACAGCTAGTTCCAAAACATAAACATGATTTAGAGGTCATTAATAAGCTGAGAGAACTTGATCCCAGAATGGATGTTAGTTCAATTATGGATGATTTATTTGAATGGCTGCAGGATATTAATTGGCCTGTTGCACAAGAATTATGTACGGTGCTTCCAAGATTCAAAGCGGATGATCTGCTTCCTAGAATACACAGGGTTTTAAATAGCGACGATGAATGCTGGCAATATTCATGTATCTATTTTCTCATTCCCAAATTGAATACGGATCTCCATAACGAAGTAAGAGAAGATCTGCTGAGAATCATTCAGAATCCAACACCGAGCGAAATATTAAGCGAAATTAACGAGGGCGCTAAAGAGATTTATGAAAGTTTATTCTAAAGGAAGGGAGAAATAAAGAGTTATGCAATCCTTTCGCTACTATTTAATGACAGAAGAATACGCTGCGTCCATTGCTGAATGGACATATGAAGAATCTTACTCTTTCTATAACATGGATGACAGCGAGGAGACGATCTCGGAGTTAATGAATGGTGAATATTATTACGTATTAAATAGTGATAATGAGTTGTTTGGATTTATTTGTATTGGAGAATCAGCCCGTGTATCGGGAGGTTATGAAATAGGAATTTACAATGATGATAAATGTTTAGACCTTGGGCTGGGATTAGCTCCTTCACGCACGGGGATGGGTAATGGTGCAAACTTCTTGGATGCTTCTATCAAGTTTATTATAGAGGAGTATCAAACATCTAACATTCAACTTGTCGTCGCTGCATTTAACGAACGGGCAATTAAAGTCTATGAACGGGTTGGATTTGTAAAGTCTCAATGTTTCAAAAGTCGAGTAGGAGAAGAAAAAATTGATTTTGTATTGATGAAATTAAAGGCAAACAATGAAGTGCCAGGCATACATAAGCGCATGTGAAATATGATATCAAGTTGAGTATGAATAATGGCAGGTAGCATCAAGGTATTTAGTATAAAATCGGAGGAAAATTATTTTTAATCCAATGCGCCGAGAAATTCAGGATCGTTAGGCCGAAGTTGACAATAACAATACGAGAGGTCGGGAAATGAAAATATCGGATATGTCTGTGGATCGTATCACATTGGATAATAAAGATTTACTCACCCGCATTCTATTCCGTGGAATTGAGGATGATGGCGAGAACGGCGATGTTATTTTTGTATTGGCAGTGTGTCGGCCAGTAAATATCGGGTTCCACATGCAGTTGAATTATATAATTCTGGACGTTCCGCAAAGATATTAATGTCTGGTGGAGCACTCGAGGTGCCCGAAGCCATATCCATGAAGAATAAAGCGATTGAGCTTGGGGTACCTGAACAAGATATTATCGTTGAGGCCCAGTCCAAGAACACGATAGATAATGTCCTGAAATCCAGAGAAGTACTGGATCAGTATTTCGGATTAAATAATATAAAACGAGTTCTCATCGTCACTACTTTTTATCATATCCGACGCTGCTACTTAACATTGAAGACCTATTTGCCTGAACATATTGAGTACTCATTATGTCCTGCTCAAGATAAGAGCACGAGACCTATGAACTGGTGGGAAAGTCAGCAAGGCACTCAAAGAGTAATGAAAGAAGTGGAAGGGCTTATCTATTACACGAAAAATGGTAAGATCCAAGATTTCGAAGTTTAAATCAACAAAAGTACGTATACAAAAACTGCGAGAGTAGGTGTGGAAATGATCTATCGGAGGAAGACGTATATTGTTGCTAATTCAACAGTAGACAGGGGAAAGACCATTTTAAAGACTTTATCATAGCTAAAAGGTGGTAACAAACGATGAATTATAGAATCAGACCCATTGAAGCAGAAGATGTTGCATTCTTATGGGATATGTTGTACGAATCACTGTTTGTTCCAGAAGGGCAGGAGCCGTTCAACAGAGAAATAATCAATGATCCACACCTTTCGAAGTATGTAGATGGCTGGGGACGGGATGGAGATTTTGGATTCATAGCAATGCATGAACAAGACAAGCCGGTTGGATCGATAACAGCTCGATACTATCATGAGAGTAATAAAGGCTTTGGATATGTCGATAATGACGTGCCGGAACTCGGAATGGCGATCTTAGCAGAATATAGAGGAATCGGAATTGGAAGCGCTTTGATGAATAAACTTTTTCAAGAAGCCAGGAAGAAGAACATTGAAAGAATCTCATTAAGTGTAGATCCACACAATGAAGCAGCAATGAAACTTTACCAGCGATTTTGCTTCAAAGAGACAGGTAAAGTAGGCACTTCCATAACCATGGTTGCAAATATAATTAAGTAATCTATACTCCAAGTTGGTGATCTTACGGATGAAGGAATCTGTAATTATAGAGCCTTATAATGATAACTGGCCCAAAATATATAATGAAATAAGATGTCAGATTGTAAGTCAATTGGGAAATACGATTCATAGGATAGATCATATAGGCTCTACAGCTGTAGTGGGATTAGCGGCTAAGCCTATTATTGATATACAAATATCAGTGCCCGCTCTGGACAATATCGAGGAAGTCAAATCTGGACTTCAAGAGATGGGTTTTCAACATCGTAAAGATAATCCTGATCTAACCAAGAGATATTTTAGAGAAAAAAGCGGCATGAGAAGGACTCATATTCACATACGCCAAAGTGGAAGTTGGTCAGAACAGCTGAATTTGCTGTTTAGAGATTATTTAAGAGAACATGAATATGCAAAAATGAAATACGCCGAGGTTAAATATGAACTCGCCAATCTGTATAAAGACGATAGAGATAAATATGTAGAAGGAAAAGCAGAAATCGTATGGGACATTTTAATGAATGCAAATCAATGGAGCCAGAAGGTGGGTTGGAAGCCGATTATAGAGGAGCTTTGAACCTAATTCACAGCAGTACATAGGATAACAAATTTCTAAATGAAGGAGTAGCGTCATGCACCCACCAAAGCATATCGTTTCGGCAGCTGCCGTTGTAGTCAATGATAATAACGAAATATTACTGATCAGAGGACCAAGAAGAGGCTGGGAAATGCCTGGAGGACAAGTAGAGATAGGAGAATCTTTGAGTCAGGCCGCAATACGAGAGACGAAGGAAGAATCAGGAATCGACATTGAAATTATTAATTTTTGCGGGATATTTCAGAATGTCGGGAACTCCATTTGTAATACATTATTTTTAGCAAAGCCCATCGGAGGCGAATTAACATGTTCACCGGAGAGCCTGGAATGTGGATTTTTCCCCATTGAAGAAGCGTTAGAGAAAGTACAATGGAAAGATTTTAGAAAAAGAATAGAGTATTGCTTGAAGCCCGAAACGCAGCCTTTTTGTATTGAATTTATGGATAATAACAATATTTGAACAATCCCCCCGCCTGACAATAATTTCAATATAGAGAATCAAACTTATTCGCAGCTTCAATCGTTATAGAGTTGATTCGTCAGTGAGATGATTGTCTAGAGAGGGAGAGAAAATGAAAACAACACAACGAGAACGAGACACAAAGCTAACTTGGTTGCTATTTGCAGTTTATATATTGCTGTTAACCTGGATTATCGTATTCAAAATGGCATTCTCAGCGCAGGATTTACCGGAGATCAGAAACATTAACCTTATTCCATTTGGTGAGTCGGTCATCGTTAACAATGAATTAGATATACAAGAGCTGCTATATAACATGATTGCTTTTGTTCCTGTTGGGATATATCTAAGCATGCTGACGAAGTGGTCATTTCTCAAAAGAGCAGCCACTATTGCAGCTATAAGTCTGGTATATGAACTGCTTCAATATTTGTTTGCCATTGGTGCAAGTGACATAACGGATCTAATCAACAATACGCTTGGTGGTGTTATTGGAATTGGGCTGTATCATTTACTGCTAAAGCTAGTCCGGACGAAGTTCAGAGCTGACAAGATTATTAACATCCTTGCGGCTGTTGGAACGATTGGCTTGATATTGTTTATGAGTTTGATTTTAATAGTGAATGGCTTTTAGAAGGATGAGGCTCTCGGGCCTAATTGAACCTTACAGGAACAATTAGAACTCGAGAGCCCTTGCTTTATAGGGATCACTTGTTGAATTAAAAGTTGTTTCAAGTAGATTTTGTTTGAACTAAATTTACAATTATTATATGATTTAGAATGCTGATGGAAATTTAAAGGGCTATAGAAATAACAGAAGAAGGTGAGGAAGCATATGGGTTCAAGGATCATGCACTTGATTATTGCCAATCGAATTGCAGAGAGCTTGTCCATTGAAGACCGGACGCTCTTCTTACTTGGAAGCGTGGCGCCTGATGCTGTGTCTCCGAAAGAATCATCCCATTTTTTCAAAGGCGAAGTACAGAATTATACAAGATTCATAGATTATAAAGGATTCTTACATAAATATAGCTCACAGGCGGAGCAACAGTATATATTAGGATATTTCACACATCTAATTGCGGATGATATCTGGCTCAGGGGATTTAACCTCTCATGGTTGAAAAACAGAATGGAAGCGGATCCAGATTTATACCCTATATATCATAAAGACTTTCAAACATTGAACGGGAAATTGTTAGAACACTATGGATTTACAAATATACTGAAGGAAATGCTCAGTGATGTTCCTGCCGTTATGGATTTGGAAGAAGTAACATCCAAGGACGTTGAGCACTTCCTCCCTTATGTACTAGGTGATATGGAATACGACAAAGACGAAGTCAACAAACAGCAGCTTCAAGTATTCACGATTGTTCAAATCTTGGGTTATATCGAAACATCGGTGGATATGGGACTGCTTCATTTAAAGCCAATGCTTGATGTGGTCTAATTTTAACCCCATAGAAAAATGCTGCGTGTTAAATATAATAAATAACAATGAGTAAAGGGGCAGTGCAATGTCCGAATATTATTGGGATACTCAAATCGAATACCTTAGAAATACGCGGTGGCTGTACTACAACGATGACTATCTAGAATTTCTGGTGCAAAAAGTGTGGAACATTCATAAGCCTGTAAATGTGGTCGATTACGGCTGCGGATATGGATACCTCGGTTTAAAGCTGCTGCCTTTATTGCCAGAAGGTTCGACCTATACCGGGATAGATAAAGGCCAGGATTTGATTAAGGAAGCAAAAGAATTATTCTCTCGCTTACCGTATACAACAGAATTTATCGTAGCTGACCTTGAAGAGCTGACTGTAAAAGGCAAGTATGATATTGCGATGAGTCACGCCTTTTTGTTACATATCGCTGAACCATCTATTATTCTTCAGAGGATGATCGATAGCGTAGTAGATTCGGGCAGGGTGATATGCTTTGAGCCTCATTGGATTTCAAATATGTCGAACTATTATTTCGAAGGGCAGGTACAATCCGATATCATACAGCTGGGGATACTTCAAAAGTTGTTTGAAGCAGACAGAAGAAGTAAGAGCAAAGACGGAAATATCGGCATGAGATTACCTGTACTTCTTAGCCAGCTAGGTTTACAGGACGTACAGTGCCGGGTCAGTGATCGGGTGAACTTTTTAGATCAGCATATGGATTTAGACATGAAGAATAAGCTTTTCGAAGCATTAAGTGCAGATGGATTAGGCCAAGATCCAGGTGATTACGAACAGGTTGAGATCAATCTGATAGAGAGAGGGTTGACAGCGGAAGAGGCAAGAAGGCAGTACGATGCTGAACGGTTATTCTCCAAACAATTTAATGATCAATCCTGGTTAACCTACGCACCCAACATGAAGATTTCCTTCGGGATTGTTAAGAGGTAGCAGTGTTGAACGCTGTGATCAGTAATAGGATAAAAAGATTTGGAGGGGCGAACGATGATGAATATGGATCAAATCTATCTAATCACCAGCATCCCTGGATATACTCCTCAGATCAGTCAGCTTATTTCCATGATGAATTATGTGAGATATACAACCTTAGAAGAAGTGAAGGGCTTATCGAAGGACCAGCTGGATTACCTGCTGGATACAGAGAGCAATTCCATAGGTGCTTTGTTATTACATGTTGCAGCTGTAGAATATGCGTATCAGGTCTCGACATATGAAAAAAGGTTTCTCAATGATGAGGAGCTATCCATTTGGGGTCCAGCACTTGAGTTAGGTTCGGCCGGGCAAGAACAGATCAGAGGGCATGAACTCACATTTTACCTTAACAAATTGGAAGAAGTAAGAAATAGAACACTCAATTATTTTAAGACCGTAAATGATGATTGGCTTCATCATGAGGAGCAATTCTGGTATGACAAACAAGCAAATTATTACTTTATGTGGTTCCACGTCTTTGAAGATGAAATCAATCATAGGGGACAAATCAGAATGATCAAAAAAAGAATGAAGGTATAACGATAAGTTAGCTACGCAGTTCATACAAGGAGGCTTATCCATGGACGAATTACAAGGTGTTCAGCGCCCGATGCATGCAGAACGAGTGAGTAAATGTGCTGCAGAATATGGCTTCACGGCATCGTGTGATGATCTAACAGGTAGCTTCCTTCGGATGTTAGCCGCAAATCGCAGGCAGAGCACCATTTTGGAATTAGGAACAGGTGTAGGTCACTCTACAGCTTGGCTTCTTGATGGAATGGATCAGGACAGCAGGCTGTATTCTGTTGAGATGGATGAGCAATGCTCGAATATTGCGAGGGAAGTGCTGGGGGATGATCCTCGGTTACATCTATTTGCTCAGGATGGCGGCGAATACATAGAACAACATAAATCCGAACAATATGATGTCATCTTCGCTGATACATGGCCAGGCAAGTTTTATCTGGTGGAAGAGGTGCTTGGTATGGTCAAGCCTGGAGGGCTGTATATCATTGATGATCTGAACCCGCAGCCGAATTGGCCTGAAGACCATGAGGATAAGGTATCCAAGCTAGTATCGTATCTGGAATCAAGAGAGGATTTCCATCTGTCTAAGCTCAATTGGTCAACAGGACTCATCTTGATGACGAAGAAGAGCTGACTAAGAGCAATCAATGACCTCGACCGATATCAAGCTATGTATAGTTAGAAGTTAATTCAGACTGGAGGCGGAGCAGTATGGAGAATAAAGAAACCTTCAATTATATCGTTAGTGAATACGAGAGGTTCAGACCCGCTTATCCCAAAGAAATGTTCGATGATATTGCTGATTATTGCAGCCTGAAACAAGACCAAAAGATCTTAGAAATCGGCTGTGGAACAGGCCAAGCGACTGGAGGCTTCTTGGATAAAGGCTTTACGGATATCACCTGTGTTGAGCTTGGTGACCAACTAGCACAGTTCACTGCAGAGAAATTCAAAGGGTATCCCTCAGTAAAAGTACTACATACCGCGTTTGAGGATTGGAATGGAGAGGGTTCACCTTTTGACCTCGCGATTTCGGGAACGGCCTTTCATTTCATTGAGCCTGAATTCGGATACCGGAGAGTGTGGGAGCTGCTTAAACATAACGGTTCAATGGCTTTCTTCTGGACGGTACATGTTCCGATGTACGATGACCTCCACCAGGAAATTCGTCTTCACTACCGCGAACTTGCTCCTCATTTGGATGACGCTGCGCTGCCTACTCCTGAGGAGATCATTGAAGACAGAAGAGTGATTACTGACAAGTCGGGGTTCTTTAACCATCTGCTTGTAAAAGAGTATAGGGAAATACATACACTCACCAGCTCCGCTTATGTATCCTTGCTGAATACAAACTCCAAGCACAGACAGCTTCCAAATCCCGTTAAAGATGAGTTGTTCCACCGTATTCAGGAGTCGGTTGACCGAGCAGGTGGTACAATTCATAAGGAGCATAGAGTTGCCTTATATTTAGCGGCAAAAGCTTAGCTGATTGTGAAAAGTATACAAGATGGTTTTTCTCTATTAAGGAGAGAAAGCCATCTTTTTTTTGCACTTCCGTATCTGAAGATCGAAGCGAGATTTATTCTAACCGTCAGTGCATTGGATCTTTGTTTCAGATTCATTTAAGCAACCCTTTATATACTCAGCCTTAGAATATATGTAAAGGGGACTTCTTATGAGAGCCGATCTGAAGCTTGGTCAAATACGGAAAAGAAAAGGGATGTTCATCTCCATAATGATTCTAATCATCGTGGGGGTTATATTATATGGACTTGCTGATCGCTATCTTATTGAGCACGTTGAGGTTGTGGTCACGGATGAGACAGCGGAGTCTAATCAAGCAGCTAGTACAGCCGAGTCTAATCAAGCAGCTAGTACAGCCGAGTCTAGCAATACCTCTGCATCCACTACTGAGGCGGAGTATGATGACTGGAATTATACGAGTGATGATATTCAGATTCAGATTGACCAGGTACAAACGGGTACGGGTGAGGACCAAATTACTTACTATGTTGCCGATGTGGTACTCAAAAATGCGGATCTCTTACGCACAGCATTCGCGAATGACAGCTTTGGAACGAATATTATCGAGAATACCTCGGATATTGCTTCAGGCAAAAATGCGATCTTCGCGATCAATGGAGACTACTATGGATTCCGAAGCGATGGAGTCATTATTCGCAATGGAACGCTCTATCGAGACAGCCCGGTGAGAGATGCGATGGTATTGTTTGCGGATGGCTCCATGCAGACGTATAACGAGACCGAAGTTTCTTCCTCTGAGCTGCTGGCTGACAGGGCAGTCCATACGCTCTCCTTTGGACCGATTCTCATACAGGACGGTGAGATCACGGGAGATTTTAGTCATGTCAAGATTGACAGCAATTTCGGCAACCGTTCCATTCAGGCTGCGAACCCGCGGACAGCGATCGGTATGATTGAACCGAATCATTATGTTTTTGTCGTGGTGGATGGGCGAAATAAAGGCTACAGTCGCGGAATGACGCTGGACGAGCTTGCACAGCTAATGGATAACCTCGGTGCAACAGAGGCTTATAATCTGGACGGCGGCGGCTCCTCTACGATGGTATTCATGGGCAGGGTCGTGAACAATCCTCAAGGTAAAAATGAAGAACGCGGGGTCAGCGATATCCTGTATGTAGCGGAGGGAGAATGAGATGACCATTCTAATTCCAGCCTATGAACCGGATGACCGCTTGCTTGATTTAATTATTCAGCTTCTAAGCTGTGAGCTGGGCCCAATTGTCGTTATCGACGATGGCAGTGGTCCGGCATACAGTAAGATTTTTACATTGGTAGAATCCCTAAGGTGTACCGTCCTCACGCATGAGACCAATCTGGGTAAAGGACGCGCATTAAAAACAGGCTTTGCGCATATTCAGAGAGCCGGACTCCCGGGCCCCATCATTACGGCCGACAGTGACGGTCAGCATCTTCCACATGATATACAGCGGATATATGAAGCCGTGCAGAAGCAGACAGTACCTGGCATGGTGCTCGGCAGCCGGCGCTTCAGCGGCAAGGTACCTCTCCGAAGCCGGTTCGGGAATACGGTCACGAGAGCTGTTTTTAAACTGACGACAGGAAATAAAGTATACGATACACAGACGGGACTGCGCGGATTTCCCTTATCCATGCTGAGCTGGCTCTCAGATCTCCCTGGCGAGCGATTCGAATATGAGATGAACATGCTGCTGACCGCGAACACAGCAGGCTATCCTATTACAGAGGAATATATAGATACGGTTTATTTGGATGAGAATAAATCTTCTCACTTTCGTCCTGTTGCCGATTCGCTGCGGATCTATTATCCGATTCTGCTGTTCAGCACTTCGTCGCTGATCTCTGCACTTCTTGATTTTGCGTTATTGTTCATCGTTCATTATTTCAGCAGCAGTCTATTATTATCGGTGGTCGTTGCAAGGCTGTGCAGCTCTGTATTCAACTATTCTATGAATCGAAGATATGTGTTCACGGGAGGCCATACGAAGAGAGTTTATCAATCCTTTCCCAAGTACTTTGCACTTGTCCTGCTCATATTGCTGCTGAATTATGGACTATTGTACTTTTACAATGAGAAATTAATCATTCCGCTGCTTGCTGCGAAGATACTGACGGAGGCATCCATCTTTGTGTTCAGCTACTGGGCACAGCGCAGGTTCGTCTATTAATTAACCGACTAGCTTAAATGCTTGAGGGGGATTGGTTGTGGAAAATGGATATTCCGTGTTTAATGAGAATGTGGGGATAAGCGTGCTGCTGGTCCTTTAAGCGCATAGGAATTTGTCCTATTGAAGTCGGGAGGAATAAAGATGGAAATATCGACTGTTCAGCACAATGGAGTTGAGATTGCAGTTGTACGTGATATGGATGTATTAATTGAAGATGTTCAATCTGCCTTGGATCTTATGGCAACGGTGAAGTATGAGACGGGCTCCAGCCGGATTGTCCTGCATAAATCAGCAATAGCGGAGCCGTTTTTTGATCTGAAGACGAAGCTGGCTGGTGAGATCATGCAGAAATTTGTAAATTACCAGACGAATATCGCGATCGTGGGGGATTATTCAATCTATGAGAGCAAGAGTCTGAAGGACTTTATATATGAGAGCAATAAGGGCCGACATATCTTTTTCCTGGATAATGAGGAGCAGGCGGTGGAGAAATTAAGCAGGGTATAACATGCCACGCCAAAAAGATAGACTGCCAAGTGCAATTCATAATCGCAGATCTGAAATGTGGAGGAAGGGAGCAATGTCTTGAGCAAAGTACAGGTCATACCGGCGGGTTCGGCTGATGTTGAGAGGGTTAATTATATTTTTGAGAAGACCATACCGGATACGTTTGAAAAAGAAGGCATCGCCCATCTGGAAGAGGATCTTTCCGGGGAAATTGAACTTAAGAAAAAGCTCCTGCAGAAGGCGCTTCAATCGGATGCTGCAGGTACTCTTTTTCTCGCAGCGATGCAGGATGATATGGTCGTAGGCACCATCTCGTATTCGCCTTGTGGAGAGGATATTAAAGTGTGCACCGAGCATGCACTGGATCATGTGGGTGAGCTCGGCAGTTTATATGTACTCCCCAGTTATCAGGGGCAGGGTATAGGCTCTGCATTGATCAAGGCGCTGCTGACTCTACTGAATGAACAGGGAGTCGAACAGTTTTGCCTGGACAGCGGCTATAAGCTGGCACAGCAGAAGTGGCTGCGCAAATTCGGCAAGCCTTATGTTACCGTACGGGATTATTGGGGACCAGGCTCCGTGCACATGGTATGGCTGTGTCAGGTGAACGATTTTATCGACAAGTAGTCTTAATCGAAGCAGGTGATGACATGTTGTTGGCATTATTGTTTATTTGTTCTATTTTATCTCTACTTTTTATTTTCAAATCGGAAGATGGACAGTATTGGTCTAAGCTAGCTCTTTTTGTGTTTGGGTATTCCTTGATCCTGAGTGTTTTTTTGCTGAACGACACTTGGAGCGGAGGACTTAGTTTTATATTGGAGCTTCTTCCAGCAAGCACTTATAATGAGAACGTAGAGCTTCTAATGGGTATATCAATAATTTCTCTCTTATGTTATTTTGGATTCAAAGCTTATAGAAAATAATGAAGCTTATGCAAAAAGGAGGTCCGATAGGGATCTCTTTTTTATAGGTTAAAAAATAATAAAGTAAGTGTAGGAGCAGACAGATGAGCAAATATTTATTCGGTGTTGATCTCGGCGGAACCAATACGAAAGCAGCGATTTACACGAAACAATTTGAGACAGTAATAGAGCTGAGCGTGGCGACGGAAGCTGCAAAAGGGCCAGCTTATGTATTATCCAATATCGCAGAAACGGTGCAAAAACTGCTCGCTTCCGTAAATTTGTCGCAGGAGGATATTGAGGTTATGGGAATGGGAATTCCAGGACTACTGGATCCTCAAGCAGGGTTCTCTATTTTTTCGCCGAATTTTCCAGATTGGGAAAACATCCCGGTTGTGGATCGTATGAAGGAGCATTTCAATTTTCCTGTCTTTATTGATAATGATGTACGTGTAAATCTATATGGAGAATGGCGTCATGGGGCAGGAGCAGGCTACCAGAACATTTTCTTGATTACACTGGGTACAGGGCTTGGATCCGGGATTGTCTGCGGTGGACAGGTTCTCTATGGCACGACCTCCAGCGCAGGTGAGATTGGACACATGAATATGTATAGAGAAGGACGTCCTTGCAAATGCGGCAGCTCAGGGTGTCTTGGCAGATATGCTTCGGCAGTCGGGATGGTGAATACGCTGCTTGAGAAGCTGGCTGCTGGTCAGCAGAGTATGATTCAGGACTGGGTACAGGGGGATTATACCCACATCACAGCCAAGATGATCTCAGATGCTTACGATCTGGAGGATCAGACCGCCAGGGAAGTAATGCAGGAGACAGGTGAAATTCTCGGGTTCGGTTTAGCTAACGTCATTAATCTATTTAATCCCGAGATTGTTATTGTTGGAGGAGGTATGTCTGCAGCAGGAGAGCGTTTGCTGGGGACGGTGAGAGAAACGGTTCATCGTCATGCGTTGAAGCTGTCGAGAGAAGCCTGCAGGATTGAACAAGCCCAGCTTGGTGGAAGAGCAGGAACGATTGGAGCAGCAGCGTATGCATTAGATAGATTACAACACGGATAAAAAGGAGTATTGCGATGAGTCATTATCTGCTCGATATTCGTTGGGAGGAAAAAAACGAACTGGTAGATGTTCTGCTTATGCCAGGCGGCTCTCCCGAGATGACGGCGTTAGAAGCGGGTCTTGAAGCCGAAGTCTTCCAGATCGTGCCCGATGAAGAGGAAAACAGCCTTGTGCTCAAAATATGGAATCGCGATTCCAGACCGGATATCCGGCGTCAATATAAACTGCTTGAGCTTCTGCATAGCTATGGGATGCCCGTGTCCAGGCCGCTTGGCTGGGGTTATGATCTGAACGGCAATCAGGTTCTGCTCACTCCTTATGATGGAGCACCGGTTACCCGATTGGGTGCAGCGGTTGTTCGTAAGCTCGCCAAAATGTTGACCGATATACATAAGCTGCCGGTAGATAAGGAGTTTGGCGACTTGTTGCCGGAATACGATTTTATGTCCTATTTCTATCCGGCAATCGATCAGCATGAGGATATCAAGCGGCTGCTGATGCCGCTGCTGGAGCGTGCAAATCTCAATCATCACAGTGTGATTCACGGTGATTTTAATCTCGGCAATGTTTTGGAGCAGGAAGGACAATACAAGATTATCGATTGGACCAATGGGCAACTGGGGGATGCAAGGTATGATATCGCCTGGTCTGTCATTGTTATGCGGATATTTGCAGGTGATAGAAATGCAGCCGTGTATCGAGCCGCATGTTTATCTGCAACCGCTTATACGGATGAAGAGCTGGAGCTGTTTGAAGCGATTGCGACACTCAGAGGAGTGCTGCTCAGCAGAGGGAGCGATCTTTTAAAAGGAAAGGACATGTTGAAGCGGGTCAGAAACATACTAAATGAAAACAAGTACCTGACAGCGGATGTTATTGTGTGATATAAGCAACTATGATAAAGAGAGCCAAAATCTGTAAGAGTTTAACGAATTGTTAACCTAGCTTTACAGTGTCTGGCTCTCTTTTTGAAGTTTATAATATCAGAGATTTTCTACTTCCAATTTTCCGCAATAAATTCATCACGGCCTGATTTCTCACGGTCTTCCTTATAATGCTTCTGATTCTTCTTATGGAAGTCCTGATGATATTCTTCCGCAGGGTAGAATGTAGCCGCTGGCAGGATCTCAGTGACAATCGGTTTATCAAACCGCCCGCTTTCTGCTACCTCTTTTTTGGAAGCCAGAGCAAGCTCTCGCTGATGCTCATTATGATAAAAAACTGCTGTCTTGTACTGACTGCCGCGATCTTGGAATTGCCCGCCTTCGTCGGTCGGATCGATTTGTGGCCAGAACAACTCCAGCAGCTTCTCGTATGGAAACAGCTCTGGATCAAAAGTAATTTCGACGACTTCATAGTGACCTGTCGTTCCGGTCTTGACCTGTTCATATGTGGGATTCTCTACAGTACCCCCTGTGTAACCTGATACGATACCGTGGATGCCAGGCAGCTCCTCAAATGGAGTAACCATGCACCAGAAGCATCCGCCTGCAAATGTCGCTTTTTCCATGTGTCCAACCTCTTTCAGTAAGTCTACTAATGTATAGTTGTCCTTCAGTATACCAAAATTCCTTCCGCTGGGGACAGATATGTTCGCAATTCTAATTCATTATTCAAGTAGGTGTTTGTATTTATTTTCCATCTATGTTAGCTTTTTAGTATAACCAACCTCGTTGGTTGGTATTATCTAGCTGGAGGGATGAACTTGAGCCGTATCGCCAAAAACCTTACCGAGCTTATCGGAAATACACCTCTCTTAGAATTAAGTCATTTTTCAAAAGTCCAACAAATTGAATCTACTATGTATGCCAAGCTAGAGTACTTTAATCCAGCAGGAAGTGTCAAAGATAGAATTGGCTATGCCATGATTAAAGATTCGGAGGAACGCGGGCTTATTACACAGGATTCAATTCTTATCGAACCGACCAGCGGCAATACTGGTGTGGGATTGGCATTTGCTGCAGCTGCCCTAGGATATAAATTGATAATTACGCTTCCGGAGAGCTTTAGTATAGAGCGTCGTAAGCTGCTTACTGCATTAGGAGCTGAATTAGTACTTACACCGGCACAAGAGGGAATGGCTGGAGCAATCAAGAAGGCCGAGGAACTAGCTGCAGAAACACCTGGCTCCTATATACCTCAGCAATTCAAGAACCCAGCTAATCCAGCAATACATAAACAGACGACAGCTGAAGAAATATGGAGAGATACAGAAGGCAACATTGATATCTTCGTTGCGGGTGTAGGTACTGGAGGTACCATCTCCGGGGTTGGTGAATTTCTGAAGAATAAGAACAAGAGCATTCAGGTCGTTGCTGTGGAGCCTTATGATTCTTCAGTGCTGTCAGGCGGCAAAAAGGGACTGCATTCCATACAAGGCATTGGTGCCGGATTTATTCCAGACAACTTTAACCGATCTGTCATTGATGAGATTGTCACGGTTAGAAATGATGAAGCGATGCAAGTTTCTAGGCTGCTAGCTAGAAGTGAAGGGCTTCTTGTCGGTATTTCCTCTGGGGCAGCAGTGTCTGCTGCATTAACCCTTGCAAAGAGGCCTGAGAATAAAGGGAAGGCGATAGTCGTCATTCTCCCTGATACAGGTGAGAGATATTTATCTACCGCCTTATATCCAGATGTATAACACACTAAAATGAAAGGGGCTGCCTTCATGAGACCCGTTGTTGGAATCCTGGGAACGATTCATAATGAGAGCCTGAGAGAGCAGTATCATTGTTCTCTTGATCTATATCGAGAAGTGATCCATCGCTTTGAGCCTGACCTGATCTGCGGTGAAGTTCATCCTGACAGTTGGCAGAAGTATTTGAATAATAAGCATGAGCAGGGCTACTGGGGTGAGCCAGCGAGTGAGTACTGGGAGCTAATCTTTCCTTATTGTGAGAAGCATGGGGTAGAGTTTGTCCCTATTGACTGGTTTGAGCTGGATGTATGGAATGATTTTGATCCTTTTGTGCCTTTTCCAGAAGAGAAACGTCAAGAGCTTGAGAATCAGGATGATGAATGGTTCCAAATGCAGATGGATACTTGGTCATATGGCAATATTCCATTTAACTCCGCAGAATTTGATCAAGTAACGAAGCTAAAATATGAATGGATGTATGAAGTTAATCCGGCAGCAGTGAATTTTAGATGGATTGTCAGGAATCAGATTATGATTCAGCGGGCAAAGAATGCGATCAAGGCGAATTTGCAACGAAAAATACTATGTGTCGTTGGCGCAGACCATAATTATCTTTTTCATGAAGGGCTGAAGAGTGAACAGATTCTTCTTCAATATCCGCTATAGGTCGGAGAGTAGAAAAAATGAGATATTTTACGGTGGATTTATACAACGAAATGCAGGTAAGAGGCTGCATGGGAAGCTACTTCGAATCGGAGGAACAGCGCCAAGAGGAGATGCAATGGCTCGCTGCAGAAGGCAGGGACTTCTATCAGGAGTCACGA
This sequence comes from Paenibacillus urinalis, assembly GCF_028747985.1. Lineage (NCBI taxonomy): Bacteria > Bacillati > Bacillota > Bacilli > Caryophanales > Paenibacillaceae > Paenibacillus > Paenibacillus urinalis. The sequence goes on from NZ_CP118108.1 coordinate 1,474,195, forward strand.
GACCGATTTGAATGGCTGCGCCCTCATATGCTGCAATTCTTGCCTGCTCACTTGTTAAAGTACGTATATGACGAGAGCATTATGGATTGCTATATTCACAGCCCTGAAATGAAGGCAGAGATCGGCGCATGGAAGAAGGAGTGGGACCATAAATGGAAAACAATCTGCGACAGATACTGGGAACACTACAAATCCATACAAGAGCAGCTGCCAGCAGAGGTTCGAAGATTAGATAAGGAATTTCACTTGCATGATGCTAGAATTATAGATGTACGGACGGAGCATCAACAGGCAGATATTCTTCTTGACGTCGTCGGATACTCTAAGCACCAGTACCAATTATGCTTTACCGGAGTGAAGGTGTTTAATAACTCCCCGGGGATTATGAAGGATGTCTTGCTATACCCTGAGATTGATATAACTGAAGGAGGTTTATTTGAGATTCGAATACTGATGAACAGCATGAATATTTTTCACATTATAGCCAGCGATTTGAGTATTGAGATCATACCTGTGCAGACAAATAGCTGAACACATATGTATTCACGAAAGGAAACATTTATGGAACAAGTCATTATTTCTTCATACAACGCAGAATGGATGCAGGACTACGAGCATGAACAGAAGAAAATACGATATAGCTTCGAAAGTCTTCCTGTCTTCCTTGAACATATCGGCAGCAGCGCTGTTCCTGGTATGGACTCCAAACCCACCATTGATATGATGGCCGGGGTTGAGGAGCTTAGTCTCGTGAATGAGACAATTATTCAGCGTTTGGACGAGATCGGATATGAATATGTACATAAGCCGGAATTTCCAGAGCGGCTCTTTTTTCGAAAAGGAAAATGGAGAGCTGGAACCCATCACTTGCATGTGTACAAGTTCAAGGGTCCGCATTGGATTAACCAGTTACTGTTTCGCGATTATCTGAAATCCCATGAAGAGGTCAAGCAGGAATATAATCGGCTCAAAAAGAAGCTGCAAGCAGCGCATACCTATGACCGTGTGGCCTATACCGAAGGGAAATCGGATTTTATTATCCAGACGATCCAGCAGGCGAGGGAAGATAAGGAATTGATTGCAAGACTGCATAGCAAGGGCTTGATATTGTAATCTAGTCTATTACAAGGGAGAGGCGTCAATGGAGCAGCTTAAATGGCTCGCGTGGGCACAGCAGATTCAGGCCATTAGTCAAACCGGTCTGGCTTATTCGAAGGACGTATTTGACTTGGAGCGTTTTGAGCAGCTTAGAGCACTCAGCATCGAAATCATGACAGAGTATGTGGATGTGGAAGTCGATCAGATCCGAGACCTATTCGCGAGTGAGACTGGATATGCAACACCGAAGGTGGACGTCCGCGGGGTTGTTTTTCAACACAATAAAGTTCTAATGGTGAAAGAAAAGATCGATGGAGCATGGGCGCTTCCTGGGGGCTGGGTGGACATCGGGCTGTCTCCCAAAGAGGTTGTTGTAAAGGAAGTGCGGGAAGAATCCGGCTATGAAGTACAGGCTGTCCGCCTGCTTGGCGTATATGATAAGAAGTTCCACGATCATCCGCCGTCCCCCTTTTATGTATACAAGATGTTTATTCGATGTGAGCTCATTGGCGGCAAACCGCAAGAAGGTGTGGAAACGTCAGAGGTTGGCTTTTTTGATGAGGATCATTTGCCGGAGCTCTCCATCGACAGAAACACCGAGAAGCAGATTAAGGCATTGTTCAATGACTTGAGAGATCCTTCAAGGGACGTATTTTGTGACTAGAGGTGGCGATGAAGAAATTAATTATTATTAACGGAACGATGGGTGTAGGCAAAACAACGGTAAGCAAAAAGGTCCATAAATCACTGGAAGATCCGTCTGGCTCGATGGGGACTGGTGCTGGATGATGAATCCTTGGGTGTTCAGTGAGGAGAACATTCGGATTGTCATGGACAACATGACCTATTTGCTTCGTAATTATCTTACCAATTCCACATTTGACTACGTCATCCTGAGCTGGGTTCTGCATAAGGAAGAGATCAGGGATGAACTGTTGGACAGACTCAGCGGATTGGAGTTTCAGGTAGAAACGATCACGCTGACTTGCTCGGAAATTGCTTTAAGGAAGAGAATGGAGCAGGATCAGCGAACCGAGGAAGAGTTTAAGCGAAGCATAGATAGACTCCAAGGGTATGAGCATATGCAAACCACTCTAATAGATACAAGCATTGTAACAATGAATCAGGTAGTGGAGCAGATACGGCATATCATTAGATCTAGTTGAGATAAGCAAGACATTGTTTGGCCTGCAGGAGGCAAGATGGTTATAGAAATTTACTACCAAGACGAATGAGCCCTGATGAAGTATAGTGAATTACAGGATTAGAAAAATGAATGGGGGATACGATTTGAAGATTGCTTTACTGATCGTGGATATGCAGGAGCTATTACTGAAGGACCAGGTTAAACCGCAGGATAAGCACAATGCCTGTGAGTATATCAATTACGTAGCGGATCGACTTCGCGAGAATGATCAGGTCGTCGTTCATATCAAGGATATAGAAGGTGCAGATCATCCTGACGATGCAGCTTATGATTTTATACCGGAGATACATATAGAAGCTGGAGATATCACCATGAACAAGGTCCATTCCAATGCATTCTGGCAGACAGAGCTGGAATCGATGCTTAAAGAAAAAGGTGTCGAGCTCGTCATCGTTTCTGGCTTCGCGGCGGAGCATTGTGTGCTTTTCACATATAATGGAGCCATCGAGAGGGGCTTCAACACTGCGATGCTGCAAGGAGGTATTCTGAGCTCCAGAGAAGATGCAGTTCAAACGACATATCGTGACAGGCAGATCATATCTTATACTGTCGTTGAGCTATTCGCAGCAAGCCTTACCCACCCGAAGAAATGAGACACGGTGGGCTTTTTTTATATGCTGCTGAATATGAGATTGGGGGAACATGATGAGCTATATCATTCGTAAAATCAGAACTCCAGAAGACTATTCTTCCATCGCGGAGATTCTCGGTTATGTTTTCTCTGAACCGACATCTGCAGAGAATCTGGCTGACGAGGATGCCAAAATTCCTGCTGCCGGATCACTATGGATCAATGAGGACGGACAGCTTGCCGGATTCGACCGGTATCGCTTGGTCGCTGTGAATGAGAAGGGAGAGGTTGTGGGCTACGGAATATCCTGGAGAGCGCCTTGGACCGAGGCAGGAGAGCTGAATCATCTTCTGGCTGTTCATCCGGATTACCGCAAGCAAGGCATTGGCCGAGCACTGTACAGAGAGCTTGAGAATTGGGCTGTCCTGAACGGAGCAAGCAAGCTGAATTATGAAGTGAATGATAATGATGCTTCCTCTATCGCATTTGCCGAGCATCGTCGATTTGATCGAGAAAGACATCAGTTCGAATCTGTCCTAGAGCTATCGAATGATGGCCTGGAATCATCGATGCCTTCACAGTCTTCAATTGTTATTCAGCCTTTATCCGAGATGCTAGAGCCAGAGGCCGAACAGAAGCTCTATGAGCTGTATAAAGGAACGAGCCGAGATATTCCGGGAATTAGCGGAGATTATTTTGATTTTCAAGAATGGAAGAAGTGGACATTGGAGCTGCCCGGCTCAAGGCCCGAGTATGTGCTGATCGCCCTGGATGGAGATCGGTACGTCGGAGTAGCGCATCTGCTGCATCAGACCTCCACGGAGAGTATGTACCATGAATATACAGGGGTAGATAAAGCGTACCGCGGCAGAGGAATCGGATTTGCATTGAAGGTAAGCGCTGTACAGCTTGCGAAGCAGTTGAAGATCAAGTACTTGCGTACGAATAATGACTCTCTGAACCATCCCATGCTTCACATCAATCGAGACCTGCTGGGATATAAGCCGGTGCCGGGAAGATATAAGATGGTAAAGAAACTGCCTAAAGAGAATAATGCTCTAGTGAACAAAGCAGCTAAACTCGAATCAAATGTAAAAGTAGATCTCATTTTGGAATCGGGTCCTGACTGAAGCCGCTGGCGAGGATCTTACAGTCAGATACGAACAAGGAAAGAGAATTCAGAGCTTTACAATTCGCTGACACAGAAGGTGAGGAATCGGTTCATGCTTGAAGTGCTTCCTGCAAGATTAACGGATGGTCCAGAAATATTAGAGCTGTGGACAGGTGCGGCCCGCTGGATACAGGCCAAAGGGATCAACCAGTGGCATCCTGATGAATTTAACCTCGCGCAGACCGAACAATTGATTATGGATCGTGAGCTGGAGTTTTTTGTGGCAAAAACGGACGGGATTATTATAGGTACGCTGTACATTTGCTGGTCTGACCCGGTTGTCTGGGGCGAGCTGAATGATGCGGCGTCGTCAGGATATATTCACAGGTTTGCCGTCAAGAGATCACATTTGGGTCAAGGCGTAGGCAGAGAGCTGTTGTTGTGGGCGGAAGATTACATAAGAATTAAAGGAAAGAAGCAGATTAGGCTGGACTGCATGGCAGATAACGAGAGGCTAAATCAGTACTATGTAACTTCTGGATATATCCATAAGAAGCTGCTCCACTGGGATAACGGCTGGAAGATCAATTTGTATGAGAAGGAGTAATCTCCTTCTAAAGATCGTTTCAAATTTTTTGGTTTAGGGATTATAAAATAGGTTCGAGTCTCCATCCATTTAGGGATGGGGGCTTTTTATGTCGAAATGTGAAATAATTCCTTGCAATTATAAACTAGTCATGACGGGGTCGTATTTAACTTGAGAATAGAGAATTTATGCAAAAAATAGTCTTATAGTATTAAAAAACTAACAAAAAAAGCCGATTAGAAAAAGTGAACACCAGTTTACTTTTAGTGAAGGTAAGATTATATAGTTCTTAAGCACTACTTGTAAATTGAATACGTGGCAAAGCTGTTGAAAAGCAGTGACGCAAAGCTAGAGGGACTACTTCCGTAAGGAAATGTCAGCCAGTTGCTTGAATGAGCCATGGCATTATTTTGTCCATAGGTTCATTTTTTTGTTTATTAAAGCGATCTATGAGAAAGGAGGAAGCAGACACCATCGCCCAAGGCTGGAAGGTTTACCATGCAATTTAAGATGAAATAGAAACTACATATGGATGAGTAGGGAGAGAACTGTCAGACATGAGTAAGTTAAAAAAATGGAGCTTCAAAAACCTGAGCATTGTTGCTAGAAATATGATACTCACAAGCTTCTATATCATTATTACAGGTGCTGTCGTTATTGGCTGCAGTCAGTTTATTCAAGGTAATGTATTGACCAAACAGCTTCAATCCGATTCCGGAAAATTAATGGAGGCTCTGGGAAGCCAGGTATCTGTGGAAGATGCGGAAGCAGCGAAAAATAACCCGGATCCGAATTCTCCGATTCAACAACAAATTACGGCTGTATTTGATGAGTTATCCAAGACCCATCCCAATGTAGCACAAGGCTATATCTTTGGACCGGAGCTGGAAGAGGGTACGCAAACCTCGATCATTGCACTGCCAACTGCAGTGCTTGAGATGTTCGCTGCAGAAGATATGGCACTTGGCGACATGTACGCACAGCCTCAAATTCATGCAGACGGCGTGAAGGAGATGCTTGAAACCAAGGAAATAGCCTACACCGCTGCTTATAACGATGATTATGGTACATGGATTACGGTACTGTATCCCTTTGTGAATGGAGCAGGCGAAGTATTTGCATATATGGGAATTGATGTGGATGCAAGTCTGATTGCAACAGGCAAGCAGGAGCTGCTGACATACACACTTCTTGCACTGCTGATTACGCTCGTTATCGTTCTTGCATTGCAATACATTACACTTAGACAGACCTTCAAGCCGGTCAAAGAGCTGATGGGTGCACTAGATAAGATAAGTAAGGGTGACTTTACCGTACAGCTGAGAACGAGTGATGATGAGCTTGGACAAGTCAACGAGAAATTCAACACCACAGCAAGTAACATCGGTCGTTTGGTTACTACGATCAAGAAGGTATCCGAGCAATCCGCGGAGCAATCCAAATTCTTGTTCAGTGCGGTTGAAGTTAACAACGAAAATACGGTAGATATTACGAAAAATATTGAAGAAATGACCAATAGTGTTGCGAAGCAAAGTGTGTCGATATCAGAGAGCGTTGTTTCGCTCGAAGAGATCTCATCCGGTGTGACCACAATTGCCGGAAATACGTCCGAGCTGTCCGAGATTTCTTTGCAGATGAAGGAGCAGTCTGAGGTAGGACATCAGAATGTAGATCAGGTCATTGAGCAGATGAATTCCATCAATCGTTCGGTTAAGAACTCGGTAGATATTATTGAGAAGCTGCAGATGCGTTCCGGCGAAATTGGCCAGATCGTTCAAGTGATTACAGAGCTTGCTTCACAGACGAACCTGTTGTCTCTGAATGCAAGTATTGAAGCGGCAAGAGCTGGTGAAGAGGGACGAGGATTTGCGGTCGTAGCGGATGAAGTGAAGAAGCTGTCCGAAGCCTCCAAGAAATCGGCAGATCAGATTGCAGAATTGATCGGATACATCCAGGATGAGACGGCTCTCGCTGTAGAGGCCATTGGTGATGGAGAGCAAAATGTAGCCAAAGGAATTGAAATCGTCAAAGAAACCGGCTCGATCTTCAAAGGTATCCTGGTTTCGACGGATTCCGTCACAAGCCAAATTCAAGAAGTATCTGCCGCTACACAGCAGATGGTCGCAGAAACGGAGCAAATTACGGCTTCAATCAAATCACTTGCGGATATGGCTGAGAAGAATTCAGTAGTCTCCGGTCAAATTGAGCGTAGTGCTCAAGAGCAGCAGGCTGCTTTTGCCAAGATTTTTGATTCAGCGGAACAAATGAATGAGGTTGCAAGCGAATTAGAATCATTAGTAGACAAACTTAGAGTGCAATAATAAAAGGGAGCTGATATCTGTTGAATACCACCGTGTTGTTAGAACAAACCAAGCAGTATTGGTCTGACGAGCTGCAGCTGCCTTTGCCTGGATTTCATTTGTATACAGATGGGTCATTGAACTATGCCAAGCAGGCAGCAGCTCAGACAGAGCAGGTACTGAACCTCGAGCCCGTAATGCTGAAGCGTTACAGTGAACTATATGATATGAAGGCATGGATGCTTGCCGGATACGCGGTATTCCTGCACCGAATGACTCAGGACAATGATATGCTGATTGGTGTGCAAAACAGAAGAGAACAGCTTCTTCCTATGCGTATCTCCATAAGTAGAACAGATTCGTTCAGACGTGTGTATGAGCAGGTGCTGGATAAGCTTGTACAACTGGATTCATCAGAGCTGAGTCATGCGGATGTGGAGAATATAGCTGGATACACGGTTCAATATCAAACCATATACGGCATGAAGCTTCATCATGAAGCCAGCAGACTGAATTGGTATGTGCAGGAGGGGCCGGATACCTGGCTCCTTCATGTTTCGTATGATTCGCAGCTGTTCAAGCAAGCTACCATTCGCCGATACATGCAGCACTTTGAGCGGTTATTGAGCGGTGTGCTTGAAGATGGAGATATGGATACGACGATTTCTAGTCTTCCCATTCTGACAGAAGAAGACTGGAGAGCCTACGATGTGCTGAACGACACGAAGATGAGTCTCCCGGAGCAGGCCACCATCGTGTCCATGTTCACTTCGGTAGCTGCGCAGTTTCCAGATCGAACCGCCTTGTCCGCGAATGAGGATGAGCTTACCTATCAGGAGCTCGACCTGCTGTCAAACAAAATTGCAAATATGCTCTTGGAGAAGGGGATACGCAAGGGTGAATTTGTGTCTCTCTTTATGGAGCGAAGCTTAGAGACGATTGTAAGCCTGCTGGGTGTAATGAAAGCTGGAGGAGCTTATATCCCGCTTGATCCGACCCATCCGGAGGAGAGAAATGCATATATCATCGAAGATACGAAATCAAAGGTGATCCTGACCGAGAGCAGCTATATTCCGAAGCTGGATTCACTGCTTGCCGGATTCGAGCATAGACCGGAAATCGTCTGTTTAGATCAGCTTGACGGTTCCTATTCCGAGACGGCGCCAGCGATCCGCATTGACGAGGATGATCTGGCCTATGTCATTTATACATCGGGATCAACAGGCAAGCCGAAGGGAGCCTTGATTGCCCATAAAGGGGTTGTCAATTTGGCGATGGCGACCAAGCAGGATCTTGGCTTAACGGAAGAGGATGTGATTCTGCAATACTCTACCTTCAGTTTTGATGCTTCCGTGTATGATATCTTCGGTTCGATTGGGAGCGGTGCCAGACTGCATCTGCTGTCCGATGAAGAACGTTTCTCGATCGATGCTTTTACAGAAGCTGTGGAGCAGCTAGAAGCGACCCGTATCGCCATTTTGCCAACCGTATTCTTTAACAGACTTGCCGCCTATCTGCCGGAAGATGCCGCAGTAAAATATGAGAAGATTAAGAGCATCACTGTCGGGGGAGAAGCCCTGACGGGAGAGACGGTACGGATGTTCCAGAAAAAGCTGCAGATTCCGGTGACGAATCTCTATGGTCCTACCGAAATTACCGTTGTTGCAACCGGACATAAGGTAGACTACCCCGTGCCGGAGGATGTCTCCACGATTGTGATCGGGACTCCGCTTGCCAACTACGAGCTGTATATTGTGGACGGGAACAATGACCTATGTCCAATAGGAGTTACAGGAGAGCTGCTAATCAGCTCTGTAGGTGTAGCCAAAGGTTACTTGAACCAGCCGGAGAAGACGAAGGAAGCATTTATCTCAGATCCGATCCGTCCGGGTTCAGGGAAGAAATTTTATCGCTCTGGTGATTTGGTGCGGCTATTGCCGAATGGACAGGTTGAATACAGAGGAAGACGGGATTCGCAAATTAAGATCAGAGGATTCCGAATTGAAATTGGTGAGATTGAAAATAGTTTTGCCAAGCACGAGAATATCAAGGACGTTGCAGTCATTCCAATTACTGAGGATGGCAACAAATTGTTAGCGGCATTTTATACAACGAACGATGGGGCAGCAATATCTAAGAAGGATCTTGTGCAATATCTAAGCAAAAAGGTTCCGGGATATATGGTTCCTACGTATATGCAGCATGTAGTGGAAATGCCGTTATCTCCTACGGGAAAAGTGGATCGTAAACAACTCGCAGCTTATGAACTTAAGGCAGATGAGAATGATTCGATATATATGGCACCGGAGAATGAGATTCAGCAAGCGGTCGCAGCGTCCTGGGAACAGGTACTCGATCTGCAGAGAATTAGCATTCATGATGATTTCTTCGAGATTGGCGGGTATTCGCTCAAGATTCTTGAGATTCTGGTCCTGCTGAAGCCAAGCTATCCATTGCTCAAGATCAATGACTTCTTCCAGTATCCAACGATTGCTAGATTGGCCGAGCGGATCGAGGAGCTTAATCAGGCGGTAGAGAAGGATGCCAGGGATATAGATATCGTCAATCGTCCGATTGAGGATTTAGCGGAACATCCGGCAGTCATTGGTACTCCAGATCACTTCAGCATAAAGACGTCTGCACAGAAAAACATTCTGCTGACAGGAGCAACCGGCTACTTAGGCTCTCATTTGCTGGCAGAGCTGCTTCAGCGTTCAGATGCTATCGTGTACTGTCTCGTCCGCTCTTCTTCGGGAATGGATCCGTATGCACGCTTGGTTCACATCATGCAGGGCTACTTCGGCAGTGAATCTGCAGAGTGGATTGAGAACCGGGTTGTTGTATTGGAAGGAGATCTGGAGAAGGAGAACCTGGGGCTTAGTGAGGCAGACCAAATGCTGGTGGCTAAGCAGATTGATTCTATCATCCACTGCGGTGCGGATGTGAGACACTTTGGAGATGCCAAGCATTTTGCTAATGTGAATGTAGAGAGCACGAATCGCCTGCTGTCTCTCGCGAGAGAAGGAAGCGGCATCCGGTTCCACTTTATTTCCACACTCGGTATTCCAGAAGAGCTTGCTGAGAATGGACAATGGGCCGACATCGTTCAAGGGAACGGCTATATGACATCATATGTCGAGAATGTATATACGAATAGCAAGCTTGAAGCGGAGAAGCTGGTAATACAGGCGGGTGAAGAAGGAGTACCGGTGAATGTTTATCGAGTGGGTAATTTATCCTGCCGCTCAGATAATGGGGTATTCCAAAATAATATCGATAACAACGCTTTTTACCGCATGCTGAAGGCGATGCTGCTGCTGAGAAGAGCCCCTCGGGTACGATGGGAAGTGGATATGACTCCGATCGACTACGCAGGACAAGCCGTTACCGCGCTTGCGCTTCAGGATGAGACCGTAGGAAGAGTCTTTCACATATGTAATCCGGTTACGATTCCATATGAGCGTATGGTCGAGTACTTTACAGACGCTGGCTATGACATCACGTTAATGGACTTGAAAGAGTTCGAAGGCTGGCTGCTTAATCCCAATGAACCGAAGGATTCGGCTGGAGTCGAACTTGCGATGGCTCAGCTGGAAGGGGATGGAGCGAAGAATTCCATGTTCCGGTACACATGTCCGCAGACGATGGAGTTCCTTGCAGGCACCGGAGTGCAGTGTGCCGAGCCAGACGCGGCGTACTTTAATAAGCTGATTCATCATGCGGTGGAGATTGGATATTTTATTCAACCGAATTCATTTGATAATGTCACAAGATAAGTTAAGAAATGGATTCAAGCATCAGTAGAAATAGAGGAATATCAAGATTAGGTTTCCAAGCTGTATTCAATAACTGTATAATAATGGAATGATGGGCTTTATGTACATAAGCTCGTAATGACTTCCGAGGCCCGGCCCAAGATAGAAGCTATCTGAGGTCGGGTCTTTTTTTACATAACAAGTAGACACAGCATAACAGATGCTTTAATCCAGAGGAGTGAAGTGATGGACAAGGATTATACATACTTGATGATGGCATTTGAAGAAGCAATGAAAGCAAGAGATGAAGGAACCTTCCCCATTGGAGCAGTCATTGTGGATGAGAACGGTAAAGTCATCAGCAGGGGAAGAAATCGGGTGTTTTCGGAATGTGATTCAACAGCTCATGCCGAAGTGGATGCGATTAGACAAGCAGGACAGCTTATCGTAAACCCAGCAACCCGTAAATTCATACCCAACAATGGTCTGACGTTATACACTACTTGTGAGCCTTGTCCGATGTGTACAGGTACAATCGTGCTGTCGTTGATTCGAAAAGTGGTGTGGGCAGCCAATGATGAAGAGATTGGTGCGTTCAGAAGGTTTAGAAACGCGGGCAGTCCACTCCCAGTATATGATGATTTATTTAATCAAATTGAGTTCACCGCCGCACCGTATCCAGATTTAGAAGAACGGCAAAGAGCCTTGCTGGCAGAGTGGAATATCAATCGCGGCTATACGGATACCCATTGGAATCAAGAAGCGGAGGGATCTTCGTGCCGGTAAGAGCATTAATATTTGATCTGGATGATACGCTGTCCGATCGACAGGCTTCCATTGAAGACTATATTTCGAGATTCATTACAACGTACTTCCCTCAAGCGGATGCAAGCAGGCAAGCCTTCATCGCTGAACGGTTTAGAGAAGCAGATCAGAATGGCTACCGTGATAAAAAAGAAGTATACGATATGCTGGTAAGTCAGCTCAGCTGGTCTGATCCGCCCACGGCTGAGGAGTACATTGCCTTCTTCAAAGAAGAGCTGCCACGCTGCATTAAGCCGATGGAGCATCTATATCCGGTTCTGGATTATTTTAAGTCCAAAGGCGTACCCATGGCTGTCATCACAAATGGTTCGGTCCAGGTGCAAGGCGCTAAGATTGCTCAGCTTGGAATTCGGGACTATTTTGATACCGTGATCATATCAGCGGAAGCAGGGATAAAGAAGCCTCATCCGGATATCTATGCCATCGCGTTACAAAGGTTAAACATGGCCCCAGCGGATGTATGGTTCATCGGAGATCATCCTCAGAATGATGTAGCAGGGGCAGTAAAATGCGGCATTCAGGCCATATGGATGGCAAGAGACAACGTATGGGATGATCAGCTCGAGCATAAGCCACACAAGTCGATCAGAAACCTGCAGGAGTTAGTGCCGATATATGAGAACGCGTTAGGATTAAATAATGCATCGAACGAAGGACATAAAGTATAGAAGCGAGGTTATCATCATGGAGAACTATTCGAAAATTATGGGCATTCCAGTTCCAAAGCTCACGATGACAGAGACGGTCCAAATCTTGAGTGAGGTCATAGAGAAGCAGCGGGAAGAGCTTTACCATGTCGTTACCTTGAACCCGGAGATCGCGATGTCCTGTCAGCATAATGCTGCGCTTCGTCAGATTGTAGATCGTGCCGGGCTGCTTACCGCCGATGGTGCAGGAATTGTGATGGTCTCAAGGGTCAAAAGAGATCCCCTTCCTGAGCGGGTAACGGGCTGCGATCTTCTCTATCATCTTCTTGCCGCCGGGCATCAGAAGAATTGGTCTTTCTATCTGCTAGGTGCGGATGAGGAGACGAGCCATGCCGCGGAAGCGAATATACGATCATCCTACCCTGGTGCCATCATAAAGGGGAGGCATCATGGTTTCTTCCATCCTTCCGAGGAAGGGCGAATCCTAGAGGAGATCAGTTCAGCGAATCCGGATATCCTTGTCGTTGCACTCGGCGCGCCTTATGCGGAAGAATGGATCGATAAGCACCGAGATCAACTGAATGCGCGGATCGCGATCGGCGTTGGAGGCACGCTTGATATTATAGCTGGAAGAGTAAAAAGAGCACCCCGCATCTGGCAGAGGCTGAATCTGGAGTGGATGTACAGACTTATAAATCAGCCTTCAAGGTGGAGAAGGCAGCTGATCTTGCCAAGATTTGCAGTGAGAGCTATTCTTTACAGAGATCCAAATTAAGACGAGTGATCAGACAACAAGACAATGAATAGGAGATCGAACGACAATGTCCGAACATAAATATCAAACGATTCACAGGATGCCAAGTGTGAAGGAATATATTGATTTATGCAGTTCAGTCGGCTGGCAAGAGGTCATGAATTTTGATGCAGCTGAACAATCACTGCAGCATTCCTGCTATGGCGTTGTTATAGAATATAATGGAGAGGCTGTCGGCATGGGAAGAGTCGTGGGCGATGGCATCATGTATTTCTACGTCCAGGATATTGTCGTGAAGTCGGAGCATCAGAGTAAGGGGCTGGGACAGCTGATCATGAGGGCGATCCAGCAATATTTAAGTGAGCATGCGGCTGAGAAGGCATTTGTCGGGCTATTTTCCGCTCAGGGCAAAGAAAGCTTTTATCAGAAATACGGTTTTAATATGCATCAAGGCATGACCGGCATGTTCGGCGTCATTCATGACCGTGAAATAAAGTAATGTAGGAGGCAGGCGGATATGGAAAGGCTAGTAGATTCCAGCAGTGAGAAGCTTAGGGCAAACGGGGACTTCCTCACCGTACTATATGTGCTGCTATATTGCATTCATTTCGTTAGCTGTCACCGGATCCGTGTGTTGGATACATACCTCTGTCAGATCAAATTAAAGCTGGAAGAACAGCGAAGAATCCACTTGAAGAGCAAGGAGGGTAAATGAGACAGAGAGGAATAAATTATACACTTATTTTGTTACTCTTTGGTGTAATTATTTCAGGCTGTTCTTTGGTGGGTGAACAAGAGCAAGAAGGTCTTGAAGTCAGATCTCTTATGGTTGCTTTCGGCGGGGGAGCTAATGGCACCATCGTTTCCTACAATTTTACACTATGGAACTTGAGCGAGGAGCCCATTACTGTTTCATCTATTGAACCCGTTCTGTCGAAAGCAGCAATGGAGCGATTGGAAGGTCAAGACATCCGTATGGAGCTGAACCAAACAATAGAGCCAGAAGCCTCTGTGTATATTGAAGGTCTCTTTAATCTAAATACGGAAGGGATGTCTAAGCAACAAATCATTGATGAGGACCTCGATATTCAAAATTTTAAAATCACAACCGAGCAGGTGTTACCCGTTCATTGAGAAGATGTCTTGAAAAGTAATCTCTGTAAGGATGGTGAGTGTTCTGCGATGTACATCCATTTCAGATTATTGAATCTATCCGCTTGGCTGACCGTGTTATTGGTATTATTCATACCGGGAAGACAGGCTTTTGATGGTAATCAAAGAACAGAATTTGGAGTTCCGTTCAAGTATATTACTCGGTATGATCGCGCACCTAATAATGGTTCTTGGATTCTCGACAATATCTCCATTGACATCCTACCATTCATAATTAATGTTGCTGCAATCTATAGCGTGCTGCTGGTGATTAGATCACTAAAGCACAAATATAAACATAAGGGTATTGGGAAAGAAATATAAATCTCATCCTGAATTGAAAAAAGCAGGGGGATAGCTAAAATGCTGTACAACAAGATCGCAGTCATTTCAGATATTCATAGTAATGTATATGCTTTAAATGCGGTGCTGAAGGATATTGAAACGAGAGATATAGATATTACTTTGAATCTGGGAGATTCGTTGTTCGGACCAATCGATCCAATAGGAACTGCTCAGCGCTTGATGGATCACGACCAGATGATTCATATCATGGGCAATTGTGACGAGGAATTATTGAAGGATCATAGCGATTCTCTTACATATCAATTTGTCAAACCGTTGCTGGATTCAGAGCTGCTCAGGTGGGTCCACAGCTATAAGTCAACGTGGAAGTATGAAGATATCTTGTTTTGCCATGGAACGCCAGGATCTAATCGTACCTATTTATTGGAGCAAGCTACTAAATCAGGTATTGTCTATAAAAGTGCTGAATTGCTCTCGGACGAGCTTCGCTCTATACAGGAGCAATATATCATATGCGGGCATAGTCACGTGAGCAGGACTCAGTTCCTGCTGGATGATAAAATCGTTATTAACGCAGGGAGTGTCGGACTTCCCGCATACGAAGATGATTTGCCTGTTCCACATGTAATGGAATCGGGTAGTCCTCACGCCAAATATGTCATACTAACGCGAAACGATCGAGGTTCTTGGGATATTGCACATCTCCAAATCGCCTATGACTGGGAACGTGCGGCTGACATTGCCAACCAGAACGGGCGTAACGACTATGCTTATGCCATTATGACAGGAAGAGCACTTGTTAAGGGTTGAGAGTGTTTGCTCTGATGACTCAAGCTCTGATAGGGGGGAGTATATGAATGTGAATTCGTTTCATTCTACGATTAATTCTTTGTTTGGTGAGCTGCTGGAACAGTTCAAAAATGAATGGCTCAAAGAAGAGCATGTAGAAACAAGTCATACCAATTAATGAGTTAGCATTTTCAAATGAGTATTCTCCTGTTACATTAAATGAAGGTATATATGAAAAATTGTCATTAGACGATCATTCAGACGAAACGAAGACCAAGACATAAGGGTGGTCGGAATAAGAGGTGGTACATTGTACTCGCAAACGAAAGAGCCGCAGCAGCGATTAGCAGACAATGCGGTCAAAATATGGTGGATCAGTGCAGTAATCAGTAATGTGATCGGGTTTGTAGTACTCGGGGTGTTGTTATTTCTCGACTATTATTTCTCCTGGTATGCTTGGATCGGCTGGGTTCTCATCGGACTCACGATCATCTCGGTGCTCTATGCTGTCTGGGATATCTTGATCCGTCCCAAGCTGCTATACGCACACTGGCGCTATGATGTAACAGAGCAGTTTCTCCAGCTGAAGTTCGGTACGCTGACTGAGGTCCATCAGCTAATTCCCATGACCAAGATTCAATCGGTGGCTACCCGTCAGGGTCCGCTGCTTCGCAAATATAATTTGTACGCTTTATCGGTAGATACGATGGGATCTTCACACAGTATTCCTATTCTGCCTGAGCAGGTTGCGCTGGACCTGAGAGACCAAATCGCTTATTATGCCAAAATAAAAGAGGTGGATGAATGACCGAAGATAAACGTTATCATCCATTGTTAATTCTATTTGAAGTATGGAAGCTGATTAAAAATACCTTCTCCATTATTATTTTGTTGTTTGTTATCCAAATGGGTTCCGAAGCGAAGTGGGTCATATACGGAAGATGGCTTTTTTATCTGGTTATCGTGGGTTGTCTTATTACTATCGTGTGGCGCTGGATCACCGAGCGTTACCGCCTCGATGATACCTCCTTTCATCTTGCGCAAGGGGTATTCGTCAAATCGAAGCGCACGATTCCATTCAGAAAAATTCAAAATGTAAACCGTCATGCTTCATTGTTTCATCGAATTTTTAAGGTGACCTCCATCAGGTTTGAGACAGGGATGACGGGGGACGAAGCGGCTGTGGAGTTTCAAGTGATATCTCGTGCCGAAGCAGATCGCATTGAGAAGTACATCGCTGACCAAGTGAATAAAGAGCGTGTCGCTTCTGCTATGCATTCCAAGAACACAACTAACGAAATGGACAGCGCTCCAAATGATGAGAACGAGATCGAATTGACAGCAGATCAGATACAAGATTCTTCGGATCAGGCCCACGACACGGTCCATGCCGCGACTTATGAACAAGCTCCTGAAGCACAGCAGCGCACGCTCCATTTCAAGCCGACCAGGAAGGAAGTATTAAAGGCTTCTTTTACATCGCTCAGTTTCCTGGTCCTTATTCCCATTGTGGGGACACTGTACTCTAATGTGCAGGAGTTTATCGATATCGAGGAGCAGGCCGAGGGGATACTGTCCACGGTGTTATCCTCTTGGTGGATGACCTCATTGGTCATTGCCGGAATCATCGTGCTGGCTGTCATTCTTGGGATCGTGACTACATTTCTTAAGTACGGAAACTTTGAAATTTCTTCAGATGAGGAACGGATCTATATTGCCAAAGGGGTCATGGAGCAAACTGCGTTTTCCATTGCAAAAGAAAAGGTACAGGCGATTGAAATTACCCAATCCTTCATCAAGAGGCTGCTCGGACTGGCAGAGGTCAAGCTGGTCACGGCAGGCAGTGTGGGGGAAGCGGAGCATGAAGTGAACAGCCTGTATCCTTTTTTACCGGTGAGCAAAGTCCACGCCATGATCCCCAAGATGCTGCCGGCCTATGAAGTATCTCTCGATATGCAGCGTTTGCCTCGTACATCGTTATGGCTGCGTCTTGTGAGGCCAAGCTGGATCTGGATCGTTGCAACAGCGCTGCTCGTTTATTTTAAGCCGAACCTATTTGGCTGGGATGAAGCTTGGTGGGTATTATCCGCTGGCTTGCTTGTCTGTGTCGTGCTATGGAGAGTACTGGATTATCTCAACTGCAGATACAGCATTGGAGAGCATTTCGTTCAGTTTAAGAGCGGAGGATTTGCTACAAGTCTGTTTATTTCCAAGAGAGCCAAGATCACCGAAGTCAAAGTAACGCAAGGCATACTCCAGCGCCGTCTAGACCTGGCTTCCATCCAAACCACCAATCGTGCAAAGCCTGTCCTTCATCATAAAGCGCAGGATGTACCGGTGCAAGCAGCAGATCATTTTTACATGTGGTATATGGAACGGTCCAAGGATGTTTCAACTCTACATGAGCAGTGAATAACAGATACAATAGCTATAAAGGATATTCTCGGAAAATAACTCAGCCTGTAATCCACGTGGTTTAAGGCTGGGTTATTTTTTATAATAACATGTTGAGAGGGAGTTGGTGATTTCATGGATCCACTACGTTATCCTATAGGTCGATTTGTACCTGTTGGGCTATGGCGGATAATGATATGAATGCCTATATTCGGTTTAAACGTACTCTGACCGAGGATGTGCCGATCGCCAGCTCTTACAGGGAGGACCTGTGGGCCGAGCTCGAAGAGTATAGGAGAGCAGAAGTGGATGAGTCAATAACACTGCTAGCCATTCTGCATAAACGTTTCTATATTCTGGTAAGCAGTCTGTTTGATGAAGACTTTTACCGAATGCTCCGAACCGAACTACTGGGGACGATCACACTTGATACGGCACTGCAAAGATTCGTTTGGCATAATAGACATCACACTGCTCAAATAGAGGCACTGCTGCATCGCAAAGGTTGGCTGTGATCGTTACCTCGACCGTTCAATATTATAGCTGCAGACTGAAAAACAGTCCTTTTCTGTGTTAAAGCTCTTTTTGATAAGAACTTTTACATTGAAAAGAACTGTTTTCATTTCAATTCAAGTGTACTAAATACACTTACTCTTTCTTCACAAACACAACAGGGGTCTTGAATTTTAATATATGAATCAGCTGTTCTCCCATGTACTCAGGGGATTGATCAAAGTCATTGTTGATCCACTCCATAATGAGTCCAATGATGCCGTGAATCCGGTAGGTGCTGAACAGGCTGATGTCGATATGAGGGTCAATGTCGATATAGGAAAAATCAAATTCTTTTCGGAACAGCTGATCTAATCGTTTAGACATTTTTTCATAAAAATTATAGTTTGTTTTCTCATCGAACATCACCTTATAGAATCGCTTATGCGTGAGAAAGTGGTGGAATAATACGATCGAATCCGGTGGAAGCTTGTTAAAATCAATAATCTGAAGACCCACATACGGCTTGCGGTGAGCTTCCGTCATCAGCTCGAATACTTCTTCTATCATTTCATCCAGCAGATCTTCCTTCGACTCATAATGAGCATAAAAGGTTCCCCGGTTATAATCCGCGGCAGTCACAATCTCAGTGATCGTGATGTCATGAAAGCTTTTCTGCTCCATCAGAGATAACAGTGTTAATTTGAAATTTTCTTTGGTTCGTCTAACTCGCTTGTCTGGATGTTGAACGGGCATGAGAAACTCCTTTTGAAAATTTTAACGGACAAAAACCGTGATTATGTATGTTTTCGTACAAAACAAAAAATATTGCATATTGGGCCATGTATATAGTCGTATTATACTGAATTTGTTACAAAATTTCGACATTCCTTGAATTCGGTTTCAAGGTAAGGAGGACGACATTCATGGCTAGATTAGAAGGTAAAGTGGCAATTGTAACAGGTGCAGGGTCCGGAATGGGACGCGCAACTGCGAAATTATACGCACAAGAAGGAGCAAAAGTGGTACTCGCCGAGTTCAACGAGGCTTCTATGAACGAGACTTTGCAGGATATTCAAGCAGCAGGCGGTACGGCTGTAGCCATCAGAACAGATGTGTCTAAAGAAGCTGATGTTGAAGCAATGATTCAAAAGGCGGTTAGCGAATACGGTAAGCTGGATATCCTGGCTAACGTTGCCGGTATTTTCGATAACATGACTTCCGTAGAAAATACTTCAAATGAGCTGTTTGAGCGTGTAATGGGCGTTAACCTGAATGGTCAATTTTATGCATGCCGCTCTGCGATCAAAGTATTTAACACCCAAGAGACAGGCGGAACGATCGTGAACGTTGCATCCGTAGCTGGCTATCTTGGTGCACGCGGTGGTGCCGCTTATACCATGTCCAAGCATGCAGCGATTGGTCTTGTTAAAAATATTGCATCCTTCTACGGACGTGAAAACGGCAAGATTCGTGCGAATGTCATTGCACCAGGCTCTATTGCTACAGGCATGACTCCTAATTTTGCAGATCTGGACCCGCTTGGTGCGGCAACCTTCGGTGACCTCGGACCATTCAACGGAGGAGAAGCAGAGGACATTGCACAAACGGCCTTGTTCCTTGGTTCGGACGAATCGAAGTTCATTAATGGTGAAGTCATCACGGTGGATGGCGCATGGACTGCCCGTTAATTTCTAAGTATACAATAGTTCAATAGTTAAAAAGACCGCCAGCTTACTCCTGGGAATGGAGTAAGCTGGCGGTCTTTTTGTTAATTCGTATTTACAACTTCTAAGATGACAATTCAATCTCGATCAGCTCAACACCTGCAGGAAAGCTCGATCTGATCTTCGATATATTAGAGAAGTATGGATCATTAGATAAAACAGAGATACAATTACCATCGTACCCCGGCCAAAATATCGTTCGGGCAATCGTCATATCAATAACAACCGTATCCTGAATCTGAATCCCGCCCTGATATGTCACAGATATCGGCTCAATGGCAAAGGGAGACTCGTTCGAGCCTATAGACCAGATCACCTGTTCATTGCAGCTTGCCATGTTTAGAAATAACGGCAAGCTACTAGCAAGCTGGCTCTTGTTTCTTATATATAGTAACGTAATTCTTCTGTTCAACAGCTCGTGTTCTAACGAATGCAGCGTACACAGCTGTGCGAGATCTTCCTTCCAGAGAACGGAGGTATTCAGACAGAAGCAGATCGGGTAACTATCGAGATTGTTCATCCACTCTAACATAAACGGAGCACTGGAATCATCGAGGAAGACTGAGTTCGTACCTAGAAAATCCATAATATACGGAGCATGCTCTTGGTTAAATGTAAACGGAAAATGCCCTCCTGGGTTAGGCAGATTAGCATAATAGGTCGGAGGGAGATTAGCAAATTCGAGCTGCATGGAGGCACCTTCTTCAAGATTTTGAGTTCTAGTTCTAAGCTCAGTGTAGCAGAGTTGGAAGAGAAATGAATCATTATTAAGAGTTATTCAAAATTCGCTCTTACCTAAACTTAAGGTAAAATGTTATAATTGTTCAGTTGTTGAACCAATTTCGTTCGTTATAACGCGATATGAAATTGATTCAGGGTGTGTAGAGATATTGGCACTATTTGATCGCCAAAAATATATGTCGCAAGATACGTCTACCATCTGAAATTTTAATTTTAATTTTAATTTCGGAGGGGATTATTTTGTTCAAGGAAGATAGACTTCCGCAAAATGCTAGAGAAGGCATTATTTTTATGTTGATCGTGTCCATTATTTCGGTAAACACCATTGGGCCCATCATATTGGGGTTGGAACGAGGCTTTAGCGTAGCCAATTACTTAGAAACATTGAAGGTCATCCCGTTCATGTGGGTTATCGTTATTCTGTTAGTGAAGCTGGTGGCAGGACCTTTGGTTCGCAAGGTATTACCCAAATTTGTGGGTAAAACAGATGGTTTTAACGCCAGAGTGTTATTGAACATTGTAATGAACGTGACGGTTCTATCGGTTCTGTTAACGATTATCGGTACCTGGGTGGGGATGAGACAAATATCTCTAGAACCTTTCCACAACTTCTTTCCGACATGGTTTCGAAATTTTGGTGTTGCCTTTTGGATTGAACTGCTTGTCGCACAGCCGATCGCAAGATTTGCAATGAAGAAGATTCATGCAAGTCAGGCTAACCGAGCAGAAAATGTAAGCTCTTAATTTGTTAATATAATATACTTCAACGATATGAACAGCCACTTCCATGAGGGACCTGGCTGTTTTTTTTATATTCAAGGTAATAGATTTACAGGAGGTAAATATGCGATTTTTATATAGTCTGTTGCATGCATGTATTGCAATGGCTGTTATAGCCGTCTGTATCATGGTTTCAACAGTGCTCGGTATAGACAAGTACCTGTATCTGTTTTTCTGTGCGGCTGCCCTTACTGTTCTTTTTATTGGGAGAAACTTATATAACAAAGGTTCACGTGCAATGGCTATCCTATGTTACGCATTCTCTTTCGTCTTTCTCATGCAAGCTTGGGTATTGTAACAATCCCTGATGAATTACAAAAGACAATCTTAATTACATAATAATATGGAAATTATTTTGACGTAATAGCAGTGTAGTTTCTTAATTTTCTATTGTAAAATAAGCGATTGCTATTTTAGGAGGAAATCCGTGGAATATAAAGATTTGTATGTATATCACATTGTTACTAAGAAAAAAATGATCCCTGGACAGAGGATATTCTATGATAATAACCAAAAAAATTCTCTATATCATTTCTTTTTTGAGAAGGAGCGTTTGAATTCCAAGGGAGGGGATTTTATACATATTTTATATGGTAACTATAACCATGAGGGTTTGAAGTTGGACAGAGAAAATGCCGATGTAGCACTTAATTATGTAGGACAGACGATTAGAGCGATTAGAGAAACGATTGTCGAAATGGTGAGACTACAGGAATATCCTGAGTATCCTTCGAGACTATCCTGCTTATATGCTGCAAAAAGCTATGAAGACGCATTAAAGTGGAAAGCGATATTTGATTCGTATAATCGAAAGGTATTGCGGCTTGTTAAACTAAGAGTTGTAGGTGGGATCTTCGAAGGTGATGCAAATTTATTACCTAAAGAAGATGGTGCTTCGTTCTCACGCAAAATTGAACAGGCTAGAGAATACTGGAAGAGGAATATTAACAACACACTTCCTGAGCTCTTAATTAACGGACAAATTGAGGTTGTTGAGGTTGTTGAAGATTACTTTCCGACTAATGATTTTTGAAAAATGGAGTGTTGACTCTATCAAGGGATTGACATTCATAAACCTAATTGTCATTTCATAAAACAACAGGTAGATAATAATTATATGTAATCTCTCCGTTTTGTTCATCAGGATTGCAAGTTACTCTAGAAAGAAAGTACTTCGGACAGCCACGTAGTTGATTCCAAATTACAGGGAGGTTATCTGATGGTTGATGTATTTGCTGTTGCTGACATTATTATCAGGCATATTAAGGATCATTATCCTCAAGATGTAGCGATTGTAGGATTTTATGGGTCATATCTGCAGGGTCGAGCGACTGAACGATCAGATTTGGATTTCTTTTTCATTCCAGCTACAACCAGAGGGAGAGAAGTAGAGTGTCAGTTCATTATTGATGGTATAAGTTTTGACTTCTGGCCAATTGGTTGGGAACGTGCAGAGAGAATGGCAACTGCTGAAGATTGGAGCACGACAATTATAGCAGACTGTGAGCTGTTATATGTCCGATCAGATGATGATCTTGCGAGATTAATAGAACTACGTGAGACTATATCCAACATGGGAAGTGAATCCAAAACAGCTGAAATGATCACCAAAGCCGAATCGATATTGAACAATTGTCTTATTAGCATAGCTAAAATGCGAATTGCTGAGAATGCCAAAGATCTGAGTTATTTCCGAACCCAATCTCAAGAGATCGCAGCAAATATCTTTAAGTCTCTTGGGTTGTTGAATCAAACCTATTATACACGTATGTGGGGGCACTATCGTAAGCAAGTCCGGAATCTTTCTCTTAAACCGGAGCAACTGGACAAGCACCTGGATACCCTAATGTTTAGTTTAATTCCAGAAGAAATAATGTTAGCGTGTGAAAAATTAACTACTGATACACTTCGTCTTATCTCGATGCGACGAAATAGTCAAGAAGTGGTGAGCTCCTATAAAGGACACATGAGTGGATACTACGAAGAAGAGAGAGGGATGATGAATAAACTACTAATCGCGTGCGAAACAGGCCACTACGAAACGGCATTTTTCGTAGCGATAAGTGTACAAGACAGTTTATCTCGAATTTTGTATGCTGCAGAGAAAGGGCGTTGGCCTAATACTGCTGACCTTGGTGAATATCGTGAATTCTATGATAGTTATGGATACCCCGATCTTATCGGGTTGTTAAATCCCACAAATTTTGAACCGTTGCGTTTAGCTGTACTGCAATTAATGGAAAAGCTAGAGAATCAGCTCAAAACAGAAGGTGTAGCTGTAAACAAGTTTGACTCTGTCACTGAATTCGAATCATATTACATAAATAAAAATTGATGACACAACGATCCAATGGGACTTTACCAACAGTTCACTAAGGAGTGGTTGGAATGTTAATGAACTGGTTTCTAATGGCAATTTGCGGTTTTAGTATCTTCAGATTATTTAGTCTATACACAAAATCCTACTGGAAAAATGATTTGATCATAGCTGCGGCGCAAGGATTTGTGATTTCTTTAATCGTGATTCTTATATAAAATTAGTGTCTTTGATATATTCCAGTAAAAACCAAATATATTGTAACTTACTGGTTGTAGATATCGTAAGATCAATTTATTAGAGGTGAGATTGATTGAAATTGCTCAGATTGATAAGAGAAACAAGAAAAATGGAAGGTAATCAAAATGCTTGGAAAGGTCTCGGTGTTATTGAATGGGTTATAGGAATGATTTTTGTAATGGTTTTATTGATGATCATCAATTAAATATTCAATGGAGCAGGATGCCGATTGGTAGCTGTTCCTTTTTTATTAGTCTAACGTGTGAAAAAGTATACAATTTTAGAATCAAGAACTTACTTGTTCGAAATATACGAAATAAGCTTGAGTTGCCGTTTCCCAGTCGATTTCACAAGCTCGATCAACAATTTCTTTCGTAGTCCTTCCATAGGTCCAATTCACGAGCAATGGCTCAATCAGAAAGCCCTAGTTGATAGGGTGCTTCTATTTAATTCTTTCGATCATGTTAAGATGTGAGTAGCTCATGGACTGATTCTCCTGCGTTAATTTAGTGTGGTAACTAATTTTACACGAGTTAGGCCATGGCCATTTTATATTTTTTGAACTAGTAGCGCACTTCAAATCACGATCTGTCATATGGAATTACATATTCAAGGTGAGTTTATAGTCCAATCTTCAGAGTTATCCTTTTTTTCTAAATAGGTGCCACTTCCGGTATCGAGAATAATAAAATGATTTTCTGATACAGGGATAAATTCGTACTTGTTAGTGGTAAGACTATGATCTGGTATTTGAATATTTGGTTGAATATTGGGTTGATCTTTAATAGCATCTGAAATTAACCATGAGCTGATTACTAAACAAACACCTAAGAAAATGACAGCCAAACTCTGAAAATGTGACTTGATTTTGCCCACTCCTTTTGTGAATATTTGTTCGATACTACTTTAACACGGCTTTTTCAACTAAGGTTTGATTACAAATTTAATAAACTTCATTAAGCTAACGTTTAGGTTAGTGTTTGAAGTTTATTAGAAACAATGTAGTACTATACGAGGAACTTTAGATTAGTATCTAACCAGTGGAAGTAGAACAATTTTGCTCCTACTTGCTTGGAGAAGTTTACATATATTATGTTTACTTAATACAGTTATTAACTGTTGTTTTTTAATACTTAAAGGTAACATTGTTTATACACAATGATCTAGGGGGTATGGTTAGTGGATATAATTAACCTGATTTACATAATACTAGCAATTCTCTTTGTTTGGTGTTTTACTGAGAGTTTTAAAGAGAGTAAGTATACAAAATTATATAGGATAGTTGCTGGAATTATTTTAGGATTAGCATATATAGATATTGAAACCTTATTGAGCTATCGGTAAGAAGTTAACTAAAAAAGCATGTGTTAGTTAAGCCCTCAACAAAGCATATAAAGTAAACAAGGCTAACACAACCAGATGACATGTAGGGGACAATAACATGGGTAGATGAATGTTTAATAATAAAAGTGAGAAATTTAGACTCACCAAATGTTCGTGGGGTATATCTTATATGAAGGTATTAACGCACGCACTTTTGGTTAGGTGAGGCTTTTTATCAAATCAATAAAAAGGGAACCCAAAGAATAGCTAATATAACGACCATCCAAATCGAAACGATATGTCTATTTGTACTTTTAATGTATTTATATTCGAAAATACCTCTGATGCCTGCTAGAACCATTAAATACAAGATTACTATATGCATTTCAGTAGTAAATATGAACAAAACAAATCCGACGACCGTAACAATCACGATTGTCCAAGCATACGCTGCGAAGCCGTCTGTTTCTGACATCTTCGACTCGTATTCTCCTTCTTTCCTATACTTTTTATCTAAAGCAAACTGAACTAAACCCAAGATAATAATCATAAAGAAATAAGAATTGTCAATAATAACCTCTCACCCCACTTCATCGTTTCTCTTAATTTTACTATATTGTGGTTACGATGGCTCAGAATAATAACCACTGTTCCGCTAACAACTTAATTACCTGAGCGAATATCACATAGGTCTGTTCCAGAGGAGAGGCCTATTCTAAATCATTGGCGATAGTGAATTGTACAATTTCGATACGTTCTTCGTATGTCGTTTTACGTCCTTTATTCATAAGAGAAGATCCTATCCTTTTTCGAATTGATTTTCCCTCAGTATACTTGGAAATCCATTTTACTAACACACTTCTACACGAAATCTGATATTTTTCTGTTGCAGCTCATACGGAATATTCCCCTAAGAGTACATCCTGAATTGCCGCCAGCTGTAGTTCCTTAGAGTAAGATTTCCACCCTTTGTATGATCTTAATCCTTCTTCTCCATCTGCCTGATATTTTCTTATCCAGTCAGTAACCGTATTTGGGCGTACCCCTAGTTGCTTGGCCTCATGGTTAGGATTGGATTCATGTCGAAGACAACGCTTCACGGCATTTAACTTTACTTCATATAAAATCAGACTTCTTTTGGACATTACAAAAACTCCCATCATGGTAGAAGTAGATTTTTGTTTTTTCTACTGTCTACTTGACAGGTGCATTTCACTTTGGCAGCTGCTTCTTTTTCGTTAAGCTAACGAGCAGGTTAGCTTAATAAAAATTCATAATCAAATCGTTATAGTTGTCAAGATAAAGTGATTATATTATCATTAAATTAGTTATTTATCTAATTAGTTTCTGAAATCGCAAAAAATGCAAGAAAGTTTGAAATTAAAGAATTAATTCGTTTAATAGTGGTTTGAAAAAATTGTATTATCCTGTGGAAAGGATTTGTTAGGAATAATGGAGTATTCAAATTCTGCAATTCTAAGCGAAAATAAAGGTAACATTCTTCCTACATTCGCTTACTCGGTATTGGATAATTATATTACTGGAGAAATCGTTGCTGATGAGTCTTCAGCATTAATAGGAACCTCTTCGGGTATATATGTAGTTGTTGGAGACGAGAAAAATGATAACTTTTTGGATCTGCTTATGAACAAATTTAGGAGTAGAACGGTTAGCAACCAAAGATTTACTTTGTTTTCTTTATCTGAAAATTGGGATAACAAAATCATGGAACTGATCGGTACTGAGTTGAAACAACTGCAAAGGTTATCTTTTAAATTTAATGAAAAAAATTTTATGAAATTAAGCAAAACTAAATTACCGGATAAGTTTCTATTAAATAAGATAAATGAGGAGGCGCTTCATGAGAATAGAAGGTTTAACATACCATACATCATTAAGTATTGGGGAACGGTAGAAAATTTTACCGAGAAAGGATTCGGTTTCTCTGTAACTCAAAACAATGTGAATGCAGGAGAATGTGTTTCAATATTCTCATCATTAGAATTTGCAGAGATAGATATTATTACTAATGAGCATTTTAGGGGTAAAGGAGTGGCTCAATGCACATCAGAGGCATTCATATTGGAGTGTTTAAATCGAACGTTAACCCCAAGATGGGATTGTGACATTTATAATCATGCCTCTATCAATTTAGCTAAGAAATTGAGTTTTGGAAATCCAGAGAGATACTCGGTTTTCGTTAGGAAATGAGGCGTATTCAACTAACGGACAGGATAGTTTAATAACTATTTCTGCAAAAAAAAAGACATCACCTTGAACTGGTGGTGTCTTTACTTCAATACAATCTGGCATCGAGTTTTTCTGTTTTGGTGCCATACTGAAACGGACCGGATCGCGTGCGGCCAGATCGAATAAGTGCTTCAGCTCGTCATCGTTCAGCAGTAGTTCTTGGCTTATTTGAAGACAACACATCAGGGGGAGGATTCTTCTCTAGCCCTGCTCTAGCCAGGTATAGTAAGTAAGATTGGCATTAGCAAGATAAGCGACTTCCTCCCTTCGAAGCCCAGGGATACGCCTTCGGACGAGTACAAGGTGAACGAAAGCTTTTATGAAACTTCTTTTTCATGACAAGGGATCTCGCATAGACTAGCCTTCGAAAAAAATGTCTGCCCTTTACTTTGATACAGGAAGGTTCCGAGCCTCAGCCCTTCGATAACGTGCAGCCCCAATTAGCATTGGAATGGAGATCAGAAGACTGACCACAACCGGAACAATGGATCCTTCAAGTCCAAACTCGCCTCCTGTGAGAAGTGCGGCACCGTTCATTTCTACAGTAAATAGACCGGCAACTGAGTGTCCGGATACGGGAAAGCCTAGCAACCCTTCAATGGCATTCCATGCAAAATGCAGACCCATGATAAACCATAAGTTCCGCCGCCACAGGAAGGCCGCTCCGAGCAGAACACCCGCTTCCAGGGCTATAGCGAACGCACTCCATAATGTTGCCCCTGGATTGCCAAGATGCGCGACTCCAAAGAATAGTGAGGTCACAGTGAGTGCGAGCGGTTTCCCTCCCAATCTATCAATGGCTTGAAACATAAGTCCACGAAAGATAAGCTCCTCGACAATGGCTGCTCCTAGAGCTGCCCCAATGGAGGATCGTAGAACAAGACCCGCATTCACAGAACTTGCCCACTGAAAGGAGTAACCTCCCAGGGCCGTAATAATAAAGACGGACCCTGTGATAAAGAGTGCCCCGGTAAGTACGCCCAGTAAGGTTTCAATCCCTGCTCGTTGTCTAGAGATCTCTGGAGTGGAGCGCCGGGCCAGATATGTTAGCGTGAGCTTATAAACTAAGATAGCCAGCGACCCCATCACTAATGTAAGGACAAGGGAAATCGTCCCATCTACCCGCTCAGTCAGCTGCCGGAATAAGGTATCTATAAGAACAATACCGATAGCTCCCACAAGCATCCAGACGATTGGAAAACTCCAAAATGAACTCCGAGCGCTTAATTTGACGCCATTCTCCAGGCTCTCTTTATTTTCAAATGCTTTTTTCTTCATGTTCAACATCTCCTCCTCTGTTGCTTGATGCCATGAGTATAGGCTGAAAAAGTCATATGAGACAGTGCGCTTTTGTCATCATTTAATCTATGGCTATATGTGAAAGAAGCTGGTAACTCTAATGAGTTACCAGCTTCTTGACGATCGGCTTATGAATGATCCAGCATTCCCGAATCTCGGGCTATACGGGCGGCCTCCCGCCTTCCTTTCACATTCAGCTTCGAATAAATCGTTGAGATATAATTTTTGACCGTCCCTTCACTAAGAAACAGCGCCTCGGCAATGTCTTGATTACGAAGGCCAGATGCCAGCTTATGCAGCACTTCTATTTCACGGGCAGTGAGCCCGAATTCATTATTTACCGCAGGGCTGTTATTGTTGATCCTCTTGATCATTTTACTTGCCATTTCCTGCGAGATTAAAGTCCCTCCCGCCTGAACTACCCGAATGCCTGCAGCCAGTTCTTTGGGATGAAGGGCTTTGAGCAGATAACCTTCTGCTCCACAGCTTAACGCCGCTAATACATATTCAACTTCCTTATAAGAGGTCAGCATAATGATTTTGGTTGCAGGTAGTCGATCTTTAATCAGAGTCGTTGCAGCGACGCCGTCCATGACTGGCATATTGATATCCATTAACACAATATCCGGCAAAAACTGCTCACAGCCCTTCAGTGCCTCCTCGCCATTCTTGGCCAAACAGACAATTTCCAAATCTTCTTCCATGGACAACACGATATGTAAACTTTCGAGAATCAATTCCTGATCATCAGCAATCAGTACCTTAATTTTCTCCATGCGGCAGCACTTCTTTCAGCGGGATTTCACATCGGACTTCGGTCATTGCTGGATTTCCTTCCCTAGATAATAGCTGAAGGCGACCGCCTAACTGCTCAACTCGGTCTTTCATCGTGGTCAAGCCGAAGCCGTAATTCAGCTTGTCGATCGGGTTCCCGTTATTTCGAACGGACAATTGCAGATCATTCTCGGAAAATTTAAGCTCTAGATGAAGCAGAGATGCCTTTCCATGCTTTAGTGCGTTTGTAAGGGATTCCTGGATGACCCGAAGGATCGCCTGCCGTACTTCAAAACGTATGGGCCGCTCTGTCTCAGGGAGAACTAGAGTTATAGCAGTGCCCGTATGCTCCCGGAAACGGACTACTAGGGATTCAACCTGCCTGATCAGACTTGATTCCTGTTCTTCTCCCATCTCGTGTACGATGTTTCTCATTTCATCCAGATTGTTTTCAGCTAATGATCTTAAGCGAATTAATCGATCTTTGGCCTCGGCAGGCTTGCTATCCATAAGGGCAATAGAGGCATCAAGACTCAGGATGAGTGAGATAAAGGAATGCCCCAGTGTGTCATGAAGCTCTTTGGACATACGATTTCGTTCTTTTTGCAAAGTCATTTTCTCAATCTCGGCCGAATAGTGAGTTAACAGCTTATTTTGACGTTCCACTTCGGCTACCAGTTTATTCTTCTGATCATACGCCTTGGCGACGAAGCTTGCCCACATGCCGATGAAGCAGAACAGCAGATTGTCTATTCCGATACTTAGGGCTTGCTCCCAAGCTAATCTGAGGTGAGACTGAAAGGAAAAAGGAATGAAAACAACGATGGGAATGATCCAAAAAATTTGCTTAGTCAATAAGTATCCCATTGTAAGACTCGGCAGCAAATAGTCCGCTTTTGAAGTCAAATCCGGATAAATCACAGAATTTACATAATAAGAACCGCCAAGTAACAACTCTAGTATACAAAACCAGACTTTGTTCATCCGGCGCTGAGGAAACCAGAACAGCAAAGGGACGACAAAGGCTATGCTCAGCCAGACCGCATGAAATAACGTTCGGATCGAAAACTCATTTACCATCAGAACCTGGGACAACAGCAAAATATAATGGTACAGACGAAGAGCAAATATACCCCAATCCATGAACGATAATATTCTTTTCATACCATCATTTTACAGGAAATTTATAAACTTGGAACCTCGTATTCAGCAGTTTAGATTCCTCCTCTAGAATAAGGTTGTAGGCCCGAATTCTATAAATTGGTGAAAAATAAGGCCCTTGGCGACAATGCCGTGGGCCTCTCATTAGGTAAGCGACGAATGCCTTCATTTAATTTCGTGTTAATCTTGAGAGTGAATTATACCCAAGTGGCGATCGTTTGAACTGGGAGGCGATAGGAAGGATAGCCTTCTTTGGCAGCTTTGCCTATGGAGATTAACATCACAGGTTGGAACCGTTCCTTATCCAGGCCGAAAACTTCAGCGATTTGGTCTTTGGCATACCCGGCCATTGGATTGGTATCATATCCGTGGGCACGGGCAACGAGCATGAGCTGCATACATATGATACCCGAGTCAATGAGGTTCATGTCACGCAGATCAGATGGGTTCATGCTCGCATAATAAGGTTTCGCCTGTTGCATCTGCATTTCCTTGATGTCTTGTGGCATATATCCAAGTTCTACTGACTTACTGAATATTTCGTCCATATATTCAATGTTGTTAGCATCGTAAAATACAGCAATAACAGCTGATGAGGTAAGGACCTGCGTTTGGTTGAAAGAGGCCAGTGGCGCGAGCTTCTCTTTACCTTCAGCGGTGTCGATGACAAGGAAACGCCATGGTTGCATGTTAATGGCAGAAGGGGCTCGGGAAGCTTTCGCCAATATTTCGGTCATTTCCTCACGTCTGATTTTCACTTCGGGGTCGTAGACTTTAATAGAACGACGCTCCAAGACGATTTTATTAAAATCATTTGTTTTGGCGTATTGGCCAGTAATTGTATTCATGTAGGATCTCCCCTTAAAATCATATTTGTGAGTTGGGTTAAGCTTTAATCCGTCTCACTATGAGGAGTGTAAACTATGAAGTATACTTTATAGCAATAATAAGAATCGAGGGTGATTCATATGAAGATTAGTGAAGTAGCCAAAATAGCAGACCTTCCCATATCAACTATCCGATATTATGAGAAAATAGGAATTATCACGGATGAGTATGTGCTAAGAGACCAGAACAACTATCGGAACTATGCACCAGGTATTATTCAACATCTGAAAGTGGTCAAAAATTGTTTGTCTGTTGGTTTTACGATTCAGAATATACAGTCCATGATATCCAAAAACGGATTCTCAAAAAATGAACAAACTGGCATTATCCAAGAGAAGATATCAGAAATTGAAGAGGCTCAGAAGAAATTGGAAAATTCTAAACAAAATCTTTACGATATGCTTCATTCCGATACTACGTGTGAAGATGGGTTTGGAAAGTATTAAATCTCCTATCGGGGGACAAGAGCATATTCCCATTGAAAGTCGCTAAATAAGCGACTTTTTTATTTAATCGGTTCACGTTCTTATCCCGAGCCAATGAGAAGAACGTGGTCCGATTCCCGAATAGATAAATATCCAACTAAAGTTTACAGATATTCCTTTAAGCTAACAGGCAGAGCGTAGACTTTTTCAAACAAAAGAGGTATTCATGGTATTATATGTAATTATAGGGCGTTGGGGGGATCAAAATATGGAACGAAAAATTCAACTAATGGAAACCTACGTAAATATCGATTTTGGAAACTCTCCGTTTTTAAACTTAGATAAAGGGTTGCAAATTCCATACTCTTCAATCAAGGGAACAACAACAGGTAGGCCGATACCAGATGGTTTTAAACTATATGGTGCTTTATTCGGAGAAATGAGAAATGGGTTATTTAGATCCAATGGTGGCTTTCAACTACACTTTTTTGAAAAAGAGCTTGAAACCCTCCATTTAGATTTGAATAGCTTTAAAGTTGGCATGTTCAAAATATCAAAGTTGATCATTGGTGTTCAAAATCCTGAAGAAATAAGTAAAAATATTTCCGAAAGAGTGAAGTGAT
Source organism: Paenibacillus urinalis (assembly GCF_028747985.1). Taxonomy (NCBI): domain Bacteria; kingdom Bacillati; phylum Bacillota; class Bacilli; order Caryophanales; family Paenibacillaceae; genus Paenibacillus; species Paenibacillus urinalis. Next base: position 1,506,730 of record NZ_CP118108.1, read on the forward strand.
ATCTTGTTGAAGACCTGTTCACGATGACTAATTTAGAACATTCCCCATATAAAACTTAAGAATTAAGACTGGATTAGTTTCTATATATCCTTTCAATGAGGATAAAAAATTGAATGATGGGACACTCGGTATAGAAGGGATTACAAATTTTTATCACAAGATCGCAAGGAGAGAATTAGTCATTGGAGCAACTTTGTTGAACTAACGGGCAGGGATAGTTCAATGGTAAGATAAAGGGAAATGGCATTGGGAGGTACTTCAAATGGAGAATTGGATTCCATTAACAGATGAGCAATATCGCATTGTTTGGGATAAGTTCTACGAGGTTTTTAATTTTAACCCAAGTACTCGCAGTAAGGACTGGCCTTCTTATACCTTACCGAACCCTTATATCACTTACAAGATAACTGAACATAAGGATTCAGATATTGATGATTTAGAAGAGAAATGTATCAACGCTTTAAAAGCAATAACTGAACAAGATGAGTATGTCTTTGCTTTGGACTGGCAGCACGAGTCCTTCTTGTATTATCCACACTTGGAAAAAGAATCGGCGAAATGGAAAATGCCATTTTACCCCGACGGCGATTATTATTTTTATTTACATAATGAATTCAAATGGGGATACTTAGGACACCCATGGGAACAGACAATTACTATTTTTGGAGCTGAACTATTACAACAGTTTGAAATCAACTTTCCATCTATATTAGGGAAAGTTGTACGACAAAGTTGATCATTTTTGATTCCGCTAATGGGACACATTAGATCAAAACAACAACGGAGTAGTTTTCCAGTCCGCAGATACTTTTTTACAAGATCCACCACGGTAGATCTTGTAAAAGGCTGATGATGGATTTAAATAGTAGGCTTATTCTTGTTGCTCTATAAACCTCAAAAAGGGATCCATAACTCTTACTTTCCGATAAGGATAACCACAAAATAAGACCACGCTGCCATTGTTAAGCTAAAAGAGATAAACATTCTGTTTGCTGTCGTTCTCTTCTCGTTAAGTAAAAAAGGTAAATAGAAATGAATAAAAAAATAGGCATAAGATAAAAACCATAGACTACTGCTATGCCCTGCATTAAACCACCCCACATATTAGATACATTGGAAATGATACTGGAACTATTTGTAGAAGTCTATAAAAGAGTACTGGTAATATGAGGAGATACCGATCAAATATGTTTAAGTTTATATTAGGTGTGGGAGTTTATTTTTTGCAACTTTGCTTATGAGTTATTACTTTGTAGGAGTTAGCTTTATAAAGTCTATACAGATGGCATCTCTTATTACAATAGTACATATTTTAATACTTTCTATAGATAGGCTCTACAAGAGGAAAAGTTACGGGAAACGTTAGTTCAGTATAACACGGGGCAGTTCGCCGGTTGGCAGCTGCTCCTTTTTCATTAAGCTAACGGGCAGGTTAGTTCAATTAAACAAGGGCATAATACGCGTTGCGTTTCTGATTTGAGTGTTGGACAAAAGTCGTATGAAACTCTTCTAAATAGGGGGCCTGATATTGCTCCCCATGAAGGATTTTAAGGCTGATAGAAGAATTGTATAAAAAACCAATTTGATGACTAATTTTGTAAGAGCATTAGATTCTTTGTCGAATGTCACATGCATGTAAGGAAATGATGTATAATTATGTTGTAATTAGTAAACAAATTCCAATTCGAAATGGAGGAAGAGTCATTGAAGAAGAAGATATTGTCATTTTTCTTGGTTTTTTCGTTAGTAACTACTATGTTTGGAACTGCCTTTGCAACTGAACGTGTTGATAGTAGTGACACGTCTCAAAGTTGGACTACTTTTTTTGTTGAAGAGAATGCACAGGAAATAATAGAAGGCCTTTACGAGAACCACGCTGGGTCTTTAACTTCAATTCCGGTGAACAGTGAGGAAGAGGCTAATAGAATCATTGAGAGAATTGAAAGGTTGGAACCAGTCACTGTTGAAGTTTACAGGGATAGTACATATTCTAACGTTGACACTTCTGAATCTTTAGAGGTAAGTCCCTTTCAAACTCAAGTTGCTAAAGTCAGTGCTACGCCAACTTATATATTTGATAAAATAAGTTCAAATAAAGGAGAAATATATGTATATTTAGACATCAACGTTACAGGTGGTGGTATTGAAACATCGATATCTAGAGCTAAAGGATATGCTGGAGCAGGTACAAATGTTGGATCTGTAAGGATGGATATAAATAAATGGAATATTCCCCCGATGAGAAATTTACATGTTGCTGTGCATGATGAAATACTAATTAATTTTGTCTCCGATAATATACAGGTTGAAGGTTATGTAGAAGTTTACTTATTAGGTGGTTGGAATAATGCTGACTTATTCTTTGACTGGGAGAGTGATTTTTAATTCTGTTTCGAATATTAAAATAAGTTCATTATGAGCGCGTGGCGATTGAGCTATGCGCTTGTATCATTTCTTAAGGAGGGGTAATTAATGATTGAAAAAGTTGTTTTTAAAACGCACAGCAATCTAATTAATAATGCAAACCAAGTACATGAAGATGTACTTAAGCAGGAAAGCTATACAATAAAAGATAATAAAATAATAAAGAGAGAGATCTTAAATTCTGGATTAAACGTAAAAGAGATTCCGTTTGAATTGAAGTCTATCAAAGAAGTAATACTCGCCAATATAGAAGTACAATTCGCATTGTATCAATTCTACATAATGTATAGAGCAGTGGGAAATAAAGCAGAACACTCTCAAGCACAGTATGGAGGCGAACTGCAAATTCCTAATAACAATGATCCAGTAAACCATCAATTAATATGTGAATTGCTTTCAATCTTTGATAATATACGTGTGGTATACAAAAAAAGCACGATCCATATTCAAATCAACATGGTCAGAATGGACACGAAAAAGAAAATCCTTGGTATATATAAAACTCTATATGAAGAATCCCGTTTAAATTCTTTTATTCTATCCTTTTTGAGTAAGGATAGATATCATTTATACGAAAGTCATTCTAATATGATTACTTACAAGTATAGGCCTAATAGAGATCAATTAATGGGTATTGAGGTTAACGAGGAAGAATTATCATTCATAAACTCTATTTATAAGCATCTTACTCTAGCTCCTTATATTATGTTCTATTTTGTAGGCTGGACTGAAGAAGAGGTTAGAACAAGTGAAGAGTTACAAAAACTAGCAAAACATTTCAATAAAATAGCTTTTCTATCAAAAGAAGATCAATTTGTGTCACAGATGCTTATAATATATAACTAGAAAAAAACCCGGACTAGATAGATGTAACATCGAAATTGCTCAGGATTTTTAAGTATAGAGCGGATCACAAGTTTAAAAGTAACATCGCCAATCAACTGTCAGAAGACTAGAACATTGCAGATCCAAGAGATGCAAATACAGGGAGTGTAAAACCCAAAAACCACAGCAAGCGCTTGAGCATTCATCATCTTTTGTCGGGGGACAAGAACATGGGCCGATTACCGATTAGATAAATATCTAACTGAAGTTTACATCTATTTCATTAAGCTACCCTGAAAATTAATTCATAGCGTAACTCTAAAAAAGACAATACGAAACTAGGCGCAGCTTGCAAGATTTTTAAAAAGGCTGCGTCGCTTGGTTTGAGCAGGTTAATTAGGATACTTCAGATGTGGCCAGGGTTACGGTAAATCCAAGGTTTTCTAGCTTTCGAACGGTTTGTTTGACGATCGCATCTTGGTGTCGTTTCTCAAAATAATCGGAGCCTAAGTCTTTATAATCTTCTTGCCTGGTTAGTAAATGGTAAGCAATGGTCATGATGGAATGGGCTACAGCAACAGCTGCGCGGTGCCTTCCTTTGCGAGCTGCAATTCGCCTGTACTGGGCACCGAGATAATTATCAGATCCCCGTATGGAATGAGAAGCTTCGATGAGTGCGGATCGGAGATATTTGTTGCCTTTACGTGTTTTGGAGGACTTGCGTTTGCCTGCACTTTCATTGTGACCTGGAACAAGACCAACCCATGAGCATAAATGGGCTGAACTCGGGAAACGAGAAGCAATGTCCGTGCCAATCTCGGCGAGGATTTGTTCTGTCGTTCGGGCTGCGATTCCCGGAATGCTATCCAGTCGATCCAGGTCTTTTTGGAAAGGGGCGAGCCGTTTGGCTACCTCCATATCCAGCTCTATGATTTGTTCGTTCAGGAAGTCGATATGGGTAAGCATGGTTTTTAACATCATCCGCTGATGTGAACTCATGTTGCCCTTCAGCGCGAGCTCGAGTTCTTCTTTCTTTCTCTTCATGGATCTGCGTGCAAAGCCAGCCAGTGTCTCCGGATCGGTTTCACCATTAACCATGGCTTCAAGCATGTCCCGGCTCGAGAGCCCCATAATGTCTGAGACGACAGAAGCGAGCTTGATATTGGCACCTTCCAAAACTTTTTGCACACGGTTATGTTCACGAGAACGTTCTTGAATCAGACTCCGACGATAGCGAACAAGTTCTCTCATTTCACGTTGGTTACGATCGGGAATATAGCTAGGTTTAAGCAGACCATGCCGAAGTAGATTGCAAATCCATTCCGCATCTTTCACGTCGGTTTTCCGTCCGGGAACTGCTTTTATGTGCTGTGCGTTGACGACTAGGAATTCGATATCTTCGGCTTCCAGCAGGTTCACGATGGGTTTCCAAAACACACCGGTGCTCTCCATGGCCACATGAGTGCAGCGGTGGTTCTTAATCCAATCGATGAGTTCTAAGATAAAGACCGTGTGGGTACGGAAGGTTTTAATCTCCTTTCCTTCAGGTGTAATGATGCATGCAGTAATGTTCTTCTTGTGAACATCCAAACCGCATGCTCGTTCGATGAGAACATCCATGACAATCACCTTTCTACGGCAAAGTGAAATTGGGGGCTGGTGCAACAACCAAAAAGGGTTAATCTACCCTGCGTGCTTCCTAAACAGGAGCGACATTCAATGGTGCACCGAGGTCGCTGGGGTCAGACTAACGGAAGGGTTCAGGACACCATAGTTTATCGACCTCCCTCGCCAGCCGTAAGAATAGTATAGAACGTATCCATAAAATTTTCATTATTCTGTGGTGCCCCGGGAGGGGCATGGGTGGCTAACGGGAAACGTTAGTTTAAAAACAGTATAGAGCAGATTGCCGATTGGCAGCTGCTCTTTTTCATTAAGCAAACTGGCAGTTTGGTTGAGCACGAAATTTAGGAAGGACTTGTAAATCTCTTGGAGAAAATAGTATTTACTTGAGAGAGTGGGGTGCTTATATGGAACTAACGTATGACGAATTTCTAATAAGAGACAGACAAATTGGTTTTGCACGTATCATTACTGATTGGGCAACGGTTTATTAATTTATGTGATGTTTTCATAAATGAATAATATAGAGGTAGGGGACTAGGGAAGAAATTAATTGAAGTTATAACCGAAGAATTTGAAGGTATGATGGGCTTACTCGGTACGTTAGACGGTCATGGGCTTTACGAAAAGTATGGATTTATGAGAAATACTGAACGTTTTATGAATAGAAGAACTCGCTAACTGATCACAAAGCGGGAGCGCGGAATCAAGACTCTGATTGAACTAAAGGACATTATCTTGAATGTAACCTGATAGAGCATTCGCCAGCGTCTCCTGTATTCAGCAGGAATAATCTAACAGGAAACGTAAATTCAATGAATAGAGAAAACAATCCCTATAAATTGGCTGCTCAATTCTAAGTCATCCATATAATATACAACATCACATTCGTAGAAAAAGGGGTCTTAAGAAATGAAAGAAGGACATTTTGAAAAGATTAATTTATATGACATTACTAAGGAGATATCCGAATATAGAAACTGGATTGTGAATGAAGTAAATGATCATGTCCTACGTATTGCGGTTATTAATGGTGAATATCATTGGCATAAGCATGAAGATTGTGATGAGTTGTTCATGGTTCTTGAAGGAGAACTTTTGATTGATTTGGAAGATAGGACGATATCACTCAAACCTGGAGAAGTTTTCACTATTCCACGTAATGTTATGCATCGTACTAGGTCTAATGAAAGAACGGTTAATTTATGTTTTGAAAAATCCTCTAACGATATATCTGGCAAAACAGCAGAAAGTCTATAATACGAATGGGCAGGTTAATTATATTAGAACTCTCCCCATAATCAAGAATTACTTTTGATATAATCGTTAGGTACTTATTTTATTGATTTTGCTACAAGACTTAAAAAAACAATTGGAAGGATGATCACACTCTTGATTACAGGAAGAAAAGTCCAGCTACGCCCTGTTTCGTTAGAGGATTTTAAAAGGACGTTCGAATGGCGAAACGATGAAGAATTTGCGAAAATGAGTGCAGGCACGGACTTATTCCGATATAGTCATGTTACCTTGGACCAGATTGAGTCCACGTATGAAAAGGAAATTAGAACACTTGATCGACGGGAAAAAGGTGAATTTTCCATTTATACGCAGGAGGAAGATCCAAAGCATATTGGTTTCATTGTCTACCGTGAAATGAATATTGTTGCACGGCGGTGCACGATTGGAATGGGAATTGGCGATAAAGAGTATTGGAGCAAAGGATTTGGATCTGATGCTCTTAAGACACTGATCCATTATTTATTTCAAACGATGAACTTAAACCGTGTGCAGCTTGATACTTGGAGTGGAAACGAGCGAGCTATTCGTTCCTATGAAAAATGCGGTTTCGTTGTCGAGGGACGGATGCGGAACCATTCTTTTGTAGATGGAAAGTACTATGATACTGTTGTGCTGGGGTTATTGAAAGAGGAATTTCAATACTGAAGAGATTTATTTATGAGATAGATTTCACGAAGGCAGCTGGCGAAAAGGATGGATGCCTTTGTTCATCTAATGGCAAACGTTAGTTAAATCAGTCAGGAGCAGTTGCCAGTTGGTAGCTGTTCTTTTTACATTAAGTACGGGTGTTTATTTTTATAAGGAGGCTTCTACGATGATTAAGGATGAATGGTTTACAGTACAGAGCATTGACAATCGTACCTATGCAATCAGTGAATACGGACATTGGGAGAAGGTGCATTCTTTTCTATTATTGGGGGAAGAGCGGGCCGCACTGATTGATACAGGTCTTGGCATCGATAATATGAGGAGAGTAACCGACCAGTTGACGACTTTACCTCTGGATGTCATTACAACACATGTCCATGCAGATCATATTGGAAGTCATGGGGAATTTGAACGAATCTACGTCCATCCCGCCGATGAAGACTGGTTAATAAACGGAATTCAAGGCTTAACCATCGAGCAGATTAGAAAGGATATGAGCAGAAACATTACACTCCCCACACCATCTGCCTTTAATCCGAGTACATATAGACCCTTTCAAGGACAGCCATCAGGTCTGTTAGAAGATGGGGATATCATCGAGCTAGGTAACAGAAAAATAGTCATATATCATACGCCAGGTCATTCTCCAGGTCACATCTCTGTATTTGATGAGGCTAACGGGTATTTGTTTACCGGTGATCTGCTCTATGATGAGACCCCTGTATATGCTTTTTACCCTTCAACAAGCCCAGTTGATTTAGTTCAATCCTTAGAACGAATTGCAGAGATTCCAGGTGTCAAGATGGTGTATGGTTCTCATAATACATTAGGACTTGACCCTAGCATTTTAGAGGAAGTAAAGAGAGCGACAACGTACATGAAAGAGAACGATCTTGTTAAATTCGGAACCGGGGTACATCATTTTGGACGTTTTAGTGTGCAGTTCTAAAGAGGAGGGGCCAACATTTCTACTGCAAATCAACTCACCCCACATAAGAAATATGTTATCTTCGCCTGTCTTGCCTTAATTATCCTTGGCCTTGTCCTGTATCATCGCGGGACTCCGTTTGAGCGGACATTCGATAGCGTAATATATTCCACAGAAGATTCATATAAGCAGAATACAACGATACATATAGAAGGTGTGCGGTATAAACGGCTCTCCGGCGAGCATCGAATTGTCGGCAGTGTCACAGTAGATCAGGATTTGACATATCCCATCACGGCAGACCTGGATGGTACGGATTATATTCATCACATAGTGCAATGGGGTGAAGACAAAGTGCCACGGACGGCAGGGGCCATTCATATTTCGAAGGATTTCAGCACGATATGGATTAAATCCGATGATTTTGATACCAAATACAGTATAATGGATGGATATGCATTTGGGCCCACTGAAGCTTGGGAAAAGCTCAAAAGTACAATGCCAAGTGATCGAAAGTAACAAGGGTACCAAGGAAAGGGGATTAAGTTGAGTATTATTATTTCGATTATAGGGTTGATTATTACTTTTTTTATCATTAAGCTGGCAATTGATGATTCCAAGAACACCAAATATAACAAGCTCATCTTAAGAGAATTAAGAGAGATGAATGAATATCTGAGAAAAAGAGATGAAGAATTGCGAGCACCTCGTCAGGACTCTATAGACCAATGATCAAATAAGAAATGGTCTATTCATTTCTACATATTTCCCTTTTAAGTGCTAGTGCAGGTATACTCTTGCTTGGATCAATTATGCCTAAGAGCTGTAAGCTCATGCTGAATTCTTATTGTCGGTGTTGGTGGTGACACTAATCCTCAATAACTCGGTGTGAGCTTTTTTATATAGGTTACTAAATTCAGAACTGACGTACCAATAGTTGAAAGAGCGATGTTTCTTGAAAGAAAGCAACTTTTCTAAATTTTATTGCGTTAATTTTTATAGATAGGATTAAAAGGGGGATGATCATTATGTACAAGTCCATACCCATTATTTTCATCTTTGTTTTTCTTCTCATCATGACAGCTTGTACAAGCAACGCAACCGACTCGGCATCACAGCACGAACAAAGTGAAGTTAATTCGGATCAGCATAGTAAAACAGTTTTGCATGCTCAGGAACTATTGCCTTTTTTTGAAAAGAATCAGCTTGTTAATGACTCCGATGTGATTATCTTTGGAACGGTCCTTTCTCAGGAAGTACAAAAAGATTTTAAAGGACATCCTGCCACGGATACTTTCATTCAGGTGGAAACGGTATATAAGGGAGAGCCTGCTGAAACGGTAGAAGTGCGGGCAAGTGGCGGGGAGACTGATGATATGATTTACGTAGTGAATGAAGGACCCCCTTACGTTTGACATCGGAGAAGAAGTCGTTGTATTTCTGAGTCATAATAAAGGATCTTTACCGGATAAAGATTACTTTGGATATTATGTAGTCGGACTAACCCAAGGAAAATTCAGTGTCGATACTCAGTCAAATGGGATCATTGAAAATGGTACGGGAACGTACAGTTTCAACTTTAACAATCTTCAAAATGAAATTGATGATCTTGAAGAATATAACAAAACACATGATGTTTCAAGAGTGATTCTGCCGGAAGGGTAAGAAAATGGTATTTAATATAGAACAATATCCGTCTTATTTGCTTGCTTTCATACGAAATAATATAGATTTACTGGACAAAAAATTTAACGATATCTATAATCTTAACTATGTTTTTACGCTTCAATGACAAGAGGAGTACTGTAGATGAAGATGAGTATAGATTTTACAAAGGACGATTATTGGAAGCTGAATAAGTATGTGATGTTCCATATGCCACAATTTAAGAATATGATCCTCCTGGTCATGATCCTATTGCCAATCCTGATGTGCGCTGCATTAAAAGTGCTCGGCAGATCTTGGGAGGTCTCGATTATACTAGGTCTGCTTATTGGGATACTTGCGGATCTCTATGTTGTTTTTTCTGTGAAGCTAAAGGTGCAGCGACATGTGAAGACGAACAAAGGCCTGATCGGTGAGCATACGATTGAAGTAAATGAACAGGGCTTTACCGAAACAACCTCGATTAACCAAACGAATTACCCATGGAGCAAGGTAGCGCATCTTCGTGAAGATCCTCAATACTTCTATGTGTTTGTGAATGATTCGCAGGGCATTGGTGTTCCGAAAAGAGGATTTGCTAACACTGCGCAGCAAACGGAATTTAGACAATTAGTGGAGAAGTACGCCAACCGTCGTTGGGGTTAACAATGATCACTCCATCATTTTGAGAAAAGCTCATCTGACCCAGATGATGCTTTTTTTATTTAAACGAAACTTATCCCCCTGTCGCATCGTTATTGTAAATTAAGAATGATCATTCTGAATACAATCTTAGAAGATGCTTACGAATGGAGTGATGGCATGGTAAACGAACCGGCTGGGTTTTGGATTCGCTTTGGAGCTATTTTGCTAGATGCAATTATTGTGGGTATTCCTTTGGCATTTGTGACCTCTTTCATTGTTGGGAACGTAGAAGAGAATTGGCTGAATGATACGGTTAGCTTTCTGTATTCCTTGCTTCTGCCTGTATTTTGGAGAGGGTATACCATAGGGAAATACATTTGCGGAATTAAGATTCGCAAGGTATCGGACAAAGGACCTCCCGGGATTGGCACGATGCTGCTGCGAGACGTTGTTGCCGGTCTGGTTTATGCAATTACGTTTGGAATCGGAACGATTGTCAGTGCACTGATGGTAGCGATCCGAGAGGATAAGCGCTCCCTTCATGATTTTATTGCAGGAACCGAAGTCGTACGCAACTAAAAAAAGGGATAGCTCAAAACGCTGCGGGTTTCGTACGAAGAACTCTAGAAGCGGGTTGAGCTTTTTTTTCGCAACTCTCCTCATATAGCAAGCGTCTATACTATATCATCATCGGGAGGGCAGAATTTTGAAGATTAGGAAATGGCTTGTGCTATGTACAATGAGTCTTGTCATATTTATCGCGGCAGGATGTACAGAGGAGAAGAAAAAAATTGAGAGTGATATTGTTAATGAAGGGGCTGTATCCATTCAATTGGAGAGTATAGATTCCTATTTCAGTCCTGGAGACAAACCTTTTACCTTACAAACCATAGTGGACAGGGACGAAGTAGAGCAATTTGTTCAGGCGATTAACCAGGCGCAGGAAAGGCTCGGGATGCTCGATTATAGTCCCATGTTTGAAATGAACATTACTTATTCCGACGGCACATCAGAACTTTATCATCTGAATGTCGTCAATGGAGAAGTAGCAAGAGGACTGCTCGTTAGACTTGGAGAACAGTATGCTGCTTATGAAATTCCGGAAGATGCTTATGCAGAACTAGCAAGACTAATCTATAATGAAATAGAATGATACCACATCGAGGAGCGAAGTCACCATGAATAAACTAATCAAAGTGAAAACAAATCGAGCGAGGAATGTCATCTTTGCCGTCCTATTGCTGTTACTTATTCTAGCTTATACCTGCCCAACACAAGAAGATTATTATGCTTGGCTGCATGAGGAACACGGTATTTCATGTGATCAATATAATTACGTGGATGGACTTGGCTGTGTGAAAGACGGACAAATGGTCCTCCGTTCAGGGTCTACTTTTAGCGGTATGATCTTCAACAAGCGTGAGATGAAATATAAGCTCTTAGAAGATGGTACGGTGTATAAAGTAAATACAGTAGGATTTATTAATACTTTCTTCTAGGGTTCGATGCTTGCTATGCCGACGTAGATGCTCTATTTGCCTATTTCAGCCGTGATGAAGTAATTAGCAGATCTAACAATGAAAGAGGGATGATCTATGGAAGTTCGGCAGATGGCAACAGCGTACCTGTTTAACGAGGATAAAGTGCTCATGCTAAAAAGATTAGGAAGCCGGCTTCCTGATGATGCCTTCTGGACCGGACTTGGTGGCCATCTCGAACCGGAGGAGCTGTCTCATCCCAAAGAGGCGTGTATTCGTGAAGTGTATGAGGAGTCCGGCATCAAGAGCGAGGATATCATAGATTTAGAGCTGAAGTATATTTTACATCGAATCAAGAATAGTGAGATACGTCTCCAGTATGTGTACTTTGGTAAAACGGATATGGTAGATCTAGCAGCTTGTGATGAAGGAGAGCTGATCTGGGTACCGAAAAAGGAACTGCTTAACCTCACCATGTCCAGAATTAATAGCTTCATGCTGGAGCACTACCTCACCAGTCCTTCCAGTCAGCACATTATGGTGGGAACGATTACCCTAAATAAGCTGGGAAAACCCCTAATGCAATGGTCGGAACTGAAGGACCCCCTCATATTTTAGGATTAGCGAAAAAGGAGGAGGCAGTTATGGATTCTGTTGTAGTTCCTATTTTAATTAATAATTCGATTCAAGATCATGAAGTGCCTGATTTGCGGCAGTCTGTCGGATGGGACAGGAGAGAGCAGGATTATCCGATTTTGTTCGAGCGATGTTTGTTATGGGGAAGTGCACGAGATATGAACGGAAGGCTTATTGGATTTGGTTATATTACCGGGACAGGACTCGAGCATGGTTATATGGAGGATATCATGATCCATCCGGAATATCAGAGACAGGGCCTGGGCAAGCAGTTGGTTCAGGCGTTGCTGCATGCGGCAGAGGCTGCACGAATACCTATAGTAACTGTAACTTTTGCAGATCAGCATGAATTATTTTACATAGAGAGTGGATTTAAGCGATGTAGAGGAGGCGTATGGAGATCAAGGGGAGAGGAGCGTTAGCTCCATGAAAAACAGAGCGAGATTAGATGGAAGAAAGAGAAGGTTTAGAATTCTATTCATCATCGGTTTACTGATTTTTCTAGGGTATGTGCTTGCTGTCATTGCAGGGATCTTCTCATTTCAGTCACAGACCCATGAAAGTATGGGTGAAACAGCACCGAATGAACCTGTGAAAATGTATGTTCTAAACGGAAGCGGAGATCTGTGGAATATCCAGGACTATACTATTCTAATCGGAGCAGGACAGATTATGCGTGGAAAAGCAAAGCTGTCTTATATGGGAGATTCCAAAGATCTTCAAAATATTCGTCATATTGATGTAAGCTTCTACGAACAGATGGACAAGGACAGCAGGGAAAGTGTATATGGCTGGTCAGCCGAAGCAATAGGAGTGGCATCTGCATCACTAAGCAGTATTGAAGATAATGTGAAAGAGATGGGTACTAATACTGGGAGTTATTCTTACGATGAACTGAAAAAGAATGCAGACACCTATGAATCGACTTCTGCAGTAATTACATGGGAAGATCTTAAAGGACAATCCTATTCAGATACAGTGGAGCTATCGATTGCCCATTCTGCTGAAATCGTTGGCCTTGCTGAGGAGTAGTTAGGAACAGAACTGGCTTCACAGATATAAAAAATAAAAGATGGACGTAGAGGTTCACGTCCATCTTTTATTTTTTATTAAACGCATTGCATTCAATTTATAGTTACATAATCCCCTACACAGCCTTTACGTTGATCATGACGATGCGGCTGTGCGGCAGAGAGGGCATCTCATGAAAGCTGAAGCTCAAATCCTGCTGAGGGATATCATACTCCATCTTGTTCGCAAGATAATCGAGACTCTCCTTCATGATTTCGATCGTGATTCATTCACCGGCACAGCGGTGTCCTGTATAGTGATCTCCGCCGCCTTGCGGAATGAAATTGAATGGACTTCTATTCCAATCATGGAAGCGATCCGGTCTGAACTTCTCAGGATTATCCCACAGATCCGGGTGATGGTTCGTACCGTACAGATCAAGGAGGGTTAGAACACCCTTCTCAAATTCATACCCTTGCCAAGTAAAATCCTTGGTTGGACGTGCAGGCAGGAACGGGAAGAAGGGATAGAAACGGCGTACCTCCTGCACAAAATTCTGAAGATAGTCTTCTTCTGCCGTCGCCAGCTTCTTGCGCTCCTCAGGCTGCTGAATGACCGCCAGTGCCGTGAAGCAGATATAAATAGCGATCGCGACGATCGGGCGCAGGATGTTGATGATTTCTACGGCAGCCGTTTGTGAATCGAGAAGCTCTCCCTTCAGATCACGGTGCATGGCGAACGTGTGGAGTGTGCTCTGTTCGGGTGCTTCTATTTCACCTGTACGGACTTGCTCAACCAGGCCACTAATCCATTTCTCCGCCTTAGAGCGGGCGTTCTTCCCCTTCATGTGCTTGATACCGATTGCAGCGGTGGCTTCAATCATGGCGCCAAACCAGGCTGCTTTTTCTTGTGCTTCCGCTTCTCGCAAAGGCACGCCTGCCCACTCGCAGGCAGCCCGGCACAGGAGCTCCTGTGCCTCCTTATAGAGCTGCACCTTCGGCATAGTCTCCCACCGCTGAGCCGCAAGGGCCCAATGCTTGCGAGTGATCGTCCGCATTTGGGCAAGGGCTTCAGTGGACATCACAGACATGAACATGTTTTTGCGATGATGATGTTCTTCTCCGTCCAAGGTTTGAACGCCGCCCTCACCAAAAAGAGTGTTAATGACCCGCTTCGGTGCAGCGCCAATTCTTTCAAATTTATCATTATCATAAAACAGCTTGGCAGCTTCTTCTCCCCGCATACAGATCGCGCGTTCACCAAGAAGACGTGTTTCAAAAATATCCGATTGGAACCCGATTGTACGATTCGTTATGTATAGGTAGCCTTCACGCAGCACACTTAAGCTGTGATCCAGGCCTTCCTCCTTAGGCAAGAGCTTCTTTTCTTCCACCTGCATCCACCTCCTAATTAAGGATCAAAATGAGACTTACATCATTTTAGTACCCTTATACGGTAGGATTAAACAAGACAGATAGCTTTATGTACTGGCAGGCAGTTTAGTTCCCTTATAGACAGCATAGGTCTTATACGTTCCATCTTCCGCAATTTCAAGACAGTTCAGCTGTTTGCCATACGCGCACGCTCCGTCAATACCGATCTTGTCCTTCTGGAACCACACTCCGGGGGATTCATGCAGATGCACCGTCGGCGTATGTCCGAATACGACCGGCTTATCTAGACTGGTGGGCTGATCATGAAAAAGATCGCGTATCCATATAAAATCATCCTCCGGCTGCTCTCTAAAATCCGCATAGAATGGATTAATGCCTGCGTGGACGAACAAGTGGGTATCCGTTTCATAGTAATATGGCAAAGCTTGAATAAATTCCAGGTGATGAGGATAATGCTCCATAATATAAGTTTTTGCTTCTGCGTAGGCATTTTTGTTAAAGTAATGATCTTCGAAGTAGGAAGGACCCATATAGCTCTCGACCGTCTGGTACCCTCCGTTTTTCAGCCAGCGATCATCCTCCTGCAGCAGCATCGCCTCCAGGAACAGCTGATCGTGGTTCCCCCTTAGTGTAACGACACCATAATCCTGATGAAGCTGTATGATTTGGTTAAGTACTTCCTTGCTGTTCGGTCCGCGATCTACATAATCGCCGAGGAGTATGAGCTTGTCCTGCTCTGGTATGTAATTTGCTGTATGCAGCAATGCGTTAAATTCATCGTAGCAGCCATGAATATCACTGATGACCAAGGTTCGAATAGCAAGCTCTCCTTTCCTGATATATCTTATTCGTGCGGCCTATGATATTGCTAAAAGAAATTATATATCAAATAGAGGGAAATGGCGTTGTTTCTTATAACTAAAGATAAATATACTCAGCTCAGGAATGGACTGCAACAGGGGAGGATGCTATTATCTCTTGTAAATTCACCGATGAGCAGGAAAGGATGATCCAAATGGATATTCATTTGTTTAAAGAACTGCTATGTACAAAGCTCGATGATATCGAGAAAAGAACCTTGCATGTGCTTCATCAGTTGAATGATGATGAGGTGAACTATCGCTACAATGAAGCTTCCAACAGCATTGCCAACTTGGTTGTGCATATTAGCGGCAATATTGATGAACGCGTTCGTCGAGGCATTCGGGGATCCGATGTAACGAGAGACAGAGACGCCGAATTCGATGTGTTATACCGTACAAGAGATGAGCTTATCGAGATCACAAAGGAATCGTACCAAGATGTTAGACAGACCATTGAGCTAATGAGTGAAGAAGATTTGATGAAGACGCAAGTCATCCGGGATCAGGAACGGAGTAACATGGATATTCTGTTTGCTTGTGTGACGCATTTCTCGGAACATTTGGGGCAGATGCTGTACCTTGCCAAAATGCTCAAGGATCAGGATTTCATTACGGCATCCGTGCCAAAAAGAAAGTAGAATGGAATGAATTTCTGTTCTGTCTTCGTTTATAACTCTCTTCAAACGTTTATATATCTATCAAGATGAACAAAGGGAGAGACTTCATATGGCAGGAAACAGAGAACACCTAACCAAACGCAAAAAGAAAATCACCGTTGGAATCATTGTTGCTGTTCTATTGTTAGCTTCATTTTTGCTCTATTATTTTGGTAACTTTACCGCTGTAGATGTATAAGATAGTGATCTAGAATATAAGCTTCAGCTTGAATGCCCTCGCGTGTAAATGCGGGGGTTTTTGAGTTGTAGACAATCGTGTAGAATATAATAGAAAATCCAATATTTTCAATATAATCTAAAGGTTAGATATTAACGTATCAGGGGGAACTTATGAGATTCTATATTGCTTCGAGCTTTAGAAACATGGAGCATGTTCATTACACTGCTGAACAGCTTGTCTTGAGAGGTCATACACATACCTATGATTGGACCAGACATGGGAAAGCCACTACGCATGCAGAGCTCACCGCAATTGGAGAAGCGGAAATGGAAGGGGTCATTCGTTCCGATGTATTCATTATGATGATGCCTGCAGGCAAGGGAAGTCATATTGAGCTCGGTATTGCCCTGGGTACAGGAAAGGAAGTATGGATATACTCAGAATCAGAACATGTCTATGAACCGGAGCAGTCCAGTACATTCTATCATTTGCCTGAAGTGAACCGATTTGTAGGGACAATTGAGAATTTGATAGAATCCGTGTCCAAATAGGGGAGAGAGTAAAAATAAAATGAAGAAGAGGCTGCTTATTTCTGCGGGAGTGTTGTTGTTCCTTGCCGTCATTTACATCACATCCAGGTCTTTCTTTATAACAGAGCCTCCGGATCTGATTGGGCGCTTGGATGAGCAGGAGCTTCTCTTTCATAAAGGCTCGTATGTCTGGACGAGTGGGATAGCAGATGCACCGGAACCAACGGAAATAGCCAACCAATATGAGGGATATGAAGTGACTCCCAGCACAGACATGATTCTATCTTTCTCTATTCAGCCTTCGGAGTATTTGGTTTTACAAGTAACAGGTACGGAGCAGAGCGCAATTCCGGTAAAAGATAATACGATCCGAACCCCTTCTGAGCCAGGCACATATTTCATCGTGATCTACGGAGAATGGCCGGCTGGTACGGGTACTTATGTAGTCAAGCTTGAGGTGGACCCGAAGTAATTGAAGAGGACTAATCATATCTGGGAGGATGATCACCGCAATGAACCCTAAACCGCAGCTCGTGCTTGATGCCGGAGGCGTCATCACGGCTAATCTGTCGCCAAACTATTGGAATAAACTGATGTTATCAGATATAGTCTCTGGCAATAGTGTTGTTCGCAAATTTAAAGAAGAGCTCAGGGAGTCATTATGGTCTGGGCATGTTTCGGAAGCGGAATTCTACGTTTGGATAAGAAGGCAAATCAATAAAGTAGATCAAAGTGATGAGGTCATGAGGCGAATGCTGCAAACCCATTTGAGGCTATTGCCTACTGCGGAATGGGTAGCAAAATGGTCTGAAAAAGCAAACATACATATTCTAAGTAATCATAGACATGAATGGTTATCACCTGTATTGGCACCGCTCATGCCCTACATCACATCCTGTACCATTTCGAGTGAGGTTGGGATGTGTAAACCGGGTGCTGCTATCTACAACGCTTTGCACGGCAGGCTGGAGCATAGCGATGAGATTTATTTTGTTGATGATCAAGAGCGTAATCTGCTGCCTGCAAGAGAGATGGGATGGGAGACCATTTTGGCAGATTCGGCAGGACAGTGGACTAAGACTGTCAATGAACTATTGAAGTGCTGAGCCAGGAATCTTCCGCTTTCTAAATGAATACGGTAGTATGTGAGCTTGAACAACTTCTGATGTTTTTGCCGAGTTAGTGACTCTCTAGTCTGAGGATTGAAGCTGCTATGATCAACACTTTGAGGAAATAAAGTAGTTCAAAGGGGGAGTTTACTTGAATATAGAAAATGTGGATATAGAAATCAGCGAGCTGCACGAGCGTTTTATGGCATCCAATTTACCGCTGCGGTATACTCTTCAGGAAGCAGATCATCTATTGAAAAGTAAATATGGTGTTGTTGTTGTGAACCCTTTGGAAGTATCCGACCTGAAAAAAGACCCTCTAATCCACTACAATCATATCGTAAAAATCTATCATGTGAACGACAGTCAAATTCTATCGTCCATCTTTACTTCTCAAGAGCAAGAAATGATAAAAGAAATGCAGGCAATGCATACAACGGTCCCTTCTGAGGAGGATTCCTTGACGGGTGCAGAACGGCTGTGGAGAAAGATCAGGCAGGGCAGATTGCTTCGCATTATTATAGAAAGTGAAGATAAACAATACATTACCGGATTTACACTTCAGGGAATGAGCCAGCAGCTACTGCAGGAATTATACATATTAAGAGGACTCCGAGAAGAAGAATGCCATCTAGGTAATGAAAATTACGCAACCTACCTTAAGCTCCTTCATCAACGAGGCTATATTTAGCGTGGGTCTATGGTTGAAGAACGACTTTTGAGGAAGTCAAAGGAGAGTGTTGATGATAAAAAAACACATTTTTATTTCGTTGTTATTAATGATCTTACCAACTTTAGCAGGCTGCAGTTTGATTTCAACTCATGAACAGACACCGATCGAAATGGTGGCATTCAGTAGCCTTACACATGAAGAACAAGCTTTAATACCTGCCAGCCTGAAGGATTCAAGCGTAGAGAAAGTAAGAGTTAATGAGGAGAACGACTCCTATATGTATAGTAATGTAGGCAATGATCAAGTTTATGCTGTGACTTTCAATCATACCGGTACGAATACTTCGGGTGATCTTGTCGTCTATGTTGACTTGGATAAGGAAACTGTTGTTGGTAAAGGATTTACTAAGAATGAATAGATAGCCTCAAAAAAAGAAGCACTCGGTCACCAGCGATGGTAACCGAGTGCTTCTTTCAAATTAATTACTCGCTTTGAAATTGTACAGCGGCTTAATAATCTCTACAATCTCTAATGCATCTACCGTATTCTCCAGAATTTCTTCGATTGGTTTGTAGGCCATTGGGGCTTCATCCAGCGTAGCGGTGCTTACGGATGAGGTCCATACGCCGCGCATGGTGTCCTTGAAATCGTTCATATGCAAAATATCCTTGGCTCTGGATCGGCTCATCAGGCGGCCTGCACCATGGGGGGCGGAATGATTCCAATCAGGATTGCCTTTGCCAATGGCGATAATGGAACCGTCTCGCATATTGATCGGTATGATGACCTTTTCACCTGCTTTGGCTGAGATCGCGCCTTTGCGGATGATTTTGTCCTCTGGATTAATATAGTTATGAATGGTTGTGAATTTCTACAGTTGACGGTAATCCAAGTTCAAGAATTCTGCAATGGCCTTCGACATCCCTTGGCGGTTTAAGAGAGCGAACTCCTGTGCTGCGTACATGTCCGCTAAATATTCGTCAGCCCCAGCCCCTTCGAGGTACATAAGCGGTTTTGGAACCTGGTACACTTCCATGAGTGCTTTATACTTCTCGATAACGGCAGGGATCGCATCAAGATTGCCAGACTTTTTGAGCAGTCCGATCTCCTCGTTTTGCTGAAGAGTCAGGTCTTTCATGCGGTCTGTACAATAGAGCTCCGCTTTTTTCTGATGATATTTGGCGACTTGAAGTCCAAGATTGCGGCTTCCAGAATGGATCACCAGGATTTTGTTACCTGAAGAATCCTCATTAATTTCAATAAAATGATTGCCTCCGCCCAGACTTCCCACACTTCTTAGATGCTTCTCATAGACCGTACCTGTTTTGCTTGCAATGTTCTCTATTTTTTGCTCCAGTAGGGGCTTATGAATAGGGTGAGCGACTTTTTGGTGAATGGAATGACCATGAGGGACTTTATGACGTATAAAGCAATCCAGCTCTTCAAAATTGATATCGATCGGTCCGAGAGATGTAACTTCCATCCCGCAGCCAATATCCACACCGATGAGGTTAGGGACGACCCGTCCTGCAAGCTCAGCCGTAAATCCGATGACGCAGCCCTTTCCTGCATGGGTATCTGGCATGATGCGGATCTGTACACCTTCAAAGGCCTTCTGATTACACAGCTCAAGGACTTGAGCATAAGCCGTTTCATCGATCGTATCTGTAAAAATTTTAGCCGTGTTGTATTTTCCTATAGCTTCTATCATATGAATAACTCCTTTTCTTGCAAACGCGAAAAACCATGATTGTAATAATATAACATTGATCTATATCTGACAGGGATAAAAAACCGTTTAAATTATTTTTTCTGTGAAGTTATTCCTTAATGACGAGACCAAATATTTTGGAGAACAGAAGTGCCTGTGCCGGTGCAATAATGCAGCCATGCAAATCCTCCATGGTCACACCGAGGTTATAAAATTCCGTTTGGCTAAGATCAATGCCTTTTAGCTTCGCACCCGTGAACTGTGTACCGTCAATCATACAGCCGATGAGCTCAATGCCGGCAAATTCGGAATGATAGAAATCCGACTTGATGAGCGAGCACTCCTGAAATGAGATGTTTTTCATGTTGGCAAAACGAAACGTTGCATAATCTCCGGCGCATTCTTGAAAAGATACATTTCGCATAGTTGCGGCGGTAAGGTCAATCCCGATAATTTTGCAATGCGTAAACTGAACTCGATGCAGGACAGAGTCGCTGAAGTTCACATTGGATAAATCACAGTTCTTGAAGACGACATCTGTTAATTCTGCATGCAGAAGAGAGGTGCTGCTAAAGGTGATGTTCTCGAATACCATCTGATCAAATGTTACTTTCTCGGCGATGACATCCATGATCTCTTCCTCCTGACACATGGCCTGGCCATATTCAGCGCGATCCAGAATGGTGGAATCTGCAAGCTTAACCAATGAGAGCTGCTTAGGAAGCTTTGGTTTGGTGATTTTTATAGGTTTGGTTTCGGAATGGGACATGATATTCCTCCGTTCATTAAATAACTCAAGATACATACACATTGATTTTCATTGTATCAGAAATAGCAGCTTTAGCTGGTGAGTGACTGGCGTATCAGCTGAAATACGGGGTGAAGATTTGATTCAATCCAGTTATAATATGGGAACTGCCGTGTGGTTGAATCGATTGAATAAAATGAGAAAAAATGAAGTGCAGCCAGACTATACTTGTTCAAACTTGTTAGAGGTGCGTTCTTTGTTTATTTGAAGGGAGCTAACATGGTGATTATTCTCATCATTTTGTTTATTACTTTATTGGTTGCGCTATCGAATCGTTCCAGATTAAAAGACATGGAAGCCGATATGGAGGCAATCAAACGGAAGCTTAATATTGCGGATAAAGATACACCGCCCTCGGATGAAGAGATAGAAGCGGAACTGCAACAAATGCATGAAGAAGATCAGAAATAAACATCTAAATTATAGATTACGAAATTAATGGAAATGATTAAAAAGTTCTAAATATCTCGTTAAATGTGATGGTTTTTTGTCTAATACCTATACAAGCTTCATCTTCAGGCCTAAACATTCGAAGATTAGGTATGAGCTTGTTATAATAGAGGATAATATCACCCAAGCATATAAATGAGGGAGTTATGAACGATGAAACAACAATTACTGACAGAATCATGGAAAACAGCATATAAGATGGCGGCTTCCTTCTTTAAGTCAAATTGGTCTCTTCGTGACTATCCGATTGAAATTATAAATCAAGAAATTCAACCTGAGTCAGACTCCTACTCCAAAAAGTATCCTTGGGACGCCAGGGTACTCAATTGGTACTGGATGCGAGGGGAAGGGGATACGAAGGAGGAGGCCTGCGCGAATCTGCAACGAAATTTTGACGCCTATCTAGCGCGCGGTGGAGAGCTTCCCAGACCGGGAAGCAAGGCAGGCATCGTATATGCAAGCGTAGATCAGATTAATGAGCTGGAGCCGGAAGGCATTATTTTTTTCAAAGAGATCTTTGGCTTGGAATACTACGGCATGTTCATTTCAGATGATGCATCCATGTTTGATTTTTGTGACTCTAAATTTGCCCTTCTCAAAAAAATCACACGCATTCAAGAGAAGTATGGAATTACGGTCAGCGATGTAGAAGGACTTCGCATTGTGGGAATTCTTCAGCGCATGAAGGAAGCGGGGGTTTAGTTCCCGTGTAGACCGATTGCCAGCCAGAGCAGGTTAAGTAAGAGTTGCTTCCTAACACACCTTGCAGATCATTCCCCATGGCGGGATCGTATTTTTTATAACCTTTCGGTCCTGCCACACATCTTAAGCTTCCCGCTCCATTCCGTTAACATTCACATAAATAACCTTCGTAATATCTAATTAGTCACAGTAACCTCGAACAATGTATTCCTACAGAATTATGCTTTTTCTAGAAGTAGCCACATGAAGACTGCCATGAAACTCCTATCTATCAACATCCCCGAGAAAGGTGATCGTATGAAACAGTATGATTTTGATATCAAGCCAGGAATGACCGGAACAGCAGGACTGCTGCACTCCATGGTGCGCTATAACTTTGAAAGATTAAAGAGGCAGGTCAAGGGACTTACACAAGAAGAAATCGACTACAAGGGTAAAGAAAGGAATCAAAACAGTATTGCGGAGCTGCTTCGTCATTTGTCCGTTGTCGATCTGAATTGGGTATATCGGCTGCAGTGTAAGGAGGTCCCTAAGGAGTGGATAGAGAAGCTGGGTCCAATGATAGATGAGAATGGTAAGCTTCCAGCAGTTCATCGTATTTCCGTGAGCACTTTAATCCAGGAATATGAGGGCATACAAGATATGTTTGAGAACGTATGTATGAACATCAAGGAGAATCAGCTAGAAGATCAGGTGCCATTTGAGAATGGAAACACAGCCTCGATCCGTTGGGGAATATGGCATGTCGCCGATCACAGCCGTCATCACTATGCCCAAATTGTATCTATAAAAAAGCAGTTCCTTCGGGACTAAGGGAGAGGTGTATTGCCTTATGAAAATATATCACTTTGGTCCTGAACAGGGACGTCAGGTGACTGCATACGATAGCCATAATCTTAGTCTTACTGGTATTTTGCATCATTCGCATAACGTACGTATGGCTTGTATGAGGCTTGGTCCAGAAGGACTTATCGGCATGCATCCGGCATCGACCCATCAATTGTTTCTTGTCATTGAAGGTGAAGGTATGGTGACTGGGAGGGAAGGGTTACCATATCGAATCAAGCCAGGCTTCGCAGCCTTCTGGGAACAAGGTGAACATCATGAAACAAGAAGTCAATTAGGTCTAACCGCATTCGTAGTAGAAGGAGATCTATCAGACCTCAAAATGAAGGAAGTTGAATGGAGTAATGCCTGAGCGGCAGAAATACATAGAGAAAGAGTTCTGACTTGGCAGCTGAATATAGATCTCTTATATGACTAGATAGGGGGATTATACTAATGCCGCTATTTCTAACGGCGAACGGACTGTATTCGAAGCACACAATGGCACAATTTCTTAGTTTGCTTCCCCAGGTGAAGACAGATCTAACTGCTTGTATTATAACAACGGCGGATATTCAGTATAAAAATAAAAGCAAGCACGCGGTCAGAACAAAAGATTTGTTCTACGCCATTGGTTTTGCGAAGGTCGATTATGTGGATTTGGATACAGACCCTGCAAATTTATTGCTGAATTATGATGTTGTACATATTAATGGGGGGAACCCTTTATATCTGCTGGCTCGAGTTAAAGATTCCGGTGCGCATGAAATTCTGGCATTTATGCTGTCAGAAGGTAAGCTGGTATCTGGGCAAAGTGCAGGGGCTGCGATATTCGGAAGCACTATTCAGCATGCCGATATTCTTCATCCTGAATGGAACGAGACCCTGTTGACCGAATTTAGTGGACTCGGTGTGCTTCGAGCGGCAATTCTGCCTCATAGCAACCGATATCGTACAGCTTCCTATGAGACTGTCGTGAAGAAGGCGATGGAAGAGATTACGGATCCTATTCTTTTTCTAGGTGACGGAGAATATATCATTCTTCCCTAAGTAGATAATTATCTACTTATAAGGGAATGATCAGAACGGAGCGCAGTGCTCCGTTTTTTAATTGGAAGAAAAATGAAGCTGTGGTTGTGCATTTGCACAATAAAAATCGTCCGTTTATCAATATCTCTTAACTTCAATTCATCTTATACTGAAAGCGTATTCAACAAGAAAGCGAATTCATAAATAAACATAAGGGGGCATACAAAGATGGACGGATTAACCATCAGTTGGATCGGGGCGCTCGTCGGACTTGCCATTGCGATCATCCTCATCTTGAGAAAGCTGAATCCGGTGTATGCATTATTTCTGGGAGCCATAATTGGGTCATTGATTGGTGGAGCCAATCTGCAAGAAACGATTGATGTGCTTGTTGGTGGAACACAAAGTGTTATGGGTACGGTTCTCCGGGTACTCGCCGCAGGGGTTCTGGCTGGCGTGATGATGGAGTCCGGTGCTGCCGAAACGATCGCGCAGGCGATTGTGAAGAAATTTGGCGGCGGAAAGGCGATTCTCGCCCTTGCTCTTGCCACAATGATTATTACAGCCGTAGGTGTATTTATTCCAGTCGCAGTACTGATCGTTGCACCCATTGCCTTGTCAGTGGGTAACAAAATGGGCATTTCGAAGATTGCACTCTTGCTTGCGCTCTCAGGCGGGGGTAAAGCAGGGAATATCATTTCTCCTAATCCGAATACGATTGCAGCAGCAAACGGATTTAATTTAGATTTGAGTCAAGTCATGATCGCAGGATTCATTCCTGCTCTGTTTGGACTAGCAGTAACGGTCATTGTCGCATCCATGCTTAAAAATAAAGGTGTGATGGTATCTGCTGAAGAGGCGGTAAATGATGAAGAAGTGGATACATCCAAATATCCACCGCTCAAAACGGCTATTGTGGCACCGCTCGTAGCCGTCATCCTGCTGATGATTAACCCGATTGGTTCCATCTTGGGCATCGATTTGCTTGCCAGCTTCAAAGTAGATGCGATGTTTATCCTGCCGATCGCAGGGATCATCGGGATGCTGGCGATGGGAAAAGCAAGCAAAATTCTGGACTACTCTGCATCCGGACTTAATAAAATGACCGCAACGGTGCTCATTCTACTCGGTGCAGGCGGTATTGCGGGACTGATCTCGAACTCGGATCTATCCACACAGGTCGTGAGTATTATTGAAGCCTCCGGAATTTCCGGAACCTTCCTTGCACCGATTGCAGGTATTCTGATGGCGGCAGCCACAGCTTCAACCTCAACAGGCGTTATTCTGGCAACCGGATCATTTGGTGAAGCGATCCTGAATATGGGTACAGCACCTCTCGCAGCGGCAGCAATGGTCCACACAGGTGCTACTGTTATTGACTCCCTGCCACAAGGTAACTATTTCCATGTTACGGCAGGAAGTATGAACATGTCGATTAAGCAGCGTATGGGACTTGTACCATATGAAGCGATTGTCGGTGGAACGATGACGATTGTAGCTACATTGCTCTACGGATTTTTCTTATAAGGTGAAGTGAATATTATTAAATGAATTTATGAGGTGAGAGGGATGAAACAACCAACATTTTTGCTGGCGCCCGATTCTTTCAAAGAAAGCATGACGGCAAAGGAAGTCTGTGTAGCAATGGAATCAGGTTTGCGTAAAGCATTTCCGGATGCGAGCTACATCCACGTGCCGATGGCCGATGGCGGAGAAGGTACTGTTCAATCTCTCGTAGATGCAACCGGCGGTAGAATGGTGGAAAAAAAGGTCTCAGGGCCGTTAGGCGAAACGGTTGCTGCAAAATACGGAATTATGGGAGATGGTGTGACAGCTGCGATTGAGATGGCTTCTGCGAGTGGAATCCATCTTGTAACCAAGGAAACGAAAAATCCGCTCGTTACATCTACCTACGGCACCGGTGAATTGATTAAGGAATGTCTTGATCAAGGCATCAAGAAGATCATTATTGGGATTGGCGGCAGTGCGACGAATGATGGTGGTGCAGGTATGGCAGAGGCACTTGGTGTGAAGTTTCTGGATACGGAGGGGCACATACTCCCGCGGGGCGGAGGAAGTCTCGGTAAGCTTGCCACGATTGATACAAGTGAGCTTGATACACGCCTTGCAGATGTAGAGATCATTGTGGCTTGTGATGTGACAAATCCACTGTGTGGAGAAACGGGAGCCTCTCATGTTTTTGGACCGCAAAAAGGAGCAACACCTGAAATGGTACTCACACTCGATGCGAATCTTGCGAATTATGCAGCTGTGGTCAAAGAACAGCTCGGCAAAGATATTCGTGATATCCCTGGTGCAGGAGCAGCAGGCGGTCTTGGAGCAGGATTGCTTATCTTTACCCAGGCAACCCTGCAGCGTGGCATCGATATCGTGATTGAGTACACGGGGCTTCGCAGCAAGCTGGCATTGGCGGATTACTGTTTCACCGGAGAAGGCGGTATGGACTTCCAGACCAAATTCGGCAAGACACCATATGGTGTTGCGAAGGCGGCCAAGCTGGAAGGTAAGAAAGTGATTGCACTGGCAGGGTATATCGGCGAAGGTGTTGAGGTGTTGTACGAAGAAGGAATTGACGCAATCTTTGGCATCGTGCCAGGCGCTTCAGACATTGAGAAGCTGTTAGCTGAAGGACCTCAAAATGTGGAGAGAACCTGTGAGAACATTGGTCGAATTTTGAAGCTGGCTTGAGCAATAATCCTGATTGACAAGCAGGATAAGGGCAGGGACTAGTGCAAGAGAATATGAGGCAATGGGCTGCACAGATTCGAACTCTGTTATGAAATAAGCAGCTGCCGTAACCCGGCAGCTGCTTATTTCTGTGGAAAGGTTCTTCAATCACCGAAATGCTCCTCTGCAGCAATTCGCTGGGAATGGATACGAAACTCGCTTGGCGTAATGCCTGTCCATCGCTTGAACTGACGGCTGAAATGCGCGTTGGTCTTGTATCCAAGCATCATCGCAATATGGTCAATATTCAAGTCTGTTTGTTTTAACAGCCGCTGAGCTTCGTTCAGAAGTGTTTCTGACAGAAACCTGCGCGGGGCTGTACCGTATACCTCCCGAAAGATTCGGTTGATCTGTGAAGGGCTAATCTTCAGCGACTTGGCGATGTCTTGGATCCAGGTTCGTTCGCTTTCCCTAACGTCACCATGAAGGTGGATATATCTTACGGAGTCCTCAATGTGCTCGGCAATTTGGTGGGCAATGGTCTCTTTTCTGGATAAGGTAACGGATACATTCTGGGATAACTGGCCAACCAGGGAGCCGAGCAGTTCGAATACGGCGGCATGAACCTTCATCTGTTTGGAGGAAGACAACGGCATGGATAAGTGCTCTCTGGCCAGATCATACAAGGTACACAGTGAAGAGGACAATCCTAAAGTGAGGCTCGAATTTGCCGGATAATAAATGTCCTTGCAGCGGTTGAGTTCTCTGCAGAAAGAGGTATCGTGTACGCTGAAATGAACGGATAAGTATGTGAAACCCTGCGGTCCGGCACCAGTGCAGGAGTGAGTCATACCCGGACGGATAAACAGAAGGTCTCCAATGGATTGACTGTACGACTGACCGTTGACCACCATGTTCATCTCACCGTCGAGCATCCAGTGAATTTCATACATGGAATGCTCATGAGACGGATACGTCCATTTGGAATCTACTTGTCTTGCATGCAGTCCCAACAATTGAAAAGACATGCGAACATCAGGCAGACGGCCTAAATATACGGCTTCTGAAATTTTGGTCACAGCTACCTCCTTGTAATGCTCTGTATTCCAAATACGGATAGATTTATCTTAACAGAAAAATAATGCGTGAAAAGGATAAGTTGCCGGAGTGATTAGTATATCGTCATGAATCATCGCTGGTGTTAAGGTAGTGTTATCAACCCGGTAGGGAGATTGGGGGCAAGCTGTAATGAGAATTATTCGATTTTTGGATGGACAACAGAAGTGGTTGGCAGCCGTTACGGATGATGAAAAAGCGTATCGTTTGCCGCAAGCAGATTTTATGACTTTAATTTATCAGGCAAAGGAGAAAGAGGTTACTCCGGTTCAATTGATTGAAAGCGCTCTTATACCGTTGAACAAGCTGACCGATGATTGGACTTCTCTGCACCTGACCACACCAGTGGAAGCTCCGGAAGTGTGGGCAGCGGGTGTTACTTATCAGCGGAGCCGGGAAGCGCGGAATTATGAAGCTACGGATGGAAAGTTGGATGCGGAAACTTTTTACGATAAGGTCTATGACGCAGAGAGACCGGAGATTTTTTTTAAATCCACAGCAGCCAGGACTATTGGACCGAATGAGGCTGTCACGCTACGCAGCGATTCTACTTGGCAGATCCCGGAGCCTGAGCTTGGATTGGTGCTTGCCGCAGATGGCAGCATTGTGGGATACATCGCCGGAAATGACATGAGCTGCCGCGATATCGAGGGGGAAAACCCGTTGTATCTGCCACAAGCCAAAATATGGCGCAATTCCTGTTCCATAGGTCCTGCTATTCGACTGGCAGAAACGGTCAAGAATCCATATGAATTCAGCATCGTCTGCCAGATCTATCGCGATGAAGTAGTGGTTGTTAAAAGTGAAGCGAGTACGAGTGAATTAAACCGTAAGCTGGATGAACTGGTTTCCTTTTTGGCAAGGGATAACGATTTGTATGACGGTACGGTACTTTTGACAGGCACTAACATCGTGCCTCCGAATGATTTCACCCTTGAACCAGGAGACCGCATTGAAATATCCATAAGTGATATCGGGACACTAATCAATCCTGTCATTTCAAACTAGTTTAGAAGGAGGGTGAATGCGATGAGCGCATTTCAGTTAGAGCAGACCTATAACAATTTTATTAACGGGGAATGGGTGAAACCAACATCCGGAATGACGGAACCGAGCATTAATCCGGCGAATCGAAAAGAAATTGTGGGTTATGTGCCCGCCTCGGGTGTAGAGGACCTGAACAATGCAGTCACATCCGCAAAAGAAGCAGCAAAGGCCTGGCGGAACTTAACGGGTGCGGAACGGGGAAATTATCTTTTCCAAGCCGCAAATGTGCTGGAACGCCGGGCTGACGAGGTGGCGGAAGCCATGACCAGAGAAATGGGGAAAACATTCCCGGAAGCCAAAGGAGAAACGATGCGCGGCGTCGCCATTTTGAGATATTACGCAGGGGAAGGCATGCGAAAAACGGGTGATGTGATTCCCTCGACGGATAGAGAAGCACTAATGTTCACGACCCGTGTGCCACTTGGCGTAGTCGGTGTAATTGCACCTTGGAACTTTCCGGTGGCTATTCCCATCTGGAAAACAGCACCGGCATTGATCTATGGCAACACCGTTGTATTGAAGCCAGCTCAGGAAACGGCGGTTACAGCAGCCAAGGTTTTGGAATGTTTTGAGGAAGCCGGCATACCAGCTGGTGTTCTCAATCTCGTGAGCGGAAAAGGCTCGGTAATCGGCTCTGCACTTGCTGAGCACCCCGATGTAAATGGAATAACGTTTACAGGGTCCAATGAAGTTGGGAAGCGGGTCGGTGCCGCTGCACTTGCTCGCGGAGCCAAGTATCAGCTTGAGATGGGTGGCAAAAACCCGATTATCATCGCGGCAGACGCTGATTTGGAATTGGCTGTTGAGGCCACCATCAGCGGCGGCTTGAAATCAACCGGTCAAAAATGCACAGCCACTAGTAAGGTCATTATTGAACGAAAAGTATACGATGCCTTTAAAGAAAAACTTCTGTCACAAATCCAGGAAATCCGTTTTGGGGACGGCATGTCTTCAGGAAGCTGGATGGGGCCATGTGCTAGTGAAGGTCAGCTTAATACCGTGCTTGGTTACATTCAAAAAGGGCAGGATGAAGGTGCCGTTCTGCTCGCTGGAGGAAAAAGACCGGACAATCCTGAGCTCGCAGAAGGATTTTATGTACAGCCGACGGTATTTGAAGGTGTCGAACCGCACATGTCCATTGCCCGGGAAGAAATATTCGGACCGGTCCTGGCCTTGATTCCGGTGGATTCCTTGGAAGAGGCCATCGCGCTCGCAAATGACAGTGATTATGGTTTGAGTGCTTCAATCTATACACAAAACGTCGGGGCCATGCTCTCCTTCATCCGGGATATGGATGCCGGACTCGTAAGAATTAATGCGGAAACTGCTGGCGTAGAACTGCAGGCACCGTTCGGTGGAATGAAGATGTCAAGCTCGCATTCCAGAGAACAGGGGCAAGCGGCCATCGAGTTTTTTACGGCGATCAAAACAGTCTTTGTGAAGTCATAAACTGTGGGAGGCTACCATGTACGAACAGATTGTGTCGATTATGGGGGAAAAGGAGTCAAGCAGCTATGATATTATAGCGCATGCTCCAGGGGCAACAGGACGTCTGCCTTTAACCGATGATTTGCTGCGGAACGCTCCAAGCGGCGACTTGTTCGGCATGTCTCAGAATGTCGGAATGGGCTGGAAGCCTGGAGAATTGAACGGAAAACAGTTTCTAATCTTAAGTACACAGGGCGGTATCCGCAATGAAGATGGTAGTCCCGCAGCTCTTGGCTACCATACAGGACACTGGGAAGTCGGTTTACTGATGAAAGCTGCCGCAGAAGAAATATCAAGCCACGGAGGAATCCCGTTTGCTGGCTATGTAAGCGACCCATGCGACGGAAGGTCTCAAGGAACAACCGGCATGTTCGACTCACTGCCATACCGAAACGATGCCGCGATGGTATTCCGCAGATTGATTCGATCCCTGCCCACGCGAAAAGGTGTGCTCGGTGTTGCAACTTGTGATAAAGGGCTGCCTGCCATGATGCTTGCACTTGCAGGTATGCCGCAGCTGCCCGGAGTTATTGTTCCCGGCGGCGTTACGCTTCCGCCTACCGATGGGGAGGATGCAGGTAAAATTCAAACCATTGGTGCAAGGTACGCGAATGGAGAGCTCTCTCTTGAAATGGCATCGGAGCTGGGATGCCGGGCCTGCGCTACACCCGGCGGCGGCTGTCAGTTTCTGGGGACCGCGGCAACTGCCCAGGTGGTAGCAGAGGCATTGGGCATGACGGTGCCGCATGCCGCTCTGGCACCTTCAGGGCAGCCGATCTGGTTCGAGATGGCGCGCCAATCTTCGCGTGCACTGATCAACATGGAGTCCCAAGGGATCAAGATGGCAGACATTGTTACAGATGCGTCCATTCGCAATGCCATGGCCGTTCATGCCGCGTTCGGCGGATCTACTAACCTGCTTCTTCACATCCCGGCTGCTGCCCATGCAGCGGGTTTAACTGTGCCAACGGTACAGGACTGGATACAGGTGAACAAGAACGTTCCAAGACTGGTTAGTGCTCTGCCGAACGGACCGATCTTTCATCCGACCATACGGGTTTTCCAGGCCGGGGGTGTTCCTGAGGTTATGCTTCACCTTAGACAGCTTGGCCTGCTGGATGAATCTGTACTTACAGTAACAGGTGCGTCACTGGGTGAAGTGCTGGATTGGTGGGAATCGTCGGAACGTCGTCATCTCATACGCAAGCAATTGGAAGAGAAGGACGGAATTGATCCGGATAGTGTGATCATGAGCTTAGAGCACTCGCAGCATCTTGGGATTTCTTCCACCGTGACCTTTCCCACCGGGAATATCGCGCCAGAAGGCTCTGTCATCAAATCTACATCCATTGATCCTGATGTGCTGGATGAGCATGGCGTGTATCGGCATCGTGGCCGGGCAAAGGTGTTTACAACTGAACGTGAGGCGATCCGTGCCATTAAGACTGGCGGAGTTCTGGCTGGTGACGTAGTCGTGCTGCTCGGGCGTGGACCTTCAGGAACCGGGATGGAGGAAACGTATCAGCTTACTTCTGCGCTCAAGCACTTGTCTTTTGGAAAATATGTATCACTCATCACCGATGCCCGCTTCTCGGGAGTTTCAACCGGAGCATGTATCGGCCATGTTGGGCCTGAAGCGCTGGCAGGAGGGCCCATTGGCAAACTCCGGAACGGCGACTTGATTGACATCGTTGTGGATCGGAGCAAGCTCGAGGGCAGCGTGAACTTCATTGGAGAAGGAGATACGGAGTTTTCGCCGGAAGAAGGAGCTTTCATTCTGGCCCGAAGGTCCTTTCATCCAGATATGCGTCCTGATGAGAATTTGCCGGATGATACCAGGCTGTGGGCTGCGCTGCAAGCTGTCAGCGGCGGAACATGGAGAGGGAATATATATGATGTAGACCGGATCATAACTGCCCTGGAGGCCGGCAAAAAAGCGCTGGCATGGTGATGCATTTTTATCATTTGTTGTATCTGCCATTATTTTAATACCGGAGGTTGCTTCTATAATGAATATGATTACCAACCCCATTCTTCCCGGTTTCCATCCCGATCCGTCCATATGCAGGGCGGGGGAAGATTATTATATCGCCACTTCCACCTTCGAATGGTTCCCGGGTGTACGAATTCACCATTCCCGGGACCTGATTCATTGGCGGCCGATAACTTCTCCGCTGACCCGTAGCACTCAGTTGAACATGGAAGGAAACATTAATTCCGGAGGGGTATGGGCACCATGCCTTAGCTACGACAACGGCGTTTTTTACCTGATCTACACAGATGTCAAAAGCCGTGTAGGGGCTTTCAAAGATACTCACAATTACCTTGTGACCGCAACAGATATTGAAGGACCATGGTCCGAACCGGTATTTCTGAACAGCAGCGGCTTCGATCCTTCCTTGTTTCACGATGAAGATGGTCGCAAGTGGTTGGTTAACATGATCTGGGATCATCGGAAGGGCAAAAATCGGTTTGCAGGCATCGTGCTGCAGGAATACTCTGTTCAGGAGCAAAAGCTGATCGGACGTGCTATTAACATTTTTAAGGGAACAGAACTGGGGCTGACAGAAGCGCCTCATCTATATAGACACAAAGACTATTATTACTTGATTACGGCTGAAGGCGGTACGGGTTATGAACATGCCGTTACGGTTGCCCGCTCTCGTTCCCTGCAAGGTCCTTATGAAGTTGATCCGGGGAATCCAATTCTTACATCATACGGCAGGCCGGAGTTGACTCTGCAGAAGGCTGGTCACGGCAGTCTTGTCGAAACTCACATGGGTGAATGGTATATGGCTCATCTGGTCGGAAGGCCAGTTCAGGAGAAATTTTGCATCCTTGGACGTGAGACTGCTCTTCAACCGTGTACGTGGAGCGATGAAGGCTGGCTGAAGCTGTCTAACGGTGGTCGGCATCCGGAGGTTTCGGTGCCTGCACCGAAAATCTCGTCAGTTCCATTTGAACCGGCACCGGAAATGGACCATTTCGATCAATCAGAGCTCCGGAACGATTGGAATACCCTTCGTATACCACCCGATTCATCTTGGCTCAGCCTGACGGAACGACCCGGTTACTTGCGCTTGCGCGGGATGGAATCCATGAGCTCGACACACAGACAAAGCATGGTCGCCCGGAGGCTTCAGGATTTCAGATGTGAAGTTGAAACCTGCCTGGAATTTGCGCCGGACCATCCGCAGCAAATGGCAGGACTGATTCTGTACTACGATACCAAAGACTACCTCTATCTACGGGTCACCTATCATGAAGAGAAGGGAATGTGCTTGGGAATTCTTCAGTCGAGATACGGAATATACGACGAACTGTTGGAGGATATTCCACTAAAATCAGAGAATCGAATTCGGTTGAAGGTTGTGTATGAGTATGACCGTGCCTGCTTTTACTTTGCATGCGATGATGACTCATCCTGGTATCCAGCAGGTGGATGGCTGGATGTCACACATCTGTCCGATGAATCTCCGGAATACATCCGATTTACAGGAACTTACATTGGTCTCTGTGTGCAGGATCTTGGCGGTACCCGTAAACACGCTGATTTTGATTACTTTTTGTATAAAATAACTAACATCGAAAAGACATAAAAGGATAGGTTCAATTCTGAAGTCCGTAAGCAAGAAACTTAATTTTCGTATATGGAGAAAAGGGACGAAGCAGTGTTCTAAGCTGTTTCGTCCTTTTTGAGCGCTTTATTTCTTGTTTTCCTTGTCATACAGTGCACTCAT
Source organism: Paenibacillus urinalis (assembly GCF_028747985.1). Classification (NCBI taxonomy): domain Bacteria; kingdom Bacillati; phylum Bacillota; class Bacilli; order Caryophanales; family Paenibacillaceae; genus Paenibacillus; species Paenibacillus urinalis. The sequence continues at coordinate 1,540,901 of NZ_CP118108.1, forward strand.
TCAGATAATGATTTCGGTCTTGGGTCGAAATTTATGGATTTGTACCCAAAAGCAGAAGTTGTACCTTCACCTTGTGCAAATGATAGGTGTATCATTAACAAAACACTTTTGTAAACGCTTACGAAAGAAGGGGGTACATATGCAGCGCTTATGGTCCAAATTCTCGCCTTTGTTTCGCAGATTCATGATTTCGTATCTTATTGTTCTCATGATTCCTCAAATTGCCGGATATGCCTCCTACAGAACATCCATAGAAGCAGCGAGGACCAGCTCGATTGAGAACAGCCTCAAATCGCTCAACCTGAGCAAGGAATTTATTGAACGAAATCTGATGCTGGTTGAGGATTTCACGAGACAACTGGCCATTAATCAGGATTTAAACCGTCTAATAGCTGATCCCAAGCCGCCTGACGTTAATAATGTCTATGGTTTGAGCCGCATGCAGCGCAGCCTGTCCATGTACAGCAGTACGAATGATTATTTGTCTCGTTTTTTCATCTATATCCCCAACTATAATGTCATTATTACGCCTACGACGGTTTACTACCGACCTGAGCATTATTTTGCTGCCAACCGCCTGGAAGGCATCACGTTAGCAGAGTGGAAAGAGAATGTATTAAAAAAGCCGCATTTAAACGAAATCATTCCCCTACAAATTTATAAGAAGGAGATTCTCAGTGGTGTGTTTGAGGACGCTCCAGCTATCACGTTTCTTCAGTCGATTCCTTTAAACAGCTTCAACAAGCCGCAGGCTACCATTGGCGTCATGATTGATGAGAATCAGATGGCGAGTTTGACTCAACATATTGTGGAGCAATATGGGGGGTGGACATTGGTGACAGATTCGAATGGGGATATTATTTTTTCGCGTGGTATAGATGAAGCAGAGGCTGAAAAATTGAAAGGTATGCCTGCTAACAAGAACGATGAAGTGATGCCAATGGACGACGGACGGCTACTCATTTCCATTCACTCCAATCAAAACGGCTGGAATTACATGGCTGGCATCCCCGAAGGTGCGCTTATGGTCAAGGCCGATCAGATCAAGCGGGTTACCTTAACCTTTACGCTAGCAACACTTGGTATTGGATTATTGATTGGGCTAATGCTGGCTTACCGACACAGCGCACCGATTCATCGGCTTCTGTCGGTGTTCCGGGAACAGGATATAGGGCTGCCCGGAAAGACAAGCAACGAATATGATTTTTTGGCAAGCAATATCACTAGCTTAATTACCAATAACCATGTACTTAAGAATGCATTAAATGAACAGATTCCCATGTTACGGGATGGATTTATCAAACGTCTGCTGACAGGTGAGTTTTACACCATCCCCGAGTTGGAGGCGCTCTCTTCCCAGACCGATATACCTCTTCATACGAGCCGAGGGGTTGTAGGGATTGTGAAGGTAGACGGTTATGGAAGTCCCGATAGCGAAGAAATTATTCAAGAACTAAGCGTCGCGAGGCTTATCGTGCGTGAAGCTTTGACGACATGGAATTCAGAGATCTTGATAACAGACTGGGGTACAGATCAGATTGCTTTTATACAACCGCTTAGTGTTGAACCCTCGGATTTAGCCATGCACACAACGGTTTCCGAACTGAGCAAACAGATGGATGCAGTTTACCGGGAATACCGGGTAGCGACCACTGTTGGAATGGGTGCTTCTTATGAGGTGTGGAATGATGTTGGCCGTTCGTTTAACGAGGCAAGACAAGCATTGGAATATGCCATTCATATGGGAACAGAGCATCTGGTGAGATTCGAGGACACCGTCAAGGAAACCGAATTGTATTACTATCCGATGGAGTCCGAACAGCGTCTGCTCAATACGCTAAAGGCGGGTGAAATGGAAGAATCGGATCGGGTTCTGGATCAGTTGTTCCACCGCAATTTTACCGAGCGGGAGCTGTCTTATGACATGACACAGCAGTTCGTTGTGGAATTGAAGGGAACATTTCTGAAGCTGGAACCGAAGATCATGCTGGACGAAGCGCTTGTCGATGAGTTTAAGAATCGGATTGCGGCTATTCAGGCAACGGACAGTGTTACCGTACTCCGGGACAAGTTTCATCAACTGGCGAAAGACGTCTGCCTGGACATACAACGCAAAAAATCCAATATGCATGCTGAAATTATCAACGAAACGATGGCTTACATTCAGGAACGCTATGCCGATGCTACCTTAACAGTGTATCGCATTGCGGAACAAATGGGGAAACCGGAAAAATATATCTCGCAATTATTCAAGGAGTATACCGGTGAGAATCTTTCCGATTATGTGGAGAAGGTACGAATTAACAAAGCAGCTGAACTGCTGTGTGAGACTGAGCGGACAATCGATGAGATTGCTATGACCACCGGATATAACAGCGCACATTCATTCCGGAGAGCCTTCAAGCGAGTCCGTGGGGTTTTGCCTAGTTCATTCCGGCAAATGGAGAACGAATTGAAATGAAGCTGGCACCATTATGAATATCAATCCAAGAAAAAACATTAAAAAAATTCTTGCGAAAATAAAGCCATATCAGGCTTCTCGGCCTTCTTGTCCTTGAATCGTACCTCATCGAGTAAAGTGTACCTTTACGTGAATAAGGGACCCTCTTATGATTACAAACAAGAAAGCGCTACCAAAATAAAGAGGGCCTTATTCATAATAGGTTACCTTCTGGGGGGATGACTCTGAGAACCACTATTTCGAATGGCAGAACAGTAGTAAAACAAGGCAGGCGGTCCGCATTGAAACTTGCCTTGTCCAGAAGCTGGAGGAGGCACTGGCAGCTCTACCTGTTGATCATTCCTCCCGTCGCTTACTTCATTATTTTCAAGTATGTGCCTATGGTTAATGCAGTGCTCGCTTTCAAGGATTACAACGTGATTAAGGGGATCTGGGGAAGTCCATGGGTAGGCACCAAATATTTTGAGTTGCTTTTTCAAAACCCTGCGTTCGTTACCCTGATCAAAAACACACTGTATATTTCGTTTTACAGTTTGGTCGTGGGTTTTCCAGTCCCGATACTGCTGGCACTGGCGTTGAACGAAGTCAAGAATGCCAAATTCAAAAAAACGGTACAGATGGTTACTTATGCACCTTACTTTATTTCAACGGTTGTCATGGTATCCATTATCATGCTGTTCCTATCCCCGAGACTCGGCATTGTGAATACGATTGCAGGGATGCTTGGTTTCGAAGCGGTCAATTTTCTTGGAGAGCCTGGGCTGTTCCGTTCCATCTATGTATTTTCTGATGTCTGGCAGAGCATGGGTTATTCCGCAGTCATCTATTTGGCAGCACTCGCAGGTATTGATCCTTCGTTGTACGAGGCAGCCAAGGTTGATGGTGCTAACCGGTTTCAGAAAATGGTGAACATCGATCTGCCTGGTCTGCTGCCAGCGGCAGTCATTATCCTGATTCTGAGCGTTGGTAATATCATGGCCGTCGGATTCGAAAAAATTTATTTGCTGCAAAATCCGTTGAACTTATCGGCTTCCGAGATTATCTCCACCTATGTGTACAAAATGGGTTTACTGAATGCCAATTACAGCTTTGCTACCGCAGTTGGACTCTTTAATTCGCTTATTAACCTGATTCTGTTGTTAACGGTCAATGCTGCCGCCAAGCGTCTGTCCAATACAAGCTTATGGTAATGCGGCATTAGGAAAGGGAGGAATCCGATGAGCAAGTTGCAGTCCCAAGCCGGTTCAGCGGTTAGTCAGAGGAGCACCATTAGAGAATCTTTTGGGGACCGGGTGTTTATAGCCATCATCTACCTCATTCTGACGGTTGTCTTGATTGCAGTGCTCTATCCACTGATCTATATCGTAAGCTCTTCTCTGAGCAGCCCGGCTGCAGTTACATCCGGAAAAGTCTGGCTGTGGCCTGTTGATATGACACTCGACGGCTATAAGTCTGTATTGCGCAACGATCAGGTTATCATGGGTTACGCCAATTCGTTATTTTACACCACAATAGGAACAATGATTAGTGTAGCACTGACCATTATGATTGCTTATCCGCTTTCCAAAAAAACCTTTGTTTGGCGCAGCCCTCTCATGATGTTTATTACATTCACCATGCTATTTTCCGGCGGATTAATTCCAACTTACTTAGTGGTTAAATCCATGGGAATGATCGATACCCGCTGGGCTCTGTTGATTCCTAATGCCATCTGGGTGTGGCAGGTGATTATCGCACGTACTTTTTTTCAGAATTCTATCCCGGATGAGCTGTCCGAGGCAGCCGATATTGACGGATGCAGTGATATCCGTTTCATTTTCAGCGTCATTTTGCCTCTCGCCAAACCCATCGTGGCTGTTTTGTCATTGATGTATGCCGTTGGGCAGTGGAATGCGTATTTTGATGCTCTGATCTATTTAAAAACACAATCGCTCTATCCGCTTCAGTTGATTCTCCGCAGCATTCTGATTCTGAGTAACAGTACGGGAAATATGGATGTAGGAGAGATGGTGAAGCAGCAGCAAATGGCCGAATTGATGAAGTTCTCACTCATTGTGATGGCCAGCTTGCCGGTACTCATCATTTATCCGTTTGTGCAGCGATATTTCGTTCAGGGCATGTTGATTGGCTCCGTCAAGGGCTAGTTCATTACAATTAATTGTAAGGGAGAGGGTCTATTTGAGAAAATCAGGGTCATTCGCACTTGCTTTTATACTGCTCCTGTCTGTGGCACTGGCGGGATGTTCATCCTCAAAGGGCAGCGGAGAAGAGGGGAGCGGCCCTTCATCCGGAGACAACGTGACCATTAACGTGTTCGCGCACCAAAGTTCGGATACCAACCTTCAAACGAACAAGTTTACTAAAAAAATGGAAGAGAAGTTTAACATGAAGATAAACTGGACGACGGTTCCTTTTGACGGTGCAGCTGAAAAGAGACAGATATCATTAGCTTCGGGGGACTACCCGGATCTATATTTTCTCATTCCATGGGTTGACCGTTTCTCTCAAACGGACTTGTTGAAATTTGGACAGCAAGGTGTCATTGTACCGCTCAATGATCTAATTGAGCAATACGCACCGAATATCAAAAAGGTACTGGACAGCAATGAGTATTATAAAGCAATGAATACAGCACCGGACGGCAATATTTACGGACTGACGGGCTTGAATGAATGCTTCCACTGCTCATATCCGAACAAAATGTGGATGAATACAAAATGGCTTAAACAGCTCGGCTTATCCGAGCCTACAACGACGGAAGAATTTAAGAAAGTGCTAAAAGCATTCAAAACCAAGGACCCGAATGGCAACGGCAAAGCTGATGAAGTTCCACTGAGCGGTTCCATTGAAAATTTCGGCGTGCACATCATTCCCTATTTGATGAACGGGTTCATCTATGACGATGACAGAACCTATCTCATAGCAAAGAATGGCCGAGTTGATACGGTTGCGAACAAACCGGAGTGGAAGGAAGGACTGGCCTATATTAAGTCGCTGTACGATGAAGGTTTGATTGACCCCGGTGCGTTCACTCAAAATGTTGGGGCCTTTAAAAAAATTGGAGATAATGCTGATGCGCAGCTTCTTGGCGCAGGTGCTGCCATGCATCCATCTCTTTTTGTAAATACGGCTGAGGGTGCTCCCTATGGAAAGGATTATAATCCGATTCCTCCTTTGAAAGGGCCGCATGCCAATTATGCGTCCTACAACTATCCAATTGACCCTGGAGCATCGTTTGTACTCACGAACAAGGCAAGTGAAGAGACACAGATTGCAGCCATAAAAATGCTGGATTATCTATTCACACAAGAAGGAGCCATGAGTGCATATCTGGGTGAGGAGGGCACCAGCTGGCGCAAGCCGGAGGAAGGCGATGTGGCCCTTAATGATCAGGTAGAGCCGCTTTACAAAGCCATTCCCCTCTCTACAGGAGAGGAGCCTCGTAATGACAGCTGGGGTGCACTGAGTCAGTATAATCACCACAGAGCATATCGGGATGCCGAAGTACAAGGCAAGGACATCTATGCAGGTGACGGTTATGAGCGCCGACTTTATGAGGCAACACTCCTAATGGAAGGAAAAGAACCCGAGGAAGTTTTTCCGCATTGGGCACTATGGGTGGATCCGGCAAATGCGGACGAAACAAGCATGATGCAGACGAACCTCAAGGATTATATTGACCAGAATGCCCTGCAATTCATTACAGGAGCAAAGAGTCTGGAAAAGGATTGGGACGATTACGTAAAAGGGCTGGAAGGCCTCAACATCAAGCGTTATCTGGAAATTATGCAGGCAGCGTATGATACTTCATCCATTTCCAAGTAGGGAGAAAGAGGAGGTTTATACCCATCCTGGGCGGCATTTTCATCCATTATTATCAAACACGGGCCGGTTCGCATTTATGCGAATCAGGTCCTAATCTTTTATGGCAGACAGCCACCCACCATTGATTTTTATCGAAGAAACTCTCCCAATACATGATCTTTTCGACTCCCATATCATGAAAGAGTATGGATCTGCATGAATACGTTATTTTTATTCTTTGTTACGATGTTATTATGAGATTAATCTCTTATCATTCATTGAAATTCATAGTGGAGGTTCAGAATGAAAGAATCCAATCGGAACAATCATCGCATGTGGTACAGCAAACCGGCAGAGATATGGAACGAGGCCTTGCCAATCGGGAACGGTCGGCTTGGGGCAATGATATTTGGAGGCGTAGCGGAGGAACGTTTGAAGTTAAATGAAGACTCGATGTGGTATGGGGGCCCCCGGGATCGGAATAACGAAGATGCACTGCCCAATCTGCCACATATCCGCAAGTTAATCATGGAAGGGAAACTTCAGGAGGCTGAAGAGATGGCCAGCATGACGATGGCCGGGCTTCCTGAAGCCCAAAGACATTATGTGCCACTTGGTGAGCTGCAGTTATCATTCGGCAATCATGATGGTCCTGTTGAGGACTATGTACGTGCGCTGGATTTGGACCGGGGTATCTCCATGGTTAGCTATAACGTTGATGGTACCCGTTATACTCGTGAGCTGTTTGCCAGTCATCCCGATCAAGCCATCATCATCCGAATCTCAACAGACAAGAAGAATACCTTGTCTATGAAGGCCCGATTCACTCGTCAGAATTGGAGATACCTGGAGAAAACCAAGAAGTGGGAGCAGAGCGGACTCATTATGCATGGTGAATGCGGTGGTAAAGACGGCAGCTCCTTCGCAGCTGTGTTGAAAGCGATACCAGATGGAGGTACCTGTCAGCTCCTTGGCGAGTATTTGCTACTGAAGGATGCGAGCTCGGTCACACTGCTGCTTGCTGCGGAAACGACTTTCCGCCAGGAAGATCCGGAATTATACACTAAACTTCGTATGGAAGAGCTCAGCCGAATTCCTTATGAAACACTGCTTGTACGGCATACATCGGATTATAATGAACTGTTCAGCAGGGTTTCGTTGAACCTGTCCAAAAGTTCTGATCGTTATAATGGTCCGACGGATGAGAGATTAAAACAGTTCCAAAGGGGAGAAGAAGACCCCGAATTGATCGAAACCTATTTTCAGTTTGGTCGTTATCTGCTGATTTCCTCAAGCCGGTCAGGCTCCCTTCCTGCTAATCTTCAAGGCATATGGAATGACAGTTTCACTCCGCCTTGGGACAGCAAATTTACCATCAACATTAATACCCAAATGAACTACTGGCTTGCCGAAAACTGCAATCTAGCCGAGTGCCATGAGCCATTGTTCGATCTAATTGAGCGAATGCGGGAGCCTGGCCGAATTACGGCACGAAAGATGTATGACTGCCGGGGGTTTACCGCACATCATAATACGGATATTTGGGCAGACACGGCCCCTCAGGATACCTACCTGCCAGCTTCCTTCTGGCCGATGGGCGCTGCTTGGTTATGCCTGCATTTATGGGAGCATTATCGCTATAGTCAGGATCTCAATTTTCTGGAAGAAGCATACGAAACCATGAAGGAATCTGCGCAATTTCTTCTTGACTATCTGATTGAGGATGCGGATGGCCGTCTGATTACCTGTCCCTCCGTTTCTCCAGAGAACAGTTACAAGCTGCCAAGTGGTGAGGTGGGGATTCTATGCGCTGGCGCTTCGATGGATTTTCAGATTATTGAGGCTCTGTTCACTGCATGCATTCAAAGTGCCGAGTTGATCGGAAGGGACCACACATTCAGGGAAGAACTTGCTGCTGTTCTGAAGCGAATCCCGAAGACACAAATCGGCAAAAAAGGACAAATCCAGGAATGGATGGAGGATTACGAAGAAGTGGAACCAGGACACCGGCACATTTCACATCTATTTGGTTTGTACCCAGGAGAAAGTTTCACTCCGGAATACACACCGGAACTCGCAAAGGCCGCACGTACAACGCTCGAACGTAGATTGGAGAATGGTGGGGGGCATACCGGATGGAGCCGGGCCTGGATCATTCACTTCTGGGCAAGACTTCAGGATGGGCAGAAGGCTTATGAGAATGTAAGAGCTCTCCTGGAGCACTCCACGTTACCCAATCTTTTTGACAATCATCCTCCGTTTCAGATTGACGGCAACTTCGGGGGATCATCTGGAATTGCTGAGATGCTAATGCAGAGCCACACTAATGTGATTCGGCTTCTGCCTGCCTTACCAGACAATTGGTGTGAAGGAAGTGTAGAGGGGCTCAGGGCTCGTGGCGGATATACCATTAGATTTTCCTGGGCGAAATCGAAAATTACTGAAGTCACCGTAAGAAGTTCAATTGCTGGGCTTTGTCAGTTGGAAGGTCCTGGCCTAAAGCCAATTTCATTCAACACAGAAGCTGGCGCAACGTATACGTTTACACCGAGTTCGTCAGAGACGTTGTCACAAACTCAATGATCAATTAATAAATCGATCTCCTTCAGAAGAAGCAGTGTATCCAGCTCATTGTCGCTACGGATGAATGGAGAGAATGATAAGTATGAGATTTAATCTAATGTGACAGAAAAACAAACAATAGAGGCAGTCCGTAGCGATGGTATTCGCGGGTCTGCCTCGTTTTGCTATAAGTTATAGGTTGTAGTCAATACCTTGGGAAATGCGTATAAGAGTTTATATCGCTATGGAGCTCCAGCTTTGGTTGGAATATGTAAGGATCACGCCCGTGACTAAATCTGTACGCCAATAATGCAGAATACAGCTATTTATACAGCGCAAGTAGTCCATAAGTTAGTTCAAACAGATCAAACGTGTTTCGTGGGTCCTTGCCTGTTAGATCGTAAATCCGTTTGAGTCGGTATTGAAGTGTATTCCGGTGAATGCTCAGCTCTGCGGAAGTGTCGGATACACTGCAATTGTTATTGATGTATACTCTCAGGGTATCGAGCAGATCCACGGACTCCTTATCCTCCAACTTGGTGATGAGATGCTCGGAGGAGTTAAGCGCTGACTCGCTTAATTTCACCAGGAACTCCATCTGATCATAGAGAATGATTCGCTCGGGGAGATGCAGGGACTGCGCTGTCCTCATCGCGGACTTGGCCTGAGCATAGCTGTCTGCAATATGGGTCTCATGCCGTGAGACACTGACCTTAAGCATAGGTTGGCTTTGCAGGAGCTGCTTAATTACCTTCTTGATCTCCTTCACTTCCTGAACAAGAATGATGCATATATCTTCCTCGATAATAAATGAAGGATACATAAGAAGAATATTGGAAATTTCAGCATTCATCCCTGAATGATCGATGTAGAGGATTGTTGTCGGCAGCAGCAGGTCAATGTTGTAGGCGAGCGCTTTTTTTTGCAGCTTTTGCGAGTATATCCCTTGATGATTTAGCAGGACCTCTAGAAATGCCTTCTTACGATTAGCTTCATTTTGCATCGATTCTAGTGCCATCCCTTGCTCTATCAAAAGCACAACGGTTGTTCTTACAATGCTGCAGAAGGGACGTACCTCCTCCGGGCTGCCCGAGATCCCGATAACGCCTACGCGGACTTGATTAATAACGATGGGTTCATTCGTGCCCTTTTTTTCATAACGCTGATCCTCCCATACCTCTACCATTTTTCCGCTCTCAAGCGCTTTGATGGCTCCACGATGCTCTGTGCCAATGCGGCTTGGATTCCCGCTGCCTATAATAATGCCTTTATCATTCATAATGTTGATATTGTACGGAATGTCCTTCATCATGCGGTTCACAATATCTTGTGCTAATGCTTCGGATAATTGGTACATTACTTCCCTCTCCAGTGTGTTCATTCTCAGAGTAACGGCTGTCTAAACTATCTATTTAAAAGTATAACTTATTTTGTGCAGATGAACGAAGCTTTATGAGAAGAACATGTAAATAGAGGGTAAGGGATCTCATCCCTTTTTAAATAAAATATGGTAATAATATCTTCGTCAATGTTAACATGGTGGAAAGCTGCTGTAACTTGATCATGTAAAGGAGCTGCTATTCATGCCGCAATTATCGTCAGAGGAGCTGTATGCAGGCTCGCTTCATCACATCATGAAACCACTTCGTCCGTTAATAGAACAAGCCAATCTAAACGGAGTACGCGTGACAGTCAGTGTGGCTGATCTAAGCGTTACCGCTGGTAACTTAGGGTTCTCGATCGGATCAGAAGAGCGGTACAGATCAGCAAGCACGATCAAACTGGCGATTGCCTGTGCACTGTTGCAAATGGTTGATCGAGGTGAAGTTCGTCTTGAAGATCAGGCTGTCGTGAGGGATAAGGATGTAGTAGGAGGCTCGGGATCGCTTCAGCTGGAAGTTATGCCCTTGAGCGCTAACATAGGAAGGCTGGCAAAACTCATGATCGCACAGTCGGATAATACGGCAACGAATGTCCTGATTGATATGATTGGCTTTGAGCGGGTAAATGCTATGCTGGAAGGACTTGGGATACACCGGACTCAGCTTGCACGCAAGATGTTTGCACCTGTTCAGTCCCCGGAGCTGGACAATTATGCGGATGCCCAAGAGCTCACATATTTACTCAAGCTTGTATATCAAGGGGAGGTGCTCTCTGAATATTCTCGACGGCTGCTGCTTCTATGGATGTCCAGGCAAGAGGTGAATACGAAATTTGGCGCTGTGCTTGGTGACATGCTGATCGCACACAAGACAGGAGAAGCGGGTAATGTTACACATGATGCAGGTTACTTCTTGATACCAGGTAGAGAGCTTGCCGTGGCAGTGATGACAGAGGTTATGACAACGGAAATATATGAAGAAGCTCAGCGTATCGGCAATCCTGTGGTTCAAAGAATAGGCAAGGTCATCTATGATCAGCTGCTGAGAGACTATTAAGAATGGAATTACTGAAATAGATTCTGTGACGATGGATCAAGTGAGAGGTGTTTGAACTGGAACTGCAGGCTGTATTTATAGATCGAGATGGAACCATTGGAGGAACAGGACATTTTATTCATCCGCGCGATTTTGTGTTGTATGACGGAGCGCTTGATGCTATCCATTTGCTAAAGGGAAAGGGAATCAAGGTGTTTGCGTTTACGAACCAGCATCGAATATCGAAGCAGCAAGCAAGTGAAGAAGAGTTCAGAGAACAGTTTCTATCGTATGGGTTTGATGATGCATTTATCTGTCCGCATGGAAGTACGGAGATTTGTAATTGCAGGAAGCCAAAGCCTGGCATGCTGCATAGGGCTGCAGCAGCATATGACCTCGATCTAGCAAAGTGCGCTGTCATTGGTGACGTGGGCGATACGGATATACTAGCAGCACATGCGGTTGGGGCACTGAAAGTGCTTGTCAAGACAGGGTGGGGAATGGGATCACTAACCGACTATCGATCAAGCTGGGCGGAGGTAGTACCGGATTATATAGCGGAGAACCTGCTGGATGCGGTGAACTGGCTGCTATTTCGAAGGCTGTGAAAGGAGAGGTGAGAGAGAGTGGAGGAGGTTTTTCTCGTGGAGCCCTCGTACGAATATCGGGAAGAGTATCTCGATATGATCCTCGAATGGACAGAGGCCGGAGAGCGAATGATTCCTTTTGTGCTGAGGTATGATCCTTCTGATTTTGACTGTTTTTTAGCTAAGCTAAGCGAGTTGAAAGTGGGAACCAGCCTGGACCATTTAACTGTAAACAGTTCTACTTTTTGGCTTGTAAGATCAGATCGTAAAGTGTTAGGTGCTGTCAATATTCGTCATGAGCTGAATGATTTACTATTAGAACGTGGAGGACATATTGGGTATGGCATCAGACCAAGTGAGCGAAAAAAAGGATACGCAGCAATGCTCCTGTCTCTGGCGCTTGAACAAGCCCAAAAATTAGGCATCTGTAATGTGCTGATTACTTGTGATAAGAACAACATCGCTTCGGCTAAGACAATCATTTCGAATGGGGGAGTCCTTGAGTCAGAAGTCATCATCGAGGGAATTCAAATTCAAAGGTACTGGATTGAGAACGAAGGCTGTGAGCAGGAGTGATTGTACATGGAATTGGTATTTATCAGACATGCTCAAGGAGAGCATACGTTGAATTGGCCCAACCAGCTGCATATGCAGCATCCTGCTTTAACAGAGAGTGGGAACCAGCAAGCAGAACAATTACGCCATCTGTATCCGCTAGTATCTGGTGATGTGGTCGTAACAAGTCCTGCAAGAAGAACCATAGAAACGGTGAATATATGGAGCAAGGACATCTCGGTACAGAAATATGTTACGCCGCTTCTTGGGCCAAGAATGTTTCCCCAAAATCCGGAGTGGGTACCCCTTGGCTGCGATAAGATCTATACATATGATGAGGTATCTATTCTTTTTCCTGAATTTACAGCTGTACAGTCGGAACAGACCTTGTGGGATGAAGGTATTAACACCATGTCCACTGCGTACTTTGAATTTCAGGCAGACAAATTTTTAAAGTGGATCAGCAGGTTTAAGGGCAATGTATACTGCGCCACCCATGATGGGACCATTAACAGCTATCGGCTATTTCTTGGGGAGTCAGGCATTACGAGAGGAGATTTCTTAAGGGAAACAGGCGCTTTCAGAATAAGAGTCTGAGCATCCATAAAAGAGGGATTAGGAGAGGGAAATATGGAACAAAGTACTGCGGCAATTGCGATATCTCCGTTATTTGTGCTCATTCAGCTATGCTTGTTCGTTGTTGGAGTGATCTGTTTGGTGATGTTCATTAAACTAGCCAGACGAGGCATAGCAGCATTGGATGCTTACATAGAGAAAGAAAGTCAAATAAAATAAATGAAAGAGGATGATATGGAATGCAGGTAGCCTCAGCTTTTGGATTTTTTGGTCTATTTATATATTTAGGTACATTTGCACTTGGGATATACTGTCTCATACTATTTATTAAGCTTGCTCGTCGTGGAATTAAGGCGTTAGATATTTATCTGAATAAACACAATGACCATGGGGATTATGGTGACAGAATGTAATGAAATAAGTCTTGGTTTACCTACAAAAAAGCGATCCTTGTCAGTTAACCTGAAAGGATCGCTTTTCATATAAGCTCAGTTTATTTTTTCTTCACAGTGATAGTCCAAGAAGCATCGTCCAGCTGCTCATAGTTGGTAATGGAGTGTCCATCCTCAGCAGCCCAGCGCGGAATGCTCTCCGTCGCTTGTGTACAATCGAAATCAATGACGAGCTCGTCGCCGCTGTTTATCGTTTTAATTGCTTCTTTTGCTTCGATCAGTGGGAATGGGCAAACCATTCCGAGAACTTGTAGTTTTTGTTGCATGTTAAATTCCTCCTAAGCAGTTGCAGTTGTTGAAGCGGCGGCACCTGCGCTCGCTTTTTTGCGTGGACGTATGAATATAAAATAGGATGCAGTCCATGTACCCAGAATCATAAAGACCAGAGAAATCCATCCCTGCCATGTCATCATTGCCGTCATGACGAGACCGTTACCGATGGAGCAGCCTCCAGCCCAGCTTGCGCCAAAACCCATTAGCAGTCCTCCGCCGAAGCTGGTTACAGCTGTCTTCGCATCCGGAGCGCGGAAACGGAACTCCTTGCTTGCCTTCGCAGCAGCAAAGGAACCAACGAAGATACCGAGCACGAGGAATACGCCCCAGTTGATAAATCCGTCATCGCCAGTTACGAGATACTGCAAAATGTTTGCGGAAGGTGTAGTTACACCCAAGCCAAAGTTTCTGCCTGTAGCTGCGCTGAGCGGCCATGCAAGCAGGGCAATGAGTCCGATCAGAATAGCAGTGACAAATGGATGCCAGCGTTTCTCGAACAGTAGATGGGCAAGACCCTTGCGTTTAGGCTTCAGTGTTGGAATGAACACTTTCGGCTTGCGCAAATGTCTTACTACCAAGAATACCGTAATGGCTACCAGTAATACAATAAACGGCCATACTGACAGTCCAAACGTTGCCGGAATAGAGTTTGTGGTCGTAGCGACCTCACTTAAGCTGGAGTTAACCGGAGCCAGTGGACCGGATTTCATAATTGCGGCCATCGCCATGTAACCGAACAGGGCAATCCAGCTGCCAATCAGTCCTTCACCTGCACGATACCAAGTGCCTGTCGCACAGCCGCCAGCCAGAATAATGCCAATACCAAAAATAAATGAACCAAGAATGGTGGCTACCCATGAAAATTCCCCAGCATCATATTGAAGGACACCTGTCTGAATTAATGCGAATACCCCGATACTTTGTACAGATATTGCGATAAGCAGCGCATAGAACATGCGGTTGTCTTTGGCAATGTACATATCTCTGAATCCGCCTGTCAGACAGAACCGGCCGCGCTGCATAACGAATCCCAGCAAGGCGCCGCACAAAAGTCCTGTAATGACCATTTGTAACAACTTGCTCACTCTCCTTATTTTTCATAGCATTCATTCTATATACCAGTAAACTACTATGCTTTCTTTGTATTCTGATTCTAACACACATAAGTACAACGTCAACAGTGTATCTCCAACCATATCATCCATAGATTAGAAGTAAAACCATATATAAGTGTGATATATTTTTTAGGAGATGTGTGATTCCAAGAAGGCATGTGTCTATCTAGCAGCAAATCAGGATAGAAGCAAATAAGGTGGTGATGAAGTGATCTATAGGGATATGGTGGTATTTAGCGTAAACGTACTGATCAGTTTAGTGCTAGTGCTCCTTGTTGATTTGTTCACTTTTAAATATGAGCCAGGGGGCTCCACTTCAGGAAATGGTAATCCAGGACTATTAATCTTAGTTCCGGCATTGCTGTACTCCATCGGCTTGTTTATATACAGTTTCTTCTTTATGAAGAAGCTATTCGCTTCTGTTCATGATAAATATGTGGCTACGATGAGAGTTCCCATCCTGCTGATCTGTTTTATTCTTATTTTTAGTTTTATGTCATTTATGGAAATTGCAGATTTAAAAACTCAGCTGGGAGGTTTTGCGGATGACCCGGGATCTGTCATTTATCGGTTTGGTTGGCTGAATCAATATACGAATACGGTTTTTTATAACATTTATGTGCTGTTTGTCGGCATGTTTATATCTTCTTTCGCGAGCTGGTCTGTTGTAAGAGGGCATTTGAATAAACAGTCCAAGGACTCATGAATATGTATTCGAATTTCTGAATGACTAAAACAAATGGTTAGCGAGTGGCGTCTAACTAGTAAACCCGATGATTATACCTCAGTACAAGCATGCAGTTAATCATCAAGCGATGCTTCAATCCTTTGATATCCTGCAATTATTCAAGAAATAAGGAGCTGAACCGAGCATGGTTACTTTGGACACGAGCATCATTATCCAGGCTCCAATAGAGCATTGCTTTGATGCCGCCAGAAATATCCGTCTTCATCCCGTAACGGTATGGAAGCATACCAAAGAAAAGGCTGTGGCAGGCGTTACAGACAGTTTCATTGAATGTGGTCAAACGGTAACCTTTGAGGCCACTCATTTTGGTGTCAGACAAAGACTGACTTCCGAAGTGACAGCCTACAAGCGCCCGATCTATTTTACTGACGAGATGCAAACGGGGGCATTTCGGAGCATGACCCATCAGCATTTTTTCTCATCTTTAGACCACGTGTATACCCAAATGAAGGATGTATTAATATTTGAAGCTCCTTTTGGAGTATTAGGGAAAATGGCGGAACGCTGGGTACTTGAGTCGTACATGAAGCGATTCTTGGAGCATCGGAATAAACGGCTAAAAGAGTGGTTAGAGAATGAGGACGCTTATTAAATAGGAGGCATGATATATGATCAGGCTGTGTAGTTCCGTTGAAATGCTGGAAATCTATGAGATTGTTAATGATGCTTCGCGTGCTTATAAAGGAATCATACCCGAGGATTGCTATCACGAGCCTTATATGCCACTGGACGAGCTGCAGAGCGAGATCGAGAGCGGAGTTGTGTTTTGGGGATATGAGCTTGAAGGCAATCTGATTGGTGTCATGGGGATACAAGACCGGGGGGATGTTAGTTTGATCCGGCACGCATACGTCAAGACGAATTCTCGCCAAAAAGGTATCGGTTCCATGCTGCTGACCCACCTGCTTGCGCTTACGAATAAGCCTGTTCTAATAGGCACATGGGCAGATGCTTCATGGGCGATCCGCTTCTACAACAAACACGGGTTTAATAGGGTTTCTCAAGAGGATAAGATGAGATTGCTCAAGACTTATTGGACTGTACCTGACAGGCAAATTGAGACGTCCGTAGTATTGTCCAATGAATAAATGACACCTGTTTTTTGACACTTGGATAATAATTACATTGACATAGGGTTGATTTTCTAAAATAATAGTACGTAATTAAATACTGGTACCTTTAAATCAGTCCAGAGAGGCTGGCAAGGACAGCGGATTTTCGTAATCGGCGTGAAGCAGGGCATAGTCTATTTAGAGATGCTCTCTATATTCGCGCGGCTTATGATGTACAAATGAGGCTAATTGTCAGTTTAACGACGGCGATTAGCCTCTTTTTTCTGCTCTTTTTGGTATCAGGAAACTTTTATTTGGGGGTATTCTGATGAGTAAGAACGATCAAGAGTTTTCGTTGCAGGCGGTACCGAGAACGCAGAGAAATCAATTTTTGAAGACACTATCTGTTATGCTGGGTTTCACATTCTTCTCGGCCAGTATGCTGGCAGGCGGAGAGCTGGGCATTGGCCTGAGCTTCACTGAGTTTATGCTGATCGTGCTGGCGGGGAACTTGGTGCTCGGTATTTACACGGGCGCACTCGCACACATTGCGGCCAAGACGGGGCTCTCAACCCACTTGCTGGCTAAATATTCTTTTGGTGAAAAAGGCTCCTATCTGCCTTCCTTCCTGCTTGGCTTTACACAGGTCGGCTGGTTCGGCGTAGGTGTAGCGATGTTTGCAGTTCCGGTCGCGAAGGCGATGAACTGGGATGTGAATTTACTCATCTTCATCTTCGGTATGGCGATGACAGCTTCTGCAATCTTTGGTATGAAATCGTTGGTAATCCTGGGCTATATCGCGGTTCCAGCGATCGCTATATTGGGTAGTTACTCGATGCTTAAGGGTGTTGATACACTTGTCGGCATGCAAGGCTTGCTTGATTACACACCAACACAAACCTTGTCTGTGGCTGCGGCGATGACGATCTGTATCGGGTCCTTTATTAGCGGAGGGACGCTTACGCCGGACTTTACCCGGTTTGCCAAATCATCCAAGCAGGCGGTCATTGCAACTGTTATTGCCTTTTTCCTGGGCAACTCGTTAATGTTCCTGTTCGGCGCGGTTGGTGCCATGGCTTATAACTTGGCCGATATTTCCGAAGTCATGTTCCTGCAGGGGCTGCTCATTCCGGCAATTATTGTACTGGGCTTAAATATTTGGACGACCAATGACAATGCTTTATATGCATCAGGTCTAGGCTTTGCGAACATTACGAAGATTTCCAAGAAGTTCTTTGTTATTATAAATGGTATTGTCGGCACAGTATTTGCGATGTGGATGTACAACAATTTTGTCGGCTTTCTGAATGTGCTGGGTGCTGCGGTACCATCCATCGGTGCAATCATTATCGCTGACTACTTTTTCGTCAAACGCAGAACATACAAGGAATATGCCAGCATGAGCTTTAAAAAGGTAAACTGGTTAGCAATGCTCGCTTGGGCGATCGGGGTTGCTTTTGCACAGCTCGCTCCAGGCATTACGCCGCTTAATGCGTTATTGGGCACAGCCGTCGTATACATCGTACTCATGTCCGTATTCTCAACAAAAGTATCTAATGAAAAGGTGATGACAAATGATCATACAGAACGCGAAATTGCGGGGTAAAGAGGGCCTGTGGAATATCCTCGTGACAGATGGAAAGTTCGAACAAATTACACAGGAATCCATAACAAGCACGAACGATGAGGTACTCGACGTCAACGGTTCCCTTGTACTGCCTCCATTTATTGAGCCGCATATTCACCTTGACACAACCTTGACAGCAGGTGAGCCGGAGTGGAACCTGAGCGGTACGCTCTTTGAAGGAATTCAGCGCTGGTCGGAGCGCAAGGCTTCTTTGACGCATGAGGATGTGAAGACACGCTCCAAGACTGCACTCAAATGGCAGATTGCTCAAGGTATTCAGCATGTTCGTACGCATGTCGATGTAACGGATCCAAGCCTGACTGCAGTCAAAGCGATGCTCGAAGTGAAGGAAGAGATGGCGCCTTATGTAGATATCCAGCTTGTGGCTTTCCCTCAGGAAGGCATTCTCTCGTATCCGAATGGGGCCGAGCTGATGGAAGAGGCACTGAAGATGGGCGTTGATGTGGTTGGCGGCATTCCACACTTCGAATTTACGAGAGAATATGGCGTAGAGTCGATGAAGATTGCGTTTGATCTTGCCGAGAAATATGACCGGCTCGTAGATATCCACTGTGATGAGATCGATGATGAGCAGTCCCGGTTCGTAGAGGTTGTGGCGAAGGAAGCCTATGAGCGCGGATATGGTGCACGCACAACTGCGAGTCACACGACAGCAATGGGCTCCTACAATGATGCCTATACTTATAAGCTGTTCAGATTGTTAAAAATGGCCGGACTGAACTTTGTATCCAATCCACTCGTGAACATCCACCTTCAAGGACGTTTTGATACGTATCCGAAGAGAAGAGGACTGACTCGTGTGAAGGAGCTTCAGGAGGCAGGTCTTAATATCTGCTTCGGGCATGATGATATCTTTGATCCATGGTATCCGCTTGGAACAGGCAATATGCTGCAAGTGCTGCATATGGGAATTCATGCATCACAGCTTCTTGGCTACGATCAGATCGTTAATTCGATTGACCTGATTACAACGAATAGTGCAAAAACGCTGCACATCGAAGATAAATATGGCATCGAATCCGGCAAACCGGCGAGCTTTATTGTACTCTCCGCGGAGAATGAATATGAGGCTGTACGCAAACAGGCTGCTGTTCTGTATTCCTTCAAAGAAGGCCGTAAAATTGCAGAAACAAAGCCACAGCAGGCATCCATAATTCTTGGTGATGGTCCTGAGCAAGTCAGCTTTAACAAGTAATCGAATCGTAAATATTAACCTGTCTGAAAACCTGTATGGAGCGCTCCGTGCAGGTTTTTTTGATTTGTAGATCGGGCTGCGCAACATTATACTTCTAATGGAGTACATAAGATGTATGTGTGATATTCATCTCATAAAGGGAGCGGAGTCAATGGAGAGGAAGTACTCTTATAAAATCCCATTTATGACACATTCTAAGGCCCCATCTTTACTACAAAACGAGGTCAATCAAGACTTGGGCTCGTTAAGGCGTGTATATCGTAATAAAGGATTGGATGCTGCGAACTGGTTTATAAATAGTCTTGAGATTAGTGTTGACGGAGAAGAGCTTCAAACAGGTTTCCGTGTATCCATCCAGGATAAGATGATTTGGTTAGGACGTAATAAGTGGAGTATATTTTCTATTGGTCCTGAAGGTGATGAGGAGAATATTCTACAAGATCGCACCAAAATCAAATTATCGCCTAGGTTTATTTTTACATACAAGAACGAGGAATTTGCTTATACCAAAGAATTATTAGACAAAACAAGTTTTGTTCATAATTCAGGAAAAATGCTGGTGGCAGAGATAGAGAGTGGTAGATCAAATCATCCGATGCTCACCAGACAAATTAAAATTCACAACGATGAATTGCCCCCTATGCTGCTGGCCTGTGTAGATCGTGTAGTCCGGTTGCTGTACAGATAAATGGAAGGAGTTAAACCACCAATGCAAAACAAACATTTATATAAAGACATACGTTATTTAATAGAAGGGAATGAAGTGCAACAGGAAGTATATCGAGTCCTAACACAGTTCAAAGTCATGGATAAATTGGAAGTTTATGATCCCATTCTTACAGGAACTGTTCCCATTGCAGTTGACATAGAGGGAAGCGATCTGGATATCATTTGCGAGGTGCATGATTTCTTCGAATTTAATCAGCGGCTCACAGACCAATTTGGAGAATACGAAGGCTTTAAAATATCCGAGAAAATCGTAGACGGCATCAAACGAATGAAGGCCAGTTTTAAATTAGAGGATTGGGATATTGAGGTATTTGGTCAGCCGATTCCTACTTCTGAACAAAATGCATACAGGCATATGCTCATTGAAGACCGATTTCTCAGACTGGCAGGAGATGATTTTGCGAATCAAGTGATATCCCTTAAGAGACAGGGTATGAAGACAGAGCCAGCCTTTGCCTTTTTGTTATATCTGAACGGAGATCCGTATGAATCATTGTTTGAGCTTGATAATTGGTCTGATGAAGAAATTAGACTGGTAGGGGAGAGTTATTCAAATATCATCTGCCGAGTCAGTGATTTTGTAAAAAATCGTGTATATTCTTATAAACCGTCAAAGGATCATATCGATCCTATTTTTGGTCCAAATGCCGAATACAGTTATCAGCGTTATATAGACGATCATAACATATTCGTGTCCCAAGGATGGAATGAGAATGTAGCTCATCTGACGATCCATGGCAAAGACGAGTTTACCTTCAAATGCACCTTGCTTGATGTGAAAAAAGAAAACCCTTCGCTCATTTCTGCCTTGGAAGCAAGCGTTGTCGGGGATGATGATGAGGATTATGAATACTTCGATGCTGATCCTTCATTTCTAGCTGTTGAAGTTCGAGATGTGGAATGGAAGTGCCATCTTCCCGAAGAATCTAGGGAGCTGGGAGAGAAATTTTACACTTTTGTCAACTCCTTTCTAAATCATCATTTTGACAATCGATCCTCTGATATCAAAGAAGTGGAACCTGTGAAGGAATATATCGAGAAGGATCTTTGGTATTTGCTGAAGTTTCCATTTGAAGGGAAGACCTATATCCGAACTAGACAGCTATGGTAAGTCGCATAATAGGCTGAAGTAGACATTCCGAATTGCTATTGATGAAGGAGTGGTGCAGCTTGAAGCATAGACTTGGCATTTCCATTTGGGTTATCGGCATACTGATTCTTGTTGTTTATTTGGTGTATCCTCTGTTTCCGAAAAAAATCCATGTAGACGTACAAGGAGTAAAATATCGGCTAGGCAGTCCCTCCATAGAAAAGCAAGTGCAGGTTCAATTAACTGGAGTGATCGATACGACCTTTCTTGGTAAAAGATCCTTCGAGGGAGAGATCGAGATCGAGGGGGAGATCAATCCGATCTCAAGCGAAGCAGCGTATACGCTGCAACTATCCGATCTGGACTACTCGGGGATGATTATGTATCACTATCTGTATAAGGATGAAGCTGGCGA
This sequence comes from Paenibacillus urinalis, assembly GCF_028747985.1. NCBI lineage: Bacteria > Bacillati > Bacillota > Bacilli > Caryophanales > Paenibacillaceae > Paenibacillus > Paenibacillus urinalis. Next base: position 1,562,580 of record NZ_CP118108.1, read on the forward strand.
TCCACACGCCGGGTCATTCATGTACGGTACACTTAATCAACAAGATGATTTCAAGCAGGGGGCGATCCAGGTATCGCAACAGGAGGAAGAAGGGCGGAGTTCATGGAGCAGTGACGATGGGTATGTTATTGCTTATCCCGCGAATAACAGGACCGAGGCGCTGGCACTTACGAATGAGATTTTGCTCACCCAGTATTCGAGCTATGACAGTGCAATGCCTCCGTTGAAATGACTCAAGATGATTTGAGGAAGAATGTTCTATTAGTAAGATAGGAGGTAGCCGTTAATGACAGTGCTGTTATCCCTTAGCTTCTACCTGATACCGGTTCTCGGAATTTTCTTTGTTATTACCTTGCTCGAGGCAATTAAGAAAATTGTAATAACCAGTCCTACAAATGGGAAGGAATTTGCTGCGCGTTATGTTTTGGATTGATTGTATGGACCTTAGCTGCACAGATTCATAATTTATTCTAATTAAACTCGTTTAATCTAGGAGGGGATAGGAAGATGAATGCACCGACTCAAATCCTCACTGTATGGCATAAATTTGATGCTTTCCCCATGGAAACGCTGACCAAGGCATGGTATTATGATCAGTCCTCTGTCCGTCAACGCAGTGTAGAAGAGATGAAGGAGCATCGCGAGAGATTCGGCACCTCAGGGAATTGCTTTGATCTGGCGATCTGGCTGATTGATGAGTTCAAGCGGGCCGGGATTGAAGCTTATGGCTTAGGAGAAGGCCTCGGTACAGAGGAGGCTCATGCAGCTGTGTGTGCGCTTGACGAGCAGGGGCGTAGATATTTTTGCGACTTGGGGGATCAATGGATTGAGCCGATTCTCATGGACTTCACGGCAGATGAATACGGTGGAGAGGTGCTCAGCGGATATATTACAGGAGGCAAAATAAAGCTTGATCATCACGGGAGCAGTCACTTATCCTTCACTTGGGTTAGGCCGAATGGCAAGACGAGCAGTCAGGTCTTTGATCTTACACCGGTTGATCTTCAGGATTTGATCGCTGCAGGAGAGCATTCTCAGTCCTTGCTGCATAATGCACTTGTAGAGATGAGAGTTCCGATGGAGAATGAAATTGTCCACTGGGAGTATGAAGGAGGAAGAAGCTTTATAAGCAACAATCGAGAACTCATCACCGAATCTCCCCTTGATCACATAGAGGATTGGGCCAAGCGAATATATACAATGACAGGGATTCAGCCCGATGTGACGGTAACCGCACTTAAGAAGTATAAACAAATTGCAAAAAGCTGAAGTTGAGGATGAATCTTTATACCCACTTCTGTTATACTTATATAGGACTTTATACATATTGATGAAGGAGAACAACAGATGTCGACAGCAAATGTCCTAGATAAGCAGAAGCGTATTATTGAGATTAAGTGGATAGGCCTGCCAAAGCCTGAAGAAGTGGATCGCCTCACTGAGCGTGTGCTATTATTGCGAAGCGAATTTAGCAGTCCCACCTTCAAAGTACTGGTTGATATGAGAGAATCCCTTGTATTCTCTAAGGAATCACAAGCAAGATTGGTTGAGCATCAGCGTCAGCTGAGGGATTCAGGTATGTCTCATGCGGCCATTATTACGCAGAAGGCATTGACGACCATGCAGTTGAAGCGTTCGGCGAGAGAAGCTGGGAACGATACCGAATCTCACTTTGAGAATGCTGATGAGGCACTGGGATTCTTACAATCACAAGCATAAAAAAGAGCCGCTCCCCTAATGAGTGTTTCCTGTCGAGTAAACAGGGTGCAATTCATTAAGGATGCGGCTCTTATTTTATTTCCATATTAAGCTCTATTTGCATGACTAGACTTCAGTAAGTCCAGAGTTAGCTCTGAGGTCGAAGCTACAATAAGATCGGCTTTTTGCATTTGAGCAGGTGTACCGACACCCACGGCATACATGCCAGCGGATCGAATAGATTCGATGCCTGCTTCTGCATCTTCTACGCCAACACAATCAGCAGGGAGAACCCCCAGCTTGGCTGCGCCAGTCAAGAAGATTTCTGGATCAGGCTTGCCATTCTTAATTTGTGTGACGTCAACGACATGATTGAAGTAATGCGTCACTTCAAGCCGATCTAGAATAAACGGTGCATTCTTGCTCGCAGAGGCCAGTGCGATAAGGATACCGGCTTCCCTTAATTCCTTGAGCAGGCTCTCAATGCCGGGCAGAAGATCTGCCGGTGTTACCTTTTTAATCATTTCTTTGTACAGTTCATTCTTCTGATCAGCCAGCTGATACTTCTCTTCATCTGTATACTCAGTATTCCCAAGTGCAAGAATTAGCTCAAGAGACTCCATTCGGCTTACGCCTTTCAGTTTCTCGTTATATTCTTTATCGAAAGGAAGGCCGAGCTCATCCGCTAGGCTCTTCCAGGCAAGGTAGTGGTACTCTGCCGTATCGGTGATCACGCCATCAAGATCAAAAATAACTGCTTTCATGTTACATTCACCCGTTTCTTCGCTTAAGATGCGATTGTTGTTACTAATGCAGACTCATTCGTAATCACGACTTCTTCTCCATACAATTCCATCGTGAGTGGCTCACCGGATACCAGTGTAATCTTCACTTCGTCTTGTTCTACACTGATATTCAGCAGACGATCCCGGTAGTTAATGTGGAACTTGTATTTCGTCCAGCCTTTTGGAAGGAAAGGTGAGAAGCTGAGAGTCTCATTATACGTGCGCATCCCGGCAAATCCTTGAACGATTGCAAGCCAGCTTCCTGTCATAGAAGTAATATGCAGACCGTCCTCTGTATCATTATTGTAGTTATCCAGGTCCAGACGCGCGGTGCGTTTGTACATTTCTACTGCTTTTTCTTCCATTTTCAGCTCGGCAGCAAGCACGGCATGGATGGAAGGGGACAGAGATGATTCGTGTACTGTCATCGGCTCATAGAAGCTGAAGTTGCGTTCTTTTTCCTCCAATGTGAACTGATCTCCGAAGAAATAAATTCCTTGAAGTACATCTGCCTGCTTAATAAAAGGCGAACGGAGGATCTTATCCCAAGACCATTTCTGGTTCAACGGCAGTTCTTCCTTCGCAAGCGAGGATACTGGACGGAGGTCCTTATCCAGGAAAGTATCATGCTGGACAAATACACCCAGCTCTTCGTCATACGGGAAGTACATATGCTCTACGATATCTGACCATTTCGCCAGTTCGCTCTCCGTTAATCCAAGCTCTTGTGTTCTTGTTTCGGAAACTTTAGACAAGCTGTCCATTGTATATTTCAATACCCAAGCTGCGATCTTGTTCGTGTACCAGTTATTGTTAACATTGTTCTCATATTCATTTGGTCCGGTAACGCCATGAATCATATACTTGCCAGTGCGCTTGGAGTAATGAACCCGATCTGCCCAGAAGCGGCTGATTTCAACAAGTACTTCGATACCTTCATTCACCAGATAGCTGGTGTCTCCGGTATAGTTTGTATAATTATAGATTGCATAGGCAATAGCTCCGTTACGATGAATTTCTTCAAACGTAATTTCCCACTCGTTATGACACTCTACCCCTGTGAAAGTTACCATTGGATATAGGGCGCCCTTCAGACCTTGCTGACGTGCATTGTGATGTGCACCTGCCAGCTGGTTATGGCGATAACGCAGCAGGTTCTCGGTTACGCGCTTATCTGCAAGCGCCAAGTACATAGGTACGGCATAAGCTTCAGTATCCCAGTACGTTGCACCGCCGTATTTCTCCCCTGTGAAGCCTTTAGGACCGATATTCAAACGCTCATCATGACCATAGTAAGTAGAGAAGAGCTGGAAGATGTTGAAGCGGATTCCTTGCTGAGCTTCAATATCGCCGGAGATTTCGATATCGGCTTTGTCCCAGCGCTCAGCCCAAGCATTGACATGCTCCTCTTTCAGCAGGTTGTAGCCCTTATTCATCGCTTCCATCATCATGCTCTCAGCCGTAGGAATCAGCTGGTCTGTATTCATATCACGTGAAGTTGTGACAATGACAAATTTCTGAATCGCTGCTGCAGCCTGTGGAGCAACGTCATACACATAATGAACTGCGGCGAAGAGGGCAGCTTCTTTTATCTTTTTGGAAGTTACGTTATCTGTGACAATACCCATGGTTGAATTGACAGTGAAGCGTTCTACACCAAATGGATTTTCTTTTGTTGTAGCTGCAAGGCTGACATAGGGCTCGCCGACTTTGCGATCCGCTTCAACCCAGAATGATTCCTCGTAGTTCGAGTCTTCATTCTTTGTATCTGCATCCAGATAAGGGATCAGCTCCACATTCATGTTTTGATCCGTAAGATTGGTGACACGATAATCAATCAGACACAGCTCCAGCTTCGATATGCTGAGGAAGCGCTCGGTTTCAATTCGAACCTGTCCATTTACCGTAAATGAGCGACGAAGAATACCTTCCTTCATGTCGAGCTCTTGATAGAAATCAGTTACTGCATCTGTATACAGATCGACTTCAGCACCGTTGATAAGAACACGGATCCCGATAAAATTCATAGCATTGATTACTTTGCCGAAATAGTGCGGATAGCCATTTTTCCACCAGCCGACCTTCGTCTTATCCGGGAACCATACACCGGAAATGTAAGTACCTTGATGATGATCACCGGAATACGTTTCTTCAAAATTACCTCGCATTCCCATATAGCCGTTACCGATGGAAGTCATGCTCTCCTGCAAGCGCAGGTCCTCTTTGTTAAGCTCCGTTGTGGAGATCTTCCAGGCATCAATATCAAAAATTCGTTTATATGACATTTGAATCCTCCTTGGGCAGCGTATAAGCACGCTATACCTATTTGGTTGGTTTAGAAATAATAAGATGAAACTTAAGTGGGAATTATAAACTTGGCGCTTCTCTGTCAGCATATGTCATAAGTCTTCATTTTACTTCAGAGTTCGTAAGCTTATACCCAAAATGTAAGTGTTATCATTTGATTGCGATTACAGTATATAGTGCAACCGGTTGCCCTGTCAATTAAAAAAACAGTCTGCATGAAAAAAAGCTGTCTGCATGAAAGTATGCAAACAGCTTGCTTAAGTGTCTTGGGTTTATAATCGTTCTTCATTTATCCTCGTACATGAGGCGCGTTCCACAATTCGGTGCGGCACAATAATATGCTTGGTCATTTCTTTCGGATCCTGAATCTTCTCGATGAGGCTCTTAGCGGCCTGGTAACCCAGCTTGAATATATCGATATCTACAGACGTGAGAGGCGGATTCATCATATCGGCAAGAGTTAGGTTATTGAAGCTGATCAAGGAGCATTGTTCCGGAAGACGTACCCCGATTTGCTGAAGTGTCCTTTGCAATGGCAGCGCGACAATATCGTCACCGACAATCATAGCCGTAGGAGGTGTATCCAATTGGAACAGGGCGGCAATATCGTCATTGGTGAACGATGTCCCGATCAAGTAACGGGAATCCCACTCCAAATTCAGTTCGCCAAGTGCGGCTTGATATCCGCGTACCCGCTCCTTGTGCACAGTCCTTGCTGTATCTGCTCCAACATAAGCAATTCGGCGATGACCGAGCTCATACAGGTATGTAACAACATCCTTCCCTGCCTGGAAATTGTCATTATCTACATGGGTCGTTTCGCTGACGTATTGCTGAGGCTTACCAATAACCGTGTAGGGGATTTTTTCGTGATGAAAAAAATCAACAACCGGGTCTTCGGGCTTGGAGTACAGGACGATAAAACCGTCCACCCGGTTAGCCCTCGTCATCATTCTTACACGAGACAAGAGTTCAGTATCATCTCTGCCGGTCACAATGGCCATTGTAAAGTTTTTTTCATTAGATAGTTCACTGATGCCCCGAATGCTCTCAAGAAAAAACGGATTCTGGAATATAGATACATCCGCTTCAGGCATAATAATGCCTAGGGACTGCGTCATTCGGTTGGCCAAGCTCTGCGCCGAATAATTCGGTTCATATCCAAGCGCTTTCATCTCTTTACGAACCCGTGCCTTGGTAGCCTCACTAATCTTGGGGCTGTCCTGAATGACCCGGGATACGGTGGAAGTAGCAACATTGGCTCGTTTAGCAATATCTTTAATTGTTACTGCCATCGCTGAATCTCCTTTTAATTTGCGTTATTCTGATGTATTTATCATACACACACCTAGACATATAAAACAATGCAGGAGGAATAAAAAAATTGGCAAGTTAAAAAAATGGGTTGCAAAATGAAAGCGAATGATTTTATAATAGCACTGCAACCGATTGCACTAAAGTTGCACGATCTTGCAATAACTCCTTTTCAAAAGCCATGGCACAATTTTAAGGAAGATGTAATCGCTTTTTTATCAATCACTGTGTCACCGGCTTTATAAACATAGGATTTTGTAAGGGATTTCTGAATGCGATATCAACAAAGAACAAGGCGTTCAGACCAAGCTGCACAATAAAAAACACAAGAGGTAACGCATATGAAAAAACTTCTGTCTTTTGAGTTTTGGCAAAAATTCGGTAAAGCCTTGCTAGTCGTCGTTGCCGTTATGCCGGCTGCAGGGATCATGATTTCGCTTGGCAAAGTGATCGCGATGTTTGCGGAAAATATCGCATTCCTTGTCACTGTCGGTGGTGTCATGGAGAACCTCGGCTGGGGGATTATTACCAACCTTCATATCTTGTTCGCTGTCGCGATCGGTGGATCGTGGGCAAAAGAAAGAGCAGGAGGGGCGTTTGCGGCACTTATCGCCTTCATTCTGATCAATATTACAACCGGTACCATTCTTGGCGTATCCAATGATATGCTGAGCCAGGAAGGTGCAACCACTACGACGCTGTTTGGTCAAATGATTACGGTAGATGGTTACTTCACCTCTGTACTTGGTGCTCCTGCACTGAATATGGGTGTGTTCGTCGGTATAATTTCTGGTTTCCTTGGAGCCGTTATCTTCAATAAATATTATAACTATCGTAAGCTTCCAGAAGCGCTGGCCTTCTTTAACGGTAAACGGTTCGTTCCGTTTGTTGTCATTCTGTGGTCCGTTATTGTTGCGATAGTAATGTCTGCATTTTGGCCGTTTATTCAAACCGGAATTAACAGCTTCGGTAAATGGTTAGCGACTTCAGGGGAGTCTGCACCGTTCATTGCCCCATTCCTATACGGAACACTGGAGCGTGTGCTGCTGCCATTTGGGCTTCACCACATGCTGACGATCCCCGTCAACTATACCGAGCTTGGCGGAATTTACACGGTACTCACTGGCGGCAATGCCGGCGGTACAGTTGCTGGACAAGATCCACTATGGCTCGCTTGGGCAAGTGACCTTGCCAATCTGCATGGTGCAGATCCAATGGCGTATCAGCAGCTTATGGACACCGTAACACCAGCTCGTTTCAAAGTAGGTCAAATGATTGCTGGCGCTGGTATTCTGATGGGTATTGCACTTGCGATGTATCGCAGAGTGGATAAGGACAAGCGTTCCAAATACAAATCGATGTTCTTGTCTGCCGGTCTTGCGGTATTCCTGACAGGAGTTACAGAGCCACTTGAGTTCATGTTTATGTTTGCTGCACCGCTGCTTTACGGTGTATATGCGGTCATTACTGGCCTTGCCTTTGGTATGGCTGATATTATTGACCTGAGACTTCATTCGTTCGGTATGATCGAATTGCTGACTAGAATTCCGCTATCGATCAATGCAGGCCTTGTTGCCGATATCATTAACTTTGTCATTACAACCGTTGTATTCTTTGCAGGCTCCTACTTTATCGCTTACTTCATGATTGGTAAATTTAAGATGGCTACACCAGGACGTCTTGGGAATTATACGGATGAAGAGTCCGATAAAACAGCAGCTACTGCAGAAGCTGCAGGAGAGAACATTCCTGCTGCTGCAACCGCTGGAGATGATCTTCCGGCCCAAATCATAGCCACGCTCGGGGGCCCATCTAACATTGTGGATGTGGATGCTTGCATGACTCGCCTGCGGATTACGGTGAATGATGTAAATGCAGTGGGTAACGAAGAGGAGTGGAAGAAGCTCGGAGCTCTTGGATTGATTAAGAAGGATAACGGTATTCAAGCCATTTATGGTCCAAAAGCCGACGTTCTGAAGTCCGATATTCAAGACAGACTAGGGTGATTACAATTTGAAGATTCTAACTTTGAACACGCATGCCTGGATGGAGGAGGATCAGCTGACCAAGATGGATCAGCTGGCCGAGTTCATTCGCACTCAGGATTTTGATGTCATTGCGCTGCAGGAAGTAAATCAGTCACAGCGTGAGGTACCATTATCTGATGACGATCTGAAGCACTTCCACGTTACAGATGATGAGGCGGTAGTAAAGGCAGATAATTATGCTCACGTATTACGCGCTCAGATCGGTACGGATTATTACTGGACATATATCCCGATCCATGTGGGATTTGAGAAGTATGATGAAGGCCTTGCTTTCTTATCGAAGACTCCGATCCTTGATGCTTTTGAAGCCTATGTTTCCGAAATGAGAGACTATGAGAATTACCGTACCCGCAAAATATTAGGGATCAAAACGGTTATATCAGGAGAAGAAACTTGGTTTGTGAATGGTCACTATGGCTGGTGGCATGATGAGGAATCCTTCAGAGGACAGTGGGATAACTCACTGGCTGTTCTGGAGAAGGTGAAGGATCAGCCGGCCTTCATTATGGGTGATTTTAATAATGCAGCCCATCTGGAAGGTGAAGGCTACGACTATGTTACACAGAGCGGATGGCATGACTGCTACGAGCTGGCAGAAGAGAAGGATGAGGGCTATACCGTTGTTAAAGCCATCGCCGGCTGGGAGAATAATAAGCAGAAGCTGCGGATTGATTATGTATTCAGTAATCGTAAGCTTGCTGTTAAATCCTCCAAGGTTGTTCTTGATGGCAAAGACAGCCCGATCGTCTCTGATCACTCCGGTGTTGCCGTAACACTATAATCAGATTTCGCTAGTGAAATGTAATATCGGATAAGTAAAGAAGCACACGGTTCTGCAAGGAAGATCTGCAGAGCGTGTGCTTTTTTTGCTGTGAAAAGAATCGACTAGCTCAAATGGCTTGATGGAATTGACTGGTGAACAGCTTGTAATATCGGCCTTCAGGACCGATGGCGAGCAGTTCCTCATGCGTTCCTTGCTCAACAAGGCATCCATTCTCCATGTAAAGAATACGGTCTGCATCTTGAATCGTACTGAGACGGTGGGCAATCACAAAGCTGGTCCTGCCTTGCATCAACGTCTTCATCGCTTCTTGAATATACATCTCGGTTCTAGTATCAACACTGCTCGTGGCCTCATCCAATATCAGTATGGCCGGATCTGCAAGTATAGCTCGTGCGATTGTGAGCAGCTGTCGCTGACCATGACTGAGATTGCCGCCCTCTGCACTAAGCTTCGTATCGTAGCCGTTTGGTAATCTACGAATGAATCGATCGGCATTGGCCATTACGGCAGCCTGCTGGATCTCTTCATCTGTTGCATCCAATCTGCCAAAGGCGATGTTGTCTCGAATGGTTCCGGAGAAGACATGCGCATCCTGCAGCACCATACCGAGCTGCTTGCGAAGATTCTTCTTATCCAGTGAACGAATCGATTTGCCATCCACTAGGATATCCCCGCTCGCTGTATCGTAAAAGCGGGTAAGCAAATTGACGATGGTCGTCTTGCCTGCTCCAGTCGGTCCAACAAGAGCGATCTTCTCTCCGGGATGAGCCTCGAAGCTGATGTCCGTTAAGATTGGCTTCTCCGGTTTGTAATGAAAGCTTACCTGATCAAACTGAACAGAACCTTGGATATTCGTAATGGTCTTGCCGTGATCCTGCTCTTCCTCATACTCCGATTTCAGATCCATAATCTCAAATACTCGCTCCGCGCCGGCTACCGCAGATTGTATCAGATTGTACTGATTGGCAAGCTCCGATATAGGACGGCCAAATTGCTTGGAATAGTTCAGGAAGCTGACAACAATCCCGACAGATACCATCTCATTCTGAAACACCATCCATCCACCTACAGCTGCAATAAGCGCAAAGCTTAAGTTATTGATGACATTCATGAAGGGGCCCATCATACCAGATACGATCTGAGCCTTAATTCCAACCTTGTTAAGCTGTTCACTAATGTCCTTGAATCTTACGATTTCTTGTTCTTCCCGCCGGTACAGCTTGACGACCTTTTGACCGCTGATCGTTTCTTCAATCATGCCGTTTAACTGGCCGAGCTGCTGCTGTTGTCCCTTAAAATAAATACGGGTGTACTTCACAATCTGACGGGTCGAAATCAAGACGAGCGGAATACTGATTAGTGCAACGACTGTAAGCGGTACATTCAGACTAAGCATAATCACCAAGGACCCGACAAGGGTAACGAGACTGTTCAGCAGCTGAGTAACACTTTGATTCAGTGTGTTGGACACGTTCTCTATATCATTCGTCGCCCGGCTCATCAGCTCACCATTGTTCCGAGTGTCAAAGAATTGAACCGGAAGGTCCTGATATTTGGCGAAGAGATCATTTCTGAGATGAAGTACCGTTTTTTGCGATACACTGGTCATGACATACGATTGAATCCAGGTAACGATACTGCCTAACAGGTATATGGCCAGCATGATCAAGCATAAACGAATCAGACCTGTGTAATCTCCAGGTACAATATAATCATCGATTGCTACACCGATTAAATATGGTCCGGCTAAGGCAATGAGTGCGCTTAGTATGGTGAACAGATAGACGATAAGTAAGGCAGAACGCTGCTTATTCAGATAATTCCATATTCGCTTGATGGTTGCAGCCGTATTTTTGGGTCTTACTTTAATGGAGCCGGCGGGCTGTCCACCGGCAGGTCCTCGTGGTCCCGGTCCGGGCATGGCAAAAGCGGGTTTGTTCATCTCCTGCTTATCAGACATAAGATGATTCCTCCTTACGCTGAGAACGATAAATATCCTGGTAGACTTGGCTCGTCAGCATCAGCTCATCATGGGTACCCTTGGCCGCGATGGTCCCTTGGTCCAGCACAATAATCTGATCTGCCTGCATGACGGACGAGATCCGCTGAGCAATAATCAGCCTGGTTGTGTCTTTCATTTCTGTCTCCAAAGCCTGCTGAATTCTTGCTTCCGTCTTCAAATCTACTGCGCTGGTGCTGTCATCCAGTATTAAGATGGATGGTTTCGTGAGGAGTGCTCTGGCTATAGATATCCGCTGCTTTTGTCCGCCGGACAAATTGACCCCTCGTTGTCCAAGCTGTGTATCATATCCATGCTCCAGCTGCCGGATAAAGGGATCAGCTTCTGCCGCCGCTGCCGCCCATAGGATATCTTCATCGGAGGCATCCGGGTTTCCATAGCGGATATTATCGCGAATCGTGCCGCTGAACAGTAGAGCCTGCTGCATGACCATGGCTACTTCCTGTCTGAGGTAGTTCAGATCAAGATGCCGGACATTCACACCGTTGACATAAATTTCTCCACCACTTGCTTCATATAACCGCGGAATCAGACTGACGAGCGAGGATTTACCTGATCCTGTAGCACCGAGGATAGCCAGAGTCTCTCCTGGCTGAACCTTGAAGCTGATATCTCTTAATGTCAGGTCACCGCCACTAGAGCTGTACGCAAAGGATACATTTTTAAATTCAACACTGCCGCACTTAGCTTCATCCGGAACGACAGGAGCTGAAGGATTCGCAATTTCGGATTGGGTCTCCAGCACTTCATTTACCCGATCAGCCGATACTTTGGCACGTGATACAAAAGCCAGCATGTTACTTAGCATCAGCATGGACATGAGCAGCTGGGTGACGTAATTAATAAATGCAATCAGTTTACCGATCTCAAGCCCGCCGCCCCAGTGCTGCAAGCCTCCAAACCATAATACGGCAACAATGCTGAAGTTAAGAATGAGCGTCATCAGCGGCATGTTCAGAGCCATCAATCGATTGGCGCGAATCGCAGCGTCGGTATATTCCTCATTAGCGTTACCGAATCTTTGCTGCTCATGACCTTTTCGAACAAAAGCCTTGATTACGCGAATGCCGGATAGATTCTCCTGAAGCACTGTATTGACGCTATCCAGCTTGGCCTGCATTTTGGTAAAGAGCGGGAATGAACGCTTCATTAATATAAAAAGAATGAGAAAGAGTGCAGGTACGGATACGAACAATATCGTGGTCAAGCTTGGACTGAGCAGTATCGCCATTACAAGGCTGCCTATCAGCAGCAACGGCGTCCGGACAAAAGTACGAAGGATCATTTGCACAAAAGTTTGGAGCTGAACAACGTCATTCGTCAGACGGGTAATAAGTGAGCCTGTCTTCAGCACATCCAGATTAAGAAATGAGAAGGATTGAATGCGTTCAAACAGTTTAATTCTCAGATCCTTGCCAAAGCTCTGGGAAGCGATACTGGAAAATATGCTGCACCCCGCGCCGCCAATCAGCCCGATCAGTGCTACTCCAATCATCAGCAGTCCCGTATCCCGGATATGGGCAAGATCATTTTTCATGATGCCTTCATCAACGATGCTCGCCATCAGTCGCGGCTGGAGAAGATCCATGCACACTTCAAGCAGCATTAGAAGCGGAGCAAGGATGCTGGCCGCAAGATAAGGCTTCAAAAATGGAAGCAGTCTGGACATAAAGTTCACCTTTCAACATGTTTTTATAGTTATATTTTTCTAAATATACTGAACTGCTGTTAACTTATACGATATATCGTTATTTGTCAATTGACTCTTTCCGGTTTTTAATTTACAAGGTCCATCCGTTCAAATCCAGAATCAGAATGGGGATATGTCTTCAAGTAATATGTATGGAGAATAGTGTGTTGGATTAATAAAATTGTAATTTCTAAAATAATTAAATAAGCGTTTACACGGCAGTAAGATTAGGTTTATTATGGATACATAGTTAGGTGATTTACTTTTATGAATTTATTATTTTATTAATTCAATTGGAGGTAATCGTTATGGTTAAAGTTGTTGTACATACGGATGTTCGAAAGAGTCAGATTAACAAAAATATCTATGGTCAATTCTCGGAGCATCTGGGACGCTGTGTATATGAGGGCATCTGGGTCGGTTACGATTCACCGATACCGAATACGGATGGGATTCGCAATGATGTGATTGGCGCACTTAAGGAATTACAGGTACCTGTCCTTCGCTGGCCGGGTGGCTGCTTTGCAGACGAATATCACTGGCAGGATGGAATCGGTCCTTATGAGACTCGTCCTCGGATGCTGAATACGCATTGGGGTGGAGTAGAAGAGAATAATCATTTTGGTACCCATGAGTTCATGCGTTTGTGCGAGCTGATCGGAGCCGAGCCTTACATTTGCGGCAATGTCGGAAGCGGGACCGTCTATGAAATGCAGCAATGGGTGGAATACATGAACAACGGTGGTCAATCCCCGATGGCGAGTCTGCGGGCACAGAACGGAAGAGAAGAGCCTTGGAATGTGAAGTATTTTGGTGTCGGCAATGAAAGCTGGGGCTGCGGCGGTAATATGAGACCGGAATACTACGCGGATCTGTATCGTCGTTATGCGACGTATGTACGTAACTACACTTCCGAGTCTGTTTACAAAATCGCTTGCGGACCGAATACAGCCGACTACCACTGGACAGAAGTGCTCATGCGGGAAGCGGGTAAATTTATGAATGGGCTGAGTCTTCATTATTACACAACAGGCACAGGCATCTGGGAGAAGAAGGGCAGTGCAACCGGATTTACGGCAGAGGATTGGTTTACGACTTTAAAAGCTACATTATATATGGAAGAGCTCATTGTTAAGCATTCTGCCATTATGGATAAATATGATCCTGAGAAAAAGGTAGGTCTCATCATCGATGAGTGGGGCACATGGTTTGAGGTTGAACCAGGGACGAACCCAGGCTTCTTGTATCAGCAAAATACACTGCGCGATGCGCTTGTTGCAGGTATTAACCTTAACCTGTTCCATGAGCATTCTGATCGCGTCCAAATGACGAACATTGCTCAGATCGTTAACGTGCTTCAGGCGATGATTCTGACAGAAGGTGCAAATATGGTACTCACACCGACGTATCATGTGTTTAACATGTTTAAGGTGCATCAGGATGCACATCTGCTGCAAACCCATTATGTGAGCCCTTCCTATTCCAATGGAACAGATGAGATTCCGCAGCTGAGCATCTCCTCATCGGTTGATGAGAACGGACATATTCATGTCTCTGCTTGTAATCTCAGCCATGCGGATTCCCTTACGGTAGATTTGGATCTGGTAGGCTTAAGCGGAGTAGAGATCAGTGGTCAAGTACTGACGGCAAGTGAGCTTGATGCTCACAATTCCTTTGGCAGCCCAGAGCAAGTAGCGCCAAAAGCATTGGAAGGAATCACTGTAGAACAGAACTCAGTGCGATTCTCACTTCCTGCGGCTTCCGTGGCGGTGATTAAGATCGTTTCTTAAGAAAGGGTGACTTCCAAGATGGCGACGAGATCTGAAACGGAGCTCTGCAAGGGCTGTACTGCAAGCGTTCATGTCAGTGAATCTGAACTGGAGCAGCTGGAGGAGGCTTATACCGAGAGCAATGCAGGTAAGGAGGAAGCCAGCAGTGAGCTATACCGAGAGCGCCTGGCTGTATGCAGGAGCTGTGACGGCTTCATGTATGGGACGACCTGCCGATATTGCGGCTGTCTCATTCCATTGAAGGCGAAGGTGCTGGAGGCGACATGTCCATATCCGTTTGAGCCTAAGTGGGAGAGGTAGGATCTGAGGGAGGACAGAATTGAAAAAAGGCAGGAGAAGTGCTTGAACTGGACAAGACAACCTCTAAGCATTTCGTTTCCTTCGCATATGAGCCGGCAAGAAAGGGTGCCCCCACCTATCCGAGGAAGTAGGGGAGAGTAAATAGGTCCGATACTGCATTGCTTGGCGAAGCAGAGTTCGGACCTTTTTATTTTGAGTTGGACCTGCTGTAGAAGGCTCCATCAACGAATGCTGGGGTTTGATCATTTTGGCCTGGGTGATTCTTGCTCCTCATCATTGGTGAATGTACATTGAATAGGTTTCAAAATCACCTGCTGATGAGTAATGAAATGGATACAAATAATACAAATTAACCTATAATAAGGGTGTAGTGCCTTTTCAAGATCATTTATCGAGAGAGGTGTTCGATGTGAAGATAGCAATGGTAGTGTTTAATGGCATGACTTTTTTGGATTTTATCGGATTTTATGATGTCATTGCCAGGTTAAAATCTTGTACAGAAATGAATGACACTACATGGGACATATGCGGAATTCACGAGGAAGTTAGTGACGAGCATGGGATGATGGTGAAGGTAACGAGAGTAAAGCCCGATTTAAAGGATTATGATATGGTATTTGTCCCCGGAGGATCAGGAGCACGAACCCTTCAATCCGATGATGAGTTTATGAACTGGTTTAAAGGAGCCGCTGGCACGAAATTCAAAGTGTCTGCATGTACTGGTTCGTTACTGCTCGGTGCCGCTGGGTTTCTGACAGATAAGAGAGCGACAACACATCCTTTCCATTATGATCTGCTTGCTCCTTATTGCAAGGAAGTTGTTAAATGCCGTCTGGTACGGGATGGGCATGTGATTACTGGCGGAGGGGTAGCTGCTTCAATTGATCTTGGTCTGTATGTGCTCGGTCTATTTGTTCCAGATGAACAGGTTCAACAGATTAGAAAGCAGATGGATTACCCATATAGACAACGCGATACTGTAACTGCTTAGCATTTCATTTAAATGGAGCTGAGTGATGATGCAAATGCTGTTCGAATATAATTGGCAGGTACGTGAAGAGTGGTTCGACTGGTGCAGTCGGATCTCTGAAGAGGAACTGGTGAGGGAACGGGAAGGAGGCCTGGGCAGCATTTTGCGAACCCTTTTTCATATCGTAGATATTGAGCAAGCGTGGATAAATGGACTTCAAGGCGTTCCGGAGTTTCATTATACTTACGAGGACTATTCTTCGTTAGAAGAAATAAAAGCGCTGTCACAGCGCTGTCGCCCTCAGGTTGAAACGATTGTAAAGCAATGGTCTGATGAAATGGATCGTAAGATGTTTTTTTCATTCTCATATGCCGAGGTCATCCGTCATGTGGCAGTACACGAAATTCACCATGTAGGCCAATTATCGGTATGGTCGCGTCAGATAGGACTTCCTCCGATAACTGCAAATTTAATATTGAGGGGCCTAAGCTTGGATGGATCAGCCAACTAGAATTAACTTAGACCGCCTCCTGCCATTTGAGAATGACAAGATATAAGTCTGTAATGAATGCTCTTATGCTCAGATTAAACACCTCTTTTGTATAAGAAAAGAGGTGTTTTTCTATGAAAAAGTTAGCTGGTACCACACTGGAAAATCCAGTAAAATAGTGAGAATAAATCAGAGAAAGAAGGTATATCCATGTCATTTGAACAAGTGCTGGACAAAGGCTATGTCAGGCTGGTGAATCATATGGGCTCTGACCTGACCATTGTTAACGCAGCTAGAGTATCCTATGCGAAGGAGTCTACCACACTATCGGATCGAGATATCCGGCTTATTCAGTTCCTGGCAAGAGAGGGACATACCTCTCCGTTTCGTCATGTAGTGCTTCAGTTTGAGGTTTATGCTCCGCTCATGGTAGCCAGACAGTGGTGGAAATATGTCATTGGATCAAGTCATATGGAGGGAACAGGCGATAGTATGGAGGCCTGGAATGAATCCAGCCGCAGGTACATAACAGAAGAGCCGGAATTCTATATCCCACA
Source organism: Paenibacillus urinalis (assembly GCF_028747985.1). Lineage (NCBI taxonomy): Bacteria > Bacillati > Bacillota > Bacilli > Caryophanales > Paenibacillaceae > Paenibacillus > Paenibacillus urinalis. The sequence goes on from NZ_CP118108.1 coordinate 1,579,333, forward strand.
GCATCATGAGTGGAGAAGTGCACCGGAGAATTCAAAGCAAGGCAGTGGAGCGCCGCTATCCATGGAAGAAGGAACGAAGCTGACTCAGGAGTTAATCGATTACATAGAGCTGGGTGTACAGAAATATGAGGAAGCACTTCAGAGGGGAGTATGTGCTGAACAGGCCAGATTGTTTTTGCCTTCATACGGAATGTACATCCGTTGGTATTGGACGGCGTCTCTCCAGTCCGTTTGTCATTTCCTGAACCAGCGTCTGATGCATGATGCGCAGAAAGAAATACAGCTGTATGCCAAAGCCATTTTGAACTTAAGTGAATCCCTTTTTCCGTATGCACTTAAAGAGATGGTCGAGCTGGGCAGCATAACAGTGGAGGAAGCTTAACATGATTGAATTTCGTGAAATGGTAATAGAAGATTACGAAGAGAGCTTCGCTCTCTGGAATAAGACTGAAGGGATGGGACTCAGTAGTGCGGATTCCAGAGAGTCGATACAGCTGTACCTCGAACGGAATCAAGGCTTCAGTCAGGTAGCGGTCTACAGTGGAAGGGTCATAGGAACACTGCTCTCCGGTCATGACGGAAGAAGAGGATATCTGTATCATCTGGCAGTGGAGCCTGAATTTCGGGGACAGTCCATTGCTAAAAATTTAGTCCGCCATGCTATAGCATTACTGCGGGAAGCAGGCATACAGCGTGCGCATATTATGGTGCTTGACTCGAATGAGACCGGAAAGGCATTCTGGTCTCGGATGGGCTGGACCGGGCGTGATGATGTTCTTCTTCGTTCCTCTGACACGGATGTAGAATAATGCTGCTGACAGGAGGCCTGCAGTATGAATCGATCGGATTTACATAGTTGTTTGTTTGCCATAGCACTAGAAAAGTCAGAGAGCATAAAGAATCATGTAACTGATGTAAAAGCAATTGCTGTTACAGGCTCCGTGGCTTCCGGGATTGTCTATCCTTCATCAGATATTGATATTATCGCCTATGTAGAAGGGTCTATTTCTGATTCGTTAAGGCAGTATGTAGAACAAGATCTTCAGATCAGCCAGGGCAAGATCATAGCTATAACGGAGGAGGCCCTGGCCGTCAATTATTGGTTACAACAGACCAAATGTGAGGTCGTATATTTCTCAGAAAGACTTGCTTGTCGTAAGCTGGATTCATTGCTAAAAGATTATGATATTAGCTTGAACACCCATACGGTTGCGACTGGCATCCTTAAGGCAAGAACATTATATGATCCTGCAGGCTTGATCAGTGGCTGGAAAGATAGACTGAGTCAATATCCTGATGAGCTTGCTACTTCATTAATTAAAGCTAATCTCGATTTTTTCCCCGAGCCAGTGCTTAAAGCATCCTATATGGAACGAAGTGATCATTTATACGTAATAGAAGGGAAGCTTCGAAACCAAGATAAGCTGCTGTCCATTTTATGCGGTTTAAACCGAATGTATCATCCGGGGAAGTGGAAAAGTGTGGGGCAAATTTATGAGCAGATGAGCATCAAACCAATAAACTTGGAACATCGGATGAATATGGTGTGGCAGCTGCCTATGGAAGAGTCCATTGAGCTGCTGTCGGAGCTCATCTACGAAACATTGGATTTAATTAGACTACAAATGCCCGATATAGATATAACAAGCATTATTAATGAGTACCAGAGGTTCTGGTAATGGCAGCTTCATGCTAAAATGGAGTTATCGCCTATGCGGTTATCCAGTAGATCATTGACGGTAAACTACAGCAAAGAGCTCCTCTGACTTAAGCTGCGAAAGGGAGGGTGCCTATGGATGTGGAGAATCTTGTGGTGTTCAGCTTTGTTGGGGTTGTATTTATCATTCTAGGACTATTCATGCGAATCAGACCTCCTAAACGAATGAACCACATTTATGGTTATCGGACGAATCGTTCCATGAAGAGTGAACGCATGTGGAAGGAAGCTAATCGTTATAGTGCAGCCTGGATGGTCGGAATAGGTCTCTTCTATATTATTATCGGTTTGTTTGTATCCAGGTTTGTTCGCGGTATGGAGGGCTTTGGCATTCTGGTCGGACTTATGCTGATGTTCAATCTGCTCCTGTTTGTGGTCGTCGAACGCAGACTGAAGGAAATGGAAGATCGAACCTACTAAAGGGAGGAACAACATGTCAGTTACGACGATATATATCGTAAGGCACGGACAGACGGAATGGAACGTACTGGGCAAGATGCAGGGACATCAAGATTCTCCGCTAACGGATCTTGGTATTCGTCAAGCTAGGTGGCTTGGTGAAGCGCTCGATGAGAAGCCAATTGATGCAATCTACACAAGCTCTAGCGGCAGAGCAGTTCATACTGCAGAGCTGATCCGCGGCAGTCGGGACATACCCGTGACCTTAACGGATAACTTGAGGGAAATGAATCTGGGGCTATGGGAAGGCCGGACCGGAGACGAGCTGAAATTAGAGGAGCCGGTGAAGTATCAGCAATATTGGGAGGAGCCGGAAGTGTTCGCTGCAGACGGTGGAGAAACCTACATCGAAACGATGACCAGAGCGCAGCAAGAACTGAAGCATATTCTTAACGTAAATCGGGGAAAGTCGGTGCTTATCGTAACGCACACAGTCGTGGTTAAACTACTGATGACATGGATCGAGCAGCGCTCGCTTGATACGTTATGGGATTTGCCTTATATTCATCCGGCTTCCTTGTGCAAGATTGTATTTAATGAAGAGAACAAGCCGGAAGTTGTGCTTCATGCGGATATTTCACATTACCCTGAGACCGCCGGAATGAATGGTACCTAGATAAAGGAGCAGATGCAATAGTGCACTGCTTCTTTTTATTTTGTCTCAAGGTATTATGAAATTGATTCATAAAAAAATAAAAATAAATTTTTAAAAAATCAAACTATTCCGTGACCAGGCTTGTTATTATATTTACGAATGTCTTTTACTGTAGGCATGGATAGAACGGGTTTGAGAGAAGCTATGTATGTTGTGGAACAAACGGACACCGATTTTCATTCAGTCGCTTTGTATTTAAGGAGGAATAGTGATGATGATATCCTATGAACATGAATCGATTCAATATCACACAACAACAGGGGGAATAATCATTCACGAAGGCAAAGTGTTGCTGCAAAGAGAACGAAACCAGCCTTATTGGTTTTTGCCTGGAGGCAGTGTAGAGGCTGAGGATTCTCCGGAGTACACGATTGGTAAGATGATATATGATTGGCTTGGTGTGCCTGTCATCAGTGAACAGCAGGTATGGCTGATCGAGAATGTGATTGAATTGCCGATCTCGCCGACGATACAAATTCATGAGTCAGGAATGTTTTTCCTTTTAGAGCTTCCCCTTAAGCATCCGATCTTCAAGAAAACATGCGAGTTTGCAGGAGCGAACAAAGATTACGTGTACAAATGGATTCCGCTGGATGAATTAGAGCGGCATTGGGTTGTACCTGAATTTGTTGTTCCTGAGTTGAAAGATATTAATACTGCCAATGGCATCAAACATATTGTGAGCTGAGCGAAGTATGAAGAACAGTGGCCTAGACTTGAATCGTATTATATTTATTGGGCGTTCATATGAAGAATATGAACACATGTTTCAAATTTCTAACGATGACATTGCATCAAAGCGTATTTTGGATTGTCCAGGCGGAGCTTGTTCCTTTACGGCTGTTGCGAATCAACGTGGAGGTAAGGCGAAATCCGTGGACATTGCCTATGCTTATTCATGGGATATCCTGTATGCCAAAGGCAAAGAAGATATCAAACATGCGATGGAGCAAATGTCTAAGGCTCAGGATCAGTACAAATGGAATTATTTTTCCAATTTGGCCGATCTCTTAGACCATCGAACCCATGCTCTTGACTTAAGTACAACAGATAGGCGAGCAAATCCAGAGAATTACATAGAGGCGGCACTTCCTCAGTTACCCTTTCAAGATAAGCAGGTTGATCTGATATTAAGTGCACATTTTTTGTTCATGTATGGTGAGCGTTTGTCTCTTCAATTTCATCTAGATACATTACAAGAGATGATGAGAGTGGCTGAAGAGGAAATTCGGATTTATCCCATTATTCAGCTGGATGGAAGGAGATATCCATTACTAGATGAAGTCCTTTCATATGTAGATAGAGAAGGATGGACGAGTGAGCTAGTTAATGTATCTTACGAATTTCAGCGTGGAGCGAACCAAATGCTTAAATTATCTAGGTGATAGGTTATATAAGGACACTTGAGTTCAATAACTTCTGGAACTTAGGTGTTCTTTTTTGCATCCAGGGCCGTAAGAAGGTATTGTAGATAATAACGCGCGTTAGGGAATCATATGGAGGGAAATATGGCGAAGCAAAAGTATTATGTGGTATGGGAAGGAAAAACACCCGGGATCTATACCAGCTGGCCAGCATGCCAGCAGCAGGTGAACGGAGTGACCGGTGCAAAATATAAAGCTTTTGAATCCAGAGCAGAGGCTGAAAAAGCTTATGCCAACGGATGGAAAGGCATATGGGGAAACACCGCAGGCAAATCTCAAGGCAGTGGCTTCCATAAGGGAGCATCCGCTTCGATATCTGCCTCTGAAATCGATTACGATAGTATTTCTGTGGACGTAGGAACAAGAGGCAATCCCGGACCGATGGAGTATAAGGGTGTAGACACCCGGACAGGAGATGTCTTGTTTAGTGTGGGTCCTATTCCGAATGGGACCAATAATATTGGAGAGTTCCTCGCCATTGTACATGCTCTGGCGTATTTACAGCAGCAGGGCAGCAGCAAGACCATTTACAGTGATTCTGTGAATGCAATGAAGTGGGTCAGACAGAAGAAGGCGGCAACGACCTTGAAGCGGGATGCTTCCGCCCAGCAGATTTGGGATATGATTGATCGGGCAGAGAAATGGCTTGCCACTCATACTTACAATAATAAAATATTAAAGTGGGAAACCAAAGCATGGGGAGAAATCAAGGCTGATTACGGGAGAAAATAAACATGCTGCATTTGCCTTGCACCTCGCGATAACAAGCGAAAATTGTACTTAACACACACAACAACACAGCAACGATGGAGGATGTTACAACCATGACCTATAGAGTAGTATTTTTTGATATCGATGGAACATTAGTCAATGATGAGAAAGTAATTCCACAAGATACGATCGAGGCGATCAACGAATTGAAGGCAAAAGGGACTGACGTCTTTATTGCTACCGGAAGAGCACCGTACTATTTTACGAAATACATGTCCCAGCTGGGTATTGATTCTTTCATTAGTCTTAATGGTTCATATGTTGTCTATAAAGGCGAGATGATATATTCGCATCCTATACACACGAACACACTTGAGAGATTGGAGAACAGCGCTCTGTCGTACAATCATCCCATTGTCATGCAGGGAGCTGAGGCTGGATTCTCCAATATGGAGCTTCACGAGTTCATAGCGGCGTCCTTCCAAACGCTTCAAGTTGAAGTACCGGGTTACAAGACGGGTTACTGGAAGGAAGCTCCAATCTACCAAGCACTCCTGTACTGCCAGGAGCATGAAGAGCATCTGTACACGGCGAAGGAAGCGGGTTATGACGATCTTCATTTTGTTAGATGGCATAAGTATGCAATGGATGTCATTCCGGCAGGTGGCTCAAAGGCTAAGGGAATTGAGGCGGTCCTTAAGCATATCGGACGATCCAAGGATGAGGTTGTTGCTTTTGGCGATGGCTTGAATGATGTGGAAATGCTGTCTTATGTCGGACTTGGGATTGCTATGGGAAATGCGAATGATGAGGTTAAATCCTATGCGAACCATGTGACAAGCTCGGTAGACGAGAAGGGCATTCGCAGAGGCCTGGAGCATGCAGGGTTGCTTTAATCTAACCTTATTATGTTGAAGTGAGCAGAAGATGGATCCGAACAAGGATCCGTCTTTTTTTGTATTTTCTTTCACGTGAAAAATCATTATTGCTATTTATTTCAGGTTACACAAGTCTTATGAGCAAACTCTATTTCATTACAACATGACAGCAGGTGTGTTTGCGTTTTTACTAAAAAATTTACATACAAGGGGAGAACCATTACATGAAAAAGTGGATATATATGTTATTATTGTTGGTAACCTTATTCCTGTTCTTATGGGATTGGATTGATCGCCCGCGTCCGTTCGACGATGCTGCAATGGTGAGCAAGCTAACCGAAGCTCAAGCCGGAGATCGCATTGAATTAGAAGAACTAACCCCATTTTCTTGGGAAGAGCTGTACATATTCGGTCCTTATCTAGATCCTTCGTCAATTGATGTTCGTAATATGGATGAAGTGCCTGATGGTATTCAATATTTAGACTCCATGACACTACTCGTCTTTGTCCGTAATAACACAGCAATACGTTATATCGAGCTGCCACGTTCAGCCGGGGACTTTGAGACGGGCTTGTATGAGCAAGCCATCAAGCAGAAGAATGCGGTATTTATACAGAATGAAGATTCTAAGCTGTGGAAGCTGGATGATTAGATTATCTCGAGAAGGAGGATGACTATGTTCTACGTCAACGCAAGAGCTTTTGTTGAGCGGGACAGCAAGCAAGGAACTGAGCTTGTTATTCAGAGCCGGAACAAACCGGGGCAGGAATATCTTGAACTCCCTGGAGGCAGAATCGAGCTGTACGAACCGATATATCAAGCGCTGATCAGAGAAGTGGAAGAGGAGACAGGACTTAAGGTGACTCGCATTGAGGGCGCTTCCAAGCGAATCGACACGACCGGTATTAACCCTGACTTTGAAGTAGAGGTTGTTGAGCCCTTCTGTGCTCATCAAACAACAAAGGGCCCTATTGATTCGATAGGAATGTATTTTATATGCAAAGCGGAAGGAAAACTCCTCGAAGCAGGAGATGAATCGCTGAACCCGGCCTGGGTCAACGTAAAGCATATAGCCTCCATGATGGAGCAGAATCCTCTTCAGTTTTCGGATATCGACCGGGCAGCCTTGATGTTCTATCTGAAGCATAGAGTCGTTCGTGATTGACTGACGACTGAATCTGATCGATTTTTATCGATTGTGCTTTGCTTTTCTGACACGGTCAGGGAAGCGATGCCGATCTTTCTTTAGCTGTTCAATGAGATGCTTATCCGTCTTATGTGTCTGATTCCTTTTTCCTTCCTTACTCCAGATCTTGCTGTGCATAAACCAAGTAATCAACCCAATACACGCGATGAACAAGAAGCTGATCCAGAAACCAGGCCGACTCGTGCTGTGGAACAGTGTTCCTGTTATAGCTAGCAGGATAAGAAGGATGCCGCCGTATCTCTTGATCTGTCCAAATGCAGTAAGCTTTAGAAGCTTACCTGCGGTGATCAGGATAAAAGTCCAGTTGAATAGAAGCATCAGGCCAGCGGCCGTTGTAACATATTCGTACAGTGTGCCTGGAAGCAGCAGTGCCAGAACGATGGATGCACATAGTGCCGCTGCAGTCATTCCAAACGAGTAAACCGGGAAACGCTTCTTCACCTTTTTGGCAAAAAGAGGAGGGGCGTCTTTGTCTTGTGCAAGCGTGATCAGCATGGTCGTTACCGCATATAAGGACGCAACCATCGTAGAGAATCCAGCAACAATCAGAACTCCGTTCATAATATGGGGTACGAAAGGTAGATTATATGTGTTCAGAGCTTGGATAAAAGGACTTTCCTTCGTACCAAATCCGCGCCAAGGCGCGATGGATACGACTAGAAACAAGGAGATCATGTATATGACCCCCAGCAGAAGGATCATCGTTCTGCCAGCTTTTTGCGCCTCCTTAGGCTCCTGTAATCGGAGGGCCATGAGCCCCATGACCTCAATTCCGCCAAAAGCATAGAATGAAAATAGAAGTGCTGCCCATGCGCCCGTCAAACCGTTAGGGAATAAATCCAGGGCAGATACCGGCATTTGCGGTTCTATGCCCCCCGACAACCACCCGAATAGCGCTGCAGATCCCAGCACGATGAACATGAGGATCGCCGCGATTTTGATAACGGCTGCTACACTTTCCAGTGGATCAAACAGCTTGTTACCAATGATCACTACAATCAGACCCAATATCGCGAATCCAGCAGCGAACATCCATACCGGAATTTGAGGAAACCAGAAACGGGAGAACAGGGAGAGTGCGGTCAACTGACTGCCCATAATGAGCAGCTCGGAGCACCAATAAGCCCAGCCGCTGCTAAATCCTGCCCAGCGCCCGTAGGCTTTTTTGGCATAAGATCGGAAAGACCCCTGTTCCGGGGACTTGGCAGTCATTTGTGCGAGCACATCGAATACACAGTATGTTCCTGCAGCGGCCAGCAGAAAAGTCAGGAGAACTGAAGGACCTCCGATTTCAATGGCAAGTGCGGAGCCGAGAAAATATCCCGTACCAATGGTACAAGCCACTCCAAGCAGAGACAGCTGCCACCATTTGAGGTTTTGCCCGCTCTTGGCTTGATCGTTTGCGCTCTCTTTGCAACTGCTCATCTAAGAAGCTTCCTCCTCTGTGTCACATATCTTTTCTCAATCGTGTTTTAATATGGTGTTGATGACGAGAAATGATACATGTATTTGTTTCATGTCTAAATTTCTCGAAATTCGATTGAAAAAATGACCTGAACCAATTGGCAAAATATTGTAATTCGTCTATGATAGAACATAGGCAGGGAAATTCAGTATTTTTCGGGAATGTTGTCGTTAAATCTTATACTGTCAAGAGGTGCGGCATCGTGCAACGGACAACCATGGTACGTATTCTTCTTATAACATACAGTTTGCTGCTTCTATACTTCATGTTTGCAGGCTTTAATCGCTCGGTCCATATCGATTATCGCTATAATATGGTCCCTTTTCATACCATATCGAAATATTTGGCGAATGTGTCAGCACGTAATCTATTAGACACACTTATTAATTTAGTCGGCAATGTCGCCGTGTTCATTCCTTTTGGATATTTAATCCCCGCTGCCTTTCCGAGCAGGTGGAGCTTCATCAAATTTCTATTATTATTTACTGCACTTATTATCGTGCTGGAGACCGCCCAGATGCTGCTCAGAGTTGGAACAGGGGACGTTGATGATCTGTTCTTAAACGTCATAGGCGGATCGATCGGTTATGGAATCTATCGTCTCTTCACAAATGCCGGTATTTAACCGATAAATGTAGTATTTACTTCGTCTTTCTAAACTTCGAAAAATAAAGAACGGATCATGCAACAAATTATGCTAAATCGCGTTTTTAATAGTAGATGATGTAAAAGGATGCAGGATGCTGGTGATATTACAAGACGACCAAAAGGATGTGTGAGAGTTTGAAGAGGATTTTGCTGTTTATGTTGTTTTTTGTAGGGTTGTGGGTGCTTCCTGGTTTAAGTCATGCGGAGGATGGACAAGCGAGTATCTATCTAAATGATAAGAAGCTCGGGGGTTCAGACAGTTCCAAGATTGAGATCATTAACAAATCAGTTATGATTCCAATCCGTATGGTCGCTGAAGAAATGGGATACACAGTCGGTTGGGAGCAGAAGACAGGAACGGTCACAATACAGCAAAATGGCACCGTCATCAAGATGGTCATCAATGACAAGAACGCTCTGGTGGACAACCAGTCGGTTGTTCTTGATAATGCACCTGGCATTAAGAGCAAGACGACGCTTGTGCCGCTGCGCTTCGTTGGAGAACAGTTTGGACTGCATGTGAGCTGGGATAACCAGACGAAGACAGCAAGCTTGAAGCAAATTACCGGTTCAGGAGGAGGAAGTCAGCCTCCAGCAGGATCGGGCAATGCGGGTCAGGGCGAAGAGGGGAATATCGATCAAGGACTGGCACAGATATCCGGGATTAGTTTTAGCGAGAACAGGCTGCTCGTAGCAACTAGCAGCACGGTTACCCCGCGAGTATTTACTATGAGTGGACCGGATCGCATTGTAGTCGATCTTCCGAATACGGAATTTGCTGCAAACTTTGGTAACGATCTTAATGCACAAGCATCGGGCTCCATCCAAGTGACGGATTATCCGATGGTATCACAGATTCGATACGCTCTATTCAGCACAGATCCTTCAACCGTTCGGATCGTAATGGATATGAACGAGACTACCGGATATAAGGTAACACAAGAGGGGACAAGCCTTCTGATCGTCGATCTGAATCACGATACGAATCTTCCAGACCCGGTAATACCGGAGACGCCATTGCCTGAGACACCAGGTACGGGAACAGGTAATAATACAGGTTCAGGCAAAAAAATTGTTGTTCTGGATGCGGGACATGGAGCGCATGATGGGGGAGCAGTTGGAATCACAGGTAAACTTGAAAAAGATTTTACCTTGTCACTTAGCTTAAAGATTGAAGCTCTGCTCCAGAATAACCCGAATATCGAAGTCATCATGACTAGAGATGGTGATACTTATCCGGAGCTTGTGGAGCGGGCCAAGATAGCGAATAATGCGAATGCAGATATTTTCATTTCAGTGCATGCGAATTCGGTGGCGGGATCTCCTTCCGCAAGCGGCACCGAGACTTATTATAAGAAAAGTGAAGATAAAGCACTGGCCGATATTATTCATAAGCATATGAGCAAAGCAACGGGACTTAAGGATCGAAAAGTAAAATCAGCGAATCTGTCCGTACTGCGAAACACAGATATGCCTGCAGCCCTACTCGAGGTCGGTTTCTTATCGAATAAAGCAGAGGAAGCAACCTTATTCAACGAAGATTTCCAGGACAGAGTTGCGAAAAGTATTGTGGACGGAATTAAAGAGTATTTGAAATTATAATTAATATATCCTAGGTTAACAGGAGGCATCTGCTCACGAAGCAGATGCCTCTTTTGCATTTGATGATTTCTTTTACGTTGTTTAATAAAAATGGATTCTATTATTTTCCAGTTTACGATATAATGGGTTGTGATATTGTGGAAAGCGAGGTGTAGTTCGTGGAGCATCATACTTTTTATGAAGAATCATATTGGGGTACAGATGTACGGATCAGACAAACGACACAGGGCTCAGACACACTTGTTGTATTTCTTCCTGGACAGAACTACTCCTGTGAACTACCCGTTCTGCATTATGCTGTTCAGAGCGCAATTGAACAAGGATTGGACGTCTTGTTAATGGAATACGGATTTCAAAGCGCGCGCGTTGCTCTAGAGCGTGAGCAGCGATCTATTCTTGAGGAGGAAGTATTTGAGACCGTACAGCACTACAGTGAAGGTTACGACAAGCTGGTATTTGTAAGCAAGAGTCTGGGAACACTGTTGGCAGGTTATGTCTCACAGCATATTGAAGCTCCGCACCTTTCGCATTTATATCTTACCCCGCTTGACGGTACGCTGGATTACATTCTGCGTTCTTCCGGACTGGTTATTTACGGAACAAAGGATTCATTGTTCAGTGAAGAGAGCAGAGCGAAGCTGGAGGCACATGCCTCGGATCAATTGGATATTATTAAAATTGCAGATGCGGGCCATGGCTTGGAGGTAACAGACGTTCGAAGGTCTGTAGAGCACTTAAGCCAGCTGGCAGGAGCCTATTCGAATTTCTTTGATACGATTAAGAATTCAGCTTATTTATAAATAGAAGTAATGATAAGAGGGAGCAGCCGGAATTCCGGCTGCTCCCTTTGGTAAAGCTAACTCAATGTTCATTAACGTGCTTGATAGCGTTCGTATGCATCTTGGTTGATCTTGATGACCTCTTCGATTCCCATACCCTTAATCGTTTCTACAAACTGATCAAAGTTCGTGAGAGGTTCGTCACCCAAGATGAACTTGGTCATCATTTCATCCAGATAAGTGGTTACCTGACCCATAATCTGCGCTTCTTTTCGAGCCTCTTCCTCTGTTTTGCGCAGCGTTGGAAGTGCCATGGAGTAATCGGCTTCCATCCAGACCTTATTCGCTTCCTGCTGCTGCTCAAATGCCATCAGACCATCCAAATAACGTGTATCCTGGTTCATCGGTCCGTCCATAATGGACAGCGCGTAGCCAGCTAGTGCTTGATCATAAGTCAATCCATCCGGATTTTTAAGAATGGTATCGGTAAACTGAATGCTGTCACCCTCGACAGTATAGCTCTCGCCTTCAATACCGAAGTTAAACAGATCGTGACCTTCAGGACTGTAATTGTAGTCCATCCACTGGACGATGGCTTTAATCTTGTCTTCATCCGCAGAAGTTGTAATGGCTTCTCCATACGTAAGGACCTTGGTATCGAAACGGAAGGTACTGCGAGAGATCCCTTCAGTATCTTTAGGCCAAGGAGCTCCAACAAGGTCGAATTCCGGATCATCAGCCATTAGGTTGAGATACTTGGCCATACCGCTGAATACACCACCATAATAGGCTCCTGCTTGATGATTGGTTATTTTATAGTCAAATGCTTTACCGTCATTGGTCATAATTTCAGGATCAATTAAACCTTCCGCATACCATTTCTGCATCGTCTCAAGGAAGTTTTTAAACCCTGGCTGAATTGGACCGTATTCAATCGTATCTCCATTAAGCTGGAAACCGCCCAGGACCCCGAAGGAAGGAGCAAAGTCATACAATTTACTCATATTGCCGGGACCCCAATTCGCTGTGAAGGGAAGCTCATCCTTCTTGCCGTTGCCATTTGGATCTTCTTCCCGGAAAGCCTTCAGCACTGTGTACCATTCATCAATCGTTGTAGGCGTTTTCAAATTGAGCTTCTCAAGCCAGTCTTTACGAAGCACAATACCTGTCGTTGCATTCAGCTTCACTGCATCCGTACGAAGATAGGGGAACATGAAGATGGTTCCGTCATCCAGTGAGATTTGTTTACGGACAACCTCATCCTCTTCAATAATCTTCTTCAAGTTAGGAGCATAGAGATCAATATATTCATTCAGCTTGATAATTCTGCCGTCTGCGAGCAGCTTCTCTGGTCCTCCTGATACGTCTGCCCAGTTGTAATAGATTACGTCAGGCAGCTCATTTCCTGTAACGAGCAGGTTGAACTGGTCCTTTTGCTGTCCAAGTGGTGGATGCGTGAAGTTAACTTTGATGCCGGTTCTTTTCTCTTTCTCCTGATAAGCCTTCACATCCGTGAATCCGTTGCCTGAAGCAATCTTGGCATCATTGGCACGCCAATAGTTAATTGTCATCGGCTCTTCAACAATCGGAAGCGGTATTTCCGTAATCGCTTGCTCGCCTTCCTCCGGTGCAGGGCCCTCTGCACTCTCGGACCCTCCGCAGCCGGCTAACAGTCCCGTAGTCATCACCGCAGTTAACATTAAGGACAAGAACTTTTTCATATGAACCCTCCTTGATTATCTATAGATTAAAGCGGGCAGCAAATAGGCTAGGAGTATGCGCCAGCTTTATTCTTTAATGGCTCCGATGAGTGCTCCTTGCACAAAATATTTCTGGATGAAAGGATAGATCATCAGAATAGGAAGTGTAGAAATAATAATCGTTGCATACTTGATATTCTCACCGATTGCAAATCCGGTATCGTTGGCAGAACCCATGGCTTCCGTGCTGTTACTGAGCAAAATATCCCTCAGCACAATTTGAATCGGATACAGCTCCTGTGATCTTAGATAGAGAAGCGGACCCATAAAATCATTCCAGTGGTCTACCGCATAATACAGGGTCATTACAGCAAGGATCGGTTTAGATAAGGGAACGACAATTTGCAGAAGAATTCTGAAGTCATTTGCTCCGTCAATTTTGGCGGATTCGATCAGTCCAAGCGGAATGTTCATAAAATTCGTACGCATGATGATAAAGTTGAACGTATTAATCGCTGCGGGAAGGATCATTGCCCATCTTGTATCCAGCAGACCTAAATTTTGAACAAGCAGGAAGGTTGGAATCATTCCGCCGCTGAAAAACATAGTGAATGTAATCAGCTTCATGAAGAAGCTGCGTCCGTATAAGTCAGGTCTCGACAGCGCATAAGCTGCGAGTGTTGTCATCACCAGGTTAAGGGCGGTACCGACAATTACATAGAACAATGTATTTAAATAACCGCTATAGATCTTGGGATTCTGGAAGACTTTAGTGTAGGCCTCAAAAGATAAGCCTTCAGGAATCAGCATAAGTGAGCGGCTGGCAAGCAGCTGTTCTGGATCACTAATGGAAGAGTTGAAGATGTAGAGCATCGGATAAGCGCACAGCAGCATAATCAGAATGAGCAAGATATAGTTGATGCTGTCAAATATATGTTCTCCAAATGATTTTTTCATCGTATGCACACCTCTCTACCACAGACTGGTTTCATTAGCTTTGCGGCTGATATAGTTCGCGCCGAGCAAGAGGGCAAAGTTAATGATTGAGTTAAACAAACCTATAGCAGTGGAGTAGGCTTGATCCCCAAGCAGCATCCCTTGTCTGTAAACAAACGTCGATATAACATCAGAGGTCTCATAAGTGGCTGCCGTCTGCATTAATAGAATTTTCTGAAAGTCCGCATTCATAATGCTGCCCATACGCAGGATGAGGAGCACGACAATGGTTGGCATAATACCTGGCAGCGTGATGTGCAGGAGCTGTCTCCAGCGGTTGGCACCGTCCATCTTGGCTGCTTCATACAGCTGAGAGTTGATTCCGGCTAGTGCTGCAAGGAAGAGAATCGATGCCCATCCTGCGCCCTGCCATACATTAGACAGAATGTACAATGGTCTGAACATGTCCTTATCTGTGAAGAACATAATAGGTTCAAAACCAAAGAAGCCGCGGATGATGTTAAATAAGCCGCCGTCCAGAGAGGAGAAGGTCTTGAGCATACCAACGACAACGACAACGGATATGAAGTGAGGTAAATAACTGACCGTCTGCACTGCACTCTTGAAGTAGCGATTACGAACCTCATTCAGTAACAGTGCAAGAATAATCGGAGCGGGGAAACCGATCACCAGACTTAGTACGCTCAGGATCAAGGTGTTGCCCATCAGTCTCCAAAAATTATAGCTCTCAAAAAACATCGTGAAATTCTCAAATCCAATCCAATTACCGCCCATGATCCCTTTAGCAGGACTATAGCCGCTCTGGAAGGACAGCAGGATTCCGTACATAGGTCCGTAACAGAAAATAAGGTAGAACAAGAGAACGGGAACAAGCATCAGATATACATATTTGTTACGTATAATCTCTCTTTTTAAAAAGTGAAACTTGCTCTTGGTTTGTACGGTTTGTTTCACCGCCAAGGGATTGTTCATTCCCATGGTTCAATTCCTCCCCTAGTAATGTACGACATCAAACACAAATGAACCTTAATGAACAGGCTCGATGTAAATAGATACTAAATTCAAGCGCTTACATTGTCAATATTTTGTTTTAAATAAACTTAATGTAAATATTTGCAGGATCGTCTGAAATGAGCGTAATATTCTACTATTTAAGGAATTGGGGTGTTTTTCAGAGAATAAGTGGCTGCAAAAAAGTGATATATGAGCAAAATTGTGTTCTTGAGAATTCATTTTCATAACTCTCAAATGATGAACGTTGATTCGGTATATGCTTGTTTAAAATAAATGTTAGCGTGATGCCGCATATAAAGACGTATAAAAAAGAGAGCGCCGATGACCTGTGTCGGTCATGACGCTCTCTATCACTTCACTAGCTGATTATCGATTAAGCATGGCCTCGTGCAGCTGCTGCATGGCCTCTTCCAGCATGCTTCGAGGACAAGCCACATTCATTCGCATAAAGCCTTCGCCTTCCTTGCCAAAGTCTGTTCCGCTGCTAAACACGAGTCCCGCCTTCGTCACGAGGAAGTCAAACAGCTCCTTGTGCTCCATTCCTAAACTGCGGAAATCAATCCATAGCAAATACGTAGCTTCCGGCATGGAAACCTGGCATTCTGGAATGTTCGTCTTAAAGTAGTTGATCACGTATTCAAGGTTTCCATGGATATATTCAAGTGTGCTCTCAAGCCAAGGCTCGCCTTCCCGGTAAGCAGCTTCTGTAGCGGCAATTCCGAAGAGATTCATGGAGCCCATCGAACGTTTATCAATCATATTCTTGAATTTTAACCGCAGCTCTTTGTTGGCAATTACCACACTGGACGTATGCAGACCTGCGATGTTGAAGGTCTTGCTGGCAGCAGTGCAGATGATCGAGTGCATCTTGGCTTCTTCAGATAGTACAGCATAGGGGATATGCTTCCCTGATTCAAATACGAGATCGGAATGAATCTCATCCGAGATCACGATAATATCGTGCTTCACCGCGATCTCCATCACGGCATTCAGTTCTTCACGACTCCATACCCGGCCTACGGGGTTATGCGGGCTGCATAGAACGATCAGCTTGACTCCATCCTGTGAGGCAGCCTGTTCGAGATGCGTAAGATCCATTCTATACTCACCCTGCTCGTGAATCAGCGGATTCTCTACCAGCTCTCTGCCATGTGTTTTGGCAAGTTTATGGAAAGGACCGTATACTGGAGGCTGTATAATAATTTTGTCGCCTGGTTCAGTAAAGGCTTCAACCGCTATATTCAGAGCCGGGACAATACCGGGTGTATATACGAGCCATTCCGGCTCAATTTTCCAGCTATGTCGCTTGTCCATCCAGGCAGCAATAGCTTCATTAAATGATGGAGCAGGCATAGCATATCCAAGTATGCCATGATCTACGATATTGCGAAGCGCCTTGAGCACAGGCTCAGGTGCAGTAAAGTCCATATCGGCAACCCATAGCGGGATGGCATCGGGTGCGCTGAAGAGGGGCTGAAGACCGTTCCATTTGACAGAGCTTGAATTCTTACGATCTATTCTTTGATCGAGCGGATGATTCGTATCCTTGTTTTGCATGTGGTTGTACCTGCTTTCTCCAAAACGGTTTGATTGTATATGTAACGATTAAAGGATATGGGTGTCCATTTGTGAATATTATCTAATAAACAGCGGGCTAACGCAATGTGACAGGAGAGTTGTTCATGAAGTCTAAGAAAATTGTATTTACCGGCGGGGGCTCTACGGGTCATGTCACGGTTAATCTGGCGCTGATTCCGTATTACCAGGAGCAAGGCTACAGTGTTCATTATATTGGTTCAAGACAAGGGATTGAAGCTGAGCTGATCGGCAGAATGGAAGGTGTGAAATACAAGGGAATCGCGACAGGGAAGCTTCGCCGATACTTCAGTGTCGAGAATGCAAAAGATTCCTTACGTGTGCTCAAGGGTGTAAGAGAAGCTTATCAATATTTGAAGAAAATCAAGCCTGGAGTCGTGTTCTCCAAAGGGGGATTCGTATCCGTACCCGTGGTGCTTGCCGCGCGGATACTGCGTATTCCTATTGTCATTCACGAATCGGATCTCACTCCGGGGCTTGCTAACCGCATTGCACTTCCCTGGGCAGATTATGTATGCACGACCTTTCAGGAAGCAGCAACGCAGCTTAGAAAATCAAATGTCGTTCATGTAGGGGCTATGATAAGACAGGAGCTGAGAGAAGGTAATCGTCAGCGTGGGAGAAGCCGGCTCGGTTTCTCTGATGATAAGCCCGTACTGCTCTTTATGGGAGGAAGCTTGGGCGCGAAGAACTTGAATGAAGCTCTATACCACATCATTCCTGATTTAATCTCTGATTATCAAATTATTCATATTTGCGGTAAAGGGCAGCAGATGGGGGCTCCAGTCACTGATGGATATCACGTGTTTGAATATGTGCAGGAGGAACTGCCTGATCTGATGGCGGCAGCGGATTTGGTCATTTCGAGAGCCGGTTCGAATTCTATCTTCGAATTTCTGGCGCTTCATAAGCCGATGCTGCTGATCCCTCTTTCGGATAAAGTCAGCCGCGGAGATCAGATCATTAACGCTCGGTCGTTTGAGGCTTCAGGTTATGCCCGTGTCTTACTTGCTGAGGATCTGACGGCATCCAGTTTGCTGAATGCCATCCATGATCTTGATCGGAACCAAGAGAAATACATTCAGAATATGCGTGCTTATCGTACATCCGATGCGATGACGAATATCATTAAGGTGATTCAGCAGGCAGAAGTAAAATAAAAGCAGGAACCCCGCACTTTTTGACGAATATCCACTCTTACAAGATTGATTAATGACTGAATTCTCTAGAAGAGGGGATGAAAGCCGTGAATAGAGTGCAGAAGAATTCGTTGATTGCTTCATTTCATGAATGGCATGATTGGATCCGCAGATGGAGCATGCAGCAGAATGCACCTTGGGATCAGCCGATTGCAGAAGGCAAGTGGACCGCTCGTGAGATGGTGTGCCATATGATGAGATGGGACCGTTATTTTTGGGAGGGCGCGATATCCATCATTGCGTCGGGGGAGAAGGAGCAGATTCAGATTCAGCAACTGGACTATGATCTGTTTAATGAAGCTGCGCGTGAATATGCCCGTAAGATATCAACAGAGGAGCTAATGCAGGAAACGCTGAAATATAGAGAGCTGATCATTAGAAGCTTATACGAGCTTGTGGATGAAGATTGGTCTTATCCCTATAAAGGGCTGGACGGTAACCCATTTACATTACAGGGTTATGTAGAGGATTTTATATGGCATGACAGGCATCATATGAAACAGCTTGAATCGATGCAGCAGCTTGAGGCATAACACGGTTTAGGTTACATCGGAGGGATACAGGATTATGATTCTCGAAAGTGCAATGCTATACATCAGAGCAGGATTAGAGAGCGATTTTGAACAGGATTTTGCCAAAGCTTCCGCTATTATTTCCAGCATGTCGGGTTATCTCGGACATGAATTGTATAAATGTATGGAGTCGGATCATCAATATCTATTACATGTCAGATGGAATACTCTGGAGGATCATACGATCGGATTCAGGGGGTCCGCTGAATATCTAGAGTGGAAACAGCTGCTTCATCATTATTACGAGCCTTTTCCAGTGGTGGAGCATTTCCAGAGAGTTAATCTGAACCGAGTATAAAATGGAAGATGGCGGCTTACATCAAGGGGGAACCGTTTTGAAGAGCAACTTGGATATCAACATTCGCGGGCTGCAACCTAACGAGCCGATTCCGTATTCCATGCTGTTATTAGCCGATCCGTCACGGACTGTGGTGGATACATATATTGACCGCGGCCAATTATACGTTGCTGTAATCGATCAAACAATCGTTGGTGTAATGGTTCTGCTGGATACGAGACCGGGTACGATCGAGATTGTGAATATTGCTGTTGCAGAAGAGTGGCAGGGCAGAGGTATTGGCAAAGCCTTGCTTCAGCATGCGGTATTTCAAGGCAGGCAGCAAGGGGCGTCTACGCTTGAGATTGGAACTGGAAATTCAAGTCTCAATCAATTAGGTCTCTACCAGCGTATGGGTTTCCGAATGACGGGTATTGACCGTGGTTTCTTCACTAGGCACTATGAGGAGAAGATTGTGGAGAACGGCATTCCCTGTGTGGATATGATCCGGCTGGCGATGGAGCTGTAGTTACGAAGTTATCCAGTAATAAGAATAAAGCGGCAGCGAAAAAGAGCCGTCCCAGTTTGATATGCTCCCCTTAGGTAGACAGGTGAAATAATAAAACCTGTTTACCTAAAGGGGAGTTTTTCATGTCCAAAGTAAATGAGTTCTGACTAGATTAATTGAATCCTTTGGCAAGGATGTCTTCTGTCTTAATTAATTGAACAAAACGTCCACCAAGCATTTGATTATGGTGCTTGATGATATCTGCGGCAGGCAATACTTTGCTGTCGAATGTACTGTGTGCATCGGAGATCAGCACATTATGATGATAGCCTAGACTGTATGCGCCACGTGACGTGGTATCTAGACAGAATTCAGTCTGCATACCGCAAATAACCAGCTTTTGAATGTTCAGTTCTTGAAGCTTGGCTAGCAGCTCTGTTTGATAAAAGGCGTCCCAGCTGGATTTTCTGACCACACTTTCATTCGGCTGGGGGGCAATGCTTGGATGAATGTGCCAGGTTGGTTTGCCTTCGCTAAATTCGTCATCTGATTTACTCGTATGCTGTATATAGATGACAGGCAATCCGTCCTCACGGGCTTTTTGAAGGAGGCGCTGGATATTGCTCAGCACTTCTTCTCCATTATGTAAGGGGAGTTCGGGATCAGCAAACATGGCATTCTGAACATCAACGATCATTAAGGCGGTGGAAGTCATCAGTTACTCTCTCCTTTGGTGTCAATGAATAATCATTATTCAAGAATATAACAAAGCGCATAATATGGGAAGAAAAAAAGCCTCCTTCTCTAAATGAGAACAAGGCTCTGTGAATTAAAAATCGGGTATGACGATTTCGACTTCTTTTTTGGCAGCAGAAGAACGCAGCACTCCATCAATAATCGCCTGATTGTATAGGATTTGCTCGCCTGGAATGGGCGCAGGCAGTCGTTTCTGGATCGCCTCCGCGTAATCAAACACTTTGGCATGGAACAGGTTGATCTGGTGATGCTGTATTGGAATCGGGCTCTCTGTATGATGGCCGGCGATATCGTGATACAAGGTCATGCTGCCGACACGTCCTTCCCAGCCGCCACTCCAGGGCCCGCTCCCGGCTGGTGTCACTTTAAGCCCGGCGTCCGTCCCGAGAAACATTGTAGGGCCTAGAGTGTCCATATGCATAGCCCAGGAAATTTTGTAGCTGAGCAGAATATCGCCTTCAAGTCTAACCATGGCTGCACCAAAATCCTCAACGTTAAAGATGTGGGACTCCGGATGATATTTGGGGTTCGTGCCAAAATAATTGGAGGTGTAAGCTGACACGGTCAGCGGCTTAGGGTACCCGAGAGCATGAAGGACCATATCAAGCGAATAGCATCCAATATCAGCCATGGCTCCAGCTCCAGCCAGATCCTTACGAATGAAGGTGCCTCCGGGCATTCCGCGTCTCCTGCCGCCGCCTGCTTCGGCATAATATACTTTACCAAGCTGACCGTCCTGTATCAGGCTGCGAATCGCTTGCATATTAGGGTCATAACGAGGCTGGAACCCGACGGACAGCATTTTTCCCGTGCGCTGTGCGGTTTCCACCATTTCAATACCTTGGTCTAGTGTGACCGACATTGGCTTCTCTACCATGACATGCTTGCCCGCATTTAATGCGTCAATAGTAATGCTGTGATGCGAAAAATTAGGTGTGCATATGCTGACTCCGTCAAGATCCAGCTCGAGCAGATGCTGATGATCGTCAAAAGCCTTTGCTGTCGGAAGGTTGGTCTGTTCAATAAACAGTGCGGCTTTTCCAGGGATAATATCGGCTACGGCTACTACTTCAACATAATCAAGCTGTTTATAGGCTTCTGCGTGGGCTCTGGCAATTCCGCCGCTCCCAATAATGCCTATTTTAATTATACGATTCAAGCATCATTCCTCCTTTATGCTCCTTACCACCACGAAACGAATTGAAACCTAATCCTGGATGTTTACAATAAAAATCCTTGCTAATCCGCTGCTATTATTTATTTGCAGTGAATAACGGATGTCAATAAATTGGTTCTATTATTCTCCGCTTACCTATTTAAAATATGCAGTCAGATTCTTAGCCGTATGGCGATTTATCATATTTTTCTTTAATGAAGTGAAAAGCTATAGTAAAATTTGTAATATTCGAGTCAACTAAGGCGTGTCTTAAAACTCTTTTACTGTAAGTATTAATACACACCTAATAAATACTGAAAAGAGTGATGGGTTTGCTTCGCAGATTTTTCTCCTACTACAGGCCGTACCGGCTTCTTTTTACCATTGATTTTATGTGCGCAGTTATCGCTGGACTAATGGAGCTCGGATTTCCTCTCGCCGTCAATTATGTGGTGGACGAGCTGCTCCCTTCAGGTGATTTTGAGAGCATCATCGTGGCCTGTACCGGTTTGCTTGCAGTCTATGTTATTACTGCGTTTCTTCATTTTATAGTGACCTATTGGGGCCACATGCTCGGTATTAATATCGAGACCGATATGAGGAGCCGGATGTTTGATCACCTACAGAAGCTTGGCTTCCGATTCTTCGACAACAATAAGACAGGGCATCTTATGTCACGCATCACGAATGATTTGATGGATATCGGGGAGATGGCTCATCATGGCCCAGAGGATTTATTTATCGCGGTTATGACCTTAATCGGTGCATTTCTGCTCATGCTCGGCATCAACTGGAAGCTTGCAGTGCTTACTTTTATTATTGTACCCATCGTCATATGGCTGGCCCTGTACTTCAATACCAAGATGACCAAGGCCTTCCGCAAGCTCTACGGCAACATTGCTAACTTCAATTCCCGTGTAGAGAATACAATTGGCGGAATTCGTGTTGTACAAGCATTTGCGAACGAGGGTTTTGAGAAGAAGCGCTTTGAGCAGGATAATCGTGAGTTCAGGCTGACCAAGCTGTTCAGCTACAAGATTATGGCCCAGAATATTACGATCAGCTACATGCTGACCAGGAGCATCAACTTGTTTGTGCTGATCTGTGGAACATGGTTTATTTTACAAGGGGAGTTAACCTATGGACAGTTTGCTGCCTTCTTATTGCTGACCAATGTGTTCTTCCGTCCAATCGACAAGATTAATGCGATTATTGAGAGCTATCCAAAAGGCATTGCCGGATTTCAGAGATACATCGAACTGCTGGATACGGAGCCGGATGTTAAGGACAGTAAGGATGCTAGGGAAGCACCGGATTTTGAAGGCAATATTCATTATGAGAATGTCTCGTTCAGTTACGATGACGGCTCCAAAGTACTCAATAAGATCAATCTCAGCATTAAAGCAGGAGAGACCGTCGCTTTTGTAGGTCCCTCGGGCGCGGGCAAGACGACAATTTGCAGTCTGCTTCCGAGATTCTATGAGGCATCAGAAGGGAGGATCACCATTGATGGCGCGGATACGTCCAAGATCACTCTAGCCTCCCTCCGCAAACAGATTGGCATCGTCCAACAGGATGTATTTCTATTTGCAGGTACGGTCCGGGAGAATATTGCCTATGGCAAGCTTGATGCAAGTGATGAGGAGATATGGACAGCAGCGAGACTTGCACAGCTGGCACCAACAATTGAAGCGATGCCGGAAGGAATGGAGACCGTAATCGGGGAGAGAGGCGTGAAATTATCAGGAGGACAGAAGCAGCGGATTGCCATCGCACGAATGTTCTTAAAAAATCCGAAGATCCTTATTCTCGACGAAGCGACTTCGGCACTGGATACAGAAACAGAAGCGGCGATCCAGCAGTCCCTTGCCGAGCTGTCACAAGGAAGAACCACACTCGTCATTGCCCATCGACTGGCTACGATCAAAAATGCAGATCGCATTATCGTAGTTACGCCGAATGGAATTGAAGAGGAAGGAAGTCACGAGGAGCTGGTAGCGAGAAGCGGAGTATACAGCCGCCTGCATACGGCACAATTCAGCGAGCTTAGCTGAGTATAAAAACTTTTTAAGTTAGTTAAGATTGAAGAGAAGACAAATTTTACAAAATAAAGCCCACATTTCAAAACAAATTTGTTTCTTAAATGAAAGGGCTTTATTTTTTTGTCATCCTCATGACATTTTGATAGAATCATTATTTGCTGGTATAGCAGGGGTTTGAAGTGATTCATCTAAAAAATGCATTGATTACCTTTAAAATTGGAAATGCTCTCAGCAGCAATAGTTTATAGAATAAGGGTAGAATCTTACAGCTTAGAAGCATTATTCA
This sequence comes from Paenibacillus urinalis, assembly GCF_028747985.1. Classification (NCBI taxonomy): domain Bacteria; kingdom Bacillati; phylum Bacillota; class Bacilli; order Caryophanales; family Paenibacillaceae; genus Paenibacillus; species Paenibacillus urinalis. Next base: position 1,602,942 of record NZ_CP118108.1, read on the forward strand.
CAAAATCCTCTAGCTCGGAGGAAACTCTGGAGAAAACAGCGATAGATGTTTTCTTCGGCAAATTGCTTTATAATCAGAGATTGAGTTTAATTTTAGAAATTAAGAATGATTTTCCGTCCTGGCACAAACCAAATATTTTGACGGAGGGAACGTTAAATGGCTAACGAAGATGGCAATATGCAAAGCCCATGGAAAACATACTACGGACCAAACTTCGGTTACGTACAAGAACAGTTTGAGATTTATAGTGCTGACCCCGAGGCAGTTGATGCTGAATTCCGCACGCTTTTTAAAGATTGGGGACCGCCTCCTATGGATGTTGGTACCGATCACAATCACGGACTTGCTTCATCAGGTACAGGGAGTAGTGCAAGTTCGGGAGTTGTAGATCTACAGCTGTTACAGAAAGCGGTTACAGCGGGGAAGTTAGTTCAAAATATCCGAAGATTCGGACATTTGGTTGCTGATATCGATCCGCTCCAGCTGGATGTCAAGACAGAAGAGAGCCTGCTCACACCATCCAAACTGGGGCTTAGCGAGCAAGATCTACGAGCTATTCCTGCCTCAATCATTTGGGAGAATGCAGATTCACAGACCATGACTGGATTAGACGCAATTCAGCGATTGCGCGATATATATACAGGGCCACTGGCTTACGAGTTCAATCATATTCAAGATGAAGAAGAGCGTAACTGGCTGTATCAGAGCATTGAGTCAGGTGCTCAGGCTGCTCAGCTGACCTCGGATGAGCGTAAGTCGCTCCTGGCCAGACTTGTGGAAGTGGAACAGTTCGAACAGTTCCTGCACAAGAATTTTGTAGGGCAGAAGTGGTTCTCTATTGAAGGGAACGATGTGCTCGTTCCGATGCTTGATAAAATTATAGAGATCATGGCTGAAGCAGGATCCAGTCATATTCTGATGGGTATGGCCCATCGTGGACGGCTGAATGTGCTTGCGCATGTACTCGGCAAACCATATGGCAAGATCTTCTCGAAATTCCACCAGGCGAACAATAAAGATCTTGTTCCTTCGGAGAGCTCATCTGGCGTTAATTACGGATGGACGGGAGACGTGAAGTACCATCTGGGTGCAACGCGCTATGTGAAAAAAGGCGAGGTCGTTCAAGCCAAGATTACGATGGCGAATAACCCGAGTCATCTTGAATATGTGAATCCTGTGGTTCAAGGCTTTGCACGGGCAGCTCAGGATGACCGAGGACAGGCAGGATATCCGAAGCAGGACGTTACTAAGGCAGCAACGATTATAATGCATGGAGATGCTGCATTCCCGGGAGAAGGAATCGTTGCCGAATCTCTGAACCTGAAATCGCTGAAGGGATACCAAAATGGCGGCACGATTCATATTATCGTAAACAATCGGATCGGGTTCACGACAAACAGTGATGCATCACGTTCAACGATGTACTCCAGTGACTTGGCTAAGGGATATGAGATCCCAATCATACATGTGAATGCAGACAACCCTGATGCGTGTATGGCAGCAATCCGCCTTGCGAGCGAATATCGTAACAAATTTAACAAAGACTTCCTGATCGACTTGATCGGATATCGCCGTTATGGACATAACGAGACCGATGATCCGGAAACAACTCAACCACTCGTGTACAGTAAAGTGAAGAATCATCCAACCGTATGTGAGTTGTATGCGGAGGTTCTGGTTCAGTCGGGAGCTGGTGAGAAGGAGCTGTTGACGAATCTAAGAAATGCGGCTCAGAACCAGCTGAAGCAGGCCTATGATGAAGTGAAGCAAGGAACTGTAAGCCATGAGGAAGTACATGACAAGGTCGATGCCGGCAGCACCGAGCTGCAAAGACCGGAGCGGCTGACTAATGCGCAAACGGCAGTTCCGATCGAGAAGCTGCGCGAGATTAATGCTGAGCTGCTTAAGTGGCCGGAAGGCTTCAAGGTATATCCTAAGCTACAGCGTATTCTGCAGCGACGCCAGAATGCTCTTAACGAAGGTGAAAAAGTGGATTGGAGCTTGGCGGAAACACTCGCTTTTGCTACCATTCTGGCTGATGGTAAGCCAATTCGGATGTCAGGGCAGGATTCCCAGCGGGCTACATTTGCTCATCGCAATCTGGTGCTGCATGACTCCGAGACGGGCGATTCCTACAATGTACTTCATCGTTTGCCGCAAGCCAAGGCTTCCTTTGCTCTATATAACAGTCCTTTGTCAGAGGAATCTGTGGTAGGCTTTGAGTATGGATACAACGTTTATGCACCTGAGACGCTGGTCATATGGGAAGCACAATTCGGTGATTTTGCCAACTGTGCTCAAGTATTGTTCGACCAATTTGTATCTTCTGGACGTTCAAAATGGTCCCAGAACTCAAGCCTGGTGATGCTCTTGCCTCACGCAAGTGAAGGCCAGGGACCGGAGCATACGAGCGCAAGACTGGAGCGCTTCCTGCAAATGTGTGCAGATGATAACTGGATTGTTGCGAATCTGTCCAGCAGCGCGCAGTACTTCCACCTGCTTCGCCGTCAGGCTGCACTAACGGAGACAGATGATGCGAGACCGCTCGTGCTGATGTCGCCGAAGAGTCTGATCCGTAACCCGCGTGTAGCTTCTCCAGCTAAAGAGTTTAGCGAAGGCAGCTTCCACTCGGTGCTCGAAGAGCCGATTCTTGGAGCAGCTCCTGATAAGGTGGAGCGTATCCTTCTCTGCAGCGGCAAGATCGCGATCGATCTTGAAGAGGCAATTGATAAGGAAAAAGGTGAGGATTGGTCCTGGCTGCACATCTTGCGGGTGGAACAATTGTATCCTTTCCCTGAACAAGAAATACGTCGCTTCCTCGCCAGATTCCGTAATGTGAAGGAAATCGTCTGGACACAGGAAGAGCCGAAGAATATGGGAGCTTGGACATATATGGAGCCAAGACTTCGTGATCTATTACCTGCAGGTGTTAAACTTGATTATGCAGGCCGTCCTGAGCGTTCCAGTCCGGCGACCGGCTTCCAACATGTACATGTCGTGGAGCAACAGCAAATTTTGTCCAAAGTATTGAAGCAAAGTTCAAAGAAAAATATTCCACTGGGGAGGTAGCTTGCTGTGAGCGAAATTAAAGTACCGGCTATGGGAGAATCCATCACGGAGGGAACAATATCCAGATGGATCGTTAAAGAAGGGGATACCGTCAATCAAGGAGATGTACTGCTTGAAGTAGAGACGGATAAGGTCAACATTGAGATCAGTGCGGAAGAGAGCGGAGTCATTACAAGCATCCTTCATCAAGAAGGGGACACGGTACAGATTGGTGAGACGATTGCACAGTTAGAAGCAGGAGCAGGAGCCAAAGAATCAGCTGCGGCTTCTGCACCACCGGCTCCGGCGCCACAAGCTTCAGAAGCACCACCGGTCTCGGCACCTGTGAAGAATGAGCCCGCTCCCAAAGCAGAGGAAGAAGGTGCCAATGGCTATACAGCCACGCCTTCTGCTCGTAAATTAGCGCGTGAACGCGGAATCGATCTCGACCAAGTGCAAACCCGGGATCCGATCGGACGCATCCATTCTGATGACGTAAAATCTCATGGTTCTGTACCGGCTGCTCCAGCAGCAGCTCCAAGCAAGCCTGCTAGTGCACCTGCCCCAGCAGCAGAAGTAAACCCTGGGAAATCGGTTGAGCGCTCCAAAATGTCTCGTCGACGTGCGACCATCGCTAAACGCTTGGTTGCAGCTCAACAGACGGCGGCGATGCTTACTACTTTTAACGAAGTTGATATGACCGCTATCCTGGATGTACGTAAACGTCGCAAAGACAAATTCAAAGAAAAGCATGATGTCGGACTCGGCTTTATGTCTTTCTTTACCAAAGCGGTTGTAGGTGCCCTTAAACAATTCCCGCTTGTTAATGCTGAGATCGACGGGGACGACATTGTCGTGAAGAAGTTCTATGATATCGGTATTGCGGTATCCGCGAAGGAAGGGCTTGTCGTACCAGTGGTACGCGACGCAGATCGCCTCAGCTTTGCTGAAATTGAACGGAATATCGGAGAGCTGGCTTCCAAAGCACGTAGTAACTCCTTGTCTCTTAATGAGCTGCAAGGCGGAACATTCACAATTACGAATGGTGGAATCTTCGGATCATTGCTCTCTACACCAATATTGAACTCACCGCAGGTTGGTATTCTCGGTATGCACAAAATTCAAGTGCGCCCTGTAGCGATTGATGATGAGCGTATGGAGAACAGACCTATGATGTATATCGCGCTGTCTTATGATCATCGAATCATTGATGGAAGTGATGCAGTTCGATTCTTGGTTACTGTGAAAGAATTGCTTGAAGATCCGGAATCCCTTCTGCTAGAAGGATAATGCCAAGGTTCTCTTGAATAAATAAGGACAGGCCGCAACGTTTGCTGCGCCTGTCTTTTTTTTATACCGTGATGGAGTTCAATGAGAAATATTTCAAGGGGGAGATTGGAAATGAACAATGATCTGAGGTATCCGATTGGTTTGGAAGTAGAAGATTCACCTACTGAAGAGAACCGCAGGATGTGGATAGACAACATTAGAATGCTTCCAGCGAGACTGCAAGAGGCAGTATCAGGATTATCGGATGAACAGCTCGCTACGCCGTATCGGCCTGAAGGCTGGACAGTTCATCAAGTCGTTCATCATGTTGCAGACAGTCATATGAACAGCTTTATTCGTTTCAAGCTTGCGCTTACCGAGAATGACCCCGTTATTAAACCCTATGAAGAGTCTTTATGGGCGGAGACAACTGATGTATCCAATGTGCAGATAAACGCTTCCTTGTCGATTCTAGAAGGCCTGCATTCGCGTTGGACCGCTCTACTGGAGTCCATGAGTGCTGAGCAATACGATCGTACTTTCTATCATCCTGGATTACAGAAGAAGCTGACTCTGGGAGAGTGTGCGAGATTGTACTCATGGCATAGTCTGCATCATACGGCGCACATCACATCGCTGCGCGAACGTATGAATTGGTAAAGAAGAATAGCCCTTCTGCTCAATGCAACGTTTGGACGGCATTGGCAGAAAGGCTATTTTTGATACACGGCGGGAATACTCTCTAACGGCTAGAAGCTATGCTCGCTGCTGCATATGCTGCTCCAGCCAATCTACGATATGCTGCTCCACTTCCTTGCGGTTCACCTCGTGCAGCATTTCGTGTCTTCCATCAGGATAGAGCCGATATTGCAGATCGGCAAATTGCAGCTCCCGATAAGTCTCAACCAGACTCATAACCCCTTTGCCATACATGCCCACCGGATCCCGCTGACCCGAGAAGATATACACTGGCTTATCCTTGGGGATCTTGCTCATATGTTTGGGCAGATGGATCTCCATTAACAGATCGAAGAAGCACCGGAAAAAACGAGTGGTACATATCGCCCCGCACATCGGATCCTCAACGAATTTTCTAACTTCCTCTTTATCATTGGATAACCAGTCAAAAGGGGTGGCTGCAGGACGAAAGGCGCGGTTGTATCCGCCAAAAATAATTGCGTTCAAGAGAAGACTGCGATGCTCTTGCCCCTGTAAGCCGGCTTGTAGGGCAGCCAGCCTTTGACCAAATTTGAGAAGACCCCGTTTGCCATTCGTTCCTGACAGGATGTAGCCATCAAACAGATCAGGATGTGCGTACATCAGTTTCTGAGTAATAAATGACCCCATACTGTGTCCTAACAGAAATAGCGGCAATTCAGGCTGTTCTTTGCGTATAAATTCACCAAGTTCAGCAACATCCTTTACCATCCAGTTGAACACATCCGGACCGCCGTCGCCCAGCATGCCTTGTGCCATGCCTGTTAGACCGTGACCGCGATGATCATTACCATAGACGATATATCCATGGTCCGTCAAAGTACTGGCCAGCTCTTCATAACGCTTCGCTGTTTCACACATACCGTGAGCAATTTGTACGATCCCTTTGACCGGTATATGATCCTCCGGAGTCCAGCGATATACAAAGATATTGACTTCGTCACTATCCAGCAATTGAAACGTGTATTCCTGCATGACCGAGTAGCCCTCCTTGATGTTTGGCTTGTTCCAGCCCTATTTTACGGAAGATAAGAGCGCAGCACCGTAGCTTCACCAGATAGTTGGTAGCTCCCGAGGCTGGAAGGAATCAAGTAACATTGACCCGCTGTAAGGGCAAGACTTGCTCCGTCATTCCATGCAAGACTGCCAGTTCCGTCACATACGACGAGTATAGTGAAGCTGTCCTCGGTCGTATTTAGATTCCATGTTCCCGAGACAATGCCTTTCTCCACCACAAAATAAGGACATGAAGCAAGAGTAAGCCACTCTCCTGGAACGGCATGATTCGTCTTCATGGATGTTGCCCCTGTAGATTCAAACTTCGTAACATTCAGTGAATCTTCAATATGTAGTTCCCGAGGCTTACCGTCGAGTCCTGGTCGATTGTAATCATATATACGGTACGTGGTGTCTGAATTCTGCTGAATTTCGGCGACGACGACTCCAGCACATAGGGCATGGACCGTACCTGCTGGTATAAAGAAGGAATCGCCTGCCTCAACCGAGACCTCCTGCAGTGTATCCATTACCGTGCCGTTATTCAGGGCAGTGCGGAGTTGATCGTTGGTTACTTGTTCTTTGAGCCCGTATATGATCTTGGCACCTGGCTTGGCATCAAGTACATACCACATTTCCGTCTTTCCAAGCTCTCCCTTGGGCAGTCCTTCATAATCATCAGTCGGATGCACTTGGACAGACAGATCATCATTACAGTCGAGCAATTTAATGAGCAGCGGGAATCGGCCGCCCTTTTCAGAAACGCCTTTTGTGCCGAGCCATGATTTACCGTATTGCTCTCGAATCTCGTCAAGTCCTGTGCCAGCAAGCTCGCCATTCATGACTTTGGTTGTTCCATTTGGATGGTCGGCGATCATCCAGCCTTCGCCAATATGCCCCTCGGGAAGAGATAAACCGAATTGCTCTAGAGCGCGTCCTCCCCAGACTCTCTCTTTAAATTCAGGTTCAAATTGCAATGGGTATGGTGCTGTCATACTGTCCTCTCCTTAACATATGAAGTTTATAATGATTTTACCCGGGAACCTTGAGATTACTTTTTCTCAATGGCAATAAGATATGGAGATGTTTCTCGCTGCAGCTGTCTATAAATAACCGCTTGTCCAACGCTTGTAGGCAATTGAGATGCCCACTTAGAGACGCTGGTCGCTTCTTCATCTCCACCTTGGTGCCCTGGGTAAAGAACTACTGTTAATATGCCTTTGGGTCTGAGAAGTTCCAGAGCGGCTGTCACAGCGGTGATGGTGCTCGAGGTTTCAGTAATTACGCTATGATCGACATGCTCTACGGGAAGATAGCCCAAATTGAACATCACGGCACCAATCTGTCCATGTTTGTCCGTCGGAATGATCTCTTTCATATCTGCATGGCTGCAGCAGAAGAGGGAGAAGGGAGCAAGCTTGTCCATGTTCGCTGCGTTGTTCAGCTTGGCGGAAGACAAGCGGATGGCCTCCTCCTGAATATCGAAACCATAGACGTGGCCTTTTGCACCTACGGTCTGAGCCAGGAACAAGGCATCTGATCCTGTCCCTAGTGTTGCATCTATTGCATAATCGCCGGAACGCAGTCGGGCTGCGATCCATTGATGGGCACAGCTGAGTACCGAAATAAAACCCATATCAAGCTCTCCTCCAATATTTACCCTGCCATGTATTACGTGCACGGAGCTCAGCATCAATTCCGTTTAACACTTCCCATTTTTTCATGGACCACAGGGGTCCGATCAGCAGATTTCTAGGAGCATCCCCGGTTAAACGGTGGACGATCATTTCTGGAGGCAAAATCTCCAGGGAATCCACGATCAGCTTAATGTACTCCTCCTGTTCCATGAACCGAAGCAAACCGGCCTCGTACTGCTTAACCATAGGTGTCTTCTTCATGAGATGGAGTAAATGGATCTTGATGCCCTGCACGTCCATATGGGCCACCGCACGCGTCGTCTCCAGCATCATTTCATGTGTCTCTTGAGGGAGACCGTGAATGATGTGGGTGCATACCCGAATATTTCGTTTTCTCAGTTTCTCCACCGCTTCCTCATAACACTTCGTATCATGAGCACGGTTAATGAGCTGGGAGGTGGTTTCATGAATGGTTTGAAGCCCCATTTCAACCCATAGATAAGTACTTTCATTAAGCTCAGCCAGATAGTCTACAACATCATCCGGCAGACAGTCCGGCCTTGTAGCGATGGACAACCCAACGACACCAGGCTGCTTGAGAATCACTTCGTAATACTCGCGAAGCTGCTGAACAGGCGCATAAGTATTGGTATAAGCCTGGAAATATCCAATATACTGGGCGTTTGGCCATTTTTGATGCTGTCGGTCTCTGATCGTGTTGAATTGGGTAATTAGATCATCACGTCTCGAACCGGCAAAATCACCGGAACCACGTGCGCTGCAGAAAGTACAACCGCCTTTGGCTATGGAGCCGTCCCGATTGGGACACGTAAATCCAGCATCCAGCATGACTTTAAATACTTTATTATCAAACTGCTCACGCATCTCATGATTCCAAGTGTGAAATCGCTTATCTCCCCAGAGCAGCGGAGGAGTTGAAACTGGCATATTCATTAGGAAACTCCTTTGTTGATTCATCAAACTCAATACAGGTGAATGAAAAGTGAGGGACACTTAAACTCCTTTTTCCACTTTTTCTATTGTAACAAAAAGCGCTCGTAATTGGGAATTTTCCTGTACAGGACAGCAAAAAACAAGGATAAAAAGGGCTAAAAAGATAGCGCTTACCTCTTGCAAAACATTACACAGTTATGTTATATTTTAGTTGAGGTCAGACCTTGAAAAACACACTAATTTTTCGCAGAATTCATACATTTTTTTCGTCTCGGCCATACTATTCGTGAGGTGATTAACATGAATTCAAGTCTAAAATCAAGCGGGCACAAAATCTCTGTCGAGCTTACTGCAGATGAAGCATTGGCGCTAACTGGCGTTAAATTTAACGGAAACCCACAGGTAGAAGCGATTGCTAAGAAAAAAATAAGAAATGCTTTTGAAAAGACATTTGATTTTTCCACCCAAGATAAGGTAGACTATGAACTGTTAAAGTAGTTGGACCCCAATTCCAAATATATTTGAAGAAGGGATCGTGCTGTGCACTCTATGTGCAGCGTGCGATTCCTTTTTCCTTTTCAAATGGTTACAATCTCAATCGTATATAAAGACTTTACATTTGAATAATATTTAGGCACAATTAATGCCGGAACATTTTACTGAAAAATCGGAGGAGAGACATGCGTTTACGCGGCAGAAAAGGGATTCGCGAAAGTCTGGAAAGTCAAACGGATCTGGTTATATTGAATCCAGAAGAATATAAAGGCAAATGGGCTGACTTGTTTGGCAACGGAAAGCCGATCCATGTTGAGTTTGGAATGGGTAAAGGACAGTTCATTAGTCAAATGAGTTACCGCAATCAAGAAGTGAATTATATCGGTATTGATATGTACGATGAGCTCGTTCGTCGTGCCAGCGATAAGGCTAGAATAGCTTGGGCTGAGGAAGAGGTCGAGACGCCTCCTAATTTGAAGCTGGCTCTTGCCAATATTGAGAACATCCTGGATGTGTTTGAACAAGGGGAAGTGGAACGAATCTATCTTAACTTTAGTGATCCATGGCCTAAGTCTAAGCATGCACGGAGACGACTGACGCATCCGCGTTTCCTGGACAAGTATAAGGAAGTGCTGAACAGCCAAGGTCAAATTCATTTCAAAACAGATTCTGAGACTTTGTTCGAGTTCTCGTTAAATTCGTTTGCGGATTACGGTCTCCAAATGACAAATATCTCCCTGAACTTGCACCGGGACGGGCTGAACGAGGAGCATGTCATGACAGAGTACGAGCAGAAGTTCATGGGTAAAGGGATGAACATTCACCGTGTCGAGGTTTTGATTGGTGAGGATGCACTTAAGGAATATCAAGAGATTCGCCTTAAGAAATATCGTTATCAGGAACCAACTGTATAATTAAAGAAGTTGATTCAATGCTAAACACCTTTTCTTCATATAAGAGAGGGTGTTTTTTACGTTGGCAGAAATGATCCAGATGAAAAATAAAATCAATTGGTGGAATTTTTTTAGCTTGTCCTCATAAATATAAAAAAAGGTGCCTCATGTGGGCACCCTTTCTGAGTCAACCAATTCAATAATGCTTCTAGCGCTCTGCATAGGATGGAACTTTTCGATTTCGCGAATATGCTGTCTTCGCCTTTGAACGATATCAGAATAATTATTCAGAAGCTTGTTCATCCATTTTTCAACCACTTGAAGCGAGCTTATGGGCTCTCCAAGCCCTAGACCTGTGAAATACTGACAATTTTCTTGCTCTTGGCCTGGAAGCGGATTATGGAAGAGCATTGGGATGCCTTTCGCCAGACCCTCTGAGCAGGTCATACCTCCGGGCTTGGTCACCAGAAGATCCGATACTTCCATTAGCTTGTCGACCTCTCGTGTAAATCCCATTACATGAATATTCGGCTGCTGATAAATGGGGTTACGTTCCATGGCAATTCGTGATTTCTCATTGTTCCCCAGAACATAGATGAATTGAATATCCTTATGCCACTTCGCTAAGTATTCGTTGACAATTTCATCCGTCATCAGTCCCCAGCCTCCACCCATGACGAGAACAGTTGGCATAGGTTTCAGATTAAACTTCTGTCTAATCTCGTCATGGCTTGGATGCTCCCAAAAATTAGGGTGAACCGGGATCCCGGTCACTTGGATCTTCTCCATGGCAACACCCCGCTGGGTCAGCTTATCCAATACATCCGAAGTAGAGACCAAATATCGATTCACCTCGGGACTAATCCAGGTTCCGTGTACATCATAATCGGTTATGACGGTACATAACGGCACCTCTAATCCCAATCTCTTCAATCTGGCTATGACTGCGCTGGGAATGGGGTGGGTACATACGATGATATCCGGTTTTAACTGCCGTATGATGCTTCGAGTATGTGTATAGAACAGCCTGTGCAGAGCAAGAGTCGTAAAGCGGTTGATCGGTTTCTTATACTGACTCTTATACATTAGTGCGACGAGCCTAGGTTGATTAGTTACGGTTTTTTTGTATGCATTTATGATCAGTGGAGCAACATGGGGATTAAGAAAACTCCCAAGTTCAAGCACTTTCGTCTGCACATCAGATGAGAGTTTTCTTAAACTGCTCGAGAGTGCGTATGCGGCTTGAGTATGTCCAGCTCCGAATCCTTCAGATAATAACAACACTCTTTTTTTGCTCACTCTCTGTTCACCTGTTCCTTGCTCTGATTTCTGTCATTCAAAGATACTCTAGGTTAGGGCCACAATGCAACCGTGCCGAATGCGACTGAAGTACCAATGATTGCCCCGGCTAGGACATCAGAAGGATAATGCAGCCCTAAGTAAATTCGGGAAAAACCGACGATGCAAGCGACAGGAAGCAACAAAAGGGTCACTTCAGGAAACGTAAACATAAAAGGCATCGTTACAGAAAAGATTGCCGTTGTATGACCTGATGGAAATGAATGATCGGATAATGGATTGCGAAACGTATTCGTTTCCGGCATGGCTAGATAGGGTCTGATTCTAGGATACAGCTTCTTCGCCGCAGCAACTGGAATATGACTTATAGCCAGTGCGGTGAATGCCATGTAACCGGCTTGTCCCCATGGTTCAGGTGCCATAAAGCCGATTAACAAGGAAGCTGTGATCGTAAAGGTGGCTCCACCAAGATGAGTTAGATAATACAGCCAGAAGTTGAGAAAACGGTTATGGAGACGCCCGTTAATCCATATGAAAATTTTTTGCTCCATCGCCTGAAGTCGTACGAAAAGACGGTCCATTATAAGTCCCCCTGCTTGATGTACTGTCCACATAGGAGTCAGCAGGCTGGTAATTTACCGACTTGCCCCGTGTAAACCTAAGTTTATCATATTTTTTAATCATGTCCTTATCAAGAATAACCCATGTGTATTATACAAAAAAACGAGAGTTTTGACTTTGAGGTTCAAAAAAATATAAAATGATTCAAGCTGCTTGAGATGGTTTAAAAAAAATTGAGTTTTAAAAACTCAAACTTTTTTGTTCTTTGATCCGTTTAAGATATAGAAGTTTGTCCTCTTTATGGAATTCGAAGGTGTGTGCTTCCCTGAAGAAGATAAGAAATAAAGAGAGCGTCCAAATAAAAATCGTGAAAATGGATGAAAATAAGAACAAACCGCTGTGAAAGAAAGACTTACCGTGGTTTCTGTCATGAATTCAGTCCAAAAGAACGTTTTCTTCGCTCGAAGACGACTTTTGGCGATTTTGACAAAATTAAAGAAAGCATACAAAATCGAGTAGGCAGTAAAGAATAAGTGGCAAAGATAGAAACGAAACAAAAAAAGGGTCATGAATTTTAAAAAGAAATGTGTGTTAAAAAAAAAGAGATGCTCACATTTAAAGAGGGGGTAGCAGAGAACAAATGTTTAATGCGATATTTGTAACGTTTCAAGTAATCTTGGCGTTCCTGGCTGTGTATCAGTTCGGTTTTTCTCTGTTCGGCTTGATTAAAAAGAAGAAGAAACAACAGTTTCCGCCGAACAAGTCTTTTGCTGTATTGGTTGCTGCTCACAATGAGGCAGAAGTCATTGGAGCTTTGCTGGAAAATTTAAAGAAATTGGATTATCCCAAAGAACTGTACGATGTATTCGTCATTTGTGATAATTGTACAGATAATACGGCCGAGATCGTTCGTGCACACGGTATGAATGCATGTGTAAGAACAAATGCGGATCAGCGCGGTAAAGGTTATGCGATTGAATGGATGCTTAAAGAGCTCTGGAGCATGCCGAAGCAATATGATGCAGTTGTTATGTTTGACGCCGATAATCTAGCCGCGAAGAACTTCCTTCAGGAGATGAACAATGACCTGAACAGAGGAGCTAAAGTCATTCAAGGCTATATCGATACGAAGAATCCAGAGGATTCCTGGATCACAGCGGCTTACGGTATTTCCTACTGGTACATTAACCGCTTGTGGCAGCTGTCCCGTCATAATCTCAATATGGCTAACTTCCTTGGCGGCACAGGGATGTGCTTTGAGAGCAAGCTGCTTAAAGACATGGGCTGGGGAGCTACGTCTCTGGTTGAGGACCTGGAGTTTACAATGCGTGCTGTAGACCGTGATGTATATCCGGTGTTCAACTATGATGCGAAGGTATTTGATGAGAAGCCGTTATCTTTTAAAGCGTCGGCGAGACAACGTCTTCGCTGGATGCAGGGGCACTTCACCGTAGCCAGAAGATACTTCTTCCCATTGATCTGGAAAAGTATCAAGCAAGGCAGCTTGGTGAAATTTGACCTTGCCGTATATAGTGCTAACGTTTATGTGGTATTGCTGACCTTTATCATGACAGCAATCAGCTTCGTGGATATTATCTTGTTCAATGGACCGAACATCACTAATATTTACGGATATCTGCCGATATGGGTTGGATTCCTGGCGATTGCGGCGAACGTGGTTACGTTCCTGTTGTCTCTCGCTTTGGAGAAGGTCCGCTTCAAGAAAGTGTACACTTCACTTATCTTGTTCCCGATTTATCTGTTATCCTGGTATCCAATTACGCTGTATGCCTTCTTTACGCAGAACAATAAGCAATGGAGCCACACGAAGCATACCCGTGTCGTTCGATTGGAAGAGGTTCAGAGTAAACAAGGATAAATAATGAATTGACTGTTGACAAAACCGTTATGAACATGTAATATTGTTTAGGTGATTGTTTTTGGAATATGGATTCAAAAGTAGAAGGTCCGACTTCTCACCTGATCGGCATTAAGCTGACTGGTAACGATCCAATGATTTGTGAATGAATTTCATGAAGAATTGTTGATTGTTCAGGGATGTCGGTAGCGTACCGGCATCCCTTTATTTTTTATCTGTATAGGGATTATCGATAACGATCTGGAGGTGGACAGTTATTAGTAAAGAACACATGATTAATGATGAAATTCGGTCGAAGGAAGTTCGTTTGGTCGGAGCTGAAGGAGAACAGATCGGCATTAAGCCTATTCGCGAAGCGTTGCAGATGGCTGCAGATCTTAATCTTGACCTGGTTAATGTGGCGCCGCAGGCGAAACCGCCGGTGTGTCGTATCATGGATTACGGTAAGTTCCGTTACGAACAGCAAAAGAAAGAAAAAGAAGCACGTAAGAATCAAAAGGTTGTGGACATCAAGGAAGTATGGTTCCGTTCCAACATTGAGGAACATGATTACCAAACCAAGCTTCGCAATGTTGTCAAGTTCCTGAAGGAAGGCGACAAAGTGAAGTGCTCCGTCCGCTTCCGCGGACGTGAAATCGCCCATGCGGATATCGGTCAAAAGATTTTGGAACGTGTGAAAGTGGAAGTTGCTGAACTCAGCAGCATCGAACGTCAACCTAAACTTGAAGGCCGTAGCATGATTATGATTTTGGCTCCTAAAGCCTGAGTCAGATAAACTTGGAGGAGGAAATACACAATGCCTAAAATGAAAACTCACAGCAGCCTGAAGGGTCGTTTCAAAGTTACTGGTACTGGTAAAGTGAAACGTTACAAAGCATACAGAAACCATTTGCTTTCCCACAAATCGAAACGCACTAAGCGTGTTCTTGCAGGCAGCCCAGTTATGGCACCTGGTGACGTTAAGCGTCTGAAACAAGGTTTGGCTAACCTGAAATAGTCCACTGATTACTAACATATATTTTCTGGGAGGTCTTTGATATGGCAAGAGTAAAGGGCGGATTCGTTGTTCGTCGTCGTCATAAAAAAGTATTGAAACTTGCTAAAGGTTATTTCGGTTCTAAACACCGTATCTTCAAAACAGCTAACGAACAAGTTATGAAATCCATGGTATATGCATACCGTGATCGTCGTACAACAAAACGTAACTTCCGCAAATTGTGGATCGTTCGTATTAACGCAGCAGCTCGCATGAACGGATTGTCTTACAACAAATTCATGCACGGTCTGAAACTCGCTGGAGTTGACATGAACCGTAAAATGCTTGCTGATCTTGCAGTAAACGATATTAATGCATTCAACTCTTTGGCTGTTGTAGCTAAAGAAAAAATTAATGCTTAATTTCTTTAAGTGATGAGAGCCGCCGCATAGGCGGCTTTTTTATGGGAAATAAATAAAATGAAGAGCTTGCTGGGTCTCTAGCCTTAAAAAAGACTGATGCAAGTCGAATTACATATTACAAAAAATGCAAATGAAAAAGCAAAATAAGTCACTTGATGTTAATCGCATGTTAGAATAAATTACATTTAATCAACCTGAATATGTGAAGTATAAATGATAAAGCGCTTACAATTATGAACATTCTTAAAAAAACTCGAAAATAAGTCATGAAACTGCTGGATTTTAACATGGGTTGATTGTATAATCACCTCTAGTAGGACAGTCCTATTGAAATTGTACTTATAGATATGGATTGCTGGGCTAGCGTATAATCCGGGAATCTGAAGAACAAAGTATGATATCAGATAGGGAATATTTTAAGGGGGAACAATTCCAAGATGAAGAAAGTACTAAGTTTGTCTTTAAGCATGATTCTTGCAGCTTCCGTTGCTCTAGCTGGATGCGGCAATGACAATGACAGCAGCTCGCAAGGCAGCGGTGAAGGAGGCGGCAGCACAGCTGAATCCACTGCAAAAATCGGAATGGTTACTGATGTCGGCGGTGTTAACGATAAATCCTTTAACCAATCTGCTTGGGAAGCGCTCGAAGCAGTCGAAGCAGAAACAGGCGCACAGGTTAAGTATCTTCAAAGTAAGTCCGATGCTGATTACAACACAAACTTGAACACTTTTGTTAAGGACCAGTACTCTTTGACTTGGGGAATTGGATTCCAGCTGGCTGAAGCAATCAAGACAGTCGCTGAACAGAACCCTGAAGCCAAGCTTGCGATCATCGATAGTGAAGTAGATGCTCCAAACGTTAAGTCTGTAATGTTCGCCGAAGACCAAGGTTCCTTCCTTGTCGGTGTTATTGCAGGTAAAATGACGAAGACAAACAAGGTTGGTTTTGTTGGCGGAATGGAAAGCCCGCTGATCAAGAAGTTCGAAATTGGATTTAGAGAAGGCGTGAAGGCCGTAAATCCGGATGCTCAGTTCGTTCCTAACTATACGGGTGCATTTGACAAGCCTGACCTGGGTAAAACTGCTGCTGCAACGATGTACAATGAAGGTGTAGATATTATCTTCCATGCATCAGGCGCAACAGGAACAGGTGTATTTAACGAAGCGAAGTCCCGTAAAGATTCCGGACAAGATGTATGGGTTATCGGTGTAGACAAAGACCAATCACTTGAGTTCGGTGATGAGATTACTCTGACTTCTATGATCAAGAAAGTAGACGAAGCGGTTAAGAAAGTATCTCTGGATGTGGTTAACGGAACTTTTGAACCAGGATTAGAAGTATTGGATCTGGCTGCTAACGGTGTTGGCGTAGCTGAGACTTCTACAGCAAACGTACCAGCGGATGTACTTGAGCTGGTTGACGAATACAAAGAAAAAATCATTAGCGGTGAAATCACAATTCCTGCTGAGTAATGACTGCAATGGATTGTTTAGTGTGAGAATAATACTGAATTTTACATGTTATGATGTAAAACAAGGCTGGTTTATATAACTAGCCTTGTTCTTACGTCTAGGGT
Source organism: Paenibacillus urinalis (assembly GCF_028747985.1). Classification (NCBI taxonomy): domain Bacteria; kingdom Bacillati; phylum Bacillota; class Bacilli; order Caryophanales; family Paenibacillaceae; genus Paenibacillus; species Paenibacillus urinalis. Next base: position 1,619,664 of record NZ_CP118108.1, read on the forward strand.
TAATACCATCAAATCAAATTTATAAGGGTGATCTCATGGGTGCAGCAACTCCTGTCGTTGAGTTGAAGCAAATTACTAAACGCTTCCCGGGCATTGTCGCTAATGACTCTATAAGCTTGCAGCTGCATAAGGGAGAGATTCATGCACTGCTAGGCGAGAACGGCGCCGGAAAATCGACGCTGATGAATATTGTATTTGGTCTATATCAGCCTGATGAAGGCGGAATTGAAGTTGGTGGACAGCCTGTAATTATTGACAGTCCGAATAAAGCCATCGAGCTAGGTATTGGAATGGTGCATCAGCATTTTAAATTGGTACAGCCATTTACAGTAGCAGAGAATATTATATTGGGTTCAGAGCCTAAGAAAATGCTGGGCCTCAATATTAACTATAAAAAGGCAGTGGCAGAAGTAAAACGGTTGTCTGAGCTATATGGACTTAAGGTCGACCCTAATGCAAAAATTGAAGAGATCTCTGTAGGAATGCAGCAGCGTGTCGAAATATTGAAAACCCTTTACAGAGGCGCAGAAATCTTGATTTTTGATGAACCGACAGCGGTATTGACTCCTCAAGAAATTTCAGAATTGATGGTGATCATGAAGAAGCTGGTCGCTGAAGGCAAATCCATCATTCTTATTACTCATAAACTGAAAGAAATCATGGAAATATCCGATACGGTAACGATCATTCGCCGAGGAAAAGTAATTGATACGGTGAAAACGTCAGAGACGACTCCTAACGAGCTCGCTGAGAAGATGGTTGGGCGCAACGTTACTTTTAAAGTGGACAAGAAGCCGGCTGAACCTAAGGAAACCGTACTCGATATCCATGAATTAACCGCGAAAAATAAAGAAGGCATGGCCGTACTGGACAAGCTAAATCTGCAAGTACGTGCAGGTGAAATTGTCGGAATTGCTGGAGTAGACGGGAATGGTCAGAGTGAGCTGATTGAAGCGATTACCGGTTTGCGCAAGGTAAATTCAGGCAAAATCACATTGAATAACAACGATATTACGAATGAGCCGCCTCGTAAAGTTTCAGAAGCGGGTGTCGGGCATATTCCAGAGGACCGTCATAAGCATGGTCTTGTGCTGGACTTCTCTGTGAGCGAGAACATGGTGCTTGAATCTTATTACAAGGAGCCGTATTCGAAGAAAGGGTTCTTGAATTTCAAGGCGATACAGGAGCACACAAAGAAGCTGGTTCAGGCTTTTGATGTAAGAACGCCAAGCATTGATACGTTATCACGTGCCTTATCCGGAGGTAACCAGCAGAAGGCGATCATCGCCAGAGAGGTGAACAAAAATCCGGATCTGCTTATTGCTGCCCAGCCTACACGCGGTCTAGATGTAGGGGCTATTGAATTCGTTCAGAAGCAATTGATCGCTCAACGTGACCAAGGTAAAGCTGTACTGTTGATTTCCTTCGAACTCGATGAAATTATGAATGTCTCGGACCGGATCGCGGTTATTTATGAGGGACATATTGTAGGTGAAGTGCTTCCAGAAGAGACCAATGATCAAGAGCTGGGTCTGATGATGGCAGGTAGCACCGTGAAGAGAGGTGCATCTAGTGAGTAGCGTATTAAAATGGTTCACTAAAGATTCTATTATATATCCAGTCGTTGCTATTATTATGGGTCTTCTATTGGGTGCAGTCGTTATGCTCATTGGCGGTTATAATCCGATAACGGCATACGGAGCACTAGTCGAGAAAGTATTTGGAAATACGTATAACATTGGGGAAACATTGCGTGAAATGACTCCGCTCATTATGACGGGTCTGGCATTTGCTTTTGCTTCCCGTGCAGGACTATTTAATATCGGTGCTGAAGGACAGTTTATCGTAGGGATGACAGCTTCGGCATTTGTCGGAATTAAACTTACGGGATTACCTATGATTATCCATGCACCGCTCGCATTAATTGCAGGGGCTCTGGCCGGCGGTCTGTGGGCTGCTATCGCTGGTTATCTCAAGGCAGCACGCGGGGTAAATGAAGTAATTACCAGCATTATGATGAACTGGGTTGCTCTCTATTTGGGCAATCTCGTCGTAAGACAATTCATGCTTATGCCGGGTGAGAATCGTTCCGAAGAGATTCAACCATCTGCTTCTATTGCGATTGGATGGTTGTCTGAGCTTATGAGTAACTCGCGTGTTCACTGGGGGACGCTGATTGCGATTCTCGCAGCGGTAGTGTTCTATGTATTCATGTGGAAAACAAAGCAAGGCTTCGAGCTTCGCGCAGTAGGCCATAACCATCATGCCGCTGAATATGCAGGGATGAAGGTGAATCGCAACATTGTCAAAGCCATGTTTATCAGTGGTATTTTGGCAGGCCTTGGCGGTGCCTTTCAAATTCTCGGTGTGTTCGGCTATCAAACGATTCTTCAAGGATCACCGGGTACTGGATTTGATGGTATTGCGGTAGCACTAATTGGTATGAATCATCCGTTTGGTGTAATCCTAGGAGCCTTCCTATTTGGAGGATTGACATACGGTTCTGCCGGAATGAGCTTCGCAGCAGATGTTCCACCGGAATTGATTCGTATCGTAATTGGCTCCATTATATTCTTCATTGCTGCACAAGGTATCGTGCGCTGGGTGCTTAAGCCCTTCTATGCGAAGCGCAAGAAAGAGAAGGTGTTGTAATTATGGATTTCATAACGCTCTCCGGACAGCTGATTAATACGACACTTGTCTTTGCAACAGCTCTTGTATTTGCTGCACTTGGTGGGATATTCTCAGAGCGTTCCGGTGTAACGAATCTGGGGATTGAAGGATTTATGATCTTTGGTGCTTTTGCTGCAGGCGTATCTGCTCATTATGCTCAAGAAGCGGGGATGACAGGTGGGCAAGCGGCTTGGGTTGGTCTGGTTACAGCGGGTGTATTAGGCTTGGTTGTTTCCTTGATTCACGCTGTAGCCTCTATCACTTTCAAAGCAGACCAGATCATAAGTGGTATCGTCATTAACTTCTTGGCTGCAGGAAGCACCTTGTATATGGTTAAGCTTCTGTTTGACGGGTCAGGGGAAACTCCGCTTATTGATGGATTCAAAAAATGGAATCCAGAATTATTTGGAGTAAAGCTAGCTGAAATTCCGTTCTTTGGTAATGTGTTTATTCATCATTATCCATCTACATTCCTAGCTGTGCTGTTTGTAATATTGACCTTCTTGTTCCTATACAAAACGCCATTCGGACTGCGTCTCCGTTCTGTCGGGGAGCATCCAAGTGCTGCGGATACGATGGGGATTAATGTAACGAAATACAGATATCTGGCTGTTATGGTCAGTGGTGCGCTCGCGGGTATCGGCGGTGCTGTTCTTACGCTGACGACGACAAATGTGTTCGCACACAACACAATTTCCGGACAAGGTTATATTGCGATTGCTGCCATGATCTTCGGTAAATGGAATCCGATCGGGGCGTTCGGTGCAGCTCTCTTCTTCGGGTTGTCCCAAGCAGTCCGCAACTATATTCAAATGTTTGAATGGGCTCAGGCTATTCCCCAGGAAATTATTTTCATGCTGCCGTATCTGCTCACAGTCATCGTACTCGTAGCAGCCGTCGGGCGTTCAGCAGCACCTGCTGCACTGGGACAGCCATATGATCCAGGCAAACGATAAATAAGATTCATCCACATTAGGTGATGCTTGCTCAAGATGCAGGCATCACCTTTTTTTGTACATGCAGGACATTAAAACATACATTTATGCCGACATACGAATAAGATGATTCTGAATCCTACGTGAAGAAGGAGGGAAAAGAATGAATAATTCTGTTCGTCTGAATGATGCGAAAAATTTGATTGGGCAGCATATTGTCGCCGTTCGCAAAGATGGAACAAAAGTGAGCGGAAAGCTGGTTAATGTAGCCGGGAATAAAATTATGCTTCAGCCTACTGAGGGAAAAGATGCAGGTACACGGGCACTCATCCCGCTTGTCCTATTTGATCTATTGGCAATCGGAACCTTGCCATTCGCTGGCGGATTCGGCGGAGGCTTCGGAGGCGGATTCGGCCCTGGAGGATATCCTGGCGGTTATGGATACGGAGGCAAAGGACCTGGAGGCGGATATGGAGGTTTCCCTGGTTATGGACCTGGACCTGGATATGGACCGGGGCCAGGTTACGGACCAGGGCAAGGTTATGGAGGATATGGCTTCAAAAATAAATTTTTCTATTAAATATTTTTATAACAATGATAATATTATGTGTTCATCTTTTTAATATTCTAGCCATTGCTCAATACTTTTTCCAATTCGAAGCATCGTCCGATATCAACATATCGAAGCATCTTATATCCCATCTTTTGGTAAAAATTTAGTCCCTTTTTGTTTCCTTCATCCACCATAACCTTCGACTTCCTACAGCCACGTGAAACCGCAAATTGTTCCGCTTTGATCAGTAATTCTTTGCCATGCTGTTTGCGCTGTTCCTTTGGAGAAACGGCCATCATGTCAATGTATAGTAAAGAACCATGCATCATAAAATGTACAAAACCACAAATGTTGGATTCATAATTAGCAGAGGATACCAAAGTAATCCCTCGGGCTAAGCGGCTTGGAATATCCTGAATGATCAGGTTGATCTCTTGCTTGCTCAAATGTGAAATAGGCACAAGCTGGCTATGAATCAATTCCATGATAGCTGGATCATCTTGCTTAGGTCTGCGATTGCGAATCATGGATAACCCTCCTTTTTTGGGGCATACGGTATGGATGGGGCATTATATGCCTAAGGAGCTTGGTCATGTTCGGCTTTTCGGACAAAAAACAGTTGATACAGCAAGGTTTGTATAAGGATTGACTAAATATTGAAAAATAAAGTGTTGACTATTTCTACAAATGAATCTTATAATGTTCCTAACATTTAACCGCTATAGTTTATCGGCAATGATGAGGACGAAGTTTTAAGGGCACTTATGTGCAGAGAGTGGACAGTTTTAGCTGAAAGTACCACCATAATCCCTTAAGTACGAGCTCACCTCGGAGCTGTTTTCCTGAAAAGCAAGGATCTTGCCTATTAGGGAAAATCGTAAGTCTACGTTACAGACGACAGGTATGAAGAATGGTTAGGTCTTGTTGACCACATTTCTTACTACTTGCTAAGGTCAGGTTCCGTGAGGAATTTGACAAACCTGGGTGGTACCACGGAAGCAGCAACCTTTCGTCCCTCGCGAGGCATATTTTATGTCCGCAGGGATGGAAGGTTTTTTTGTTGTAAAAGCAAGATGAATCAAGGATCATCACACACAGATAATCCTTACTTTAGTTCTTTCTAACATGTCAGATTAATGTAATCCTTAAGAAGGGGGAGATCTTCATGAATGCGCATAATCCTGAAATGCGATCAACTGATCAACTACGTGAGAAATGGATGAAACCGGAAGTCATTACAGGCTCGGATATTCTGCTTCGAAGCTTGCTGTTAGAAGGTGTTGAATGCGTCTTTGGCTACCCGGGGGGCGCCGTCCTATACATCTACGATGCAATGTATGGATTTGAAGATTTCAAGCATTTGCTTACAAGGCATGAGCAAGGCGCCATTCACGCAGCCGATGGATATGCTCGGGCAAGCGGCAAAGTAGGCGTATGTATCGCTACTTCTGGTCCAGGTGCAACTAACCTGGTAACGGGCATTGCAACTGCCTACATGGATTCGGTACCACTTGTTGTCATTACGGGGAATGTTGTTTCGAGCTTGATTGGTACGGATGCTTTCCAAGAAGCAGATATTACAGGGATTACAATGCCGATCACCAAGCACAGCTATCTGGTTCGCTCAGTAGAGGATTTGCCGAGAGTGATTCATGAGGCGTTTCATATTGCGAACACGGGACGCAAAGGTCCGGTATTGATCGATATTCCTAAGGATGTATCCGCTAATAAGACGCTGTTCATTCCGCAGACAGAACCTGTTAATATGCGAGGCTACAATCCAACAGTTACGCCTAACAAGCTGCAGCTTGATAAGCTGCATCAAGCGATTAAGCAAGCAGAAAGGCCGGTAATTCTGGCCGGCGGCGGAATCGTATACGCTGGAGCGCATGAAGCACTGTTCGAATTTGTGAAGAAAACAGAGATTCCGATAACGACCACATTACTTGGTCTAGGTGGATTCCCAAGCGGTCATGAGCTCTGGATGGGAATGCCGGGAATGCACGGTACGTATACCGCGAATCAAGCTATTCAGCAATCTGATTTGTTGATCAACTTTGGTGCAAGATTTGATGATCGGGTAACAGGTAAGCTGGACGGTTTTGCTCCGAGAGCGAAGATCGTGCATATTGATATTGATCCTGCAGAGATTGGCAAAAACGTACCGACAGACATTCCGATTGTAGGGGATGTGAAGACCGTACTTGAATTGCTCAATCATGAAGCTGAACGTGCAGATCAGGCAGATGAGTGGCGGAACCAGATTCGGGCGTGGAAAGGCGATCGATTGTACAACTACAAGGATTCAGATGAAGTACTCAAACCGCAATGGGTTATTGAGATGCTGAATGACACGACGGAAGGCAACGCCATTGTAACTACGGACGTAGGTCAGCATCAGATGTGGGCAGCTCAGTATTACAAGTTTAATCAACCTCGCTCATGGGTTACTTCCGGGGGACTTGGAACGATGGGCTTCGGCTTCCCTTCAGCGATCGGTGCTCAGATGGCACATCCGGATCGCCTCGTTATCTCTATTAACGGAGACGGTGGAATGCAGATGTGTTCTCAAGAGCTTGCCATCTGTGCAATTAACAACATTCCGGTTAAGATTGTGGTTATCAACAACCAGGTGCTTGGGATGGTAAGACAATGGCAAGAGCTGATCTATGATAATCGATATAGTCACATTGATCTAGCGGGTAGTCCTGACTTTGTCAAACTGGCAGAGGCATACGGTGTCAAAGGTCTTCGTGCCACGAATAAGGAAGAAGCGCAGAAGATTTGGTCAGAAGCGCTCGAAACAGACGGTCCGGTTCTTGTTGAGTTTGTTGTTAACAAAGAAGAAAATGTATATCCGATGGTAATGCAGGGATCGACCATTGATCAAATGCTGATGGGGGATGCATAAATCATGAATAGACATACGATTGCCGTACTGGTAAATGATCAGCCAGGAGTACTTCAACGGGTATCAGGTCTGTTCGGTCGCCGCGGCTTTAACATTGAAAGTATCACGGTTGGTCAGTCTGAGGAAGCCGGATTATCCCGAATGGTTATTGTGACACTTGGCGATGAACATCTTCTTGAGCAGATTGAGAAGCAGCTGTACAAATTAATTGACGTTATCAAGGTCGTTAATTTGAGCTCCAATCCAATGGTTGCGCGCGAGCTCGCACTGATCAAGATCAAAGCAGAGCCTTCGGTTCGTCCGGAAATTATGGGTCTCGTCGAAACTTTCCGTGCTTCGGTTGTCGATATCGGCAACTCTAGCCTGATGATTCAGGTTGTAGGAGATACAGATAAGATTGACGCGATGATCGAGCTCATTAAGCCATATGGTATCAGGGAATTATCCAGAACAGGTGTAACGGCAATGATCCGAGGAAACGTATAAATATACTTTTCGTATTCATTAGCCAGCCTGTCTTAACATCACATTTTAGTCATTTACCGCGACAGGAATTTGCAGTCCTGAAGAATGAGCGGGGGTTTGAGGGGACCAGAGGCTTAGATTAACGAACGGTTCTGCAGTCCCTTGAAACACCCGCTCATTCATGCAGGGTTTTCTTTACAATACAAAGGAGGGCTTTAACAATGGCAGTTACAACTTATTATGAACAGGATGCAGATCTTAGTGTATTGAAAGGTAAAACCATCGCCGTTATCGGTTATGGAAGTCAAGGACATGCTCAGGCACAAAACTTGCGTGACAGTGGTCTAAACGTAGTTATCGGTTTGCGTGAAGGTAAATCATTTGAGACAGCGAAAAATGACGGCTTCGAAGTATTGCCGGTTGCAGAAGCAACTCGCCGTGCTGATGTTGTGCAAATCCTGATGCCAGATGAAACACAAGCTTCCGTTTACAAAAATGAAATTGAGCCTAACCTGAAAAAAGGTGCAACTCTGATGTTCTCCCACGGCTTCAATGTTCATTTTGGACAAATCGTTGCTCCTAAAGATAGTGATGTTATGCTGGTAGCTCCTAAATCCCCTGGGCATATGGTTCGCCGTACATATGTAGAAGGCTTCGGCGTGCCTGGACTGATCGCGATTGAGCAGGATGCTACGGGTCAAGCCAAAGAAATTGGTCTGGCTTATGCAAAAGGGATCGGTTGTACACGTGCTGGTGTTATTGAAACTTCCTTCCGTGAAGAAACAGAAACAGATCTGTTTGGTGAACAAGCCGTACTGTGCGGTGGTGTAAGCGCACTTGTAAAAGCCGGTTTCGAAACATTGACAGAAGCTGGTTATGCTCCAGAAATGGCTTACTTTGAATGCTTGCATGAGCTGAAGCTAATCGTTGACTTGATGTATGAAGGCGGACTTGCCAGCATGCGTGATTCCATCAGTAATACAGCGGAATACGGTGACTACGTTACTGGACCACGCGTTGTAACTGAGGATACGAAGATCGCAATGAAAGCGGTCCTCAGCGATATTCAGCAAGGTAAATTCGCACGCGACTTCATCCTGGAGAATCAATCCGGACGTGCATTCCTGACAGCGACTCGCCGTAATGAAGCGAATCATCCAATCGAGGTTGTCGGCGCACAATTGCGTGAAATGATGCACTGGACTCATAAATAAGATCATAGCTCTCTATTCTCTAAGAATTGTTATGCCAATAACAAAAGGCGGCCAAGCTGTAATAGCTTAGGCCGCTTTTTTGCTGCTGTATTTGAATGCTGTGATAGAGTTGAAAATTTATTACCACGCGTAAGCGTTCGGTGCCTGACCGCCTGGACCAGGGAATATTTCATCCAGTCGTTTGAGAACAGACTCGTTCAGCTGGATCTCCAGTGCATCCAGTGTGTTCTCGAATTGCTCGAGTGTGCGAGGACCAATAATTGGGGCGGTAACCGCAGGGTTCGCAAGGAGCCAAGCCAGAGCGACATTATCCTGTGGTTCTCCAAGCTCACGGCAGAGCGCGGCGAATTCTTCCAACTGAGTGCGATGCTGCTCCACACGCTCGGCAATTCCACCACTGCGAGTTCCTTCGATCTTCTTGAGTGCATTTCTTCCGAGCAGACCACCATCAAGGGGACTCCAAGGAATGATGCCAAGTCCAAGCTTATGTGCTGCAGGTAGCACTTCGAGCTCAGGAAGCCGGCAATTCAGGCTGTATTTATGCTGCTCTGATACTAGCCCCACAAAATTACGGTTCTTGGCTTCCATTTGAGCGAGTGCTATCTGCCACCCAGCAAAATTGCTTGAGCCGACATAGCCGATTTTTCCCTGATGAATTCCAACCTCAAAAGCTCCCCATAATTCTTCCCAGGAGACATTAGGATCGACGTGGTGCATTTGATAGAGCTCAATATGATCGGTTTGAAGACGTTGAAGTGAGCCTTCAAGATGACGACGGATTTTGTAGGCTGACAAGCCTGCTTCATCATTGGGTCCATCGTTGCTGTCATGCATGGATCCGTATACTTTGGTGGCAAGTACGACTTTTTCTCTGCGTCCGCCGCCTTGCTTAAACCATTTACCGATGATCGTTTCTGTCAGTCCTGCATTTTCACCCCATCCATAGATGTTTGCTGTGTCAAAAAAATTGAGGCCTGCATCAACGGCAGCATCCATAATGCGAAATGCTTCCTTCTCATCTGTTGCTGGTCCAAAGTTCATCGTACCCAGACACAGACGGCTTACCTTGAGTCCTGATCTTCCTAAATACGTATACTGCACCCACTATCATCCTCTCATTCAGGGAAATTGAACCATCATCACAAGTCTATTGTAATCGGATTCATCCATCTCTTTCAACTTCATTCCCGTAGATAGTAAGGATCGGTAGAGTTAAAAGTGGTCTTATAGCCTATACCTATAGACTCGATAGCTTCTATATCTTGGTCAAATCTACCGTGATTATGTTACAAAGATATATAGCAGATATTATTTAGAATGGAGCGTGCAGTCATGTCAGAAGTCAAAAAAATCGCCGTCATTGCAGGAGATGGCATTGGACCAGAGGTTGTTGCAGAAGCGGAGAGAGTGTTGAAACGAACCGAGGAAGTGTTCGGATACACTTTTGAAACGAAACACGCTTTGTTTGGCGGAATTGCGATTGATGAGACAGGAACCCCTTTGCCGAAAGAAACACTGGAGGTATGTCAAAGTGCGGATGCAGTACTGCTTGGAGCGGTTGGTGGTCCGAAATGGGATAACAATGCCAAGGAGCTTCGGCCAGAAACAGGATTGCTGGGGATTCGCAAAGCACTCGGATTATTCTCCAACCTGAGACCTGCGGTGGTGTTCGATTGTCTCAAAGATGCTTCTACACTAAAGCCGGAAGTGCTTGAGGGCACGGATCTAATGGTCGTTAGAGAGCTGACAGGCGGAATCTATTTTGGAGAGAAGTTCCGCAGAGAGGGAGAGCATGGAGAAGAAGCGGTAGATACCTGCGTATATAATGTAGCAGAAGTAGAGCGGATTGTTCGACAAGCTTTTGAAATTGCACAAAAACGCAGAAAGAAATTGGCTTCAGTTGATAAAGCTAATGTGCTTGAAACCTCCCGCTTATGGCGTGAAGTGGTCAACCGGGTCGCTCCCGAATACCCAGATGTTGAAGTTGAGCATGTACTCGTAGATAACTGTGCAATGCAGCTGCTGCGCCGTCCATCTAGCTTTGATGTCATTGTTACGGAAAATATGTTTGGTGACATTCTAAGTGACGAAGCGGCTATGCTTACAGGCTCGATCGGAATGCTGGCATCCGCGTCTATGGGTGAGGGAAGCTTTGGTCTATATGAACCCGTACACGGATCAGCTCCGGATATCGCTGGTCAGGGCTTAGCGAATCCGATTGCGACGATTTTGTCGGTTGCCTTGATGTTCCGTTTGACATTTGGTTACAGCGATGCAGCTGATGCGATTGAGAGAGCTGTAGCACAGGTGCTGGATGCAGGACATCGGACCAGTGATATTGCTGTAGATAAGAGCACTGCCATCAGCACCTCCGAGATGGGAGACCTGATTGTAGCGGCGATTGTCAAATAATAGTTTTTCATCAAAGCTTTACAAGATGAAGAGAAGTTAAATTTACAATGATAGATCAGGAGTACAGTAGGAGAGGTTAACGGCCACACTGTGCTCCTTTTCTTCTTAATTATAATAATTATCAACAAATAAGGTTTATAATATTGACTTTGAAACTTGGCGATGATAGGATTTTAAATGTGCTCTTTTTGAGAGTTTCATAAACTCTTCATTTATTTTAAGAGTTTCACATACTCTTCACAATCTAAAGAGAAAACGATTTTGGTTACATAGGAGAAGGAGGACTTTTATTATGGCAGAACGTTTGGTTGGAAAAACAGCTCCGGATTTCGTAATGGAGACCGTAACTGGTGATGGTCAAGATTTTGGTAAGGTTCAATTGTCTGACTATCGCGGTAAATGGCTGGTATTTTTCTTCTACCCGCTAGATTTCACATTTGTATGCCCAACTGAGATTACAGCACTTAGCGATGCTTATAATGATTTCAAAATTTTGGATACAGAAATTCTTGGTGTGAGTGTAGACTCGATCCATAGCCACAAAGCTTGGATCAACACTCCAAAAGACAGCGGCGGCTTGGGTCAAATCAACTTCCCGCTCGCTTCCGACATTACGAAGCAAGTTGCTCGTGACTACGGTGTATTGATCGAAGAAGAAGGCGTAGCACTGCGCGGTCTCTTCATCATTGATCCTGAAGGCGAGTTGAAATATCAAGTTGTTAACCACAACGATGTGGGTCGTTCTGTAGAAGAAACACTTCGTGTGCTTCAAGCTCTGCAATCCGGCGGATTGTGCGCAATGAACTGGAAGCCAGGCGACAACAACCTGTAAATCGTGAATCGGTTTTAAGTTAAGTGAGCCCTCAAAGCGGATATTTCCGCTGAGAGGGCTTTTTTCACCGTATAGACTTATATGGTCATGTTTATATAAGGATTATTACGATTTTCTTAACTATATAGCGTTTAAAGTGCGTTTTTTTCGTGTTATAACGAGTGAGGCCCTTTTTTTATGGAGATTCGATTAAGAAAGAGGAATTAGGATTGTCATAACGAATAGGGTAAAAGAATACGCTATTGAACATAATGTATACAATGCTTCCGGTTTTGTGTCTACAAGGAGGGTGAGCAAAATGAGTTTTTGTTGTGGAGCAAGTATGATCGGAACTAAGGGAACATTAAAGCATTACCGAACGCAAGTCCACAATGTTCCCCTGCTCTTTTGTCCGGTATGTAATCGGGTGGAGGTTCACTATAAGGTTGAGAATGAGTATGAAATATTGGCTGAGTATGCACATGGTGATGGTGCTTCAGAGATTGATTTTCAGGATTATGTTATGGAAGATGAAGATACGATTTATGAGAACTGCGTAAACCGGGAGAACGAAGATCCTCTAGAAATTATACAGCGTCAGATCGATACTTCATTGGATTTGCTATCTATTGCTAAGAGCATCGAAGATCATAAATGGGAAAGTGAGCTTAAACGAAGACTTGCTGTCATGAGCAAGAGACGATCCAAGATCAAGCCAAATCAGACAGGCCGATAACCGAAAATACCGATGCGTGAAGATGAAACCTCCGTTATTAACGGGGGCTTTAGATTTAGGATGCATACCAATTATTTTCTACAGAAAAGGTTATATCTGCTTAATATCCAACAATTCGACAGTATCTTCGGTTGACTCAAATTGGTAAAATTGTCTATGATTAAATAGACATCCCCAAAAACTCTGCATGACGGTAGATCACGCTAAACATAGCCTAACAGCGAGTAAGCAAACGATCAGCACCCGAAGCTTAAACCTCATAGACCTCCATACTGCAGTGATTCATACTTCATTCCAGTTCTTATGTTAATGGTGCCTTATCTGAAGCGTAACGTAGTCGTATGACACGAAAGACCCCTGTGTCTGTATGGTCGACGCTGGTTTAGATCTATAGCGGGAAGCCTCGTCATCATCTATGTGACGATTAGTAGTCCGATCGGCAAGTTCCATTTACGTGTAAAGGGGGAGCCTGAGTATGATCAGTGAGTTTCAGAACACATTGATTTCTGCAAACGACGTATTTCCACTACAGCATCTAGATAACAGCAATTATGAGAATATTCTAGAACATTTGGATAGCGGAATCATGTTATTTGATAGGGATGGGGTTCTTACTTTCATTAATCTGCAGATGGCCAGATTGCTAGAGCTGCCGCGCCATCAACTGCTCGGCTGTGATGTAGTTCAGCTCGTACGCCATCCATTCATTAGCCGGTTCAAAAAGAAAAAGATAATGAGGATATTCAGGGAAACCATTTTCCATCGTAAGCGCTATCATGAGGTGCTCGACGAATATGGGAAGCATTGGCTCATCACGATGACTTACGGAGATCAGATGGACGGCAACTTTCTGCTGAGTGTAAAGGACGTATCGGATTTCAAGCAAATCGAGCAAACCGCGTATCAGAACGATAAGCTGGCCATGCTGGGACAAATCTCAGCCTCCATCGCTCATGAAATTCGCAATCCGCTTACCGCCATTCGAGGGTTTATCCAATTGCTAAGACCTCACCTTATTCAGTTAGGCAAGGATGAATATGCGAGAATTATACTTACAGAAATTGATCGAGCGAATGATATTATTTATGAATTCCTTAATTCATCCAAGCCTTCTGCCCCGCAAAAAACCGTGATCCCGGTTCAGTCTTTACTCAAAGAAGTGGTGCTGCTGACAGAAAGCGAAGGATTGATGAAAGGATGTCAAATAGAGATGGACAATGCTGATCATCCGCTGTATGTGTCCATCGACGTGAAACAAATAAAGCAGGTCATGCTGAATATGGTCAAGAATGCAATGGATGCCATTGAGAATGTAGGTGAAGACCATTCAGGGCTTATCCAGATTGAGACACAGCAGGATGGCCAAAATGTCGTAATCTCTATTAGAGACAACGGGCAGGGTATGGATCACAATACTTTAGTGAGACTGTTTGATCCTTTCTTTACGACCAAGGAAGCCGGCACTGGGCTTGGCTTGTCCGTAAGCTATCGAATTATTAAGAATCATGGAGGCACCATATCCGTTGACAGTAAATCTGGGGAAGGAACAGAATTCAAGATTTCTCTTCCCATCGTATAATCGTTGCGTTACTTCTTAGATCGGAAGCATACACTGCTTCTGATCTTTTTTTGTTCTCTGATCTTTTTTAATTTGTCATGGCGGGTATATTAAAGGAGTAGTATGAAAATATGGCGATATATAAATTTGATCCTATTTATTAGCTGGCTGAAGGATGGATATGATGATGAATACGAAGATTGAAGCGTTATGGAAATCAGACATTCCGATCGAGTCGATTGAAGCGCAAGCGGTCATTTGTTTGGTAAGCGAGGCAGAATGGATTACGGGACATTTTCCTGAAGTATGGAAGGAAGCGATTGCCTCTGTGAAGGAACGAGGCTTATTCCAAGGCTCTGAGAATCAATTGTTTACCATACCCGTCATGCAATCAGATGCAGCAATAACACTAATATTAGTCGGAACGGGACAACACCCTCTAACGCCTGAAGAGCTTCGCCTGACTGCAGTGCGGGCTGCAAAATCAGCAGTGAAGATGAGCGCAGATCAAGTCATATTTGCATTGCCGTCCTCCTTACTTACTTATTCGCAGTCTCAGGATATTGCCGTTGTGGCTCATGCTCTAACGGAGGGATTTATACTGGGCACCTATCGCCGCAAAACATACAAACGTAAACAACAGGCCTATACTGGCCCGGATCGGCTTATATTTCATCAGGATAAAGTGTATCAGGACGAACATGAGCAGCAGTGGCGAACCGGTATGGAGAGGGGAAGGGCTTTCGCAGAAGGAACGATACTAGCTAGAGACTTGACGAATCTGCCTGGCAATATGCTTGTTCCTCGTGATCTTGCCAATGCAGCCCTAAGGCTCGCCGAGCAGCATGGTCTTGAATTCGAAGTGCTGGATGAGCACGACATTGTTAAGAAGGGAATGGGCGGACTCTGGTCGGTAGGAGCCGGGAGTGTGAATCCTCCCCGGATGATTGTCCTGAAGTATCAGGGGAAGACCTCCTGGGAAGGAGAAATTATCGGTCTAGTCGGAAAAGGCATTACGTTTGACACTGGCGGAATATCACTAAAGCCTCGTGTTGGGATGGAGGACATGATAAGTGATATGGGCGGGGCGGCTGTGGTACTTGGTGCACTGCATACTCTATGTTTGATGCGGCCAGAGCAGAATGTGATTGTTGTCATTCCCTCCGCCGAAAATATGCCCTCAGGAGGTGCCTTCAAACCGGGAGATATTATCACTACACTCAGCGGCAGGACCGTTGAGATCTTAAACACCGATGCAGAAGGAAGGCTCGTGCTCGCTGATGGATTAACCTATGCGAAGGAGCTCGGAGCAACCAGGATTATTGATGTAGCTACGCTGACTGGGGCGGTTGTATCAGCGCTAGGTGACGTCGCTACAGGAGCGGTATCTAACGACGACCCTTTTATGAATGAATTCATACTAGCCTCCAAACGGACGGGTGAGAAGGTGTGGCCTCTGCCCGCCTATCCTGAGTTCGAAGAAATGCTGCGAAGCGAGGTAGCCGATCTGCGTAACAGTACAGGGAGATACGGAGCTTCTATCACTGCGGGTCTATTTATAGGTACTTTTGCTGAAGGGATGCCGTGGATCCATCTGGATATTGCGGGAACCGCTTATGTATCGAAAGAGAGAGGTGTCCATCCCAAAGGAGCAACCGGAGCGATGGTAAGAACCATTGCGGAATATATAATAAATCAATAAGTGAGGCGGGCCTTGTGATATACACAAGGTCTTTTTCATTTGGAAAAACATGCATGGAATATAGGGTTATGGTAAAATCACTGTATTAATATGAAAACGTTTACGAATATGGGGAGGTCAAGCATCGTTATGGAAATTCAAGAAATCGCACAAGTGGCAGCCGAGCTCAGAGCAAATATGGCAAAAGTCATTGTGGGCAAAGATGATACAGTGGATTTAATGCTGATCGCGATGATTGCCTCAGGTCATATACTGCTTGAGGATGTACCAGGTACCGGGAAGACTTTGCTGGCCAAAACGATGGCAGCCTCTTTAGATTGTACATTTAGACGAGTCCAGTTTACTCCTGATCTATTGCCCTCTGACCTGACGGGTATTCATTTTTATAATCAGAAGGAAGGAGAGTTTGAATTTCGGGAAGGTCCTCTATTCGCTAATTTAATTCTTGCTGATGAAATTAACCGGGCGACACCGAGAACACAATCCAGCTTGCTGGAATGCATGGAGGAGAGACAGATCAGTGTGGATGGGCACACACATGAGCTCAAAAAGCCTTTTATTGTCATCGCTACCCAAAATCCTGTAGATAATCAAGGGACATTTCCATTACCAGAGGCACAAATGGACCGCTTTATGCTCAAGATGAGCATGGGTTACCCTACTCAGGAGGAAAGTGTAGAAATTTTGCGGCGTACGATAAGCGGGAATTTCATAACAGGTGTATCTGCGGTTGTAGCCCAGCGTGACATCGTAGCTGCACAATCGGTGTATACAGCCGTTCGCGTCCAGGAAGATTTGATGCGCTATATTATAGCTATCGCTGACGCAACAAGACATCATCCGGATATTGCGCTGGGCGTAAGCCCGCGAGGAACACAAGCGCTGCTTAAGGCAGCACAGGCCCGGGCAGCCATACAAGGCAGAGAATATGTACTGCCTGATGATATAAAGGCTCTAGCGCTGCCTGTATTGTCACATCGGCTCGTATTCAAACATCGATCCAAGCAGCAGGAGGGGAAGGCTGAAGCGCTGTTAAGTGATATCATTTCACAAATTCCTGTGCCGAGCGACAGAACAAGTGTAGAAAGCAGTGTGCAATAAACGATGGAGCTTCTGTGGTTTCTTGTCGTTGGACTTCTGCTTGTTCTTGCTCAAGGTATCCTGCTTGGAGTACCTGCACTGAAGAGAATTTCGTATCAGCGCGAGTTTGCGAAGCAGCAGTGTTATGCCGGGGATGAGCTTGAGATGGTCGAGAAGATTTCGAATGAGAAAAGACTTCCCGTACCCTGGCTTCGCTTAGAGGCAATGATGCCGGCTTCTTTTATATTTCATACAGGCGCTGAACTTGGCATCAGCAGAGGAGATATTTATCAAAATCATCAAAGCTTGTTCTCGCTTAAGCCTTATACCCGAATTACGCGGAAGCATTTCTTTACTTGTCAGCATCGGGGTGTGTATCAATTGGAAACGGTGACCATGACAGGTGGTGACCTTCTGGGTGTCTATTCCCACGCGAAGAAGCAGCCTGTATCGGTTCAGATCACCGTATTCCCTGCACTCCTTGCTGATCACGAAATGCCGACGAGCTATAAGGTTTGGCAAGGCGAGCTTGAGGTATCCCGCTGGATCGTAGAGGATCCGTTTCTTATTCTTGGTGTCAGAGAATATGGAGCGAGTGATCCGATGAATCGAATTCATTGGACAGCAAGTGCGAGAACGGGACAACTGCAGGTATATAAACAAGGCTACAGTTCAGATCCGCAAACGCTCATTATATTCAATATTCAGGAATCCAGTGACATGTGGAGTGTCGTAACGAAGCCCGGTATGGCGGAGAGAGGTCTATCCTATGCCGCAACAGCGGTGAATGATGCAGTGAGCAAAGGACTAAAAACAGGATTTATGCATAATGCATACGCTTTAGGATCAAATTCACTCGTACGAATTGATGCTGACTATGGGGTTCTTCACGCAGAATATATAATGCACGCCATGGCTGAAGTACAACTGAAGTGTTTGATGCCGATGGATCAGGTGCTCATGGATGAGGCAGACAGGCAGCTTGATTCAGGGGAACGGCAGGATTACTTGTTAATTACGCCTTTTGTCTCGCCTGGAATGGAGGAACAGCTGCATCGACTTAGAAGCGGCGGGAATAAAGTCAGCATTGTATACCTTGATTCAGATCAGGAGTACAAGGAGGCAGGAAGATGAGTAAGGATCATGATCAAGCGGTACCTATACGAGTGTATATGCTGGGCTTGATGGAGCTCGTCTATGTTTATCCGTTAATTGTACTGCTCTCTGTTTTTGGACTGTCGATGAGCCCTGTTTATACTTTCATCT
The DNA here is from genome assembly GCF_028747985.1 of Paenibacillus urinalis. NCBI lineage: Bacteria > Bacillati > Bacillota > Bacilli > Caryophanales > Paenibacillaceae > Paenibacillus > Paenibacillus urinalis. Next base: position 1,637,980 of record NZ_CP118108.1, read on the forward strand.
TGCTCGGGATAGGTCTCCTGGCAGCAATATGGCTCAGATCAGCAATTCATAACAGGCTTATGGCTGGAAGTGTATCATTTATAGCTGGAATGATCATCTCCGGAATCGGAACGCTTCTATTCCAAGCAAATCAAACTTTGATCCCTGTACTTCTGGCAGCAGTGGCAGGAGCGGGAGCGGCATTTCGCGGATTCTCTCTAGGTAATCGAAGATTAAGATTGGCTCCTGCGGATCGTCTGCAATATACGGGACTTATTTCACTGCTTGCATTAAGCGTGATTGCCACGAGAGTACCTATACTGGATGATCATACGATGAGTATTTATGCGGCCGGTATCATCGGATTTCTAGTCTACGTATGGACAAGACATTCACGCGAAATGAGGCGGGCCACCTTAGACATGGAAGGTAAGAGACCGCAAATAAAGAGTTTTTCCGAGCTGAACCGGACACGGATGCTCCTCTTCCTGGTCATTGTCATCATCTTGGGGTCATTTAATTATCTGTCGGAGTTGTTTAATTACCTGTGGAACGGATTTACGAGCTGGTTTCGTACATTGTTTGATGGAGAGCCTTCGGAAGAAATACCCGAGACGATCCCCCAGCTTCCTTCGGAAGGACTTCTATTCCCTCCCGCTGAAGCGGAACCTTCAAGTGAACCATCCCCCGTATGGGATTGGGTACTGAACGCGTTGGTCATGCTCGCAGTGCTCGCCTTCTTATTATTAATTGGTTATGGTCTGTGGAGGCTGCTCAAGAAGGTAAGCGCATATCTTCAATCCAGAAGCACACCCCAAGACGAGGCTCCAATCCCAGAAAGAATTGCTTATATCGATATAACGGAGACGATTGAGAACAGACCGAAGAAAGATTTTTTTCGCAAGTTCCGTAAGCAGCGAGTCCCGGTCGAACCAGAGCAGAGAATTCGTTATTATTATAAATCTGTTATAGAGCAGGCGGGTAAGGAAGCAGGACCCCCGCCTTCATCACTCACGCCTAATGAGTTAGGGAAATGGCTGACAGAACATAAAGAAATCCATCATAGGCATTTTCCGTATAGAGAAGAACTGTTACACCAGTTGATAGCTTTATATAACAAAGTCAGATATGGAGAGCAGCAGATATCTCCCGAAGAGATTCAACCGCTTGATCAGGCACATAAGTAAGCTAGAGTGTCAGATTAGGCCAAGCTTCACTTTACTTTTCATTCCACGTTCAAGTATCATGAGAGAAATAAAGTAGGCATACAAAGGAGCTTAGCCATGAAGACGATGACAAATCATAGCAAGATAGTAGACTGTACAATCCGAGACGGCGGCCTCGTGAATAATTGGGATTTCAGTGTGGAATTTGTACAGAAGCTGTATGAGAGCTTAAATGAAGCAGGCGTTGAATATATGGAGGTTGGATATAAAAACTCCCCTAAGCTGCTGAAGGGTGCCGATAAAGCAGGGCCTTGGCGCTTCTTGAACGATGATTTCTTAAGAAAGGTCATTCCGCAAAAGGGCAACACCAAGCTGTCCGCACTGGTAGACATCGGAAGAGTAGACGAAAATGACATTCTTCCCCGCAGCGAAAGTATGCTGGATTTGATCCGTGTTGCTTGCTATATCAAGGATGTGGACAAGGGTCTAGAGCTGGTACGCATCTTCCATGAGCGTGGTTACGAAACGACTCTTAATATTATGGCGTTATCTAATGTGATGGAGAACGAGCTTCTTGAAGCATTTGAGATGATCAATGAGAGCGTAGTTGATGTTGTATACATTGTCGATTCATATGGAAGCCTGGATCACAGTGACATTAAATATCTGGTTGAGAAGTTCAAGCTTCATCTGCCTAACAAACGGCTTGGTGTTCACACCCACAATAACATGCAGCTCGCATTCTCCAACACGCTAATCGCTTCTGAGCTTGGTGTTGAACTGCTGGATGCTTCCGTGTATGGAATGGGCCGTGCTGCCGGAAATTGTCCGACGGAGCTGTTAATCGCTCATTTGAAAGGAACCAAATACAAGCTCCGCCCTGTACTTGATGCGCTGGAGCAGCTCCTTGTACCTTTACGTGAGAAAGAAGAGTGGGGATATATCCTCCCATATATGATAACAGGTCATCTTGACGAGCATCCTCGCTCTGCCATGGCACTTCGTAATTCAGATGACAAAGATCGGGTCGTAGATTTTTATGATACGCTTACTACACCCGAAGTAAACTTTGATAAGTGAGGATTCTGCATTAATCCCATTAGGAACGATGAGTCGATCCTGGGGTTGAGCACTAGCCGTTTTGCTCGCAATATTCCATGACTAGGCACTCTCTACAAAATTGTAGAGAGTGTTTTTCTGTGTTTGAGTCTTAATACCTATAATTTACGCATTTACGCATGTATAAATCAAAAAAATAGTACAAAGTTTGCTGATTAAATGGTATTATAGTCCAGTGGATATCGAAGAAAATGTTGGAATATGTCACATCTCAACTGTAAATTATACGCTAACATAAGAAAAAATGTACTTTACGGACAATATTTAGGAGGCATCAATAAATGCTATGAGCATTAAGTTGAGACATCCCAAGTTCTTATGGACTGCGGGTGCTGGTCTTATATTATGTATCTTGAACCCATGGATAATGCCTTCCTTATCTTCAGAGCTTAGTCAGGAAATGATTAATTTATTTGGAATGGGCATCTCTCTTTGTTCGTTAATTATCTGCTTCTCTGCTTTTAACCAGGCAAGGCTACTGGAACAGGGGCATAGAACACATAACGGGCAGTATATTGCTTCTGTATTTTTTGCAGCAGGTTTTTTGGAATTGCTATTATTCATACACTATAGCGGAATTTCCTTCAGAAATGAGCTGCTGGTGGATACCTCCGATGTCATAATCATCGTATTTTTGACTCGGTTGCTCTGTGTAATGGGTATGCTTTATCTCGGGTTTTCTTCTCCGAAATCCCAGGAGCGTCCCATCCATAAATCTATAGGATTAGGCGCTGCTCTACTATATATGGCAGTCCTGCTTCTCCTTCTACAAAACAACGACAATCTTGACTACATCTTTAGCATTTATGACCCCTTGAACGAGATTGTAAATCCAATTCATTATGTGATACATATTTCTCTTTTGTCCTTCTTAATATTGGCTCTTCTGGGGCTGCTATTTTCAAAGGTAAAACGAGCAATGAATGTGAGCAAGAACCTTATACTTGGTATGATATTTTGTATTGTCAGTCAAGGCTTTATACTGCAGATTCAAGACGTATCGGATCTCTCTTTTACGCTGTCCATGATTTTTCAGCTGCTGGCCTATTTAATTTTTCAAGAGGTGTATTTCAACCTTTATGTCACAATTCCGCTTGAGCGGCAAACCGTCACCCGAGAGCAGCTGAACTACATGGCTCATTTTAATGAAGTCACGGGATTGCCGAATCGGAGATCTTTGATCTTACATTTACGTGATTGTATGCATTCTGCTTATTCAGAGAATCGGACGGTGGGTCTGCTGGTCATCAACATCAACCGTTTTAAGATCATAAATGATTCCCTTGGTTATCAGTTCGGTGATCAACTGCTGAAAACAACAGGAGAACGCATAAAGCAATACAGAGGCGGCAAAATCGAGGTGTTCTCGCTGGACAGTGACCGATATGCTGTCGTTTTAAGTGAATTTGTTGAAACAAAATTATTAAACAGGCAGGTAAGTGAAATACTTCAGCAATTTAAAGAGCCCTTATTATTGAAGGACCGTGAGCTGTACCTTACCCCGTCTGCTGGTATAAGTCTTTATCCATTTGATGGAAGTTCACCCGAGGAATTACTTCGTAATGCAAATACAGCCCTTCATTTCGCGAAGGATCATGGGATGGATCTGAACCGATATGCAGTCTCGATGAAACGGGAGGCACAGAAAAGCCTGCAGATAGAGCATGACATCAGAAAGGGCCTGAAGCGTGGAGAATTTTACTTGGAATACCAGCCGCAAATCGATCTAAGAACGAATGAGGTCGTTGGTGTTGAGGCACTCGTTCGCTGGCAGCATCCGGTCAAAGGGACGATTTCACCAGCCGATTTTATTCCCATCGCAGAGGAGAGCGGGCTTATAGTACCGCTTGGAGAATGGGTGCTTCAGGAGGCGTGTTCCCAGAATCGAAAATGGCAGCAGCAGTACAGACCCTTGTCGATCTCTGTGAACCTGTCCATCCGGCAATTTCAGGATGTGCATCTGACAGATCGAATTCAGCGCGTTCTGCTCGATACGGGCCTTGATCCGACATGTCTTGAACTGGAAATTACAGAGAGCACGATGCTGGACTTTGATCAGGGAATTGATGTTCTGGATCGGATCAAGAAGTTAGGTGTACAGATTAGCATTGATGATTTTGGGACCGGCTACAGCTCGTTACATTATCTTAAGAAGCTTCCAATCGATCGATTGAAGATTGATCAGTCTTTCGTTCGTGAGCTGATGGAGGACCGCAGCAACAAGGCCATCGTATCTACGATAACCTCTATGGCCAAGCATTTACAGCTTAAGGTCACTGCTGAAGGTGTAGAGAATGAAGAACAACTTCTATTTCTGCAGGAACAGCACTGTCATGAAGGTCAGGGATACTTTTTCAGCAAACCCCTTAGGTCTGAAGATTTTGAAACCCGATTCTTAAAGGTAGCTGTCTATAATTAGAAAGGCTAGATAGAATGAACATAGGACATACATAAATACTAGAATGAATCAATTTATAACTATAAAGAGTTGAAAATTGATAGGCAGCAGCGTTGTTTAATTAGCATCATAACCGTACAACAGTTCTATCCACTTAATCTATGAGTTCATTCTATCTAGAAAGCTTCTAATACTTCTCATACCAAAAAAACTATTGCAAGAATAAACGGTGAGTGATATATTATTAGTTGTCACCAATTAAGTAAGAATACATAACGATGACGGGATGTAGCTCAGCTTGGTAGAGCACCTGGTTTGGGACCAGGGGGTCGCATGTTCAAATCGTGTCATCCCGATTGTATATATGCGGGTGTAGTTCAATGGTAGAACTCCAGCCTTCCAAGCTGGTAGCGTGGGTTCGATTCCCATCACCCGCTTCACTGAGAGCCTTGCGATTTTTCGCGAGGCTTTTTTCTATAGGATTATAGATTTGTTTTTTGAAGCTGGAGTATAATGATGGAGAATTATCTGGACTTGAACACTTACAACATGAATAAAAGGGTGGATTAGAAATGCTGGGGGAATACGTATCTGCAACCGCCGTGTCAACGGCAACGAATTTTGTAATGATTGAGGAAACCGCATTCACACGTACATATCGAACGTACTTCAAGCCTCGAGAGAATGAACCGCTGGAAATGAAATTTTGGCACAGTAATGCGGTGGACTCTACCTGGGATGTGGGAGCTGTAGCCAAAGGGAGCATGCCTGGGGGAGAATGGAAGATTGAGTCGGCATATGTGGCTGTAAGTCAGGAAGAGCGGGATGGAAGTATCGTTCCAGGCTCGGGAACCCCGATTACATTTGAAGGAGAATATACGAAGCACGTACAGCCTGGAGAGCAGTTTTGGAGTGATGTCTTTACGATCGATGTGCTGCCGGGGCGTGACTTGGTATTTACCTGGACCCTGTCGACGCAAGCGGCAGGGAAGTCATTTCCCTACAACACGGATGGACTGCTTGTATCTGCTTATGCTGCAGAAGGGAGTAAGGCTTCAGAGGAATCGGGAGCATCCTTCACCGAGCTGGAGAATCAGCTGGTCTTGCCGGCATTTATCGGTTATAAACGACAAGTGAAGCATCGTATGGTCTTCCTGGGTGACTCTATTACACAGGGAGTAAGAACACCTAAAGACGGCTATGAAAATTGGGCTGCCCGTATTGCAGACGGATTAAGTGCAGAATACAGTGTCTGGAATATTGGATCAGGCTGGGCAAGAGCCTATGATGCGGCTAGTGATGGGCCATGGCTACTGAAAGCAAGGCAAGGCGATATCGTAGCTGTAGTGCTGGGTGTCAATGACATTGATATTGGCGCGCGCAGCAGCGAGGAGCTGCTTGAAGATCTGACAGTCATTGTTCGGAAACTGAAGCAAAATACGGAGGCTAATCCTCAGATTATTCTCTTCACCGTTCCTCCGTTTAATTTTGTAGAGCAGAGGGAAGAAATCTGGCGTACAGTGAACGAGACGTTACGCACAAGACCGCCTGAAGGTGTGGATTATGTATTTGATATCGCAGAAGTACTGTCCTGTTCAGCACCGGATGAGCACCGTATTCAGCAGAAATACATGAGCAATGAATTTGATCCGCACCCGAACGGTGAAGCAGGTAAACAGGTAGCGGACGCTTTCCTAAAATGGTTTCCGGAGAAGTTATTATAATCTTAATTAGGCATTTGCATATTTGCCTTTCTTTAAGTTCATGCTATACTAGGAACAATTATGATGAATGAGAGGTAACCACACGTATCATGGAGTAAAACACACGAAATCCTGGAGATAACTGTAAACCGATGGTGAAGCAGGTTAGCTGTATGCGGCTGACGTATCTAGGGACAAGTGTGCTTATTTCTACTGATAGGATACGTGTGGTTATTTGTGCTGTCTGATCCGTGGCCTCGTGCTGGACTTGAACCGGTCAGCTCTGCTTGCTCACGTACCGCAGGTGTATCTTTACCTGTCCTCCTATCCTCCAAAGTACGCTTCTTCTATAGATGAACGTCTAAGCCGCAGGCTCCTTGCCTGCGGTGTTTTAGCTTTTGTACAGAAAGAGGGAGATACGGTATGACAACACTTATTCATATGCGTGAGATTAGTAAGGATTGGAACGGAAAGAAATTGTTCGGACATGTCAATATGGAGGTTAATGAGAATGAGCGTATTGCTCTGTTTGGACGGAATGGTTGTGGCAAGACGACGCTGCTAAATATTCTGACAGGCAGTGAACAGCCGACGGAAGGTACATTAACCGTCCATCTTGAGTCTGAGGAAATCGGATTTATGCGTCAGGACTTTAAACCGGAGGAACATCTGAGTGTTAAGCAGATTGCCTATGTAGAGAGCGGAACTTGGGGAGTATTAAAAATGGATCTTCAGAAGGTCGAGGAACAGCTCGCCTCTGAACCTGATCCTTCTCCCGATTTGCTTCAACGCTATGGAGAGATCCTTGAGCAATATGAAGCCTTCGGTGGTTATTCTAAAGAGGCGGAGCTTGAGCGAATGATGACACATCTCGGTATTGGAGAAGAATTATGGGAACGCTCCTTTAGCTCACTAAGTGGAGGTCAGAAGACCAGGCTGCGCCTATCAGCACTGTTAACGAGAAAACCGAGGCTGCTTATTCTTGATGAACCGACCAATCATCTCGATCATGAGAGCATGGTCTGGCTGGAAGGCTGGATATTGTCTTATTCAGGCACCCTTGTTTTTGTCTCACATGACCGGACTTTTTTAGATCGGGTAGCCACGAGTATCTGTGAGCTCACTCCAGAGGGGACTCATAAATATCCAGGAGGCTATGAGGAATATAAGCTGCAGAAGGAGCGCGAGCGCAGAGAGCAGGCGACGAAATATCGTCAGCAGGAGCTTGCTAAGCAGGCGTTGGAGGAGTCCATCCGTAAATACCAGGAATGGTTTAAGATATCGCACCGAAATGCAGGGAATGTAACCGAGTCAAGAATAGCAGCGAGTTATTACAAGGCAAGGGCAAACAAAAATATATCAAGATATCACGCGAAGCAGAAGCAGCTTGAAAGGCTCGAGGGAGAGCGGGTTGAGAAGCCGCGCGAGGGTCCTAAAGTCAGTGTAGATTTAAAGGATGGCGAATTTGGCGCAAGGACATTTTTACAGCTCAGAGACGTGGAGTACACTTACCCTGCCGCTCAAACCCCTGTATTCTCCGGGATTAACCTGGTCGTTGAGCGTGGGAAGAGGATTGCTCTCCAAGGCGTGAATGGTGCTGGGAAAACGACACTGTTAAAGCTGATCACCGGCGAGTTGTCTCCGCAAAAAGGAGAGGTGAACCATCATCCCAAGACCAAAATAGGTTATTTCTCGCAGGAGCTTGAAGGTCTACAGCCAGAGATGACTTTGCTCGACAGCTTGCTCATTAATCCGTTCATGACACAAACAGAAGCGCGGACCATGCTGGGTAATTTCTTGTTTTCACGGGATGACGTGTTCAAGAAGATTGGAGAGCTGAGCATGGGTGAGAAATGCAGAGCTGCTTTTATAAGGCTGTACTTCAGCGGTTCTAACCTGCTCGTTCTTGATGAGCCTACCAATTATCTGGACATTGACACTAGAGAAGTCATGGAGGAAGCGCTGCTGAATTACGAGGGCTCGTTCGTATTTGTATCTCACGATCGGACACTTGTCCGTAAGCTGGCTAATCAGCTGCTCCACATGGGTAAGCATGAGCCTTTACGCATATTCGATGGGACGGTACAGGAATACGAGGAGCATTTGGCTAGAAAGAGTGAAACGCCGGAGGATCGTGAGGAGGAAGACCTGCGGATTCAGCTGCAGCATCGTTTGAATGAACTGCTGACAGGGTCTAGTTACGATCAAGTGAACTCCGGGCAACGGGCAAATGTTGAATCTTATTATATGGACAGTGCTACACTGCAAGAGATTCGGGAGATACGTTCACAGCTGGCAGCCTTGCAAAAGAAGGAAAAGCGGTCTTCCAAAGAGAGAGGATAGCCTATTTTGGTTGTGGGGCTTGCGAGTGAAGACGCATTTGCGTATAATAATGTAGCAAACTAGGCAAGACTTAAACGAATCAAATGCTTAGATGGAGAAGAGTACACAGTGCCTTTGAACAGGGAGGAAGCGCCAGAGATTGAGAGCGTTTCTACGAAATCAGGCTGTCGAAGTTCGCTCCGGAGCAGTTCCTTGAACATTAGACAGGGTATGGACAGTATGTACTTTATACCTTGTATGTCAGTAGAGGATACCGGTTCACGTCCCGTTATGAACGTGCTAAAGTGAGATTGAAATCGTAGAGCGGATATGGCTGAGGATAGATAGCTATATGAACAGCTGTACATGAATCTAACAAGGGTGGTACCACGGTCTTTTCGTCCCTTCATCGGGAGAGAAGGCCTTTTTTTGTTGAACAAAATCTTAGGGCAATTGAAGGAGGCTGCTGAACGCCATGAAAGAAAGATTGGAAGCTTTGAAGAATGATGCGCTTGCTGAGCTGGCAGGCGTAAATGATGCACAGGCACTTGGCGATATAAGGGTGAAATATTTAGGTAAAAAAGGCGCGCTTACTGAAATTTTGCGTGGTATGGGAGCACTGAGTGCAGAGGAACGTCCGGTCATTGGACAGGTGGCAAACGACGTTCGTGGTGCAATCGAAGCTGTAATTGAAGAGAAGCAGGAAGCATTTCAAAGAGCAGAAACCGAGAAGCGCCTGGCGAAGGAAACGATCGATATTACGCTGCCGGGACGTCGTCTGCCAGAAGGCGGGCTCCATCCATTAACGAAGGTTATCCAGGATCTTGAGGATATCTTTGTCGGTATGGGGTATCAGGTCGCTGAGGGTCCAGAGGTCGAAACGGACTATTACAACTTTGAAGCGCTCAACCTGCCGAAGAATCATCCGGCCCGTGACATGCAGGATTCCTTCTACATTACAGAAGATATTCTGATGCGTACACATACTTCTCCTGTACAGGTTCGTACCATGCTTGCAATGCAAGGTGAATCCCCTGTGAAGGTCATTGTTCCAGGTAAAGTATATCGGCGCGATGATGATGATGCTACGCATTCCTTCCAGTTCCATCAGGTAGAAGGAATTGTCGTCGGTAAAAACATTCGGATGAGTGACCTGAAGGGTACATTGCTCCAGTTCGTGCGTGAAATGTTCGGAGCACATACAGAGATTCGTCTTCGTCCAAGCTTCTTCCCATTTACCGAGCCTAGTGTTGAGGTCGATGTTACCTGTATCAAGTGCGGAGGAGCTGGCTGTCGTTTGTGTAAACAAACCGGCTGGATTGAAATTCTAGGAGCGGGTATGGTTCATCCTAACGTACTTGAGATGGGCGGCTATGATCCTAAGGAATACAGCGGCTTTGCATTTGGTATGGGTGTAGAACGGATCGCAATGCTGAAATATGGAGTTGATGATATTCGTCATTTCTATAACAGTGACCTCTCATTCCTGAAGCAATTTGCCAGATTATAATACCCTTTCAACAGACTGAATTAGAAGCTTATATAAATAGAAGGAAGTGATCGTAACGTGAGAGTATCAACAGAATGGTTATCTGATTATATTTCTCTAGAGGGTGTTGCACCTCAGGATTTGGCTGAGCGCATCACACGTGCGGGAATTGAAATTGATATTGTAGAAAATCGAAATCAAGGTGTGACCAAAGTTGTCGTCGGCTACGTAATTAGCAAGGAGAAGCATCCAGATGCGGATAAGCTGAACATTTGTAAAGTCGATGCAGGACTTGGGGAAGAGCTTCAGATCGTATGTGGAGCAAAAAATGTAGACGCAGGCCAGAAAGTTCCTGTCGCTCTTGTCGGAGCGAAATTGCCCGGCGGTCTAGAAATAAAAAAAGCCAAGCTGCGCGGCGCCCTGTCCCAAGGGATGATCTGTTCTGCCAAAGAGCTCGGACTAAATGACAAGCTCTTGCCTAAAGAGCTGCAGGAAGGAATCCTCGTACTGCCGGCTGAGCTTGAAGTAGGTACACCGATTGAGCAGGTACTGGGTCTTAATGACCATGTACTTGAGCTCGATCTTACGCCAAACCGTTCAGATGCATTATCTATGATTGGAGCTGCTTACGAGGTTAGTGCCATCTTGAGCAGAGATATTACATTGCCAGCACCGGAAGCAGATCTTAAAGAGTCTGGCTCAGCGGCAGCAGACCATATCTCCGTTCAAGTCGATGCTCCTGAGCTATGCACTCATTACTCGGCTAGATATATTAGCGGTGTATCGATTAAGCCATCTCCGCTATGGATGCAAAATCGTCTGATGGCAGCCGGTATCCGCCCGATTAATAACATCGTGGATATTACCAACTACGTTATGCTCGAATATGGCCAGCCGCTGCATGCATTTGATGCGGATCAGCTGTCGGGAGGCAGTATCGTCGTTCGCCGAGCAACCGAAGGCGAAACGATGATTACGCTTGACGACCAGGAACGTAAACTGAAAGACACGATGCTGCTGATTACAGATGGTGCTAAACCGGTCGCAATTGCCGGTGTAATGGGTGGACAGAATTCCGAAGTTACGAGTGATACAGCTAATATCTTATTGGAATCAGCTAAGTTCGACGGCACCACGGTTCGCAAGACATCCCGCGAACTCGGACTGCGTTCAGAATCCAGTCTTCGTTTTGAGAAAAATGTAGATCCTGGTTCTGTCATTCCTGCATTGAACCGTGCTGCATCACTGATCAGTGCTTATGCTGGAGGAAATGTGCATCCGGGAATTGTGGAGTCCACAGCAGGCTCCAATGAAGAGCGAGTGATTGCTCTCTCTGTGACCAAAGTAAATAACTATCTGGGTACATCGCTCTCTGCTGAGGAAATTCATGCGATTTTTGATCGCCTGCATTTCACCTATGAGACGGCTCAAGAGAACGAGCTTCTTGTCACTGTTCCAACACGCCGGGGAGATATTACGCGGGATGTGGATCTTATTGAAGAGGTTGCCCGTCTATACGGATACGATCATATTCCAACAACGGTAATTGAAGGACCTACGACTGCGGGATCACTGACGAAGCCGCAGCTCATCCGCAGAGCGCTGCGTGGCCTTTTGTCAAACGCAGGATATCAGGAGATGATCAGTTACTCCTTCGTTAATCCGGAGCGGTCGACACTATTTTCAGCCTTGACGGCAGGCAGCCAGTCAGTGAAGCTTGCTATGCCGATGAGCGAAGAGCTCAGTGTACTGAGAACTAGCGCACTTCCACAAATGCTGGAGGCAGCACAGTACAACCGTAACCGCAAGCAGGAGAGTCTCGCGCTGTTTGAGATCGGCAGTGTTTTTTATACAGAAGAAGAGACACTGACGAAGCAGCCTAAGGAAATTCCAGTGCTGTCTCTGCTCTTGTCCGGTAATCGCATTGAGAAGCAGTGGAATATTACAGCTGAGAAGGTCGATTTCTTTGATCTTAAAGGTGCTGTGGAATCCATATTTGCATACCTCGGACTTGAAGGTCAGATCAGCTACGCTGCGAATCAGCCGAAGGACTATCATCCGGGACGGTCGGCTTCCATATATCTGAAGATTTCCGGTGAGGAGCAGGTGCTCGTAGGAACACTCGGTCAAGTCCATCCTGAGCTTCAGCTGGCCTACGATCTAGGAGATACGTATATAGCGGAATTGTCCCTTGAAGCCTTGTATGATGAGGCTCTTCCTCCGCTAGTTTATCGTGAGCTGCCGCGCTTCCCTGCAGTTTCCCGTGATATTGCAGTGGTTGTAGAGCAATCGGTAGAGGCCGGCGTCTTGATGTCTTCGATCCGGGAGTCTGCTGGTGAATTGCTTCAATCGGTACAAGTATTCGATATTTATACAGGGGAGAAAGTGGGAGAAGGCAAGAAGAGTATTGCCCTTGCACTAACATATCGTCACAAGGATCACACCCTGACTGAAGAGGAAATTACGGCAGTTCATACGAAGGTGCTGACGGATCTGTCCGATAAAACCGGGGCTGAACTTCGCAAATAAGTTTTTTCCTGATTTACCCTTTATTTTTTGAGAAAAAAATTGCAGGAATTGCCCTAAGTCACATCGAATCCTTAAACATCAAGGTTCGATGTGATTTTTTTTCAACTTAGAATCAACAAGACAGACATGAAGGAGGGCACAACTGTGACTACACCTAATCGTACTCGCGTCACCGTAGACATCTACGGGACTTCTTATAAATTGGTCGGCAGCAGTGCCGAATATATGAAACAGGTTGCAAGCCTGGTCGACGAAAGAATGAATGCAATATCCAAGACCCATTCCAGACTGGATACACCGAGACTTGCCGTCTTGACTGCAGTACATATGGCTGAGGAATCTTTGCAGGTTCAACAGATCAAGAATGAGCTGAAGATGGTAACCGGTGAGAAGACTCAGCTCGGAAGTGAGTTGTCGAAGCTACAGGATACTTATGAACAGCAGATGGAGAAATTTAAGCAGCTCGAAGAAGCAAGAGCTGCTCTGGATAAAGAGAAGCAAAATGCACAGCAGGCACTCGCGCAGCTGGAGAAGGTACGTAATGAAGAGCAGCGAACATTGAAATCGCAGCTGGAAGAGGCGCTGTCGAAGACACTCCTTCGAGAAGAGGAGCTGAAGAAAGCCGAGCACAGCTATAACGAGCTTCTCAATCGTTCGCAGCAGAATGAGAAGAAGTGGCAGCAGCAGGCTCAGCAGAAGCAGAAAGAGCTGACAGAGCAGTTTGAAGCAAGACGTAAGAATGAAGCTGCAGAGCAGGAAGCGAAGCATAACAAGCTTATCGAAGAAGCTGCTTCCAAGGAGCGGGAGCTGCGGAAGCAGCTTGAGCAGAAGTCAGCACAAGCAGACAAGATTCAGCAGGAACGGAATCAGTTAGAATCAAGACTGCAATCAGAGAAGGCGGCTCTTCAGAAACAGCATGAGGCAAAGCTGAAGGAACTAACCGACCAAGCAGCAGCGAAGTATGCGAAGCTCGAGCAGCAATTGAATCTCAAAGAGCAGGAGTGGCAGAAGACGCTTAGTTCCAAGGAGCAGGAATGGAAAAATGCTTTGAAGGCGAGCGAGGATAAGCTTGGACAGCTAAATATCAAGATTCAAGAAGTGCGGACAGCAGCGGATGCACGGATCCTCACAGCAGAGGAGGAAGCAGAAGCGAAGTTAAGTGCGTTCAAGGAAACGCAGCTTCAAGAAGTCGCATCTATTAAGGCTCAGGCCGAAGCTGAAGCACAGCAGCAGGTGGATGAAATAACACAAATGCTGCTGGATGAAGAGGCTAAGGGTGCAGAACTCCTCAACTTCAAGTCTCAAGCTGAGGAACAGATCAAGAAGCTGGAGAACTCAGTTCATGATCTGAATCATCAGCTCCAGCAGGCTGACAGTGATCTTGCCGAAGTCAAGGAAGCGTACGAGGAACGACTGATCGAAGCGAAGAGCGAGATGGAGGAACGGCTTAAGGCAGCGGAGAGCATGGCTGTTCAGGAAGCAGAGCGAGCTGAAGCAGCAGCTTATGAGCAGTATCGCGAAGAGCTGAATTCCGTTAAGGAAGAGCTTATGCGTAAGTACAATGAGCGTGAACAGAAGCTTGAGCAGGATATTGAAGTGCTTCAGAAGCAGCTCGAGGAAGAGCGGGCTGAAGCAGAGAATCAGCTGGAGGAAGCTCTTGCCCAGCTTGCTGAGGAAGAAGACAAGCTGAAGGAGCTTAACGGCAGATTGGAGCAGGAGCAGACTCGCGTCTCCGAGCTTGAATCCAATGCTTCACAAGGGCAGGATACGATTGCGAAGCATACTCGCCGAATCCAGGAGCTTGAACAGCAGATATCCGATGTGAAGGATAACAGCTCGTCTCTTCAAGCCAAGCTACGTACAGCAGAGCAGGAAGCGGCGAAGGCCCAAGAGATAGCTGAGCAGCTTAAGGCCAAAATTCAGGAAGCCATCGACAAAGAAGCTGCAAGCTCTGCTCAGCTTCGTAAGATTCAGGATCAGCATGCGGCGAGTCAGCGCGAGATCTCCAGTCTTAAGCAGGCGGGTGAGAAGGCCGAGCAGGAGCAGCGGCGACTGCAGAAAGTGCTGGAGCAGGCTCATGCAGCAACACGACAATTGCAGAATGAGGTTGCTTCGCTGTCGGGCAGCGAGAAGAGCTGGAGAATGGCAGCAGAGCAGCATAAACAAGAGATTAGTGCGCTGGAGACAGAGGTCCTTGAAGCGACTGAACGATTGGAAGAGACGCAAGCCGAGCTGCAAAGTGTGCGCAGTGATCTGGAGCATGCCGCTGCTGAGATGAAGCGTGTACAGTCTGAACGAGAAGCACTGTCCCAGCAGCTTCCTGAACTGCAGGAGCAATATGAAGCGCTTCGTGCTGATTATGAGCAGTCGGTAAGTCAGGAACAACAGTACAAGCAGCTCATTTCTGAATACGAACAAGAGCAGGCTAATATTCGCAAGCAATTGCTTGCGATCGAAGCTGAGCATGACAAAGTCAAGGAACAGATGTCGAAACGTCAATCCCTGCTGGATGAAGCGGAGGAAGAAGCTATTGAATGGCAGCTCAAATATGAGGAGCTTGAAGAAGCTGTATCCAAACTGCGTGCTGAGCAGAACCAATGGAATGAACATGAGAAGAGCTTAATGTCTGAGCTCGAAGAGTGGTCTCATAAAGAACAGCATTGGATGCTGCTTCAGGAAGAAGCCTTGCATCAGAAGCAGGAATTCCAGTCGAGATATGAGAAGCTGGCGGCACAGCAGCAGGAATGGGAAGAAGATCGCAGCAAATTAGCTGATGAGGTCAGCAGCTGGCAGAAGCAAGTTGCTGCAGGTGATGGTCGGTTGGCTGAGCTGGAACGAGAGAAGGATTCTGCCTTATTGAGCTTGAATTCCTTGCAAGGGGAGAAGAAGGCTCTCGAGTCCGAGCTCCAGGATGTTGTAGAACGATATGAGGTAACAGCACATCAGCTGCGCCTTCTGGAAGTAGAGCGTGAGATGCAGCAGGACAAGTCAGAGAATCTGGCACATGAATATCGTCAGCTGCAGGATGAATACACGAAGCTACAGACAGAGTATAACGAATGGATTGAACTGATTGAGCAGGATCAGAGCTGATTTATGCATTATAGCAAAAGCCTGACCCAGCATCTAACGAGATGCTGGGTCAGGCTTATTTGCTCATTATTCTTCGACTATAATTTTAGATATCATTGTGGAATGGCCCGTACCGCAAAATACAGAACAAGCAATCTCAAATTCACCTGTTTCTTCCGGTGTGATGACCTTGGATGTTGTATCTCGATCAAGCTGAAGGCTAAGACCGGGAACAATAATTCCGTGGTTTCCTTCTACATTCTCATATACGACACGAACAGGAACCCCTTTTTTGATGCGATACTCGGGTTGATCAAATTCGTAATCTGTCGCTTTAATGACGATCTCGTCACTTGCAGCAACTTCAGGCTCAGTAATACCGCTGCCTTGATCCTTCGCTGAATCTTGTCCGCACGCAACAAGCACGAATAGCAGCATCACGGTGAACAGCAGATAGCTGACTTTTTTCATAACACAAGGCCCCCCAAGTAATGGATAAAATGAATAATGCACTACCATGATACCGCAGAAGGTAGGGGTTGTACATTTCCTTATGTGAGAATTTTGCAAACAAATCGTAAAGAGCTCGATAATTAATTCTTTAAATGGATCACGCAATAGGCGAGACCTGTATTTATGAAAAAAAAGCCTCCTTATAAGGAGACTTCTTTTTCGAGTGTCAGATGATTCCACATCTGCTTACTTATTTTCGATTCCCTTTAGCTGCATCAAACGGGGTTGGTACAAAAATGTCGATAATCCCGATGACTAGCGCTGCAAGGATGGCTCCCAGGATGCTCGCGGACACATCGCTGACGATGTATTGAGACAGCCATATGACGAGCGCACTCACCAAGAATCCGACGATACCGCGGCCGAATGGAGTAACTCTTTTTCCGAAGATACTCTCGATGACCCAGCCTAACAAAGCGATCACAATGGCCAAGATCAGTGCACTGCCAAATCCGCCTACTGAGAAGCCCGGAACAATCCAGCCAACAAGTAACAATACGATTGCGGCTACAATAAACCGGACGATAGCTCCTAAAATATTCATGATTTTGTCCTCCTTTTTTGATGAACAGACTACGTATGCAATATTATTATGTAACAATCCCGCATTTCTTATGTGCGGCATCATTCTCAAATGGCACAAGTCCTGCTCTTTCGCTATAATACAAATAGAGCCCGAGAGGAGTTGTCACATTGGATTCAAAAATTTTGCATACGTTAGAATATCGTAAAATTTTAAATACATTATCTCTATACACGCAAACAGAGATGGGTAAACACAACGCTGAAAATTTAGTTCCAATCAGCGATCTTGAGGAAGTTAAAAATCTGCTGTCTGGAACCGACCAGGCTGTTAACGTGGATCGATTAAAAGGAATACCGTCATTTACCGGCATTGTAGATATTCGTTCTGCCGTGAAGAGAGCTCGAATCGGTGGAACGTTAAGTCCCCATGAACTGCTCTCCATCCACAATACGGTTCACACCGCACGGAGACTTAAACGCCTGCTGGATGGCATGCAGGAAGAAATTCAGATGGACAAGCTAATCTTCCTGAGTGAGCAATTGTCTGAACAAAAACCGCTCGAGGATGCAATCAAATCATGTATTGATGATTCTGCAGAAGTATTAGATTCGGCGAGCGCTAATCTGTCCCAAATCCGTCGTGAATTAAGAACGGGGGAGTCCAGGATTAGAGAGAAGCTCGATTCCATGATCCGCTCATCTTCGGTGTCCAAGATGCTTCAGGATCAGCTTGTCACCATTCGCGGTGATCGCTTCGTTATTCCCGTAAAAGCAGAATATCGTGCGCACTTTGGCGGGATTGTTCATGATCAATCGGGTTCAGGTGCTACACTCTTTATCGAGCCAGAGTCCATCGTTGCCATGAATAACAAGCTTCGTGAAACACGAATGCGCGAAGAACGTGAGATTGAAGTGATTCTGCAAAAATTGACGGCTCTTGTTGGAGAGCAAGCGGACTTGCTTGTCATCGATGTCGATTTGCTGGGAACATTGGATTTTATTTTTGCAAAAGCACGTCTCGCCCGGGAAATGAAAGCAACCTTGCCGATCATGAATGACCGTGGCTTTATGAAGCTTAAAAAAGGTCGTCATCCGCTTATATCGATTGATCACGTTGTTCCAACGGATGTTGAATTGGGCAATACGTATACCTCGATTATTGTTACCGGTCCCAATACCGGTGGTAAGACCGTTACGCTCAAAACGGTAGGACTGCTAAGTCTGATGGCGATGTCCGGCTTGTTTGTGTCCGCCGAGGATGGAAGCCAGTTATGTGTATTTGATGCCATCTATGCCGATATCGGTGACGAGCAGAGCATTGAGCAGAGCCTTAGTACTTTCTCAAGCCATATGACGAACATCATTCGAATATTGTCGGAAATGACACCGAAGAGCCTTGTGTTATTTGATGAGCTAGGGGCCGGTACCGATCCTTCTGAAGGTTCTGCACTTGCTATAGCCATCCTTGAGCACATTCATTCCACAGGCTGCCGTCTCATTGCGACGACACATTATAGCGAACTGAAGGCTTATGCATATGAACGCAAAGGCGTTATTAATGCGAGTATGGAATTTGATGTCAATACACTGAGTCCGACCTACAGACTATTACTTGGTGTACCAGGACGAAGTAATGCATTCGCCATTGCAGAGCGTCTCGGACTTCCGTCTGATATTCTTGATTATGCCCGCGGGGAAGTCACAGAGGATGATCAACGGGTAGAGCATATGATTGCTTCGCTGGAGCAGAATCGTCTGACAGCAGAGCGGGAGAAGGAACGTGCTGAGAAGCTGAGAAAAGATCTGGAGCAGCTTCGTGATCATCATGAGCAGGAGATTAACAAGCTCGAAGAACAACGGGACAGACGTATAGAGAAGGCGGAGCAGGAAGCTCGGGAGATCATTGCCAAAGCCCGCCAGGAGTCTGAGGAAATTATTCGTGATCTACGCAAGATGGCACTTGAGGAAGGGGCTTCGGTCAAGGAGCACAAGCTCATCGCCGCACGAAAAGCATTAAGTGATGCCGAACCAGCCGAGCGCAAGAAAAAAATTAAAAAAGCGGCTCAAGCTCGGAGAATTGAACCTGGTGATGAAGTTAAGGTTGCCAGTTTGAATCAGAAAGGTCATGTCGTTGAATTGGCTGGCAAGGAGGCCATGGTTCAGCTTGGCATTATGAAAATGAAAGTAGCACTTACGGATTTGGAGTTAATTGATACACCGCAGGCTCAGAAGCAAGGAGCGGGAGCGACTAGACATGTAACAGGTGTCAAGCGTACACGGGATGAGCATGTCAGATCAGAGCTTGATCTCAGAGGTGCAAATCTTGAAGAGGCACTGGTTGAAGCAGACCGCTTCATTGATGAAGCCTTTATGGCGAATTTGGGCCAGGTGTACCTCATTCATGGCAAAGGTACTGGCGTTCTCCGTTCTGGAATTCAGGAATATCTTCGCAGGCACAAGAACGTTAAGAGCTACCGGTTAGGCAACTACGGAGAAGGCGGTACGGGAGTTACCGTTGCTGAACTGAAATAATTACCTTGTTACAGGAGGCGCCCATGAAAAATTTGATCAGGGTCCTGTTTGCTGCGGCTGTTATTTTTTTCGTAGCAGGGATCGTGTATATGGTGAATGGGTAATAGGCGAAGATGAGAATGGGATAAGAAGAAAGGGTTGAAATCGAGTGGAAACTACTGTATGTCCATGGTGTCAAACTGAAATTGTGTGGGATGAGGAGCTAGGACCTGAAGAGGAGTGCCCTTATTGTAACAATCCCCTCACACTGGAGGGAACGGTTGAAGTAGAAGAAGATGCGATGAAGGAGGAAGCTGACCAGAGTGATTCCAAATCCGAGCCATTAGAAGGATATCGGACTTTGAATGTGACACTGACCGAAGATGAAGAGGAGCTGCTCCACACGGAGTCTGATCAAGTAAGCGAATCGGACGAAGATTATAGTAATCTGTGGGAGGACGAGACAGATACGATTCTTCCAACGGTACGAGCACTGGATTCCTATGAAGATTCGGGTCTGAATATGGCGAAATATGGAGAGAATGTTCAATCCATATTGGATCATCAAGAGGAAGTTCCTGAATGTCCAAACTGTCGTGAGTTCATGCTTCATGCCGGAGTACAGACAATAATGAAGGATCAATTTGCTCCTGCCAAATCCGTACTTCATCCATTAGAAGCGCCATTTGGTATCCATATGTATGTATGTCCTGCTTGCTTCACGACGACACATAGCCTGGCAACCGAAGATCGGCTGCGTATGGTGAAGCGGCTTAGCTCACAATAACAAGTCATTGAGTTCGAATTTATGAACATATAAGCACATGTCTGCTTTTGCGCAGCATGTGCTTTTTTATGTGCCAATATCCAATTTATAGTAATTCGTTGAACGAAACTTTTTTTTCACTGGGAAGGACATATTAAGATTGGATTGTTTCAGCAGGCATATGCTTATGCCCAAACAAAATTTGTGGAGGTGGAATAGCACATGAGTAAAACTCCACTCGACAAACAATCAAGGCTTCTCCTATTTATTAATGGTCTGTTTGTACTTGCTGGTGCTTTATCCGGTACTTTTCTTAACGTTTTTTTATGGAAAAGCAAACAAGACTTTGCCATGATCGGCTGGTTCACGATCAGTCAGCAAATCGGGCTGGTGCTGACCTTTTGGCTTGCCGGCAAATGGGTGAAGGAACATAACAAAATGAATGCGCTTCGATTGGGTATCTTGTTATCCGGTGTGTTCTATTTGCTCGTACTGGGGCTCGATCAGCATGCGGTGAGTTATATCTGGCCGTTAGGGTTACTGCTCGGAGCGTCTCTCGGATTATTTTGGCTTGCCTTTAATGTCGTTTACTTCGAGGTTACGGATCGTGATAATCGTGATCTATTCAACGGCTGGGTGGGCTTGATTGGTTCATTTGTCGGGATTGTCGGACCCTGGATTTCTGGGATGATTATTTCTATGTCCGTAGCCAATCAAGGGTATCAGTATATCTTCATGATCTCTATGCTGGTCTTTGGCATTGGGGTCGTATTCAGCTTTTTCTTAAAAAAGAGGAAGACAGAAGGCACTTACAGCTGGAACGAGCCTGTGAAGCAATTAAGTGAGAGGGGGAATCCTTGGAGATGGGCAGGTCCTGCGCTTGCAGCTCAAGGGATTCGAGAAGGTGTATTCTCATTCTTGGTAAATCTGCTCGTATACATTGCGACAACGCAGGAAGCGAAGCTGGGACAATTTTATCTGATTACTTCCTTCGTGGCGTTAGTTAGTTACCATGTTATTGGAAAATGGTATAAGCCGGCTTATCGCTACTATGGGACTTTGGTCGGGGCTGCTCTGTTATTCATATTCACACTTCCGCTATTATGGACCGTCAATTACGGAACTTTACTCCTGCAAGGGGTCGGCTCAGCGATTTTCATGCCATTGTATATTCTGCCTATGATTTCATCGGTGTTCGATTTAATGGGAACCAGCGGCGAAAATGTATCCAAGCGGGTTGAGCTTGTCGTATTGCGTGAAATTTGTCTAACGATCGGAAGAGTAGTGGGCATTGTCATGTTCATTATTGTTCTTGAGATCAATCAGTCTACGCAGACGATCACGTGGCTTATGATTATTCTGGGATTATCGCCTGTACTCAGCTGGTTTATGATCCGGAGGCTGTTACAAGCTCAGCCCGTCAACAACTCACCTGCAAAGTGAGATCTTGTGCATAGCGTACATATTCATCTGTTCGTCAGGACAAGCTACGTAAGGCGCTATGCAGGATTCCTGATGGGAATCTATGAATGGATAAATGTTAAGCAGGAAGTATTAATCCGTACTTAATTTAGGAGGTGGATATTATGCAATCACAACAAATGCAGGCCATTACTGGTAAAGAGCTCAGTTATATAAGCGATTCATTGTCCAATGAAAATTTGCTGATTAAACAGTGTGCTGCCACAGCAGCGAGTATTCAGAATCATGCGATCAAGCAAGTCCTTGAACAGCATATCATGACGCATCAACAGCATGCAGATACACTGCTTCAGGCACTTGAGCAGCATCAACCATTGGCACCGACACATCCGATGAATTAACGAAGGAGGAATACAGATGAACAACCAGCTAAATAATCCATTGTTTATGCCCGAAGCCGATCTGATGCAATCCATTTTAGATAACCTCAAGAGAACGGTAAGA
Source organism: Paenibacillus urinalis (assembly GCF_028747985.1). Classification (NCBI taxonomy): domain Bacteria; kingdom Bacillati; phylum Bacillota; class Bacilli; order Caryophanales; family Paenibacillaceae; genus Paenibacillus; species Paenibacillus urinalis. The sequence goes on from NZ_CP118108.1 coordinate 1,659,998, forward strand.
GAGTATACGACGGCTACGACAGAAGCAGCATGTCCTACCATTAGACAGATGTTCACCGATCTCACGATGAACACACTCAAGCTGCAAGGCCAAATATTCAATACAATGCAGCAGCACAATATGTATCAGGCTCCAGGCAACGCACTGCAGATGGATTTGAACAAGGAGATCCAAACGCAAAAACAGACGAAGCAGGAGCTTACGCAATTTCTTCAGTCTAAGAATGCGTCAGCAGGCAATGCTCCCTACGCACAACAGCCCAACGTCGAAGCTCACACGCCAAATTATATGTAAAAACGAAATTTGTCCGATTCACTCGAAAGCCGTTATCTTCTGTTGATTAAAGGGAGATACGGTTTTTTTATTTGCAGTAATAATAAATTCATGTAATATTATATTTAATCTTCGATAAGAAGTGTTGCATGGCCCGTTAGAGCGGACCCGTATAACCACTGGAGGGAAATGCATGACAGAACTTAATGATTTGAAATTAAAAGTGCTTGATTTACTCAAAGAAGACGCAAGAAGAAGCCCTGCCCTGATCGCGACGCTCCTAGGAGCCACGGAGGAAGATGTGAAGAGTGCAGTGGCAGAACTTGAAAAAGACAATGTTATCGTTAAATACGCAACCGTTGTGAACTGGGACAAAGTGGACGATGAGAAAGTAACCGCCCTGATTGAAGTACAGATCTCACCGGAACGCGGCAGAGGATTTGAAGGGATCGCGGAACGTATTTACTTGTATCCACAGGTCAAATCGGTGTATCTTATGTCCGGCGCCTATGATCTTCTTGTAGAAATTGAAGGACGCAATCTGCGTGAAGTCGCTAATTTTGTATCCGAGAAATTGTCGCCGATCGATTCAGTGCTATCGACGAAGACGAACTTTATTTTGAAGAAATACAAACAAGACGGCATTATTTTTGAACCGCATCAAGAAGATAAGCGGCTCTTGATTTCGCCATAAAAGGAAGTATGAGATATGTTAATTAACCAAGATCAACAGAAGGATGCACAACCTAGGTCGATGAGTTCTTATCTCGCTCCTCGTGTTCAGCAAATCCCGCCCTCGGGGATCCGGAAGTTTTTTGATCTCGTCGGTGATAACAAAGGAATCATATCACTTGGTGTGGGAGAGCCGGATTTCATTACCCCTTGGCATATGCGGGAGGCCTCTGTATATTCACTTGAGCGTGGATTCACCAGCTATACCTCTAATGCCGGAATGCCGGAGCTGAGAGAAGCAATCAGCGAATATTTGGATAAGAGCTTCCATACGCCTTATGATCCTAAGGATGAGATTGTGGTTACCGTCGGCGGCAGTGAAGCGATTGACCTTGCTCTGCGTGCATTGATTATTCAGGGAGATGAAATTCTGGTTCCCGAGCCATGTTATGTTGCTTATTCACCGATCGTATCGATTGGCGGCGGTGTTCCGGTAGGTGTAGAGACCAAGGCAGAGAATAACTTTAAGCTGACGGCAGAGGCGCTCGAAGCGAAGATTACTCCCAAATCGAAAGTACTTATATTGTGCTATCCAAGTAACCCGACAGGGGCAACGATGACTTATGAGGACTGGCTGCCCATTGCAGAGGTTGTGGAAAAGCATGATCTCATCGTCATATCTGATGAAATTTATGCAGAGCTTACTTATAATCAAAAGCATGTCAGCTTCCCATCCATTCCCGGAATGCGTGACCGCACGATTCTCGTGAGTGGATTCTCCAAGGCCTTTGCAATGACCGGCTGGCGGATTGGTTATATGTGCGGCCATTCTGACCTGATATCGGCGATGCTCAAGATTCACCAATACACGGTGATGTGTGCGCCATCCATGGGACAGGTTGCGGCACTGGAGGCATTAACAAACGGTATGGAAGAGAAGGACCGGATGATTGAGTCCTATAATCAGCGCAGACGCCTTATCGTCCAGGGCTTTCGAGATATCGGGCTGGACTGCCATGAGCCGCAAGGAGCTTTTTATGCGTTTCCGAGCATTCAGCAAACGGGTTTGACGTCGGACGATTTTGCAGAACGACTGCTTACGGATGGCAAAGTAGCGGCTGTTCCCGGCGGTGTTTTTGGAGCAGGAGGAGAGGGCTTTTTACGTTGCTCCTACGCTACATCCTTAGCTCAGCTTAACGAAGCTTTAGAAAGAATCGGGAATTTTGTTTACAAACTTGAGAAACAGGGTTAATAATAATGTAAGCATAACAAATATTTTCCGAAAAATGTCACTTTTATCACTGCTATATGTTAAGTTGTATGTTATAATCCATTAGGATATAGATTCTGGGGAGGGGTTACCTTGTTTTGTGCTGAATATGATTTGCCGACATATCGTGGTCAATATGCTGTTGATAATGAAAGCAGCGGAACTTGGCTCACCAACTCGGAGAAAGCATCTTCTCGTGGTCTTTCTTTGGAAGATGAAATTCATATCCTGCGCAGCAAGATGGAACGAATCTTTCTGGAAGAGAAGTCATTTACTTCGGACGTTGTGATCGAGATCAGCAGCTTGCTGGATTTAAAGATCAATGAATATATGAAGGCCTATCCTAAAAAAGCTTAGCTTATAAGTTCTATAGAGAAGACCCCAGCGCGGGTCTTCTTTTTTTGTCCATCTTAATTGTGATATGATGTGAAATAAGGGAAAAAAGGAGGAGTCATATACATGCGAGGCAGATGGAGTATGGCAGCTATTATGGCATTATGCGTCGGAATGTTATCCGGCTGTGGCGGTGTAGATAAGTTCTCCATATTTATGATTGACAACCAAGGGAATATGTCTGTGATTGCTGAAGAGCTGGAGACAAAGCTGCAGGAGAAGCTCGGAGAAGCTACGGAGATTGAAATTTCTGCAAGTCCCATGTATTCCAAGGATAAATTATTAGTAGAGTATGCTGCAAGGGATCATGATTTAATCATCTTACCGGAAGAGGATATGAAGATGTACGGCAGAGATGGATCCAACATTCCCCTCGAAAATGATTTCGATCAGGAAAAATTTAGCCGCGGTGTCTTCGAAGGAGAAACTTATACCCGTGACGAGAATGGTGATCTGTCTAGTGACCCGGTCGTAGGAGAGCACTTATTCGGAATACCGCTCGAAGAAATGTCGATGTTCATAGATTTGCAATATGCAGCGAAAAATCTGTTTGCGACGATTCCGATCTCGACTCAGGATGAGCAAATGTCGATAGAAGTTTTAAAGGCGCTTACAGAATAAGAATGTATATATCATCTGCTCAGAAGGGGCTGTATATTATTTTTTGAGGTAGGTGGTTTTATAAAATGCTGATTATGGTAACAGGTGGAGTAAGCAGCGGTAAAACCCGATTTGCCCTTTCCTATGCCTCAAGACTAGCCCGTGAAGGGATCTATGTTACAGCAACAGACAATCAAGACAGACTCGATGAGCTAAGGACACCTGCCAGACTTCGGACAATACATATAAGTGCTGAGCATTCACTGCCAGATGTGCTGGATCATATCAATCGTGAATCCAACCTGTTTGCAGCGGAGAGACGAATCGTCGTTGTAGATAGCTTGACGGCTTGGCTGGCAGGTGAAATGAAATCCTGCTGGAATACAGCAGATCGAATGAAGATCAAGGCGAAAGTGGAATTATTAAAAGAGGTTATTGTATCTTATCAAGGGTTACTACTCATCGTAACAAATGAAATGCATGGAAGCTTCCACCCTTCTGAGGATGAGAAGTGCTTTGTCAGCTGGATGACTGAAGTCAACCATTTGATCGCTTCAAGAAGCGACCAGGTATTTATGCTGATCTCGGGAATAGCTGCAGAGATCAGCAAGGGTCAGATTCGCTATTAATTGGAGGGTAATGATGAAAATATATACCAAATCGGGAGATAAGGGAAAAACTTCGGTCATCGGTGCAAGAGTGCCCAAGGATGATGACCGTATTGAGGCTTACGGAACGATCGATGAGCTCAACTGCTTCGTCGGTCAGGCAATCAGCCTTGCCGAAACCGATTCAAAGTACGAGGATCTGTGCAAAGAGTTAAGACAAATTCAGCAAGAGCTGTTCGATTGCGGATCAGACCTGGCTTTTGTCAAGATTGAAGAAGGGAATTACAAAGTATCTGCTGAGCTAGCTGGTCAGCTAGAAGCGTGGATTGATCTCCATCAAGAAGAGAATCCTCAAATTGAGCGATTTATTATTCCGGGCGGCAGCCCATTCTCTTCGGCCCTGCATGTATGCAGGACGGTGTGCCGTAGAGCAGAACGTCGAATGGTGACTCTAGGTTCACATACCGATATTAATCCAGCTGTAAGGCTGTATATGAATCGCTTGTCGGACTATTTCTTTGTCATCGCCCGTACAGCTAATGTTCGTGCAGGTATTCCGGACGTTGAATATATTCGAAGTAAAAAGGTGTTCCGCAGTAAATGATAACGTATTATGAACCTATTACCTATACCGTACAACCAGAAGATGAAGGGATGCTGCTGAAGACGATTCTGCAGCGCAGATTAGGTGTGTCACGCAAGCTGATGTCGAAGCTCAAGCTGACAGAGCAGGGAATACAGTTAAACGGTGAAAGGGTATATATCAGTGTCAAGGTTCGCAGGGGAGATCTTGTAGAGCTTCGTATGGAGAAGGAAACCTCCACGGATATATTGCCTGAGAATATTCCCTTCGACATATTATACGAGGATGAGCATCTGCTCGTCGTGAACAAGCAAGCCGGAATCATTGTTCATCCGACACATGGACATTATACGGGAACACTTGCGAATGGGGTCGTGCATTACTGGGCACAAAAAGGGGAACAGGTTCGCTTTAGACCTGTGCATCGGCTGGACCAAGAGACCTCAGGCGTGCTGTGTATTGCCAAGAACCCGTATATTCATCAGCATATTTCTGAACAAATGATTGCAGGCACTGTTGATAAATATTACACGGCCGTTGTTTTCGGTCATCCTGTCCCTTCTAAGGGCGTAGTGGATGAACCGATTGACCGTGACCCGAATGAGCCACATCGCCGGATTGTAACGACGGACGGTTATGCTGCAAGGACGTTATATCAAGTCGAAACAGCTTATGAATGGGCCAGCAAAGTACGAATCAAGCTTGAGAGCGGACGCACGCATCAAATCAGAGTACACATGAAGCATTTGGGCTGCCCGCTAATTGGTGATTCATTCTATGGACAAGCTTCACCGGATTGGACGGCTGCCTCCACGGAAAGACTTGCGCTCGCTCATACTTGGATTGAGCGACAGGCCCTTCACGCGAGCGAGCTGGTTATCGTTCATCCGATCACAGGCCATAGCGTACGCTTTACCGCGCCGCTCCCAGAAGATATACAGAGGCTGGATCAGAAGCTAAAGACAACTATGAATCGTAATAATGAGGAGATTTAACGACATGAGTAAACTGACAGTATATCAATATGCAAAGTGCGGCACCTGCCGCAAAGCCGTTAAATGGCTGGAAGAGCGTGGACATGAGCTTACGCTGATCCCTATTTTTGAAGAGCCTCCAGGCCCAGAGAAGCTGACAGAGCTAGTTAATAACAGTGGGCTGGAACTCAAGAAGTTTTTTAACACCAGCGGTGAGGTGTACAAGGAATTGAATCTGAAGGACAAGCTGAAAGAGATGTCAAGCCAGGAGCAGATCGAGCTGCTGTCCTCCAATGGCAGATTAATCAAGCGTCCGATTGTTACTGACGGAAATAAAGTATCTGTGGGCTTCAAGGAGGAACAGTACCAAGACATGTGGAGCTGATTGCTAAAATTAGCATAAGGAAGCAGTGTTCTTTCCAGCGATTAACCCCCAACAGTGGATGTGGCTGTGCTATAATACGGGGAGTAAAGATTAGCATGGAATAGAACAGGAGCGTTAACAATCGTGAGTATAGAAACAAAAGATCAATCGGTATTGTTAGTCGATGGTATGGCAGTATTGTTTCGGGCGTATTATGCCACAGCTTCAGGCGGTTATATTAGACGGACCAAGGATGGAATTGCAACCAATGCGGTATATGGATTCATCCGTTATTTCTGGGATGCAGTGCAGACCTTTAATCCGACACATGTGGTATGCTGCTGGGATCTGGGCGGCGGAACGTTCCGCGGTGAACATTACGCTGATTACAAAGGAAACAGACCAGAAGCTCCCGAAGATCTTGTACCTCAATTTACTATGATTCAAGAAGTAATGGACAGCTTGGGCGTACCGAATATTAGTGCTGCTGGATATGAGGCGGATGATTGCTTAGGAACACTCAGCCGTTCATACAATGAAGAGCTGGACATGAACGTTATGATCTTGTCTGGTGATCATGATCTGCTGCAGCTGGTGAACGAAAGAACCAAAGTTATTATTATGAAAAAAGGTCACGGCAATTATAAAGTATATACTCCGGAATCTCTGTACGAAGAGAAGCAGCTTCATCCACGGCAAATCATTGATATGAAGGGCTTGATGGGAGATGCGAGTGATAACTACCCCGGCGTGAGAGGAATCGGCGAGAAGACGGCGATGAAGCTGGTTCAAGAGTACGATTCCATTGAAGGAATTCTGGAGCATATGGATGATCTGTCTCCGTCCATTCGCAAGAAGATCGAAGCAGATATGGACATGCTCCATTTATCTCGCAAGCTTGCAAAAATTCATTGCGAGGTTCCTGTTGCATGCTCGCTTGAGAGCAGTTTGCTTGTTCTGGATCATGCGCAGATCATTAGCAAATTTGAGGAGCTGGAGATGAAGAGTCTCTGCTCATTAATGGGAGTAGCGATCGGCTGAGATTGTATTATTCTTGTCGATAAGATTAAGGAATTAGAGAAAAGGAGTGCTGGCTGATCATGGGTCGGCACTCTTTTATATAAAAAAATGTATATTACCAATTGACCAAAAATCGATTTCGGGTAATGATAGTACTTGAGTTGTGTGCCCGGAAGGTTCAAACTTGTTGGTAAGCGATTACATAAAAGTGAAATCAAATGATAGACGGAGGCGTTAAAATTGACGAGAGATGCTGCATCTTCCCGTGTGGTTTCGTTAAATGTAGGAAGCAAAGTGAAGATGATGAATGGCAGCAAAGAGATATATTCCGCGATATTCAAATCTTCTACAACGGAGCGGCTGTTCTTATCCAGAACAGGATTTCATGGTGATGAACAGGCGGATCTAGTCAATCATGGTGGTGAGGATAAGGCGGTATGTGTCTTCAGCCATCAAGCATACCCGGTGTATGAGGATTTGCTGGGACGCACTCTCGATCCTGGAGCATTCGGTGAGAATGTAACCGTATCGGAGTTTGGTGAAACCGATGTATATATCGGCGATACGTTTCAGCTGGGTGAAGCGGTCGTACAGATCAGCCAGCCCCGAGTGCCATGCTTCAAGCTTGGACTGAAGCATCAGCACAAAGAGCTTCCGCTTCATTTTCAGACCACGGGATTGACGGGCTATTATTTTCGTGTCTTGACAGAGGGTTATGTGTCTTCAGAGGATTCCTTGACGCTGCAATCAAGAGAACAGGATTCCTTAAGTGTAATGGAGGCTAATGTTATCATGCATCACCGGAAGACGGATGTTAGCTCCATTAAGAAATTGTTATCGCTCTCAGCTCTTGCGGCAAGCTGGAAAGAAACACTCAGCAAACGGCTGGCAAAGCTGGAGACAACCTAGAACAATAACGGAGGGTTAATCATGGGAGTACTTGGAGCAATTGAAGCTGGTGGAACGAAATTTGTATGCGGTGTAGGTAATGAGCAAGGTGAGGTATTTGAAAGAGTCAGCTTTCCAACAACGAAGCCGGAAGAAACGATGGCTCAGGTGATCTCTTTTTTTGAACAGCATAAGATCGAGGCACTTGGTGTAGGGTCTTTTGGACCTATTGATCCTATCAAATCGAGTCCTACATATGGTCATATTACGACAACACCAAAGCCTTTCTGGGGTGGTTATAATATCATTGGTAAATTGAAATCGCATTTTCAGGTTCCGATGAGTTTTGATACCGATGTGAATGGAGCCGCGCTGGGAGAATATACTTGGGGAGCAGCAAAAGGGCTGGATAGCTGCATTTATATTACGGTAGGTACCGGTATTGGCGCAGGAGCGGTAGTATCCGGGCAATTAATTCACGGCTTGTCACATCCTGAAATGGGGCATATTAGTGTAAGACGTCATCCGGAGGATACTTATGAGGGATTTTGCCCATATCATGGTGACTGCCTGGAAGGGATCGCGGCAGGTCCTGCGATATCCAAACGTTGGGGCAAACAAGGCATCGAGCTTCCCGCAGATCATCCGGCTTGGGAGATGGAGGCTTATTATCTGGCTCAGGCTTTGGTAAATTACGTGCTTATTCTCTCTCCGCAGAAGATTATTATGGGCGGCGGTGTTATGAAGCAGGAGCAGCTCTTCCCTCAAGTGAGAGCACAGCTGAAGAAGCTGCTAGGAGGTTATGTACAGCATCCAAGTATTATGGAGCGAGTCGACGAATATGTCGTTTATCCTGAACTGGGTGATAATGCCGGGATCTGTGGTGCGCTTGCACTGGCCAAGCTGGCCAAAGAAGAAGCCAAAATCGAACTGGGATTGAACTAGACGAATTAAAATTCTGAGTACACACGGCATATACATTCTTGAAATATTTATCAATTATGGTATGATGATGACTAACAGAACAGTACGGATTTCATGAGGAAGCACCTCTCTCGCATTTAAATGTGGGAGGGGTGCTTTTTTTGTTGTCTTGTTATGCGTGCTGGGCTGACTTAAGGAGGAGGACGAATAGCATGAAGATTGTATTTATGAACCAGCTTTCAAATACGGCTCCCGGAGCGGAAGTGACTTATGCACAGTTATGGATTGGAGAGGAAGAAGGAAGGTGGAAGCTGGGCTGGAACAAGAACAGCCTTGAAGAGGAGGTCTCGGACATTTGGTATGAAGGTACGTCATGGAATGAAATGATGCATATTTATCGCCTGCAGCTGGCGATCAAGATGAGCGAAGGATATAGACCGCTGATTGAAGGTGTGTTTCATGAAGCAGGGGACACAAGAACGAGAAGCCAAGGGGCGACCAAGCTGCAATGCTATAGCGAGCTCTATGGACGTGAGGAATTGTATCAGGAGCTGTGCGTATGGCGGAGAAGGAAGGCTCAAACAGAGCGGAAAGCCCCTTATTTTATAGCCAGCAATCGGCTGCTTCGAATGATCAGTGCCTATGTTCCACATACCCTTGAGGAGCTGCGTGAGCTGCCGGGTGTCGGTGATAATAAGGCGGCAGAGTACGGGGAGGAAATTCTGGCCATTACGGCAAATGAAGCAAGAGAGCATGCATTTCCGCTTGATTGGGTACATGAAGCCCTGAATGAAGAAGAGTATGAATCATGGGTATTCAAGCAAAAGGAGCAGAAATATAAGCAGGAGCTGGAGCGTTTTACATTAAAGAAGACTGTATTATCAGGTATTGCCAGTAATCTTTCTCTGGATGAGATCAGCACAAGCTCTGGATTAACACGGAGAGAATTGGTTGATTTTCTCGAGGAGCTGGAGAAAGGAGGGTACGATACAGAAGCACTGATTGCCAAGGAGCTGGTATGGATGACCGATGAAGAGCAGGAGCAGATTTGGAATGCTTATGATGAGCTGGGCACGGGCTTCTTGAAGCCGGTACTGCAGCGTGTATATGGCGAAGATCCTTCTTCTGTAGGGCCGCTGGATCAGCTGTACGAGCGTCTGCGCATGGTTCGTATTCGGTTTAGAAGACAGACAGAAGCAGATCGACAAGTCGGCTAGATTAAAAATATAAAGGGTCCGAACGCTGTCTTAGACAGCTCTGGACCCTTACATCATTTTATTTACAATATCGAAGATGAGGTCATATCCAGTCTTTCTTGCGGAAAATCCAATACATCGATAGACCGAGCACGAAGATCACACCGATAACGATAAAATAAGCATATTTATAATCTAGTTCAGGCATGTTGGTGAAGTTCATCCCATAGATGCCTGTGATCAGAGTCAGCGGCATGAACACCGTAGTAATCGCCGTGAACACACGCATGATTTCATTGGCACGGTTTGAAATACTGGACTGATAAGCCTCACGTAAGTTCCCCATCAGATCGCGGAGTGTATCGAAGGTTTCAGATATTTTCACCGCATTTTCATAAATGTCGCTGAAATATTTCTGAAGCTGATCATCAATTAACCGCAGATCTTTTTTGTTAAGTGTATTGATGACTTCTTTCTGTGGAGACAGCGCCTTTCTTAACCACAGAATCTCACCTCGCAGACCAATGATCTCGTTCAGATGCGACTTCTTGGTGTGCATCAGAATGTCTTCCTCCAGCTCATCAATCCGTGCCTCAAGCCGGTCACCAACTGTAAAATAATTGTCAACGATCGAATCGACAAGGTAATAGAGGAAACGGTCAGGTGTGCTGACTTCTTCCTCCCAGAGAATAGGCTTGAGTGTGCGAAGCTCGTTAATCTTCTGCTTGGTAACCGTAATAATATAATGTCTACCCAGAAATAGGTTCACGGCACGTAAAAATATTTCTTCATCATCAAACCGGATGCTGTTTACAACGATAAAATAATGGCTTTCATATATTTCGAGCTTTGGACGCTGTTCTTCCTCACTGAGACAGTCTTCAACGGCCAGATCATGCATGGAGAAGAGAGGCTGCAGCACAGCCAGATCGTCGACATCTGCATCAATCCAGTAGAACCCTTCAGCGGGAGGAGTAATTGTATCTTCAATGTTGTCAAGCGGAGTAAAAACTCCTTCATTCACCAGTCTTATTTTCATGTGTATCCACTCCTTATTAATCTCCCGTAAATGTTATAGGGACAAGCTGAATAACGAAGGAAAGTGAACGCATCAGTGCTGGTAAAGTGAAGGGTCACACAATTTAAGCAGGTATAGAGAAGAGGTCTCGCCCGTAAAATATGCGCTCCCGTCCAACCGGCAAGCTGATGGTACATCCTATATAGTTATATTTATTCGGCTGCCAGCTAGGCCTCGGGTCGCCTTCCATTTTACGTCACCCCATCATTTTAGATATTTAACACTTGACTAGTATAACGCTCTCGAATTAAGCAATCAAGAATGAAAATATTACACTATTCAAAGGCAGTCTATGTATGTGAAGCACATCTGGTGCTTTATTTTCTTGAGTTGTCTTCTGGTGCTTATTTTGAACAGTCCAGTTCTTGACGAATAACGATCTAATCATTATAGTAATGGGTATATGACAATAAAATATAGCGAAATCTTATCAAGAGTAGGTGGAGGGACTAGCCCGATGATACCCGGCAACCGGCGAATACGCACGGTGCTAATTCTTGCAGTCGTCTGATCTTATTTATTAAGGGTACAGACGAATTGAGAGATGAGAGAGGCGCATTTTCGAATACGAACAGATGACCTTTCTCGATTACTGAGTGAGGTCTTTTTGTGTTAGGACGAAATATTCTGCTCCCCCATGCTCTCTCATGATATTCGCTCTTCAAACACCATATAAGGAGGAGTATTAATGCCAATTAAAATCCCAGACGCTCTACCGGCCAAGGAAGTACTAGCAGGAGAAAACATCTTTGTCATGGACGAAAGCCATGCGTACAGGCAGGATATCCGGCCGCTTCGTATCGGGATACTCAACCTGATGCCTACGAAGGAAACGACAGAAACACAGCTGCTCCGTCTTATTGGTAATACACCCATTCAAGTTGATGTTGTACTCATTCATCCCAAGTCTCACGTGTCCAAGAACACGTCCCAAGAGTATTTGGATATGTTCTACAAAACATTTGATGAGATTAAGCATCTTCGCTTTGACGGCATGATCATTACCGGTGCACCGGTTGAACAGATGGATTTTGAGGAAGTGACGTATTGGGAAGAGATCCAGCAGATCTTTGAATGGACCAAGACCAATGTAACCTCAACAATGCATATATGTTGGGCCTCTCAAGCAGGTCTGTACCATCACTTTAATGTACCGAAGGTAGGGCTTCCTGAGAAATGCTTTGGCGTGTTCCATCATACGATCAACAAATCTCATGTCAAGCTGCTTCGTGGTTTTGATGAAGTATTCCTCGCACCGCATTCTCGCCATACCGAGGTGACAAGAGAAGATATTGAGCAGGTTCCTGGTCTTGAGATCCTGTCCGAGTCAGAAGAAGCTGGGGTTTATATTGTAGCTACTGAGGATGGAAAACAGATTTTTGTAACGGGCCATTCCGAATACGATCCGTTATCTTTGAAATGGGAGTATGATCGGGATAAGGACAAAGGGCTTGATGTGAAGCTTCCGTATAACTATTTTCCAAACAACGATCCAAGTAAGGTTCCGCCATCTACCTGGAGAGCTCACGCGAATTTACTCTTCTCTAACTGGCTCAACTATTATGTGTACCAAGAGACGCCGTACGACATTGGACCACAGATTTAAGTGAATTCTACCTAACTTAGAGGAGGATGTTTACGAATGGGAGACAACAAACTAAACATTGAAAGCCGATTAGCACAGATTGGATCAGTGAAAGAGCCGGTAACGGGGGCAGTTAATTTCCCGATCTATCAATCCACAGCCTTCAGACATCCGAAGCTTGGTCAAAGCACCGGATTTGATTACATTCGTACAACGAACCCAACCCGAAAGGTTCTTGAAGAAGCAGCAGCTGAGCTGGAATCTGGTGATGCAGGATTCGCATGCAGCTCGGGTATGGCGGCTATTATGACGATCTTTGCCAAGTTCGGACAAGGAGATCATCTGATTATTTCGCTTGATCTCTATGGGGGTACGTATCGTTTGGTGGAACGGATCTTGTCCAAGAATGGCATTACTGCAAGCTATGTGGATACGAATGATATTGATGCACTCGAAAGTGTAAGAAATGAAAATACCAAAGCTATTTTTATTGAGACACCGACGAACCCTCTTATGATGATTACGGATATTGAAAAAGTGTGCGGCTGGGCAAGAAAGCATGGTCTATTGTCGATTGTAGATAATACATTGCTAACACCTTACTTCCAGCGCCCGATTGAGCTTGGGGCTGACATTGTCGTGCATAGTGCGACCAAATATTTGGGCGGTCATAATGATGTACTCTGTGGTCTCATCGTAACCAAGGGAAAAGAGCTGTCGGAAGAGATGGCTTTTCTACATAATTCAATCGGAGCTGTACTCTCTCCAAGCGACAGCTATCAGCTTATGCGCGGTATGAAGACACTCGCACTGCGTATGGAGCGCCATGAATACAACGCAACCAAAGTGGCCGAATTCCTGCTCGAGCACTCCTTAATTACAGATGTCTATTATCCTGCACTTACAGATCATCCAGGACATGATATTCAAAATAAACAATCCAGCGGTAACACGGGCATTCTGTCCTTCAAAGTGAAGGATGCAAGATACGTTGAGCCCGTCCTGAGACACATCAAGCTGGTAGCTTTTGCGGAGAGCCTGGGTGGAGTGGAGTCGCTGATGACCTATCCGGCTGTACAGACCCATGCGGATATTCCGGTAGAAATTCGTGACGCGATTGGTGTTGATGAGCGCCTGCTTCGTTTCTCTGTCGGAATAGAACATATTGATGATATCGTTGCTGATTTAAGCCAGGCATTTGATAAGGCTCATCAAGAGCTTGAGGGAGGCGCAGCACATGAGTAAGAAGGACCGTGACGACTCCTATAAATTTGATACGAAGCTCTTGCATTTTGGGGCAGAGATAGATGAAGGCACGGGGGCTTCCAGTGTGCCGATCTACCAGGCATCTACTTTTCATCATCATGACATATTCGCTCCGCCGGTTCATGACTACAGCCGTTCAGGGAATCCGACTCGTCAGGCGCTAGAAGACTACATTGCCTTACTGGAAGGAGGCGTTCGCGGATTTGCATACTCCTCCGGAATGGCTGCCATCTCCAGTGCGCTAATGATCTTATCTGCGGGAGATCACATTATCGCTACGGAAGATGTATATGGCGGTACTTACCGTCTGCTCAGTACGATTCTGACTCGGATGAATATTGAAACGACATTTGTGGATATGACGGATCTGGACAAGGTCAAAGCTGCATATCGCTCGAATACCAAAGCCGTATTTATGGAAACGCCGTCGAACCCAACCCTTCGTATTACCGATGTGGCAGGTGTGACAGCTTGGGCTCAGGAGAAAGGACTTATTACACTGCTTGATAATACGTTCATGACCCCTTATTATCAGCGGCCGATTGAACAAGGAGTCGATATCGTACTGCATAGTGCTACGAAATTCCTCGGAGGACACAGCGATGTGCTAGCGGGCCTTGCTGTTGCCCGGACAGAAGCCATTGCTAATGAGCTGAAGAAGCTTCAGAATGGTCTTGGTACGGTTCTTGGTGCACAAGAATCCTGGCTGCTTATGCGCGGGATGAAGACACTGGGTGCAAGAATGGCGCATTCGGAGCAAAGTGCAGCCAAGCTTGCGGCCTGGCTGACCAATCGCTCAGATATTGATGCTGTCTACTATCCTGGTCTTATGAATCATCCTGGAAGAGAGATTCATGAGAGTCAATCCACTGGGTATGGTGCCGTCGTCTCCTTTGACGTCGGGTCGGGAGAGCGTGCCAAGCAGGTGCTGAATGCAGTTAAGCTTCCGCTCGTTGCGGTAAGTCTTGGTGCGGTAGAGAGTATACTCTCTTACCCGGCGATGATGTCGCATGCGGCGATGCCTCAGGATTTCCGGCTCGACAGAGGAATTACAGACGGACTGTTGCGATTCTCTGTTGGACTTGAGGATATCGATGATCTGATTGCAGATCTGGATCAGGCACTAGCAGCTAATCGGTAGAATTAAAGTACACGATTGTGTAAGATTTTGAACCTATATATCTAGATGAAAAAGAAGCATGCTTATAATAGGTGCTTCTTTTCACATTTAACCTATGTTACGATAGACAAGACAATATTTCTATTATTGTTACATATTAACGATAAGGGAGGCTGCCGTATGAGCGGAGTAAACCATATCTTAGATAAAGCTTTGAATGGTGAGCGTCTGACTGTGGAGGACGCGACTCTTTTGTTTGAATCGGATGAAGTCGAAAAAATAGGTGAGGCTGCGCATGTCATCATGAAGCGAATGCATCCCGAACCCATCACAACCTTTGTTATCGGCCGGAACGTCAACTATACGAATGTATGTGACGTGTACTGCCGTTTTTGTGCGTTCTATCGCAGACCGGGTTCAGATGAAGGCTATGTACTGCCGGATGAAGTGATTTTCCAAAAAATTAAAGAAACCCAGGATGTGGGCGGAACAGAAATACTGATGCAGGGAGGAACGAACCCGAACCTGCCATTCAGCTATTATACGGATCTGCTGCGTGGAATTAAAGAACGTTTCCCAGATATTACGATGCACTCTTTCTCTCCAGCTGAAATTATGAAAATGCGAGAAGTGTCCGATGGTTTGACCCTTGAAGAAGTCGTTAGGCAGATTCATGAAGCGGGACTTGATTCCCTCCCAGGCGGAGGCGCTGAAATTCTTGATGACCGCACACGCCGCAAAATCAGCCGGCTTAAGGGTTCATGGCGTGACTGGATGGATGTCATGCAGACCGCACATAGAATCGGCATGAATACGACAGCAACAATGGTGATTGGATTTGGTGAAACGATGGAGGAGCGGGCGCTTCATCTGCAGCGTGTTCGTGACGCCCAGGACGAATGCATCCAGAATGGATACGATTCGGAGGGGTTCCTGGCGTTCATTCCTTGGACCTTCCAGCCGGATAACACCAACTTGAAAAAAGAGCGCCAAACTCCGGAAGCGTATCTGAAGACAGTAGCGATCAGCCGCTTGTTCCTCGATAACATCAAGAATATTCAGTCTTCTTGGGTAACGATGGGACCGGAGGTCGGTAAGCTCTCCCTTCGTTACGGCTGTAACGACTTTGGAAGCACGATGATTGAAGAGAATGTCGTTTCTGCCGCAGGTGCTACACATAAAGTGAATATTAATTCCATTCTTGAACTGATTCGTGAGACAGGGAATACACCGGCACAGCGGAATACGAAATACGAGATTCTGAGAGTATTCGACGGTCCAAACAGCAAAATTGAGAATGATTTTGTAATGCAGAATTAGATCAAACGAAAGCGCAGCAGGTACAATACCTGCTGCGCTATTTTAATTCTTATGATTTTGTTTCATCCATATCGAATATTACAGTAGCATGGGGATCAACAGAACGAACGATGGATTTCAACTGTCTCGTTTCAAACACATGTATGGAATAATAGAGAACCGGTATTTGATTCCAGTCTGGATCATGCGCTCGATTGGCTGCAGCCGAAGGTTTGGGTACTCTGTTAATCCTAACTTTTATTGCCTGCTCCAGCTTATCGGTTTGCATACTGGCAATACAAACTTGACGATTAAAGGTGAAGCCCCTCATTGCAAAGTGGACGGCTTCAACAGCAATCAAGTAAGCAAGTATCGAGTACATGGCCTGCTGAGCTCCAAACTTAATGCCTGCTCCGGTAAGAACAAGAAGATTCATGACCATGATAATACGTTCAAGCTTATTCTTGGATCTCTTTCCTCCAGAAAGGTTAGAGTTGATATGGTTTACAGCCAGTGTATCCAGGGTTCCCCCATTATTCAGCACGAGCCCAATGCCAAGTCCAAGAAACAATCCGCCTAATATGGCAGCTGCCAGCGGATGAGTCAGGACTGCAGGCAAAGAATGCAGCATTAATGCACTTAGAGAGAATACCGTTAAGCCAAGTACAGTGACGATGGCAAATTGTTTATGAACTCTCCCATAAGAGAATAGAATGAATGGCAGGTTAAACAAGAATAAAAATAGTCCAAGCCGCATCTCCATTTGATAGGCGAACATGGCGGATATACCGGTGACACCGCCGACAATGAGCTGATTCGGATGCAGGAAAAGCTCCAGCCCAATCGAAGCCAATATGCCGCCCAAGGTTACGAGCAACAGCTTCTTCAACCAGACACGATGAGGCTGCCTGGATACCTTGGATCCCGCATCGATGGGACGAGGAGAATGTGGAGGCTGGTTCATCCGATTCCTCCTTTATTCATCATCCTTGCTTTTTCAAATTAGTCGATCGTCTTTTCTTGCAGCATCTCAGACTTTTGCTGCTTCTTCGTGTTCTTGAACTTGAAGATTTTATCCAGCATACGGTAAATGTGTTTGGACTCTTTAGTTAGAAGAGGCCCAAGTATCGCTAGAATAAGCACATAGATCGCAGCAAAAGGCTGGATGATCGCCATAAGTCCGCCCGTTGCGGCCATGTTTGCCAGCAGGATAGAGAATTCTCCACGGGAGACGATGGTTAGACCAATATTGGAGGAAGCCTTTGGAGACAACCCCGCACTCTTTCCGGCAAGCATACCCGCTGTAAAGTTACCTATTAAGGTAATAATTACGGCAATAATGGCCAGCCATACGGCTTCTCCTCCAAGAGACAATGGATCGATAGATAGTCCAAAGCTAAAGAAGAAGATCGCACCGAAGAAATCCTTGAATGGCATAATTAGATGCTCAATCCGCTTCGCATGCGTGGTTTCTGCTAGAACAAGTCCGACAAGCAGAGCCCCGATGGCTTCAGCAACATGAATAGTTTCAGAGAAGCCGGCTACCAGGAATAAGGATCCGAAGATGACGAGTGAGAATAGCTCGTTGTTTCGGATATTAAGCAGTTTATTCAAGACAGGTACCAGCTTGCGTCCCAGGATGATAACGATCAGCATGTAGCCGAGTGCAATGAGTGCTGACATAATGACGCCGCCGATGGATGACGAGTCACTGAGCACCAGACCCGACAGAATCGAAATATAAACGGCGAGAAAGACGTCCTCAAACATGATAATACCCAGAATCATTTCCGTTTCCGGATTGGCTGTACGTTTCAGATCGACAAGCACTTTGGCTACGATGGCACTTGAAGATATGGTTGTAATACCTGCAATGATGAGTGCTTCTGCAACCGGGAAGCCGCCGGCAAAGCCGAGAACGAGTCCCAGTGTAAAGTTAATGCCTATATAAATACTGCCGCCAACGACGATGGACTTGCCTGACTTCAGCAATCTGCCGACTGAGAATTCAAGTCCCAGATAGAAGAGCAGGAACAATACGCCGATACGGCCAAGGAAATCTATAAGACCGGCGCTCTCGATAAAACGAAAGTCGAGATGCCATATTTTAGCTGCATGAGGTCCTACCGCCATACCAATCAAAATGTAGAATGGAATAACGGAGAACCGGAGTTTAGACGAGATCAGTCCGGCAGCCGCGATGAGAGCGATCGCCAGACCGACTTCTAGTACCAAATGATCCACGTTCTCACCATCTTCCATCCTTTAAAATTTGTTTTAGTTTTTGTTGTTGCTGTCTTTCACCAACTGCAATCAATGTAGAATCGGCCGCAATCTGCAGATCCGGACCAGGACTGATATGCTTTTTGTTATTCTTCTCCATAACGGCAATAATGGTCGCACCGGAATTTTGACGAATATCCAGCTCTCCAATGGTCTTGCCGACACAATTGTAATTTCCATCAATCTTGTACCATTCTATAATTAAATCGTCCAGCGTCATCTCGACACGCTCGAGCTGCTTAGGCTTGTATGTCATTCCGCCAACAATCGCTGCCAGCTGACGGGCCTCATAATCTTCAAGAGAGATCATGGAGATGCTTTGATCGGGGTCTTCATATTCGAAGTGATATAATTCACGACGTCCGTCGTCATGAATAACGACAACAATTTTATCTCCACTGCTGGTTGTAGCCTGAAATTTTCGGCCGATACCCGGCAGATCAGTTTCACGAATTTCCATGGTTGTGTTAATGCCTCCTATAAATCATGTTTTAGTTATAATAGTATAGAGATAGTATAGGCAAGGGCGTGTCATAAAACTCTAGACACGTCCTAGTTAAGCACTAACAAACATAGAAGTGAATTTTATAGGCTTCAAATAAAGCTTTCGCTTTATAAGGCCGTAATACGCCTTGAAGGGCGGATTAATAATGAGGTATTCGAACAGCATAAATACCGCCAGCATCACGAACAGGAAATTCGTCTCATTCAGTGCTTTAGGCTGGAACCCCGGTGACTTGATCATCGACTTAGGATGATTGCTCATGGTATTGTCCATCGGTTCTTCATAGATCGGCTCGCTATGGCCTTTCACCTTGAGAAGATGGGTCTTGTCAACGTCTCCTTCAATCACCGGATACTGGAATGAGATGATCGGGATAATACAAATAAATACAACAAATATGAATTTATATACTGTTCTGTCGTATTTCATCTCTTATCCCTCCTCGCATGATACTGTTATAAAAATAATAACACAAATTTGTGTCGACTCCAAATAGGTATTTATTTTCTTTTATATTGAGAAAACATGACAACCTTTCCAAAAAGCCGCTTCGTATATCCCCCTCTTGCTGACCATATAATAATTCTAAGAAAGAGAAGGGAGTGAGCCTTGTGGAATTGTTCGTGGTATGGACGGAAGCCCAGGACCAAGATACAGCGGAACACTTTTACCGTTTCATCAAAGATAAGACGAAGGGGTTACATATAAGTAAACAAGGGTTCCGATTCTCTTATCGTCAGCATGAGGGCAAGGCAGCCTGGATCTGCAAAGGATATGAGAACCATCCCGGATTCCAAGATGGATTGCCGCGCATGTATGAAATTATGGCATCCGGTCTTGCGGATTATGTCATTGAATGCAAAGAGGAGCAGCAGCTGAGGCGATTGATTGAAAGGGAATGCGTCAACATGGAGCCCGACGAGCTGGAACGGGTGAAGCGCATATGTGCACCTCTGTTGAAATCGAGAATGGAGACAGAGCAGGGGACTCGCGAGCTAAGACATGGCAAGCTTACAAGAGGTATTCTAGATACGCTTCAGGACATACCGGTTGTTCACTTAGAGGGAGCCATTCAATTTCGCCTTCAGGAATACAAGAATGAACTGCATGAGATTGTGGAATATGCTTTAGACGAGTTCTATATGGATCGACAATATGAAGAATTCATGGGCTTATTGAAATACTTTGTTTATTTTCAGGATCCTAAGGTTCCTTTAATTCATGTGGTTCATAAGGGCAAGCATGATTTTATTTTGCTGGATGAAGCCTATAAGCCGATGCCAATGCCGCAAGAAGAAAGTGTAATTATGGAAATGCCGGGTATGGAGCTTGAGATGGAAGTCGAAGATATGATTATTAGCCGCTTAATTTCGATTTCCCCTAAAAAAATGAAGCTGCATACGAAAACTCCGGAATTTCCGCTGATCCATACGATCTCTCAAATCTTTGAAGATAAGGTGGAGATCTGCCGGAGCTGTGTTCATTGCCGGAATTTAACGGAAGCTGGTTCATTGTCACTTGACGAAGAGGAAACTTTGGAATTATAATACTGCTTATTAAAAGCGATGACAAAGACAAGGGTCTTAGAGAAGGACAGTACAGAGAGAGGGAACATCAGGCTGCAATTTCCTCCGGTTACCTGCTACAGACTTACCCCTTTGTAGCTGCAGTTCAGAACGTTTATCCTCACGGGGAGGCTAGTAAGAACCGCCGGAATCATGTCCGTTATCATACATGCTTAAATGAGGGCTGTACAGTGTAGTTTAACTGAAGCAGCTGAATTAGGGTGGAACCACGAGTATACACACTCGTCCCTTTGCCGGGACGGGTGTTTTTTGCGTTCGCATAGAATACACTCTTTCGTCACCGGCTTATACAAGCGATGAGGAGGAAGTAAACATGTCAGTTAGTATCAAATTGCCAGATGGATCAGTCAGAGAGTACGACAATGGAGCCAGTATTCTAGATGTTGCTGCTTCCATTAGCAGTGGTCTCAAAAAGAATGCACTAGCGGGTAAGCTGGACGGAATTGTGGTGGATCTATCCACTCCACTTCGGGAAGGTGCCGTCGTTGAGATCGTAACCGGAGATTCATCAGATGGGCTTGAAGTGCTTCGTCACAGTTCTGCTCATTTGCTGGCCCAAGCGGTTAAGCGTTTATTCGGGAACAAAGAGGTGCATCTCGGTGTAGGACCTGTCATTGAAGATGGCTTCTATTATGACATGGATCTTGAGCATGGGCTTAACCCCGAAGATCTTCTCAAAATTGAGAAGGAAATGGAGCGAATCGTGAATGAGAATCTTCCGATCGTCCGCAAGGAAGTGAGCAGAGAGGAAGCACTTCGTATCTTTGGTGAGCTTGGTGATCCTTACAAGCTGGAGCTGATCCGTGATCTTCCGGAGGACAGCATCATTTCCATTTACGAGCAAGGTGAATTCTTTGATCTGTGCCGCGGACCACACGTCCCTTCCACTGGCAAGATCAAGGTGTTCAAGCTGATGAACGTGGCCGGAGCATACTGGCGCGGTGACAGCAAGAACAAAATGCTGCAGCGTGTATACGGTACTGCATTTGCCAAGAAAGCTCAGCTAGATGAGCATTTGCATTATTTGGAAGAAGCGAAGAAGCGTGACCATCGTAAGCTCGGTAAAGAGCTCGGCATGTTCACATTCTCTCAGCTGGTAGGTCAAGGCCTGCCGATCTGGCTGCCGAATGGTGCCAAGCTGCGCCGTACACTGGAGCGTTACATTGTGGATCTGGAAGAAAGTCTTGGCTATCAGCACGTATATACTCCGGTACTGGGTAATGTCGAGCTATACAAAACTTCGGGTCACTGGGAGCACTATCAGGAGGATATGTTCCCTACTATGGAGCTGGATAACGAGGCGCTTGTACTTCGTCCGATGAACTGTCCGCACCATATGATGGTATATAAAAATGAAATGCACAGCTATCGGGATCTGCCTGTCCGTATTGCAGAGCTTGGAATGCAGCATCGTTATGAAATGTCAGGAGCGCTGACTGGTTTGCACCGTGTTCGTGCAATGACACTGAACGATTCCCATATTTTCTGTCGCCCGGATCAGATCAAGGAAGAATTCGCACGCGTTATTGAACTGATCATGATTGCATACAAAGATTTTGGAATTCATGATTACAGATTCCGACTGTCTTACCGTGATCCTCAGGATACAGAGAAATATTTCCAAAACGATGAGATGTGGGAAATGTCGCAGCGTATGCTTAGAGAGGTTGTAGAAGGTCTTGATATGCCGTTCTATGAGGCAGAAGGGGAAGCGGCATTCTATGGTCCGAAACTTGATGTTCAAGTTAAAACAGCTCTTGGCAAGGAAGAGACACTCTCCACTGTACAGCTGGACTTCCTGCTGCCTGAGCGTTTCGAACTCGAATATGTAGGGGAAGATGGTCAGAAGCATCGTCCAGTCGTGATCCATCGCGGCATTTTGGGAACTATGGAGCGTTTCACTGCGTTCTTGCTCGAAAACTTTGCTGGAAACTTCCCGCTCTGGCTGTCTCCGGTTCAGGCCAAAGTTATTCCGGTATCCATTCACTTCGAAGAGTATGCGCGTCAGGTCGAAGATCAGCTGAAGCGTGCCGGTATTTCGGTAAATGCCGATCTGCGGAATGAGAAATTGGGCTACAAGATTCGTGAAGCTCAGCTCGAGAAGACTCCTTATATGTTCATTGTCGGGGAAAATGAAATGAATGAAGGCAGTGTGTCTGTCCGCAAACGCGGTGAGGGGGATCTTGGGGCGAAGCCGCTTCAAGAGGTTGTGGCGATGCTGAAAGAGGAAATTAATTCACGTACAGTTTAAAAACAGCAAGGATCAATTTCATTACACATGATGAAATTGATCCTTTTGCATAATATGGATTCGATATGGAGAACCTCTGCATATGAAAGGGAGGTTCATCTTATGGAATATCGCATGATTCGGCGACGTATGATGTTACTTCAATTCCTGCTGATCTGTTTCTTCTTGCTGTGCTGTAATCCGCAGGCTGTGGCGAGGGACTCCGAGAAATCAGAGGCTGTTCTTGCGCCCAAAAGCGAGCAGGTGCTCCACACGATAAATGTGACAGCTACCGGTTATACGGCAGGATATGAATCCACAGGAAAACGACCGAATCATCCTGAGTATGGAATAACCTATTCCGGCGTCAAAGTACACCGCAATAAAGAAGGGGTTTCAACCATTGCTGCTGATCCCAAGGTGTTTCCGCTTGGTACCGTCCTGTATATTCCTGGCTACGGATATGGAATTGTAGCTGATACAGGCTCCGCTATTAAAGGCTCCAAGATCGATCTTTATTTTCCCACGACCAAGGCAGTATATAGTGAATGGGGAAAGCGGGATGTGCAGGTGCAAGTTGTGAAGCAAGGGAATGGGAAATGTACAGAGCAAATGATCAAGCAGCTAGGAGAGGCATTAACGGTGAATAAATTTATCCCAGATGCACTGCTTGACAAGGAAATTTAATATCTGCACGATCAGGCGAGTCCGAAGGAATTGACAGCATATTCTGTTCATTTCTTTGGGCTCTTTTTATATATTTGTAATTTTGAAGGAGCTGAATAAGAACACATGGATCGTCACATAATACTTTTCGGGGATCGAAAGACACCCCGCCCAGACAACAGCATGCAGATCATTCACTTGCGTGAAAAGGGAGGTGAACCAAGTGAAAAAAGCAAATTCTCAAAACGCTCAAGGTTACCAAACGCCAAATGAGAAGTATGATGCAGAATTTGGAGCAGAACAAAATTCTGCTGCACAAAAAGTTCAACAAGCTAAAACGAACAAAGTGCAAGATAACTTCCAAACACCAGATGAGAAGTATGATGCAGAATTTGGCACAGAGCCAAACGCTGCTGCACAAAAAGTTCAACAGTCTAAAATGAACAAAAAACAGTAATGTATAGAGGACAGGCCCTTCGGGGCCTGTTTTTTTTACATAAAAAGGAAGTGTCTCCGTCTAGAGACTGAGATGAATTTCATTCCAGCGCCGCTCCTTCATTCCAAGTTATTGACATATAATGAATACATACAAGCAGTACCATTCAGTTTTTCGCTAAAGCAAGTCAATAATCAGTTGAGGAGATCAGAGCTTATGTTTAACAGAATTGTAGGTGCAGCCCTTCTTATTGGCGTTGGGATTATGGTGTTTCTTCAGCTCAGGTATACCGGTGATATCAGTTTGGGATATATCATTTCGACGTTCTGGCCGGTTATCTTGCTGTATCTCGGTTTTATCAATTTAAAGGAAAAAAATAATGTGGGCGGTCTGGTGCTGCTTGCGCTCGGTATTTATTTTATGGGCAAAAATCTAGGATTCGTGTCACTCTCATTCGGTGATTTGTTCCGGTATGCAATACCAATTGCCCTTGTGGGAGGCGGTTTGTATGTCCTCCTTAGCCCGCGTAGAAGAGATCGCAAGCATACAGAGGATTCGGAGTCTCATCATTCGAGCCCTTTTCCGAATCATATTCCAGCTGAGCCTCAGCCTCCAATGTACAGTGATCTGGATCAGCAGTTCGAGCAGAAGTTTGGAAAGACTTACGATCAGGACGAGAGCAGCAAAAGTAAGAAGTCTTCAATAGAAGAAGAATTCCATTTCGAAGACAACCTAAAGCACAAACATAAACATCACAACCATAAAAACAAGCATCATAAGAATAAGCATGAGTATAGCCACAGCTATGAATGGGACAACAGCGAGAAGAACACGGGCTACGCGTATAATGATGACTCAAAGATAAACAAATCTACATTTATAGGTGAAATTAAGCTGGGTGAAGAATATTATGAACTCAAGCCTACGAACATATCGCAGTTTATCGGAGACACCGTTATTGATTTGACCAAAGCCCAAATTCCTTATGGAGAAACCAGAATTAATATTTCGGCGTTTATTGGCGACATCAAAGTATACACACCCAGAGACATGGATCTTGGCATTACCGTTAACTCCAATTCGTTTATTGGTGATATGACCGTACTGAGTGAAACCAAGAGTGGATTTATGGGGAATGTCAGCGCCCAGACACCGAATTACAAAGAAGCTGAGAAGAAAGTACGGATTATCGTCAGTGTGTTTATCGGTGACGTTAAAGTAAATTCGGTAGGTTAAAATGATGAAGATGATATTTCGTACAGCCAAATGGGAGCTCTTGTTGTTCTTTGTCACAAACAGTCTGATTACCATCGGAATTATTTATACGACACTCAGGAGGGGGCTTGGTGATTTTACGCAGTCTCCAGCCTGGATCTACTCTGTAATTACGATTGTGATCTCAACCATTGTGATCGGATATATTGCAGGGCTGCGCATTCAGCGCAAAATTGATATGCTGGACTTAAGCATGCTGCAGGTGACTAAAGGGAATCTTTCGACTCGAATGAGTGAAACGGAGGATTCCTCTTTTTCCAGTGTGTACCGCCAGTTTAATACGATGATGGATGCCGTGGAGCACAAGGTAAAATGGGTGCAAAAGTGGGGAGAGCAGGAGGTAGTGGAGAAGGAAAAGGCTGCTGAAACCGCAGTGCTTGAGGAAAGGCGGCGAATGGCCAGAGATCTGCATGACACGGTCAGTCAGCAGTTATTTGCCATTCATATGTCCGCTTCTGCCTTGCCCACTTTGCTTCAGAATCGGAATGAAGAGCAAGGTAAGATGGTGCTGGATCAGCTGATCACGATGTCTCAGACTGCACAGAAGCAGATGCGGGCACTCATTGCCCAGCTGCGGCCGGTTGAGCTCGAGAATCGAAGTCTTGCTGAGGCGCTTGAAATCTGGTTTCCGGATTATTGTCGGCAGAATGGGCTGAAAGGTGTTAAAGAGCTGGAGATTATTGGTGATATTTCTGAGGCGATCGAGCATCAAATGTTTCTGATTATACAAGAAGCGATGGCGAACATTGTAAAGCACTCGGGAGCCAGCTTCGTAAGCCTGTCACTTAGAGAGGAGCCCAGACAAATTGCGTTTAGTGTAAGTGACAACGGCAAGGGATTTAAGGCAGATGAGTCAGGAAGACAAGGATCATACGGTTTAATGACCATGAGAGAGAGAGCGGAGAAGCTCGGAGGTCATGTCGATATCATTACATTGCCAGGTGCGGGGACAACAATTAGGGTGCTTATACCCAAATTCCCAGATGAAGCCTGACCTGAGTATCTTCTATTATAAAAGGAGAAGGAATGAATGAGCGTGCAGAAGACAAAGATTATGATCGTAGATGATCATGATATGGTAAGAATGGGCTTAAAAACGTATCTGAGTTTGGATCCTTCGTTTGAAGTCGTTCTCGAGGGAACGGATGGACAGCATGCCCTTGAGCTTCTTCGAAACTGTGCTGCAGACGACTTACCAGAACTGATTCTGATGGATTTGATGATGCCGCGGCTGAACGGAGCGGAAGCAACCAGAGCTATTCTGCCTGAATTCCCGAATGTAAAAATCATTATTTTGACCAGTTTTCTGGAGGATCATCTTGTACTTGAGGCTATTGAGTCCGGGGCGGTGAGCTATGTATTAAAAACCGTGTCCGCAGAAGAGCTGATCTATGCTTTGCAAGGAGCAAAGAGAGGCATGCCTGTCATGACCAATGATATATCGAGAGCGCTGACAAGAGGACTGCGGCAAAAAACCGTCAAGGAAGATGATTCGGGAATGACAGAGCGGGAGAAGGAAGTGCTGCTGCTTATTGCCGAAGGTAAGAGTAATAAGGATATTTCTGAGGAGCTTCATATCAGCATCAAGACAGTAAAGACGCATGTCAGCAACTTGCTGATGAAATGTGAAATGGAGGACCGGACACAACTGGCCATCTACGCTCATCGCAAAGGCTGGGTAAATACATAATCGCTTCACTACCTGTAACAGATCAATCCGATATGTTCTTTCATGAAAATTATGCGGTTTTATCTCCTTTTTAATTGTTTTTAATGTGTACTTAAGGTTTAAAGTACAAAATAAAGACAGTTAATAGAACATCTTCTGTAATATGAGATTAGGAGGTCAAACGACATGAGCGACAATAACAACAATAACAGATTCGGTCGTGAAGATGATGAGCGTGAACAATCATTTAATGAATCCCGCAAATCCGAAAACAGCAGCTCTTACTATTATTCCTATGGACCCTTTCAATCCATGAATACCGATAAGGAGAATCATACGCCTGAGGCAAACGATGTAGAGGTTACACCCCCTGAACCCGTTAAACCTATACCTACCATGGTTGAGAGAAGCTCAAGCCATTTCACTCGTTCCGGAGGCTCCTACAACCGTTCCGATAGTGAAGCTCAAGGTTCCGGCGGAGGCGGTGGAGATCAGCGGAACTGGAATTATAATCGCAAGCCCAAAACGAGATCGAATTTCAAAACAGGTGTGTTTTCCTTTATTGCAGGTATGCTCGTTATTGCGGTCCTAATGTTTACATCCGATCGTATGAATTTATTTACCCCGGAAGCCGCATTATCGAACAATACAACTTCAGCAGGCGAGACAGCCAGCAGCGAGCCAGTTACATCAAGCGGCTCGGGTGTAACGACCTCATTGCCTGTGGGTTCACAGGATATATCGGGTGTCGTTAGCAAAGTAAGTCCCGCGGTTGTAGAAATTGAGACCTTCTCAAATTCAGCATCAAGCAATTCAAGACAAAGTCCATATTATAATGATCCACTATATCAATACTTCTTCGGCGGTAATGGCGGAGGAAGCAGCTCGAACAACGGAAACGGAAACGGAAATGGAAGCAACGGACAATCCTCCAGCCAACTGACTCCTCTGGGTGTAGGATCTGGATTTATCTTTGAGAAAGACGGTTATATTCTGACTAATGAGCATGTGGTTTCGGGTGCTGATGTTATCCAGGTCACACTGGAGGACAATAATAAACCGTACGAAGCGAAGCTGCTCGGAAGCAGTCCAGATCTGGATCTGGCCGTGCTCAAAATTGAAGGCGATGATTTTCCAGTCGCGGCTATGGGCAACTCCGATGATGTACAGGTAGGTGAATGGCTCGTCGCAATTGGTAACCCAGGCGGATTCGAGCATACGGTAACAGCAGGAGTGCTGTCCGCGAAGGATCGTACGATTACAATTAATGATGAAACAACAGGTGAAGCGAATGAGTACAACAACCTGCTTCAAACCGATGCTTCGATTAACCCAGGGAACTCGGGTGGCCCGCTTCTCAATCTGCAGGGTGAAGTGATCGGTATGAACGTGGCTGTAAGTGCAGATGCACAGGGTATTGGATTCGCGATTCCTTCCAGTGTTATTCTGAATGTAGTTGATAAGCTTAAAAATAATGAAGAAATCCCAAAAGAACCAGAGCCATTCATTGGCGCGTCTCTGATGGATTTGACTCCGGAAGTGGCGAAACAGATGGGAACTGATCTTACAGAAGGCTCTGTTGTCATGAACCTGGTTTATCAATCTCCGGCTTATACTGCAGACCTTCGTCCGTATGATATTATTACAGGAATTAACGGCGAGAACTATGCAACAACCACCGATCTTATTGAACAGATTCAAACGCATAAAGTCGGTGATGAAATTACATTGAATGTAAACAGAGATGGGAACACGATGGATGTCAAAGTAAAGATCGGCGATCGGAATGACTTTGACACGACGGAAACTCAAAATTCACAAAGCATTGCGCCGTAAGTGTAACGTATCAGAATGAATATCTGATAAGCTGAAAGCGAAGGGGGAGACGCCCTTTCGCTTTTTTTTGCCTTCTTCGTATGAGATAGAAAGCAAACGCGATGCCTGATACAATATAAGGAAGAAAGAGAAAGAGAACCATTCATTGAATGGGATAAAGAAGGAGATGCTGGGGTGCGTTCGAAGATCTTAATTATTGATGATGACGATAAAATTATATCCATGCTTAGAAGAGGCCTTGCCTTTGAAGGGTATGACGTGCTTACGGCGTCAAACGGAGCAGAGGGTTTACAAAAAATGCTTGAGGTCGATCCTGATGTTGTGGTTCTCGATGTGATGATGCCCAAGGTGGATGGATTTGAAGTATGCAGACGGCTTAGGGAAGGGGGAAGCACGGTCCCTATCCTGATGCTGACGGCAAAAGACGAAATTGAGCAGCGGGTCAAGGGTCTTGACCTTGGTGCAGATGATTATCTTGTTAAGCCATTTGCGCTGGAAGAGCTCCTCGCCAGGGTCAGAGCGCTGTTGAGACGTAAGACGGAAACAAATGAGAGCAGCAGCAACCGACTGACATTTGAAGATGTGATCCTGGATTATGATGCACGTGAGGTACATCGTGCAGGACAGCGCCTTGATCTGACGGCTAAAGAATTTGAACTGCTGTATTTGTTCATGCAGAATCCTAAGCGTGTGCTGTCCAGAGATTTAATAATGGATAAGATCTGGGGCTTTGATTACAGTGGAGAGTCGAATGTACTTGAGGTATATATTGCAATGCTGCGGCAAAAAACAGAAGAGCACGGAGGTAAACGTATAATTCAGACCATTCGTGGTGCTGGTTATATTCTGAGAGGAGACAACTAGTATGTCCATCCGGTTACGGCTGACTTTATGGTATTCAGGCTTGCTTGCTGCCGTACTGCTTCTATTTGGTTCCGTAATTTACGCCCTTGTGCATTATTACGCATACGAAGATGTAGAATCCGAGATTCTCACTCAGACAAAGAGTATCAGTCAGCGTATTAGTGCTGTGCTCGTTCGAAATCCGGATTTTACCGAGGAGCTGAATTTGATTCTTCCAGAGAAGGCGAATCAGCTTGCAGATTTGCAAATTTATGTCCAATTATATAACTATACAAGCGACAGAGCGGTGGCTTCTGATAATTTACGTGATTATCGGTTTAGCGTGCCTGACTTTGAGAAAGCGGGAACGAGCGAGGGCTGGGCAAGAATGACCGTCGATAATTCCCCTTTTCTCGTGTATCAGTTTCCATTGGTGCTGCAATCGACAGATCAGGTGATTGGTATGCTGCAAGTAGGCACAATTACGGCATCCGAAGATCGTTTAATGGACAGGCTGCTGCTCATTCTGATCTATGTGTCCATCATTACGCTCGTTCTGGCCATGAGTGTAGGTTTGTTTCTCGCCCGCAAGTCCATGCGTCCGCTGATCCATATTATTGATGCGGCAGATGGTATTCAGTCTGGAAATGATCTGAGCATACGAATCGAGTATAACGGACCTAATGATGAGATTGGCAAACTGATCACAACTGTAAATAACATGCTTGCACGTACAGAGGGATTCTTCAAAGAGCTGGAGGATGCTTATGCAGCCCAAAGACGATTCGTCTCTGACGCCTCTCATGAATTAAGAACTCCGCTGACGACGATCAGAGGCAATACCGATTTCCTGAAAAAGCTGTGGGATCCCGATCCGGAAGACCGCAAGCCGCTGACAGAGGAAATGAAGGAGCAAATGACCTTGGAAGCCATTGAGGATATTGCGGATGAGGGCAGACGAATGAGCAGGCTCGTTAATGATATGCTGTCCCTGGCTCGTGCAGATACAGGGCAGACCATAGATTTGAACCCAACTCCTCTGTCGATATTGGTGAAGGATGTAGCACGCAGAGCTCAACATCTTCCTCGCACGGCAGAATGGAAATACAGCGATCTTGAAGTGCTCAATGGCGCCTATGTTCTAGGTAATAAAGATTATTTGCAGCAAATGCTGTTTATCTTTATAGAGAATGCCTTTAAATATACACCTGAGGGTGAAGTGACTCTCGATGCTGTGGTGTATAACGGACAAGTGGGTCTGCGCATTAGTGATACGGGCATAGGAATGGATAAGAATGAGGTTCCTTACATCTTTGACCGCTTCTACCGAGCAGATGAGTCAAGGGGGATCACGAAGGGGACTGGACTTGGATTATCCATCGCAAAATG
This sequence comes from Paenibacillus urinalis, assembly GCF_028747985.1. Lineage (NCBI taxonomy): Bacteria > Bacillati > Bacillota > Bacilli > Caryophanales > Paenibacillaceae > Paenibacillus > Paenibacillus urinalis. The sequence goes on from NZ_CP118108.1 coordinate 1,690,829, forward strand.
GATTATTGACGAGCATAACGGATCAGTGGAGGTTGTAACTAAGCTGGGAGAAGGAACAACATTTATTGTATGGCTCCCGCTCGAGTTGGCTCCCCCTCTGGAATAAGGTATAATACGAAATGCGGAGCTCTTTTCTTAGACGAAGATTACAGGCTCCATTATGTGTAAAGAAAGCAGGTGGCAACATGGAAGTACTACGAATTTCTCCTCGCGGTTACTGCTATGGTGTGGTAGATGCTATGGTGCTCGCAAGACAGGCGGCGAACAATTTGGATTTACCGCGGCCCATTTATATACTTGGTATGATCGTTCATAACAGCCATGTGACGAATTCCTTTGAAGACGAAGGCATTATTACGCTTGATGGCCCGAATCGGATGGAGATCTTGAAGCAGGTTGAGAAGGGCACGGTTATTTTTACAGCTCACGGGGTCTCTCCTGAAGTGCGCAAGCTGGCAAGAGACAAAGGTCTTACGACTGTTGATGCAACATGCCCGGATGTAACTAAGACTCATGACCTGATTAAAGAAAAGTCGCAAGAAGGCTATCAGATTATTTATATCGGTAAGAAGGGGCATCCTGAACCAGAGGGAGCCATTGGCATTGCACCGGATTGTGTTCACTTAATTGAACGTGAGGACGAGATTGATGCACTAAATGTTCCAAATGGCAGAATCATCATTACAAACCAAACGACGATGAGCCAATGGGATATCAAGCACATTATGAAGAAGCTGCTGGAAAAATATCCGGGTGCAGAAGTGCATAATGAGATTTGTTTGGCGACTCAGGTTCGCCAGGAGGCTGTTGCAGAGCAAGCGGGTCAAGCCGATCTCGTTATCGTTGTCGGTGATCCGCGCAGCAATAACTCCAATCGTTTGGCTCAAGTATCAGAAGAGATTGCAGGGACTACAGCTTACCGGGTGTCTGATGTAACAGAGATTAAACAGGAGTGGCTTCAAGGCGTCAATAAAGTAGCTGTAACTTCAGGAGCATCCACGCCTACTCCAATTACGAAGGAAGTCATTACCTATCTGGAGCAATATGATCATGACAAACCGGAGACTTGGGAAATCCAGCGGACCATCAACATGAAGAAGCTGCTTCCACCCGTACGGGTCAAAACCAAATCATAATACTATCACGAGGAAGGTCGGCAACTTGCTGATCTTCCTCTTTTAGTGCGCCCGGCATGGGCGATAGCTCGGCGGTGAAAGTCCGCTACAGGCTTGGCAGTAGGAACTGTTAGCCAAAGGCAAGGGTGTCCGCCGCGAGGCGGAATCTGAAGGAAGCCGGAGGCAAACCCTCGGTCTGACGAACAGGAATCACATACAAGGCATGACGGGACGGACGAGCTTGCTAATCAAAGCGAAGTCCAATACTGCCCGAATCCCGGCATGTAAATGTGGCAGATGGATGAGGGGAAGGCTATCGCTCTTACCCGGGGAGGTCTCACAGACGTCCGGTAGGAAAAAAAAAAATCCGAAAAGACGGAGTAAAGCTTGCTGTGAGAAGTCAGCAGAGGCCATAGTACCGAGAAGTTTTTTTTCGGGAAGGGCCGAACAATCGTAAGCCTCGAGTATAGACTGGAAGGAGCATCGGCACGATGAAAGCAGAATACCGAAAGGGCTGCCTGCAAAGGGATAGCATGGAATGCGAAGAGTATGCGGGAGCGCGGAGTGCCGGCACTCGGGAACGTAGAGAAAGAGGCGGTGCAACGGACATGCTTGAGAGGATACTAAACAGGGATAACCTGAACAAGGCCTACAAGCGGGTCAAACGTAATCACGGAGCACCGGGAATCGATGGAATGACAGTCGAGGAGGCACTACCGTGGTTACGGGAACACAGAGAGGGGCTTTTGGAAAGTATCCGGGACGGAAGCTACAAACCAAACCCGGTACGGCGTAAAGAAATCCCGAAACCAGATGGAAGTGGAGTGCGGAAGCTCGGTATCCCTACGGTAATAGACCGCGTGATTCAGCAAGCGATATCGCAGCAGCTACAACCCCTGTTCGAACCGTTATTCGCGGAAGGAAGCTATGGCTACCGCCCTGGGCGGAGTGCGCAGCAAGCCATTCGCAAAGTAAAAGAGTATGCGGAGCAGGGATACGACTACGCAGTAGAAATCGATCTATCCAAATATTTTGACACGCTGAACCATGAGCTGCTTATGAATCTTTTGCGCAAACAAATCCAGGACAAGCGGGTAACTGATCTGATCAAGAAGTATCTCAAAAGCGGGGTCATGGAGCACGGAGTGCGGCGCGAAACGGAAGAAGGATCACCTCAAGGTGGCCCGCTATCGCCGCTGCTGGCGAATATCTATTTGAATGAGTTCGACCAAGAGATGAAAAGCCGAGAAGTGAATGTGATCCGCTACGCAGATGACATTGTAGTGCTGGCGAAAAGCAAACGTGCAGCAACGCGGCTGTTGGAGTCCTGCCAGAAGTATCTAGAGAAGCGAATGAAACTTCAGATAAATCGACGGAAAAGCAAAGTCGTAAGCATCGTGGCCCGAAAGCATTTTAAATTCCTTGGTTTTGCTCTGGGAAAGAGCAGGGACCGAGTACACATCCGCGCCCATGGACAATCTCTTGCGAAAGCAAAGAAGAAACTGAAGGAACTCACGAAACGCAGCCAGGGCAAGAATGTCCGTCAAGTGATGGAGCAGGTGAAGGTCTATATTCGCGGCTGGATAGGTTACTTCTACGTAGCGGACATGAAACGGACTCTGCAGAGATGGAACGAATGGTTGAGAAGACGATTCCGTATGTACATCTGGAAACAATGGAAGAAGCCAAGAACAAAGGCGCAAAACCTGCGAAAACTGGGAATACCGGAGTGGCAGGCCTACCAATGGGCAAACTCACGACTGGGATACTGGCGCATCGCCGGAAGCCCGGTGTTGTCTCGTTCCATAACAAACAAAAGGCTCGCACAAGCAGGGTATTATGACTTCCCTGCTCAGTACGAGCATTTACGTAACTTGCACTTAAGCGGTTGAACCGCCGTATACCGAACGGTACGTACGGTGGTGTGAGAGGTCGGCTACTCAATTAATGGGTAGCCTCCTACTCGATTTTAGAAATTTATGCTTGGGACAGTGTCAAAAGGTAGGGGGCGTACATAAGCTAATCTATTATTGACGAATGAGAAATAATGATGTATAGTTGCTTTAACGTATAAAAGCTTAAAAGCGAACAAGCGTTTAAGTGTGAAATAACTTATACAAAATATGAGGTCATTCATAAACGGACTTTAATTTCTTATCGAGAGGCAGGTATCGATGATATATGATCGTTATAACAGGAAACTCTACGCCAGAGGAACAGCTTCAGGATATTATTGCCGTCATTGAGAAGGAAGGGCTCCAGGTTCATCTCTCGAGAGGGAAGGATCGGACAGTCATCGGTCTCATTGGCTCCGTTGAACCCAAATTAGCAGAACATTTACGACAAATGAAAGGTGTAGAGAACGTGGTCAAAATTTCGAAATCATACAAATTAGCAAGCAGAGACTTTCATCCTGAAGATACAGTCATTTCAATAAAGGGAGTCAATATTGGCGGCGGTGAGCTGGTCGTCATGGGCGGTCCTTGTGCGGTTGAATCCGCAGAGCAGATCGATGAGATTGCTGGACTTGTCAAGGCAGCAGGCGGTCAGATACTTCGCGGTGGAGCATTTAAACCACGGACCGGCCCTTACAGCTTCCAAGGTGTTGGGGTGGAGGGTCTTATCATGATGGCGGAAGCGGGGAAGAAACACGACCTTCTAACCATTACTGAAGTCATGACACCTGAATATGTAGACATTTGTGCCGAGTACGCAGATATCCTTCAAGTTGGAACACGTAACATGCAAAATTTTGACTTGCTTCGCAAGCTCGGAACCTGCGGTAAGCCTGTGCTTCTTAAACGCGGCTTCAGTGCAACTTATGATGAATTCTTGAATGCAGCCGAGTACATCCTGGCGGGAGGGAATCCGAACGTGATGCTCTGCGAACGCGGAATCCGTACATTTGAGACTTACACTCGTAATACACTGGATTTGTCAGCAATTCCTGTACTTCAGCAGCTCAGCCATCTGCCGGTCATTTCTGACCCTAGTCATGGAACGGGACGCAGAGAGCTTGTTGAACCGATGACGAAGGCTTCTGTGGCAGCTGGAGCGGATGGATTGATTATTGAAATGCATACAGACCCTGATAATTCGATGACGGGCGACGGTGTTCAATCGTTGTTCCCGGATCAGTTTGCTCAGTTGCTTCAGGATCTAGAGAAGCTCGCTCCAATCGTAGGTAAGACATTTAATACAAAGAAATCACCAATAACTGCAAGTCGTTAATATTGACAAAGACGAATTTTATTGATAATAGGTAAAATATTGATAAAATGACAAATTAAATGTATCATTCTCATGTGATAAATAAGCCTATCTTTCCGGCAACGAAACCGGAGATTTAGGCTATTTGTCTATATTCGTATTTTTTCATTAAAGTGTGAGTATATCTTACACTAGTATAAAAAATACCTGACATAAGTATTGACGATGTAAGATTTGGGATTTATACTTACCTCAGTTGAAAATTCGATTTAATGAACATTCACAAGGCTTAGGTCGTCAAATGTTCGGAAAATTTGGGAGGAAGAACACATGTCTGTTGAAAATGTATTGAAATCAATTCAGGAAAACAACATTGAATGGGTAGATTTTCGTTTTGTAGATCTATCTGGCCGCGCTCACCATATCTCTCTGCCAGCTTCTGAAGTTGAAGCAGAAACCTTTGTTAACGGGGTAGCATTTGATGGATCTTCTATTCCAGGCTTCCGCGGTATCGAAGAATCCGATATGGTTATGATGCCGGATCCAGAATCCACTTTCATTGACCCATTCACAGCACATCCTACACTAAACGTAATGTGTGATATTTTCACTCCAGACGGAGAGCGTTATGAGCGTGACCCGCGCGGTATTGCTGTTAAAGCGGAAGAATATCTGCAAAAAGCAGGTATCGGTACACGTGCAAACTTTGCTCCGGAATCCGAATTCTTTATCTTTGACGACGTACGTTATGAAAGTGGAACGAACAGCTCTTCTTACTATGTTGATTCCGAAGAAGCAGCTTGGAACACAAACCGCAAAGAAGAAGGCGGTAACCTTGGTTTCAAGATCCGCACTAAAGGCGGATATGTTCCTGTCGCTCCAATGGATACTCAACAAGATATCCGCAGTGAAATGTCCCGTCTTCTTGATGAAGTAGGGATTCGCGTTGAGCGTCACCATCATGAAGTTGCAACTGCGGGTCAAGCAGAAATCAACTTCCGTTTTGATACATTGAAGAAAACAGCAGATAACCTGCTCGTTTACAAATACATCGTTCATAACACAGCTCGTCAATATGGTAAAGTGGCAACCTTCATGCCTAAACCGCTCTTCGGCGATAACGGCAGCGGAATGCACGTTCACCAATCTATCTTTGACGGCGATACTCCTTTGTTCTATGAAAAAGGCGCATACGCGAACCTTAGTGAAATGGCGCTTCACTACATTGGCGGTATTCTGTACCATGCTCCAGCACTGATCGCACTCACTAACCCTAGTACAAACTCGTTTAAACGTCTTGTACCTGGTTATGAAGCGCCAGTTAACCTTGTATACTCCAAAGGTAACCGTTCTGCAGCGGTACGTATTCCAGTGGCAGCTGTAACACCTAAAGGTTGTCGTATCGAGTTCCGTACTCCGGACTCTACTGCTAACCCTTATCTTGCATTTGCAGCAATGCTTATGGCAGGTCTTGACGGAATCAAACGCAAGATCAACCCAACTGAGCTTGGATATGGTCCAATCGACAAGAACATCTATGAATTGTCTGATGCAGACAAAGAGAACATCCGCAGCGTACCAGCTTCTCTAGACGAGGCGCTTGACGCTCTTGCATCTGACTTTGAGTTCTTGACAGAAGGCGGCGTATTCACTAAAGAATTCATTGATAACTACATTGAATTCAAACGTGCTGAAGCTAAAGCTGTATCAATCCGTGTTCATCCACACGAATACAGCCTGTACTTCGACTGCTAATCAGCACTCATATTACATTATCATTAATTATAAGCCCTCGGGAAATCTAGTTTCCCGGGGGTTTCCCTTATTTGTAACGATACTGCCTTATATTCGTGTGAAAAACACTTGAAGACACGAACGATTACTGCTATCATACCAATAATCATACGTATCATTAGATGTTATATTTGAGTAGAACAACTTGGAGAGAAGGGCGGTTTTTAGATTGAATAAGAGAGCATTTAACTTTAATGCGGGACCTGCAGCACTGCCATTAGAGGTGCTCACTCGGGCACAGGCTGAATTTGTCGATTATAAGAACACAGGCATGTCGATTATGGAGATGTCCCATCGCGGGGCCGTTTATGAATCTGTTCATAACGAAGCGCAGGAACGCCTTCTGGCGCTTCTCGGTAACCCGACAGGCTACAAAGTATTGTTCCTGCAAGGCGGGGCAAGCACACAATTCGCGATGATCCCGATGAATTTCCTGTCTGCCGGTCAAACTGCTCATTATGTACATACAGGGAGCTGGGCGAAGAAGGCGCTGTCTGAGGCAAAACTGATCGGCGAGACAAGCATTATTGCATCAGGCGAGTCCTCGAAGTTCATGAAGCTTCCAGAACTCTCTGATCTTAATCTGAACAGCAATGCCGCTTATCTGCATATGACTTCAAATGAAACAATAGAGGGCACACAGTTTAGAGACTTCCCGGATACTGGAACGACTCCACTCATTGTAGATATGTCCAGTGATATTCTAAGCAGAGCACTTGATATGACGAAATTCGATATGATCTACGCAGGTGCCCAAAAAAATCTTGGACCATCCGGAGTTACTGTCGTTATTGCTAAAGAGGAGCTTGTTACCGAATCGCCTAAACATCTCCCTTCTATGCTCCGTTACGATACCTTTGTAAGCAACAATTCTCTTTATAACACACCACCATCCTTCGGTATTTATATGGTGAATGAAGTGCTGAAGTGGATTGAAGAGCAAGGAGGTCTTGCCGGCGTAGAGGCTAAGAATGAAGAGAAGGCAGGCATCCTGTATCATACGATCGATGATAGCAATGGCTTCTTCCAAGGCTGTGCTGATACGGCAGACCGTTCAAGAATGAATGTTACCTTCCGACTTGCGGATGAGGGACTGGAGAAGGAGTTTATCAAGCAATCTGAGCAAGAAGGGTTTATCGGCTTGAAGGGCCATCGCAGCGTAGGCGGCTTGCGTGCTTCGATTTACAATGCGGTCCCAATGGAGAGTGTACAGGCGCTGACTGATTTTATGAAACAATTCCAGAAGACACATGGCTAAGCTGTAATACATGTTAGGGAAATACAGGGCACTTCCTGCAAATATTGTGGGAGGTGCTTTTTTATATTATAATTTTATGTTATACCGAATCATTTTCATAAATCATTAGTTAGGGGTATTATGAAGCTGATTCATACGATTAATTAATTTCATGGATGAAGTGAGTCAGGATTTGCTGAATGATAGGGCGAAATTCTGCAGTCCATTATAAGAGGGGATTAGAGTCAATGGCATTACATATCGTACTTGTGGAACCCGAGATTCCAGCAAACACAGGAAATATAGCAAGAACCTGCGCAGCAACAGGAACACATCTGCATCTGGTGCATCCGCTCGGATTTAACACAGATGACCGCACACTCAAACGGGCCGGGTTGGACTACTGGCATTCCGTAAATATCGAGTATCATGATTCGTTTGATGAAGTTCGGCAGAAATATGCGGATCACCGTTTTTTCTATGCAACCACCAAAGCGAAAAATCGTTTCAGTGATTTCAAGTTTCAGGATGGAGATTTCCTAGTATTTGGAAAAGAGACAAAAGGTCTTCCGCCTGAGCTAATTAATGCAAACCCAGATACCTGCATGCGAATGCCGATGACGGATGCAGTCCGATCCTTGAATCTGTCGAATTCGGCGGCAATTATCGTTTATGAAGCACTAAGGCAGCTGGATTATCCTGGAATGAATTAAATCCCAACCTTTGGTAACATACTTTCAAAAAATGGGTTCCTAAAATAAAGTTAATATTTTTATTAATTCTTGCAGGATTCGACAAAAAAACAGCGAATGTATAAACATAGTACAAATGTACCTACAAAGAAAGAAAAATGAACAGGAGTGTGTACCGTTAATGAAACCTGCTGGAGTCGTACGTAAGGTGGATCAGCTCGGAAGAATCGTGCTGCCGAAATCTTTGCGTAAAAGGTATCAGATGAATGAAGGAGATCCCGTTGAAATTTTAGTGCAAGGTGATCATATTATTCTGGAGCGTTATCGTCCAAAATGTATTTTCTGCGGATCAATGGAAGAAGTAAGCGAGTTCAAAGATCGTTATATTTGCGGCGTGTGTCTCACAGAAATGACGGGTCTTCAAGAGAACGCCTAAACTTAGATCAATCCAAGCCCAAGCAAGCGTAGGCTTATACAGAAAGAAGCTCTCCTCAGTCGAGGAGAGCTTCTTTGGTGAGCCTTACAGCCCCTTCGTCTTGTCATCATTGTAAGAAGAAGTCAATATGCCTCCCAAATACAATGCAAGCACCAGGGCGACGATCCAGAAAGTCAACGAAAATGACATGTCATCCACCTCCTGTTACCTTGTAAATCCTATTATACTGATACTTGTCTCAAAAAGGAATCTTTTTCCTAATTCGTAAATGTTTACTCAAAGAAAAGAAAATGGGTGGGCAGCTTACGCAGGACACCGTCCGAAGGTGTATTCACGACACGTCCGTTCAGAATCAGCGAAGAGGAGCCGCCGCCATCCAGGTTATAGCCATTTTGTACCCCAAGCTTGTACATTTTGTTCTGAAGCTCTTGTAGTGTCGCTCCCGAGCTGCCTTTTTCATCGTATCCATCCACCACCAGAATGAGCAGCTGATCATCCTTATAATTGCCAATGACTGTCCTTGGCGCTCGCTTCGGCGTTGTTTTCCATTTGGATGGAATGATCAGCTTCTTGCCGTCCTTGAGGAGCATGGGGACAAAGGTAGCGCCGAATGCAGGCTCCAGCTTGTCCAGGTCCGATTGCTTCGTAAATCTTCCTCCAATCAGCTTTCCTTCCTTGCTAAGGCCGACAAAGGAAAGATCCTTCGTGCTGGGATGAAAGCCAGTCAGGTATTTGCCGTTAGCCACCGTGGTGCTTAGAGGATACCGACTGCCGCCTGCATCAGCATATCCCCCGGCATTAATGCCGGCAACCGCACCACTGCGTGCGACAGCCTGCATCGTCGTTTGCGATTTGCCCACACCTTCACCAATGGACATCTTCATAGCACTCGGATCCTTGAGCTTGATCTTCATGGCATAGCCTTTATATAGGCCTGGGTTCATTTTGTATAGTTCAATCCGAATCCGGTCACTGTTCACTTGTTCAATCGGTGTGCCGAGCTTGGCAGATATCCGCTTGTTATAGATTGCTTCGGGTTTCCTGGCTTGTGCTGCAGTCATGTTCGCAATGCTGTTCATCGTTTTAGTCGTGCTCTCATACAACTCGGTTGTTTTTTGAATGTATGAAGAGGTCGTCTCGGCCAGCACTTTCGCTTCCGCCAAACCTTGGCTGATATCCTCCGTTTGGGAGATGATCGTGTTTTGCGGGATGTGAGCTTCCTTTGGCGCTAGCGAACTTAGATCCAGCGTTGGCTGCAATAAGAGCAGGTACATAAGCAGACCGATAAATGGAGCTGTAATCAGCATGAAAAAGCGATTTAGTTTTTGGAGTGAAGTCATCATTTTAACAGATCCATCTTCTTCTGGAGCGTATCCAGCTGCTGCTTCACTTCTCTAAGCTCTGAATATAGCTGATTACTGTTATCGGTTGTATTGCCTGCATTGTCCTTTGTGAAGGTCAGCAGCTCATTGAAGGACTGCACTTGCTCCTGCAGGCTGACCAGCTCACTGGATATTTCATCCAGCTGTGTCTGATACTCCTTCTTGACGGCCGTCAACTGCTGATCGTTGTAGGTCTTAATTTCTAGTACCATTTGTTCTCTTAAATGATTGCTGTATAAATAGGCTGCCGCAGCTCCTAAGGCAATAATAATAATCCATAATACTAGAAATAGACGGACAGATCGTTTGCTTCTTCTTGCAGCTTGCCGGGTGTGATGGCTTGTGTTCTCTTCTGTTGATGGATTCATTTCACCACTCCTCGTGTTGTTCCTACAAAATTCTATAAATTTTCCAGTCCTCATTCTATCATGGGGCCGCCTCATACGCAAAAAAGAACTTCTTTAGCGAAAAAAGGAAAAAGAGATTGCATCGGAAGGAAGTCCTAGGATACAATTTCATATATAATCCAAATTAAGGACTAAAGAGGGATGTCTTTTTTGGTGAAATGTGATTTATTTTTATCCTTTTTGGGCTGTGCTTCCTCTAAACTACAATTGCCGCACATTCTATCGAATTTCATAAATTATATCTATTAATGAACTAGGAGGAGCTTGTATGAGAAAGGTATGGCAGGTGGTCTTGATTGATATCCATCCGACCAGCATGCTAGGTACAAAATTAATATTGGAAGAGCATCAGGACCTATTAGTCCGCGCGATGGTTTCCACGGGGGAGGATGGGTTAGCTCAAGTGAGCAGCCTGAAGCCAGACCTCGTTCTAATCGATTACAAATTGCCTGACGGAAATGCGGACCAATTCATCGTAGAGATGAAGCAGGTCTCTCCAAATACCCATATTGTCGTGATGACGGATGAGGATAATTTGAATCTGTATAAGCGATATATCAGTCTAGGCGCAAGTGGAATGCTGTCTAAGCAATCTTCGCCCATGAAGCTTATTCATATGATTTCCGGTCTCCGAGAGGGGCTGGCCTCGATCCCTTTGCAGTGGCTGACTAATGACGAGTGGTCGAACACGGTGGACCAGGAACTAGACATTCATCTTCAGCTTACAGATATGGAAATCTTCATTATGGAACGGATCGTTCAAGGTGTGACCTACGATAAAATTGCTAATGAAATCGATGTCAGCAGAAGATCGGTTGACAACTATCTCCGCAAAATATATACCAAACTGGGCGTGTCCAGCCGGGCTCAAGCTATCGAACAGTTTACTCTGTATTCCAAACTACATAAGAAACAGCAGTATGTGTAACAAGGCATAATAGATGTGAACGGCGAATAGTCTTTATACGTCCCGATAGAGAGAGGAATTAAGAGATGGGGCGATTACCCGGATAGGGGGGAAATACATGGAGTTCTCCTTTGCTTCCCATTCCTCCAGGCTGTTGTCTTCACATGCGAGCAGGACGAACAGAGTCAGAAGACAAGGTTCGTTTATCTCACTGGCTGAAGAGCTTCCTGCGGAGGAATTTTTCCCAATTAAACGATTGGGCGAAGCGGCACATGCTGTCTTCTCTTCAGATCCTTCCGTTCTGCAATATGGTGAGCCAGAAGGCTTCCTGCCTCTAAGAAGCTGGATTCGCAAGGATTGGGAGATGCGAAAAGGAATCCGTACCACAGAGGAACGAATACTGCTGACATCAGGCACACAGCAGACCATTGATCTGGTCACCAGGCTTCTGGTCGATTCTGGCGATACGGTTGTCGTGGAGAACCCGACATCGCCCGGATGTCTTCAGGTGCTGCAGATGCAAGGTGCGGTCATATTACCTGTTTTCACCGATACGGAGGGCATTGTCCCAGAACATCTTGAAGAGCAGTTTCAGAAGCATCGTCCGAAACTGCTTTTTGCTGCACCCAGTTTTTCTAATCCAACCGGAATATTATGGACTCTTCGCAGACGTAAGGCGGTATTGGATCTATGTCGAAAATACAGTGTCCTAATCATTGAGGACGATTCCTACGGTGAATTGCATTTTGGGGCAGATGATTCAGCAAATTCCTTCTCTGAGCGTTATCCTGCTCTATATGCGATAGATCAAGAGGATGATGGAAATCATGTACTGTATATTGGCTCTTTCAGCAAAACGATCGCTCCTGCCCTTCGTACGGGATGGGCGACCGGTGATAAAAGGCTGATCCAGGGTATGTCCTCATTGAAGCAGATGGCTGACTGGCAATCCAGTCCGATTAATCAACAAATATTGTACCAATTGCTGGGCTCAACCTCCTTCAATTGGAATGAACATCTGGCGCTGCTCAACCGAGAGTATGAGGTGAGGCTTAAGCTGATGCTGGAGCTGTTAAAAAGACCGGGGTTCAAGCATGTAAAATACGATCCGCCAGCAGGAGGGATGTACCTCTGGATTGAGCTTCCACCCGGACTTGGCAGCGAGACGCTGCTCAAAGCTGTGCTGCACAAAGGCGTAGCATTTTTGCCAGGCGCAAGATGCTCTCCTGGCAAGCAGACAGAGCATTTTATTAGACTCAATTTTAGCAGACCCGGCAGAGAAGAGCTGTTACTCGGGATGAATTTGATCAGTGAAGCGATATCCGAATTTACGGCACGGAGTTAAAGAGACATAATGTTGACATAAGGAGAGGAGCTTCCTCTCTTTTTTTTCGTCTTAATGAACTTTATAATAGTAGTGAATGTGGAATTTTGTCTAAAGAAGAAAATATATATATTGAACTCACTAACATTTTTATATATAATGTTTATTAGTCAGTTGCAATCACTTTCTTAGTTGGTTTCAAATGACATATAGAGATAAATACACTTATTTAGGGAGAGAATATACTATTATGGCAAACGTATTGTTTATCAAAGCAAATGACCGTCCAGCGGATCAAGCGATCAGCGTACAAATGTACGACGCATTCTATAACGCATACAAGGAAGCAAATCCGACAGACAACATTATTGAATTGGATCTGTTTGCAGCTAACCTTCCGGCTTACGGCAACAATGCCGCAACAGGAACGTTCAAAGTAGCTAAAGGCATCGAGACGACTCCAGCAGAACAAGAAGCTGCTGATCTGGCTGCTTTTTACCAAAAGCAATTCTTGGAAGCTGATAAAGTCGTTGTAGCATTTCCGCTCTGGAACTTTACTGTTCCTGCACCGCTGGTTAACTACATTTCTTACTTGAGCCAAGCAGGTGTTACATTTAAATACACTCCTGAAGGTCCAGTAGGTCTTGCAGGCGAGAAGAAAGTGGTACTTCTGAACGCACGCGGCGGCGTTTACTCTGAAGGTCCTCTGGCAGCTGTTGAAATGGCTGTGAAATACGTAGCTTCTGCATTTGGCTTCTGGGGCATTCAAAACCCTGAAGTTCTGGTAATTGAAGGACATAATGCCTTCCCTGACCGTTCTGCTGAAATTGTACAAGAAGGTCTTAGAAAAGTCGCTGAGACGGCTTCCCGTTTCTAATAGCTACTTCTAATATTAAGACTGGATGCGATAATATTCGCATCCAGTCTTTTTGTGTTGCTTATGGAAGTGGATATTGCTGAAGAACTGCATAGTACTTGTCCAAGTCAGTTCTTCCCTGCTCACTTAGTGTATATCGGCCGCGCTCAATTCTGGTAAACCAGCCATAATAATTTTTTTGCAGAATGGACGCAGTATTCGTTATTCCTGTCTGTCTGGCAAGCTCTGCAGGAGAGGCATAGGGAATGGGAGCCAGCGCCTGTGCAACTCGAAGTGCACGCTCTCTGTAGGCAGTGACAAGCTTGGCCTTGTGGCTGCCGCCCAGGTTGTAATCGCCGCTGCGTCCATCAAATTCCTTGAGCAGAAGGTCTTTGCGTCTTTTCATTGTTTTTGAAGAAGTGATGACTGCCTCTGGTACGCATAAGCAATCGACAAGCGCCGGTTTCGTTTTGTACCGTGTTACGGTGATGAGACCCAAACCCAGCTTTTTGCACAGATCTGTAATCTCTCCAAACCGCTGATTGGCAGCCCCGCGCTTCACCCGGTTACGTTCAACAGCAAGATACACATTACTGCTCGTTTTTAATCTTTGCATTCCTTGCAGCAGAAGCGACAAATTAAAGGTCTTCTTGATCTCCACAATTAACGGGTCAGCGAGATCCTCTCGTATACCCACCAGATCACAATATTTCACTTCGGATTTAATATGGTATCCTTGCCTCTCAAAATAGGACTTTATCGGCTCGTATAATTCGGTTTCATATTGAACGGCCATTGTTGATCAAACTCCTTTATTGCTGTGCAGCTATTCCTCTGGAATCGAACATCAAATCCATGTCTAATTTACTGGAGAAGTACATAAACGTATAGATAAGCTCTATCATAAACATTCCTATCTAATCAAGTATAGCATACGACTTGGAAGGGTTCATTTTAAGATCCATATGTTGTTCATTCCCCGAAAAGAGAACCTGTCACAAAAAAACAGGCAACTTATCCGAATTGACGCATAGGTATGTAATACACTTTTTTTAGATCAAATCGTCAAGCTTGAGGGTAGGCGAGATGATTGCATATTTAAACGCTAGTGGGAAGATTTGAAGCAGGGGAGCTTATGAATTGACCTTATTCGGAGTGGACGCTGAATCATTATGGAGCCATGGGAGGTACGAAGGAGCATGAACATTTTTGAACGCGTTGCTGAATTTCGGGCTGAGAGTGATCGTTTATCTTGGTCGGGTACATTCAAAGATTATATTGATATTCTAAAAAAGGACCCAACACCTGCAATGACGGCTCACGCAAGAGTGTATGAAATGATCAAATCATATGGCGTGGAAGAGATTGGTGGACACAAGCATTACAAGTTTTTTGAGCAGGAGATTTTTGGACTAGACCGAAGCGTAGAGAAGCTTGTTGAGGAATATTTCCATTCTGCAGCACGGAGACTTGATGTCCGCAAGCGGATCTTGCTCTTGATGGGTCCAGTCAGTGGGGGGAAATCGACGCTCGTGACTCTGCTTAAACGAGGCCTGGAGCAATTCTCCCGCACAGAGAAAGGGGCAGTATACGCGATTGAAGGCTGCCCAATGCATGAAGACCCGCTTCATTTAATTCCGCTGGAGCTCCGACCTGAGGTAGAGAAAGAGCTGGGAGTAAGGATTGAAGGAAATTTATGTCCTTCCTGCCAAATGCGGCTGAAAACAGAGTATGGCGGTGACATCGAAAAGGTACGTGTAGAGCGGGTATTTATATCGGAAGACAACCGAATCGGGATCGGTACCTTCAGCCCTTCTGATCCGAAATCTCAGGATATTGCTGACCTGACCGGAAGTATCGATTTCTCAACCATTACGGAGTACGGCTCAGAATCCGATCCGCGTGCTTATCGGTTTGACGGGGAGTTAAACAAAGCAAACCGCGGCTTGATGGAATTCCAGGAGATGCTCAAATGCGATGAGAAATTTCTATGGAACCTGCTCTCCCTTACCCAGGAAGGAAACTTTAAGGCAGGCAGATTCGCTCTTATTAGTGCAGATGAGATGATTGTTGCCCATACGAATGAATCGGAGTATAAGGCGTTTATATCGAACAAGAAAAATGAGGCACTACAGTCCCGGATGATCGTCATGCCGATTCCTTACAATTTGAAGGTGTCAGAAGAAGAGAAAATATATAAAAAGCTGATCGAACAAAGCGATATGCGGCATGTTCATATTGCGCCTCATGCTCTGAAGACGGCTGCCATCTTCTCCATTCTCACTCGGTTAAAGGAATCCAAAAAACAAGGCATGGATCTCGTTAAAAAAATGGGAATGTATGATGGGGAAGAGGTTGAGGGCTACAAAGAAGCTGACCTCAAAGAAATGCAGAGTGAATATCTGGAAGAGGGCATGACTGGAATTGATCCACGTTACGTCATCAACCGGATTTCAAGTGCACTGATCAAGCAGGATTTGGAGTGCATCAATGCACTGGATATATTAAGAGCAATCAAAGACGGATTGGATCAACATGCCTCCATCACGAAAGAAGAACGTGAGCGGTATTTGAACTTTATCGCGGTAGCACGCAAAGAATACGATGAGCTTGCGAAAAAAGAGGTACAGAAGGCTTTCGTTTACTCCTTCGAGGAGTCGGCCAAGACGTTGTTTGAGAATTATCTGGACAATATTGAAGCCTTCTGCAATTGGAGTAAAATACGTGATCCTCTGACCGATGAGGAGATGGATCCAGATGAGCGCCTCATGCGTTCCATCGAAGAGCAGATCGGAGTTTCTGAAAATGCGAAAAAAGCCTTCCGTGAGGAAATTCTAATTCGGATTTCAGCCTATTCCCGTAAAGGCAAAAAATTCGAATACAGCAGCCACGATCGACTTCGTGAAGCGATTGAGAAGAAGCTGTTCGCTGATCTGAAGGATATCGTGAAGATCACAACTTCAACTAAAACTCCGGATGCAAATCAGCTGAAACGTATTAATGAGGTCAGCTCCAGACTGATTGACGAGCACGGCTATTGCCCTGTCTGTGCAAATGAGCTGTTGCGTTATGTAGGCAGCTTGTTGAACCGCTGATTTACATTGTTTACACCTATCCCCTTGCAAAGATCTTAACCCCATCTCATAATACGCTGTCTGATTGCTGTAAATGTTGCAGTTCAGACAGCGTGTTTTTATTTGTCGACCCGAAATAAGAATAGGAAGAAAAATGCAAAATAGGACTTTAGGATTATGATATTATGGTATTTAAGGTCTATAATGATTGTTCGAAGTAACAAAATACTAATATAAGGCAAAATGGTTGCAAGGAGGAAGATTTTTCGCGATGATTGAGGTTTCCGAAGAACGAGAACGACAGCTGGCCTACATAGGGATTACGAATCTGGAGCTTGAATTGCTTCATAAGCATCGTCCTATTTTTGAAAAAATAGTAGATGAGGTTGTTGATCGGTTATACGACAGAATAGGACAAGTGGAAGAACTAAGGAGCATCATTACGAAATACTCGACAATAGAACGTTTGAAGCAGACACAGCGTTGGTACTTTATATCCCTGACGGATGGGCATATAGATGAAGAATTTATTGAGAAGCGAATCCAAATCGGGCTGATTCATTCGAAAATTGGACTCAAATCCGATTTTTACTTAGGTAGTTATATGGTGTATCTCGATGTGGCGACCAGCATGGTACAGCAAATCATGCCAAATGGATGGTATCCAGTAATTCATGCACTGAGCAAGATGTTTAATTTCGATTCCCAGCTTGTGCTCGAAGCTTACGAAGGGAAGGAGAAGCAGAAGATCACGGATATTGCTGATGAGCAGGATCGCCTGCTGCAGGCGATTACAGAGGTGTCTCAGAGACTGACCGGTATGATTGATGAGCTGCTTCACAACACGGAGCTGATATCCGAGACCGCGAGACAGACCGCAGCTTCCCAGGAATCAGCCCACAAGCTGATCGATGACCTGAATCAAGAAGTAAAAGAAATTCAAAAGATGGGGAGTCTCATCCGAGAAATCTCAGACCAAAGTCATCTTCTGGGACTCAATGCAGCAATTGAGGCTGCTCACGCGGGAGATAGCGGAAGGGGCTTTGAGATCGTTGCAGGCGAGATCCGCAAGCTGGCTACGGGCTCCAAGAAGGCAATGGAGCAGATCCAGAGCGTGCTGAACAGTATTAGAACGAAGCTGGATCAAGTGCAGACCGAGTCTGATAATACGTCGGATAATGCAAGAAAGCAAGTATTCAGCTCCAGTGAGCTAATGGCATTTGTTCAAGTCATGGAATCCGTATCCGGTGATCTCAAAGAGCTGCAAGCTGCTCATTCCTAACTTCTATGCAGTACTAAAGAGCAAAAGGCATTACAATGTCTTTTGTCTCTTCCAAATATCCAATAAATTGTAAATAGTAAGCGCATACAATTTAATTCTATGAGGATCACACCTTTTAGGCTATAATGAATTCATTCATGCAAAACCAAGCTAACAAGCATACGAATGCGTTTTGGATAATGAGAACGTAAGAGGTGATCAAATGGCATCGATCCATGATGTGGCTAAAGAAGCCGGGGTCTCAGTTGCTACCGTTTCAAAGGTGCTGAATGATTATCCCGATGTAAGTGACAAAACACGTAAAAGAGTAAACCTGGCCATTGAGCAGCTGCACTATCAACCGAATGTAGTTGCAAGGGGGTTAGTAAAAAGAAGATCATGGACTGTAGGCGTGTTGTTGACCGTCCCCTTCACCAATCCATATGTAGCCGAACTATTAGAAGGAATTAAGACAGCGCTTGAGAACAGCGGATATGATCTGGTCCGTTTATCCACTCGCTTTGATGATCCGCATTATTCATTTATTAAGCATTGCCGCAGCCGGAATGTGGATGGAGTTGTCGTATTTGGAGTGGAGCGCGATAATCGCAGCATTGACGAATTGATACATTCGGATATCCCGACCATGTTTGTCGATATGGATATTGTCGGCAAGCGGGCAGGATATATTACAACAGATAACCAAAATGCAATCCATAAGGGCGTCAAGCATCTTTACGAGCTCGGTCATCGTAAAATAGCCTACATATCCGGCACATTGGGGCCTTCAATTGCAAATATGCGGCTTGAAGGATACAGACAAGGCCTGATTAGCTGCGGATTATCATACCTGACCAATTACCTTGAGGTATGTGATTATACATTCGACGGCGGAGCGGCTGCGATGCGCAGACTGCTTGCACTCAAAGACACGCCGACAGGCATTGTATGTGCTTCGGATCTCTCCGCTTTTGGTGCCATTCATGAAATAGAGAAGCACGGGCTGTCCGTTCCTCAAGACATCTCTGTCGTCGGATTCGATAATACCTATCAT
Source organism: Paenibacillus urinalis (assembly GCF_028747985.1). Classification (NCBI taxonomy): domain Bacteria; kingdom Bacillati; phylum Bacillota; class Bacilli; order Caryophanales; family Paenibacillaceae; genus Paenibacillus; species Paenibacillus urinalis. Next base: position 1,709,578 of record NZ_CP118108.1, read on the forward strand.
GCGCAGGTATTCAAGCCAAATCTAACGACAGTGAATCAAAATATTTATTCCATCGGCATTAAATCGATTGAATGCTTGATTGCGCTCATAGAGAACCGGGATTACTCTCCGCCTGTCATTATGGAGCCTTCTGAACTGATTGTAAGGCAAACCACAGGGAAGGCTAAGCTTGCCTGAAGCGCAGTTATTGTACATTCTATTTATTCAAATAAGGAAACACCTTCTCACTCATATCTCATGAGGTTTTTCATGCAGATCAAGTGAGAAGGTGTTTTTTCATTCTTTTCAAGAAATTTACCCATTTATTACGAGAATGACTATCTTATATGTAAGGATGAGCTATATAATGGGACAAGGACAAGTGAAATAGATTCATAAAGGAGTTAAATTTTAATTGAATAGATTAATTAAAGCAGTCATTCTGCTGACTTGTGTCATGTTTGTGGGAAGTGCGATTGTTTTTGCAGAGATTAAGGGGAGCTCCCTTTCAAATATAGAGAATACAGAAGAAGTAAAAATCGAGCCAGCAATGGATGCAGTGGCTGTTATATCGGGTACCGACAATGCATTGTATCCGGTACAAGAAACAGATGGAATCTATGAAGGAATGACATTGGCATGGGAAGGCCGTTTTCTTAACTTTCCTTGGAGAAGTGTGGCCTCTGAGACTGCAGCTGCACAATTAATGGCAAGTGATGTTACGCAGGATGGGACAGAAGATGCAATTGTATTTTTAACGGCTGCTGATGGAACAGGGGTCTATGTGGAACAGCTCCATATCGTTGATGGAATGCAGATGGTTGAGATCATGATGAAGGATCCTGTGAAGACTGCAGAAGAATACATACAGATGAGCGCAGAATTTGATGAGGTTGGTCCTGTATCTGTAGGTAATTATGTCAATTATGAGGTGAAGGACAGCATCGTGACGGCCACACTAGGTGTTGCACAATCCTTCTCTCAATATATTGGCGACCTAGTGATTACCTATGAATATAATTCTAAGGTGGAAGAGTTTGAGGCGAAATCTATTTTGTACACCGCATTTTAAATAAAAAAATCCGAAAGGACCTGCTGAGCAGGGCACTTTCGGACGCTCTGACTTAGACACCTTGACTCGCAAAGGAAGCTTTCTCCGCGTATTCAGACAGCTGTCCAATGCTCTTGGAGAGGGTTGTAGCCGATACCTCATGTTTAGCAGCAAGCTCGGATTGACTGATGGTACTGCCTTGTTTCGTTGCAGTGACATATTCTAATGCACCAGCGAAACCTCCCGGCTTACGATAACGAGGAGCTTCACTATTGCTATAGTTGTTCCACAGAGAGATAAGTTCACTTGTCTCTTCTTCGGTCAGCTTGTACTCTTCTGCGATTGAAGGAATGGCGGTTTCAGCAAGCTCACGGTGCATGTCGTGTTCCCAACTCATCTCAGTAAAGTTCAGGGCAGACATCTGGGAGTTCTGATCAGCTACCTGTGGGGCAGGGGGCATCTTAGATACAGCGGATACTGCAGATCCAGGGCGCCGATTCGTAATGACTTCGACTGATGTGGCCACCCTTACATTGCGCTGCTGCTGTCTGTCTTTCTCGAGGCAGCATTTTTTATATTTCTTGCCACTGCCGCAGTGGCACGGTTCGTTTCTACCTAAGTTGATCAAGTTCGTTCGCTCCTTTAATTCTATCAAAGAAATTCTAATGATGAGCGCAATAATGTAAGGCGCTAACAAAAGTTGATTATATCATATTTTAATGGGTTTAGATGTAATGCCCCCTATATTTCAATGTACTCCATGAAAAAGCCTGTTTCAACCCAAAAATGAGCGGAAACAGGCTTATACAGGGCAATTGTGTTAATTTAACAGTTTGCGGTGGATCTTTTTCCCATCAAATGTAAATTGCACCGGTTTATCTTCGATAATGGTCTCAAGATGTACCGTTCGACCCCATAATTTATATACGTAAGGAAGCGTGCGTTCCATATATTTCAAGTCAAGTTCAATACCTTCGTACTGATGCTTAAGCATCAGCTCGCCGGTACGAAGATAATCTCCGTCATGCACGACGAGATACGGTGAGCCGCCATTGACTCTGGCATAGATCAGCTGATCCCGAATATTTTCCCAGGACTTGTCGGTAATTTTCCATTCGGGTCCCTTTTTCTCAAACACATACAGGTCGAGGTCTTCGACCAGGCCCTTTGTCATGTAGTTGCGGATGAACGAGGTGTCTGAATCGTATTCGCGAACCTCGAACATTTTGGACCTTCCTTGCCCTGGCTTACGGCCAAAGCGCTCCTGCTCCTCAAGAGTCGGGTGATCCCAGCGGCGTTCGATATCCTCGAAGATTTTGACTCCAAGATAATAAGGGTTCAGGCTTTGCTTCGACGGCTGTACAACAGAGGCATTGAGCATGGCATATTCCACGGTTTCTTCACTTGTCAGGTCCAGCTCGCGTATAATACGTTGATGCCAGTAGGAAGCCCAGCCTTCGTTCATAATCTTGGTTTCCATTTGGGGCCAAAAATAGAGCATCTCTTCACGAAGCATGCTCATGATGTCTCTCTGCCAATCGGTTAGTGTTTCGGAAAATTCCTGTATGAACCACATGATGTCCTTCTCTGGTTCAGGAGGGAAGCGGCGAACCTTCTGCTGCTGCTGCTCTTCTGCAGATTCTACAGGTTCGCCGATGGCCCAAATATCGTCATATCGTCCGGGAGGGCGAATGACTTTGGTTTCTTTTTGCTGCTTCATTTTCAATTCCATGTAACGCTGCTTGTCGAGATGCTGAGGCTTGATCAGCTGCGGATCTACATGCTCCTGAATAGCGAGGACCGCATCAATAAAGGATTCCACGGCTTCCGTACCATATTCAAGCTCATACTGGCTGATTCGGTCTGCCGTCGCTGACATGCTCTCCACCATATTGCGGTTGGAGGCTGAGAAGCGGGCATTGTTCTTGAAAAAATCACAGTGTGCAAGCACATGGGCTACAATAAGCTTATTCTGAATCAGGGAGTTTCCATCGAGCAGGAAGGCGTAGCATGGATTGGAGTTAATGACGAGCTCATATATTTTGCTCAGACCAAAGTCATACTGCATCTTCATCTTCTGGAACGTCTTGCCGAAGCTCCAATGGCTGAATCGAGTCGGCATACCATAGGCACCGAAAGTGTATATGATGTCAGCAGGGCAGATCTCATAACGCATCGGATAATAATCAAGCCCAAATCCGTCGGCGATCTCCATGATTTCTGCAATTGCATATTCCAGTTCATTGATCTCATTGCTCATGAAGCACTTCCTCCTTCCTTGTTGTGGAAAAAGGTGCGCAGCGCTTTGTAGACTTCGCCTTTCTCCTTGATCACGTAGTACATAAATTGATCCATTTTAATATTGCGATAAGCGGACATCAGTGTACTGCTGCGGTTATATTGGTTCACTTCTCCATAGCCAAACATATTGCTTCGTTTCAGCAGTTCACCGATGAGCTTCACACAGCGTTCGTTGTCAGAAGTGAGATTGTCTCCATCCGAGAAGTGGAAGGGATAGATGTTATAGCTTGAAGGAGGGTAGCGCCGATCAATAATTTCAAGAGCCTTCATATATGCTGAGGAGCAGATGGTACCGCCGCTTTCTCCCCGGGTGAAAAATTCTTCCTCGGTTACTTCTTTCGCTTCCGTATGGTGGGCGACAAAGACAATTTCTACCTTTTCATACTGCTTGCGAAGAAAGCGGGTCATCCAGAAGAAAAAGCTGCGTGCGCAGTATTTTTCAAAGGACCCCATAGAACCGGAAGTGTCCATCATTGCGATAATAACAGCGTTAGAATGCGGAATCACGGTATCGTCCCAGGTCTTGTAACGCAGATCATCCGGACTGATGTGGTGGATGCCCGGGTTTCCGCTTGTGGCGTTCCGTCTCAGGTTCTCAAGAATGGTCCGTTTCTTATCAATGTTGGATTGCATTCCTTTTTTGCGGATATCGTTAAACACGATGTTGTGCGTTTCAATTTGTTCCTTATCCTTTTGCTTTAAATGCGGCAGTTCCAATTCAGAGAACAGCATGTTCTCCAATTCTTCAATGCTGATCTCAGCTTCGACAATATCGTGACCTGGCTGATCGCCAGCCTTTTCACCCTTGCCGGGTTTTTGTCCCGCAGGATCGCGGCCGATGACATCACCGACCTGGCTGTCCCCGTCACCCTGGCCGACATGCTTCTGCTTCTGATAATTGTACACAAAGCGATATTCATCCAGACTCCGGATTGGAACCTTGATGATTTGCTGGCCATCGGACATGATAATATTTTCTTCCGTAATAAGATCGGGCAGGTTTTGCTTAATGATATCTTTCACCTTCTGCTGATGACGCTGCTGGTCTTGGTACCCTTTACGGTGAAGCGACCAATCTTCTTTGGAAACGACAAACGAGTAAGGATGGCGAGAATCTGGCATGTTAGGCACCCCCCTTGGATTACGCGGCACAGTTTGGCCTGCTGTAAATTATGTATATTCACGGGCAGGGACGTTATGTGATGACATATATAATAAATAGAGAATATATCAAAACTTTTTTTTCAAAATGCCATGGTATTGACGATTCCTGTAAGAAAAAGATTCGCTTTTATCCAAGATAGTAGTATTATGGTTAAAAAGAAAAAGTAGAGGTCCAGTGAAACGAGAATTGGGTCCATTATGCAGGAGGGAAACAGATGCAATATCATAGTACTCGAGGACATGTAAGTGGAGTTGGTTTCATCGATGCATTTCTGATGGGGCTGGCAACGGATGGAGGTCTGCTTGTACCGAGCACAATACCTTCATTATCGACGGAACAGCTGGAAGCATGGCGGAATCTATCCTTTCAAGATCTCATGCTCGAAATTTTCTCCTATTATACAAATGAAGAAATTCCGGAAGCCGAGCTAAAAGAAATGGTGTATGCGAGCTACAGCACATTTCGTGATGAAGCTGTTACACCCGTGCGCAAGCTGACGGATCAAATATATTTGCTTGAGCTGTTCCATGGACCTACCTTTGCGTTCAAAGATGTCGCACTACAGCTGATGGGTAATCTATATACTTATGTCGCGCGCAAATACAATAAACAGATTAATATTCTCGGAGCAACCTCAGGGGATACCGGTGCATCTGCAATTGAAGGTGTTCGAGGAAAAGAAGGCATCAATATTTGCATTTTGCATCCGAATGGCAAGGTCAGCAAGGTTCAAGAGCTGCAGATGACGACAGTACAGGACAGCAACGTATTGAATCTTTCTGTTGAAGGTAATTTTGACGATTGCCAGCGCATGATCAAGCAGCTGTTTGCGGATGTAGAATTCAAGAATGAGCATCATCTCTGTGCGATCAATTCTATCAATATTGTGCGGATTCTCGCTCAGACGGTTTACTACTTCTATGCATACTTCCGGGTGACGGACGAGCGTCCGGAACTAACGGCTGCACCGCTTCATTTCAGCGTCCCGACAGGTAATTTTGGTGATATTTTTGCAGGATATCTTGCATCCCTGATGGGGCTTCCTGTTGGCAAGCTCATATTGGCTACGAATGAGAACAACATCCTCGAGCAGTTTGTAAATAAAGGGCTGTATAAGCCAGACCAATTCCATACGACTTACAGCCCGTCAATGGATATTCAGGTTGCTAGCAACTTTGAACGTTATTTGTATTACGTACTGGGAGAGAATGCTGCTCAGACGGAAGAATATATGAAGTCTTTCCAAGAGAAGGGCTACATTCAAATTCCCGAAGACATCCTAGCTAAAGTACAACAAGAGTTTGCAGCTTATGGAGTGCTTGGTGAAGAATGTTTGGACACAATCAAGAAGTATCATGAGCAAACGACCTATCTGCTCGATCCTCACTCGGCCTGTGGGGTAAAGGCAGCTGAGCAAAAGGTGGGAGCACAGGAAGTAGTCGTGTCGCTGGCTACAGCACATCCGGCCAAGTTTAATGAAGCCATCGAGCTGTGCGGGATTGAGCAGAAGTTCCCTGAGCAGATTGCAAGACTAACGGATCTGCCGACACGGAAGAAGCTGGTAGATGGAACGCTTGATGCTGTCGTGGCAGAGCTTCTCCCTTTTTACAACGCCTAAAACAGAATTCAGTTTAAACCTTATTTAATTGCATAATTACGAAGAACGGCATAAAAGTCTGTTTCCGAAGATAATATCTTTGGAGCAGACTTTTTTATTTATGAATCAAATATGAAAATACAAAAGTGAAAAAGGATGAAAAATAAAGCATTGACATGATACAAAATGTATCATAAAGTAGGTTTTACAATACATAAAGTATCATAATTCTAGGATAGAAGTACTATTAACAAATAATGTACAGTTATTTGTCGGAAAGGAGTCGCAGCATTGAAGCATTTCCGTGATGATCAACTCGTATTTTTGCTGTGTACGCCCAGAAGCGGAAGCTCACTTACAACAGTGATGCTGCAGAACCATGAGGAAGTGTTCGCCGCACAGGAGATGTGGTATTTGCTCTCACTTGCGGACTTGCAACTAGCTCCTGTACGCCCCTATGGAGGCACGGGGATTATCCGTCAATTCTATAATGGAATTATTTCAGAAGATTTGTTTCATAGAGCAGCACGCAGCTTCGGAGTGGAGATATATGAGGGATTATTAAATCAGAATGGCGCACGTAAGATCATAGATAAGTCGCCAAGATATTATATATTGCTAGAGTTTCTGGATGCCGTGTTTCCCGAATCGCAAAGAATTGGATTATTTCGTAACCCGCTATCTGTGGCTGCATCCTACAAGAAGGTCAATGCATATAGCGGAGAACCATTTTCACTGATTGAGGATCTCAAGCAGCCTATTCCTGGTATGAAGATCGTCGACCTTACAGCGGGGCTGTTCCGCTACGCTACGTATTTTAAGGGAGAATCGGCCTACTCCTACAAGCTTCAATATGAAGAGCTCGTGCGGCAGCCTGAACAACAATTACGCAAGCTGTGCGAGTTTATCGGTATTTCTTACCGTGAAGGAATGGAGCAGTACGGTAATCCGGTAAGTGAAGAAAAAGCGGATCTTTTTTACAGTATGGGGGCAGGGGACCCCTTCTTATTGAATCATACACAGGCGCATGTGCAGTCCATTGACGCTTGGAAGGATCAGCTTAGTCCTGATGAGATGGATGCCTATTGCCGAGTGCTGGGAGCACGAATATTTCATGATCTTGGGTACTCGGAGGAACTGGAAGAAGCACAGCGGATAACGGGCGTGAGGTATGAGCTCTCGCCAGACGAAGCGACGATGGAGCGGATTGAGCAGCAATTTTTGAAATCGAGCGGTTATATATGGAAGCCGGACTATGAATTAAGCACAAGTAGTATTCTTACAGGGACACAGTTTGCTGGAGCTGTAGATGACCTGGAATTAGAGGCTGTGCAAGTGAATCAGATCAGGGATCACAGGCAGGCTTCCATCCAGATTGCTCAGCTTGAAACGAGAGTCAGGCTGCTGGAGAACCGATTAACGAAGAGCTATATGGAGAAGAACCATGTGGAGAAGCAGCTGATCCAGCTTAGAAGCAAGCTTAATCGAATTAAATCCATACTGCCATTTGGGAACCGGCTGTCATCCTGGGCTCAGGGGTACTTGTCTGGAAGGGAGGGGAAATCATGAGTGCCATCATGGGATGCTTTTCCCGCAGAGAGCCGATTATGCCTGAAGATATGGACCCCGCAGGAGCTTACTTGACGAAATATAAGTGGGATCGCATTCACTCATGGAGTGATGCTCATGTTTTTTTTAGCTGTCATATGCAGTGGGTGACCCCGGAGTCCGTCCATGAAGTGCTTCCCCTCTACGATGAAAGGCGGGATATCACCATCACTGCGGATGCGATTATTGATAATCGCAGTGAGCTGTTTGACAAGCTGCAGATCCCTCTTACAGAGCGAATCACGATTTCCGACAGCCAATTGATACTGGAAGCTTATGTGAAGTGGGGAGAAGATGCTCCTAAGCATTTATTAGGTGATTATGTCTTTATGATTTGGGATTCAAGGAAGGATCAATTGTTTGGTGCACGTGATGAGTCAGGCCGCAGGTCCTTTTACTATATAGATGATGGTGTGCATTTTGCGTTCTGCAGCTCGATGAATCCGCTCTTCCATATGCCTTATTTTAACAAAGAGTTAAACGAGCAATGGCTGGCCGAATTTCTGGCGATCCGCGGAATGTATGAATCCTATGACGTTCACGCCACTGCGTATCGTAATGTCAGACAGATTCCGGCTGCACATTGGATTAAGGTAGGCAGGCAGGGAGTCGAATTACGTCAATACAGATATTTTGAAGAAATAGAGCCGCTGTATCTGAAGTCGGATGAAGAATATGAAGAGGCCTTCCGAGATGTATTCGACCAGGCTGTTCGGGCAAGAGTCAGAACATATAAGCAAGTAGGCACAGCCCTCAGTGGTGGACTTGATTCAGGAACGGTTGCGAGCTTCGCCTCACCGATGCTGAAATTGAATGGCAAGGAGCTTCATGCCTACAGCTACGTACCTGTATCAGGCTTCGAGGATTGGACGTCCAGCCGGTTAATTGCAGATGAAACGCCTTACATTCAATCCACAGTGAATTTTGTAGGGAATATTCGAGAGAACTATATGAATTTTGCTGGCAAGAGTCCGCTGACGGAAGTGAATGACTGGCTGGACATCATGGAGACCCCCTACAAATTTTTTGAAAACTCATTCTGGATTCGGGGGTTTTATGAACGTGCACAGGAGCAGGGAGTAGGGGTAATGCTTACAGGGGCCATGGGAAACTTCACAATTTCATGGGGGCCGGCGTTAGACTACTATGCTCATTTATTGCGAAGAGGCAAGCTGGTTCACCTCGCAAGGGAAGTTCAGCAATACAGCCGTCTGGCCGAAGTACCGCGAGGCAAGCTGCTGCCGATTATCGGAAGAAAGGCTTTTCCCATGCTTCGCAGGCAGCGTGCGGCTGTGGGAGGAACAGTCGAAGTGCCTGAACTTATCCACCCGGATTTTGCTCGAAGAATGGAAATGCATCGGCAAATGAAGCCATACGTTGTAAATAAACAAACGGTTTATATTAACGCATTAACTGCACGAAAAGAAAATATAAATAACTTGGCCGTGGCTAACAAGAATGGGGCAATGGCAACGAAACTATCTATGCGATACGGGCTTATTGAACGTGATCCAACCAATGATCCAAGGGTGGTTCGATACTGTTTATCTGTTCCACTAGAGCAATATGTTCAAAAAGGACGAGATCGCGCTCTGCTGCGTCGCTCCACAGTGAATTACTTACCGGATAACGTGAGACTTAATCAGACTATACGAGGCGTTCAACCAGCGGATTGGATTTATAGAATTAAGCCGGAATGGGACATCTGGGTATCCGAGCTAAAACGAATGACTAATGATACTTCAATTTCAGACTACCTTAATATAGACCAGATTCATAAAGGAATTACTAAGCTGGATAATCCTCGTTTAGAACTTGCATGGGATCCTGAGGTTCGGATGCTGATGCACAGCCTGATCGTTTATCGTTTTTTGCAGCAATTCTAACGGCCTCTAAATTGAGTTGTATATCTGAAATTATTGAAAGGAGGTGAGAGGAATGCAAAACAACAAAATGGAATGGCAAATACCTAGCCTTGAAGTTCTTGAAATGAGTGAGACTAAGCAAGGAACTGGATTCAGACAAATTGACTGGATCTCCGAGCATGATGCGGATTTGTATGATCCTAGCTAATAAGAAGTAATGGAGTCATTTTTACTTATGCATACTGACAGCTTACAGCTATCAGTGAAAACGATCTATATCTGCTTTCGCTGATAGCTGTAAACCGATATAAAATAGCTTTTAAATAGACCAGCTGGGAGGATTACATGTCACAAGATAAATCAGCTGTATCCGCCTATTTAGCTTTTGGATTAACCATTCAAAGTGAAATGCCTCTTCCTGAATTGACAGCTATAATTGTTGCAGAAGAGACGAATATTGATGTAACCATTCAGTTTGGAGATTTGTCCTCTGTCTGCTTTGACTGGGGGTTGGCTGAGCAGAATTTTCAAAGCAGGGATGATCAATTTTTATTTCAAATACCTGAAGTAGGAACATTTCATGTCGTACAAGGCAGAACTGTGACGGTAATGCCGCATAATGGCTGTAATTTATCCAGAGTTAGGCTGTATTTGCTAGGAACGTGTATGGGCGTATTGCTGCTGCAGCGAAATATATTACCTTTACATGGTAGCGCAGTAGCTATGAATGGATATGCATTTGCTTTTGTTGGGGAATCAGGTGCAGGCAAATCAACTTTATCTGCGGCCTTTGTAAATAGAGGCTACAGACTTATTAGTGACGATGTCATTGCTGTCAGCACGAATCAATCTGTACCTATGGTTTCTCCGGCTTATCCCCAGCAAAAACTAAATGCATTTAGTCTTGATCTGCTAACTATGAGTTCTGATGGACTTAGTGTAATTAAGGACGAATGGAAGTATGCCGTTCCGAGGAAAAAGGATTTTAGTCAAGCTCAAGCTAGGATACCGTTAGCAGGTGTATTTGAGCTTATTGCCTCAGATCATCAGCCAGAAGTACAGTTGAATTCAGTATCTACGCTTGAGGGTATTCAGTTGCTCCAAGCACATACTTATCGGTTGCCACTTGTCAAAAGAATACAGAATATGCAGTGGCATTTTGACAAGGTGACAGAGATTGCAAGTCAAGTAGATCTGTGTCGACTGCATCGTCCGAAGAATTCTATAACTATTGAGCAACTTGTGAATACTGTGCTGCAAGCCATTGAAAGAGGAGTGAGGGTAACCAAATGAAATTAGAAACGATATTACAAGATGTCCACTATATTCAGCAAGAAGGACATGTTGTCAGTGACATGAATGGTGATAAAGTGATGATGTCAATTCAGTCAGGAAAGTATTATAACTTGGGCCGTACAGGTGGGCGAATCTGGGAACTACTTGCTGATGGCAACACGATTTCAGAAATTGTTAATATCTTATCTGCTGAATATTCAATCGATCAATCTACATGTGGTCAACAGGTAGAGCTATTTATGAATTCCCTCCTTAAGGAAGGATTAATTAAACAAAAAGAGGATTAATGTGATGTGGAGCAAAACTTTATTACTTCGCTCTTTCACCAAACAAAAGCCTGCCATGAGAAAACTGATCATAGAGGCTTTCTTTTATTTGGCCTATGCACGAGTACTTAACCTGCGCCCTTTCTCAAAAGTTGCTCAGATGTTAGATTGTGAGAATGAAGAAACATCATATGATCGGAGCTCTGATCTCGATCCCATTAGACTGAAAGTTGCCAAGGCCATTGATATGACGGCTAAACATACTCCTTGGAGGAGTGAATGCCTTGTCACTAGTATTGCCGGGATGAAGATGCTGAAAAGACGCAATATTCAAAGTACGCTTTATCTAGGTGTTGCACGTAACGAAAGCGGAGGAATGAGTGCGCATGCTTGGCTTCGTAGTGGTCCCATGTATGTAGCTGGAGCAGACGAAATCGAGAAATATACCGTTGTAGGGATGTTCTCTAACAAAAATGCTTGAACCAGAGTGAAGTCAGAGGGTGAGCAAAATGATGAGTATTCAAAATAATAATATATTTGTCGGAGAATCCATTGAATTTCAATTCATGTGTGATTTACTAGCAGAAGATCGTGTAACTGAACAGGAAATTCGACAAAAATATGAGGTTGAAACAATAGATTGGAAGGAATTCAATAGATTAATTTACCACCACCGCATTTACCCGCTTATTTATGCACGATTACAATCATTCCACGAAGTAGTCCCATTGGATGTAATGGATCAAATTCAGAAGGCAGTGACGCATAACACTTTCTATATGATGAGACTGACGGCTGAAATGGAGCGAGTCACCTCAGTCCTGGAACAACAAAATATTAAGGTTATTATGTTAAAAGGGCCGATTCTTGCTTTCGAATTATATGGAGATCTTGCGCATCGAACTTCCAAGGATCTTGATTTACTGGTCAACATTAGTGATGTTGATGCCTCCCTAAATGTTCTAGAAAAAGCGGGTTATATTAAAAAGTATGATACCCCATTTATTATGGAAGGCTGGAAATGGAAGGACCATCATATCTCTCTGTTTCATCCGGAGCATAAAACGCAAATTGAGGTTCATTGGAAGCTTAATCCATCCGGAGCAAAAGACATTTCTTTTCAAGAATTGTGGAATAGAAGACAAACGATAACTATAGTTGAACACGAGGTGTCTTACCTAGGCAAAGAAGATCTATTCATGTATCTCGTCAGTCATGGAGCAAGACATGGATGGTTTAGACTTCGTTGGTTAATGGATATCGATCTCATATTACGTAAGAACAATACGATTCATAATTTTGAATACTATGCGGAACTGCATGAAAGTGAATTCTATGCAGGGCAGGCTTACCTGTTGTGTTCGAGATTATTGAGAGCCCCGCTTACAAGTAAAATGAAAGAATTAGTGGAGCATGCCCATACAATAAAATTAACGGAGTATGCATTAAATTTGATCCTTGAAGAACCTGATAAAGAAACAGGGATAAATTATCTGAAACAGATCAAATCTCCGAAACGACGAATGATCATGCTGCTAGGAAGGCTGTATCCAGGTCCGATGGATGCTGAATTATTGCCACTGCCCCGCAAGCTGCATTTTCTATACATACCTTTACGCCCTTTCCTATGGATGTGGCGCAGAATCAGGCAGCGCATGGTTCTTAAAGGGAGACATGAATATGATTGAACTTCGAACCTATCTAAAGAAGCTGTACTCTATTACAGGTCCCAAGCTGATCGCCAGCATTTTGTTTATGGTCATCATCAGTATATTGGAAGGGTTTGGAATCTACTTACTGGTTCCCATGCTGTCTGCAATTAATGTGTTGGACTCTGGCGTGAATGATTCAGTCCCGCTCGAATGGGTCACCGGTCTTCTTGGGTTTGTACCGCAGCAATCACAGCTTTTACTTGTACTTCTCATTTTTGTGGTTATTTTGACGTTTCAGGCGTTAATGCAGCGTAATCAGAACATTCTCAGCTCTCAAATCCAGCAAAACTTTATACATACCTTGCGTTATGAAACGTATAGACTATTAATTTATTCCAAATGGGAGCTTTTTTTAACGAAGAAAAAATCAGACTTTAACCATATCCTCACCTCAGAGCTGGCGCGTGTGAGCCAAGGAACGAACGTCTTAATTCAGCTTACGGCATCGGTCATATTTACAGTCATTCAGATTGGATTTGCCTTTTGGCTGTCTGCCGAATTGACTCTGATGGTATTAGGCTTTGGTGCCATTCTGTTTATGGTTCTCCGGCCGTTTATACGCAAAGCCAAGGCTTTGGGGGATCACACATCTGATCTGTCTCAACAATATATGTCTGAGATCGTCGAGCATTTTAACGGGATGAAGGATATTAAGAGCAACAATCTGGAGCAGCAGCATGAAACAGGCTTTAAAGCCTTGTGCAAGCGAATGGAGCACAACATGGTGTCTTATATTCGTCTTAATTCAACTACACAGCTGATTTATCGAATCGCTGCGGCTGTTATTATTGCCTTGTTTGTGTATGCATCTCTTAACCTGTTTTCTTATCCTGCTGAGCATTTGCTGTTGATGATTGTTATATTCTCGAGATTATGGCCCCGGTTCTCCATGATCCAAACCAGTCTGGAGTATATCGGTTCGCTGATCCCTGCTTTCCGGAGCTTGTTACAGCTGCAACAAGAATGTGAGCAGGCTTTGGAATCCGGCAGCCTAAATACTCCGATGAGCGGTACGGATATCAAACCGATTGCTTTGAAGACAGGGATTCGCTGTGAGGATATATCCTATCGATATCCAGGACAAACCCAAGATGCGCTGCAGCACGTTAATACCTTTATTCCCGTTAACGGTATGACGGCAATTGTGGGACGCTCAGGTGCAGGTAAAAGTACGTTTATTGATCTGCTCATGGGGTTAATTCAGCCGACAAAAGGGACCATTCTCTTGGATAAAGCTCCTTTGGAGGCATCACGGCTGCAAGCCTGGCGTCAGTCGATCAGTTATGTATCGCAAGAGCCTTTCTTGTTCCATACATCGATACGGGACAATCTTGTTCTGGTTAAGCGTGATGCTACCGAGGAGGAGCTGTGGGAAGCGCTGCGATTTGCGTCCGCCCATTTTGTTGTTGATTTGCCGCAAGGACTGGATACCATCATCGGTGATCGGGGAGTCCGATTATCTGGAGGGGAGAGACAGCGGATTGTACTCGCAAGAGCGATATTACGTAAGCCGGCCATTCTCATATTAGATGAAGCAACCAGCGCACTGGATGGCGAGAATGAACTCACTATACAAGAAGCACTTAAGGCGTTGCAGGGGCGGATGACGATCGTCGTCATTGCACACCGCTTGTCTACTATTCAAGGCGCTGATCAAGTCATCGTGCTTGAAGGGAGGGGGCAAAGTAATGCAGCAAGGAGCATATGAAGGGCTGTCTACAGATGCAGATGGTGCTTTCGGTCAATTGCTGTCTTATCAGACGAGAGCATCTTTATAACACAGGATGCTCTCCGTCTGAAGGTGCCAATAGAAGAAGCCATTAAGCTAGGGCATGTCTTTGTAACGCGGTGACGAGTAAGGAGACGGACAGCTCAATATCTTGAAGCTCGGTATCTATGATGATATCGGGCTTGTTTGGTATGTCGTATCCAGCTGATATCCCTGTGAAATTCGAAATTTCACCACGTTTTGCTTTTTGGTATAATCCCTTCGGATCTCGCTGTTCACAGACTTCGACAGAACATTTCACATACACCTCTACAAATTCCCCAGGCTCAAACATGGATTTCACCATTTCCCGATCTTGCTCATGTGGAGAAATAAACGCTGCGATGACATTGGTGCCTGAGTTGAGAAATAGCTTAGATACCTCTGCAATTCGCCTTAAATTTTCTCTGCGGTCCTCTGGGCTGAATCCCAGGTCCCGGTTTAAACCGCGGCGCACTTGATCCCCATCCAGCATGTAGCAGGGAATTCCTTCTCTCTTCCAAACGTGTTCCAGATGGGACGCAAGTGTCGTCTTGCCAGATCCAGATAGGCCTGTAAGCCAAATGACTCTCGGATTCTTATTTATAGACAAGGCCCTTCTCTCCTTAGAAAATATGTATTTTTAGTACAATTTGGTTCCCCTACATTTCGATTATAACGGATGAAAGTAATTAGCAAAATACTACATAAAAATATAAATATCTGCTTATATTACGTAAAGTGACAGCAAGTGAAAGTATTAGGCCTGCTGTGTTCGTTAGACATCGTTCAAGTGGAATTGGGCCAAAGATCAAATTAAGAAAGGGGCAGATCACAAATGAAAAAGTTGCTCGTCCTGGGCACGATAATCGCAATCCTCATTTCAGGGACACAGATGGTCCATGCTTCCTCCGTGAAGGACGCATTTCATTTTGGGTTTAAGAAAAGCAAGGACGGACAATCAGCCTCCATTAACGAGGAAGGCTTTAAACATATTCTGGAGAAGCATGGTGCTATTTTTATGGGAGATACGAAGCAGAAGGAATTGTATCTGACCTTCGATAATGGGTATGAGAATGGGTATACACCAGCTATCCTGGATGTATTGAAAGAAAAGAAGGTGCCTGCTGCTTTTTTTGTAACAGGACATTATCTGAAGGACAAGCCGGACCTAGTTCGCCGGATGAGTCAAGAAGGACACATCGTTGGAAACCACTCCTGGAGCCATCCCGATCTCACGATAACTTCGAATGAAAAAATCAAGATCGAGCTGGACCAAGTCAAGGAAGAGACCAAGAGGCTGACAGGTAAAGAATACCCTTATCTCCGGCCACCTCGAGGAATATTTAGTGATCGAACGCTTGAAGTAAGTCGTGGTCTCGGATACACCGATGTATTCTGGTCCATCGCCTATAAGGATTGGGATACGAATGTTCAGAAAGGCTCGCAGTATGCCTATGATCAAGTGATGAAGCAGCTGCATCCGGGTGCTGTAATTCTGCTGCATTCGGTATCCAAGGACAATACAGAGGCACTTGGCTCCATCATAGATGCTGCGAGAGCTCAGGGCTACACCTTCAAAAGCTTGGATGAATTAAAGACCAAGACCTACTGAAATTAATCTGTGAAATATGCAAGCCCGCTGATCAGCTTATATGCTGTCAGCGGTTTTTTATGCGATTTTATATGGAGATCGTATTTTTGTGTATTTAACCTTGTATACGCTTTATTTCCATTATATAGTTAAAAAGTGAGATTCGATACTTGGACACATTAGGCAAATATGAATTATGAATAACAATCATAGGAGGGAAACGGGCTTTGGATATCATTTGGTCTACTCGGATATTGGATTCATTCATGAACCGTAACAAGCAATTGCCATGGGGGGATTTTCATTCAAGGCTGCACTGGAATTATGAAAATGGCTGCATGATGACCGCTGTTGAACGAGTATGGCGGGCGACGAACGACCCTATCTATTTTGATTACCTCAAAACGAACATGGATCTATTCATTCAGGATGACGGCCATATTCATACATATCGTTTGAATGAATACAATGTGGATCAATTGAATCAAGGGAAGACATTGTTTACTCTGTACGAAGAAATGGGTGATGAGAAATATCGAATCGCGATCGAGCACCTGATGACACAGCTAAGAAGCCATCCTCGAACGGCCGAAGGAGGACTATGGCATAAGAAAATCTATCCGTTCCAAATGTGGCTGGATGGCGTTTATATGGCCTGTCCGTTGATGACGGCTTATGCAGATCTGATTGGTGCAAATGAATGGTTTGACGAGGCTGTGCATGAAATTTTGTTGATGGAAAAAGTATCACGAGATCCAGAAACTGGATTACTATATCATGCTTATGATGAGAGCAGGGAACAGGCTTGGGCCGATTCAATCACAGGCTGCTCTCCGCACTTCTGGGGAAGAGCTCTCGGCTGGTATGTAATGGCGATCACCGATGTGCTCGATACATTGCCCTTGGATCATCCTAAACGCGGTCAGGTCATCGGCATCTTCTATCGGGTGTGTGAGGCAATCATGAAGGTGCAGGATGAGGCGACTGGCTTATGGTATCAAGTACTGAATCTGCCTGAGCAAGAAGGCAACTACTTGGAGGCATCTGCCTCCTCAATGTTTGTATGTGCACTCGCAAAAGGGGCCCGTCTTGGTTATTTGGGCAGTCATGCATTGGAGGCTGCTCGGAGGGGACATGAAGGCATCGTTCGCCAGTTTGTTAAAGCACGTGAGGATGGTTCTTACGCATTGGAAGGCATATGCAAGGTAGCTGGTCTCGGCGGTCAGCCGTATAGGGATGGATCATTCGAATACTATATTGGAGAACCGCAGCGTACGGATGATCCTAAAGGATTAGCTCCATTTGTTATGGCATGTCTCGAGCTCGAGGCACAATTGACCGAAATAACAGTATAGAACGAACATAAGAAAAGAAGACTCTGCAATATAATGCAGGGTCTTCTTTTTCTTTTTAATATGATTTAGTGTAGATGATACCAATGGTTTTAGGTCCGCAATGACTGGAAATAACACAACCTGCAGTAGCTAGAACAACCTCTTTGGCATTTGTTTTTTCCTGCAATACCTTTTGCAGATAAGGCGCATCATCCTCACACATGGAGTGAACAACGATGATAATATCATTGTCCATTTCATATGCTTTGCTCAGTGCATTTGAGAGCATCTGATCCATCGCTTTTTCCCGTTTGCCTCTGACCTTGTATGCAGGTGTCATTTTGCCATCCGTTACTTTGATAACCGGTCTAATCTTGAGCAGACTGCCGATTAAATTTTGCATCCCCGAGCAGCGGCCGCCCATATATAGATAATCTAATGTATCAATTACAAATTCAGTATCAACCTGTGGTCGGATCTGGGTAAGACGGTTCACAATTTCGGGAACCGAAAGCCCTTCTTCCACTGCGCGTACCGCCTTGATCACCTGAAGACCGATTCCCGTTGATAAATTAAGGGAGTCAAACACGGTAACTCTGCCATCGGGATATTCTGAAGCAGCCAGCAGTGCATTTTGATAGGTTGACGACAGCTCTGAAGAGAGGCTGATAAATAGAATATCGTAGCCTTCATCTATGTAAGGGCCAAAACAGGCCATAAAATCGGCCGGTGATGGAGCTGCAGTCTTCGGTAGCCGTCCTTCTGTTTTGACACGTTCGTACAGCTCTTCAGGAACGATATCCACTCCATCCTTCAATGACTCGTCTCCGAATACGGCATAGAGAGGGACAATGCCAATGTCATACTGATGGATCCATTCTTTTGGCAAATCACTAGTACTGTCCGCAAAAATTTTAATTCGCGACATCTCAATCCCCTTTATACTTAGTTATTTCTTCTTCATAAATCATCTTCCTATTCACATCATCGTGTGAAAAACGGATTTACATCAAACATTATAATGCATATTTGGCGTGTGTAGCAAAAAAGGCAGCAAAAAGGTTCGTCGCGAAGAGGATTTATTCTACACCACAACGGTCATGCTGAAAAAGCCAATGACAATCAGCAGGATCAGTCCATTTAAAATAAGGCCAACCAGTGGAAATGCTCTTTTTCGATTCTTTAATGCCAATCCGATAATAGAAAGGATAACACCAATGATATTCAGTCCAAGGCTGGCAAGAATCAAAAGTCCGATAACAATTACATATAAGTTGTTCAGCATTGCCTCTGGATCGGGATTCTCAAGTATTTCAGCTGCCGCAGCTGGTGACAGGGCGAGAACAGCGATGTAAAGGACCAGGGAAATTATGCTAACAATGAAAGACGCAATACCAGGACCTGAATGCTTAACCTTAGCAGGGGGCGGCTGAAAAGTGCCATAGGGATTGTTTACTTCTTGAAGTTGTTCGTAATCGGGTACTTGGTTCTTATCCATGAAGTCGCTCCTTTATAGATTTACAGTTAACTTTTCCATAATTCAAATTAAAATGCAAGCTGTATCTCTCTAACCGTTCTGTCACAATGTTAAAGGGATGTTCACTAGTAAATGGCGCGTAAATTAGGTTAAGATAATTTAGAATACATTTCATTGAGGAGTGAACATATCAAGTGGCAAAAAAATGGGTTGCCATAGGTTCAATTTTAGCGATGCTGTCTGTCCTGATTGGCGCCTTTGGTGCACATATTATTGAACCGATTATTGGTGAAGAGCGGCTTACTACGTATGAAACCGGCGTGCAGTATCATATGATGCATGCGCTTGGAATTTTGCTTATTGCACTTCTTGCCAACAGCTTCGGTCCAAAGAAGGCATTAGATTGGGCGGCAAGACTGCTGCTCATCGGCATTATACTGTTCTCAGGAAGTTTATATGTGCTTAGCATGACGGGAATCGGCATTCTCGGGGCAATTACACCATTAGGGGGAATTTGCTTCATTATAGGCTGGATTCTTGTTGTCGTGTCCGTGTTAAAAAAATAAGGATAAGGAACGGTCATTCTCATTAGCTGAGAGTGGCCGTTCTTGCTTATTCCTAGATATACTTCTCGATCTCGGACGTATGGATGGAGTAGACCTGCTTCTCATCCACATGATAAATGCTGACCAGCTTGGATAGCGCATCAAAATTAAGAACTCGGCACGGAATGCTCTTATCTTTGCCATTCTTATCACGAATATCGAGCCTGATCAGTCTCCCTTCCTTCATGGCGGACATAAGCCATTTCTCTGAAGGGCAACGGTCCTCTTCTTCTCTCTTCATCGTTCCGGATGCAGGGAGGAGAGGAGATTTATGAATCGGTTTCAAGTTTAGATCGGATACAGCTGTTTGTTTCAAAGCTTGCTCAATTCTTGCTCCCAGCCTCATTCCGGACTGAATTCTGAAATCTGCAATTTGATCTTGTGCATTAAGCATTTCGAGAAGGGATTGCAGTGCAAGGGCATCGGACTTGCTGTGAATCATAATGTCAACGTTAAAAAGAAATTCGGTCTCGTTACTCGTGCCTGCTGACGTCGTATTTTTCATAATAATATTTACCTCGCACTGCTCTTATAATGGAATATTTATGTACATTGATTCTCTAACTATATCATTAAAACGCAATCATGAATACTACCATAGACGCATATTTATACGAAAATTTAGGATTTTTTTATGAGTATGAGGGTGGAATGGTAGGTTTTAAGACATGGTTCTTTTAGCATGAAAAGTATCCGCTACTGTCCACACCATATAGAAGACCCAGGAATAAACTGTCGAGACGCGTTAAGTGAAGGGGGTGTTACACTTATGGTAACATTGGAGCCGGTTCAAGTTGGAGACCATACCCTTGTAGCAGTTGAAGTTAAATTACCCAAAACAACACTGATTACAGTCTCGACTTCCAAAGGATACATTATGTGCGGAGCACTTGATGTTGGCCTGCTAAACGAGCGTTTGGCTGCGCGCAGCATTATCGCAGCTCGGGCAGTTGGCGTCAAGACCATTGCAGAACTGCTTGCTGCACCGATGGAATCTGTAACCATTGAAGCTGAAAGATTAGGTATAGTTCCTGGAATGAGTGGGGTAGAGGCGCTGCAAAGAATGCTGTAATGGGAATGAAAGAGTAAGCTGAGGAGTAGTAAGCGAACATAATATGAATAGCAGTCCCACTATCGGACGATGCGAAGCTAATGAGGGTAATACTTCATCCTTGAGTCGAATCTGTCTATAGGAGACTGCTTTTTTTTAAATGAAGCTATTACATAAGATGAACCGCCAAAGATTTCATTTCGTAAATTTGCATAATGCAGAGACTGCTGGATCATGATATTTTTGTCGGAGTTTACTCTAAGGAATAGAGTTCTTAACTTGTTTCATTAAAATCGTACAAGGGTAACTTAGAACTAGTGGCGAAAGATAAATGTGATCATAAATATAAGTTAAAGGATGGGATCATTATGGCAAAATCAACAAATAAAACAGAAAACAAAACAACGATTGAACAGCTGCTGAATCGAGAGGTTGCGAATCTTAATGTATTGTACGTTAAGCTTCACAATTACCACTGGTATGTTAAGGGCTCGAATTTCTTTACCCTTCATACTAAATTTGAAGAGCTGTACAATGCAGTTACTCTTCAAATGGACGAAGTGGCTGAACGACTTCTTACTATTAAAGGTAGTCCGGCAGCAACGATGAAGGAATACCTGGACCTGGCTTCCATCCAAGAGGCATCCGGCGGTGAAGATCCGAAGACCATGGTTCAAAATCTGATTGAGGATTTCGCAACACTATCCGAAGAATATGCAGAAGGTATTGAAGCTGCGGAGGAAGCAGGAGATGGCCCGACAGCAGATATGCTGACTGGCTTCCAGGCTGATCTGGAGAAGCATATCTGGATGCTGCGTTCTTACTTGGCATAAGATAGATAATTTCACAATTCTAAAGTCTGGTCGATATGACCAGACTTTTTCATTATATGAAGGAACAATAAAGGTCCGATAATTTCTTAGTGAAAGGGGGAAAGATCATTTGATTTGCCTCCTTATTTATTATAGAATGCATAAATATTGGACCACTTAGGAAGCACCTCGGGAAGCTGTGTCTATTTAGTTTATGTGGACAAGGGTATTTTGTTTACGGCGTCTGTAAACTTTCCCACATAAATGACTTGAGAATCATTGAGAATCAGTTTAGAATTATTATAAAGTGACACTTATCGAGTGAAGCTGGAAATCAAGGGGATACCCTATTAAATATACTTCATGATTTCAAGTGGGAAATTCATTTCTATTGGAGGTAAAGGCACATATGGCTACAAATTTCGTCATTGAAGGACTTAAAGCAGAAATAGAAGGAAAAGAAATTTTGAAGGGCATTAACCTCAACATGAACGGTGGAGAAATTCACGCGATCATGGGACCGAATGGTACGGGTAAAAGTACGCTTGCTTCAGCACTGATGGGTCACCCTAAGTATGAAGTAACTGGCGGCTCTGTTGCTTTGAACGGCGAAGACGTTCTGGAAATGGAAGTTGATGAGCGTGCTCGTGCAGGGATGTTCCTTGCAATGCAATATCCAAGTGAGATTGCAGGGGTAACAAATTCCGACTTCCTGCGCAGTGCAATCAATGCACGCCGTGAAGAAGGTAACGAAATTTCTCTGATCAAGTTCATCCGCCAAATGGAAGGTAAGATGAAAGATCTTGAGATGAACCCTGAGTTTGCTCATCGTTACCTTAATGAAGGCTTCTCCGGTGGTGAGAAGAAGCGTAATGAGATTCTTCAAATGATGATGCTTGATCCGAAGCTCGTTATTTTGGATGAAATTGACTCCGGTCTTGATATCGATGCTCTTCGTATCGTTGCAGAAGGTGTCAATGCAATGAAGAGTGAGGATCGTGGCTTCTTGATTATCACTCACTACCAACGTTTGCTGAACTACATCAAGCCAGACTATGTACACGTTATGATGCAAGGACGTATCGTTAAATCTGGTGGTCCTGAGCTTGCAGAACGTCTTGAAGCAGAAGGTTATGACTGGATCAAGGCAGAACTGGGAATTGAAGACGAAACTGTTGGCCAAGAAGCGTAAAGAATAAACGGAGGAGGATATCTTAAATGACGACACAAACCATTCTTCCGGTTGATTCCGAAGCGCTTCGCGCGTTATCCGAAGGCAGAAATGAGCCGGCATGGCTTTCTGAAGGGCGCCAAGCAGCACTTGATCTTGCGGGCAACCTTGCGCTTCCAAAACTGGAAAAAACAAAAATTGAACGCTGGAATCTATCCGCGTACGGACAATATAAAACGAGTGATGCGATTACTCTGAATGAAACACCTGAAGCAATCGCAAGCTTAATAAAAGATGAGCAAGATGGAACTTTGTTGATTCAACGGGGCTCCAGCGTCGTGTACAGCAATCTTTCCAAAGAGCTTGCTGATCAAGGTGTAATCTTTACAGATCTCGAAACTGCAGTGCGTGAGCATGAGGATCTTGTTAAGAGTCATCTTCACACAGCAGTTAAATCTGACGAACATCAGCTGGCTGCACTGCATACAGCGATCTGGAACGGCGGAGTATTCCTCTATGTGCCTCGTAATGTGGTGATTGAGAAGCCGGTTCAAGCTATTTTGCTTGCTGAAGATGGAACGGCAACATTTGCACCACATGTGCTCATTATTGCGGACACGAATAGCTCTGTCGTATATGTAGACAACTATGTATCAGGCAATTTGGAAGCTCCTGTCTTCCATAATGGGGTAGCTGAAGTGTTTGTTAAGCCAGGTGCGAAGGTTCGTTTTGCTACCGTTCACCAATTTGGAGATCAAGTAACAGATATTACTTATCGCCGTGCTGTAGTTGAGAACGATGGTACAATTGAATGGATCGTTGGTGAAATGAACACAGGTAATACAGCAAGTGACACCCTTTCTATCCTGAAAGGCAATGGTTCGAATTCGGATCAGAAGACGATTGCAGTAGGTGCAGGCTCTCAGAAGCTGAACTATACGACCCAAGCCAAGCATTTTGGTAAGAGCTCTGCAAGCCAGATGATTACACGTGCGGTTATGCGTGAAGAAGCGTCTGCGATCATTAACGGAATTACCAAAATCGAGCATGGTGCAACAAAAGCGGACGGTCAGCAAACGGAACGTGTCCTGATGCTGAGTCCTAAAGCACGCGGAGACGCGAACCCGATTCTTCTGATTGATGAGGATGATGTAACAGCAGGTCACGCTGCATCTGTAGGTCAAGTAAACCAAGAGCAAATCTACTATCTGATGTCACGCGGTATTTCCCGTGAGAATGCAGAAAGATTAATCATCTATGGCTTCCTTGCGCCTGTTGTATCTGACATTCCGCTTGAAGAATTGCAGGTGCAGCTGCAGTCCCTTGTTGAAAGGAAACTGGGACAATGAACGCTCAGGCGATTCGTGAACAGTTCCCCATCCTCGATCAGGAAATTAACGGACATCCATTAGTTTATCTAGATAATGCGGCAACTTCCCACAAACCTCGCGTAGTGCTTGATGCAATCAAGCGCTACTACGAGTGGGAGAATTCCAACGTTCACCGTGGAGTTCACACGCTTGGAAGCCGTGCAACGGATGCATATGAAGGTGCTCGTGAGAAGGTAGCCAAATTTATTAATGCTAAACGATCGCAAGAAATTATTTTTACTAGAGGTACAACAACGGCGCTCAACATTGTTGCCTCCTCATACGGACCTTCCGTACTGAATGAGGGAGACGAAATTGTGATCACTCCTATGGAGCATCACAGTAACTTGATCCCTTGGCAGCAGCTTGCCAAAAGAACAGGTGCTGTGCTGAAATATATTCCCCTTCAACCAGACGGCAATATCGATCTGGCAGATGTGGAAAAAACGATCACTCCTAACACGAAAATTGTCTCTATGGCATATGTTTCGAATGTTCTCGGAGTCATTAACCCCATTAAGGAAGTAGCTGAAATTGCTCACCGCAATGGTGCAGTTATGGTTGTTGATGGCGCACAGAGCACCCCTCATATGAAGGTTGATGTGCAAGATCTTGACTGTGATTTCTACGCCTTATCCGGACATAAAATGTGCGGACCGACCGGAATCGGTGCACTGTATGGCAAGAAGGCGCTGCTTGAGTCCATGGAGCCGGTCGAATTTGGCGGCGAGATGATCGATGATGTTGGCTTGTATGAGTCTACATGGAAGGAACTCCCTTGGAAGTTTGAAGGAGGAACTCCGATCATTGCTGGTGCGGTTGGTCTCGGAGCAGCAATTGATTTTCTGACTGAGATTGGAATGGATGAAATCGCGCAGCATGAGAGCAAGCTGTCACATTATGCAATGAGTCGTATATCTGAAATCGATGGCATTCAGGTGTACGGACCTAAGAAACGTCATGTAGGTCTCGTAACCTTTAATCTCGATGATGTACACCCGCATGATGTAGCAACCGTGCTTGATGCAAGCGGAGTAGCTATTCGAGCAGGTCATCATTGCTGTCAGCCGCTGATGCGCTGGCTTGAAGTTGGATCTACAGCAAGAGCGAGCTTTTATTTATACAATACAGAGCAGGACGTAGACCGTCTTGTGAGCGCCTTAATCCAGACAAAGGAGTATTTTGGTGATGCAACTTGATGATCTGTATCGGCGCGTAATTATGGACCACTATAAAAATCCGCGGAATCGGGGCAGCTTTGAAGACGACTCGGTAACAGTTGATTTGAACAACCCGACCTGCGGTGACCGGATATCCCTGCAGCTAAAAGTTAAAGATGGAATTGTCGAGGATGCGAAGTATACCGGTGACGGCTGCTCCATCAGCATGTCCTCGGCCTCCATGATGACCGAAGCGGTTAAAGGGAAGACTATGGATGAAGCTTTGAACCTAGCAGATCGTTTCTCCGCCTTGATGCAAGGAGAGGAACCAGAATTTGACGAATATGAAGATATAGAAGCCCTATCCGGTGTAAATAAGTTCCCTGCGCGCATCAAATGCGCAACACTTGCTTGGAATGCGCTGCGCAAAGGGATAGATGAGGATCACAAACCACAATAACGATAGGGAGGTAGACCCACATGGCAAAAAAAGCGCCAGAAATGGAAGAGTATAAATATGGTTTCCGGGATGAGCATAAGTCCATTTTCCAAACAGGTAAAGGTCTGACGGAAGAGGTTGTAAGAGAAATCTCCCGTATTAAGGAAGAGCCTGAATGGATGCTCGATTTCCGTCTGAAATCCTTGAAACAGTTTGAGAAGATGCCGATGCCTCGTTGGGGCGGCGATCTCGACGGGCTTGATTTTAATGATATTCAGTACTACGTAAGACCTTCGGAGAAGCAAGGAAAGACATGGGAAGAGGTTCCTGCAGAAATCAAGGAAACCTTCGACAAACTGGGTATTCCAGAAGCAGAGCAAAAGTTCCTGGCAGGGGTATCTGCTCAATATGAATCTGAGGTTGTATACCACAACATGCAGAAGGATCTTGAGGATCAAGGCGTTATCTTCATGGATACTGATACAGCGCTGAAGGAGCATCCAGAGATTCTCAAGGAGTACTTCGCAACCGTGATTCCTCCGGCAGATAACAAGTTTGCTGCTCTGAACAGTGCTGTATGGTCAGGCGGAAGCTTCATCTACGTGCCAAAAGGCGTGAAGTGTGAAATTCCACTGCAGGCTTACTTCCGGATTAACTCTGAGAATATGGGTCAATTTGAGCGTACCCTGATTATTGCTGACGAAGACAGCTTTGTACACTACGTAGAAGGATGTACGGCTCCAATTTACAGCACAAACTCTCTGCATAGTGCGGTTGTTGAGATTATCGCTAAGAAAAATGCACGTGTACGTTATACGACGATTCAGAACTGGGCTCCGAACATCTACAATCTCGTTACCAAGCGTGCAGTTGCAGAAGAAAATGCAACCATGGAATGGGTTGATGGTAACATCGGTTCCAAGCTGACTATGAAGTATCCTGCAGTTGTTCTTAAGGGACGCGGCGCGAAAGGCTCTGTACTTTCGATTGCAGTAGCGGGTAAAGATCAGCATCAGGATGCAGGTGCGAAGATGATTCACCTTGCACCAGATACAACCTCTACAATTGTATCCAAATCAATTAGTAAGCATGGCGGTAAAGTAACCTACCGTGGTCTGGCTTCCTTCGGACGCAATGCAGAAGGCGCTAAATCGAACATTAAGTGTGATACATTGATTCTGGATAACGAGTCCACTTCGGATACGATTCCTTACAATGAGATCATGAACGATAATATTACGCTTGAGCATGAAGCAACCGTATCTAAGGTGTCTGAGGATCAGCTGTTCTACTTGATGAGCCGCGGCCTCTCTGAAGACGAAGCAACACAAATGATCATTATGGGCTTCATTGAACCGTTTACGAAAGAACTTCCAATGGAGTATGCGGTGGAGATGAACCGTCTCATCAAATTCGAGATGGAAGGCTCGATCGGTTAAGCAGAGCTATTTAACATTTGAAATGATTTCTAATACGTGTTCTGGCCATTTATGGCTGGGCACGTATTTTTTTGTTCACATCGTGATCAAGCAGCTGCTTAGGCTATATAAAAATAGAGGCCATCCGTATAGGAAAGGCCTCTATTTCTACAAATGTTTTTCATTTGATGATCTAAGGAAGTATGTACTAGATTGTTCTTTCTAAGTAGTTCTAGCTGATATGAAAGGAATCAAGGACTTATTATGTAACGTATGTTCTAGATATAAATTTCTACAATAGTAATATCTCGTTGTTTGGCCAAGTCTACAAAGCCTTGTCCACAACGGACGAGCGGACGGAAATGATCATTCGGATTATTCATTACAATCGTACCTGTATCTCCTGAAGTCAGTAATACCTGTTTGCCAATAAAATTAGGCAGGAGATGCTTGATAAAGCTCTGCGTTACTTTTGCATTGAGCTGTCCGAAGCTGAGTCCGTATAGCTCGCATAACACGGATATGTATTCTTGCTTGGATTGATACACACGATGAGTCGTCATCGCACTGTACACATCTGCCACAGCCGCAATTCGGGAATAAGGATGAATATCATCTTTGCGTAATCCGTAAGGGTAACCGCTGCCATCTTCCCGTTCATGATGCTGTAATGCAGGAATCGCGAGTGTTTCATTACCGGTAGACTCTAATATAATGTCATATCCCTGCTTAGCGTGTTTTTTCATCACACGGAATTCCTCTGGGCTTAGCTTGCCTGGCTTGTGAAGCAGCTTCTCAGGCACCATAGATTTCCCTATATCAATGAGGTAACCTGCTTTGGAGATGGTGTAGCAGTCCTCCGGGGCATAACCGAGCCATGAAGCCATATAGTATGTAAGAATGCCTACCTGTACGGAATGGTTGTAAGTATACTCATCATCACGATCAAGCAGGAGAAGAAGTGACACGACATCCTTCTGCTCCAGAAGCTGTTCAGCCATTGGCTTAAGCAGATCGTCAACCTCCGATATCGAGAAACGTCCTGATGTTGTAGCTTCCTTAAAGATCGAGGCAGTTCCTATCATGGTACTATCGAACATTGGAACTAGCTTAAGCAGGGATTCTCCTGGGGATGATCTGAAGACAGGAGCAGTCTGGGTGGCAGGCTCTGTTATGTCTACATAATCAATACCGTGCATCATCAGTTTATCGATGTCTGAATCATCAATTATGGATCCTGCTGACATCAGCTGCACTCCGGAAGGATTAAAAGTATCCGATTGAAGCAATAAACCAGGCTTTAAGTCGGTGACATGTAATCTCAAGACAATTAACCACCTTTAAATGTAAAGTTTTTAAATTTATCATATCAAGAAAAAAATGGACAGACAACGACTAGTTTTAATGATTAGTCATTTTAATGGGTCCCAGGGACCAGTTTGATGTCCTTTCCATTCTGATCCGTCCTCCCAGATCTCCTTCTTCCAAATCGGGACAATCTGTTTCAGCCTCTCAATAGCGTACCGGCTTGCCTTATAGGCATCGTCACGATGGGGGGAAGAGACGGCAATCACGACACTTGTCTCGGCAATATCCACTTTGCCTAATCGATGGGATATCGCACATTGCGCGCCAGGCCACTTTTCATTGATTTCATCACCAATCGACTTCATTGTAGATAATGCCATGGGTATGTATGCTTCATATTCAAGATGGACGGTGCGCTGATCGCCGGTCATTTCTCTTGTTGTTCCTATAAAGGTTAAGGTTGCTCCGTGATTGGCAGTGATGACTTTGGCCGAAGTTTCTTCTACCGATAGGGGGGCATATCCAATAGAGTATAGTCCATCATCAGAGGTGTGGGTTTGCTGAACGGAATTTGATGAATAGGTGGGACCTTCTCCGCCGGAAACGGGGGGGATCAGCGCTATTTCGTCTCCTTCGTTGATCACCACATGGCCTGGTGCATAATTCATATTTACAGCAATTAGTGAGGAATGGATGAGTAAGGAAGCTTCAGGATACGCTTCTGCAAGCTGCTTTTTCAAATCGTTTACCGTGACTGCATGATCTATATTTAATTCAATCTTAGATTGCCCAATTCTCTCTGCGACACCAGCGAATAATAACACGGACAGTTTCAAATGATTTCACCTCGAACGGATGTATTGATAAACCCTTTTAATATATCATATCCTTTATGAAAATGTTATTCTTATCTTTTAGATAGATCCAATGGACCAGAGTGAGCAAAATGACGAGAATTTAGTTTATATAGCGCATTAATTTATGGCTAATAAGTATCCGGAGGAGGAATACAGAGATGACGAACCATATGCCTAAACAAACCTTGACCATTCTTCATACGAATGATATTCACAGCCATTTTGAGAAAATGGGTTCCATCGCTGCGATGATCCAAAGGGAGAGAGAGCAGGCAGAACCCGGAGAAGAAATTCTAGTATTGGATATTGGAGATCACATGGACCGGATGGCAGTGGAGACCGAAGGCTCCATGGGCGGGGCCAATGTAGATGTTCTAAACTTAACGGGCTATGATGCAATTACGATTGGTAATAATGAGGGATTAACCTTTACACCGGATATCCTAGATCAGGCATATGCAGGTCTGTTATGCAAGGTCGTATGCGGTAATCTGATTGAAGAACGTTCAGGGCAGCCTCCGGCCTGGATGGAGCCATCGACTATTTTGACAAAGGGCGACATACGAATAGGTATATTGGGATCTACCGCACCGTTTAGCGCGTTCTATGAGCTGCTTGGGATGAAGGTGCTTAATCCAATCGAAACGCTAAAGCTTCAGGTAACACAAATAAGAGAGCAAGCAGACATCGTAATTCTGTTATCGCATTTGGGACTAACAACCGATCAGAGAATTGCTGAACAGATCGATGGAATTGATATGATATTGGGAGGCCACACGCATCACGTATTGGAGGAGCCGCTGGAAATAAACAAGACGCTCTTATGCGGTGCGGGCAAATATGGTCAATACCTCGGAAAAATAACCGTGGAAAGATCCAGCGAGGAAGAGCATTTTAAGTTGGTTTCAGGTGGGTGCCTGCCTGTGGATGACAATCTTCTGCATGAAAATGTGGCGGCTGCTATTATTACACATCGGGAACAGGCCGAAAATAAATTAGGTAGAACCATTGCTGTGACGGATCGAACACTTGCCATTCATTGGGACAGAGAATCGTCATTTGGAAATTTATTAGCTCAGGCAGTGCGGCAATTTACGGGTACAGATCTGGCGGTTGTTAATGCAGGTCAGCTGCTTGGTGATTTGGAGGAAGGGAATATAACGGAGGGGATGCTGCATGCTTTATGCCCTTCTCCGATTAATGCATGCACCATTCTGTTAAAAGGCGCTGACCTTCGTACAGCTATGGAGGAGAGCTTAATACCAGAGTACAGGGACCTCGTATTTAAAGGCTTTGGATTTCGAGGATACCAGCTGGGAGTCCTGTGCATCGATGGTGCAGAGTTACATTACGATCCGACCAAAGCTCCATATGAACGAATTACCGAGCTGAATATAGGAGGCGTTCCTTTGAATGATGAGCAGCTATATCGAGTGGGAACACTGGATATGTTTACGTTCAATGTGGGATATCAGAGCCTATCGCTCGGTTCAGAGCCAGCTTATCGTTTACCAGAGTTTATCCGTGATTTGATAGCCATGGAGCTTAAGAGACCGAATTCGCTTGATGAATGTCTGAGACAGAGATGGATTCTTGAATGAGAATAAAATGAAATCCGCTAATAGCATCTGATTTAGGCAGGAGAGATCACTTTGCGTTTAATACCCATTCAAATGCTGCAGCCCGGAATGAAGCTGGGCAAAAGAATATATAATGACGAAGGAATTATATTGTTAGGCGAGCAGGTCGAATTGACCGCCAATTTGATTCATCGTTTAGGTCAATTAGGCTTAAGCTATGTGTATATTCATGATCCGAATACTGATGATATTGAATTTCCGGAATTATTACGAGAAGAAACCCGTATACAGGCCATGAAAGAGATAAAGACTCAGTTTTCTATGTTATCTTCCAGTGGAACGATGCGGGGCTATTATCCTCATCTCGGCAAAGTATTCGTGGGACTAATGGAGAAGATTCTTGAAGATATCAGCTCTCGTCAAGATGTGATGATTATGCTCACCGGGATGCAATCCATGGACCATGCTTTATACGAGCACTCATTAAATGTATGTATTTATTCATTAGTGTTAGGCAAGGCACTTGGTTATGACAACAAGAGATTGATGGAGTTAGGGCTTGGAGCTCTGCTCCATGATATCGGAAAAACTCAGATCCCTGCTCATATTCTGCAGAAGCCGGGTAAGCTCACCAATGAGGAATATGATATTGTAAAGAATCATACCGTTTATGGGTTTAAGCTCCTCAAAGATGAGCCAGGAATTCCGCTTATTTCAGCCCACTGTGCTTTACAGCATCATGAACGAATGGATGGAAGGGGATATCCACAGGGCTTGTCTGGGCCCGATATTCACGATTACGGTAAACTGATCGCTTTAACCGATTCTTATGATGCGATGACGACAAACCGAATTTATCAGAATGCTCTGCTGCCGCATCAAGCGGTCGAAATGCTTTTTGCAGGTTCGGGTACGCAGTATGATCAAAAAATGTTAGAATTGTTTCGGGACTATGCAGCGATATATCCTGTAGGTTTGACTGTTCAGTTATCTACAGGAGAGACGGCAGTCGTTGTACGGTTGCATCCGGAAGCTCCACAGAGACCGGTAGTTCGGATCATTATGGATCAGGAAGGTTACACCCTTACAGCCCCTTATGAACTGGATCTGTTTCATCGTCTATCGGTGATGATTACAGGAGTGATGGGTGAGTCTTCCTCGGTATTATCGATCGCTGAACAGCCACAGTTTACATAATGTAGTGTAGTTTAGCAGGACAGCATAGTTCAATTTAGGAAATAAGGTGAAATAAATGACTTTAATGAATCATGAAATGAAGAATATTCGTGCGCTTTCTCCGGCATATGATCCCTGGGATCCGATGATGTCGTTAAGAAAATATGGTAAGCATGTGCTCACCAGCGTTGAAATGACTGTCACTCATTTATGCAATATGCGCTGCGAGCATTGTGCTGTCGGTGAGATGCTGGTTATGAGAGAGGCTCCCTCCATTCCAGTATCTCAAATGATTGAGGCGTTGGATCAGGTGGAGCATCTAGAGACGATTAGCCTGACGGGCGGGGAACCGAGCTTCTTGGAGAAAACAGTGGATGAAATGATTCTTCCTCTGCTCAAGTACGCCAAATCACGTGGGATCCGCTCACAGATCAACTCAAATTTGACGATGGATATTAGTCGATATGAGAAGCTGCTGCCCTATCTGGATGTTATGCATATTTCATTTAATTATTTGAATGCCTCTGACTTTCATGAGGTAGGATTTGCGAACACGAATCGCCCGGTCAGCTATAATACGGCAGCCAAAATGTACGATCGCATGATGGAGAACTCCTTGAAGCTAAGCGAACAGGGAATGTTCATCTCTGCAGAATCAATGATTAATTATCGCACACATCAGAAGCTGGGTGAGATCCACAAGCTCATAGGACAAATGGGAGCAAGAAGGCATGAGGTTCATCCTATGTATGCTTCAAACTTTGCTGAGTCACTACCTGTCTTGTCGCTGGATGATATGCGTAACGCGATCCATGGACTGCTGGATGTGAGAGATCAGGACATGTGGATGCTCTTCGGAACACTGCCGTTCTATGCGTGCAATGGGGGAGATGAGGATCGCAGGCTCATTTCCCGTCTATATAAAGAGCCGAATGTAACAGTAAGAAATGATCCGGATGGCCGCAATCGAGTGAATGTGAACATGTTTACCGGCAACGTATACGTAACCGATTTTGCGGATATTCCGGAATTCGGAAATATTAAGAATGAGAGACTGGATGATATTTTCTCGGAATGGACTTCAAATCATCCATTGAATCAAACGGTGAATTGCTTCTGCGATGCAGCGAGCTGCTGTGGGCCTAATCTGCTCGTAAGAGATATGTATTACAAAGATATTGATTTCAAGACACGTAAGGCCTTTCCAAATATCATCGGATAGTTTGTATACAAAGGGCTGCCACACCCATGAGGTGAGGCAGCCCTTAATTTAGTGCGCCCGGCATGGGCGATAGCTCGGCGGTGAAAGTCCGCTACAGGCTTGGCAGTAGGAACTGTTAGCCAAAGGCAAGGGTGTCCGCCGCGAGGCGGAATCTGAAGGAAGCCGGAGGCAAACCCTCGGTCTGACGAACAGGAATCACATACAAGGCATGACGGGACGGACGAGCTTGCTAATCAAAGCGAAGTCCAATACTGCCCGAATCCCGGCATGTAAATGTGGCAGATGGATGAGGGGAAGGCTATCGCTCTTACCCGGGGAGGTCTCACAGACGTCCGGTAGGAAAAAAAAAAAATCCGAAAAGACGGAGTAAAGCTTGCTGTGAGAAGTCAGCAGAGGCCATAGTACCGAGAAGTTTTTTTTCGGGAAGGGCCGAACAATCGTAAGCCTCGAGTATAGACTGGAAGGAGCATCGGCACGATGAAAGCAGAATACCGAAAGGGCTGCCTGCAAAGGGATAGCATGGAATGCGAAGAGTATGCGGGAGCGCGGAGTGCCGGCACTCGGGAACGTAGAGAAAGAGGCGGTGCAACGGACATGCTTGAGAGGATACTAAACAGGGATAACCTGAACAAGGCCTACAAGCGGGTCAAACGTAATCACGGAGCACCGGGAATCGATGGAATGACAGTCGAGGAGGCACTACCGTGGTTACGGGAACACAGAGAGGGGCTTTTGGAAAGTATCCGGGACGGAAGCTACAAACCAAACCCGGTACGGCGTAAAGAAATCCCGAAACCAGATGGAAGTGGAGTGCGGAAGCTCGGTATCCCTACGGTAATAGACCGCGTGATTCAGCAAGCGATATCGCAGCAGCTACAACCCCTGTTCGAACCGTTATTCGCGGAAGGAAGCTATGGCTACCGCCCTGGGCGGAGTGCGCAGCAAGCCATTCGCAAAGTAAAAGAGTATGCGGAGCAGGGATACGACTACGCAGTAGAAATCGATCTATCCAAATATTTTGACACGCTGAACCATGAGCTGCTTATGAATCTTTTGCGCAAACAAATCCAGGACAAGCGGGTAACTGATCTGATCAAGAAGTATCTCAAAAGCGGGGTCATGGAGCACGGAGTGCGGCGCGAAACGGAAGAAGGATCACCTCAAGGTGGCCCGCTATCGCCGCTGCTGGCGAATATCTATTTGAATGAGTTCGACCAAGAGATGAAAAGCCGAGAAGTGAATGTGATCCGCTACGCAGATGACATTGTAGTGCTGGCGAAAAGCAAACGTGCAGCAACGCGGCTGTTGGAGTCCTGCCAGAAGTATCTAGAGAAGCGAATGAAACTTCAGATAAATCGACGGAAAAGCAAAGTCGTAAGCATCGTGGCCCGAAAGCATTTTAAATTCCTTGGTTTTGCTCTGGGAAAGAGCAGGGACCGAGTACACATCCGCGCCCATGGACAATCTCTTGCGAAAGCAAAGAAGAAACTGAAGGAACTCACGAAACGCAGCCAGGGCAAGAATGTCCGTCAAGTGATGGAGCAGGTGAAGGTCTATATTCGCGGCTGGATAGGTTACTTCTACGTAGCGGACATGAAACGGACTCTGCAGAGATGGAACGAATGGTTGAGAAGACGATTCCGTATGTACATCTGGAAACAATGGAAGAAGCCAAGAACAAAGGCGCAAAACCTGCGAAAACTGGGAATACCGGAGTGGCAGGCCTACCAATGGGCAAACTCACGACTGGGATACTGGCGCATCGCCGGAAGCCCGGTGTTGTCTCGTTCCATAACAAACAAAAGGCTCGCACAAGCAGGGTATTATGACTTCCCTGCTCAGTACGAGCATTTACGTAACTTGCACTTAAGCGGTTGAACCGCCGTATACCGAACGGTACGTACGGTGGTGTGAGAGGTCGGCTACTCAATTAATGGGTAGCCTCCTACTCGATTTAATTACGCTGAGCTGTTGTATTGCGGATCAATTTCATAATCTCCATCAGAATTACAGCACCCAGCGCTAAGCCAGCGGCTATGAAGAACTCATTCCAGCCAAATGCATCAGGAATAGAGAAGATTCCTCGCACACCTGGAATCAAGGTGACAGCGTACAGCACGAAGCATACAGCTACAGCACCGAGGACATATTTGTTCGAGAATAGCCCGACTTGGAAAATCGTCTGCTGTGTTGAGCGTGCAGCGAACGTTTGCAGGGTGCGGGCCAGTATTAAGGTTGTAAAGGCCATTGCAACGCTCATCTCAGGTGAATGGGATAGACCGATATATTGTGATGTAATAACGGCAATCCCGATAAGGATTCCTCGTGTGAGCACAGCGCTGAGCGTGCCTCCCGCAAAGATCCCTTCGTTGATGTCCCTTGGCTTGCGAGACATGACGTTCGGCTCCGGTTTTTCCATACCAAGTGCAATCGCTGGAAGGGAATCATTGGCTAGGTTAATGAATAGAAGCTGTATTGCTGTGAAAGGATTGATCCAGTCAACGATGAGCGCGAACAGGATGGCGATGATCGCACCCAGATTTCCTGCAAATAAATATGCGATCGCTTTTTTAATATTATCAAACACGGTTCTGCCGACACCGACGGCCTTAACAATGGACACGAAGTTGTCGTCCGTCAGAATCATCGCCGCGGAATCCTTGGCTACATCCGTTCCGCTGCCCATGGCAACCCCGATATCGGCTTGCTTCAGGGCCGGGGCATCGTTAACGCCGTCCCCAGTCATGGCAGCGATATTTCCTTTCTTCTGCCAGGCACGTACAATCCTTATCTTGTTCTCTGGTGATACGCGGGCATAGACCGATATATTCTCAAGCTTCTGATCCAGCTCTTCCTCAGACATCGCGTCCAGCTCTTGTCCTGTTACGGCGATATCATGGTCATCCATCAGACCGATATCACGCCCAATGGCCTGCGCAGTCGTCTTGTGGTCGCCTGTAATCATTACCGTACGTATGCCGGCCTTCTTCGATTCAATAATTGAATCGTATACTTCTTCACGCGGCGGGTCGATCATGGCAGTCAGACCTACTAGGGTTAGATCATACTCATCCTCAACACCAAGCTCATTTTTATCACTTGGTATTGTTTTATAAGCATAAGCTAACACGCGAAGTGCTCTTTCAGAGAAATTCTCATTTGCTTCCTGGAACTGAGTGAGCAGCTCGTCTGTGAGCGGAACCTGCTCTCCCTTCATAAATACATGCTTGCAACGGCTGAATAATACATCAGGACCGCCTTTAGTTAATATTGCTTTTTGACCGGCAAAGGTATGGATGGTAGACATCAGCTTTCGATCGGAATCGAATGGAATCTCTGCTTCTCTTGGAAACTGATCACGAATTTCACGATAGTGCTTGTTCTTGCTGTTACTGAATGCAATGAGTGCAATCTCGGTCGGATCTCCCAGCTCCTTACCTTCCTCATTAATATGAGAATCGTTGCACAATACCGCAATATGAAGAAGCCGGCGTTCTGCATCATTCCATTCCTGCGGGTTATCCGGGAACTCTTCCTTAGCTCCTTCGGGCAGGAAGTAATCAACAACGGTCATTCGATTCTGTGTTAGTGTACCTGTCTTATCTGTACAGATAACACTCGCGGAGCCCAGCGATTCTACCGCCGGCAATTTGCGGATAATGGCGTGCTGCTTTGCCATTTTGTTGGTTCCCACAGAGAGTACGATCGTCACAATCGAAGAGAGGGCCTCGGGAATCGCAGCAACCGCTACGGCAACAGCAAACATTAGCGCGTTAAGGATAGAGCTCGTAACATCTCCTGTATCATTTGACAGCCAGATGCGACCAGCCTCAACACCGAATATAATGATCGAGAGGATGAGAATAAACACACCCAGCTTCTTACTGAATTTATCAAGCTTGCGCTGAAGAGGTGTTTGTTTCATCTCCGCAGTTTCAATGAGCCCGGCGATCTTACCAATCTCGGTATTGCCAGCAGTTGCGGTGACGACGACCGTTCCCCGTCCATACACGGTTAGTGCACCGCTGAATACCATATTACGCCGATCTCCGAGAGCTGCATCTCCTTCGATCGGGTCCGTATGCTTCTCCACGGCTTCAGACTCGCCAGTCAGCATACCCTCATTCACTTTAAGGCTGCCGGATTCGATAATGCGTCCATCTGCAGGTACGTAGTCACCTGCTTCCAGAATGACAATATCGCCGGGTACAAGCTCCCTTGCCGGAATGGTAACTCGTGCTCCTGCACGGATAACCTTGGCCTCTGGAGCAGATAAATTACGAAGCGCATCGAGAGAGCTCTCAGCCTTTCGAGTCTGCACAACACTGACGATAGCATTAAGAATTAGTACAAGGAATATAATAAGTGATTCAATGAATTGTCCAAGAATCAGCTGCACAATCGCCGCAATCAGCAGGACGATCACCATAGGGTCCTTGAAGTTTTCAAGAAACAGCTTCCAGATGGGATCTCGATCCTTTGCTTTTAGTTCATTGTATCCTGTTGTTTCAATTCGCTTCTGTGCTTCTTCCTTCGACAGGCCCTCTAAGCTGCTGTTCACTTCACGCAGAACTTCCTCTTTATCTATTTGGTAGTATTTCAAGCGTTAAGACTCCTTTCCATTCTCCTATTTTAGTATTTGCTCCTGCTCCTACAGCCCGCATATGTATGTGGAACCTAGAACTCTAAGAGAGCTTGACAGTATAATTTCTCCCTTTTCTCCTTTCCTTATCCTTCGCCATTATATATACCCTTTTTTCCTCAAGATGAAAGATGAAACTAAAAGTATAGTACGAAGGTTCAACACACAGAATAAACGGAAGCAGGACTGAAAATTTACATTTGAAAGGTTTACATGTGGGAGCTGGAATGCTTATCATAGACAGGTGGACTTACGACTAAATCATTCGTAATAGCAAACTTATATTTAATAGAATAGGGGATGCGGACTAGTGGAAAAAAGGATCATACTGAATAAACCCGAGGCAATGATTTTTGATATGGACGGAACACTGTTTCAGACGGAATCGCTGCTCGTTCCTGTGTACCATAAAATGTTTGATATTTTAAGAGAAGAAGGACATCACGAAGGAGCGACACCGCCTGAAGAGCTTATTCTCGGCAGTCTGGGCATGCTGCTTCCTGATATATGGAAGCGGGTAATACCCAATTCAACAGAGGCAGCGAAGCTGCGTGCCGATGAACTGTTGCTGCAGCTCGAGCTGGAAGGATTAGAGCAGGGGATAGGTGTACTATATCCTGGGGTGGTTGATACGCTTAAGGCACTGCATGATTACGGTGTGAAGCTGTTTGTTGCAAGTAATGGACTGGAGCATTATGTAAAGGGTGTCGCCAAAGCTTATGGTATTGCACATCTGTTTGATGATCTGTATAGTGCCGGAGAGTATGCAACAGCATCAAAGGTTGATCTGGTCAAGCTATTGTTAGATAAACACAATATTCGTTCGGCATGGATGGTAGGAGACCGATCCTCTGATGTCGAAGCAGGCGTGGAGAATGGACAAACAGTGATTGGCTGCGCTTATGCAGGGTTTGGGCGCGAGGATGAATTGAAGGGCTCAAATGCGCTTCTAAATGACTTTACAGAATTGTTGACCTTGTATAAACAAGCTGAATAGTAATGAATAACTGCTTATAGAAATGAGTAAACCGCATATGAAATCCCCTTTGGACGTTGTCAATTGCTTTCAAGCTTTCGAAGGGAATTACGCATATGCGGTTTCTTAACTCATATAATCAATGATGAGGCATAGGACAATTATGAACTCCTCTGCTTATATAACCACAGAGAGTATTCCAGCGGTTTCACAATCGCTTGCTTGTAAACCTCATTCTGGCCAATTTGTGCAAAGACTTCCCTTGCAGGCTTCGGATTTACCTCAATCAGATAAATATCGCCGTTCTTGTCAATGGCAATATCGAGTGCCAACTCACATAATGCACCATAAGTGGCTTCTAAATATTTTGCAACATCGACTCCAAAGTGCTCGACAGCAGCACGAACCTCTGCTCTCTTATCCGAATCGGTAATCCACTGTGTTAATAGTTCATTCATTTCAATCGCTGTTCCCCCGCCATGAAGATTGGAAGTGACACTCTTATGTCCTCCGATCCGACCGGCACAGCCAGTGAATTCCCATATCCCCTCTTGATTCTTCTGAACCAGCATCCTGTAATCATGCACCCGTCCACTGGCTAGCTGGAGCTGAACCCCTTCCTGGATAATGTATCGGCTCCTGACTTCCCAATTCTTCAGCAGCTTAGGGAGCAGCTTATAGTGCATCTGTCTCGGCTCCAGAATCTGCCGTTGATGATCTCTGCCTTGAACGAGCAGGAGGCCGTCCTTGGTTAATCGTTCGATTCTGAGAATTCCGCGGCCCCCTGTTCCGTTAATCGGCTTAATATACAGCAGACTGTGTTTCATGAGCATGCTCTTCAGATCTGCATTACTGCTGTACAATTTGGTGTCCAGTAGATAGGGTCTGAATCGCTGTTTCTTATGCAGTACCTGATGTATAGTCCACTTATTGCGTAATGGCCGATTCAAGAAGAGGAGATGCGCATACTTTTGTCTGAAAAGTCTGAGCTCTTGGAAACGGGCACTCCGCTGGATTCTGCACCGGTCAAATATCATATCAGGGAACTTTCGCCATTTTCGAGCCCATCGTTTATGCTCTGTCTCATAAATCAGGGCATGAATCATCTCTTTGGACGGATGGACATCGGATGGAGTGAATACATAAACATCGAGTCCGAGCCGTTCGCCTTCCGAAATCATTCGCTCGTATATTTTCTTTTCTTCGAGTTGTTTTTTGTCGTTGAGGTACAGTGTCAGTATGCCTAAGACAGGTGACGGCATAGAATGATCACCTTCTTTGATAGTCAAATTTGGATGGTTTATCCATTTTGCTTCGCTAGGTGCGTACAGTATTGGATTAACCGTTCAAGCGATCTTTTGCGAATAGCAGGTTCATCAAATTTCATCGGCTTGGAATTGGCTTCAAAAAACCATATGCCTCCGTCCTGGTCAATGCCGAGATCCATCGACATTTCACCCAAGGCGTGACCCGATGATTTCTCTATCTGTCTGGCAATTTCCAAAGCGGTGCTTTTTACATCGTTGAGAATGTTACTGGCCAGCTGTGTGTCAAATACGCTGCTGAGAAGCAGGATCGGATCTTCAATACTGCCTCCGCGCGGAACGTGAGTCGTGATGCTTCTGCGGCCGGCCAGGCGGGCTCCTACACCGGTCATGCGCCACTGACCATTCGCATTTTTTTGCACAAGAACCCGAAGATCGAAGGGACGTCCTCCATATTCGGCCAGCTCAATACCTTGTTGGATTATATAGTCGTTTTGTTTAATACTGCGCTTAATTTTCTTCCATAACGACTCCAGATTAGAGGATTTATAGGTTGTGCTCTTGGATTGATCCTGGATCTTGAGCTTATAGGGAAGCTTATCTTCCTCACGATATTGAAGGGTCATTATCCCTTTACCGGCCTTTCCGCTTTCTGGCTTAAGGTATACAGTAGGGTGGGATTGAAGAATGCTGCTGATTACAGAAGACGATTTGAGCTTACGAGTATGGGGGACAAATGATACGGTTGACCTCGCTTTGCTCAGCCATTCAAACAATTCCCATTTGTTGAAAAAGTAAGGATTATACAGATTGATTTTGGGATGAGCGATACATTCCTTGATTTTTTTTTGCACCAGCGGCCGGCTCTCATCTTCACGAAGAGGAATCCGATTGTAAACAATGTTGGGTGGTGGGTACCGGCCCTGGAGCCATTCCTTCCGCTCTGCACTGTACTTGTATCCTTTAATGAAGTCGGCGGACAGGTTCAGATCGCGAACCGTAACGACATAGACCTGACACCCCAATTGTTCGCCTGTTTTGATAATGTCTTTAAAATTTTTATGGTTCCCTCGGAATTTTCTCTTTCTATCATAAACAGTTAATATGGCGATCGTTGGCTTTGTGTTTTTTTTGCCTCCAATTAAGAACTTTCCTTCTTCCGGAATTTGCTCAGATACATGCAGTGCGCCAGGATATGCTCCACCGAAGCTTTCCCTTCTGTGCGGAGGGAAGGGTGACGAAAAATGGATCTGCCCGGTTTGGCGTTCGCTTCGAACATCCATACTTGTGCCTCCTGATCAATACCGAGATCAAAACCGATTTCACCGAGAAGATGTTTATGATGAAACTCGATAGCCTCAGCTAATTTAATCGCTGTGTTCTTAGATTTCTGCAGGATTTCTTGCGCTCGGTCACCAAAGGTTTTGCTGAGAGCGTGTTCTGGTGTCATAAGGGAGCCGCCGTTCTTAATGTGAGTAGTAATGGAGCCCTTTCCGGCTTTTTTGGCACCGATCCCGACAACAACCCACTCGTTATTCCCGTTCTTATGCATATGAAAACGAAAATCTATAGGGCAGCCATCGATCTCAATCAACCGAATCCCTTGCTGGACAACGTAATCCTTCGTTCTCGATCCAAGTCTGGCTTGAAGCATGGTTGCAAGCTTCTTGAACGAAGTAAATCGGAGAAGTACATTGCCGCCTGGCTTTCTGAACCTGGCATAATAACCTTTCTTGGGCAAGTAGGTCAGACGAAAAATACCTTGACCGAGACTTCCTGCGGAAGGCTTATAATATACAAATTGATGACGGTCCAGCATTTCCTTGATCTTTTCCATGCTTGGATTCATGTGTGACTCCGGTACATAGCTGTTAACTGTCTGATCATTCTCCAGCAATCGATAGATATCGGATTTGTTAAAGAAGCTCCAGTTGAAAAAAGGAATGTTCTTTCGCTCAAAGCGGTCACGAAGCTGGTTGGTCGATTGCGAGAAGTCGGATCTTCTGCTCGGCAGCCTGTTATATACGACGTCTGGAAGCGGCACGTATTTTCTAGAGAATCCACCACTGCTGTTCAGAAAATAGCCGTAGACCCTCTCATTTCCCCAATCAATATCTTTCGGAGTAAATCCGAATGTATAAGAATCCTGATTACCTTGTTTAAGCAATTGTTTCACAAATCCGGTTCGTGAGCCGAACGGTTGTGATGCAGAAGTCGGACCGTCAGACAGAATACCGATCAGCGGACCGAGCTGAACTTCATCTCCCTCGACTCCTTTGATAAGAATATTGCCTGGATTTGGAATTTGAATTGCGTTGCGGACGCTGCTTGACAGATAGATGTGTTTTCCGGATTTTTTAAGTGGTTTGAGATGGACATTGATACGCTGTTTGCCAAGCCGGACATGAACTGTTTTTTTACCGGATAGCTGGAAGTTATTCATTAATGCATTGGATATATAGATGACCTTCTCCGGCCTTTTTGTAAAGTGCACATTACACAAAGTCAGACTCATTGATTTTATCCTCCTATCCTGAAACGCTGCTGATCTTGAGCTTAGCTGTCTCGTCTCAGGCCAGCTGTGCTGGATGTATTCGGCTATTTTAGTGTGCTTATTCGTTTTGCTTGACGTTATTGGGTACGAAGCAGTAAATAACGGGCATATTCAAGAGGCCGGTTGTAAGCAAGACTCGCGCTTTCCACATCACCTGCGAGCAGAAAGGAAGAGCGGCCCGGCTTGGAATTCACTTCAATAATCCACAGCTTCCCATCACGGTCGATCCCATAATCGATACCAAGCTCGCTTAAACGACCAAACCTTCCTTCTAGTACCACGGGGATGATAGCGGAGAGCTCAGCCGCTTTGTTCATAATGAGATCGGCTTGATCCTTGCCGTATTCCGTTTCCAGAAAGGAGCGGCAGTCCACAGCTGTTCCGCCTCCGTGAAGATTAGAAGTAAGACTGCCATGACCGCCTTCACGAATCGCTTGACCGCTTAAGCTCCATTTCCCCCTGCCATTTTTCTGAACGAGAACACGCAGATCAAATGGTTTTTCCTCGTGATTCATGAGTGAGAGAAATGGCTGAATGATAAATGTTCGAGTGGAAAGGATGCGATGGAGCTGGCTGAGTCCAAGTTCATGATTGGTGAAACGCTTGTTGAACATGTGGTTGGAGCGATTGCGTCCCTGAATGATAAGCTTGCCATTCTCAGGCTGCCTGCGAACGAGAACGGTTCTTTTGCCGTGTGTTCCTGCCTGCGGCTTCAAGAATACACCTTGAGGATGCCGTACCAGCCATTGCTTCAGCTGTTCTACATTCGTGTAGATGGCTGTTTCGGGCAAATGCTCTCTCAGCACAGCGTTTAGACGAAGGGAGTTATAAACATGCCACTTACCCGGTAGTCCCCGGGATAAATATCTGACCTTGTGTGAAGTTGATTTCGCAGCCTTATTTATTCTTCGTCTGAATATGCCGGGTACAGGTGACAGGCATCGATCATAGATCAGATCGGGCTGTTCTACCGGAAGCTGGGTCCAGGTGCCCTTAATATATTGATAACCTAGATAATTACCATTTGGCTCTGAGCTTCTGGGGGTGAGCACAACGACATTCATTCCAAAGTTTACTCCTTCTTGACAGAGCCGCCTGCAGAAATATTCATCGGCAAATGGGGGTGTTCCCTTCCGTTCATTCACGAGCACACCGAGCGTACCAAGCGGCTTTTTCATGGATCTGATTCCTCCTTTCCAGTTGTTAGAATCCGGCGAGGTAAGCGGAATAATCGAGCATAGTAATGACAGATGGCCGGATCTTATTGTCAGTAAGCGGTGTGTTGTCATTCTTGGAGGGCTTCGAATTGACCTCAATGAGCCAGACCTTACCCGAGTAATCCATCGCAAGATCAATTCCCAGTTCTCCAAAATGCGCTGGAATGGTCGCGTCGATCCCTTCTGCAATACTAAGCGCTGCCTTATGCAGAGAGACATAAGCATTTTTTTTGGCATCACTGGATAATAAGCTCTTGTTTACGGCTTCTCTTACCGTGCTGAGTGAGCCGCCTCTGGCGAGGTTGGATACAAAATGGCTGCCGCCGGCAATGCGGGCGACAATGGAGGTTACCTTCCATTTCCCTGCACGATTTTTCTGTACCAATGCTCTGAAATCGACCGGTTTTTTGCCGATATCAATGAGATGCAGTCCTTGTTGGATCTGGTATTTGGTTGTCTTCATCTTCCCAGACAATCCTGCAAATAATTTGGTGAGGCTGGAGTATACCTGCTTTTGGACACCGCCAAGCTGAGTGGAAAGGGTCATATAGGTTCCATCAGACTGTCTGGATATACGTATGATTCCTTTGCCCAGGCTGCCTCGAACGGGCTTGAGAAATATAACCGGATACGTTTGACACATCGTTTTGAGCACAGTAAAGGACTTGAGGGAGTGTGATTCAGGTAAGTACCTTCTTAGACTGCTCTCCGATTTCAACGCCTCGAACACTTCATTCTTGTCGAGAAACTTCTCATTATACGTCACGGTTCCGTATCGCGATTTTACTTCCTTTACAAAATGCTGTACGCTAGGTTTGTTCTCAAGCTTGCGTGAAGTCAGTCGATTGTTGACGACATCTGCAATAGGCATCACTCTTTTTTTCCA
Organism: Paenibacillus urinalis; assembly: GCF_028747985.1. Classification (NCBI taxonomy): domain Bacteria; kingdom Bacillati; phylum Bacillota; class Bacilli; order Caryophanales; family Paenibacillaceae; genus Paenibacillus; species Paenibacillus urinalis. The sequence goes on from NZ_CP118108.1 coordinate 1,754,279, forward strand.
TCCTTCGTCATACACCCAGCCTTCGATTTGCCCGGTAACTGAATCGACATGGTCTGGTGTAATAAAGTACACGTATGCTCCCCGTTTCTGACAGGCCCTCACCAGTTCGCTGCAAAACATCGTGATAGAGCCGAAAGGCCGATCAAGCTTATCAGGATGATCGCGACTGATCAGGACGCTGATGAGGGGACCGATACGGAGTGTCCGGCTGCTATCGAAATAACGGATCTTCAGAACCGTACGAGAAGTGAGACCACATCGCTCGGCTAGTATGGGACTCACTCGCATGCCTTCAAACTTGGGTACGGAAATAATGGTAACTTCTTGCTTAAAGCTTCCGAATGCAAGCTGGAGCGGACGTCCGGCAGGAATTTTCCAAAACTTTAGAAATTTCTCACCGATCATCACGACGTCATCCTGCAGGATGCCTGATCCGCTGATGTGGATCGTTATTTTTTTTTGGGACATCGTGGATCTCCTTCCAGGGGGCAAACATGATGTCAGTCGTTTTTGGATGTAAGCTGAGTATGAGAAAGTGCATGTGATTCATCATATGAGGACATATATCCCTTGGTGATTGACCATTTTTTGCAAAACTTGATTTAATTTTAGGTTGTTGTACGAAAACATGAGGGATGGAAGTAAATGTACAGCAGCACTTTATCGACAGAGAGGAAAATGAATAATGAACGTTTATGACAAAGCACACGATTTGGCCGCAGCACTTAAAGACAGCGAAGAAGTGAAGGAAATCTCACAGGCGATGAAGCTTGTTGCCGCAGATCCGGATTCGCAGCGTATGCTGGATGAGTTTCGGGTTCGTCAGAATGAGCTCCAGCAGCGGATGATGACAGGCGACATGCCTTCTCAAGAGGAAATGGAAACGATGGAAAAATCCTTTGAGGTGCTAAGTCTGAATTTGAATATTCGGAGACTGTTTGAGGCAGAACGCCGCCTTAGCGTCATTATTGAAGATGTCAACAAAATCATTATGGAAAGTCTGCAGCATCTGTACGGCGGCGAACTGAAATAATAATTGCGGACTCTTTCTCTAAATTGATTCACATAATCTCATTTTTCCGTTCATAGAATAGATATATAGATTCTAAGGAATAAATGAGGAGCTGAATGAAATGAGAGGAAAGGGTATGAAGTTTGCGAAGTGGAAGCACACGCTGTATATGCTTGTTGCGGGTGGTATGCTGGTTTTTGCATTACCGAAGCTTTCATTTACAGGCTGGAGCGCAGGATTCAGCATGGCCTGGCTGTTCTTTACACTGCTAGTCATCGGTGCAAACCTGCACTTTATATTGGGCGTTGATGAAGAGAAGAAGCAGACGCTTGACCGTGTCCGCAAAGCGAAGCTGCGTCAGTGGGAGCTTAAATGGACGGATAATACGGAACAGGGAAACAAAGTGAAAATTGTGCCGGCGCAGGCCAAAGAGCATTCACAGTAATGCTTGCAGGGTTGTCTCCTACAGTGTAGCTGCTGTTATGGAGTCAACCCTTTTTATTTAACGGATGCACCTTCATGTAATGAGGGATGCAATTCTTTTTACCGTTCTAAGGTGAGATGTCCCCCTTATTAATGCTATAATCGGAAATAACTATATTTTTGGTTTCAGCAGCTAAGAGTCACATGAACTGATTTTAATGCAAAATATTTGATTAAACTAATTGTAAAATGTTTTATCGTCCGAGGGGTGTCGAGTTTGGAAGGATTTGAAGAAGAAACAGTAACGAAGCATGTGCAGCTCCTTCAATACATAGAGCAGTTAAAGATCGGTTCGAAGATATCGGTTCGAGGGCTTGCTAGAGAAATGGGAGTCAGTGAAGGGACTGCTTACCGTGCTGTCAAAGAAGCAGAAAATGCAGGAATTGTCGTTACCAAAGAACGGATTGGTACAGTACGTGTAGAGAAAAGGCTGCGAGGAGCCTCGGAACAGCTCACTTTCGGGGATGTAGTCGAGATTGTGGGCGGACATGTCCTTGGTGGTAATGAAGGGCTGGGCAAACCTTTGTATAAATACGTCATTGGAGCTATGAAAGAAGAAGCCATGGCCAAGTACATCGATGCAGGCAGCCTGCTTATCGTTGGTAATAGAGATAATGCGCATAGTCTTGCGTTAAATCAAGGGGCAGGCGTGCTTATTACTGGAGGCTTCGGTACTGATCCAGAAGTGGTGGGTCTTGCGGACAAGCTGAGCTTACCGATTATCTCTTCTAAGCACGACACATTTACTGTGGCATCCATGATTAACAGAGCGATATTTGACCGATTGATTAAGAAGAAGATTATGCTGGTAGAAGATATTGTCGGTGAAAAGCCCAAAACCTACTATTTGAAATTGAGTAGTACAGTGGCGGATTTCAGCCGTCTGGTGCTCGAAACGGGAGAGCTGCGTTTTCCGGTAATTGATGAATGGAATCGGGTAATCGGGATTATAAGCCGCAAGGATGTCGTAGATCTCCCTGAACATCAAAGTATTGACAAAAGCGTTGTGCGCAAGCCTGTCACGGCAACACTTAAGACCTCACTCGCATCTGCCGCACAGATTATGGCCTGGGAAGGTATCGATTATTTACCGATCGTTGACCGGAATCGTAAGCTGATTACTTCTGTTAAGCGCACAGAAGTGTTGAGTGCGATGCGGGACACCCAGAAGCAGCCTCAGCTTGGAGAAACCTTCGATCATTTGATATGGAATGGGTTCGTTGAAGAGAGAGGAGAGCAGGGAGAGATCAAGTACAATGGTGTAATCATTCCTCAGATGGCGACAGACTTAGGCACGATTTCCGAAGGGGTGCTTATTCATCTCATGACGCAGGCCGGACATCGAATTGCGCGTGAGATTACCGGAAATGACCATATGCTGGAGAATTTTTCGACCTATTTTGTGCGTCCTCTGCAAATTGAAGATAAAGTGACGATATCTCCAAGTGTAATGGAGCTCAGCAGACGCAATTGCAAGCTGGATATTGACCTGGTCCGAGACGGGCAGCTGATATGTAAAGCGATCATGACCCTGCAATCCATCGATCTATCCTAGATATTAATGATTCATCAGAAAAGTCTCCCTATAAAGGAGACTTTTCGTTTTTTATCTGGGAGTAATGAATGCGATTGCGAATTCCTGCAAACAGATTGAAGGCACCCAGCACCAGGAACAATCCCTCAACAACGACGGCAACCGTAGAACCGCTGAACATAAACATCTGTATAAGGGCCAGAACAATCAGCATGATTCCCATCCATATGCTTGTCATTGCCTGGTAGAGACCTCGCTTCAGCGCATCACTGGCTCTGCGTCCACGAATACTTGTGAAGGCTGCGCAGACGGTAGAGAGGATGAACAGCGCAAACAGTAAATAACGAATGACATCCAGCATAGAAAGAAGGACAGCTCCTTTATGTTACATAAATATGGAATTATCACTTATTGTAACATGTTTAGCTCATTTATGGTGCAGCTGAAATATCAACCCATACCTGAAGAACGCCTTCCATTACGAGCATGGTTGTAATCTTGACAGTGTAAGGATGTCCTCGGACGTTATACGTTTTCTTGTTCAGCATAATGCGTGTCATTTTACTGTATTCATCGATATTATAAACATCTCTTCCCCGGAGCACCTCAAGCTCATCAGTAAGCAGTTGAATGATCTCCTTCACGTACACAGAATCAGGAGCCTTCTCGGACTCCTCAGCACGAATATTGATTTCCTTAATCACGGTCTGTCTCTTACTATATTTCTTCAAAGAATTAATATCATCAATATATTGCTCTTCCTGAATCTTGAGATCTTTATTCTCAATCCATAATTTATTGTAGCTGGCATGAAAAATCGCATTATAGACGATGCTCCCTACAATCATTCCGAGGACAAATACACCAGACAGCTGTATAAAGGGCCGGAAGCGGCGATACTCGGGTACACGCATAAGCTGACTTCCTCCTTACTTAATTCCGGATGGTACACACCCATTTAACCAGCTCAGTTCCCATATGTGCTCCAAGAAAGGCGAATATAATATAAAGGATCTGTTTAATGGCAGGTGACAGATTCCCATCCAGCATATTGCTTTCTATGACCCGCATGGGGTCAATCGTGCCTCCTACAGCTGCAGCAAGAGCCCAGATTTTAATGCGGCCGGCAACCTCCAGCATCGTTTGTGTAGGCGGCTGCATGGACATTACGGCCCCAATCCCGCCAAGCATGGACCCACCGAGAACGATGCCGAAAGCGATAAAGAAATCTAGGATTACTTTGGACATGAAAGTCATTGTTCACTACACACCTTTCTTAAATAGCACTTTTAGCAAGCTGTTCTTCTAAGTGAGATATGCAGAGTCGTCCGGCTTGTACTCTATTCTATGGGCGGAGCCTTGTCTGATATGATAAAATAGTAAAGATAAAATACGTAAATTTGAGAATGTAGAGAGGAAGAATGGAAGCATGAGTTCATTTGTGCATCTGCATGTTCACAGTGAATACAGCCTGCTAGATGGTGCGGCGCGGATTGCAGAGCTCGTGGACACAGCAGCAGGATACGGGATGGAAGCTCTGGCCCTGACGGATCATGGGGTTATGTATGGAGCCATTCCTTTTTATAAAGCATGTGCAGCTAAAGGAATTAAGCCGATTATCGGCTGTGAAGTGTATATTACAGCAGGCTCAAGACATGAACGCGGCAGCCGCAAGGATCAACCGATCTATCATCTTATATTGCTGGCGCAGAACATGACCGGGTATCAAAATCTGATGAGGCTGTGCTCCATTGGTCACTTGGAGGGCTTTCACTATAAGCCGCGGATCGATATGGAGAGCCTGGCGAAATACAACGAAGGATTGATATGCCTCAGTGCCTGTCTCGGGGGAGAAATTCCTCAGCATCTTCTGATGGGACGATATGATGAAGCCAAAAGTGCAGCCATGAGGCACAAACAGATCTTTGGAGACCGATACTATCTTGAGCTTCAAGATCATGGTCTGGCAGAGCAGAAGCGAGTGAATCCTCAGCTGATTGAGCTTGCCGCAGAATTGTCCATACCGCTTGTAGCAACGAATGATGTGCACTATTTGTCTCAAGAGGACGCCGAGGTGCAGGATGTCCTTATATGCATTGGTACGGGCAAAACGGTGGAGGATGAGGAACGGCTTAAGATTCCCTCAAGCCAGCTATATTTGAAAAACGGCGATGAGATGGCTCGTCTTTTTCCTCATGTGAGAGAGGCGGTAGAGAATACCCTTAAAATTGCTGACCGCATTCAGCTTGATCTGGAATTTGGACATTCCATTCTGCCTGAGTACCGGCCGATCCCTGAGCATCTGACGCCTGGACAGTATTTGCGCGAACTCTGCCTGAAGGGGCTGGAAGAACGCTACAAGGATACGGATAACTGGCATCATGAAGAGCAGAGATCCGAGCTGAATAAACGGCTGGATTACGAGCTGTCCGTCATTGATAAAATGGGCTTCTCTGATTATTTCCTCATCGTATGGGATTTCATCGCCTATGCGCATAGAGAGGGAATAGCAACCGGTCCGGGACGGGGCTCCTCCGCAGGAAGTCTCGTTGCCTACGTACTGAATATTACTAATGTGGATCCGATGAAATACAGGCTTTTGTTTGAGCGATTTCTCAACCCTGAGCGGGTGACCATGCCGGATATCGATATTGATTTCAGTGATGAACGCCGGGATGAAGTGATTGAATATGTCGCTTCTAAATATGGACGCGAGCATGTCGCACAGATTATTACTTTTGGTACGCTTGCTGCGCGTGCAGCCGTTCGAGATGTAGGAAGAGTGCTTAATATTCCGTATGGGGAAGTGGACAAGGCTGCCAAGCTCATTCCCGGACAAGTGGGGATGAATATCACCAAAGCTCTGGAGATAAGCGATGAGCTTAGAGTACTGCATGATACCAAAGCCAAAACAAGAGAGCTGCTCACAATGGCCAAAAAGGTCGAAGGCATGCCAAGGCATGCTTCTACGCATGCGGCAGGTGTGGTTATATCCAAAGACCCGCTGACCGATGTAGTGCCTCTCCAGGAGGGCAGTGAAGGGACCGCGCTTACTCAATATTCCATGGAGAATCTCGAAGCCATCGGACTACTCAAGATGGACTTCCTTGGACTGAGGACTCTCTCCATCATTGAACGCTGTATGCGATGGATTCAGGATCAGCAGAAGCAAGTTCCAGATTTCAAAACAGTTCCGGATGATGATCCGCTAACCTATGAAATGCTCGGTTCTGGAGATACGACAGGTATATTCCAGCTGGAGTCAGCCGGAATCAGAAGAGTGCTGAAGGATTTGAAGCCTTCCGTATTTGAAGATATTATCTCTGTGGTTGCTTTATATCGTCCGGGTCCGATGGATTTCATTCCTAAGTATATCCAAGGAAAGCATGGGGAGATCAAGGTCGAGTACCCGCATGCTGATCTCGCTCCAATACTTGAGGACACCTACGGTATCATCGTGTATCAGGAGCAGATTATGCAGATTGCTTCTCTAATGGCAGGCTTTTCTCTTGGAGAAGCCGATCTGCTCCGCAGGGCGGTATCGAAGAAGAAACGGGAAGTGCTTGATAAAGAGAGAGAGCACTTTGTAAAAGGGAGCCTGAATCAGGGCTATAGCAGCGAGGATGCTGAAGCTGTGTACGATATGATTGTACGGTTTGCCAATTACGGCTTCCCTCGGGCCCATGCTGCTGCGTATGGAGTATTGGCCTTTCAGACGGCGTATCTGAAGACACATTATCCTGTCGAATTTATGGCTTCGATGCTGACGGCGGTCATGGGAAATCATCGAAAAGTAGCAGAGTATGTTGTCGAATGCAGACGAATGAATATTCCTGTGCTGCCACCTGATGTAAATGAAAGCGGAGTGCTGTTTACTCCGGGCGGTGGTGAGACGGGCATTCGCTTTGGTCTGGCTGCCATTAAAAATGTAGGTACACAGGCCGTAGACAGCATTATTGCAGAGCGGGCCAAGGGACCGTTCGAGAGTCTGCTCGATTTTTGCAGAAGAGTGGACCTAAGAGTATGTAACAAGCGGGTCATAGAATCTCTTATACAGGCCGGGGCTTTCGATACATTGCCTGGTCACCGTGCGCAGCTGTTCGCCATGCTTGATGAAGTGGTAGAAGCGGCCACGAAATGGCGCAAAGAGAGAGAGGATCTGCAGATCCAGCTGTTTGATTTTGTGGAGACTCCGAATTGGGAAATTGAATATCCGGATATACCTAAGTACACGATTACACAGCAGCTTGAATTAGAACGCGAGCTGCTTGGATTATACCTATCCGGTCACCCGCTTGATGATTTTACGGAAGTTCTGGAAGAGCTCGAAGCGGATAAGCTGATGGAGCTTCACGATGCACAAGAGCATGCGCAGATTGTTACGGCCGGAATGGTCGTTTCCGTCAAATCGATTACTACGAAGCAAGGCAAAGCGATGGCCTTCATGGAGCTGGAGGATCAGATCGAACGGACCGAAGTGGTATTGTTTCCCGAAGTGTGGAGAAGAAGTCAGAACTTAGCGGCAAAAGGTCAATTAATTGCGCTCCGGGCTAAAGTTCAGCTTCAGGATGAAGGCTTCAAGCTGCTTGCTGATGAGGTGGATGAGCTTAGTACAGACAAGTTGCAGCGTATGATGCAGCAGCGTAACAGAGGGAGCGGAGGTAAAGAGCGAAGCAGTTCGGAAGAAGCTTCACAGCCTAAAGTCGGCAGAAATCGTCGTTCTACTTCTCCGCCTAACAGTGGAAGTGGACGGGCGCAAAATAAGTCAGATAGCCAAGGGGTTGTAACGGATAGGAAGCCCGCCAGGGGCGAGCAGCGAGTATTCATCAAGATTAAACCTGACATAGAGAAGTCGGGGATGCTCACTAAGCTTAAGGTCTTGTTACAGGAACATCCGGGAAATGTAGCTACGATCCTTTTTTATGAAGAAACTAGGGAGTATCGGGCATTAAGTGACAGTTATCGAATTAATCCCTCTCCTGAACTGATTCACCGTATGGAACAAATGCTCGGGGAAGATACCGTTATCGTGAAATAATGAATGTAATTTTATATGGCATCCCTGTTGTGCATGAGCACATTTTACGAACTATTTTTGAACCTGGCGCATACACTTAGGAACACCCTATAAGTATCGATGGTTGCTGTGAATTGATGCGGCCTAAGGTGCAAAGGTGGGCTTTGATTTTTGAAGCGGATACCTTAGTTTATGTGGAATTCCTAGTTTTTAAAGGATGGGGGAATCAGCGGATGTCATATGAAATTGCGGAAGCGATGCTGAAACGCAGGGGTGTGAGCGTTGAATCCATCGCCAAAATAGTCTATGATCTTCAAAAAAAGTTTCATCCCGAATTAAAGGAAGAAGAGTGTGTTACAAGCGTACGGGCTGTTCTTGCCAAGCGTGAGGTACAGTATACGTTATATACGGGGGTAGCACTTGATGAGCTGGCGGAGCAAAATCTGCTGCCTCAGCCGCTTCAGGCATTGATGGAGGCGGATGAGCCGCTGTATGGTGTGGACGAGACTCTTGCACTTGGAATTACCAGTGTATATGGTATGATAGGGCTTACAAGTTTTGGATATTTAGACAAGGAGAAGACCGGAATCATTAAGAATCTGAATGACAAAAATGCGGGCATTCATGTATTCCTGGATGATTTGGTGGCAGGCCTTGCAGCTGCTGCTTCGGCTCGAATTGCGCATCAGAACACGAATGCGAAGGTCTATCCGCTGTAATTGGAAGGTTTATATTCTGCTAATATGGATATAACGAATGTTACAGTAAGATGTAATGAAGGAACATTATGGTTATAATCGTCCCATGCCTTCCTTTCCTTTCCTTGCGGAAAAAAAGTCAGTTATGTTATCATTAACCCATTATACGGGCTTTGAACATGAGGCTTAGGGGGCGTACAATGGCATGTGGACGGTGATATATATTGCACCGACGGCAAAGATTGCTGACAGAATTACAAATCGGCTTGAGGAAGAAGGATTTTTGGTACAGGCCCGTCCCATCAGCTTATCCAAGCAACAGTACGAAATTCTTGTACCCTCCGGAGAATTGGAAGAGGTTCAGGAAGTGTTGAATTCCATTCTGCATTCATAATACTGAAGGCGGTGGAATTGTATTCATTATTTTTAGGACCTGCTTCTAAATTGGACAAGGGCTACGGATGCAAAGAGTGAAACGACTCCCCACATGTGTCATTCTTCTCTTTTTTTGCTTATAGGGCACATTTTATAGCTGCTCATGTTAACTTTATTATGCAATGTCGATCATACAAATTGACTGCATGGGCCACAAATTTACGGCTGAAGAGGTGTAGTTGTGTTCAAAGATATTTTCCAGAAAAAACGGAAGTACGCGACCATTCCTTCAGATCGTGCACAGCGCACAGATAATCCTGAAGGTGAAGAGCGACCGCGTCGTGAGATTCCAGAGGGACTCATGAATAAGTGCAGCAAATGCGGCACGATACAATACAGCAAGGAACTTGAAAAGAATTTGAAAGTTTGTCCGTCATGCGGTCATCATATGCGTCTAAATGCAAGAGAGCGTATTGAAATGACGCTTGATGAAGGATTTATTGAGTATGACGCGGATATGGTGTCCGTGGACCCCCTGGATTTTCCAGGCTATAAATCTAAGCTGGAGCAGCAAACGATGAAGTCGGGCCTGAAGGATGCCGTCGTTACAGGTGAAGGTACGATTGATGGTCATCCGGTGGTCGTTGCTGTTATGAGCTTTGACTTCTTTACAGGCAGCATGGGCTCGGTTGTCGGCGAGAAAATTACGCGCGCCATAGAGAAAGCCACAGAGAAGAAGGTTCCTATCCTTATTTTTTCCACCTCAGGTGGAGCTCGTATGCAGGAGAGCATTCTGAGTCTGATGCAAATGGCGAAGACAAGCAGTGCGCTGTCCAGGCATGATGAACAGGGCGGATTGTTCATATCTGTTATAACCGATCCGACGACAGGCGGCGTTTCCGCCAGCTTTGCTATGCTCGGAGATATAAATATTGCGGAACCGGGAGCTATATTCGGGTTTGCAGGCCGAATTGTTATTGAACAGACCATTCGCCAGAAGCTTCCTGATGACTTTCAGACCGCTGAATTCAATTTGCAGCATGGACAGCTGGATATGGTCGTGAACCGTAAGGAATTGCGGAATACATTGGCCAAACTGCTCGACATGCACAGCGCGAAAGGAGAGGTCTAAATTGGCGGGAGAGTTGCCATATGAAGCGCCTCTTATTGAGATGCGCAAAAAAATTGAAGAGCTTCAGCAATTCGGTATCGAAAAAGGCATCGATTTTGCAGAGGAAGTGGCTCGTTTGGAAGAGCGGTATACCAAATTGGAAGAGGAGATTTACTCATCAATTACAGCTCCTCAGAAAATGCATTTGGCAAGACATCAGCAGCGCCCCACTTCGCTGGACCTGATATCGCTCATCTTTACGGACTTTATGGAGCTTCATGGAGATCGCCAGTTTGGTGATGATCTGGCCGTGGTCGGAGGACTTGCCAAGCTTAACGGACGTCCTGTTACGGTTATCGGACAGCAGCGAGGCAAGGATACGAAAGATAATATTGCCCGTTTTTTTGGGAGTCCGCACCCGGAAGGGTTTCGTAAAGCGCTCCGTTTAATGCATCAGGCTAACAAGTTTGGCAGGCCTATTATTACTTTCATAGATACGAAAGGGGCATATCCGGGCAAAACAGCGGAGGAACGTGGTCAGTCCGAAGCTATCGCCCGTAATCTTCTTGAGATGGCCAAGCTCTCTGTGCCTGTGCTGTGCGTCATCATTGGAGAAGGAGGAAGCGGCGGTGCTCTTGCGATGGCGGTCGGCAATCGGGTGCTAATGCTTGAGCATGCAATTTACTCCGTTATCTCACCTAATGGTGCAGCTTCGATTCTGTGGAAGGATGCATCCAAAGCAGATCAGGCTGCAGAAGCGATGAAGATAACCGCTCAGGATCTGATAGAGATGGAAGTCATCGAGGATATCGTTCCCGAGCCGCGTGGCGGTTCTCATCGGGATTACGAAGCGACGGCAGTATCGATTAAGGAAGCGCTGGAGAAGCATCTTAATGAACTGCTGCAGATGGATAGAGAGGCCCTTCGTCAGGATCGCTACGAGAAATTCCGTAAAATAGGTAAATTCCAGGAAATTACAGCTAAGGAAACAGTGCCTGAAGAATCTTCGTTAATTAAAGATTAAATATGACAAAGTTCCTATACAAAAGGCGAATTTTGTAGTAGATTTAATTGTTGGAAAAGATATATAAAGAGAGATTTTGAAAACGGAGGAAACTAGAAAAATGCGCAAAACTAAAATTGTATGTACTATTGGTCCTTCCAGTGAGTCGTTGGAAAACACAAAAAAATTGATTATGGCGGGTATGAACGTAGCTCGCTTGAACTTCTCCCATGGTGACTTTGAGGAGCATGGCGGACGTATCAAAACAATTCGTGCAGCGAGTGACGAGCTGAATAAATCAGTTGCAATTCTGCTGGATACGAAAGGTCCTGAGATCCGTACAGGCAAACTCGAAGTTGAGCCTATCGAACTGGTTCAAGACGAGTACATCACTCTGACAACGGAAGAGATCCTTGGCAACAAAGACCGTTTGTCTATCACATACAAAGACTTGCCAAGTGATGTATCCCCAGGATCAACGATTTTGATTGACGATGGTCTGATCGGACTGACGGTTGAGGAAGTAAGCGAAACGGATATTAAATGCCGTATCGTTAACGGCGGCACCATCAAGAGCAAGAAAGGTGTTAACGTTCCTGGTGTTGCAATTTCTCTCCCTGGTATTACCGAAAAAGACGCTAACGATATCATTTTTGGAATTGAACAAGGCATCGATTTTATTGCAGCTTCCTTCGTTCGTAAAGCAAGTGACGTATTAGAAATTCGTGAACTGCTTGACAAACACAATGCAGGACACATTCAAATTATTTCTAAAATTGAAAACCAAGAAGGCGTAGATAACTTGGATGAAATTCTTGAAGTATCTGACGGCCTGATGGTTGCACGCGGTGACCTTGGTGTTGAAATTCCAGCAGAAGATGTACCGGTTGTGCAAAAACGTATGATCGAAAAATGTAATATTGCCGGCAAGCCGGTTATTACAGCAACTCAAATGCTGGATTCCATGCAGCGCAACCCGCGCCCTACACGTGCGGAAGCAAGTGACGTTGCGAATGCCATTTTCGATGGAACTGATGCAATTATGCTGTCCGGAGAAACAGCTGCAGGTAAATACCCTGTAGAATCTGTGCTGACAATGGCTCGTATTGCTGAAAAAGCAGAGTCTGCACTTAACTACCGTGAACTATACAAGAAGCAACGAATTGCTCAAGAAACAACGGTTACTGAAGCAATCAGTCAATCGGTTGCAATCAGTGCATACGAACTGCATGCCAAAGCAATTCTTACTTCTACGGAATCCGGATATACAGCTCGAATGGTTTCCAAATATCGTCCAGAAGCTCCGATCGTTGCTGTAACGAACGAAGATCGTACAATGCGTAGACTCGCATTGACTTGGGGCGTAACACCTGTCAAAGGTGTGCCTTGTGACACGACTGACGGGCTGTTTGAAAACGCAGTAGTTGGCGGCAAAAAATCAGGAATCGTGCAAGATGGAGATCTGGTAGTTATCACAGCGGGCGTTCCTCTTGGCCGCTCGGGATCCACGAACCTTATCAAGATCGACCATATCCACTAAGGTTCCTGAAGCATTAAGCATATAGAATTTGTAAAGAAGCAATGGGACATTTATCGTCTCATTGCTTTTTTCACAGTTTTTCCAGAAAGGAAGGTGCAAAAGTTTGAAAGCCCAGCAGATAGAACGAACAGCCTGGTATGGAACACGGTTCAGAGTACGTTATCAGGAAAGTGACCAAATGGGGGTCGTTTACCATGCGAATTATGTGAACTGGTTCGAAATCGGCAGAACCGAAATGATCCGAAGTCTTGGATTAAGTTACCGGAGCATGGAAGAGCAGGGGGTTCTGCTGCCTGTAATTGGACTTGACCTGAAGTATAAGCTGCCTGCGAAGTATGATGACTATATTACGGTGTGGACGCGTATAAATAATTTTAGCAGTGTCCGACTTCATTACGAATATGAAGTGCGAAGAGAAGATATGGCAGCAGACAAGATAAAGATAGATAACAAAGAGGTCGTATTGAATACCGAGGATTTGCCTGGGGAGCTGCTTGTCACAGGATCGACGCAGCATGTGTGGGTAAATGCAGACTTCAAGCCTGTCAGGCTTGATAAAAGCGTTCCAAACCTGTACGATGCTTTAAAGAGAGCTTTGTCTATTGGAAGGGAGTAACCGTACATGCGAAACTGGATGTGGGCGCTTCTGCTGCTCATTCCTGCAGTGGAATTGTTCGGGTTCATATGGGTAAGCGAACAAATAGGGGCAGGATATACTTTACTACTCATTCTGGTTACCTCCATTATCGGGATGGCAATGATGCAATTTGAAGGACGTAAAGTTCTTCAGGATACACGTAATGAAATGCAAAACGGCCTGGTTCCAGGGCGAAAGATGCTGGATGGATTATGCGTGTTTTTGGGTGGCAGCCTGTTAATTATACCTGGATTCGTAACAGATATTATCGGATTCACCCTTGTGTTTCCGCTAACCAGACCCATATACCGTTTGTTCCTGCTGAAATGGATCGAGAAGAAGATGAAAGACGGAAAAATTACGTTTTATAAACGTTTTTAAGGAAGGGCAGAGAGAAGTTATTACTTCTTTCTGCTCTTTTTTTAATCAAACTTATCATTATTCAAGACCAAAGTCTCAGGTCCCAAGGTTCCTTAAATGTCAATGAAAGTGATTACAAAAAATGTCTTATGATATTGAAAAAAAACTTTGATGCCCTAATCCATCTCCAAAATGTTCACAGGAGCGACAAAATCCAGTATGATAATTCAAGAAAGTTGTTTACACAGCGTGTCTGATTCCAGTGATGTTTCGTGGCTATACCGTTATGTGATATTGTAATCTTTAATAATGTAAATGTTTTCATTCTAAATGTTGTAAATTTTTGATAAAAAGGAGAGATGTTTAAGATGACAGCTACTAAAGGCCTTGAAGGTATCGTTGCAGCAACTTCCTCAATCAGTTCCATCGTTGACGGCGTTCTTACATATCGTGGTTATGATATCGATGACCTCGCTGCGAACGCTTGCTTTGAAGAAGTTGCTTACTTGCTGTGGTTCGGCAAGCTCCCTAACAAAACTGAGCTTGATCAATTGAATAAGAGCTTCAGTGAATATGCACCGATTCCCGATGAACTGATCGCTCAGATCAAACTCTATCCGCGGGACTTGAATACAATGGCGGCTCTGCGTTCAGCGGTGTCTGCACTTGGGCTGTATGATGCTCAGGCAGAAGACGACTCTCAGGAAGCAAATGAGAATAAGGCAGTGAAGCTGCAAGCACAGCTTCCAACGATTGTTGCAGCCATTGCTCGTATTCGTGAAGGCAAAGAGCCGATTGCGCCTAAACAAGGGGTATCCATCGCAGAGAATTTCCTTTACATGCTTACAGGAGAGGAGCCGAGTGAAACTGCAATCAAAGCACTGGATCAGGCCCTGGTTCTCCATGCGGATCATGAGCTGAACGCATCTACTTTTGCTGCCCGTGTAACCGTAGCTACCCTTTCTGACATCTACTCCGGAGTTACTTCTGCGATTGGTGCACTTAAGGGTCCTTTGCATGGCGGTGCGAACGAGGCTGTTATGAAGATGCTGAATGAAATCGGTTCCAAAGATAAGCTGGAAGCCTATATTCAGCAGAAGCTAGATAATCGTGAGAAGATTATGGGCTTTGGACACCGTGTATACAAGAACGGAGATCCTCGTGCGAAGCATCTGCAGAAGATGTCTCGTGAACTTGGTGAGCAGAATGAAAATACAGAGCTGTATGAAATGTCCGTTCGGATCGAAGAATTGATCACAGGCCAAAAAGGTCTGAGACCTAATGTGGATTTCTATTCTGCATCGGTTTATACACAGCTTGGTATTCAAAGAGATTTGTTTACTCCAATCTTCGCTATCAGTCGTGTATCTGGATGGACAGCACATATTTTGGAACAGCTGGCGGATAACCGTATTATTCGTCCACGCGCAGAATATACAGGACCGACAACCCAAAAGTACATTTCTATCGAAAATCGATAATTTTGATAGACTCTCTAGGGATTTTAATGAAGAAATATGTATAATAGAGTCATAGCATCCTTGGGTAGCAGGAGAGGCTCTCTTGATTACCCAAGGCACTGCCATGCTTGTCAGCCTATCGAATACTACCCGCTAAATAACAAGGAGGATACTTACAATGCCGAACTTTGAAAAATTCGCACTACCTACTGAGGGCGAACAAATTACAATTGACAATGGTTCACTTCAAGTACCTAACAATCCAATCATTCCTTTCATTGAGGGTGACGGGACAGGCCGTGACATCTGGAAGGCATCGAAGCGTGTTCTGGATGCAGCAGTTGAGAAGGCATACAATGGCGAGAAGCAAATCGCTTGGTATGAAGTGTTTGCTGGTGAAAAAGCATTCAATACATACGGAGAGTGGCTGCCGGCTGATACGCTGGAAGCGATCCGTGAATATATCGTAGCTATTAAAGGGCCGCTTACAACTCCAATTGGCGGTGGAATCCGTTCTCTGAACGTAGCTCTCCGTCAAGAGCTGGATTTGTATGTATGCTTGCGTCCTGTACGTTATTTCGACGGTGTACCTTCTCCAGTTAAACGTCCGGACCTCGTAGACATGGTCATCTTCCGTGAGAACACAGAAGACATCTATGCAGGAATCGAGTACAAAGAAGGATCTGAGGAAGTGAAGAAGGTTATTCAGTTCCTGCAGCAAGAGATGGGCGCGAACAAGATCCGTTTCCCTGAAACATCCGGTATCGGTATCAAGCCTGTATCCTCTGAAGGATCCAAACGTCTTGTGCGTGCAGCAGTTGAATATGCAATCAATCATGGACGCAAGAGCGTAACTTTGGTTCATAAAGGCAACATTATGAAATTTACGGAAGGTGCCTTCAAGAACTGGGGTTATGAAGTAGCGGAAGCTGAATTTGGCGATAAAGTGTTCACTTGGGCACAATACGATGAAATTAAAGAAAAAGAAGGTACAGATGCAGCGAATGCCGCTCAAAAAGCTGCTGAAGATGCAGGCAAGATCATTGTTAAGGATGCAATTGCCGATATCGCCCTTCAGCAAGTTCTGACTCGTCCTGCAGAATTTGATGTTATCGCAACACTGAACCTGAACGGTGACTATCTGTCTGATGCTCTAGCTGCACAAGTTGGTGGTATCGGTATCGCTCCAGGCGCGAACATCAACTATGTAACAGGTCATGCCATCTTCGAAGCGACGCATGGTACAGCACCGAAGTATGCAGACAAAGACGTAGTTAACCCGGGTTCTGTTATCTTGTCCGGTGTTATGCTGCTTGAGCATTTGGGCTGGCAGGAAGCGGCTGACCTGATCTACAAAGGGATGGAAACGTCCATTAATAACAAGACCGTTACCTATGACTTTGCTCGCTTAATGGAAGGCGCGACAGAAGTGAAATGCTCTGAGTTTGCAGACGAGATTATCAAAAACCTGTAGAGGAGAGCGGATACTGTGACCATTCAGCGTAAAAAGATCACCGTGGTCGGCGCCGGTTTTACCGGTGCGACAACGGCACTTATGTTGGCTCAAAAAGAACTTGGTGACGTCGTGCTTATAGATATTCCTCAGCTTGAGAATCCAACTAAGGGTAAAGCGCTTGATATGCTGGAAGCAAGTCCTGTTCAAGGATTTGACAGTAACATAACCGGTACATCCAACTACGAGGATGCCGAAGGTTCGGATATCGTCATTATTACGGCAGGGATTGCCCGTAAACCGGGCATGAGTCGTGATGATCTCGTAAATACGAATGCAGGCATCGTCAAATCTGTCTGTGAAAATGTGAAAAAATATTGTCCTGATTCGATCGTCATCATCCTGAGTAATCCGGTGGATGCAATGACCTATGCGGCGTATCAGACACTGGGCTTTCCGAAGAACCGTGTCATAGGCCAGTCAGGGGTTCTTGACACGGCTCGTTATTGTACGTTCATCGCTCAGGAGCTGAATGTTTCTGTTGAAGATGTCCGTGGTTTCGTACTCGGCGGACATGGGGATGATATGGTTCCACTTGTACGTTATTCCAGTGTGGGAGGCATCCCCATTGATACGCTGATTCCTCAGGATCGAATTGAGGCCATCGTCAAGCGGACTCGTGTAGGCGGGGGCGAAATTGTAAATCTCCTAGGAAACGGAAGTGCGTACTACGCACCGGCGGCTTCACTGGTTCAGATGACAGAAGCGATCCTGAAGGACAAGAAACGAATTATCCCTGTCATTGCATACCTCGAGGGAGAGTACGGATACAATGATTTATTCCTTGGTGTACCGACCATTCTTGGCGGCAGTGGAATCGAGAAGATATTTGAGCTCGAGCTTACTAGCGATGAGAAGACAGCACTGGATCAATCAGCAGACTCCGTACGCAATGTAATTTCTGTGATCCATATCTGAGTTCAGATGTTGATTATGAAAAATCCGTGAATTATGATAGGAAACCCTTTAATTATTTGAGGGTTTCCTTTTCTTTATCCTCGCCTATCAAGTATAATTTGGAAGAGTATTACCTGTACATATTCCTTATGGGAATAGACTGATTACAGCATTATTCTAATGGGTAATATGATGATATTGTTTTCAATTTGAAGAAAGGAGAGATCAACGAATATGGGTGCTATTATGTATTTTGTACACATTCTTGGAGCTGTTTCAGTCGGCTTCTATCTGTTACTTCCTTTTGTCGTTGCGGCAATCAGCAAATTGTCGGTACCCGCACAAGAGGGCAGTATTGCAGCTGTAAGAACCTTTAACCGTATCGCTCAATACGGCTTGATCATTCAATTGCTGTCCGGCGGATATATTATGTCTCAAGGAGAGTATGGCGTTTCCTGGATGATTCTTGTTGTTGTTATTTTCCTTGCTATGCTGGCGATTGCAGGTATTATGGGGAAATCTCTACGTCTGGGTATTGCAGGTATTCAAGAGAAGAGAGACATCAGTAGTGAAAAAGGAAAGCTGCGCACATTTAGTATCATTCTGGCAGTGCTTCTATTGGTCATGCTGTGGATTATGGTTAATCCTTGGTAAACTAAAGATACATAATAATGTATTAACGGAGACAATGGTTATTTGCATATAAGCAAACGACCATTGTCTTTTTGTGCTTCCGATTTTTTCATCGATTTAAGAACGAGAATTAATCATTCGAATTGTTTGATCCTATGAAGAGAGGGTAAATCCATATTGAGTAGGATGAGATATTTATTGAGTATGGGCTGTCACTGAATCGTTAGGAATAATGAGGAGGGGAACAGCCATCCTAAACCTGTTAATGAAATGAAAATTGACGTTCGAAAGGAGAAATCAGAAATGGGACAGAATCAAGTGAATCAAACTTTGCCTCCACAGCATCAGAATCAGCAGCCGGGAATCGAATCGGAAATGTTTCCTAGACCGGAATTCGAATCTGAACAATACAAGGCAGCAGGGAAGCTCACAGGGAAGACAGCGCTTATCACAGGCGGTGACAGCGGTATAGGCCGTGCTGTGGCAGTGACTTTTGCCAAGGAAGGTGCCGATGTAGCCATCGTATATTTGAATGAACACGGTGATGCAGAGGAAACGAAGCGCCAGGTTGAGCAGGAAGGCAGAAAGTGTATCCTGATCGCTGGAGATGTAGGTGATCCGGCCTTCTGCCAGCAAGCGGTACAGCAAACGGTAGAGGAATTGGGACAACTGAATGTATTAGTCAATAATGCAGCTGAACAGCATCCTCAGCAAAGCTTTGAGGATATTACGGATGAACAGCTTGAGAAGACATTCCGTACCAACATCTTCAGCATGTTCTATTTGACTAGAGCGGCAATGCCTCACTTAAAAGGTGGGAGTTCAATTATCAATACGACCTCAATCACGGCATATCGCGGCAGCCCGACACTCATAGACTATTCCTCGACGAAGGGAGCCATCACTTCCTTCACACGTTCCTTATCTATGCATTTGGCAGAGAAAGGAATTCGAGTCAATGCCGTTGCTCCAGGACCAATCTGGACTCCGCTTATTCCGGCTACCTTTGATGAGCAGAAGGTAAGTGAATTTGGAGCAACTCAGCCGATGAAGCGTCCAGGTCAGCCGGAAGAATTGGCACCTGCATATGTATATTTAGCAACCAGCGACTCTTCTTATGTAACAGGCCAAGTTATCCATGTAAATGGCGGCGAAGTGGTCAACGGTTAATAGGTTTCTAATACGTAAAGCTCTGTACAGTATAAATACACTGTACAGAGCTTTTTTTGTATTCTTATATTCAATTAGATTTTACATAAAGAACGAAAATGAGCTGGTAATCTATGATATGATCAATTAAAACTGAACATGAATTTACATAAGTTACATAGAGAGGATCTGTTGCAGCATGAGGCTACTGTCACTGCGCTTTACTGCAGGTTTTGAAAAATACATGTTTATCATTATGCCGCTAACATTATTACTAGGCGTTATGCTGTCGGACCAGCTGATATCCTATGTATCATGGGCTCCTTACCTGTTTGGCTACGTTACTTTTGTTATGGCCATTGGGTGTGGTGTTCGTCACTTGAAGAAGGTGGTACAGCGCCCGGCCGTCATGGTTGTTACACTATTGCTGTCACATGTGCTGGCTCCTTTGATAGCCTATTTTATGGGCACATTGTTATTTGGTGCTTCATCGGGGTATACAATTGGACTCGTTCTATTTACGATCATACCTCTTGGTGTATCCTCGGTCTTGTGGGTGTCAATGTCTTATGGAAGTGTGCCTCTGATGCTTGCGATGGTCGTGCTGGATTCAGCTCTAAGTCCACTGGTTGTTCCAGGTCTGATCGAGTTGTTTTTTGGAGCAGAGGTTCAATTTGATACGCTTAGTTTGATCAAGGATTTGATGCTCATTATTGTGGTGCCGACGATTTTGGGTGTCATTGTATATGAACTGTCTAAAGGAAAATTTAAAGAATGGTCCGCCCCGATTACTGCTCCAATATCCAAATTTTGCTTTATGGCCGTTGTTCTGCTCAACGCGGCAGCTATTGCACCTCATGTGCGCAGTTTAGATTCAAGTGTAATCATGGCGATCATATCCATTACGTTTATCGTTGCTCTGTGCTACATCATCGGTTTTGCCGGCTCCTTCTTATTGCCCTATGTTTCCCGGGAAATAAGCGTAACGATGTCTTATGCCTCTGGTATGCGGAATATATCACTCGGTCTTGTACTCGCTATGGGTTATTTTTCACCGGAAGCAGCCATACCTGTAGTACTCGGCATCTTAATTCAACAGCCCTTAGCCACGGTGCAGCATGCTGTACTCAAGCGTTTTGCTCCTGTGAAAGACAAGCGTCTTGCTGCGAGGTGACATAGGTTCTTATATTGGAAGTAAATATTAGTGTGGAACTTAATTATAGGGGGAAGCACATTGTAAATGTTCAGTCCCCATTAATTTAGCCAATGGATGAATATCTATGGGCTTTCTATACACAAGATTAATTATTATTATACGAATCAATTCGTCTTATTGAAGCAGCTAAAGGTAATATGAAATTGATTCATACAAAGGATGATTACTAGCATTTATGAAAAATTTTCGATTCAGACTCACAATGATCATCATGGTGCTGATTGGACTCTCTGTACTGTCCTCTGGTTTGGCTTTGGGTCAAGTATTTAAAGACCTGCATATCCAATCTCAGGAAGAAAATATGGTTAGAGAGATTAATCTGCTTCATTCTACATTTGACTTTAAAGACACTTCACTAGACAAGAATGAAGTCGTTGCATACTACACGCAGCAGGCCGAGTTACTGGAGCGCTTAACCGACTCCCGAACGACGTTCATTTTGAAGGATGGAACCGTTATTGGAGATTCAGAGTATGCTGCTGACGAGATGGACAATCATCTTAATCGTGAAGAGATACAAACAGCGAATGATCATGATTCACCTTACGGCCGTTCCATCAGGACGAGTGATACACTGTCACAAAAAATGCTGTATGTTGCACTGCCAGTCACATCCCCTGACCAACATTTTGATGGATACATCCGACTATCCCTAAGCTTGGACTCGGTTGATGAAGGACTTGCAAGAGGCTGGTATTTAATGGGGTTAACACTTCTTGCCCTTTATATCATTGCGGCGATCGTCTGTTACAGAGTAGCTAGAGGCTTAACGCAGCCAATTGAGCATATAACCAAAGTAGCGAATCAGATTTCGAATCTTGATTACGATGCGAGAGTCAAATTTACCCGGAATGATGAGATAGGACAGCTAGGGAATGCCATTAATGGAATGGCTGACAGCCTGCAGGCCCAGCTGAAGTTGATTCGTGACAATGAGGATTTGGTGCAGAGTGTGATGACCAACATGGCTGGCGGTATTTTGATGATTGATGCGAATCAGAATATTGCGGTGCTGAACAGAGAGAGCCATCGCATGCTGGGGCTGCATCCCGATCGTGTAACCGGAAAGCCGTACCATGAATTAAAACGTCACTATGAACTGACGAAGATTGTGGAGACAAGCATTTTGCAGCGAAGTAAAGTGCATGACGAAGTGCGAATCTACAGCCCGGACGAAATTATCGTTCGCATTGACGGTGTACCGATGTATGAGAATGATGGAAGCTATCGGGGAATGCTCTTCCTGCTTCAGGATATTACAGCCATTCGCAGACTGGAGAACATGCGCAGCGAATTTGTCGCGAATGTATCTCATGAGCTGAAGACGCCGGTTGCCGCTGTTAAAGGTTTTGCGGAGACGCTGCTGAGCGGGGGAGTTAGAGATGAAGAAACAACAAGGTCCTTCCTGCAGATTATCTATGATGAAGGGGACAGGCTGAATCGCTTAATAAGTGACATATTGGATCTGTCTAAGATTGAATCAAAGCGAGCGACACTGGATTGCTCACCTGTACATCTCATGCCTTTTTTTGAAATGATAACAGGAACACTGGGCAATGCCGCAGAGAAGAAGCAGATTCGATTAATTCTGGATGTGCCGGAAGAATTGTTCATCGAAGCAGATGAGGATAAATTGAAGCAAATCTTCTTGAATCTGGTCAGCAACGGAATTAATTATACTCTGGATGGCGGCAGGGTTAAGATTACAGCTCAGATCAGCAAGGATGAGGAGCATATCATCTTCCAGGTGAGTGATACAGGTATAGGTATTCCGAAAAGTGATCTGCCTCGCGTATTCGAACGTTTTTATCGGGTGGACAAAGGCAGGTCCCGTAATTCGGGCGGAACAGGGCTTGGTCTCTCCATTGTGAAGCACTTGGTGGAGCTTCATCATGGACAGCTCGCTGTCGAGAGTGAGCTTGGAACGGGGACCACCTTTACCGTAACTCTGCCTATGCTGCAGGATTCTGTCGAAGAAGCAGAGGAAGATTAAGCATCAGGTCGTATTTTTACACAACGATAACAAAAGAGTGCTATGATATGAGCAGATTTAACATAAAGAAAGCAGGGGATATATACGATGGCACAACGATTGCTTGTTATAGAAGATGAACCTACACTTGCTAGATTGCTTTCCTACAATCTTACCCAAGAGGGCCATGACGTGACGGTGGAGGATCATGGTTCCGCTGGTTACAATAGAGCTTCTTCACAAGAATTTGATCTCATACTGCTTGATTTAATGCTGCCAGGGATGAACGGATTAGAGATACTCAGTAAATTAAGATCCTCGGGTGTGAAGACACCCGTTATTATTCTGACGGCCAAGAACGGTGAGAATGAAGTCGTTCAGGGTCTTAAGCTCGGAGCTGATGATTATATAACGAAGCCATTCGGGGTATCCGAACTCTTAGCTCGCGTAGATGCCGTGCTCAGAAGAGTTACCGGTGTTGAAGAGACACGCACAGTCGAGAAGGAAGATGATTCCCGTATTGTTCTTGGTGAGCTGGAGATTTATCCGGAGAAATATGAAGTCCTCCTGAGCGGACAATCCATCAACTTGCGGCCAAAAGAGTTTGAGGTGCTGTTATATCTGGCCAAGAAGCCGGGTGTAGTCCTCACTCGGGATGATTTGATGAATGCGGTATGGGGGTTTGATTATATCGGAGGTCAGCGTACCGTGGATGTCCATGTCAGCTCTCTTCGCAAGAAGCTTGAACTGGACCCGGAGACGGTGCATATCGATTCAATTCGCGGTGTAGGGTACAAGCTTGTTGCCGGGAAGAAAAAAGTGCATCAATAAAATAAATCACAACATTTAATTTTACATTCCCTTTACAAAATACAAGATCATCCTTCATCACATTTATATAAAATGAGCCTTTAGAACTAATTCTAAAGGGGTAGTTACGATGAAAAAAGATCTGGAAGCTGTGGCCTATTGCCGCCAAATGCCGATGGTACCGCAAGATATGACAGGAAAGTCATTGTTTGCGATGATGAAGCAGGATGAAACGCTCTCTTGTGTTGTCATTGGAGATCAGAATGATTCGATCGTAGGACTGATTATGCGGGATACGGTGTTTCAAAAGTATGCGAACCGATTTGCTGCTGAACTGTATGATCACAGATCCGTTGTATCTTTTATGACAGAGCATCCATTAATATTAAGCATCCAGCTGTCTGCCGAAGAGATCGTAGATCAGGCAGTAGACCGAGAGGACGAATCTTTTTATCATTGTGTCATTATGCATGAAGAAGGGCGTTACGTGGGTGTTCTTACAGTTCGTGATTTAATGAACATGTCAAGAGATATTCAAAAGATCGCTAGAAGGTCCCGAACAGAGGTTATCGAGCATAGTCAATCTAAACTGCAAGAAGTGGATACTGCCGTTCAGAAAGTAAGACAGGCTGTACTGAAAAATACAGAGGGGATTGCACAATTGAACCAGCTGACGGAGAAGGGTAGTGTTTCACTAAGGCACATCCAGGAATCCTATCGTTCAGTTCTGGATCAGACCAAGGCTCAGCGCTCACAAGCAGAGGAACAGATGGTTAAGGTCAGCGATATATCTAATTTTACTTCTTCCATTCGCGAGCTCGCAGAGAGCAGTCATTTGCTGGCGATTAACGCCTCCATTGAGGCGGCACATGCCAAGGAATATGGCAGATCTTTTCGCGTCATTGCAGATGAGGTTAGGAAGCTGTCGGGTCAGACAGGAACGCTTGCCGATCAAATCACTGAATTATTAAACCTCATCAGAGACAAAATACATCTGACCGCTCTTATTGCAAAAGAAAGCGCAGCTGAAATCGCCTCAAGCTCTGAAGATATTGCTCTTGGTAATGAAGCTTATGACTCTGTTCAGTCTACGACGAGGGAAATGTCTCGTACAAGTGAGGAGATTCTGGCTTCAATATCCGATGCTGCTCATGTAACAGAGATGGTCCACAAAACGCTCACATCGCTTGCTGCTGAATGATTAGTCAGAAAAGTGATAGACGTAAGTGAGACTATATTTTACATAGCGTTAACAATTGTTTATACAGCCTTAACAATAATTTGATACAATTAAGCAGTTTCTGACGACTATATTCATGAGTTTTTGTATTTCTTATTTTGTTAGGCAGTAAAGGAGATAGCATACGGATGAACACTACCATGATTGATATAAAGAATCTAAATTTATTCTACGAATCCTTTCATGCTTTGAAAAACGTAAATCTGGATATTCCACGGAACACGGTTACGGCATTCATTGGACCATCGGGATGCGGTAAATCAACGCTTCTGCGTACGTTAAATCGAATGAATGATATGATTACGGGAACCCGCATTGAAGGAATTGTTGAGCTCGATGGCAAAAATATATACGGTGAGGATCTGCCTGTAGAGAACCTTCGGAAGCAGGTTGGCATGGTATTCCAGCAGCCCAATCCATTTCCTAAATCGATCTATGACAATATCGCTTATGGGCCTCGACTTCATGGAACAACAGACAAGAAGGTCCTTGATGAGCTCGTAGAACAGAGCTTGAGACAAGCAGCCTTATGGGATGAAGTGAAGGATTATCTCAAAAGATCTGCACTCTCTCTGTCGGGAGGCCAGCAGCAGCGTCTCTGTATTGCGAGAGCACTTGCGGTTCAGCCGGAAGTGCTCCTGATGGATGAAGCGACTTCCGCGCTTGATCCCATCTCTACACTCAAGATTGAAGAGCTGGTGCAGGAGCTCCAAGAGAAATATACCATTGTGATGGTAACGCACAATATGCACCAGGCGGCACGTGTATCGGGCAAAACGGTATTTTTCCTCAATGGGGAAGTGATTGAAGCGCAGGATACGAATGAAATCTTCTCTAACCCGCAGGATTCCAGAACAGAAGATTACGTATCAGGGCGTTTTGGTTAAGTAATATTTGTACCAGCTCAGCTTGACTCATCCAAGGGAGGAACTGCAGTATGATTCGTAGAAAAAGTTTTGATCGTGAACTGAATGAACTCCGTGATTTGCTGCTTCAGATGGCAGAGCACGTAAATAAGGCATTAGTGGATTCTATTACAAGCTTGAAAACCTCGGATCAAGGGCTGGCGCAAAAGATAGTAAGCGAAGACGTGGAACTGAACGCCATGGAAGAACGCATCATGGATATCGGCACCAAATTGATTATTACACAGCAGCCTGTAGCAAAGGACCTTCGCAGAATTATCGTTGCCTTCAAAATTTCCAGTGATCTTGAAAGAATGGGTGATCTGGCACTGGATGTTGCGAAAGTGACCATGCGTCTAGAAGGTCAGAATCTAATTAAACCGCTGATTGATATTCCTCAAATGGCGGATATCGTAAAAGTGATGATCGACGAATCCATTCAGTCTTATCTTGAAGAGAATTCAGATTTGGCGTATCAAATGGCTAAGAGAGATGATGGCGTAGATCAATTGTACAGTCGAATTATTACGGATCTATACAGCTACATGTCTGATCATCCACAGGAAGCTTCCCAAGTGATGCTGCTGATGCTTGTAGGAAGATATATTGAACGAATTGGAGACCATGCAACCAATATCGGCGAAAGCACCGTATATTTGGTTACCGGCAAGCGTCCAGACCTAAATCAATAAGAAACAAAGAACAGATTTATACCGAAAAAAAGTTTTTTCAACTTTTTCGGATAAATCTGTTTTTTTATGCTCAAAATTGGGTAATAATACTTTGTCACTTAAGCAACTCACCAAGCAAATGGATATAGCGGTTAATACTTGAGTCCGTTATACAACGGCTCTTTTTGTTATTTGCGAGACAATGAATAAGGTGAGTAATTCTGAATAGGGGGAACGTATTTGTGATTGAATTCAAAGGTGTTAAGAAAGTGTATGATGATGGCTTCGAGGCATTAAAAGGGATAAACCTTGAAATCAAGCGAGGCGAAATAACGGTATTTATCGGACCTTCGGGATGTGGGAAAACGACGACGATGAGAATGATTAACCGATTGAATGTACCTTCACACGGGCAGATTCTAATCAATGGCGATGATATTTCCAAGATGGATGCGGTTGAGCTTAGACGGAAGATCGGATATGTCATTCAAAGTGTAGGTCTGTTCCCGAATATGACAATTGCAAAAAATGTCGGGGTTGTACCTCGTCTGCAGAAATGGGATAAGGAAAAAATCGATAGCCGAGTGAATGAACTGATGAACCAGGTTAGGCTAAGTCCTGAGACATTTGGAAATCGTTATCCTTCAGAGCTCAGCGGAGGTCAACAGCAGCGGATAGGAGTTATTCGTGCTCTTGCTGCTGATCCGGACATTATCCTCTTAGATGAACCATTCAGTGCCTTGGACCCCATCAGTCGTGAAGAGCTCCAGGATGAACTCATCCGACTGCAGACAGAGGTCAAGAAGACGATTGTGTTCGTTACGCATGATATGGACGAAGCGATTAAGCTTGCGGATACCATTGTGCTTATGAAGGATGGTCAGATTGAACAGGTCGGGACACCGGACCAAATCTTGCGTCATCCTGCGAGTCCTTTTGTCGAAAGCTTCATTGGTAAGAACCGGATGATCTCAAATAATGACAGTGACTTCCCGAATGTTGAGGAGGTCATGATCGATAATCCTGCTACCGCATTCCCGACCCGGGGAATTGCTGAATCTGTAACGATCCTTCAAAGACGCAAGGTTGACTCCCTCGTTATTGTCGACAAATCCAAGCGTCTCCTCGGTACGGTTACGATCTATCAATTAATCAAGCATTACCGTGAGGAAGATAAGAAGATTGCGGATATTATGACTCCTGTAGAGCATGTGGTGCAGCGTGGAACTTCGGTTACGACCGCGCTGGCGATTCTGAATGAGCATCATTTATCCAATCTGCCTGTGGTAGATGAGCATGGACAATTCCTTGGTCTCATTACAAGGGGGAGCGTGGTGAGACTGCTGGCGGATGTGTATACTCCGGATACAGAGGAGGCAGATGCCAATGCAAATCTTTGATGCGATAGCGAATTTCTTTGTATTTGTAGGTGAGCGATACCCTGATATCCTCAGTGCTGCAGGACAGCATGCGCTCATTGCGCTGATTGCAACACTGCTCGGGATTGTGGTCGCCATTCCAGTCGCAATCATGATATCAAGAAGCGAGATCAAATGGCTCAACTCGATTGTGTTTAGCGTAGCTAATCTGTTTCAGACGATACCAAGTCTGGCACTGCTCGCACTGATGATTCCGCTCTTCGGCATTGGAATGACACCCGCGGTTATCGCGTTGTTTCTGTATTCCCTACTGCCCTTGCTGCGGAATACTTACGCGGGCTTACAATCTGTAGACCCAGCACTCCGGGACGCATCGAAGGGAATGGGCTATAGCAGACTTCAGAGCTTATTCCAGATCGAGCTCCCTTTAGCTGTTCCATACATCATGTCAGGAATCCGAATTACGACCGTTTATATTATCAGTTGGACCACCCTTGCAGGCCTTGTTGGAGCCGGTGGCCTTGGCCAATTAATTGTGTCAGGTCTAGGCGTGAATAAGACGGAGCTGATTGTAGCAGGTGCCATTTCGGCCATTCTTTTTGCATTGCTGGCTGACCTCGTGTTAAGCCTTGTCGAGAAAGCATTCACACCAAAAAAGAATAGTGCCAAAGCGAATGCATAAGAACGCTGCATCAGCAGGAAGTTCACACTTCAAAGCCATGAAGAAAGAGGGAGATACGGAAATATGAGAGCATTAAATCAGAAATGGTTCAAAACGATACGGTCGTTGTTCACGCTGGTCTTGGTTCTTACGTTATTCACAGTAAGCGTTCCAACCAAGGCTGCCGCAGCAGATGTCACCATAGGAACCCAGACATTTACCGAAACGAAGATACTTGCCGAAATGTATAAGGCGTTAATTGAAGATCGAACCGATCTAACTGTAGATATTAAAACGGACCTCGCTGCCTCCAGTGTTGTTCTCCGTTCCATCGCCCAGGGCGAAGTGGATATGGGTACACTGTACTCAGGAGAAATATTTAATGGATATTTTGAAATCGAAGACACCAAGGACCGGGCAGCGGTGCTGAGACAGGCACAAGAAGGCTTTGACGAATTGTATAATTTGAAATGGTATGATCCGCTTGGGTTCGAAAATACGTATACCTTGGCTGTAAGACCAGAGGTAGCTGAACAATATGGTTTAAGTACAATGTCCGATCTCAAAGAGCACGCAGGGAATATGAGTATCGGTGTGGATACAACCTGGCTGGAACGTCCTGCTGACGGTTATCCGGCCTTTACGAAGGAATATGGCTATACATTCGCATCGACTTCACCTATGGAAATCTCGCTCGTATACCAAGCGGTAGCGGATAAGATTGTAGATGTCGTTCTTGCTTACACCACTGACCCGGGTCTGAAGGAGTTTAATCTCGTTACACTTGAGGACGACAAGCAATTCTTTCCGCCCTTTGATGCATCGACTGTTGTAAAAAAAGAGCTGCTCGCCGAATACCCTGAGCTCGATGAAACACTATCCTTATTGATTGGCACGATTGATGCCGACACAATGACGGATCTCAATTATCAGGTGGATGTTAACAAAATGGAGCCGAAAAATGTGGCTCTTATGTATTTGGTGGACCAAGGGCTGCTTGATGAATCCAAGCTTCCTGCGTCCGTGATGAACCCGGATGCGCCTCCACTGCAGAAGTTTGGATATTATTTAACAGAGAATGCATCCTATCTATGGAATATGACATGGATACACATTGTTATGGTGCTATGCGGACTCGGGCTTGCCCTTGTAGTTGGGATTCCGTTAGGTATTATAAGTGCCCGTTATCAGAGAACGGGACGAGTAATCATGTTCATCACGAATATTATCCAGGTGTTACCTAGCTTGGCGCTCCTTGCTCTTCTAATGGTGCTCGTTGGATTAGGCAATGCAACCGTAGTTGTCGGGTTGTTCCTATACAGCTTAAACCCGGTTGTTCGTAATACCTACGTTGGCCTATCCGAAGTCAATGCAGGCATTAAGGATGCGGGGAAAGGCATGGGGATGAGTCCGCTTCAGCTGCTGTGGAAGGTAGAAATGCCGCTATCACTGCCGTTTCTGATGGCGGGTTTACGTGTAGCAGCCGTCATTGCGATTGGTGTCGCAACGCTTGCACCGCTTATTGGCGGAGATGGACTGGGCCGTGAAATTTATGCAGGTCTGAACCAGCGTCACAATATTAAGATCCTGGCAGGGGCTATCCCCGCCGCATTGCTGGCCATTCTTGCGGATATCATTCTCGGAAGATTGTCGAATCGTTTTAAAATCGCTAAGTCTTAGGATATACCTTAGACCCATTATAGGTCCGTCACACTACGCATGTGACGGGCTTTTTCATGTAATAAACAAAATTGACGCTGCAAACCTAAGTTGATATAGTTGGTATATTATAAATTTTTGGAAGGAAATGTGTATGAACCAACCTTTATATCAACAAATTATTACATCTCTTCTAAATGAAATCGACACTGGCCGACTGCAGCCTGGCGATCAGGTTCCCTCAGAGAAAGAATTAACAGATCAATACCAGGTCAGTCGAATTACAGCAAAAAAAGCACTGGACCAGCTTGCAGAAGAAGGAGTTATTGTAAGAATTCGCGGCAAAGGATCGTATGTCAACGTTTCTGATGCTCTAGCTGACGAAGACGTTACAGGCAGAGAGGGGAAGGAGTTAAGAAGAGGTGACCGTTTGATTGGAGCGATCTTTCCAAGCTATACGGATGGTTATGGATTATTGCTGCAGTATGCGGTTGAGAAGACCATTGCTGAGCTCGGCGGTTCCCTCGTTATCAAGCGGAGCAATCACTCTGTAGAAGAGGAAGAAGCGGCGATTGACGCTCTATTGGATCTTCAGGTGGACGGCATTATTGTATTCCCTGCTGACAGCAGAGAGTATAATCAGCGGCTGCTCAAGATGATTCTGGATGAATTCCCTGTCGTAGTGGTAGATCGAAATTTGAAAGGGATCCAGGCCTGTACAGTACATACAGACAATAAAACCGCAGCCTACAAGCTCGCTGCTCATTTGCTGGAGTCAGGACATAAGCATATCGCTTTTATATCACCGGATCCTAACCGGACGTCAACACTTGAAGATCGGCTGGCCGGTTTTCAGCAAGCCTTCTTGGCCAGCGGGACGAGACTGTGTTCCGATTATTTGATAACAGACATTCCGAGTGGTTACTCGTGTAAATCAAGTGATACTCATTCTGGAGAGTACAGGCTGATGAAAAAGCTGCTTGAGGAGCATCCTCAAATTACGGCCTATGTATGTGCTGAGTATGAGATTGCGATTATTCTATATAAGCTGCTCGAATCCATGGGCTTACGTGTTCCGGAGGATTGCTCCATCGTCTGCTTCGATTGCCCGGATGATCCGTATGATCACTTGAACAGGCCAAGATTTACGCATATCCGGCAATATGAAGAGAAGATGGGAAGGACGGCAGTCGAGCTTTTGTTTGCACAAATTGAGAACAAGGAAGTTCCGAAGCTGACCTTGCTCGGATTTGAATTTAAGGAAGGGCGCTCTACATAAGAGCTGCTCTTTCTTTTTTTGCTGGGCTCTGTTTGGAATAAAAATATATTTATTCTTAATATTGCAAAATGAAGCAAGGTCTGATATTGTACTGTTTACAGATGACTTAAGTTGATATATACATTACATACTAACTTACCGGTCTTATTTTTTTATGAATGGTCGTAAGCGCTTACAGTTATCTGAACCAAAAATGGTAAAGGCGGTGTCAGAAGAATGGCTATAAAGAAAGGGTTCTGGAGCTTGAGCTTGCTTGTTCTGTTATTCAGCACAGTATTGTCAGGTTGTGCAGGTGGGGATGCTGACGGAGGCGGCTCAGCAGATCAAGAAGGAAAGACAACAATTACTTTTTGGCATTCGATGACAGAGTTGACGGGGGACGCCATAGCAGAAGTGATCAAGGCGTTCGAAGCAGAGCATACGGACATCAAGGTGAATTCGGTCTATATCGCCCAGCAGGGTGAAGGGAAGAACGAGAAGCTGCTTGCTGCGGTCGCGGGTGGAAATGCACCGGATGTGGCCTACTTTGACCGATTCGAAGTCGCTACTTGGGCGAATCAAGGCTCATTGACGGATTTAACCGAATTTGCGGCAAGGGATCAGATTACCGAGGATGGCTTCTACCCTTTTGCGTGGGAAGAAGCAAGCTATGATGGCAAGCTCTATGCGATGCCGACGTCGACAGATGCACGTCTTGTGTTCTATAACAAGGAGCATTTTGAACAGGCAGGGCTAGATCCTGAAGTGACGCCGAAGACCATCGAGGAGCTGGAGGCGGTAGCTGAGAAGCTTACAATCAAAGAAGGCAACCGGTTTAAGCAGATTGGCTTTATCCCTTGGTATGGGCAGGGATGGTTCTATGGCTGGGGATGGGCATTTGGGGGCGAATTCCTTGATGAGAACGGGAATGTAACCGCAGACCATCCGAAGAATATTGAAGCCCTTACCTGGATGGTGGATTACGCTAAAGAATATAACATTGAAGATATTGCTTCTTTTACAAGCTCTCAGGGAACCTCTACGATGGACCCTTTCTTCACCGGGCAATTGAGCATGCAAGTCTCAGGGCCATGGACTGTGTCACAGGCCAAGAAATTTAACCCTGATTTGAAGTATGGTGTGTTTCCGATGCCAACCCCTACAGGTGAGAATCACACGACCTGGTCCGGAGGATGGGCGACCGTCATGCCGAAGGGTTCGAAAAATCAGGATGCAGCGTGGGAATTCATGAAATTTTTATCCGGTGAGAAGGGTCAAGAAATCTTCAGCAGAATCAGTGGGGATTTTTCAATCAAGGATAAAGTGAATGAGCAGCTTGGGTACAAAGAGGATCCGATCTTTAAGGAATTCATTGATGTACTTCCCGTCTCCCATGCGCGTCCGGTTATGACACAAGGCTCTCTGTACTGGAACGAGCTGGCATCCGCAGTCGATCTGGCAACACGCGGCAAAGGAACGCCAGAAGAAGTGTTGAAGAAGGTTACCGATAATGTATCCAAGGCATTGAATGAATAATTTAGGTTCGTACGCTGCTGCACACCTATCATTCCTCACTTCACTCTAGTTGAACAGGAGGCGTAAATCTTGATTAAATCGGAACCGATCCGCACAGAGCATGTGAATATGAGACAAAAGGGCCGCAGACTGCATAGAGACAATATGTACGGCTGGCTGTTCGCTTCCCCTTGGGTTATCGGACTTCTCGTGTTCTTTGGGGCACCACTGGTCTCATCTCTATATTTCAGCCTAACCACATACAGCATCCTGCAGCCTGGTGAATTTGTAGGCTTCCAAAATTATGCATCTCTCATGAAGGACTCTGTGTTCTGGACATCCATCAACAATACCATTTACTTTGTCGTGTTTTTTGTTCCGCTCAGTATATTCTTTGGTGTGGCCTTAGCCATGCTGCTCAATATGAAGATTAGAGGAATGGCAGTTTACCGCACGATCTTCTTCCTGCCAACGCTGGTTCCGGCTGTCGCGATGGCTGTACTCTGGATGTGGCTGCTAAATCCTGGATTTGGTCTTGTCAACGGTATTCTGGACGGAATGGGGATACAAGGCCCGGCATGGCTCGGATCGGAGACCTGGTCCAAACCGTCACTGATCCTGATGTCTCTGTGGGGGATCGGTCAATCTATTGTGATCTATCTGGCAGGCCTGAATGATATTTCAAGTGACTATTATGAAGCAGCTGAGATTGATGGGGCAGGCTGGTTCAGCAAGGTGAAGAGTGTGACGCTGCCACTGCTCACCCCCGTTATTTTCTATAATCTGGTCATGGGTGTAATCAATGCGTTTCAGCAGTTTACGCTGCCCTACACACTAACGAATGGTCAGGGAACGCCAGCTGATTCCATGAAATTTTATGTGATGTATCTGTACGATAATGGATTCAAGTTCTTTAAGATGGGATATGCATCAGCGATGGCCTGGATCTTATTTATTATTGTGATGGTGCTTACAGCCGTAATCTTTGGTTCGTCCAAAAAATGGGTTCACTATCAAGGCGAATAGGGGGGATGGATATGACAGCCAAAACAGTACGTAATGTAAAACGAATCAGTGCCCATCTCTTTCTGCTTATTGCAGCTGTATTCTTTCTGGCCCCGTTTATCTGGATGGTGTCTACTTCACTGAAGCCGCTGGAACAGGTGTTCACTTTCCCGCCGGAATGGATTCCGAAGCCCTTCATGTGGAGCAATTATGTGGATGCCATGACCTACATTCCCTTCTTTACTTATTTAAAAAACACATTAATCATAACTGGCTTCAGCACGCTGGGCGTTGTCTTAACTTCGCCGCTGGTCGCTTACAGCTTCGCCAAGCTGCAGTGGAGAGGCAGCAAGACTTTATTCCTGATCACCATAGCCGTCATGATGATTCCTGGCCAGGTTACGATGATTCCGCTCTTTCTCTTGTTCGATAAGCTGAACTGGATTGGTACGCTGCTGCCATTGATCATCCCTGCTTTTTTCGGAGTTCCATTCTATATCTTTTTGCTGCGGCAATTTTTTATGGGATTACCTAACGAGCTGAAGGATGCTGCGAGAATCGATGGGGCCGGGGAGTTTCGGATTTACTGGCAGATTATGCTGCCTTTAGCCAAATCCGCTGTGCTGGCAGTCGGCTTGTTTCAGTTCATGGCGAGCTGGACGGATTTCATGGGACCACTGCTGTATCTGACCAATCCCGAGTCGTATACTTTATCGCTTGGATTGCAGCAGTTCCAAAGCCAGAAAGGGACGGAGTGGGGACTTATGATGGCGGTATCGACGATTATGACCGCGCCCATTATTATTTTGTTTTTCTTCCTGCAGAAAACATTTATTCAAGGGATTACCTTCAGTGGAATCAAAGGATAGGGGGATTATAGCAAATGCACAAAATTCGTTTTTTAATGATCGGAGTCGGAGGGATGGGAAGAGAGCATATACGCCGAATTCTTCAGCTCCCGGAAGCAGAAATTGCAGCGCTCGCAGATCCCAGTACGGCTGCACTAGATGGTGCTAAGGCTGATTTTCCCGAATTAGAGAAGACCGCCATTTATACGGACTATAAAGATGCACTAGCAAAGGAGAAGCTGGATGCGGCTGTCATCGTATCTCCCCATCGAATGCATTATGAGCAAGGAATGGATTGCCTTACGGCAGGACTGCATGTACTCATGGAAAAGCCTTTTGTAGATGGCGCAGCAAATGCAGAGGCAATTATTTCGCATGCGGCTGCCAGCGGCAAGCATCTTGCCGTAGCATATCAACGTCATTTATTAGGTCCTTATATGTATATGAAGCAATCCGTATCGCACGGAAGGTTGGGCAGCATTCAATTTGTGAGCGCATATCAGGCCCAGAGCTGGATGGTAGATCAGAAAGGCACCTGGCGGCAGAGCCTGGCTTTATCCTGCGGTGGTCAGCTGAACGATTCCGGCAGTCATTTGCTTGATGCCGTATTATGGATTACCGGATTGCGGCCGCTGCAGGTCTCAGCGGTGATTGACACAAGGCAGACCGAAGTCGATATCGATTCAGCAGTTACGATTCAGTTCGAGGGAGGAGCCATTGGCTCGTTCCATGTTGTAGGCAGCGCAAGCATTAAGTGGCAGGAGGACTTATCGATCCATGGAGATCAAGGTACATTGCTCTTCCGAAATGGCAGGCTGTATGAAGCTGTAGACGGTGAACCGGAAGTTCGGGAGGTACCACCAGAACGATGGCCGGAGTCCAGTAATCCGAATCATGATTTTGTTGAACTGCTGCTTGGAAGAATAGAGAGTGCTTCTGCACCAGCTGAGAGTGGGCTTTACATTGCAAAAGTGACGGAGGCCGCCATGATTAGCAGCGCTGGAAAAGGAATTCTGACACCTGTATCCATTGAATAAACAGGTTTTCACAAAAAACAAGTAATCAGAGACGTTATCACACTCGTCTGGTTGCTTGTTTTTTTTGGAACAGCCGTTCCCTTGTGTTATCATATAAACAGCAAAAACACAGTGTGAGGTGTCTAATGGAAAAGTTTATTTTAATAGATGGTAACAGCATTATTTATCGGGCGTTTTTTGCAATGCCGCCGCTGACGAATTCGAGCGGTCTACATACGAATGCAGTGTATGGATTCACAACGATGCTGCTAAGACTGCTGGAGGAGCATAAGCCGACTCATATGATGGTTGCTTTTGATGCAGGCAAGGTGACGTTCCGTCATGAAGGGTACGAGGAGTATAAAGGCGGTCGACAGAAGACTCCCCCTGAGCTGTCCGAACAATTCCCTGTGCTGAAGGACTTGCTGAGAGCTTTTGGCATTGCTCAATTTGAACTCGAAGGCTACGAGGCGGATGATATTATCGGTACCTTGACCAAACGCGCAGATGAGGCAGGACGGGAAGTGCTTGTCGTTACTGGAGACAAGGATATGCTGCAGCTTGCTTCCGAGCATGTCAATATTGCTCTCACTCGAAAAGGCGTTTCCGAGATCGAAGCCTATGGTCCGAAAGAGATTGAAGAGAAATATGGACTAACTCCGCTGCAAATTATTGATCTGAAAGGTCTGATGGGCGATGCATCAGATAATATTCCTGGGATTCCGGGCGTCGGAGAGAAGACTGCGCTGAAGCTCCTGCATCAATTCGGTTCGGTAGAGGCTGTTCTTGAACATACCAGTGAGCTGAAAGGGAAAATGAAGGAGAAGATTGAAACCCATGCGGACGATGCCAGGCTCAGTAAGAAGCTGGCTACAATCTATCGCGAGGTTCCGCTGGATCAATCCTGGGAAGACATGGTATTCGATGGACTGAAGGAAGAATCAGCAGCC
Source organism: Paenibacillus urinalis (assembly GCF_028747985.1). Lineage (NCBI taxonomy): Bacteria > Bacillati > Bacillota > Bacilli > Caryophanales > Paenibacillaceae > Paenibacillus > Paenibacillus urinalis. Next base: position 1,790,806 of record NZ_CP118108.1, read on the forward strand.
CCGGCACTCGGTAAGCTTGAATTCAAGTCTCTGCTGGAACGCTTATCCTTTACTGTGAACCGGGTGAATGAGGATTCAGAAGACGCTCCGGAGGCTGTTCAACTGGACGTGGTCATTGTAACTGAAGATAACGCGAAGGAGCTCGCTTCGGCGCTGGAAGAAGTGAAGGTTGTTCACGTAGAAGCTCATGGGGACAACCCCCATCATGCAGAAATCATTGGAATCGTAATCTACACACAGGAGCGTTATTACTTCCTGACACCAGAAATACTGAGATCGGATGCTTGTATCCAAATCAGAGAATGGTTTGCTGATACGAATCAGCCGAAGCATGGATATGATCTGCACCGGGTAGATCTTGCTCTACATGCGAGCGGCATCGAATTCGCCGGAGCTGCCTTTGATGCTCACTTGGCAGGATATCTGCTTGATCCCACCGACAGCGATCAGACCCTGACAGGGCTTGCTGCCAAATACGCCCTGCCTCGACTTGCTTCCGATGAGGAAGTGCTGGGCAAGGGAGCAAAGTATAAGGTGCCAGATATTGAGGTTCTGGCCAATCACTTGTCCCGCAAGACAGCTTCACTGCAAGGGATCATCCCGCTTCAACAGAAGGACCTGGAGGAGACAGGGATGCATGAGCTGTTCTACGATTTGGAAATGCCGCTATCCAGAATACTGGCTGATATGGAGAAGCAGGGAATCAAGGCAAATATCAACGATCTGAAGGAGCTGGGCGCAGAGTTTGAGAAGACGATCCGCGGCTTGGTGGAGAAGATCTATGAAATCGCAGGTACGGAATTTAATCTGAACTCTCCGAAGCAATTGGGCGAGATTCTATTTGATAAGCTTGGGCTGCCTGTGATCAAGAAGACGAAGACAGGCTACTCGACGGGGGCTGACGTGCTGGAGAAGCTGGCTCCTTATCACGATATTGTGCAGTATATATTGGAATATCGTACGATTGCCAAGCTGCAATCCACATATATTGAGGGACTTCTTAAAGAAATTTCTCCGGAGACCAGCAAGGTCCATACCTATTATCGTCAGACCATCGCGGCTACAGGAAGGCTGAGCAGTCAGTATCCGAATCTGCAGAACATTCCGATTCGTCTTGAAGAAGGACGGAAGATTCGTAAAGTATTTGCACCTTCGGAGGAGAACTGGTACATTCTTGCTGCCGATTACTCGCAGATTGAACTGCGGGTTCTGGCTCATATCTCGGACGATGAGCGGCTCAAGGAAGCTTTTGTGCATGACATGGATATTCATACGAAGACAGCTATGGATGTATTCGGAGTGGACAAGGATGCCGTAGACAGTAATATGAGACGTTCAGCCAAAGCCGTCAATTTTGGTATCGTGTATGGAATCAGTGATTACGGCTTGTCACAAAATTTGAATATTACACGTAAAGAAGCAGCACAGTTTATTGAGCAATATTTTGCTGTATTCCAGGGCGTTCGCAAGTTCATGGATGATATTGTAAAAGAAGCAAGAAAAGACGGCTACGTAACGACTCTGATGGGTCGGCGCCGGTATCTGCCTGAGATCAATGCAAGTAACTTTAACCTGCGCTCTTTTGCAGAACGGACTGCAATGAATACACCAATTCAGGGCACAGCTGCAGACATCATCAAGCTTGCCATGGTTCAGATGGATGCTGCTCTTGCCAAGCAGGGACTGCAGAGCCGGATGCTGCTTCAGGTGCATGACGAACTTGTATTTGAAGTCCCTGAAGAGGAACTGGAAACGATGAAGAAGCTCGTTCCGGAAGTGATGGAACAAGCGCTCCAGCTGTCGGTTCCGCTCAAGGCAGAGGTTAGCTACGGAAGAAACTGGTACGAGGCGAAGTAATCTAATTTTGGGTTACAAGTCCGAACAAACTTCCGGTATAATGGTACGTGAGGTGAAGACATCATGCCGGAACTTCCGGAAGTAGAAACAGTCAGAAGAACATTAAATACACTTATTGTCGGAAAGTATATAGATCGCGTTACCGTACACCTGCCGCGTATTATTCAGCGGCCGGATGACATCGAAGCTTTTGCAATGGAGCTTGCAGGCCACACGATTCAAGGGGTAGAGCGCAGAGGCAAATTCCTGCGTATTATGCTTGACGGCCTCGTGCTTGTTTCTCATTTGCGAATGGAGGGCCGCTATGGGATGTATCAAGAGGGCGATCCACTTGAGAAGCATACCCATGTTGTGTTCCACTTCTCGGATGGAACAGAGCTGCGTTACAAGGATGTAAGACAATTTGGCACCATGCATCTGTTCAAGAACGGTGAGGATCTGGCGAATAAACCACTAATGAAGCTGGGTCTTGAGCCGCTTGATGAGGCTTTTACGCTTGAATCCTTCGTTAAGGTTATCGGAGCAAGAACAACGAAGATCAAGATTGCGCTGCTTAACCAGGAGTATGTGGTGGGAATCGGAAATATCTATGTAGATGAAGCATTGTTCAGAGCAGGAATACATCCTGAGCAGCCAGCGAATACACTTCGTGAAGAGCAGCTTGCTCTATTGCATCAGTCCATTATTGATACACTTCTTGAAGCGGTGCAAGCCGGAGGCTCATCCATCAAGTCCTATGTTAACGGACAGGGTGAGATGGGGATGTTTCAGCATCAGCTTAAGATCTATGGAAGAAAAGACGAGCCTTGTACGGAGTGCGGTACGATGATTGTCAAGAGTGTCGTCGGAGGTCGCGGTACCCATACCTGTCCTAAGTGTCAGGTTCTTGTTTAGTATGTCATAGAGAGCAAATGCATGAATAGGCACCCTTTAGACCAGGTTCCCATATACTGCTAGGGCAACGCAGTTAAGGCAAACATTCGCTACCTTTAAATTAGAAAAATGGGTAGATGTAACTTGAGCCGGACGGGGAGGAATGGAGGGTGCCTCATTTATTAACTCTGCTAATGCTCGCCTTTGCATTAAGCCTGGATGGATTTGGTATAGGTATTACATATGGTCTTCGAAAAATGAAAATACCTTGGCTGTCCATCGTCATTATATCGGTATGCTCGGGCCTTGTAATTGGACTGTCGATGCAGCTCGGTGTGCTGCTGTCGCACCTCGTATCTCCTGATGTTGCTTCATATATAGGAGCAATCATTCTTATAGGCATGGGTGCGTGGTCGCTTATTCAATCCCTGAGAGCATCTGCTCAGCCAGGGCAGGATGAGACTGTGAATGGCGCTTCTGTCACAGAGGAGCAAGAATGGGATGAAGACGAGCAGCATATAATGAAGGAATCGAAGAAGACGGTGTTTTTACTGGAAATTCAGAAGTGGGGCATCGTCATTCAAATATTGAAGAAACCTTCCGCTGCAGATATGGACGACTCTGGCAGTATTTCGGGATATGAAGCGATGTGGTTAGGTATTGCCCTGTCACTTGATGCATTTGGAGCAGGACTTGGTGCAGCCTTGCTTGGACTGCCTCCGCTGCTCACATCTGTGATGATCGCACTTTTCAGCGGTACATTTCTTGTGTTAGGGTTAAGAGCAGGATTTCGGTTTGCAAGTGCAAGCTGGATTCGTTCATTCACTGCTCTCCCAGCCGTGATGTTGATTATTATGGGTCTATTGAAGCTGATTTGAGGTGAACACATGAATATAGGACTTACAGGCGGGATTGCTACGGGGAAGAGCAGCGTCTCCAGGTATCTTGTGAGCCTCGGAGCCATTCTTATTGATGCCGATCAAATTGCCCGGGAAGTGATGCTTCCCGGGCACCCCGTGCTCGCTGCTGTGATTGAAAGATTTGGACAAGCTGTTCTGAATGAAGACGGAACGCTGCATCGAAAGAAGCTGGGCGAAATCGTATTTGGAAATTCTGCTGAATTGAAGGCGCTCAATGACATCACGCATCCTGCCATTCGTCAAGAGATGCGGGAGCGTATGCGGATGTTTGAGCAGGAACAGCCTGATAAGCTAGTTGTATCCGATATCCCCTTACTCTATGAGTCTGGATTGTCAGAGCAATTTGAACAGGTGATGGTGGTCTATGTCCCTGCCGAAATTCAGCTGAAGCGCCTGATGGAACGGGATGGAATCAGCGAATCGGATGCTATTAGCCGATTAAATGCACAAATGGATATCGAGGAGAAGAAGCGAAGGGCCGATATTGTGATCGACAACAGCGGAACGATGGAAGAAACGAAGGCGCAAATCTTAAAGTTTTGGCATGACAAGGGCTTATCATGAAGCTATTACGCAAAAAAAGAAGCCTGCTCGTTCTTTTCATTGCCTTTGTACTCTTGTTATTTTTAAATACGAACTGGATGTCATGGTTTTATCCTATCCATTATAAAGAACAAATTCGCACCCATTCAGAGAATTATGAGGTAGATCCGTTTTTAGTCGCCTCCATTATTCGAGTAGAATCCAACTACAAGCTGAGCAGGGAGTCCAAAAAAGGCGCAATCGGCTTAATGCAGCTCATGCCCGATACGGCCAATTGGATCCTGGAAACAGCAAGGCTGGACAATGTCACACTCGATGAACTGAAGCATGAGCCTGATGCCAACATTCAAATGGGAACCTGGTATCTGGATTATCTGTCAGACCATTTTGAAGGCAATCCCATAGCAGCAATTGCTGCCTACAATGCAGGCCAAGGGAATGTAGGAAGCTGGATCAAGGAAGGCAAATGGGACGGTCATCTGGACACTATTGGGGAAATTCCGATCGGTGAGACGAGACACTATGTTCAGCGGGTCGTTTACTATTATAATCAATACAAGGATATTTATAAGGAATTTTAGAATTCAGTGTGAATAGCAAAAGAAGCATTGGACAGGCTTAATCTGATTAAGCCGAGCCCAATACTTCTAATGAAATCTAATTAGTGAAATTGTCCAGCCAGTTGTTGTTCACCGATTGTTACAAGACGTTTAGTGATGTAACCACCGATAGAACCGTTCTCATAAGATGTCATGTTACCTTGGTAACCATCTTGTGGGATGCTGATTCCAAGCTCTTGAGCAACCTCGTACTTCATTTGTTCGAGAGCTCCGTGTGCTTTAGATACTACCAGGTTGTTGGAGTTATTACCTTGTGCCATTGCTTTCACCTCCTTGCGGGTTGGTAAAAGTATTATGTCTCGCAACTCGAATTTTCATAACATTTTATTTAAAAAAATGATTGGTAACTATATACAATTAAGGAGGTGAGTGAGCTTGAAGTGTCCGTACTGTACATATAGCGGTACCAAGGTACTTGATTCTCGCCCAGCCAATGAGAACAAATCCATACGCCGACGCAGAGAATGCGAGAAGTGTAATCGAAGATTTACAACCTTTGAAACGATTGAAGAGACACCTTTGATCGTAATTAAGAAGGATGGAAGCAGAGAGGAATTCAGCAGAGAGAAATTGCTGCGAGGATTGATTCGTGCCTGTGAGAAGAGACCTGTTTCCGTGGAGCAGCTCGATTCCATCGTATCAGAAGTAGAGAAGTCTCTTCGTAATACTGCGGTTGCTGAAGTGGAGAGTCGGGAGATTGGAGAACTCGTCATGGAACAGCTATATCCTGTGGATGAGGTTGCTTACGTCCGTTTTGCATCGGTCTATAGACAATTTAAAGACATCAACATGTTTATGAAGGAATTGAAGACGCTGTTGTCTAAGGGCGTAAACGAAGACTAGATGTAAAGCTTTAATGAATCAGTCAAAATGTAAAGTGAAAATCGAGCATGATAAAAGTAAAAGCCTTCAGACTCATGATTGTGAGCTCCGAAGGCTTCTATTTTAAATTACCTCTTAATAATTTTGATGTTGTCCATTCCCGATCACTTGCCGGGAATAGCCTTCCTTTTTCATTTGGCCTTGATGACCGTGAGCACCTTGCATACTTTGAGCACCTTGTATCATATGACCTTGATATCCTTGCGGAGCCATCATGTGGTTGTTGTAGGAAGTACCCTGAACTCCCGTTTGCGGCTGATGGTACTTGTTGCAGTCTGCAGGAGGGCCAATGACGGTCGTATCCTTGATGGGAGCCAAAGTTTGTTTCAGCATGGCCTCATCCAGACAATAAGTATGGGCAATCGTGTTCGTTGGAGCCAGGCGCAGGAAATCAGATATTCCAATAAATAGCGGTTCCGGGGCATCAAAAATGGCAATGATTTTTGTATTGTCCTGTGATGCGACTTCCCAGTGAATCCATCCTTGAGGTACTAATACCGATTGTCCAGGTCCAGCCGTAAAATTAAGAACCTCTTTGGTAAAAGGATTAACAAAAGATACAATCGCTTCTCCCGAAACAACGTAGACGAGTTCAGAAGCATTTTGATGAACATGAGGCTCAACGACATTTCCTCTGGTGAGCGTGATATCCAGTAAGGAAGCATTTCCCAGTGTATTCAGTTGTGTTCTGCCCAGAACATTAATGTAGTTACCACTGTCTTTGGTAAAGAACCGGTTTTTATTGACATCATCAAAAAATTGTACATCCGGGGAAGTAAAATCCATGTAAGACACTGCCATTGCTATTCATTCCTCCGCTTCGATATTATAATCCACGAGTTAGGTTATTCAGCTTAGCATAGGTTGGTGCCTAGAGTTTCAGTTGAAAATATGTCGTGTGTGTCTGAACACATCGGTATTTTTATCAGATAGGATTTATTGTCCTTTATGAAGAAGTAGGGGGGAGCAGGGCGGTTGCCTTTTTTGAATTTGCAAGGTGGGATGAAGCTGGCGATTTGGGACCGAAGGGACCTTTCCTTTGAAGCTAAAGTTCCGCTATCTCCTCCTAGTTCGTTCGACTGAAATGACGATTGGACATAATGTGGGAAGCAACGAAGAGGTGGATTCCATAATGGAGCAGGCACGTCAGGCCGGGGCCACGATCTGTGATCCTGCACATGAAACGTTCTGGGGAGGCTATTCCGGGCACTTCATGGATCCGGATGGTCACTTGTGGGAAGTAGTGTGGAATCCTACTTGGGATGTAAGAGAAAATTGATAACGATGAAAATAAAAAGTAGGGTGACATATTGCCTAAATATACCGAGTTATGTTACACTACTTTTTGTGTACAAGATGAGTGATTAATTATAACTTCAAATCATGGGGCCTTAGCTCAGCTGGGAGAGCGCATCGCTGGCAGCGATGAGGTCAGGGGTTCGATCCCCCTAGGCTCCACCAAATCGCCTTCAAACCCTTGATACATAAGGGTTTTTTCTGTTATATACGGAGCTTTACACCATTCATAGGTACGGAGTGTAGGCAATAGTTGGGTATTACCAATCGATCCGTCATTATAGTCAGAGCAGCCGTGGTCACAACTGTGGTCACAAAAGAGTTAATACCTATAATCTGGTCACAGATGGTCGCACGATTATGTGAAATCAAAAAGGCTTTGTCCGTATGAATTCCATCATACGAGCAAAACCTTTATTGTGAAGCAGTTGAATTGCCGAATATTTTGTCTCCATGTCGCTTAGCTGTATCTTTATGAACAGTTGGAAGGACATGGTGATAAGTGCCAAGAGTAATCTTCACATCCGAATGTCCGAGGATTTCTTGGACAACTCTTGGGTTGACTCCATCCATCAACATAAGCGTGGCTACGGTGTGCCTTAGATCGTGGAATCGAATCTTTGGAACTTCGGCCTTCTTAATTATGTTGTAGAAAGTACGTAACATATTCCTTGGCGACACAGGCGTTCCCTTAGCTGTACATATGACGAGATCGTTATCTTGATACGCGATGCTTGCGGCTTTTTTCTCCCTTGCCACGAGTCGCTCCTGTTTGAGTAGCGCATTCACCGTCCTGGTATCGATTGAGATTGTTCTGGAACTACTTTTGGTTTTGGTCTGTGTAAGCAGTTCCTTTCCATCGTGACTCAATGTTTGTCTTACATGCAACACTTCATTGTCGAAATCAATATCCTTCCACCGAAGACCGAGTATTTCACTTTGTCTCATCCCTGTTGCCAGAGCAAGATGGAATGCTAAGTAATAGCGGTCGTCACGAGCACATTCCAGAAACTTGCTTACTTCTTCGATAGACCAGACGCTCATCTCCTTAGATATGACTTTTGGTGTTTCAGCATCCCTTACAGGATTAGATGTAACGTACTTTCTTTTCATAGCTGCCTCAAAAGAGCTCTTGAGGATCTTGTGAATATCAAGTACCGTTCTGCTGCCTAATCCCTTTTCCTCAGATAACGTAACATAGAACTTCTCAACCTGAGCAGTCGTGATTTTGGCAATTTCATGAAACCCTAATTGGGGTACGATATGCCTCTGAACATGCCCCGTGTACATTTCAAGAGTGATACGGCGCAGCTTAAGCGATTTGCTTTGCAACCACTCTGTTAAGAATTCAGAATAGGTTAGCTTTGTTGGCTTAACAAAAGTCTTCTCATCGACTTGCGACTGAACTTTCCGCATTTCACGCTTTGCCTCGAATTCGGTGCGGAATCCCCGCCTTTTGATTTGTTGCCGTTTGCCCTTATCGTCCTTTCCAGCATCTACAACGAAGTACCAGGTACCGCGTTTGTCGTCTTTTTTGACACTCATTGTGCCCCTCCTTAGACTCGTTAATGAATTTGTCTCGACAACCATGTATTGGTCGGATCGCGAATTCGGACAATACCCATTTCGGTCACTTCCTTTCAAAGTTCAATTACCTTTGGCTATTCATCCACTTTAAGAACACATCATGTGCGACTCGGATTGACTTACCGATGCGGATCACAGGGAACTGTCCTGAGTTCACCAGCTCGTATGCTTGGCGACGGCCAATACCAAGCATTTTCTGGATATCAGAAACTAACAATACGGTTGGATAAGATTGTTCCATGACAAATCACTCCTTTAACCTTTATCTTTCTTTGGAGATGGGGGCTTCACTTCATTCACTGAGCCAATCAAGGCAGGGTGACATTCGATATTCATACCGTTTCTTCCTCTCAGCGACTTCGTAATATCGGCGCGGACATACCCACGTTCAGCAAGGATCACCAAGGCACTGTCAAACCTTTCAGCTGTATGGAATTTGCCCTTCACCATCGACCAGAGCTGCTGACGTTTGTATACTTTGATTTGCTTCTTCTTCAGAACATCCAGAAGATACTTAGCCCCCTCTTGATCCTGGCTTGATTTCAGTGAAGTAAATGCAGCCTTGGCGTGCTCAAGAAAGTACTCTCCAAGTGAAAGAGCTCTCTCCATCGTTTCCTTCGTGATTTGTCTATCCAACGACTCATCAAACGAGACACCATACATGGCTTGCTCGGCAACATGAAGTAGGGAAGCGATTCTAACGATCTGACCAGGAAATCGCTCACTCCAGGTTCCTAGGAAGTCATAGGAGAGTTCTTCACCTTCTCTTAAATTCGGCTCATAGTGATTTCGGAATTCCTGAAATACATTCATTGCTTCCTCCGAGAGAGAGAGTACTATTGGCGTCTCTGGCTCAAACATCATGAGATGATGAATCAGGTCGCTATACGACTCATACAAGTCATCAGGTATGGACTTGATCGCTATATCACGGTAACCTCGTTTGGAAGGCGGCACCGCATATAAGAACCTTCCGAGAAGTCCCAATCCAACAAACTTTTCAGGCAAGTTCTGAAGGACTGTGGGCTGTACAAACAAGCAGATGGTTAAAGTAGGATCGTTCAGCACGATTTTAGGAGCATGCTTTCGGTCAATGATCATCCGATCTCCTGTAAATGCCTTCAGGAAGACGTCCAGTTTCGCCTGATTGCCATAGTGCTTGTGGGTGAGATTGTCGAAGAATCCCCCTTCTGTAGAAAGCACAGCCATTTTCTCTCCATTTTCATCGAGACGTTGAATGAGAGCTTGCGGGGTCACGTCATCAGTGACGAACTGTTGTGCCTTGATTCCATGAGTCGTACGAAATGCGGGATCATCCAGCTTCTTTTCAAATTTAATCAACGGCTTGACTAGATGACTGAAAACAGCGCTTTTTCTCTCGCCTGATGGCATGGCAATAATGACGTAAAGGTTGTTTTTCTCTTTCCATCCTTCGCCCTCTGCCAATCGGACGATGAATTTTCTCGCAGCAGCCGCAGACAACATGGACAGTACAGCGGTGCCTGTCGCATCAGTTGCTGTCTGGGTTACTTCCGAAACTTGCTCTACAATTTGAGCCAGAACTTCTGGCAGGCTTTGAACTGGAAAGGCTATTTGCTTGTGTGCCTCGAATTCCACGGGTGCCTCTTCCCATTTCAATGCTTTCGCAGCTTGTTCAAGGATCTTCACGGCGTCGCTGGAATTGTGATCGTCATCTTTGCTTGCATTTGACATTGTTCATTCCTCCTCAGAATGGATTGATTGTCTAAAGTGAATAAAGCGAGTTGGAGCTGGCTACCAAAACACAGTTGAAATCAGCGTGGCTTTGACTTTTATTTTGCTTGTCATCTTAGTCACCGTCCTGTCATTTGTTGGCTTGCATGGATGATGATACATTGTGATTTTCGAGTTTTCAACTGGTTTAATAATGTTGTTGTGATGTTAGGTTTATTTATACTATCAACCGCTTTCATCATTGAAATAGGGTAGAAATAGTGTCATTATTAATATCAGGATTAAACTTACAGTGAAGGTGGTGTTATTTAAATGAGTACGGATGCTAATTCAAAGGTCAGGACAAAACAATCTCCGCGACCGATAATCCTCGAGAGAATTCATGACGAATTAGATGAAGTTCCTGGAGGGTGCTTGGTCGGTGTTCACTTTGAAAGGTTTATGACACTCGATCCGCGAAAGAAATTACATCGTATTCGCATTTGGCTAGAAGAGATGTATGGGGATGAATATTCACGGTCAGCTGTGATCAAGAAGATAAACAATGATCTGTCTTATCAAGGTTTGAAGAACATTGAAGAGTGTCTGAAGGGGAGTGTCCGCAAAGGAAACATCAGCATACTTGCGAAGGCGTATGGTGTTCCCGAAGCGATTATCACTATGGAAACCGCTGATGAATGCGGGGTTAAGGGGCTGTTCATAGGAAAGGAAGAGGATGAAGATGAATATTTTTACAGATACTTTTGTCAAAACGGTAAGAAGCACATCCTGGATGACAGCGACTTGTCTAAGTACCAATGGGAGACGGATGTAAAGCGACTTAAAGAAGTTGATGTTGAAATATTAATACGGGTAAGAGAGCCTGAAACTGGGGAGTTCATCTCGAAGCGGAATAGCTTTGCTCGGTTCAAGTTGTTGTCGGACGATTTGCCACGATTACACGACATTCTCCAAAAGGATATCGAAATGATCTCCATTAAGCACAAAGAGTACATTGGAATGCGCGAACACATACAAGAGCTCTATCAAATGCTATCGGCAGCGGAACGTCGCATAGACCAATATGAGGGCATTGATCCTAATGAACGAATCATGAGGGAGTTGAACCAACTGCTCGACAACTGAGCTCGGCAATGCCATGACCTGGTTCCATAAAGGGATCAGGTTTCTTTGTTCATCCAGTTAAATTGCCACTTGAAATATTTTCGTGAAATGGTTGTTCTATGACTGCGAGTATAATATGACCCCGTTTCTTGTCATTTCTACTCAGCACTCACAGGAACAGGACGGATGAACACATGCACATGAATACCGATTCTAAGCATCTTAAGATTGATCTAACGGATTTCGAACGACAGCTAGTCTTCAAGCTTATCTGCCAGCGATACGGTTACACTCCAAGCAAGCAGTATCATTATGTTGTGCGGGATAAGCGAAATGGAGTTTACCTCTTCCACTTCCCGAGAGCGCCTTTTGCGAACTACACGACATCCCTTATCTTCCAGGGTTATTCAAATGAAAGCCAGCTTCTGAAGGATATCTTCGATCTCATTCCGTTAAGACGATGGAAAGCCCGCAGGATCGATATTGCACTGGATACTAACCTCCCTTATCAGCAGCTACATGCCATTCATCCAGCGAAAAGGGCGGGCACCACGCATTATCGGACCTCAGTTTATATTGGCTCTCATTCTTCTCCCGTTCAGCTTCACATGTATGATAAGCAGGAGCAGATGTATCGCAAATGGGGGATAAGGACAGATACATGGGCTCGTGTAGAGCTGAGGTTTCGGTTTGAGCCGATGAAACGGATATCTTCTCTATGCATCGATGATTTCGCCGCGGCCGCTCACTACTCCATCATTCCTGAGGTGTGCGCGATGTCGTCAAAGCTTAAGGATCAAATAACGCAGTTGAATCAAGGGCTTGTTCAGTGGCGAGACCTGACTCGCACCACGCAAGAAAAGATAAGAGAGTACGGATGCGAACACGGTCTGAACATGTTCGATCACATACTCTCTGCTTTGGAGAACACCGATATTTGCAGTTTTATTTACGATACGAAGAAGCAGCCACCACAGCAGCTTTCTTCCTGAGGCTAGCATAAGCAATAGCACATGGTACGTCAATGGAATACTGAAAGACTATAATGGGAAAGCCGCGCTACGACGGGCCTGAGAGGGGTTCGGCCCCTGTTTTCCAGTATTCCTAAAGTGCTTGCGGCGGCAATTACTCCAATGTTATTTAGGAATTGTAGGGATATTGCATATTCGTGGCTCAATTCCTCCGCATCCCTTGCGGGACAAGGTAAGCAGCATTTTAGTCTTTTAGTCATCCATTTTCAAACATCTGGATAAGACGATGGAAGTCACCGATTACCTGCCCCGCGTAACCAATCCCTGTTCGTTCTGCGTCCTCTATCCCGTATTCGTCTATCAAGTGGTTAAGACTGGACCAGGCGCGTTCAATCTGCTCCCGTTCTTTATGAGTAAAGATATCGATCAGGATATCGTCGGTAAATATGACTTCCTGCGGGACATTCCTTATGGATTCCCAATCGATAACAACGGGATTACGGGCAAACGGTGAGTCCACCTGGTATTTTCCCAACACAGCAGAATGAATCTGCCTGGCGGACTTAACCAGACGTTTGATGTATAAGCGTCTGAATGAATCTCTGCGCTGTCGTTCCTTCACTTGAAATGCTTCATACTGCCTTTTGGTATGTTCATTAGACTGGATTGCCGCCACTGCGCTTCTTTCTGCCGCGAGAGCATTCCTTTCAGCAGCCTGTGTATTGCGGCGGGCAATCCACCATGAGAATACACTAACGATTATAGCTACAAAAGCTAATATGGTAGTAATCCATTCAACGGGCTTCATCTCCATATAAGAGCTTTCCTTTCTTATGTTAATGTATTAACAGACTCTTTGGCAGTCAAGGGCCGAAGGAGCGAAGCTGAACCCTTGACGGTTTTATGCTCATTACAAGCTGTCCAATGCCCTCCAACTTGTTTGGAGGCGTGCTTGCGGCGAGCGATCTATGTATTTAATGTTTCGATGTATGATCTAATGAATTGAAGGTACCCACGTACACAAGCTGCCTTAAACTGCTCATAAGTAAGATCGACTGAATAGATTCTTCTTAATCCAGAGAAAATTCGTTTTCTCTTTAAGCTAGCTTCTGTCTGGCTCTCGGCTACTGTTAATGAGTTCATCATGGTATGGTCACCGTTTGCAAAATGAAAGTTCCAATAGTCTCCTTCATGGGCAAAACAATTCCTTATTTCATTGACTACCCTTGCAAAGATATCTATGGTTACTCGCGTATTAAATGTGCGATCAACAGAAGTGTCTAATCGTTCTTGGTATTCTTCATAATTTTCTCCAGGGCGCTTATGGATATTGAACTTTTCGTCCGCAAGATTGCGGTGAAAGCAATCTAATATGAGCAGCCGATCATCCTCCTCAATGTAGTTGGTAAAGAAATCAATTACGGCTAATGTCTTATTATCAACGTCTCCATCTCGAAGATGGTACAGGGATTCGATACAAACAACAAAGTGAAAAACTTTAAGAGAGTCCTTACCTGGACGTACTTCATCCATAGCATCGGCAAGAGTCAAAAGCCTATGGACGCTGTTGAGCATTCTTCGAGGGACGTTGTTACTCCGCAGACGCAGAACAGAAGTAATGAATGCCACGAGTTCCCCTTTGTCTTTAACGAATGGAGCGTAAAAGTCCAGAAGTTCAGGTAGGAGGGATTCATCGTTCAAGACAGTAACAAATTGCAGGTATGTATCCATTTGAGTATCGTAGTCTGCTGTAGTGGCGATCTCCAAAGCGTGATCCTCGGTTATCTCCAACTTCTCGCAGAACAGTGATAATTGCACATTAGCCTCATTTAATAGATCAAGTAATGTTGACATTAGGTACCATCTCCCATGTTTAATTATAGCACGTCCCCCATCGCGAATGCCTCATACTTCTGTTTGAGAATACGTCCATGAGTGCCCGAAACCCCAGTGTTTATGCGGGATTTCCCACTTCTGCATGCTTCACGGGTGTATAGGTCGCAGAAAGGCAATGAGGATTATTAATTTGTTTGACAAAACAGTTGACAACAAGCTCGCGAACAGCTTACGTTCGAGTTAGAACGATACAGGTTCTCAACTGTTTCCTGTATCGTGTTCTCCTTCCTAATATAGCCCCTCTTCACCAGGAGGGGGGCACGAAACCTACAAAGGAATGATGTTATGGATTTTGATGATCTAACGAAGTATGGGGAATTCGGCTTTCGAAAAGCTTATGTGGAAGACCCCAATGATATCATGAGTATCTTTAATGCACGAAAAAGCGTTCTAATTGAACCTGACAGTTTGCCTCTGCATAAACAAATAAAACTTAAGAGAATTCACGACGGACTTTCTCAGGAGGAACTCGGAAAGATTGTCCGATTGCAAGCTTCTACTATAAGCCTTATTGAAACAGGCCAGCGGCTGATTCCCAAAAAGAGATTCAAGGAATTTGAATCGTACTTATATGAAGAACTATACTCTGATGGCGTTTTACAGTATAAGATTGATCAGGATGCACCAGAAGAACCATTAGATTTGACTATTGAAGAACAACGAGCGCACTGGAAAGCGATAACCGATAATGATCCCGATCTTTGGGGTACGATACTATAACCTGTCGGCTCGGAGAAAACAAACTGGATAAACAGGGGGACAAGATGCATGAATAGCACTATTGTTTCGATTGAGCAAAACGAGCCAAGCTACTGGCCTGAGTTTATATTTGGATTTGGAACTGATGAAGACAATGAAGGAGAAGATGACAATGCATAATTACGACGACCTAATAGATTCCCTAAAAAGGGAAAGTGAATTGAGTACTTGTTCGGAGAGTCAAAAGGCCGCAAATGCTCATATGATTAACCTGTATGAGAATCTAAAGAAGAAGCGGACCAGTGATTCCCCTACCTATACTAACGAGTTATCAACGGACCTAATGGCGCGGCGTTTGGCGGATCCTACCTACACGTTCAGCGTTCGATCACTCATGAAGGAGAAGTAACAGGTAAGAGCAACCAGGTGGCTGGCTCCCTCCCAATTGAATCAATAACTGTCGAATAGCTGGAAAACATCAGCAATCTTGCTATCCATTGCATCTTTAACGGCTCGGAATTCCTCTATTTCAGAGAGACCTTCTGCAACCAGTAGTGCCTTCAGCTTTGCAGCAATTTCATCTTGTTCATGCTTTGGTAGTTGCGCAATGTATACAGCTTTGCTCATAGAATTGGATCCTTTCACTTGTGTCATAAATACAATTGCACCATTGGTATAATTCGAAACTTAAGAAGGGCCAATCACTTATGGAATGGCTCCTCCGCGATTACTCAATTAATTCCTATGATACACTTCCTCAGCTTCTTCCTCTGTAACGAGGTCAAAATAGCTGTACACAATAGATTCGAGGCGCTTTAGCTCCTCATGGTTCATGCCCATCTTCTTTGCTGCGAGTGTGCGTATCCAATTGCTGCTGCGTTAGTCATAGCAACATTCCTCCACTGAATTTGATTTGTATGCATAGAACTGCGTATGATGAGAACGTGCGAACACAAAGGCGAGCGAAGCGAGCCCAACAACACAGCCGAAGGCTTTATATATAAGAGGGAGCCAGCGTATTAGGCCGACTCCCAATAGATGAACTACATCAACCCGTGCTCTTTAATCGAAAAGTAACTGTCAGTTGAGACAATAACGTGATCGAGTAGTTCGATACCGAGCAATTCTCCAGCTTCAGCCAAACGCTTCGTTAGCTGTACATCTTCGGGGGAGCTGTCCGTAATTTGCGAGGGGTGATTATGAACTGCGATATAGCTTGCTGCTGCTCTTTGGATTAGAGAACGATATACTTCACGGCAATGCACAATGGCACTATTCAGCGTTCCGACACTGATCCTTTCTTTACAAATAATATGATTCTTGGTGTTCAGCGGTAGAATCCAGAATTCTTCATGCATTAGGTGACCTACGGTAAAGCGCATGATGTCGAATACATCCTTCGGTGAACGGATAATGTGTGGATTCTCACGTGGAGTGTTCAACGCTCTTGCCAACTTAAGCGTAGAAACGATTTGACGAGCCTTCGAGGGGCCAACACCTTTGATACGGGTAAGTTCCAACTCATTAGCATCAAGTAGTTCATATGGCGTTACAAAGCGAGTAAACAGCTCTTGAATGACGGTACTATCTTCCTTCACGCAGAGCGCATCAGCTAAGGCTGTTTTGATAGAGTACATGTTCACTGTGAATTACCTCCAAGAAATAGAAATAGGAGAGGCGCGGCGACCTCCCCTTGAATGGGTATAGATATTGAGTTATGATTGAATCGAAATGGGTTTTACTGAGGGCGCTGGCAGGCGTCCTTTTTCATGCTTTGATGTTCTTCAATCTGCATTTCCGTAGTGACGAGCATAGCCAGGCAACGGAAATACTGTCTTCCTTCATCGGACCTGAGTGATGCATTGTCATTCAGGCGCTTCCTGACGCTCTGTAAAGCCTTTTTGCGCTCCTTTAACTGCTTTATCACCGAAGTTCACCTTCCTTAACTGGCTCGATTTTGACGCTTCAAATGCTTCTCTAGCTGCTTTGGATAGTACTTAGTAAAGTAGCCGCGAACAAAACGATTAGCTAGTTCCTCATCGACCTTCCATACACGCTGGAAGTACACTCCCAAGACGCGAGCCGCCATTACCAACTGATTTTGCATTACCAACTGACGGAGAAGAGTAGTCATCTCGTCAGCTATTTGCCGTTTTTCCAAGCTTGATCGCCTCCTTAAGTTCGTTGATCGTTTCTTGCCATTCCAACATTCCATGTACGATTTCCAGCAGACACACGCTGAATGGGTAGTTCAAGCAGAGAAGATCGGAATGATCAGTTTCCAATCGTTCAAACTCTTTGCTTAACAGAATCAATGCAGCCGATGCCTCACTCAGTCTCTTACTAAACTCGTCCATATGCATTACCTCCCCTCTGGCCTGATCTCACTAAGCCTACATTTGGTTCTCTGTCAAACGAAAAAGGGCTCCCACCAATACCCGTTCCCAGGTATCAAGCAGAAGCCCTTAGTGAAGCAGTTTCCTTATTTGTTTCCGAAGCTTTTGATTAGCAACTTTACCAAAAGGATTTCCGTACTGATTCCAACACCAGCTTTCATGTTCTTTCCATATCATCTCCCGTATCTGACCCAGGTCATTGAATCCTTGTCTGTGTAGATGGTGGAATAACCAATTCACCTGATTTCCCTGTGCGGAGAGGGGACCGCTGTCATAATAGATTTCCTCTTGTCCGATGAATAGGATCGCAACGATGCCGTATGCACCGATCATTACGTTCTGCTCGATGATTGTGCCTCTGTAGTCATTGTAGGTAGCAGGATGGAGAATATCGACACGGTATAGCTGATACTGCGTATTGCCAGCGGTCTTTGTAACCAGTAGCTGTTTGCTCAATTGCATCGTTCCCTTCATTGATTAATGTTGGTGCCGCGGCGCTTCAACTCGCTTTCGATCAATGTGATGAATGCCGCATCCAACTTTAGTTCTCTTGCTGCTTTACGCACGTTCAACAACTGCTGATCGGTCAATTCATTCAGGCTACTTGCCATTCTTTTCACCTCCTCCAATATGGGCGTCCTCTCACAGCCCTGGTTATCTCTGTCATACCGATGAACGCAAAAAGGCCCTGTAGCCTTATCCCATTAGGGATTAGCCACAGAGCCCTGTGATAGCGCTGTACGATTAGCTGTACAACGCTTTTAATAATTGCAGTGCCTTCCGCTGTTCTTCGATGCTTCTGCCTTCCAATAACTTAACAATCTGAACTAGTACCGTATTATCGATCCTGCTCTTGGTTTCATCAATATTATGGAACAGATCGCCGTACGAAACATCTAATGCATTCAGAATGTTATCCAAGCTTTCAATCGTCCAATTAGACCTGCCCGATTCAAGCTTAGTTATGTATGAAGGATGGACATCGGCCTCGTGTGCAACGTCCTCTTGGGTTCTGCCCTGATGATTCCTGAATCCTTGTAGCCGCTGCCCCACAGCGGTCTTGATCTTCTGAACATTCCGAGATTTCCTAGCCATTCTCTCACCTCTACCAAAAACAGTAGAGGAATGATGAATCGTCGTCGAAATATTATAATGCACTATATCGACTTAACTAACCAATATAATGCATGTTATAATCTGATTGGGAAAAGTAGGTATTCTGTTCTAGTGAAGAAAGACTACCAGTCTGTAGGGAGGGGGTGGCCGATTCCAAAAGTTCGACAACATTCCACAATAAATAATTACCTTGCCAATTTTTTGTAACTTCACGATCTGCTTAAGGAAATTTCTTCGCAAAGGAGAGCGTACATGAGAAAGATCGGATTGACCGCGACGATGATACTCGCACTTCTAATGCTCGTTGGATGCGGCGCTGATGCAACAGACAATAGTGATGGCGGGGCTAAAGCCAAGGTAACGCAATTGGTTAAGGAAAGCATCGGTGATCAGTACGGTCCAGAAGTCGCTAAGACGGTTAAAGTGCATTTTTCTTCTGTTAAAGAAGGAGTGACAGACGGCAGAATGTTTCTCGATGGAAGTACGGAATTCACCTGGAAACATGAAGGCATGAAGAAGACGTGGGACTACACCAAGAGCTTTCAATATGAGCTGCAACATAACGGAACAGAATGGACAATACGCAATAAGATGTTTTTCGATGAAGAACGAACAGAACGCAAATAGATTAAGGCTAATTATCAGCTGGAGGGTGGTTGGGTTGAATGATAACAGTACAGGACAAGGAAAAATGGGATAGTTTTGACGAAGACTCTTTCGCCTCATTTTTCGACTACGTTACTCACTTTGTCTTTAATGATATTGACGACATCGTACTTCAGGGATTTGACAGGTCAGCCTTATCAGAGATGGAGCCTATATTAGACAGAGAGTATTTGGCAGCACATTTAGCTAGATGCGTACACCTTCAATCCGAATATGTCGTTAGTTCGAACAAGTTAAATTCAAGGCTATTCATCAAGCTCCTTCCAGAAGGAAAAGGGCTTGAGATTCGCGATTTCGATTTATATGGAGGATCAGGGTTATACGATCGACTTGCAGTAAGTCTGCAGACCATGATTTGGGGAGTATTCAAGCTGGAAATCCAATAGAGTTAATTGATAGATTCGTATTTTCCTTGGGAGGGGAACCTATGCCACAAATGAGCCAAGACCAAATTGTAAAAGCAATTGAGAACTTCATCATCGAAAATAAAGGGATACCAGGCATATATCAAGTCAGTTTCGGACATGTTCCACCGCGTCAACGTCTTGAGCTATTTCAGAACATTCCATTGGAGGTCTTTGATTCTGATCTTGTTACTTTATTCATGAGTACGTGCGGTGAAGCTGGAGAAGTACAGACTGCTATCAAGTTTGCAAACTATTTCTTAGATAATGGGGTAATCAGCAAGTTTCAGTATGGTGGGATTCAAGCTATCGTGGAATCTCCATACAGAAGAGCGGAAGGACAGTACAAGACGTTTGATAAGGCAATAAGTAGATTACAGTTTGAAAATGATCCCTTTTCGAAGCTATTACTTCATTACTGCCAGCATTACAAGGCAAAGGGAGAAAAGTGAAAGAAGCGCCCATGCGGCGCTTTTCTTGTTACTGGAAGAAGGGTAATAACCTCCCTGCGTCGAATTAGTCGAATTATAGGACGAAAGTATGAAGTTTTGGCGGTGAAACATGTGATTGTTAAGTATTTTGGTCTTATCATCGATCATCCAGGCAAGAACATCATTTACGGTGAATCAGGGATCATATATAAGCTAGAGAATATTGGTGGTTATCAAGCTACTATATACAAAACATCACATGGATTTGAGTCAGAGCTTGAACAGGCTCGCAAAACATACCCGATGTATTCGTTAATAACTGCGGGGCTTATGTTTTCAGTGCTGTTACCGAAATATATGGAAAGAGTAGCGGAGTTGCGATCAAAGGGGATGCCTATTGAAATAGACCAATCTTTGTTGTGATCTTCAAGCAAGAATGTTTGTTCGGTGACAATATGCTGACAGAATAGATAGCTATGATGGTATGATAAGAGGTGCTGCTCATGATCATTAAAAATCAAGCTGGACAAACCATCCATTCCCTTGATGAATGGCTCAAATATGCTCCACCAGCAAAAGGAGAGAAGCACTGGAAAGATGGCCGTAGCGCAAAAGAGTTTGCTAAAGCATGGATGTCCAGCAATGGAGCCAGAATGCCATCTGATATTTCTGATTGCTTATTATCCCAAGCTTGCACGGTCGGTTTCCAACCAGAATGGGCTACCCCTGAGCATGAAACAAAGCTTGATAATCTAAAAGGTAACTGCCGCAATCACGATATGATAGTCGTAGGAAATGCGAACGGGAAGAAAACACTGTGTGCAGTAGAAGCAAAAGTCGATGAATCATTCGGTGAGATTGTATCTGACTATGTAATCAAGAGTAGAAAGAAGAATCCGCGTTCTCAGGTGCCTGAGAGGATCAACAATCTTTCAACTGCTCTATTCGGTTTGAAGGATATAGGAGCTCTTCGATATCAACTCATACATGCAATTGCTGGAACACTGATTGAAGCGAAGAACCAAGGTGCCGATCAAGCTGTGTTTATTGTTCAAGAATTTGTTCCATTTGGAAAAGCGTCTAAGAAAGCAAAGCAAAATGAAGAGGCTTTGCAGGAATTCGTAGAATCGCTGGCGGGTACTCCCTTATCCTCAGGTCAATTGATAGGGCCGATATTTGTACCAGGAAATGATTTTATACCGAATGATATACCGCTATATATAGGTAAGGTCGAAACTGTACTCGGTATGAACCAATGGCAAGTAAGCGTAGCTGCTGAAGCCATAACCGCAGCATTGTTTGCAAGAGCGGGTTATGACGTTTCAGTGCAATATGGGGCAAACCAGCCCGAATATGACCTAATGGTAGCTAAAGGTAACAAGATGCTCAAGATATCTGTTAAAGGCAGTCAAGATGGAGGTTGGGGGCTTACTCAGTCGCATATGTCCGATGCGAACTATCATGCTGCTGCGGATGCCTGGTACAGAAAACACAAGCCGCATACGGTCATTTGCCTTGTACAATTTAAAGATGTGACGATAAACGAAATGCCGAGGGTATATCTTGCTACGCCTTTGGACATTGCAAATCACCTAAAGAAGAGTGCGAATGGACGGGGAGAAACCATCCTGTATGAGTTCAAGCAATGGACGGACAGAGCTTTTGGCGCGGGAACCATCGACCAGATTCCTGCAGATTGGTTATTTTCAGAGTCCAGAATAACAGATGTGTTAGAGTATGCTTAACGGAGGAGCGGGTAGTTAAATGGCAAGTAATACAGCGGCAAGTAATGTAAACAGGGATGTCCTTGTCGGACAATTAGGATTAAGACAGTATAAAAATACGACCATCTATACAAAAAGCCGAGTCTTTGTAATATCTCCCTCCTCGCAGAACTCCTATAGCTGGTTCGATCTGAGAAAGGTGAACCTTGATCGGTACGATAGGACGAAGGAGACAGGGCATTTACTGGTGCGGTATCAAAATATACTGCTTTGGGCCGAACTCAACCAATTTATCGACAATTCCATTTCAGAAGAAAGCAAGGTATATACGCCTAGTATCGGTGTACACTGGAAGTTCAATATTGTTGAGCATGACGGTAATTATACCGCATTGAATCGAACGGGAAAGCAGAAGTATAAGCTCATTAACATAGGTGTAGAAAAACTTAAGTCAATCATTGAATCTTAACCAGAAGAGGTTTGCGAGGTGGAACAAAATTGAATGAAGTCATCAATTCCAATGAACATCTAATCACAAGGATCAATGAAGTACTAAAGGACAGGAAAGACAGTATTGTTAATATCATTAACGATAAGATAACCCTTTCTGTCTTTTCAGAGCTTTCGAAAAACCTTCATAACGTGAAGCAGATTAACTTCATCATTCGTGATACAGCCTACATTCCATCGGCCAGAGAGATAGCTAGAGAATTCGAGATAGCATTCAACAGCTCGGACTTATTCTTTAATTCCTATGAGATCACGGAGAAGAATAAGCTAAAGCATTTCGTAAAAGCAAAGTCCATGTATGACTTCATCAAGAAACATGTCAATGTTCGGAAGACTAGAACTCCTCAACTGGTAACGGGCAACCTGATTATTATTGATGAAGAGTTTCAGATACAGGGCTCTTCCTCCCTTGAATTATCGAGGAAAGCTGTGCGCGGCGCATTGCCAAGAGTGAATTTCGATACATTCATTACGAATTCAATGGATAATGCTCAAATATTAAACAATAAGGCAAAGTTCGAGGCACTTTGGAACAACAATCAGTATACGGAAGACTTTAAGGATCAAATCCTGCAGAGTCTCAGCTATGTATATAAAGAGTATTCGCCTGAGTTTCTTTACTACTTCACGCTGAACGAGCTGTTTGGAGAGCAACTCGATAATGGTATTGACCGCTTCGAACGAGACAGCATCAGCTTCAAGAAGACCAAGATATGGGATAGCTTGTTCGACTTTCAGAAGGATGCCGTTGTCTCTGCAATTCAAAAGATAAACAAGTATAATGGCTGCATCATTGCGGATAGTGTCGGTCTTGGTAAGACATTCGAAGCATTAGCGGTGATCAAGTACTTCGAACTCCGACAAGACAATGTCCTGGTCCTTACACCAGCAAAGCTTTATGATAACTGGAATTCGTTCAAGAGTCCTTACCGCGACAATCAATTCATTGATGATAGGTTCAACTATAAGATTCTCTTCCATACCGATTTATCAAGAACGAAGGGTATGTCCAGAAGCGGGATGGACTTGTCTCGCGTTGATTGGAGCAAATTTGATCTGGTTGTCATTGATGAATCTCATAACTTCCGCAATCGTGTTGAAAATGAAGAGCATGAGACACGGTATCAGCGTTTGATGAACGAGGTCATCAAGAAGGGTTCAAATACAAAGGTATTGCTCCTGTCCGCGACGCCAGTTAACAATTCACTAACCGATCTCAAGAACCAGTTGAGCATTATTACAACAGATAAGGATCATGCATTTGAGGAGCAAGGTATCGCGAGTGTTTCGTCCTTGCTCAGAAGGACGCAAAAGGAACTAAATGATTGGCTCGAATCTGACAACCGTTCCAAGAATGCACTTATCGACAGACTCCCTGCTGATTTCTTCAAGCTGCTTGAAATGCTGACGATATCCCGCAGCAGAAAACACATTACGGGATACTACGGCAGCGATAAGGTTGGAAAGTTCCCGCAGAAGCGGAAGCCTGATACGCATACACCGCCGATTGATGAATGTAAAGAATTACTGAACTTCGGTCAAACGAATGAAGTGTTGGAGTCTCTTAAGCTTGCGGTATATTCACCAATGAGCTATATTCGTTCGGAGCATAAGGCATATTATCGTGAAAAGTATCAGACGGTACGCGGTGATCGAGTGCTCTTTTATCATGAAAGCCGTGAGCTTATTACGGCCAAGCTTCATCGGTTCAACTTGTTTAAGCGACTTGAGAGCTCGGTCTTTTCATTCGGCGAAACGATCAGACGATTGATTGCCCGAATTGATGGCTATATCGATGTGATCTCTCGTCATGAGTCTGGAGACGTTTCACTTGAAGGAGAGGAAGTTCTGGACGATGGCACCACGCTTGATTACAAGTACGAAATTAAAGTGGAACATCTCCTCACTACCGATTTCTTGGAGGATTTGTTTTACGACAAAAGCATCTTGGATCGGCTATATGATGATGTAATGACCGTCTTGAATAACCGCAGGGATGCGAAGTTGAAAGAGCTTGAGACGATCATATCCAATAAGATCATAACGACGCCGTTTAATCCAGGTAATCGCAAGATACTAATCTTCTCAGCCTTTGCTGATACAGCCAACTACTTATATGACTCTATCGCGAAGGAATGTTCTAAACATGGCGTCAATGTAGCTTGCGTCACGGGTTCAGGCAATCCAAGATCGACGGTCAAAGGGTTGGCGGAATTCAACCAAGTCCTTAGCCATTTCTCGCCTCGTTCAAAAATGGGGCAAGAGTTGCCGCAAGAACAACAAATCGATGTACTTATTGGTACGGACTGCATTTCCGAAGGCCAAAACTTGCAGGATTGCGATTGTGTAATTAACTTTGATATCCAGTGGAATCCTGTCGTTCTTATTCAACGTTTCGGACGGGTGGATCGGATCGGCAGTAAGAATCAGCAGATCGCAATGATCAATTTCTTCCCTGCTGTAGAGTTGAATGATTACTTGCAACTTGAACAGCGGGTTAAGGGCAAGATGCTGGGGGTCAATCTTACATCTACTGGAGATGAGGACCTGTTATCTCCTGAGATGAATGATTTCATGTTCAGAAAGAAACAGCTCGAACGGCTGCAAGAAGAAGTAGTCGATATGGATGATCTGAATGACAATATCTCCTTGACCGACTTGAACATGAATGATTACTTGTATGAGTTAGCAGGATATATCAAAGAGCATCCTGAGATCAAACAAGTACCGAAAGGGATCTATTCCTTGGGGGATGGCGGTACGAAGGGTACGCTCTTTTGCTTTAAGCATCAATCGGATACGTCCAAGCCCAATAACGAAAGCTCACTGTATCCCTATTACATCATGTATATGACAGAAGCGGGCGAAGTCCACTTTGGTAATGCCAATGCCAGGGAGGCACTGAAAGAATTCAGAAGACTTGCCTACGACAAGAGCATTCCTAACGCAGAGTTATTTAACAAATTCAACAAAGAGACTCGCAATGCTGAGAATATGTCGAAGTACTCCTCCCTGCTGAATAAGGCAATTAAAGCGATCCAGGGCCAAGAGGATAAAAACGCACAGATATCCATATTCGACTTCAGCGGTTATAACAACGAGTTTGCGAATTCAAGCATTGATGATTTCGAATTAATTTCGTTCCTGGTTGTTGAATAGAGGTGATATAATGCTAGGCTTACCCAGCGAGTATGCGATAGACAAGAGTATTCAAGTCAGCACCTTTATGACTTCAGACTTGTTGCCTAAGGAAAAGAAGCGATTCAAGGAAAGCGTGGAGAGTATTAAGCTGGCATATCAGATTGCTGGTGAGTCAATCCCATCTCTGATCAACGATCAATATGATTGCCAAGCATTACTATTTTTTGAGGTTCAATTGAACAAACTGAAGGATGCCTCATTCATATGCGATATCATACAGAAGCTGGTAAAGCCGCTATGTGTGATTAGATGTTACGACGTAAAAGGTATGCAGACGTATTCCATTGCACATAAGAGACTCAACCTCCAGGACCGTTCTCAGGTTGTTATTGAGGATTCATATTTAACAGCGATTAGCTCATCGCAGCTAACAGATGATATGGTAACACTTATGAATGATTATGCAGCCTTCGAGAAGATAAGGAACAAAGCAAACAAGATGACCCTTTATATTGGACTAATGACGAAGGCATACATTATATCGCATTTACTGGTGTGGTCTAGGAGTAAGGAAATGCTTGCTTCGAAAGCTTGGTATAATGTTTCCGATGCTCATCTTATCTTCGATTGCTATAAGCGCATCATTCAGCTCCAAAAGGATAAGAAGGCAGCCACGACAATCTCCGACCAATCAAAATACAATAGCGAGTTAAAGAACATATTTAATCAGTTATCCAAATTCATAACCCAATAATAGGAGGAATCAAAAGTGGAATATACTAAAGTATCCAAAGAGATATTCGATCCGATCAAGATGAACAAAGCAAAGTTCGAAGAGATGTTCAGTGAGCAATTAGCGGAGCTATTCCCTTCTTCTGTGAAAGACGGAGTTGTAGATTTCGCCTCTTTGCTGTCGCATTTAGGGCAGTACATTGATTCGGAAGAACGCTACGAGATCAACTGGGCTGGTAAAGCTGATTCAATGCGCATCGCCAATAGTGATATTGTTGGTAAAACCCTTAAGTATATACTTGAAGACAGTAAGGACCCTGAATTAACTGAAAATACCTATATAGAAGGCGACAACCTTGAAGTATTAAAGTTATTGCGAAATAGCTACTATAACAAGATCAAAATGATTTACATTGACCCCCCATACAATACGGGAAATGACTTTGTTTACAAAGATGACTTCTCAATTAGTTCTAAAGAGAATGAGAAGGCTGAAGGTGATGTTGATGAGGATTATAACAGGCTAATTGCAAATCAACGGAGTAATGGTAAATATCACTCTAACTGGTTAAGTATGATATACCCGCGACTTAGAATTGCTAAGGATTTATTGTCGGAAGATGGAGTTATTTTTATTAGCATTGATGACAACGAAGTGGTAAACCTTAGGAAAGTTTGTGACAGTGTATTTGGTGAGGAAAACTTCTTTGCTCAAGTTATTGTGCAATCAAACAAGCGTGGGCAAACATACAAACAAATATCAAAAACACATGAGTACTTGCTGATATACACTAAGAATCCAGATGTAGAGATTAATGAACTTGAGAAATCTGGTGAGACTGATGACTTGAACCAAGAGGATAACATCGGAAGATTTAATACAAGGGAGTTAAGAAATCGAAACCCTAAGTTTGGTAAATTTAATAGGCCGAATCTTCACTACCCGATATACGTGAATGGTAGAGTTGTTGATAAAGATGGCTTCTCTCCCATCTCATTAGTTCGAGACAATGACTATAGTATAGAGGTGCTCCCTATTAACTCAACGGGGGGAGACAGTTGTTGGCGTTGGGGTAAGGCGTTGTTAGAAAGTAATATTAACAGCGACACCCTATCCAGTAACGTAGTGGCAAAACGGAAGAATGATGGTGGTTATAACATTTATGAAAAATATAGAAAGAGCACATATAAACCGAAGTCCATCTGGCAAGAGACAGATTTTATTACTGAAAAGGGTACAGTAGAATTAGGTAAGTTGGGACTATCTAAGTTTTTTGATTTCCCGAAACCAACGGCTCTAATTAAACAAATTGTCCAAATTGGTACGGATAAAGATAGTATTGTGTTAGATTTCTTTTCTGGCTCAGCTACCACGGCAGAAGCTGTAATGAGGGTAAATGCTGAAGACGGTGGAAATCGCAAATACATTATGGTCCAATTAGATGAAAAGTTTGATGTCAGTTCTGAAGCCTTTGTTAATGGATATAGGACGATCTGTGACGTTGGAAAAGAAAGGATTAGAAGAGCAGGAACCGCTCTCAGAGATGAGTTCCAAAATGCTGAATTGGATACTGGCTTTCGAGTATTCAAATTATCCAATACAAACATTCGTTGGTTCAGTGAAGCGATCAAGTCGGACATTCTCGATTATGATATGACAATGACAGATAAGGACAAGCTGGATTTTAACCCTGGTTTCACAGACCTTGATGTTGTTTACGAAATCCTGCTGCGTCATCGAGACATCCAGCTCTCCACAAATGTTGAGCATCTTTCAGATATCGGAAGTAGAACATACATCTTTGCCGATACAGTAGTTGTATGTCTGGAAGAGACGATCTCCGAGGAAATGATCAATATGATTGCGGCCATAGAACCGATGCCGACCAAAATAATCTTCAGAGACAGTGCTTTTGGAGATGACATCTCTCTTAAGGAGAACACAATGAGCCGCTTGGAAGCGCAAATGCGGAAGAATAGCGGACTTGAAAAACGAGCGTATCGAGTCGAATTCATTTAAGTGGAGGTGAATCAAAAGTGACTAAGCGTATTGCCTTTCAATTTGAAGACGGACTTGGCTATCAGAAGGAAGCTATAGAATCAGTCGTGAGCCTTTTCAATGGCGTTAATCGACAAGAAGAAAGTGCAATCTATCGAAATATTACTCGTGTCAGACAACTCACGGAGGGCGATCCTGTTAGGAACCCCCAGATCGTTACTGGTACGAGATTGCTTAATAATCTACGTGAAGTTCAGCTTCGGAACATGTTGTTTCCCGACAACCAGCTGGAGAATAACAACTTCACAATTGAGATGGAGACTGGTACAGGAAAAACATATGTCTATCTGAGAACGATTCTTGAGCTTAATAAGTGCTATGGATTCACTAAGTTCATGATTGTTGTTCCGACAATCGCAATTCGTAAAGGCGTTGAGAAAAGCATCGAAATGCTACGAGAGCATTTCATGGCACTGTACGACGGACTGGACTTGAAGAACCATGCATTTGTGTATAGTTCCAATCCCAAAGAAATTAGTACAAAATTTGTTGAAACCAGAGAATTAAGCATTGTTGTCATGAATATTCAAGCTTTCAATAAGGAAACCAATAAGTTGCGTGATAAGGATGAATACGGTCAAGTATTATGGGATGATATCAAGCATATTAACCCCATCGTTATCATTGATGAACCGCAAAAAATCGAAGGGGCGGCAAAAAAGAAGAGTGCTTCTTTGGAAGCTATCGAGATGTTGAGTCCTTTGTTTATTTTACGGTATTCGGCAACACATAAGCGGCTATACAATCAGGTTTATAAGCTCGATTCTTATGATGCCTATCAGAACAATCTGGTTAAGAAGATTGAAGTAAAGACGGTACACGGCACGATTTCCAAGGATTATCCATACGTGCGGTACGTAGAGTTCACAAAGGACCTTCATGCCAAGATCGAGATATTCCATGTTGAGCAAGGCGGACCGATACGCACGAAGACTTTCAATGTACGCCGCGGCGCGAACCTACATGAGCTTTCTGGTTCTCTGGAGCAGTATCGGAACATGATTGTTCAAGAAGACCCGCATCAGTTGAAGAAACTTAAGATCGGTACAGGCGATAACATTATTGAGATTGGCATCGGTGATAACAATTCTGGCATTAGTGAGAGCGACATTATTCGAATTCAGATTCGTCTTGCCATCCGCTCACACCTTGATAAGCAGCTTAAGATTCTAAGACAGGGCTATAACATTAAGATACTGACTCTGTTCTTTATTGATGCTGTTCATAAGTTCAGAGATAGCACAGCCTCGGACGGACGCGGGGAATACCTGCGTATATTTGATGAAGAATATGCTGCAATTATAGAGGACTCCACCTGGAATCAGTTGTTTGCTGAGTTTCCTGCTCTATTTAAGCATTATAGAGATATCTTGAAGGTGCGTGAAGGATACTTTGCTGTAGATAAGAACAAGCAGGCTGTTGAAGTAGAGAACTGGGAAACCATATTGGATGAACAAAAGCTAAAGCAGAAGTCGCAAGAAGATGTGGATCGCGGTATTGAGCTAATCCTGGAGAAGAAGGACGAGCTCATTTCGTTTGATGAACCGTTGGCATTCATCTTTTCACATTCCGCTCTGCGTGAGGGCTGGGATAACCCCAATGTATTCACACTTTGTACGCTTAAACGTGGCGGTTCCGAGATTGCAAAAAAGCAGGAGATTGGCCGAGGGCTCAGACTGCCTGTAGACACCAACGGGAACCGCTGCACGAACGCAGAAATCAACGAACTAACCATTATTGCCAATGACCACTATGATCACTTTGCCGCAGCCCTACAGAACGATTTCAACGATCAGGCGGGCTTCAACAAGGATGAAGTGACTGCAGACATTATCCATAAGGCTTTGAAGCAAGCGGGGATTCCAGCTGAGAAAGTTACTGCTGAATTGGTGGAAACATTCAAGAACGAACTTCTACAGAATAAGTTCATCAATGAGAAGAACCAACTCACGAAGAACGCTAAAGACATTCGAACCATTGATTTTAAGGATGAAACCTTAAGAGAGCATAGCGAAATGATCAAAGAGAAGTTCGTTGAACAGATGATCGCAAAAGGGACGAAAAAGATACCCGTAAAGAATGGTGACGAAGCGCCTGTAGATAATGGTCAGCATAGCTTCATGTCTGAGGATTCCTTTGTACAGCTGCTCAAAGAGTTGAGTGCGCGTATGAGCAAGCGTACCATGTATCAAGTTAAGATCGATCATCAGGCTTTCATTGATTCGTGTGTTAGCGAACTGAATGATCTGTTACGGTATAAGAAGATACGAAATGAATATGAAGTTGAAACAGGCAAAGCGACCTTTAATGATCAGCAGAAGTTTATGCTTGCAGAAGCCATTCAACAGTATGAGCATCAGGATTTGAGTATACAATGGCAGAAGAAGAGTGACTTCGAGATTATCAATTACATTATGTATCATACTCTCCTGCCCCGTCTGGCTATCTATAAAATACTATCTAAGCTAGACAGGAAGATTCTTCTGAGCAACCAGGATATTTTGGACATTGCAACCCAACGGATTAAATCAAAGCTCAAAGAATATAAGGCGCTCGGAATAACGGAATATCAGACTATTGATGGTTATGTATTTAGCGATAAGACGATCTTTGAAGCCGACTCGATTGATCAAACGATGCTTGATGACGCGGCCAACTACATCTACAAGACGAATCCAAGTAACCGTAGAGCCATGTATAAGTATTACAAACTGGATAGCAAGGGCGAGAAGACGTTTGCCGAGCAGTTGGATGCTGATCCGAATGTCTTACTGTTTACGAAGATCAAGAAGGGTGGGTTCGTGATCGATACTCCATATGGTGAATATTCACCTGACTGGGCCGTACTGTATCGTGGAGTTAACAACACCGCCAAGCTGTACTTCATCATTGAAACGAAGATCGACAAAGAAGATAAAGACCTGACAACAGTGGAGAAGCGGAAAATAACATGTGGAGAGCTGCACTTCAAAGCAGTCTCTAACGATGTGGACTTTCACTGGGCGAACAGCTACACTGATTTCAAGAACAAGATTGGTAGGTAGTACTAAACGTTAGGGGATGATTCAATGCCAATGCTATATGCTATCTGTGACGATCAGGGCAAAGAACAAGAGATATTCAAGAAGCATGAAAATGCAGATAAGTGTATGTGTCTTGAGTATGATAATGATCCTCAATATTCAATAAAAGAAATTGAGGCAGAAAAAGATCGAAAGACAGACGATAAGGAATACTCCAGAATTCCCTATGAGTTCTTCGCTGTAAAAGTAGGTGGTGAGATACTGAAAGCCTACAAGAATGAGGATAAAGCTGATACATTTGCTTATGAGTATAATGAGCGTGCTGAGAATGACGCTCGTGATGTTTTAGATATGCCTGATGATGATTTGTCCGAAAAAGACATGGCTGAACTTGCTTATCAACGTGGTTATGATTCAGGTGTTGCAAAAGTAAAACGTATTAAACCAAGCAAGGGTGAAGATTACAACGATTGCTACCGCCTCTGGAAAAAATAGAGGGTTGGTCACATCTGTGGTCACGAAACAGCAATTTACATTGGGAAACATGCGATATCATTAAATAACGCGATGCCCGAAAACCCTTGTGAATTAAGGATTCTCGGACATCGCAGGATACATGGGGAGCCGTGCTCGCCACACTGGCAGCGATGAGGTCAGGGGTTCGATCCCCCTAGGCTCCATACTCGTAGAAAGCCGCTATATTTAGCGGTTTTTTTCATTATATCTGATGGTACCTTCCAAAGAGGAGAATGACATCACAATGAAAACGCAATTTCTATTGCTTATTAGTTTAATGCTGGTGATTCTTTCTGGTTGTTCTGACGATACAGATCATATCAGTCTCCAAGAAGAACTTGATACAGTGCTTAGGGATGCAGACATTAATGTTGAAGGGCTGTTACATTATGAAGTAAAAGGGGATGGAGTGGTCGCTTTTTATGTAAATGATAACGGTATAGATTCGAGTTATGTGGAGTATAATTCTGGGGAATGGCAGCTTATAGGGAGTTCCGGCAGCGCGACATTAATGGAACCAGATTTGCCGATATCTTATGTTTGGGAATATACCAACGATAAGCCATTCAGAATTGTTTTTGGCTCAATAAATCAAGAAGAAATAACCCGAATTCTGGTTAATGGTGAGCCTGCAAAAATAATACGATTTGGCGATGGGATCACTTTATGGTACCAAATGCTAGAAGAGCCATACTTAAACGCGGATACACTAGAAGCATTTTCAAATCGTGGAGAATTGGTTTTTAAGAAAAATTAGGATTCCCGCAAACTTCGGAATGAATTTTATAAAAAATGCTTGATTATTATTTATTATCTGTTATAATAGATTTTACTGAGTTGTTAACATTCATGAATGTAACAACTGCCTTAGCGGCATGAGCTTACGGACTCTTAGCTCAGTTGGTAGAGCAGTTGACTCTTAATCAATTGGTCCAGGGTTCGAGTCCCTGAGAGTCCATATATCTGACTAAACCCTTACGTGGAGTAAGGGTTTTTTTATGTTTTAATACTCGACACTCTAATGAGTACCTTTAGTTTTCTACGCGCGCGTTTTTATTTTGCTCTTATGCAAATTCGCGAATCTATCAGTCCTGGCCGCAGACAGTACATAATGGAATATTAAGGACATATATATTGCTTAGCAGTGATGGCATAGGGTTAAAATAAAGCAAACTCATCATTATAATGTGTGTGACATTGTCAATTAATCATTTTCCCCTCAATTCAGGATAAAGTGCAGGAGGAATAAGACATATGAATCCTCAAGTGTTGATCGTCGGCGCCGGTCCAACAGGTTTAGTGATGGCCTTGGCCTTGCAGAAGCAGGGAATCCCGTTTCGAATTGTTGACAAAAACAGTGGAACGGGAGAAGCCTCTAGAGCGATTGTCGTTCATGCGCGAACACTGGAATATTACCAGCAGCTTGGTTTAGCGGAGGAATTGGCTCAGCGGGGTATTCCCATCCAGGAACTACAGATTCGTAAAGACGGGGAGCTTAAAGCGAGCATGAAAATGGGGGATATTGGCCTTGGGATCAGTCCCTATCCTTATGTACTCAGCCTTCCTCAGGATGAGCATGAGGCCATTCTGGAAAGCGCGCTGAAGGAGCGAGGAGACCGTGTGGAGTGGAATACGGAACTAATATCTTTCAGAGAAGAGGGAGATGTGGTCCATGCGGTTCTTGAGAAGCAAGGGGAGTGCGAGGAGGCCATCTTTCAATACATATGTGGCTGTGACGGTGCTCATAGTGCAGTCCGTAAAGGACTGGAGCTTTCCTTTGCCGGCGGAACCTATGAACAAATGTTTTATGTGGCGGATGTGAAGAGCGCTGTCCCGATCCAGGGTCTGCATATAAGCTTTAACCATGACGGATTCTGCCTTACGGCACCGGTGCGCACAACCGGATATGTCAGGTTAATCGGTATTATACCGAAAGCGGTACTGGAGCAGGGTCTCCCGGATGATTTTAATGTCATTGCTCCCTATGCGTCATCAAATACGGAAGCAGAGATTCAAGAGGTGAACTGGTTCTCTACCTTCAAGGTACATCACAGAGTCAGCGAGCATTTCCGAAAAGGACGTATTTTTATTGCAGGTGATGCAGGACATGTCCATAGCCCGGCAGGGGGACAAGGAATGAATACAGGGATTGGGGATGCGATGAACCTGGCCTGGAAGCTCGCCGCTGTTCTTCAAGGAGAAGCAGACGAGCAAATTCTGGATTCCTATGAAACAGAAAGAATCGGATTTGCAAAGACCCTTGTAGCAACGACAGACCGCGCTTTTCAGATTATGGTGGGCAAGGGGATAAACTCCAAATTAGCGATGGAGGTGATTGTTCCGTATTTTGTACCTGTTCTGTTCCATCTTCCGCCGGCCCGGAGAAAAGCATTTGAAATCCTGTCCCAAACGCGGATTCATTATCCGGACAGTCTGCTGAGTGAAGGCAAAGCCGGCCATCTGCAGGCAGGTGACCGTTTGCCATGGGTAGAGATGTCAGAAGATAATTATAAGCCTTTGCAATCCATGAAGTGGCAGCTTCATGTGTATGGTCAAGCAGATCCAGAATTGGTCCTGTCTGCTGACGACCGTTCCATTCCATTATATGAGTTCAACGACCCTTCAGCCTTTAAAAAAGCAGGCATTCCTCTGGGTTCCCTATTTCTCGTCCGGCCGGACGGATATATTGGCTTTGCACAAGCGGTGCAAAATGTGGAACAGCTTGTCACCTATCTGAACAAGATAAAAATAAACATATCGAGCTAACTGAACTCAGCCAAATCAATCACAAAATCCTTACACTCAGCGGATAGACATACGGCTGATCGGGGGCTGCGGATTCCTTCCATTCTGTGATGCGTATCATGGGCAGCCTAGTTCCGTTATGCACCGTCGTATCGATGACGCCGGTCGCTTCAATCCATGTATCCTCGTCAAGCCGGGCTGCTTGCGGAAATTCAGCCAGAAATCCGATCAGGGCTGCATCTGCGATACAATGGGTAATTAAAAATCTCGAAATTACGAGCTGGTTGTCTGAAAGCTCCTCATCCCGAAATACAAAACCGGACAGCTGAATGGGTCTGCCTGCATATTTATCCGGCGTGTTAGCAATACGTTCATAATAAGAAGCAAAAATATGCTCCTCCATCACGATGGATTGTTTGTCCTCCAATTCCACCATGATCTGATTAAACTCATCCCTTGATACCGTGTTCTCCATTACGGCTTCATCCTCTGCATGTTCATCTGTGACAGCCTCTTCATATCCCGGGAGCTCAATAAGCCCTGTATGATGGTTATGCAGAGCGAAATCTTCATTTGATGCTGTCGATTCCGTTGTATCTGTTATTGCCGAATTCTGCTGTGAGCCGGTTAACAGCATCAAGCCGCCTTTCTTATCTGCGATGGAAGCATTCAGAACCTGGGGAGGCACAAGAAATCCTGCAGTCAGCGGGAAGATAATGATGGCATAACTGATGAGTTTCTTATAATTGAGCTTGCCATCTCCATGATCGTGATGACAGTGGTCATCGGCGCAATGGTGAGGTGCATGCGGCTGCATTGAATTACCTTGCTCTTTTATAGAAGGCACGTGCTCATGGTGGTCATGCTCGTGATGAACGCGCTCATGATGAACGTGCTCGTGATGAACGTGCTCATGATGGTTATGCTCATGACTTACCTTATCCCAGCCTCTTCCGAGCTGAATCAGAAACAGGCATGCAAATAGGACAGCAGCGCTAAGACTGAGCAGCTCATATTTTGGATTAACGAATTTCAATATTTCTCCGGTGAAATGCAGCCGAAACAGCATGATGGAAAATAGCAGCAGGATGCCAGCTCGAAAGAGCTGTTGTCCGTTCCATTTGATGATCATAAGCGGGACGAAGCCTCCTTATATATAGGGTTGCAGCAGCATGAGTGTAGTAAATATGGTCAGCACGACAAGAGCAAGAAGGCAGACAACAAATCGGGTCCGAAATACGCTAAGCATCATTATGGTGTTCTTCAGGTCCAGCATCGGTCCGAAGATCAGAAATCCGAGAATAGGTGTTGTGCCGAATAAATGACGGAAGGACGAACCGATGAAGGCATCTGCTTCAGAGCATAGCGACAGAACATAGGCTAGTCCCATCATAACAAGAGTAGATGAAGCCATACCTGTACCTATATCAACAAGGGATTTGGCAGAGACGAAGGTCTGAACCGCTGCCGCGATGAACGCTCCAATAATGAGAAACTTCCCCATGTCAAAAAATTCGTCAATGGAATGATGAAGCATATGTTTAAAGCGAGCAGTGAAGGAATTGGAGGTATGCTGCTTGTGAGCATGCTGATGAGCTGTGGATGTGGATGAGGAAGCATTTCTCAATTGAGTTCCTTGAAAAGACATGCTCACGGCAAAAGTAATCAGTAATGCAATCAAGAATCCGATGCCCATACGCAGCCCAGCCATTTGCAGATCGTTGCCAAAAGCCATGTACGTAGAAGCGATGACGATCGGATTAATGAGTGGACCCGTCAGCATAAAACCGACACCCGCATAGAGCGGGACCCCTTTTTGAACAAGTCGTCTTGCTATCGGTACAATGCCGCATTCACAGGCGGGAAAGAGGGCTCCGATAACACAGCTCATGAGGATCGTGGCAGGCTTGCTGCGGGGGAGCCATCTTCGAATATGATCTTCAGTCACAAAGATTTGAATAACCCCAGCGATCAGCACCCCAATGAGTACGAACGGTAATGCCTCAATGAGTATGCTCATGAAAATGGTGTTCAGCTGAAGAAGACTTGATGGAATATGAAGTGCTCCTTGCCACATGGAAACAACAAGAACTAGCAATAATGAGAAACCGAGCAGAAGGATTCCACTGATTCCTGCATATGAAATACGTGATAGACGGTACATAATGACCTCCCACTTGAAAATAGTAACTCTATCAACCACTCTATTATTTTCACTATATGATGGTCATACTAGAAGAAGAACTAATGGATTCTCTTAAGAAAAATTTAAGAATTAATTCCCTTGATCTTAAAAAGATTCGTATATTGTGTATTCATCAGGAATTCACGTGTACAATAAGGGAGTAATGATGATGAAACAAAAAATGCATTTGTATCCAGTACTCATACTAGGTTTGCTGCTGTTCTACTCTTATGTAGTGATCAAGGTCATTTTGTTTAAGTTCGGAGCTGTTGATGTCAGTATATTGGGTCAGATGATATCCAGAGTCATAGAGAATCCTGCTTCTCTGAGTGAATCGATGAGCTATAGATCCAATATGATATGGCTGCATACGATAAAAGACAGCTTGGAGCATCCAACAACGCATAATTTAATCAATTTGTTTGGCAATGTCGCGATTTTTATCCCCTTTGGATTTTTGGCTGGAACGATCATCAAACAGCTGAGCTTTGTCCTCGTCATGCTTCTATCCTTCAGCTTTAGCTTGCTGCTCGAATGCGCTCAGATTGTTTTTAGTATGGGGACCTTTGATGTGGATGACCTGCTGCTTAACACCTCGGGGGCGTTTATTGGATATGTACTGTGGAAGCTGTGCAAGCTGTTTATCAAGAAAGAATCACCATCCGCAGCTTCAAATCAAGTAGTAGAATGATGAATGCAAGATTAAATCCAATTGTCAGAAGAAGTCCCTAGTTTGGGGCTTCTTTTTTTGCATATGAGAAAAAAACGCTTTCGTTTTATACAAAGATTAGTTATTATATTAATAAGTTAGCATTTACATTACTTTATTGATTGCTTATGCATTAAACGACTGCTTTTTAATTTCTATTATGACAAGACAGGAGAGCTGCAGCATGATAAAGAACGAGCAACTAATCGCGCATTACAAGTTTGAGGATGAGAGCAATGCAGGCAAGGATGCAACAAATAACGGTAACGACGGTGTGCTTAAAGGGAGCAAGCTTCCTGAAATACATAATGTAGACGGCAGGTCTTCACTAACTTTGGCAGGCGGGAGCAATGGAACATCTTATATGGAGCTGCCATCCAATCTGCTGAAGGGAGTTAGTGATCATACGGGAATTACGGTAGCTGCCTGGATTCATCCCGGCAAAGTTAACAGTGTGTGGGAGCGTATCATCGACTTTGGTGGAGGGGAAGGAAACCCGTATCTGTTCTTGACCCGTAACTTAAGAGGCGTATGCTATGCGGGAGACGAGATCGTTGCAGATCCAGGGAAGATTTTCCCGGCGGGAAAATGGTTGCATGTTGCGATTTCAATCCGCGGTACCGAGGGCGGTACACTCAGCAGTGCCGGTCCTGTCGTATATGCTAACGGAGAACCGATTGGTGACGGAACGATCAGCCAGACCTCCAGTGGAACCTATGCGAAGCTGAGAGCATGGTTTGATACTTTTACAAACGGTACGAACTATAATCGAAACTTCATTGGCAAATCTCAGTTTAGTGCGGATGCCGATTTCCAGGGATCTATATCCGATGTGCGTATTTATCAAGCTGCGCTTACTAAGGATGAAGTCATCGAGGTCATGTGCGAATCCCTGTCCGATGAACAGATTGTCAAGCTGGCCAAGAGCAAATATTTAAGCGCACCGAACTCTATTATCAAAGCCGATATAGAGCTTCCATCTTCACTTATGGGGGGCAAAGTCCAAGTAGAGTGGAGCTCCAGCAATTCGGAAGCGATTACGAATCAGGGAAAAGTAAACAAGAACATCCAACAGCCTGCTGGTGTTACACTTACCGCTAAACTTAGCGCTGGCGAGCATGATGCTTCCCAGAGCTATGTCGTTTCTGTGCTGCCTGAAGCTGTCCCGAATCATACGCTGACGATTGAAGGAAATAACGAGGTCGTTGATATTAGTGAGGTTATGTATGGATTGTTCTATGAGGACATCAACAATGCGGCTGATGGAGGGATCTATGCAGAGCTGGTGCAGAACCGCTCCTTTGAAGCGTTTGAATACGACAGCTACTCTCATGTATGCGGCGAATGCGGTGTCTCTACCGGACGTAACCGTGATGCTCTCTTTGCATGGTATGGTGACACAGATAAGCTCACGGTTCATAACAGCGGCGGACTTAACGAGCATTTTGATATTCAGGACAAGGATGTTAACAGCTATTATGTGACTGCAGCGGATGGCGCTGTAATTTATAATAAAGGGTTTAACGATTTCAACCATAACTGCGCCATGTCTATTAAAAAAGACGAGGAATATTTGTTCTCCATCTGGACGAAAGCGGGTCAAACCGGGAGCATTACGCTTCAGCTGCTGGATCAGGATGGAGACGAGCTCAGTGACAAAGTCGTTGTTCACGTCGAGGCAGGGGAATGGAAGAAATACGGAGCGGAATCACCCATCGTACTTCGAGGTACGAAGAATGCACTGGGACAGTTATCTCTCACTTTCAGCGGAGAGATTTCGATCGATATGGTCTCGTTATTCCCAGCAAATGTATGGGGTGCTGCAGAGGAAGAAAGCTCTTCTACTGCACATTCCAACTATGTAGGGAACCCGAACTATCGTCTGCGTAAGGATCTGGTTGAGGCACTGGTTAATCTGCACCCTAAATTTCTGCGTTTCCCAGGTGGTTGTATCTCTGAAGGTTCACACATTTGGGAGAATGTCTATGATTGGAAAGAATCCGTGCGTGATGTAGAGTTGCGCAAGGAGAACTATAACGTTTGGGGCTATATGATGACGATGGGTCTTGGCTATATGGAATACTTCCAGCTGGCCGAGGATTTGAATTCGACTCCGCTTCCAGTTATGGCCTGTGGTGTACTGTGTCAAGCACGTTCAGATTATGCAAATCCAGCCGGAGGAGCGCTGAGAGACTACTATATCAGCAATTTTACAGATTTGATTGATTTTGCGATCAGCACGGATTATGAGAAGAATGAATGGGCTGCTCTACGTAAGAATATGGGCCATGAAGCGCCGTTCGATCTTCGATATCTGGGTGTAGGGAACGAGAACTGGGGAACAGAATTCTTCGCTAACTTTGAAATTTTCAAAGCGGCGATTGATGAGCATATGCAGCAGTACTATCCGGATCATGAGCTTCACATCATCTCTACCGTTGGGGCACAGGCGGACGATGATGCTTACCAGCAGGGGTGGAAATTCCTAAGCGGAGGACTCGAAGGCTCAGCTCAAGTAAGCTTTACCGATGGCAAGACAAGTATTGAAGAGACCATCACTTGGTATGGCAAGCAGCCGAATTATATGGATACCATCGCGGATGAGCATTATTACCGTTCCAATGAGTATTTGCTGGAAAATGCCGACCGTTACAATTACTACTACCGTGCTTATAACGAAGATGGCAGCTTGAACGAGACTGAGACGTCCAAAGTGTTTGTCGGAGAGTATGCCTCCACAGATAAGAATACACTGGCGGGTGCGGTAGCAGAAGCGGCGATTATGACCAGCTTCGAGAATAATGCAGATGTTGTCCGACTTGCGGCGACCGCTCCATTGTTCAATAAAATACGGACAGACAATCTGTATCGCTGGACACCGGACTGCATTTGGTTTGATGATGAGACGGTCTGGTATACGCCGAACTATTACGTGCAGCAGCTCTTCGCCAAATATATCGGTAACAAAGGGCTGGCCACATCATTCACTACCTATCGAAACGGGGAGGAGACCAAGCTGATTCCGCACGGTGGAATTGAAATCTCAGCTGGAAAAGCAGAGGTTCACGTGAAACGGGTCGTCGTTACTTCAAACACAGACGGCAGCGTTCTGCTGGATCAAGATTTTACGAAGCCGCTGAGCCCAGAATGGCAGGTCATTCCTGGCTCTGCCGGTTATGAGCTTGATTCCGAGGAGGGGCTAGTCCTCCAAGCTCAGCCAATCGGTCGCAACGGTATCTACCTCATGAATGAGGCTTGGACGAATTATACAGTGGAATTTACGGCGAAGAAGGCGCCTGGGGATGATGGTTTTTACATTGGAGCAGGACTCACGGATATTACAGCAGAGCATAAGAATGTCATTGAATACGCGATTGGCTATAACGGAAATGCAACCGGCGTCAAAGTGTTTAAGAACGGGGTTGAAGCCTACACGCTTGGTGACTATTCCTCCAGTACTGCAGCAGGTAATTTGCGTGCGGCAAGCTACGAAGAGCTTGCAAATGACACAGAATATACCATTACGGTGAATTATGGGGGCAATGATGGCAAACACCTCATCTGCTTCTACACAGACGGGCATAAGGTGAGCAAAGTGCTGGATTACAAGCTGGAAGCTTATAACCGAGAGGTCTATCATTCGGTGACGAAAGACGAGAAGCATGTCTATGTGAAGCTCGTTAACCCGGACACTTCGGGTAAATCGATCAAGATTGATCTGGACAGCTTGAATACAGCATCCAAAGGTCAGTTAACGGTTCTGACAGGAGATGCGTCTCTCGTCCATGTTCCTAACGTGAACAAGAGAGACGATGAGAAGGTACAGCCTTATCAAACAGAGGTTGAAGTAGAGCAAGCCTCTGTGGTTATTTCCCTGCCGGCAAACTCTGTCAATGTACTGGTACTAGAACTCATATAATAACGAAGAGGAGGGAACCGAATGGTTCGCTCCTCTTTTTTTGGACAGAAACTATGATTGACGCTGTATATAAGGCAAATGTTAAATAAAATTCTGCATTGTGCTGATTATTATTGTTCAGCACTGACCGTCGGTTCAATGACTGTCAGAGTGTTCTCATAGGTGTTTAAATTTACCGTCGCTCCAATGGGAATTGCGGCTTTATATATCCCGTGAGCAGTTGTCACATTGGTCATGAGGGGCTTGCCTAGCGGTACGATAACTTCTTCTATTAACTGCTGGTAGGAGACCCCATAGGCCTCAATACATCCGGTGCATTCCCCCATCACAATGCCCGCACACTCCTGTAGTTTATTCGCCAGCAAGAGATGATTTAGATAACGATAGATCGTATTGGTCGGCTCATGCGTTTCTTCAAGCAACAATATTTTGTCTCGTACATCAATTTCATAGGGAGTTCCAATGGTATCCATGAAGGAGGCTAAATTCCCTCCAACGATAGGTCCCGTTACATTGCCTTGAATCCTGCTGATTTGAGGAATGCTGGGAGGGTTCGTAATCTGTCTTTGGAGCTGTAAAGTAGAGGTTGCATTATAAAATTGATCGAAGTTATAAGCAGGCGTTTGTGGTGCGAAGTCAATAAGCATG
The DNA here is from genome assembly GCF_028747985.1 of Paenibacillus urinalis. Lineage (NCBI taxonomy): Bacteria > Bacillati > Bacillota > Bacilli > Caryophanales > Paenibacillaceae > Paenibacillus > Paenibacillus urinalis. The sequence continues at coordinate 1,832,691 of NZ_CP118108.1, forward strand.
AGGCTCTGCAGTGTAATGAGGTCCGCGTATTGATAGAGCACATTCAGCAGTATTGTAATATCACTATAGCCGGATACGATTTTGGGATTATTGCGGATTACATCATAGTCAAGATAAGGAAGAATGCCGGCAACTCCAGTGCCGCCGCGTGTTGCAAGAATTAATCTGACCTCTTCGTTCTCAAACATGCTCATAAGGTCGGATGCCCGCTCCTCGTTTGTTCCTGCCAGGAACCCGTCCTGATCATATACATGGTTGCCAATAATTACATTAAAACCAGAGCCCTGAAGGACCTCGATTCGTGAATCGATGGTTTCAGCGCTTAACGGGCTGCCTAATGTGACTAGACCCACAGTGTCTCCTGCTTGTAAAATAGGGGGAGCAATAGCCATATACCGGCCCTCCTTAAATAAATTCCGATTCAATTGTGTATTTAATGATGTGTATGGCGATTTACGATGAATTATGTTCTTCTGTCTTCCCGATGAGGATTAGTTTAATTTACGAAAGTAGGAGAGTTATGACGACACTGCAGCAGTTAAAATACGTGATTGAGGTTGCGAACCGCGGCTCCATGAATGAGGCCGCCAAGCGGCTGTTTATATCTCAGCCGAGCTTGTCCAAGGCGATCAAAGAGCTGGAGGAAGAGATCGGCATTACTATATTTGAACGGACAAATAAGGGGATTACGCTGTCAATGGAGGGTGCCGAATTCATGGGGTACGCCAGACAGGTGACCGAGCAGGCAGAGCTGCTGGAGAGCAGATATCGGAACGCCAAGCCGTCTCCACAGCATTTTTCAGTCTCTACCCAGCACTATGCCTTTGCCGTCAACGCTTTTGTGAAGCTGGTGAAGGAGCACGGATTAGATGAATATGAGCTGGCGCTACGGGAAACGAAGACTTATGAGATTATTGAAGATGTCAAAACACTGCGCAGCGAGATTGGGATCTTGTATTTAAATGAGTTTAATGCCAAAGTTATCAATCGACTCCTGGATTCCGCCAATTTGCAGTTTCACAGCTTGTTTGTAGCGAAGCCGCATATCTTCATTAGTATCCATAACCCGCTGGCGAAGCAGTCCATAGTGACCATTGAGGAGCTGGAGGAGTATCCTTATTTGTCCTTTGATCAGGGGGAATACAATTCCTTTCATTTCTCCGAGGAGATCTTAAGCACGCTGTCACACAAGAAGAGTATACGTGTCAATGACAGAGCAACACTGTTTAATCTGCTGATTGGCCTGAATGGGTATACGATCTCAACGGGTGTACTAAGTGCAGACTTAAATGGAAATGATATTATTCCCGTTCCGCTGGATTGCAAGGAAACGATTAACGTGGGTTGGATCGCTCATAAGAATGCAATGATGTCCAAGCTGGCGGCTGCCTACGTAGATGCGCTGCATGAAGCGATTTTATAGAATGCTCGATACGGACAGACGAGAACTGTAAGTAATAGATATATCGCTGATACGTACAAAATAGGAAAGGAAGGAGCAGACCATAGCTGCGCTGCTCCTTCCATAATGTTAGATATTCCGGCGGTCACAAGTATCTATTAAATTATGCTAAATAACTTGCATATTATGCTTTTAATCGCTATAATATGAGAGTAGTCATTAAATATGCGGTCGTGGCGGAATTGGCAGACGCGCACGGTTCAGGTGAACGCGAGAAGCGCGCAAGCCTAAGCGGAAGCCTAAACGTAAGCCTGACGCGGGTTTGCGGAATCTGACGATCGATAACGAACGCACACAATACGGGTTTATTTACGGTTCCGTACGATGCGCAAAAGCTTGTCCTGTGCGTACATATAACGAATGATACAGCGCCTTCTCTACGCGTAATAAACGCAAGAGGGGGGCTTTTTTGTCGTGGCGAATGGCAAGCGGACAAGACGTCCGAATATTATCCGCGCGGAAGTTGCGTTGGACGGCGAAAGTAAATATCCGTTAGAGGCGTTAGATTACGACGTCGCGATTGAGACGTTTCTGCGCGATTGCCGCGTGAAGAATTTGAGTCGCGCGTCGATAACGTATTACTCTAATTCGCTTAAGGAACTCGTTAAGTTCCTACGCATAGTTGGCGTACAACGTCCGATAGATATAACGGAGGATAATTTTAAAGCGTGCATACTGGCGAAGCAAGATAGCGGAGTTTTAGACTCGACGGTGAATACGAATCTCAAAGGGTGGCGTACGTTTCTGCGCCATTTAAACGAAGAGGGATACTTGCCGACGAATCCAGCCGAGAATGTCCGCTTGCTTAAAACGGAGCGTCACATCATTCCGACGTTTACGCGTGAGCAGATCAAGTTATTGCTATCGCAGCCGGATTTATCTACGTTTACGGGATTCCGCGATTACGTATTTTTGCTGACGTTATTGGAAACGGGCATACGGATTTCCGAGATTGAAAACGTAAATGTATCGGATATTAAGTGGAAAGAGCGCGTCATAAAAGTTATGGGTAAAGGGCGGAAAGAGCGTTATGTTCCGTTTCAGTCTACGTTGGAAAAAGAACTTAAAAAGTACGTTCAATATCGCGGCTTACTCGATCATGACGCGCTGTTCGTTAATATCGATAATAGTCCGATGAAGAAACGCACGATGCAGCAGAATATGCAACGTTACGGGATCGCGGCTCAGATACGAGGAGTTCGCGTTTCACCGCACACAATGCGTCATACGTTCGCGAAGTTTTACATTATGAACGGTGGGGACGCGTTTACGCTGCAGAAGATACTCGGCCATACTACGCTAGAAATGGCGCAGACTTACGTATCCATATTCGGAACGGATATCGCTAAGCAACACCGCAAGTTTTCGCCGCTTGAACGGTTAGACGATATAGATTAACGGAATACAAACGCTCATCTCTACGGAGGTGGGCGTTATTTTTTTTTGCGTAAAATTGTACGAACGGAAAAGTAACGGTAAATATATCGGTATAGGCGCCGAAAAATATTTGCGCAAAAGACAAAGACGGAAGGAGGTAACGGAATGAAGAAGCCAGCAAGTAGGTTAGAGGAAATGCAGGAATTACTTGATGCAGGATACTCCCCGAGCAAGGTAGCTTCGAAAATGGGTATTCACCATATGTATGTTGATAGGGCTATTAAAAGGTGCAAATTAGAGATTTATGTGCCTTTTGATGAACTACTCGACAAAGTAGAATCGTGTGACATACGACTAGTGCCGTACGACGAGTGGGATTGCGAGGACGCTTTAGATGATATCGTACGCAGATCTTTTCTTTTTGAAAAAGTGCACCTGAACGAATACGACGAAGTTCATCGACTCTCGGCGTATGTCCGAGATAAGTATAAAACTCTCAAAAGATATCTTAGATTTAAAAAGGCAACGTTTGCCTACGAGCATGTTTATAGTCAATGTTCGGTGTGCCGGCGTGATCTCCCTTTAAGTGATTTCCACGGAAATATCGATAGTCGACTCGGTATTCGAGCTAAATGTACAGAATGCAGTAGACACATCACAATCGCAGCCGCTCAGAGACGTAGGACTCGAATTAATTTCTTGCGAGATGACTTCTCTCCGGAGGATGCACTTAAGCTTCGTAGCGATTTCGGAGGAAGATGTGTATTCACCGGATCGTTAAAGTACGCTTTAGACCACGTCATCCCAGTTGTATCGGGTCACGGAGGAACTTACTACGGTAACTTGATACCATTGAGGAAAGACCTAAACTCCTCCAAGAACGATAAAAACATCTTCGAATGGTTCGAAGCGAATAGGCAACGCTTTGAACTTGATCAATCTCGGTTTGACTCGCTAATCGCCAAATTAGCGGAACAAAACGACATCACCGAAGAGTATCGCGAATACGTTTACTGGTGTCATGATAACCCAGCGAAGGAGGACGCAGCATGACCGATCATCAACGTCTCGTCAGCGTAGAGTCCCAAACGGAATATTCCGTAACGTCAGGCGCTACCGAAACGCGCATCTTCGTTAAAATGTACGTCGATGCCGCTAAGGCCGGACTTATAGCGGATATGGGAGCGCAGAACTGGGCGACACTTTGCGTTATCGCTTCGTTTATGGACGCGCAAGGTAATTGCTATCCTACGCAAGATCAGATCGCGAAGTACCTCGGAGTCAACCGCACGACTGCGAACAAGTACGTAAGGCGGTTAACGGAATATCGCTGGAACGGGCGTCCGGTGATACACGCAATAAAAGATAGGGCGCCCAAAGGTACGTGGCAGAATACGCGGTACACGGTACTTCCGATCAGTCAACTTGCGATATTTGATGCGGAGCCAGATACGTTAGATAGCGGATAGTAACCATGTCTGCAACCTTCAACATGGTAGATGCCAACATGGTTATATGCACACTAACTATAACCATCTTTAACAAGAGCCATTAATAACTAGATAAAACATTGCACGTCGTCATTCGTACCTCATTCCTAGTGCGCGTATCAATATCTAAATATCTATTAACGCGTATAAATAGATACAACGGAACGATAGTGACGGCGAGAATGAGCGAAGCGAATCACGAGCTTATAAACAAAGCAAATAGAATATTCGGAGGTGTTTATATGAAAGACGTAGTTTTTATCGAGTTAGTCCTCGAAAATTGCGAATCAATTGAAATTGTAGCGGAGCATATGCGTGAGGTCCGTATTTCCGATATTACACGCTCAATCCGTAGAATCGCATGTAATAGCGTTAGTGAAACGGTCGTTTGCGAACATTTTTTCGCAACAATTGAACCGCAGGCAAACGTAGGAACGGCGTATACGTTTTGGAGCGGAGATACTGCTTCCCCATTCGGACGTTTAACAGAGCACAGCGATATCACAGCGTTAAGTATCCGTTATCGCGACGGCAGTTCCGAGTATATTTACGTACCGTGGGGCGGCGACTACGACTATATAAACGATTATCAGCGCGTAGTTCTAAATGATGACGGCAGCCTTACGATCACTATTGACGCGAAGGAGGACGCAATATGAACGCTATTCAACTAAACGAAAATTTCCGCTTAACCGCAGACAGCGCGCAATTCATCGTCAAGCAACGCAAACTCGTCGATCCCACGAAAGCGCCCGGCTACAAACCGGAGGAAAACGCATCGACTCCGGAATTAAAAGAACGCTGGGACGACGCCGCCTACTATCCGCTCACATCCGCCGGCCTAACCGCAGCGCTCGACCGTGTCCGTATGAAGTCGGCTGCCCTATCGAACGCGACGACGCTCACCGAATTGATGGCGGCATTGTCACTGTGTTGCGGTTATAGATTTCAAAGGGTCAATGAGCGCAGCCTCACCAGTAGTTAGTACCACACAAGGTAGCAGCATGCTATCTAGCTCTAATTTTGTCCAGCTCAGTTGGCCAGCTGTTGAGAATGCAAGAGGGTATGCTGTATACGGCAGGGCTAATGGAAGTATGAAATTGCTTGCAGTTACGGCCTACACAACATGGGTAGACACAGGCAAGCCTGCTCTGGTTGATTTGCCGACAACATTGAGTGAAGTTCCGCCACCACTCCCGACACGGAATTTACTTGTGGCACAAATTGAGTCAGGCGGTGGAACAAAGAATTTAACGCTAGATAGACCTGTGGAAGTCAGTATGGACAACGTAACTGTATATCACGATGACACTATTCCTTTGCAAGTTGCGTTTGACTTTGCAGCATCGCGCTCAAAACAGGTGGCTATACCTGACGGATTGATGAGGATCTCACAGCCACTGCAGCAGGGAGCTATCACTGTAATTGGCAACGGGGATACCTCTGAAATTAAAACGTTGCTGCCTTTTATCAATGTCATAGAAAGTAAGATGACGAACAACCCAAAACTGTATGATCTAAAAATAAGTGGAAGTGGTTATGGACTGCAGCCTGTTAATACTTTGGAAGACCCGATACTTGACGGATCTGGTTGCGGGATTATCTATGCCGGAGTTAATAAAGGGGTTATTGAAAATGTGCTGATTGAAAACTGTGGGGGCGATGGTTTTACTTCCCACAAAAACGGAGTATCAGGCGTATGGCTCACATACGGTTGTAGCAATGTAAAGATTTACAGCTCATACGCTAAAAATTGTCGTAATGGATTTAATGAGGATGATTATTATGGCCGAAGCTCGTATTTCAATACAATGAAAGACTGCGAAGCAACAGACTGTCGTTTTGGTTTTGTGACCGACTGTACGACAGGAAAGGGTTTTAAACTTACAGACTGCCGATCCGTAAGATGCCTGTATTCGGGCGTTGACATAAGTAGGACAAATGGAGCCAGGCTTGTCGGACATTACTTCGAGGAATGCGGAAATACGGGGCTTCCTGGAGTCTTTTCTGCTGCTCTGGCGGTTTACGGTAATGCCAATGATCGGGTAACTGATTTCGTGGCGGAAAGTTGCACATTTGTCGATAACTACTCGTATGCTGCGCAATTATCTCGCCATACGTACGATTGTAAGTTTAAAGATTTTAACATCCGCGGCTGTAAAAATGATGGAGCTATTTTGGTTAAATCCTCAAGATATTACCACTTAGAGGACATCACAATCGCGGAATGTGTTGGGCATGGCGTAAGAGGTTATCCGGAAGTACTCGGCAGCGGAGCAGTAGCGGAAACGGTAGGTATAGATTATGGAACATTTAAAAACATAACTATACACAACTGCACCAAGCACGGAATATACCTTGATACAGCTGAACATTGCATTTTTGAAAGTATTATCTTGAATCGGACTGGAACAGAGAATAAATCTTTGTACGGTGGACTCGTCTTTGATAAGTCTTCAAGAGAAAATATTATTAGTATGAACTTAATGACGGATGTGGGCAGATTTGGTGCAGGTTCACTTGATGAGGGAACGCGGTACAATATCATTTCAGGCAACTTTTCATACCACAACAATGGAGGCATTTCATCTTTCGGTTTTGTCTCTCCGAATCAGTTTTGGATGCCAAACGGTAACGATCGTGCATTAAGTGATGCCCGAGTAACCGGCGCTATAGATTTCAGAACATCCAAAGGTCATCTTTACATTGATGAGGTATTTTCGGGACAGCCGGACGGCACGACAGCTGGAGAGATTAAGATCCACACAACAAATAAGCAGTTACTTGTAAATGTCGATGGTAGCTGGTACAAAACTAACTTGATTCCAATTTAAAACACAAGAAAAAAGGAGCTGTACCATTTAAGGTCCTGCTCCTCCCATCATCAACCTTTGAGCGATTGTCTGAATTCTACAGCTTTTCGAAGTGCCGCGCGTTCATGGTAGTTGAGAGGTATGTGCTGTATTTGTGCTTTCTTTTTCTTTTCTTTCATGAATGCAGCAACTTGTCCTATACCAAATTTCAATAAATTTTGCCCAACTATCATTGTAAATAATACAATAGATAGGTAAAAGGTCACTCCTATTCTAAACTTGGTTCGTATCATATTTGCAAAAATATACAAGAAGAGAATGCAATCAAAAAAATAAAATGCTTGAAAGAATACGTTGATGTAGCGGAGAAAAAAGACGTTAACAAGTATTGCCGTCAATACTATTAGATCGATTTTTGAAATTGTGTTCAACTTATTATCTACTCCGGTCATTAGTAGTGAGTCCTCCTACCTAGTTCTGTTATCGCTGATACGAATTGTATCACCATTTCGGTAAAAAGGTAAGATTGATTATTAAAAAAATAATACGAGGAGGTGCGCTGTGGATACCGCACTCATAAACGCTGCTCTTAAGGACGGTATATTTGCCGTCCTTTTTGTTGCGCTCTTTTTGTATCAACTACGCGAAGCTCGGCGCTTGTCAGACGAGGCGAAAGCGCGCGAAGAACGCATTCAAACAGAAGCACGCGATCGTGAGGTCCGCATCCAAGACGAAGCAAAAGATCGCGAGGACCGCTTAATGACGCTCGCGGAAGACTTAACGGCACGCTTTGAAACACTCGCAAGTCAGTACGAAACTTTGGCGCTCGATGTTCACGATATCAAATCGGTAGTAAACGGAAGGGAGGGGACGCGATGAAGATCGTAATTGACGCAGGCCACGGTTACTATACGCTCGGCAAACGGTGTCCCGACGGTTCCATGCGCGAGTGGGAGTTTAATTCGGTCGTTGCGAATTACGTTGCGCAAATGCTCGCGGCTTATGACGGAGTTGAGACGAAGTTTACGCACGATACAACGGGCAAGACGGACGTTATGCTGAGTGCGCGAACGAAGGCCGCTAATGCTTGGAGCGCCGATATTCTCGTATCTATTCACGCAAATGCCGCGGCAGGAACGTGGGGAATTGCGGAGGGAATCGAGACATTCGTATATTCTACGAAATCAACCGCATCCGTTAAGCTCGCGAACGCGGTACAGGCGCAATTAATCGCTAGAACCGGCAGAAGAAATCGCGGAGTTAAGACGGGCGACTTGCACATGGTACGCGAAACGAAGATGCCGGCAATCCTCGTTGAATGTGGCTTTATGGATAATCGCGAAGAAGCCGCGCTACTTAAGACCGATGCTTACCGCCGCAAATGTGCGGAGGCAATCGTTGCCGGCATCGTTGAAGTTTACGGATTAAAGGAGGCGGCTGACGTGCGCGTAGATAAAGCAAACGTAGTCATCGACGCGAAGAAAGCGAAGGACGGCGTATTAATTGACGGAACAGTCTACGTACCCTTGCGCGAAGTTGCGGAGTATTACAGCGCAGATATCGCGTGGGATACCAAAACGAAGACAGCGACTATTACGACGAAAGGGGCACGTTAATATGTACGAAATTGGCGTAGTTGTAGCGGTAATTATCGCGATCGGAGAGTTTGCGAAGATGTACGTTGACGCGAAATGGATTCCGCTATTATCGATGGCGCTCGGGCTCGTTGCGGGGCTTTTGTATATTCCGCATGAGACGGTTGCGGACGGAGTGATGACCGGAATTATGGCGGGTCTTGCTGCGTGTAAACTGTATGATATCGGTAAAGGCGCGGTCAGTAAGGTGAAAACCGAATAATAATGACGCCCACCAGCGGAGTCTTGCGTATAATAACGTAGGACTATCGTAGGTGGGCTATTTTCTTTTTATAGTGTAAATGTTACAATTTGTATACATTAAATGGGCGGTGATCAGCGATGGGTATCGGAAAGGATTGGGAAGTCAAAAAGGACGTAAGCGTAACAAAAAATAAAGTAGAGAGCGAACCGACTAACAAGCGTAAAGGGTACGCAGGCGGTTTTATATTCGCACTTATCGGCTGGGTCTGTGCACTTATCTCGTTCTTACCGTTTACCGCGTTTATTGCTGCGCTCGGTATCGTGTTCGGCTTCTTATCGTACAAATTGGAGAAGCGCGAGATACAAGGCATCGTCATTATGATTATTTCCGCTGCAGGCGGATTCTTCTAAATTTATTCGGACACGCATTTAATACAAGCCCGGCTGCATACGCTGGGGTAAAGCGATCGCCTAACGCGATTGCGCTAGGGAGCGACCTGGAAACGGGTGGCTCCCTTTTCGTCGTTTATAGGCGCCTACAACGTCCAAAAGTCCGCAGCTTTCACGTCATGTCCACGTTTTCTGAGCGCACTAATTACCTTGACCATCGTATTCGGATACGGATTAACCTCACGCCCATTCCCCGCGCATAACTTTCCGACTTCATTGCGGCTAAGGCCCGTCCACTCTTCGAGATCCTTCTGTTTTATTCCGCGCTTATCAATGTACGCGCCTAGCTTACTCCGCGGCTTTCCTAATCCCATGTTTATCCACTCCTTTTACTATCAAGTGTGGACAACTCTATGAAAATTAATTCAAAACTGTGGTCATTTTGGTCAAGCGGTCCGCCATAACATCAAACATACGTAAAACGTAGGAGGCGATCGCAACATGACGATGAGCAAAACGCTACTTAAGAAAATGGCCGGAGAGGTTTCGCAACCAATTCTCGGAGGACTACTCGCTGATTACGCGCAGCAAGTTACTGACGCGGATGAGGTAACGGAAGAACTCGCAGCGGCAATCGAAATACTTTCCGCAGAGTTAAAGTCGCGTGTAACTGGCGCATCTAATTCGCAACGCTCGCGCAGATCACGCGCTAGGAAAACGGAAGAAGTAACGACGGAGACTAAGCCGGAGTTAAATACACCACCGCAATTCCGCAATGGAGTAATAGGAAACAACGAGGGAGGTGCGCGAAATGAAAGAAATTAAACCAAGACCACATTGTGTTAAGTGCGGAGTGACTTTAAGTTCGATGGGATACTGTGATAAGTGCGCAAATAAATAACTGGATAGGGCGTGAAGTGAATGAGTAAGTTCGTGAGAAAGGGCGTTAACTTTAACGTTGATAACGCACATCAAAACGAATTATTAGCGTGGGTGATGACGGAGAGTGCGAACAATTTTAGCGGATATGTAAAGACGGTTTTATACGCGGCAATGGTAAATAAAAAAGCCGGGTTATACGCCCGACTAAACGAAACAGTTAACGATCGCGCCGATAGTTCCACCGATGATTAATCCGATTACAAAAGTCATTAACGTTCACTCCCCGATAGTTTTGTCGTTATTATTACCGACATCGAAAGGATTGATACACGATGAGTAAAACGGAAGTACTCGATTGGAACGCGTGGTCCGCCGGCAATGTAGTCGCTAAGAATAAGCGCGATTATAAGACGGTAGTTGCCGCAGCTTCAACCGTACATTTAACGCTATTGCCCGCGACTGTATTCGCAGCAAGTGGCGGAGCTGATACGTGGAATAACGTATTTCACACCGTATTAAATATGGCGGATTGGCTCTGCGTTGGCATCATTACGTTTAGCGGAGTTACGTGGATGTTCGGCAACCGTACGAAGGCGCTTGAGTTTATTATGGGCGGAAGCATCGGTTACATTATCATTCGGCACGCGGTCGATATCCGTAATTGGCTTAAGACCTTATGAGGAGGCGGACGATATGATCGTAAGAATTAACGGAATGATTGCGGATACTAACCCGGTTGAGAATAGCGTAGCCGGTAAACTCGTTGAACTAATCGCGAACTCACTCGGCAACATCGCGTCAGACTTCGGTGCCGTGCTCAGCGAACTGTTCCGCAGCGGTATCGCACTCCTTAACGCTAACTCAGCGGAAATCATTACGCTCGGTATCGTAACGTGTGCAGCCGGCATGATGGTGTCTCCGCTAGTCGGCGATAAGAATCCGTGGATCGGGCGATTGTTCACGACGTTTTGGGTCGGCGTGATTTGGCGCGTACTTATATAGAAGGGAGGGTTAAGTATGCGCGTCGTCTACCGTATTATTCCGCACTCTTCCGTACTTAATTCAGCGTCGCGTAATTTCCAACGTTCACTATACGAATTGTTCTCCGTTAAGGAAACGAAGAAGCTCCGTTTATTCTCGCAACCGAGTCCGGACTTCTGGTGGCTTACGCGGCTGTCAACGGAGTCCATCGAATATTACTGCGCGATGCCGCCGGAGTTCGCCGATGCTTTCCGTATTAAGTTCCGCAATCACGAACAATGGCGCAAATCAACGCTCGAACTCGTCGATGACTTTGCGTTTCCGGACGCAATGGATACGGATCTATACGCGCTCAAGTATCGTCGGCACGATATATTCTCGCTGGACTTTCGGTATAACGAACAGCATACGCCGGTTCGCGATTTGCTCGGAGTCACGAACGAACTGAGCGCCGGTGACGAAGTTAACGTATTTATCCGCACGGAATCAATCGCGCGGAATAAATGGAAGAAACTCGCCGACTACGCGTGGGAAACGTGGGATAGAGGCGGCGTCCCGTATCGGCCCGGCTTCGATCCGTTGCGTGCTCTCCGTACACTCGGCGGCCTTCTCACGCACGTATTTTACGAAGCGAAATCGCTAATCGACGATGTACTTATCGGCATCGAGCGGACGTTCTACCATAGCGCCGCAAATACACGTAAAAATAACGTGAAATTAGCGCTTCCGAATCCGGACCGTGCCGAACTATTGGTTAACGGTGAACTCTCTAATTTGACGCGAAATAAACGTAATTTGCCCGCGTTTAATACGACGATAAGGTACACGGTAACAGCGGCCGATCCGATTAAGCGCGGAATGCTTGCGCGGTCAGTTGCGAATGCTTACGGTGAGCTGGCGGGCGATAATCGGCTCGAACCCGTTAAGATAAACGTTAGAGGGCGTACCGAAATCGGATGGAATATGCGCGAGTTTAATCCGAATATGATGAGCGTTGATGAGGTCGGCAAGCTAACGCAATTACCAACGGCGGAGCTGCAGGCGGAGTTTGCGGACCAATTACGGTCAAATCGGCGCATTGAAATCGAGTTGCCGGCAGCATTCCGTAATGAGCGCGGCATATTAGCGGGAACGGCGACGGATAGGGGTGCGACTCTTAGCGTTCATATTCCGACGAATCAACCGGATAAACTGTTCATGCCTCGCGTAGTTAACGGGTCGCCGCGCATGGGCAAGGATCAGCATATCGTTAATCTAATCGTAGAGGCTAAACGCAAGCACGGTATCGGCGCAGTCATTCCGGATTTTATCGACGAGCAGAATCGGGATAGCTCCGGTAACTGGCGCGGCATGGCTAACGCTGTGCGCGATCACTTAGAGCCGGACGACGTTATCGATATTAACCTGGCGGATACGAGTTATGCGCCTTACTTCGGGCTACAATCGATATTCCGGAATATTAGCGATGAGCGAGTTGCGGCGGACGTGATTGCGGAGTACTTGACGGATTTCTTACTCGCGGATGGTGACGAGGATAAATTTCAGACGGCGGACTTTACGCGTTCAGCAGCGAAGGTGTGTCGCGGTGACTTTACGGATATGAAGGCGATGTTTCAATCGGGCAAATTCCGTAAGGAGATGATCGCCGAAAACGAGCACCTATTCGACATGGATACGTGGCGCGATTTCGATAAGATGACGGAAGGGAAGCAGGGGCAGATATACGGGCCGGTCTTGCGGCGGATTAGTCAAATTACGGGGAGCGAGTTTCTCAAGCCGATGTTCGCGCAATCAGCCGATAAAGCGATGGATCTGTACCGTTGGATTAGCGAAGGAAAAGTCGTAATCATACGTTGCAAAATGCCGGACGGTATTCCGATGCCGGAGCGCTTAAAGGAGATACTCGGTTACTGGCTCGTCATGCTAACGTTTCTTATTAAATTAGCGCAGGATGGGCGCGGTGCCGGCACGTTCCTCGTGCTCAATGAACCGCATCAATTCTTATCGCGCGGACTCGTACACTTTACAAAACGGATGCTGCGGGAGGGTCCGAAGTATAAACTCGCGCCAATTATTGCGTTCCATGATTTCAGCGCGTTCCAGGCGTATCCGGGCTTCGTCGATACGTTACTCTCCGCGTCCGTTAATTGGCACCTGTTCCGTAATACCCATCTCGATACGTATAAGCGATTGCTCCCGTATCTATCAAAAACATTCGCCGATCCACAATCTGCGTTTGAGGCAACGAAGCAATATCAATTTATAGCGTGCTGGCTCGTAGAGGGCGAGTATGCGCCGCCATTCGTATGTGACGCGCTCCAACCGATCGGCAAACAATATAGTACGGCTGATAACGCGAAACTCACGCGGGATCATGCGCGATTGTATGGGCGGCCGATATCGGAAGTGTTGGCGGAAATTAAACAGCGAGAGCGCGCGTATCGTTAGCGTTTTGCGCAAAGATTCCGGAATGATCACGTTCTCGAAGCGCGAGATATCGAGGCCGAGATACTTACGCATGAGTATCGCAGCTTCTGGCGCGATAAACGCCCATCTTAGCGTCATTTGACCGTGATAGCCGCGGCACTGATACTTCGCGTGTATTGCGTCAGGATCGCGCGTTAATTCGTAGACTTTGATTCCGCGGCTTCGGAACTGGCGCTTAATCTCCGTAATGTCGTGCGTAGCTATATTCATCGCGAGTTCGATGTTCTCTATGTATGGCTCGGGCGTCTTAAGCGTTTCGCGCATAACCGCGTTAAGACGAGCGGAAGAATAACGTGATATTTAACGAGCGTCCGTTCATCGTCGGTTATCTTTGCGGGTATCGTAGCCATTCGTGGTCATCTCCGTTTTGCGAACATATATTCGTATTATATACCGAGTTAGCAAAGCGCACAAGGCGCCTCTGTATTATACGTTGACACCGCGTGTCGATACGTGCTATATTTTTTCTTGCGTAGTTGAGGCGCGCACGGATTTAAAACGACGCACCAAACGGTGAGCCTAACGTCAAGCATACGTAAAGCCTACCGTAAGCCGTCCGAAAAATCCTTGCGAATCAATCGGAATATTACGCACAGGAAAAGCGGGTAAAACCGCGCCAAATATGCGGTCGTGGCGGAATTGGCAGACGCGCACGGTTCAGGTCCGTGTGGGCTAACCCCCGTGGAGGTTCGAGTCCTCTCGACCGCATCCTATCCAAACAGGCTTCCGGAATACCGGAAGCCTGTTTTTGTTGTACATTGTCGAGTTGATAGGCCTATACTCTTCCATTTTATAGAAATGTTGTTCTTAATTATGAATAAGGATTCGCATATAATGAATGTGAGATTAAATACGGTTATACAAGGGGCTTAGTATGAAGAAGATCAAAGTATTGATAGCAGATGATAATTCCTTTATTCGCGAAGGAATGAAAATTATTTTGTCCAGCTTTGAGGATTTTGATGTTGTGGCAGCGGTCGAGGATGGCGCACTAGCTGTACAGTATTGTCAGCAGCATGAAGTGGATGTCGCCCTGCTTGATATTCGGATGCCGAATCTGAATGGAGTCGAAGCCACAAGAAAGATCGTACAGCTGACACAGACAAGACCGCTCATATTAACGACGTTTGACGATGATGAGTTTGTCTTTGAGGCGATACAAGCTGGAGCTAGAGGATATCTCCTCAAGAATAATGATCCAGAGCAAATCCGAGATGCGATTAAGAGTGTGAACCGGAATCATCATGTGCTGCAAGGAGTGGTACTTGATAAGATCAAGTCAAGCTTACTAAGCTCTAGCCACCCAACTTCTGCCGAGCAGCAAACGATCCCTGAAGCTGTATCCATCCCGGGCCATACCGATCATATAGACCGCAGTTTGTTCACAGACCGCGAATTGGATATCATGGGCTGTATTGCAAAAGGGCTGTCCAATAAAGGGATCGCCAAGAAGCTTTTCTTATCGGAGGGAACGGTGGCTAACCATATTACTTCTATATTGAACAAGACGGGACTTGCCCATCGAACACAAATTGCCATATATTATTTAACCGGCGAAGTGCGGGTTTCTGATGAAGAGCTTTAATTATTATGAATGTTGGATGGTCGGCTGCAGGCTGATTCTGCTTGTCTATATTTCAGGCACGGTACTCAGCGCTGATCAAGATCAGGGATGGTTCATTTTTTCTGTGCTGATATACATATCTCTTAACTGTATGATGCTTATTCTAAGGAATAACCAATTTACACTCCTCCTTCATGTATTATCCATAGGGTGGATTGTCGGATGTGCAGTATATATTCATGCTTCTTTTCTGCTGCTCCTGGCGATCAGCTTATATGAGATATCCATTTTTCTGCAAAAGCGTTCGGTGTATCCGGTTCTGTTCTTTCTAGTAACCATGGGTTTAGTGCCAAGCTCTATTCTGTCTCCCTATTTCGTCACCTCTGCACTCATATTTCTAGCTTATTCTGCCGTCAGGCACTATAAAACGGTGGTGGACAGTCAATTCGAGAAATACGAGTCAATCCAGGCTGATATGGGCAGACTGAGGCGCTCCTTGCAGGAGAGTCAAGAATTTCTTAAGCAATCGGAATATACGTTCAAGCTGGAAGAAAGGAACAGATTGTCACAGCGCATTCATGATGAGGTTGGTCATTCGATGGCTGGGGCACTCATTCAGATGGAGGCAGCCAAAACCATGCTTGTCAGTCATCCTGTCAAAGCGGCAGAGCTATTGGACAATGCGATCGGGATTTCAAAAGAAGGGCTTGAACAAATCAGAGTGACGCTGAAAGATATGAAGCCAAGGCCTGAAGAAATGGGGATAAATCGGCTGCGGCTGTTTATCGATGAGGTAAGTGCGAAGCATGCCATTCATATGTCGTTTGTACATAGCGGTGATCTTGAGCATATCACGCCTCTGCATTTTCGAATCATACAGCAAAATATGATGGAGGCCATAACGAACACGATTAAATATGCGAGTGCGGATCAGATTCATGTTGAAATCCAGGTGCTTAATCAGCTGATCCGGGCTGTCGTTTCAGATAATGGAATCGGCGCTTGCCGGATTGTTAAAGGGCTCGGCATCTCCGGAATGGAGGAGAGGGCTGCAGCACTGGGAGGGACGGTTGTCGTGGATGGCACAGATGGTTTCCGTGTGATTACTCTGCTGCCACATGGACAAGCGTCGGAGAATTCTCATCTTCGTTCTTCATGAAACTTCTCATATCAAAGGATGAACTTATGCACTGTTATAGGTTCATCCCTTTTCTTTATGATATAGAAAGAAAAAGCAAGCAAGATTCAGGGGAGTGGGAGTGGTGAACAATGAACGTTCTGGAAATTGAGGGACTTACCAAAAAATTTGGGGATTTCGTAGCCGTAGATCATATGAATTTAAAGCTTCGTGAAGGAGAAATATTTGGTTTTCTCGGGGCCAACGGTGCGGGAAAGAGTACAACAATTCATCTGATCTCTTCTCTGCTCCGTGCATCCAAAGGTGAAATTCGTCTGCTCGGTAAAAATATTGCTAAAAACAGCAGGTTTGCCAAGATGAATATTGGTATCGTACCGCAGGATATAGCCATTTATGAGAATTTGACCGCATATGAGAATGTTCATTTTTTTGGAGGCTTGTATGGTTTAAGGGGAAAAGATCTGCAAGAGAGGTCTTTGGAAGCACTGAATTTTGTCGGACTCACGGATAAGGCCAAACACTATCCTAAAAATTTCTCGGGCGGAATGAAACGCAGATTAAATATTGCCTGTGCCATAGCTCATCAGCCGAAGCTGATCATTATGGATGAGCCAACGGTGGGCATTGATCCCCAGTCCAGAAGCTATATTCTGGATTCTGTCCGCAAGCTGAACCAGATGGGCTGTACAATCATATACACGAGTCACTATATGGAGGAGGTCGAAGAGATCTGCACCCGCATCGCGATCGTAGATCATGGTAAGATCATCGCGGAAGGAACGAAGGAACAGCTCACATCAACTATTACAGACACAAAGGATATTTGGATCGGATATAAGTCGGATCTTCCACTCGATATCGAGTCTTTGCAGCAGATTCACGGAGTGATCGAGGTGACGGCAGACGATCAAATGATTCAAATCCGGTCTAAATCCGAAGTGAACAATCTGAATCAGCTGATTTATCAATTAATGGCCCATGAAGTTGAGATTCGCTCAGTAGAAGAGCAGGCTCCTAACCTGGAAACCGTATTCTTAACCTTAACAGGTCGTAAATTGCGGGATTAGGGGGGATAAGATGAGCGTTATTCATATCATTCGTAAAGAATTGCTGACAGAGTTAAGAGACTATAAGACGTTTATATTCATGATTGCCTTCCCCATTGTTCTCATGCTTATTCTTGGGAGTGCATTAACGAATGCCTTCTCCAGCAATTACGAAATGGACTCTTTGAGCTTGATGTATACAGATCATACTAGTGAAGAACTGCTAGACGCTTCCTGGTTAGGCTTTATGGATGCGCTTGAGCTGGAAGGTGTGACGATCACAGAAGCAACAGAAGAGATCAATGGACAGACGGCGGTTCAGGTAGATCAGTATACCGCATATGCAGAGCTGACTAATGAAGGGATACAGTATTTTGGTAATCCGTCTGATTCCATTGAAAATAATATCGTCCAGGGCATGCTTACCGCTTTTGTGGATCAGTATAATCTCATCACAGCAGTAGGGAAGTCTGATCCAGCGGCGCTGAACCAAATTATGGACGCAAAATACGCCTATGGCAGCTTCATTCAGGAGGTCGGATTAATCCCGGATAAGCAGCCCAGCTCCGTAGATTACTATGCAATTACCATGTCTACGATGATTGCCCTCTACAGTGCATTATCCGCAAGTTATTTAATTCGAGGCGAAGTGTCTCGGCGAACTCATATTCGTTTGTATGCTTCGCCCGTTTCCAGAAAAGCAATATTCACTGGCAAAATATTGTCATCCACGTTGATAAACTTTTTATGTGTTGCTGTGGTTGTGTTGTTTAGCAAATTTGTCTTCCAGGCAGATTGGGGCTCAAGCTATGTTGCCGTATTGGCACTGTTATTCACTGAAGTTCTTCTCGCGGTCAGCCTGGGTCTTGCTTGCAGCTATCTGTTTAAAGACGGAGCAAGTCATGCCATTCTAATCATTATCATCCAAATTGCCTCTTTTGTTGGCGGATCTTATGCCCCGATCCATACAGATAATGGGATGTTTAGCTATGTGGTTCAGCTCTCCCCTATTTATTGGGCTAACCATGCACTCATGCAAGCGATATTTGCAGGTAATGCACCAGCCGTCATTCCAGTTATCGCTCTAAATGTGGGAATCAGTGCTCTCCTGCTTATGTTTTCCGCAGCATTTATGCATAAGACAGGAGGAGAATAGAATGAGGGATCTACTATGGCTGACGAGAAAAACCATAATTAGCGTGCTTCGAAAAAAAGCGAACATTTTTATATTGTTGATTCTTCCTATAGCAGCGGCATTAATCAGTATGGCGATTTATGGCGGAGGCAGCGGTGCTCCTCTGCGGGTGTCCATCGTTAATCTGGATGGAGAGCAGAAGATCACACAAGACACGATCTCTTTCATAGAACAGCTCAACAAGGTTCAGATTACTGTTACGGATGAAGAGTCCATGAAAAAGGATATTGCAGCGGGAAATTCAGATACTTCGGTGATCTTTAAGCAAGGCTTTGCTGCAAGTGTGCAGAACGGCGCCCCGGATCATATCGAAATGATATCTGTAAAAGGAGCCGAGGTAACCGCCTATGTTAAATCCATGCTTCACAGTTATATCAGCAATGCGGCAGCGATTGCAAAATATGCTGCAGGAGATCAGGAAATATTTGAGTCCCTCTACGAGGAATACAGTAGTCAGAGCTTTAAACTCTCTTCAGTTAAGGTAGAGGATAGCGCAGCTGTTAAGAATGCGACGTACCAAACGATGGGCTTCCTCGTCGCTCTAATGATGTTCTCCTCGGTGAACCTGACTTCTTTTATCTTAAAAGAGAAAGAAAACAGAACATTTTTCCGGATCATGGCCTCACCTATATCATCCAAAACCTACGTTTTGTCCAATGTGATCGTTAATTTTATCATGTTGTTTGTCCAGATCATCATAACCGTGTTCTTTATGAAACAAGTGCTGCACATGGATTCGGGAATACCAGCGATACAATTTGTTGCCATTCTGCTGCTGTTCGGCCTGACTGCCATCGCTTTAGCACTCCTGATCGTTTCTTTTGCAAGAGGGGCCAGAATGGCAGGAGCACTCCAAAATCTGATTATTACACCTAGCTGCCTGATTGCAGGCTGTTATTTTCCTCTCGAGATCATGCCAGATCGTTTCAGGCAGCTCTCAGGCTTCATGCCGCAATACTGGCTTCTGGAGACTGTCGACAAGCTGCAAAACGGAAATTCGCTGTCCGGATTATATTTGAACTTGCTTACTTTGATCGGTTTTGCTGCTGCACTTACAATGGTCGCAATCTATAATTTCAGTCGAAACAAAGATACAAGAACCTTTATTTAAATTCAGGCTTTCGCCTAATTCCGAGAAGAACTTCCATAATCCTGAGTTAATCGGGGTTCCTGAATAAGAGGCAGCATCCTTGCTGTCTTTTATTTTTGTTTGACAATTTGTACGTACATATTGGAAACTAGGAGTATAAAAGAACATACAGGAGGTTTGGATGATGAATATAAGCATGAATGATCGTATTGCAGAGTGGAATAAGGAAGCAAGTCAATGTCCATGCGGTAATCCGCACCGTATGGTAGACATGCATATTTGTCTGGAGGATGGGGCGCTTACGCAATTGGCTCCTTATCTAAGCAAGCAGAATTATAAAAAAGTGACAGTTGTTTTTGATGAGCATACCAAACAAGCAGCAGGAGATGAAGTCATCACTTATTTAAAAGCAGCGGAAGTCATTACTGACGAGCTCTTTCTGCTTGGAAACACCGGAGGTGAGGTTGTCGCAGACGAAGCATTTATCGTTAAAGTACTGTTAGGTGTCTCGAAGGATACAGATGCAGTCATCGCAGCTGGTTCAGGCACGATTCATGACCTTGTCCGATTTGTATGCTTCAAGATGAACAAGCCTTTTATATCTGTTCCTACAGCAGCGTCTGTAGATGGATTCACTTCCGCAGGTGCCCCTCTTATTGTGGATGGTACGAAACAGACGTTTCAAGCTATTCCGCCGGAGGCGATCTTTGCAGATTTAAGCGTTTTGGCGAAGGCTCCACAAGTGATGACGGCTGCTGGCTTTGGTGATATGCTTGGTAAATTTACATCCCTTGCCGATTGGAAAATATCACGTGATCTTGGAGGCGAGCCTTATTGTCCGCTAGCCTACCGAATGACGGAGGAAGCGCTGATGGATTGCGTTCATCACGTAGATGAGATCGCTGAGGGCAGTAAACAGGGTGTTAAAATCTTGATGGAAGCACTGATTGCTTCTGGCATCTCGATGCTGATCATTGATCATTCCCGGCCCGCTTCCGGCGGGGAGCATCATATATCCCATCGTCTGGAGATGGAGTTCCTGCAGCAGGGTAAGAAAGCGATTCTTCATGGAGCGAAGGTGGGCGTTGCATCAGCCCTGCTCTCAGATGTATACCGTGCGCTCTATGAGAGCGGGCAGGAAGAGGCATTTGATGCATACAAGGATTTGCCTGAGAAAGAGCAAATGCAGGATTGGCTCAGCCGCACCGGAGGTCCATCTACGATCCAAGAGCTTGGGGTCACCGATGAACAGCTGGAGCGTGCGATGAGGACTGCGCATACTTTAAGAGCGAGATACACAGGACTTAAATATTTAAATGAGATAAAGACAGGGCACGAGGCATAGTCGGGAAGCTACAGGCTGTAATATCAGAAACGACACGTTAAAAATAGTTAAATTGTACGTACAAATTTATAATAGAGGGTAATGAAATAGGAGTTGAAGGAGAAGAGCAAATGAGCGAAAAATATACGATCGGTATTGATTTTGGAACCGAATCTGGACGGGCGGTGCTTGTGAAGCTGTCTGACGGATCCGAAGCAGCTGCTCATGTTACTCCATATCGTCACGGTGTTATTGATGAGAGGCTTCCTGTAAGCGGTCACAAACTGGAGCTGGATTGGGCACTTCACCATCCTGCCGACTACATGGAGGTCCTAATGACCTCGGTGCCAGCCGTTGTGCAGGCAGCGGGTATAGGCAAGGAAGACGTCATCGGAATCGGTATTGATTTTACCGCATGCACGATGCTGCCGATCGATCCAATAGGTCAGCCCCTCTGCCTTAGACCCGAACTCGCAAACCATCCGCACAGCTGGGTCAAGCTCTGGAAGCACCATGCGGCTCAGAATGAGGCTGAACGGATTAATGAGACTGCAGCAGCGCGCGGGGAAGTCTTTCTTAAACGGTATGGCGGTAAGTCTTCGTCGGAATGGATGATCGCAAAAGTCTGGCAGATCCTAAATGAAGCACCGGATATTTATGAGCTTACAGATCGTTTTGTTGAAGCGGGAGACTGGGTAATCATGCAGCTGTGCGGTGAGCTGAAGCGCAGCCAGTGTGCAGCAGGCTACAAGGCGTTCTATCATCACGCTGAAGGCTATCCGGACAATGATTTCTTCAAATCTCTTGATCCGAGACTTGAACATGTGATAGAAACGAAGCTGCGAGGCGATATTCTTGACCAGGGGAGCTGCGCCGGCGGATTATCCCGGGAGATGGCGAGTGCCATGGGACTTGCTCAAGGGATTGCTGTAGCAGTCGGGAATGTAGATGCTCATGCGGCAGTTCCTGCTGTAGGCGTTGTAACTCCGGGTAAACTGGTGATGACAATGGGCACTTCGATCTGCCATCTGCTGCTCGGAGAAGAGGAGCTGGAGGTAGAGGGCATATGTGGTGTCGTCCAGAATGGTATTATACCTGGATACTTCGGCTATGAAGCAGGTCAGACGGCTGTAGGCGATATCTTTGCTTGGTTTGTAGAGAATGGCGTACCTTCTGAAGTGAAGGAACAGGCTGAAGAGGAAGGACTGACCATGCATGAATGGCTGGAGAATAAAGCCTCCTTATACAAGCCTGGAGAGACCGGTCTGCTAGCCCTCGATTGGTGGAACGGCAACCGATCCACCTTGGTTGATGCCAATCTGACTGGACTAATCATAGGCTATACGCTGCAGACGAAGCCGGAAGAGCTGTACAGAACATTACTAGAAGCAACGGCCTTTGGTACTCGTAAGATCATTGATGCATTCTCTCATAGTGGTTTGAACGTAGATATCGTATATGCTTGCGGCGGGCTGCCTCAGAAAAATAAACTTCTCATGCAAATCTATGCGGATATTATTGGCCGTGAGATCAGAGTGGCTGCTTCAACCCAAACCGCCGCTCTAGGAGCAGCCATGTTTGCAGCTGTCGCTGCCGGAGCGGACGCAGGCGGATATGATTGTATTGAAGACGCGGCGGCAAGGATGGCGAGAGTTCGAGATGAGACCTTCAAACCGATACCAGAGCATTCTATGGTCTATGAAAAAATTTATGCAGAATATAATCGACTGCACGATTATTTCGGTCATGACCCGCATTCTGTGATGAAGAAGCTGAAGTCTCTTAAGGAAGCAGCTGCCGGTCAAACTGTACGTGTATAAACAAGCTAAGAAGGCAAAAAAAGAGCATTCCTTGCAGAAGCAGTCAGCTCATGCAGGGAGTGCTCTCTTACCCATAAGGGAGATATTATGAATTCTGTTTTAAAATGATATCTGCAAAAAGAATCGATTTTGGAACTTTGAAAAATTGCTCTGCTTGATCCTGGAAAGCCGAAGAAGGCATCGTTCCTTGATGAAGCCATTTACGGAATGTTCCCGGGTGTACCCCGATCCAGTGACTCACATCCGTGACGGACAAGTCGTGAACCATGCATAATCCGGTCAAGATCCGATTACTCACTGGCGAGCGGGTAACCGTTCGCTTCATGAATCGGGATGGCTCCGGCTGACAAATGACAGGACTGTTTCTAATGACATCTTCATTAAACAAAATATGGCGCGGATAACCGAGTAATTGACATACTTTATCCAGATTAGTGCTTCCAGGAATTCGACCTTCATACACCCATGCGCTGACACTTCTTGATGAGATCGACAAATCTTCAGCTAACTGTGATAATTTGATGTCGTTTGCCATGAGAACGGCAAGCAATATACGGTTGCGAACCTGACAGCGTGTCGGCCTGCGGAATCGCTTTACGCGTACGCCTTTTCCCAGATATTTGCGGTTGATCAGAGACCACGCCTGGATCGAATGTTGTTCTTGTTGTTTAGGCATATTTCCTCCGATTTTTTAAACAAATACTACAACAAAATAAGCAGTCGTTTCAAGTGTCGACATGACCACCTTTGAAAGCATATTCATATACGAGGAGCCTTGTTAAGGGAAAATCGGACTATGAATCTGCTTGTTTTTCTCCTATTAAATGGTTGTGGAGTTAGTATAGACCAACGAAAACAGGGTAAAACCGGCTAAAAGTAGGCCTTAAGACTCAAAATTGGACAAACATTTGATTTCATAAAAATCAAATATATTCGTGTCATTCTTCCATAATCTTCATAGATTAATAGAGAGAAAAGGAAGAGGAGGAAGCATGAATGAATCCGGCATTAATCAATATGCTCCTCGGATTTGTAGGGGCATTCTTCACATTTGCGTTTGGTGGTTGGACACAGCTGCTTATCCTGTTATGTATTGCGATGGCTATTGATTATATTACCGGGGTTGCGGCTGTAATCCGTACCGGCAGCAGGCTGAACAGCAAGATTGGATTTTGGGGATTGACTCGCAAGGGTCTGATGCTGCTTGTTATTTTACTTGCACACCAGATCGATCAGTTGATTGGAACAGATGTCATTAAACGCGGGGCGATGTACTTTTATCTGGCGAACGAATTGATCTCCATTACCGAGAATTACAGCCGCATCGGGCTTCCTCTTCCCGCAAAATTAAGAGAGATCATAGAGCTGGTTAAGAAGCAGGCAGAGGATGATGAGGAAGCGGCATTACGCAGACGCGCAGAGGATGATGAAGCGACAGATACCACCGGATCAGATACTGAAGATGCAGAGCTTGAAGCAGTCAAATACGCGGTGGACGAAGATATATTAAGTCAATTTGGACCGCGGAAGGAACGTAGAGAGAATCAAGATGCAGAATCACAAGGGCCTGAGCAATAGAGGCCTTTTTTTGCAGGAATAACATATTGGACAAGGTAAAACATGAGAAACGATAATTGATTCATTTACCACTTTATTCGTGTTTATGTTATATTTTTTGTAAACGGAATCAACTCTATTAACTCATGACATAGGATAAGGAGCTATTATAATGATTAAACATATCGTTTTTTTCAAATTAAAGGACCGTTCAGAGGCGAGCATTGAGGAGACGGCTCGTATATTACGCAGTATGGATGGCAGAATTGAGCTGCTGAAATCACTGGAGATCGGAGTGGATGTCTTGAAATCGGAGCGTTCCTTCGATATTTCTCTGACCGCAGTCGTTGATTCCTTGGAGGCATTGGAGGCCTATCAGGTACATCCTGTTCATCAAGAGATTATTAAGCATATGAGTGTTGTGAAGGATTCTTCTGTTGCAGTTGATTACGAAATCTAACTTACAAAGGGGAGTAGCAGGTGGGCGATTTAAAAGATGTTATGGAAACGATGTTTTTGCTGATCGTCATTTTAATTGCATGCCCGGTAATGTTCTTTTGGCTGAAACGAAAAAATAGACGTAACTGATTACCGACGAAACGGATGTGAACGTATTGTACTATGTAAATACAGATCAAATCGAATTGCGCTTGTCAGCTATTCCCGAGATTACAGCTGGGCTCCGTCACGCACAGGACAACTGGGATGGGGGAATTATCCTCGGTTTCGTTCAGGAGCGTTCCCTGCATTTGGCCCTAGAGATTGTAACTGACGTAGGAAGTTATCTCATTGATGGATTTATTCTCAGGGATGCGAGCAGCTACGAAGACATCATTGAAATTGTTCATGAAGCAGGGGCATTTGATGAGGAGAGCTATAAGCTGTTTATGGAGCTTGTGCCGCTGCGGAAGCCGCTCGTACAGGATTATTATGCATGGGATCGGACAAGCCTGCATAAGGTAACCCGGACGCTTCCTGATGTGCTGGATCGGTTCGCAGATCAAATTCGTTTGTATCTCGAAAAAGAACTGGGACCGTTCCAACCGTCACGGAACTAGGTTTAATAGATTAAAAAATTCTAGTTGAATTAAATTTTGTAATTGTAATGGATTCACCTAGTTGGTTTGGAGGAAAGATCATGTCAGATCGTAAGAAAGACAACTCCGGATTTCATCCGGTATATATGGCCGAGCTTCTATTCAAGGATATGCCTCAGCTGAAAGAAGAGAAGCTGATGGAGGTCATGAAGCGTTTGACCGGAAAAGCAAGAGTGATGAAACGGCCTGTCAACAAGGACGCAGTGAATAAGGTTCAGAATCAAGCCGAGGCAGCAGATAAAGAGCAGGAGCTTCTAGTCATTATGCATATGGAGCATATGGTTAATTTTGAAGACGGGACCGTTCCTGCACAGACCTGCATTCTGCCTGTCACCAAGATTCAGGACAAGAACCGCTTCAAGGGTGCTGTGGAGCAGTCCTGGCATTGGAGCGAAGCAAATGAGGTTACAGACCTGTGCCAGTATCAGATTCGCATACATGATATGTTTACGGCGGCCCTGCCGCATAAAGAGCGATTGAAGCTGTTCCAGCAGGCGTTGCTCGCTATTCTAGAAGTGGCACCTTGTGAAGCGGTTTACTTTTACGGCAGTGACAAACTGGTGAATCCTTCTGCTTATGCCAAAGCGATCGAAAATGGAGATCATCTGTACGGAGCGATGAATGTAAGGCTGTATCAAGCGGGAGGCAGTGAAGCTAGACGTGAGCTGGTGATGGATACGGTGGGGTTATCCTCATTAGGGGTGCCGGATTTTCAATGTCACTTTGCTGGGATGGATCCGGATGTCGTAGCTCGTACCTTATACGGTGCCGCCTATTATATATTTGATCAGGGTGATGTGATACAGGATGGTCAGCTGCTGGGTTCATCCGGGGAACAGCGCTGGCGCTGCGAGCATCAGGAATCGCTGGTTTCACCTCTAAGATATGTAATAGATCTGGATCCAGGTGCACCCTATTACGCTGGGAACATTTCGTCCTAATCTGATCGATTTATGTACTATTGAATTTTGTTGTGTCAAGTCAGGCTCCTCCTGCTTATAATGCATTAACTAAAAAATGGGCTTTCGCCCGGTTAGCAGGAGGGTTGGAACATGATCGCATGGAGTGTAGCGCTGATGGCAGGGGCTTTTATTATCCTTGCAGCTGCAGGCGTTGTGGTGCTTATTGAAGCAAGAAGCTTGATGAAGCAGGTTAAACAGAGTGTCAGTCAGCTCGAAGAGAAAACCGATATACTCGCTGCAGATACCTCAGCCATGATTCAAGGTACGAATAAAGCGATATCGGATATGCAGGGATATCTAGAGAAGTCAGCCCCTCTCTTTGAGTCAATCGCTTCGCTAGGTACGGTACTGCAGCAGATCAGCCGCACGATGGATGAGATCAGCGTCAAGCTGTCTCGTTCAGCACACAAGCATGTGGATGGCGCACACCAGGACAATGAACAGCGCCTGGGTCAAATGTTCCGATACGTTGATGCAGCCATGACGGTATGGCACACATGGCAGCGTAACGCTCCTGCTCCGGGTGCTTCCAGCCCGCGTGAGAAGGAGTGAGCAGGCATGAAAGATACGAACAAGAGCTTGTTATGGGGTACTTTAATTGGGACGGTTGCTGGATCGATTACGGCGCTGCTGTTTGCCCCCAAATCAGGAGCTGAGCTCCGCGAGGATATTGCGGAGAATGCCAAGCTTGTTACAGAGAAGGGGCAGAACCTGGCTGAGAAAGTCAGCGAGCAGAGTGTGAGGATCGCTTCCAAAGTGAAGGAATCGACAGAAGGCTTCTTGCAAGATATCCGGGGCATCAGTTCAGGGAACGAGGTCGCTAAGGTGTCTGGGATCAGTGAACCTGCAAAGACTGAGCAGACTGCTGAAGAAGCAGCAGAGGACGATACATTATAGGCGTAAAGATTCGTAGCAAAGGCCTGACTGCCGCTCCCTGTAGGTATAGGGATGAGGCAAAAGGCCTTTTTGCGCTGAGCTTGGTTTACACGCCCATACTAAATCGGGTAATATGTAGGTACCTTTTTGCCGTCCGAAACATAGGGTAGGATGGAAAAGGGATGGAAATATGTAAAGAAGGAAGCGGTGTGTTCGTGCAACAAGCTATCGCAATATTAGATTCTGGTGTTGGGGGGCTGACTGTAGCCAAAGAAGTGATGCGTCAGCTTCCGCGGGAAAAAGTCATTTATTTTGGAGATACGGCCCGCACACCATACGGACCCCGTTCGTCCGAGGAAGTAAAACAATTTACAGAACAAATCGTAGATTTTCTTATTCAATTTGATCCAAAAGTTATCGTTATTGCCTGTAATACGGCAACAGCAGCTGCGCTGGACCATATATCGCAGAAAGTGGATATTCCGGTGATCGGTGTCATTCATCCCGGTGCCAGAGCCGCGATAACAGCTACCAAAACAGGTAATATTGGAGTCATCGGTACGATGGGTACGATCAACAGCGGAGCGTATACAACAGCACTTAAGCAGCTGTCTCCATATATCAATGTTATGAGTCAGGCTTGTCCGGCCCTTGTCCCGCTGGTCGAGCAAGGGGATTTCAGGTCCGAGCATACGAGATCCACTGTTAGTGAGTCCTTGAACGGCATGAAAGACAAACCAATCGATACCCTTATTCTAGGCTGTACTCATTATCCGTTCTTGATGGAGCCGATTGGTCAGGCGATGGGTCCTCATGTCAAATTAATTAGTTCTGCCGATGAGACTGCCAGAGAAACGAGCACGATCTTATATGACAAGGGGAAGCTCGCCATAGGTGATGAAACGCCTGTTCATCAGTTTTTTTGCTCGGGTGATCCGGTTATGTTTCAAAGCATTGCGAGATCCTGGCTTGGAGAGCAGATTCGTAATACCCCGGTCGTATGGCAAGTATCCAAATTGTAACGATTGAAGATTAAGACAGCCTTGACATTGAACGGCAGAGTTCAAAGGACAGGGCTGTCTTTTTATATACATACTTAACAGCAACATCTCGATTCCGCCTTAGGGATTTATCACGAATGTGATGATAAGCAGCATATAATGCACGTAAATATGGTTCTTGACCTTCACTTAGTTTATAGGAGGAGATAAGGGATGAATCTATACGGGTATCGTGAGCTTGAACAAGATCTTGATCACATAAAAAGCCTAAGAACGCCGATGAGTGAGCTGGGGACGATGGGATGCAGTGTGCTTGGAAGAAAGATTCCATACATTAGAATTGGAAAGGGGCCAATTCAGCTGCACGTCAATGCAGGTATGCATGCGAATGAGTGGCTGAACGTTCCTTGTCTGATGTATTTTGTCAAAAGCTACATGGCCGCTCTGGAAGAACAACAGGATTGGCAGGGCTGCTTATCCGATGGATGGGCTGAACAAGTGACCTTATGGGTGGTGCCAATGCTCAATCCTGATGGCATAGAATTGGTTCTAAACGGAGCGAATGCTCATCCCTTCTCTACAGAACTCCTCGAAATGAATGGCGGCAATCCTGACTTCTCGGGCTGGAAGGCGAACATTCGAGGCATTGATCTTAACGACCAATTTCCTGCTCATTTTTACGAAGAAGCGAAACGCCGTTCTGTGACTTGCCCTGGACCAAGAGATTATGGAGGAGAACATCCCCTGACTGAACCCGAGTCCAGAGCCTTGGCAGAATGGACGATGGATAAGAAATTCGACATGATCATCGCACTGCATAGTCAAGGGGAAGAAATATACTGGAACTATCGTGATTACGAGCCGGCATTCAGTGAGGCATGGGCTCAGCAGCTAGCAGCGGCAACAGGGTATGCTCCGGTTAAATTGACGGAAAGTGATGCAGGATATAAAGATTGGTTTATTCAGGAGTATGGCAGACCAGGCTTTACCGTTGAAACCGGACTCGGGACTAATCCGCTGCCAGTTCATCAATATATTCCAATTGCTGCTGAGGTCGAGCGGCTTATGGTGTCTGCCATCCGCCTGCTTCTTCGCTGAGATCTGAGTTATATGGCACACAATCTGGAGCAATTTGCATAAGGGAGGTATGGAAACCTCCCCTGAATTTACACGTATGTTATGATAGTAATAACCCGGAAGGAGTATGATCATCATGAAATGGAAGAAGCTGTTATCGCTAAAGTCTTGGTCTCATGTGTTTAAAAGGATGCCTGCTCTTCTCATGTCTTCAGAGGTTCAATTGCAGGACAAGCTTCTCTTCTTGGTTCCTGCCGCGGTATATTGGATTATGCCTGATGTGCTGCCTCTCCTCCCGATTGATGATATCGGGGTCACGATGTTCCTCATGAACTGGTTCGTTCAGAGGGCAGAACGCAAATATCCGAATGTAGTAGGCCGCAAATAGAAATGATGTATTATGAAATGGATTCAATCAGCAGATATTGCTAAATACACGCTTCTTGATTAAAATATAGGGTATTGAAATTGAGCCAATTTATAAATTGCTGACAGTTTCTATATAGATGACACTAGGAGATGAAATTATAATGAAAGCAAAAATTACTCGTAATGCCGCTAAAGTGCTTAAGCGTGAGCTTGCACTCCCTGAGAACGAAGGTAAATATGTACGCGTCCTGATCACACTCGATCATGGTGATCATGTACACTATGGGATTGATTTTGATACACCGAAAGAGAATGATGAGGTTGTATCTACAGACAAAGAAATCGACCTGGTGCTTGAAACAGGCAAGCCGATGCTGGACGGCATCAAAGTGGATTATCTGTACTTCCCTAAAGAAGGTTTTGTTATTACAAATCCTGCGCAAGGGAATCATTTCCACGACTAATTGTTAAGAAGCCGAATGATGTTTTTCTTGTGAGAAGGGGAGTACATGGCTAACGATATTCGAGTATGTGATAAATGTAAGCATGTCAAATTAAAGTCTTTGGTGCCTAAGCTTCAGAAGATGGCCCCAGATGCTGAGATCAAGGTAGGCTGCAAATCCTATTGCGGACCCTGCGGCAAAAGAGCTTTTGTATTCGTTAATGGACGTTACATCAGTGCACCGACAGAGGAAGAAGTGCTTACCAAGGCAGCTCCATTTATTAAAAATTAAGTTCTGTGCATAACGACCTTTCTTAATATCCATGCTAACAGATGTAGCAGGGACTTTGAGAGAGGAGTGTGCTTCGATATGAAACACGATCATTCCAGTCTGCAATCCTATACGACGGTGGCGCAAGCCTCCAACTCAGTAAAAAAACTGCATCATGCAGTTTCCCAGGCGATGTCGCATCCTACACCAGATATGCTCGAGCAAGCGAATAAGCGATTGCTGCGTGCAGAGAATGCAGTGGCGGTAGCCCGGCAGCAGCTAAACTACAGCGGTACTGAGTTTGCAGAGGAAATTCTCTCAGAAGAAAAGGAACGTCTCGCATCACTCCATGCCAGCCTGGCATCGAAGAAGCCTGAAGACAACTGACCTGCATACCAATGAACCCCCGTTCTCATAGGAGACGGGGGTTTTGTTGATGACGGCTACTTTTATTTCGACGAATCACGAAGCCTCGCGATCAGGTCGTAAGTAATGACTCGATCCGATATCGACAGCTGCTTCTTTGCATCGTCAAATGAAGCTTCGCAAGCATTTACGTTTGTCCGCTCTTCTGAGTCCGCATCATAACAGCTTCCATGTTCAAAGCGGTAATCGTCTGAAGGGATGTAATACAGCTCTCTTGTAGCGAAAGCGCCTGTACGAAGTACAACCATTCGATTTCGGCTGTTCAGCAGATCATTCCCCATAAAATACTTCGAATCTGTCTCGATACCGAGCAGATGAAGAAGGGTTGGGGCGATATCCATTTGTCCCGCTGGCTCTAGATATACTCCAGATCGTTTTCCATCAGGTAAATGGAGGAGTAGTGGTACTTGGTTCATGATTTGATGCATCTGGAGATCGCTAATTTTTTTGCCGAGGAAGGCCTCATAGCTGGACCGCTCCTTTAGAGAATTATCATGATCGCCATAGAGCATAAATAGGGTATCTTCCCACAGTCCCTCCTTCTTCAGCCGTTCAATAAGCTCTCCGATCGCCGCATCGGAATAATGCACGGCTTGGAGATAGTCGCCAAACAGAGTTCCGTTAAATTCGCCTACATCCAGCTCTTGTATAGATTCCGGAAGAGTATAAGGATGGTGGTTCGTTAGTGTGATCATAAAGGAATAGAAAGGCTCCTCATTGGTGCTAGTCAGTTGATCAAGCGATTGCCGGAAAAAAGATTTGTCTCCCAGCGACCAGCCGATCGGCTCGTCTATCGTGTAATCATTTTTGCTCATGAATTCGTCATATCCCATGTGGTTGTACATCGTATACCGGTTCCAGAAGCTGCTCTCGTAAGCATGATAAGCGCCTGTGTAATACCCTTGCTCTCCTAGAACAGACGGGAGCGAATCATAAGTATGATCCGGGTAGCGGGTGAATACAGATCCTGTCGGCAGGGGATGCAGCGATATGTTGGCAGATAGGTCAGCATCGGAGGTTCGTCCCTGACCGGTCTGATGATAGAAATTTTTGAAATATAAGCTGTCCTTCATTAATGCATTGAGATGCGGGGTGATCTCCCGCCCGTTTATGCTTTTGTTAATTACAAAATTCATTAGAGCTTCAACCTGCACGAGCATGACATTCTTACCTTTATATTGGCCAAAAGTGTCCGATGAGGCTGCTTTTAGCGCTTCCTGCTGCTTATAATCAAAGAATTGCCTAACCTCGCTCATTTCCTCATCCGTCAAGCCTGCTTGGCTATTCTGCCGCTCCTTATTATACCGGTATAGATCGTAGCCATGGAATCCGAGCAAGCCCGTTACATTATATAAGCTGAGGTTCCACCAGTTGCCGGTAAATAAACCGACCGCCCATGTGCGATTGTAAAATTCAATAGGACCAAAGGTAAGTACTGCACCGATCACAAGAGCAAGAGTGCCGCTGAGGAATCGCTGCCACTTAGGTGCATATTCTTTATCCGCGCTTCGCGCTCTAACTGTTCGTTTATTGAGAAAGAGAACGCATACAGAGAATACGGCAAGCAGCAGTAGATCTGCAAAAAACCACAGATCTGCAAATCTCAGAAGTGAGAAAATACTGTCATCCAGCGAGCTTAATTGACCAGCCTGCAGCAGTACAGGGATGGTGATGAAATCTTGAAAATACCGATAATAGACGAGGTCGGCATAGATGAGTGCGCTGAGGAGCACATTCAGTACAATTAGAGTGATAATTGCTGCGCGCTGCGGGAGCCACAGCACCCAGAACGAGACGAGCAGCAAAGATCCGAAAGTAATTACATAATCGAGAAAATTCATATCAATATTTCTGGCATTGAGCTGGCTGTGGAAGTATCCCAGCTTCAGAATCATCAGGATCACAAATATGAGGTAGTACAAATATCGTGAACTCCTCCACTTTATGGATCGGGAGGAGGGATACGAAGGTGTGTTAAGTAGCTTGGACAAGTATGATTCCTCCTTTGAACGTACAGGATACAAGATACATTATATCTCTCCATTCCGTTGTTTATGAAATTCGGAAGATGCAAACTAATGAACTAAAAAAGAGTAAACGGCTTAAGGTTTACTCTTTTGTGTTCAAGCATGCTTTAGTTTCGAGCTGGTTTAGGAGGCAGGGGACCTAGAAATTGATAGTACTGGGTCTCGATACGTCCATTGAACAGCTTTCTGCGTTTATCCGCCTTCTGATTGAAGTATCGTTCAAACGATTTGGTGGATGTAATCGCAAAGAAGGACCAAGTCGGTACCTCGGCGGCCACTCGTCCAAGCTGGCGAATGAGCTTTTCTACCTCAGCTTGTTCTCCTAGCCGTTCGCCGTATGGAGGGTTGGTAATAAGACATCCGTAATCTCCGGGTAAGCGCACTTTGGCTACAGGCAGAACATCAAGCTTAATTTCTTTGGCAAATCCTGCACTCTTGACCGCAGCTTGTGCTACCTCAATTGCACTCGGATCTATATCGCTGCCGGCAATCTGCAGAGGGATGTCATCTTTAACTGAATCAAAAGCTTCTTCGCGGGCTTCATCCCACAATTCCTTGGATACGAGCGGCCAATGCTCGCTATTAAACGAACGGCGAAGTCCAGGAGCGATATTCCAGCCTATCATCGCCGCTTCAACAAGCAATGTTCCTGACCCGCAGAATGGATCGTAGAAGGGACGGTGCGGGCCCCAGCGGCTGAGCTGAATGAGAGCAGCAGCCAAGGTTTCTTTGAGCGGGGCTTCTGTAACCAGCTTGCGGTAGCCCCGCTTGTGAAGACCTGCTCCGCTTGTATCCAGGGTCAGAAGCGCGATATCGTTATGAAGATTAACTTCAATGACGAAGCGGGCGCCGTTCTCTGGAAACCATTCGGTATGATAGGTTTGCTTCAGCTTCTCAACGATTGCTTTTTTGACAATACCTTGAGATGCAGGTACGCTGCTTAGCTGAGATTTATGAGATCTGCCCTCAACGGGGAACTCGCCGTTTTGAGGGATCCACTCCTGCCATGGAAGGGCTTTGGTTCCTTCGAACAATTCGTCGAAGGTGGTAGCCTTGAACTCACCCATCTTCACAAGTATGCGGTCGGCACTTCTAAGCCATAGGTTACACCGGGCAATATCTTTGAAATCGGCCGCAAAGGTAACTCTTCCGTTCTCTACAGTTATATCCTCATAACCGAGCAGTTTTAATTCTCTAGATACGACAGCTTCTAGTCCCATCGGTGTCGTTGCGATTAATTGCAAAGGTTGCATTGAAATGCTTCAGCTCCATCCTTGGTGACATTCTTTTTTTGAGATCAATTACGAATAGGATGCCCCAATATATTTTAAGCAAGCCTTGCTTGCCAAGGCTTGTACCAGTACAATAAGGTACGCGCCGTTCTCAGCTTAATTAAACAAACATTTATTATAAATTAATTAAATGAAGAAGGAAAGTTATTTAAGGGGGATTCCATATCCGATGATGATTACACCAGATGATTATGTCTCTAAATTATATGAAGAAGATGAAATGCTGAAGGAAGTGCTTGAAGCCATTAAAGAGCGTGGTATGCCTGAAGTATCGGTCGCAGCGGCATATGGACGGCTGCTCACAATGCTTGTGCGGACCTCGCGAGCAGAACAGATTTTGGAGATCGGTGCATTGGGAGGTTACAGCGGGATTTGTTTAAGCAGAGGATTAGGGGAGACAGGGCAATTAACCTCACTTGAAATTAAAGAAGAATATGCCGCTCTGGCTTATGAGCATTTGAGCAAAGCGGGCTTCGGCGATCGAGTGGAATATCGAATAGGACCGGCAGCAGACAGCTTGGCGCGTATGAAGGAGGAAGGGAAGAAATTTGACTTCTTTTTTATCGACGCTGATAAGCTGAATTATGCTGTATACCTGGAATATGCAATCGAATTGTCGAATCCAGGTGCGCTTATTATTGGAGATAATTGCTTCCTGCGCGGAAGAACTTTAAATCATGAGAAGAATGGTCCTTCGGTCCAGGCGGTCAGAAGATTTAATGAGCTGATGGCTTCTGACGATCGATTAATCAGTACATTGATCCCGGCTTATGACGGACTTGCTATTGCATATGTTAAATAAACAACGAACACCCTCGAATGCTTATTGTCGAGGGTGTTCGTTCATGTATAACAGATAAGAGTCAGGCTGATGCCGATTATACTTCGGATTTTCCGTAGGTTTCAAACCAGCCTTTAATTGTATCGAAGTCATCTGTGAATGCCAAGGAGAGAAGCAGCAGAATGCGAGCATGCTGCGGGCTCAGATTATCTCCCGATATGATACCCTCGCCGCCGCTATAGACACTTCCTGAACCGGTACGAGTCGTGGTTACGAATACAACGCCTTCCTCAATGGCTGTTCTTCTCTCAGCACTCATCGCACTGGAAATTCCGCCTGCACCTGTTCCGGAGGTGACAATACCCTTTGCTCCGTTCGCTACGAACCCGCTGATCGCACCAGCTCCTGCTTGTTGATAAGAGATCGCGATCTCAACTTTAGTATCGGCCAGCTTTTCTTTCGAGATTTTGGAAAGGTCGAAGACAGGCTTCGCTGTACCTTCCGGCTTCATTGCCCGGGCAGGAGCACGATAGATACGGATGTTATCTCCATCTATGTATCCGAGAGCGCCCAGCACCGGGGTCTCAAAAGTGTCGGTACGATAAGCGTTCGTTTTGGTTACACCTCTTGCAGAATGCAGCGTATCATTGAGCATCAATACCGTCCCGAAGGAAGTTGTGCGTCCACTTGCAGCGAGCTTAATCGCATTGAACAGATTGGCTTGCGCATCAGAGCCGATGACTGTCCAAGGACGCATAGAACCTGTAATAATAACGGGTTTATCGCTTTGGACCGTTAGATCCAGGAAGTAAGCAATCTCCTCCATAGTATCTGTGCCTGTAGTAACAACGACACTGTCATAAGTTTCAAGCGCTTTATCTACCGACATCGACAGGTCGTATAGGTCGGGTATGGTATAGGCAGAGGAGCCTGAATTGCCGAATTGCAGCGTGTTCACTTCAGCAAGCTTGTCCAGGTTAGGAAGGGAGCCCACCATGTCACCAATCGCCAGAGAGCCTGCTCTGTAGCTGGTAAAGCTGGTCTCATCTGTGGATTGTCCTGCAATCGTACCGCCTGTGCCAATCACAAGAACATTGGGTAATTCGGAGGTTTTGGCAGTCTCAGTAAGAGGCGGAATTGTCGTATTACGGATCGGTGCTGTGGACTGTACAGGAGAGGTTGTTCCTTGCACGACAACGGTAGCCGCGCTGGCAGTAGATGCGATGGGGGATAGAGACAAGGTTAAGGCGGTCAATGCGGCTGTACTCCAAAGGGCAAAATGTTTGCTGATTCTGTTGTTAGATTTCATTCCGTTACACTCCTCCAATGTAAATTTTGGTATGTAGTCTTGAGGAGTATTCTATATTTACGTTAGATAAAATGACAAATGTTGAAAATCGAAGAAAACAAAAGTTATTTATCGTATAATGGAGTTATTATGCTAAAACATAAGAAAATTGAATGAATATGAATTCCATATCGAATGATTTTAAGTTGCGATCCATTGATATCTGCGATATTTATGTCATTTATATTCACATCTATTAGTACCGGAATGCGATTATAAACATAAAGAAAGACATTCCAACCTGATAACTTGCAGGTAGAATGTCTTTTCTTTGATGAAACGGAAGCTTTGTTGAGGTGCTCCACTTGCTATGCAGCTGACTTTTTCCGTGAATACAGCTTCATATGCACCCATATCACATTGATCAACAGAAGCGCGCCTGAAATTATAAACAAGCCTTCAATGCCTATAAAGCCGGATAAGAAGCCGCCCGCTACAGCACCAATCATATTTCCTAACGCCAGAGTGCTGCTGTTGAACCCAAAGGCACGGCTCTCCATCCCGTCCGGTGTATAGGAACGAATCAAGGAATTCACACTTGGCAGAAGGCCGCCCATAAATATGCCCATTAAGAAACGAATCACGATCAGCTGACCGACATTTTGTACAAAAGCTTGAGGTATCAGGGTCAAGGCTGCTCCGATCAGGGCAAAGGTGAGTATACGATGCGAACCGATCTTGTCACTCAGCTTCCCGAGGAGGGGTGAGGCAATCATATTGGATATGCCTGCAACAGCGCTCACCATCCCGGCAAAGAAGGCGAGATTCTCTACCGTCCCATGCAGGTGAAGTACATATAGCGGAAGCAAAGACATGGGACTGATCATAGCGAACTGCAGCAAGAAGGTGACGGCGAACAGCGCTGGCAGCTGAGGTGTTTTGGTCAGCTCGTGCAGTCCTCCCATTACCGTCTGTGCTGGCAATTGTGCAGCCTCTTCACGGTCAAAGTTCTCTCTGACAAGAAACAGTGCCAGAAGTGAAGCAGAGAAGATCAGAATGCCTGTGATATAGAAAATAGGTCTAAAGCCCACGAGGTCAGCTAATATGCCTCCGATTAAAGGTCCCAGAATGGTTCCAGCAACCTGACCTGATTGAACAGTTCCCATGGCAAATCCCATTCGGTCTTTCGGTGTCGTTCCCGAAATCAGTGCGACGGCTGCCGGATTAAAGCCTGAGATTGTTCCGTTCAGTAATCTAAGAAACAGCAAATGCCATGGGTTTTGTGCAAATCCCATGAGGGTAATAACAATGGCCATGCCAAAGCCTGAGCGCAGCAGCATGATTTTACGGCCGTATTTGTCAGCAAGCTTACCCCATAGGGGCTGAAATATAAAGGAGGTAACAAAATTGGCTGCAAAGATAAATCCCGCCCACAGTCCGATCTCACGCTCACCGGTTACTCCCAAATCCTGGGCAAGGTATAATGATAGAAAGGGAGTAACCATTGTCATGCCGGCATTGACTAGAAATTGTCCGAACCATAGCACGATAAGGTTAATTTTCCATGATTTCAATTGATGAGGGTCACTTCCTTTCTGCCGCTAACGTACGGTTCAATTGTTGCCATTATTTTAGTATAACACACTACAGGAAGAGTCATTTCTGTGCGGAACTTGATGAATCATTGCTTTATCGGTTCTTCAGATTGCATTCATTTGCTTAAGGGAACCTTCATCTAATTGTCAATGGATGTTCGATTTCGCTTACTTGTTAGCTGGTTTTAAAAAGGGCATAATGGAAATTATAGAAACGACATTATTGGAGGCCAAGAAATGGCATATAACGATAGGTTTATTAGAGCAGGGTATAAGCAGCCTGTAGATCAGCTCCCCGTATGGTATATGAGACAAGCAGGGCGTTACGATCCCGAATACCGCAAGGTCAAAGAGAAGTACACTTTACTTGAGATTTGCAAGCAGCCGGAGCTTGCTGCCGAAGTCACCCTCATGCCTGTACGTAAATTGGGTGTAGACGCGGCGATTCTATATTCAGATATTATGAATCCGGTCGCTTCCATCGGGATTGATTTTGATATTGTGAAGGATGTAGGTCCTGTTATTCACAACCCGATCCGTTCTTCAGCAGATGTAGAGAAGCTTCGTCCAATTCATGTTGAGCAGGATTTGTCGCACATTATGGAGACGATACGTATTCTGGATAAAGAGCTTAAGGTTCCTCTCATCACCTTTGCCGGCGCGCCATTTACCATTGCCAGCTATCTGATCGAAGGCCGCCCTTCAAAGGGGTACATTCGAACCAAAGAAATGATGTACAGCGAACCAGCAGTCTGGTTTCAATTGATGGATAAGCTCGGTGATATGGTTATTACTTATGTAAGGCATCAGATTCAGAATGGCGGTAAAGCATTTCAGGTATTTGACAGCTGGGTGGGGGCCTTATCTCCAGCTGATTTCCAAATTTACGTGCTGCCAATCATTACGCGTATCTTCGACGAATTATCTGATCTGGACGTTCCGAAAATTTATTTTCCAGGCGTCAGCTCGGGCGAGCTGCTTCCTACACTTTCAGACATCAAGGCGAATGTAGTGGGCTTGGATTGGAGAGTGTCCATTAATGAAGGTCGAAGAAGACTGGGGAATAAGTTCGCTGTTCAAGGGAATCTCGATCCATACGTACTTACAGCACCTATTGAAGTCATTAAGAAGTATGCAAAAAGTATTATTGACGAAGGAATTCAGCAGCCTGGATACATATTTAATCTAGGGCATGGTCTATTTCCCGAGGCTTCTATTGACAAGCTCAAGGAGCTGACAGATTATGTGCATGAATATTCAGCTGAAGCGCTGAAGGTTCAGAATGCACACTTATAAACATACAGAGACAAGGTGGGAATTACTATGAGCAACCAAGTAGGCGTGCTTGTCATGTCGTATGGCACACCACAAAGCATGGAAGATATAGAGGCGTATTATACACATATTAGAAGAGGAAATAAGCCATCTGAGGAGCAGCTTCGTGAACTTACGGAACGATATGAAGCTATCGTCGGCGGGGTCTTCCCTCTCCGCGAGCATACGAACAGTCAGGTGGAATCCCTTGAGAAGACGTTAGCACAGGATGAGCGAGCCTCTGGGGTAGAATTCCGTTGTTATCAAGGTCTAAAGCATGCAAGTCCGTTCATTGAAGATGGAGTGGATGCAATGGCTAAGGACGGCATTAAAAGAGCGGTTGGTATCGTTCTTGCCCCTCACTACTCCATGATGAGCATCGGATCCTATATCAAAAGAGCCCAAGCGAAGGCAGAAGAGCATGGGATTGAGATGAGCTTTGTTGAATCCTATCATCTGCATCCGAAGCTGATTGAAGCATTGTCTGTACGCGTTAGTGCTAAGCTCGATCAATTTGAAGAAGCGGGTGCGAAGCGCGATTCAGTTCGTGTTCTGTTCAGTGCACACAGCTTGCCGGAGAAGATCATAGAGATGGGAGATCCTTACCCGGATCAGCTGCTGGAAACCTCCAAGGCAGTTGCGAACCAGGCAGGCATAGAGAACTGGCAGTTTACATGGCAGAGTGCTGGTCAGACGGCTACCCCATGGCTGGGACCAGATATTCTCGATACCCTGCAGGTGCTGAGCAAGGAACAGGTTGAGGATGTTCTGGTGGCACCGGTCGGTTTTGTATCCGATCATCTTGAAGTACTATACGACCTGGATATTGAAGCGAAAGCGATCGCCAAGGAGCTCGATATGCGTCTAATGCGGATCGATTCACTTAACAATGATCCATTGTATATGGAGACACTGAGCGACTGTGTCATTAAGTCCTGGCAAGGCATAAACTGAGTTCTTAGATAATGCTGTAGGGAGCTTATATAAAAGGTCTGCTAGATTTGAGAGCTTGCATCCACTCCGGATGCAGGCTCTTTTTTTATTGCTGATCTATTGTCAGCCTGAGTATAAAGCCGGATTCAAGAAATATCCTTTTGCTGGTATAATAGATTTGGATTTTATTAGAATTATTTGAGTCATTAAGAACAGGAATAAGTAGAAGGAGAGAGTATGCTGCCGTCAAGATCAGAGAAGCATTCGGCTGCGAAAAAAGAGAAACAGCGCAGAAGAAGCAAAATGTGGGTTACATTGAACGTTGTCCTTATTTTATGTATCGCAGGTATTATCATATATTTTAATTCAGTAGGGGGTCTGACAGGTCCTGCAGAAGCTCCGGACGTATCCTTATCCAGTAGTGAAGAGAACCAGGATGAGCAGGAGTCGAATGAGACAGGGAATACAGCAGAGGTTTACAACAGAGAGAGGGACTCATCTGAATCCGAAGAGGATAACTCGAACCCTTCATCAACGGAAGATGAAGATCAGAATCCGAACCAAGCTTCAGAGGATACGACTTCTTCCGCCTCCGAGGAAGCTGAAGAGCAACCAGACCCGAAGAATGGCGAAGGTAATTCTGCCGATAAGTCCGCTGAACCTGCGGATGGAGAGCGGGTCGTTATGAGCTTTGCGGGTGATGTGCAGTTCTCGGGCAAGGTCGAGGAATTGCTTGAGAGAGAAGGCTTTGATTATCCATACCGTCATCTAGGCACTCTTTTTCAGAACGACGATCTTACGTTTATCAATCTGGAAACACCGGTGACGACAGGGGGAGAGGCCGCACTTGGCAAATCCTATGTGTACAAATCCTCGCCAAAAGCGCTTGAAGCGATGACGGAAGCGGGAGTGGACATCGTTAATCTCGCGAACAATCATATATTGGATCAAGGGCAGGCAGGACTTGAGGATACGCTCCAGTATTTAAGGGATTATCAAATAAAATATGTTGGTGCTGGCTTGGATCGCAAGAATGCTTATGCCCCGGTCTATTATGAGATCAAGGGAATGCGGATTGCATTGCTCGGCTTCACTAGAGTTATTCCTGAAGCAAGCTGGCGAGCTGAATCAGGAAAACCGGGCGTTGCAGATGCATATGATAGTACAGATGCTGTTAAGGCGATTGGGCAAGCGAGAAAAGAGGCTGACCTCGTCGTTGTCATGTCTCATTGGGGCGAGGAACGTCAGACGATGGCAAACGATCTCCAAACACAGCTGGGACGTGAATTTGTTGATGCAGGTGCAGACCTGGTCATTGGCGGACACCCTCACGTATTGCAGGGACTGGAATCCTATAAGGGGAAATGGATTGCTTACAGTACAGGCAATTTCATTTTCTCAAGATCCACAAATGAGGAAACGTGGAGAACTGCCGTATTCCAGGCGAGCTGCCAGAAGAATGGAGACTGCACGATGAAGGCTATTCCTTATCATGCCGAGCTGGGGCAGCCGGTCCCTATGGAGAATAAGGAAGGGGCTGCTCTTATGAAAGAGCTGGAGCTCAGATCGTTTGACGTGAAGGTAGGAGCAGATGGCTCCATATCGGCAGCAGATTAAATTATTGGTGTAAGGAGATGGAGATGAACAATCCTTGTGTAGCACACCGTGGTTATTCCTCACTTGCTCCGGAGAATACGATGGCTGCCTTTGGGCTTGCAATGGAGCAGCCGCAGGTCCAATGGATTGAGCTGGATGTTCAGCTATCCCGGGACGGCTATCCTGTTGTCATCCATGATTATCGGCTAGAGCGAACGACAAATGGCAAAGGGTTTGTGAAGGACATGACCTTGCACGAGCTTAAACAGCTAGATGCAGGCAGCTGGAAGTCAAAGAAATACGCGGGTGAACGAATTCCAACCCTGGCTGAAGTGCTGGAGCAGACAAGGGGGAAGGTCAAGCTGAACATTGAGCTCAAGACGACAGGGGATATGTATCCTCACTTGCCTGCAGCCGTGCTCAGAGAACTGTTTGGCAGATGGAATGAAGAGGATTACGTGATAACTTCATTTGACCGCAGATCCCTTGTTAAAGTAAAGTTAATTCATCGGTTTGCTCGAACAGGACTCATCATTAACGCATATCCGCCGGATCTAGTACGTCAGCTTAGTGAGCTTAGATGCGATCTGCTCTCTATAGGATATCCACATGTGAATAAGCAGCTCATGAATGACATGAGAAAAAAAGGAATTGATGTCATGGCATGGACCGTAGATTCATCCAGAATTATGCGTAACTTGGCAGCAATAGATCAGGACATTATGATGTGTACGAACAATCCGGATTTATGGCAAAAGGCTTTTGCAAAAAAAGCAATGAAATGGTTTAAAGCTTAAATTAGACATTAGTGCGAAAGGATTACGATGAAGATGAACTCACAGATCAGAAATGTCTATTGTGTTGGCCGCAACTATCGCCTGCACGCTGAAGAACTAGGGAATGCAGTACCTGATGAACCTATGATATTTATGAAGCCCTCTCATGCGGTAGTTCTGATGGAAGGTCAAGAGCTTACACTTCCGGAGGGCCGCGGAGA
This sequence comes from Paenibacillus urinalis, assembly GCF_028747985.1. Lineage (NCBI taxonomy): Bacteria > Bacillati > Bacillota > Bacilli > Caryophanales > Paenibacillaceae > Paenibacillus > Paenibacillus urinalis. The sequence continues at coordinate 1,875,489 of NZ_CP118108.1, forward strand.
GATCCATTATGAGGCAGAGCTGGTCGTGAGAATCGGGGCAGACCATACTCCTGGTATGAATGTTGATGAAGTCATCGATGCGTATGCTTTTGGAATTGACTTTACACTGCGTGATGTACAGTCTGTGATCAAACAAAAAGGTCATCCATGGACAGCGGCAAAGGGATTTAAAAATTCAGCTCCCATATCCGAATTTGAATCTCTTCAATCTCTTCAGTCTTTATCCGATTCCGAATTTACACTGAATAAGAATGGGAAAGAAGTGCAGCGCGGAAACATTCGCGACATGATATTTACCATTCAAAACATAGTGGATTATGTATCCGAGCATTATGGATTAGGGCCGGGAGATATTATATTTACAGGAACTCCGGCTGGTGTCGGTCCTGTTGAGCCAGGAGATCGACTGGAATTGACCTGGGCAAATGAAGCTAAGGGAGCTGTAATCGTCCGTTATTAATGCACGTTATCGAACGATTTAACAATTAATTGTGTTATCCTTGTGAAAAGTTATGGACACGCTTATCTATTCCTACTAAGGGATTGTATATGACGTGTCTTTTTTGTCTGGCTGCACATGTTATACTATATTTAAAATAACTATAGAATCAGGAGACGGCAGATGGATTGGATTATTGGAACGCTGTGTGCATTCCTTATCGCCGGTGCTGCATATTACAAGAAGTCGCTCACTTTATCAGGCAGCATAGCTGCGGTTATAATGGGTGCCGTGTATTATGGGGCAGGCGATCTCATGTGGTTTGGAACGCTGCTTCTCTTCTTCATAACGTCCACGGTACTATCCAAGTACAAGAAGCGGGAGAAGCAGGAGCTCGAGCAATCGTATGCTAAGACAGGAAATCGGGATGCAGGTCAAGTGCTTGCGAACGGCGGGCTTGGTATGGTGCTGGTTCTGCTGCACGCCATATTTCCCCATCCGGTTTGGATATATGCCTTCATCGGCATTATGGCGACCGTTACTGCAGATACCTGGGCAACGGAGATTGGCAGCTTAAGCTCCAAGCCCCCTCGTTCAGTAAGAACATGGAAGGTCATTCCTCCGGGGTCATCGGGTGGTGTCACCGTAACGGGGAATGCAGCTGCAGCTGCTGGAGCCTTAATGATTGGCGGATTTGCTTATCTGTTTCTGGAATTAAGCTCTGAAGCTGAGGGTGCATTGACTGCATTTATCGCATTTGCAATCATTGGAGCGATATCCGGCTTCATTGGAGCGTATGCCGATTCTCTGATGGGAGCGACCATTCAGCGCATGTATCACTGTACTGTCTGTGGCAAGGATGTGGAAGTTCATCATCATTGCGGACAGAATACAGTACGGGGCAAGGGACTTCATTGGATGAGTAATGATCTGGTTAATCTGTTCAGCTCACTCATCGGTGGCGGCATCGCCATCCTGCTGGGATTGTTATTACTATAAGTTCCCTCAGGCTCAAGTTGTAATTTGTATATAATCGAATCAATAGGTAGTATGAGACTGATTCAATCCATAGAAAAGAGTAGGGACATAAACATATGAATATAATGACAGTTGAGAATATATCTAAAAGCTATGGAGAGAAAATTCTCTTCAAGGATGCATCCTTCGGAATGAGTGATCAGGACAAGATCGGAATTGTAGGCGTTAATGGCACAGGTAAATCAACCTTTCTTCGCGTTATTGCGGGTCTTGAACAGCCGGATGAAGGAAATATTGCGATCGGTAATCAAGTAAGGGTTCAAATGCTTGCGCAAAACCCTGAGTTTGATCCAGACATGACGGTGCTGCAGCAGGTGTTTCAAGGGGATACACCTCAAATGCAGGCCGTTCGTGATTATATGGAAACGATGGAGCTGCTCGCGCTCAAGCCAAGCGATGAAGCTCTTCTTCAGCGGCTTACGAAGCAGAGTGAGCAAATGGAAGCCTATGATGCTTGGCAGCTTGAGAGTGAGGCGAAGACCATTCTGTCCAAGCTGGGGATTACGCAGTATGATGCGAGAATGGACTCATTATCTGGTGGACAGCGCAAAAGAGTAGCTCTGGCAGCGGCACTTATCCATCCTTCAGATCTGCTTATTCTGGATGAGCCTACGAACCATATTGATAATGATTCAGTGGTATGGCTCGAGCAGTACTTGCAGAAGCGCCGCGGTGCACTGCTCATGATTACGCATGACCGTTACTTCCTGGATCGTGTGGCCAATGTCATGCTGGAGCTGGATTATGGCCGTTTGTTTCGTTATGAAGCAAATTATACCCGATTTCTTGAGCTCAAAGCAGAGCGTGAAGACAGAGAAGCGGCTTCCGAGCAGAAGCGCCAGAATTTACTGCGGAATGAGCTGGCATGGATCCGCAGAGGAGCGAAGGCAAGAACGACGAAGCAGAAGGCAAGAATCGACCGGTTTGAACAGTTAAAAGATCAAGAGGGTGTACAGCGTTCAGGTCATCTGGAGATGTCTGTAGCATCAACCCGGCTCGGCAAGAAAATTCTAGAAATTGAAGGCTTGACCAAGCGTACAGAGCACAAAAAACTCGTAGATAACCTTAGCTATATTGCGGTGCCGGGGGACCGTGTTGGCATTGTGGGACCGAACGGAACCGGTAAATCTACGCTCTTGAATATGATTGCAGGTGGAATTCAGCCGGATGCAGGTGAGATCATCGTTGGGCCTACCGTCAAGCTGGGCTATTTCACACAAGAACATCAGGAGATGGATGAGAATCTGAGGGTCATCGAATACATCAAAGAGGAAGCAGAAGTGATCCGAACCGGGGAAGGGGAGACGATTACTGCTGCACAGATGCTGGAACGGTTTCTATTCCCTCCTGCAGCTCAGTGGACTTACATTTCAAGATTATCCGGAGGGGAGAAGCGCCGGCTGTATCTGCTCCGTGTGTTAATGTCTGCGCCTAACGTTCTGCTCTTGGATGAGCCGACGAATGATCTGGATATCCAAACACTAAGTGTTCTTGAGGGATATCTGGATGATTTTCCAGGCGTCGTATTTGTGGTATCCCATGACCGCTATTTCCTAGACAGGACAGTAGACAAAGTGCTTGCTTTCGAAGGAGAAGGTCAGGTGCGCGTGCATGTAGGGAACTATTCAGAATATGCCGAGTGGCTGTCTAAAAACGTACAAATTCAGCAAAAGCCGATTGGCAAAAAGGAAGAGATAGTGAAGCCCGATTCTTCTTCGTCAGCTGCACCAGAGCCTCCTAAAGTGAAGCTGAAATTCAGCTTCAAGGAACAGCGTGAATATGAACTCATTGACAGCCAAATTGAGGAGACTGAAAGTAAGCTTGAGAGGATTACTACACAGATGGAGGAAGCATTCAGTGATGCTTCCAGGCTTCAGGAGCTTATGAAAGAGCAGGCCGAAACAGAGGAGCATCTTGAATACTTGATGGAACGCTGGACTTATCTTAATGAGCTTGCGGAGCAAATTGAGCTTAGCAAGAAGTAAACGACGGATATTGAACAGGAGGAGTCTATGTATCAGGAAGTGAATGAGCGACTGGCATTTCTGAAGGAAAAGGGAAGGCTCTTGTCTAAATGGAACTCCAGGCTTGACCATTTGAGAGAACTTGAGCAGCAAAAAGAAGAGCTGGTGGCAGAACGCAAAACGCATCTGGCTGAAGAACAAAAGGATGTGGATGCGCTGACACGCACTTCCATTGCTTCTGTATTCTACAGCATCGTTGGTAAAAAAGAGCAAAGGCTGGAAAAGGAAGAGGCTGAGCTTCTTGAGAGCAAAGGTCTGTATGACGAAGCGGTTCATGCCTTGAACGACATTCGTCAGCAAATGAAAGGCGTAGACGAAGAGCTGGCCGCATTGTCAGAATGGCAGAACTGGGAGCGGGAATATGAGCAGCTAATGAGAGAGAAGCAGGATACCCTGCTGGATTCCTCTCCATTCATTCTAACCTCGCTAGAGCACGAAGCTAAGCTGAAGGGCCAGATCAAAGAGGTTGATGAAGCAGAGAGGGCAGGACATAGAGTGCTGCATAGTCTTCATGAGGCTGAGGAAGCACTGCGTTCCGCAGGAAATTGGGGAACCTATGATATGCTCGGCGGGGGAGCAATCTCGACTTATATTAAGCATAGTCGTGTGGATGATGCTGAATCTCATGTGCATTCTGCACAATATCATTTGCGTGAGTTTCAGGAAGAGCTGAGAGATGTAGATCTATCCATTCAAGGTCAGTTAAAGATTGACGGTATGCTGAGCTTTGCTGATTATTTTCTGGATGGCTTCTTCACGGATTGGCTGGTACAAAATAAAATTAATGAAGGTAAAGAGCAGGTTGGCCGTGGTGTGGCGGAGGTTGAACGTGTCCTGTCGTCTCTATCGTCCACAAGAGACAGTCTTAAGCTTGAGCTTGATAAGTTACAGCAGGAGCGAAGAAGCTTTGTAGAAGAGGCTGAATAGAAGGCAGCTGCTGGTGATGAGCCGTTTAGTTATATGAAGAAGGACTCGCCGTTATAGACCCAAGACAGGTCTATCGGCGAGTCCTTTTATTTTTACAAATCAATCTATAGGTGCTGGTCTAACGAAATTAGCTGGTAATGTAGGCTCCAAGCAATCGGGCCGTATTGAGAACAGCCTGTTTGTGTGTTCTCTCCATCGCATGGGAAGCATGTACTCCTGGACCAACGAGAGCTGCTCGAATATTGTTGCCTCCGCGCAGTGCAGCAGACGCATCGGAACCATAGTGAGGATAAATATCCACTGCATATGGGATGTCGGCACTCTTAGCCAGCTCGATCAGACGAGTTGTCATTTCATAATCATAAGGACCGGAGGAGTCCTTCGCACAGATGGATACATCGGTCTCCTTACAGCTTAGATCGTCACCCATGGCACCCATGTCAACCGCGATCATCTCATCGATATCCGAAGGGATATAAGCCGTTCCATGTCCGACTTCTTCGTAGTTACTGATCAGCAGCTTGACCTGATGCCTTGGCTTCCAGCCGTCACGCTGTGCCGATTCCAGAAGGGCGAACAAGGCTGCGATGCTGGCTTTATCATCGAGATGCCGGGATTTGATATAACCGCTGGTAGTGAATTCTGCACGAGGATTAAACGAGATGAAATCACCTACTGCAATACCGAGCCCAAGAACATCCTGTTTGTTCTCGACCCGCTCATCGATCCGAACTTCCATTACGCTCTCTTCACGTTTGAAATCTCTTGCTCCACTGTACACGTGTACGGAGGGCTGTGTAGACATAATCGTACCGGTGTATACCTTGCCACTGCGAGTATGGATCTGGCAGTATTCATTCTCGATGGATTGCATCATGAAGCCTCCAATTGAAGTCAGCTTCAATGTGCCGTGATTTGTGACCGAGCGGACCATGGCGCCTAGCGTGTCTACATGTGCACTTAGCGCAATGGTACGACTGTTATCTTCGCCTGGCATGGAGATGATGAGTCCTCCCTTGGCATTCCGTTCATAAGCGGCATCAAGACTTTTGGCTTCGGCTTCAATTAGCTCCATGATGTGGTGAGTATAGCCGCTTGGACTAGGTGTCTCCAGCAGCTTTTTTAACAAGTCCATTGAGTATTGCTCATTTATTTGAATCGTCATCGTCCGAGATCTCTCCTTCATGTTTACATAATCAAATCCCTTGCCGATATTGGCAAGGGATCATTGAAATTGAAGCTTTATTTAGTAAGCTGCTCCATTTGCGATATAACATCTTCGAACACAGCCATAGCTTCACGGATCGGCTCTGGAGAGGACATATCCACCCCGGCCTTCTCCAGAATATTGATCGAATAGTCACTGCCGCCGCTCTTCAGGAAGCCAAGATAGCGATCAACAGCCGGCTCGCCTTCTTCGAGGATCTGCTTCGCAAAGCTGGTCGCTGCCGAGAAGCCGGTTGCGTATTTATAAACATAGAAGCTGGTATAGAAGTGAGGAATACGAGCCCATTCCATCTCAATATCCTGATCCACAACCATTCCTTCACCATGGTACTTTTTGTTCAGATCATAGTATATTTCAGACAGCAGCTGAGGAGTCAGAGATTCCCCTTGTTCTGCCCGCTCATGAATGATCTTCTCAAATTCCGCAAACATCGTTTGGCGGAACACCGTAGTGCGGAATTGATCCGCATAATAGGTCAGCAGATACAGCTTCTCTTTGGGGTCTGTTGATTTGTTAAGCAGATAATCCATGAGCAAGGCCTCGTTTGTTGTAGAAGCGACCTCTGCAAGGAAGATCGTGTATTGTGCATCTCTGTATTTCAGAGCTTTGTCTGAGAAATACGAGTGGAGCGCATGACCCATCTCATGTGTCAGTGTGAACATGCTGTTCAGATTATCCTTATGGTTCAGCAGCACGTAAGGGTGAGTGCCGTAAGCGCCCCAGCTATATGCACCTGTACGCTTGTTCTCATTCTCGTACACGTCGATCCAGCCATTGTCATAGCCTTCCTGAAGCGCAGTCAAGTACTCTTCACCAAGCGGCTTTAGACTTTCTTTAACTGTCTTCTTGGCTTCATCATATGTGATGTCCATCTTGTATTCCTCTACCAGTGGTGCGAACAGATCATACATATGGAGATCGTCGGTACCCAGCAGCTTTTTGCGCAAATTCATATAACGATGCAGCAAAGGCAGACTTTCATGAATGGTATCGATCAGGTTCGTATACACTTCCTTCGGAATGTTGTCCCCATAGAGAGACATTTCCATGACGGAAGGGTATTTGCGTACTGTGGAATAGAAAATGTTTTTGTTTACATTCGCATTCAGTGTAGCGGCAATCGTATTCTTGTTCTTGGCGTAGGTGTTGTACACAGCCTTGAATGCACGCTCCCGGACTTCCCGATTCGGGCTCTCTAGAAACTGAATGTAGCTGCCGTGAGTGAGATCCACTTCGTTGCCGTTCTCATCCTTGATCTTCGGAAATTTCATATCTGCATTGTTCAGCATACCAAAGATCGTTTGCGGTGCCTGAGACAGATTGCCGACTTGGGCAAGCAGTGCTTCCTCTGTCTTGGAGAGAACATGCGCCTTCTCACGTTTCATTTCCACGAGTGTGAATTTAAATGGCTTGAGCGTTGGACTGGCAATGAGCGCGTCTAGCTTATCCTCAGGCAATGCCAGAATTTCCGGCACGACAAACGATAGGGACTCACTGACCCCAACGCTTAATTTTTTTGCTTTTTGCAGAAGGGATTGGTATGTAGGATCGGCTGTATCTTCATCATGATGCATATGAGCGTAAACGTACAAGCGCTCAGTCTTAAGTGAAATGTCATCCTCCAGCTCAAAGCAGGACTTTATGCTGTTCTCGTTGTCCAGCTTACCTTGATATTCACCAGCCTGCTGAGCCAGCGTTTTGACTTCTTCATATTCCTTGTCCCAGGCAGCTTGACTCTCGAAAATATCACTTAGTTTCCACTGGTTCTCTACAGGTACTTCACTGCGTTTTAACACTTTACTCATATTCATCCTCCTTTGATGATTATACGATAACGACAGTTCAGGTCGGTCAGTCTGTGCATATGCTGAAGCGGTCTGAGACAGGATGCATGCAGCAATGACAGCAATGGAGATGGTTCTTCTCGCATTCACTAGAGCGTATCCTCCTTATAATTAAGGCACTAACGCTTAGTATGACCGACATTATACTGAAATATTTGAAAGGGAGCATTAGTATATGGCTAATACTGAAATTCTAAGGTTCAGATCTTTAGCTCCCGAGTGATACCATGCTGTATAGAATCAGGATAAAAGCGAGCACGACCATGATCAGGGCCGCGATGGCAAGCGGTCGTCGCAGCTTATCGGGTATGCTGTCTCTCTTCGTGATAATGACAAAGCCCAGCAAGAAGGCGGCAACAATAAAAATGACATAGCTCATGCCAACATTCATTTATAGTTACACCTCTTTGAAGGCTTTCATAATCTCGGTCCATTCTTCTTCATTATCTTTATAGTTCTCCTTCGGAAAACGGTTCTCAGCCCATTGCATAAGTGCGGGTCTGCTCATAAAGGTATGAGTCTCCTCGCCCCATTGATCTGAGATTTCACGAAGAACGAGATAACGTCCCTGAACCTCTACAGTCATCATATTCCACTTGTCTTTTTTGTATATTTGATGTTTTTTAATCATGTGCATTTCTCCAATTTGCGGTTTTGGTAAAATGATACCTTACCCTTGATGCCAAAGCAAATTATTTTACGGAAACCGAAAAAGTTTAATTGCAAAGTAAAAATCAATAAAGTATAATGTAGATATTCGCCATAGATGGCGGCATTTTTAGGAGGTTGTTCATTTGAAAGGTACAGTTAAATGGTTTAACGCAGAAAAAGGTTATGGCTTCATTCAAGTAGAAGGCGGAGACGATGTATTCGTTCACTTCTCAGCAATCCAAGGTGACGGTTTCAAAACTTTGGAAGAAGGTCAAGCGGTAGAATTCGAAATCACTGAAGGCAACCGTGGTCCTCAAGCAGCTAACGTAATCAAACTGTAAGAAATTGTTCCGGTTACCGGATTTCTTATACAAGTTTGTATGAAAGCGAAAATTGAGAGCACAGTTCCCCACTTGGGGGACTGTGCTTTTTTGGTGATTTCTGTGATTTTATTCACACAATCTTCACATCTATGTGATTAAGCATCTATGGATTTGTTCGATGATGACTTTGATTGTAAGCTGGGCTCGCGATTCGTTTTGCGTATAACCATCCATACGATCAGCAGCTCTGCAAGCAGGCCGGTAGATTGAGCGACAGCGCCTATAACTCCGTTTAATCCTGGAGAAGCAAGGACGAGGATAACGAGCACAATGGTTGTGCAGATGGCATTGGCTGTCTGGGAGCGGAACATGGTCTTGGTTTGTCCCCGCAGGAGGATGAGTCCATTACTGTAATCGAGGAATGGTGTAATGAGAGTGAACAAAATAAAGGCCTGCAAAGTACGCAAGCTCTCCTCAAGCAGTTCTCCGTGAACATTCATTGCATGTTCAAGAAACCAAGGACCCAGAGGGGTGTAAGCTACCGTCAATGTTAAGAGAAACGGAATGAATCCCATGGTAAGGGCAAACTGATTTACTTTCTTAGGATATTCAGTGTAGAAATTCAGTACGATCTGATGAATATAGGTGAAGAAGCTCAGCATGAGCTGCATGATGCTCCCCGCAATAGCGAATGAGGAGATAGCTAGAGCAATGCCTTCGGTTTTTCCAAGCATGATATTGATGATAGGGCCTATAAACATAGCGACAAGACTGGATAAGAGCAGCGGCTTATAGAAGTAGAATACCTGCCCCTTCGTCTTGATGTGATGCTCTTCTATTTGTTCCGGCATGTGCTGTACTATTTTACGTCCTTCCAGATAGCTGACTGCGGCTTCGATAAGCATACCTGCTGCAAAAATAATCGCACCCACCGTACCGCTGGTTACGGAATCACTCCATATAAAGTACAGAGATAATGAATACATGCCAGCCAGCCGAATTATCATTCCGATCGTCAGCCATTTGGTCTTGTTGTTTGTAATAATAACGCCCTGATAGATATTGCGTATGACAGAGAAGATGCTGACAAACATAAGAATTTGATAGACCTGGATAACCGGTTTAAGCAAAGTTTCATCCACACCGAACAAGTACTTAAAGATCGATGTCCCAATAGGGGTGTATACGATGGCTCCGCCGAGCAGCAGCACAGCTGCAAGAAAGATTTTGGTCACATAAATGAGGGCTTGAAAAGAAAGCCGGTCCCTGACCAGAGCAGAGCATGTTTGGCGCAATAGGGTAGAGGGCCGTTCGGTAACTGCGAGCAGGCTTCCTGCCAGTGCATAACTTGCGATGACGACCTCGGCTTGGTCGGATCTCGCTAGTGTGCTGTTAATAATGACATGAGAGATGGTCACAAGAGAGGCAGATATGCCTAGAGGGATGAAGAAAGTGAGCAGTCTTCTCCACGACAGAGGTTCATCAGATGACATGAGGTGTAAACTCCTTTTTACATTGAAATATGGAAATTATATCATAAATAGTCACCGCAACAACCTTATTTTGCCGAGTTCCTGATGAATAAGTTATACGCTTTCATATATAGCTTAGGGAGTGGTATGGATTTTGAGACCTATTGTTTCTAAAAAATGTATTCGCTTTATATGGTAATATGGACTTTTTCCTATCGTTTATTTGTACAAATTCACATGTCATATTATAATAATAGTGGTTTGAACAGGTATGAATATGTAGATAACATAGTGGAGGCACCGTTATTTGATTAAACAAAAACAACATAATCGCAATGTTCCACGGGGGCCCATCGGATTGATGAATCGGGTGTATAAATATATACTGCCTGAAGCAAGAAAAGAGCTTAAACTAATAAAGACGAGAGCAGAACAAATTCCTGACCAGGAGCTTAGAACCCAGGCGCTTGCCAGCATAGCAAGCAAACAGTTCCACTGTGAGGGCGGCTCCATTTATGCAGCTGTTAACTTGCCGATGCGGAATGTGCTCATTCCTCTTATTGTTTCTTATCAGACGATTAGTGACTACCTGGACAACTTATGTGATCGGAGCACTTCCATGGATGAAGGAGACTTCAGGCTGTTACATAAATCAATGCTTGATGCAGTGAATCCTCAAGCAGAGCTGTCGAACTATTACGCTCTGCGTGAGGAACAGGAAGATGAAGGATATTTGCATAGCCTGGTACTTACCTGCCAATCCTGCATAAAGAAGCTGCCAGGCTACGATCAGGCACAATCGTATGTAACGGACCTAGCCGGTCTGTATGTCGATCTGCAGGTGTACAAGCACATTCATCCCGAGCTTCGCGAGAAAGCGCTGCTTGAATGGTGGGAGCTTCACAAGCACCGCACACCTGAGCTGAACTGGAATGAATTCGCAGCAGCTACGGGTTCCACACTGGGAGTATTCATGCTATTCCTTGCTGCTTCAGACCCGCATCTTGATGATGATGGAGCTTCCTCCATACATGCTTCTTATTTTCCGCATGTGACGGGACTGCACATCATGCTGGATTATTTGATTGATCAGGAAGAAGACAGGCAGGGCGGTGATTTGAACTTTTGTAATTATTACGAAAGTGAGAATGAGATGATGGAGCGTTTTGCCTATATCGTGGATAAGGCGCAGGAGGATGTTTCAGTTATCCCTGCAAGTTCTTTTCATCGAATGATCATAGAAGGGCTGCTGGCCCTGTACTTATCTGATCCTAAAGTCAGTGAGCAGCAGGAAGTTCGTTCCGTATCCAAAAGATTGCTGAAGAACAGCCCTGTCACAAGGCGCTTTTTTCTAGCCAATTCCAAATGGATTCGTAAACATATGTATTGAGAATTAAGAGGAGGAAGTCATCAATGACAGCAGTCAAAAGAATCGCAGTATTGACAAGTGGAGGAGACTCGCAAGGGATGAACGCGGCCGTTCGTGCTGTTGTTCGCAGCGGTCTGTATTTCGGTTTGGAGGTTTTTGGTGTCCAGCGTGGTTATCAGGGCCTGCTGAACAATGACATTTTCCCGATGGATCTGCGCAGTGTAGGGGATATCATCCAGCGTGGGGGAACCGTTCTTCAATCCGCTCGCTGCAAGGAGTTTATGACGCTTGAAGGGCAGCAGAAGGGTGCGGATGTTTTGCGCTCGCGCGGTATTGACGGTCTCGTAGTAATCGGTGGTGACGGCTCTTATCAAGGTGCTAACAAGCTGAGTAAGCTGGGTATCAAAACAATGGGGCTGCCAGGTACGATCGACAATGATATCTCGTTTACTGACTACACGATTGGTTTCGATACAGCCGTCAGCGTTGTAGTAGATGCAGTGAACAAGCTGCGTGATACGATGACTTCTCATGAACGCTCCTCCATTGTTGAGGTTATGGGACGTCATTGCGGTGATATTGCGCTGCATGCAGGACTTGCTTCGGGTGCGGAAACCATCCTAGTACCTGAAGTTCCATTCGATATGGATGAGGTTGCTCAGCGTATGCAATCGAATTTTGAGCACGGCAAGCGCCACAGTATCATTATCGTTGCTGAGGGTGTGGGTAAGGGTGAGGATGTGGCCAAAGAGATTATGGCTCGCTGCCCATCTTACGAGCCGCGTGTTACGGTGCTTGGACACATTCAGCGCGGTGGTACGCCGACGCCGTTTGACCGCAACCTTGCAAGCAAATTAGGTGACTTTGCTGTACGCAAGCTGATTGAGGGAGAATCGGACAAAGCTTGTGGTATTATTAATAATCAATTGACGCTTACGGATATTGACCTTGTTGTCAATACGAAGAGCTCTATTGATATGGATATGTATGAGCTAGCGATTCGTCTTTCTCAATAACACATCAATAAAAAAGCTGATTCGAACTACCTCCACAGGTATCAACGAGTCAGCTTTTTTTGATATAAAATTCAAATTTAATGATTCGACGGTGTGCTGAACTTACGCTGAACAGCGATCAGTCTCCACATGAGAGCTGCAGCACCTACCGCGAGACCTGTGATTAATCCGATCCAGTAACCGTAAGGGCCTAATTCTGTATAGGTAGCGGTCAAATATCCGACAGGCAGTCCGATCAGCCAGTAAGCGACTAGTGTTATAAAAAATGCAGGATTAACATCCTTATATCCACGTAAAGCGCCTTGCACCGGCGTCGCCACGGCATCCGATATTTGAAAGAAGATGGCATAAACGAGAAAATGCTGTATTAGTTCAATGACAGTTCGATCGGTAGAATAAATCCCAGCCACTTGTTCGCCAAATACGATTAGAATGACCGCTGTAATGAGTGAGAGTAATACAGCTGATCCGATTCCGATATTGCTGTATGTTCTCGCATCCTTTGCCCGCTGTGCCCCGACTTCATATCCGACAAGTATCGTTAAAGCCATGCTGATGCTCAGGGGGAGCATATATAAGGTTGAGGCGAAATTCAAGGCAGCCTGATGCGCCGCGATCGTATTCGTATCAAATCTGCTCATAAGCAGTGTAACAGCAGAGAAGATTGAAGTTTCAAAAAAGATGGCAAACCCAATGGGTACTCCAATCTGCGTTAATTCTTTCCACTTTTGAATTGAAATCTTGTGTCGTTCACGAAAGATGCCATATTGAGCAAACGGCTCAACCCGATGGACAAAAAAGATAGCAATGATAAAAATAAACCAATACGTGACTGCCGAGGCAATACCCGCACCAATCCCTCCCAACTGAGGAAGACCTAAATTTCCAAAGATGAGCAAATAGTTTAGCAAAATGTTAACGGGTAAGGAGATTAGGGTAATCATCATTGTAATTCGAGTTTGTCCCAAAGCATCCATGTAATTACGGAGTACCGAGTACCCGAATAAGGGAACGATACCGAAGGCCATGGCAGACAGATAGTAGAAGGCCACCTCCTCGACCCTTTGCTCCAAGTTCATGAACTGAAGAATGGGATTCAGTAGAATCATGCCAGCGGCAATGACCACGATTCCGAGGACTCCGGCAAGATACAGCGCTTGTATGACATTGTACCGGACTTTATTTTTCTCCCCACTCCCAACAAGCTGGGAGACAATCGGGGTGATACCCATTAATATACCGCTGAGGCCTGTTTGAATAGGGATCCACAGACTGCTTCCAATGGCTACGCCGGCCAGATCCACAGGGCTAAAATGTCCGGACATGTTCGTGTCAAAGAACGTCATGGCTGATAAAGAAATTTGGGTGATAAGTATCGGAAGCAATATGACGAAGAATTGTTTCCACTTTTGAGCGTTGTTAAGTGTCTGATTCATATGCTGATCTCCAAGCGATGAATTATATTTTACTGATGGCACAAAAAAATATTTTAAAACATAACGATTGATTTGAACAGATTTATTTATGAAGGGTAGAGGGTGAGCATTAAAAAACCGCTCCCCCGGCAGCGATGGCAGCCGAAGAAGCGGTGGTTTTACTTAAAAAGATTATTGAAGATAGGAGTCGTCTTGATGCTCGCAGATGCTGTATTGAATAATTTCCATTGCATCCTCTGCTTCGAGTAATCCGAAACCGTCCCTTAGCACAATGAATGAATTCAGTTCGTTCTGCCGCAGGGTCGGAAGCATTTCCGGATACCATTTCATGACGATTTCTGACAGTTTTACCCTTTCCATTTCCACATTAATCACCCTTTCCCTAACTAAGAATCATTCGAGAAGAATCATTCATTGCCTCGGAAAAGCCAGTTGCCTGTGAAATACCCGGATAAAAAAGGTCCTCATGAGAAGGCTTGCACTTAATAGGAACGACGCACCATTATTATATCACAAAAATAATTAGAATTATACTTGACAAATGATCTAATTTCTTCTGAACGAGCCCATTATTCCTACCGTTTCCACGATGTTGACAAAAGCCTTGGGATCAGTAGCTCTTATGATCTGCTTCACCTCATCGAGCTCGTATTTGGTAGTAACCGTCATGAGCATGTCTTTTTCATGATCCGTAAATGCACCCTGGGTCTTAATCTTGGTGACACCTCTTTGTCTTGGTAACAATTGTTCAAGCATTTTATTTGTCTCATTGGTAACGATAAATAGGGTAACCTTCACATGTCCAATATGAATCAAATCAAGCACCTTACCGGTAATGTAGATGGAGAGCACCGAGATCAGCGCGATATTCCAGTCGTTGTTCAAATAACCGGCGAGCAGAATAATCATTCCGTTCATGACGGCAATGACGGCTCCCACCGGAAAATCACGAAACCTCGTAATTATGGACGCGACGATATCAAGACCGCCGGAAGAGCCGCCGGCACGAAATGCAAGTCCTGTTCCAGCGCCGATAAGTACACCTCCGAACACAGCAGAAGTCAGCTGGTCATGAGCAATTGCAGTCACGGGCAGAACATTCAGCATCCAGGTCGTAGCAATAACGTTTATAATGCTGAAGCTGATAAATCTGCGGCCCAGCAAGAACCACCCTGCAATGAGCAGTGGAATGTTGAATACGAAATACATGACATTAAAGTTAAGCGGAGTAAAATATCCGATGAGCATGGATATACCTGATATTCCTCCGCTAAGCAGCTCATGTGGCAGCAGAAACAGGTTGAATCCTGCTGCAATAATAGCGCCGCCTAGAAATACGATTAGCGATTTTGTAGTTAATTTTAGCACCAATTTCACCTCAGAAGTATCATACTATATTGATTACTGGTAATTGTAAATTGTTTTGTGATATAATATTTTGTGGATGTTCTTGAGTAGATCGCCTTTTTTCGAAAAAAGCATGTTTTGTTTTCAGTAAGTTTCAATAAACATCATATGTAGTTTAGACGATTCGGGAGAGAATCTATTCTCTCTATAGTGAAATTGTGAGATCATGCCATCCCATTTTTATCGTGCATGATGGGACAGCCTATATATTAACGCTACTTAAGAATACAGAGAAATGAAGTGGATAATGTCCACCATAATAGAAGGAGTTTGAATAAATTTGACAACTTTCTCAGAATTTAATCTAGAATCTAAGGTTCTGCAGGCAATTACCGAGCTCGGATTTGAAGAAGCAACGCCAATTCAAGCCAAATCCATTCCCGTTGCACTCACTGGCAGCGACTTGATTGGTCAAGCCCAAACAGGTACAGGTAAAACTGCAGCCTTTGGTATCCCGCTTATCAGCAAAATTTCCAAAACGGATGAGAAGATCCGCGCGCTGATCATGGCGCCAACTCGTGAGCTTGCCATCCAAGTGGCAGAAGAGATTGAGAAGCTATCCCGCTTCAAAGGTATCCGTACACTTCCTATATACGGCGGTCAAGATATCGTTCGTCAGATTCGTGCATTGAAGAAGAAGCCTCAAATTATTATCGGTACACCTGGTCGACTTCTTGACCATATCAACCGCAAAACCATCAAACTTGAAGATGTACAAACTGTCGTGCTTGATGAAGCAGATGAAATGCTGGATATGGGCTTCATGGAAGACATTCAGTCGATCTTGAAGCAAGTTCCAGATGATCGTCAAACGATGCTGTTCTCTGCAACGATGCCTCCTAACATTCAGAAGCTAGCTCAACAATTTTTGCACAATCCAGAACACGTATCTGTTATTCCGAAGCAAGTAAGTGCACCGCTTATTGATCAAGCTTATATCGAAGTACCTGAACGTCAGAAATTTGATGCACTCAGCCGTTTGCTGGATATGGAATCTCCTGAGCTTGCGATCGTATTCGGTCGTACGAAACGCCGTGTTGATGAATTGTCCGAAGCACTGCAAAAACGTGGTTACTCTGCGGATGGACTTCATGGTGACCTGTCTCAGAATCAGCGTGATACCGTAATGCGTAAATTCCGTGATGGAAGTATTGATGTACTCGTTGCAACGGATGTTGCAGCACGTGGTCTAGACGTATCTGGTGTGACTCATGTTGTTAACTTTGACCTTCCGCAGGATCCGGAAAGCTATGTACACCGTATCGGCCGTACAGGTCGTGCAGGTAAAGAAGGTGCGGCGTGGTCCTTTGTAACACCACGTGAGATTGACCACCTGCATTTCATCGAGCGTGTAACACGTCATCGTATTCCACGCAAACCGCTTCCTACACTTGCTGAAGCGATTGAAGGGAAGCAACGTGTAACTGCTGAACGCCTTCTGGAAATTGTACAAGACGGAGAGCTTAACGAATACAAAGGTATCGCTATTCAGCTATTGGAGCAATATGATTCCGTACAGCTCTTGTCCGCAGCGCTGAAACTGCTGACAGGCGACAAGAAGGATGCAGCCATTGAGTTGACTCCTGAGGATCCAATTCGTGCTAAACGCCGTAAGCCAGATGTTCGTTCCAGTGGACGTAAGCCTTCTGGCGGCTATGGTAACCGTAGCGGCGGTGGATACAACAGAGGCGGAAGCGGAAGCGGAAGCGGCAATAAAGGCGGATACGGTAATCGTAGAGATGGCGGAAGAGACGGCGGAAGCGGTGGATACAACCGTGACCGCGATCGCGATCGCAAATCCCGTCCGTACAACAACAATAACGAGAATCGCAGACCCTCAACCCGTCGTGACGACAGCTCGTTTCAATAATTAATAGAGAGACAAGACGAAGCATCTTATGCTTCGTCTTTTTTTCTATTTGTGATTATTAGCAGAAGAAAGTTTTGGAAATGATGACAAGCAGAATGAACAATACGAGAATTGTTCCAAGAGAGAACCAGCCATCGTATCCACAGCCAGTAGAAACACCACCAACCTGACCTCCGCATCCGTATCCATAGGACATTGCAGTCACCTCCTTTATAAAGTGAAGTGGCTCATCGACTACGCAATATCCTATGGTAGAACTGTACCGATTGATTAGACGACTGCCCATGAATTATCAAAATAGGCTGTTATCTTGATCTTCTGTTAATAGAAGTGTATTTAAGCCGAGATTTCCGCGTTGGTCTAGCTTTTGCGTACGGTTATGCTGTATAGTTATAGGTAGGTTAAGTTAATGTGAATTAGCGAGAGATTATCACCTAAGATGATGCATGCAGGCGAGAGAATGAGCCTCGCGTATGTGTTAAGGAGGAGACGTGTTTTGGAATTTAAAGGAGCTATGGGTGGTATATATCGCCTGACGGAGTGGATAACAAGATTCGCAGCATCGAACCTATTGTGGGTACTGTGTGCCTCGCCATTTTTCTTCTTTTTGGTGATTAAGGTTCTTGTTATGGGTCAAGGAATGACGAATGAATCCATTCAAATGAACTGGGCATTGGGTATTGTGGCACCGTTTACATTTTTCCCTGCAACATCTGCGCTGTTTAATGTAGTTCGTAAATGGGTCATGGGTGATACAGATGTACCAATTATGAGAACATTTTTTACAGGATATAAGGAAAACTACAAGCAAAGCATGATCGGCGGTGTTTTCTATACACTGCTGGTGGTCATTATGTATTTGGATTATACGGTTTATATGACCCAATTCCAGAACCTCCAGTTAATCGGAATAATTATGCTGATTCTGCTGCTTCTGCTATGTGTGTCGATGTTCAACTTTTTCTCGATGGTAGTACATTATCATATGTCCATTGGAATGATCATTAAAAATGCCGTACTGATTACATTGATTCGGCCGTTCCGTGTGTTTTCATCACTGCTCGGTGCCGGACTATTATGCTACATCGGCATGCAGTACCCTGCATTGTTCTTTTTCTTTATTGGAAGCCTGATCGCATGGTTTGCCTTCTTTAACTTCTATGCTACGTTCACTAAGATGCAGGAGCAGGCTGAGAAGCTGCAGGCCAGCCGTGAGGAAGAAGGCGAGTCACAGGAGAGTGATTCGTTAGAGACGGACTCCAGGCCACAGGACAATACAAAATAAACAGCATTGCAAAGACTTGTTTATAGCTGAGCTGCTTAGAAGGATAAATGATTTTATCCTTAGCAAGAATTTTAGCAATTGCTGATCATACATTTACTTTTTTGTAGAATAGCGATATAATGTTTCTACATCCTGCGATGTTCGTTTCGGTTATTCGTTGTTTTGAACCAATGACTATGTCTCGGGAGATCAATACGAAATGCAGCTGACCTGCCCTGTCTATATGACATGGGGACTTCATAACCATTTCTGCGGTCACCCACCTGCTACAGCAGGTTCAGAAGACAATATAATCGGACGGCATTAGCGGGTATCCTTTTTGGATGAATTTTAGAGACATCTCACACGTACTCTACATAAGGGTACATTTGGGGATGTCTTTTTTGTTGTTATAAGTAGTGACGTGTCTCCGAGCGGGAGAGGTAGATTATGTCTTTTGCTAAGGAGTTAACAATGATACACTAAAGAGAGATTATAGGTACGGCTACATACAAAGGAGGAAGGGTCTTGTCACTCAAAAGAACACTAGTCGGCATTGTTCGCAGTATGGAAGGAACAAGTGACCGCGCCAAGGATCCAAAAATGAAGACACGCTATTATAATTTGTCTAAGGATAAGGCATGGGAAGAAATATCATCGCTGATGAAGAAGGTTCCTGGATTTAAAGTTCTTCATGAAGTGCCCTCAGTTGGGGAGATTACTATGGAGAAGCGAACATCGTTTGGACGTACGCTAGATATTACCGTGTCCATTATTCAGGTCACACCTGTTCGAAGCGCCATTGATATTTATTCAGCTTCAAGAGGTTCGATGGGTGATCTGGGGTCCAATTACCGCATTATTCTTCAGTTGTTCGATATCATAGATAAGAAGATCGGCAAACACAAGGTTGTAGGCGAATAAGACCCAAAAAAGCGAGACAAAGGCACGCCTTTTTCTCGCTTTTTGCATGTATTGTGTTGAGCTATCCAGTTCCGCTGCGTTAATTAGAGCAGTTCTTTAACCGCTGCAATGGCTGCTTCGTAATTAGGGTGCTCTGACATTTCGGACAAATATTCCACATAAGTTATTTTGTCGTTTGCATCAATGACAAATATGGAGCGCATGTCGAGCTGGAATTCTTTGATCAGTACGCCATAAGCCTGGCCGAAAGACTTAGACTTATAGTCAGATAAGGTAATGACCTTATCGACGCCTGCTGCACCACACCAGCGCGCTTGAGCAAATGGAAGATCAGCACTAATCGTTAGAACGACAACATTGTCGCCTAGATCAGCCGCCGCTTCGTTAAAACGACGAGTCTGTGTATCGCAGACCCCTGTGTCAAGAGAAGGGACTACGCTGATTAGTTTGATCTTGCCTGCATAGTCTGACAAATGTGCTTCTTCAAGCAGATTTAGATTTAAAGTGAAATCCGGCGCTGGGTCACCAGCCTTAAGTTCCGGGCCGATCAGTGTAATCGGATTGCCTTTAAAAGCTGCTACACCTGTACGTTCTTGAGTCATCTATTATGTACCTCCTTGAGATTGGTGATCTTGGACACTATCTATTATAATCTTTATAGGAAGCTCATGTCCAACACAGGACAATGGAAGGATGAGGCCATGATTTTTTTACGATATGAGAACTGGAAAGGGTATTTGCGATATTACCCAATAACTTCAATACTACTTGCAGCGAATATTATTATGTATGTTGTGCTGTTAATTGACGGTGGGCCGAATGATGCGCTTACTCTTATGAAATATGGTGCGCTGACTAATATTCCACCATGGAATGAAGAGATATGGCGGTTATTTGCTTCGATGTTCCTTCATTCAGGCTTTTCCCATTTGTTGTTTAATTGCTTTGCTCTTCTCGTATTTGCTCCGCCGCTTGAACGGCTTCTTGGCTTTTGGCGGTATGCAATACTATATATCGGAAGTGGTTTGGTAGGAAATATCATTTCACAGGCTTATTATAATAATTTAACGAATCCCACCCTGTCCATTGGGGCATCAGGAGCCATCTACGGAGTATACGGTGCATTTCTCTATATCGTTCTGTTTCAACGTAACCTAATGGATGATGCATCGAGAAAAACGATTTATACCATTCTCGGCTTTGGTATTATCTTTTCACTTGGTGTTGCCAACATCAATATGGCTGCTCATTTGGGCGGACTGATCGGCGGTTTCTTCCTATATGGTCTGATCATCAGACTGTTAAAGCGCCGTTGATTCATTCTGGATGTCATGATACATTAAAGACATGAACTGCTTTCCATGGAATGACTTGGGATTGTTTTAAGCAGATTGGAGCGATTGAACGAGTGGAACTTAGACAGTTGCAATACTTTTTAAAAGTTGCGCAGAAAGAGCATGTAACGCAGGCTGCGGAGGAATTGCATGTGGCACAATCCGCAGTGAGCAGACAAATTCATCATCTAGAGGAAGAACTCGGAATCGACTTGTTCATGCAGAAGGGGCGTAATCTACAGCTAACCCCTGTGGGGCAATTGTTTTGCAAAAGAGTTGAGGGTATTCTGAAAGACCTGGATCGAGCTGTTGGAGAGGTTCATGAGTTTCTTGATCCGGAAAAAGGCGAGATTCGAATCGGGTTCCCGCACAGCCTGGGTATTCATCTGATTCCGACGATCGTTTCAGAGTTCCGTAAACGCTATCCTAACGTTAAGTTTAAATTCAAGCAAGGGATGTTCCCGACTTTAATTAGAGATGTATTATCTGCTGAGGTTGATCTGGCTTTTGTATCCCCGTTTCCAGAGAAGCATGATCAAATTGCAGGGGATATCGTACTGACTGAAGAATTATTTGCCATTTTACCTCAGAATCATCCTCTCGCTACAGAAGAATCAATTACATTAGATCAACTGAGAGATGATAAGTTTATATTGTTCAGTAAAGGCTACTCATTAAGGCCTATCGTATGGCATGCGTGTCTGGAGGCAGGATTTACACCTCGAATCGCGTTTGAAGGTGAAGAGACCGATACCATTCGGGGGCTTGTCGCGGCGGGAATGGGCGTAAGCGTGCTGCCGGAGATGGCTTTGTTTCAGACAAACCCGCTTCAGCCTGCCAGAGTTCGTATCAAGAGTCCAACAGTGACTCGAACGATTGGGCTCATTCATCGTAGCGATGAGAAGCTTCCGCTAGTAGCGCAGTCATTTCGAACGTTCTTGCTCGACTATTTTGGTCTAGACAACAGCAAAACCCCGGTCAAATAATTGACCGGGGTTCTTTGTGCGTTTCTATTCGCGATTGCTCGTAAAAATACCGATGTAGCGAATGAGTTCGAGTAACGAAATCAGTGCAGCTGCTACATAAGTGAGAGCTGCGGAGTTAAGCACTTTACCTACACCGCGTTCTTCTTCGCTTCGTACATAACCTTCTTCGACAATAATGCGCCGAGCCCGGTTACTAGCATTAAATTCGACTGGCAGAGTAACGAGCTGGAAGGCTACAGTTACGGAGAAGAATATAATACCTAGACCAATCAAGTTGAATGCGTTGAAGATAAAGCCTGCCAATAGAAGGAAAGGAGCAATACCGGATGCAAAATTAACGATCGGGAATATCCGGTGACGAAGGACCAGCATCGGATAATGTTCTTTGTGCTGAATTGCGTGTCCTACCTCGTGAGATGCAACAGCTACAGCCGATATGCTTCTCTCATAATATACTGGCTCAGATAACCGGACTACACGATGAATTGGATCATAGTGATCTGATAAGGCTCCTCTTACGGGTTCAATCGGAACATCATGCAAACCGTTCGTATCCAGCATGTGTCTGGCTACATCATAACCTGTCAAACCGGTTGAATTATCTACTTTAGCCCATTTCTTAAATGTCCCTTGAACGCGGAATTGCGCCCAAACCGACAGTATGATGGCTAAGATCAGCAATACAAACATCATACACACCATACCCCCATACTTCTATTAAGATGAAATTACATCATGGAGCTCTCAAGCATAATTTTTAGTGCTTCCATGCAAGCAGCACTCTTGGTAAGAAGAGCAGTGACGACTTTACGCTGCTGAGCGGGCTTCATTTCCTCGAGAAGAGGCTTGAGCTCGTTCATCTCACGTTCAAGCTGCTCTACATGAATCTCCAAGCTGGTAAGCTTGCTGGTTACTTGTTCATTAGCCGAAACGTTACTCCACTTATCTAAAGAAGTCTTGATCTCTTCGAGACTATACTTCTCTAGTTTCATCTGGATAATACGTTCAATTCGGTTTAAGGTTTCACTATTATATAATCTATAATTTTTCTGAGTACGCTGCTCTGGAGTAATTAATCCAAGCTTCGTATAGTAGTCAATTGTACGTTCGCTGACACCGGCAGCCTTTGACAATTCACCGATTCGATACAGCTTCATATCCCCATCCCAAAACACTCACCTTTCCATATAACTCTACATAAACATGATACATGATAACTCTACATAAACATGATACATGATCTAGAACCATACAGTCAAACGTGACGCTTTTCCAGTGAACAACGAGAGCAACACGGGATTCCGGTGGTTATCGTCTTTTAAAAATACTCTTGTCAATGTATGGGTGTTCTTTTATAATTGCAA
The DNA here is from genome assembly GCF_028747985.1 of Paenibacillus urinalis. Taxonomy (NCBI): domain Bacteria; kingdom Bacillati; phylum Bacillota; class Bacilli; order Caryophanales; family Paenibacillaceae; genus Paenibacillus; species Paenibacillus urinalis. The sequence goes on from NZ_CP118108.1 coordinate 1,898,405, forward strand.
TGGGAATAAATTTTTCATTACATGTTATTAAAATTAACATTGATCTATACATAAACACGTGTTTTCTTGAATTGTATGTCAAGAGTTCCTAGTATCATTAGCAAATATTTAAGCTCAACTCAGTTATATTGTTATCTCAAATACTAATTCGAACGACACCTTTTCGGCCTATCATGGTATGATGAAGAGGAACACGTCTAGGGGGACAGATCTATGGAACCTCTGAAATCTACGGGCAAAGCTTCATTCTCATTGGATGATTTGAAGAAAGTGCATTCTATACCTGCACTGAAACAAGCTCGAATGCAGAAGCAAGAGGAATTGCAAGACCTAGCAGCAACAGTATCTTTGATTGAATGGTATCAGATGGTAAATGATTTGCATGATTGTATTGCTAGACAAGTCATTGAAATATGTGAGAGTGAGATGGAAGCTGAAGGATATGGGCTGCGGCCTGTGCCTTATGCATTTGTTGTATTTGGGAGCTCTGGCAGAGGTGAGGCTACACTGTGGAGTGATCAGGACAATGGCATGATTATTAGCGACTTGCCTCATCCAGGCAAGGAGACTTACTTTCAGGAGCTGGGCAAGAGGGTATCTAATTCACTGGAAGCCGTTGGTTATGCCAAGTGTGAAGGTAAGGTCATGTGCTCGGAGCCTTTATGGAGACGAACGCTTGCCTCATGGAAGCAGCAGCTTGCGGATTGGACAGATGATCTGAAATGGGAGCCTGTTCGATACTTGATCATCGCTGCAGATCTAAGGCATGTAGGTGGAGAGCGTACCTTATCAGAGGATTTTCGCAGTCACTTTAGCCAATTGTTCCAATCTACGCCAGATCTTGCCTCGGCCGTATTGAGAAATACGGTAAAGCACAAGGCAACCCTGAACATCCTGGGGCGCGTGGTAACCGAGAGGTTTGGTGAGCATGCTGGCGGATTCGATATCAAATACGGCATGTATATTCCGCTTGTTAACAGTGCTCGTTATATGGCCTTGCTGAACGGACTAAGGGATACGAACACGATTAAACGTCTTAACAAGCTTGCCAGGCTTGAAGCGGTTCCTCTTCATTCAGTGGATGCATGTGAAGATGCCTTTAAAATTGCTCTGAAGCTGAGGAGAGTTACTGAGGTTGAAGATGAGAATGGTATTATTTCAAGCAGCGGCTACATTGGAGAAGAACAATTAAAACAAAGAACGATTCTGTATGAGCTTAGGGAAGGTTTAAGTACAGTGAAAAAAGTGCACCGTAACCTACAGCGACAGCTTCGATTTGTGGAGAGGAGACGCCCATGAAAGACCCGGTAAGGGGCAATAACGGTTTTTGGAACTCGTTTAGGCAGGGAGGGGTGCCCTCGGCAATCGCTTCTATGCTCGGCGCCCCTACCGCACAGCAGATGGCCTTTTTACGTTCATTGATGCGGGAGAATCGGAAACCAGAAGCGCTCAGAACACCTTTATCCGAGCTGGATGCGGTTGTATTCGATCTGGAGACGACAGGCTTTGCGCCGCAGCATGGAGACGAAATCCTATCCTTTGGTGCAGTTCGGGTAGTAGGCGGTGAGATTATTGAAGATGAGCAGTTCTATACGCTGGTCAAACCCAAAGTCCCTATACCAGAACATATCACCGAATTGACGGGTATTACACCTGATATGACTCGTGATGCTCCGCCAATATTGGAGGGACTTCATGACTTTATGTCCTTTGTAGGTGGACGTGTCTTGGTAGCTCATGCAAGCGCTCATGATAAATCCTTTTTGAATGCGGCATTATGGAAGACCTCCAGAGTGAGACTTAGTCATCGGGTTATTGATACGATGATGCTGGCCAGATGGCTGGAGCCTCAGCGGAATGGATACGGGCTAGATGAATGTCTGGAATCTCGGGGAATTCCCATTCACGGAAGACACCATGCGCTTAAGGATGCCATGATGACGGCACGCTTATGGGGTTGTTATTTGGATGATATCGCTGAGATGGAGGTTCATACCCTATCCGATTTGTATGACCACTTAAGTCATGCTTAGTGAAGATTCAATAAGAGTCAGCCTCTCTCCACTTTTTTGGATCGTGTATCCCTTGAGCTCCATTTGTTTCTTATCATAAGTTAATGAACCAATGAGATAAGTCTTGAGCAAGGCGCCATATTGCTGGAGTGATTCCAGATCGTCAGGCGAAGGATAAGGTGACGAATTAGGATGGCTGTGAAATAAACCTATTATATCGGGTGTGCCAAGCACGTGTTTAACCCAGATGCCTGGATCCAGCTCGAAATGGTGTAATGGGTCAGGTGCGGTATTCGGGACCGGGATATATTGAAGCAGGCGGATGACATGATGCTGATCCATATGGCCGAGAAGTATGCCGCAAGCTTCATAAGGATATTTTTCAACCAGATGCCTTTCCAGTGCCGTAAATACTTCTTGTGTAATAATCATCTCTATTCTCCTAATGATTCGACATCATATATATACTTTTTCTGATAAGGCTCCTGAGCAGGAGCTTTTTTTATTTTACATCCATCCTTCTTTTGTCCCTTGGATTGATACAATCTTCAAAAAAAGGGTAGAATGATAAAAATGAACAACCAAAATGTTTAAATATACCCTTAGATGAAGCAGCTCAGGGTATGATTCATTACTTTATAATAAATGAAAAGGGACGGACAAATGAAACGTAATCTATACATTATCATTGGAGTATTGCTGCTCGTTGGCATTGCGATATGGCAAGCCGGCGGAGGGAGAGGACTGAGTCAGCTTCAATCTGTATTTCAGGCAGAGGAGCCAGTGCCAACAGAAGTAGGAGCGAAGGCTGGAATGCTCGCACCTTCTTTTCAATTAAATGGAATGGAAGAAGGTACATATGAAGTAGGCGGGAAGCGTGACAAACCAGTGATGCTGAACTTCTGGGCCTCATGGTGTGAGCCCTGCAAGATGGAGGCGCCTACGCTGAATCATATATCTGAAACTTACAAGGATCAGCTTGATATTTACGGGGTTAATGTTACTAAATATGACACGGAAAAGGATGCAGCTGAATTTGTTGATACCTTTCATGTCAAATTCCCCATCCTGATGGATTCAGATGGCGCGATCTATGATTTGTACAAGGGAATGGCGTTTCCTACCAATGTATTGATTGATGAGAATGGCGTCATTCAAGAGGTTATTCTCGGCATCCTGTCCGAAGAAGAGCTTGAGAATAAAATCAAGGATTTACTGAAGTAATCCTATAGAACATGAACAAAAAGAGGCTGCTGACCATCTCAGCAGCCTTTTTTTCAATCATCTTAATGATTGACCATTCCTTGAGCCAATGTATCTGGTTCTACAATTTCCGAGGGTACTTCGTCCAGGAGCGCATATCTAAAGCTGTCGACGAGTGCTTCCCAGCTGGCTTCGATGACATTCTCCGATACCCCTATTGTATTCCAGCCATCGCTGAAGTTCTTAGATTCAATAAGTACTCTTACTTTGGCTGCCGTCGTATCCTTATCATCAAGCACCCGAACCTTGTAGTCCGACAAATGCATTTCCTGCAGAGAAGGATAGTATGTCACTAGGGCTTTGCGAAGCGCGTTATCCAGTGCATTGACCGGCCCGTTGCCTTCAGCTGCTGTATAATGACTTCGACCGCCGACACTTAATTTAACAAAAGCTTCAGATACAACTGGCTTTCCTGCTGTCTTCTCAACTAGCATTTTGAAGGATTCGAAGGTGAACAGTTCCTTGACTTCTCCATTGGCCTCCCTGATCAGAAGCTCGAGCGATCCGTCTGCACCTTCAAATTGATAGCCTTGATGCTCCATATCTTTGATTCTGTCAATCACTTGACGGGAGTGGGAGCTGGTAGGATCTAATTCAATGCCGAGCTCCTGGGCTTTGGATATAATATTGCTCTGACCGGCCAGTTCAGATACAAGAATTCGCTGCTTGTTTCCGACCTGCTCTGGGGCAATGTGCTCATAAGTACGAGAATCACGTAAAATGGCGGATACGTGTATGCCTCCTTTGTGAGCAAAAGCTGCACTGCCGACATAAGGCTGATTCACCGGCATATTGACATTGGCGATTTCACTGACATAACGCGAGACATTCGTTAGCTGTGCAAGCTTGTCTTCCTCAATACAATGATAACCTAATTTAAGCTGCAGATTCGGGATCACCGAGCACAAATTGGCATTTCCACAGCGTTCGCCATAACCATTCATCGTTCCCTGAACATGTCTGGCCCCGGCAGAGATGGCGGCTAGTGTGTTGGCAACCGCTAATTCGCAATCATTATGCGTGTGAATGCCAAAGTTCGCTTCAGGAAGGTGAGATACCACCGCTCTTACGATTTCCTGAATTTCATGAGGCATCGTTCCTCCGTTTGTATCGCACATTACAAGCCAATCCGCACCCGCTTCATAGGCTCTTGTCATTACGGAGAGCGTATACTCGGGGTTGTTCTTGTAACCGTCAAAAAAATGCTCGGCGTCAAAAATGACTTCCAAACCGTTTCGTTTCAGATAATGGATCGAATCATAAATCATATCTAGATTCTCTTCCAAAGTCGTCTGCAGCGCCGTATGAACATGAAAATCCCATGACTTGCCGACCAGTGTAGCTGCATCGGCACCAGATTCAATAATTCGGTTCAGGTTAGCATCCGTCTCGGCGTTTCCGCCCTTCCGGCGAGTGCTGCCAAAAGCGACAATCTTCGAGGTTAACCCCAATTGTTGAACACGCTTAAAAAATTCAATATCCTTCGAATTGCTTCCTGGAATTCCGCCTTCAATGTACTCAACGCCCAGATAATCGAGCTTCTTGGCAATGTTCAGCTTATCATCAACCGATAGACTAATTCCCTCCCCTTGCGTACCGTCACGAAGTGTCGTATCGAAGATTGAGATGTTCTTAGACATGTTGATCCCCCTTTGGAAGTCCACTAAAACCGTTTTTAATAATTTATTATAGCAGTTCTCACCTGGAATGTAAGATGGAAATTTGATAATTTATGATTATAAATAATAGAATGAAAAATTGCTGTGTTATTATATAGAATGAGAGGTAGTCTTTTATTATTCTATATAGTAAACAGGAAATTAGAATAAATAGACAGAGGGTATGTGATGTGAACAACGTTAAAGATTACTATCCTGCCAATGGACGCGTCATTTTACATGTGGATATGAATGCTTTTTATTGCTCGGTTCATGCCGCAGAAGAACCACATTTATATGCAGGTAAACCAACGGCAGTCGCAGGAAGCAGTGAACAGCGCAAGGGTGTAATTGTCACGTGTTCATACGAGGCACGGGGTCGTGGAATCAGCACGGGTATGGTGGTCAATCAAGGACTACGCCAGTGCCCTGAGCTCATTGTTATTAAACCCGATTTTAATCTGTATCGAAAATACTCTAAAGCCTTCATGAGCATTGCTTACGAATATACTCCGCAGCTGGAGGCCACTTCCATAGATGAATGTTATCTTGATATTACCGGCTCCAAGCAATTTGGAACCCCGATGGAGATTGCAGAGACGATTCAAAACAGGATTAACGAGGAGCTGGGAATCCCATGTTCCATCGGAATTGCCCCCAATAAATTGCTGGCCAAAATGGCTTCGGATATGAAAAAACCGAACGGAATCACGGTGCTGCGGCTGCGGGATGTCCAGAAGAAGCTGTGGCATAGACCATGCGGAGAGCTATTCGGAATTGGCCGCAAAACAGCAGAGAAGCTGCGCAAGATCAACATCCATACGATTGGAGAACTCGCAAAGGCTGAAGAGAGCTTATTGCGGGATTACTTTGGAGTGCTCGGAACGTGGATGAAACAAGCAGCTCATGGAATTAGTGATTCCCAGGTAAGCCCGGTGCGGGAGCCGAACAAGTCCATTGGTCACACGACAACGCTTCCCGAGGATATCTCGAGTGAGGCGGATATTAATCGTGTGCTGCTCAATATAAGTGACCAGGTGGCCCGGAGACTTCGCAGGCATGGGATGGTGACAGAGGGGATTCAAATTACGATCCGCACGCCTGATATGAAGACAATAACTCGCTCGCAGATGCTGCAAACGCCGACCGATCATGATCAGGATATATATAAGGAAGCAACTTCACTATTCTATCGACAGTTTGGAGCGGGTAAGCCGCTTCGACTGCTCGGGATTACGCTTCACAGCTTGATTCCAAAAAGTGAATCTGCCGTGCAATTGGACCTGTTCGACTATGAGCAGCAATTCAAGCGAGAGTCCTTAACCCATGTCATGGATGAGCTTCGGAATAAGTTCGGAGAGAATGCAGTATTAACTGCGGGTATGTTAGGTAATGACCCTTCGGTGCTGATCAGAAACTATAAGGAACGGGGTACTTCCTTGCAAAAAGACAATCTCCCGAGACCGGAATAGGGTGGATTATAAGAGGGATAATAACCCAAAATGATTTGTATTTGTTTTCACTTTGTATTAATATGATTGTTAGCATAGTTGAACCTACTGTTTGGTGTTAATTAATAGGAGGCAGAGAAGAAATGGCTAAATATACTTGGGTAGAGAAAGATACATGCATCGCCTGCGGAGCTTGTGGAGCGACGGCACCTGATATCTACGACTACGATGACGAGGGTCTGGCAGAGGTCATCTTTGATGGCGATTCCAACCGTGGAGTTATAGAAATTCCTGAAGATCTTCATGATGATATGCAAGATGCTTGTGATGGTTGCCCGACAGACTCCATCAAAATTGCAGATGATCCTTTTAACAAGGAAGGCTAATGTACGTCCTTCATTTTTTGAGACCTGATACCAATACGGTATCAGGTTTTTTTTGTTTTATCCGATATATCATTCATAACCTATATCAAGGGGAGATAAGTCATGCGCATGCCGCACGATCTGAAATCCTACGTTCAGAAGCATCCGGATAATCAAATGGCCTGGTATCTGCTAGGGAAGGATTATGAACGATCCGGTCAGACAGCGAAAGCGAACTATTGCTTTGAACGTTCAGGAGGAATATATGAAGCATTTGAGCACAGTAAAGCTCCTGCCCAGGTGTGGATGGAATATCAGCATAAGCTCATGCAATTGGAACAGCAGCGGAAAAAACAACAGATCAAGCGCAAAACTGCCGCCATCCTCTTATGGCTATTGTTGCTTGGCCTGGTTCCTTCAGCGATGGCACCTGATGCAATGAATATTGACGTTGTTACAGAGCTTGCAGGAGAATCATTGCCTGAACAAGGACTTGAAATTATAGATTACTCCGAAGAGCAGAGTGCTGCACATGAATCAGAAGCATATGAGGCAGGTCTAGAACCGCCTAGGTTTACGGGAATTCCTCAGATCAATGGGGAGGTTACGGATGAAGCTGCAGGCAAATTGATGAATCAGCTGCGACGTACTGATGCATCAATTATAACGCTTGGCTTGGAGCAGGAGAATGAATTTGTCATATGGGGGGCTTCAACTGCAAGGCCGCCAGTGTATCAATTTCATAGTAATGGTGAAGGCACAGTGACGAGCCAATCCTTGCTGCCCGAGTGGTGTAAATGCACGCCTGAGGATCTTAAGAATCTGTCTGCAAGTGCTATAAGCTGGGGACAAAAAGAAGAGCAGGCGATCGCTCTACGGAGTGCAATAACAGCATACAAACAGTTAAATGGTGTGTATCCAGCACGTATTGAGCAATTAATGAAGCCTTTTCCGAATAATCACATTGGCGGTGTAAGTTCTTCTATGCGGGAGCTGTATCCTGAGATGCTTGATTATATGCAATCGGTCACAGCAGACTATAGAGATTCAGAGCCTGACCCGATCATGGGAGAGCAGTCCAGCGAAGACGGGCCATCACTTCCCAGCTTTGAAGATACATATGGCGGTGAACCTTATATGAAGGAATCCCTTTCGATCATAGTAAACAAGGAGACCCATCGATTGACTTTGCTGAGCGGAAACATCGTATTGCGAAATTATGAAGTGGGTCTAGGAGGCGAGAAGACACCTGAGGGCGATTTCGTTATATCAGATAAGGTAGTGAATCCGAATGGACGTGCAGACGGCGAATTCGGAACAAGAGGCATGCAGTTGTCAGATACGGATTACGCGATTCATGGCACGAACGAACCGGGAAGTATTGGGCTTGATGAATCCCTGGGCTGCATACGCATGCACCAAGAGGATGTAGAAGAATTGTTTGCGTTTGTACCGCCGGGTACACGGGTTACGATTAAAGACAGCGCCGATACCCCAACGCAAATCATTGCTCCGGAACAGGCCGGGGACCGATTTCAGCCGGAGCTTGTCCCCGGACAGACGAATCCGGACAAAGTATATCACTGGCTTAATTAAGCGGTTGTCATTTCTCCAATAATCACGAGTACAACAATGAGGATGATGAGCAGCAATACACTTAATGCGGTCCAAAAAACGGCCTTGCGGTTCACTTCTTCTTTTTTTTGCTGTAGTGAGGGCTTCTGACGTTTGGTTGCCATGTAAAGTGAATCTCCTTTCTCGTAATGGAAAATATAAGCAGACGTTTAAATGCATAAGTTTCTATGCTTAAAATGGATGGTATACTTCATTGTAGTCAATTTACTGAGTATTTTCAAAGCTCCGTTATTCCCTTGGGTCCCTCTCCCTTTTCTTTTAGAACGAAAACAGCTAAACTAAAATTTAGAAGGATTTCTGCCTTTTCGAGAGTGCAGTTTATCCATAAGAATATGTAAACGGAGTGGGTCATTTGCTGTATCGTAATATTGGTAAACCTCTATTCTTCAAAATGGATCCGGAAAAAGCACACCATCTTGTAATTGGTGGAATGAACCAAGCAGGCTCATTTCCCGGAGGCACCAGCCTTCTCAAGACCATGTACGGTGTTAAGGAAACACCGGATCTGGCGACCGATTTATTCGGATTACATTTCCCATCACCGGTAGGCCTTGCAGCCGGACTGGACAAAAATGGGGAAGCCGTGCCTGGGTTTTCTTCCATCGGATTTGGCTTCATGGAAGTGGGAACGGTAACACCAAAGGCACAGCCGGGGAATGACCAGCCAAGGCTGTTTAGACTCCCACCAGACGAAGCACTTGTGAATCGCATGGGCTTCAACAATCATGGAGCGGAAGCGATGGCGGGAATCTTATCCAAGCTTAAAGATATTTCCATTCCGGTTGCCATCAATATTGGTAAAAATAAAGCTACCTCTAATGAGGATGCTCCAGGAGACTATCGCAAATGCATCCAAATTTTGTATCCATACGCAGACTTTTTTGTCGTAAACATTAGTTCTCCAAATACACCGGATTTAAGAAGCTTGCAGCATGGAAGTGAGCTGACGGAATTGTTATCCGCGGTAATGGACGAAATGGAACAGCAATCGCGTTCCTATGGGCGTTCCAAATCGGTATTGGTCAAGATTGCTCCAGATGTGACAGAAGCTGAGCTCGAATACATGGTCGATACGATTTCAAACAGTGGTGTTTCGGGCATCATAGCTACCAATACGACCATTAGCCGCGACGGCTTAATCCATGCGAATGCCAAGGAAACGGGCGGACTCAGCGGCAAGCCATTGCGCGAGCGGTCTACTGAGATTATTAGCCGAGTATATCGTCAGACGGACGGAAGACTGCCCATCATTGGGTCCGGAGGAATCTTCACGAGCGAGGATGCTTATGAGAAGATCAAGGCGGGAGCCAGTCTGGTTGAAATTTATACTGCATTAATTTATGAAGGTCCCGAAATAAATCAAAAGCTTCATGCCGGATTACGTGAACTGCTGCAGAGAGACGGATATCGTCATATATCGGAAGCCGTCGGCGCTCTGCACCGATAAAGATGCAGGTATCGATTAAGGTTTGAAGCAAGAAGCAAAAGACAGGAGGCATACTTATGGACGGTAGAGATTGGGGGACATTTTTGCTTCCTTACGAACAGGCCGTAGAGGAACTTAAAGTTAAATTTAAGACGATGCGGGCAGAACTCAAAAAACGTGAAGAATATGCCCCTATAGAATTTGTAACGGGAAGAGTCAAGAAAATATCGAGTATTCTGGATAAAGCCAAACGTCTCGATGTGCCTATGAACCAGATCGAAACCGGCATTGAGGATATTGCGGGGATTCGGATCATGTGCCAATTCGTTGAAGATATTCGGCGGGTTGCCGAATATATACGGGAGCGCAAAGATCTGAAGGTGCTGTATGAGAAGGATTATATTACGAATTTCAAAGAGAGCGGCTATCGCAGCTTCCATATGATTGTGGAGTATCCAGTCCAGACAGCGTTAGGTCAGAAGCATGTACTGGCCGAAATTCAGATTCGGACACTGGCGATGAATTTTTGGGCGACAATTGAACACTCCTTAAATTACAAATTTAGAGACTCCTTGCCCGAGGATGTAAGAGGCAGATTGAAGAAAACAGCGGAAGCAGCCTTTATTCTGGATAATGAGATGTCAGCCATCCGGCTTGAAATTCTTGATGCACAGAAAACATTCGAAGATGAGTCCAACATCATTACCAAAACACTTGCCATCATACACCAGCTTTATTTCTATCATCTTGTTGATGAAGCCATTGAGGCTCAGGCGAAATTCAACGAATATTGGCAGCAGCATGATATGGAAGCCATCAAGCAATTGTCAGTAGAAGTGAAGGAACTGCTGAATAAGGCTAGGAAAGGCAGCGACAACAGCGATGTCTAAATACGAGGCTCTCTATTTGGATTATCTGGTGTATTTTAATCGGGACCGGGATTATTTCGAATGTCATGAAGTGCTTGAGGAGCTATGGCTTGAACAGAACAAGGAGCCGGTCTATAAAGGCTTGCTGCAAGTCGCCGTCGGCATGTATCATTTCCGTAATCAAAATATACGCGGCGGCTACATGATGCTTGAGAGTGCGGTGGATATTCTGGAGAAGTATCCGGCACAGACCCTTGGCATTGAGCTGGAGCTGCTGGTCGATACGAGCCGCAGCCTTGCGAAGAAGCTTCGGAGCTATGACAGCCAGCCGATTTCTTATCAAGATTTCACGATTGTGATCTGTGATGATGAGCTGGATGAAGCTGTGCGCGTGAGGGCTCAGTCGATTATGCCCATTATTCCACAAAGACGAAGCCCAACCCGTGGAAGAATATATGAAGAACGAATAAAGGCATTAGGTCAGAACTTATAACACTTATCCAAATTATATTGCTTACCTATAAAATAAAAGGAATCCCCCGGCGAGAGGACATTTTGTCCAGATAATCACCGGGGGATTATTTTCTTATATGATGGGATGCACTTCACTAGATGTTGGAGCCCCATCCGGGGCATACTTATCATCAATAAACTTCTGGATTTCTTCGATGGACTTGCCTTCGGCCTTCAGGCGGGCGGCATCCTTAGCCTCTTCCATGCAAATGCCGCATTGTGCACCATGATCGGTCCACGTTACTTCACTCGATGATGTGGACGCTATGAAGCAGCGATAGAGTGAATCATGCGCTGCTTCATAGTCCATACAGCCACAGTAGCAGTTCAGCATTTTGAGCTCTTCCTGCACTTCGGATACAAGCGCATAGGTTGCTTGGGTATTATCCGTGTACTTGGCAAGGAAGGCCGGCATTTCAGATATCGATGCACTTGCCTCATATTGCTCATTATCCTTGCCGTGCATACTGTGATCGTGGGAAGCTCCCTTCTCACCGCATGCAGCAAGCACCAAACTGCCTACCATCAGACCTGTAAACAGAATTCCATAAGTTTTTGGCTTCATTCCGCAGCAGTCCCTTTATATTTGGTAAAGAACTCTTCAATTTGTTCAGCGGTATATCCTGCGGTTGCGCCTTCAGCCTGCATTCCGCCTTCCAGGCGATCCTTCTCCACGCCATTTTCAAAATAGACGAGGGTTGGTGTAAACTCGATATTGTAACCTCTCCAGCCGTCCTCAAATTCTTTGAGGTTAAATTGAGGGAGATCAACGCCTGCTTCATCAGCAATCGGCATCAGCTGCGGTGTGGTTGCCCGGCAGTGAGGACAATCAGAAGCGAAAAAGTAAGTAAAGAAGCTTTCTTTGTTCGAAATTTTAGTATCAAGCTCCTCAGGTAATATGATATTCTGATAATTTGGATCCTCTAAAATTTCACGTGTTGCAGGAGCAAGATCTGATTCTGGAAGACCATACACTTCATTAATGTTATTTTTATTCAGCTCATTCATGGTAATCAGTGCACCAATCAGGATGACAAATACGGCAATAAAGGCGATAATGGCCTTGCTTGACTTTTTGCTTGCCTTGGTATTCGATTTTGCTGTGGATTTTGTGGTGTTTTTCGTTTTTGAACTCATATCCATCCCCCGTCATAATTAATACTAAGGACAAGCCTTAGATGCCATTCATTATACAACATTACACTGTGTAGTGAAACAGGGGAAGCAAGTTATATTTGTGAACTAAATTGATGAATTATAAAAATGATGAACTAAGTCAGAACAGGATGATGAAAAAATGGCGATACGCCTGCCTATACAATTTGCTGAACGAATGAAGAAGATGCTTGGCGATGAGTATGAACAATTTGTGAAGTCATATGAGAGTGCGCCTCGTGCTGGCATCCGTGTTAATACGTTAAAAATAGATCCTGTGTCATTTGCTGAGATCACTCCGTTTCCATTGAAACCCATCCCATGGTGTGAGACAGGATATTATATCCCTGCCGGCAGCAAGCCAGGCCTCACTCCATTTTACCATGCAGGTCTATATTACGTTCAAGAACCAAGCGCAATGGCACCGGTGGAGCTGCTGGAAGCCAAGCCTGGTGATCATGTACTTGATCTGTGTGCTGCTCCGGGCGGGAAATCGACCCAGATCGCCGCACAGCTTCAGGGAAGCGGCATACTGGTGACAAATGATATCAGTACGGACCGGACCAAAGCGCTTGCCAAAAATATAGAAATGTATGGCGTTCGAAATGCAGTGGTGCTTAATGAAAGCCCAGATCGCATAGCCGATGCGTTCCCGCATTATTTTGATAAAATACTAATAGATGCTCCTTGCTCCGGGGAAGGAATGTTTCGTAAGGATGAGGACATGGTGCGGCAATGGGAGCACCACTCCATTGAGCGCTGTGTCCTGATGCAGCGTGATATATTAGATACCGCGGCGAGGCTGCTTGCTCCTGGGGGAAGAATCGTCTACTCAACCTGTACGTTTGCTCCAGAGGAGAACGAAGGCATGATTGGAGAGTTTCTTCGGAAGAACCCATCGTTCCGAGTTGTTCCTGTCCGTCATGTGAGCGGGATATCCGGTGGTCATCCTGAGTGGATAGAGCAGGCTGCGGCCGAAGAGCAATTTGAGGGACTCCAGATCGAGCCTGTATCGCAGGATGAGCATCCTGATCTGTATGCCCAGCTTCAAGGCACAGGAAGATTATGGCCGCATTTAGTGGAAGGAGAAGGACATTTTGTCGCCGTGCTTCAGCATGACGGTACCCCTCTTGACGAACCTGCTGATCAGCCATTATACGTGCATAGTACAGTGGAGAAGGGATCCGCTCACGGTAGAAACGCCGCCCTGATGAAGAAGCAGAAGCACAACGTCAAGCATGGGGGAGCGAAGCACAGAAACCGGTCTGAGCAAATGCCAGTGGATGCGGAGTCGGTCTTTCGAGCATTTGCTGCTGAGCAGCTGAATGCGGAGCTGCCAGGACAAACGGTATTGTATGGAGAGAAAGTATACCAGACGCCCACTCGGCCGGAACGGCTTGCAGGACTTCGAGTCATACGTGCAGGATGGTTTATGGGATCGGTTAAGAATGGGCGATTCATACCTTCCCAGGCATTAGCTTCCGCACTGAACGCAGAGGAAGTGAAGCGGAGTGTACAGCTTACCTCAGATAGCAGTGAGGCAGTCAAATATTTAAAAGGTGAAACACTGGAAATAAGTGAGGATCGACTGGTTAAGTCAGGCACTGCTTCCTCAAAAGGATACACGCTCGTGACCGTTGACGGCTATTCCGTTGGCTGGGCGAAATGGCAGGATGGCAGACTCAAAAATGAATATCCGGCAGGATGGAGGTGGACCTCGGTATGAGTGAGAACACGATGAAAAAAACAGTCAAAAAGCTGCGGATTGATAAAATACTGAGCCACATGGGGTACGGGACCCGATCTGAAATAAAAAAAGCCGTCAAGAACGGCTATGTTACCGTGAATGGTAAAACGATTAAAGACAGCGGTATGCAGGTTGATCCTGACCTTGATATTGTTGATATCGATGGAGAAGTGGTGAAATATAGAGAGTTTATCTACTTAATGCTGCATAAGCCTCCTGGAGTCATCTCGGCTACAGAAGATGTAAGAGAAGAAACGGTTATTGATTTGCTGGATGAAGAATATATCATTTTTCAGCCGTTCCCGGTGGGAAGGTTGGATAAGGATACGGAAGGTTTGCTCCTGCTCACCAATGACGGACAGCTTGCTCATAATCTGCTGTCTCCACGGAAGCATGTCCCGAAGACGTATGAGGCGAAGGTCGTCGGAAGTATTGGAGATAAGGAAATTAAAGCCTTTCAGCAGGGGGTTACTCTGGATGATGGTTATGTTACGAAGCCGGCAGAGCTGATCGTTACCTCGAGAGAACAAACAGATACGGGAATGATCTCGAATATTCAGGTGACGATTCATGAGGGCAAATTCCATCAAGTCAAGCGGATGTTTGAATCCGTAGACTCTAAGGTGCTCTATTTAAAACGGATTTCGATGGGAAGTCTCAGGCTCGACCCGGAGCTTCCGATAGGAACCTATCGGGAGTTGACAGAAGAAGAACTAAACAGCCTTATCAATTGATTTTTGATGTATTGTACAAAATAGAGAGTAAGGATGGATAGGATATGACATATCGATTAATCGCACTTGATGTGGACGGAACGCTGTTAAATGACCATCATGAATTGTCAGAGGCAAATAAGAAGAGTATACAGCAGGCTGCCAAGAATGGCGCTGAATTTGTTCTATGTACGGGCAGAGGTCCTGTTAATACGATTCCCATTATGGAGGGTATGGGACTTGGCGGATACGTCATCACTCACAATGGTGCAGCAACGGTAGATATCAAGTCTCGTGAGGTGGTTGATCAGTTTCCGATACAGGCTGAAGAGCTGATGCCATATATCGATTACTGCCGTGATCACGGCATTCATTTTGACGTAAATACGGCGTTTGGGCTGTATGTTGACCGTGCAGACGAAATGACGCTAGAGGTTCGGAGCATGTATGAGGCTGTATTCCTTACACCGTTGGATCTTCCTGTATGGGCGGATCTAAGAGAGCCTGTAGTGAAGTTCTCGGCCTTTGGAAGCTTAGAAGCCATGGATGCATTGGAGAAGGAGTGGAGAACGTGGAATAGTCCATTTTATATGGTTCGCAGCGGGGACTTTTTCCTCGATCTGATGCACAAGGATGCTTCCAAAGGAGCGGCGCTGCAGCGATTGGCTGAGAAAAGAGGATATCGCCCAGAGGAAGTACTCGCAATAGGGAATTATTACAATGACATTACAATGCTCATCTTTGCGGGTAAAGGGATTGCAATGGATAATTCACCTGTCGAAGTGAAGGCGGCAGCCGATGAGGTTACCTTGTCGAACAATGACAGCGGGGTTCATCATGCGTTAGTTAAGCATGTGGTCAATGTGTAAGTAATATTCTTCCTCTCATTAGGGCATTCTAGATGCATAGCCAGCTAACACATGGTTACAGTTATAATTTCCGGCATAATTAGGAGGTAGTTATATCGTGAGCTATCATATTCGGCTAAGACCTGATCTAAGAACATCGAATGGTGAAGTCCATGACATCATGGTGGAACATCAATATGCAGGCTCACTAATCCTTGTATTCCGGGAAGGACAAAGACTGGCAGGAAGTGTCCAGTTGGATGCAGAAAGTATTCCCGGAGATGCTAAGGATGAGATTATTGCCTACGTGCAAGAATATGTGCTTCAATTCCGTGATGCAGTAGCCGCTGAGCACTTTGATATTATGTTATCGTGGGGCAGGGTTGAGTGCGTTCTGGGTGATGAAGAGGTATACGAAGAGTACACGCTTGATGATGTTATGGATGAGAGCTCTGAAGAAGGCTTGATTGAGCATGGGGCTTTTCATACGGAGGAGCCATCGGTTTTTCGGTATGAAGCTGAGACTGGTGAAATGCAGATTGAACTGATAAGTAGTGGCCGGAACGTGTCCTCATATGAGCTGCAAACAGGAAATGGCTATAGGATTGCTGAAGCTGTGCTTAAGCAGTATGGGACAGATATCAAGGGAATTGTGGACTGGCTCATTGACCCTGACGAAGAGGACCTTGAAACTGCGGAAGAGCTGCTGGTATCCGAGGTTAACGATGAAGAAATTGATACAATAACGATAGATATGCAATTTGAAGGTCAGCGTGTTGCACTGTTAGAGCTGGAGCATCGAGATTTTGTCGAGCTGGATGATGAGGAGACCGATGAGGGACCGGATTGGGATGAAGACGGCATGGAGCTGAAAATGACGGTTCACGAATCTGTTAATGAGAACTGCTACGCCACTCTGATTCGTCATGACCGCGATATCCTGACATATGAGCTGTTTTTTAAGGAAAATGGAGGATATCCGGCAGCAACAGCGACGGTCGATATTAGTGATGTTGAAATTTCAGGCTACATCGACTTTTATATTCATCCAAGTGAAGAGCAGCGTGAGCAGCTGTTTCTGCTCATGGCTCGGGAGCTTGACAAAGAAACGGATGTGAATGAGCTTCACCTGACGATGCTCTACCGAAATGCCGTAATTGATGAGATTGAGCTAGCTGAGTTAGATTGACCATGATTTGAAGCATGAGCAGCCTATACGCAGTATAGCCAGTAGAAGAGAAAACAGCATTCGATCGAGACTTCTCCTAATAGGAGTGCGAAGTCCCGTTCGAGTGCTGTTTTTGTTTTGGATAGAGATATATCTTGACTCTGAGCTGGTTAGCAGAGCTTATCCGTGAATACGCAGACCCTTTGGTCGTTTATTCTTAAGCTGACCGCTGCTTGCTTTTGCCCACCCCACAGGGTAACCCCTTGTTGTCACCATTACCCAGCCTTGAAGCGGGGCATCCAGAGTAAGGGTCTCGCCGCGAAGATAAGCCTGCAGCTCCGTGGAGTCGGGTGGAAGATCATAGGACAGCAGTGCCTGCTCTGGAGCAGCTGACATCGCCAGCGCATGTGCTGGTTCGAACCTTCCCTTCTTCCAATCTCCAAGATGAAGTCCAGGGCGAGGGGTTTTTAATCCCTTCAGTTGTTCCTCTGAGATGCTAAGCCCACTCGTTTCGGGCAAATAGTATAATGCTTCCCCATAGAGGAGTGGCCTACCGGGCTGTAGTGAGAAACCAGGGAGATTCGTGTCCGCCCATTCTTGATATCCGGCCCAGGCTTCTGTAACTCCGGCTGCAGCGTTCTTTTTCCCTCTTTTTCGCGGCTTGGCTGCAGGCAGCTGTCCATGGGCTCGTTCGGTTCCTTCACTGGCGGCCTTTTTCTTGAGCAGAGCAACAAAATGTCCCTCTCCTTCACTCCGATGCGGCCAGATTCGTTCGGTCCGGACCCACTCCATATCCTTATATTCGTTTATGAAACGCTCTACCGTATCCTCATTTTCCTGTCGGTTAAATGTACAGGTGGAATAGGCGAGATGTCCTCCGGGCTTCAGCATCTTATAGGCCTCCTGCAGAATGTCCCACTGGCGGGCAGCACACATGTGAACAGAGGATAGAGACCATTCGTTAATGGCTTCAACATCTTTACGAAACATGCCTTCACCAGAGCAGGGCGCATCAAGCATAATTCGATCAAATGCTTCCGGGAACCGGGCGGACAGCTCATCAGGAGTGGCATTCACGACCACCGTCCGGGCTAGTCCGGTTCTTTCTACGTTTTCCGCAAGGATTCGTGCCCGGCCGTTATGAATTTCGTTAGAGACGAGGAGACCCGTATCCTTCATTTTGACAGCCATATGCGTCGTCTTGCCGCCAGGTGCTGCTGCAAGGTCCAAGACAGTTTCGTATGGCTGTGGATTAAGCAGCTCGATCGCGGACATTGCCGAAGGCTCCTGAATATAATATAACCCGGCAGTATGATAAGGGTGCTTGCCAGGTCTATCTTGACTATTGTAATAGTATCCTGTGCTGCACCAAGGAACCTTGCTAAGCTGGAACTGCTGGGCAATGGGCTGTATATCTTCTTCCTTGAGCTTCAGGGTGTTGAGCCGGAGAGCCTGTGTACGCGGCTTGTTGTAGCTATCCAGAAATGCAGTCGTCTCCTGCCCGAGCATGGATTTCATCTGATCGATAAAGTCCTGGGGCAGTGTTTCCTTACTCATGTTTTTTCAAAACTCCTTCGTATCTTCTTTACTGGAACATATGAGCTAATATATCATGATTACAGACTTGCTTTCAAAAGAAACCACGAAAGGGGCACTATATGATGCGATTGCTCCAAGCTTTATTTTTCCCTCCTGAGCAGCCAGGGGGAGTATCATCTATGATTCCATACCTCCAGGAACGCTTCAACAGCCCAAGATGGGAGATGGAGCTGTTCTCGCTTCCGAAACGAATCCGCAACAAGGGAAGCGAAGAGATCCGCTTTGACACATTTGACTGGACGCAGTACGGGGAGAGCCCGATCGTTCAGAAATATATCCAAACCTTCCGTGATTATTTATGGTGGATCAAGCTTCGTATACATAAGCCTTATGATTTGATCCATGCACATCATCCGATTGCAGGACTGGCGATGAAGAAGGCTTTTCCAGCAACGCCTCTGATCCAAACCATTCACTCCAGCTATGAGCGGGAGCTGATCCTGAATGGCAAGATTGAAGAGAACGGCTTAGAGCATCGCTTTCTAACCTCTCTCTATGGTGAGCTGGAGCATGCGGCCGATTGCATGTTAACTGTATCTCAATCGTTCCGCACTTATATGTCGCCTTATGTGGAATCCCCTGAAAAAATTGAGATCGTGCCGAATGGCTTCGATGAGAAAAGATTCAAGCCGATTCCTCATGAGAATGAGGTGCCTCAGCTGGTAACGGTGTGCCGTCTCGTTCCGGCAAAAGGGATTGATGTGTTGTTTGAAGCTTGCTGCGAATTGAAAAAACGGGGTCATGATTATGTACTTCACATTATTGGAGATGGTCCGATCCGTTCTGAACTGGAGGAATTGGCCCAGCAGCTCGGCATCTACAATGAAACGATATTTTATGGCTACACGCTTCATCCTGAAGAGTTCGTCCCTTTCTTTGATATCTTCGTTCTCCCATCAAGAGCTGAAGCGTTTGGTTCCGTATTTGCCGAGGCAGCACTGAGTTCACTGGCGTTAGTAGGGACTGATGTTGGAGGAATAAGCGAACAGATTGAGGATGGTGTTAATGGCCTGCTCGTTCCCAAAGACAATGCTGCGGCACTTGCTGATGCATTGGAGAAGGTCATCCAGGATCCTTCATACCGCTATGAGCTTGCCCGATCAGCGAGTGAAAAGGCAAAAACGGAATATTCTCTACGACGGTCTGTTCATATGCTGAAGAAGCTGTACTTGAAGTTTGAGCCTGCAAATTGAACCTGGCTGTTATTATTTATTGTCCTTATTCTTGAAGGAGCCAAGCGGGCTCTTGATCAAGTGAGCTACCCATACGACGGCCAGCATTCCATAGATCGGGTATAAGATCGACAGAAGTGAGCTGAAGCCGAACTGGCTGAGCAAGAAGCAGGACAGCATAATAAATAGGGTGATGAGCTTGGGCGATACTTTGAGATGCTCCCGTACCTGTAAGGTTATCCCGTAAATATCGGCAACAAAGGTACTGAAGATTTCCATAAAAATCAGACATATATACATGAGCTGTATGGCTGCGCCGAGAGCGAATGCAATGCTTCCCATGGGAACTTCAAACTGCACAATGCCAGGCATATAAGCCGACATGGCAAAATGGGCTGTCATGAGCATGAACCCAATCCCAATTCCCCCGAGAATTCCGCCATATTTAATGACGCGTCTATCGGTAATCTGACTGCCAAGCGGCACAAGGATGGCCTGTGCCATAGCTAGATTAAATGAGCTGTACAATATGGGTGACAGCCAAGTTGCAAACATGCTGCGATCGGTTTCCAGTCTTATAAAATTGGCTGCGCCCGGATGACCTGTGGTATGGAAAAGTATGAATAAAGACAGGGTCATCATTAGCGGAACGACGATGCTGTTCATTTGCAGGATGGCATGGATTCCTCGACCAAGCAGAAGATAGGTCCCGACCAGCGTAATTATTAGTCCGGTTTGATAAGACAGATGCAAATGCTCCATGAACACCGAGCCTGCTCCTGCGAGAATGACACTATTGACGCCGATCAGCACGAACAAGGTGAAGAAGCTGATCCATTTTCCTGCATTTTTGCCGAACAAGTGGCTGTTCAGATCTTCGTATGATTTAGCTCCGGTATCATGTGCCACCAGCATCATCTTGGTCCCCAGCCAAACAAAGAGCAGGCAGGACAGCAATATCGTAAGAGTTGCCCATTTTCCATATTCGGTAAAAAACTGCAGTATTTCTTGTCCGGTGGCAAATCCCGCACCAACAATAGTTCCAACATAGGTGAATGCGACTTGCAGCACCTTGGTACTCTGTCTCATGCTTCTCCTCCTTGTTATCTACATATGCCAGAGCAGCACCTTCACAGGTGTAAATAAGCCCTCTTACAAGGTATGCACTTGTCCACCTGGACATGACCTGGCTCTTAGATGAAGATAAACTTCTTGAAAGAAGCTGCTGAGGTGTGATACTTTTACGTCATAGGATAGGCTGGGAGGTCATATGCATGGAAATATTAAAACAAAAAATTGTAGAGCAGGGTGTAGTCATATCAGATCAGGTGCTGAAGCTGGATGCCATACTTAATCATCAGATTGATCCTGAATTGACGATGGAGATGGGAAGAGAGTTCGCTCGGCGCTTTGAAGCGGAGGGCATTACTCGAATTGTCACTGTCGAATCCTCGGGAATTCCGGTGGCGTTCGCAGCTGCGTTTCATATGGGAGTACCCCTTGTGTTTGCACGAAGAAAGAAGACGCTGCTGGCCGATCCTGACGCCTATTGTGAACGGGTGCCGTCTTTTACGAAAGGCATTGTGACCGATATTATGGTATCGCGGGAATTTATAGATCCGAAGGATCGAATATTATTTATAGATGATATTATTGCAAACGGGGATGCGGCAAAGGGGATTATTAAGATCGTTGAGCGTTCCGGTGCATCGCTCGCGGGATTTGGTGTTGTTGTCGAGAAATGCTTCCAGTCCGGAGCGAGTGCCATTCGTGAACAAGGGATTCGGGTTGAATCACTTGTGAGAATCGAATCACTCAAAGACGGAGTCGTAAGGTTTGCTTAAGTCCATAGATGGGTAATTCTGTATTAAAATGGCCTAATTTTGCTCATTATCTTTGCACGGGGCAGGATAATGGCTTATAATGAAATAAGATTAGGGAGAGGAGGCAACAACAATGGGGAAAGAAGCAAACGAACAGTTTTTCCTTGACAAGTTAGTCAAATCCAAAGTTCATTTTGAACGGGCCCTTGATTGTAAGCACACGGAGTTTGATGACCTTTATCCCTATATGCTTGAACATCCTCAGTTCTTCTGGTATAAACGTTACGTCGCATGGTCGGAGCTTCTAACAGTAGTGAACCTGTGTGAAGAATTATCCTTCTCATGGAGAGAGCAGTTTACACCTCATCAGGTAGAGTATGTTGAGCAACGGGTAATGTCGGCGAAGGTGCTTGATTTCTGGTTTGAGAAAAACGACAGTAAAGAGCACGCTTCACGTTAAGCAATATAAGGTTTTATCACGTAAATAACAACGTAAGACCTAAATGCGCGCATTTAGGTCTTTTTTTGCACAAATAATAGGGTTGCATTGGAGGGGATTATATGATTAGTGATGAGGAATTAAACCAATTGCGTGAATCAGGTGAGCGAATTCGTGTGGTGAGAGACGATCTGGAGAGCAATGATGTCATCGGCATTATTGTTGCTTGGAGCAGCGACCAGATTCTTGTCCGCCGGCGCAACCGCAGAGTCGTTAAGCTGGATCGAAATTACAGCATTCAGCTCTATTCAGAGCCCAGACAAAAACCGACCGACCTGTAAGCTGCAGATTAAGTCCAAAAATTACCTCGTCAAAGAGCGGCATAGATATAGATCAAGTGGAGAAAGTACCAATGATACGTCTATATAACTCTTTCGACGAAGGATGTGCTGATGTGACATTAATCAATAATAAGGTTCATGCGTATAAGGATCAAATCGGGCACTTGTCAGAGACGCTGCCGGATGTTCTGAAGTCCTATCATGAGTTTACGGGAGAATGCTTCAAGGAAGGCGAGCTCGATCTCAAGACGAAACAGCTCATAGCTCTCGGAATCGGCTTGTTCGCAAATAACGAAGTGTGCACCCTGTATCATGTGCAAGAAGCGCTTTCCAAAGGGGCCAGCAAGCAAGAAATTATGGAGACGGTTGCTGTAGCTGCTGCAATTGGCGGTGGACATGCCTTGTCTCAAGGTGTTATGCGTGTCCAAGCTGCATTGAACAACTAACAAACACCACCGAATCGATGCCCAGCATGGATTGCGGTGGTTTTTTATTTACAAAGTTAAGGGTATGACTCCTAAATAAACTTGCATCCGTTTGTACAGCTCATCTTTATAAATGGTTCCTGGGATGTAGATGTGAACGCGATGTCCCCGTATAGAAGCCAATGCCCGAATCGCACCATCGTATATATCTACTCTGTTCAAATGGATGTCCATTCGTCTGAATTCTTCCTCTACTTCGTCAAGCAATACAGCTACGCGAGCGATTCCCGCCCGGATCATCTCCATATACAGCTCAGGGGTCTTAAGCCCGGCATGGTTACTCATCACTTGAAGATCGCGCTTAAAAATTTTGATGACCATCAAGAGCTGAAGATAGCTCTTAATCAGTGTATGTTCTTCCGGTAGCATTTTCGCTGTCATCAGGGTCCCTCCTTGTTTGCATAAGCGAACTTATGTTCTTATTTTATGCTAATGAGCTTGGTTTTATCAACTTATTGACTGTATTTTTTATTGGAAAGCTCACATAATTCGTCTCGTTTATTCAAATAATGTATATATCTTCAAGAATTTACGCGAAGGACTGTTATAACGATGACGATACGCAAGCAAAGAAGAAGAAAACTGAAAAAGAAAGTGCTCTCTTCCTTTAAATGGGGAAGTTTGCGAATGATCGTGATGATGCTCACTTTAAGCATGGTATGTATAAATGCGGACGGATACGGATCTGCGGCACATGCTGAACCTCTGAAGAGGGTTGCGATTATCATTGATGATTTGGGTAACGGGATGAAGGGGACACAAGAAATCATGAATTTACCGGCGAAGGTAAATGTTGCTATCATGCCGTTTCTGCCTACGACGAAAAAAGATGCTGAGCTTGCGCATCAAAAAGGGATTGATGTGCTCGTTCATATGCCGATGGAGCCGCATAAGGGCAGAAGGGACTGGCTTGGACCAGGGGCGATTACTTCAGATCTATCTGATGAAGAGGTACGGAAAAGAGTGGAGGCTGCTATCGATAATGTGCCCCATGCCATTGGAATGAACAATCATATGGGCTCGAAAATTACGACAGATCGGCGTATTATGTCCATCGTGCTTGATGTATGTAAAGAAAGAGGTCTGTTCTTCGTCGACAGCAAAACCGATCATAAGTCCGTCGTGGCAGAGCTCGCTGTACAGAAGGGACTTCCGCCTGTAGAGAATCAGATCTTTCTGGATGATCATCACTCGATTTCTCATATTACTGGGCAGATGAAGCTCGCCGAACAAAAGCTGGAGACTCAGGACACCTGTGTAATGATCGGTCACGTAGGTACGCAAGGTCATTTGACAGCAGGTGTGATCCGAGACTCCATTAATCGCTGGTCGGGTAAGATTGAAACGATGAGTATTAGTGAGATGGTAAGGCAGGTCTGGCATTGGACTCCAGAATCTACATTACCGACAAGTAATAAATGATGCCTGAGCTAATCGCTTGGGCAATTCTCTTTTGTCCCGCTTTGCTGCTTAGGACAGCGCGGTCTTCAGGATTGCTGATGAATCCGGCTTCCACAATAACAGAGGGCTTATTCACATGATTAAGCAGGTAAAAGGGCTTGCCCCATTCAACTTGCCGATTGGTGTCATACATCTCGTTCAGTGATTGCTGGATAGAATCTGCAAGCATATAGCTTCTTGCTTCCTGCTGATGCAGCACAATGGGTCCATGGGTGCGAGATTTCTTGCTCCAATTGACATGGATGCTCACAATCGGATCGGAAGGCACATGATCACTGAGGCCCTTGCGCTGTGCCAGATCTCTCATATGGCGGGAATGACTCCGCAGCCAATGATTATCATCACTCAGCGCATAATCATCGTCACGATTAAGCACAACAGGATAGCCTTTACTTTTAAGAATCATGAATATTTTTTGTGAAATGGCAAGGTTAATATCCTTCTCCAGTAGATCATCTGCAGAGGTTCCTCCATCAATGCCGCCGTGACCAGCGTCGATGATAATAACAGGATGGCGAAACAAGTGATTTGATATTTCGGGCTCCTTGCTATGTGTCGGTTCCGCAGCCGCAAATGATGATTCCTGGAGCAGCAAAATACATAAGATCGCAAGCAGAATGGACGATTTGCTAAATGTAATCACGCGGCTTTCCCCCCTTCCTGGCATATGAATAGACTGTGCAGATTTATGGGTTTCATTCAGGTATGAATGATTTGCATATGTTTAATCCGGCTTATTCCCGTACACACTAACGAGAGAAGCTTCAAATATACATTCATGCGGAAGGGTGGAGCAGGTCAATGGCCAAGGGAGATGAACTTGTAAGATATATTACAGAGCAGGTTGTAGGATATATAGGAACGCCAAAGGAAGAGCGGAAATATAAAAGGAATAAAGTGAAGGAACCATGGCATATGAAATGGTTTGGTATGATGCCTATGGGCGTATCGATGTGGGTGAAGGATATTAAAAAACCGGTCAAGCGGAAAAAGATGGACATGAACTCCAAATGATAATGAAAAACAGCGCATAGAATTGAACTGCTCCTCGATATTGTTAGAAGCTATCTAACAACGGTGGGCAGTTCAATGATCAGCGCTGTTTTTCATTTATTGATTAGAGTGTGGGCACATAAAATGAACCACTCCCGAGCAGCTTATCTATCGGAATATAACGTATTTGCGCTGAGGAAGTTCCCGTTCGAGCGAAGATGACAGCTTCTTCTACTTGCTTGCTCTTCCAGGAGTGATAGCCGGTAATCGCGAGTGGGCCGCTATACCACACATTATGCTTATGAGCAGAAAATATAAGCCGCTCATGTCGATGAAGCTGTTTCACAAGCCCTGCATCATTCAGTACCTTAACTGGATCAGATACCAGCCACAGCAAATTAGAGGACGGGCTGAAGGGAACGGAAGCAAGCTCCAGCCTGCCAGGCTCATCTTCAAGCTGAATGCCTTTGAGATTCTTGCTGAGAGTACTCGGGGAGGATTCATGGGAAACGAAGTCTGGAAGCTGATCTCCATTAGATGCATCAATATAGATAGGATGACCATCATGATCTCTTAATTGCCAATAGGCGAGCGCACCTTTGTACTCCATGAACCGGGAATCATATATGTCTATTGAAGATGTGATATTTTCGGGATGGAGGAGAGAGCTAAACAATGGAGTGCTGCCTGTACCATATTCCGTAACAGTATAACCGCTGGATTCGGTGGCCGTGATAATAAGATAACCTACCGGCTCAGCTGATTGAAGAATATGTACGATATAGCCGTGGGTTCCTGGACCCAAGGGCATGATGAGCAGTTCCGCATTAGCAAATGGGCTAAACTCATCTTCCATTGAGAGCTTGGACAAGGTGTCCTGTGCAAGTTGTTCGACTGCAGCTGGAATGTTGAGATTCTGCTGAGCTGTGAGCTGGGCTGAAGCGTAGACGGACGGAATATTTGGCAGAGAGCATGAGATGAATAAGCTGGATACGACCAGAGCTATACGTTGCAGAACACGTTTCATTGACGTTATATACCCTCATTTCTTCGGGACACTGTTAGAAGATAAATACAGCACCCGTTGCTCATAACCCAATTGTAATAATAAGGAAATGAAAAGGATGCTGTATGGTGTTATGAATTTTGGGCGGACAAGCACTTTTTTTGACGAAAGAACCTATTTATTCAATTAATCCATCACTTGAATCAATTTTATATGATTGAAGCAGCCAAAGGTATTATGAAATTGATTCACTTTAGATGAAAAATACCGCAGCTGATCGTATTCACATGAATCTTAGGTTCATATTGCCATATCATTTCACTGCGTCTGGTATTGTACTGATCCTGCACAGCCTGTTTCTTCTCTTCTTCCTGCTCCTCTTTCAGCAGATCCTCATAATACATATCAACGACAGCCAGCTCTTCCTCAAGTCTTTGCTTCGCAGCTTCTGCCCAGCTGTAATCGACAAGCTTTAATCTCGCATAGATGTGCTGCTCCAGCATTTCACCTGCTGCTGCCAGTGGAATTTTGGATGCCTGCGCATGTATATTCTCGGGAAGACGAGGACTGAGGTCCTTCTTACTAAGCACTTGACCAAAATTCTCAACAATTCTTCCAGTCAATAGAGATACACCAAGAAAATGAAGCTCTTCCTTACGCATGTCACAGGAAAATTCAATCTTAAAGCAAACCCCAAGCCAAGGCTCATAGGATTTGGGAGTGGAGGCACTCATTTGACGCTTGGAGGATTGCTCAAACAAGTTAACGTAAGCACCGCCTTCACGAGAAGCCGTAAAAATCTGCTTCAGCCTCGAGCTTCCATAGACGACATTCTCACGCAGCACTCTTCCTGGACCAATCTGAGGGAGGGAAGGGGCATGACCAAAATAACGACCCAAGATGCTGTCTTTGCCTTCGCTTGCTACATTCCCAGATGCTTTGGCCGACTCGGCCTGCTCCTTCATTTTCGCTGATTCCTCTGCCTGAAGGTGAGCTTCCGCATCAAATATAAATGTAAAGGACATGGTCTCAGCAGGGGCACCGGTTCGGTCGACAAATCCCCAATAATATGGACGATTCGTCAGTGCTTTGTCTGCATCAACGGACAGCTTAACGGTAACATGAGCAGGGGACTTCTCTAAGATTTGGCACTCCATTGCTTCCAGATAAGTTACAACGTAGGAGTGAACCTCCTCTTTGGACATGGTCACTTGAGTAACCCTCCTTTCCCGACTGCTTTTTTGACGGGTGCAGCATCCTCCAGGTGCTCAACTTCCTGTTTGATCGAATTCAAATTTTGAGAGAGTGACTGCATTTTACGATGAATCTCTTCATCACTGCTGGATTCCAGCATGATCTTGGTCAGACTCTTCTCGAAGGATTCCTGTTTCTCAAATCGTTCGAGAATGACGTCGAGACCGCCGATGACCATTTCAAACATGTTGATCTTTTCGTGAAGGAGATTCAGAATATGCTCTTCAATGGTTCCTAACGTTGCCAGATTATAAATTTTGACATCATTCTGCTGTCCTAAGCGGTGTACCCGGCCGATTCTTTGCTCTACACGCATAGGGTTCCATGGTAAATCGAAGTTGATCATATTGTGACAGAACTGCAGATTGATGCCTTCACCGCCAGCCTCTGTCGCAATCATCACCTGCACACGTCCGCGGAACAGATCCATCATCCAGTCTTTTTTGCCGCGATTCATTCCGCCCCGGTAAGGTACGGCCGTAAGTCCGCGCTCACGGAAGTAATTGAGCAGATATTCCTGCGTAGCCCGGTACTCAGTAAAAACAATGACTTTCTCATTCATTTCTTTGATGAGTTCCATCGTTTTTTCTGCTTTTGTGTTAGACTTGATCGCTTTGATATTGGCTACCAGATCCCATATTCGATCTCTCCAGGGAGAGTCCTCAGGCAATTTTTTAGATAGATTGACAAGGGTGACGAATACAGCATCCCGGCTGCTGCAAACCTCTCTTTGGAGGGTGACCATAGAGAACATACTGCTCAAATTTCCGCCCGCGGAATGGAACTGGTCTTTCACGAAGGATGTTACACCTTCATATAGTGCCTGCTCCTCGGGTGAAAGTGTCAGATTAATATTTGTTACCTTGCGCTTCGTAAACTGTACAGGGCCTTCGCCCCGGCGGTTTCGAATCATGACCTTAGCGAGTTCATCCTTTAGTTGATCCTCGTTCTTGGCAAGCCGCTTATCCACTACAAAGTTAGCTGCGAAGTCACCTTGTCTTCCGAGCTGACCCGGCTTCAGCAGTGTAATCAAATTGAACAGCTCACTTAGGTCATTTTGTACCGGGGTAGCAGTCAGGAGCAGACAGTATTTTTTACGCAATTTGAGCATGAACTGATAATTGGACGTTTTTTTATTTTTTAGCTTATGTGCTTCATCAATAATAATCATGTCGTAATCATTGCTTAACAGAATCTCTTGATGAGGATCTCGCTTGGCCGTATCTATCGACGCAACGACAACGTCGTTTTGCCACGAGTACGCTTTCTTTTGGGCAACGGCAGGTATACCGAACTTGGAATTCAGTTCTCTGACCCATTGCAGTACGAGTGACGCTGGAACTAAGATTAGAACTTTGGAGACGAGTCCCCGAATTATATATTCTTTTAAGATGAGACCTGCTTCGATCGTTTTTCCGAGTCCTACTTCATCTGCCAAAATCGCTCTTCCCGACATTTCAAAGAGTACTCTGCGCGCGGTATCTATTTGGTGGGGCAGAGGGGTCAGATCGTGCAGATGCTTCAGACATTGGATATCATCAAAGCTGGGGACCAGCGATGCCTCTTCGGCTTTTACAGCAAGCTCAAACAGACGGTAATCTCCCCAAGGTCCTCCTTTGTTAAGTCGTGTATCGAGTTCTGATAGCCAATTCTGATTAAAGTGAACAGGAACCGGTAGTGAATGCGCTGCTTGTTCGGATGGGTTTGCAGTTTGTTTTCTATTCATTTAAACGAAGCTAGCCTCCCTCGTTTTCTGTTGAGCTGATTTGTATTTTTCATAGTATGGACGAAAGAGAGGATATTCATAACTGAGATAATCTTGACGATGGAATTCATGCTGTGGCTTGGCTCTGAGAAGAAGCTTTATTTGCGATCTCTGATGAAAGAAAGTGGAATTTTCATTGCATATTTTCATTATGTCATCTTATAATGTTATGAAATCGTATTTCCCATCGAACGAAAAAGTGTAAAAGGGGCTATGCTTAACTTGGAAAAAGTAGCTATAAATCAGATCGTTTCTGAACTATTGTTACGCTCGGGCAGCAGTGCTGCCGTTACTATAGAGACTTACTTCCCCGGTGGACGCCTGATCGGTGGAAAATATAGCTTGAATGCTCATTGCATCACAATGTATACCGAAGTGATTAAACAGCAGTGCCAGCAATTGTTTGGCTCGAATGAACAAGTATACGATTATTTCAAGGTCGTGCTGGCTCATGAACTAGGTCATGCCGCAGATGTTTATTTAGCTTCGCTGAGCAGAGAATTAGATCATGCTGACGAAGTACGAGGCAGACAAATTGCACTTCGAATTGAAGAGAATGCTTGGGAGAACGGACTGAAATGGATTGACGATATGGAACCTGAGTTTATCAGCATCATATTAGAGCAATCGCTTGCTGCCTATCGTCAGGATGTTCAATATGAGAGTGCTTAAATTTTGACTTCGGGCAGGCGCGTATACATAATGGCTTCATACTATATAATTGTATATAATAATTAGGCATCATGAAGGATTTGTTCGTGCAGCAAGTAGGAGGGAAACACGTGAATACACACAAACAGGAATCATTAATTCAACACGATGTGGATTTATCATCTTATTCGACTTATGAGATTGGTGGCAAGGCAAAGTACTTGGCCGCCCCTGAAACCATTGAAGATTTAAAGACGGTTCTGGAATACGCAAGACAAGAGAAGCTGACTCAATTCTTATTCGGAATGGGCTCCAACATTTTATTCCCAGACAATCCGAAGGATCAAATGTTATTTATCAGCCTGAAAGAGCTGAGAGAAATGAAGATTGACGATAAAGGCTGGTTTGTATCTGCAGGTATGCCGATGTCCCATCTTGCCTTGATTGGATTATCTTCAGGCACTTCAGATTATGATTTCTGTTTCTTGCTGCCGGGTACGCTGGGCGCGGGGATATATATGAATGCCAAATATTATAACCGGCAAATTTGCGATATTCTGGAGACCGCATTATACATTGATATGAATGATCCGGAGTTCAAGGTTCAATCCATAGATGTGGATACTTGTGATTACAGCTATAAGAATTCAATCTTTATGAAAAATGACTGGATCATCGTCGGGGGTTACTTAAAGCATCCTGATCATGAGGCACTTGCCACAGGAATGAAGGAAATAACCCGACTTGAGAAGATCGTTGAATATAAGAATCCGTCACAGCTGCCGAACTTCTTCAAGTATTATACAACGCTTGCGAAGACATGGGCAGATGAGAATAACGGAGTAGTGCCAGAATCATTTGATAATGTCGTCAAGGACCGGGGAAGCAAATTCCACTTTGACTATCCTTCCTGCGGTTCGGTATTCAAGAACAACTATGATTTTGGGGAGCCCATGGGCAAGGTTGTAGATCGCCTGAACATGAGAGGGACTGTTTACGGCGGAGCATCCATATCCGCTTGGCATGGAAATATGATTGTAAACCAAGGTGAGGCTAAGGCAAAGGATATCGTCTACCTCGTTGAACAAGTTAAACAGTCCGTTAACGAAGCCTTTGGGTTTGTACCAGAGGAAGAGCTTATTATTGTGGACAGTAAATCATAAGTAAATATGAAGCTTGCATGGATACTCATTTTTTGAGGACATGCAAGCTTTTTTATTAGGGTTACATCGTTTCATATATTTCTCATATGACCTCACATAAACGATTTGATCTTTGCCGGGAACTCCATTTCCATCTGATTCTGTAATTCAAGCTGCCTTACTACTTTACCCACGCGCTTTGTCTCGAAGTCCTTTAGTTTCTCTATAGAGGAGTATTGCGATAAGGACAGCTGTTGCAGCAGCACAGACAATTGATACGCATCTTCAAGCGCTGCATTAACTCCGAAGGCACCGGTTGGAGTCATCGTGTGAGCAGCATCACCAATCAGTACAATGTTATGCTTGGTCCAGGTTTCACTTAAACTGCTGAACACCGGAAGTAATACGAAATCTCTCCAGGAATGTATATTCGCCGATACACTCTGTGCAAGCGCAGGGAAAGCAGCGGTAAGTCGAGCGATATAAGGAGCAAAGCTGCCTTTACGTATTTCAGGGTAGCTCCCTTGGGCGATATTCCAGCCGATCTGTACGTAACCGTCCGTTTGTGAGAACAAAGCAAGCTGCTGCTCATCAATGAGAGCCATTCGTGTCGCGGGACTCCAATCTGAAGGCTCAGGAATTCGGGCCCATAATACATCAAATGGTCTTAGCTTGATTCTGGGCTCAATCCCTGCCTTATTCCGAACATGGGAAGCTCTGCCGTCTGCGCCCACAATAATTCGGCAATGGATGGAAGCTATTTGACCTTGAATTTGTGCCTTAATTCCGATGATTTGATCGTCTGAATCTACGATATAATCTTTGAAGGCCGCACCAGTGTACAACTTCAAATGCGGATAGGCGCCCGCCTTATGGAGAATTGCTTGCAACATATGATCTTGTGGCACATGAATTCCCTTGTGTGCTTCTTCACTAGTTGCTGCAATCCGATGAATGATACTGCCGCTGTGCCAATATTCTACAGATTGAAGGGGAAGAAGTCCCAGTGACTCGATATCTTGATATACGTTCGCGTCTTTGAGAAGGGATTCACCGTCTGCATTAATTAATTCACCGCGAAACCGTTTATGGAGGGTAGATTGTCTTTCTAACAGAATGACGGATATTCCTTGTTTCGCCAGTAAATAAGCAAGGAAGCTTCCAGCCGGCCCTGCACCGACAATGCAAATCTCTGTGTATAGATTCATAAACTTTCACCTGATGTCAATATATTATAGTTACTGACTTATTAATAGTAACTTATGTTATAATACTATAAATTAAAATGGTCTAGTCGGCAATCATTTTAAAGATATATTCAAAAAAGTATATTGTTTTACTGGGGATTAATTTCTATTTCTATTCAGATAGGATATGATAAGCATAGAACTATTGGGGAAAAGGAAGTGAGTCGTTATCATGTCACTTGAACAAGAACTTCAAGCACAAGAACTGGAAGCCTTTGATCATTTTCTGACGACATTTGTGCGTTATAAGAATAAAGTATATGCCCAGCATCAAAAAGACCTGAATCATAAGCTTAATGCAACGAAGATACAAATCATTTATATGTTGTCTCGTGAGCGGTTAATGGCTGTTGATATCGCCAAGAGACTTCAACTGTCGTCTGGAGCGACGACCATCGTGCTTAATCAGTTGGAGGCGGATGGGTACGTTATGCGAGAACGGAGCGCTGAGGACAGAAGAATCGTGTGGTTGTCATTGACGGAAGAGGGAGCATCAACAGCGGATACGCTGCGTGCCAACCGCAGACATTTCAATGAGGAGCTGCTTGGCTTGTTAACGCAAGAGGAGCGCAATCAATTCCTGGATATTGTGAAGAAGATTGATGTCAGAATGATGGATGTCTTGAAATAACAAAGCGGCTGAACTCTTGAGGCATCCTAAGCCTCAAGGGTTCTTTGTCATTACCGGTACCTATAGCCGGAATCTTTCAATATGCTCATCGAGCTGTTCTTTTTGAAGAATTTCTTTCTGCTTCGGACCTAAGAGATCGAAATGAGGAAAAGGATTGCGATGATGGATGTATTTTGGATTCAGGTCATGCTTAATACACCAGCTTCGTAATTGTTCAAGATCTGCACAGCCCACCTTGGTGACACTTGTAACTCCTGGAAAGCGCGGGTCGATCCAATAGTGGGTTAAATAGGCCAGCTTCCCAGATTTCACCTCATGCTTCCAATTTTCCAGCTCCTGCCGTGATATGCCAAATGCCATTATTAGCTTCATCCTTATCTGTGAGTGATTACGAACTGTATTTTACTCTAAAAAAGGAAAGACGTGAATGTCCAATCCCCATAATACGAACAATAGGCTTTGAGTGACGAGAAGGGAATGATGACATTTTGGAAGTCTTTTTTACGATTTTGATCTTATTAATTATTATTGGCTTATCTAATATCTTGAATCGATTTGTTCCATTTATTCCGGTTCCGCTGATCCAGATTGCACTTGGGGTCGTATTTGAGTTTGTCCCCATAGGCGTCCATTTGGATTTGAATCCAGAACTGTTTTTTGTCCTCTTTATCGCACCTCTCTTATATAATGATGGCCGCAAAACGCCAAGAGCAGATTTATGGAAGCTTCGAAAGCCGATTCTCTTATTGGCACTTGGGCTGGTCTTTTTAACCGTACTTGTTGCCGGATACGGCATACATATGCTGATTCCTAGTATTCCGTTACCTGCAGCCTTTGCTCTTGCGGCTATTCTGTCACCGACGGATGCAGTTGCAGTGGGGGCCATGGCAGAGCGCGTGCATTTACCCAAAAAAATACTTCGAACTCTTGAAGGCGAAGCACTGATGAATGATGCATCAGGACTCGTTGCATTTAAATTTGCGATTGCAGCTACAGTAACGGGTGTATTCTCCCTGACGGAAGCGACGCTCAGCTTTTTTGTGATTGCGATAGGCGGACTCTTCATTGGGGCTGTGATGTCCTTTTTGTTCCGTAAACTCGGTATGCTGCTGCGTAGATGGGGAATGGAAGATGTAACGGTCCATATGCTGATTCAGATCATAACTCCGTTTATCATTTATTTGACGGCGGAGCATCTGGAATTTTCCGGAATTCTGGCGGTTGTGGCTGGAGGGATCATTCATGCGATTGACCGTGATAGAGCTGAAACACTTCAGCCCAAGATGCAGGTGGTGGCCGAGAGTACGTGGTCTGTGATTGTCTACATATTAAACGGATTAGTATTTGTTATTTTGGGGCTGCAGCTGCCTCTCGTGCTGGGTGCAATATGGGACAATCCGGTATTCGATCATATGGATGTATTATTCTATGTCTTTGTAATAACGCTGCTTCTCTTGGTCCTGCGTTTCTTGTGGGTGTATGCCTTAGAACTGTTCGAGTGGAAAAAGGACAGGCAAGACAAACCGGTATTCAGGAACATGGCGCTGATTACGGTCTCAGGAGTTAGAGGCGCGGTAACCCTTGCAGGGGCATTTTCAATCCCTTATATGCTGGCAGATGGATCCCCTTTTCCTCAACGTGATCTGATTATCTTTTTATCAGCAGGTGTTATCCTCCTCACCTTAGTTCTGGCGAGCCTCTTACTGCCGATCATCGCCAAAAAAGAAGAAGGAGAAGACAAAGAAGTTCTAAAAGTACGTGCTCTAGCCAAGATGTTTCATGCATCCATTCAAGCGGTCAAATTGGAAGCGGATGAGGATACCAAGCCGGCTGCATTATCTGTTATAGCGGAGCTGAATCATTGTTTGTCCCGGTACTCTGCAGGAAGTTATGGAATGACCGCTACCGAGCTTCAGAAACAGGAGCTTGAGGTTCGATTGAGAGCACTCCAGGCCGAGAGGAAAGAAATCATTCACTTAATGAATAAAGGAATGGTGTCTGATGAAGCAGGCATGTTCTTCTTAAAAGTGCTTGATCGATGGGAGATCCGAATGTCCAGCCGAATTAAAGCACAGCTGTGGTCCTCCCTGCGCAGTATCGGCAGAGCAGTGGCTCGCTTCTTCGCTATCGAAAGACCTGAAGCGGCTGCTCCTATGCGGGACCGGGCTGAGGCTGCTCGAAATCTGAGAATCCATACCAGCGTAAGTGCAATTGAAGCGCTGCGTGCACATATGAACGAGACAAACCGAGCAGCTTCGATTAAGGTGATCTCTCAATATGAACAGCTTCTGGTTAAGTTAAAGCAAGGAAGCAGTGAACTGGATGACAATGCTTTTAATGAGAAGAAAATGGAGCTTCATATGAAGGCGGTCCAGGAGCAGCGAAATACAGTACAGGAAATGTTTGAAAATGGAGTCATAAGCCGCAGCATGGCAGCGATCTTAAGACAATATGTGAATCAGCTGGAATCACACCTGCTTCGGGAAGAGTAGCTGCTTCATACCTGGTTATATATTTCTTGCGCATAAGAGATACTAAGTCAACATTGATTACAGAATGAGAAGAGGTATGGGATGAATCTTATCGGATTTAAAATAGCCATGGCAGCAGCTGTCTTCATGCAGCTCGTTCATCCCATGACGGATCATAGCTCAGCTCCTGTTGTCAAAGACCGTGCCTATTATGAAGCAAGAGGAGAGATCGTCTGGGAAGCCCCGATCAAGGAGAAGCTGATTGCTTTGACCTTTGATGATGGGCCGGATCGAAATGAAACGGCTCAAATTCTTGATATTCTGAAGAAGCATAAAGCGAAAGCCACTTTTTTTGTGCTGGGCAAATGGGCAAAAGAAAGACCGGAGCTGATTGCCAGAGAAGTTGCCGAAGGACATGAGGTGGGAAACCACACCTTCCATCACACATTTGGAGACCAGATTAAGGATGAGGATACGTATCTTAAGGAGCTTGCTGATGCGGATCAAGCCATTGAGGATGCGAGCGGTGTAAGACCTACGCTGTTTCGTCCTCCAGGAGGAGTGTACAATGATGTCGTGGTAAGAAGCGCTCAGGCGAGAGGCTACTCGATCGTTCTATGGTCTTGGCATCAGGATACGGGGGATTGGAACCGTCCAGGAAAACAGCGTATTATTAACAAGGTACTGCGAAATGCTCGAAATGGAGACATTGTGCTCTTTCATGATAATGTGCACGGCAAGAGTCAGACCATTGAGGCATTAGAGCATATTTTGCCTGAGCTTACGAAGCAGGGATACAGATGTGTTACCGTATCCGAGCTGCTGGAGGCTAAGCAAAGAGAAGTGATGGAGCTTCCTTAAAGCGCTTAATGAGTGACACAAGGGAGAGGGAAGGGGAATCTCAAATGAATGGTAATCATCGTGCAGACATCAAGCCAGGTCTTGAAGTCGATATTGTGTTGAAGCAGGATCAGAGAACAGGCAAGCTCACCAGGGGAAGGGTAAAGGATATTTTGACGAATTCACCAAATCATCCGCATGGCATTAAAGTTCGCCTGCAAAGTGGAGAAGTAGGCAGAGTTAAACATATCATTCAGCCTTAATACGTTTGATCTGGAATGCATCACCGGAGCGTCCAAACCTGAAGGAGTCTCTAAGCATAAACTGCTATATGTCTTAAGATGAGGTGGGAGACATATAAGGGGGAATGCGGCTCTTGTGCACAGATGGTCAATCCAATGACGTGGACATACAGGAATATGATGCCGTGTTTAGTCTTGGATCCAATTGCCAGACTGCTTATCAGCTGAGAAGATTATCGCTTCGCCGGGAAGCAGGTCCACTCGACTGGTTTGTATCCAAAAACATAGATCAGCTCATCAGATTGATAGACGCCAGGTTTGCAGAATTTATGGACTTAGGCAATCTGGAGAAGATAAGTGCATTTAGGACTTGCTACTGTGTGCGTGACACAAGATATGGAATTTTGTCCTATCATGATTTCCCGATTACCGCGAAGGAAGCGGATTGGGCACTGGCATATCCTGAATTCAAGTCTAAGCTTATTCGGAGGACGGAACGAATGCTGCAGGCATGGGAGGCAGGGGAGAGGCTCCTGTTTGTTCGTGTCAATGGTGGACAAGATGATGGTGATCGACTGTATTATAGTCTAAAGAAACAAGTCAAGCATTCCTTTGATTTGATTGTTATTGATACGCTGGCCGATGAGAATGCACCTGTGACCAGATGGGTCGAACCTTCTGGATGCATCAGGTATTCCATCCCAAAGGGTAACGACTGGCGCGGATCTGATAAGGCATGGAACAAGCTTCTCGAGTCCATCAGGCTAAGACATTGTCTTAGCGATTAAATTTAAAAAAGAGCCGTATTGTGCGCGAGGACGAAGTACTTGCTGTCAATTAGACAGAATTACTTCATTGCACAAAAGCGGCTCTTTTTGTCTTCATATGAGGTTAATTCAGCTATAATCTTCTACATGAGTAGAATCGCAACAATGGTTGCAGCGGTCAGTCCGCTAATAACAGGAATTAAATTACGTCTTGCAAGCTCAAATGGGCTGACGTTGCAGATCGCAGCAGCAGGAATCAGTGCCCATGGAATCAGCGTACCTCCGCCAATCCATATGGCAGCAATCTGACCAAGTGCCGTGAGCATAGGAGTCGAGCCAATGGATGCAGAGAACATCTGAGCAATCGAGCCAACAAGGGATATACCGGAGAATCCAGATCCATCCATCCCCGTTATTGCCCCGACAACAGTCATGCTGATCGCCCCGACCACTTCATTCAGCGGGACCGTATGTGCGAGTGCGAGGCCCAGGTCATTCACGATCCCATGCGAACCTTCAGGCAGGGGGTTAGAGAATAATGCGGTGAGAGCCGCGTCCCCCAGATAGAAGAAGGCAGCAATAGGTATTACAGGACCAAACACCTTGAAGCCAAACTGAAATCCTTTGATCAAATAATCTGTCGTTTCCTCGAGCCCTTTATTTCGGTGGGCAACCATCGTTACCAGGATCAGGATTACAATAGCTGTACCACCGATGAGGGCTGTTGCATCTCCACCTTGCAGGTTCAGCAGGTACATGGCCGCTAGATCAAGCACAAAGAGTAATGGAATGGTATAAGCAATAATCCGTTTGGTCCGTAGTGGAATTTGGATGTCATTGGAGGGGGACAGATCAGAAGGTGAGGCTGGTTGAGAAACGGCTGATTCCTTGTTGATGGTACCGCGGCGCATATCTCTGCGGAGCATGATGTAGGCTGTGAGGGTAGCAACGAGGCCTGTCGTGATAACTAGAGGGATACTGGCGGTTACAACATCAGAGACCGGAATTCCTGCAGCGTCTGCCGTTAATTTGGGTGCGCCCTGGATTACATAGTCACCTGACAAAGCAATACCGTGTCCAAACAAATTCATCGCCATGGCTGTGCCAATCGCTGGAAGGCCGACTCTTCCCGCTACGGGAAGCATGACAGCTCCGATAAGGGCGACGCCGGGAGACGGCCAGAAGAAGAAGGAAACAATCATCATAATAATGCCGATTCCCCAAAAGGCGTGAGCGGGTGTCCTCAGCAGCTTGGTTAAAGGAGCAACCATAATTTCATTGATTCCGGTGCGGATGAGCACTCGGCTCATGGCTACAACGATCGAAATGATGAATATGGTGCTGATCAGTTCCTTCGCAGCATAGATGAAGCTTCCGAAGATCCCGGAGACGGAGGTCACGATGCTGTCCGATGCAAGGAAACCCAAGGCTATAATACCCAAAATACAGATGACACTCGTATCCCGTCTGCGTATTAATAGGATCATAATAAAGATAATGAACGATAAATAGACGTAATGGAGCGGTAATAGATGAATGTCCATAATGCTTCACCCTCTCGTGCTATACCAAGTATGCTTGTGCTGTATCGTATGCTGCAGCCAAGGTGGGTGTTCTCCTACTTTTTCTAACGGCATAGAATGTAAGGTCACAAATAACGAGTGCACACAGGGAAACGAGGGGTTAGTCTAATGAAGTTTTCTTCACAAGAAATCATGAACAAGACGGAACGGTTTGGAGCCCATAACTATCATCCACTGCCCATAGTTATTCAACAAGCAGAGGGGGTATGGGTCACAGATCCCGATGGGCATCGCTATATGGATATGCTGAGTGGATATTCGGCATTGAACCAGGGACATCGTCACCCGCGCATCATAGCTGCTCTGAAACAGCAAGCCGATGAAGTCACTCTTACATCACGGGCGTTCTATAATGCGCCTTTGGCAGAGCTTATGGAGCTATTAAGCGGATTTACGGGGAAGCAAATGGTCTTACCGATGAATACAGGAGCAGAGGCGGTCGAAACGGCTGTCAAGGCAGCAAGACGCTGGGGATATGAAGTGAAGGGGATCTCTTATAATCAGGCAGAGATTATTGTCTGCGAAGGGAATTTTCATGGCAGAACGACGACGATCACCTCCTTTTCCTCCGATCCTTATTATCAAAAAGACTTTGGACCATTTACACCGGGATTCCGGATCATACCTTATGGTGACATGACTGCTTTAACGTCTGCCATCAATCAGAACACGGCTGCGTTCTTGGTTGAACCTATTCAAGGGGAAGCTGGAATCCAGATCCCTCCAGAAGGCTATCTGACAGAGGTTCGCAGGCTGTGCAGTGAGCAGAACGTGCTTCTCATGGCAGATGAAATACAGACCGGATTCGGAAGAACCGGGCGAAGATTTGCCTGCGATTGGGAGCAGGTCGTCCCGGATATTTACATTATGGGAAAGGCGCTTGGCGGAGGTGTGCTGCCTGTATCGGCTGTAGCGGCGGATGAATCGATTCTTGGATTATTTGAACCTGGTTCGCATGGTTCAACCTTCGGAGGAAATCCGCTTGCGAGCAGGGTTGCTATAGAAGCACTTAAGGTAACAGAAGACGAGAAGCTCGCGGACCGTTCTTTTGTACTTGGAAATCGAATGCTGCACAGGTTGAAGCAGATCACGTCCAAAGATATTAAAGAGGTAAGGGGAAGAGGGCTGTTCATTGGAATTGAACTAAGAACACCTGCGCGGCCCTATTGTGAGAGGTTAATGCAGCAAGGACTGCTCTGCAAGGAAACACATGATACCGTCATTCGGTTTGCCCCACCGCTGATCATTACGGATCAAGAACTGGAATGGGCGATCCAGCGAATAGAGCAAGTGTTTACGTAATATTTGTGATGGTTAACTGACATGATATGACCCATAATGACAGCATGGAGAATCATACAGAATAATGACGGCTCGCTGTTTATATCTAGTATTACGGTTCGACAAACGTGTTTCGGGTATTCCGGGAAGTTTATATATTCTTCGACTCATTTAACCTTTTTCTGCGGTGATCTGCTCATATTCTCCTTCGAGAATTCAGCAATGACCTGATCGTAGCTGCTGAGCAGATGATCCAATATTGGAATCCAGGAACGATTCAGACTGTACTCTCTCCCTGCTTCCCCTAATCTCTTGCTTATATCAGGATGATCATAGAGATGGATGATTGCGTTTACCATCGAAGCAGGCTCTTCCGGCGGGCACAGTATGCCCGTCTTTTCATGCTGAATGATGTCTAGAACTCCGCCTGCACCGGCTGCAATAACAGGGAGACCGCTAGCCATTGCTTCAAGAATGACGTTGCCAAACGTCTCCGTAGATGAAGGAAAAACGAATAAATCAGACATGGTGTAGATATCTTGAAGCTCATTTCCTCGCAAATATCCCAGCCACTGGATGTGCTCCTCTGAAAGGTTGTGGGGTATTGAGGGGGAGAGTCCATACAGGGGACCATCTCCTGCAATGAGGAGGCGGGACTTATCCAGGATACGGGAGGGCAGAGAAGCGAAGCTGTTGATTAAGTGTTCGATATTTTTCTCGGGAGCCAGTCGTCCGACATACAGCATATAGGTCAGCTCCGGATCCAATCCACGGTTACGAAGAAGACTTGCTCGTTCCTCAGCAGACACCGCTGGACGAAACTGCTGCGCATCAATTCCTCTGCTCCAAATTTCTACATGCTTCATTCCTTTTTCCTCAAGCTTGAGCTTCGTGGACTCCGAAGGGGCATAGATTCGTTCACAGTTCCGATGAAACCACTGCATATACTTCCACAGCGCTTGCTCCATCCAAGCTAACTTGTAGTGCTTCAAATATTGATCAAAGTGGGTATGGTAGGATGCCACTAGAGGTATACCGTGCTTGGCAGCATATCCTGCTCCGAGCAGACCTATAGCGGCAGGAGTAGCGACATGAATCAGTGTGGGCTGAAAATTGTGGAGAATTCGCTCTGTTCGCATACGACCGGGCAGAGCCAGCTTACATTCTGGATAAAAAATCAGCGGAAGACTGAAGAATCGCTCGACATGACCGCCATCTGTCTTCACGAGGCTGCCATGCTGTGGAGCGAACACAAGAACAGGGATCGAGCGTGCTCGTAAATATTCAACCCATCTGCCAAGTGTATTTGCCACTCCGTTGACCTCGGGTAAAAATGTGTCCGTAAATATAGCAATCCGCATCTCGATCCGCCTCCCAATCATTATTCCTATATATCGTACAGTGGGATCCAGCGGGATATGTCTGTTCTCGGGCGTTTTAACACAAATCGCGATAAAGCAGAGTCAAGTTAATTTTGATTTAATTTTCCACATAAAACGCTTACAATAGTCACATCGACATCATTCTATGAGGTGTATATTCTACTATGATCAGATATTCCTTGTTTACGAAGATTGTATTGCTGATTATTATCATGCTTATTCCTGTCGTGTTTCTGTACAGCTATTCCAACAAAATGGCAACCGATACCGTCGTCAGTGAGCTGAACAAATCCAGCAGTAATCAGCTTGCCTTTTTTCAAAGTCAGGTTAATACGAGTATTGAAGAGTTATCTTCCTGGACGAATCTGCTAATCCATGATCCCGACATTGAGAGCTTCAAAGATATTTATATGGACAGCGATTATTTGAATTTAGACCTCATTAAT
The DNA here is from genome assembly GCF_028747985.1 of Paenibacillus urinalis. Classification (NCBI taxonomy): domain Bacteria; kingdom Bacillati; phylum Bacillota; class Bacilli; order Caryophanales; family Paenibacillaceae; genus Paenibacillus; species Paenibacillus urinalis. The sequence goes on from NZ_CP118108.1 coordinate 1,940,249, forward strand.
CAGGTCAAACGGGTACAGAACAAGCTGAGTATTCAGGAGAGCTCGTCCAATTGGCGAAGCAGTCTTACTTTTTATTCCCCCTCTATGGAGAGGATGATTACGGAAGGCAATGCCAGGCGGTACGATTCGGACGAGCTGAGAGAAGAGATTAAGCCAGGGTGGCAGGTAGAGAAGGTGCAGCGGCTCAACAGTGAGCAGTATCTTTTTTCCTGGTACACGGTTTCTCCCTATTCGGTTCAGGATCCTGCGAAGGCAAACAGTATCGTTAAGATCGAATTTGACAGCACGAATATACAGGATATGCTGGACAAGTTTAAGAGTAATGGAAGAAGAGATCCCTTCTATTACAAACCGGGCACCGGTGTTATCTATAACCGAACGCAGGATATTGCACAGAGTGCCAAGCTTCTCACTCAGCTGAAATTTCCCGAGATGAATGATGTCGATTACCGGACGGTAGAGGTGGATGGTCACATCTATAGTGTGCACACGGTATTATCCCAAGCTACAGGATGGTACCTGGTGGATTATATCCCTCTAACGGATGTGCTTGCACCGATCGAGAAGTCCAATCAGTTATTCTACGGGGCCGTAGGGAGTCTATTGCTTATGAGCTTCTTGGCTGCTTACTTGCTGTACGTACAGGTCCAAATTCCCGTTAAAGGACTGATTCGCGGGTTTCAGCGGCTGAAGATGGGGGACTATTCGGTGCGAGTGGTACCCAAGGGAAGGAATGAATTCAGCTTCCTGTCAGAACGCTTCAATTCCATGGTGGAGCAGATCCAGGAGCTGTTTGAGAATGTATATCTGGAGCAAATTCAAGTAAAAGAAGCTAGGCTGAAGCAGCTGCAGTCTCAGATTAATCCCCATTTCTTTTATAACTGCTTCTCCTTCATTACAAGTATGGCCAAGCTCGGTAAGATGGACGCAGTTGTAGCCATGTCTCATAATCTATCCCGTTATTATCGGTATACCACCCGGCAGGAGAAGGAGCTGGTCACTCTAAAGGAAGAGATGGATTTTGTAGTCGCATATCTCAAGATACAGAAGATGCGCATGAATCGCATTGACTATGTGATCGAGATTCCAGACGAGCTGCTGGATCAGACCATTCCACCATTAGTGATTCAGCCGCTTGTAGAGAATGCTGTCATTCACGGCATTGAACGGTCCCCGGATGCCGGGTTTATACGCATCGGGGCTTGTCAGGATCCGAACGGAATGATGCGAATTGTAGTTGAGGATGACGGGCTCGGTATTTCTGAGAGCAGACTTCAGGATTTGAGGGAACGCCTGACGAAGCCGATGGATGAGAACTCGGGCTGCGGATTGTGGAATGTAAATCAACGAATGCAGTTAAGGTACGGAGACAGCAGTTATTTGTCCGTTGATACATCCGCGATGGGCGGGTTCAGGGCAAGCATTCAATGGGAGAATACGAGTAGATATGAAAGGAACGATCATAATGATGGACATCTTGTTGGTTGATGATGAAAGCTATGTTACGGAGAGTCTGGAGGCAACCATTCCATGGGAGGAGATGGGCATCAGGCATGTGTATAGAACAGATTCGGCGGCAGGAGCACTTCAGTTGCTGCAAAGCCATCCCGTAGATATATTGGTGACAGACATTCGAATGCCTGGAATGGATGGTCTTGAGCTGATTGAGAAGGCGAGTGAGAGATGGCCGGAAATACGATCTATTCTTCTTACAGGATACAGTGACTTTCAATATGCCAAAAAAGCGATTCAATTACAGGCTCAAGATTACATACTTAAGCCAGTAGATGATGAGGAATTTATAAAAAGTGTGAATCAGACAGTTGAGGCTATCAAAGAAAGAGAAAAGGAAACGGATAAATACCATCAGCTCATGTATCAGCGCAAATCGGATTATGTCCTGCTTCGGGAAAATATGCTGCAGGGCCTGCTGCTCGGGACACCACATACCTTGTCGCGGGTCAAGCAGCAGCTGCAGGATTATGAAATACCTCTGCAGACAGATGTTGAGTCCATCATGATCCTGGTTCAGCTGAATCAAGGATTTATGGATCTGGATCCCAAATCCCGGGTGCTTATTGAATATGCGATCGGTAACATATCAGAAGAGATACTCGGCATGAATTATAAAGTATGGCAGGGAAGAACACCTCATCACTGCTTGGCTGTACTCATTCAGACAGATAATACCTCCGGCTTAGAGATGGAGATGGAAGATAAAGACCGAAGACAGCTTCATTCGCTTCTAAGGACTTTTCAAGAGAATGTCAGGCAGTACTTACACGGAGATGTATCCGTTATTATAAGCTCCAGCTTCCAGTTTCCGAATGATACCAGCACGGTCTATCACCACATGCTAAATTCGATGTACCTGGCCAGCACGGATGAAGGAGCAGCGGTTCTGTATTCTCCTCAGGATGAGTCTAGATCTCTTTCAGGCGCTTCCAAAGAAGTGTTTAGCCTGCTGTACAAGCCGCCTGTCCTTCAGCAGCTGATTGAGCTTGGGCAATGGGAGTCTGTACGGGAGAAGCTGTCCGAAGTATTTGATGTTATCGATCGCTATCCCGTTTCCAGAGAGCATATGTATGAAATTTATCTGGCGATCATAAACGCCTGCTTGTATATCACACACCGGACTGAATTTCGGATCAGCGAGCTGGATGTACATGGCATGGAGCCCCATCATGTGGAGAGGCTGATTCAGTATCCGGCAGAGCTTCGAAATTATACGTATCGAATTCTTGATAAGCTGGAAGAGCAGCAGCAGGAAAAGCCACCGTCCAAGGGACATATTGTCAAGCAAGTCAAGGATCTGGTCGCATCCGAATATGGCTATGAGCTGACCGTAAAGATTATAGCAGACCGGGTCTTTCTGCATCCGGTGTATTTGTCCAAAGTATTTAAGGCAGAGACGGGCGAAGGCTTAAGTGAATACTTGATTCGAATTCGACTGGAGAAGGCGCTGTACCTGCTGAAGCACACGAACAAGAAAATTTACGAGATCACTTCTGAACTCGGATACCAGAATCCGCAGTACTTCAGCAAATTGTTTAAAAAGCATTTTGGCATGTCACCAAACGAATTTCGGGAGCAATAAGTTGAAAAAGGTGCAGAAACCTTAATTTAGTATCATAGGAAAAAAGACCGACACCACTCATAATAAAAAGGGTAAGGAACAAGTTCTTTAAGGGGGAACTCAAATGGGGTTTAGATGGAAAAGATCAACGCTTTCAGTTCTGGCAGTGACCATGGCAGCGAGTGTCGGTCTCATGGGCTGTTCCGGGCGGGGAGCGGAGAGCACAAGCGACAGCGCAACAGCGCCGGTCAGTACTGAAAACGTATACAAAGAAAAGTATGATCCGGAAGTAACGATATCCACCGTGTGGGGGATTGATCCCGCGGTGACGTTCAAGAACGGGGAAACCATTGAGAACAGCGTAGCAACCAAATGGGCAAAGGAGCAGTTCGGAATCAATATTAATTCACTCTGGTCTGTAACCGATACGAACGGTGCCTTTGCTACGAAAGTGAGATTGTCTATGTCTTCAAGACAGGACATGCCAGATATATTAACGATTGGTGCAGATCAGACACAGCTCGTTCAAGACTTGATTGAGTCTGGAATCTATGGCGAGGTCGGCGAGCTGTTCGACAAGTATGCTTCCGATACATGGAAGGAAGCAATGAATATCGATCCTACCGTTTGGAATGCATATACGCGTGACGGCAAGAAGATGGGAATTCCGGTTCTTGATTACGCTTATAACAATGACTATCTCCTGTGGATCAGACAGGATTGGCTCGACAAGCTGAACTTGAAGGCTCCGACAACGATTGATGAGCTGGAAGCGGTGATGGAAGCCTTCAAGAACAATAACCCAAGCGGACTGTCTCCGGATAAGGTAACACCGCTTAGTATCGGAATCAAAAATTCGATGAATACATGGATGGCTGATCCATCCTGGATCTTTGGTGCCTACGGTACTCTTCCGCAGCAATGGAATATAGGTGAAGACGGCAAGCTGGAATACGGCTCTGTGCATCCAGGAATGAAGCAGGGTCTTCAGAAGCTGAGCGAGTGGTTTGATAAAGGCTATATACCTCAAGAGGTTGCGCTATGGGATGAGAACAAGACGGCGGAGCCTGCCGTAGCCGGTACAGCAGGAATCATTCCAGGTCCTTACTGGATGAGCGGGTGGCCGCTGGTGGATACAGTCAAGAACGACCCAGAAGCCGTATGGAAGCCTTATCCGATTCCTGCGGGTGAAGACGGAACTGCAATGCGTCATGGAACTCATTTCTCAAACGGAGTAACGCTGATTAAGAAAGATATGGAGCATCCAGAGGCTTTCTTCACGTATCAGAATTATTTGTTTGACAATTTTGCAGATCCAGCTGCCGGCAGTGAGCATGATTTTGGCTTGTTTGAAGGGTATGACTATCAACTGGACGCAGACGGTAATCAGGTGAGGTACGATGAGATTGAAGGCGGATATGTCAATGTACTTCGTTACCTGCTCGTCAGAGACGGAGCGAGAATACCGGACGCACAGATGAAGGCACTTCTTAATTTGGCGGATGGTAAAGAAGCCGAAACAAGACTTGAGCGCGAGGTAAAAGCGAACTATGGACTGGAAACACCGGAAGCAGCCAAGGTGCTGATGTCTCAAGAGGATATTTCCTATAAGGATATGTTCACGGGTCCTCCGACAGAAACGATGAAATCCAAGCTCGACTACCTCAACAAAATTGAAAATCAAACGTTTAACGAAATCATATATGGCAACAAGCCTGTCGATGCATTTGATACTTTCGTTGAAACTTGGAAATCCGGCGGAGGAGATCAGATTACCCAGGAAGTGAATGAATGGTATGACAGCGTAAAATAAAGCGTGTGAAATGGAAGCAGCATGCAATCATGTATGCTGCTTTTCTATACCTTATTTCTAGAGAAAGAGTCATTTTTAAATGTAAATAGGAGGGACTTGGATGAGAACATTCAAAAAAACATGGCCATTTCATATCATGCTGCTGCCCGCCATGGTATTTCTATTCCTGTTCAGTTATCTGCCCATGTCCGGAATTGTCATGGCATTCCAGGATTATAAACCGTGGCTCGGAATTGCTGGCTCCGAATGGGTTGGGCTGGATAATTTCCGATACCTGTTTGAACGGGAAGACAGTATGCAGGTCATTTGGAACACGGTAATTATTGCTGTAGCCAAGATGATCTTCAATCTGCTTGTACCGTTCGTATTTGCCATACTGCTTAACGAAGTCCGGAAAGTAGGACTTCAGCGCTCAATCCAGACATTAGTCTACTTGCCACACTTCCTGTCATGGGTCATTCTTGGCGGCATCCTGGTGGATCTGCTCGCTCCCGCAGGACTCTTCAATCGAGTTCTGGGCAGCTTCGGCGTTGATCCGATCCTGTTTCTCGGAGATAACAACTGGTTTCGATTGACGGTTATCATCTCTGATGTATGGAAGGAGTTCGGATACAACACGATTATTTTCCTGGCAGCGCTGGCGGGAATTAACCCTGCACTCTATGAAGCGGCTGAGATGGACGGCGCAAGCCGTTGGAAGCAGACGATCCATATTACTGTACCTTCACTAATACCAATCACCGTTGTTGTCGGTACCCTTGCACTTGGGAACGTCCTGAATGCGGGCTTCGACCAAATCTTCAACCTATACAATCCCCTCGTATATGAAACGGGCGATATTATCGATACCTTTGTGTACAGAACCGCGATACTTAATGGAGAGATGGGCTTTGGTACTGCGATTGGACTGTTTAAATCGGTCATCAGTATGGTGCTGATTCTCATATCTTACAGGCTAGCCTACAAGTGGGCCGGTTATCGTATTTTCTAGATTATATGTACCTGAGAGGGAGGGAGAAACCATGTATCATAAAACAAGATCATACCGCATATTCAGTGCGTTCAATAACCTGTTTCTGATATTGCTTGCCATTCTTTGCATCATACCGCTGATTCATGTGCTTGCCGTATCATTTAGCAGCAAAGCAGCGGCAGATGCCAATCTGGTCTCGCTGATTCCAATCGATTTCTCGCTAGAGGCTTACAAAAAGACGATTAACAATCCAGCCTTTCTGCATTCCATCTGGGTCTCTGTGCTGAGGACCGTCATTGGTACAGCCATCACCTTAATCGTGACTTTTCTCGCTGCTTATCCGCTGTCCAAAGAGAACTCGGCTTTTAAAGGAAGAACGCTGTACTCCTGGATCTTTGTATTCAGCATGATCTTTAACGGAGGACTTGTTCCTTTCTATGAAGTCATTCAAACCCTTCGTCTCATCGATACGTTCTGGGTACTCGTGCTTCCGTCGGCAGTGAACACTTTTCTAGTCATCTTGATGCTGAATTTCTTCAGAGGGATCCCGAAGGAGCTGGAAGAGGCTTCACTAATTGACGGAGCAGGACATTTTAGAACATTATTCTCGATTTATCTGCCGATATCTCTGCCATCTATTGCGACGATCAGCTTGTTCAGTATGGTATTTCATTGGAATTCTTGGTTTGACGGCTTGCTGTATTTGAATGATTCCGGGGACTTTCCGCTCGCAACATTTCTCCAGACGGTCATTATTCAGCGGGATATGAGCACAATGGCTATGAATCCGCAGGAGATGGAACTGATCAGCCAAACCACAGTTAAATCTGCACAGATCTTTATAGGTGCTGCTCCCATTCTGCTTGTGTATCCTTTCCTGCAAAAATACTTTGTTAAAGGGATGACCGTTGGTTCTGTAAAAGGGTGATTTTAAACAATAGAGTGAATCGTGTTTCTGGACGAAAGTTGTTCGGATATGCATCAAAGTGTAAGATATAGAACAGGAATGTAATCGTTTCCAATGGATAGGACAATCGATACGATCGTAAAGGAGTGGGCTTATATGAATAAGAAATATTCACCGTTATTTGCGAAAGCGCCTGTAATGCTGCATGGGGCAGACTACAACCCGGAGCAGTGGCTTCGGTATCCAGAAGTATTGCAAGAGGATATCCGGCTAATGAAGCTTGCTAATTGTAATGTGATGTCTGTCGGTATCTTCTCCTGGGTATCCCTGGAGCCCGAAGAAGGCGTATTTACCTTTGAGTGGCTTGACCAGATATTGGACACCTTTGCCGAGAACGGTATATATGCTCTGCTGGCTACACCAAGTGGTGCAAGACCTGCCTGGATGTCTCAGCAATATCCGGAAGTGCTGAGAGTTGGCAGGAATCGAGTGCGTAATCTCCATGGCTTCCGTCATAATCACTGCTACTCCTCTCCAGTATATAGAGAGAAGGTACACACGATGAACAGCAGGCTTGCTGAGCGATATGCTCATCATCCTGCAGTCATTGGCTGGCATATTTCCAACGAGCTTGGCGGAGACTGCCATTGTGAATATTGTCAGACAGGGTTCCGGGAATGGGTGAAGGAGAAGTATGGAACTCTAGAGGAGCTGAACCATGCCTGGTGGACAACCTTCTGGAGCCATACGTATACGAGCTGGGATCAGATTGAGTCCCCTGCTCCTCATGGAGAGACTCAGGTCCATGCGATGAATCTCGATTGGAAGCGGTATGTTACCGATCGGACCCTTGATTTCCTGCAGCACGAGCTGGCACCGCTCAAAGAAGCGAATCCCGAGCTGCCGGCAACAACCAATTTCATGAGCTACTTTGATGGTCTTGACTACTGGCAATTTGCAGATGTGCTGGATGTATTGTCATGGGACAGTTATCCGACGTGGCATGATGCTCAGGATGACAGCCATCAGGCAATGACTGTTGCACTCATGCATGATATCGTTCGCTCCATTAAAGGCGGCAAACCATTTATGCTGATGGAGAGCACGCCGAGTATGACGAACTGGCAGGAGGTCAGCAAGCTGAAGAAGCCGGGGATGCATCTGTTGTCTTCTCTTCAGGCTGTGGCGCACGGTTCAGATACGGTTCAATATTTTCAGTGGCGTAAGAGCCGGGGCTCCAGTGAGAAGCTGCATGGAGCTGTCGTCGATCATATAGGCAATGAACACACCCGTGTATTCAAGGAAGTAACTGAGGTCGGGGAAGTATTATCCGGTCTTGAAGAGGTTACAGGTACGAGTGTACCTGCGGAAGTGGCAATCATCTTCGACTGGGAGAATCGATGGGCGATCCAAGATTCACAAGGACCTCGTAATGTAGGGATCAAATACGATGAGACGATACAATCCCACTATAAAACATTTTGGGAAAAAGGAATTTCGGTAGATATAATTAACATGGATGCCGACTTTACCCAATACAAGCTGCTCATTGCGCCTATGCTCTATATGGTAAGACCTGGTGTTGGTGAACGCATTGAGGCGTTTGTTCAGAATGGCGGCACCTTCGTCGCTACCTACTGGTCAGGTATCGTAAACGAGAATGATCTCTGTTTCCTTGGCGGCTTCCCCGGACCGCTGCGCAAGACACTCGGCATCTGGTCTGAGGAAATTGACGGACTGCATGATGGACAGGTTAATAAGGTCATAGCTCTAGAAGACAATGTTCTTGGACTCACTGGAGCTTATGAGGCGATAGAGCTGTGTGATCTCATACATCTGGAGACAGCGACGGCAATCGCGGCATATGACAGTGACTTCTATCAAGGCCGTCCGGCACTTACTGTCAATGCACTGGGATCTGGCAAGGCGTATTACATTGCTTCACGCAATACAGCTCCATTCCATCAAGACTTTTATAATCTAGTAATTACAGAGCTTAGCATCACCCAGGCGATTAGCGGGGAATACCCTCAAGGTGTAACAGCCCATGTGCGAACAGATGGTCAGACGGACTATGTCTTCCTGCAGAACTACACAGATGAGATCCAATTTATGCCTTTGGATGAGCGGTCCTATACGGAGATCGGTACTTCATTGACCGGAGCAGATGGGGAGGACACATTTGCAGAGAGGGTAAAAATAGCCCCTTACGGAATTCGCATTTTGAAACGTCCTTCTAGGTAAATGGATTAAATTGATTTTTTATTAGAAAATAGGAAATACAGCTCTCTAACGATTGGCATTTACTTTATCCCGTAAACTGCTGTCGAGGAGAGCTTTTTTATGTAAGGTTTAGAAGGAATATGAGGGTTGTATCTCGAAATCACAGTTCATGAATGCTTTGACTACATCTCACGGGAGGGACCTACATGATACAGCGCAATCTTGACGGAAACAGCATTATTATTCGGCTCGAAATGAAGACCAAGACCATTAATTTTGGTGAAGTGGCATCTGCAATCTCGCAGGCCGGAGGAGATATCGTTGCCATTGACGTAATTTCCACTAACCAGGATATTACCGTTCGAGATTTGACTGTTGCGGTTTCTCATGCAGATGATAACAAAAAGATTGTAGAGACAGTCCGAAATCTTAATGGAGTCTCTATTATCAACGTATCCGACCGTACCTTTCTGCTGCATTTGGGCGGCAAAATTGAAATCGCTCCCAAATCACCAATTAACAACCGAGAGGATTTGTCGAGAGTATATACGCCGGACGTGGCCAGAGTATGTAATGCAATTGCGGAGGAGCCGCAGAAGGCATATTCTTTAACGATCAAAAGAAATACGGTAGCTGTTGTATCCGATGGAAGTGCAGTACTCGGTCTTGGTAATATTGGTCCAAGAGCTGCAATGCCCGTAATGGAAGGTAAAGCGATGCTGTTCAAGCAGCTTGCGGGAGTAGATGCTTTTCCGATCTGCCTGGAAACGCAGGATACAGAAGAGATTATTCGGACGATCAAAGCGATATCACCGGCTTTTGGCGGTATTAATCTCGAAGATATTTCTTCTCCTCGCTGCTTTGAGATTGAACGGAGACTTAATGAGGAGCTGGATATTCCTGTCTTTCACGATGATCAGCACGGTACAGCGGTCGTATTATATGCAGGACTGATTAATGCACTGAAGCTGGTCGGCAAATCCATCGAGAATACGAAGATTGTCGTATGCGGTATTGGAGCAGCTGGAGTAGCCTGCAGTAACATCTTGTTATCTGCCGGAGCCAAAAATTTGATTGGGGTTGACCGCGAGGGAGCTCTTGTAAGAACAGAAGCCTATGATAATCCGATCTGGCAGGATTATGCCAAGCGGACAAACCCTAATCTTCAGACCGGCTCACTTCATGAGGTTATTAAGGATGCGGATATCTTCATTGGTCTCTCTAGAGGGAATTTGCTTACAAGAGAGCACATCATGACGATGGCGGAGGACCCGATTGTATTTGCGATGGCCAATCCGGTACCCGAAATTATGCCGAATGAAGTAGAGGATATCGTAGCGGTTATGGCCACAGGGAGATCCGATTATCCGAACCAGATTAATAATGTGCTATGCTTCCCTGGAATGTTCCGTGCCGCACTGGACTGCAGAGCGAGCGAAATTAATGAAGCGATGAAGCTGGCAGCTGCAACGGCCATTGCTTCCTCTATATCGGATGAGGAACGGACGAAGTATTATATTATTCCTAGTGTTTTTAATGATCGAGTTGTCAAATCCATTCGTGAGCGGGTCATTGAGGCGGCTCTTCAGACGGGAGTAGCGAGAAGAGTGCCAAGGAAGAGCAGTGATATTTCTGGTTAATCGTGCATTTTCTTCGAAAATGCTTAGCGTTAGGAATATGCTAAATATATAAGAAGAGCCCTGGTTAACCTGCAAGTGCTTGCAGAGGAATCAGGGCTCTTTTTGTATTCTTAGGTCAGCCGCACCGTCTGGCAGGCTATTAATTAACGGTGATTTTTATCTGATTTATGAGCCTGCGGGCTGTCCATCAGAGACATTACACTGTAATCTTCTTCTGGGTAAAGGGAGAATGCATCGGCGATGAGCCAGCTTCCATCCTCTGATTTGACCATATAGTACATCCCTGTCAGATCGCCTTCAATATCTGACTCTTCGGCATGAACAATAGCGGTATTCCCATCATACTGAACGACATTAATAGAAGAAGCGGAGAGATCATAGTCTACCTCGTTCAGATAGCCGGTATCAAACAATTGTTGAAGACTGCGATAAATCCATGTGGACTGATCATGTGTTGACAATACGAGGTCTGCATCCTTGTTATTGTATCCATCATACTGAGCTTGCAGTGTTTCTTCGATACTTGTTTGATCCTCTGCAGGAACGGCCGGTGTCTGACCGATCAGGTCCAGTGCATGATAATAATTGTAACCTGGAATTTCATCATTCAGCTTCAAGCTTCCATCTGATGATTCGGTCAGGAACAGCCACAATTCATCTTGAGTGAGGTCGAAGAAGAATGGACCTCCGGTCCAAATTTCGGTACGGGTGACTGAGGCAATAATTTCGCCATCCTCTGCACCAACAATCTCGAGATTGGAATAAGTCGTCGTTCCTTGTGACTTGAATAACTCCGTATAATATTCCACGAAGTAATCATAGCTGTATGATTCAGAATCGAGCATAGATTTAATCTTATTCAGGTTACGTTCGTTTTCCGCGTTGCCGAAATCCGTAAGGAAGGCATCTACCTTTTGCTGGGTCTCTTCTTCTCCAGCTGAGGTAGAAATATGAATTGTTTTGCTGTTTTGATCCCAGGACACATTGTAGCCTGTAGCTTCAGCAACGAAACGGAGTGGAATCAGCGTGGTGCCTTTCTCTATGTAAGGTGCGGCAGGAAGGCTGGTTCTTTGACCATCAATGTGGGCCGTAGTCTTACCGGCGTAGAGCTGAAGCTTCACTTCGCCGTTGTCTGCGTTGATGCGTTTCTCTGCATTGTTCCATTTCACCGAGTAATCAAACGCCTCGAATAGTGCTCGGAAGGGAACAAACGTTACCCCTTTCTTGATGGCAGGTGTCACAGGGAACGTCATTAATTCATCGTCCAGGTATACCTTGATTTTTGGTGTTGTTGCGGCTGCGGATACGACTCCACCCATCATGGAGAATACCATTAGGAAAGCGAGTGTTAGCAGGCCTAGCTTCTTTTTGAACATGTTGTCAACCCCTCTAAGTTGTACATTATTTTGCTATAGGAACAGCAGACTTCCTGCCCCAAAAAATATTGGAAATGTTCCCATGCGAAACCATATTACTCGGCTTGGAAAAGTTAAGCAATACAGGTGGAAGAGATTTACCAAGGTAATTATATACAATAGTCGAATAGCTCTATTAAGCGAAGTGAACGCGGCTGTCAATGATTTGTTACAAATGTGCTCGAAAGTTCAGGAAAGTCATGGTACAATAAATCGTTCATTTGAGAAAGCAGGTTTACGTAATTTGTGGTTTTGGGGTAATAATACAAAAATATCTAATCATGATTCCTAGAAGGAGGGCTTATAGGGATGTCTTTCGGCGCTCGGGTGTTAAAGACCGGGATTGCAGTAACTCTAGCTTTATATATAAGCATGCTGCTGAACATTTCCCAGTCACCTGTGGGTGCGGCAATTGCGGCCATTTTTGCAATGCAGCCCTCTATATACCGATCCTGGCGATACTTTCTTGATCAAGTGCAGTCAACGACGCTTGGCGCCATCGTTGCGCTGATCGGAGGGATGGTGTTCTCCAATGAACCCATTGCTGTCGGATTGGCTTGTATACTGGTCATCAGTATCTGTCTTAAGTTAAAAATGGGCGACACGATCGGTCTTACGCTCGTCACGGTTGTTTCTATTATGGAGGCCTCTGGGGACTGGCATTATGCAGTGGACAGATTCATTCTGACGCTGATCGGTATCGTGTCTGCATCGGTAATCAACGTCACTGTCTCTCCGCCGAAGCCGAAGCTGCAATTTGTGATGCAGATCAGAAGTGTGTTTGACCGCATGTCCTTGCTGCTCAGAACCTCTATATCGGATGAGATTAAAGAATCGGTGTTTCGTGATGAGAAGAATGATCTTGAAGGTCAAATCAAATCCCTTGTTGACAAATATCATCTGTTTGAAGAAGAACAGCAGAAGCTGAGACGGGCGAAGTTCAGCTCAACGAGGCAGATGGTCGTCTATAAGCTGATGTTATCTAGTCTTCAAAAAGGCTTTGCAGTGCTGGATGCGGTGGATCGACACTATTTTCAGGCGGAACGATCAGACCGAACGGATCAGTATTTCGATGAGCATCTGGAGAAATTGATTAAATTCCATGAGCATGTCCTGCTCAAATTTGAAGATAAGCTTAAGCCCAATGAACGGGAAGGCGAAGAGCTGGTGCGCACCAATGTGGAGTTCATGGAATCTGCGATCGAAGGCATTGATTTTGAGCGGGAGGGAATGCTCCGGCTGTCGATCGTTGCAGCAGCAATGTACGATTATGGTTATCAGCTTGAACGTTTAAATCGCTTGGCTGACCATATTCTAGACTCCGAAGAAACGAAGGATAGCTCGGAGGGGCTGTCAGCGTGGCTGAAAAAATAAAGATGTTTTGTAAAATGTACACTTGCACGGACGAAGTAAATTCGTTTATGATCTTTACAAAATCTAATTCGGGGTAATTTAGTAGACTTTGTGCTGGATCATCATCCTGAATACTTATAAAGAAGGTGTGTTCCGTGGAGAAAAAGGTGGATGTCATTATTATTGGTGCAGGAACCATGGGTCTTAGCAGCGGCTACTATCTTGCGAAGTCAGGCAAATCCGTATTGATGCTCGATGCTTATGAACCGCCGCATACGCAAGGTAGCCATCATGGGGATACACGATTGTTCCGCTATGCATACACTGGAGATCTCGTATACAATGCAATGGCAGTAAGAGCCCACGAACTGTGGAATCAGCTGGAACGAGAAAGCAGCAGTACCTTGTTAATTCCTTCAGGTGTGCTAAATATATCTCCTGATCATGACCCGTTAGCCGAAGAGAAGTGGAATAATGCACTTGCCTTTAATCTTTCGGTAGAACGACTCAGCACGATGGAAATTAAGCACAGATGGCCGGGCTTTCATTTGCCAAAAGGATATTCTGGAATTCTCGAACGCAGGGCAGGCTATCTGTTGACGGAGCCTGTACTTCAGGCTTATAAGGGATTAGCCGGTCAGCATGGTGCAAGACTTGTTACAGGTGCCAAGGTCCGGCACTGGGAACCCTCAGGCTCAGGATTTATCGTACATACGGCGACAGAGAAGTACGAAGCAGAACAGCTTGTAATTACGACAGGCGCCTGGGCTTCTGAAACGGGAGGATCGATTCAGCCGCCTGTTGCAGCGGTCAGACAGGTCATCGGATGGTTTGAGGCTCCTAAGCTGTTCGATGTATCGCACTTCCCTGGATTTACGCTCGATACAGAGAACGGACTATATTATGGGTTCCCCAGCAAGGATGGCTCTGGATTAAAGATCGGCCGCCATGATTGGGGAACGGCTGTAGATCCGAATGCTCCTCTGCTTCCGTTTCAGGCAGGCGGAGAAGATGAGGAAATTCTTCGACAGGCGCTTCAGAAATATATTCCGGAAGCGAGCGGTAGACTCCTTCGAGGAGCAGCATGCAAATATGAGAATACACCAGATGAGGATTTTATTATCGATTATCACCCTGAGCATAAGGGAGTGGTGCTGGCCTGTGGTTTCTCTGGACATGGATTTAAGTTTGCCAGTGCTGTAGGGGAGCTCATTTCCCATCTTGTGAACGGCGATTCCATTCGTTATAATTTGTCCGCTTTTCGATTAGACCGTTTCTAATCCTTGCAAGATTCTGAAGCAAGAGCCTGAACTTATACATGTTCATTTGCATGATATCCATTGATTGGCTACAATAATAGAACAGCCCGGGCTACTAAGAAAGTTGCCCGGGTTTGTTCTTGTTGTTTGGTTTTTCTGATAAAGAGTATGTGATACTTTGCTTAACACCGGAAGATTGAGAATGCAATATGGGGGAAAAATATGAATAAATATATAACAATTCCTGCACCCTTACTGAAGCTGCTGGATGGAGAACACCTTTCGTCTAAACAGAATGAAGCATTCATGCTGCAGACGGTAACGGAGGATGGCTGGCCGCATACAGCAATGATCAGTGTCGGTGAGATTGTAGCAATAGATGCCTATACACTAAGGCTGGCATTATGGTGTGGTACGACGACTTCTCACAATATGCTTCGCAGCGGCAAAGCCGAACTCGTTATTGTGTATGCAGAACGAGTCTATTATCTCAAAATGGCCGTTAAGCCGCTTGCTCCATTAAGATCTGCCAAACATGAAAGAGACAGGTTCACTGCGCATATTCATGCGTTAAAGATAGATCAAGCCAAATATGCTCATATTGAAGCAGGTATTCGGGTTCAGCTGATAGACCCAGATTCCGTAGTTACACGATGGATGGAAACGGTGGAAGAGCTGAGGATGGACTAATATATTGGTTAAAATGAATTCAATAATATGAAGAAGGAGCGGATCACTTGAGTACGGACAAGGAATGGCAACTCGAACAGGCTAGAGTGGACGAAGTTACAGAACAAATTCGACAATCAATTAACAAGCTTGA
Source organism: Paenibacillus urinalis (assembly GCF_028747985.1). Taxonomy (NCBI): domain Bacteria; kingdom Bacillati; phylum Bacillota; class Bacilli; order Caryophanales; family Paenibacillaceae; genus Paenibacillus; species Paenibacillus urinalis. The sequence goes on from NZ_CP118108.1 coordinate 1,955,731, forward strand.
GGGTGAAGTAGGTTCTGTTCGCGGAGAAGTGGTTGAGATGCGAAAAGAATTTTGGGATGAAGTCACCATTAACTTTAGTGAAGCAGATGATGTCGGTGAGACTTCTACGAACTTAAGACAGCAATCCGAGGTGCTGTCAGAGCGGGAACGGAGCCACAAAAATGCATTTAATGCACTGAAAAAGCTCAATAAGCTGGAAGGGAATCCCTATTTCGGTCGTATTGATTTTGTGGAGAAGGGAACGGATACAGCAGAGCCTATATATTTAGGAATTGCATCCTTTTTATCAGAGCAGGAGAATGAATTTCTTGTCTATGACTGGCGTGCTTCGATATCGAATCTGTATTACGACGGGGCACCGGGGCCATCTTCCTATCGAACACCATCGGGGGTTATCGAAGGAGAGATCACGTTAAAACGGCAGTTTACCATTCGTGATGGAGATATCAAGTTCATGTTTGATACTGGGGTTACCATAGGCGATGAGTTATTGCAGGCTGTACTCAGTCAAAGCTCTGATGCTTCGATGAAAAGTATTGTGGCCACCATTCAGAGAGAGCAGAACCAGATTATTCGAAATGATACAAGCCGTTTGTTAATCGTTCAAGGTGCAGCGGGCAGCGGAAAAACATCGGCAGCGCTGCAGCGTGTCGCCTATCTGCTCTATAAAGATCGGGAATTTCTGAAGGCGGATCAAATGATTCTGTTCTCTCCGAATCCGATGTTTAACAGCTATGTATCCACCGTATTGCCTGAGCTTGGCGAAGAGAATATGCTGCAGACGACATTTCAGGAGTATTTGGAACGAAGAATCGGCAAAGAATACCAGCTTGAGGATCCCTTTGTGCAGCTGGAGTATGTCTTATCCCAACCTGACGATCCTGGTTATGAAGCTCGAATTCAAGGCATTCAGTTCAAGTCCTCACCTGAGTTTCTCGATTTGATTCTAAGCTATAAGAATCGGCTGGCACAGACAGGAATGATGTTCAAGCCCCTTCGTTTTCTTGGGAAAGAGGTCATTTCGACACAGCAGATCACGCAGAAATTTTATGAATTTGACAAGGGGATTCGAATTGCGAGCCGGCTAGAGCTTCTCAAAGAATGGATGCTGAAGGAGCTTGCTGCCTTTGGTAAAGGCGAACTTACCGCGGCGTGGGTAGACGAACAGATTCAGCTGCTTGGCACAGAGGACTATCACCGGGCCTATCAAAGATTACGGCGGAAGCAGCGAGGCAAGCAGGATACATTTAATGATTTTGACGTGGAAAGAGATATATTGGCCAAAATGGTGGTCTCCGATCGTCTTAAGCCCCTTCGCAAATGGGTCAAAGCAACGCGGTTTGTTGATATGAAGGGACTGTACCAAGCCATATTTAAGGAAGCAGGGGTGTCTTGTGGAGTTGACCGTTCACGTCTTCCGGCCGCATGGGATGATATTTGCAAATTTACGATTGATAAAATAAACGCCCAGGAGCTTGCATATGAGGATACGACTCCGTTCTTATATCTAAAAGATTCATTATTAGGATTTCGTGTGTTTACGAATATACGCCATGTCATTGTGGATGAAGCTCAGGATTATTCCCCATTCCAGCTTGCCTTCTTCAAACAAATGTTCCCACGTGCGAAGATGACCGCGCTAGGAGATTTTAATCAGGCGATCTATGCTCATTCATCCGTACTTAGTGGGACAAGTGAGCTGAGAGATATCTATAGCACGGACAAGGCGGAAGTGATAAGGCTCACGCGCAGCTATCGTTCAACGAAGGAAATCGTAGAATTTACAAAGTCATTGCTTCCTGACGGAGAGGCCATCGTTCCATTCAATCGTGAGGGAGAGAAGCCTTACGTATATGAATTCGGAAAGCGAGATGAGATGGAGGAAGCCATGGTATTGAAGCTTGAGGAGCTTCAGTCGCAAGGATACGAGTCCATCGCCGTTATTTGTAAGTCTGCAGGTCAAAGCCTTAAGGTATATGAACGTCTTCACGGCAAGCTCAGCACAGTGCCAAAACTGATTAAGAAAACGACGCTTGGTTTCGAAAAAGGAGTACAGGTCATTCCGGCATACCTGGCAAAGGGCGTTGAATTTGATGCAGTCATCATTTATGACGGTTCGGCCAAAGCTTATTCAAGAGAAAGTGAACGAAAGCTATTCTATACAGCGTGCACGCGTGCGATGCACTTACTGTACATTTACTCCAAAGGTGCAGTCAGTCCGTTTGTATCAAAGGTAGATTCTCAGCTGTATCAGCATGAATTGGAGTATTCAAAGTAACCTTTTAATAAGATATCAAATTAGCATGGTCAATGTACTAATCCGGCAGCACATTCTCATAAGTGAGAGGTGCTGTTGTTTTTTTTAGAACAAGGATCAAATTGAATAGGATTACATATAATGAAAGATTATAGGGAGGGCGATGTAAGGAAACGGTGGTTTTCCAGATCATTTCCTGTTGAATCTTGAACTCTTAAGTCAATTATGTTTACATGTGACGTTCAGGCTACTATAATCATAAACAATCTACTTTTTTTACGGTGAATGGGGGAAGTTCGAATGATAATAAAACAATTTGCAAGACCAGCATTGGCTGATTGCGTGAAAGAACTGGTGGAGACAGCTCGAGGGGATCTAAAGGCTTCTCTTGTGATTCAAAACGGGTCTTTGGTCAACGTTGTTTCAGGCGAAATATTGCAGGGCATGTCTGTTGCTGTACAGGGCTCTCGCATTGCATACGTAGGCAAGGATGCTTCCCATACCATTGGACCGGACACAGAAGTTATTGACGCCAGCGGGCAGTATATTGCACCAGGACTGCTTGATGGTCATTGCCATATTGAGAGTACGCAATTAACTGTGGCAGAATTTGCTAGAGCCGTCCTTCCATTAGGAACGACGGGTGGATTCTTTGATGCGCATGAAATATCCAATGTGCTTGGCCTGAACGGTCTTAAATATATGCTCGAAGAGGCGAGAACGACTCCGCTCGCTGCTTATATGCAGGCACCCTCCTGTGTGCCATCCACGAGCCCTGAACTCGAAACGACGGGAGCCTATATCGGACCTGACGAGGTGGCAGAAGCGTTAAGCTGGGGCAATGACATGATTGGCTTAGGGGAAGTAATGAATTTTCCGGGTGTCGTATACGGCGAGGAAAAGATGCTTGGAGAAATAGAAGCTACACTGCGCGCGGGTAAAGCGGTGGACGGTCATTTTACCTGGGCAGCGGATGATTGGAGACTGCCTGTATATGCTGCGGCAGGTGTAACCGGAGATCATGAATGTGTAACCAAAGAGGATGTACAGGAAAGAATCCGCCTGGGCATGTACGCCAAAATGCGGCAAGGCTCAGCCTGGCATGATGTAGCAGAAACGATTAAGGCCTCAACCGAGCTCGGGCTTGATACAAGACGGATGATGCTCGTGACGGATGATCGGAGCTCAGAATCCCTGCTGAATGAAGGGCATATGAATTACGTTGTGCGTCTTGCTATTTCCCAGGGCGTCAAGCCGGTGACGGCTTTTCAAATGGCGACGATTAATACGGCAGAGCGGTTCGGCGTCCAGAGAGATGTGGGTTCAATCACACCGGGCTCGATCGCAGATATCATTCTATTGGATGGAAGACTCGCTGATGTGAATGTGCATACAACCATTGCGGCAGGTCAAGTCGTTGCGAGGGAAGGGAAAATGGCGGCTGCCTGGGATAAGTATCAGTATCCTCAAGATGCACTGGGGACCGTTCATTTAGAGGCTGATATTCAGGCAGATCATTTTGTAATTAATACACCTGTTAATGAGGGTGAGCTTAAAGCTCGCATTATACAAGTGACAGAAAATCATGTAGAGACGAAGGAAGTGTTCAAGACCGTCCAAGCAGAATCAGGCCAAGTGATATTAAGTCAGGATCAGGATGTATGCAAAATCGCTGTGATTGAAAGGCATCATAGAACAGGCAACAAGGCAGTAGCGCTTGTTAGTGGAGTAGGCTTTAACCGGCCTGCTGCGATTGCCATGACGGTCGCACATGACAGCCATAATCTGATGGTGATCGGAACAGATGATCATCTAATGGCTGATGCGGCTAACCGAGTCGTGAATATGCAAGGCGGGGTCGCGGTGGTAACACATGAGGGAACGACAGAATTTCCGCTGCCGATTGCAGGTCTAATGTCTCCGGAGCCTTTTGAGATCGTAGCCTCGCAGTCTGAATCCATCAGCCAGGCACTAAAGGCCGCTGGGTGCTGCTTGAACAATGCGTTCATGACTTTGTCATTATTGGCACTGGTCGTTATACCTGAGCTTCGGCTGTCCGACAAGGGACTTGTTCGTATCTCTGCAAACGGAATTGAGCTCGTTCCATTGTTCGAACAATAATGGATATACCCTAACTACATTGAGAATATCTGAAATAGGTAAGTGGACATCTGTCTACTTGCCTATTTTTTCGTTTGAGTGAAACAAAAATGGTCCAAAATCATTAAATGAGCATAAAGTCCTATAAATTCCTTTCATATTTCTCCGAAAATAATAAAGTAATACTTTCGTCCTTCAAAAATTGTCGAAAAGTAAGACTAAGGTAATCGAACAATGAGACAAATGGACGGGGTTGTATACGAATTGGAGGCAAATTTGTTGAAAAGCAAAGACGCAAAGCCATGGGTCTAAGGTAAGTCTAATGACTTATGATGACAGCCGGTTGCCGATTTATTAATGGAGAACGGGCAGGATATAAGGCACCGTTCCTAAAATCGAAGGAGTGTACATAAGAGATGTGGAAGAAAACAGGGAGAGCAGCGGCGGTACTGCTGGCTGCAGCAATTATGGCGGGATCAATTACAGGGGGAGCAGTGGATGTAGAAGCTACAGCCTACTCAAGTAAACAAACAGGAACATGGCTATGGGATACAACTCAAATCAAAAGTGAGCCCGACAAGATACTGGATTTTGCAGAAGCGCAGGGGATCAATGCCATCTATTTGCAAATAAACAGAGATGTGGCTGTACCGTATTATAAAGATTTTATCAGCAAGGCTTACGCGGAAGGAATTGAGGTCCAAATCTTGGACGGCAGACCTGCCTGGGGGCTATTATCAGGTCGTGAAGGATTAATGAGCTTCGTGGAGTGGATCGAAGCCTATCAGAATGGAGCCGAAGAGAATGAGCGGTTCTCGGGAATACATGTGGATATTGAGCCCCATGTGCTTGCAGAATGGAAGTCAGATCGTGACAGCGTTGTTACTCAGTGGCAGTCTAATGTAACGTATCTAACGAATGAAGCAAAACGTATGGAGATGAAGATCACAGCAGATATCCCTTTTTGGCTTGATAACTATACCGTGCCTGGCGGGGACATGAAGATTAGCAGCTGGATGATTCGCCAGTTCGATGCTGTCGCTGTTATGGCATATCGGGATACAGCAAGTGCTATATACAATGCCGCAGCCAGTGAACTGAAGGAAGCGTCTGAGCTGGGTAAGAAAGTATCCATCGCCGTTGAGACGAATCGAAGCAGCGAGGGGAATTTTATTACCTTCTACGAAGAAGGCTGTGAATACATGCGAGCAGAACTGCAAGAGCTTGAGCAGATGGCAAATGAGCATGATTCTTATATCGGGATTTCGGTTCACGATTATGGAAACTGGTCTAAACTAGCGAGTCGTTAATTGTAAACAAGGGTGATCTGGTAAGAGCTAAGAGTTCTCACCAAGTCACCCTTTTTTTGCTGCAATTATACAGAAACCGGCTCCAGTGAAATTTGTTCAAAAAATTGCTTGCGGTATTGGGAAGGCGTCATCTTTTTTTGTTTTTTGAACAGGGTAATAAAGTAGCTTAGATTGTCATAACCAACTTCCATCGCAATATCAACAACTTTATAATTTGTATTTTCCAGCAGCTTGCATGCTCTTTGGATGCGGTAATGATTAATATAATCGATTGGGCTCTTCTGGACCATTTGTTTAAAGAAGCGGCAGAAATGTCCCTCGCTCATATTAATGTGTTCGGACAAGTCCTTCAGCTTAATGGGCTCACTATAGTGATCATGGATATAGCCGAGAGCTGTCTTCAGACGTTCGATCTTATCTGGACTGCCGGCGGCAATGTTATTCCCTAAATCTGCTGCCTGCTGCATATAAGCGAACATTTCTGCAAGAATCAGATACAGATGTGCCTTGGTCGATATTTCCATCGTCGGCTTCATTTGCTCATGCTCTTGCAGAATCAGATCGATATGTGTAAGGACCGATTTGCCCCAATCCGTATGACGTGAAATATGGCGGGGAGGGAGCAATTTCCGCTTCAATATAGGGTCCATCATTTTCTCCTGCAGGGAATCAAACGAGGCGCTCGACAGCCAGGCTGGGTCAAATACGATGGCTGAGAAGACACAGCGCTCCTCCCCCTGCAAATATCCCGCATGAATTTCGCCGCTGCCTACGAAGATCGCATCTCCTGCTTGTGCTTCGTAAATATTCATATCAATATGGAAGACAGCAGAACCGCTTTCAATAAGAATCAGCTCCATTTCATCATGCCAATGACAATCAAGAATGCTGTCTCCATTGAGCTGGTCTACTGACGGATAGACACTAACAGGGAACATAGGGTTGCCATGTACGCGATTCTCTCTCAATAATTCTTTATTCATTTCACCAAGCTCCTTGTGCATTCTTCTTCTATATAATAGGAGAAAAAAGCTTCTCTGATTGAAATCGCTTCCATAATATGTGCGTTATGTTAATATAAAGTGACAACTAAGATGAGAGTATATCAAAATATTGATACTATTCATCAAAATAACGTAAGAAAATCAAATAAAATATCAATATTATTATAGTATAACCGAAGGGGGAAAGAAAACATGAAATTTACTGATGGATTCTGGATGACTCGTGAAGGGTATCATATTCAAAACCCAACTGATATTCGTGATATTGTACAAAAAGATAATTCTCTAACCGTTCATGCGGCTACTAAATATATTCGCACCAAGGGTAACACTTTGAACGGTACATTGCTGAAAGCAACTTACAGTTCTCCTATGCCTAACGTAATCCGTGTAACATTGAACCACCATAAGGGCAGAGTGAAAAAAGGTCCTGAATTCGAGCTTTTGAATCAGGATACAAATGTTGAAATCTCTAAGAACGAGCAAGGCGCTGTACTGAAGAGCGGTAATCTGGAAGTTCAGATTGACAAAACAAACGGCTGGGACATCAGCTTCCTATATGGCGGCAAGCGGATTACAGGCAGCGGTCATAGACAAGCTGGTTATATTACAGGGCCGAACAAGGAAGCATACTTCCGTGAGCAGCTGGATCTGGGCGTTGGTGAATACATTTATGGTCTTGGAGAGCGCTTTACTCCATTCGTTAAGAATGGACAAATCGTTGAGACATGGAATGAAGATGGCGGTACAAGCAGTGAGCAATCCTACAAGAACATTCCATTCTATCTATCCAACAAAGGCTATGGTGTGTTTGTAAACCATCCTGAACGTGTATCTTATGAGATTGCGTCAGAGAACGTATCCAAGGTTCAATTCAGTGTTGAGGGAGAGACTTTGGAATACTTCATCATCGGCGGTGACAATCCGAAGGATGTGCTTGACAACTATACGAAATTGACAGGTAAGCCTGCACTTCCACCAGCATGGACATTTGGTCTGTGGCTGACGACTTCCTTTACAACAGATTATGATGAAGGAACGGTAAATCACTTTGTGGACGGTATGGCTGAGCGTGATCTACCTCTCTCCGTATTCCACTTTGACTGCTTCTGGATGAAGGAATATCAATGGTCTGATTTCGTATGGGATGAGGAGATGTTCCCGGATCCGGAAGGCATGATTAAGCGTCTCAAAGATAAAGGACTTAAAATCTGTGCTTGGATTAATCCATATATCGCAGAAAAATCCTATTTGTTTGATGAAGGTATGGAAAACGGATATTTGGTCAAAACAGCGGACGGAAGCGTATGGCAATGGGATATGTGGCAAGCTGGTATGGCTCTTGTTGACTTCACAAATCCAGATGCCGTTAAATGGTATAAGAGCAAGCTGGAAGTGCTGCTTGACCAAGGTGTAGACTCCTTCAAGACAGATTTCGGTGAAAGAATTCCGACAGATGTCGTTTACTTTGATGGTTCGGATCCGGTCAAAATGCATAACTACTATACTCAGCTGTATAACAAAGCAGTATTCGAGCTGCTGGAAGAGAAGCTTGGCAAGAATGAAGCTGCATTATTCGCTCGTTCTGCAACAGCAGGCGGTCAACAGTTCCCTGTTCACTGGGGCGGTGATTGCTCCTCGACTTATGAATCCATGGCCGAATCACTTCGTGGAGGATTGTCGCTTGGATTGTCCGGGTTCGGTTTCTGGAGCCATGACATCAGCGGCTTCGAGAACACAGCAACTCCAGATGTGTACAAGCGCTGGGTTCAATTTGGACTTCTGTCCTCCCACAGCCGCCTGCACGGCAGCACATCCTATCGTGTACCTTGGCTCTTTGACGAAGAATCTGTGGATGTTGTACGCGACTTCACGAAGCTTAAGATCAGCCTGATGCCTTATCTGTACAATTCTGCCCAAGAATCGACTGCACGAGGCATTCCGATGATGCGTGCCATGATGCTTGAGTTCCCAGAGGATCCTACAACCTACAGCCTGGACACTCAATATATGTTTGGCGACTCCGTACTGGTTGCACCGATCTTTAACAAAGAAGGCGATGTCACTTACTATCTCCCTGAAGGAACCTGGACTAACTTCCTTACAGGAGAGAAGATTCAAGGTGGACGTTTCGTACGCGAGAATCATAGCTTCCGCACATTGCCAATGATGATCAAGCCGAACAGCCTGATCGCAGTGGGCGCGGTAAATGATGTAATCGAGTATGACTATGCTGAGAATGTTTCCTTGCATTTGTTTGAGCTTGGCGAAGGAAATCAGGCAGAGGCGAATGTAGTAAGCACGCGTTCTGAACAAGAGCTGAATGTGAAGGCCGTTCGTTCTGGAGACAGTATTGAAATAACGACAGAAGGAACAGGCAAAGCCTGGACACTCGTTCTTCGCGGTATCCATGAAGTATCTGCCGTACAAGGCGGAACGGCTGCAAACGGAGAGCATGGTGTTATCGTGACTCCTGACGCATTTACTGGCAAACTGACAATTACACTATAATCATTTCAAGAATACGGCGGTGCCACTGGCACCGTCTTTTTTTTGTACTTCAGATACTCCTTCAATACACTTCATGTTTACTGGTTCCTGGTTTTAGAGCACGTATAATTTTATTATGAAACAGCCACATTAACATAGTCGCAATTAGATAAACCTCACATGATGCTGTGCTTCTTGGCAGGCACTTATTGCATTTTCAAACTTAATAAAGGTGGGTAAACATCCGATGGAAAACAAGAAGCTTGATCTGGCAGCACTTTCATCCATTCCTCTGATTATGACTTTGGGTAATTCAGCATTAATCCCGATCCTGCCGCAAATATCCAGAGAGCTTAAAGTGTCGACCTTTATGGTTAGCATGCTCATCACTGTCTATGCAGTCGTGGCCATTATATTAATTCCCATTGCAGGGTATTTGTCGGATCGGTTTGGCCGTAAGGCGGTCATTATTCCGAGCCTTATCATCGCTGCTCTCGGAGGGGCTGTATCAGCTGGTGCTGCCTGGTGGCTGACGAATGGTGCAGCGTATTGGGTCATCCTTGGCGGCAGGCTATTACAGGGCGTCGGAGCTGCCGGAGCTTTTCCCATTGTGATACCGCTGGTCGGAGACATGTTCGAGGATGAAGAACAGGTAAGCAAGAGCCTGGGTATTATTGAAACTTCTAATACGTTAGGGAAAGTGCTTAGTCCTATCATTGGTGCAGCTCTTGGGGTATGGCTCTGGTATGCACCATTTTTGATGATTCCCGTTCTGTGCCTAATCTCAGTGCTCCTTGTCATCTTCTTGGTAAAAAGTCCGGGCACCAAAAAGGAAGCGCCTTCTTTCCGGGAGTTTATCGGATCTTTAAAAGACATTCTCGCTGAGAAGGGGCGCTGGCTTTATGCCATTTTTGCTGTAGGCTGCATTTGTATGTTTGTTATATTTGGGGTGCTGTTTTATCTGTCCGAGGTGCTTGAATCCCGATACGATATCCATGGAGTAACCAAAGGCTTTATCCTGGCAATTCCGTTAGCCGCTCTGTGCCTGTCTTCTTATTGGAGTGGGAAGATGATCGGTAAGCATAAAAAGCGCATGAAATGGATCGGCTGCTTCGGATTGATCCTAATGACGGCATCTCTTGTTGTCATGGGCTTCTCAAGCCAGATATATTATGTCATCGGTGTATTTACTGCCGGTGGAATCGGCATAGGGGCTGCGCTTCCCTGCTTGGATGCGCTGATTACCGAAGGGATCGAAGAGGAGCAGCGAGGGACGATCACGGCATTGTTCAGCAGTATGCGGTTTATCGGGGTGTCCTTAGGTCCGCCCGTTATCTCGATTCTGCTGAATACATCGCATTTTATCCTATTTATGACGCTTGCCGCTGTGGGCGCAGCAGGTATTCTGCTTACCTTGTTTGCCATCAGGCCCTCAGAGGATAAGGGCGATACGAATGGCAATAGCAAAAAGTCCAAAAATGTGCATTACCGTTTAGGCGGAAAAAGCATGGTCAGAGTGAAAAGAAAAGTTTAAATAGCATAAAACAGCCTGCATCAAATGCAGGCTGTTTTGTCGTTTTATCCTTCTTGTACAGCTGCACGCTGTTTGGCGAGACGCGAGTAAATGACGTAGATGACCAGCATCAACACTATAAATAGTGAGGAGTACCGATACATATCCGCATAGCTGGTAACAGAGGCGATAATGCCAAGCAAGAGAGCTCCGATGGCAATCCCGAAATCCAGCGTGTTCAAAAACATGCCATTGGCCAAGCCGCGCTGCGAAGGATGTACGACTTGAATCATCCAGGTCTGGAAGGTTGGCTGAAGTGAGCCATAGCCTAATCCAAACAAGAAAGCGGCAAAGAATAGACTGAGCGTAGAGCTTGTAAATGATAGAATAACGAGTCCGACAATAATGAGTATAGAACCGGGAATAATGAGAGCACCATGTCCTTTTGAATCATATATTCGGCCTGCAATCGGTCGAATCAACAAGATTGCTATGGCGTTAAATAAAAAGAACAGCGCCGGGTTAGCAATCCCTTGCTCTGCCCCGAAGATCGCAATGAAGCCGACCAAGCCTCCATAGGATACGGCCATGAGTCCGTTAAGTATAGACGGAATGACAAGTGCGGAGTTGAAGCCTTTCTTCTCAGGCACAGCGAATGGATTGCTTACCGGCTGCGGCTTTTTCACTTTTTTGGAGGTGAGCATATAACTAAGCGGGACAATGACAACAATAATAATTGCAGTGGACCAGGTCAGCAGTCCAAATCCGTAAGAGTTAAGCAGTGACAAGCCGACAATGGGCCCGATGGACATCGCGAGACTCGTAGACAGACCGAAGTAACCCATTCCCTCTCCCATCCGTTTTACAGGAATAATATCCGAGGCCATCGTAGGGAAGGCGGTGCTGCTCATACCGAAGCCAACGCCGAACACCATGCGCAATACGAGCAGAGTTCCCATGATGGCTGCAAAATGATAGCCAAGAGTAGCGAGCAAAGCTACGAGAATCCCAAAGTAGATCATCGAGTTGCGCTTTCCTTTTTCTAACTGCTTGGCAGCGAAGATTCTCGCGATAATCGCGCTGAGGGCAAACAGGGTGGTAAACAGGCTGACTTGAAAGGAATTTGCGTTGAATTCGCCCTGCACATAAGCCGGCAGGGTAGAAATGATCATATGTAGCTGTAGAAACAGCAGAAAATTACACAGTGTTAAAATAACGAATTCCTTCGTCCATAATTTCGTTTGTTCATGCTGCATGTGTTTTTTTAATACTCCTTCTGTGTTCAATAATAAAATGCGGTAGCTATCATTACTTTGTTTGCGATTCCTTCTCTAGAACCGTATCAAGATAAGATCCCATCTCGGATAGCACCTTCCAGAAAACATCCATGTCTTCCTTTGGTATAATCTGAGCAATGTCTTCATTAAATTGGTTCTCTAGTGGCACTAAGGTGCCGGAGAGATCTCTGCCGAGATCCGTCAGAAACAGCTCGAAGGCTCGGCGGTCCTTTTGGCTAGGCTTGCGTATGATCAGCTTCTTCTTTTCCAGCATATCCAGTATTCTTGTGGTGGTGGGTTGATCTTTATAGGCTTTTACAGCGATTTCGCGCTGATTCAGGCCCTCGTTCATGTAAATTTGCAGCAGCACAGACCACTGCTCTGTTGTGATGTCATAGGCTTTGAGACGCTGTGTCATTACACTAACTGCACGTCTATGAATAACACCGAGCATGAAGCCGATGGAGCGATCAGACAGGGATGTGTTCAATCGAATAGTACTCCTTTCAATGTAAAAACCGTTTTAGTCAATTTGCTTGTCATACTAATATTATTGAATGTAATAATTTCTGTCAATTGCTATTCCAATCTTTTAACGAAAAGAGATCCTTTATATGTCAGCGTGACGAAGAAATGATATATTTAAAATAGTGAACACGAGGGAATTACAGGAGGTGCGGTTATGGAATTATCGAGCAGACAACAGGAAATTATCGATCTGGTCGCACGTTACGCCCCAATCGCAGGTGATCATATTGCAGAGCAGCTCGGTTTAAGCCGTCCTACCATCAGGTCCGATTTGTCTATACTCGTGATGCTTGGATTGTTGGATGCTAAGCCTAAGGTTGGATATACTCTGGGAACGGCAGTAAATGAGCTCAGTCAGATGAATGAACAGATATCCAGACTAACGATTAACGATGTGTTGACACCGCCGCTTCTGATTCAGGAGCATCGTTCGGCATATGATGCAGTTGCCATGTTATTTCAGGAGAATACAGGAACACTGTTTGTAGAGAATGAAAGCCATGATTTTGTAGGGATTGTATCTCGTAAGGATTTGCTCAAAGTAACACTCGGTCATGCAGATTTAAAGAGCATTCCTGTCAGCCTGACGATGACCAGGCGGGCGCAAACCGTTGCACTCACGCCTAATGATCCGGCTATTCTCGCTGCCCAGATGCTGATTCGCTATCAGGTCAATTGTCTACCCGTCATACGTGGTGAAGGAGAAGTAAGAGAATTAGGTGAGCATGAAGTCATTGGGAGGGTATCCAAGACGACTTTGCTCCAGTTGTTCATTGAGCTGGCAGGAGTCTAGCCTGGGGGAGTTAACACATTTCTATCTATCTATTTTGATCTTTTTGTGTACATAAAGGGGGCAGATAAGTGCACTGGATAGCCATGATCACAATGCTGATTGATCATATAGGAGCTGTGTTTTTTCCAGAACACAGCATTCTGCGTATTATAGGAAGGATTGCTTTTCCGGTATATGCATTTTCTATATTTCTTGGTTATAAACATACACGTAATGTGAAGCGTTATACCTTCCGTTTGTTTATTATTGCAGTTGTATCCCAGATTCCGTTTATGGCTGCATTCAACCAATCCACATTAAATGTCGTGTGGACCTTGCTGGCTTCACTCCTTGTACTACAGGCGCTGGATAAAGTGAAGAATGAAATTGCAGCGATTTTTATTGTTATTTCAGCAGGATTCATGATGGAAATATCGACAATGGATTATGGGATCTATGGTTTGTTGCTCGTGCTGATCTATAGGTACACTGAAGGCTTCGTGATGGTGTTTGCACATCTGTTCTTGAATATTATAGATATGCTGCAGTCACAAATTCAGATATGGAGCACGATATCTACTATATTTATTGCCTTCGCCGTGTACAGGGGGGCATCATTCAGATCTTCCGTTCCACGCTGGTTATGGACGATCTTCTATCCTCTGCATCTTGCGATCATAGGAATTGTCCGAATTTATCTAAGATAAGGACGATCATGCTGGTAAGCAGATGGAACAAACCGAGTTATTCCTGTATAATAATGCAAAATGTCAAATCTCAAGACTTATATAAACGTAAGAACATATATTCCATACGTGACATGAATCGGTTACAATAGTATATAAATGCGAACAAGATTGGGAGTTGAGCTCAGGGTGGATTTGAAACGTTTAGCTGCAGAGAGAGCAGTAGAGTATGTTAAAGACGGAATGAAGGTTGGACTAGGCACAGGCTCAACGGCTTATTGGGCAATTCAACGCCTTGGCGAGCGGGTAAAGAACGAAGGACTGCAAATTGAAACAGTAGCTACTTCACAAGCATCGGAGGATCAGGCTAGAGAGCTAGGCATTCCGCTCGTCCCGTTCTCCGAAATCGGAAGGCTGGATATTACCATTGATGGAGCAGATGAAGTTGATGGACGTCTGAATCTGATCAAAGGCGGCGGCGGTGCGCTATTGCGCGAGAAGATTGTTGCAATGAACAGCCGGCGTCTCGTTATTGTCGTTGACGAAAGTAAAGTAATACATACACTCGGGAAATTCCCACTGCCTGTAGAGATCGTTCCGTTTGCTTGTGAATGGACCTACCATGCACTGGATCAAATGGGCTGCCATCCTGCATGGCGGATGAACGGTTCGGAGAAATACATGACAGACAACGGAAATTACATTGCAGATTGCAAGCTGGGCCGCATCTCTGATGCTGAGGCATTGAACCAGAAGCTCAACATGATTCCCGGTGTCGTTGATAACGGTTTATTTGTAGATATGGCAGATACGATCGTTGTTGCACATGCAGATGGAACGATAGAAATTAAACGCAAGTGAATCCATTTCAAATGAAATAGATTCAAGACAGGAAGGAAATCCATAGACAGGGGGTGATAACTTCATTGTAGCAATGGAGTTTATCAAACTTCATGTGGATTATAGTTACTGGAGGCAAGGTTATGTCTAATATTAGCGATGACAAGGATTTGTCGCTTCAACTATTTGTGGTGCTTGCAAGAGCATACAACTCAGTCACTGCAAGATCCAATCGTGATATTCAAAGCCATGGCTTAAATACGACTGAATTTGGTGTTCTTGATCTTTTGTATCATAAAGGTCCCCAGCCGCTTCAAAAAATTGGGGAAAAGGTCTTAATGTCCAGCGGCAACATTACTTATGTGGTGGACAAGCTTCAGAATAAGAAGCTGCTTATACGCAGAGCCTCTCTGGAGGATCGAAGAGTGATTTATGCGGAGCTAACGGAGGAGGGGACTGCGTTCTTCGAGCAGATCTTCCCTCAACATCACGAAGTCATTATCAGAGCGGAGCAAGGACTCTCGGAGGATGAGAAAAGAGAAGCTATTCGTCTTCTCAAGAAGCTTGGTTTATCAGCAAGCGGTAAGCTGTCAGAAGTAAACGATAGCCTATAGTAGGATGGACCCTGTTCATAGGGTCTGTCCTTTTTGTTATATATGGTGATGCTTGCATGTGTAATCATCTTATGGGACAATCGAGTAATCATGAAGTGCATGAATTTTTGGAGTAAAAGGAGTGCATTCATTTGTACATTGTTCAATCGATTGTCGAGGTTCCAGTTGATAAAGTAGAGGAGGTCGTCGGTCTCTATCAAAACCGAAGCCGCTCCGTGGACAAGGCATCTGGATTTATCTCATTTCAGCTGCTGCAGAACGAATTTAAGCCAGGAGAGCTTACCGTTCATATGACTTGGCAGGATAAGAAGGATTATCTTGCATGGGTGACAAGCTCCGACTTCAAGCGCATTCACGACTTGGAGCGGAAGTATCCGGATCAAGAATTGGCTAACATTAAGCCGACCGTAAAAAGATATACGGTACGAGCAGAATAGTAATCATTTGAATCAATTTCATAAATCATTAAAATGGTGTAATTGAAACTATATATAGACAAACAAAATCATTTTGATCTATATATACCCTTGATTGAAGCAGCTAAAAGTATTTTGAAATTGATTCATATATCATAGAATAATTCAGATAGAATAATCTATTTTATGTAGAAGCACGGAAGGAGCTGCATGGGTTGTGAATTCAATGCAATATGCAGCTGGTGAGGCGTTATTAAAGGATGCTGATAAGCTGGCTGAGCGAATAACCGATAGACAGTATGAGCTGCAGCCTGAGCTAGACCAAAAGTTTGGACAATCTGGACGGATCAGAACGAAGCAGGATTCATTATACAGCTTGAATTTCTTGGCTGAGAGTGTGATGATGAGAAGCCCTGTTCTGTTTACGAATTACGTGTCCTGGCTTAAGACATTGCTTAAAGGTTACCGAGTTACGGATGAAGACATCAGAATTAATCTTTTGCTAATTAAGGAAATGATTGAAGAATATTTTGAATACTCAGACAAGGAGCTTGTTCTGGAATACTTGGAGCTGGGGATGGTAGAGGTGGGATTAGCAGAGCCTGCTCCGCGGTTTGTAAGGGAGGAGCTTCCTTATTACATGGAAGCCAAGCTCTACCTGGATCAGCTGTTGTCCGGTAATCGACTCGCCGCTGCTGCGATTGTTGAAGAAATGGCTAAGGATCATATACCTATTAAAGATATATACACATATATTTTTCAAATGACACAGCATGAAATCGGCAGGCTATGGCAAACAGGTGAAATCACGGTCGCGCAAGAACATTTTTGCACAGCAGCTACACAGGCAAATATTTCGAGGCTGTATCCGTATTGGCTCACGAAATCTGCAAAAGGACATCGTATTGTTTCGGCTTGTGTTGGGAACGAGCAGCATGAGATTGGTCTTCGACTGCTAACGGATCAATTTGAAATGGAGGGGTGGGATACATATTATTTGGGAGCAAATGTACCCAATAATAGTCTCATCGATTCGCTTCTCAAATATAAAGCCGATGTTTTGGCTTTATCTGCAACCATGACATATCATGTGCATCTTGTTAGAGAGCTGATCATACAGGTTCGAAATCATCCGAAGACGGCAGCAGTAAAAGTGTTGGTCGGAGGTATGCCTTTTAATACAGCTTCAATGCTGTGGAAGGAAGTAGGAGCAGACGGATATGCAGAAGATGCGAAAGGAGCCATCGCTCTAGCTAACAAGCTTATATCTGCCAAGTAATACAAGAACCCTTCGTGTCACGATGAACGGATAAAGGAGGGATATGATGAATTCTTATCACGATTTAGAGTTGACTAAACTGCGGCACCTTATTGAGGACCTGAATAAAGAAATCATCCGCAGCAAGGAACAGGAACAGCGGTTGCTCGAACAATTTTCGAGCATGAACAACGAGCTGGTTACACTCCAGCGTGAGCTGACAAAGAACAATATGAAATTAACGGAGGCAAGAGAGGATGCTGTGCATGCCAATGAAGCAAAGACGGAATTTCTTGCTCTTCTGAGTCATGAGTTCAGAACCCCGCTTAATGGAATTTTAGGCATGGCTGAAGTGCTTTCTCTATCGGAGCTATCGGAGGAGCAGAGACAGTCTGTGTCGGTTATTCAGGAATCTTCCCATATACTACTCCATCTTATTAATGACTTGCTGGATCTATCTAAATTAGAGGCTGGCGAAATGAAGCTTAACCCTTCTTCAATGGATCTAAGAGCCATCGTTAAGCATGTAACACTTCTACTATCCCAAAAAGTATCTGACAAAGGTAATCGGATTGTTGCCGATATTGACAGCTCTTTATTCGAACGGTTTGCTGGTGATTCAGCACGGATGACTCAAATACTTACGAACCTAGCGGGCAATGCAAACAAATTTACCAATAATGGTTTGATTCGTATCCGTATCATCGTCTTGTCTCAAACGGAATATGAGCAGAAATTACGTATCGAGGTCACGGATAATGGTATAGGAATATCCCAAGCGGAGCAGGACATGCTGTTTAAGCCTTACTCGCAAACAAGAGAAGGGCAGAAGTCAGAGCATGGTGGAACAGGACTTGGGCTGTCCATTTGCAAATCCTTTGTTGAGCTTATGGGCGGTAAGATTGGTGTAATAAGTGAACAGGATGCAGGCTCAACATTTTGGATTGAAGTCAGCTTCCCATCAGCGAAGGTAACAGGAGAGGCAAGCGATGCTGCGACATATAGTATGCGGCGTACGAATTCGCTGCATAGAGCAGAACAATCTAAAATACAACATCCGATTCTTCTGGCAGAGGATAATGGAATCAACCGCAAAGTCGTGCTCGTGCAGCTAAAAAAGCTGGGCATTACCAATGTGGAGACGGTAGAGAACGGAGAAGCAGCCGTATCAGCATATTTAAGTAAGCCGTACTCGCTTATTTTGATGGATAACCTCATGCCGAAGCTCGGCGGGATTGAGGCAACGGAGAAAATACGCCAAATCGAGCGTGATGAGATGAAGCGTCATACGCCGATTATCGCTCTTACTGGCAATGTGTTTCCGGGCGAGAGAGACAAGTGCATACAGGCAGGTATGGACGATTACATCGCTAAACCGATCTCTCTGGATGCGCTGAAGGAGATTATACAGCGCTGGGTTACAGGCAGAGATGATCAAATCTTAAATCAAGAAACGATGGCTGAGCTGATGGACCTCGGGGATGATCAGGATAGTGAGCTGTTATCGACACTTCTCGAAATGTATCAAAATGATACACCTGACAAAATTAATCGGCTGATCCAATATGTGAAGGACAGAAATTATAGCAGTACAATCGAGGTATCGCATGATTTGAAATCCAGCAGTTTAAGTCTGGGTATCCATTATTTATCTACCTTGTTTGCAGCCATAGAGGAGGCAGCTAAATCAGGCCGTTTGGATTCAATAGATTGCTTGCTAGAGGCACTGATGCCTGCTTATCTGGAAGCGTGCACTGCTATGGAGAAGCACTTGTGATGGAAATTTCATAGCTGAATCAATGAAGGAGGTATTCTTTAGCAGAATGCCTCTTTTTTGATACGCCACAGTATGCACAGCAGAATGCGCTTACTATATCAACAGACATAGGTTGTATAAAAAGAAAAGTCGTTATAGAGTAATCATACAGAAAGAAAGATGGTATGGATAGGAAGGGGAGAGTCTAGAATGTGGTGGATTGTTATTGTTGCTCTAGTTGTCATTGCGATCATGGCGGTAATTGTGTCACACTTTTATAAAATGGCTGTATCACGTGCCCCAAAAGCTTTCTTGGCGGGAAATGCAGATCAGGCAGCCGGTGATCAAGTGGTATCCTCTGGACCCGATTATGCCTGGATCCGTTCACAGAAAAGGGAGGAGCTTGAGCTGACCTCCTTCGACGGATTGAAGCTTAGGGCCACATGGATTGAACCGGAAATTAAGACGAATACAACGGTCATCTTGGCTCATGGCTATACAGGGAGAGGCTATGACATGTCTGCCTTTGCCAAATTCTATGTGGAAGAACTCGGCTATAATGTGCTGATGCCGGATGATCGTGGACATGGGGCGAGTGAGGGGAACTATATCAGCTTTGGATGGCATGACCGACTGGACTATATCGACTGGATGCAGGTAGTTATTATGCGGACAGGTGTAGACAGCGAGGTCATCCTGCATGGCATATCCATGGGTGCAGCAACCGTACTGATGGCAAGTGGGGAGAAGCTGCCTCCGCAAATAAAGGCGATTATAGCGGATTGTGGATATACCTCTGTTCATGCGGAATTAACTTATCAATTGAAGCAAATGTTTAAGCTGCCTCCATTTCCATTTATTCCGCTGACAAGCTTATACACTAAGCTGAAATCAGGCTACGGCTTTAAAGAGGCGTCTGCTCTGGAGCAAGTGAAAAAAACTCAACTGCCTGTACTATATATTCATGGGGAAGAGGATGATTTCGTACCTACCTCCATGGTGTATGAGCTATATGAACATAGCGGTGGAGACAAGTATTTGTTCACCGTTCCCCATGCCGCGCATGGAACCGCATTTGTTATAGACCCGGATGGTTACAAGCAGGCCGTACGTGAGTTCTTGACAAAGTATTTGGAGATAAATGAACAGGCTGGATAAACAGAGAGGGATTACGATGAATCAAAATCGGAGTTGTCCGGGATGCGGGGAGCCACTTGGCGACCATGTCTTTAAGTGCAGGAATTGCGGTGAACTGGCCGTCAAGAAACAACGGTCACTGGATATGAATGAGCTGCCCGGAGAAGATTTATTCTATGTGGACAAATATTCGGCTGTTCTGCTCGTTATAATAACGTTTTTCTTGTCACCAATTGCCATCCTAATCGGCACGTTTCTCTTGTTCCATGACGATGAATATCGCCGGGACGTAGGCCAGATGATGGTAACCGGAGGACTGATCGCTACTGTGGTTTGGGCTATCGTTTATTTTGGCTGGCTTTCGTAGGGTGGATATTTTTCCATGCTGAATGAGAAGTCTTTGAATGGGTTAAAGAGTAAATACATCCTACAATGAATGATTAACGGAGGTATCTACTCGATGAATAGACAATTTGAAGAAGCTCGTAAAATGGAAGAGAATTACCATAAACAATTTTATCAAGAGCATGATATTTATGAAGAGGGAACTTGGATGGCCGGTCCGATGCCAATTGTAATGGAAAGTCTTGCGCGCTTAATGCGTGTGAAGCAGGATGTGACCATACTTGACCTTGGAGCTGGTGCGGGAAGAAATACGATTGCGATGGCGGAACAGCTCAAGGGAACGAATAGTGAGCTGATCGCTGTTGATTTACTGGAAGAGGCTATTCATAGTCTCGTTGATCATGCCAAGGAATATAAGGTAGACCATATGATATCGGCAGAGCAAGCAGATATAGAGCATTATGATATTGCGTACAATCGGTACGATTATATTGCGGCGTGTTCCTGTCTTGAGCATGTGTCTTCCGAGGAGGCGCTGCGCACCGTGATTCAGAGAATGAAGGAAGGCACGAAGCTCGGCGGGATTAATCTCATTACGATGAGTACGAATGTAGAGGAAGTGTCATTGCAGGATCATAAGCCGAGAGAACCTTTGATTGAACTAAACCTGCCTACTTTGCATGCAGAAGAATTGCTTGCAGATCAATATAAGGATTGGGAGATATTGTTCACTGAGCGTGTAACACAAGCCATTCCTGAACAGAAATATGATGAGCCCACTGAATTTCGCTGTCAACTGATCCGTTTTGCAGCCCAGAAGCGGTCAGAATAAATCCTATTCTGAATTGTAAAAAAAGTGCAAACTATTCATTGAATGCCTATGAACATATAGACTATAATTTATAGAGCAAGGAGGGAATTATGAATATAAGCTATGAAGAGCAGCTATATCAGATCATGAAGGATGTCCAGGTGATGGATGATCTAAAGCGTGTTCGTGAATTAAGGCTTCCCGAGGGATGTATCGCTGCAGGATATATCCGCAATCGTGTTTGGGATGTACTGCATGAATACAAACAATATACACCTCTTCATGATATTGACGTCATCTACTACGACCCTGATCAGACAGATGATTGGATAGACAAGCAGTATGAGAAGCAGCTTGAATCCGGCCAGATCAGGCGCAACTGGCAGGTCAAGAATCAAGCCTACATGCATGAATATAACAATCGGACGACTCCATACCAATCAGTAGAGGATGCTATGAGGTATTGGCCTGAAACCGCAACTGCCGTGGCGATCAGACTGAATGATCAGGATGAGATGGAGATAGTCAGCCCATTTGGTCTTCAAGATCTGTTTGAAATGAACGTCAGGCAAAGTCCCTATTTCCTCCATACCGGGCTGTTTAAGCAGCGAGTGTTTGAGAAGGAGTGGCTGGATCACTGGCCTTTATTAATTTTGCACGGCTGAGTAGATGCAATATAGCAAAAGCAAACCCACCTATAAGAAAGACTAGAGAGAAATAGCAATATTAAAAAAGGGGAAAAGTGGGGAATTATTATGCCTTGGCCAATGGTTCATTTAACGATTGCCCATCTGGTAAAGCAAGGGCGGCCCTCACCGTCTTTTGTACTTGGCAGTATCGCACCTAACGCTTTTCGAGTACGACAGGGCGCGAATGAACAGATGAAATGGGCAAGTCATTCTTGTCCATCTGAAGGTGTGCTGCCCAGAGTTAGAGATATTCAGCTGTTCCATTCGGCTCATGCAGACCGAAGCTTGGGAGAAGAATACAACGAATATTTATTGGGATATGCCGCGCACTTGTATGCAGATGTAAGGTGGGCAGAAACGGTATACAAAGGGATAGAGAATTACGTACAGCGATTTATTGTTTACCGCTGGTACAGTCAAATTAGATCTTTTCAGAGCTTATACCAGCGTGATGTACTGCAGCTGGAATACATACTAATGGATATACATCCAGAAACTAAGGATTTACTGGAGGCGCTGGAGATCGCTCCGGCGTTGTCTATGGGCGCTCTCGTTAGCATGGACGAAGTCGATGATTACAGGTTTGAGATATTAAGGAAGCTGGAGGAACCTGTTAAGCCCCGTTCCCTTCGGTTCATGGATGTGGAGCGTGTGGAGCAGTTTATTCAGGATACGGCTGAGGAACTGAGCTGGCTGCTCCCCTCCTGGCAAGCGCAGACTGAATATGATCAACATGCTTATCAGGAGGTAATACATGAATAATAGAGCTGACATCGTGATCGGGATCGATGGAGGAGGAAGCTATACAAGAGTGACGGTTGCTGATTTTACAGGACAGATTCTGGCACAGGTGCGCTTAGGCGGCACGAATCGCTTGCATAATATACAGGCGGAAGAGAATCTTCGCACCGGTATTCTAGATGCCTTAGAAGCAGCAGGAAGACAGCTGGATCATGTCGCTTCGATTACGGCCGCACTCGCTGGGATAGATCAGCCTGGAGACGAGAAGTGGGCAATGGAGGTTCTTCAGGAGCTAGGTATCTCCACTCATGGTCAGGTAGTTAATGATACGCTGGCTGCTCATCGTTCCATTTTTTTAGGTCGTCCGGGAATTGTAGCCATCGGTGGAACAGGCTCCCTTATTTTCGGTATTAATGAAGAAGGCAGAATGGTGCGAAATGATGACTTTGCCCACTACGCCCGTGTCGCAGCCCGATTCATAACCTATGAAACGGTCTATGCAATCATCTCCGGCTATTATGAAGAGGCTGACCTGCCATTGGTCGATCTAGTTCTGCAACATTTAGGATGCTCATCAACACATGAGCTGGCTGAGCTGGCTCTCCGCGGATATGGAGTGGACAAACGCAGCCAGAACCGAATGCTTGGGGATATGGCACATTTCATTACAGAAGCCGCTGACACCGGGAGCCCGCTGGCTGTCAACATATGCAGTGAGGCAGCTAGACAAACAGCCGTCGGCATTCGCCTGATCGCTGCTACCTTCCGTGCTTCTGAAATTCTCGTGTCCTTCAGCGGGAGCTGCATTACTTCATCTTATCTAAAGAAGGCCGTATTGTCACAATTAAATAGCACTACAAAGAACGAGACTGAGCCTGTTTTTGTATACGTTGAACAGAGACTCCCGAGTGATATAGGTGCTGTCATGATGGCCTATGAAGCAGCCGGCAAAATAACAACAGAGTCCATGATGAAGAGGCTTGGACAGCAATATAATTTCTATGAACTTGAAATCTGACGCCAAAAGTCCTAAAGTACGTATAGTTAAGGATATTAGGACAGGAGGATTTTCATTTTGCTAGTTTCTATTAAAGATCGTATAAATGATGTCATCGTAGAGGAGTTAATCGGGTATTCGACACTCCCAGAAGAAGCTCATATTCAAGCAGCACTTGCGATGTATAAAAATAATGATTCCACGGAGCTGCTCGGATTTGAAGATGAAGGTCAGCTCGTTGCACTCATCGGAATTGAGCAGGATGGGAGCAAAGTGATGATCAAGCATTTGGCTGTACTACCCGAGAACCGGGAAAAAGGGTACGGCCGCGGTATCATCTCAGAAATGATCAGCAGATATCAGCCTGAGACGGTTATTGCGGAAACGGACGAAGAAGCGGTAGATTTTTATCGCAATGTGGGCTTTGTTGTGTACAGTCTGGGAGAGCAGTATCCTGGGGTTGAACGCTTCCGCTGTGTCTTTGAGACAGAGGAAGAGGAATAAGACTGCTTGCTGGCAGAAGCGTGAGCAGTGCTGAAGGATAACTCACAAGCGAGGAGCAGAGTATATTGTCAACAACAGTGTACAGAATCATAGGTTTGTTGCTAGGTCTAGCTGTTCCATTTTTAATATTGTGGCTGAAGCTTATTATGTTCGTACTCTTTCTTGCCATTGTGTATGCTGAATTGCGCAAAGTAAAATTTCCTCAGAGCGGTGTTTATTTTATCGGGGGCATGCTGATCGGAAGTATTGCTGCTTATTTTATTTAAGTTCTATATTCATCAATCCGTTTCATAATAAGAGAACACATACTGAACGTTTCGGAGCCTTCATTCGATTCGTAGTATGTGTTTTTTTGTGAGAAGGGAGCCTTCTCAAGGACAACTTGCCGTGCCAAATGCCTGAATTCCTCCATAAACTAAAATAGATCGGCAGCAAAATAAAAGGAGGGAAATCATATGGTGTACCGATATTTAGCCCTAGGAGATTCACTCACTGTTGGAATCGGTGCATTGTTTGGCAGCGGATTTGTACCTCTCTATCGAAAAAGACTAGAATATCATTTAGGCAGCATGGTGCTTGTCAGCAATAGAGGCGTGAACGGATTAACCTCACAGGGACTGTTGTCCATGGTAAAATATAATGAGCACGTGCGCTATCTGATTAAAGAGGCAGATGTGATTACGATTTCGATAGGCGGCAACGATCTGATTCGGGCAGCGCGTTATGCTAAGGGGAATTTGCTCTCTCCTGTGCTAATTGAAACGCTTGAGTCTTGTGAGAAGTATGTCTCTGAAATTATTTCTGAGATTCGACAGCTCAAAAAGAAATCGCATCCCTACTTTATTCGTCTGATCGGACTGTATAATCCAATGCCGCGAAGTGAAGCAGCTTATCAATTTGTGAAGCAGTATAATGAATTTTTACTAGGATTTACGAGCAAGAATATCGCCGCAGCTCCGTTATTACATGCTTTTCAGGGAAGAGAGCGCGAGCTGCTGTTTATTGATCAGGTGCATCCGAGCAGCAAGGGCTACCGTGTAATCGATGACCAGCTTGCTAGACTGGGCTATGAACCTTTAGCATCGATAGGAAATGCAAGTGTTCGAAGAAAATAATAACAGAAAAGGGGAATACAGGTATTACAGCTTGTGTTCCTCCCTTTAGAAGCGTCTGAACATAAGGAGAGATGGATGCATGAGTGTTGACGAGTATACACAGGATGATGAGGTGTATATCCTTCAGGACATCAGGAATAGCTATTTTCCAGGACCCTATGAAGCAGCAGAGCTAAGCATAAGCCGACTTCGTGGTGGAATGAACAATTCATCCTATCAGTTACGAATCCGGAACCAAGGGTATGTGCTCAGGCTGTATGAATCACATCAGGATCAGGATAAGGTGCTGTATGAGCATGCGGTGCTGGATTCACTATTACGAACGGAGAGAGGATTTGAGATTCCTGAATTAGTACATACCCTGCAAGGGAATACGATGACTTATTGTAATGGTAGAATCGCCGCTCTATTTCGATATAAAGAGGGCCGGAATCCAGAGCTTAACGAACCTCAGCAGTATGAACAGCTCGGTAAACAGGTGGGGCAGCTCTCTGCTGCCTTATCGAGAGTAGAATTGCCCCAGGCCCCCATATACCCGCCTTACTATAGGCTTGATATTTCCTATCCGGAATGCCCGCCAGCATATCTGCTCTCTTTTCTCAATCAGCCTGATCCGGTCTTTCAGCATCAAGCTCGACAAATGAAGGAGATGGCAGAGCCTGTTGCACAGCTATTTGAAGCCCTTCGTTCCATCGATCAGCTGCCGCATCAAATCGTTCATGGTGATATGAATGCTTCTAACGTACTGGAGAATGCTCAAGGTCAAATTTATGCGATTCTGGATTTTGAATTTGCGACGCGTGATGTGAGAGTGATGGAGCTGGCTGTTCCACTATCGGATATGTTGAGCCATGAAGAGGAGAAGATGTGGGAGAAATGTATTGCACTCATATCTGGCTTCACTTCAGTGATTGAGTTAGAGAAGGACGAGAGAGCGGTTATACCGCTGCTGATTCTGCTTCGCCGGCTCGATGTTGTAATGCACTTCATATCCAGGTGGCGAAAGGGCATAGACCCACCTTCTGTAGTTGAACGGCAATTGGAGGAGCTGTTTGTACGTATGAAATGGATGGACAAGCACAGAGATCAACTGGCAAGCATTTTGAATCCATCCAAATAGATAATAAAACAGCTGTATTCCACGATTATGGAGTACAGCTGTTTGTGTAGGGTATAGAACATTTACCTATAAAGTGCAATGAATTAGTTCATCATTTTGCGGAACAGGCTGCGTACCGCCCAGCGGCGTTCTTGGCGCTTCTTGTACTTCGGCAGGGATCGATAGACCAGAATGGACTGATTGAAGGCCTCCTTGGCTTCAGCTGGCTGCCCTAGCGCACGATAGACCAGGCCAAGATAGTAATACGATTCGCTGGAAGAAGAGGAGATTTCCTGGAATTGTTCTACATAGCGAAGGGCCTTGCTGTGGTCTCTGTCTCTATAGGCAGATGCAAGCCGCAGATAAGGCTGCCCGTATTTTACTCTTGGGTTGATCTCAAGGGCTCTAAGAATATTCTGTTCTCCAGATTCAAGCTGCCCGAGATGAAGCTCGGTCGTTCCTAGTGCATCCCAATATTCAGCCGAATGCTCATAGGCGCCTTCGATGGATCGCAGCAGCTCATTCGCCTCTTTAAACTTTTTGCGTTCAATGAGTAGTCTCGCCAGATCAAGCTTTGCCGTCACATCATTTGGGTTCATCGCGATTTGCTGGCGGTTTTTGGATATATTCCGCATTCGTTTATACGGCTTGGTCAGGCTTGGGAACACACCGACAAATCTGCGATCTAGAAAGTAAATGATGAGCAGCAATACAATAATAGCAACGAATGGGTTGCCGAAAAGGTAAAGCAGAAGTCCAAAACCTAAGATTTTGCTCATAAATCTCCTCCGTATAATTTCTATCTAATCTACTGTTATGACGAACTGATGGCATTGCGAACCGCAAGGATGTAACGTGACTGATCTCGTGGATCAACCCCCCGTCTTTTCCGAGTGGCCGAGATACCTTCGGGGCATGCCTGATAACCTGCATAGCTCGTCGTCATGATTCCGCTGCCCTTCGTCTCTGATCGAAGCTGCACCGGATAATTCAGGGATGTAGCTACAGGGATAATACCTTCTACGGTGCATCGTCCGTGTGCAATATAAGGAGCTTCAAACACGGCCCGCATATGAACCAGTTCACTAAGGACCTTACCGCCGTTCTCTTCCGGCACGATAATTCGAAAGTGCTGCATCGGCTCAAGCAGCGTCGTTCTCACTTGATCTAATCCATCCATAATGCCCATGGGAGTTGCGACTACAAAATCGAGCGGATGCGTGTGCCACACATGATGCTCTCCATAGGTCAATACGACCTCAAGATCGGTTACTTCCCAGCCATACAATCCTTGCTCAAGCGCTTCTGGCACACGGCGTGCCACTTCATTCTGATAGCGCTCCAATAGATGGTCATAACGAACCTCTGAGCGATAGACTAGACCACTGCCTCGGGGAAGAGGCCGAATGGCAAACCGAAGTACAGCCCAGCAAGGCTTAGGCATGGTATAGGCGATGTAGCCTTCGCCTTCAGCTGCTGGCGTTTCTTTATAGATAACAGATGGTGGATCAAATGTGACAGCAAGCCCGAATCTGCTCAGCAAAATGCTCTCCAGGATCTCGAGCTGTATCGATCCCATTACTTTCAGATGCAGCTCCCGTTCATCCTTGAGCCATGTCAGGCCGAGCAGCGGGTCCTCATCCGTTAATTCCTGGAGGGCTGCGATGAGGGAGGGATACTGTGCAGCATCCTTGCAGTGCACTTGAACAGTGAGCAATGGGACCGCCATTCCTGGCAGTGGAGGAACGTATGCCTCACTCCCAATGATGTCTCCAATCTGCGCTTCATGAAGACCGTAGACCGCTGCTATATCCCCTGCTTCAAATTGGCCGAGGTCGATCGCTTTTCGTCCTTCGAGTTTGCGGATTTGGGTTACTTTCTCCTCCAGACCCCGATTCATAATGGTGACGGTATCCCGGGTATGTAATTTCCCATTATAGAGTCGAATATAGACGGCTCTTCCCATTGATTTATCCCGTTCTACTTTGAAGACAACACCCGAGAGAGGGCCATCCGCATTGCCGGCTGGTCCAGGCAGATAATCGATGATGGCTTCCATTAATTCTTGAATTCCGATTCCTTTTTGAGACGAGCCAAAACAGACAGGAAAAGCATTCCCATGTCTTGCTTCCGCTGCGATCCGGTCGTGGAGCTCATTCCGGGAAATATCTTCACCTTCAATGAATCGTTCTAGAAATTCCTCATCCTGATCAGCCAGCCATTCAGCAATGATGTTATGCTCCTCACGAGCGTCAATTCCATCTGCAGTGAAGATGGATACCGCATCACTCAGCACCTCTTGATCGAACTGAATCTGCTGAACAGGCAAGGCCGCGGGAGATAAGAGTGAAGTTATATTGTTCATGATATCCGTTACAGAAATATCCGGCCGATCCATTTTGTTTACATAAATGATAGTAGGTATATGTAGCTTGCGAAGTGCTTTCCATATGGTTTCCGTCTGTGCTTGTACCCCGTCTGCAGCGGATATGATCAGGGTGGCACCATCCATAACCCGGAGACTGCGTTCCACCTCAGATATAAAGTCTATATGACCAGGCGTATCTACTAAATTCACTGTACAATTCTTCCATACAAAAGAGGTAGCCGCAGCCTTGACAGATATTCCTCTTTGCTTTTCGATGTCCAGCGAATCGGTGAATGCTGTTCCTTCATTTACACTGCCCAGCGCACGGATAACTCCGCTTTGATACAATATTTGCTCGGTTGTCGTCGTTTTACCTGCGTCGACGTGCGCGAAAATACCAACATTACGATGATGTTTAGCCACGATTAAACCCCTCAGTATTTCAGCCCTAATGCATCAGCTATTTTTATAAACGTAATTATACCACAGCAGTTTGACAATGAGAGGCTCTAATCTTGCAGACAACCTTTCATGTGCTCAGGACTTGGCTTCAATAAACCCGAAGTGGTATGCTTAAGGGCAGGATATCGATGAAATACGAATGATGAGCTGGATAAGGAGAATGGAACAGTGAGTATAGAACGAGTTGCCAAACAGATTGAATTTATTCGCGAGATTGATGAGCTTAAGCATGTGCTTCGCCAGTCCTATCTGATGAACGGGTCACGGCGGGAGAATGATGCAGAGCATACCTGGCATATCGCTGTCATGGCTCTTCTCTTGAAAGAGCACGCAATCGATGATCAACTGGATCTGAAGAAAGTAGTTCATATGCTGCTGATTCATGATCTGGTAGAGATTGATGCAGGAGATACCTTCGCTTATGATGTCAAAGGCTATGAGGATAAATGGGACAGAGAGGTAGCGGCAGCCAAGCGGATCTTTGGTTTACTTCCTGCCGAACAAGCAAGCGAGTGGATGAATCTGTGGCTTGAATTTGAAGAAGGGCTGACGAATGAAGCCAAATATGCTGCGGCTATGGATCGTCTTCATCCGGTGCTGCATAACTTCTATACGGAAGGCAAAGCATGGAGAGCACATCAGGTATCCGTCAGCGCAGTTAAAGCACGTGTTGCAGTCATAGCAGAAGCCTCTCCTGTACTTGCTGAATATGCAGCGAGCCTGCTTGAGCAGGCAGTAGAAAAAGGATACTTATTGCCCTGAATAGGCTGCATATTCACAAAAAACTGATTGCATGTGATGAAAGTCGTTCTGATAAAAAGTCCAGGAGAAGTAGAGTTTTGCTTCCTCCGGACTTTTTCTTTATAAACTGCCTCCTCTCGCAAAGGTACGAGTTGGTTAAATCGTTGTGACAACAACGTCACGAGTATCTACATCCGTACACTTTTACGATAGTTCGCAGGCGTCATTCCTGTATGCTTTTTGAACATGCGGTAAAAGTGAGGAAGACTGTCAAACCCGCAGCTCTCGGCAATAACGGCCATCGTATGATCGCTATGCATCAGCTGTTCCTTGGACAGGATAATCCGTCTTGCACAGATGTAGTCTGTCGGCGTCATTCCCGTAAATTGCTTAAATACGCGGCTGAAATGAGCGGGCGACACCGAAGCCTCTTTAGCCAAATGGGCAAGCGAGACCTTGTCACGCAGCTTGTGCTCTATAATGGATAAAGATTGGGTAAGCCATTCAGGGCCCGACATGATCGCTGGTGATTGATCCGTTACGAAGCTGAGCCGGGTTAAGTAGATGAGCAGAAGCTGCAAATGAAGGAGCGTGGAGTAAGAACGCATGGGCTTACGACTGTTCATTTCGGTATAGATGTGATCGATGATTTGACCTACATCGTCCAGCTCCTGCCTGCTGAATTGCCGCTTATAAATTTTGGATTGGCGGTGCCTCTCAAATAGCAGCAGAGTTGAGATAGCTTCATTTCCCATGCCTTGAAACAATGCAGGGCTGATATAGAAGGCGGTGGAAGTTAGAAGATTATCCGGATCAGGAAAAATTCGATGAATGGTATTTCCTGGAATCATAATCAGGTCACCTGGCTCCATATCTAGGCTCATATGATCGATAAATATTTTGCCCCGTCCTTGATGAACACAGATCATTTCATGCCAATCATGGAGATGGTCGGGAAGTTCGTGCTCATAGGGCTTGGTCTCATAATAGAGCATTCGGAAGGGCAGCTCGATATCAGAGGGAATGCGAGTATCAACAGGTGCGTTCAGTGAGTTACGCATAGGGGATCGCCTCTTTTTCGTAAATATCAAATGAGAGTACTTTTTTATCAAAATCGGCAATTTCACTTCTTTATATTGATGATACAATGAACAGTATCAGGAAACAATATGTCATTGATTAGAGGAGAAATGAAGCATGGCGGTAAGCAATGATCTCCCTAGACTGGGACGGAAGCTGGAAGGAATAACCGACAGCGCGAAGCTGGCTAAATTTCAAGAGATGCCGGTGAAGGTGCTTCAGATCGGGGAAGGAAATTTTTTGCGGGGATTTTTTGATTGGATGATTTATGAAAGCGCTGCACAAGGGTGGTTTGAAGGCAGTGTTGCCGTAACACAGCCGAGAAGATCGGGTCGTCACAAGCTGCTGAACATCAGAGAGCAGGATGGTTTATATACGCTGCTGACCCGAGGTATAGAGAACGGAGCAGCGGTAGAGCGGGAAGTTATCATTCCTGTGCTGTCACATATGATCGATCCTTACGAGGAATGGAATGAATTCCTGGCTGTGGCTGAAGGACCAGAACTGGATATCGTTGTGTCCAACACGACGGAAGCGGGTCTTGTGTATGAGAAGTCAGAGTACTATGAAGGTACGCCAGTGAATTCATTTCCCGGGAAACTAACCGTATTCCTGCATCATCGCTTTCAACATTTTCAAGGGGATCCCGCCAAAGGATTAATTCATCTCCCGTGCGAGCTGGTTGAAGGCAACGGTGATTTGTTGAAATCCTACGTACTGATGCATAGTGAAGATTTCGGATATTCGGAGGAGTTTCGCGATTGGGTCAAGAGCAGCAATCATTTTCTGAACAATCTCGTTGATCGTATCGTTACAGGTGCACCCTCAAAGTCTGAAATTGATGATATCGAAGAGCGGTTAGGGTATAAGGATTCGCTGATTAACAGTGCGGAGCCTTATCACTTGTGGGCAATCCAAGGAGACCGCTCGCTTGCCGACAAGCTTCCGCTGGCACAGGCAGGACTTAATGTGCACTTTACCGATGATTTGAAGCCGTATCAGCTTAGAAAAGTCCGTATCCTGAATGGTGCTCATACGCTCATGACACCGCTCGGTATTTTGCAGGGCAAGCGCTTCGTTCGGGAAACGATGGAGGATACTCAGCTTGGTGAATGGGTGCGGACAGCCGTGTATGAGGAGGTCACGCAAGCGCTGGATCTTCCGCTAGAGGAGCTGCATGTTTATGCGGGTGAAGTGTTTGAACGATTTATGAATCCATACATTGATCATCGACTGCAGGACATTATGCTGGGCAGCTTGAGCAAGTTTAAAGTTCGCTTGATGCCAACGATGCTGGATTACTACCGCAAGAACGGCGTGCTTCCAAAACGGATTGTGACAGGCTTTGCCGCTTTGCTTCGATTGTACCAGACAGTGAAGACAGAGGAAGGATTCAAGACGGTAACCTATAGCGGTGAGTCTGTACTGCTTAAAGACAATGAAGCGCATCTTGAGGTACTGGAGAGACATTGGGCAGAGCTAGGGCAGGGTAAAACTCTTGATCGTGTGATCACTCAGATCCTGGCAGAGGAAACGATCTGGGGACAGGATTTATCCTTGCTGCCTGGACTTACCGAGAGTATATGTGAATCGATAAGAGAATGGGAAGGGGAACAGGTATGAGCACCATTCATCGAACACAGGACTTCACCATCATTCGGGAGAAAGATGATGTAATTATTGCTCTTCGTGATTATAAAAAGGGAGAAGTGATTGAACGGAATTCTTCCTCAACCATAACTTTGACTGAAGACATTCCGAAGGGTCACAAAATTGCTGCCCGGCAGATCCTGGCAGGGGAGAATGTACTCAAATACGGCTACTCTATCGGCGTGGCCAAAGAACAAATCTTGCCAGGCAGCTGGATTCATACTCATAATCTCGCAACCGGTCTATCTGGACTCCTCGAATATGAATACGAAAAAACCGAGCCAGAAGCGCTTCCCGCACCGCCTGCTCATCTCCTGACGTTCGACGGTTATCTGCGTCCGAACGGCGAAGCCGGAATTCGAAATGAGATCTGGATTATTAATACGGTCGGCTGCATTAACAAGGTATGTGAAGCATTGGCCCGGATGGGAGAAGGCGAATTCAAGGGACGTGTTGACGGAGTATATCATTTTCCTCACCCCTTTGGCTGCTCACAGCTTGGCGATGACTTGAAGTATACACAGCAGCTCCTTGCTTCACTCGTTGTACACCCGAATGCTGGAGGGGTGCTCGTTATTGGTCTAGGCTGTGAGAACAATCAGGTCGATGATTTCAAGTCGTTTATTCCTGCGGAGTATCATCATAAAGTGCGTTTTCTCAAAGCACAGGAAACGGATGATGAGCTGAGCGAAGGCATGAGATTAATTGAAGAGCTGGTCGAGCAGGCCGAGCATACACGTCGTGAGCCGCTGCCGTTATCCAAGTTGAAGATCGGTCTCAAATGCGGTGGCTCGGATGGCTTCTCCGGTATTACGGCCAATCCCCTCGTTGGTGTCGTATCTGATCTGCTTGTAGCAGCAGGAGGCACGGCTATTCTAACAGAGGTTCCTGAAATGTTCGGAGCGGAGACCATCCTGATGAACCGTGCTGCAAACCAAGGGGTATATGATGAGCTCGTTAAGCTGATCAATGGGTTCAAGCAGTATTTTGTAAACCACGGTCAGAACATTTATGAGAATCCCTCTCCAGGTAATAAAGCAGGGGGTATTACTACTCTGGAGGAGAAATCACTTGGTTGTACTCAAAAAGGCGGGCGCTCAGAAGTGGTAGATATTCTGTCTTATGGAAACAGGACGACTAAGCCAGGGCTTAACATTGTTGAAGCTCCCGGCAACGACCTGGTCTCCGTTACGGCACTATCCGCAGCGGGTGCGCACATCGTTTTATTCACGACAGGCAGAGGGACGCCGTTTGGCGGACCTGTACCTACGGTGAAGATCGCAACCAATTCCGACCTGGCTCGCAGGAAGAAGCACTGGATTGATTATAATGCAGGGCAGCTGCTC
Source organism: Paenibacillus urinalis (assembly GCF_028747985.1). Taxonomy (NCBI): domain Bacteria; kingdom Bacillati; phylum Bacillota; class Bacilli; order Caryophanales; family Paenibacillaceae; genus Paenibacillus; species Paenibacillus urinalis. The sequence continues at coordinate 1,989,637 of NZ_CP118108.1, forward strand.
GAAGGGATCAGCATGGATGATGCAGCTGTTCAGCTGTTAAGCCAGCTCGTGGATATTGCATCCGGTCGTGCAGAGACAAACAGTGAGCAGCACGGTTTCCGTGAAATTGCCATATTTAAGGACGGCGTAATCCTGTAGCACATCGGTGGATTCATCAAAAATAAGCTTCCGGCTGTTTCTGAGCTGCCGGAAGCTTATTTCTTTTGGTTATAATCGGCCGTAGCTCGAAAGTGTCTTCAGCCGCTCGATCGTGAGATGTCCCCGCCATTCATTCTCGGCTGCTGAGCTCAGTGGTTCCCATGAGATGGGCCACCCGCCATCAGCCTGTTGTTCCGAGACTAGATGATCGAGATGGAGTGAGAGAATCTCCTCAGGGACGAACTGGGCAGCATAACTGGTTGAATTTGGTGCCCAGTCGAGCACTTTTTGCACATACCCTTCAGCCCTAGGATCAAGTTCAATGACACCCGGCTCGGATAAGTGCTGATCTACTCTGCTCTTCACCGCTGCAGCACGGGGATCCCCTGTCTGCTGTTCGAGAAAGTGAACAGCGTGGATGCAGTTGTGGAATCCTGTTAGATCGGCACTCTCTACCGTATCCCATGTATATTGAATAGCTCGGTTCAACCATTTCTCTTTGAGGAATGGATGCCAGTCTCTTGATTTCAGCAGGAGGGCTACAATCGAGCCGGTAGGATTAATGGAAGCCGTATCATCCGATTCCGTGGTCCACCAAGGAGCATGAGGATGCTCGTTTACACTGCGGAAGGCGTAGGGCCATCCCCCTGTATGAGGATTCGAATGTTGTTCAAGGAATTGTCCTAGTCCTGTCATTAAGCTCTCAGGGAAAACCCCTGTTTCGTCCATCAAATGCAGTGCAAATTCTGCTCCCTGCGGCTGGCTGTACGGACTACGGATGTCAGGTTCAAGAGCATGACCGAATCCACCGTCCTTGTTCTGATATGCAGCTAATGCTTGCAAGACCGCTTCAGGTGATCCCTGTCCACTGAGATGTGCGAATCGGAGACGATCCAAGAGACGGGCGTTCTTATAAATAAAGTCACTTGCTTGCTGTACGATAGGGTGAGAGATATCCAGCAGAGGATACTTTTTCATCACAGAATCAACTCCTTAGTATATTTGAATTAAGGAAACGGGTTGCATATAGCAGGCTATAGAACTAGAAATATTTTAGCTTCCAGATGTATTCCTTACTGCATTCTGATTTTCCTCCCAGATTCATAGGAAGTAGAAATATCCCGTATCCATAATGGATACGGGATAACGCTTGTTTCTTGCCAGATTATTTGACTTCCAAAATTTGAACGTCACGGCCTTCAATGGATACCATGCCGCTGAGCTGACTGCCACTGATTAGATCTTCAGCCTCTAATTGGCCTAGATCATAGGATACGGCCTCCGTATTGTGATTAAGCACGAACAGATAGGAGATGCCATCCTTGACACGGCGGCTGACCTCAACACCGGATGGAGCTGAGAGGTTAGGGTGAATTCCTTTGTCCGTTGTAATCTTCTCAATCAGTTCATCGAGGAAGCCTTGTTCTGGATCGGTTGCTACGTAATATGCTTCGCCTTTGCCAAACGTATTGCGAGTCACCGCAGGCATTCCCTTGTAGAAATCTTCGCCGTATTCCGCAATAACCTCAGCACCTTCCGTATGCAGTAGATCACATAGCATGCCGCATTCGTAGCTGCCTTGAAGCTTGCCGAACTTATCTTTCAGAACAATCTTATTCTTCTGATCCGGGAACAGAGCATCAATCTCCTCAACCCAAATGCCCAGCATTTTCCGCAGCTCTCCAGGATATCCGCCGACCGTGACCAGATCATTTTCATTTACAATACCGCTGAAGAATGTCGTCAGGAACGTTCCGCCATTCTCTACGAAGGCTTCCAATTTCTCAGCGAATCCAGGCTTAACCATGTACAGAACCGGAGCAACAACAAGATCATATGCGCTTAGATCGGTATCCACACTTACCATGTCGACCTGAACATTTCGGTTGTAGAAGGACGCGTAATATTTGTGAATCTGTTGCACGTAATTCAGAGCGATCGTTGGACCGCTCGATTTCTCAATCGCCCACCAGTTGTCCCAATCGAATACAATGGCGGCTTTGGCATCAGCGCGCGAATCTAAGAGGCGATCTCCGATGCGCTGCAGCTCCTTACCAAGCTGAGCTACTTCACGGAATACGCGTGTATTCTCATGCCCGACGTGCTCAATAACAGCGCCGTGGTACTTCTCACAGGCACCGATGGATCTTCGGAGCTGGAAGAACATGACCGTATCTGCGCCATGGGCTACAGTCTGATAGCTCTGCAGGCGCATGACACCCGGACGCTTAAGTGAGTTGTACGGCTGCCAGTTCTGCTGGCTTGGCGTTTGCTCCATCAGCATGAACGGCATTCCGTCCTTGAGTCCGCGCATGAGATCATTCGCCATGGCAGTTTCGCTTGGCGGAGTCGTTAGGCTTGGATAGCTGTCCCATGAAATAATGTCCATGTATTTGGCCCATTTAAAGTAATCCAGCTGCTTGAAGAAGCCCATCAGATTGGTAGTCACAACAGATTCAGGCACATGCCTCTTAATTGCGTCGTACTCCAGCTTGTAGCAGTTCAGCATGCTGTCAGAATTAAATCTGGAGTAATCCAGAGAGATTCCTTGGAAGTTCGTGGAACGATCTCCCCATTCCTCGCTCAGGTTGCTTGGCAGCACAATTTCATCCCAATCATAGAACGTATGTCCCCAGAATGCCGTATTCCAGGCTCTGTTCAGCTGATCAAGTGTCTGATATTTCTCCTTCAGCCAGACACGGAATGCACGTTCACAGTTGTCACAGTAGCAGTCGCCCCCATATTCGTTCGACACATGCCAAACGAGAACCGCAGGATGATCCTTGTAGCGTTCTGCCAGCTTGTCCGCAATACGCTCGGAGTAGAGCCGGTAAGTCGGACTGTTCGGGCAGGAGTTATGACGGCCTCCAAATTTGCGTTTACGTCCGTCCTTATCTACCCGCAGTACGTCAGGATATTTCGTTGCCATCCATGCGGGATGAGCGCCGGTGCTCGTTGCAAGGCATACATAGACACCGCTTTCATAAAGACTGTCGATCAGCTCATCGAGCCATCCAAAATTATATGTGATCTCATCAGGCTGATTCTTGGCCCAGGAAAAAACGTTAATTGTCGCAATATCAATCCCTGCGAGCTTGAACATGCGCAGATCTTCTTGATGTGTAGCCTGATCCCATTGCTCAGGATTGTAGTCTCCGCCGTAGAACATTTTAGGAAGCTTCGTACTAATCAAGTGAACTCACCTCTTGTATAAGAATAATTCAATCATATAATATGAATTATATTTTTAAAATATAAGAATTGTTATGGACTATATAATAATATGGAAGTAGAGGAACGAAGGATATGTGGCTGAGCAAAGACCATCAGCGTTTTTTTATGACAGGGAAGGAGCATCCTCTGCCCCTGTTTATAGAGAGCATAGGAGAGAACAACAATCAGGAGCCGATTGAGCGGTCCGCTGGCTATCCCTGTTATCACTGGCTGCAAACGGTAGATGGTGAGGGGACATTTTCATTTGAGGGCAGAACCTATCCACTTCCTAAAGGGACGGGCATCCTGCTTGCTCCTAATGTGCCGCATCATTACAGCGGGAGAGGTGAAGGCTGGTCAACGATATATATTACATTCAGCGGTCCGCAGGCAGCAGCGATCCTATCCTCACTGGACTTGCAGGAATCTGCTTATTATCAGTGGAAAGTGAGCTCGGAGCTTCAGATTTATAGCAAAAAGGTTCTTGATTCCATCGGCAGCGATTTTGATCTAACGGGGCTGGACGCGTCAGGAGATATTTATCGGTTCTTACTGCTGCTCAAAAAGCATGGGACAACCGGCAATACGCTCTCCCTCTCACATGCTATGGATCGATTAGCACCCTTGCTGTCATTTATGGAAGAGAAGATAAGCGATCCTGGTGTGGGGCTCATGGAAATGGCGGAGGTGCTCTCGGTCTCCCCCAGATATCTGAATATGATGTTCAAGCAGACATTTGGCATTACGGCGTACAGCTATTTTATTCTGAAAAGAATACGTAAATCCAAGGAGATCATGACATCAGAGCCTCATCTTACAGTGAAGGAGACGGCTGGCAGAGTAGGCTTCCGTGATGCGAGTCATTTTGTCGCTACATTTCGGAGAATAGAGGGAATTACCCCCGAGCATTTCCGAACGCTCTACTAGGCCTAAAATAATGATTGATGAAAACGATTTAATGTAGGATGATGGATTAAAATTATTCTATTTATAGCTTAGGAGGGCTGGCTGTGCAGTCAATAAAATTATGGTCTGGAGTGCCGCCGTATGCGGCCGCTGGATTGGAAGATGATTCTCCCACCTTGACTCCTTATCTGGTCGAGGGAGCTGACAGCTGCGTTATCGTGTGTCCCGGAGGCGGATATTGTCACTTAGCTGATCATGAAGGCGGACCGGTTGCGGAGTGGCTGAATCAAGCAGGCATTTCGGCTTTTTTCCTTAAATATCGAATCACTCCTCATCGTCAGCCCGCTGCATTGTCTGATGCAAGGAGAGCCGTTCAATATGTGAGAGCGAGCAGCGATAAGTATGGGATTAATCCGAACAAGATTGCGATGCTCGGTTTTTCCGCTGGAGGTCATTTGACGGCAAGTGCAGGAACGATGTGGGTGGAAGGAGATCCAGAGAGCGTTGATCCGCTTGAGCGGGTTAGTTCAAGGCCGGATCGCATTGTGCTGTGTTATCCTGTCATTACGATGGAGGATTATGGTCATCAAGGTTCAAAGGATGCACTGCTTGGCGAGAAGCCGGATGAGGAATTGGTCAGACAATACAGTGCTGAACGTCAGGTAACGAGCCAGACGCCGCCTGCCTTCATATGGCATACCCACGAGGATGCGGCGGTACCGCTGCAGAATAGTCTGGAGATGTCATTGTCCTTGACCAAGGCGGGAGTGCCTCATGAGCTGCATGTACTTGAAGCAGGACGTCATGGCCTTGGGCTGGCAGAGGAGCTGGAAGGAACGACAGGCCGCTGGAAGGGCTTATGTATATCCTGGCTTAAGCAGCAGGGCTGGTAATCTTCATCTGAAACGCATTACTGTAAACGCTGCCTTAGTCTACTTGCCTTACTATAAGTGATTTACATAAGCTGCGATTTAATATTGGATAGGGAGAGGGAAGGTATGAAGCTGGCTCAGAATGATAAATTGGTTTTTATTGGGGATTCGGTAACCGATTGCGGAAGAACACGTCCCGTAGGTGAAGGAAGCATGGGGCTTGGCAATGGGTATGTATATCATGTGGATGCTTTGCTCCAAAGCGTATATCCAGAATTGAATACTCGTGTAATTAATGTAGGGATAGGCGGAAACAATGTTAGGGATCTGAAAAATCGCTGGCAGGAGGATGTACTTGATCTTCAGCCGGACTGGCTGTCTGTAATGATTGGGATCAATGACGTATGGCGTCAGTTTGACAGTCCGCAGCGAAGAGAGCTTCATGTGTTTCTGGATGAGTATGAGGCTACTCTGCGTGAGCTGGTTGCTTCGGTGCGTCCTCAGGTGAAGGGTCTTGTCCTAATGACACCTTATTACCTGGAGCCAAGTATAGAAGATCCCATGCGCTCGACGATGGATCTGTACGGTGCTGCTGTCAAACGTGTTGCTGAGGAATATGATGCCGTATTTGTAGATACACAGGCTGCATATGAACCCCTCTGGAAGCAGCTGTACCCAGGAGCTATTGCATGGGACCGCGTACATCCCAACCACACGGGACATATGGTTCTGGCACGCGCCTTCTTGAACAGCATCGGCTTTGATTGGAATAAATAAGGAGGGATTGGATGACAGAACTAGAACTGGTCATTGACGCAAAGGCAAGACTGGCAGAGGGGCCAAGCTGGGATGCAGATGAGAAACGCCTGTACTGGGTTGATATCGAAGGCTTCAAGCTTCATATTTATGATCCAAGTTCAGGAAGGGACACGGTGCATGAGGTGGGACAGCATATTGGAGCGGTTGTCCCCTATGATCAAGATCGTGTCATGGTTGCCTTAAAAAGTGGGTTCCATAGGTATGATCTGGCTTCGGGCAAACTTACCCTGCTTCATAATCCGGAAAGTCATAGGGATGATAACCGGTTTAATGATGGAAAATGTGATCCGAAGGGCCGGTTTTGGGCGGGAACGATGAGTCTGACTGACAAGAAGAATCAAGGCGCATTGTACTGTCTAATGAATGATGGTCAAGTCAAAACCGTGCTTACGGACGTTTCTCTGTCTAATGGTCTGGGGTTTCACCCGGATCATAAGAAGATGTACTATATTGATACGCCGACAGGCCGGATTGATCAGTTTGATTTTGATCTCGATAGCGGTGAAATTTCGAATCGTATAACCTTGTTCTCTCTGCCGGAAGGAACCGGCTTCCCTGATGGGTTGACGGTAGATGCAGAAGGGATGATATGGGTGGCACACTATGGCGGTTCCCAGGTATCTCGCTGGAATCCGGACACAGGCAGCCTGATTCAGCATATTGAAGTGCCGGCTTCAAATGTGACCTCCTGCTGTTTTGGAGGAGAAGAACTGGATGAGCTGTACATCACGACGGCTCGTAATGGTCTTAGTGAGGAGCAGCTGCTTGAGACTCCGCATGCTGGCGGTGTATTTCGAGTGAAGCCTGGCGTAAAAGGACAGCCCACTTACCGTTATAAGGGTATAAAATAGAAACGGTTTCCATATAGGTGCGTATTGATTGATATGTGGTTCAAAACCTAATGGAGGTGGAGACCTATGAATGATCCGCTTCAGGAACAGAACAGGCCCTATACGGAGCCGGCTGATCCCTATAGTGATAAGGCCAATTTTGAGATTAAACAACAGGAACTGCACGAAAAAGGTTATCCGTTACTATGGAGAGAAGTGTCTAATCTTCTGATTCTCTTGGCCGTCATTGGTGTCATTGTATTATTAAGCCGTATTCTTTGATCTCCTTTAAAGTAAGATTGGAACGGCGAAGATGCAGTAATTTTTGAGCTAATATCAACCAAGTGAAAAATAAAAGCCTGCCAGGAGTCCTGGCAGGCTTTTATTCGGACGCCTCTTTCGAGACGTCCTATCATGGGAGAGGAGAAACCGGACGAAGAGCTTATGGGGAAACGTAAGTCTTCTCCGCGGTTGTCTACGGCACTTTTGATGCCGATAATTACATCATGACCGCCTGCCCTCCAGTTTATACATCGCTTGGTTAATATTTTTTCCTTCGGACTAATTACGCTTTCGATATTTTCACATCTTACATGGATTGTGGTACGATATCGATGTATAGCATACTTACAATGAATGAAACAGGGTGAAATCAAAAGTGAGAGTAATATCAGGCACTGCAAAAGGTAGACCGCTTAAGGCTGTTCCCGGAACCGGAACCCGTCCAACAACCGACAAGGTTAAGGAAGCGGTCTTTAGTATGATTGGTCCTTATTTTGATGGGGGCGTCGTGCTGGATCTGTTTGCGGGAAGCGGCGGTCTCGGCATAGAATCACTCAGCAGAGGTTCGGACAAGGCTGTATTTATCGACCTGGAACCGAAGAGCATCGAAATGATTCGCGCGAATCTGAAGGCAACGGGTCTGGATAGCAAGGCTGAAGTGTTCCGAAATGAAGCAGGCCGAGCCCTGAAGCTGCTCTCCAAACGAAAATATACATTCGATCTCGTCTTTCTGGATCCCCCATATCGGATGAAGAATGTGGAAGAGTATCTATCCTGGCTTGAAGAACACAATATGGTCAATGATGACGCCATCGTTGTTGTAGAACATGATGCCGATCATGAATACGGAGAGAGAATAGGCTCCTTTGAGCAAATACGCAAATCTACATATGGGGATACGGCAATTACGATATACGAGTATTCTTCTAATATAGATGTGCAGGATGATACGAACACGAATTTAAACATGGATGACAACATTCGGGAGGATCAAGGCAATGAGTGAATCAGCACATAAGACGGAGAGAGTAGCCGTATACCCCGGGAGCTTCGACCCTGTGACATTGGGACACCTGGATATTATTACGCGAGCCTCCAAACAATTTGATCGGCTCGTGGTGGCGGTACTTAATAATAAGAGCAAGAATCCGCTGTTCACGGTGGAGGAACGTGTAGAGCTGCTGCAGTTGGTTACGGCGGACCTGCCAAATGTTGAAGTGGACAGCTTCCGTGATTTAACGGCCAATTATGTGAGGATCAAGGGTGCACAGGTCATTATGCGCGGAATTCGTTCGGTAACTGACTTTGAATATGAGCTGCAGCTGGCATCCCTTAACAAGAAGCTTAACAAGGATGCAGAAACCATCTTTATGATGACGGATCCCAAATATTCGTATCTGAGCTCCAGTGTAGTGAAGGAGATTGCAAGCTTCGAAGGGGATGTCTCCGAGCTGGTGCCTGCCGAGGTAGAGGATGCGCTCAGACGTAAAGTTATCGAGAAGAAGAATGGCGTCTAGAATGCCATTTGCCGATACACACGGAGATGACGATTAGTGATGTTAACAGTACTACATGGAAGAGGCCTAGGGTAACCGCTGCTTGAAGACCTCCGGGAGAGTATTGCGCTTGCGTTGAAGGGTTTTGTCCAATATGAAGAAAGACGGCTTTGGAATGATTCAGCCAGCTCTGGATTGGCGGCCATAGCAGCAGGACAAGCCCATAGGAAATACCAGCATGCAGTATACGACCTATTGTAAAAATACGCATGTTTATTCCGTATGGAGCAAGAAGCGCAGTTGCCTGTAAATGGGAGCTGAGTCCACCCCAGCCAATGGCGGCGGCAAGAAGTGCAAATCCGACTGCATGTGCGGTAATATCAAGGGAACGCATCGAATAAGCTCCAAGGTGAAGCTCGAAAAAAGAGGCCCAGATCCATTCAGGGAGAAAAGGCGTTACATATTTACCCAGCAGCCGGATGAACACGGAGAACATGATCATGTAGCCTCCGGTCATCATCAATACTTGAACGGCATGACTTACTGTATCTCCCAGCAGTCTGCCAAAGCTTCTGCCATCCTTTTCCTTGGCCTTCATCATCGCTTCGAGTGCAGAAACAGATTCGGGCTGTTCATGCAGCTCGGTCGTTTTTGTGGTCTTTTTCGAGTAGAGGTTGACGCGTCCGAGCAAAATACCTGCCATGATCCCGCTTATACCGTGAATGCATGCTAAAATATATCCGACAGCTGGCGCTTCATAGAATGCTGCCCCAATGACAACGAATAACGTCATGGGACTTGCAAAATGGGTGATAGAGGCTAGAATGGCCGCTTCCTTCCCCGTGATAAGCTTCTGCTGGTACAGTCTGGCTGCAGTATCTGCACCGGACGGAAAACCGCCTGTCATCCCAACAGCGAGACCAAGCCCCGTTATTCCCGGCAGACGAAAGCCTATACGCATTAAAGGCTCTAAGAGCACGCCGAGACCATGGGTGAACCCGAAGGCAGTCAGCATTTGCGACAGCATAATGAAGGGCAGGAGAGCAGGAAAGACCATCTTCCACCATATTTGAAGGCCTTGCATCGAGGCGTCAAATGCTTCACTTGGGGAAGTGACAACAGCAGCCACGACCAGTAGGGCGCTGATACCGAGAAGCATCGTTTTTATATAAGATGGAACGTTATTTTTCCTCGTTATTTCTGAATTCATTGGATCATCACCCCGATCAATAGCTTAGATGGCTGGAAAGACATCAGAAACAGCCTGTACATATGCATTTATATGTGATGAGAAGGGAAAGAAGAACAAGCAGTCAAGCAGGGAGGAGGCCAGAGATTGAGTAATATCACCCAAAAGAGTGGATTTCGTACCGCCGTATATATCTTAAGTTTGGCTATTGTTGTATATGTGCTCGTATATATGCCGACACCTTATATTGTCACTCAGCCGGGAACAGCAGAATCGGTTAAACCCATGGTATCCGTGAAGAACGGTGATGAGGAGGAAGACGGCAAGTTTCTAATGACAACCGTATCAGCCAGCTATGCGAATCTCTCGCTCTTGTTTATATCCGCATTTAATGAACATGCCCAGATCGGCAAGAAGGAAGAGCGTCTCGCGGGCAGGACCCAGGAGGAATATTCGGCAGAGCAAGTATGGTTTATGAGTGATTCACAGTCAGCTGCGATGGAGGCTGCTTATGAGCAGGCAGACATTGCGTATGATATTGTTCCAGAATATATCTTTGTGCTCGGTCTATCAAAGGATTCACTGCCAGAAGGAGATATTAAGCCTCAGGATAAAATTCTGTCGATTAATGGAGTGCCTACTCCCGACAATACGGTACTGGCGCAGCAGCTGGAGAACAAGCAGGTAGGGGATATGGTTGAGCTTCAGCTGGATCGCAAAGGAGAGACCATTACAAGTGAATTGAAGCTCGTCCCTATCAAGGACAGTGAAACAGGTAAGACAAGGCCTGGACTCGGTGTAATGATTGGTACTCTTCAAACCGTTCAGCCCAAGGATTCTGCACATCAAATTACTTTTACCAATACAGAAATCGGCGGACCGTCAGCAGGCCTAATGTTTACGCTGGAAATATACAATCAGCTGACACCTGGAGATTTGACCAAAGGCCATATTATTGCAGGTACAGGGACCATCAATAAAGAAGGAACCGTCGGACCGATCGGCGGGGTCGTACACAAGATCGTTGCCGCAGATCGCGAGGATGCCGAGATCTTCTTCGTACCAGAGGCGAATTATGAGGAAGCGAAGAAGAAGGCGGAATCCATCAAGACGGACATGCTGCTCGTCCCTGTGGAAACGGCCGAGGATGCACTGGATTACATTGAGAAGCTTAATGTTAAAACCGAGGTGTAGTTGTATTATTGGCATTTAATAAATGGAAGCAATGTATAGCATAGGAGCCTGTGAATGAGAATGATCATGCACAGGCTCCTATGCTTATATGCAGCAGTGTTCAATTCTGAAATAGAGTCTTGGCTCTAAGTACATTAGACTCGCACAGGGGACTGATAATAATCTCTGTATATGAATTGGCTGTCAGCCGCTCCCATGCCAAGACCATATAGAGCGGTCGCCTGAATGTCTCGGGTCAGCTGAGGGTGGCTGAAGGCTGAAGGCTTGATGACAACCGGTAAGGTTGCTTTTTTCTTCATTTCTTTTAGCAACTCCTGTCCTCTGTTGTTAAAGCCAAGAACCCGGATATAATGAGGTCCCTCGGCCAGCACAGAGGGCGATAATTCATCCTTTTTATGGTGCAGCAAAATATGAATCAGCATGCGCTGGAGCTTGGTGCGTGTATATCGTTTTGTTTTTAACGCTTCAAGGAGTGAGTCGACGGACAGCTCCGTGAGCTTGGGGAGCTGGTTTAGTATGCGGTGCTCGAGTCCTTCGGTTACCTCGGCATATTGGGCCAGCTCTGCTGCGCTAGAGGTCACCAGCTGGGCAAGCAAGGCATCCTTGAAGCGCTCCAGGTGAACCGGAGCGCGTCCTTCCTGCCATTCGCGCTGCAGAATGGCAAGCGTTGCAGCCGGCACGTAAGGGGCCGCTGCTTCGGGTCCTGCGCCGAGGAGCAGCCGGCGCACGGCCGTGGCACTGGCGATGCTGCCGGGTCCCGGCATCGCATCGTGATAACCGGCGCCGGTACGCTGCGCCGTGAAGGGCCGGATCGCGCTGCTGAGCCGCTTCAGCGCGATCATATAATGCAGCCCAAGTGTATTGTTGGGCTGCTTGAGCAGTGCCAGGGCCCCCGCAGCGTCACCGCCGGGGGCCAGCTCCGCCGCAGCCGCTGCGTAGGCTGCGGGGTAGCTTGCGCCTTGCTGCAGCTGCCGCTGGATAGCCTCCGACAGCGCCTTCGGCTCGCTGGCGAGGAGGTCTGCCATGGCAGCAAGCGGCGCAAGCTCTCCAGATTCGCTGCCGAAGCACAGCGAATCGACAACTCCTGTATGGTGCAGGGTTGCCACGGCACCATGGGCAAACCACTCTGCCGGTCCTACCGCATAGGAGACCGGCAGCTCAAGCACAAGATCGACGCCCATGGCGAGCGCCATCTCGGCCCGGGCCCATTTGCTCAGCATTGCAGGCTCGCCCCGCTGCAGAAAGTGGCCGCTCATGACGGCGACGCTTGTATCGGCTTCGGTTATTTTTTTGGAAGCTTCCAGATGGTATACATGTCCGTTATGCATCGGATTATATTCTACGATCAGGCCCACGGTTCTACTCATAATATATTTCACACTCCCTGTTGCATTCGGTAAGGCTTATCTGATAGGTTTATAGAGTCTATTATATCCAAGTTGCAGCAGGTATGATGAATGAATTGCATAATGGGTGACGGGTGCGGTGCATTTAGCCTGGATAAATGGATATACAGGTGTAAAGTTTAAAGTGTTGACAAACCTCTTTCAAAATCGGTATAATGATTTTTGTTTGTTAGACTGTTTTTCAACATAACTAGCGCTGTATTTGAAGCATACTACAAATGTTGTTAAAATGGTTTATCGTCTGGAGTGATCAACGTGGAAATGTCATTTCGCAAGATGGCCTCGGCTGCTGGACCGATGAAGTTTACAGAGTCGCTGGATATCAGCCATCTAATTCGAAACAACAAGGAAATCACAGCCGTATCCCCGATGCAGGTGGAACTCACATTTACTGCATTGCCGGAAGGCGTGGTAGATGTTCAAGGAACGTTATCAGCCGAAGCAGATATGCTCTGCTCTCGTTGTCTAGGAAATGTCCATGAGCATTTAAATATGAAATTCGCCGAGCAGTTCAAGCAAGGAACCGAGCCGGAGGAAGTTGAAGAAGAGGATGATACCTTGTACGTGGAAGAGGATACAGTGAATTTGGTTCCTTTCCTGGAAGAATATTTCCTGCTTCATCTTCCGTTTGCCCCGCTGTGCAAGTCGGATTGCAAAGGGCTGTGCCCGAGCTGTGGAACCGACTTGAACACGAGCAGCTGCGATTGTGACAATACGCCAATCGATCCGCGGCTTGCAGGGCTTAAGGATTTCTTTAAATAAGAACAAGATTATTTCTTTTTCTTAAGGTTTGACTTTGATAAGGAGGTGGGAATTGTGGCAGTACCTCAACGGAGAACATCCAAAACTCGTCGTGACAAACGTCGTACTCACTTTAAATTGGCTGTGCCAGGCATGGTGAAATGTGAACAATGCGGAGAATTGAAGCTTGCTCATCACGTATGCAAAGTGTGCGGAACGTACAAATCTAGAGAGATCATCTCTCAATAATATTTTTGTTCAAAAGTAGCGCTTCATCTATAGCGGATGAAGTGCTATTTTTTTGCGAAAAAGTGACCGCCCCTTTCTTTTTGGTGCTACATGTTTTATACTAAGCATTAGTACCTGGTTCTAACCAGTGTGCCTTTTTAATTATTTTCAAATTGATTTTTAATCAGTAAAAGTTTGCGTACATACGAACAGTGATGGTTGATGAACAATTCGGTTGCTTAATTACGACCTAAGGACGTTATATTAAGCATTGTTCACTGCCAGAGGATAAAGAGCTGTACGCTGGTGTCATATAGATGACTAATATAGAGTTAACGGGTCTTTTTGAAGTCACATAAGCAGGGGGTGCTTGATCATAGAACGAATACCTAAGCGACAAAGACAGCAGCAGCTAACTCAGATGATTGAGGATAACCCTTTTATCACAGATCAAGAGCTGACAAGATTACTTAAGGTGAGCATTCAGACGATTCGACTGGATCGGATGGAGCTTGGCATACCTGAACTTCGTGAGCGGATGAAGCTGATGGCTGAGAGATCGTATGATCAAGTGCGCTCATTGCCTTTGCATGAAATTATCGGGGATATAGTAGACCTTCAGCTGGATAAGAGCGGGATTTCTATTTTTGAAATTAGAGAAGAGCATGTATTTTCAAGAACAGGAATAGCTCGTGGCCATTATGTTTTTGCACAAGCGAACTCACTTGCTGTTGCTGTTATTAACGATGAGATTGCGCTGACCGCTTCTGCGGACATCCGGTTTGTAAGACCGGTGCATCTGGGGGAAAAATGTATTGCGAAGGCATATGTGCGCTCCACTCCTGAGCAGAAGGGCAAGGCCAAGGTAGAAGTGTTTGCTTATGTCGGAGAGGAAATGGTGTTTCAAGGAAACTTCGTCATTTACCGATCCGCCGGGCAAGATAGTGACGAGGGGGGAGTTCATCATGAAGATCGTCATTGATGCGATGGGAGGCGATCATGCACCGGAGGCAACCGTCCAAGGTGCAGTGCTTGCTGCAAAGGAATGGAACGATACGGAGATCGTACTGGTCGGCGATGAAGCGAAGATCAACCCGTTGCTGGGCGCAGATCGCCCATCAGGTATTACTGTAATACATGCTTCAGAGGTTATCGGCTCAGATGATGAGCCCGTGAAGGCGGTTCGGCGGAAGAAGGACGCATCTATGGTTGTTGCCGGGCGTATGCTTCGAGAAGGACAGGCAGATGCAATGATCTCTGCAGGCAATACGGGCGCGCTGATGACGACAGGGCTTCTTGTCGTCGGCAGAATGGAGGGCATCGAGCGCCCGGCACTGGCCCCGATGATTCCTACGATCGACGATCGCGGAATGCTCGCTCTGGATCTTGGCGCGAACATGGATGCCAAGCCTGAGCATTTGGCCCAGTATGCACTTATGGGCAGCTTGTATCGGCAGAAGGTGCATGGAATTGATCAGCCTAGAGTAGGACTCCTCAATGTAGGTACCGAAGAAGGCAAAGGAAATGAGCTCACCAAGCATACGTTTCCGCTGCTGAAGGAGCTGCCTATACATTTTGTTGGTAATGTAGAATCAAGAGAGGTGCTGATGGGCGGATGTGATGTACTGGTATGTGACGGCTTTGCCGGCAATATCATGCTGAAGACGCTTGAAGGCACGGCTGCGGGCATTTTTTCTTTGCTTAAGGAGCAGTTCTCCTCATCGCTTAAGAGCAAGCTGGCAGCTGCAATGCTGATGCCAGAGCTGCGGGCGCTCAAGGGCAAGCTTGATTACAAGGAGCATGGAGGTGCGCCTCTGCTTGGTCTTAGTCGTCTAGTCGTGAAGAGCCACGGCTCTGCCGATGCGAATGCAATTAAGAATGCGGTGCGTCAGGCAAGACTGGCCATTTCCAACCAGTTGGTCGAAAGTATATCTAAGGAAATAAGCGGGAGAGTTGAGTGACATGATGAATACACAATTGCGTCCAGTCGGTGTCATTGGTACAGGCAAATACGTACCGGAAAAGATTCTGACGAATCATGATATGGAAAAAATGATGGATACCAATGACGAGTGGATTGTCTCCCGTACGGGAATTCGCGAGCGTCATATAGCGGCCCCTGATGAAGCGACTTCGGATCTTGCATATGAAGCGGCCAAAGCAGCAGCTGCCTCTGCAGGCATTTCGCCGAGTGATATTGAGCTGATCATTGTTGCAACTATAACTCCGGATAGTGCATTTCCTTCAACGGCTTGCATTTTGCAGGATAAGCTGGGAGCGAAGGGTGCTGCTGCGTTCGATTTGTCTGCAGCCTGCTCCGGCTTTGTATATGGCCTGGCTACGGCAACGAGCTTTATACAATCAGGGATGTATAACAATGCACTTGTTATTGGTGTAGACTGCCTGTCTCGCATTACAGATTATTCAGATCGTAATACGGCTGTTCTGTTTGGAGACGGAGCAGGTGCCGTCATCTTAGGAGAGGTGCCTGAAGGCCGTGGCTTCAAATCTTTCGATCTAGGTGCTGAAGGTGCCGGCGGACCACTGCTTAATATCCAAGCAGGTGGCTCCAGACTGCCTGCATCTGAGACTACGCTGGCTAACAAGCAGCACTACATTTATATGAACGGTAGAGAAGTATTCAAATTTGCCGTACGCGTAATGGGAACAGCAACGATTGATGTGCTGGACAAGGCAGGTCTAACAAAAGAAGACGTCGACTTGTTCATTCCGCATCAAGCCAATATCCGTATTATTCAGTCTGCGATGCAGCGCCTTGAGCTTCCTGAAGATAAAGTTGTCATTAACGTTGACAAATATGCGAATACTTCCGCTGCTTCCATTCCATTAGCGCTGGTTGAAGCGGCTGAAGAGGGCCGGATGAAGGCAGGAGACACCATACTAATGGTTGGATTCGGCGGCGGTCTGACTTGGGGAGCATCCGTGCTAGTGTGGTAATAGCATACTATCGGTGCATTTGATGGTGCTCACTGCAAGTTTTTTTACTCTAGATCGATAAAGGAGCAATGTATAGATGGGGAAGATCGCTTTTGTATTTCCGGGTCAGGGCTCACAGACCGTTGGGATGGCGAAAGACGTATATGAGAATGTATCGTCCTCCCGCCATGTCTTTGAGACCGCGGACGAGAAGCTTGGTTTTTCGCTGAGCTCGCTGATCTTTGATGGCCCGGATACCGAACTTAAACAAACAAAAAACACACAGCCTGCGTTATTGACAGCAAGTATTGCTCTGTATGAGGCTCTGCGTGAGAAAGGAATTACCGCTGACTATGCAGCAGGTCACAGCTTGGGTGAATACAGTGCCCTGGTCGCAGCAGGTGTAATGTCCTTCGAGGATGCGGTTGCTGTTGTTAGGGCGAGAGGGACTTTCATGGAAGAAGCTGTTCCGGGCGGACGTGGAGCTATGGCTGCTGTGCTCGGAGCTGATCGTGATCAACTGGCGCAGCTATGTGAGAAAATTTCCGCTCAAGGGAAGGACTATCTCGTAGAGTTGGCGAACCTTAATTCACCGGGACAGATTGTGGTATCCGGTCTTAAAGACGGCGTGGCACAGCTGATAGATCGTGTGAAGGAAGCTGGAGCGAAACGGGCCATTCCTCTTGAAGTCAGCGGTCCTTTTCATACCTCGCTGATGAAGGAGGCAGCTGCTAGACTTGGCGATCAGCTCTCCTCAGTAGAGCTTCGTGATGCTGGCATACCTGTGGTGGCGAATGTGACGGCTGAGCCCGTAACGGAGGGTGTAGTCATTCGTGATCTTCTAGTTCAGCAGGTATATTCTTCTGTCAAATGGGAAGATACCGTGGTATGGCTGATTGATCAGGGTGTAGACACTTTCGTGGAAATTGGCCCTGGCAGCGTACTTAGTGGACTGATCAAGAAGGTAAGCAGAACCGTTACAGTATACAACGTAAACAGCTTGGATAGTTTGAACGCTCTTGCTGATGAGCTGAAATAGTTACGACTACATCATTCTAAGCAGGTATATTTGGGGAAAGGAGGAACAACAAGATGACGACTACACTACAAGGTCAGGTTGCTCTTGTAACAGGTGCATCCCGCGGAATAGGGCGCAGTATCGCTCTTGCGCTGGCAGATGCAGGTGCTGACGTTGCGGTGAACTATGCGGGCAACGAAGCCGCTGCGGCCGAGGTTGTACAGCTCATAGAAGCCAAAGGGGTTAGAGCCATCGCGATTAAAGCGAATGTAGGCATTACCGCTGAAGCAGATCAATTGGTGAAAGAAACCATGGACCAGCTGGGCAGAATTGATATTCTGGTGAATAATGCAGGTATTACTAGAGATAATTTAATCATGCGTATGAAGGAAGAGGAATTCGATCAAGTGATCGAAACCAATTTGAAGGGCGTCTTTAATTGCCTCAAAGCAGTGACTCGTCCCATGATGAAACAGCGCTATGGTCGAATTATCAATATTTCATCTGTAGTGGGTGTGCTGGGTAATCCAGGTCAAGCCAACTATGTAGCTGCCAAGGCAGGAGTCATTGGTCTTACTAAATCCTCAAGCCGGGAGCTGGCTTCCCGTGGAATTACGGTGAACTGCATCGCTCCTGGATTTATTGAAACCGAGATGACACAGGGCTTGTCTTCTGAGCTCGTAGAAGGTATGTTGTCAGGAATTCCGCTCTCAAGGCTTGGACGCCCTGAAGAAGTGGCAGGAGTTGCTCTATTCCTTGCTTCCGAGTCTGCATCCTATATGACAGGTCAAACTCTGCATGTGGATGGCGGTATGTACATGTGATTTTTTCGACCGTAATTGATGCATAGTTAGAGTGTTCGTTCGCCTTCCATTTGGAGGTGATGTAGGCTCTATGGCATTTTACGATTGATTCTCGTATAATACGGAAAGGGAGGTGAACCGGATGTCCGACGTATTGGAACGCGTAAAACGTATCGTAGTAGATCGTTTAGGCGCTGACGAAGCTGAAGTAACATTGGAAGCATCATTCAAAGATGATTTGGGTGCTGACTCTCTAGATGTTGTTGAATTGGTTATGGAACTCGAAGACGAGTTTGATATGGAGATCTCTGATGAAGATGCAGAGAAAATCACGACCGTAGGTGAAGTTGTAAACTACATACAATCTCATACCTAAGTCATATAGAGGAAGCTCCGTGAGTTAAGCAGTTCTTATCTCATATGGAGCTTCCCCTCCAATTTTGCAAGCCAAAGGCATAGAGCCCTTATGAAGGCCCATTTTATAGGTGTTTGTTATCTTAACGACATGTATAGAATGGGTTTCATTACATTAAAATCTGTTAATTGCATAGCAATATGCAGTCGATATAGAGGTGAAATGGATTTGAAACAAAGAGTTGTTATTACAGGCATGGGTGTCATGACCCCGATTGGTAAGGACCTGGATACACTATGGAACAGTCTGATGGAAGGTAAATCTGGAGTATCGCTTGTCGAAGCCTTTGATGTGAGCGACTACAACTCCAAGATTGCAGCTTCAATTAAGGATTTTAATCCAGAAGATTATATGGAGCGTAAGGATGCACGCAAGATGGACCGTTTTGTTCAGTTTGCTGTTGCAGCCGGAGGTCAGGCAATTCAAGACAGTGGACTACAAATCGGCGAGAATATAGATGCTGAACGAATTGGTGTATCTGTAGGCTCGGGGATCGGGGGTCTCGGTACTTGGGAGGACCAGCACAATATCCTTTTGGAAAAAGGTCCGAAGCGGGTAAGCCCGTTCTTCATTCCGATGATGATTGCGAATATGGCATCAGGTCAGCTGTCTATCAGCTTTGGTGCAAAGGGTCCTAATACAACACAAGTCACAGCTTGTGCTACTGGCAGCCATTCCATTGGAGATTCCATGCGAATGATCCAGCGTGGAGATGCCGACGCCATGATCTGCGGCGGAGCAGAAGCTACCATTCGTCCAACAGGTATGGCAGGATTTAATTCCATGCGTGCGATGTCAACCCGTAATGATGAGCCGGAAAAAGCAAGCCGTCCATTTGACTCGGATCGCGATGGCTTTGTCATGGGAGAAGGCGCTGGAATTCTGATTCTTGAATCCCTAGAGCATGCGCTTGCACGAGGTGCTCGTATTTACGGTGAGGTAGTCGGTTATGGTCTGTCTGCGGATGCGAAGCATATGACGGATCCAGATCCGGAAGGCGGCGCACGCAGCATGAAGATGGCGATCAAGGACGCTGGCATCAGCCCTGAGGATGTTGATTATATCAACGCTCATGGAACATCAACGCCGGTTGGCGACAAATCCGAAACAGAAGGCATTAAGCTTGCTCTCGGTGAACACGCCTATAAGGTGGCAGTGAGCTCTACCAAATCGATGACAGGTCATATGCTCGGAGCAGCGGGTGGTGTTGAAGCGATCATTTGTGCACTGGCACTTCAGAATCAGAAGATTCCTCCAACCATTAATTTGGAGAATCCTGATCCGGCTTGTGATTTGGATTATGTACCGAATGTTCCGCGTGAAGCTGAACTGGAATACACGCTTTCCAATTCCTTCGGATTCGGCGGACACAATGCAACTGTAATTCTCAAAAAATATGAATCATAAGGGGTCCGATTCGATTGAATGCAGATCTGAAACAATTAGAGCGCAAACTTCAAATCGAGTTTAACAATCGCAAATTGTTAAAGCAGGCCTTTACTCATGCTTCATATGTGAATGAGCACAGATTCAGTCAAAGCCAGGATAATGAACGACTCGAGTTCCTCGGGGACGCTGTACTTGAGCTGACGGTATCAGAGTATCTATACAATGAACATCCTAATCGTCCGGAAGGAGAACTCACGAAGATGAGGGCAGCACTTGTACGCGAGCCCTCGCTCGTGAAATTTGCTGAGGCTCTGGAATTCGGCAAATATGTACTTCTGGGCAAAGGGGAAGAACTGACAGGGGGCAGGAATCGTCCTGCTCTCCTGGCAGATGTCTTCGAATCATTTATCGGTGCTCTTTATTTGGACCAAGGCCTTGCTGCAGTGAAGAAATTTTTGGACAAGCACATTTTTGCCGGCCTTATTGTGGAAGGTGAACTCGTGCTTACCGATTTCAAGACTGAATTACAGGAATTGACTCAGCATCATAATATGGGTGTGCTCGAATATCGAATTGTTGAGGAAAAAGGCCCTGCTCACGAGAGGGAGTTTGTCTCCGAAGTTTATATGGGCAGTCAGAGATTAGGCCGTGGTAACGGACGCTCGAAAAAGGAAGCTGAGCAGAAGGCGGCACAAATTGCATTAAGTACACTGAAGCTGCCTTAGGAATTGATCGGCAGACCGTTTTAGCGGATTCTTAAGGTATAAGAAAATCTAACGGAGCAGTGAGATCTTCTTATATCTTAAGAACAAGAAATCAGCCGTTTAATTTGGCGGCCTGTCTTTTCTTACAAACGAAGAGCAAAGAGCAGCCCGCTTTAGTTGTCAGGCTAATGATGAATGGGAAGGACTGCTTTTTGCTCTTCTTTTTGTTGCTTGAGGATGGTGGATTCATTCCGAATGAAGATATGTTATGCTCGTAAGATGTAGAAGAAATGGACTTCAAGAGACGTTTCCCCTACAATAATAACGGATGTACATACCCGTGTAGGACCGTGGCAAGAAGCTTGGAGGTGTCGAAGACAAGATGTATTTAAAACGTATAGAGCTGTCAGGCTTTAAATCGTTTGCCGATCGAACAGAAATGGAATTCGTTCGCGGCATAACCTCTGTTGTAGGCCCCAACGGGAGTGGGAAGAGTAATATTTCCGACGGCATCCGTTGGGTTCTTGGAGAACAGAGTGCAAAGTCACTGCGCGGCGGCAAGATGGAGGACATTATTTTTGCCGGCAGTGATACTCGTAAGCCAGTAAATTTTGCCGAGGTGTCACTGACCTTGGATAATGAAGATCATGCCTTATCTCTGGATTTTGGTGAAGTCACGGTAACACGCCGTGTTCATCGCAGCGGAGATAGTGAATATTTTATTAACAAACAGTCCTGCCGGCTCAAGGATATAACGGAGCTGTTTATGGATACCGGAATTGGTAAAGAGGCTTATTCAATTATCGGACAAGGGCGGATTGAGGAGATTTTAAGTACGCGCTCCGAGGATCGCAGAGGTATCTTTGAAGAGGCTTCCGGTATTGTTAAATATAAATCACGTAAGAAAGATGCGGTGCGGAAGCTGGATGATACGGAGCAAAATTTGCTGCGGATACATGATCTGGTTACGGAACTGGAGGATCAGATTGGACCGCTCAAGGAGCAGTCTGAGAAGGCGAAGCATTATAAAGAGCTCAGAGCAGAATTGAAGCAGCAGGAGCTGTCTTTATACGTGTACCAGATTGAGCAGATTCATACGGCCTGGAGCGAGGCGACGGAGAAGCTGCAAGAGCTTAAGGAACAGCAGCTGGAATTATCTACGATCGTATCTAGACATGATGCCATACTAGAACAGGATCGGACAGAGCTTCGTCAGGTAGAAGAGGCCGTGGAGCGCCTTCAAGGTGAGCTGCTGCACTACAGTGAAGCTACCGAGAAGAGTGAAGGGTACCGTGAGCTGCTCAAGGAACGGCTGAAGAATCTCGAAGCGAACCGGGAGCAGCTGCTCAATTCCTTGAACGGAAGTGAGGAGCGTTATGCGGAGCGTGAGGCTGAGCTGGACGGCCTTAAGAGCAAGCTGGCTGGACTACAGCAGGAGCTTGATGAGCTGCGTGAACAGCTGTCTGCCGAAGAGGCGAAGCTGGTTGGCGTAACTGGAGGAATCAGTCAGGAGCAGGAGGAGAGCCTCAAAGGTAATCTCTTGGAGCTGATGAACCAAATGGCTCAGGCACGGAATGAGATTCGATATGCCGATCAGCAGAAGGAAGCGATCGAGCGGAGACTGAACCGTGCTGGTGAAGAGTCCGACAAGTGGGAGCTTCAGAAGACAGATCTTCTTAAACGCAAGGGAGAGCTGACTCAGCAGATTGAGAAGATGGGTGCGGAGATCAGCTCATTGCGCAATGGATATATTACGGAAAGTGAACGGCTTCAATCGCTGCAGAAGCTCTTATCCGAGAGTCAGAGCACGGTACGGAAGTGGGAGCAGAAGCGTGAGGCACAAGTTTCAAGACGCGATACAATGAAGGAAATGCAGGATGACTTTGACGGGTTTAACACGGGTGTCAAGGAAGTTCTCAAGGCATCCAGAAAGAATGTGCTTCATGGTGTCCATGGTGCGGTTGCAGAACTGATCAAAGTACCTGAGCGAGTAGAGATGGCTGTTGAAACCGCGCTTGGAGCATCGCTCCAGCATGTGGTCATGGAGAATGAAGCTGTCTCCCGCCAGGCGATCTCCTTCCTGAAGCAGCGTCAGCTTGGCAGAGCGACTTTCCTGCCGCTGGACGTAATCAGGCCACGTGCAATTGGTGCTTCAGATCGAAGCATGATCTCTGAATTGCAGGGGTTTGTCGGCATAGGTGCCGAGCTTGTGCAGTTTGATTCCAAATATGAAGCAATTGTGGGAAGCTTGCTTGGTAACGTAATTATTTCGGAGAATCTGGAAGATGCGAACCGAATTGCGGCACGCTGTCAGTATCGTTATCGTGTTGTTACACTTGAGGGTGATGTGGTCAATGCAGGCGGCTCCATGACCGGGGGCAGCCAGTACCGTAAGAATTCAAGTCTCTTGTCCCGTAAACGCCAGCTCGATCAGCTGGATCACGATATTATGGAGACCGAGAATCAGATCACGAAGCTGCATCGAAGTCTGGAAGAAGTGAAGGCTCAGATGGAGCAGTGTCAGATCAGTCTGGACACGCTTCGTCAGGATGGCGATGAGAAACGGGCAGAAGAGCAGCAGGCCTCACTGTCGCTCAAACAGCTTGAACATGAGCTGGCGCATGTGCTTACCCAGGTTGAAGCTGCAGGTGCGGAGAAATCAGGCTTCAAGGATGAAATTAAAGCACTTGAAGATACCCGTGCAGCTGCTGAGCAGTCGCTGGTGAAGCTGGAGGAAGAGGAGAAGGCGACACATCAAGCGATTCACGCTGCCGAATTTGCGCGCAAAGCCAATGAATCTGCCAAGGAGGAGCTCCAGAACTCGTTGACGATATTGAAGGTTCGTGAGGGCAAGCTGGATCAGGAGCGCTTCTCTGTAGAAGAGCAGGTTCGCAGAATGGAACGCGAATACGAGAATTCGGACAAGGAAAGATACCGGAATCGTACGATGCTGGCCTCTGTGGAAGCAGACCTCAAGACGAATGCAGAGGAGAGCGTGAAGCAGACGGAGGACCTGAACCGCTATCGCCTCAAGAAGGAGGAAGCTTCCAAAGAGCTGGATTTCAAGCGTGCAGCTAGAGCACAGCTTACGAAGAAGCTTGAGCTTGAAGAGAATGAAACCAAAGAGCAGCGGATCAGTCTGAAGGCCTGTGAAGACGAGCTTCGTCAGACGGAGATCAGTGTCAATCGTCTGGATGTGGAGCTTGAAAATATTTTGAAAAAGCTGAATGACGAATACGAGCTGTCTTATGAGCTTGCGAAGCAGCACTACTCCATTCCGGAAGATATTGAAGGCAGCAAGGCGGAAGTGCAGAAGCTGAAACGAAGCATTTCTGCGCTGGGAGAAGTGAATCTTGGTGCGATTGAGGAATATGAACGTGTTAATGAACGTTATCTCTTCCTCAGTGAGCAAAAGGATGATCTGGTTGAAGCCAAGACGACACTTTATCAGGTCATTAAGGAAATGGAAGATGAAATGTCTAAACGCTTCAAGACGACATTTGATGCAATTAAGCGTGAATTTGGCACGGTGTTCTCGAAGCTGTTTGGCGGAGGTAGAGCAGATCTGATTCTGAATGAACCGGACAAGCTGCTTACGACAGGAATTGAGATTGTCGCACAGCCGCCGGGCAAGAAGCTCCAGAACCTGCAGCTTCTCTCTGGTGGCGAACGAGCCTTGACCGCCATGGCATTGCTGTTTGCGATTCTCCATGTTCGCCCGGTGCCATTCTGTGTTCTGGATGAAGTCGAAGCAGCGCTGGATGAAGCTAACGTCGTTCGTTTCGCTCAGTACTTGCGTGAATTCTCGGAGCAGACCCAGTTTATCGTTGTAACGCATCGCAAAGGAACGATGGAGGAAGCGGATGTGCTGTATGGTGTTACCATGGAAGAGGGCGGCGTATCGAAGCTGGTCTCGGTGAAGCTGGAGAATGAGGAAGCAGAAATCGCTTAATAAGTATTGTAATACTAAGTTGGAGGGAACCTATGAGTTTCTTTAAAAAGCTGAAAGAAAGTATATCAACAAAAACAGAATCAGTAACGAATATTTTTAAAGATGGTCTCGAGAAAACACGTAAAGGCTTCGTTGAAAAGGTGTCTGATCTCGTTATCCGCCGTAAAAAGATAGATGAGGAATTCTACGAGGAGCTTGAGGAGATCCTGATCGGTGCTGACGTAGGTGTCAACACGGTTATGGATCTGATTGATGATCTGCGTGCCGAAGTGAAGAAACGGAAGATTCAGGATGCGGCTGAGCTGCAGCCGGTGTTGTCTGAGAAATTAACGGGGCTTCTCCGTTCTGAGCAAAATAACAGTCTTAACATGAACAAGGACGGTATCACCGTAATCCTCTTTGTCGGTGTGAACGGTGTAGGCAAAACAACGACGATTGGCAAGCTGGCCCATCGCTTTAAGAATGAAGGCAAGAAGGTTCTTCTTGCTGCAGGAGATACATTTAGAGCAGGCGCCATTGAGCAGCTGGAAGTATGGGGACAGCGTGCAGGCGTGGATGTGATCAAACAGCAAGCTGGATCTGATCCGGCGGCCGTTATGTTTGATGCGGTTCAGGCGGCGAAACAGCGCGGCGCTGACGTTCTTCTCTGCGATACGGCAGGAAGACTCCAGAATAAAACCAATCTGATGGAAGAGCTCAACAAAATCTTTCGTGTCATTCAGCGTGAAATTCCAGGTGCTCCGCATGAAGTGCTTATGGTGCTTGATGCAACTACAGGACAGAATGCACTTAGTCAGGCCAAGCTGTTTGGAGAGAAGAGCGGAGTTACAGGTCTTGTATTGACTAAGCTGGACGGCACTGCTAAGGGTGGTATCGTTATCGCGATTCGCCAAGAGATGGATATTCCTGTTAAGCTTGTCGGACTCGGAGAGAAGGCAGACGATCTGCAGCCGTTTGATTCGGAGCAGTTTGTACACGCCTTGTTTGCAGGATTGATTCAGGAAGCCGAGACTGAACAAGCAGACAGTGAAGTGAAATAATGCGGCGTGAGCTGTAATCATAAGAAGAAGACCGTTTCCATTAAAGGATTCGGTCTTCTTTTTCATAGTGCTGCTATATAGCTTCTATATCGTTCTTAGCACATATCCTATACGGCGAGAACCCGCACAAGCTCAACTGAAGACAATGGGACGACAGCCACATCTCCAGGCGGCCCATAAATAATAGGTGGTATTTGCAGGACAAGCGTGGTCTCATCAATTGAGATCAGTGTTCCGTCCAGATAATCGTTAGCCGTCAGTACCTCTACCTCGCTTCCCAAGAAGCCGCGAATCATATCTCTAAAATTCATATCAAGTACCTCCTTAGACTTAGTGACATATTGAAGCTTAGAGCCGCTATTTTATTGAGCAACCGATATTTGGGAAAATGGAATGATGACGATGTCACCGCTCGTTTCGCGAATCTCAACCGCATCCTCACCAACCGCAAGCACTGTACCAAGAACAGTAACGCTGCTGGTGCTGATGCTGATGTTTTGCCCGATTTTACTCTCCAGAAATTGCTGGAGCTGTGGATTCACGACAATTCCAGACCGGACCTCGGTTTCCAATTGTTCGATGCGGGCATTTAACATATCAACTCTTTCCATCAATAATGCCTGCTGGACTTCCAACTGCTTGATTTTTGCCCATAGACGGGAGTGAAAAAAGAAACACATCGCTGCATGACCTCCTTGATGTTATCTATTCTAGTGACTCTATTTCCGACACGAGCTGGGTCAGCTCGGAATAGCTCTCATGCTCGGCCTGACGAATAAGCGGCAGTGCAGCTCTAACTTCCTCAGGACCGTTCTTAATAAATCGGTTAATGATATCCTCATAGACTTCAAAGGGCTGTGCGTAATCGCAATAGTAATGATTCAGATGGAAGCGTGACAGCAGATGCTTCACCTTTCCCATCTTACTGAAGGCAAGTACAGGTACACCTGCCCGTAGTGCCACGAGAGTGGGATGCAGCTTGTAGCTGATCAGGTAATCCATGGACTGAAGCACGTTATAGGTGATGTCTGTTTCCAGTAAGAGAGATAGCGTCTGAACCGAGGCAGCACTGTCAATCTCCTTCATTTTTTGTTCAAGCAGCTTGCAAGTGCTGTAATCCGAGAAGCTGTTCGAAGGATGGTTGATGACAGGGATGAGTACGATATGGAAGCCCTCTGTGCTTAGCTTAAGCAGCAGTTGAACCATGGCTTCCATTGGAAAAGAAGGGTAGGAGAACAGACACACTCCGATCGTTTTGCGAACAGAGAATCGTTTCACGGGAAAAGGGTGCTGTTGGTAGGCGAAGACCATGTCCTGTGCCGTTTCAGGCTTCGAATGAAGCCTCGCGATCGTGGCCAGCTCTTGTGATTTTTGATCTCTGAAAATGGCGCGTCTTGCCTTCTGAATGTACTGCTTGTGGAGCTCAACTTGATCCGCCGGCCACGTTTCAGGAGGATACGAATCCACGATCCCGACCCCATACAGCCACATGGGATGCTCGGCTAAGGCAGCTGGGAAATAGTAGCTGCTAAATTTGTAGGGAGTAATCAGATCTCCGCCGCCGATGATAACAGCATCCACCTTTGCAGGATCCATGTAGCCACTCCAAGGAAAAAGGGTATGCTTGCTAAAAGCCTGCTGCAACGTTTTGAGAAACAGATCGTCTCCAAAATTGCCCATGCCGTAATATCCGCTAGCTGCAATTTTCATATCATTTCACCTCCTTCTCCAAATGTTCCTTCCACTCAGGATAGAGCGGCAAATGCTGCTGACTGATGCTTCTCGGATGAATGACCCGGTGATATACGATATCGTCTGTCAGTACAAACGAATACTGCTTGAGTATTTTTTGGCAGAGAGCAATATCCTCGAATATTCTTCCATAAAGCCCGGGCAGCACAGTCCATCCGCCAACTCGCTGAAGTGCCTGCATGTTATACATGCGGGGAACAGGAGGGTGAGCATGATTGGCAGATTCCAAATTTCCGTCAAAATAGTCCGTACTCCGGTAATACAAATCACCATGTTTACTGCGCCGCCATACCCCGCATCCACCTGTTGCGAGTCCTGAGTCTGGATGGAGTGAACTGACGGTTAGCAGTGCTTCAAGAGCGTTTGTCGCAAGCCAGTCGTCACCATCCAGCTCCAGCACATATTTTCCGTTTGCTTGCTCCAGCAGAAGATTCATCATCACTGCCTTGCCTTTATTTGTATAAGAGTGGATGACGCGAACACGTGAATCCATCGTGAAATGTTCAATAAGCTCGGCAGTATTGTCCGTTGAAGCGTCGTTACCGATGAGGAGCTCCCAGTTCAGGTAGGTCTGTGCAAGCACGGAACGGATTGCCCACTCTACGGTTTTGCCCATGTTGAATACACTAAGCATGACGGTTATGAGAGGTGATTGATCGAGCGAGGTCATTGAATGAGAAGCGGGAACGGTGGAGCGTCGTAATACCGAAAGGATGGGATGACGGGAACTTTTATCGCTGCAGTTGCTAACCTCAGGAGGAGTGGCGAGAACATAATTCCTATGCTGCTGCTTGGAAGGCAGGAACAGAGGCTGAAGTGCTTCAGATAGGCAGGTTATACGATTCAACGACGAGCAGCGGGCGTGCAGTTCCCAGCCCAGCCAGAAGGCGGAGGGCAAAGATCGTACATGACCTGTATTTGATAAATTGAAGCATTCCTTCCGGAAAATAAAGCGGTCCCCTGGGCAAACGACACAATGGGTATCGGGAGATAGAGCATGCAGCTCGGCTTCAAGCCGCTGCTTGGCATAATCGGATAAATGAAGAGCAGTGGGAGACCATACGAGCCAATGTGCAGAGCAATGTAATAGCTGGTCACGAATTGATTGATATAAATAGAAAGCGTTGTTGTTATATGCGGCTGTTCGTTTGCTGAAGGCTGCGCCCGTAAGGTAGACGGTATATTCGCTATTCATGTAATCCTTTGCGCTGAAGGGTTTTGCGTATCACTTCATCTGCTGCTTCTCCGCGCTGAACCCAAGTATTCTCTCTTGCATAGGCAATTCGTGCTAATTTTGCTGCAGGATCCTCCTGTTCAAATAGCATTTGACCCAGCTTGCCAATAAAATCCTCGTGAGTCGTTGCCGTAGTAACATACGGCTCCATCCGAATACATTCCGGTAGTGCGGTAGAGAGGACCTTGACTCCAGTAGCCATGTATTCGTACGCCTTCACGGGATTAGTGGCAAGGGTGATCGGGTGATATAGGAAAGGAATGACAGCAACATCGATATGCTGCAAATACTTTTTCAGCTCACTATGCGGCTTCTCTCCCAGAATGTGTACGTTCGGCAGGGTACCATAGCCCGGGATGTCTCCGTAGGGCGCACCAATAGAGACAAACTGTACATTCGGATATTGCTCTGCCGCCTTCGCAAACAATGCATGATCGACCCAATAAGCCCAGGCGCCAATATAGGCGACCGTTGGACCTGCAGGAAGATCATGAGGTCTCTGAACGGCAGGCGTATCAAACATGCTGGCATCAGCCGCATTAGGGATGAGGGTAATGGGTTTGTCGGGGTAGGCTAGTGACAGACGTGTTCGGATCGTTTCAGCGGTTGCGACCAGATGATCGGCAGATTCAACCATCCGATGCTCGTATTTTGCCCAATGCGGAAACTCGTCACAGCAATCATAGATAACGGCATCCGGCCGATAGATCGATGCAAGTCTTGTTCTCTGCTTAGCCCAGGTCGTCCAGACAACAACGGGATGCTCTTTTCTTAATTTGTCCAGATGTCTCTTAACAAACGAATGGTGGTCCGTAAATAAATGTACGCCAGGCTCTACTTCATCCAGCTGACTGTTCATAGGTGCAAGGTTCTCGAAGAACACATGGTGTCCTCTAGCTCCAAGCTCCGTCATCAGCTGCTGCGGTCGCTGCCGCATAAACTTCCAGTTCATCGTCTTAGGATAGATGATAACTGCCATGTGATGGATAACCTCCTTAGTCGTCACTCTAATTACAGGTTATGCATTGATAGATTAATAGAAACCGGCAGTTGTCCCTTACAGAAATAAATAGTTTAAGGTCCTTTTTCATAGAGTGCCGTTACGAGATGGAGAGATTCTCTCATATATAGATAAGGGTTGAAGCAATTGTTCAACTTATCCAATAAGTGAATAGAGGGGGAGTCCTGATCACATGGAGGAACATCGAATCAGGGTGCTTGTTGTGTTCGGAACGAGACCTGAAGCTATCAAAATGGCGCCCATAGTAAAAACACTAGAGGCGGCACCTGACATCGAGCCTATTGTGTGTGTTACCGGGCAGCATGAGGAGATGTTGGCTCAAGTATTGAAAGCATTTGATATCGTACCGCATATTGAATTGAAAGTGATGCGGGAGGCCCAGACATTGTACGGCTTGACCGCCCGTTTAATAGAATCGCTTGAGCCTGTCATGAAGGCCGAGAAATACGACCTTGTGCTCGTCCATGGTGATACGTCTACGGCTTTTTCAGCTGCACTCTGTGCATACTATGCTCAAATCCCGATTGGTCATGTCGAAGCTGGACTGCGGACGTATGACAAATATGCGCCCTTTCCGGAAGAAATGAATAGGGAATTCATAGGCCGTGTTGCAGATCTGCACTTTGCACCTACCACTACAGCTGCCAAAAGGCTCGCAAGCGAGCACCGGAAAGAGCATGTTTACGTGACAGGCAACACATCCATTGATGCTCTGCGCTGGACGATCAAGAAAGAGTTCGACCATCCACTGTTATCGAAGCTGCATCCTGGAACTAGAAAGATATTCATGACCATGCATCGGAGAGAGAACTGGGGCAGTCCGATGAAACAGGTGTTTCAGGCGGTTAGAGAGATCATTGAGCAGGATCGGACACTTGAGCTGATTTATCCGGTACATCCGAATCCGGCCGTAAAGGACCTGGCGTTCGAGATGCTCGGCGGAACGGAACGCATTCATTTGATTGAGCCGCTTGATGTGAGCGACATGCATAATATGATGAATCATGCTTATGTTATTCTGACCGATTCAGGGGGGATCCAGGAGGAGGCACCTTCGCTCGGCAAGCCCGTACTCGTCCTTCGTGACAAGACGGAGCGGCCGGAAGGTGTCAAGGCAGGTACGCTTCGCTGTGTAGGGACAGAGTATGAAAAGGTCAAGAAGGAGATCGAGCTGCTGTTGTCAGGAGGAAAAAGATATCAGCGCATGACAAGGGCTGCCAATCCTTATGGTGATGGTCATGCTTCAGATCGAATTGCATCCATTATATTGAAGTATTTTGCAGATTGACGCTAAAGATGAACATTAGCCGTGAACGTAGTATAATATGTAGAAAGATTTCGGTTCTGCAAAAATAGCAGGCAGCGGATGTTGAAAGGATGGATTCTATGGCTAACACCTATACCTATACTCGGAGAGAGGAAGTCGCAAATGCCATCACCCATGGAATAGGGGCTCTCCTCAGTGTTGCAGCGCTCGTACTTCTTATTATTGCCGCAAGTGTGAATGGAACAGCTTGGCATGTTGTCAGCTTTACGGTTTATGGAGTGTCCATGCTGCTCTTGTACATCAGCTCTACCTTCGTACATGCTCTGAAGGATGGCAGAGCGAAGGATCTATTTGAAATTTTTGATCACTCCTCCATCTACTTATTTATAGCAGGAACATATACTCCATTCTTGCTGGTCGCGATTCGCGGTACACTCGGCTGGACCCTGTTTGGAATCATATGGGGAATTGCCTTGTTCGGTGTAGCGTTCAAGGCGTTCTTCACTAAGCGGTTTCTGTTCATGTCTACCTTGTTCTACATCGCGATGGGCTGGCTGATCATCATTGCGTGGGCTCCATTAACCGCCGCAATTCCTTCTGGAGGAATAGCTCTTCTTGTTGCCGGAGGACTTTGCTATACGCTGGGTACGATCTTCTATGTATGGCGCGGCTTTCCGTTTCATCATGCCATTTGGCATTTATTCGTTCTGGCAGGCAGTGTGCTGCATTTCTTTGCCGTCATTATTTATCTGACACCAATCAGATTATAGATGCTAAGTAATCTAATATGTGGCTGTAGATCTCAAAAATAAAATCATTGAGAAGATGACAAGGATTTATGCTTGACATCTTCTTTTGTTTTTTGTAAGATAGAGAACGTTAATGAGTGTAAAGTGTTTTTCCTTGACGAAGGGAGTGTCCCTCAAGATGAGTCAGGAGAATCGGCTTGAGAAGACGAATCGAATCAACTTACTGTTTGATTTTTATGAAAACCTGTTAACTGAGAAGCAGCAGACTTTTCTGAAGTATTATTTTCATGATGATTTCTCCTTGGGAGAGATTGCCTCCGAATTTGAGATTAGTCGACAAGCGGTTTACGAGCACATTAAGCGTGCAGAGCAGGTACTTGAAATGTATGAGGATAAACTCGGCTTGCTTGCGAAGCATGAACGACGGCTTATGAATCTTGAGAAGCTTAAGGACATGATTGAATCAAGCGGGATGACGAGTGAAGACAAACATAGAATGAATGAAATGATGAACCACCTGGAGGTTCTGGAATAGGGATTACCCTTCGCAATATGAACTTTAGGAGGTGTGTTTATGCCATTTGAAGGATTAACAGCTCGACTTACCAATGTATTCAGCAAGCTTCGCGGTAAAGGGAAAGTAAGTGAGGAAGACGTTAACGAAGCGATGCGAGAGGTGCGTCTTGCCTTGCTTGAAGCCGATGTTAACTTCAAGGTCGTCAAGCAATTTATTTCGAAAGTCAAAGAGAAGGCCGTCGGTAAAGAAGTGATGGAGAGCTTCACGCCTGGCATGGTCATCATTGACATCGTAAATAAAGAGCTGACCGATCTGATGGGCGGAAGCCAGTCTAAGCTGGCTAAGGCAAACAAACCGCCGACAGTCATTATGATGGTCGGGTTGCAGGGTGCTGGTAAGACGACAACCACGGGTAAGCTTGCGAAGCTGTTACAGAAGCAAAATGCAAAGCCGCTGCTTGTGGCAGGCGACATTTACCGCCCGGCAGCGATCAAGCAGCTGCAGGTGCTTGGAGAGCAGCTCAAGGCACCGGTATTCACTTTAGGTGACAAGACAAGCCCGGTAGAGATTGCGAAGCAAGGCTTACAGCATGCCAAGGACAACGGTCACGATTATGTTATTATCGATACGGCTGGTCGTCTCCATGTGGATGAAGAGCTGATGGAGGAGCTTCGGTTAATTCACAGCAATGTGAATCCGGATGAAGTGCTTCTCGTCGTTGATGCAATGACAGGTCAGGATGCAGTGAACGTAGCAGAGCATTTTAACACGCAGCTATCGCTTACCGGCGTCGTGCTTACGAAGCTGGATGGAGATACGCGCGGTGGTGCTGCCCTCTCCGTCAAAGCAGTGACCGGGTGCCCGATCAAATTTATCACCCTGGGTGAGAAGCTCGATGCACTTGAACCTTTCCATCCAGAACGCATGTCCTCCCGAATTTTGGGTATGGGTGATATGCTGTCCTTGATCGAGAAGGCCCAGTCGAACATTGATACGGCCAAAGCGAAGGAAATGGAACAGAAGATGCGGACCGCATCGTTCACGTTCGAAGATTTCCTCGAGCAAATGGACCAGATCAAGAAGCTTGGACCACTTGATCAGCTCATGGACATGATTCCTGGGATGAGCAATATGAAGCAGACCAAGGATCTTAAAGTCGATGACAAGCAGATGAACCGGATCGAAGCTATCGTATTCTCCATGACTAGAGAAGAGAAGCAGAATCCAGAGATCATCAATCCATCTCGCCGTAAACGGATTGCAGCAGGCAGCGGTACTACCGTTGCGGAAGTTAATCGTCTGATTAAGCAGTTCGATGAAATGCGTAAAGTAATGAAGCAATTCAGCGGTATGATGGGGCCGAAGGGCAACAAGAAAGCAATGAAGCAGCTTAAAGGACTTGGTAAGGGAATGAAATTTCCTTTCCGTTAAGCCGAGCTTATTATATATATTTTATTGAAGGAGGTGAATTTTCGTGGCAGTTCGTATTCGTCTGAAACGTATGGGAGCTCATAAAGCGCCTTTCTATCGTGTGGTTGTATCGGATTCCCGTTCCCCGCGTGATGGCCGTTTTATCGAGGAAATCGGTTACTACAATCCGGTTGAACAACCAGCAGTGGTTAAGATCGATGAAGATAAAGCACTCAAATGGCTTCAAAATGGTGCGCAAGCATCTGATACAGTTCGCAACTTGCTTAGCAAAGCGGGTGTAATGAAGAAATTCCATGAGCTTAAACAACAGAAATAATTAGGTGCTGATAACGGAGGGTATCTATGGAACAATTAGTCGGCGTTATTGCGAAGGCTTTGGTAGATCATCCGGAAGATGTGTCGGTCCGGACACTGGAGAAGGATCGCCTTGTTGTCTATGAATTGACCGTGCATCCTGAGGATGTGGGGAAAGTGATCGGCAAGCAGGGGAGGATCGCGAAAGCACTCCGTACGGTCGTCACATCTGCAGCAGTTAAGATGGATAAACGGGTTACCGTCGATATCATATCTTAAAGATATACGAAAGGGGGTTAGGATGCATGTCCTAGCCCTTTTTCGTACATGCTTATATAACTTAGCCTTGTCTAATTGAAATACAGGAGGACCTATGTCACAATTTTTTAATGTTGGAAAAATCGTAAATACCCACGGAATTCGTGGTGAGCTAAAAGTACTTCCACTGACCGATTTCCCGGAGGAGCGCTTTGCTAAAGGGAGCAAGCTGGTTATCGAAACGGGAGAGGGACAACTGCCTGTAACGGTAGAGTCAGCAAGACTTCACAAAAATATGTATGTCGTGCGTTTAAACGATTTCACAAACATCAATGAAGTAGAAAAATATAAAGGTATGATGCTGAAAGTGTCTTCTGAGTATCAAACTGAGCTGAGCGAAGACGAGTTCTACTTCCATCAAATTGTCGGCTGCGAAGTGGTAACTGATGAAGGCGAGGCACTTGGCACGATCAAAGAGATCCTGACTCCAGGAGCGAATGACGTTTGGGTGGTCAAAGCAAACAAAGGCAAAGAGATTCTGCTTCCTTATATTGACGATGTCATATTGCATGTTGATGTTGTGAATCAAAAGGTAACTGTGCACCTGATGGAAGGATTAGTGTAATGAAGGTTGATGTATTAACCCTGTTTCCGGAAATGTTTTATGGTGTATTTGGTACCAGCATATTAGGGAAAGCCCAAGCCAAAGGAATTGTTTCTTTGAATGCGCTGAATTTTCGTGAATATGCGGGGAACAAGCATGGACAAGTAGACGACATGCCATACGGCGGCGGCGGCGGAATGGTGCTGAAGCCAGAGCCGATTTTTGCAGCAGTAGAAGATTTGCTGAACGAAGCGGATCAGGATGCCCAATCGAGTGCTGCTGCAAAATCAGCTGAAGAGACACAGCCAGAGGCTTCTTCTGCCAAGCAGCCGCGCATCATTCTGATGTGCCCTCAAGGCGAGACCTTTACGCAGAAGAAGGCAGAGGAGCTGTCCAAGGAAGAGCATCTCATCTTTATATGTGGTCACTATGAAGGCTATGATGAGCGAATTCGAGAGCATCTCGTCACGGACGAGATCTCGACCGGAGATTATGTGCTGACAGGTGGAGAGCTGCCTGCAATGGTCGTTATAGACAGTGTGGTAAGACTGCTTCCAGGGGTGCTGGGCAACGAGACAAGTGCAGTTACAGATTCATTCAGCACCGGTTTGCTAGAGTACCCTCACTATACCAGACCTGCGGAGTTTAGAGGCCACAAGGTACCGGATATCCTGCTCTCAGGTCATCACAAAAACATTGATGCTTGGCGCAGAGAGCAGTCCTTGCTTCGGACACTCACCAGACGCCCCGATCTGCTGGAGCAGGTGGAGCTGACGAAGAAGGAGAAAGCATGGCTGGATCAGCATAAACGGGATGAATAGATGAAGAAGCCCGGGGATATGCTAGATTCTTACATTTTGAGTACAACAAGGGTGCTGAATCAGATACCAAATAACATGATTCTCCATGCGCCAGTGGTTTTATGAGAAAAAAAGTTCTTAATGCTTGCATTACTTCGTAATAACATGTTATAATTTTTCTGTTGTGTGGAATACGGTGGTCCGCTGTGGATGATGATGGGTAACAGAAGGTTATCCGGAAGAGACATGAACACCTGTACGGAAGGAGGGAGTCATAGATGAATATCGTCCAAGCGATTACACAAGAACAATTGCGTAAAGATTTGCCGAACTTTCGTCCTGGTGACACTGTAAAAGTGCACGTTAAGGTTATCGAGGGAACTCGCGAACGTATCCAGTTGTTCGAAGGTGTAGTAATCAAACGCCGTGGTGGTGGAATCAGTGAGACTTTTACAGTTCGTAAAATTTCTTACGGTGTAGGTGTGGAAAGAACTTTCCCGCTTCATTCCCCAAAAATCGATAAACTCGAAGTGGCTCGCCGTGGTAAAGTGCGTCGTGCGAAGCTTTATTATCTTCGTGAACTTCGCGGTAAAGCAGCGAGAATTAAAGAAATTCGTTAATATAACGAATAACGGAAAGGGCTTGGAAACAAGCCCTTTTCGCTTTTTTTATGTAAAAATGATTGTTCGTTCAAGATGGTTTACGTTCTTATATTCAGGAATAACATAGCTCATGTGAATATGAACAATATAGAATATAATCTATTGATGTGATATAGAGGAGCGCTCGCCCTCCGATCGGAGAGATGAAGTTGTATCCTGCTAAGATTTCTCTTACAATATTTTCAGAGGAAACGATCTTGACAACAGATGGTATGTCTCTAACCAGATTTCATACATAGAATATGTCTAGATGCATCGTTTCGATGACATGGATGAGGAAGTGAGGACAAGCGATGGAGCAGGATGTACAGAATGAACGATTGAATACACCGGAGAATGGGAATTCTAAGTCAAAGAAAGTAAAGAACGAGATTTGGGAATGGATCAAAGCCATTGCAATTGCATTAGTGCTTGTGTTTATTATCCGATTCTTCTTGTTCAAGCCTTTTATTGTTGACGGACCATCGATGCAGCCGAATTTTCATACAGGGGAAAGAGTCATTGTGAACCAGATTCTGTATGATATCAGGCAGCCTGAACGCGGAGAGGTCGTTGTCTTCCATGTCCCTTCTGAGAACCGGGATTTCATTAAGCGGGTCATTGCTGTAGAAGGGGACACCGTTGAAGTCACTGGAGATACCTTGCGAGTAAACGGCGAAGTTGTAGAGGAGCCTTATCTGCAAGAAGCGATTGCAGAGGCACAGGCGAATGGCGGACAGTATAACACTTATAACTTCCCGAATGAGTATTTCCCAGACGGCACAGTGCCGGAAGGTCATATTTTTGCCCTTGGTGATAACCGTGGGAACAGTACAGACAGCCGCATGATTGGATATGTGCCGCTTGAGGATATTGTAGGACGTGCCGACGTTATTTTCTGGCCGCTGAAGGATATCGAATGGATTAATCACTGATTTTGAAATTTTGAGGACAAACTATACCGGTTTGATCTGTAGATACTCATGATAGAAGCACCTCAGGGTATTATATAAATGGATCCAACTGTTTGTGAAAAAGAAGGTGAATTGCGATGACCATACAATGGTTTCCAGGACATATGACGAGAGCCCGTCGACAAATTCAGGAGAAGCTGAAATTGATTGATGTCGTCATTGAACTGGTGGATGCACGGCTTCCATTATCCAGCCGTAACCCGATGATTGATGAAATATTGCAGGACAAGCCAAGAATGATTCTGCTGAACAAGTCAGATTTGGCTGATCCGAAGGTAACGGAAGAATGGATTAAATATTTTAAAGAAGAGGGGCATACTGCACTTGCAGTCGATGCCAATACAGGTACCGGGGTTAAGGATATCCCCTCAACTGCTAAGATCTTGTTGAAGGAAAAGATCGATCGGCAAATTGCCAAAGGCATGAATCCGAGAGCGATTCGCGCACTGATCGTTGGCATTCCGAATGTCGGCAAATCGACATTGATCAACCGTTTGGCTGGCAGAAATATCGCGGCTACCGGTGATCGACCAGGCGTAACCAAAGGTCAGCAATGGATCAGAGTAGGTAAGGAAATTGAACTCCTGGATACCCCAGGTATTCTGTGGCCTAAGTTCGAAGATCAGAATGTGGGCTATCGTCTGGCCGTGACCGGTGCGATCAAGGAAGAGATACTGAACGTGGAGGACATCGCCTTCTTCGCGATCAAGTATCTTGCTCAGTATTACTGGCCGGCAATGCAGGAGCGTTACGGCTTGTCTGAAGCTCCAAAGGATTCGGAAGATCCAGATCAAATCGTTGCCGTTATGGAAGAGATCGGGCGCAAGCGCGGCGCTGTCATGAGCGGGGGACGAATTGATCTGGAGAAGGCATCCTCCTTGATGCTTAGAGAGCTGAGAGGCGGCAAGCTTGGTCGATTCAGTCTGGAATCTCCTTTTTAAATGAAGGTATGTTATAACTCATCAAGATAAGAATATCGCAAGCAATCCAATCCCCTGCAGCGTACTGCAGGGGATTGCTGTGTTATCCAGCTTCTATATGTTTCTACCCTATTGATACATATGTTATGATATTGGTTATGGGATGTGCCGTTAGGGGGAAAAAACAAATGAAAGAATTGGATCTGAACATACAGGAGACGGATACGTTCGAAGAGCCTGAGATGGATATGCTTAAATATGAAAGAGAAGCATGGGACAGCGGAGCTGAATATATTACAGGCATTGATGAAGTAGGAAGAGGCTGCTTGTTCGGTGATGTCGTTGCCGCAGCCGTCATTTTGCCAAAAGGGTTAGTGCTCGAAGGGGTCAATGATTCCAAGAAGCTAAGCGACAAGAAGCGTGAATTGTTATTTGACATCATTATGAAGGAAGCTGTCGCAGTAGGTATCGGGATCGTCGATGTGGAGACTATTGACCGGATTAACATTAGGCAGGCTTCTCGGCTTGCGATGAAACAGGCGGTTCATGCACTTACTCCATCTCCGGATCATCTGCTCGTGGACGCAGAAACCGTAGATATACCTCTGCCGCAACTATCAATTATTAAAGGGGACGCGAACAGCCAATCGATTGGTGCAGCATCTATCATTGCCAAGGTAACAAGAGACCGGATGTGTAAAGGCGAGTGGGATGCTCTGTATCCTGAGTACGGTATTGCTATACATAAAGGATATGCAACAAAGCT
Organism: Paenibacillus urinalis; assembly: GCF_028747985.1. NCBI lineage: Bacteria > Bacillati > Bacillota > Bacilli > Caryophanales > Paenibacillaceae > Paenibacillus > Paenibacillus urinalis. Next base: position 2,028,437 of record NZ_CP118108.1, read on the forward strand.
GCACAGAGAGCAGTTGCTCGCACTGGGGCCTACACCGCTGCATCGCAGAAGCTTTCTCGGAAAAATATTAGGAGAGCAGGAGCAGCCTACTTTGTTCTAACAGACAGGGTCCAGTGCAGCAAGAGGCAGCAGACGTACAGAGTCTGAGTAATGTTTATATCTAATCGTAGTGGCTTACTCTAGCAGATAAACTTGATAGGATGCTAGATCGCAGAAAATCGTTGTTGATGTACCTGTCTTGATTTATGTTATTCGTTCAATATGAGGGATGAATATGCATTGTAAATTAAGTTATTTTCGTGCAGTACTGTGTTTAATAGCAGTGCTGCTTTTTTAATAGCAACGACTTCTTCAGTGTCCCACCCGTTATACCGATAAAATGAATAGATTATAAGGTGAATCAATTTCATTAAATATGTGTTGATATAGATAGCATCTCATTGTTTGTGGAAAGGAGTGGATGGTATTTGAATATAGGTCAAGCAATCAGGGGCATGCTTGGGGATCCCAAGCCTCAAAGCGGTGCTAAGACGCTCGAGCTGAAGGAAGGCATGGTGGTGCGTGCTGAGGTCATACAGGTATCACCGGATCAGAAGGAAGCTGTGCTTCAGATCAAAGGGGTGCAGGTGAGGGCGGCATTAGATACTCCACTTGTAGCTGGGCAGAATGCGCTGCTTCAGGTGGGTGGACAGAATAAGGACGGAATGATGGTGATGAAGCCTTTTCAAGGTACACTTGGATCTGTATCGACTACAACACTTGCAGATCTGCTGACAAATCTTCAGCTGCTGGATACGAAGGAAAACAGAACACTCCTGAGTGCAATGCAGCAGAGTGGAATTCCGCTGACGAAGGATAATGTGAAGCTTGTTCAATCCCTTATGAATATGAAGCCGGCTGCAGCAGGGGATATCGAGTGGATCACCTCGGCAAGTCTTGCCATACAGAGGGGACTGCCCGTGTCAGGCTCTACCCTCTCGGGACTATATTATGCGATGTTTGGGCCCGCATTTGATGAGATGCTCGGTCAGCTGGATACAAGACTAACTGAAGCAGCTAAAAGCGATGGATTGAGTGGTAAGGTACCAGGGAGCATTTCAGATACGGCTGCAGAAATGGAGGGCTCACAAGAGCTTAGACAAGCCCGGACACATGCTGGAAGCGAGGGGAGCAGGCTAACCAGTACCGGAATGGCCCAGCAGGCAGCAGATGTTCACAAAGCAGCGGGTACTGCCGGATTAACAGGTACAAATGATGGAGCTGATGGACCGGAGCTCATGGAGACTATGAAGACAGGGGCTGCAGATTCCAGGGCTACTCAAGGAAACGGAGTAGATGGAAAGACAACGGCAGCACCCGGTCCTGCAGCCGCTGGGTCCAATACGATTCGCACTGCGGGTTCAGGGGTTACGGGTTCTACTGTAGCCGGGATGCCGCAGGCAGAATTGGGTGGTAGTGATCCGGCAGCCCAGGATCACCGGGTACGTACGGGCAGCCAGGTGCAGGTGGCTGCAGCGGACCGGGGTGCGGCAGGCGGGGGAACGAGCCTGCCTGTGGGGGAGGCTGAAGAGCCGAGGACGGCGACTTCAGCCAATCGCAGTTTGGGGGACAGTGGCGAAGCTCCTGTCCAGGCGAGAGGCGCAGCAGCAGGCGGGGGCGAGCTTGTGCTGCGTGCCGCAGCACTGCTTGCCCAGCTACGAGCAGCGCCGCAGGGGCCGGCCGGAGCAGAGCCGGCCGGCAGCGGTGTGACTGCGGCAGCGCAGGGCGAGCCGCAGCAGGACGGTGCTGATGCAGCGCCAGCACCGGCAGTGCACACGCCTGCCACCACGAGGGATGACTCGTGGGTGGCGCGTGTGCTGAAGCTGCTCGGTGCGGAGCACGAGCAGCAGGTGGTGCGCGGGATGCTGGCACCCGCGCAGGCAGAGGTGTCCGCGGCAGAGCAGGCGGACACGCTCAAGAGCGTGCTGATGCAGATGGAAGCAAGTCCAGAGCTTCCTGCCGGTCTCAAAGAGACCGCAGGTCAGCTCGTGCACTTGCTCACAGGGCATCAGCTGCTCATGAACACCGACCGGACCGCTCCTTTTGCCCAGATGAACTGGTTCATCCCTCTGAGCGGAGCGGACGGTCAGACGACGGCAAATGTCCAGATCCAGTCCCGCCGCGGACCGCGCGGCGAAATGGATGCCTCCCATTGCCGGATCTGGTTTGACCTGAACATGAAGCAGCTCGGTCCCACGCTGATCGACATGCAGGTATCAGGCAAGGTGATCAGTCTGCATATTCGTACAGATAATGAGATGGCTGCACAAATTTTTGAGCTGGGTCGTGAACAAGTGGACAGTGCGCTGCGGAATACCGGCTATCAGTTATCCGTATATAAGTCGGAAGTGGTAGAGAACCGTCCTGAGCAAACAGAGCAGGTACAAGGTTCCTCATCCTCAGCTGTAAGTAAGATGGCTTCGTATGTCCCGGAATCATATAAAGGAGTGGATATGCGAGTATGAAGCAGGAAGAAGAAAGTGTTGTACGCAAGAAGGCAGTTGCGCTCAAATACGTACCGGGCGAAGCAGAAGCCCCCGTTGTAGTCGCCAAAGGGGACGGAAGGCTGGCCGAATCCATTCTGGAGAAGGCACTGGAGAATGGCGTCCCAATTCAAGAAGACCCCGCGCTTGTTGAGGTGCTGTCCAAGCTGGATCTGGATCAACAAATTCCTCCTGAATTGTATCAGCTTGTAGCCGAGGTGCTTACCTTTGTATATCAGGCCGAGCAGAAGGCGATTGTATCCGCCGGCCAGAGAAAAGAGGTGTAGGCATCCATGAAGGACGATAATAATTCCAAACCGGCTGCACCGAGGAAGAGAAAAGATTCTCGCAAAGAGAAAGGTGGAGCCGGGGAACAGGCGGCAGTTCAGTATCTTAAGCAGCAGGGATACAACATTATGAATACGAACTGGAGATGTAAGAGCGGTGAGCTCGATATTATAGCTCAGAAGGGCGAAACCACCATTTTTGCAGAAGTTAGAAGCAGGACTAGCCTGGATCGCTTCGGAACTCATCTGGAATCGGTCAATCCACGAAAAATAGCTCAGGTACGCCGTACCGCAGCTGTATATATTCAAGAACGCAAATTATACAATAGTCTAATTCGCTTTGATGTCATAGGCGTTCTGCTGAATCCAGCAGACTGGACAGAGGAACCGTTACATATCGATCACATTATGAATGCATTCTAATCCAATCGTTGGAGCTAACAACTTATTCAGAAATTCTTAAGTGCAGCTCGAACGGTTGGATGATGTTTGTTACAATCATTTAACATGATGACAAGTGCTTTAAGGGATGCCGCACGAATGTTGGGATATGACCGATCATATTCTGTTTTATTAGAGCAAGAGCAGGCTTGTTGTAGAACTCCTAGGGTAGCTCATTAGGGTAATCATTTGACTTTAGATGAAGAACCGAGGTATGCTAACACCAGTATCTAAATGATAAAGATTATCATTATCTGTGAGAAGAAAACAACTTCATACCTGTTAAGGAGGATTATATAACATGAATGAATCACAAATAGCTTCATCTGTCCATGTGAAGGATGTCATTCGCGAACGACGGACGATCAAGAAATTTAAGCAGGAGGCAGTGCCGGTTGAGAAAATTACCGAGCTGCTGGATACAGCGGTGTGGGCACCGAATCATAAGCTTCGTGAGCCTTGGAGATTTCTATTATTTACGGGCGAAGGTCGCCAGAAGTTGGCTGAGGCGGTATCGAATGAAATGGGCGAGGATAATAAATTTGTCAATGCCGTGCTTACGAATCCAACAACGCTGCTGGTCGTCATGAAGGAAGATCCACGCCAAGCAATTTGGGATGAGGATTTTGCCGCAACCAGCGCACTTATACAAAATTTCATGCTCGCAGCATGGGGTGAAGAGATCGGGACCTTCTGGGTAACCAAGCCGTTTCTGTACGGACCTAAATTCAGAGAAACTCTGAATATTGTTCCCGGCGAAAAAATTCTTGGCATGATCTATGTGGGGTACCCCGATGTGGTGCCGAAGCCGCAAGAACGCACGGCTGCAGCAGACAAATTAACGGTTTTTGAGTAAGCTATAGTAAGATAAAGCCATGATAAGACGAAGCTCTTCTGATCGGATCAGAAAGAGCTTTTTTGGTTTTTGTAAATTCGTCTTATGAAATTTATAATGGATGGTACTAGTCCATTCATTTCATGATAGGGTGATTTATCTATGAGCTTGGCTTCGTTATTGAATACCAATTCTACTTTGCAAAAAGCGATTCGAGAAGTGACACCTCTGGCAGGTGAATTTTATTCCAACACAGCGGCAGCCCCATTCAAAAATAAAAACATATTGGCTGAAGCCCAGTTCACTAGTTACGTCTCGGGCCTTATTCGAAATTCATTTCAATATCTGGCCTGCGCCATGATTGCGAGAGAGAATGGAGATTCTCCTGATGCAGCGTTTAATCCCTATATTGTAAAAGGACATGAAGTCATAAATGAATTTTTCGAGGATGTTCCTGAGATAGTCGTGCTGAATGAGCTGTATGCCGATTTTAAATCAAAATGGACGAGCTTCATTCACGGGGAACAGATGGATCCAGCTGAGCTGATCGCAGGAGCATTTATGTGCAGCAAGCTAGATACGATATATCGAGTAGGCGTCAGGTCTACCTATACCAGTACAGAACAATTCGTCAAACAATTTACAAGTCTCCCTACGTCAGATGTGATGGAGGATTTGCTTCGTTTAATTGAGATTTTTAAGAAGCATTTCACCACGATACAAGGCCAGACAGTATACTATCCGGCCTTTGATCACAGACGCCGTCTGGTAGGCGGTGCTCAAGCTGATGTCATTGTCGACGGTACCTTATATGAGATGAAGACGAGTAAAAAGGCCGGCTATGCCTGGAAGGAAGCTGCAGAGCTGCTTGGATATTATCTTTTAAACAAGATTGAAGGAGAGCCGTATCCCATTCGGAGGCTGGCCTTCTATAAAGCGCGATTCGGAAGTATGGAATACGTCGATGTCGATTGGCTTGAGAATAATTATGATCTAGACCATGCAGCAAGAATGTTATCTAAGGCGAGAAGATATGGTTACTGATTGATTATGGTTGAACGTAGGTTGTTCGTATCATGATGTATCTAGCATTCAGTTCGTCAGTTCGAAATCAATATGCCAATTATGTAACTCAGAGACTTTCTATTGAATCTTCACTCCAATTCCGTTCAGGTAACAATTGAACACGAACTTATCCTCACTCCTGCTTCTATTATAAAATTGAAGTTTTCAGTCCCATTTCAAAGGCAAGACTAATCACTTAAGAGTCTTAATCATACTCGGGCATCGCCACAGATTTTAAATCCAGGTTACGATATTGTATCGCTTCAGCAACATGTTCGATCTGAATTAAATCCTGTCCTTCCAAATCAGCGATAGTTCTTGCCATCTTCAGGATCCGATCATAGGATCTCATACTGAGTCCGAGGGCATCAATTGTTTGAACCAGCATTTCAGATGCATCTGGCTCCAGGTTAACATAACGCCTCAGGAGCCTCCCGGACAGTTCACTGTTCCAGGAAATAGGGTGATGCCTGTAGCGTGAAGCTTGAATTTTATGAGCGGAGAGAACCATTTGAAGCATCGTTTCCGAAGAGGAAGTCAGCGTAGCCTCTAATCCTTCCTTAGGCCTCGGAACCTCAACCTGTAGATCAATACGGTCAATTAAGGGACCGGATATTTTCGCACGGTAACTAGCAACCTTGGCAGGACTGCAGGTACAGCGCTGCAGCTGAGGATCACCTCCAGCAAATCCACATGGACACGGATTCATCGATGCAGAGAGCATAAAATGAGCAGGGAAGGTAAAGGCGGCTCGTGCACGACTAACCGTAACCTGGCGATCCTCCAAAGGTTGTCTCAGCACCTCCAGGACTTGTCTGCTGAATTCCGGCAGCTCGTCAAGAAATAAGATTCCTCTATGAGCAAGGCTAACTTCTCCGGGCTTCGGAACAGTTCCACCCCCAATCAGTCCACCGGCAGAGATCGTATGATGAGGGGAACGGAAGGGCCGTCTCGTTGCAAGCCCGCTAACTCCTTCTTTAAGCTTTCCTGAAGCACTTAATATTTTGGTGACTTCCAGTGCCTCCGATTCAGACAGCGGGGGGAGAATGGTCGGAAGTCGTTTGATCAGCATCGTTTTCCCCGTACCAGGTGGTCCTACGAGCAGAATGTTATGCATACCGGCTGCGGCAATGGTTAGCGCCCGCTTGACATGCTGCTGCCCGAGAACATCCAGATAATCTTCAGGAAGAAGGGGATTGACTTGATGAGCAGTCACGATAGCCGGACGATGACTAATCAGATGGTTGTAGTTTTCTATCACAACTCTTCCGTCTGGTGAAGTGGGTTTGTCCGGAATGATCTCTTTCAAATGAGAGAGGCCAAATACTTCAATTCCACCAATAATCGCCCCTTCCGTAGCGTTCTCATGAGGCAGAATGACGGAATCAAAACCCTGCCTGCGGGCTAGATCCACCATACTAAGTACACCAGGTACCGGCCTCAGACTCCCGTCCAGCGCAAGCTCGCCGAGGAAGAGCGTTTTTTTGTCAGGAGGAAGGAGCAGCTGCTCACTAGTCGACAGAATGGCGAGGGCAATGGCCAAGTCGAAAGAGGACCCCTCCTTCTTCAGATCAGCTGGCGCCAGATTGATCGTGACCCGCTGCATTGGATACTGAAAGCCACAGTTCTTAATCGCTGCGCGAACACGCTCCACCGCTTCTCGGATAGCCGAATCCGGAAGACCGATGATCGATGTCTGAGGCAGTCCGTTCGACAGATCGGTTTCCACCTCAATTAATACTCCATCTATGCCGTATAAGCACGCACCGTATAATTTTCCGTACACCAAAAAGCACCCCTTTTACGTATTCGTCTCAGAACAAATCATGGACGTAATGAACGTGAAAAAAGGTGCTTCCTTATTTTCATAGTATATATGGATTTGCATCAATCGATCCATAAGATGAAAGATTACAGAGCTTTAATTTAATTGGCCTCTAAATATTTGAATCTGTAATTTAAAAGAATTGTATATAAGAGTGCTTAACAATGTCAAGCTTGCCATGTTATATAAATACAAATGATTAGAATTGACTACAAATTTACATGAAAGTAAAATTTCGTAGTATAATTGTGAAAAAATACAAGAGTAGGATTGTTAAACTGACGGAGCAGATCATCATTGAGCTGGAGAGGTTAACTTAAATGTCATTAATCAACCAGAAATTAGATGAATTGAAACAGATTTTCTCTGATCATTACACCAATTTCTTTTTTCTTTTATTTACTACTTATTTTGCACTAGCTGAGACCAATGCAATAAAAGAATTTCTGGAACTTATTTTTAATGGTCGTACATTTATTACTCAGTTCTTGGTATATTTGGTATATCTATTTTGCATAAGATTTGATGATACCCTTGGCAAATATTTAAAACATTTTGTTGAACGGACGGGAATACAGTTATACTTATTACATGGGATTTTATTCATATACATGGCATATGAACTTATAATAAGAATTTTTAAAATTGATATTTTGTCACATTCCCTATTCTTATAATAATTTGAATTAGCTTATTTAGCTGCTTGACAAGTTGCCATTTTTGGTGACTTTTATTTATTTCTGGCATGCATCCCGTTCTGATGATTTGATCGCAGAACATTCTGACCAGATTGTCTGGAACACTTTAAGTTCGTCAGATTAGATAGACAAAGAAGGCGGGAGGATTGAAACTTGAAGAAGCTAACTGTTATTTTAATACTATTAGCTCAAATATTAAGCGGGTGTTCGCTTAATGAGGGACCGAGCAATGCAGGAAATGATGCTGGGTCAACCAAAGAGCAGGCCGGTAATCATCCCAATGAAAACTTTATCACAGGATACATCATTGACAAAGAAAAAGAGCGTCTGCTTGTTGTTGAGGGTTTAGATGAATTAGAATTTGATATAAATCAGCAGTCCGTTGAAGAAATTTTAAAAATTGCTGACCCCAATGCGATTTGGATTACCATTGACGATGATAGAGTGAATGACTTTAGTATCGGTGAAAAAGTGAGAGTTATAATAGATGGAGGAGTAAACACTTCTTTTCCCGCACAAGCAGCTGCTAAGCAAATAGAGTTAGTTGAATAAAGTAAGCATACACAAAGAGTCCAGATCAATGATCTGAATATATTTGTAATTTTGCCTCTCTGCAAATACGGCGTATCTATCCATACAAAAAAAGAAAGCACCTATTCTACGCTGCTCTCGTAGTTCTTGAGAGTATGGGCGCGAAGAGGTGCTTCCTCATTTTCAAGTCATTCTGGATGTCCAAGAAACTACATCTATATAATCTATATAAAAATTCTCAGCAGCATACAACAATTTATAGGGTAATGGAAACATCACTACAAATGTACCAAGCTTGATATTACTAATGAATAACCTGTAGTCTGCAAGAGAATTGTATATACGGATGAATAACGAGTCATAAGAACACAGTGACGATAATGTATGAATGCCGTAAATATATATTGTGTACAATTAAATTTATCATTATAAAATAAATTTGTAAATAATTTTTATAAATTAAATGTAGATTTTTATGATTGCTGTGCTAAAATAAGAAGAAAATGTGAATGATCCTGCTAAAGTAGCATTGAAGACAACTTGTTTAGAACATAATCTGATTGGCGGGTGGAGGTACTATGTCGATTCATGAAGAATTGAAGCTGGAGAACCAGCTTTGCTTTGCTATATATGCATGCTCTAGAGAGATTACGAAGCTGTATCAGCCCTTTCTCGACAAGCTTGGCGTGACTTACTCGCAGTATCTGGTGCTCATGGTGCTATGGGAGCATAAGGAATGCACGGTTAAGGATATCGGAGAGAAGCTGTACCTGGACTCAGGCACGCTGACTCCGCTGCTGAAGCGAATGCAGTCTGCGGGTCTTATCAATAGGGAGCGTTCTGCTAACGACGAGCGAAAGGTTATGATTACGTTGACAGAGGAAGGTGCGAAGCTTCATGATGAAGCGCTCCATATTCCACTGGCGATGCGCTCAGGAACGAGCGATGATGATGAGCAGTTTACCGTAATGCTTAATCAATTTAAAGGTCTGTTGGCCAAAGTTCACGATGCAAACGTGGAGAGCAAACAGCAGTAGCTGAATATGAATAAGCAGGCGAACTGAATATAGTGGTTTTGAATAATAGCCTTCTGGTTAAAAGAATCTTTTAATCACGAAGGTTTTTTGTTTACAATTATTGCCAAGTATTCGATATTTGGAATGATACCGATATCAAAATACACTCGTTCGGAGATGAATTTTTAAGGTAAGCGTTTTAAAAACATGTTACAATGATGTGGGTTTATAAGGAAACATGTCATTTAACCCGCCTTGTTGCAGTCATGTTGATAGGAGGATTCGAGAATGAATATCCATGAATATCAAGGAAAAGAAGTGCTGAAACAGTACGGAGTTACCGTTCCGAACGGGAAAGTAGCTTACACGGTAGAGGAAGCGGTAGAGGCCGCAGAGTCGCTGGGAAGCCAGGTGACTGTAGTAAAAGCGCAAATCCACGCAGGTGGACGCGGTAAAGCAGGCGGCGTAAAAGTAGCCAAAAATTCAGATGAAGTACGCGCATATGCTTCCGAAATTCTCGGTAAAGTGCTGGTCACTCATCAAACGGGTCCTGAAGGTAAAGAAGTAAAACGTCTTCTTATCGAAGAAGGATGCGATATTCGCAAGGAGTATTACGTAGGTGTTGTCGTAGACCGCGGAACCGGACGAGTTGTCATGATGGCTTCTGAAGAAGGCGGTACCGAGATCGAAGAGGTAGCGGCAGCAACACCAGAGAAGATTTTCAAAGAAGTTATTGATCCTGCGGTTGGCTTCCAGGTATTCCAGGCGCGGAGACTAGCTTATGCAATTAACATTCCAGGTGAATTGGTCAATAAAGCGGTGAAGTTCATGCTCGCGCTGTATGAAGCATTCGTTGATAAAGACTGCTCTATTGCCGAGATCAATCCGCTCGTTGTTACAGGTGATGGCAACGTGATGGCGCTGGATGCGAAGCTCAATTTTGATTCCAATGCTTTATATCGTCACAAGGACATTCAAGCTTTGCGTGATCTAGACGAAGAAGATGAGAAAGAGATCGAAGCATCGAAGTTCGACCTGAGCTACATAGCGCTTGATGGTAACATCGGCTGTATGGTTAACGGTGCAGGTCTTGCGATGGCAACGATGGATATCATCAAGTATTACGGCGGCGACCCGGCCAACTTCCTTGACGTTGGGGGCGGTGCTACAACCGAGAAAGTAACTGAAGCATTCAAGATCATTCTGTCTGATGCTAAGGTTGAAGGCATCTTCGTTAACATCTTTGGCGGTATCATGCGCTGTGATGTTATTGCGGATGGCGTTGTTGAAGCAGCTAAGCAGCTTGGCCTCACTAAACCTCTTGTCGTTAGACTTGAAGGAACCAACGTCGAGCTCGGCAAAAAAATATTATCCGAATCCGGTCTTAACATCGTAGCGGCGGATTCGATGGCAGACGGTGCACAAAAAATCGTTGCCCTCGTTAAATAATTCATTCCTTTTCGGGGCTGCCCGAATATTTGAAAAATAACCGTAGGGGATGTGAACGATCGTGAGTATTTTGGTAAATAAAGATACAAAAGTGATTACACAAGGAATCACAGGTGCCACGGCCAAATTCCATGCTAAGGGTGCGCTGGATTACGGCACTCAGATGGTAGGCGGCGTAACTCCTGGTAAGGGTGGTACGAACGTTGACATTACACTGGAGAACGGCAATGTCGTTAGCCTGCCTGTTTATAATACCGTGGTAGAAGCTAAGGAAGCGACCGGAGCTACAGCAAGTGTTATTTATGTTCCCCCGGCTTTTGCAGCAGATTCCATCATGGAAGCTGTTGATGCGGAATTAGATCTCGTTATTTGTATTACAGAGGGTATTCCGGTACTTGATATGGTTAAGGTCTCCCGTTATATGGAGGGCAAGAAGACCGTCCTGATCGGGCCTAACTGTCCAGGTGTCATTACACCGGGAGAGTGCAAGATTGGTATCATGCCAGGATACATCCATATGCCGGGTCATGTTGGCGTTGTATCTCGTAGTGGTACGTTAACCTATGAGGCGGTTCATCAGCTGACTACACGCGGTATCGGACAATCCTCCGCGGTTGGTATCGGTGGAGACCCTGTCAAGGGCTCTGAATTTATTGACATTCTCTCTCGTTTCAATGAGGATCCAGATACACATGCCGTTATCATGATTGGTGAGATTGGCGGTACGGCTGAGGAAGAAGCGGCAGAGTGGATTCGCGATAATATGACAAAACCTGTAGTGGGCTTCATCGGCGGTGTGACTGCACCTCCAGGTAAACGGATGGGACATGCAGGAGCGATTATTTCGGGTGGCAAAGGAACAGCGAAGGAAAAAATCGAGACTCTCGAAGCCTGCGGAATCCGCGTCGCTCCTACACCTTCGGAGATGGGCTCTACGCTGGTTAGTGTATTGGAAGAGCGCGGTATTCTCAATCTCTGCACGACTCACTAATTGTTAAAATAATTTTCCTTCTATTATAATAGCTGTAATAGTGGAAGGTGCATATTGCAGAATCAAGGTAAGCAACCTTTTTGTCGAATGACGACAGAAGGGTTGCTTTTTGTCTTTTTATAACAAAATTACTCATTCGTTTAATGAATCGGGAGGTTTAGTCTATTGGAATCTAGATATTTATTACTTGGGCTGCATGAAATCGATGGGATTGGAAGAAAGACGATAAATAAGCTGCTCTCAAGTGGAAATTTACATAAGGACATGCTAAAATACGAAACTCAGGACTGGATTCAGACTGGAATGACGAAAGACCAGGCCCTCAAAATAACCGAGCGCTTCTCTGAAGTATGGATTGAGGAGAGAATTCATGCCTTATCGAAGGGACGTACCCAATTTGTAACTTATCTGGATGAGGATTATCCTGTTTTCATGAAGGAAACGCCAGACCCTCCTCTGGTGCTATATCTAAAAGGTAATGTGAGCTTACTGCATCATCCTTCGATTGCCATGGTAGGAACCCGGGTGCCTTCAGGCTATGGCAAAAAGGTAGGGGAGATTCTAGCTTCAGAGCTCTCCAATGCAGGTTACACGATTGTTAGTGGTCTTGCCCGAGGAATAGACAGTATCTGCCATGAAGCAGCCCTGAAGGCAGGAGGAACGACCATTGCTGTATTAGGGGGAGGCTTCTCCCATATCTATCCGACAGAGAATCATACACTCGCGAATCAAATAGAGAATCAAGGCTTGCTTGTCAGCGAGTATCCGCTCCATATGCAGCCTCGTCCCGGGCTCTTTCCACAACGAAATCGAATTATTGCCGGACTTACCTATGGAACGCTGGTTGTAGAAGCGGATATTCGGAGCGGTTCCTTAATTACGGCAGATGCTGCACTTGAGGCGGGAAGAGATGTGTTTGCTGTGCCGGGTATGATTACTTCACCCAAGAGCCAGGGAACACTGAATCTGATCAAACAAGGCGCCAAGCTGGTTACTTGCGCAGAGGATATTAATGAAGAATACGCACATCTAATTAAGCCGAGAACCGAGGAGAGGATCGCTGCTACGGGAAGCGAATCAGCTATGAAGATGATGCCAGGCTTGAGTTCCGAGGAACAAATGATATATGATTTGCTGGAGGCAGGTCCACTGACTTTGGATGAACTGGTGGGCAAACTCCCATTCGATTTTGGACATTTGCATTCAGTTCTGTTATCTTTAATCATAAAAAAGCAAATCATGCAATTACCTGGTGCTATATATAAGTTAATATAGATTCCTGTGGCGTTTTAAATTACATCCGCCATAGGTGACATGTAGGGCTATATTGTGAGAGGAGGATGAACCTATGGCGGATTCACTTGTCATCGTGGAGTCCCCATCGAAAGCAAAGACAATTGGTAAATATTTGGGCAGCAAGTATATTGTCAAAGCGTCGATGGGTCATGTCCGCGATTTGCCGAAGAGTCAGACCGGCGTAGAAGTGGAGAACGATTTTAATCCTAAATATATTACAATCCGCGGAAAAGGTTCTGTGCTAAAAGAACTTAAGGACGCATCTAAAAAAGTGAAAAAAGTATATCTGGCAGCTGACCCCGATCGTGAGGGAGAAGCCATTGCTTGGCATTTGGCTCATGCTCTGGAGCTTGACCAAACCGAGAGCTGCCGGGTCGTATTTAATGAGATAACGAAGCAAGCAGTCAAGGATGCCTTCAAGACGCCTCGCAAGATCAACATGGATCTTGTGAACGCACAGCAGGCTAGACGTATTTTGGACCGGCTTGTAGGCTACAAGATCAGTCCACTTTTATGGAAAAAGGTGAAGAAGGGTCTATCTGCCGGTCGAGTTCAGTCTGTAGCTGTCAAAATTATTCTGGATCGTGAGGACGAAATTAACGAATTTGTTCCGGAAGAATATTGGAGCATTACGGCGAGACTAGAAGCTGACGGAAGTCCGTTTGAGGCAAAATTCCATCAGCTTCGCGGAGAGAAGACGGAGCTCAGTAATGAAGAGCAAGTGAAAGAAATACTTAAAGAAATTAAAGATAAGGATTATGTCGTAACAGAGGTCAAAGAGAAAGAGCGGACGCGCAATCCTTCGGCTCCTTTTACAACAAGTTCTTTACAGCAGGAAGCGGCTCGTAAATTGAATTTCCGTGCAGCGAAGACGATGTCTGTAGCTCAGCAGCTATATGAAGGAGTCGAGCTCGGCAAGGAAGGCACAGTTGGTTTGATCACTTATATGAGAACGGACTCTACGCGTATTGCACAGTCTGCTCAGGAAGAAGCCAAAGAATATATTACGGGTAAGTACGGCGAATCCTTCGTTCCGGAATCATTCCGACAATATACTAAGAAAAATGCGAATGCGCAGGAAGCGCATGAGGCGATTCGGCCAACCTCCGTATTGAGAGATCCGGATTCAGTGAAAGCATTTACAAGTCGTGATCAATTCCGTCTATACAAGCTGATATGGGAACGATATGTGGCGAGTCAGATGGCCTCAGCTATTCTTGATACCCTGTCTGTTGATATCGCAGCAGGAGACGCTTCTTTTCGTGCTACAGGCTCCAAGGTCCGCTTTCATGGCTTCATGAAGGTGTATGTCGAAGGTAACGATGATGGTACAACGGATGAAGAGAAGCTGCTGCCTCCACTGAAGAGCGGGGATAAGCTTATTCATAAAGAAATTGAGCCGAAGCAGCACTTTACACAGCCGCCGCCACGATATACTGAAGCAAGACTCGTCAAGACAATGGAAGAGCTGGGCATCGGAAGACCGAGTACGTATGCTCCAACGCTGGAGACGATTCAGAAACGTGGTTATGTCGCAATAGAAGAGAAGAAATTTATTCCGACAGAGCTTGGTGAGCTTATTAACGAGCAGATGGAGCAATTTTTCCCTGAAATTGTCGATGTTGAGTTTACCGCGCATATGGAAGAGGATTTGGACCATGTTGAAGAAGGATCTGAGGACTGGGTTAAAATATTGGCTGAGTTCTATAAATCCTTTGAGAAGCGCCTGCATGTCGCAGAAGAAGAAATGAGTGAGATCGAAATCCAGGATGAGGTCTCCGATGAGATCTGTGAGAAATGCGGTAAACCGATGGTATATAAATTTGGCCGATTCGGTAAGTTTTTGGCATGCTCTGGATTCCCGGATTGCCGCAATACCAAGCCGATTATTAAAAATATCGGGGTAACCTGCCCGACGTGTAAGGAAGGACAGGTCGTCGAGCGCCGCAGTAAAAAAGGACGGATTTTCTACGGCTGTGACCGATATCCTGAATGTGATTTTGTCTCCTGGGATAAGCCGTCACCTAAGCCTTGTCCTAAATGTGATTCATTGATGGTAGAGAAGCGAAACAAGCAAGGAACAAGACTGCAGTGTACTTCTTGCGATCATACAGAACCGGTCGAGGAAGCGGACGAAGCGGTCGAAATTTAAATCATAAAAATAATGGATTAACCGGTAGTACGGGCTGCAGCTTTCTGTATCCAGGATTCTTGCTATAGAGTACTGGATACATGCAGCGAGGGGGTAAATATGAACGAGAAACAACAAGTAACAGTAATTGGTGCAGGACTGGCAGGAAGTGAAGCTGCTTGGCAGATTGCACAAAGAGGGGTACCGGTAAAGCTGTATGAAATGAGACCGGTCGTAAAAACGCCAGCTCATCATACGAATAAATTTGCTGAGCTGGTGTGCAGTAACTCACTTCGAGCAAATGGCCTGACGAATGCTGTAGGTGTATTAAAAGAAGAGATGCGTATGTTGGATTCACTGGTGATCGGCTCCGCCGATCGTAACGCAGTTCCTGCTGGTGGAGCACTGGCGGTTGATCGGGATGGATTTTCCGGTGAGATCACGAATACACTGCATGAGCATCCGCTTATTACGGTAGTGAATGAGGAGATTCAGGAGATTCCGACGGATGGCATTGTCGTTATTGCAACAGGTCCTCTGACTTCGCCTGCATTGTCCTCACAGATTAAAGATCTGATGGGTGAAGAATACTTCTATTTCTACGATGCGGCAGCACCGATTGTAGAGAAAGAATCCATTGATATGAACAAAGTCTATCTGGCATCACGTTATGATAAGGGAGAAGCGGCTTATCTCAATTGCCCCATGAATGAAGAAGAGTTTGATCGTTTCTACGATGCTCTGATCGCAGCTGAGGTTGCTGAGCTTAAAGAGTTTGAGAAGGAAATCTACTTTGAGGGCTGCATGCCGATTGAGGTTATGATGAAGCGCGGCAAACAGACGGCGCTATTCGGGCCGATGAAGCCAGTCGGTCTAGTTAACCCGCATACTGGAGAGCTGCCTTATGCCGTTGTCCAGCTGCGTCAGGATAACGCGGCAGGAACGCTGTATAATCTGGTAGGCTTCCAAACTCATCTGAAATGGGGAGAGCAGAAGCGTGTATTCGGTATGATCCCAGGTCTTGAGAATGCAGAATTTGTGCGTTATGGGGTTATGCATCGTAATACCTTTATTAACTCTCCCAAATTACTTGAGCCTACGTATCAGTTTAAGAATCGGAGTAACCTGTTCTTTGCTGGTCAAATGACAGGTGTAGAGGGCTATGTAGAGTCTGCTGCCTCCGGACTGATCGCGGGTATGAATGCTGCGAATCTGGCACTGGGCAAAGATCTGACGACGCTGCCTGTAGACAGTACGCTAGGAAGTATGGCGAACTATATTACGACGGCTGATTTCAAACACTTCCAGCCAATGAACGCCAACTTTGGCCTATTGCCGAAGCTGGAGCAAAAAATTCGGAATAAGAAGGAAAAAAATGAGGCGCTGGCGAATCGTGCGTTAGACAGCATAAGACGTTTCAAGCAAGAGCAAGGTCTCTCCACAGTGCAATAGCGACATCTTGAGGAAAGCCCGGTAAGTCTCTCAGCGACGTGCCGGGTTTTTACCATATACGAATCAAGGGAGGTAGCATTTATGGAAACTACATTTCATGCGACGACGATCTGTGCTGTGCGTCATCATGGCAAGGCGGCCATCGCAGGTGATGGACAGGTTACAATGGGGCAAAGCGTGGTAATGAAAAATACGGCGAAGAAGGTTCGGAGATTGTACCGCGGACAGGTTGTTGCAGGCTTTGCTGGTTCTGTAGCGGATGCCATCACTCTGTTTGAGAAATTTGAAGGCAAGCTTGAGGAACATCATGGCAATCTGCAAAGAGCTGCGGTAGAACTCGCCAAGGATTGGCGTCAGGATCGTGTGCTGCGTAAGCTGGAGGCATTAATGATCGTGATGGACAAAACAGGCATGCTGCTGATATCTGGAGGCGGGGAGATTATTGAGCCTGATGATGATATTTTGGCCATCGGTTCAGGCGGCAACTATGCTCTTGCAGCTGCAAGAGCTCTGAAGCGGCATCCGGGTGAGCTTGAAGCAAAGGATATGGCTCGTGAGGCTTTGGTTGTAGCTTCCGAGATTTGTGTGTTTACGAACAGTAATATTATCGTTGAAGAACTGTAAACTCTGAATAGGAACAGGAATAAAAGGAGGTATGTAAATCATGAACGAAGCTTTTACTCCCAGACAAATTGTCGCTGAGCTGGATAAGTACATCGTTGGTCAGAAGCAGGCCAAGAAGTCCGTCGCTGTTGCCCTCCGTAACAGATATCGTCGAAGCAGGCTGCCGGAAGATGCCCAGGATGAAATTGTACCTAAGAATATACTGATGATTGGACCGACAGGGGTAGGTAAGACGGAGATCGCTAGACGGCTTGCCAAGCTGGTCGGTGCTCCATTTGTAAAAGTGGAAGCAACTAAATTCACCGAGGTTGGTTATGTCGGACGTGACGTCGAATCGATGGTTCGTGACTTAATTGAAACTTCGATCCGGATTGTCAAATTGGAGAAGACGGAAAAGGTCAAAGACAAGGCTGAGGAAAATGCGAATGAGCGTATTGTGCAAATCCTTGTCCCGTCGGCTAACAAATCGAAGAATCAAAAAAATCCTTTCGAAATGCTGTTTGGCAATCATCAGCAGCCACAGCAAGAGGAAGATCCGGCACAAGATGCCTCTGTCAATGAACGCAGACGTAAAGTGAAATTTGAACTGCTGGCCGGTCAGCTTGAGAATGATACGATCGAAATTGATATTGAGGATAATGCACCTAACATGTTTGATATGTTTGCAGGCCAAGGCAATGATCAAATGGGCATGAATATGCAGGAGATGTTTGGCAACTTCCTCCCGAAACGTACTAAGAAACGCAAGCTTCCCATCAAGGAAGCACGTAAAGTACTTATTCAGGAAGAAGCAGGCAAGCTGATCGATATGGATGATGTAACACAGGAGTCGATTCGGCGTGCAGAGCAGTCCGGCATTATTTTTATAGACGAGATCGATAAGGTAGCAAGCCGTGGACAAGGATCAGGGCCGGATGTGTCCCGTGAGGGTGTTCAGAGGGATATTCTTCCTATCGTCGAAGGATCGACCGTAATGACCAAATACGGGCCTGTAAAGACGGACTATATCCTGTTTATAGCTGCAGGTGCTTTCCATGTGTCGAAGCCGTCAGATCTCATTCCAGAGCTTCAAGGGCGATTCCCTATTCGGGTTGAACTCAGCAGTCTATCCTTGGATGATTTTGTATCTATCTTGACGGAACCGAAAAATGCGCTGACCAAACAATATGTTGATCTGCTAAAGACCGAGGACATCGAGATTGAATTCTCTCCAGAAGCCATTCGGGAGATCGCGAACATCGCAGAATCCGTCAACCTGAATACGGAGAATATTGGTGCTCGTCGTCTACATACAATTTTGGAGAAGCTGCTGGAGGATCTGTCCTTTGAAGCGCCGGAGCTGACCTTAGATAAAATGACGATCACACCGGAATATGTAAGAGAGAAGCTAGGTGGAATTGCGAAAGACCGTGATCTAAGCCAGTATATTTTGTAGAAATAAGACTCTTTATAGAGATTTTCTCTGTGAAGAGTCTTTTTTTGTGCGCATTTTCATCTTAGTGCAATTCTATACTTGCTTTATGGTAAAAAACCGGCCAGTCCCCAAGTCAAATATGACAATAAATGCGGTTTGTCGCGCTTTTTCCTCCTAAAGTATCATGTCGATATTAGTGAAGTCTTAAGATCGACCTATCTGAAATTAAGAATATTTTATGAAAATATAGAGCTATGAATGGGACTATATTTTCATGAGAATGTACATATTTTGAAAATTATACATATTAAGTCCTTGTTTTTGGCAAAAGATAGGGCTTTTTTCTTATTGTAATAAATGCCCAACTCTAAGAAACTTAGAATATACGACAAATAACTTATTATTTCTACTAAAGACCTAGGAAAAGAGAGAAGTTCAGATTTATTTGTCGAAATAATTTGAACTAGGTCTCATTTTTCAGATGGTAATAGTTTAAAGATTCTGGAAGGGAGAGAATGAGGATTAATCTTCTGAATGATGTAAGCTTTCGAACATTGCAGGCAGGGGTTGATGCTGCTAACGTCAGACAACTTGCGATTACTAATAATATAGCGAATAGTGACACGCCGTATTTCAAACGTTCAGAGGTTCACTTTGAGCAACTGCTTGAACAGGAAATGCAGGGAACACCTACTTTAACTGGAAGACGTACGAATGAGAGACACATACCCATTGGTCCTAGTTCTTCCATTCCAGCAGCTGTCACAACAACCGATAACAGTACAGCAATGAGTAATAATGACAACAATGTTGACGTGGATAAGGAAATGAGCCTTTTGGCGGAGAATCAGCTGCGGTATAACTCTTATATTCAACTGGTAAATGAACATATCAAGATTATGCGCACTGCAACCGAAGGGAGATAGATCATAAGTGAACATCAGTAAGAGCTTTGATATCAGTGCATCTGCACTAACGGCTCAGCGGCTTCGCATGGATGTTATTTCCTCCAACATTGCGAACAGTGAGACGACGAGAGCAAGGATCGAGAATGGGGAAGCCGTTCCATATAAGCGGAAAATGGTCGTCCTGGAATCAAATCAGCCCAGCTTCAAACAGATGATAGATAATGAAATGCAAGGTGGAAATGTGGCGCAGGGAGTCAAAGTAGCGGCGATAGAAGAGGACACGGCACCACTGAAGCCGGTATACAATCCGACACATCCGGATGCAAATGCAGAAGGGTACGTGTACATGCCTAACGTGGATACAACCAAAGAAATGGTAGATTTAATAGGTGCATCCAGATCCTACGAAGCAAACGTTACTGCACTAAATGCTTCTAAAGCAATGGTGATGAAAGCACTGGAGATCGGACGTTAGAAATAAGCTAGAGCAAAATGATGTAGATACATAATCGTGAAGATAATGGGAGGGAAAATCGTGATCGAAAATACGATGTTTAAAGCATCAGCTATACAAACCCCTAATGTTACCATGACACAGGGCAAGTCAACCCCAACAGAAACCATCAATCAATTCTCTTCCTACCTTGAAGATGCAATCACTCAAGTGGCAGATCAAGAAAAACATGCAAGCGAAATGTCAACTGAGTTTGTACTTGGCAACGTAAATGTTGATCAGGTTATGGTCGCATCACAGCAGGCTCTCCTTAGTCTGCAACTGACAACCCAAGTTCGAAACAAGGTAATCGAGGCCTACCAGGAAATCATGCGGATCCAAATGTAGTTAATGTTTATAGCAAAGTTTCGGATGAGGTGACACAGTGAACGAAAGAATTGCCCAATATAAGGACAAGGTATCCGCGTATTGGAATAAATTTACGAAAAAACAAAAAATAATGTTAATTTCTACCGTCTTATTCCTGATCATTGCCATTGTGGTTCTGACGATGCAGTTCTCCAAGACGGAATATGAGGTTGCGTTTACGGGGCTGGATGCCGTAGATTCTGCTGGAGTAATCAGCTATTTAGAATCAGGCAATATTCCTTTTCAATTGAACGCAGATGGCTCTGAAATTTCGATCCCAAGTACCCAAGCGGCTCGTGTAAAGGTCGATGTCGGCTCTCAAGGCTTGATTCAGAATGGATCGATCGGATATGACATCTTTGAGCAGGGCTCGTCAGCAATGGGTATGACGGACAAAGAATTCCAAGTGAAGTATGCCAATGCTTTTAATGGTGAAATCGAGCAGATGCTATTAGGTATGCAGGGGATATCTGAGGCTAAAGTCCTAGTTAACCTTCCCAAAGAAAGCCTGTTTGCATCATCAGCTCAGGACAGTGCATCCGCGTCAGCGGTGCTTAAATTTCAACCAGGGTATCAGCCTTCGCAGGCGGCCGTTGACGGATATTTCAATTTGCTGAAAACAGCTGTGCCACATCTGCCCATTGAGAATATTACGATTTCAACAGATCAAGGCGAGGAGCTCGTTCCTACGGAGCGCGGTGGTGGTAGTGTTCTCGGTGAAGTACAGGAGAACATGCAGCTGCAGAAGCAATATGAAGAAGACATTGAGAAAACAGTCAGAGAATTTTTGACGGGTATTACAGGCAGCAGCAATGTTGACGTGCTTGTAACTTCTAACCTGAACTTTGACAAAGTCAATGAAACGCAAAATCTCGTTACTCCTGTGGATGAAGAAAATATGAGGGGAATCGAAATCAGCGTTCAGGATATTCAAAGCAGTTATACTGGCGGCAGTGCTGCTGATGGCGGAGTTGCAGGCACCGGAGAAGAAGATGTTGTTAATTACCCGGCAGCTGATGCTTCCACTTCAAGCGGTGAAGACAGTTCTTCTGTCATCAATTACGAAGTAAACCGTATTGCCAAAGAGATCGTGCAAAGTCCATACGTTGTTAAAGATTTAACCATTAATGTAGCAGTTGAATCACCTGGTAGTCCAAATGATGATCAAGACGATGGAACATCAGACACCACGGAACAGATCAGAGAGGTGCTTAAAAATATTGTCAGATCCTCATTGTCGAACTCAGGGGTTGAATACACTGAAGACCAAGTGACTCAGAGAGTATCTGTCACTGAGAAACCAGCACAAGTGCAAGAAGCGGAACAAACCGGAATTCAGCTCACATCAGGCATGATCTGGGGTCTGGCTGCAGCCGCTGCATTACTGCTCGCTGGCGGTGGATATTTAATATACAGAAGACGGCGCAACAAGGAAGAAGAGTTCGAAGAAGATATTCCGCTCCAGGTTCCTACAGAGTTCCCGTCCATTAATCTGGAAACAGTCACGAATGAAAGCCAAGTGCGCAAACAGCTGGAAACACTCGCCAAGAAGAAACCAGATGAATTTGTTAACCTGCTTCGTACATGGCTAGCTGATGAATAGAGGTGAACGAGTTGGTTAAGCAGGGGAACGGATTAACAGGCCGGCAGAAAGCGGCCATATTGCTTATAACATTAGGACCGGAAGTGTCTGCGCAAATCTTCAAGCATTTGAGAGATGAAGAGATCGAACAATTGACGCTGGAAATTGCCAATGTTCGTAAGGTGGATTCGGGAGAAAAGGAATTGATTATGTCCGAGTTTCATCAAATTTGCCTGGCACAGGAATATATCTCTCAGGGCGGGATCAATTATGCCAAAGAGATACTGGAAAAAGCGCTTGGATCGCAAAAAGCGCTCGAGGTTATCAATCGTCTAACCGCTACACTTCAGGTCAGACCGTTTGATTTTGCTCGTAAAGCGGATCCGAATCAAATTCTTAACTTCATTCAGAACGAGAGTCCGCAAACCATTGCGCTAGTACTGTCCTATCTGCAATTTGAGCAGGCAGCAGCTATCCTGTCCTCGCTTCCGCAGGACAAGCAGGCAGATGTTGCAAGACGTGTTGCCGTTATGGACAGCACTTCACCTGAAGTCATTTCACAGGTTGAACGGGTTCTGGAACAGAAGCTGTCTGCAACCGTGACACAGGATTACACGAATGCCGGCGGTATTGAATCCATTGTTCAGATTCTAAATGGTGTCGATCGGGGAACAGAGCGTACGATTCTCGATTCTCTCGAAATTCAAGATCCAGAGCTTGCAGAAGAAATTAAGAAACGGATGTTTGTATTTGAAGACATTGTGAATGTGGATAACCGTTCAATTCAGCGCATTATCCGTGATATCGACAATGCTGATCTGCAGCTTGCACTTAAAGTGGCGAGTGAAGAAGTGCGTCAGGCGATATTCACGAACATGTCGAAACGCATGTCCGAAACGTTCAAGGAAGAGATGGAGTACATGGGTCCTGTAAGGCTTCGTGATGTGGAAGAAGCACAGACTCGAATTGTAGCAACGATCAGAAGACTGGAAGAAGCCGGTGAGATTATTATAGCTCGCGGCGGAGGAGATGATATCGTTGTCTAATTTGATCAAGTCCTTCCAATACGTCCCGGTGGATACTCACAAACAGCTGAGATCTGTTCATGAGTATGGCGATAAGCAGCAGGAGGAACAAATTACGGACAATTTGGATGTTACTTCTAATATCGGTCAACAGCCGAGTGTTGATGAGGAGACTCTGAAACTAAAAGAAGAAATGCTTCATAATGCGAAAGAATTTGCAGAAAGACAGATTCGTGAAGCGGCAGAAGAAGCGGAACGGATACTGCAGGAGAGCAGAGCTCAGATCGAGGCCTGGTGGGAAGAAAAAAGATTACAGGATGAGCATTTGGTTGAGGCGCTGCGCTCTGAGGGTTTTAAACAGGGATATGACGAAGGGTGTGACAAAGCACAGAAGGAGCTTCAGGAGCAAGTGGAGATTAAGATGCTTGAAGCTCAGGCAGTGCTGAATGAAGCATACCAAGCGAAGGAGCAGATCATACAGGAAGCAGAGCCCTTCCTCGTTGAGCTCAGCAGTGCAATCGCGGAGAAAATCATTGACAGACAGCTGACTGAGGATACGGATCTCATGCTCGATCTGATCAAGAAGAATCTATCTCGGAAACGAGAGCAAGGGGTCATTACTCTATGTGTCGCTCCATCCCAGTTCTCCTTTGTTCAAGCAGCGAGAGAGGAATTGTCCTTCGCGATTGATTCTCAAGCCGAGCTGAAAATATTGCCTGACGCTTCTGTCAAGGATCGAGGCTGTGTTATCCGTTCGGCATACGGGAGTGTCGATGCAAGAATAGATACCCAATTGACAGAGATCAAGAAGGAATTGATCCGAGTCGCACTTGATCAGGAGGAGCGAGGACAGTATGAAGGTGCTTAGCTCACACAGATATATAGATCAGCTCAAACATTTGGACCCGATTCGTATTAATGGAAAAGTAACGCAGGTGATCGGGCTGATGGTGGAGTCGGAAGGTCCAGACGCCAGCATAGGGGATGTATGCCTCATCTATCCCAGCCAGTCATCGGCACCTTTGAAGGCTGAGGTTGTCGGGTTTAGAGACAACAAAGTGCTGCTGATGCCGCTTGGAGATTTGCAATCTATCGGTCCTGGATGTGATGTCGTAGGGACGGGGAAGCCGCTGAATGTACAGGTGGGTTCTGAGCTGTTAGGAAAAGTACTGGATGGATTAGGTCAGCCGCTGGATGGATCGTTAATACCCGCGAGAATGCAGCATTACTCCACCTCTAGTACGCCTATTAATCCGCTCAACAGGCCCAGAGTGCAGGAGCCGATAAGCATTGGTGTTCGGGCCATCGACGGCCTGCTTACGATTGGCAAAGGCCAGCGTGTAGGTATTTTTGCCGGATCCGGGGTAGGGAAAAGCACGCTCATGGGGATGATCGCAAGGAATACATCAGCCGATGTGAATGTCATCGCACTGATTGGAGAACGCGGCCGTGAGGTGCTCGACTTCATTGAACGGGACTTGGGACCGGAAGGCTTAGAACGCTCTGTCGTCATCGTTGCGACCTCGGATCAGCCTGCACTGGTGAGAATTAAGGGTGCGCTCATAGCGACAACCATTGCAGAGTACTTTCGAGATCGAGGCATGAACGTGATGTTGATGATGGACTCTGTCACGAGATATGCGATGGCCCAGCGGGAGGTTGGTCTAGCCGTTGGGGAACCGCCCGCTATGAGAGGTTATACTCCGTCTGTATTCGCGAGTCTCCCTAAATTGCTGGAAAGAGCGGGTACAGGACCAACGGGCTCGATCACTGCTTTTTATACCGTGCTGGTAGATGGTGACGATATGAACGAACCGATTGCCGATGCCGTCAGGGGAATACTCGATGGACACATCGTGCTCAATCGGGGCATTGCAAACAAGGGTCATTTTCCAGCCATTGATGTGCTGGCAAGTATAAGCCGGGTGATGAAGGACATTGCCCCACGCGATCAGATTGAGGCTGCCGAGAATATAAAAAGACTGATGTCCGTGTTCAAGAACTCGGAGGATCTAATCAACATAGGAGCTTATCAAAAAGGCTCTAATGTGGAAATTGACGAGTCTATCGACCGAATCGGAGATATTTGGGATTTCACTCGGCAAAAAGTAGATGAGAAGACGAATTTGGACGAGGTTATGCAGAGATTGATTACAGAATTTTCGAGGAGATGAACAAGTAAGTTATGAGATTCACGTATCATTTTCAGAAGGTTGTCGATCTTAAATCCACTGAAAAAACACAAGCTGAATGGCTGCTGTCCTCCGCAATTGGCAAGCTGAAATCAGAGGAGCAGCATCTTATGGAGCTGGTTCAAGATAAAGAAAATATGCTCCAGGGCATCTCATCGTCATCTCAGCAGTCATTATCCGCTGCGAATCTTCAGGAAATGAACCGATATATTCATTATCTGGATGAATGTATCAGCCGTAAGAACAACGATGTGGCTTATGCACAAGTGAACGTGAAGAAGAATCAGGATTTTCTGAATGACAAGATGCTGGACGAGAAGGTTTGGATGGAAGCAAGAGAAAAAGCGAAAATGCATTTTCAACAGGAAATGCTCCTTCGGGAACAAAATGAACTGGATGAAATGGCAACGGTGCGCTTTGCAGTCAAAGCACGTTAATGACAGTGACGTGAGGAAATGCGCCGGAGGAGGTATGAGTTTTGGTAGGCAAGGATAAGGAAGAGCTGGAGCGAGAGTCCAGCAGTGGATGGGAAAAATTCCTTGTAATCGCAATCCCGATCGTATTTACAGCTGTCCTCGTTACAGTGCTTCTCATCGTGCTGAACGGTGACTTCAAGAATAAGGCATTTGCTTTCTTAAGCCAAGTTCCGATTGTGAAAGAATGGATTCCTGAAGATGCGCTCGATCCGGAATTGGTCAAAGAGAGAAAGCTGGAGCAGCAAATGGAGAGCGACCAGGCTACAATCGCAACTTTGAAGGCAGATCTTGAGGCTGCTGAGCAGGGTCTGGCCGAGGCAGAAGCGCAAAAGACACAGCAAGATGACAAAGTAAAGCAGTTAGAGGAAGAAATTAAGCAGTTGGAGGAAGCGAAGGATAGCAGTACGGAAGATGGCGAGGAACAGGTCGATCCTTATGTGCAGGAGATCAGGGACCTAGCCAAGATGTACGGAGAGATGAAGCCTAGTAAAGCAGCACCAATTATTCAAAGTATGACAAAAGAAGAGCAGGTTCAGCTTCTGTCAGAGATGAAATCGGATGAGCAGATAGGCATTCTAGAGAAAATGAATCCACAGTCTGCTGCTGAATTGACTTCAGCTCTCAAGGAAGTAACAACCTCAGAGGTGAAGGCGATCGCGGCATTGCAATCACAGCTCGCAGCAAGCCAGCCTGCAGCGGAGACGACACAGACCAATAATAGTCGAAATCTGGACCAGACTGAACTTACTCAAACGTTCTCGTCCATGTCGGCTGCAAGCGGTGCAGCGCTCATTCTGGAAATGAACAAGATCAGCTCTGATCGGGCCATTACGATCCTTAAGACGGTTGATGATGCCAAGAGAGCAGAGCTCCTAGACAGCATGTCCGGTATCGATAAAGAGGCATCTGCCAAAATTCTGAATAGGCTTATGGGTGGGAAATAGAGCCTAGCTTGCGACTTGAAAGGAGGTGAAAAAAGAAATGATATCTTTCTTGCCGCAAATGGCGATGACACAGACTACCGAATCAACAACAAGCAGTACACTTGCAGGAAGCAGCAGCGGAACGGGAACGAGTACGCAGCCGTCCTTTTTGGAACAGCTTCAGGGAATGATGGGGACCACTTCATCTTCTGGCAGCAGCACATCTGACGTCAATCAAGCAGGACTGTTTGCTTTCATGGCCGCAGCCGGAATTACGGCTTCCGAGGAGGAAATGAATCTGGCAATGCTGGATGAGTCAGAGCTCTTCGCAGCAGCAGAACAGCTGATTGAGAACCTGATCAAAGCACTGGAAGAATCCAAAGAGGAGCTTCTGCTAGAGGATTCAGAATTATTAGCCGATTTGAATGCTTGGCTCTCGCAATTCATGAATGCATATTACCCAGCGGCTCAGGAAGGTAGTGAATCAACGGATTCTACTTCACAGCAAATAGTCAATATCCTGGCTAATGATCCGAACACGATCCAATATGCGGTGCAAGAGGCATTGCAGCAAGTGGTTGAAGCAAGCGGGAAGATGAGTTCAGATGGACAAGCACTGGAGCAGCAGAGCCTACATACAGAGCTGATTACATCTCTCAAGAATCTATTACAAAAAGCAGATATAAATACAGACCCTCTAGAGAAATTACAGGTCGTAACAGAGCAAATAGCAAATGTCGTGAATATGCCTTCCAATAAGGATGCTGTGGTCCAGAATGCCAGCTCTACATTAATGGAGCAGCTGCTCAAAGCCGCAGGTGAGGACAGCTCGAGTACCGTTAGCAACGCAGAGGACTCCAATCAGGTCACCGACAAGGAAGCGGTTAAGGTTGTTCCAACCGAAGCTTCGAAGACCGGCATCGTTGAAGAGGCGGACTCTTCTGCACCAACTTCAGATGGTGAACAAGGGAAGGATAACGAGCCTACGACAGCGGGTCAGCTCGTACTGCGCAGTGGTAATGTGCAAACACCCGTTGCAAAATCTGAGCTGGCAATACCTGCAGGGCAGTTTGTGAAGGATATGTCTGAGTTTGTCATTCAGAAGTTTGAGTTTGTTAAACAGAACGGCGTAGCGGAAGCGGTAATTTCACTGCGGCCGGAGCATCTAGGCCAGGTTGATGTTCAGCTGTCCATGCAGAATGGACAACTCGTTGCCCGGTTTATGACAGAACAGGTGATGGCCAAGGATTTGCTCGAGCAGCAGATCACTCAGCTGAGAGCCACACTCCAGGCTCAGGGGATCCAAGTCGAAAGACTGGAAGTCACACAGAACACATCACTATCCTCTCATATGTATCAGGATGGCGGAGGTTCTAACGGACAGTCCGGTGGAGAACGGAGATCCAGGGAACGTGAGCAAAGAGATGAAGATGCCATTCAGGCGGTAGAGATGCAGGATGAGCTTCGAACATGGATGAGAGAACAGCAAGGACTGGAGGTCTTCCCTTCAGCAGAAGGTACCCAAGGCTTTACAGCCAAAGCTTGATAGGAAGTGAGGTGGTAACGAGTGGCAGACATAATCTCAACATCGAATATATGGCCGAACTATTCGGCGGGCAATGTGGCCGCAGCCAGTAGAAAATCAACGCAGGAGATGGGCAAGGATCAATTCCTCAAAATTCTTATTACCCAGCTGCAGAATCAGAACCCGATGCAGCCGATGGAGGATAAAGAATTTATCGCTCAAATGGCACAGTTTACTTCAGTTGAACAGCTAACCAATATTTCAGGCCAGCTGGAGAGCTTGGCACAATCTCTTGGTGCAGCATCCGGATTGATTGGCAAAAATGTAAGCTGGATCGGAGAAAATGCGGAAACAGGAGAATCGGGTGTGCTTACTGGACAGGTAGAGTCCATCATGATTCGTGATCAAATTCAGTATGCAATGATCGGTGATGAAGAAGTAGCCCTTACAGACATCATACAAATCAGTGACCCAGCACCAGCAGAGGGAGAAGAAGTGCAGCAGCCAGATGCAGAGCTCGCCGATGAAGAATCATCTGAAGATCAATCCGGTACACAGGTATGAGTGACATTTTAAGAGTAGGCCAGCTGTATACAGGACCGGTTTCACCCGGAAGCCTTCGAGATGTCAACAAGAAGAGCACGAGCTCCTCAGCGGCAGGAACTTCTTTTCAAGAACTGTTAAATCAGGAATGGGTCAAGCTCAGTCATCATGCCTCCAAAAGGCTTGCACAGCGTGGAATCGAGCTCGGGAATGAGCAGCTGATGATGCTCGGTGATGCAATTGACAAGGCAGCTGCAAAAGGAGCAAAGGAAACACTGGTGCTGATGCAGGATACGGCCTTTATTGTGAATGTGCCGAACCGCACAGTGGTAACCGCGGTGAACGGGGATTCCATGAGTGACAATGTTTTTACTCAGATTGACAGTGCAGTAATTGTATCTTAACCGGCTGGCCCTAAACGGAGAGCCTTCATGCCGTGGACCGACTGAAGCGGCAAAAAAAACTGAACAATAGAAAGGTAGTGCGAGATGCTGAAGTCTATGTATTCCGGAGTGTCCGGAATGAGAGGATTCCAAACCAAGCTTGATGTGATTGGTAACAATATTGCGAATGTGAATACCACCGGATTTAAATCCAGCCGGGTTATGTTCAAGGATATTATGAGCCAAACGATTTCCGGAACAACTGCTCCAACGGATGAGAGTGGAGGAGTGAATGCGAAGCAGGTAGGTCTTGGGGTGAGTGTAGGCTCAATTGACACAATGCACCTTGCAGGATCAGCTCAAACGACAAACAATCCTACGGATTTGCGTCTCGAAGGCAATGGATTCTTTCTGGTAGGTCTTACGGATGGTCAAGAACCACCTTATCTTACACGTGCTGGTGATTTTCATGTGGATGCAAATGGAAATCTTTTGACATCTGACGGATTGTTTGTTTTTGATTCCGATGGAGCGGCAATCGTGATCGACCCTGAAGTGGTGGCCTTTTCAATCGGTCAGGATGGCATGATTAATACACAGCTTGCGGATGGAACGATAGCTGCCGATGTTCAGCTGGGGATCGGACTTGTCGCCAATCCTGGCGGTCTTGAGAAAATGGGAGGCAACCTGTACCGTATGACCTTGAATGCCAATCCCGAAGGAGAACTTGAAATCGTTACTGCCAATGATGCTGAAGCAGGTACTGGAGCGATTGTTACAGGACAGCTGGAAATGTCTAACGTCGATCTTACGGGTGAATTTACAGAAATGATCGTGGCACAGCGCGGATTCCAAGCGAATTCACGTATTATTACAACCTCTGATGAAGTGCTTACTGAAGTAGTAAACCTCAAGCGTTAATAATTTGATAGCTTAGGGGAGGCTGACAGCTTCCCTTAGGCACTTAAGCGGGAGGAGAACCCCATGATATTAGTGACGAGATTAAATGGTTCATCCATGTGGTTAAATGCGCTGCTCGTAGAAACTGTAGAAGAAACACCGGATACATACATCACTCTCGTTACAGGTAAACGGTTGATTGTATTAGAAAAGGCAGACGAAATCATTAACAAGATCAAAGAGTATAACGGTGAAATAGGCATACATGCAGCAACGATAAAAGTGCAGCAGCAAACGGAGGATTCCTAATATGAAAAAGATGTTACCCTGGCTTTCTACGATCATGCTTGGTATTACCCTGATCGTGCTTGCTGTGGTTCTGTTAGTAGATCGGACAAATGCAGATGAGAGCTCAAATCAGGAAGTGGCTGAAAGTACAGCGACGAAGCATTTATCCGCAGATGAAATCGTAGAGCTGACTTCAGAAATTACAGACATCAAGACCAACCTTGCAGGATATACGAATATTGTTCAATTGAACCTCGCATTCCAGGTGAACTCCAAGGAAGCTAAAGAAGATTTTGAGAAAATTAAGGAAATTCAGATCAAGCCAGCCATCCTGCAGAAGCTGGCTGATACTCAGCCTGAGCAGCTTGAGTCCGGCAAGAACCGTGATTTGTTCCTGAGTGAGCTCACGGAGCTGATTAATAAGGAACTGCCAAGCGGCAGAGTTACGGAAAGTAAAATCACTTCTATCGTGGTAGCAGGCTTGTAATGCAGCTTAGGTAAGTTCATTTTTATTTCTGCAAGGGGGTGAGATAAATGGTTGATGTACTTTCACAGAATGAGATAGATGCCCTCCTCGCTGCTCTTTCCTCTGGGGAGATGGATGCTGAAGAGCTCAAGAAGGAAGAAACCGCGCGAAAGATTAGATCCTACGATTTCAAACGTGCTGTACGCTTTTCGAAGGATCATATTCGAAGCTTGACACGTATACATGAGAACTTTGCGAGATATCTGACCACTTATTTTTCAGCACAATTACGAACTTTTGTTCAAATTAATGTTGTTCAGGTTGAGCAGCTTCCTTATGACGAGTTTATCAGGTCCATACCGAAGATGACGATCTTGAACATTTTTGAAGCGGAGCCGCTCCAAGGCAGAATGGTGCTTGAAGTACACCCCAACGTTGCATACGCGATGCTGGATCGTTTATTAGGCGGGCCTGGAACTTCTTCAGCCAAGACAAGCTCGATGACTGAGATTGAAACTACCATTATGGAACGAATATTCAGCAAGGCATTTGACAGCCTGCAAGAAGCGTGGAAGACGGTACTTGATATCACACCAAGAATGGAAGCACTGGAGACGAATCCGCAGTTTATGCAGATTGTTTCTCCGAATGAGACCATTGCTCTTATTTCGCTCAGTACCAAGATCGGTGACACCACGGGAATGATTAACTTATGTATTCCGCATGTGGTAGTTGAACCGATCATGTCCAAGCTGTCGACGCATCAGTGGTTCATTTCTGAGAAAAAATCGAGAGCACCTGAGGAAGTAGTAGCGATTAAAGAAAGAGTTAAAAAAGCGAAATTACCGATCATCGCAGAACTGGGTGAATCAAATATTTCCATAGCAGAGTTTCTATCCTTGAATGTCGGAGATGTCATTACATTAAATAAGCCGGTTGAGGAAGGGCTGACGATCAAGGTGGGGGAACGGGCTAAATTTATGGGAAGTCCCGGTACACTAAGAGATCGAGTGGCCGTGCAGATCGATGAGATTCTGATTGAAGGAGTTGAAGAGCTTGACGAGTAAAGATTATTTGTCCCAGGAAGAAATAGATGCTCTATTGAAGCAATCTGAATCCATTTCCAGCGGAGAGCCTGTAATCAAGACGGTTGACGATTATCTCACACCGCTGGAGCAGGATGCGCTGGGCGAAATTGGTAACATCACTTTCGGGAGTGCGGCAACAGCACTGTCCACCTTGCTCGGGAATAAAGTAGATATAACAACACCTAAAATTTCGATAATTAACAAGTCGCAGTTTGAAGAGGAGTTCCCCAAGCCGCATGTCACCGTACATGTTACGTACGTAGATGGATTTGAAGGAATTAATTCCCTGGTGATCAAAAAGCGCGACGCGCAGGTGATCGCGGACTTGATGCTTGGCGGTGAAGGGAATCCGCAGGATGAGGAACTGAATGAAATTCATATCAGTGCGGTTCAGGAAGCAATGAACCAGATGATGGGATCTTCAGCTACCTCCATGTCCACTTTGTTTAATCGTTTTGTAAATATTTCGCCTCCAAGCATCGACATTTTGAATATGTCCAGCGGCGAAGGACTTAACAATTTTCCAATGGACGAAACGCTGATTAAAGTATCCTTCAGGCTGCTCATTGGAGATTTGATCGATTCGAACATTATGCAGCTGTTAAGAGTGGATTTTGCGAAAAATATGGTTCATATGCTGATCCATGGTTCATCTGATCCTGTGGAAGAAGCAGCCACTGAAGTTGTTGCAGCGGTCGAGGAGATCACTGAACCGGCACCACCGGCTCAGGCAGCGCAGCCCCCGGTGCAGACTCCGGTGCAGGAGCATCCGAATAGTATGCCTTCTCCACCATCTCAACCGATGCAGATGCCAGGCATGCCATACCAGGACCCTTGGCAGGGACAAGCGCCGATGCCGCCAATGCAGCAGCAGATGCCGCAGCAAATGCCGAATATGCAATATAACGAACCACAACATTACGGAAATATGCACGCTCGCGGTGTAAATGTGCAACCTGTACAGTTCGCAAACTTCCACAATGGAAATTTTGGGCAGCAAAGCGACAATAATTTGAATTTATTGATGGACATACCGCTTAAAGTCACCGTAGAATTAGGAAGGACCCAGAAGCAAATTAAGGATATTTTGGAACTATCTCAGGGATCGATTATTGAACTGGACAAGCTTGCCGGTGAACCTGTAGATATTCTTGTAAACCAGAAGCTGATCGCTAAGGGCGAGGTCGTTGTTATTGACGAGAACTTTGGTGTACGTGTAACAGATATCATCAGTGAATGGGACCGACTACAGAAAATACAATAAGCACAATTTTTGGGGAGGATTTTAACTAACATGGCAAATCGAATTCTAATCGTGGACGACGCAGCATTTATGAGAATGATGATTCGAGACATTCTGACAAAAAACGGGTTTGAGGTTGTTGGAGAAGCACAAGATGGAGCACAAGCTATTGAAAAGTATAAGGAGCTTCGTCCTGACTTGATCACCATGGATATTACCATGCCAGAAATGGACGGTATTGCTGCATTGAAGGAAATTAAAAAAATCGAGCCTAATGCTAAAGTTATCATGTGTTCTGCAATGGGACAGCAGGCAATGGTTATTGACGCCATTCAGGCTGGTGCGAAGGACTTCATCGTGAAGCCGTTCCAATCCGATCGTGTCATCGAAGCGATTAACAAGACGTTAGGTATTTAATCGAAACCGATGGAAACCAGTTATTATGGCCAGCTGCTATGGGTAATTGTAGTCCTTATTGCGATCATTGCAGCCATCGTGCTGCTCGTACGCTGGCTGGGTCGTAAGAACCAACACTTTTTCCAGAAGAAAGCGATGAGAATTGTTGGCGGAGTCGGGCTTGGACCGAGCAAATCCATTCAAATCGTTGAGATAGGCAGTAAACTATATATCCTTGGGGTTGGTGAGGATATCAATGTTATTGATACCTTAGCTGATCCCGAGGAGATCAGTCAGCTAATGAAGCAATTTGAGCTTGAAGGAAGGGAAACAACATCAATCCTCTCAACAATTGAGAATCTGAAGACCCGGCTTAACCGAGATCGGGCCAAGTCTCAAGAAGTTGATGAAGCTGACTTTAAGCAATTGTTTGAACAGAAACTTCAAGAAATGCCAGATCGCAAGGAACAGATGGAAGACTGGCTTCAAGAAGATACTAGAGATCGGTCGAGGGATTCATGAATAAGAAGATTGTAGTTGCATGTCTGTTGTGGGTGTGCCTGACGGTATTCAATGGTACAGAGGCCTTTGCGGCACAGCCGATCCCTGATATCTCTATCGAGTTCGGGAATACGGAAGGCGAAGAACCGAGCACAAGCGCATTATCTATTATTTTACTCATTACGGTATTAAGCATTGCACCTGCAATTCTCGTATTAATGACAAGCTTTACTAGGATCGTTATCGTCCTGAGCTTTGTCAGAACGTCGCTCGGTACGAACCAAATGCCGCCGAACCAAGTGCTCGTCGGACTGGCCCTTTTTCTGACCTTGTTTATTATGTCTCCAACCATATCACAAATGAATGAAGTCGCACTCCAGCCTTATCTGAGAGGAGAGCTTACTCAGACGGAAGCACTGGAGGAGGCAGCCGAGCCGATGAAGGAATTCATGTTCTCTCATACGAGAGAGAAGGATCTGCTGCTGTTTATGGAATATACCGGAGCGGAGCAGCCCGAGTCCTATGAGGATATTCCCTTACATGTACTTGTTCCGGCCTATGCCATAAGTGAATTAAAAACTGCATTTCAGATGGGCTTTATGATATTTATTCCATTTCTAGTCATTGATATTGTCGTGTCGAGTGTACTTATGGCGATGGGGATGATGATGCTCCCGCCGGTCATGATATCACTGCCCTTCAAGATTCTTCTCTTTGTTCTGGTGGATGGCTGGTATTTGGTCGTAAAATCTCTGTTATTAAGTTTCAGTCCTTAAACTAGGGCGCATCTAGACATTGGAGGCAAGCGGCCATGACATCCGATTTTATCATTGAACTGGCAGGGCAAGCGATTTTTATCGCACTGGAAATCAGTGCGCCAATGCTTGTATTAGGGCTTGTAGTAGGTCTTATTATCAGTATTTTTCAAGCGACGACACAGATCCAAGAGCAGACACTGGCTTTTGTTCCCAAGATTATTGCGGTGCTTGTGGCGCTGTTGTTATTTGGGCCATGGATACTTGCAACAATGGTCGATTTCACATTTAACATTTTGGATAATCTTCATACTTATATCGGGTAGGCATATACAACATGGAGATGATGCTTCAAGGTTTTTCTGTCGCTCTGCTTATTTTTTGTCGAATTACAGCATTTTTTGTAGCAGCACCTATATTTTCTACGCCAGGGGTTCCAGGGGTATTTAAGATCGGAATATCTTTTTTTATTACCGTTATTGTGTACCTCACATTTGGCTTAGATCAGTCGATTCCGATGGATGGTCAATATATTCTGCTCATTGTGAAAGAAATACTGATGGGGCTGCTGCTCGGCTACATCGCACTACTCATGATTACAGCGATACAAACAGCAGGTGCATTTATCGATATTCAGATCGGGTTTGGGATGGCGAATGTCTACGACCCGATGACAGGCGCAGCCGCTCCTTTGACAGGGAATGTGAAGTATGCCTTTGCTGTTCTGTTATTTCTGACCATGAACGGTCATCATCGAATGCTGGATGCAATTGTGTACAGCTACGAGTGGGTACCGCTGGTAGGTAATGATCTGTTTGCTGCAATGGCAAGCGGGAATATCGCGGAATTAATCATAACCGCTTTCGCTCAGGCGTTTATGCTCGCATTTCAGCTGGCAGCACCTCTTGTTGTCGCTCTGTTTATGACAGATGTGGGTCTCGGCTTCTTGGCAAGAACTGCGCCGCAGTTCAATGTGTTTGTCATTGGTGTTCCGTTAAAAATTCTGGTAGGACTTGCGATGATGCTGGTCACCATACCAGGCCTGTTATATTTATTTGAAAATTTGTTCGCAGTCATGTTTGAAGCTATGCAGGGAGTACTGGAAGTGATTAAACAGGGAGCTTAAGGCTTGAATCTGCGGGGCGGGGGTAGTAGCAGCAATGAGATTTAAACTGGACCTGCAGATGTTCTCAGGGGAGAAGACGGAGAAGGCTACCCCGAAAAAACGTCAGGAATCTCGTAAAAAGGGCCAAGTGGCCAAAAGTATGGAAATATCCGGAGCGGCCATTTTACTCTCCTGTTTCATGTGTCTGCTCATCTTTGGTGAATTTTACAAAGAACGCATCGCAGACGCCTTTAGGGATATCTTTGTTAACAGGCTGAATATGGAAGTAACAAGCGAGAACGTAATGGTTATGTTCGGGCAGTTTGGAATGGAGATTCTTATCCTCCTTGCTCCGATCTTTGCCATCGCGGTGATCATCGGTTTTGCGGCCAATTATATTCAGGTTGGATTTTTGCTGACAGGCGAAGGGGTAACACCCAAATTCAGCAAGCTGGATCCGATCAAAGGCTTCAAGAACATCTTTTCCATGCGAGCCCTCGTGGAACTTTTGAAATCCGTTCTTAAGCTCGTCATTATTGGCTATCTGGTTTACGACATCCTGTGGGGTGCACGTGATGAATTCGCCGGCCTCAGCCTGTTATCACTCGATGGGATCTTGAAATTCGCCGCGGAAATGACGCTGGACCTTGGAATCAATATTGGCGCAGCCTTATTTGTACTATCTATTCTCGATTACATGTATCAGAGATATGAGCATGAGAAGAACATTAGAATGTCCAAACAGGACATCAAGGATGAGTATAAGAAGATGGAGGGAGACCCTCTCATTAAAGCGAAAATTCGCGAACGGCAAAGACGCATGGCGATGCAGCGGATGATGCAGGAAGTTCCCAATGCGGACGTCATCATTACGAATCCTACTCACTTTGCAGTCGCTTTGAAATATGATGGCAATGAAATGGAGGCTCCTACTGTTATAGCGAAAGGCGCAGATCATATGGCGCTGCGTATTCGGGAGATTGCCAAAGAGCATGGAGTGGCGCTTATGGAGAGCAAGCCTCTTGCCAGAGCTTTGTTCCAAAGGACTGAGATCGGGGATTCCATTCCGGCAGATCTCTTCCAGGCTGTCGCTGAAATTCTAGCCTATGTTTACAAATTAAAAGGAAGATCGAATCATAAGGGGAATCGGAGGCATGGAAACTAGTGAAAATTAAAGACCTATCAATCCTGATCGGGATCATCGGCATCGTGCTAATGATGATTCTCCCTATTCCTGTTGGACTACTTGATGCATTATTGGTTATCAACATCGCTATAGCCTTGGTTATTTTGCTGGTAGCGATGAATACGAAGGAAGCTCTGGAATTCTCCATATTCCCTTCCTTGCTGCTTGTGACGACTCTATTTCGTGTAGCACTTAACCTTGCAACGACAAAGCACATTTTACAGGATGCTTATGCGGGTCAGGTTGTGGCCACTTTCGGAAGCTGGATCTCTGGTGGTCAGCCGGTTATTGGTTTTATCGTGTTTCTGATCCTGGTCGTCGTTCAATTTATTGTCATTACGAAAGGTTCGGAACGCGTAGCAGAGGTCGGAGCTCGGTTTACGCTCGACGCAATGCCCGGGAAGCAAATGAGTATAGATGCGGATCTCAACGCAGGACTTATTAATGAGCATCAAGCAAAAGATCGCCGAAGTAAAATTGAACGCGAAGCGGACTTTTACGGTGCGATGGATGGTGCGAGTAAGTTTGTTAAGGGAGACGCGATTGCCAGTATTGTTATCCTGCTGATCAACCTTGTCGGCGGATTTATTATCGGTATGGTAATGATGGGTATGAGCTTTGCTGATGCGTTGTCGACTTACTCACTGTTAACGATTGGAGATGGATTGGTCAGCCAGATCCCTGCACTGCTCATCTCTACCGCATCCGGGATTATCGTTACGCGTGCAGCTTCTGACGGTACAATGGCGGACGATATTACATCCCAGCTATTCTCCTATCCGAAGCTTCTCTATATTGTAGGAGCGACAGTAGCATTTCTAGGGTTCTTCACACCCATTGAGTTGATTACGACACTGCCGCTTGCGTTAATTCTCTTCTTCGCAGGCTGGAAGATGCAGCAGAATTTGAACAAACAGCAGATTAGTGATGAACAGATGGAAGAAGAGCAGCAGATTGAAGAGGTGCGTAGTCCGGAAAGTGTAATTAACCTGCTGCAAGTGGATCCGATCGAATTCGAATTTGGATATGGACTCATTCCTTTAGCAGATACAGGACAGGGTGGAGATTTGCTCGATCGTATCATCATGATTCGAAGACAATGTGCTCTTGAGCTGGGACTCGTCGTTCCAGTGATTCGGATAAGAGACAATATTCAATTAAGACCAAGTGAATATGTGATCAAGATTAAAGGAAATATCGTCGGGAGCGGCGAGCTTCTGCTCAATCACTATCTGGCGATGAGTCCCGGATATGATGACGATTCTATAACCGGGATTGAAACAACCGAGCCTGCTTTTGGCCTTCCCGCGTTATGGATCGATGAAGCAACCAAGGATCGGGCGGAATTGTCCGGCTATACCGTTGTAGATCCACCTTCGGTTGTGGCAACGCATTTGACCGAAATGATTAAGAAGCATGCACATGAGCTCCTGGGTCGTCAGGAAACAAAGGCTCTTGTGGATAACTTGAAAGAGAATTATCCTGCACTGGTTGATGAGCTGATTCCATCTGTTCTATCCATTGGAGATGTTCAAAAAGTATTGGCTAAACTTCTGCGTGAGAAAATCTCGATTCGAGATATGGTGACGATCTTTGAAACGCTCGCAGATTACGGTACCTATACGAAGGATCCGGATGTACTTACGGAGTATGTCAGACAAGCTCTATCCAGACAGATTACACAGCAGTATACCCAAAAAGGGGAGACGATGCGGGTTATTACGGTTGGACCGAATCTGGAGAAAAAGATCGCCGAGAGTGTCCAGCAGACGGAGCAAGGGAGCTATCTGGCGCTTGATCCGGTATCCAGTCAGACGCTGTATCAGAAGCTGATGGAGCAAGTGAATCGATTGATTCAGACGGGTCAACAACCGATTGTGCTTACTTCACCGACAATCCGGATGTATTTGCGGCAATTGATCGAAAGAACGATGCAGGATATACCGGTGTTATCCTACAGCGAACTGGAGCCTAATGTTGAAATTCAAAGTATCGGGGTGGTTAATCTATGAGAGTGAAAAAATATATAGTGGATACCATGCCCGAGGCCATGAGCCTGATTCGCAGTGAGCTGGGATCGGATGCAGTCATCTTATCGACCAAATCGATCAAGACAGGCGGCTTTGCCGGACTGTTCCGCAAGCAAAAGATAGAGGTTGTAGCGGCGGTTGAGGAGCCGGCAGCTTCAGTGTCAGCAGTAAATCTGCAAGCAAGTCCCCCGGCCGCTCAGGCTCAGCCAAGACCCATACCAAGAGCAATGGCCCCAGATGCTTACCGCAAAGTGGCAGATGGTATGAATAACGGAGAACAAGCAGCGGCCAAGGAAAAACAGGAGGATGTGAAGCAAGAGAATCCGTCCTACAGAGGACCACGTTCATCAGTCCTTTCATCAATCCCTGTTCAGGAGCCGCACCCGGAAGGGGCGGATTTTTCCGCTTCTACCGATCAAGCTCTGCTAACTGAAATACAGCAGTTGAAGCAGATGATGACTTCCTTTGCTAAGCGAGATGCCTATGAAGCCATGCTGCCGGGTAATCTGAATGAGGCTCGTACGAGACTGGTTCAGCAGGGAGTCATCGATGAATTATGGATCAAATGGATTGATGCAGCACAGGAGCAGTGGTCAGAACAGACTGAGCAGAGCGGCTTCGCATTGGTAAAGGAAGAGATAAGAGAGTTCCTTGTGGAGCGAATAGATGCTGGCATTGCGCAGGACACACGTATTGTTTATGTTGCGGGACCTACGGGTGTGGGTAAGACGACGACCATTGCCAAGCTGGCTGCTGAGCAAATGTTTAAGTACAAGCGCAAGGTCGGGTTTGTTACTGCGGATACGTACCGGATCTCTGCTGTTGAACAGCTGAGAACCTATGCCGCAATTCTGGGAGTTCCGCTTGAAGTGGTTCAGTCACCGGCTGATACCAAGCGTGCCCTAGAACGCCTTGCAGATTGCGATCTTATTTTTATGGATACCGCAGGACGTAACTACCGTAATGAAATGCTGGTATCCGAACTGAACAGCCTGCTTCTCGATGAACCCAACAGCGAGATGATGCTAGTACTGAGCCTCACCTCGAAGACAGAGGACATGCTCGTCATTTTGGACCATTTCACCAAATATGGCCTGTCCAAAGTCATTTTTACCAAGATGGATGAAACGGACAGTCTAGGTTCCATCATCAATGTTCTATATCGTTACCCTGTGACGCTGTCTTACATAGCGGATGGCCAGAATGTGCCAGACGATCTTATGGTGCCGGATGCCAAGACGCTTTCAGATTGCATAATGGGAAGTGATGAGAATGAGTGATCAGGCAGCATCTCTCAGAGAACTGATGGCAGCAAGGCCCATTCCGAAGATTACGGAAGAGAACCGCGTTAAGAAGCCAGCAGCTAAGAAACAGGCTAAATTGATTGCGGTAGCAAGCGGCAAGGGTGGAGTAGGGAAATCCAATTTCACTTTAAACCTTGCATTAAAAATTCATGCTGCCGGTAAAAAGGTACTCGTATTCGACGCTGATATGGGAATGGCCAATATAGATGTGCTCATGGGGGTCTCCTCCAAATTCAGTCTATATCATGTGCTGACTAGGGAGAAAAGGATCTCAGAGATTATACAGCTCGGACCGATGGGGCTTCCGTATATCGCAGGAGGATCCGGATTCGTAGAACTTCTGTCTCTAACGGAACAGGATATTGATGCATTCACCACTGATTTGGAGAGCCTGGCTTCGGAAATGGACTATATTTTCTTTGATACCGGTGCGGGATTGTCACTGGAGAACAGAAGCTTTATCGCGGCTGCAGATGAATGTATTGTTGTGACGACCCCGGAGCCCACGGCGATCACGGATGCTTATGCACTCATCAAAATGATGCACAAAATTAACGGTCACAGCCCATTCGGCATCATCGTCAATCGGGCTGAGAACAAGCGCGAGGCCGACCAGGTCAGCTCAAAGATACAGCTGGTTGCTAAACGATTTTTGGGGGCTGATATTCCGTTGCTCGGGTATATCACTGAGGATAGTCATGTGATGCGTGCGGTTAAGAAGCAAACTCCATTTACTACCCTGTATC
This sequence comes from Paenibacillus urinalis, assembly GCF_028747985.1. Classification (NCBI taxonomy): domain Bacteria; kingdom Bacillati; phylum Bacillota; class Bacilli; order Caryophanales; family Paenibacillaceae; genus Paenibacillus; species Paenibacillus urinalis. Next base: position 2,069,441 of record NZ_CP118108.1, read on the forward strand.
CGAACTGCACAGCTGCTAAGGATATGGAACGAATCTCGCTGAACTACACGGAGATGGGCAGAACGATATCGAACGGTGGGCAGGGCTTAAGAGGATTTGTTGCCAAGTGGCTGAGGAAAACGGCCCAATAAACAAGATGAAATTACTTTAGAGGTGTCTTACATGTCAGTCTATCAGGTACTAGTGGTTGATGATTCAGCATTTATGAGAAAGATTATAACCGATTTAATTCAGCAGGATCCCTCTTTTCGAGTAGCAGATACGGCTGCGACAGGTGTGGAAGCTGTTGAGAAAGCCAGAAGAATCCGGCCTGATTTAATTACGATGGATGTTGAAATGCCGGAATTAAACGGGCTGGATGCCTTGAAGATCATTATGGCCGAGCAGCCGATTCCGATTATCATGCTGTCAGGCATTAATGAGACCGGTCTCAAAGAAACCATCAAGGCGCTGGAAGCCGGTGCGTTTGATTTTATACGTAAGCCTTCCATTCAATTTCGTCAGGACATTTATGAGGTGGGGGCTGAGCTTCGTAACCAGATGAAGGAAGCCGTACAGATGATGGAGCGTAGAGCACGAAGAGCTGCAGAGAAGGATGAGGCTGCAGCAGCGATGGCTCCACCCTCTGAGGCTTCGGATTCATCTGCCAGGAAAAAGAATAGAGAAAATGCCGCTGTCCACCATAAACTGCCTGAGAAGACGATCGATCAAGAGCCTAAATCTGCGCCTCCAGAGACAACGAGCAAGAATATCCCTGCTCCGAGATCGGCGAAGACCAAGCTGGATGACATCAAGTCCATTACCCAGAGACTGGCACAAGAATTAGAGACAGCCAAAAAAGAAACAGAGAAGAAAGCAAGTCCAAAAGTAAGCAAGACAGAGAGGGAATCTGCCAAACGGCCATCCCATGTAATTAAAACAGAACAGGAAGCCTTATCTCCTGTTATAGCAGCCGAGACGAAGAAATCTAAGAAAGCCGGAGCATTGCAATCTTCTGGTACGTTCAGCAAATTGGTAGCTGTCGGCTGCTCGACCGGGGGACCACGTGCACTAAAGACGCTGCTGTCTCATTTTCCCGGGGATTTTGAGGCTCCGATTGTCATCGTTCAGCACATGCCGCCGGATTTCACCAGATCGCTGGCAGCCCGGCTTGATTCCTTCAGTGAGATTCATGTGGTTGAAGCGGCTCATGGAATGCGTTTGAAGGCGGGAACCGCTTATATCGCTCCAGGCGGCTATCATATGAGAGTTAGGGAGAATCATAATGCGGAATATGAGATCGTACTTGGCAGCGAGGACCCCGTGAATGGACACAGGCCTTCAGTCGATACGTTATTTGAATCTTTACTCCCCTATGTTGCTCTCGAAAGGCATATAGCCATCTTGACGGGAATGGGCAGTGATGGAGCAAGAATGATGAAACGACTCTACGAAGCAGGCGTTACTTCTACTTTTGCGGAGAATGAGGAGACCTGCGTCGTATACGGGATGCCGCGTGCTGCAGCAGAGCTGGGTTGTGTTAATCAGCTGCTCCCGCTTGAGGAGCTGGCCGATAGACTGGTTAAAGCGGTGACTAGAAACGGTTAATTCATAAAAGGAGGGAATACAAAGTGGATATGAATCAATATTTATCCATGTTCATTGATGAGTCTAATGATCATCTCCAATCATTGAACGAAAAGATGCTCGAATTGGAAAATAATCCGGAGGACATCAGCATCGTTCAGGTGATTTTTCGATCGGCCCACACACTTAAAGGAATGGCTGCGACAATGGGATTCGAGGATCTCGCCTCATTAACTCATAAGATGGAAAATGTACTGGATCTGGTCCGCAACGAGAAGCTGACGATGCAGGAGCCAATATTTGATGTTCTGTTCCAGAGCTTAGATGCACTCGAGTCCATGGTTCAGGATATTATGGCAGGTGGAGAAGGCAAGGCTGACGTGTCCGCGATTGTAGATAAGCTGCAGGCGATTGAAAGCGGAGAAGCAAGTATGTCTGATGCTGCATCAGAGATCAGCAGTGCAGATGCATCTTCGAGTGGAGCAGCGTTATCACTTGATGAATTTCAAGCGTCTGTATTAACGCAGTCCATTGCAGATGGGCAGGGTGCGGTGTTTGTGCATGTCACCATCAGTAAGTCAAGTCAGCTTAAATCCGTTAGAGCTTACATGGTATTTGATTTGTTGGAGCGCTCCGGAGAGGTTATTAAGACAGAGCCTTCAGTACAAGAAATTGAGCAGGACCAATTCGATTACGATTTTTCACTATACTACATAACTCAAATGCAACCGGAAGAGCTGCAGCAGGCGATTATGAACATTTCCGAGATTGAGAAGGTAGAAGTCGTACCATTAACAATAGAAATGCTGGGACAGATCTCAAGCAAGGAAGCAGCAGCTTCTGTAGAGATGCCCCTAATCGAAGAGAAGAAAGCAGAAGTTATTAGCAAGGATAAAGGAACAGCTAAACCGACCAAGCCCGCAGCAGGGAAGAGCAATGCGAAGCCTGCAGGCGCTGCCGTTGGAAACCGAACGATCAGAGTGGATATTGAACGGCTTGATGTGCTGATGAATTTGTTCAGTGAGCTGCTGATTGACAGGTCCAGACTGGAACAGCTGGCAAGTGAGCTGGATCATTCCGATCTAATAGAAACAGTCTCTCATATGAGCAGAGTGAGCTCTGATCTGCAAAATATTGTTCTCAAGCTGAGAATGGTACCGGTCGATACTGTATTCAACCGTTTTCCAAGAATGGTAAGGGATCTGGCAAAATCGCTGGATAAAAAAGTGGATTTGGTCATCACCGGTGCTGAAACGGAGCTTGACCGTACGGTAATTGACGAAATTGGCGACCCGCTTGTCCACTTGCTTCGAAACGCCGTAGACCATGGGGTTGAGTCGATCTCCAAGAGGATTGAGGCAGGCAAACCTGAGACGGGAACGATTCAACTAAGAGCCTTCCACAGCGGCAATCATGTATTCATCGAAATCGAAGATGATGGAGCAGGAATATACCGCGACAAGCTGCTGAAGACCGCCATTTCCCGTGGCGTTGTTACAGAAGCTGAAGGGGAATTGATGACAGACGAGCAAGTGTATCAGCTATTGTTCGCTCCTGGATTCAGTACAGCCGAGACGATATCGGATATTTCCGGAAGAGGCGTAGGGCTGGATGTCGTGAAGGCAAAAATTACTGCTCTCGGCGGAAATGTAACCATCCATTCTACACCGGGACAAGGAACGAATTTCTCTGTACAGCTGCCGCTTACGCTATCCATTATCGCAGCGATGCTGATTAGGCTTGGCGAAGAGAAGTATGCTATTCCGTTGTCTTCCATCGTGGAAACCGCCATTATCAAGAAAGAAAAGATCCGCTATGTCCATGGTTCAAAAATGATCAGCTTCAGAGACTCTATGATTCCTTATGTGTCGCTGTCGAAAGTGTTCGATGTCAGCGGATATACCGATGAAGAAGAGGATGAAGTTGAAATTGTAGTCATTCGCAAGGGAGAACAGCTTGCTGCGCTTGCGGTAGACGATTTTATCGGACAGAACGAAATTGTAATTAAGAGCTTAGGTAAATACCTGCCTTCCATACAAGGCATCTCAGGAGCCACGATTCTTGGTGACGGTCAGGTCGCGCTCATTATTGATCCGAATGGCTTCATTAAATAGATTAGGTATTTCATTATTCATAAATGAGAGATTTATCGGTGCTGGGTTCCCGCATCTGAGGTTGTTCATTACTTAAGGAGGTATTAGGACATGGCAGAAGATATTAAAGTAATTGTATTTAAACTGGGTGAAGAAGAGTATGGCATTGAGGTCGATCAGGTTCAAACGATTGAGAGAATGATGCCGATTACGAGAGTTCCCAAAACGTATTCCTTTGTAAAAGGCGTCGTCAATCTTCGCGGTGTAGTTATTCCCATCATCGATTTGCGAGGACGCTTTTCTCTTCCAGAGACGGAATACACCGATCATACCCGAATCATTATGGTAACTGTACAAGAGATGCAGGTTGGATTCATTGTCGATTCGGCCAACGATGTGCTGGACATCCATTCAGGAGATATCGAGAATCCGCCAGAGGTTATTGGCGGCGTAAAAGCCAAGTACTTGAGAGGCGTTGCCAAGCTGGGTGAAGATCGCTTGCTTATTATGCTTAATCTGGTGGAAGTGTTGAATAAGAGCGAAATTGTTATGCTCGAAGGTATGGAAGGATAATGACACGCTCTTTTGATCAATTTCATGATATAGAAATGGATGTTCTGAAAGAAATAGGCAATATAGGAGCCGGTCATGCGGCTACTGCGCTATCGACACTGCTGAACAGGCCGATTGATATGGGGGTCCCCACGGTTCAGCGCGTACCCTTTGAATTGATTGCAGAGAGCGTTGGTGGTGACGAGAGTATTGTTACTGCCGTCTACTTTAGAGTAGAAGGGGATGCGCCGGGGAATTTGTTTTTTATGATGACGCCGGAGGCCGCCAAACAGCTGCTGCATCACTTCAGTGGATCGGTGACTAATGAGGTGCTTGAATTCTCCGATATGGAACGATCCATCCTGTCTGAGATCGGGAATATACTTGCCGGGTCCTATCTGTCTTCGCTGGCAGATTTTACTCGATTAGCCATGATGCCTACCGTGCCGGGCTTTGCTGTTGATATGGCTGGAGCCATCCTCAGCTACGGGCTGCTTCATATGAGTCATATGGGAAATGAAGCTCTGCTCATTGATACTAATTTTCTGGAGGGATCAAATCGGGTGCAGGGACAATTTTTCCTAATACCTGATCCTGATTCTTTTGGCGCAATATTTGAGGCGCTTGGAGTACATGGCTGATGATTGAGCAGAAGAAGCTGATCAAGGTAGGAATGGCTGATTTAAATATTCTGGCTGAGCCGGGAGTCATTAGAACGACCGGGCTTGGATCCTGTGTCGGTGTCACATTGTACGATCCTGTGAGCAGGATTTGCGGTATGGCGCATGTGATGCTTCCATCTTCTTCGATTGCTAGAGAAAGTGTGGATTTAAATCGGGCAAAGTATGCGGATACCGCAATCGTACTACTGTTAGATAGAATGAAGGCGCAGGGAGCATCTCAGTCGCATATTGTTGCCAAAATGGCAGGTGGATCTCAGATGTTTCAATTTGCCGGATCTGGGGATACGTTACGTATTGGCCCTCGAAATACGGAAGCGTGCAAAGAAGCTTTGAATCTAGCAGATATTCCGCTGATCGCAGAGGATTGTGGTGGACATCATGGCAGAACCATTGATCTGGATCGGGATACAGGGGTGCTGACAATTCGAAGCGTACAGATGGGTGTGAAAGAGTTATGACTACGTTGTTTGGTACGATTCGCATAAATTTTGTGTTTGGACTTATCGGTTTGGTCTATACATTTTTTGTTTCCTACAGCAGTAACTTATTATCTACTAGTTTGTACCGTGCGGGCACAGCCTTTGTGATCTGGTTTGTCATTGCTTTTATTTGCAGATGGGTGCTGGGATACGTCCTGGCACCGTCGCAAAGCGCTGAAGATCAAAGTCAGCAGGAGGAAGGTACAGAGCATAAGGGAACACAGCTGGATATAACCGCTCCAGATGATGATGAGGAGCTAAGGAATCTATTAAATTATTCACCGCAGGAAGAGAGTAAGAGTGAACCGAAAAAATCAGCAGCTGAAGCTGGATTTGAACCACTTAATCCTCCGAAGCTTGTTCGGACAAAGGATGCTGAAGAATTGGCAAAAGCCGTTCGACACTTGTCAGACAATTAAAGGGGGTGACGCGATATGACAGACCGAAATTCGTCCCATTTGGCAGATATGGACCTGTGGGAAAGATGGAAGGAACAAGGGGACCTGGATGCAAGGAACCAGCTGATTGAAAAACATCTTCATATCGTTCAGTATGTCTCAAGTCGACTCGCCGTCGGATTGCCCAAGAATGTATCAAAGGATGATTTGGAGAGCAATGGTGCTCTGGGACTGATGGATGCTCTGGACAAATTTGATTATAAGCGCGGACTTCAATTTGAGACTTATGCTTCATGGAGAGTGAGAGGTGCGATTCTCGATGGCTTGCGCCAGGGTGACTGGGTGCCGAGATCTGTCAGAGAGAAGGCGAAGAAGATTGAAGAGGCTTATCAGCATTTGGAACAGAGGTATTCAAGAAGTGTCACTGATGAAGAGATGGGCCAATATCTCGACGTTTCTGCTGGAGATTTCAGGAACATGCTGCAGGAAGTCGCGGTAATGTCGCTGTATTCACTTGAGGATCCACTGCGCGAGGAGGATGCGGAGACACGGATGTCACTATTGATCGATGAGAAGGCTTATGCCCCTGAGCAGACGGTAAGAGATATTCATTTGAAGCAGGCTTTGATGCAGGGCATTGATAAGCTGACGGAAAAAGAAAGAATTGTGGTTTCCTTACTATATTATGAGGATTTATCATTGAGTGAAATTGCAGAAGTGATGTCATTGTCACCATCGCGTATTTCCCAGCTTCACTCCAAGGCAATTCTGAGGCTGAGAGGTACTCTTGAGAAACAGCGTGAACTCTTAATGAACAGGGATTAGAATAAGAGTAATTTTAAAATAAGCTGTCTATGGAGAAAGAAGGAAGGTTGCAGATGACGCAGAAATTAGACCCAGCGCAGTACATGAAGGTGCTGTTTTCAGCTGATCACAGCAGCGCAGTACTTGATATGATTAGACAAGAAGAATTTGAAATTACAGCTGGGGAATTAAAGGCCTATCTTGCTCAGCAAGGAATCGTCTATGGAGTTCACGAGGAGATTCTACAGGATATCGCTAAACGTCCATCAGCATATTATGGATTAAAGCCAACCGTGGCTTCTGGTGATGATCCGGTCCCGGGGACCGATGGATTCATTGAATTAATAACGAATCTAGTCGAAACCGGAGAGCGCAAGCCGCTCGAAACAGAGGGCGGGAGAGTCGATTACAAAGAAATTACCCAGCTCAGCAATGTAAAAAAAGGGCAGGTTATTGCTAGGCGGAAGCCGCCCGAGCCAGGCATACCTGGAAAGAGTGTCAAAGGTGAAGCGATACCCTACCGTCCTGGCAAGGAAGCCAGATTTAAGCCAGGCAAGAATGTGGTCGTTAATGCCGAAGGCGATGCCATGTATGCTGCACTAGATGGACTTGTCACTCCTACGGACAAGGATCGAATCAATGTATTCCCTGTATACGAAGTGAACGGGGACATTGATTACAATACGGGTAATATTGATTTTGTAGGTACGGTCGTTATAAGAGGAAACGTGCTGACAGGCTTTAAAGTCAAAGCCGCAGGAGATATCCGTGTGGTTGGCGGCGTCGAGGGTGCTGAACTCTATGCAGGGGGATCTATTCAAGTTACAGGCGGAATCATCGGCTATAATAAAGGACTCATCCAAGCAGGCGTCGATGTAAAGAGCTCCTTCATTCAGGATGCCAGCGTTCAGGCTGGAGGGAGTGTTTACGTCACTCAGAGCATCATGCATTCTAATATCAGGGCAGGCAAGCAATGCATATGTGAAGGTACCAAGGGCCTTATCGTCGGCGGTGTCATTCAGGCTGGTGAAAAAGTGGCAGCACGGACCATCGGGAATACCATGTCAACCGTGACAACGATTGAAGTGGGTGTCGTTCCAGAGCTGCGCAATGAGCTTGCACAGCTAAGGACAGAGCTTAAAGCTCAAACTGAAAGCATCGACAAGACGGCAAAGGCATTACATTTGCTTGATCAAATGGCTGCATCCGGGCAGCTAGCCCCTGATAAGCTAAGCATGAGAATGAAGCTTCAGGTCACCCATCAGTCAAGTATGCGAGAACTTGCTGAGATTAAGGAACGGATCCTTGATATTGAGAAAATGCTCGAGGATACATCCAATGCAAGTGTCGATGTCATGAAGACCATCTACGGCGGCTCTAAAATAGTTATCGGCAGATACACTAGATTTGTTAAAGATTCAGCGACAAGAATATCGTTTTTTTATCATAATGGCGATATTTCCATGGTACCCTTAAAAGGAATGTAAATTATATTACACCACCCAAAGGAGTGACTTTATCAGATGAGTCTAAAAGCGGTTGAACTTCAAATTGCTATACCGCGCACGAGTGAGGCGGGACGTTATCAAAGCGAATACGACCACAGAAGATCATCAGAGCAGTCGCTGCTCGCGGACAATCAATTGAAGCAGATCAAGAAGAAGTCGAAGCAGAGTCCAAAGACAAACGAATCGGAGCAGGCAAGCATTAGGGATCAGCGTAATACTTCACATACACAGGGAGAACCGTTGAATCAGAGTAATGAGCTTGCAGACGAAATATCTGCTGTCCCCGCTGAGCACCCGTTTAAGGGGAAAAACTTTGATGTGAGCTTGTAATCACATAGAATAAAGTCGAAGTTTTGTATTGCAATAAATACTTAATGAATTCTAAATGCAAGTGCACGTAAATAAAGGAGAACAGGCTCATGCAACCATGGAGTACTATCGTCGTACTTGGCCTATGTGTCATTGTATTCGCTTGGTTTATGCCCAAATCAAGGACAGACTCAGGACAGAAGGTAGTAAAGGACGTAGAGTCTACACTGGATCGTTACCTGGCGGAAATTGAGCTTGAGAATGAGAAGGTTATTCACAAGCTCAAGCAGTATCAGCAGGAATGGTCAGAGACAGACAAGCGCAGAGAACAGGAAATTCGAGACTTGCGCCAGCAGCTCAGCTCATTACACTCTCAAGTAGCGGAACAATCAGCTTACAAGGGAACAGTGTCCGTACCAATATCTACCCAGGAGAGAGAGCTTGCTGCTGCAGTAGAAGCCAATCCGATCTTAGAAAGCAAGGAAGTTCCTTCCGAAATGAATTCGATTCAGTCACGGTTTCCAGAGCTGTTCAAGCTCGATGGGGAAGGAAAGTCAGTAGATTATATTTCGAGCAAGCTGAACATGCCCAAAGGAGAGGTCCAGGTTATATTACAGCTTGGGAATAAGGAGGAGAGACGATGATCAAAAATCGTTCCTTTCTTCTCGGGCTTGGAACCGGAATTGCAGCAGGTGCTTTGATACTGCAGCTGGCCTTGATTGGGCAAGGACAAGCTGGAGGACATGAGACGCAGGATCTCAGTGCACTGACGAGAGAAGAGCTTCAAGAGGCAGCGGAAGAATTGGAGCTGAAGGTATACGATGCATCTGCCGAGGTCATGACAGAAGAGGAATGGACCGAGGCAAAGGCAGAGGAGCAGGCGCAGGGCAACAGCACATCTTCCAGCACTAACTCTGGCAATACGGCCAGCAGTGAAGATCCTGAGGCGAGTACCCCTGAACAGCCGGAGCAGCCGGCAGCACCGGAGAATTCCCAGGCTCCGAAGCCGGCAGACAAGCCAGCATCAGGTACAATTTCTTATCGAGTAATCAACGGGGCTACCCTCAATGATGTTGCAGATCATTTGTCGTCTCTTCGTGTATTAGAGAATCGTAATGCTTTCATTGAAGAGGCCAAAAAACAAAAGATCAACAAGAAGATTCAGATAGGCACCTACGAGTTCACAGAGGGAGAATCCATAGATTCTGTAATATCAAAGCTTATATCAGGACCCTGATCAGAGACAAGTTTTTTGAAGGTATTGTGAAATTAATAGAGATTGATGCCAACTTTGTTGCATCGGGGATGCAGTTGTGATATATTAATTGACGGTGTTAAAACACACGCTGTGCTAATTCTGTCGAGGGTGCTTGCCTTATGGTAAGTCTTGACGGGAAATGATGCCGGCGGAGGACACAAAAACCAATAATTAGGAGGTGTGTGGAGATGGCAGTTATCTCCATGAAACAGCTTCTCGAAGCTGGGGTTCACTTCGGTCACCAAACTCGCCGTTGGAATCCAAAGATGGATCGTTATATCTTCACTGAAAGAAACGGTATTTACATCATTGACTTGCAAAAGACAGTGAAAAAGGTTGAGGAAGCTTACAACTTTGTTAAGAGTATCGCAGGAGAGAATGGAACAATTCTGTTCGTAGGTACTAAGAAACAAGCTCAAGATTCCGTAAAAGAAGAAGCAGAGCGCGCTGGTCAGTTCTTTATTAACCAACGTTGGCTCGGCGGTACTCTGACTAACTTCCAAACTATTCAAAAACGTATCGATCGTTTGAAGCAGTTGGAAGCTTGGGAAGAGGACGGCACTTTCCAAGTGCTGCCTAAAAAAGAAGTTATCATTCTCCGTAAAGAGAAAGACCGTCTCGAGAAATTCCTCGGCGGTATCAAGAACATGAAGGGTCTTCCAAGCGCCCTGTTCGTAATCGACCCACGTAAAGAGCGTATCGCAGTTGCGGAAGCTCGCAAATTGGGTATCCCAATCGTAGGTATCGTTGATACAAACTGCGATCCGGACGAAATCGATTATGTCATTCCTGGTAACGATGACGCGATTCGCGCGGTTAAATTGCTTACTGGTAAAATGGCTGATGCTGTTATCGAAGCTCATCAAGGCGAAGAAACATCCGCTTAAGCATGGCTTTGTAAGGGTCTCATGTATATGAATTAAATGAAAAGGGTGGTTGGTAGGTGGATAACCTTTCACTGCCCTTTTTTTAGGGTCATACGCAAAATTATCCTCTGGAGGGAAATCAAATGGCAGTAGATGCGAAATTGGTTAAAGAGCTTCGCGAAAAAACTGGCGCTGGTATGCTGGATTGCAAAAAAGCACTGGAAGAAGCGAACAATGATGTAACAAAAGCAACTGAAATTCTTCGTGAAAAAGGTCTGGCTGCAGCAGCAAACAAAGCTGGCCGTGTAGCAACTGAAGGTGTGGTTCAATCTTACATCCACGCTGGCGGACGGATCGGCGTATTGGTTGAAGTTAACTGCGAAACTGACTTCGTAGCAATGACTGACCAATTCAAAGAGTTTGCACGCGACATTGCTATGCACATTGCTGCTTCGAACCCGCTTTATGTAACTCGCGAGGAAGTTCCTCAAGAAGAGATTGAGAAAGAAAAAGAAATTTTGAAAGCTCAAGCTCTTAATGAAGGAAAACCAGAAAAAATCGTTGAAAAAATGGTTGAAGGCCGCATCGGTAAATACTACGAAGAATACTGCTTGCTTGAGCAATCTTTCGTTAAGAACCCTGATGTAACTATCCAACAATTGCTGAACGAAAAAATCAGCACAATTGGTGAGAATATTTCCATCCGTCGCTTTGTTCGTTACGAACTGGGTGAAGGTCTTGAGAAAAAACAAGATAACTTCGTAGAAGAAGTTATGGCACAAGTGAAAAACTAATTATTGAAACATGTATGAACAGAAATCGGACTTGCCCATGTCTTCTGAAGATATAATTAGATTAGCTTCATGAGATTTTACAAGACACCTTTATATTGGAAGAAGAACTGGATAGTCCGAGATTCGGCTCAGAAAGTTTTCTTTAACTAAGAGTGGAACACAATCCGTGTTCCTTTCTTTTTAACTAATATGAGGTTTACAAGTGCTTATTTGACGTGGGGAAGCGTCATTTTGAAGTGGAGGGTGAACATTTGAAACAGCCTGTATTTAAAAGGGTAGTACTTAAGGTCAGCGGTGAATCGCTGGCAGGACAAAATGGATACGGCATCGATGCAGAAACGATCTCATCTATTGCTAAGCAGGTCAAAGAAGTTGTGGAATTGGGTGTAGAAGTTGCCATTGTATGCGGTGGAGGTAACATCTGGCGCGGCATCGCGGGCAGTGAGAACGGCATCGACCGAGCTACTGCAGATTACATGGGTATGCTCGCGACAGTGATGAACTCCTTGGCGCTGCAGGATGCGCTTGAACAGATTGAAGTGCCGACTCGTGTGCAAACTTCAATTGCAATGCAGCAAATTGCAGAGCCTTATATTCGCCGCAGAGCGATTCGTCATCTCGAAAAAGGACGCGTCGTCATTTTTGCGGCAGGAACAGGTAACCCATTTTTCTCCACAGATACGACAGCAGCACTTCGTGCAGCAGAGATTGAAGCTGAAGTAATCCTGATGGCCAAAAATAAAGTGGATGGAGTTTATTCTGCTGATCCATTTAAAGACAGCACAGCTGTGAAATATGAGCAATTAACATATCTCGATGTATTGAACAAGAACCTGGGAGTTATGGACTCCACTGCTTCCTCACTGTGTATGGATAACAACATTCCACTCATTGTATTCGCGATTACGGAACAAGGTAATATCAAACGTGTTCTGCTTGGCGAAAAAATTGGAACCATCGTTAAAGGGAGTGTAGACTAATGCCACAATCAATTAAAAAGAATGCTGAAGAGCGTATGGACAAAGCGATTCTAGCACTGAAACGTGATCTTTCAACACTTCGTGCAGGTCGTGCAACACCTGCTCTGCTTGATCGTATTCAAGTTGAATATTATGGTGCACCTACGCCTCTGAACCAGCTTGCAAATATTAACACACCGGATTCCCGTACGCTGATGATTCAGCCTTGGGACAAATCCTCTCTCGCTGATATCGAGCGTGCGATTATGAAGTCTGATCTGGGACTGACTCCTGCGAATGACGGAGCAATGATTCGTTTGTCGATTCCTCCGCTTACGGAAGAGCGCAGAACAGAATTGGTGAAATTCACGAAGAAATTCGGCGAAGAAGCCAAGGTTGCAATCCGTAATATTCGCCGCGATGCGAACGATGATATTAAGAAGCTCGAAAAATCCGAAATTTCGGAAGATGAGTCCCGCAGACATCAAGAAGATATTCAAAAAGCAACAGACAAGTTTGTTGCCGAAGTAGATAAAGTTCTTGCTGCAAAAGAAAAAGAAATTATGGAAGTTTAATTAAGCATAGCATACGGCCCCTCCGCCTTCGGTGGGGTTTGCTCTTTTCACAAGAGTGAAAAGAAACTTCATGGGAATTTTGGAGGAAGTCGAATGATGAAACGCTTTCGGTCATGGTTGAACGGTGATGACAAGAAAGAGCTGCCACAGCTGTCCAAGGATAACATCCCGAAGCATGTTGCGATTATTATGGATGGTAACGGAAGATGGGCTAAACGGCAGGGCTTGCCCCGTATTATGGGTCATCAGAGTGGCATGAAGGCTGTTAAACGTGCTACGATAGCTGCAAATGATTTAGGTGTGGAATATTTGACCATGTATGCCTTTTCCACCGAAAATTGGACCAGGCCAAGAGACGAAGTTGATTTTTTGATGAGACTGCCTGTTGATTTCTTGTCACAGGAATTGGATGAGCTCATTGAAAAAAATGTGCGCGTTAAAATGATGGGGCATGAAGAGCAGCTTCCGGAACATACCATTAAGGCGGTCAAAGAGGCGATTGAAAAGACAAAACACAATACCGGGATGGTATTGAATTTTGCTCTGAATTATGGCAGCCGTAAGGAGATCACGGAGGCAGTAAGATTACTTGGTCTTAAAATTGAAGCCGGGGAACTTCAAGCAAGTGAGATTACGTCTGAGCTCATCGGGGAACATTTGTTAACAAGCAGCTTGCCTGATCCTGATCTGCTTATACGTACGAGCGGTGAGCTTCGTTTAAGTAACTTCATGTTGTGGCAGCTTGCTTATAGTGAGATGTGGTTTACTGATATTTATTGGCCTGAATTCGAGAAGCAGCATTTGTACGAGGCTGTAGCTGAATATCAGCAAAGAACGAGAAGATATGGCGGTTTGAAGTAATGGAGGATGGACCAAGTTGAAACAGCGAGTCATAACGGGAATTGTTGCCGGAGTTTTTTTTCTGGGATTTGCCATATTGGGAGGAACTTGGTATAACCTTCTAATCCTCTTGATGTCTCTGATCGGTTTATATGAATTTATTCGTATGATCGGGGTCTCACCATTTGGGGGAACTGCATTTATAGGCTATATAAGTGTTCTGATACTCGTATTTCCATCAGTACTCGCAAGCTTAGATATATCATTGTCGCATATTCAGATCATATGGCTCTTAATGCTGCTGTTCCTCACTGCTACAGTAACAACCAAGAACAAACTGACCGTTCAAACAGCGGCACTGATGTTTATTGGTGTCGTATATGTTGGGATCGGTTTTTATTATATTGCAACAACTCGTCAGTTACAGGATGGTTTGTTCTGGACCTTTATGATTCTAGTCAGTATATGGGGCAGTGATGCCGGGGCCTATTTTGTCGGTAAAACGATCGGTAAGCATAAGCTCTGGCCTGTGATCAGTCCGAACAAAACGATCGAAGGGGCTGTCGGCGGCATTGTCATTGCAGTTATCATTTCAATAGGCTTTGCGCTGTTATCCGATGGAATTGTCGGTGTTGGAAATGCAGTGCTGATCGGACTGTCCTCTGCAATCATTGGACAAATGGGTGATTTGGTACAGTCTGCATACAAACGTGTGTATGGAATTAAGGATTCGGGCAGTCTGCTGCCTGGACATGGCGGTATACTTGATCGCTGTGACAGCTGGATATTTGTGTTTCCGTTTGTACATATGCTCGCACTGATACCTTACTAGCAGGTGAATGTATAGACACAATTGTGCGATCAAAGTAATGACATGAGGTGTACCATATGAAGAAAATATCAGTTCTTGGTTCCACAGGCTCTATTGGAACTCAGACATTGGATGTCATTTCAATGCATCCGGATAAATTTCAAGTAGAAGGCTTGTCTGCCGGATCAAATGTGGAGCTGCTGATCGAGCAGGCGAACATGTATCACCCTAAGAAAGTCTCTGTAAGCCGTAAGGAAGATGTGGATAGGGTCAAATCTAATGTTCCTGCGGGCACCGAAGTATACTTCGGTGAAGAAGGATTAATAGAAGTGGCTGCCGGTACGGACGCCGAGATCGTAATTACAGCGGTCATGGGTAGTGTAGGCCTCAAATCTACTCTTGCGGCGATTAAGGAACGGAAGCAAATTGGACTTGCGAACAAGGAAACTCTTGTAACTGCAGGTCATCTGGTTACATCACTAGCCAAGGACAACGATGTGCAGATTATACCCGTGGACAGTGAACATTCAGCCATATTCCAATGTCTGAACGGCGAAGAGATTCGTGAAGTGAAGAATATAACACTGACGGCCTCCGGCGGATCTTTCAGACATTTAACCCGGGATCAGCTGCAGCATGTGACGGTAGAGGATGCACTCAAGCATCCAAACTGGTCGATGGGATCCAAGATTACGATTGATTCGGCTACAATGGTGAACAAAGGACTTGAAGTCATTGAGGCCAGATGGCTGTTCGGTCTGCCTTATGAGCAGATCAATGTCTTGCTGCATCCAGAGAGTATTATTCATTCCTTTATCGAGTTTCAGGATACGAGCATGATTGCGCAGATGGGGAATCCTGATATGCGGGTGCCGATTCAATATGCATTAACTTATCCGAACAGGCTGCCTTCACCTGCAACATCCTTGTCGCTCGCAGAGATTGGATCCCTGCATTTTAAAGAGATGGATATGGAACGGTTCCCTTGTCTCCGGCTAGCTTTTGAATGCGGCAAAATGGGTGGTACAGCAACAACGGCATTTAATGCGGCTAATGAAGTCGCTGTCGCGCGGTTCCTAACAGGTGAAATTTCCTTCCTCAAAATTGAGGAGATTATTGAGCGAGTCATTGAAACTCACAGCAATGTGCTGAATCCTGACCTTTCTGAAATTGACAGAGTGGATCGATATGTCAGGAAGCTGGCGGGACAAATGTAAATAAGGTTTCATCCTGCTTACTTGATTCTATAAGGAGATGCTGCATAAAAGATTTGATTCTCTTGTATCCTCTATCTGAATAATGATAATGTAAGTAGGACATGACTAGCTCTTCTTAAGTAAAAGGAGGATGGAAGTAACTTGGAAACCTTGCAGATTGTAGTACTAACAGTACTCATGTTTTTCGTCATTGTGACGGTGCATGAATGGGGCCATTACTATTTTGCCAAGCGTGCGGGAATTCTTGTCAGAGAATTTGCCATCGGTTTTGGTCCAAAGCTGTTTTCTTATAAGCATCAGGAGACGGTGTTCACCCTGCGTTTGCTTCCGTTTGGAGGATATGCACGGATGGCAGGGGAAGATCCGGAGCTCATTGAGATTCAGCCTGGTCAGACGATTGCGATTAAGTCAGCGGACGGGCTGGTGAAATCGATCTATCTGGATCAGCTGGATAACCGTAAAAATGTGGTGCGCGGAGAGATCCTCTCCATCGATCTGGAGCGCAGACTTATGATTGAGATGGATGTTGATGGAGAGAAGCAGCAATTCCCTGTCCATCCACAGGCGATGCTCATTGCAAGAGGACAGGAGACACAGATTGCTCCTAAGGATCGCCAGTTTAACAGCAAGACGGTCGGTCAAAGAGCGTTGGCCATTTTTGCCGGACCGTTTATGAACTTCTTGCTGGCCTTTGTCCTGTTTGCGATCCATGCCATGATCGCCGGCACTCCGGTTGAGAATCCAACTTATGTGAAGATTGGTAATGTTACTGAGGGGATGCCTGCTGCAGAAGCCGACCTTCGTAAAGGGGATATCATTGAAACCATTAATGGTGAGGCTATTGGTGGAGATTACAACAAAATGGTGACGATGATTGCTGAATCGATGGACAAACCTATGGATTGGACAGTGCGGAGGGGAGACGAAGTATTCGATCTGAGCATTACCCCGAGAGCAATGGAAGGTCAGGAAGGTGGAAAGGTCGGAATCACCTCTGAAATACCTACTGAGGATGTCGGATTCTTCGAATCCTTTGCGGTGGCAGGAAATAATATGGTCACAACAACAAAGAGTATATTTGAAGGCTTCCGGATGCTGATTGCTCAGTTCAACATTGATGATCTGGGCGGACCGGTTCGTACCTTTGAAGTGACGGGTCAAATTGCGAAGCAGGGCATTTTACAGTTGACACAATGGACTGCAATCCTTAGCCTGTATTTAGGGATATTTAATCTGTTGCCGATTCCAGCCTTGGATGGAAGCCGACTTATCTTCTTGGGGATTGAAGGGCTTCGCGGCAAACCGATTGATCCGAATCGAGAAGGCATGGTGCACTTCATTGGGTTCGCGATGCTGTTCTTGCTCATGATCGCGGTAACCTATAACGATATTTTAAGATTGATTAATGGATAATTGTTACTCGCATATCATCCATGAGCTGTATGGATCAATGGATGATGTGTGAACTATGGGAGGACGGAAACGAGTCTTATGTCGAACGATAAACAGTTTGTTACGGAAATTACACCCCAGTCAGAGGATTTCTCTCGCTGGTATATAGACACCATTAAGAAAGCAGATCTGATGGATTACTCTCCCGTTCGGGGATGTATCGTTTTCAAACCGGATGGCTATGAAATCTGGGAACATATTCAGGAAGAGATGGATAGACGTTTCAAAGAAACAGGCCATCGTAATGCATACTTCCCAATGTTTATCCCGGAGAGCTTCTTCCAGAAGGAGAAGGAGCACGTTGAGGGCTTCAATCCTGAGCTGCCATGGGTTACAGAAGCGGGTGGAGAGAAGCTCGAAGAGAGACTTGCTATTCGTCCTACCTCGGAGACGATCTTTGGACATATGTATTCCAAATGGATTCAATCCTATCGTGATCTGCCAGTGATGATCAATCAGTGGGCCAACGTGGTACGCTGGGAGAAACGTACGATGCCTTTCTTGCGCACAAGCGAGTTCTTATGGCAAGAAGGCCATACTGCTCATGAAACGGAAGAGGAAGCTCGTCAGGAAACGATGCAAATGCTAGAGGTGTACCGTGAGGTTGTGGAGAACGTACTCGCAATTCCGGTCATCAAGGGGCAAAAGACCAAATCCGAGAAATTTGCCGGTGCAGTGGACACCTTCTCCATTGAGGCCATGATGAAGGACGGACGTGCGGTTCAAGCGGGAACCTCTCACTACATGGGCACAAATTTCGCCAAGGCTTTTGAAATACAGTATTTGAATCGTGAAAATACGCTGGAGTATGCACATACGACTTCATGGGGGACAAGCACGCGTCTCATCGGAGCGATGATTATGGTGCATGGTGATGATCGTGGACTGGCACTGCCACCTAAGGTTGCGCCTACACAAGTGATTATGATTCCAATTGGACCTCCGAAGACTCGAGATCAAGTCGTTGGCCGGGCTGATGAGCTGTATGCTGAATTGAAGAAGGCCGGTATTCGTGTGAAAATGGACGATCGCAGTGATGTACGTCCTGGCTGGAAATTTAATGAATACGAAATGCGCGGTGTACCTGTACGCCTGGAGATCGGTCCTCGTGACATGGAGAATGGAGTATGTGTGCTTGTATCCAGAATCTCCGGTGAGAAGAAGGTTGTCCAGCAGGCAGATTTGGTAGAAGAGATCAAGGCTATGCTGGAGCAAGTGCAGAACGAAATGTTCGAGCGTGCCCAGAACTTCATGAAGGACAACTTCTACTCCGTTAACACGATTGACGAGATGAAGGAACTGATGGAAGAAAAACGCGGCTTCTCACTTGCCGGCTGGTGTGGTTCTGACGCTTGTGAAGACAAGGTCAAAGAAGTGACAGGGGCGACGAGCCGTAATATTCCGTTTGAACCTGCTGAGGAAAAACATACCTGTCTGGTATGTGGACAGAAGGCCGAACATACGGTAGTATTTGCTAGAGCATATTAATTTATTTGAGTATATTTTGAGGATACATGTGTAAGAGAATGACAAGCTTCTGTCCGAAATGAGACGGTGCCTTTTAGCGGATCGGTTCCCATTTTTGCGTGCAGGAGCTTTTCATGTTCTATGGTTTGAAACGGGGGGAGAAAGATTGAACGGAACGGATGAGAAAAGAAAACGGTTTGAGCTGTTGATGAAACAGGTTGATTTGCCGGCGGGCATCGTGGAGCCTCATTTTATTGACGGGTTTATCGACCAGGTGGAAATCAGCCGCATGAATCGTGAATGGCATATTACCATTACAAAGGATACACTGGTTCCCGCTCCTGTCTTTAAAGCATTCTGTCTGCATATTCGAGATAAAATGAGTCATATTGCCAAGATTTCATTTACTTTCAACTACAATTCTGCTGTATCCGAAGCAGATATTGTGGCAGAGTATTGGAATCTGTTCCTGGAATGGGTCCACCAGCAGATTCCATCTGTTAATGGCTGGATGAATCGGGCGACTCAAGATGTCGAGTCGGGTCTGCTTACGCTGACGATGAGTGATGGCATGGCGCTGGAGCTGGCTCGGAAGAAGCAGATTGATCAGGCAATAACCACGTATTATGATCGTTACTTCAAGCTCCCGCTTAAGGTGAAGATGGTGGTCGGCGAGAGTAACCGGGAAGAGCTGGAGAAGTTTGAACAGAAGAAACGGGAAGAAGAACGTGTTGTCATTGAGAACATGATGAGCATGATTGAAGCCGAGATGGCCCCTATAGAGGAAGAAGAGGGCGACGTTAGGCTGCAAATGGGCTATGAGATCAAGGAGCCTGCTGTCCCTATCCAGGAAGTGCAGGATGAAGAGAAGAAGATTACGCTTCAAGGAACCGTATTCGGTCTGGACAAAAAGGAACTCCGCAACGGTAATACACTCTACATGTTCTATCTGACCGACTTTACGGATTCGATGCAGATGAAAGTGTTTGCGAAGTCCAAAGAAGATGTCAAAATTATGAATCTGCTGGCGAATGGCAAATGGGTGAAGGTGCGCGGTCGAGTTGAATACGACCGGTTTATGCAAGTTCCTGAGCTCGCCATGATTCCGTCAGATCTAGTTGAGGTGCAGGCACCACCGACACGTAAGGATAATGCAGCAGAGAAGCGAGTCGAATTTCACCTTCATACGAAGATGAGTACGATGGATGCGGTGACTTCAATCGATACGTATGTCAAAACAGCAGCCAAATGGGGACACAAAGCGATTGCTGTGACCGATCACGGAGGCGTTCAGGTATATCCGGAGGCAGCTAAGGCAGCCAAGAAGCACGGCGTCAAAATGATATACGGACTCGAAGCCAATATCGTTAACGATGCAGTCGAGGTCGTTATGAAGCCACAGCCTTTGGAGCTGAAGACAGCCGAATATATTGTATTTGATATAGAGACAACAGGCTTATCGGTAACACAGAACAAGATCATAGAAATTGCAGCGGTAAAAATGCAGGATGACAAGGAAGTCGACCGATTTGCGACCTTTGTGAATCCTCATGAGCGAATTCCATATAACATTCAGCAGCTTACCAACATTAATGATGAGATGGTCAAGGATGCGCCAGAGCTTGAGCCCGTATTGCATGACTTCGTCAAGTTTGTGGGAGATAGTATATTAGTGGCGCACAACGCGAGATTTGACATCGGCTTTATTCAAGCCAATCTCAAAACAATCGGAATGGAGCCGCTGGAGAATCCTGTACTGGATACACTGGAGCTCGCAAGATTGCTGCACCCAACGATGAAAAATCACCGCTTGAATACACTCGCGGATAAATATAAGGTTTCGCTTGAGAATCATCACCGGGCGATTGACGATACAATTGCACTTGCCGGCATTCTGACAGGGCTGCTAAATGATGCTGCCCAGCTGAAGGGGATCACCATGCTGGATCGGCTGAATGATTATGTTGGAATGGACTTGTCGAATGCTAGGCCGTTCCACAGTGGAATATATGCACTCAATGGTACAGGCAAGAAGAATCTGTACAAGCTGGTTAGTCTGTCCCATACGGAGCATTTTAAGCGGGTTGCGACGATTCCGAAGTCGAAGCTGGTGGCCCATCGAGATGGACTGCTGATCATGTCCGGCTGTGAGAAGGGTGAGTTTTTTGAAGCAGTACTGAATAAATCCGTTGAAGAAGCGGAGGAAGTAGCCCAGTTCTATGACATTTTAGAGATTCAGCCGGTTACGATGTATATGCATCTTGTAGACAAGGGGCTAGTAGCAACACCGGATGAGATCAAAATTGCGATTCGTAAAGTCGTGGAGATTGGGGAAAAGCTGGGTAAACCGGTCGTCGCTACAGGAAATGTGCACTACCTTGATCCGAGAGACAAAATTTATAGAGATATTACGATTCACGGCATAACCGGGTTTAGTCCGCTCAAGGATATGCGCAAGCCCGATGCTCACTTCCGTACAACGGACGAAATGCTGGAGGAATTCGAATTTCTTGGTAAAGACAAAGCTTATGAAGTGGTCGTCACAAATACGAGTGAGCTCGCGGACCGCTTTGAAGAGATACAGCTCTTCCCCAAAGAGCTCTTCACTCCAATCATTGAGGGGGCTGAAGAAGAGATTCGCAGCAAATGCTACGAAACCGCCAAATCCATTTATGGTGAGGAAGTTCCAGACGTTGTCGTCAAACGACTGGAAAAAGAGCTGGAGCCTATTATCAAATTTGGATTCTCTGCCAACTATCTCATTTCAGAGAAGCTGGTTAAGAAATCGAACGAGGATGGATATCTCGTAGGCTCACGGGGGTCCGTAGGTTCTTCCGTCGTAGCCACCTTCCTTGGTATATCCGAGGTTAATCCGCTGCCGCCGCATTATATTTGTGTTAACCCGGAATGCAGGCATAGCGAATGGTTCCTTGACGGTAGTGTGAAGAGTGGATTTGATTTGCCGTCGAAGGATTGTCCTGAATGCGGTACCCCATATAAAGGCGAAGGTCAGGATATTCCATTTGAAACGTTCCTGGGCTTTAAGGGAGACAAGGTTCCCGATATTGACCTTAACTTCTCCGGGGAATATCAGCCGAAGGCTCACCATTTTACAAAGGTCATGTTCGGTGAGAAGAGTGTATACCGTGCAGGCACCATCGGTACAGTAGCCGAGAAGACGGCGTTCGGATTTGCGAAGAAATATGAGGAAGCCCATCATAAATCCTGGAGAGGCGCGGAGCTGAACCGGCTTGCATCCGGCTGTACGGGTGTGAAGCGGAGCACCGGACAGCATCCAGGCGGAATTGTCGTTGTCCCAGACTATATCGAAGTGGAAGATGTGACACCTGTGCAGTATCCGGCAGATGACACGAGTGCAGAATGGAAAACAACGCACTTCGACTATCACGCCTTCGAGGATAACTTGCTCAAGCTGGATATACTGGGTCATGATGACCCGACGATGATGCGGATGCTTCAGGATCTGACGGGGGTTGATCCAACCACTATCCCAATGAACGATCCTAAGGTCATGAGCATGTTCAACTCTACGGATGCGCTTGGTGTGACTCCGGAACAGATTCGTACTCCAGTCGCCACCTACGGCGTGCCGGAGATGGGGACCAAATTTGTTAGACAGATGCTGCAGGAATCCCAGCCGAGCACCTTTGCTGACCTTCTGCAAATTTCAGGGTTGTCCCACGGAACAGGCGTATGGCTGGGGAATGCACAGGAGCTGATCAAGAACGGGACCTGCAACATTAAGACCGTAATTGGCTGCCGGGATGATATTATGCTGTTCTTAATATATAAGCATGGCATGGATGCTGCACTAGCCTTCAAAATTACCGAGAGTGTACGTAAAGGTAAAGGCCTCAGCCAGGAATGGATTGATGAAATGAAGAACTGTAAGGTTCCGCAGTGGTACATTGATTCCTGTCTGAAAATTCAGTACATGTTCCCGAAAGCCCATGCTTCAGCTTACGTTATATCGGCAGTTCGTACAGCATACTATAAGCTGTATTATCCGATCGAATATTACGCAACCTATTTCTCAGTACGTGCTGAGGATTTTGATATTGAGCTCGCATGTCAGGGCTATGAAGCCATATCTCGGAAGATTGTTGAGATCGAGCAGCTTGGGTTCCAGGCTTCGACCAAGGAGAAATCGATGCTGTCCGTGCTGGAGATGGCGCTGGAGATGACAGCACGGGGATTCAGCTTCAAAATGATTGATCTGTATCGATCCGATGCGACACGCTTTACGATTGATGGGGATTCCTTGATTCCTCCTTTCTCTGCGCTTGCAGGGATTGGTGACAATGCGGCACGCAATATTGCAGCAGCACGTGAATACGGAGAGTTCCTGTCTATTGAAGATTTCCAGCAGAAATCGAAGGCGAGTAAGACGGCGGTGGAGCTGCTCACACAGATGGGGTGTTTCCGCGGTTTGCCTGAGAGCAATCAGTTGTCACTCTTTTAGTGAGTAGAATGGACTGCTCGCAGGCGAGACAGCGAGTCAAGTGACTATACTTGTCACTAATGTCTGACTATGTTATAATTTTTATGGTAATCATGAGGATAAAACCGTTGCTTAAAGAGTGGGGAAACCCACTCTTTACTCTTTGGTATACACTTTAATTTGCCGGTTTACCGGAACGAACCTGACTTGGAGGTTACCTTATTTGAGCACAAAGATTAAAACTACCGTGGAAGAAATGATTAAGCCTTTTCTGGATGAGCATGAATTTGAGCTCGTAGATGTAGAATACGTGAAAGAAGGAAGCAACTACTTCCTGCGTGTTTACGTGGATAAAGAGGGTGGTATCGATCTGGATGATTGCGGATTGATCAGTGAATTTTTAAGCGCTGAGCTGGATAAGAAGGATCCGATCCCTGATGCATATTTTCTAGAAGTCTCTTCTCCCGGTGCTGAACGCCCCCTGAAGAAGTCTGCCGACGTGGCCAAGGCGGTAGGAAAGAATGTGTACGTCACTACATATGAGCCGATAGGCGGTCTGAAGGAATTTGAAGGCGAATTGTTATCTTTTGAGAACGAAGAATTGGTTATTGCCTCCGGTAAAAAAGAGCATGCCGTTCCTTATTCAAAAGTGGCGAGTGCACGTTTGGCCATTGTTTTATAAGTGTTAAGTTTACACACGATATGATCAGATTCGTCCCGCGTGCAACGGCAAGGTTCTCTTTTATGTTTCTGTATAAAGAGAACTTCGCCGTTTTACGCTATGGATGACATGTTTGAAAGGGGGATTTACATTCATGAGTATGGATTTTATTGAAGCGATGAATGAACTGGAAAGGGATAAGGGGATTAGCAAGGACATTTTGTTCGAAGCGATTGAAGCTGCGCTAATTTCGAGCTACAAGCGTAATTTTAATACTGCGCAAAATGTTCGTGTTGACATGAACCGGAATTCCGGTGTTATCCGTGTATATGCTCGTAAGATGGTTGTAGAAGAGGTGCTCGATCCGCGGACTGAAATTTCTTTGCCTGCCGCTAGAGAGATTAACCCGCATTTTCAGCTTGAGGATGTAGCAGAGATCGAAGTGACTCCAAGAGATTTCGGTCGTATTGCAGCTCAAACGGCTAAGCAGGTGGTAACACAACGTATTCGTGAAGCGGAACGCGGGCTTATCTATAATGCTTTTGTTGACAAAGAAGAGGACATTGTTACAGGTGTCGTGCAGCGCCAGGATTTGCGCAGCATTTATATCGACCTCGGCAAGGTAGAGGCGGTTCTTCCTCTTACTGAGCTGATGCCGAACGAGAAATTTGTTCACGGGGATCGGATTAAGGCCTATATTACTAAGGTTGAGAACACGACAAAAGGCCCGCAAATTGTGCTCTCACGCACACACCCTGGTCTTCTTAAGCGTCTGTTTGAACTTGAAGTGCCTGAAATCTTCGATGGTGTAGTTGAGATCCGTTCCGTTGCACGCGAAGCAGGCTTCCGTTCGAAGATCGCCGTTCATTCTCGTAATGAAGAGGTCGATCCGGTGGGCTCCTGCGTAGGTCCGAGAGGAACTCGTGTTCAGACCATCGTTAACGAGCTGCGCGGAGAGAAGATTGATATCGTGAAATTCTCGGAATCGGTTGAGGAATATGTTGCTAACGCACTGAGCCCATCTAAGGTTCTGGAAGTTCAGGTGTTCGAGAATGAGAAGATGGCTCGAGTGATTGTTCCGGACTATCAGCTGTCTCTAGCCATTGGTATCAAAGGTCAGAATGCGCGTCTTGCTGCCAAGCTTACGGGCTGGAAGATTGATATTAAGAGCGAGAGCCAGGCAGAGCAGGAATTTGGCAGAGAAAAAGACTCTTCTGGTGAAATGCATCAGGATTCCATCACCGTCGATTAAGCTGTACTGAAGTGATTGGGGGTCTAGAGAATGAAACAACGCAAAGTACCGCTTCGCAAATGCGTGGCTTGTCAAGAAATGATGCCGAAGAAACAGTTAATCAGGGTTGTTAAAACACCGGAAGATGAAGTGCTGATTGACCTTACGGGCAAGAAATCTGGCCGTGGTGCTTATCTTTGCGGTAAGGAAGCTTGCTTCCGTCTTGCTCAGAAGAACAGATCACTCGATCGGGCGCTCAAGTCGCAAGTGAAGTCTGAGATCTATGAGCAGCTTGCACAAGACTTTATTAAGGCCGAAGATGAATTTTTGGCCGCAAGGGATAGGGCTGAATATGAATAAGGCGCTGTCCTATGTAGGTCTTGCGACACGAGCAGGCAAATTAGTTTCTGGCGATGAAATTGTGCTAAAGGCTATCCGGTCTTCCGAAGCGAAAATGGTTATTGTTGCGGCCGATGCATCAGCTAATACACTCAAAAAATTCCGTGACAAGTGCAAATCGTACAACGTTCCTCTTCTTATCGGCTTCGATCGAGAAACACTTGGCAGCGCCATGGGTAAACCAGAACGTGTTGTACTCGCTGTAACGGATCCGGGATTTGTCAAAATGATCGCGAAGCAGGCCTTGACAATGTCGGAGGTGGAGTATATTGAGTAAACAAGATAGCAAACTGCGAGTTTATGAATATGCAAAATCACTCAACATGAGCAGCAAAGAAATCATTACCATTCTTAAGAAGCTGGATATTCCCGTTAACAATCATATGAGTGTAATGGAGAATGGCTCCGTTGCGAAGGTAGAACAATTTTTTAACAATATAAAAGCGGGAGCTGCAGTGAAACGTGAGCAGAGCTCATCCGCTCAGACGGTGGCGACATCGGCGGTTCGTGAAGATCAAGGAGCGACCGAGCGTCCTAATCCGTCTTTCCAAGGAGGTGCCACACAGAATTTGCAAAACGATGTGAAAAACAACGAGTCTAACAATACACGGAATGCTTCTGAGAGCAGTAACTCAAGACCAAAAAAACAACAGGAAAAGCAGGTAGGTATGAATAATAGACCAAATCAAAACAGTAACAGTGGATCCCAACGGCAAAGCGGTCAAGATAACCGCAGATCAAACGGCAGTGTAGGCCAAGCTGGAGGTCAAGGAACCCGTCCTTCACAAGGTGGAAACGCAAACCGTCCTTCACAAGGCGGAAACGCAAACCGTCCTTCACAAGGCGGAAACACAAGCCGTCCTTCACAAGGTGGAAACGCAGGCCGTCCTTCTCAAGGCGGAAATGCAAACCGTCCTTCTTCCCAGCAAGGCAGTGGCCAAGGCAGCAGCCAAGGCAGAAGCAATAACAGCTCAGCGGGCGGCAACAACCGCGGTGGACAGAACCGTAACAACAGCAACAATAATAGTAACCGCGGTGGCGGTGGCGGCGGACGTCGATTTGAAGATGGTAACGGAAGAGGCAACTACCGTGGCAACAACCGCGGCGGAAAGAACAACCGTGGAAGAAACCAATCCAATCAGCCTCCACGTGAGAAGATTGATAACACACCGAAGAAAATTATCGTACGCGGTAACATGACAGTAGGTGAATCGGCAAAACTGCTTCATAAGGATGCATCTGAAGTCATCAAGAAACTCATCTCGATGGGTGTTATGGCAACAATCAACCAAGAACTGGATATCGACACGATTCTGCTTCTTGCCGGCGAGTTCGGTGTTGAAGTTGAAGTGAAGATCCCGGTTGAAGATGATCGCTTCGAAACAGTTGAAGAAAACGATGATCCGGCTGATCTGAAAGCTCGTCCTCCAGTTGTTACAATTATGGGTCACGTTGACCATGGTAAAACAACACTTCTGGATACGATCCGTTCCACAAGTGTCACTGCTGGTGAGGCAGGCGGTATCACACAGCACATCGGTGCATACCAAGTTGAAATTAACAATAAGAAGATTACCTTCCTCGATACTCCGGGTCACGAAGCGTTTACAGCAATGCGTGCTCGTGGTGCAGAAGTTACGGATATGACGATCATTGTAGTTGCAGCGGATGACGGTGTTATGCCTCAGACCGTAGAAGCAATCAACCATGCGAAGGCAGCAAATCTGCCGATTATCGTTGCGGTCAACAAGATCGATAAGCCGGGTGCAGATCCGGATCGTGTTAAGCAAGAACTTACTAACTATGAGCTCGTTCCAGAAGAGTGGGGCGGAGATACGATCTTTGTTAACGTTTCGGCGAAGCAAAAGATGGGTATTGAAGACTTACTCGAAATGATTCTGCTCGTAGCAGAAGTGAATGAGTACAAAGCGAACCCGAACAAACGTGCACGTGGTACGGTAATCGAGGCTGAGCTTGATAAAGGTCGCGGACCTGTTATGCGCCTTCTAGTTCAACACGGTACGCTCAAAGTCGGAGATGCGTTTGTAGCAGGTAACTGCTTCGGACGTGTTCGTGCGATGGTCAACGATAAAGGCCGTAAGCTCAAAGAAGCAGGCCCGTCAACTCCGGTTGAAATTACAGGTCTGCAGGAAGTACCTCTTGCGGGTGATCCGTTTATGGTATTTGAAGATGAGCGCAAGGCTCGCTCCATTGCTGACAAGCGTGCAATTACACAGCGTGAATCCGATCTAGGAACACAAACACGTGTAACACTGGACGACTTGTTCAAGCATATTAAGGACGGAGAGATCAAAGATCTTAACGTGATTATCAAGGGAGACGTTCAAGGTTCGGTTGAGGCGCTTAAGGGGTCTCTGGCGAAGATTGAAGTTGAAGGTGTACGCGTGAAGATTATTCACAGTGGCGCTGGTGCAATCACCGAGTCGGATATCATTCTGGCAGCTGCATCCAATGCCATTGTTATCGGATTTAATGTTCGTCCTGACGTTCAAGCAAAATCCACAGCCGACGCTGAAAAAGTCGATGTGCGTTTGTACAACGTTATTTATAACATTATTGAAGAGATCGAGCAGGCTATGAAGGGTATGCTGGATCCTGAATTTAAAGAGAGCGTCATCGGTCATGCCGAAGTACGTAACATCTTTAAGATTAGTAAAGTGGGAACTATTGCAGGATGTATGGTTACTTCCGGTAAAATCTCCCGTTCAGCTCAAACTCGCGTCATTCGGGATGGAATTGTTGTCTTTGAGGGCAAACTAGATACACTGAAACGTTTCAAGGATGATGCTAAAGAAGTGGCGCAAGGTTATGAGTGCGGTATTACCATTGAGAATTTCAACGATATTAAAGAGGGCGACATTATTGAAGCGTTCGTAATGGAAACGGTAGAACGTAAATAATAATGTCCTTTGCTAGAGAGGTGAACACCTATGGCTAAAATTAGAACAGGACGTGTTAATGAGCAGGTAAAGAAGGAACTTAGCTTGCTGATTCAATCCGAGCTGAAAGATCCACGTATCGGTTTTGTGACCATTACGGGTGTCGAAGTGACGAATGACCTGTCCCAAGCCAAAGTATATTTGAGTGTTCTCGGTGAAGAGGAACAGAAGCAAAATTCCCTGAAGGCTCTGGACAAAGCGAGTGGTTTTCTTCGCAGTGAATTGGGCAAACGGGTTAGACTTCGTCATGTTCCCGAGTTAATATTCAAGATTGATGAATCCATTGCTTACGGAAGCCGCATTGAGAAGCTGCTTACCGAGATCGATAAACCGGATTCTAAATGAAAATGAATAGAGGAGACGGCAATGCAGACTTATGAACAGGCGCTTGAGCAAGGAAAAGAATTTCTTCTCTTGCATGATGATTACCTGATCGTGTCGCATGTACAGCCGGACGGAGATGCAGTCAGCTCCACCGTAATGGTGGGCTGGCTTCTCTCATGTCTGGGGAAGAAATTCACGATGATCAACGAAGGACCAATACCACAGCGCATGCAGTATCTGTGGAATGCGGACCAAATACTTAATGCGTCATTGCAATCCCCTCCGAAGCAGTTTCAACAGGTTATCTGCGTGGATTGTGCGGATTATGAGCGTGTAGGCAAAGTAACGCACTGGTTTGCAGATGAGGCCAATATTTTGAATATTGATCATCATCCGACGAACAACGGTTATGGCAAAGTGAACATCATTAAGGACGATGCAGCAGCAACTGCAGAAATTTTATATGATCTTGTTGAAGCTTGTGGTGTGGCTTGGGATAAGGAAGCAGCTACAGCTGCATACACGGGTCTATTGACTGACACCGGAGGGTTTCGATATTCAAGCACAAGTCCGAAGGTGATGAAGATCGCCTCTGATCTGCTTGCGCTTGGTGTCAATGGTCCTGAGCTGGCTGAACGACTTCTTGAAGAGATTACATTGCCACAGCTAAAAGTACTGACAAGAGCTCTTAATACATTATCTATTTCTGAAGATGGGCAAATTGCCTGGGTCGTTGTTACTCCGGAAGACATGACAGAATGCGGTGCTCAAAATGATGATCTCGAAGGAATCGTTAACTACCCGCGGAATATTCAAGGGGTCGAGGTTGGTATTCTTTTTAAAGTTATTAGTGATGAGGTCGCTAAAGTCAGCTTCAGATCAGCGGGTAAGGTGGACGTAGCGGCTCTCGCCCAAGGCTTTGGGGGCGGCGGACATGTTCGAGCAGCAGGAGCTAGAGTGGAAGGTCCATGGCAGGACACAGTGAATGAAGTTGTAGAACGGGTGAAATCACAATTATGAACGGATATGAAGGTGTGCTTCCGGTATACAAGCCAGCAGGCTTTACATCCCATGATGTCGTAGCGAAGATGCGGGGCATTCTGAAGATGAAGAGGATCGGACATACAGGTACACTTGACCCTCAGGTCACAGGGGTGCTTCCATTGTGTCTCGGTAGAGCGACAAGAGTGGTTGAATATTTACAGGAGCTTCCGAAGGAATATGAGGCCACGCTTCGATTGGGCATTGCAACAGATACCGAAGATATTACCGGGGAGATCATTGAACAAGTGGATCTGGTCGAGGTTACTCCAGAAGAAGTTAAACAAGTCCTGGAGCAATTTAGAGGGAAGATTTCTCAGGTTCCTCCCATGTATTCAGCGGTTAAGGTGGATGGAAAGAGGCTGTATGAGCTGGCTCGTCAAGGAAAGACGGTTGAGCGCAAGAGCCGTGAGGTAACCATCCATGAGCTGGAGCTGACAGGACTTACGATTAAAGACGGCTACCCCGAAATATCATTTCGTGTGCTGTGCTCCAAAGGTACTTATATACGTACGCTATGTGTGGATATTGGCAAGACATTGGGTTATCCTTCCACGATGGTGGAGCTTACAAGAACGATGTCGGCGGGAATTCCTGTGGGTCGTTGTCTTAAGATTGAGGAGATAGAGCAATGTGTTAATGAGGGGACTCTGTCCAGTTATCTCATTCCAACCGACCAATCCATATGGAACATGCCTGCTTACCGCTTGGAAGAAGGTTATGAAAAATCCGTGTTTCAGGGAAAAAAGCTTTCTGATACACTCTTGAATCAGAAAATTAATGAAGAAGGATTGTTAAGGCTATATTCTGCCAATGAACAATTTTTAGGGATTTTTGATTGGACAGCAGAATCGGGTATAATTACACCTGTCAAAGTGTTTTTGCCAGAGCCTTCTTAATACTTAATCTTAATATAGGCTTATCGTAAAATCGTGGGAATTGCAGGTGAATAATTGTGATAAGAAAGATGCTATCTTTCCCGCTGGCAGAAGGTATACTGGATGAACTGTCGAAGCCGCAGGTGCTTGCGATTGGACAATTTGACGGACTCCATCACGGTCATGCCAGTGTCATACAAACCGCAGTGAATCTGTCCCGGGAGCAGGGAATACAGTCTGCTGTGCTGACATTCCATCCTCATCCGAAAGAAGTCATGCGGAAAGGGGACTACCAAGGATATCTAACCCCGCTGAAAGAGAAAGAGGCTATTCTAGAAGAGATGGACGTCGATGTCATGTACGTTCTGGAGTTCAACGAGTCGTTGTCGAATCTGTCTCCTGAACAATTCGTGAATCAATTTCTAATCAAGCTTGGTGTCCAAACCGCCGTTGTCGGCTTTGATTTTCGATTTGGCCACAAGGGCGCAGGTGATGAGAATTCACTAAGAGAACTAGGTGCGCCATCTATGAATGTGATTACGGTTCCGCCGCTCAGGCTGGATGGTGAGAAGATCAGCAGCTCGTTTATTCGAAAAGCTCTTCATGAAGGCGACATCAACGAAGTTACTCGAATGCTGGGCAGACCTTACTCTTTTACGGGAATTGTCATGGATGGAGAGAAGCGCGGTCGTACGATTGGCTTCCCGACAGCCAATGTCGAGCCTTCCGAGAATTATGTGGTCCCTCTAAAAGGGGTATACGCCGTGTGGGTGACACATGACAACAGGAGACATCCCGGAGTGATGAATATTGGGGTTAAGCCCACGTTTCATGACAACCGTACCAAGCCATCCTTTGAAGTACATTTGCTCGATTTCAGCGGCGACTTGTACGGGGAAGAGCTGAAGGTGGAGCTTATCCATTTCCTTAGAACAGAGCAGAAATTTTCTTCAATCGATGCGCTCATCGCCCAGATCAAGCAGGATTCAGTGACGGCAAGTCAGCTTCTGACCGGTGATTCTCAAAACTAGTAACAGATTAGGAAGTTTAGATTTACATGAAATAGGCAAGTATGTTATACTGAAAGACGTTGTTAATTAAACAACATAACCTTAGCTTTGGTTGAAGGGCTCTCACCGGCCGCAACGAGGCTAAAGGCGATTATACTGAAGGAGGTGAACAGGATGGCATTAACTCAAGAACGTAAACAACAATTGATCGAAGAGCACAAAACTCACGAGTCCGATACTGGATCTCCAGAGGTGCAAGTTGCTATCCTTTCGGAAAACATCAAGAACTTGACTGATCACTTGCGTACGCACAAGAAAGACCACCATTCCCGTCGCGGGCTTTTGAAAATGGTAGGTCAACGCCGTAAGCTTCTTGCTTACGTGAAGAAAAAAGACGTTAAACGTTACAGCGCTTTGATCGAGAAGCTTGGATTGCGCCGTTAATCATCGTATATCCTAACAACGACAGCCTGGTTGTCCCCGTCCTCTATGAAGAGTACGGGCTCGCAGCCGGGTTGTTTTGTAGATTGGGCTTCTTTTTTATTCATATTAGATAGTCTGATGCGTTGTTTATGAATTAGCTTTAAGCAGGTAATACTGGATATAACGATATTAATGGAGAAGATAAGGAGGGATTTCATGGAACAACGTGTTGAAATGATGCTTGGCGGCCGCAAGCTCGTCTTAGAAACTGGAAGACTTGCTAAGCAGGCAAACGCTGCTGTGACTGCACGCTATGGTGACACTGTCATTTTATGTACTGTGACTGCTTCTAGTGAACCGAAGGATTTGGATTTTTTCCCACTGACAGTCAACTATGAAGAGAGATTGTATGCTGTAGGTAAAATTCCGGGTGGATTTATTAAGAGAGAAGGCAGACCTAGCGAGAAAGCAATTCTTGCAAGCCGTCTGACGGACCGTCCAATTCGTCCGCTATTTCCGGAAGGGTTCCGTAATGATGTTCAAGTTCTGAATCTCGTCATGAGTGTGGATCAGGATTGTGAACCTGAAATTACAGCGATGATCGGTACTTCTGCCGCGCTTAGTATTTCCGATGTTCCGTTTAACGGTCCAATTGGAGGCGTTGCTGTAGGTCGTGTGAACGGCGAGTTCGTCATCAACCCTGACATTCAGC
Organism: Paenibacillus urinalis; assembly: GCF_028747985.1. Taxonomy (NCBI): domain Bacteria; kingdom Bacillati; phylum Bacillota; class Bacilli; order Caryophanales; family Paenibacillaceae; genus Paenibacillus; species Paenibacillus urinalis. Next base: position 2,102,173 of record NZ_CP118108.1, read on the forward strand.
AGCAGGAAGCCAGTGACATCTATGTAGTCGTATCCGGTACGAAGGATGCTATTATGATGGTTGAAGCTGAAGCGAACGAAGTGCCTGAAGAGGTTATGCTCGAAGCGATCATGTTCGGTCATGAAGAGATCAAAAATATTGTTGCTGTCATTGAGCAGCTTGCTGCGATGGCGGGCAAAGAAAAAATGCAGGTTAAACTGCATTCTGTTGATGAAACGGTAAATAAAGAAGTACGCGACTACGCTGCAAGCCGTCTGGTTGAAGCAGTTCGTATCGAAGAGAAGCATGCAAGACAGGATGCGATTGATGCCATTAACGATGAAACGGTTGCTTTCTTTGAAGAGAAGTACATAGAAACTCCGGAGCTGCTGAAAGACGTGAAAGAAATTCTTCACGACATCGTTAAGGAAGAAGTTCGTCGTCTGATTACGCATGACAAGGTTCGCCCAGATGGACGAGCACTGGCTGAGATCCGTCCGATCGACTGCGATACAAGTCTCTTGCCTCGTACACATGGATCTGGACTGTTTACTCGTGGGCAGACTCAAGCACTTAGTGTGTGTACGCTTGGAGCGCTTGGAGATGTTCAAATTCTGGATGGTATTGATCCGGAAGAGACTAAACGCTTTATGCACCATTACAACTTCCCTCCGTTCAGCGTAGGAGAAGCAAGACCGCTTCGTCCTCCAGGTCGTCGTGAGATTGGTCATGGTGCACTTGGTGAGCGAGCTCTCTCCAAAGTGATTCCGCCAGAATCGGAATTCCCATACACGATCCGTCTTGTATCCGAAGTTATTGAATCTAACGGTTCGACTTCCCAAGCAAGTATTTGTGCATCTACGCTGGCTATGATGGATGCAGGTGTGCCGATCAAAGCACCAGTTGCTGGTGTAGCTATGGGTCTGATCAAGGATGGGGAGCATGTATCCATTCTTACCGATATTCAAGGCATGGAAGATCACCTGGGTGATATGGACTTTAAGGTTGCAGGTACAGCTGAAGGTGTAACTGCGATTCAGATGGATATTAAGATTGATGGTATCGACCGCAGCATTTTGTCTGACGCGCTTACGCAAGCTAGAGAAGGACGGATGCATATTCTGGGTAAAATGATGGAGGCCATCCAAGCACCTAGAGAGACACTGTCTCAATATGCACCTAAAATTCTGACGATGTACATTAATCCGGACAAGATCCGTGATGTGATCGGTGCAGGCGGTAAAGTAATCAACAAGATTATTGAAGAGACCGGTGTTAAGATTGACATCGAGCAAGACGGTCGTGTCTTTATTTCTTCTGCCGATCAAGAGATGAACGATAAAGCCCGCGCCATTATTGAGGGAATTGTTCGTGAAGTCGTCGTAGGCGAGATCTATGTTGGTAAAGTCAAACGTGTAGAGAAGTTTGGTGCATTTGTTGAAGTACTCCCTAACAAAGAGGGACTCGTTCACATTTCCCAGCTATCTACTGAGCGTGTTGCTAAGGTGGAAGACGTCGTTGCAGTGGGTGATTCTATCACTGTCAAAGTAACGGAGATCGATCAGCAAGGACGTATTAATCTTTCGCGCAAAGCAGTACTTACAGCTGAAACGAAAGCCTAACATATTATTGCTCTTAAAGAGAGACAGAACTCGAATTCTGGCTCTTTTTTTGATGCATGGGACTCCACATATGAAAATAGATTTTTAATCGAACGCCTTTCCGGCGTTTTTTTGTACATATTGGAACCGCCGCCGTCATAAAATGGGACAAACGAGGGGCGGGAGGTTAGACGTGTGAAGACGCAACATAAAAAATGGGCTGTCATCATCGCTAGTACGCTGGCTGTAGTTACGATTGGACAAGCCACGGGCATTACAAATCATTTTCCACTGGAGCGGAATGTAAATACAGAGGATGCTTTTGATATGTACGTCAATGCGGTCCCTGAGGATGAGCTGAAGCAGCAAATCGAGGAAAAGGCGGCAGAGCTTAAGGTACTGCCGATTGACGCCAAGGTTGATCGGGTTTGGAAGGCCATTCCTGGATATAACGGAATCGAAGTGGATGTTCAGGCGACTTACCTTCAGGCACGTTCAAATCCCAACGCAGCGTCTATCCCACTAGTCTATAAGCAAATACCACCGAAAGTGACACTGGATGACCTTGGAGCTCAGCCGATTTATCGTGGAAATCCCGAGAAGAAAATGGCTTCCTTCATGATAAACGTCGCATGGGGGAACGAGTATATCGTTCCAATACTGGATATCCTTGATGAGTATAAAGTAAAGGCGACTTTTTTTCTCGATGGAAGCTGGCTGAAGAAGAACGAGCAAATGGCCAAGGAGATACAGAAGAGAGGTCATGAACTGGAGAATCATGCCTATTCTCACCCGAACATGAGTCAGCTTACGACAGAGAGGGCTACGCTTGAAATTTCGAAGACGAAGTCACTATTAAAGGAAATGCTTGGTGTGGAGAACAAATGGTTTGCTCCTCCGTCCGGAGATTATGATCAGGAGACGGTGGAGCTCGCAAGACAGCAGGGCTTGAAGACTGTCTTGTGGACGATAGATACTGTCGACTGGAAGAAGCCGAGTCCAGATAGTGTGGTGGCCAAGATTACCAAAGGAGTAGAGCCAGGCTCTCTCATACTGATGCATCCGACCGCATCCTCAGCCGGGGCGATGCGAGGGATGATCGAAGGGATAACACAGAAAGGAATCAAGCTGGGTACGGTTAGCGATACCTTGTCCTCTGAGAGACTCGATGTGCCTGAAAGTTGAGTGCAGCCGGTTTTTTTGGTAGGATTAATGCTGTCGATCGTTAATCATATTCAAGACAAAGCAATGGAGGGCCAATCGTGAAAAAAATGATACTTAGTAATGGCCTAAGAGTGGTCATGGAGCAGATTCCGACCAGCCGATCGGTATCCTTCGGTATTTGGGTGAAGACAGGTTCTCGCAATGAGGATGATTCAATAAATGGAGTGTCACACTTTATCGAGCATATGCTGTTTAAAGGAACAGATCGCTTTGATGCGAAGGACATAGCAGAGCAGTTTGATGCCATCGGCGGCAATGTCAATGCGTTCACATCCAAGGAGTACACTTGCTATTATGCTAAAGTATTGGATGAGCATTTACCTATCGCTGTTGATGTATTGTCAGATATGTTCTTCCACTCCAAATTTGATAGTGAAGAGCTCGTTAAGGAGAAGAATGTGATCCTTGAAGAGATTTCCATGTATGAGGATACACCGGATGATATGGTGCATGATCTGATCTCCCTGGCTGCTTATGGAGAGCATCCTTTAGCTTATCCGATATTAGGTACGGAAGAGAAGCTGAGCACGATGAACGAGTTCAGCCTGCGCTCCTATATGAACGAGCAGTACACGATCGAGAACACCGTCATTAGTTTAGCTGGAAACATTGACGAAGACAGCACGATCGAGCTGCTTGAGAAGTACTTTGGTTCATTTAATGTACATAGTCCGGCAAATCGGTCTGGTATTAAGGCTCCTGATTTCAAAGGTAATCTGCTGTTTCACAAAAAGAAAACAGAGCAGAATCATATTTGTCTGGCCTTTCCCGGATGTTCGATCCATGATGACAAGCAGTACGCCATGGTGCTCATTAACAATGCCATCGGCGGCGGAATGAGTTCGCGGCTGTTTCAAGAGATTCGGGAGAAGCGCGGGCTTGCTTACTCCGTATATTCGTATCATAGTGCTCATGCAGATAGTGGGCTATTCACGATCTATGCGGGTACAGCACCTAAGCAAACGAAGGAAGTCATGGACCTGACAAGTGGAATTTTGCAGGATCTGGCTGAGAATGGACTTACTGAGGATGAGCTGCGCAAAGGGAAGGAACAGCTGAAAGGCAGTCTTATTTTAAGTCTGGAAGGTACCGGAAGCCGTATGAATCGAAACGGTAAGAATGAACTGATGGTAGGTAAGCATCAAACACTTGATGAGATTATCGCCAAAATTGAACGGGTTACAATGGATGATGTGAATGCTGTACTTGATCGAATGTTCGCACAGCCGTATGCGCTTGCTATGGTAGGAGCCTCAGATCGTGCGATTGCATCACTTAGGAGGGACGATTTTGTCAATACACGTACAAATTAAAAAAATGCCTGGAACCGAGGACATTCCGCTTCCGATGCAAATGTCTGAGCTGGCTGCCGGGTTTGATTTATATGCCGCAGTTGATGCGGAGACGGTGCTGAAGCCGGGAGAAAGAGCATTAATTCCTACGGGATTTGCGATGGCGATTCCTGCAGGCTACGAAGCACAGATTCGTCCTAGAAGCGGGCTGGCCTTCAAGCACGGGATAACTTGTCTTAACACACCTGGAACAATTGATGCTGATTATCGGGGAGAAGTGAAGGTTCTTCTTATCAATCTTGGTAATGAGCCCTTCGTGATTGCGCGTGGAGAAAGAGTAGCTCAAATGGTCATTCAGGCCGTGCCTCAAGTTATCATTGCAGAGGTTTCCGAGCTGTCTGAAACGGTGCGCGGTGCAGGCGGATTTGGTCATACAGGTAAATAAAATAAAGTAAATTGCGCAGCCGCTCTTTCTGAGAGCGGCTTTTTTATATTTGAGGATTTTACAAAATCCTGGCTTTCGAATCACCAGGGCAAACTTCACGGCATAAGATGACAGCGTAAAGTCGTGGAAAGGAGTGACATCCTGATGTTGACCGGATTACGGATCGTCGTTCTAGGCGGAGATGCACGTCAGTTAGAGGTCATTCGTCGCTGCGCTGAGCTTGATGCGTCAGTTAGTATTGTTGGTTTTGATACTCTCCAGCAGATCCCTGATGGAGCGGTAAAGGAAGAACTGAGTGAGCATCTCCTCACTTCAGCAGATGTTGTCATACTGCCCGTAGTTGGCTGTGATGATGAGGGGTATATCCAAGCAAAATATGCGACAGAGGGAACCGTTCTTCAATTAACACCTGAACTGGCAGGAGCACTTCCTGTACATAGTTCGGTCTATACAGGAATAGCGAAGCCGTATTTGAAGGAGCTGTGCAGTAATCATAATCTACGTCTGGTAGAACTGCTAGAACGGGATGATGTCGCCATTCATAATTCAATTCCAACAGCAGAAGGCGCGATCATGATTGCGATTCAGAATACAGATTTTACGATTCACAATTCGGTAGCTCTGGTGCTGGGTATGGGACGTACGGGATTTACCATGGCTAAAACATTGCAGGGACTCGGTGCCGATGTAAGGGTGAGCGTAAGACGTGAGGAAGATGCAGCCAAAGCGTCGGTGATGGGCCTAAAGCCTTTCCTGACAAGGGATTTAGCGAATTATGCCGGGGAGGCCGACTTGATTTTTAATACGATACCGTCTATGATTATCACAGCACAAATCCTGTCCAAAATGAAACCTAAATCGTTTATTATTGATCTGGCCTCAGCGCCTGGAGGGACCGATTTCCGTTATGCGGAGAAGCGCGGAATCAAAGCGATGCTCGCTCCCGGGCTCCCTGGCATTGTTGCTCCCAAAACAGCTGGTGAGATTATCGCAAATTCGATCGTCAGTTTGCTGCTTTGTGATCAATAATGAACGGAGGAATCAGGTTATGAATTGGCAGGGAAAAACGGTTGGTTATGCGATTACAGGTTCACATTGTACTTTTGAAGAGGTCATGCCGGTCATTAAGCGGTTTAAAGACGAAGGTGCCGATGTCGTGCCTATTATATCAAATTCGGTGCTGACAACGGATACCCGGTTCGGAACGTCCGAAAGTTGGCGAAAACAGTTGAAAGATATAACAGGTAATGATATCATTTCTTCAATTGTTGAAGCCGAGCCTCTGGGACCGTCCAAAAGGCTTGATGTATTGGTCATTGCTCCATGTACAGGAAATACGACCAGCAAGCTTGCTAACGCGATGACGGATAGCCCAGTGCTGATGGCTGCCAAATCTCAAATGCGCAATCAGCGCCCGGTCGTTCTTGCAATCTCAACAAATGATGGACTTGGTTTGAATGCAGCGAATATTGCTAAATTACTTGTTGCCAAATATATTTATTTTGTGCCATTTGGCCAGGATAATCCACAAGCGAAACCAAATTCGCTCGTCGCTAAGATGCATTTGATCCCTGAAGCAGCTTATGCAGCACTTGAAGGAAGACAAATGCAGCCAATTCTTATGTGAAGCGACTAGCGTTATGTTAATTCACTTCACGAACGAGAGGTATCGCAAGATGCCTTTTTCGGGGTGTAAATATACCGGGAAATCCGGCTGATGAAGAAAGAGTCATAATATATCACTTTCGTTTGTCAGTAATCAAAGGGGAGATACACTATAATGAGCAATCAGAAGTTTAATGTGGCTGTTGTGGGTGCGACGGGAGCAGTAGGAGAACAAATTATCGGTCTACTCGAGAAGAGAGATTTTCCGATTAATAAGCTTAAGCTGTTGTCTTCCAAGCGCTCTGCTGGCTCCACGATTAACTTTAGAGGCCAAGACATTACAGTAGAAGAAGCAACCCCTGAAAGTTTTGAAGGAATCGAAATTGCACTCTTTAGTGCGGGCGGTGATGTAAGTAAGGAGCTTGCTCCTCATGCTGTTCGTCATGGTGCAGTTTGTATCGATAACACCAATGCTTTCCGTATGGATGAGAATACACCGCTGGTTGTACCTGAAGTTAACCAAGAGAAGATCAGCGAGCATAACGGCATTATTGCAAATCCGAACTGCTCCACAATTCAAATGGTAGCCGCGCTTAAGCCGCTGTATGACCGCTATGGTATTTCTAAGATTATTGTATCCACTTACCAAGCTGTATCGGGTGCCGGCAGCCGTGCCATTGATGAGATGCTTCGTCAATCGAAGGCTGTATTATCCGGTGAAGAGGTTAATCCTGACATTCTTCCGGTAGGATCGCTCCCAGTGAAGCATCAAATTGCTTTTAACGCGATTCCACAAATTGATAAGTTCCAAGATAACGGCTACACATTAGAGGAAATGAAAATGGTTCGTGAAACCAAAAAAATCTTGTCGGATGATACACTTGGGGTTACAGCAACATGTGTACGTATCCCCGTTATTTATGGTCACTCCGAATCCGTATATGTAGAGCTTAAAGAAAATTATGATCTAGAAGAAGTAAAAGCACTGCTGGCCGAAGCTCCTGGAGTCACTCTAGTAGATGACCCGGCGAATCAGCAGTATCCGCTTGCGACAGATGCAGCTGGCAAACCAGATGTGTTTGTAGGCCGTCTGCGTCGCGACTTGGGGAATGAAAAAGGACTGAATATGTGGATTGTATCGGATAATCTTCAAAAAGGCGCTGCATGGAACGCTGTGCAAATCGCCGAAATTATCGCATCTGAACGCTTAAGCAACGCCTAAGTTTACATTCCATTTGTTTTGCGTACTTTCTTTCAGCTTAAGTCTTCTTGATATACAAATGGAGGAATACATGCATGGGTATTTTAGTGCAAAAATTCGGGGGAACATCCCTGTCAACACCGGCGGCACGTGAACGTGTTATCGGTCATATGAAACGTGAAATTGCTGCCGGACATTCGCTTGTAGTGGTCGTCTCTGCGATGGGTCGCAGAGGCGAGCCATATGCTACGGATACACTTCTGGACTGGGTTGTTCAGAATGGAAATGCGCTGCCGGCGCGTGAAAAAGATATTCTGCTGTCCTGTGGTGAGCTGATTTCAGCAGCTACGCTCACTAGCCTGGTTGAGCATGAAGGAATAACAGCAACCGTACTGACAGGTGGTCAGGCTGGCATTTTAACTGACGATCAGTTTGGCAATGCGCGGATTCTTGCTGTGAAGCCGGAACGCATTCTGGAAGAACTGAAGACACATCAAGTAGTCATTGTGGCTGGATTCCAGGGCGCTGACGAAAAAGGTGACATAACAACGCTTGGCCGTGGAGGCAGTGATACTTCAGCTACAGCACTTGGTGCCGCACTGCGCGCTGATATGGTTGATATCTATACGGATGTGGATGGGATTCTTACCGCAGACCCGAGAATTGTTGAAGACGCGAAGCCGCTTCTCTATGTTGGCTATGCAGAGATCAGCAATATGGCTCACCAAGGTGCGAAGGTCATCCATCCTCGTGCAGTGGAGATCGCGATGCAGGCACAGATTCCTGTGCGTGTTAGATCGACATTCGGTGATGGGGAAGGGACGTTGATTACGCATCCTGAAGGGATTAAAGATGTACAGTCAGGAATTGTAGACCGATTCGTCACTGGAATTGCCTATGTGAATAATGTCACGCAAATTATGGTAGAGGCAGACAAAGAAGTTGGTAAACTTCAGCTGAAGGTATTCAAAGCGATGGCTGAGAATGGAATCAGTGTTGATTTTATTAATGTATCACCTTCTGGAGCTGTTTATACTGTGTTTGATCATGACTCGGAGAAGGCAATTCGTATTCTTCAAGATATGGATCTTAAGCCAAGAAGCTTGTCAGGCTGCGCTAAGGTCTCTGTCATTGGTGGAGGAATTAATGGGGTTCCTGGAATTATGGCTAGAATTGTAGAATCACTCGCAGAGGCAGATATCGAGATATTGCAGTCAGCGGACTCCAATACAACGATTTGGGTACTTGTCAAGAAGGAAGATATGGTGGGAGCGCTTCGTGCACTTCATTCCAAATTTGAACTTCATCGCTAGAGACGAGAGTGCAAGGAGGATACAATCGTGGAATTCGGAAGACTTATAACAGCAATGGTTACCCCTTTTAACGATGAAGGCAGTATCCATTGGGAAGAAACCTCCAGACTAATCGATTACTTAATTGATGTTCAACAAACCGATACACTGGTTATTGCAGGCACAACAGGTGAATCACCAACATTAACCGACGCTGAAAAAGTGCAGCTGTTTGAATTTGTTGTTAAGCATGCGGCAGGGCGGGCCAAGATAATCGCCGGTACAGGCAGCAACAGCACGCACCATTCGATCCAGCTTACCCGTGAGGCGGAGAAAGCCGGTGTAGATGGAGTGCTCTTGGTTGTTCCTTATTACAACAAACCGAACCAAGAAGGGATGTACCAGCATTTTTCTGCAATCGCAAAGGCGACCTCCCTTCCTGTAATGCTGTATAACGTACCTGGACGAACAGGAGCCTGCTTGTCTGTGGAGACAACACTTCGGCTTGCAGCGATCGATAATATTGTGGCAACTAAGGAATGTGCATCCATTGAACAGGTGGCACAGATTTCAGGAGTTGCACCTGAAGGCTTCAAAGTCTATTCAGGTGATGATTCATCAGTGCTTCCGGCACTAGCTGTGGGTGGATACGGTATTGTTAGTGTAGCCGGTCATATCGTAGGTGCGTCAATGAAGGAAATGATTCATGCCTATGTTAATGGTGATGTTTCGAAGGCAGCTTCGATCAATCATAGATTATTACCTGTCTTCAAGGGCTTATTTGAAGCGCCTCATCCGGTCCCTAATCCGGTCGCAGTCAAATATGCGCTTACACTGAGAGGTTATTCAGTAGGCACCGTTAGACTGCCTCTGGTACCTCCGACGGAGCAGGAGAAAGAATTTATCCGTCAATTAATCGGCACCATTTCTTAGTTCATTTAACTTCGAACTAATTTGGATTATGTATTGTCAAACCCTCGTGCTCAAAGATTGAGTACGAGGGTTTTTTGTATGGAACAGACATGTTCTTTGAGCGGTAACCAAGGGGCTCAATATACTTAAGATGCGCTGTTTAAGGAAGAGGAGCTAGTTTGTTTTTATATGAAATGGAGAAACTAAACCTTACAAAACGTGACTGACTTGTTTTTTCAGTTTTTAATCATGTATAATGATGTCAAGTGACTGGGTGCGGTATATTTTTGAAATAGATTGTTTAACAGCAAAGTGTGTGGGAACTTCGGCTGAGAAGCTATAGGTTTCTTTGAATAAAATAATAATAATATCATTAAGGTACGACGTCCAACTACCATAGGAGGTTCAGATTCTTTTGTCAAAAAAAAATAACAACGATAAATTGATGATTTTCGCATTGGGCGGCGTCGGTGAAATCGGTAAGAACATGTATGTTGTTCAGTACGGTAATGACATTGTAGTCGTAGATGCGGGTTTAAAATTCCCAGAAGAGGATATGCTTGGCATTGATATCGTCATTCCAGATATTTCCTATCTAACTGAAAATCGAGATAAAGTAAAAGGGATTGTACTGACACACGGCCATGAAGACCATATTGGCGGATTGCCTTATGTACTCAAACATCTAAATGTACCAGTATATGGAACCAAACTAACACTCGGACTTGTAGAAAATAAGCTGAAGGAAGCTAATTTGCTTGGCGAAACGAAGCGCATTCTCATTAACGAGGATTCTGAAATACAGCTTGGCAACAGCCTTAAGGTTAATTTCTTCAAGACAAACCACAGTATTCCTGATTCTGTAGGTGTGTGCGTCGAGACTCCAGAAGGTGTCGTCGTTCATACGGGAGACTTCAAATTTGATCATACTCCAGTCAATGGTCAGTATGCAGATCTTCAGCGTATGGCAGAAATCGGTTCCAAAGGTGTACTGGCATTGTTATCAGACAGCACAAATGCAGAGAAGCCAGGATTTACCCCTTCCGAGAAAAATGTGGGTGTCGTTATGGAGGATATTTTCCGTAAGGCAAGCCAGCGTGTCGTTGTTGCGACATTCGCATCCAACGTGCACCGGATCCAGCAAGTCATTAACGCTGCTGAAACCACAGGACGCAAAGTAACCGTAATCGGCAGAAGCATGGTAAATGTAGTGAGTATTGCATCCGATCTTGGTTATCTCGATATTCCTGACGGCATGATTATTGAGCCGGAAGAAGTAGGCAAGATGGCAGCAGATCGTGTTGTGATCTTGTGCACAGGCTCCCAAGGAGAACCGATGTCTGCGCTTACTCGCATGGCTCGCTCAACTCACCGCAAAGTGGATATCCTGCCAGGAGACACTGTTATCATTGCGGCAACGCCGGTTCCAGGTAACGAGAAATACGTAGGGCGCACAATTGACGAGTTGTTTAGACTTGGAGCTGAGGTTCACTACAGCGGAGCTAACTCTGGCGTACACGTTTCCGGTCACGGCAGCCAAGAGGAATTGAAGCTCATGCTGAATCTAATGAAACCGAAATATTTCATTCCGATTCACGGTGAGTTCAGAATGCAGCGTCGTCATGCATTGCTGGCAGAGTCTGTAGGCATTGATTCAGACAACATCTTCATTACCGATGTTGGTGAAGTGGTTGAGATTCAAGGTGGAGCTGCTCGCAGAGCGGGCAAGGTATCTTCCGGTAATGTATTAATCGATGGACTCGGAGTAGGCGATGTAGGAAATATCGTACTGCGCGATCGCAAGCTGCTCTCACAAGACGGAATTCTTGTTGTCGTCGTTACGCTTAGCAAGCAGGATGGTAAGATCGTTTCCGGTCCTGACATCATTTCCAGAGGATTCGTGTATGTTCGTGAATCCGAGGGCTTGTTGGATGAAGCGAATCGAATTGTAACAAGTACACTTCAGAAGCTTATGAGTGAGAATGTCAATGAATGGGCATCACTCAAAACCAATGTCAAAGACGCGCTCGGACGTTTCTTGTATGAGCAAACGCGCCGTCGCCCTATGATCTTGCCAATCATTATGGAAGTATAGTAAACCAATAACTTCAAACGAAGGCACACAGTCGCCTCTTCTAAGCTGACAGGTAATATTGGACGGTTCCCTGTTAGCAAGGAAGAGGCTTTTTCGTGTCTTTTCATGTGTATAAGATTCATTGTGGAATTGTCATACTAACCCAGATATTGAAGACAAAACTTTCAAAGGAAGTGTTGATGTGACAAATCCGTTAATCGGCAAAGATAAAGACGAAGACGCAAAGAACGAAACGCCTATGTTGCCACCAGAGCAGCAGTCCAAGCCTAATCCTGTTGTAAATACGATTCAAGAGCTGGGACAGACTACAGTTCCTTCCGGGGAATCTAATATCTTCTGCATGACAATTATCGGTCAAATCGAAGGGCATCTTATCTTGCCTCCCCAAAATAAAACAACAAAATATGAGCATCTCATTCCACAGCTGGTTGCGGCAGAGCAAAATCCACGAATTGAAGGCATTCTAATTATATTGAATACGGTCGGCGGTGATGTGGAAGCAGGACTTGCAATCGCAGAAATGATTGCTTCCATGTCCAAGCCAACGGTTACTGTTGTTATCGGCGGTGGCCATAGTATCGGGGTGCCTATAGCTGTCAGCAGTACCTATTCCATTATTGCGGAGAGCGCCACAATGACCATTCACCCGGTGCGCATGAACGGTTTGTTTATTGGAGTGCCACAAACCTTCGAGTACATTGAGAAGATGCAGGAGCGGGTTGTGCGATTTGTCACTTCTCACTCCCGTATTTCAGAGGAGCATTTCAAAGAACTGATGTTTAAACAAGGGGAATTAAACAGGGATATCGGTACAGCGGTAGGAGGAAATGATGCGGTTCAATATGGTCTGATGGATGCAGTAGGTGGAATAGGTGAGGCCATTGCTGAGCTGAATAAGCTGATCCTGTCGAGAAAGGATATGAGGGCTGCCGCTTCTCCTGGAGGGATGACACAATGACCCTTTATACGATCATGTCTGGTGAGCAGATTTTTGAAGGAATGTGGAAAGAACAGCCTCCATTATTAGAAATGCAGATCGAAGGCCGATTGTTGCAGATCATGCCTGTTAACGAAAGGTCGGGGATCATCGTAAGGCTGATCAATGGCAGCTTGTATGATTATCTGGATTCCGCTTATGCGCCAGGGCGTGAAATTTCGCTTAACTCTGCTCAAAGTTAAACATACGTCCTAGTGGTCGAGATTCGACGAAAAAGAACATATGTGCGGATGTAGACTTATGGTATAATATTCTTCTGGAGGTGACCTTTTTGGCCAGAAGAAAGAAAAAGAAAAAGAGAGCAGCCCTTGGCGGGGTTCTTAAATATGAGATTTATGGGATCATATTGATTACCCTGTCGGTTATCGCTCTATCGGGTGAAGCCACTGTAGGACGATCCTTGTCCAAAATGTTTGGACTTCTGCTCGGCAAGTTTTACTTCATCATCCCCTTAATTGGTATCTATTACGGATTAATGGTGATGATTCATCGTAAATGGCCATCAGGGTGGAATCATCGTAAAAGTGGAGTTCTATTGTTAGTTCTTGCATTGACGTTAATGAGCACAATATCGGCCATGGAGCAGAAGCTGAGTCCTATAGGTGAATTGAATCCTGGCGGTGTGATGTCTCAAATACATATCGATTTGCAGACAGAGCTGTTAAGGCCTGCTGAAGCGAGCAATACTTCGATGCTTGGTAAAGACATCAGCGGCGGATACACAGGTGCAGTGGAATATGCAGCACTGCTATGGCTGTTCGGAAGCATGGGTGCGAATCTCATGATGATTGTCATGTTCATCATCAGCTTCATGCTGATAACGAACCTATCCTATGTCGATCTGATTCGTATATTCAGAACGCGGGTTCTCCGTGCAGGGAAATCACTGATTCAGAGCTGGAGCTCGTCCAAGAAGACAGCGGTACGTCACAAAACGAAGCAAACGAAACAGAAGACGAGGGCTGTTCCAGCTCATGAGGAAGTGGAGGATGAAGAGGAGGAGTTCATATCTCCTTCCCGAAAAAAGGTTCCTTTGTTATTCCAATTGTTTGGACAAGGAACCGGCACGAAGAACAATGCCAATGCTCCCTTGTCAGCTCATGATGATGAGGAGGAGCTTGATGGAGAAGGGGCAATTATATACGGTGAATCTACAGCTCCTGCCAGCCGCTCTCAGCAAGTGTGGCATGAGGATGCGTCGGACAATGATCAAGATCTGACTCCTCAGTTAGATCGAACAAGCCCTCAATCGCCTATCATTCGAGATTTCTTCGAAAATGTGCGCAGTGAAGGTTCTGTATTAGAGGAGGACCTGGATGATGCTTATGAGGCGAAGGACTCTGGGCATGGAGAGATCCCATTTAGTGAGGAATTGATGACGGATGCAGCTGAAGGCCATGCGGAATCGATAAGTGATAGTGGGAATGAACACTTGAATTCTATTCCGTCAGCAGCAGGAGAAGCGGGCGCACAGAAACCTCCTGCTAAGCCGCCGAAGCCATACAAGCTGCCCCCTTTTCGACTGCTTGCTAAACCAAATGGCAGCGGTAAGGGCGGAGATCAGAACGATTACAAGCAGACAGCGAGGAAGCTGGAAGCGACGCTGGAGAGCTTTGGTGTCAGAGCCAAAGTGCTTGAGGTTGTTCGAGGTCCGGCTGTGACAAGATATGAGATTCAGCCGGATATCGGTGTTAAAGTCAGCCGGATCGTCAGCTTGACAGATGATATCGCGCTCGCACTCGCAGCCAAGGACATTCGGATGGAGGCACCGATCCCGGGTAAATCGGCAATAGGTATTGAAGTGCCTAACAGTGAAGTATCTGTAGTCACGATGCGGGAAGTCATGGAGACGTCTACTTTCCAGGATGCTGAATCGAAATTGTCGATTGCTTTTGGCAGAGACATCTCAGGACAGACGATTGTTGGAAACCTGGCCCGAATGCCCCACTTGCTTGTCGCTGGTGCAACCGGTTCAGGTAAATCGGTATGTATTAACGGAATCATTACGAGTATTTTGTATAAGGCCAAGCCTACGGAAGTGAAGTTTCTCATGGTCGATCCGAAGATGGTGGAGCTAAATGTGTACAATGGCATTCCCCATTTGCTTGCACCTGTCGTCACCGATCCTAAACGCGCTTCTCTCGCACTGAAGAAGATTGTTGTCGAGATGGAGAAACGTTATGAACTCTTCTCAAAGTCGGGTACACGTAATGTCGAAGGGTATAACAATCTGATGAAGGACAACCCTGATGCTGTGCTGCCTTACATCGTCGTGATTGTCGATGAGCTTGCAGATCTCATGATGGTTGCCGCTAATGATGTAGAGGATGCCATTGCACGACTTGCACAGATGGCTCGTGCAGCAGGTATACACCTGATTATAGCTACGCAAAGGCCATCTGTTGATGTCATCACGGGTGTGATCAAGGCCAATATTCCTTCGCGCATCGCTTTCGGTGTATCCTCTCAAGTCGACTCAAGAACCATTCTTGATATGGGCGGAGCCGAGAAGCTGCTTGGACGAGGAGATATGCTGTTTATGCCTATGGGCTCTTCTAAGCCGGTTCGAGTTCAGGGTGCATTTATGAGCGATCATGAGGTGGAGAACATCGTAAGCTATGTCAGCAATCAGGCTGACGCAGAATACGACGAATCGCTTGTACCAGAGATCGATGATTCGGTTCAACAGGCAGATGAAGTACAGGATGAATTATATGAGCAGGCTGTCCAAATCATTCTAGAAGCTAAGCAAGCATCGGTTTCCTTACTGCAGCGTCGAATGAGGGTAGGCTACACGCGTGCTGCCAGACTAATCGACTCGATGGAGGCCAGAGGGATTATCGGACCTTACGAAGGCAGCAAGCCGAGGGAAGTCCTTGTATCGCTAGAGCAATACCAAGCTAACAAAATCAGCTCATAAATGAATCAGATGATGCCTACTCAGCAATGTTTGGATTAGTGCAGGACCTCTTACTCTTTAACTAGGGTTAAGAGGTCTTTTGTTATATAGAACGAAAATGAGGAGATTACGATTACCAGCCTTTTACAAGTTCTCGATATCTATGGTTAGTGCATAGGAACAATAACTGCTAAACATAATAATTGTAGCCATCGAATCAATTTCATAAATCATGAAAAGGTAAAATGAAATTGATTTCTCAAGAGAACATTAAAGAAAGGTAGATCCTACTCATGCGAAAAATCAATCTATGGATTCTTGCCGGCATCATCTTGATCTCAGCGACTTCATATCGTGTTCTGCTAAAGACAGATCATTATGAAGTGTCGCAAGCTGAATCCAGTATCGAGCAACAACCGCAGGAAGCCGAGGCTATTCCTACGTTTAGTCAGAATGAAGTCAGATATGGCTCGTCCGGAAAGGATGTATATGAACTTCAGGGCCGCCTCAAATATTTAGGTTATTACTATGGTAAAGTAGACAGCGATTTCGGTGCAAAAACGTTGGGCTCGGTGAAATGGTTCCAATCCGAATTCGGAATGAAGGCGGATGGAATCGTTGGAGCCAGTACGAAGCTGAAGCTGTATAACGCAACGAAGGATTGGCGTCCAACTGAACCAGGCCCAGGGTTAGCATACTCTGGGGGTGGAGGTCAAGGCGGAGGAAAAAACACAGGTCAAGGAAATAAAACAGGTGACAATGATGACAGCATGGGCAGCAACAACTCACTCGGCTTAACCGAGAATGAGATCAAGCTGATGGCGAATGCCGTATACGGAGAGGCTCGCGGTGAGCCTTTTGAAGGACAAGTCGCGGTGGCTGCGGTTATATTGAACCGGGTGAAGGCTCCTCAATTTCCAGATACACCATCAGGCGTCATCTTCGAGCCGAGAGCTTTTACTGCTGTTGCTGACGGACAAATTTGGCTTGAACCAAATGAACAAGCTAGAAAAGCAGTATTACAAGCCATTGACGGCTGGGATCCAACTGGAGGCTGCTTATATTACTTCAATCCTAGAACAGCGACCTCACCTTGGATATGGACACGTGAGCAAGTGAAAACAATTGGTCAGCATATATTCTGTTTGTAAGTTATAGAATGGGGATGACTGGGGCGAATAGCATATAAGCCTACCTTCATGCCAACTAACTTACATGCTCACTCTGGCAATCGGCGGCACGTCCTCCGGTTGCTTCTGTGCTTTTAGATAGGTTAGAATGATGAGATATAAGTAAATTATGACAAACGAAAAAGGGGTTTTGGAACTTGACTAAAGCAGGATTTGAACGTGGCAGTAATCAGCATATTCGCATACACGTGCTGCCTACCAAGCGTTTTAAGACGTTTGCCATATCCCTCTACGTAGGGACACCTCTTAAAGAAAATACAGTTACCAGCACAGCGCTTATTCCCTTTGTGCTTCGCAGAGGCACCGAATCCTATCCGGAGACAATTCAGTTCCGTGAGCAGCTTGAGGAGCTGTATGGGGCAGGTTTTGGTTTTGATGTATATAAACGAGGGGATCATCAAATTATCCAATTCCGAATGGATACCATTAATGACTCCTTTGTGCAGAGCAGCGAAAGCTTGCTGGATCGTTCGTTCTCCTTCTTGGGTGAGGTTGTGACAAGTCCAGCCAAAGAAAATGGAAAGTTTCGCTCTTCTTATGTTCAAGCCGAACGAGAAACGGTCCGCAAGCGACTCGAATCCATCGTGAATGACAAGATGAGATATGCAGCTGAACGCTGTATTGAAGAGATGTGCAAGAATGAACCTTACCGGCTGCATCCACTGGGTGAACGCTCAGAGCTGGATCAGATTAATGCGGCTACGCTATATTCTTCATACGAAGAATGGATTAATAATGCTGGAATGGACTTGTACGTTGTCGGGGATACCACGCTCGAAGAGGTAGAGGGCCTTGTTCAGAAATACTTCCATTTGAATCGGGATCATTCATTGGAGTACAAGACGGAAGCAGGTCATCATGATCGCCGTGATGTTCAGACCGTGGTGGAAAAATTGAATGTAAGCCAGGGCAAGCTGAATATGGGCCTGCGAACCTCGATCACATATGGGGATGACCAATACGCTTCAGCATTAACTTATAACGGAATATTGGGTGGTTATCCACATTCCAAGCTCTTCGTAAATGTTCGTGAGAAGCACAGCTTGGCGTATTATGCATCCTCTAGATATGACGGTCACAAGGGGATTGCAACTATTCAGTCAGGGATTGAAATTCCGAATTATGAAAAAGCAGTCGAGATCATTCATCAGCAGCTTGCTGATCTGAAGGCAGGCGTCATCAGTGATCTGGAGCTGAATCAGACCAAGGCAATGATTCGTAATTTGCTGAAGGAGATTCAGGATTCTGCGTTTGAGATGATCTCGTATGATTTCAATCGGGTGTTATCCGGTAAGGAGCGTACGACGCAGGAGCTGCTGGAACAGATCGAAGCGTTATCCAAATCAGATATCCAGAAGGCAGCGGATACGTTTGAGCTGGATACGATTTATTTCTTGAGAGATCAAAAGGGGGAATGACCGTTGGAGAGCATACGGTATGAACACCTGCAGGAAACTTTGTATTATGAAGTGATGGACAACGGACTCTCCGTATATGTACTGCCGAAGCCGGGCTTCGAGAAGACCTATGCTACGTTTGCGACAAAGTTTGGGTCCGTAGATAATCACTTTAAAGTAGAGGGTAAACAGGAGCAGCGCGTTCCAGATGGGATTGCCCATTTTTTGGAGCATAAAATGTTTGAAGAGCCGGAAGGCGATATTTTTGCTACTTTTGCTTCGAATGGAGCTTCCGCCAATGCCTTTACGAGCTTTGATCAAACCGTATACCTGTTCTCGGCTACGGAGAATGTCACTAAAAATATCGAAACGTTGATTAATTTTGTGCAAAATCCGTACTTCACAGATCAGAATGTAAACAAGGAAAAAGGGATTATTGGTCAGGAAATTAACATGTATCAGGATAATCCAGACTGGCGAGTTTATTTTGGATTAATTGAGGCTATGTTCCAGAAGCACCCGGTTCGGATCGACATTGCGGGAACGGTTGAATCCATCAGCACCATTACTAAGGAAACGTTGTACGATTGCTACAATGCATTTTATCATCCGAGCAACATGCTGTTATTTGTGGTAGGCGGTGTGGATGCAGGTGAAGTGATGGACCTTGTGAGAAATAATCAAGCAGGCAAAAATTATGACAAGCAAGGAAGAATTGAGCGCCTGTTTGAACAAGAACCAACTGAAGTGGGAGAGAAGCGGCGTGAAGCAAGACTGGCGGTTTCACTTCCTAAGTGTTTATTCGGCTTCAAGGAGGATACAAAGGGGCTGCAAGGAGAAGAGCTTCTGCGTGAAGATCTAACAACGAGATTGATGATGGATTTGTTGTTTGGCTCAAGTACAGAGCTGTATCAGAAGCTGTACGATGAAGATTTAATATCTGACGGCTTTGGTCATGAGTATAACAGCTCACCGCAGTATCGATTCTCTGCCATCGGCGGTGACACCAAGGATCCGGATCTGCTGCTCTCCCGAGTGCGTGCGGAAGTCGAGGAGATCCAGAAGAGCGGCTTTGATGCAGCTCATTTTGAACGCACACGCAAAAAGAAAATGGGCGGTTACCTTCGAATGCTGAATTCACCCGAGAGTATTGCACATGAATTTACCCGTTATCAGTTTAGAGGCGGAGACTTATTCAACGTGCTGCCGATATATGAGTCGATTACACTGGAGGATGTCAACAGACGTCTTAAAGAGCATGTGAATTGGGAACAGTTAGCCGTATCATTGGTGGTGAGTCCTTAATGGAGAGAGAAGCCGGATCCTTCATGAAGCCTATTCTGGAGACTACGGTTCTGGTTACAGGAGCAAGCAGGGGAATTGGAGCATCCATAGCAGAACGATTTGCAAGCATTGGTATGAACGTGGTCATTCACTACATGAACTCACACGAGGCCGCGAATGAAGTGGCGAGACGCTGCATGGATCACGGCGGCAGAATCATGACTGTATCTGCTGATTTGCGGAGCAAGGAACAGATCGAAAGAATGTATGAGAAGCTTAAAGCACATAGCATGCTGCCCGATATTCTAGTGAACAATGCGGGAGTGAGTCATTATGGCTTGCTGAGCGATGTGTCTGAAGAAGAATGGGACGCGGTTATGGCGCTGAATTTAAAGGGTGTGTTTTTGTGTACCCAAATGTTTATGCCGCACATGATATCGCAGCGTTATGGACGCATTATCAATGTTTCTTCGATATGGGGAATCTCGGGTGCCTCCTGTGAGGTGCTCTATTCAACAACCAAGGGCGGCATCAATGCCTTCACCAAAGCACTTGCCAAGGAGCTTGCTCCTTCAGGCGTTACCGTTAATGCTGTTGCCCCAGGTGCTGTGGAGACTGAAATGATGCAGTCGTTTGATGCGGATGAGATCAAATCGATCGAAGAGGAGATTCCAGCAGGCAGACTGGCAAAACCGGATGAAATCTCTTCGCTGGTTTACTTCCTGGCACTGCCGGAGTCGGGCTACATTAATGGTCAGATCATATCGCCGAATGGCGGCTGGCTGACATAACACGGTTGCACTGTTGTATAAACTAACCAGTATATAAGGAACTTCATCTGCTCATATTAACTACTGCCCACTTTTAAATCTCATGCTTTGTGCAAAGGAGGATTTAATAATGTCAACAGTAGTGAGTAACTATGATGCATGGAAGAAGTTTCTAGGTGAGCGTGTCGTGCAAGCCGAAAAATTGGGGATGAGCCAGGATGTAATTAACAAATTGGCTTATGAGATTGGTGATTTCCTTGATGAGAAAGTCGATCCTGCTAACCAATCCAACCGCGCATTAAAAGAACTGTGGGATGTGGGCGATGATGAAGAACGTCGCACCATCGCAAAACTTATGGTCAAATTGGCCAAGAAAAATGCATAACTCATGCATAGGAGAGCTCCCGTAAGGGGGCTTTTCTCTAATTGTTACATTCGTGTTCTTGTAATTCATTTTTATTTTATATATCATAAGTAAGACCCGTGTTTGATGGATGTCAGATGCAACATTTTTCTTATAAAAATGTGCTGATTATGTCGAATGATGAGGAATAAGGCTTCAGAGGTGTTTAAATGGAGTACAAACAGTGGTATATGGAATATAAAATACATAAGAACAGACCCGGCCTATTAGGTGATATTGCTTCAATGCTGGGTATGCTCGAAGTGAACATTTTGACAATAAACGGAGTCGAGGGCAAGACAAGAGGTATGCTTCTTGAATCTGACGACGATGAGAAAATAAAGCTTCTTGGAGAAATGCTCAAGAAGGTTAACAATATTACGGTGACTGCGCTTCGTGCGCCGAGGCTTGTTGATATATTGGCCGTGCGTCACGGCAGATATATTGATCGGGATTCGGATGACCGTAAGACGTTCCGCTTTACCCGTGACGAACTGGGTCTCCTTGTGGACTTTTTGGGTGAAGTATTCAAGAGAGAAGGTAATCATGTCATTGGTCTTCGCGGGATGCCGCGAGTGGGCAAGACGGAATCCATTATTGCAGGCAGTGTCTGTGCTATGAAGCGATGGACTTTTGTTTCTTCTACGCTCCTTCGTCAAACGATCAGGAGTCAAATGTCGGAGGACGAGATGAATCCGAACAATGTATTTATCATTGATGGTATTGTGAGCACAATTAGATCCAATGAAAAACATTATAATCTGCTCCAGGAAATTATGAATATGCCGAGCACCAAGGTTATTGAGCATCCGGATATTTTTGTTCAGGAGTCTGAATACGACTACAATAATTTTGATATTATTATTGAGCTTCGCAATAATCCGGATGAAGAAATTTTATATGATACATTTACTGCAAATTATACAGACGATCTATAAGATTAAATGACAATTTAAAGAAATGTGTTTATATATACAAGCATCTTAGCGAATACGAAAGAATGAGGAGGAATTGGCATGTCTGAACTGGGTCAGCAGTTGAAGGAGGCCCGGCTGCAAAAAGGATTGAGTCTTGATGATGTTCAAGAGATGACAAAGATTAGAAAAAGGTATCTCGAAGCGATTGAATCGGGTGACTACAAAGTGCTGCCAGGCAGCTTCTATGTGCGGGCTTTTATTAAAACCTATGCAGAGACGGTGGGCTTGAATCCTGAAGTGCTGCTGGAGGGTCACAAGAAGGATGTTCCTGCTCCTGAGCAGGAAGCTACGATGGAACCTGTCATGCAGAAGCGTTCCAGCCGTCCGCAAGCAGAGCGGAACAATAAATGGCTGTCTATAGTTCTGCCATGGACTTTTTTAGCATTAATATTGGTACTTATTTATTTCTATTGGGTGCCTACCTTAAATCAGGCAGAAGATCCGAACGAGCCATCTACAGAACAAACGGATAATCAGCCTGTAACGAACACACCTGAGCCTGATACAGGTGAAGATGCTGAAGATCCTGGATCTGAAGTAGGTGGCGGTGATCCGAACGGTGAGGACAATCCAGATGCAACAGCACCTGAAGAGGGGACAGGCCAGGAAGAAGAACCTGCCGACGAAGAAACTGTAGAAGATGTTCCGGTTTCCGTTACAGAAAGCGGCAAATCAGGTAACATTACAATATTTGATGTGAGCGGCGGAAGTGCGGAAGAACCAATTACTGTTGAAGTTAAAGCTTCTGGCGAAAGCTGGCTTGAGATGTACAATGGTGAGAATTCAAGCGGTGAGCAGCTAGTTTCTGGCTTAACGGCTGCTGGAGACAATCATAGCTTTGAGTTGACGTCGGAAGGAATGTACATTAAGTCAGGCTATGCCCCAGCGACGGAAATCACTGTAAATGGTCAAGTGGTGACGGATGGCAAGACAACGAATCGTATTTTACTTCAGCTGGCTGAAGGCGAAAATAATGGTTCTGCACAAGATGGTACGAACAGCGATAGTGAATCGGGCTCTGAAGACGGTCAATAAAATAGGTTTCATCGAACATGTACAGCGCATTCGCTGTACATGTTTTTACGAGTTATCGTGTAGGACATACCTTAAACGCATGATTAGACTTCACATGTATGGTTTTAATATAATGGTACACAAGGTCAAATTACATCGAAGGGAAGTGTTATTAACATGAGTTCAGAAAGTTCATTTGATATTGTATCCAAACTCGATTTGGCAGAATTAACGAACGCAGTTACACAAGCAGAGAAGGAAATAGGGAGTCGGTATGATTTTAAGGGAAGCAAAAGCAGCCTGAAGATTGAGAAGGATGCACTCATCATTGTTTCGGATGATGAATACAAGCTGAATGCAGTAATTGATGTACTGCAATCCAAGATGGTGAAGAGAGGTCTGCCTCTAAAAAACTTGGATTACGGCAAGATTGAACCTGCTTCTATGGGAACCGTAAGGCAGCGTCTTGGCTTCAAACAGGGAATTGATCAGGACAATGCGAAGAAGATTAATATTCTGATTCGGGATTCCAAACTGAAGGTGAAGAGCCAGATTCAAGGAGATCAAATCCGTGTGACTGGAAAGAGTAAAAATGATCTTCAAGCGATTATTCAATTGCTGCGATCAAGTGATCTTCCACTGGATCTGCAATTTACGAATATGAAGTAAACTGCTGTTCTTACTCTATCGCCTATGTAAATGATGCAAATGATGCTGTTCATTGCGTTCCTCTTAACGTATGTCTTTTTTGACATGTAAATTGGGGTATAATATACTCGGTGGGGACTTCTATACAGACATGAATGTTTGTTATTACTATTACATATCTCAGGCAGAAAAGACTTGGAGCAACCTGATGCTTGTTCCTAATAGTACGATGTAAAGGGGAGGCGCTTTTTTTTGAATTTACCTAACCGGATTACACTGGCAAGAATTTTTATGATTCCGGTCATGATGGTGTTCTTGCTTGTTGATTTTGATATGTATCCTTCGCCGATTCAGATTGGGGACTATACATTGCCGTACAACCAGCTTATTGGAGCAATAATATTCATTATTGCGGCAAGCACGGATGGTATTGATGGATATATAGCCCGAAAGCATAATCTAGTTACTAACCTGGGCAAGCTTCTAGATCCACTCGCAGACAAGCTCCTTATTACTGCTGTGCTCGTATCTCTGGTTGAGATGGGAAGCATTCCTTCGTGGATTGCAGTTATTATTGTGAGCAGAGAGTTTGCCGTTACAGGTCTTCGGCAGATTGCACTGCTTGACGGCTCTGTCGTTGCTGCAAGTGCCTGGGGAAAGATCAAAACGATTGTTCAGATCGTGGCCATCTCGCTGCTGCTTCTGAACAATTTCCCGTTTGCCTTTATCGGAATACCGATGGATACCATATTAATATGGCTGGCAACCTTGATTACGATATACTCAGGCATTGATTATTTCGTGAAGAACAAGCATCTGCTGACCCAAACCAAAGCGTAAAATAAGGGCTCTCTGACAAAAGCAATAGGTGATCCTATTGCTTTTTTTGAAAGTTTTATTCAAAGTTATAATTATGTATCCGAGAAATAGCTTCTAATATAGAAGCTATTTAACACAGTGGAAATGGGGGCATCGTCATGAAAGCAGAAATTATTGCAGTAGGCACTGAGCTGTTGCTTGGGCAAATTGTAAATACGAACGCGCAATTTTTATCTAAAGAGCTGGCCGCGATCGGTATTGA
Organism: Paenibacillus urinalis; assembly: GCF_028747985.1. Classification (NCBI taxonomy): domain Bacteria; kingdom Bacillati; phylum Bacillota; class Bacilli; order Caryophanales; family Paenibacillaceae; genus Paenibacillus; species Paenibacillus urinalis. The sequence goes on from NZ_CP118108.1 coordinate 2,126,479, forward strand.
TGTCTATTTTCAAACAGTGGTTGGTGATAATGCGCTGCGGATGAAGCAGTCGATTGAGACAGCACAAAGCCGAGCCGATATCATTATTTTCTCGGGCGGAATTGGTCCGACACAGGATGATATTACAAAAGATGTTGTAGCTGAGCTTCTGGGCAGAGAGCTTCATATTGAACAGCGGTCTCTGGATAAGATTGAGCAAATGTTTACGAGCCGCGGAACGCTGATGACCGAGAACAATAAGCGTCAAGCGACATTAATAGAAGGGGCAACTCCCCTTACGAACGAGACAGGGCTTGCTCTCGGAAATGCGATATTTCAAGATGATCACTATTATATTATTTTGCCGGGACCTCCTAAAGAGTTGAAACCTATGTTCTCAAATCATGCTGTACCATGGCTTCAGCAGCATGCGCTTACCGGCGAGATGCCAATCTACTCCAAAATGCTGAAGTTTGCGGGGATCGGTGAATCTATGCTGGAGGATAAGCTGAAGGATCTTATTTCGGCACAGACCGATCCGACGATTGCTCCTTATGCTGGAGAAGGTGAAGTGACGGTTCGTATCTCTACCAAAGCCGGAAGCGAAAGTGAAGCCATGGTCAAGTTGAATGAGCTTGAAGTGCAGATTCAACAGCGTCTGCCAGAGCATTTGTATGCAAGCCATGATATTCCTATTGAACATGTCATTGTAGAGATGATGGCGGACCGTGAACTGACCCTGGGGGCTGCAGAGAGCTGTACAGGCGGCCTGCTCATGGAGCTGCTGACATCCATACCGGGGAGCGGGACCATGCTTCGTGGCGGGATCGTGTGCTATACAAATGAAATGAAGGAGAAGCTGCTGAATGTTCCCCATGCATATTTAGAAGGGGAGGATGCTCCTGGCGCGGTTAGCCCCGAAGTGGCTAAAGTGCTTGCAGAGCAGGTCCGGATGATAACCGATGCTGATTATGGATTGGCGGTTACGGGAGTAGCTGGCCCTGGTTATTCAGAGCGCAAGAAAGTTGGCCTTGTATATATCGGCATAGCGGAGCGTGGGGGAGAAACTGAGATCCACGAGCTTAACTTGAGCGGCAACCGGGAAACCATTCGTATTCGTTCAGCCAAAACGCTGCTGTACCGTTTATGGCGTAAGCTTGTTGAGAACGAGAAGCTGGATTGACACTACGGTAGACTGGTGTTCTAACCGTTTGACGATCAGCGAGGGAAGCAGTATACTGTATATATCGGAAGAACCGAAGCGAACTCGTTTTGCGGTGGTTCTTCCTTTTTTATTTCATTATTCAAATATGAAAGTCAGAGAGAGACAGGTGGGCGCCCGCTCCTCCAAAAAAAACGAATGTATGTTCTCAAAAAATGCTTGGCAAACGACCATAAAGAGAGTATCATATACTTATAAACAAAGAAGGATGTGAGTTTATTGTCAGATCGTCGTGCTGCGCTGGATATGGCGCTCCGTCAAATAGAGAAGCAATTTGGTAAAGGTTCAATTATGAAACTGGGTGAATCAACTCACATGCAAGTCGAAATTGTACCCAGTGGATCAATTGCTTTGGATATTGCACTAGGAACCGGCGGTTTCCCTAGAGGCCGGATTATTGAAATATATGGACCTGAATCTTCTGGTAAAACAACCGTTGCACTTCATGCTATTGCTGAAGTACAGAAGCAAGGTGGACAAGCTGCATTTATCGATGCAGAGCATGCTCTTGATCCGCAATACGCTAGAAAGCTTGGCGTTAACATTGATGAATTGCTGTTGTCCCAGCCGGACACAGGTGAGCAAGGTCTAGAGATTGCAGAGGCGCTCGTAAGAAGTGGCGCGGTTGATATCGTTATTATTGACTCTGTAGCTGCACTCGTGCCGAAGGCAGAGATTGAAGGCGATATGGGCGATTCCCACGTTGGTCTTCAAGCACGTCTGATGTCTCAAGCTCTTCGTAAGCTGTCTGGTGCGATCAGCAAATCCAAGACGATCGCGATCTTTATTAATCAGCTTCGTGAGAAAGTCGGCATCATGTTTGGTAACCCAGAGACGACTCCTGGTGGTCGTGCTCTTAAGTTCTACTCCACTGTACGTCTTGACGTACGCCGTGTAGAGAGCATCAAGATGGGGAACGATGTTGTCGGGAACCGGACTCGGATTAAGGTCGTGAAGAATAAGGTTGCTCCTCCATTTAAGCAAGCAGAAGTTGATATTATGTATGGTGAAGGAATTTCCAGAGAAGGAAGTTTGCTCGACATCGCCACAGAATACAACATCGTGGATAAGAGTGGTGCGTGGTATTCCTATAACGGTGACCGTTTAGGCCAAGGACGTGAGAATTCGAAGCAGTTCTTGAAGGAGAATCCTGAGCTTACACAAACTATTGAGCTGAAAGTGCGTGAAGCAAGCAACTTAACAACGACGGTTCCAGCTCAGTCTGATGCTGAGAAAGCGAAGGAAGCTGAAGAAGAACAGGAATTGTTCGAAATAGAATAAAAGTATTCTTTTGATTTTCTGTAAACCGCAGCTCACTTTGATCTGCGGTTTTTTGTCTAGTTATACAGATACACCACAAATTTAGTAATGAGGGAAGTGAGAGACACAGGATGAATGACAATTACGAGCAGGATATGAACCAGGACATAGAGCAGGGTGTCTCCCATTTTCCTAATGAATCACTAGAGATCACTCGAGTGGAGAAGCTGCGAGGGCGTGAAGCGAGGTATATGATATCGTTTGGTCCGTATGAGTTGTCTGTATTAGAAGACGTAATGATCAAATACCGAATGATCAAGGGGAATTCATTTCACAAGACGGAGCTTGAAGAAATTGTTATAGCTGATGAGAAGCAGCGAGCTTATGTACAAAGTCTAAAATTCCTTGAACGGAAGCCGCGGACAAGGCACGAGATGGCACAGAAGCTGAAGCAAAAGGAATATGTGGACTCAATAATTGAAGAGGTATTATCAAGGTTGGAGCGAGAGAGGCTGATTGATGACGCATTCTACGCAAAAGAATGGGCCATACAGCGTATTTCCAACCACCGAAAGGGGAAACTGTGGGTAGGGCAGGAGCTTCGGCAGAAAGGAATAGCCAAAGAACATATTCAGCTTGCTCTTGGAGAAGTCAGTGTTGAGGAAGAATGGGACAGCGCGATGACTGCTGGACGGAAGAAGTGGGATCAGATTAAAGGGGATGTGCTCGAGAAGAAGCGTAAAACCTACCCCTTCTTAATGCGCCGTGGATATTCTGGAGAGGTAACAAGGAAGGTAATAGGGCAGCTTCAATCACAGTATACGGATGAGTATACAGGGGAAGTCGATGAAGAGGATATATTGGACTAAGAAGGTCCATAGCATAAAAAGCGCATTCTCTTGACAATTTCTTAACACGAATACTAAAATGTACATGAGTCCCATATGCGAATAAGTATTTTTTCCTTCCAAAAAAATCCTTTGTTCGACCTTCGTATGGTCCACTCGTTTAATGATGTAAGACCATTGCTTTTGTCGATGGTAATATGTACATGCCCTGCGTGTACAACAAGAAGACGGTGATTGCGACCGTTTCCATTTTTATTTTTGTAAAATGTGTAAGATTTGAACACAACAATTGCAAATATCCCAAGGAGAAATCCCTTGGAGGAATCAACGAGGAGGTGAACATAATGGGTGTAGACATCCTGATTCTCGTTGTTGCCGCTTTAGCTACTGGGGTTATTGGGTTCCTTGCCGGATATTTTATTCGCAAATCTTTAGCTGAGGCTAAAATTTCTAGCGCGGAAGAAGCTGCTGTCCAAATCGTAGAGAATGCGAGAAAGGATGCAGAGGCGCTGAAGAAAGAAACGGTACTGGAAGCAAAGGACGAAGTCCATCGTGTACGTACCGAAGCTGAAAAAGACATTCGTGAGCGTCGAAATGAAGTTCAACGACAAGAAAGACGATTGTTGCAAAAGGAAGAGTCGCTGGATAAAAAAATGGAGTCCTTGGAACGCAAAGAAGAACAAGTGGCCAACAAAGAGAAACGTATTGATGAAACACAGCAACAAATTGAAATGATCTACAAGAGTCAGGTCACTGAGCTTGAGCGAATCTCTAATCTGACGATGGAGGATGCGAGAAGCATCATCTTATCTAACGTAGAGCAAGAGGTTCGACTGGAAACAGCTCAGATGATTAAAGAGATTGAACAGCAGGCGAAGGAAGAAGCTGACAAGAAATCTCGTGAAATTATTACCTTGGCGATTCAGCGTTGTGCAGCAGACCATGTTGCGGAAACAACCGTATCTGTTGTAACACTGCCTAACGAAGAAATGAAGGGCCGTATTATCGGTCGTGAAGGCCGTAACATTCGTGCTCTTGAAACCCTTACTGGGATTGACCTCATTATCGATGATACACCGGAAGCGGTTATATTGTCCGGATTTGATCCGATTCGCCGTGAGATTGCCCGCACCGCCTTGGAGAAATTGGTGGCTGATGGACGTATTCATCCAGCTCGAATTGAAGAGATGGTTGAGAAGTCTCGCAAAGAGGTGGATGAACGTATTCGTGAATATGGAGAACAAGCTACTTTCGAAGTGGGAGTACATGGTCTTCATCCGGATTTGATCAAAATTTTGGGCCGTTTGAAATTCCGTACAAGTTATGGACAGAACGTACTGAAGCATTCGATGGAAGTCGCATATTTAACAGGGCTTATGGCTGGAGAGCTTGGCGAGGATATCGTGCTTGCTAAACGTGCCGGGCTCCTTCATGATATCGGTAAAGCACTGGATCACGAAGTGGAAGGCTCACACGTGGAGATTGGTGTGGAGCTGGCGAAGAAATACAAAGAACATCCGGTTGTAATCAACAGTATTGCCTCTCACCATGGAGATGCGGAAGCAACTTCAGTGATTGCGATGCTGGTGGGTGCAGCGGACGCTCTGTCAGCAGCAAGACCAGGGGCACGTCGTGAAACGCTCGAAACCTACATCAAGCGTCTGGAGAAGCTCGAAGCGATCTCAGAATCGTTTGAAGGTGTTGAGAAATCATATGCGATTCAAGCTGGACGTGAGATTCGTGTTATGGTTCAGCCGGACAAGATTGATGATGCAGAGTCATTCCGCTTAGCTCGAGATATTTCCAAAATGATCGAGAATGAGCTGGATTACCCTGGACACATCAAGGTTACGGTCCTTAGAGAGACACGTGCAGTGGAATATGCGAAATAAGGATTATGCATAATCCTTGAATAAGAATGAACGTCAGAAAGTGGCCGGATAACGGCCACTTTTCTCATTCATAGATGATTCTTGATTTATTAATTGGGTTAATAAGGAGGCAACGCACATTAAAGTTTTATTCATAGGTGACATTGTAGGCAGCGTTGGTCGTACAGCAGTGAAAGAGAATTTACCTTATCTCAAATCGAAATACAATCCTCACATCATTATTGCCAATGGTGAGAATGCAGCGTCTGGCCGCGGTATCACTCAAGCGATCGCCAGACAATTTTTCGATTGGGGAATTCACGGCATCACCATGGGGAATCACACATGGGATAATCGGGATATTTTCGAGTTCATCGAGGATGAGCCGCGTTTGATTCGGCCTGCCAATTTTCCGGATAACACCACTCCAGGCAACGGTCATGCCGTCATCAAGGCTAACGGTAAAGAGCTAGCCATTGTTAATCTTCAAGGCCGTACCTTTTTGCCGCCGCTGGATTGTCCCTTCCGCAAAGCAGATGAGTTGGTGGATGAGCTTAAGAAGAAGCACAAGTGCATTCTAGTCGACTTCCATGCTGAAGCCACTTCGGAGAAGATTGCCATGGGCTGGTATCTCGACGGAAGAGCATCGATGGTCGTGGGGACGCATACACACGTCCAAAGCAATGATGAGCGAATCTTGCCAGAAGGAACAGCGGTTATTACAGACGTTGGCATGGTAGGCCCAAGAGACGGCATACTTGGCATGAAGCGGGATGCTGTATTACAGAAATTCCTGACAGGCTTGCCGGTTCGGTTCAATGTGGATGAAGGGAAGTGGCATTTCCACGCGGTAGTCGTTGAGATGGAGGAGTCCACTGGCAGAGCAGTGAAGATCGAGAAGATCAGACTTATGGAAGATGAGTGGCGCATGGAATAAAGGCTGCTCATAGCAAGGTGGGCCTTCGTATTCACCATCCATTGCAAGCACAGATGAGGCTGTAAAAAAGAAGGAATTTTTTTGTATCTCGCGAATAACATTTATTAGAGTCTGTTCAAGAAAAAGATCTCACCGATGTATCGAAACGGACTTCCGTGCTAACAAAAAGGAACGTGGATCAAGCTGTTCAAGTTGCTGCATTTGTCACATGTTTGTTGGACCATGCATTTGAAAACATTCCATCATCCTATTCCCAGGGGAGGTACTTATCATGGAAGTATTAAAAGTTTCAGCCAAGTCCAATCCGAATTCAGTCGCAGGTGCATTAGCCGGTGTTCTCAGAGAAAGAGGAAATGCTGAGTTACAGGCGATTGGAGCGGGAGCTCTTAATCAAGCGATAAAAGCAGTTGCCATTGCCCGGGGATTCGTGGCACCGAGCGGAGTTGATCTGATCTGTATTCCTGCCTTCACGGACATCGTCATTGATGGGGAGGATCGAACAGCCATCAAACTAATTGTTGAGCCGAGATAGCATGCTGATTCCTTACTCGTCTTAAAGCCTGTTTGCCATCGTTGCAAACAGGCTTTTTTGCATTGCTTGCAGCACGATGGATAGCTCAAGAAGAAATATATAGGTTGGTTACACTTCTAAATTGCATATATAGATAGGAAGTGTTTAATCCCGATCAAGGAGAGACGGTCATGGTGAATACAATACCTGTGGTTGACATGCATTGCGACGTGCTCAGCAAAATCCAAATGAATGCAGAGCTTCAGTTCTTAAAAGGTCCCGGCCTTGATGTAACTCAGCAGCGACTCGAAGAAGGCAATGTCATGCTTCAAACCTTTGCTATATATCTATCTGAGAAGCTGGGGAGTCTTCGATTTGAGCATATTATGAAGCAGATCGAGATTTACAATCAGCTCGGCTTGAAGCTGGTGCAGTCCAAAGAAGACATTTCATTTCTTCGGAAACATCTCAACAACATGAGAGGCGGACAATGGGGGCTTCTATCGCTTGAAGGTGTCGATGGGCTGGAAGGCAATCTTTATTATTTGGAGCTGTGCTACCGGCTAGGTGTTCGGTTTGTCGGTATTACATGGAATCATGCCAATTGGGCAGCAGACGGCATCCTCGAAGCGAGAAATGGAGGTTTTACGAACAAAGGCAGATCCCTCCTTCACAGATGTAATGAGATTGGCATGCTGATGGATGTATCCCATTTGTCCGAAGCTGGATTTTGGGAGCTAGCTGATACATCCGCCCAGCCTTTTATCGCGTCACATTCCAATGCACGAAGTGTTTGCCCGCATCCGAGAAATTTGACCAACGATCAGATTCGGGCTGTCGTCGCTTTGAATGGAAGAATTGGAATGACGTTCGTTCCATGGTTCGTCAAGGAGAAGGGACCTGTGAAGATCTCAGATCTATTGAAGCATATTGAACGAGTCTGTGAGCTTGGAGGAGAGAAGCATTTGATGTTTGGATCGGATTTTGATGGAATTCATGAGTGGATACAGGGACTGGAGCATCCAGGAACATATCCTGAACTCGTAAACACGCTTCTGAAGCACTATCCCGAATCCGTCGTTCGAGGCTTCATGTATGACAATATTTTGTCATTTATGGAGGAAAACTTGAAGTCCAAGGAGCGTTGAAGCGATTAAAGTCATCCGAAATGTCGGGATGGCTTTTCATTTTGTTCTTAATATGGGTATAATAATGGATGGAGTATTACAGATAGAGAGACAAGGAGTGTTAGTAAACATGAGTAAAACTGTACCTGTAGGCGTATCAGCACGCCACATCCATTTGACGCAAGAGCACGTTGAGGTGCTGTTTGGCGCTGGATACCAATTGACTGAATTTAAACCGTTGTCCCAACCTGGACAATTTGCTGCAAATGAGACTGTTGCCGTAATCGGCACAAAAGGTCAATTCGATAAAGTGCGTATTCTTGGACCGGCTCGTCCTGCGAGCCAGCTTGAGATTTCCCGCACAGATTCCTTTGCGATCGGTATTAAAGCACCTGTTCGTGAATCAGGCTCCATTGATGGAACACCTGGAGTGACATTGAAAGGACCGGCAGGCGAGGTTACCCTTGAAGAGGGCGTAATTGTTGCGGCCAGACACATTCATTTCCATACTTCCGATGCAGAGAAATGGAATATTAGAGACAAAGAAATGCTGAAGGTTCGTCTCGGTGGCGAACGCGGTTTGGTACTTGAAAATGTCATCGCCCGTGTATCTGATTCCTTCGCACTGGATATGCACATTGATACCGATGAGGCGAATGCCTCTGGAGCTAAAACTGGCGACGTAGCTGAAATTATCGACTAATAGTTAATTAAACGATGGTCCTATGAGGGTTGTTCACTTTGGCGCTTTTTACCAAAGGGACAACCCTCATTTTCTTATAAGATTGAACCGATTATACAACACCTTAAGAGAAGGATTGTGGATATGCAGAATAAAGCATGTTATAATTTGGTGTAATGCCTTTTTTGTTAGCGGAGGCACTTGTGTTTCAATCATTGATGCTTATCATTGTGAATAGATTCAGCGTAAGGAGTGACCGTGTGACCATGGCGAAAGAGAAGAAAGATTACTCCAAATATTTTGATTTTTCGGATGCGAAAGTCATTTCGGAAGATGAGTTTGGCAAGAAAATCCGGATTCGTGGACGGGAGATCAATATCATTTCGGAGCCTGACCATAGACGTGAGAAGCAACGGGGTAAGGAAGACATTCAGGTCATTTATGAGAGCGCAGTTCCCGAAGAGATGAGAACGATCGGCAAAGGGAAGCATTATCTTGTATATACCTATGGCTGTCAAATGAATGAGCACGACTCAGAAACGATCAAGGGTATTCTGGAGGAAATGGGCTACCAGCCAACAGAGGATCGCAAAGAGGCGGATATTATTCTGCTCAATACCTGTGCCATTCGTGAGAATGCAGAAGATAAAGTGTTCGGAGAGCTTGGTCATTTGAAGCATTTGAAGACGGAGAAACCGGACCTTCTGCTCGGCGTTTGCGGCTGTATGTCTCAGGAGGAAACTGTAGTCAATCGAATTCTCCAAAAGCATGGTTTCGTAGACATGATCTTTGGTACTCATAATATTCACAGACTGCCTCACCTTATTAATGAAGCCTTCTTCAGTAAAGAGATGGTGGTAGAAGTCTGGTCCAAAGAAGGCGATATTATTGAGAACATGCCGAAGAAACGTCAAGGGATGCGGGCATGGGTCAACATTATGTACGGCTGTGACAAATTCTGTACATACTGTATCGTACCATTTACGCGTGGTAAGGAGCGGAGCCGCCGTCCGGAGGATGTTATAGCTGAAGTTCGGGATCTTGCTCGTCAAGGCTTCAAGGAGATAACACTGCTCGGTCAAAACGTGAACGCTTACGGTAAAGACTTCACGGATATCAAGTACGGCTTCGGTGATCTCATGGATGAGATTCGCAAGATTGATATTCCACGGGTCAGATTCACGACTTCACATCCACGTGATTTCGACGATCATCTGATCGAGGTACTGGCTAAGGGCGGTAACTTGGTAGAACATATCCATTTGCCGGTTCAGTCCGGCAGTACGGCAGTTCTGAAGAAAATGAGCCGCAAGTATACAAGAGAGCGTTATTTGGAGCTCGCAAGCAAAATTAAACAAACGATTCCTAACGCCGTGCTTACTACGGATATTATTGTGGGCTTCCCGGGCGAGACGGATGAGCAATTCGAAGAAACGCTGTCACTCGTTCGTGAAGTTGGATATGATTTTGCCTATACCTTCATTTATTCTCCACGTGAGGGAACACCTGCGGCAGTCATGGAAGACAATGTTCCGATGGAGGTTAAGAAGGAACGGCTGCAGCGTCTGAACAAAGCGGTTCAGGAGTACAGCTATGAGGCCCACGAGCGGATGAAGGGACAAGTCGTCGAGGTTCTGGTTGAGGGTGAGAGTAAGAACAATGAAGCCGTGCTCTCAGGGCGTACACGAGGCAACAAGCTGGTTCACTTCGAAGGATCCAAGGATTTGATCGGTACCTTCGTACAGGTTGAAATTACAGACGCTAAATCATGGTATATTAAAGGTGAACTCGTGTCTCTGCCTCAAGCAGCGAACCAGTAACCACACACCAACAGACAGCATGACATTGCAGGGTGAGAAATTCAAATCAAGAATGGAGCGATCATTCATGGCAGAGGATAGTGTAAAAGTCAATCAATATGGTATGCCTTCATTTAATGCGCGAGATCTCATTATACGCGATGATATTATGGTAAAGGCAAAAGAACTGGCCGATTTGATCGGCACTAGCGAAGAAGTACAGCACTTTAAACAGGCGGAACTTAAGATTCGTGAGCATGAACGGGTTCAAGGTCTGATTCAGAAGATGAAGAAAAAGCAAAAGGAAATCGTCGCGTTCGAATCGTTTCAAAATAAAGAAATGGTTGAAAAAATTGAACGAGAAATCGAGGAGCTTCAGGACCAAATTGACAATATTCCTCTGGTAACGGAATTTCAGCAAAGTCAGAGTGATATCAATTATTTGCTGCAGCTTGTCATTTCAGTAATACATGATACCGTGTCGGAGAAAGTAAATGTCGAGACGGGTGCGGAGGCTCCTCCGTCAAGATGTGACTAAAGACAAGAGTGCGGAATTTAAACATTTCCGCGCTCTTTTTAGTGTGATCACAAGTACCACAGGGAACCAATCCATCATTAAATAGTAGTATTATGAAATGAATTCAGGGAATTATAATTTTACATCTAGGGGGGACATCTATGAATATGGTAGAAGAAATGATCAAGGATGCTGATGAACGCTTTTGGGGACTACTCGGGTGCAGGCTCATCGGTGTAACAGAGGATGAAATTACAATAGCGGTAACGGCAGGAAAGAAGCATACGAATTCAATGGGAATCATCCACGGCGGAGTATTATCCTCATTAATGGATCAAGCGATGGGAATGGCTGCCGTTCATGCCAAGCAGCTGGATCACTGTGTCACAACCAACCTAAATGTTCACTATCTTGCTCCAATGCGAGAAGGGGAATTAATCGTGACAGCTAAAGTTATTCATGAAGCAGGTAGGAGTCTGACCACTACTGCAGAAGTGAGAAATGCCGATGGAGTGATCGGGTGTATGGCAACCGCCTCTTTCCGTTTAGTTATCCCTAAGAAATAGAATGATCAGCATGTAAATCTATATCGCAATAGCTTCTGGGTAAGGTTGACAAACAGTATCATGATGTCATAATGAAAATATCAAAATGAAATCATAGCGGTGATAATCCATGAATGAAGAACGATATCAGATAGAACATGACGAAGATCGATCCGTACCCGCTGGTCAGAAGAAGAAATATCGCACACCGGATGGTGTACCAGCAGATATTGTGATGTTTACCCTTACGAAGCGAGAACGCAAGACTGTAACCAAGACATTACCCATCCGTGAATTGAAAGTAATGCTGATTAAGCGTAAATCTTGGCCTTTCGCAGGTAAGTGGGCTTTGCCGGGTGGTTTTTGCCAGGAGAACGAATCAATTTATGATGCTGCCAAGCGAGAGCTGATGGAAGAAACCGGGGTCGATGGCGGTCACCTCGAGTATTTGGGTGTATACAGCCAGCCGGGCCGGGATCCGCGTGGGTGGATCATCTCCCATGCTTTTTTTGCGCTTGTTGAGGAATGGATGCTGGAGCATAGACAAGCGGCAGATGATGCAGAGGATGTTGGCTTATTTACGATTCGGGAAGCGTTAAATGAATTGGAGCTCGGATTTGATCATAGAACGATTATTGAAGATGCCTACAAAAGAATTCAGCAGCAAATGCTGCAAACGACGATCGCCAGACAGTTTCTGCCCCAGCACTTCACATTAAGCGAACTATATCAGGTTATCCAAAGCGTAGTACCCGATTTTGAAGAGCCTAATTTTATTCGTAAAATTACATCAACTCGAAGCCGTCAGGGGATAATTGAAGATGTCAGGGATGAAGAAGGAAACCCGGTCAGTTCTAATCAATATTCTCAGCGCCCAGCACAGCTGTACCGCTTCACAGAACTTGTGCCGAGATTATCTATTTATACTTGATTATCTAAGGAGTGAAGAATGTGAGAGCTCTGATCGTTATTGATTATACGAAGGATTTTGTGGATGGGAAGCTTCCTGTTGGAGAACCCGGGATTGCGATTGAACAAGCTGTTGTGCAAATAACGAAACAATTTATACAGAATCAAGACCTGGTTGTAATGGCTGTTGATCTGCATGAAGAGAATGATCCTTACCATCCGGAGACGAAGCTGTTTCCCCCTCATAACTTGCGGGATACAGAAGGAAGACAACTCTATGGAGAGCTTGCGGCGGTCTATGAAGCGAACAAGAGCTCGATCTATTGGATGGACAAGACAAGATACAGTGCATTTGTCGGTACCGATCTTGAACTGAAGCTGCGCGAGCGTGGTATTACAGAGGTTCACTTGATTGGGGTGTGCACCGATATTTGTGTGCTTCATACAGCAGTAGACGCCTACAACAAAGGCTTTTCGATTACGATATACGATGATGCAGTAGCTAGCTTTAATGAGGCAGGACATGTTTGGGCGCTGGGTCATTTCAAAGGCAGCCTCGGGGCTGATGTATTCACATTTAACAATAAAGAGGACACAAACCTCTAACCATATGAATTTGTTTTGGCTTTTTTTTATCGGCCTTGAGAGGATGAGTTAGATGCAAACGATTAGCCTGGCTTTACATACGGACAAATATCAAATTAATATGATGTACGCTCATTGGGTGAATGGGACACACAAGCGCAAAGCGGTATTCGAAGCCTATTTTCGCAAGCTTCCGTTTAAGAACGGGTATGCCGTGTTTGCCGGCCTGGAGCGGATAGTGCATTATATTAGCAATCTTCGCTTTACGATGGAGGATATTAAATATTTGTCCAGCCAGGAAGAGAATTATGACCCTGCTTTCTTGGAGGAGCTGCTTCAATTTTCATTCCAGGGTACGATCTATTCCATGAAAGAAGGAGCCATGGTATTTCCGGATGAGCCGCTGATTCGCGTCGAAGGAAACATTATGGAAACACAGCTGGTAGAGACTGCCATTTTGAATTTTATGAATTATCAGACTCTGATTGCAACCAAAGCATCGAGAATCAAGCAAGTATCTGGAAATGATGCGCTGCTCGAATTTGGGACGAGGCGTGCTCAGGAGGCCGACGCAGCGATATGGGGAGCACGTGCGGCTTATGTTGCTGGATTTGATGCGACCTCCAATATGCTGGCAGGGGAACAGTTCGGTATTCCGACGGCAGGCACACATGCACACTCCTGGGTGCAGAGCTTTGAGACAGAGCAGGAGGCTTTTGACGCCTATGCCAAAGTGATGCCTGATCAGGTCACTCTGCTGGTTGATACATTTGATACCTTGGGAAGCGGTGTTCCGCATGCCATCGCTACGGCCAAAATGCTGGAAGCCCAAGGTAAGAAGATGAATGCGATCAGACTCGACAGCGGAGATTTGGCTTATCTGTCCATTCAGGCACGCAAGATGCTGGACGATGCAGGTCTGCCATACGTTAGAATCGTCGCTTCCAATGACCTGGATGAGCATACGATCTTCAATTTGAAGGCACAGGGTGCCAGAATTGATACGTGGGGTGTGGGGACTCAATTAATTACTGCTGCTGATCAGCCTTCCCTAGGTGGGGTGTATAAGCTTGTCGAACGCGAAATGAACGGAAAGATGGAGCCAACCATTAAAATCTCGGCCAATCCCGAAAAGGTGACAACACCAGGGAAGAAAGAGGTTTACCGTTTAATTGATCCGGAGACGAATAAAGCGATCGCAGATTATATTTCCTATCCTGATGATGATCAGCCGAAAGACCAGCAAGCGCTGGAGCTGTTTAATCCGGTTCACCCGTACATTAAGAAAAAGGTGAAAAAGTATAATGCGGTTAATATGCTTGAACCTATATTCATAAATGGACGGCGAGTGTACGAGCTCCCAACCTTGGAGGAGATCAGAGCTTATCATCAGGAGCAGAAGGAAATGTTCTGGCCGGAATATTTAAGAAAATTAAATCCAGAAATTTATCGGGTTCATATCAGCCCTGCAGCATGGAATTTGAAGCAAAAAATGCTGGCGGAATATATACAGTCGTAATGCTATATCTATTTTAATAGAACGCCTTCTCAGCCTAGATTATATTAGGGTATGGGAAGGTGTTTTGATTCGTTCGGCTAATATAGGGTAGTAGATTAAATTGATCTATTTTTAATGGATGACAATTTAGGAAGGGGACCTGGCAATGAACAATATAGATAACCACACTCCGTTTAAAGCTTACATGGTGCGCAATGATGAGAAAGGCTTCAGAGCAGGAATTGAGGAGCTGACTCTTTCAGAGCTGCCGGATGAAGCAGTAACAATACAGGTGGAGTATTCCAGTGTGAACTATAAAGATGGTTTGGCAAGTACAGAGAATGGAAAAGTGGTGAGATCTTATCCGATTATTCCTGGGATAGATCTTGCAGGTACTGTTATATCATCTGCTGATGATCGCTTCAAGCAGGGAGATAAAGTATTAGCGACCGGATATGGGCTGGGTGTACAGCAGGACGGTGGTTATAGTCCTTATGCGAAGCTGCCGGCAGACTGGTTAATTCCGCTTCCGGATGGACTGACAACGAAGGAAGCCATGTCTATAGGTACGGCAGGATTTACGGCGGCCATGTCTGTGGAGGCACTGCTGCAAGCGGGGGTTACAACAGAAATGGGCCCTATTCTCGTTGCGGGTGCGAGCGGTGGTGTAGGTTCGATGGCAATCTCCATCTTGGCTCAGCTTGGATTTGATGTTATTGCAAGTACAGGGAAGAAGGATGCCGAAGAACAGCTTCTTCAACAACTTGGTGCACAGGAAGTGATTACAAGAGAGGACGCTTATCAAAAAGGTAAAGGTGCATTGTCCCCTGAGCGATTCGCCGGCGTCATCGATCCGGTTGGGGGATCTGCCCTGAATGCTGTACTCGCATCAGTTAAATATGGAGGCGCTGTGGCCATATCAGGCATGACCGGAGGGAACGCGTTTGAATCAACGGTATTTCCGTTTATCTTGAGAGGTGTATCACTGGTTGGAATTGATTCCGTATACTGTCTCCGGGATAGAAGACTGAAGCTGTGGAGACTGCTGGGTAAGGAATGGAAGCCGGAGACTGCACTTGTCCAAGGCGTAAACGAAATTTTCCTTGAAGAGCTGCCACAAACTTTGTCACGGATTCTCGAAGGCAGAGCTGTAGGCAGATCTGTTGTGAGACTGAATGAAGCTAAGTAGCTGATAATAAAACTATAACGTTAAAAAAACAGGATCGCTCATTGTATATGATCAGCGATCCTGTTTGCTGTGAATCTACATAGATTACGAGTCTGTCTGCTGTTACTTGGTCTTGTAAATTTCGCGCATGACGTGACCAAGCTCAGGTGCAATAATACGAGTTATGGCCAGCTTGACGGCTCCAGTGGAACCCGGCATCGAGAATATTGCTTTGGAGCCAATGACACCTCCCACAGCACGGCTTAGTATCGCTGCAGTACCAATATCCTCTGCAAAGCTGAGATATCTGAAGATTTCGCCAAAGCCAGGAAGCTCTTTGTCTAGCAAAGAATGTACAGCTTCATATGTATTGTCTCTAGGTGAGATCCCTGTGCCCCCAGTCAGTAGAATGGCTTCGATATCATCTCGAATAACCGATTGATGAATTACGGATTGAATAGTGGATGTATCGTCAGGGATAATGATATAATCGACGACAGTGTAGCCGGCATCACGCAGCAGCTCCTGCATGAGCTGACCGCCCTTATCCGTATCCTTCGTGCGGGTATCCGATACCGTAATAACCATGCACTGGACTGTCTCAGGTGCTTCATTGCGGTGCTCTTGGACAGAATTCATTTTTCTATCAGCCCTCCAGAATGTTCTATTCATAACAATAGACGATATAAGAGAAGTAAGCAATCATCGATTCAAGATCAACATACATCCAGAAAGGATATGATATTATGAAACTAAAACAGACATCTTCAGCTCCGATTCCCGTATATATCCTGTCTGGATTTTTAGGAAGCGGTAAGACAACACTGCTTGTGAAGCTGCTTGAATATTGGAAAAGTCAAAACCTCACTCCCGCTGTTGTCATGAACGAGCTGGGGGAGGTCAATCTGGACGGCAAGCTCATTGATCAACATGTACCCATGGCTGAGCTGCTCGGCGGTTGTATCTGCTGCTCTGTCCGAGATAATCTCGGTATCGAGCTTGTCCAGCTGGTGCAGAATACATCACCTGATGTCATTGTGATTGAAGCAACGGGCGCTGCGAATCCTATTGAAATTTTGGACGGGATTGCTGATACTTCCCTCTACATAGCGCTGGAGGTGAAAGGCCTCATCTCCGTGGTTGACAGCATTCATTTGCTGGAAACGTACCGCTTGCAGAAAGGCAAAACATTCCGGCTTATGCAAGAGCAGATCCGTGCTGCCTCCATCCTACTTCTCAATAAAACAGATCGGATTGAAGAAAAGGACCGGCCTGAGTTACTCAGCCTGGTTCAGGGTTGGAATGAGCATGCAGCTATACATTTTACAGAGCATTGCAATATCGATCCGGCCCTCTTGACGGAGGAGGCCAGTTATTTGATGAATTCCGAAAATAATACTGCTTCAGACTCCCGAGCACAGGAGAAGCATCAGCTTCATCACTCCCATAATCATGTAATGGTGTATACGCATTATTTTAGCAGCCAGATTAACAGCGTATTGTTTGAGCAATGGCTGAGGGAGCTGCCGCGTGATATTTACAGAGCCAAAGGGATTGTGGATTTTTCTGATACAGGAAGCCGCTTCTTATTTCAGTATGCTTATCGTGAGCCGGATTTTACAAAGCTGGGCCCAGGAGAAGAGCTGAAGGATGTAGGTGTATTTATAGGTGAACACTTTTCGAAGACGGAGCTGATCCAGCTGCTGCAGCAGCTTGAGGAAGAAAGTTCGAAGATTAAATCATAAAAAGTCGAATTCAGAGGAAAGTTATTGCATATTGATTATCATACCGATCTTACGGGTAATAGAATGAAAATGAGATTACGCGGAGGGATATAACAATGGCAATGACAAACATAGAGATGGAGACACAGACACAGATTGCAGCTTGTTTGGAAGCAATGAATGCATGTAACAAATGTTATGTCTCAAGTTTGAAGGAATATGATCTAGGCATTTTAAGAGAAAGTATCAGGCTGAACAGAGAAGCTGCCGAAATTTGCAGCTTTGCGGCTTCTGCGCTCAGCCGGGGTACAGATTACAAGGACGACATTCTGGCTCTTGTCGTTAAGGCCTGCAGAGCATGTGTGGCGGAATGCGAGAAGCATGAGCATCTGCACTGCAAAGCCTGCGTGGACAGCTGTCGCAAATGTGCAGAAGTATGCAGTCCAGCAGGCCTTACGGTATAATCACAAAATTACAATACTCCCGAATGAATTAGTCTTGCAAATAAGTGGATGATCAAGATATAATGTTACAAAATTATAAATTCAGTGATCGGGAGAGTAATGACAGAACACCTCATGTTTCAGCGAGCCGGGATGGTGCAAGCCGGTATGAAGGATCTGACAGGAAGCGCACCCGTGAGAAGGTACATTGAAACAACAGTAGGTGTACTCGTCATCAGCGGGCGTTATCCGCTTAGAGAGGAATCGAACAGGTTACCGGTTTCAGATAGCATTGCAGGTAAGTTGTTCGTATTCACATAGAGTGGTACCGCGGGAATATGTTAATCCATAGCTCTCGTCTCTGTAATTTACAGAGGCGGGAGCTTTTTTGTATATATTGGAATAGGGGTGTATGTATATGTTGATGGATAAGGTTGTCAGTTTGTTAGAACCGTTGTTGGATTTATCGAGAGTGGAGATTGAAGCGATGGTGGAGGTGCCTCCGCGTCCAGAGATGGGGGATTTGGCTTTTCCTTGCTTTACGCTCGCCAAGACAATGAGAAAGGCCCCGGCTGTTATTTCAGCAGAACTGGCTGCCAGCCTGACAAGTCCCGAACTTCGGGCTGAGGCTGCAGGTCCGTATATCAATTTTTATTTTAAACGCACCAATATAGCTTCGACCATGCTTACAGGGCTTGCTGATCCGCAGTTTGGAAAATTACAGATCGGTGCAGGCAAAAAAATGGTGATTGATATGTCATCTCCTAATATTGCGAAGCCCTTTGGTATCGGTCATCTGCGTTCCACAGTCATCGGGGCAGCGCTGTATCGAATGTATGAAGAGGCAGGATACACAGCAGAAAGCGTGAATCACCTGGGTGACTGGGGGACTCAGTTTGGTAAACAGATCGCGGCTTACAAAAGATGGGGTGAAGATGAACGACTTGCGAAAGAGCCCATAAAGGAATCGCTGCGATTGTATGTAAAATTCCATGATGAAGAAGAGAACGACCCAAGCCTGGGAACGGAAGCTAGAGAATGGTTTAAGAAGCTTGAGCAAGGGGATGAGGAAGCTGTATCCCTGTGGAAGTATTTTGTCGATATCAGCATGCAGGAATTTAACCGGATGTATGACCGTCTTGGCGTTAAATTCGATCATGTGCTCGGAGAGAGCTATTATATTGATCAAACGGACAATACAGTGACCAAGCTAAAACAATCCGGTCTGCTTACGGAAAGTGACGAAGCCATGGTCGTCAGATTGGATGAGGAAGGGATGCCGCCTTGTTTGATTATTAAGAAGGATGGAACAACCATCTATCCAACTCGGGATCTAACCACCGCATATTATCGTCATGAGGTCATGAAGGCAGATGAAGTGCTCTATGTCGTGGGTGCCGAGCAAAGGCTACATTTTCAGCAGGTGTTTGCTGTACTCGCCAAGATGGGAGAGAAGTGGTCTGAGCATTTCATCCATGTGCCCTTTGGTCTAATGAAGTTTGAAGGGCGCAAAATGTCTACGAGACGCGGTAAGGTTGTATTTCTTGAGGACGTGCTGGATGAAGCCGTAGAGCGGGCAGCACAAATTATTAACGAGAAAAATCCAAATCTCCAGAACGCTGCTGAGGTAGCTGAGCAGGTCGGACTTGGGGCAATCGTTTTTGGTGATTTGAAGAATCACCGATTAAACGAGGTCGATTTCTCACTAGAGGAAGCGCTCAGCTTTGAAGGAGAGACGGGACCTTATGTTCAGTACACTCACGCCAGAATTCAAAGCCTGCTGTCCAAAGCAAATGCTAGCACGGAGGAGACATCGATATCCGCAGCCGACGAATACTTGGAAGGGGTACAGATCAGTGATGCGGCCTGGGCACTCATGAAGCATTTATCCCGTTACCCTGAACAGCTCGAAAGAGGGGTTCGTTTAAAGGAGCCTTCTGTGCTGGCAAGATACGTCATTGATTTAGCACAGCTGTATAATCGCTTCTATCACCAAGAAAAAATTCTGGGGAGCAGCGAGCGTGAGCGGGCCTACAAGCTGAAGCTCTCCGAGATCACTTCTAATCGAATTAAAGGCATACTTGGTCTGCTTGGCGTGCAAACGCCGGAACGGATGTAAACTAGATTGCTCGTATGTATTTACTAGTATTTACTACATTGTTCGATGGAGGAGATTATGCCAACCATCTGCCTGCATCAGGTGCTGGTGAAGGTGTTGTCCTCACAAGTCATAACGGATCGGGTAAAAGAACGCTGCTAAGAATATTAGCAGCGCTTCTTTTTCCATCGATCGGGGAAGTAATCGCCTGGAGAGATGGCTCCCCGATTATTTGTACTTTTTAACCTATTTATTGCCTCTAGCTCTACCATTTATTAAAGCCATGTTAAGGCTAGATGATGCTATTACCGTGTCAGCTTCTACATTACATGTTATTGTATACGTTATCATTTTGTTATCATGTTATGTTTATGTTTCTGTGAAAAGAAAGGATGTTATGTTGTAACGCTTACATTATGACGTAGATCTATATTTGTCGATGAATATCGGCAGTATAGATCTTTTTTATTATTTTAAGACAGAAATGTGTTATTATTTCTTACACTATCATTGATTTTTATAATTTTTCGTTAATTACAGATATAGAATCTGTATCCCTCAGATTTTACAATGGAGTACAAGAGGAGGGGGAGCAATGTCAGAGATCTCTACGAATACAAAACTGGCACAGCACAAAAGATCCAGAGGTCTTGCTGTTCGATTGAAGAAGCAATGGGAGTTACAGATTATGGTCATCCCTGCGCTCATTCTCGTATTCATATTCAGCTATATTCCGATGTACGGAGTACTAATGGCTTTTCAGGACTATAGCATTTTTGACGGGTTCTGGGCGAGTCCATGGGTTGGCTTCAAGCATTTTGAAATGTTTTTTTCTTCACCTGATTTCTGGACGATTATGAGAAACACGCTCATTATTAGTGCGCTTAAGCTGTTTATCGGTTTTCCAGCACCGATCATTCTAGCTCTGATGCTGAATGAAGTGCGGCAGATGGCTTTTAAACGAGTCATCCAAACGGTTAGTTACCTGCCTCATTTCTTGTCCTGGGTTATCGTTGCTGGTTTTGCGATGTCGATCCTGTCCACAGATAACGGGAGCTTGAATATTCTGCTTGAGAAGCTTCACTTGATTGATGAGCCGATTGGCTTCCTGGGAATCGCAGAATATTTCTGGGGAATTCTCGTCAGCGTCAATGTGTGGAAGGAGATCGGGTTTAACTCGATCGTATATTTGGCAGCGATTGCCGGAATTAATCCCAATCTGTACGAGGCTGCACAAATGGACGGAGCAAGCAGATTGAAGCAAATCCGATATATTACGATTCCATCCATAATGCCTGTAGTCATCATCTTCTTCATTCTAGCAATCGGCAATTTGCTGAATGCAGGATTCGAAGACATATTACTGCTCGGTGGTAATCCGGTGCTGCGTGATGTATCCGATGTGCTGGATACCTATGTATACAGGACAGGGATTGAGAATCAGCGGTTCTCCTACGCTACAGCAGCAGGTATGTTCAAAGCAGTTGTCAGCGTCTTGCTATTAACACTTGCTAACTATGCAGCTAGAAAGTCGGGGAATAGTCTATGGTAGAAATCAAGCACGGTTGCCGCAATAAGGAGGTATTTAGATGAAATATAGGAGCTTTGGAGATCGAATGTTAATGCTCTTTATATACACATTTCTGATCCTCCTGGGGTTCACCACCTTCTATCCATTCTGGAATGCGCTTGTCATTTCCTTTAATCAGGGACTGGATACAGCTCTAGGGGGTGTGACTTTCTGGCCACGGGTATGGACACTTGAGAATTATGCCATTGTATTTCAGGACAGCCGTATCCTTAATGGCTTCTACATATCCATCATGAGAACAGTAATTGGGACAATATTGTCGGTGTTGCTAACTGCCTTGCTGGCGTTTGCGATGTCGAAGAGTGAGCTGATCGGCAGAAAATTTTATATGGTCTTCTTCATAGTCACCATGTATTTCAGCGGCGGCCTGATTCCAACCTTCATGGTTGTACGCTCACTTGGACTCATGGATAATTTCTGGGTGTTTATCATTCCATCGTTAATCAGTGTATGGAACATGATTATCTTCCGGACTTTTTTCAAGGGACTTCCGGATGGTCTGATGGAATCGGCACAGATTGATGGCTGCGGTCAGTTCAGAACGTTCTTTCAGATCGTCCTTCCTTTATCGGGGCCTGTTATTGCGACTTTGTCGCTCTTTACCGCAATTGGACACTGGAACGAATGGTTCCTGCCGAGCATCTACATCAATAATGAGAATTTACTGCCCATTCAATCCATGCTTCAGCAAATATTAAATTCGAACATTATGACAGAACAGATGTCACAGCTGGACTCGGCAGCTCAATCCAGAATGTCTCAAATGAGAGAAGTAACCTCCAAATCCTTATCGATGGCCACCATGATGGTTGCCACACTGCCAATCATTATGGTTTATCCATTCGTACAAAAGTATTTTGTTAAGGGTGTATTGGTCGGCTCACTCAAAGAGTAGGTGTTTAAAGTCATCAGACTTTGGACCATAGATTAATTTTCCGTATAAATAAGGGAGGGTTATGGAAGATGTGGAATAGCAAAAAGAATCGAACGAGTAGTGCACTGACTTTACTCCTTGCTTCTGTCATTGGGATTGCGGGCTGTTCAGGTGGAGGAAACGGGGGAACGACGGATACGCCGGAAGCAGAGCCAGCGCCTGAAACAACGAATGAGGAGACCACCTCCACCAATTTTGAGCTTGGTGCAGAACCGCTGAATTTCTCCTTCTATGGTAACTATGACTGGTATACGATGCCTCAATGGGGCGGTGACGAGGCCAGTAAGTGGATTAAGGAAAACAAAAAAGTGGATATCACGGCTATCAACTCAGGCGGAAATGCGGCTCAAAAACTGAATACGATGATTGCTTCTTCTGAGCTTCCAGATGTCATATGGACTGATCGCGGCGCAGATGTAGAGCGTCTTCGGGCAGCTGGTGCACTCGTTCCTTTTGATGAATATCTTGATAAATACCCTAATTTGAAAGAATGGGCAGGCGAAGAAACACTCAATATGCTTCGTTCCAGTGACGGCAAGCTGTATCAGTTCCCGAACTGGTATACTTCCCAGCCTAACGGAAATGCAGGTTATATTGTGAATCAGAAAATTTACACAGAACTGGGTGAGCCTAAGCTTGAGACAACGGATGATCTCTACAATTATCTGGCACAAGTGAAAGAGAAATATCCGAATGTTATTCCTTTTGAGCCGGATCTTGCAGTCGATGGTCAAGGTCTGGATGTCCTCTACGGTGCATTCGGTGAGGATCACCCACCCGCATTTGTAAGCAATAGAGCGGTTCCAGATGGGGATCAATTGACATCAATCTTCACGGACCCTGTATTCAGAGAAGCGACTCAATATGCGAGCAAGCTCTTCCGCGAGAAATTGATGGCACAGGATGCGCTTACTCAAACCAAAGATCAGGTGAAGGAAAAAGTATATACAGGACGTGTAGCTGTTGCCGCAGGGGCAAGTCCTACGGAATACGGTTCGGTAGGTGACACGGAGCTGAAGAAGAAGGACCCGAATGATGGCTACTTCATGATCTGGCCAGTGCACAAAGAAGGACTTGATAAGAACAAAATTTGGACGGGTACGTATAACAGTCTAGGCTGGAACGTTAGCGTAATTACCAAAGGCGCAAAAGACCCTGAGAAAATCTTTGCCTTCCTGGATTGGTACACAGGCCCTGAAGGTCAACGGGTTATTATGTGGGGACCAGAAGGAATCTATTGGGATGGAACTGATGAGGAAGGATCTCCACTGTTCACGGATGCGTTCGTAACGGATGTCGAGGGTCGATCGAAGATGATGGATGCAACCGTTAACCTTCAGTGGAACGGAAATACAGTCTTCGTCGATAACTCCAAAATGAAGTTTGAGCAAACTCTTGCACCCGAAGATCAGAACTGGGAAACTAGATATCAATCGGAGATTACCTGGAAGACACAATTCAATGCAACTGAATTTATTAACTTAGCTCCGCTTCCAGAATCCGAAGAAGGGATCATCCAGCAGCAAGTCAATGAAATATTTAATGAAGCCAGAGCCAAAGCCTTGTACGCACAAAATGATGAGGAAGTGCTGAGTATTCTGGATAAGGCTCAGGAGGATGCAATGGTTGTCGGTTATGACAAGCTCCTGGCCTTCAAGACGACAAAGTGGCAGGAAAACAAAGCACAAATCAGTGGTCAATAATTTCTTCACGATAAGCTGGCTCATCCTAGTATAATAATGATAAACGTGCACCGTTTCTAATTCGAGCGGTGCTCACGTTTATCATTTTTTCTCTATTTTCTAAGTCAGGGAGTGATCTTATGTATCAAGTGCTTATAGCTGACGATGAAATTTTAGATCTTGAGGGGATGTTAAGGTTTATCCCATGGGATAATTTAGGGATTCAAATTGTCGATGCCGTGAACAATGGCTTCGATGCCCTGGAAGTCATTAGAAATCAGGCAATCGACATTCTGGTCACTGACGTACATATGCCTGGCATGTCAGGAATTGAGCTTGCACGAACGGCGTTAACGTTGAACAAAGATTTGAAGCTTATTTTTGTCAGCGGCTATCAAGATTTTCGGTATGTGAAGGAAGCGCTGACACTTCATGCATACAGTTACGTCCTGAA
Source organism: Paenibacillus urinalis (assembly GCF_028747985.1). NCBI lineage: Bacteria > Bacillati > Bacillota > Bacilli > Caryophanales > Paenibacillaceae > Paenibacillus > Paenibacillus urinalis. The sequence continues at coordinate 2,150,863 of NZ_CP118108.1, forward strand.
GCCAATGGACGATATGGAGCTTGTATCCGTGCTTAAGCAAATTACGAGCGAACTGGATGAGCAATATCTTCGGTCCGAGCTCGACCATAAGTTCAGTGAGGCCGCGATACAAACGATTGAATATCATATTATGGGTGGACGTATTAACGTAACAGAGCAGCATCCTGCCATTTCACATATTAATGTGGACAGTGAGGAGCTGTTTTTTGATAAGCCCCTTGACCTGCTGGTTACCTATCTGCTTGCTCAAGATAAAGACATGGTTCAAACGCAAATTAGCAGCCTTCTGGAGCCGGTACACAGACTTAATCTGCTGTCGCAGCTTCATTTTATAGTGATTTCTTTATTAATTAAAATCGATCATTACGTAAGGACGAGGCTTGGTTATCCGGAGGGGTTTATTCCGCTGGGAGAACGTGACGTGGAGACAATTAAGAGCAAAGGTTCACTAGCTGAATTAGTAAGCTGGCTGTCGAAGCATCTCATGGATCTGTTTGACATCAGCAATCATCCGAGGCTGAAGCAAAAAAAACATACCAAGATTGTCGGCCAGATTATTGAATATGTAGAAGCACATCTTCATTTAAATGTTACCCTGCGTGAGGTTGCAGATGAGTTAAGCTTCTCGCCTAATTACCTGGGAGCCATATTTAAGGAAGAGACCGGAAAGAGCTATAACGAGTACATCGTGAATTTAAGGATGGAAAAGGCATGTCATCTCCTCAAAGATCCAAAGATCAAGGTCTATGAAGTAGCAGATCGAGTAGGCTACAGGTATATGCCTTATTTCAGCAAGCAGTTTAAAGAAACCTATGGAATGACCCCAGTAGAGTATCGCAGAAAAGCATAATATAGAACGGGGCTTTATATATGTACAATCATAAGCCGAAATTTCTTCCATTTGGTTGGAAGCTGCTCATTTCATATTTAATACTTATCATCCTTCCTGTCGCAATCCTCGGTTACACTGCGAATGCAATATTAGTAGAATCCATGCTGACTCAAACGAGAAATAACCTGCAAGGCACCTTGTCCCAGATGAGGGATAATGTAAGGTATAAGCTCGAAGATACAGGAAGAATTGCAGATATGCTCTATTATGACGAAACACTGGCCCTAAATTTAATGCGTTATGAAGAAGGGTGGATCAGCTATGAGACGACATCGACGATTCTTCTGCCCAAATTCAGACAAGCGGTCGAATCCACCAATCAGAAATTATGGTTGTCTATATATTTAAAAGATGATAATCTTCCAGAAATTTATTATGACTCTGGTGATATCGATTTGCTGCGGGTTAAACAGCAGTATTTTGATGTATATCATATCAGCCGCATACAGAATGAAGAATGGTATAAGGATTTTCCCAAAGAACAATACGGTAAGACGCAGACTTGGACACAGGTAGACGATGATAGTAAATTCGGAAGAATCTCACTTCTTCGGCGTCTTGTGAACACGATGAACCCTCTTGATCTGAAGGAGATCGGTTTTGTACGCGGCAGTGTCTATCTCTCCGAGCTGTTTGCAAGTCTTGATTACCAAAAAATTGGACCGGGAAGTCTGCTCCAAGTGGTTGACCAAGGAGGCAGCACGATGTATTCCTCCGGGGAGATCCAAACAGAGAAGCACAGCAGACAGCCCATTGAGAGCAGATCGGGTCACCTGCTTATTACGGAACAGCTGCCGGAGCTGGGATGGACGATTAATGCTTATGTTCCGCAGGATTTGCTTGAGATTGGTGTGCAAAAGGTCAATCAAATGACTTTGTTTATCAGCCTGTTATTCGTTGTTCTTATCAGTGCGGTAGCCGGATATATTTCCCGCTTTTTCTCCAGAAGGTTTGCCAAAGTCATCTCTGTACTTACGATGTTCCAGCAAGGTGATTTTCACAAGAGGATAGCATACAAAGGTAATGATGAATTTGCCATTATTGCAGATGCACTGAATCGAATGGGGGAGCAAACTGAACGTTTAATTGAAGAAGTATACGAGACCAATCTTAAGAAAAAGCAAGCAGAATTGGAATCGTTACAGGCTCAGATTAACCCTCATTTTTTGTATAATACATTGTCGTCGATTAGCCGTTTAGCGAAGTTTGGCCGTGTAGAGCAGCAGCATCAGATGATTATGAATCTGGCCAAATTCTACAGATTGACCTTAAATGATGGAAGAACGATTATCACGATTCATGATGAGCTTGATCAGGTGAAGGCATACCTGGATATTCAAAAAGTGAAGTATGGAGATCGACTTGATGTGGACTATTGTATTGATCCCGAAATTTTAAAGTTTAATACAATTAAGCTGATCATCCAGCCGTTCATCGAAAATGCACTGGAGCATGCGTGGGTTGGCGATCGAATCTATATTCGAGTCATTGGCGAATTAAAGGATGAGCATATTCTGCTTCAGATTATCGATGATGGCGTCGGCATGAAGGAGACATACGCTGCCCAGCTGCTGCAATCGCGGGATGAACGACAGAAGGGCTATGGCATTCTTAATGTGCACAGGCGAATTCAGTTGTCCTTCGGAGATGAGTATGGCGTATCCATCTACAGCCGTCCCGGCATAGGAACGAACATCTCAATTACCATTCCAATCCAAGAAAAGAACGTTATTTGACCAAGTATGATAGATTTTGGTTGATCTTTCCACAGCTTTCCGAGTAACATAAATGTAAGAAAGCAAAAAGGAGAGACAAGGTATGCAGGAGCATCGGCTGCTGGATAGTGAGCATTCTAAAGAATTGTTCTCTTATTACGGTTTGGCGGTATATTACTCACAGGCTTTAGAACAACAACTCGTCAATTTGCTGGTGCTTATGAAGCTCACGCAAGGAAAGGTCAGCCCCGAGGAAGAGTTAACTTCTTTATACTATAAGAAATTAGGGAACTCCCTCGGACAGCTGGTTAATGAAATACAGCACAATTTCGCTTTTACAGAAGAGGAAAGCGCCCTTCTTAATAATATTTGGAAGAAACGGAATTACATTGTGCATGATTATTTCAAGGAACGCATTCTGGAGACATTCAGCAGTGAAGGCCGCAGCCAGATGATTGAAGAGCTGATAGAATTTAAGGATCAGGCTCAGAATCTGGAGCAGAAGCTGTTATATTACACGAGGGAATTGCTAAATTCCCTTGAGCTGGAGGAAGAGGAGATCGATCAAGATCCGAGCGATGAAGATTCGAACACACAGGAGTAACAAATGGAGAACCATACGATACGCTTGTGTCCTAATAACAGGAATCTTATTTGTCTGGATGTGCATGACAATGTGGGAGATTGTCTCTTACAGTCATGAGGACCATCGGCGTCACGGCGATACAGCGGTTGTACTCGGTGCAGCGGTTTATGGCCATTCACCTTCACCTGTGTTTCAATCCCGAATTGATCATGCCATTCATTTATATCAAACCGGCGATGCGGATACGATGATATTTACAGGTGGTAGAAGTGAGAAGGACGCCCCTGCGGAATCTGAAGTAGGTCGAAGATACGCAATTCAACATGGAGTAGCACCTGAGGATATCTACATAGAGGATGTCTCACGCATTACAGAAACAAATTTGATTCAAGCAAAAAAGCTGGGAGATGCTCAGCTCATCAGTACCTACACGCTGGTAAGTGATCCACTGCATATGAAGCGTGCCGTGGTCATTGCTGAACAGCTTGGGATGGATGTGATATCCTCTCCAACGCCGAATTCAAGATATCAGAGTCTTCGTACAAAGGTTCCTTTCTTAATGAGAGAAACGTTTTTGCTGATGGGATATCGAGTCATTCAGTGGATAAAATAACTCTCTTGCGATATTTCGCAAGAGAGTTATTTTTGTTGTGTTATTTACGATTTTTCTGAACCGAAAGCATCGGCTTCTTAAGCATTACCCAATACTCCTGCGATACTGTGTGTATTCGCAGTCGTTTCAGATGCTCCAGTGCCATGCTGCAGCTGATACATTTGATAGTACCGGCCGCCCTTCTCCATGAGCTCGTCATGTGAGCCGCTTTCCACAATTTCTCCTTTATGCAGAACCAGAATCTGATCTGCATTGCGGATCGTTGATAGACGGTGCGCAATGATGAAGGTTGTTCTTCCTTTTTTCAATACCTCAAGTGCCTCTTGAATAATGGCTTCGGTTTCAGTATCAATATTCGCTGTTGCTTCATCGAGAATTAGGATCGCCGGATCATAGGCAAGCGCCCTGGCAAAAGATATCAACTGACGCTGCCCCGCAGACAGGGTGCTTCCTTTCTCAACAACCGGTTCATCAAACCCTTGAGGCAAATGAGCGAGCAGCTGCTCTGCGCCTACATCCCGGAGGGCTTTGACGACGGTTTCCCTTGCTATTTTTTTATCCCCAAGACTGACGTTGGAGGCAATCGTGCCTGTAAAGAGATAAGGGTCCTGAAGTACGATCCCCATGTGCTCACGCAGCCATTGTTTGGGAAGCTCTTGTACATTCTTGCCGTCTATGGTGATTGTGCCTTTCTGCGGATCATAGAACCGGAACAGCAGGTTAATGATTGAGCTCTTGCCGGAGCCAGTGTGACCGACCAGGGCAACGGTTTGCCCTTGCTTTGCTTCGAAGGAAATATTTTTAAGCACATAGTCTCGCTTGTAAGCAAAGGATACGTCCTTGAATTCTACATTTCCAAGATATCTCGGCATTGAACCGTCGGTGACATCCTCGCCTTTTTCATCCATGAGCTCAAATACACGGCCTGCGGATACCATGGAGGAATCGAGGTTTGCGAGTTGATTGACCATACCTGTAATCGGCTGGAAGAGACGTCCGAGAACATCGACAAATGCATATAAAACACCCAGTGAAATAATGCTTGTGCCGTCAATGGAGCCTGCACCGAAATAGAGCAGAATGATGGCAAAGGCCAGATTACGAAGAACGTTAACCAGGTTGTGGGAAGTGAAGGCGTTCAGATTCAGCATTTTGTTCTGATGCTTCATATAGTCTTCGTTTAATGCTTCAAATTCCTCATATGTTTTCTTCTGGCGACGGAACACACGGATGATGGACATGCCTTGGATGGATTCGTTGATCATCGCATTGATCTCACTCAAGCGGGAGCGGATCACCGTATTGTATTTTGTAGCAAATTTCCGGTATAGCACAATCCAGGCAATAAGGAGCGGAACAACAAACAAAGAAATAAGACCGAGCCTTACATCCAGGATAAACAGGGCAATGTAAACTCCAATCATGTTGATAATCCCTGAGAAGAAGTTGGAGAGAACAGCGACAAATAAATCTTTGACGGCTTCTGTATCGTTCGTTATTCGAGAAACGACTTTACCTGCCGGCAGATTATCAAAAAAATGAACCGGAAGCCTTTGTATATGTGCATAAACATCCCTGCGCAGAGCTTGTATGACCTTGTTCGCTGAGGATTGCAGCCAGTAGGTCTTCCCGAATTCCATGACGATGGCAACGATCAGGAATACAAAGTACAGTCCAATCAGTTTGTAGATTCCAGGCAGCTCGGGTTTGTAAAAAGCGAACAGCTCACTGGCACGAAGCGGAGTGGCCTGGTATGTTGCCGTCTGATCGCCTCTTGTTATAGTCATCTCACCGTTGGAGTAAGAACGCTCTCCTCCTTCAATGGTGACAGGTTCATCGATCAGGTAGAAGGTGCGTCCGCTCTGGAGCACACGAATTTCGTCCCCACGGGCCTCACCCGCTTCAAATCGATCACCGCGTTTAAAATATTGATCATTATACAAGACAGATTCGTCGCCGGGAGCCGCTTCATAATAAGGCTTTTCAATGGCGAGAACGTGATTGTCAATCATGTTCTTGGCGATGAATGGGCCGGCCAGATCAGCTGCAACACCAATAGCGAGCATGATTAGAGCCGCGATAAATGTCCCTTTTGATTTTAGTGCATATTCATATAATCGTTTAGCGGTGCTTTTTTTCATTGGATTGGCACACCTCCTTAACCTTCTAAATTGGATTCGACTTGCTGTCGTTCATATTGCTCGCGGTACCAGCCGTTCTGCTGAATCAATTCATCATGTGTACCTTGTTCAGTAATGATGCCTTGATCTAGAACAATGATATAGTCCGCATGCTCTATCGCAGATAGGCGGTGGGTTGAGATTAATGTTGTTTTGCTCTCGCGTTTATCGCGGATATTCTCAATAATTCGAGCTTCTGTTCTGGCATCGACCGCAGATAAGGCATCATCGAGAATTAGAATATCCGGGTCAGATATAAAAGCTCTGGCGAGAGATACACGCTGCTTCTGTCCGCCGGATAGAGCGATACCTTTTTCACCAACTAATGTATCCAGCCCATCTGATAATGTGCCAAGGTCACCATCAAATGCAGCAGTTCGAATGGCCTCCATAATGACATTATCTGCTGCTCCCGGTTTACCGAACTGTATGTTCTCTCTTACCGTTTTGGAGAACAGAATTTGCTCTTGGGGAACGTAGCCGATCCAGCTGTGCAGCTGATCTTTGGTTATGTCATCAATGGAAGCCCCGCCGATGAGCAGCTCCCCTGATCCAGAAGGATACTCATGCAAAATTTGCTTTAGCAGGGTCGATTTGCCGCTTCCTGTACGCCCGACAACCCCGAGGGTCTGTCCTTGTTTGATCTTAATATTGATATTGGTCAAATTGTCTACCGTTGAAGTAGGATAGCGGAAAGTTAACTGCTTCATTTCGATGCGATCAGGCTTATTCACTTGAACAGGCTGTTCTGCATCCTCGACGTCAGGTTTTACATACAGTGTCTCGTTTACCCGGTCAAGAGAGGCGTTGCCTCGCTGCATAATATTGATGAGTTCACCAATGGCAAACATTGGCCAGATCATCATCCCTAAATACATATTGAAGGATACGAGATCCCCAAGCGTAATCTCATTCTGAAATACAAGATAAGTACCATATCCAAGACCGATAATATAACTGAGTCCAACAAACAAGCGAATGGTCGGCTCAAAGAAAGCATCGAGCTTGGCGACCGCGAGATTCTTGCGGTAAACGTCATCAGTAATATCGTTAAAACGTTCTTCATCGTGACGTTCCTGTACATAAGCGCGAATAACTCGAACGCCAGCCACGGATTCAAGAACCTGGTCATTCATATCTCCAAATGCATCCTGTGCTAGCGTATATCGTTCATGCACTTTCTTACCGTATATCATCATGGCAATGGCGATAAAAGGCAGAGGCAGAACTGCAGCTAATGTCAATTTCCAGCTCACAAGGAATCCCATCGCTAATAGTACTGTGGCGAGATATGCAGTGGAGTCTGTCAGTGTCAGCATCCCGAAGCCTGCGGTCATGGCGACAGAACGAAGATCATTCGTCGCCTTCGCCATCAAGTCACCCGTACGATTCCGCTCGAAGAATGGCGGCGTCATTCGAAGCAGGTGCCCCATATATTTTGAACGCAGGAGCTTCTCCACAAGATTGGCCCCGCCAAACAACTTGTGCATCCATACATATGTAATGAGGTAGATGATCAACAGCATGCCGAGAATAAAGAAAATATAAGTGAGGAGAGAAGACCAAGTAATTGAGCCAGTAACGATGTCGTCGACGGCAATGCCGAGTACTCTTGGAGGAACGAGTTCTAAGACACCAACGAGAATAAGCAGAAGCATACCGACTGCATATCGCCTTCGTTCTTGCTTGAAATACCAGCCTAAATTTTTTAATACAGCGAACAAGTAAATCCCTTCCTTTCCTATCTGAGAATGTGACACGATTCTTCTTCTAGCAGTGAAAATACCGATTGAAGCGACAAAAAAGGCACACCGCTTTCGCAAACGGTATGCCTCATTATTTATCAGGTTCATACGCAGCAAAGTCACGTGCGTGAGCAGAACTGCGGGTGAATTCATGTAGAAGTGTATTCAAATAAACATTTTAAAACGTGTGAATTATCTTCCATCTACCTGGCTGCTCTATATGAAGTTGTCTGAGCTGTAGTGCGTAATCATTCAGATTAATCATTAGAGTCACCCTTTCATTTGGAATTGAATTCGTTAGGAATCGTATGAGAGGATATTACCACTGGACTAAATATCTGTCAAACTTTTTTCACAATTTGGGTGTTTCAGATAAAGTCTGACAGCTCCTAACTACAGATCTGTCATTTGTAATCTGAGCCCAAGGACGATATGATAATATAGACACAAAACGATGAGGAGTTGACCTTTTAAATGAGCATTCATGTGACGGAATCAGCCGCTAACTGGTACAAAAAAGAGCTGGGTGTCAAAGATGGCGAAGCCATTCGCTTCTATGCCCGTTATAGTTCGGGCGGCGGGCTTCATCCGGGCTTCTCACTCGGTATTTCAGTCGAACAGCCAGAGTATCCGGTGGAGAGTACAGAGGTGTCCGGTATTTTATTCTTTATGGAAGAGCACGATCATTGGTATCTGAAAGGACATCGTCTGGATGTGGGATATATTGAAGCAGAAGACGATATTATATACCGTTATGAAACTGAATAACGCATTATGAAGTAAATTGGATGGTTTACAGCGTTTATGCCTTTAAGGGAGGGGACGATGAGGTGACTTCTGCCAAAAAAGATATGGCCCAATATGTTGCGAACAAATCGATGATTACGGTGAAGGCGGCAATAGCCGTAGTAAATGATCAAGGCCATATTTTGCTCCAAGAGCGCGCAGATGATGGTCTATGGTATATGCCCTTAGGTGTAATGAAGCCTGGTGAAATGCTGGAGGATACGGCATATCGTGAGCTATGGGAGGAGACGGGGCTGACTGCCGAAGTCATGATATTTGAAAGGCTTCTCTCTGGACCTGATTTCAAGCGAGAATATCCTTCCGGGGACGAGGAGTATTATGTGATCGGCCTCTTTAGAGCTCAAGGAATTCTGTATTCGGAATTAAACTATAGTTCAATGCAAGAAGGACCCATGCGATTTTTTGCATTAAATGAAATACCTGAGCTTTCTCCTGTGACCGCCCGTGTACTATCCGATTATTTAGATCTAACTGAATTGAACTAAAGAACAGCTTCTCCCAGGGAGGGGCTGTTTTTTTGTGCAAATTTAATAAGGATAAGCTGACATAGAAAAGAGCCGCTACATGCGGCTCTAATTGATCTGCGTCGTTCCACATACTACGCTGGGCCTGTTGTAAAATCATTATTTTCCAGGGCGAATTCAAAATCCTCGATATCATACACTTGTACAGGTACTCCAGCTTCAATGATACGGCCAATCCATTCAACCTGATCTGTGAGGAGTGGCTGTTGAAACCGCTGGGCGGTGAGTAGCAGCTCTGTTTCAATCGGGTCAAAAAACTCTCCGTACTGAGCAGTGTCCATAGCTCCAACAATGATGATCGAGACATGATCATCTAACGGGATTGAAGCGCTTTTTGCCCAGGGTACTTGAAGTGCCTTGCTTATTTTTTTTCTATTAAAAGGTTCCTCATAATAAGAAATAAGTTCGCCGATTTTCTGTTTCACATGCTGATCTTCCTGGGGAGACTCCATTAAAGGCTCTGTACTGGATTGCAATTCATACAATTCCAAGACCGTGGTATAAGGGATGAGGTATTCTACAGGCGCTGAAGGCGCCAGCAACTGACCATATATTGCGACCATCACGGCTTCAGTAACCAGTTGTCTTGGCATAGCTTATCCTCCTGCTGCAACTATGTATTTTGCTTTTTGACAATTGATAAGAGTATATCACAGTTTATCGGGGTCCATAAACAGCTATTATAACACGAAAAAAAGCAAGGGCGGTCAACTTCATACAGAAGCAGGATGGCCCTTGCTTGGTTATGACTTACCAATGAGTAGAGAGAGGATGCCTGCTGCAATCAAGGGGCCAACGGGAACTCCTTTAAATAGGGCTACACCGAGAACAGTCCCAATCAGCAGTCCGGCCACGACAGTGGGCTGACCACTCATTAAGGTGGCACCTCGACCTCCAAGATAAGCTACGAGCATCCCAACAGCAATGGCGGCAAGTGATTTCCAATGCATGAATGAGGATAGAAGGGTATCGATGCTAATCTTACCACTTGCCAGTGGAGCCATGACTCCGATTGTCAGTATAATAATCCCGACAGTTAACCCGTATTTCTCAAGCCATGGAAAAGCCTGCTGAGCTCCCGTAATCCGAATCAGCAGCAGCACGACAACGGCAATCGTAATTGGCGTGTTGTTACTAATGATGCCAAGAGCGGCAAATCCAAGTAATAATAGGGATGTCATATCCATTTTGTTCATCTCCCTACACCGTTAAGATCCCATTTTCCCTTTAATATGCTCGGCGATTAATCTTCCATGCCATCTGCCTGATTCAATAAACACTTCATTCGCATTTCGGCCGGAAGCAATGACGCCTGCTACATAAATTCCAGGAACACTACTTTCCATTGTTTCCGAATTATACAGTGGTTTATCCAGATCATCGGACATGGATACGCCTACTGAGGTGAGGAGCTTTCGATCCGGTCTGAATCCTGTCATCGCTAATACGAAATCGTTAGGCAGCTCAAAATCCACCCCTTCATTAGGAGTGACAATGACACGATCTTCAAGAATCTCAGTGACCCTTGATCCGAGATGCAGTTTAATTCTGCCTTTGGAGACCAAGCCTTCAAATAAAGGACGAACCCATGGCTTGATGTGTTCGGAAATGCTATGTCCACGGTATACCATATCGATCTCTGCATCTACACGAGCCAGCTCCATCGCCGCATCTACGGCAGAATTACTTCCTCCAATAATGGTGACCTTGGTCTTAGTATAAGGATGGGCCTCACGAAAGTAATGGGTGACTTTGTCTAAATGTTCTCCAGGTATGCCAAGATAATTAGGATGGTCGAAATATCCTGTGGCGACAACCACATTTTTCCCTTCGTAATAGACCGTCTCGCCAGTTCTATTTTTGGAGCTTACACGGAACCCTTCCTCTTCCAGAGGACGGATCTCATAAGCTTCTTCATACAGTGAAATTTCCAGGTTATAGTGTGCTGCTACTTTGCGGTAATAAGCTAGAGCTTCATATCGATATGGCTTATCATTTGGTGTACTGAACGGAATATCTCCGATTTCTAGCAATGCAGCCGTACTGAAAAACTGCATATTCGTTGGATACAAGTAGATCGACTGCACCACATTGTATTTTTCAATAATGACAGAGGATAGTCCCTGTTTACCGCATTCGATGGCTGCAGATAAACCGCAAGGTCCTCCTCCGATGATGATGACGTCTTTCAACATGCTACATTTCATCTCCCTTTTCTGCCCAATCATGTTTTTCAAGTATTTATTATCGTATCGTATTCTGCCGATGAATACCAGTAATTCGAAACCGTTCTTTGTTCGGGTTGACAATCGAAAATTATAAGAATATTATCTAATTAGATGAATATCAAATGTTATAATTATCAAATTAAGTTAAATGGATTCGGACTAAGAAGTGAGATGGAGGACATTTATGCAGCTCGATAAGATTGTGAATTACCACAAGGCACTCGCCGATCCCAATCGGATGCGAATGATGCTGTTATTATCTCAAGGAGAAATGAATGGACAAATGCTCGCAGATAAATTAAATCTATCCCAGCCTACAGTAACGCATCATGCAGCAAAGCTGAGAGAAGCAGGACTTATTAAGGAGCGAAGAGATAAGAATACGATCTATTTTACGCTGTATCCTTATCTCATTAAGGAGCACGCAGAAGCATCACTACATTTCATATTTAAGGGAGAGAGCCAGATGGTGGAAACAGACAGTAAGCAGAAATTGAAGGATTCAGTTATGAAAAATTTCTTTACGAAGGAAGGCAAGCTCAGATCCATTCCGGCTCAATACAAAAAGAAGCTTATTGTACTTCAGCATCTTGTAGAGCAGCTGGATAAGGGAAGAAAGTATCAGGAGAAAGAAATTAATGAATTTATCAAACAATATCATGAAGATTATGCCACGATCCGCAGAGAATTTATTATGCATGATTTCATGTATAGGGAGGAAGAAATATACGAGGTTAATCCGACAGAGATGTGGACGAAATGGGAGAACGTCAAATAATAGGTTTGACATAACAATGTACCATCCTGTAATATATGGAAAAATGATGAAGGAGGCGATATCTATGAGTAACCTATTGATGAATGTAAATGTTGTTGCTTGTAACTATCGTCTCCCGATCGGACAACAATCATCTTAGATTTAATTGTTTCAGCTGTCTTCTATGGAAGAGCTGTCAATTCATCAGATGATGAAGATCCGTATGGGAGTATATCCTGTGCGGATTTTTTATGTGTTACTCCTGATTCTTATGTTGAGAGATGTTCAGCTTGAATTTGGAGGATCATGCCGCAGGGATATATCCTGCGGTTTTTTTGTTTGCTTCGGGAGACCTGTATGAGGTATAGAACACCCAATTAATGGAGGTAGAACATTTGAAGAATAAGATCCAGAGAACAGAGTTAATTGAATTTGGCTGGACTGCATCATGGGACCAGAAGTGGGAAGACGTGATGAGCACATTCAATCATGCTGAGAAAGAAACACTCCGGCCTGCTCGAATTACAACAGACTACGGACAGAAGTACGGCATCTTAACAGCGGAAGGGAATAAGTTCGGAAGCTTGTCAGGAAAGGCTAGAGCCCTATTTAGCGAGGGGAGTAAGCCAGGTGTGGGTGATTGGGTCATCGTAAAAACATATGGTGATGATGACGATGCTCTGATTCATGGTGTGCTTGAACGAAACAGCGTGATCTCCAGACAGGCCGCGGGCTTTGAAACCAAAGAACAAATTATTGCTGCCAACGTCGATACCTTATTTATCGTGTGTGCTCTTAACGGAGATTACAATTCAAGAAGGCTGGAGCGGTATCTGATTATGGCTTGGAATAGTGGGGTTAATCCTGTCATTGTACTGAGCAAAAGTGATCTATGCGAGGATCTCTCTTCCTATCTGACAGAAACGGAAGCCATTGCTCCCGGCGTACCCGTCATTCCTGTATCCGCTCATTATGAATTAGGGAAAGAAGCCTTGGAAGTCTACACAGGCTCCGGTAAGACGGTTGCGCTGGTCGGCTCCTCAGGCAGTGGAAAATCAACCATGATTAACTGGCTTACAGGTGAAAGTCATCAGATGACTCAAGAGGTCCGGGAGGAAGATAGCAGAGGAAGACACACAACGACGCACAGGGAAATGTTTAGACTCCCGCAAGGAGGTATTCTGATTGATACTCCGGGTATGAGGGCCTTGTCGATCTGGGATGATGGCGAGGGCATCTCCCGTACCTTTGAGGATATTGAACAGCTCGCACAGCAATGTCGATTCACTGATTGTCAGCATCTAAAGGAGGTCGGCTGTGCCGTGAGGGTTGCAATTCAAACCGGAGAGCTGGAGACGAAGCGGCTGGAAAATTATCACAAGATGCTGCGAGAAATTCAATTTCAAGTCAAAAAAGAGGCTGTAGCTGCAAAAAAGAGCACTAGAAATGCGAAGCATAGTACGACTCGTGACAAAAAAGGCGGCTGGAGTAAAGAAATAGAAGATTAAGGCTGCGCTTATCCATTCGGCAGTGCATAGGATGAAATAGGAGGAATGCACATGCCAAATTATCGAATTATTGTTGATCTGTCTGATCATCAGCTGTATCTGCTTGATCATGATGTTGTCGTTCGAGCTTATCCCGTTGCGATTGGTGCAATGGTTACACAGACACCGGTTGGAGAATTTACAATTGTCAACAAGCAGCCCAATCCGGGAGGGCCATTCGGGGCTTTTTGGATGGGTTTGTCCAAAGCTCATTATGGAATTCATGGGACCAATAACCCTTCCTCAATTGGACAGAATGTGTCCCATGGATGTATTAGAATGTACAATCAGGATGTGCTTGATCTGGAGAGCAAAGTTCCTGTTGGCACAAGAGTGACCATAAGACCGTAGGGTGATGTGACAGAGGGTATTCGCTCTATGGCGACTACCCTGAGCATGAAATTCGTTCAGGAGGAATGAAAAATGATCATTAGACAAGCTGTATTCGAAGACGCAGCGGCCATTGCTAGGGTACATGTGGACAGCTGGCGAACAGCATATAAGGGAATTATCAAGGAAGAGGTCCTAGCCGGGTTATCCGTGGAACAGAGGACGATGAATTGGCAGAGACAGCTGGGTCCCGCACTTGATCAAACAGCAGTGTATGTAGCTGAGACGAAGGAAGGGGACATCGTTGGATTTGCGAGTGGGGGACCGAGCCGAACCCTTAGTTTCCCCTATGAAGGTGAATTATACGCGATATACATATTAGACAGCCATCGCAGCCAGGGAATTGGATTGCTATTATTGCAATCTATCGCGTTATTTTTGCGGGAACAAGGGCATAGTTCTATGTTTCTATGGGCACTTGAGGATAATCGATATCGAGCATTTTATGAGAAATGGCACGGGATTCCTTCTGGAGATAAACTCGTTCAAATTGGAGGAGAAGACTATACCGAAATTGCATATGGATGGGATAACCTCGATGAGTTACTGCGTTTTAAATGAATAAAATGGCGGGATTTGTCAGCCTTTGTTCTCATTCGTAAACTACACGGGGATGAGTAAAATATTTTGTGAAAAAGGGGATTACAGCTGTTTTGAAATGACAATTTATGGTTAATTCTGGTGTACCGGATCAATAGCGGGAGATACAGTCAAGCCGGACTGAGGAATAAAGAATAGGAGGCTGTTACCTATGTCAACGTCCATTGATCGTTTTATCCTTCATAAATTAAACAGCTGTAAGGAAGAGAACACAAGAGAGCATTTGCTTGAGTTATTCATGATACGCATCGAAATGGCGGCCAGAACTGAGGAAGTAATGAAGCGCAGGAAGTCTGTTTTTATCAGTTAGATTAGATTGGTCATCCGAAGGACCCTTCTTCAGTGAGGGTTCTTTTTTTTTGTGCTTCAGATAGTAGGAAGTCAACAAAAGATACCTGATGTCAACACCCTCCACTATAAAAGCGCTAGTGCATACTCCTATAATCAACTTGAAGGAGGAGACGGCATATGCGTATGAACATCAAGCAATTTATTCGAAACATCCCGCTTCATCTTATGATCCTGCCGGGACTTATTCTTGTCTTTGTTTTTAGCTATATCCCGATGGCAGGGCTTGTTATTGCATTTCAAAATTTCTCTCCAATCGCAGGCTTCAAAAATATGAACTGGGTGGGTCTCGATAATTTCAGGTATTTGTTTGATTTGCCAGGCTTCGGTCAAGTGGTATGGAATACGGTGTTTATCTCGGTCATGAAAATAGTTGCAGGACTTGTTGTCCCTGTCCTTGTAGCTTTGCTTCTAAATGAGGTGAGAAGAACTGGATTCAAACGAACCATTCAAACCATCATCTACATGCCGCATTTCTTCTCATGGGTAATACTGGCCAGTATTATCGTCGATGTATTGTCACCCAGCAGCGGAATCGTCAACATGGCTCTTAAAGCCGTCGGCATTGACCCGATTCAATTTCTTGCTAGTAATGAGTGGTTTCCATACATATTAGTTATTACGGATCAATGGAAGGAATTCGGGTTTGGAACGATCATCTATTTGGCCGCATTAACAAGCATAGATCATTCCTTATACGAGGCTTCTGTTATTGACGGTGCCGGACGATGGAAGCAGACCTGGCACATTACACTTCCGGGGATTCGCCCGATTGTCATTCTGATGGTGACACTGAGCCTCGGAAATGTTCTTAACGGAGGTTTTGATCAGGTCTTCAACTTGTATAATCCACTTGTATATGAATCAGGAGACATTCTGGATACGATGATCTACCGGATCGGTCTTCAGGACGCACAGTATTCAGTATCTACTGCACTGGGTCTTATCAAATCAGTCGTTTCGTTCGTCTTTATCGGACTCGGATATTATTTGGCTTATCGGTTTGCGAATTATCGGATTTTTTAGGAAGGAGGCTTACAACATGCATCATACGACCAAAGCCTATCGATGTTTCATCATATTTAATTACGTCATCTTAACCATTCTTGCTCTTCTCTGTTTATTTCCGATTGTAAACATCCTGGCGATCTCCTTCAGCTCAAGCGAAGCGGTAAAAGCAGGGAGCGTGACCTTCTGGCCTGTTGATTTCACACTGTCCTCCTATCAATATATATTGGAGCACAAGCAGTTTCTTAACTCCTTCGGCACAAGCCTGCTGCGAGTCGTGCTGGGGGTTCTGGTGAATCTCGTCTGTACGATTCTTGTAGCTTATCCCTTGTCCAAGGAAGCAGATAAATTTCGTTCAAGAACGGTATACGCCTGGATATTCGTTTTTACCATGCTGTTTAGCGGCGGATTAATTCCTGGATACCTTATTGTCAAAGAAGCGGGTCTGCTGGATTCCATATGGGCTCTAATTCTCCCGGGAGCAGTGCCGATCTTTAACGTATTGCTGATGCTGAATTTCTTCCGGGGACTGCCCAAAGAGTTGGAAGAAGCATCATGGAGGGACGGTGCGGGTCATCTGCGGACACTCTGGAGTGTATATCTGCCGATCTCCTTGCCAAGCATCGCCACAGTAACACTGTTTGCACTGGTTGGTCACTGGAATGCGTGGTTTGACGGTATGATCTATATGAAGAGTCCGGATCATTATCCGCTTGCAACATATCTTCAGTCCATGCTTCAGCAAGTACAGACGATCTCCACAGACAGTATGACCTTTGAAGATGCAGCACTACTGAATCAGATATCAGACCGCACAACACAAGCATCTCAAATCTTCTTGTCCGTCATTCCGATACTGCTTATTTATCCGTTCCTGCAGCGTTATTTTGTACATGGTCTTGTTGTAGGAAGCGTAAAAGGGTAAGATTCCATCAGGGAGCAGCAGTTAGCAGTAAAGGGGCCGTTTTCCGGCTCTTTTTTGCGTTAGGAGAGGAGTAGATGTTACCTTGAGAAGGTTTTTCGCAATGTGGAAATCAAAATCAATCGTGGTGAAGCTGATGGGTGCGTTTGTACTCGTTTTTTTACCGTTATATTTCATCAGCATCATGATTACCATGTCCAGTTCTGCACAAATGCAAGCTGAAGTGGAGCGGGCACACGAGTCCAAGCTCCATTTCTACCATAGTCATCTTGAGTTTGAGCTGCAGCGGATGACCGGGCTGGTGAACGAATATACCTTTGACGACTCGATGTCCACCCTGAGTACACGTATACCGATCATGAACAGTTATGAAGTTACCTCGAATCTGAATAATATCCATAACAAGCTGAGTCAAATCAAAGAAACAAGTCCTTATATCAGCGATGTTGTCTATTATGTGCCGGCTCTGCATAAGAGAGTCAGCGCAGTCGACGGCATTCGAAATGTGGAGGACGCGGAGTGGAAGAACCTCATCGATTCTATGGGGAATCTACATGGCGCTTTATCTCATGTTGGGGAGGAGCTATACCTCCTTCGCAGCAATCCTTATAACATGAATCGTGAGGAAGCTCCCAATTTCTTACTCGGCATTCGGCTCTCCAGCCCTGAACTGAAACGCCGGCTTCAAGAGTTTTCCGAAACTGGAGGAAGTGAGATCACACTGTCCTTCGGACAGCGCAATCAGGTGATCATCTCATCCTCGAATCAGCCGGTTGCTCTTAAACAGAGCTTACACACCCTGGATGCATCACAGCCTGCCCAGAACGTTACACGATATGATACAGAGGAATCATTTCATTACTCCCTGTTTGATCGTGAACATTACTTTACTCTAACAGCTAGCATTCCACATCAAGTTCTTAGAGCACCTATGGAAAAATATACGCTGTGGCTGTGGGTTCTAACGATACTGTCCATTGTCATCATATTTATCTTCTCCTTCTCCGTGTATAAATCCATTCATAAGCCGTTGTCGGTACTGATCGGCGGATTTAAGACGGCAGAGCAGGGGCAGACGGGTATTCACATTCCACATTCCAGGCGAGATGAATTTGGATATTTGTATTCTCGATTTAATGATATGCTAAAACGCTTACATATTCTGATTGAAGAAAACTATGTTGCCCGAATTCGGACGAGTGAAGCGGAACTCAAGCACCTCCAGTCGCAGATTAAGCCGCATTTTTTGTATAACAGCTTCTTTAATATCAAGCAAATGGCAGAGGTCGAGAACGTTGAGCTGATTCAGGAATTTACAGATTATTTGGGACAGTATTTCCGCTATATGACGCGAGATTCCAAGCCGGAGGTATCGCTGGGGGAAGAGATTGATCATGCGCTTGTATACCTGGCCATTCAAAATATCCGATTCGGTTCGAGAGTTACGGCCATTATCTCTGATATCGAACATCAATTTAGAAGTGTGACGGTCCCGAGAGTCATAATCCAGCCTGTAATCGAGAATGCATACGAGCACGCCTTGTCTAAACGGATCCAGGGAGGGGTGCTGAAAATATCATATATGAATGATGAGAACCAGCTACAAATTTGCGTTGAGGATAATGGAGAGGCTCTGACAGATGAGACCTTGAGCACATTATCTGGGAAATTATCCCATGCAGCACATCGGCATGATGGTGAAGAAATAACGGGACTCATCAATGTCCACGAAAGATTACGCATTCAATTCGGCAATGATTACGGACTTAGCGTGAGCCGCAGCCCTATGGGAGGTCTGCGAGTTACGTTCAACTTACCATTCAAGGGAGAAGATAGATGATGCAGCGAATGCTTATTGTAGATGATGAACCTCTTATTTTGGACGGGTTGTATACCTATTTTCAGAAGGCAGAAATCAGCGAATTAGAGATCATTAAGGCATATTCTGCTGTTGAAGCAATGGACTGGCTGAACATGGTCAAGATTGATATTGTGCTCAGCGATATTTGTATGCCTGAAATGGATGGAATGGCTCTCATCCAAGAGATTATGGAGCGCTGGCCGCGCTGTAAGATCATATTGCTGACAGGTCACAATGAGTTTGAATATGCTCACCAAGCGATTCGCAACCCTTGCGTTGTCGATTACCTGCTAAAGACAGAAGGAATGAGTCAGATTCGCAAGGCAGTAGACCGGGCTATTCAGCAAATTGAGGAGGAGAACGACTTTCGTTACCAGACCAGCTGGTTTCGTAACAAGCTTCCGCGGGCTTTGCCCCAGCTCCATAGGCAATTATTAATTGACATTATACAGCGAGATGAGAATCTGGATTCCAGCAGTTTACAGGATGAGTTTGATGCGATTCAGCTTCCTTTTGATTCTACAGAATGGGTGCTGCCCATTATTATTCGTGTGGAGGAATGGAACAACTATGAAACAAGCTCAGATCGAAGTTTGATTCGATATGCAGCGGCGAATATTGCTGAGGAATATTTACAGGACAAGACCCGTGTGAGAGCCATTGACCTGGATCATCAGGTCATCGCCTGTTTTGTACAAATGAAAGATAGCGTGCTAAAGCCGATGCCGGACGAAAAGTGGATGCGAACGCTGCGATTTGTGCATGGAACGCTCGAAACCGTACAGCAGTCTATTGCGAATTGTCTTAACATTTCTGTATCGGTCATGGTCAGTGAGCAGCCTGTGAACTGGGTAAAGCTTAGTCAGGTCATCGCCCGGCTTCGATTATCCGCTATGGAGGGACCGGGTCAAGGCATGGAGAAGCTGCTTCGTGTTGACATTCATAATGAAGTCAATCACACGCCGCTGCTGATGAACAAGCTGGCTGTCGCCTCCCTTCATTTAGAGCAGATTAAACAGAGGGTGACGACGAGAGATAAGGATTGGAGTGAATCCTTTCGCAAATGGACAGAGACAGCATCTGAGGGACTTGAAGATCCGTTTGTTCGATTGAGAATATACACTGCTGCAGGAAGCTGCTTGCTGGAAGTTCTGCAGGAGCTCGGCTTGTATGAAGTGGCCCTGACAGAGATTGATCTGTCTCAAATGCTCCATTTTAATATACAGACCCGCTGGCCGGATATCGTGAGATTTTACCAGTCCGCATTCGAGTGGATCGTTTCCAAGAGAAGTGACAGTCGTATTACAGACCAATCTCAAATATTGATTGCTGTCCACGCTTATATTAAAAATCATCTGGAGGATGATCTCTCGCTTACTCGGATTGCCCAGGAAGTGTCGTTAAACCCTTCATACTTATCGAGGTGGTATAAGCGAATTACGGGGAAAGGCATATCAGACTATATCTATGAAAAAAGAGTCGAGCGCAGCAAGGAGCTGCTTCTAGGGTCAACATATAAAATGCACGAGATATCAGCCAAGGTGGGATTTAGCGACCAGCATTATTTTTATCGATTCTTCAAGAAGGCGATCGGCTGCACCCCACAAGAATATCGAGATCAAAAAAACTGATCCAACCCTAAATGGTAAATAAAAGATACCGTATGTAAAGAGGTACCACTCGCTCATGTCAGCGCTTTCTTAGTACGATGTGTATATACCTCAGGGGAGGAAATAAAGGGGGATTAGCATGGGAATATCATTTAAGAGAATAACGATGTTATCAATGTCTGTCGTACTTTCAGCAGCGCTGGCTGCTTGTTCATCCGGATCAGGAAGTACAGAAGCAGAATCAACACCAACGACACCGCAGCAGGATGCAGGAGGTCCGCTTACTAAATATGACCCGCCAATTAAGCTGAGATCCACGATGAACGAGACAGGCAAAGAAACATTAGCTGAAGGCGACAGTCACACGGATAATATTTGGCTTAGAGGATATAAGGATGAGCTCGGCATTGAGGTTACTTATGACTGGGTGGTAGCGGATGCCAATTATAATGACAAGATGAATGTTACGCTTGCCAGCGGTGATTTGCCGGATGTCCTGAAAGTGAGCGCAGTGCAATTTGAACAATTGCATGAAGCGGGCATGCTGGAAGATTTAACTGAGGTCTATGACAAATATGCTTCCGATCTCGTTAAAGAGTTTCTGTCAGCGGAGGACGGAGCAGGCCTGAAGCCTGTAACAAAGGATGGAAAGATCTATGCGATGGTGAGCTTTCCAGGCTCCCTGGATTCCTCGGATATGATCTGGATTCGTCAAGATTGGCTTAAGAATGTAGGCCTTGATGCACCACAATCCATGCAGGACGTGATCGAAATTGCAGAGGCCTTCACCTTTAAAGATCCTGATGGAAACGGCAAACAAGATACTTTCGGTATTGCACTCAACAAGGATCTGCCGATCAATGGATTCTTGCTTGGATACCATGGATATCTTGAAACATGGATTAAGGATGAATCCGGACAAGTTGTGAATGGTACAATCCAGCCTGAAGTCAAAGAAGGTCTTCAAGAGCTCCAAAGGTTGTATAAGGATGGCGTCATTGATCCCGAATTTGGTGTGAAGGATTTCGCGAAAATGATGGAGGACGTCAATGCAGGGAAGTCAGGCATGTTCTTCCTGCCGCAATGGGCGCCATTCCAAGTCAGCGGGATGATTAAGAATGATCCTAATGTGGATTGGCTTCCATATCCGGTCCAATCCATTGATGATCAGCCGGCCAAGACTCAGAACCATCTGACGCTCGGCGGTATATTCGCTGTACGTAAAGGCTATGAGCATCCAGAAGCACTGATTAAGCTGCTGAACTTCCAAGCCGAAAAAATGTTTGGAGAAGCGGCGGAGACAGAGCGTGCGGACTATCTAAATGGTATGACAGGACTCGGCTTCCAGAATGCAACCGTATCAAATCTTCCTGCCAACAAGAACGTGCAAGCTCAGGATGAGGTTGAAAAGGCACTGGAGTCAGGGGATACATCAGGACTTGGTCTTGAGGCGAAGCTGTTCTATGATGATATTATGGATTATCGTTCCGGTAACCTGGATAAATGGCATATGGAACGGATCTTCGGACCTGAGAGCTCGCAAGGTGTCATTAAGTACTATCGAGATAACGATCTGATTGTCATGAATGAGTTCATCTATGCACCAACCAAAACGATGAACACCAAATCAGCAACACTTGATAAGCTCAGAGCAGAAACCTTCCTCAAAATTATATATGGTAATCTGCCAATCGATGAATTTGATAATTTCGTTGCCAACTGGAAGAAGCTCGGCGGCGATGAAATTACAAAGGAAGTTAATGAGCTGATTAACGCAAGTAAATGATGTGCAATATTCAGACCTAACTTATGATATGGGTGCCAGCAAGCCACAATACGATTCTCGCGTATTGTGGCTTTGGCATACCTGGATATAAAAAAACACTATCCCTTTTAGTAAAGGGATAGTGCCAGCGTGTCGTCTTCTCTGATACTGTGGAGAATCGCCTCGCTTCCGATAATTTCAATACTGATTAATGTATGCAAACATTTTTGTAGAGCGCGTTTACCATTATTAATCTTATTTTCTAATGCGCTGCTTAGCAGCTTTAATGTTTTTTGTACAGGTTGCTTGTTCTCAGCATTAAAATAAACCGGAATTTTTTTGTTTTGGAAAAAGATCAATGTTTTCATTAGAAATCACCTCAACTAGATTACTAGAGTTGTTTCATGTTGCTAATTCTAAATATCGTTGCTTAAAATTACCTTAAAATTAGCTTATGGAAACATAAAGATGATTAGTGTTTGAAAATTGTTCACAATTGCAATTACATCCGTTTATACAAAAGCCTGAACAAAATAGATAGCAGTAATATATCAGATTATGGAGGGATGACAGCAAAATTGTCGAATTTTCATATTATTGAAATGATAAGGTGACGATTAGATGCGACTATGGTAATAGAGTTTGTTGGATTATATAGGTATTTCGCTTTAAAAATGCACTGTTGAGATTGCAATAAAGGGTCTTCTGTAAGAAAATATGGTAGATTAATAGTAAAACAATTCGCCAAAATGTGTATAAAAGGGTTTAGGACGATGGACATAGCTAAAAAGGGTGTGATGGGATGATTCTAACAGTCGTTCAGTCAAGACGAGAGGGAGAATGGATTGATATTGAAGTTCCAGATGAGAGCACTGTCCAGTATCTCAAATCTGTACTCTCTGTGCGCATATTTAACGAGCCTCCTCAAGAGAACGTTCAATATATATTGGAAGCTAAATTCCCGGAAGGCAACTGGTTTACGCTGCCTGATGCAAAACAATTAACAGAAACAGGACTGAGGGAAGGGAACTTCGTTCGTTTGCAAAAGGCTTTTTCGACAACGGAAAGTGAAGCTCCCGTACATGGAAGAAGATTGCTGTTTCAAAATAAAAATTTAGGGTAATAAGTCGAGATTCAAATGTGAAGCGCGTTTATGCCTTTTTGAAGGGAGGAAATTTCTTGAACGTGTTATATCAGCGTTCTCCAAGAATGAAGGAAGTGCTCAAGAAGGAAACATTAGAGATTCTGCGTCCTCCGATGGAGCCAAGTAAGCCTTCTTTCTCGATCATTTCATTAATCATACCACTCGTCATGACATTAGCTACAGTGGGAGTTTATTTCTATTTGAGCCGTACCGGCCGATTGGGCAACAGTAGTTACATGACCATTCAAATGGTCATGATGACGGTAATGCTTGCAACGTATACGATTCCTTTCTTTGTATACCTCAGTAATAAGAAAGAATATCATAAGCGGCTCGCTGAGAGAGAAGAGATGTACACGTCTCAGCTTGCGAAGCATCGTGAAGAGCTTGAGAAAGAAGCCGAAAGACAGGTGCAGATCACCCATGAAATTCATGGCGATCCAGAAGTGTGCAGTCAGATCGTTAAGAACAGACACAGCTCTTTGTGGGAGCGTTCACCGGATGATGATGATTTTCTGGCTGTACGCGCCGGTATCGGTGCTGAACCTTTTCGAATTACAATTGCTCCTCCAAGATTCGATGGTTATGAGCGGGAACCTCTGATTGAGGCTGCACATCAATTGGCTGAGGATTTTGTTAATGTTGAAGGTGCATCCATTGCACTGCCCATCTACGAATCTAAAATTGTAGGCGTTGTAGGCGATCGTGAGGACGTCTTGTCTATGCTGCGAGTAATTATTACACAGATTACGACAAGACATTCGCCGGATGAGGTCAAGCTGGCTGCTTTCTATGAAGAAAAAGAAGCAGATGAATTTGAATGGATGCGCTGGATCCCTCACATTTGGGATGATGAACGTGGACAGCGGTTTATGGCGGACAGACACAGCGGTGCGCATCAGCTGGCAGATAGTCTATACACGACACTGAACCGCCGTAAAAATTCCAGGAAAGAGCGAGGTAAGAAAGGGCCGGACATTCCGGTGTATGTTGTTCTGATGTCAGAGCGGGACATTATTGAAGAAGAGCCTTTGCTGCCCCTAATCCTGGAAGATCCTGAAGCGATCACAACTTGTACGATTATACTGGCTTCTCGCAAAGAGCATTTGCCGATGCATTGTCAGCTCGTTGTGGAGGCTGGAAAGAACGAAGGAAGCTACTCCAAGAAGACCGAACAGGCGGATGTCATTCATCAGACTTTTGTACCCGATCGAATGACACGGTCCGAGGCGGAAATTTGTGCGCGAAATATGGCTCCGCTTCGATTGAAGCGCTCCTCTGCTTCCGAAATACCTCCTCTGCTGCCTTTATTCGATATGATGGAAGTATCCAGAGTGGAACAGCTTGATGTAGCTGACAGATGGTCCCGGAACAGATTTCCTAACACATTGCCGGTACCCATGGGAGTCAGAGCTGGCGGCAAGAGAGTGTATCTTAATCTTCATGACAAGATTGAGCGTCAGGGGCACGGTCCGCACGGTCTGATTGCCGGAACAACAGGATCGGGTAAGAGTGAGGTAATCCAATCGATCGTTGCATCTCTAGCCTCCGAATTTCACCCTCATGACTTGGCATTTATGTTGATCGACTATAAGGGCGGTGGGATGTCCAACACATTTGAGAAGCTGCCTCATGTCGTCGGGACGATTACAAACCTTGACCAATCACTAATGGAAAGAGCAAAAATATCACTTCGTGCTGAGCTGGTACGTCGACAGAAAATTCTGAATGATGCTGGAAATTTGCAGCATATTGATGAGTATTATAAATGGCTGGGTTCACACCAGGCCGAGCCGCTGCCGCATCTTGTCATTATTATTGATGAGTTCGCACAGCTGAAACGGGAGCAGCCGGAGTTCATGGATGAACTGATCAGTATAGCTGCCATCGGCAGAACGCTGGGTGTGCATTTGATTCTGGCCACGCAAAAACCTGCTGGTGTCGTTGACGATAAAATTTGGAGTAACTCCAGATTTAGAATATGTTTACGTGTTCAAAGCGAGGGAGACAGCCGGGATATGATCAAGATTCCGAATGCTGCCTGGATCACGAAGCCGGGCCGTGGTTATTTCCAGGTCGGCAGTGACGAAGTATTTGAAGAAATGCAATTTGCATGGAGTGGAGCTCCTTATACCTCACATACGGATGACAGTGCTTCTTCACTTCCACTTATGGAAGTTAGATTAAATGGTAAGCGAGAGCCTCTGTTAACGGGCGAGAGAGTATCCATGATGCAGTCGGAAGGCTCCTCTAAGCAGCTTCAAGTCTTTATTGATCACATCTCAGAGGTAGCCGAGCAAGCGGGTATTGAGAGATTACAAGGTCCGTGGCTCCCTCCATTGCCAGAATTAATTCAATGGGAAGAGCTGGTTATGGATGGGGCAGTTTCAGAGAGCTCAGGCTCCGCTCTTACCGACGAGCTGGAACCGGTTGTCGGTATTGTAGATGATCTGACGAACCAGAAGCAGGTGCCCATGTCCATTAACTTAGGACAAGGTCATCTGGCTGTATACGGAATGCCTGGCCTTGGCAAAACAACCTTTGTGCAGACGATGATCATGTCGCTTGCCAGAAGCTGCAGCAATTGGCATGGATATGTTATTGATATGGGCAGAATGATGCGTGACTTTAGACAGCTTCCGCAAATTGGAGGTGTGATGTCTGCTGAGGATGATGATCGAATTAAGCGGCTGTTTCGTTATTTAGCCAAAGTCTTCATGCAAAGAAGAGAATTAATTGCTGAAGCAGGGGTCAAGACGGTTACCTCCTATCGCCGAAGCACAGGACAAACCTTACCGCAAATTATCGTATGGATTGACGGATACTTATCCTTCCGAAATTCATACCCGGATGAGAATGAGCAGCTGGAGCTATTCTTGAGAGAAGGCGTAAGCCTCGGCATTACTTTTGTAGTCACGGCCAATCGTATAACTGACATTTTCGAGAAGATCAGAAGCAACATAACTAATGCGGTTTCTTTTGAAATGGCAGATCCCAGCGACTATTATTATGCGGTTGGAAGACCGGCACGTGTCCCTAACGGATATCCTCCGGGTCGTGGTCTTGTTAAAGGGCATGTACCTCCACTTGAGTTTCAAACGGTTCTGCCTGTAACAGGTACAGATGAGGCAGAGCGAGCGGACCAGCTAAGAGCTATGATTGGTAACGTTAATCAGACGTACACGGGCTCGATACCTCAGAAGATAGATCCACTTCCTGAAGTCATTACACTTGCAGAAGTGCTGGAGAATACACAGCATACACGGAGTCAGGAACAGAGAGAGATATATAATGTGCCCGTTGGACTCATGACAGATGACCTGGAAGTGTTTAATATCAGTCTTCGTGAAGGTCCGCATTTTATGGTTGCAAGTCCACTTGAGAGTGGGAAGACCAGCTTTATGCTGACATGGATGCTGTCCTTAGCATACCATTATAGTCCTGAGGAACTTCATATGTATTCGATAGATACGAGGTATGGGGAAGAAGGCTTAAGCCGGCTGTCCAATCTGCCTCATATACGTAAGAATGCTTCTAGGGATGAAGAGCTTGGTCCGTTAATACAGGAAGTATATGATATGGTCATGAGGCTTACAACAGATCGCTGTGGTCCTGAGATTGTATTGTTTATAGATGATGCAGATACACTTGCGAAACAGATGAATGATTTTACGATGAAAGATCAACTGGCTGCTATTGTACGTCAAGGCAGAGATCGCGGCGTGCATGTAATTATCGCGGGAGTTGCCGCTGATTTCCCGACATTCGGAGCCGACTGGGTAACGGATATTAAAGCGACCCAAAGCGGACTGTTGTTCGGGACGTTGGACCCTAACGATTTGTCGTTCTTCCGGATTCCTTTCTCAGAGTCGAATACAGGTTCTAATGGTCTGAAAGTCCTGCCGGCAGGACAGGGGTACTATATAAAACGGAGATTTTCCAGGATTAAAGCAGCGCTGCCATGGAATAACAATATGGAACGTGCCGATTGGATCGAAAAAATTCGCGACCGATGGCATGTTGTAGTTTGAAGGGAGGTGGCTCATAATGTTGACGGTTCATCATTCCAAACAGAAAGTAGTAACACTGGAACAGAAGGAACTGTTCTTTCTGGCAGGGATCATAGGTTCTGATCGATTGCTTGGCATTGAGGACCCCTTTATAGGATATCTGACAGAGGATATCGTAATGGAATGGGAGAATACCAAAGAAGAGTTATTAACGAAAGGGTATTTAACCCGAGATCAAGACTCCAGTGAACTCATCATGACACCAACCGTGTTCTCAAGAGTGGCTATTGCAGGCTTATCCTCCAGAGCTTGTCGTTTTGAAATAAAGAAGAAGCGAGGAGCGAATTACAAGGGTTATCTGCACTGTACAAATGAACGCGTAGTGGAATTGATCCCGACACAAGAGGAGCCTTATACCTACCAGTTATCAGACCTGGGCGATGTTGAACAGGCCTGTAAATCGGTTATGAGCAAGATTAAATGGGGCACAGAGCACACAAAGAACGATATTCCGGCTTTGATGTTCTCGAAGAAGCGTTTTTTTGAGATCGTGAATGATTCTCTTCTTGATGAAGAAACATTGACCGGCCGTTTGTCCGAGGCATGTTACGATGCCCAGGGAGCAGCAGCTTTGGCTCGAGCAATTATCCATCAAGAGACTGAAGGGGAGCTTCAGCTGCTTGTATGGACTGGAGAGAAGTGGGACTCACAGTCTGCTGCTTTTATCTCCAGCAGCTCTATGAACTGGCTTTTTCGTATGAGCACAGTAGGTAAAGGCGATTGGCTTATCGCTACGCCGATGGGTCAAGGAGACTTTAAAGATATGCTTCTAGAGTGGCTGATACAGCCAGCAGATCATGAAGAAAGGTGATGTATATGCGCATTCGTGTGGAACCGGATGTGCTTCGGACGCTTAGCGGGCAGCTTCAGCATGCGGCGGAGCAAATTCAGCAAATTGTTGTTGGTCTAGAACAAGCCCTTGGTAGAATAGAAGGCGATACCGCCGTTCATGAGGGAATTGTGTATGAATGGATGAGGTCGAAGCAGCTCGCCGGACATATTGAATTGGAACTTGAGAGATTTAGCTCCGAACTGCTTCGCAAGGCAAATCATTTCAAGCAAGCTGACGAAGATTATCATTCGTTTTTAGCTCATGTTGATTACACCAACGTTTCACCGATGCGTATGCTGCAATCTCAGCACCTGGAATCCGTTAAGAGCGACAAGCCTTTGGTATTTTCGGTGTCTAATCCTAGGTCTGCTGTCATGGCCATTCAGCAATCCTGGAGTCCGGAGGATCAGCTGAATGATATGGGGACCCTGCGGTTAGCTACCGAGCTGAACCCGGCAGGGTGGAAGTTTACTGACCCTTCTCTAGGAGCAAAGGTTGGTTAAAATTTTTGTCAACTTGATGTTAAATGCAGTTTCATAGGCTTATTTTTAGGTGAATTACAAATAGGACCAATGACTTTAGACACATCCTGTGTCGTTTGGTACAATTTTCATGTGTTTTACCTAAATATTTGCAGATGAAAAAGGAGGAAGGCCCTACTATGTCAGGACGTATTTTAATATCCCCAGAACAGGTAGACCAAGTAGCAAACCAATTCAAACAAAGTGGTGAACAAAGTCAACAGATCGTTTCCAGCTTGACTCAATCCATCAATGGAATGGAAGGACAATGGGAAGGTATGACGAAACAACGTTTCTTCCAAGAATTCCAAGAGGCTAGCAAGCAAATGCAAAGCTTTGTTCAAACTTTGAATAGCATCAGCCAGGAACTGACAGCAATCGCTGCGAAATTCCGTCAGGTTGACCAATCTCGTTAATAGCAATTATCTGTACTTAATATTACTTAAGGAAACCGGGAGTTTTCACGAACTTCCGGTTTTCTTGCATCACAACGTTAAAAGAGAGGGATGTTCATGTCTTTTCAACCTAAACCCGGTGATGAGATCCTTATTCATGGTGAGAAATATGTGGTAGGACAACATCCGGCAGCTCCAGGAATTGCATACGCACAAACAGGAAGGCAGGGCACGGTGTATAAACTAGTGCCGCAGAATGGACACGAATATGAGGCAAAAGCCCTGAAGGTATTCTTTCCTAAATTCCGTGTTCCGGCTATGGTATACCAATCGGAGCAGATGGAGAAATACAGTGAAATATCAGGCCTGCAGGTATGTAAACGAGACGTGCTCACTCCTGAAAGAAACGGAAGATTAATAAGTGAGCATGGAGATCTGCTCTATTCAGTGCTCATGCCTTGGGTCGATGGCATCAGCTGGTTTGATATCATCTGTGATAAGAAGCAGCTGACGACAGAAGAGAGCGTTATTCTAGCTTCGTCGCTTGCAAGTATAGGTTCGGCGATGGAGCAGAGAGGTATCGCACACTGTGATCTCTCGGCACCGAATGTCTTGGTTCCGTTTTTTTCCGAAGTAGAACGGCCTGAAGGAGCTGCTGCAGTTGAATTAGTCGACGTAGAGCAGTTGTATAGTCCAAAAATGGATCGGCCGGATGCACTTCTCGCGGGTTCAGCCGGCTATGCAGCTCACCGGATCGTGAATAGCGGCTTGTGGAGCAGCTATGCTGACAGGTTTGCAGGAGCGGTAATCTTAGCAGAAATGCTAGGTTTCAGTGACCCGGAAATTGTCAACCGAACTTATGGAGAGAGCTACTTCGATCAAAGAGAGCTTCAAACGAGCTGTGAGCGGTATCGCAGGCTCCAGCAATCACTTGACTCCAGATTTGGACCCAAAGTAGCAGAGCTGTTCGGCAGAGCATGGCATAGCCAAGATTTAAGCAGCTGCCCTACATTTGGTGAATGGCTGGTAGCCATATCTACAATTGACCTGAATGCAGTACCCGTACAAAACAGCAGTAATGAAGTTCAATCCGCTGGTATTGAAGATACGAGCTCTATAGGTGCTGCAGCCGCAACCATAATGCCTGAGGATGGGAGCGGCGCCGAGTTATCTCCTGCAGACGAACCACCCCTCATTAATTCAGCAAATTCAAGGACCGACAAGGAGCAGCTGGACCGATTGCTTCAGGATGCATCTGTTAAAGAAAGCAAGGGAGAGCTGGATGCTGCTCTCGACTTATATAAAACAGCACTGCGATTGGAGAAGTCTGGAACGGCTCTGTATGTTGAGATTGCAGCAGCGATTCACCAGATTGAAGATGCTCTGTCTACAGGGACGGAGGAGCCCAAGAAGAGTTCACGCTTCTCTAAACTCCGAAGCCGTAAAGCGGTTATGGCTGGTGCAGCAGTACTTTTAATCGGCATCATTGCAATTCCTGGAATGCATACACTGGCTGAACAGGCGGAGACGAAGCAGCTCGAGGCTCAGCGTCAGGCAGAGCTTGAGAAGCAGGAGCAGGCCAAGAAAGCAGAGGAAGCGGCAAAGCTTGCTGAAGAAAATAAGAAAAAACAAGAGGCTGAGCTCGCTTTGAAGCAAGCTGAGGAAGAGAAAGCCCGTATAGCTGCAGAGAAAGAGCGTGCTGTACTGCAGGCCAAATATGAGAAGCAGGCGAAGTATGAGGCATATCTAGCTCAGGTAGAAGCGAAGCAAAAGGCGAAGGAAAAGGCTGCGCTCCAGGCGAAGTATGATAAGCAGGCCAAATATGAGGCTTATCTAGCCCAGCTTGAAGAGAAGAAAGCCCGCCAGGCTGAAGCGGATACAGCAGCTGCGAAAGAGGCTGCCGCGAAGGCAGAAGCGACCAAACAGGCTCAAGCTAAGGCCGCAGCTGCAGCAGCTGCAGAAAAAGCAGCACAAAAAGCAGCGGCAGAAAAAGCGGCGAAGGAGAAGGCGGCACTCAAGCAGAAGCGTGCTCAGAACGTCAAGCAGCTCATCGCCTATTACAATCTTGCCTATAATGCACAGCAAGGACGCAAGATTGAACCTGCGAGAGAACACGCAAATAACTTTATGGATCTGTACAACCAGGATGCTGAGTATTTTGCTGGAGTAGGGAAAGTGGGACAGCGTAAGTCACATATCTATAAATTTATTAGAAATAGAAGCTATAAATTGCCTGATATTTAAACTAGGGGTGAATGAACGGTCATGAACTATACGATACAAGCATCTCAGAGAACGCCGGCCCTCATCATTTATTTGATTGACATTAGTGCATCCATGAATATGATGATGGAAAATCGCAGAAGGATGGACATCGTGTACGAAGCATTGTCACTTGCCATACGTCAAATGGTGTTCCGTTCTACCAAAGGGAGCAGATTGACACCAAGGTATCGAATTGCAATTCTTGCGTACAGTGACGATGTGTATGATCTGCTCGGTGGCGTTAAGGGAATAGACGAAATTGCAGCGATTGGTTCAATTCCGGATTTAACACCGATGCGATTCTCGGATTCGGCCAAAGCATTTCTTCAGGCAGAGAAAATCCTGCAGGCGGAGCTTCCCTTTATGCAGGATTGTCCTGCCCCATTGATATGTCATATGACGGACGGAGTAGCGACGGGAGAGGACCCGGAGCCGATTGCCAGACGAATTATGAATATGAGTGTTCCTGACGGGAATGTGCTGATCGAGAATATTTTTATCTCGGATCATTTGCTGAGTGCGCCGATACCAGAACCGAGAAGATGGACCGGTATTTCACAGGATACAGAACTGAAAGATGAGCATGGAGAAAAATTGAAGAAGATGTCATCGCCTCTTCCGGAGAGCTATAGGGAAATGCTTATCGAGGCGGACTATCTGCTTGCCCCTGGTTCATTAATGATGCTCCCTGGGACTTGCGCAGAGCTTGTGTCCATCGGATTTCAAATGTCAGCGGCAACACCTGTCAGGTAAGGGGGAGTTAGAAAGTGAAATCTTTGCGAATGTCTATGCCTGGTCATGAAAAAGCACATCCGGAAGAGAATTTTCACTTTGTCAGTTCACAGCAAGCAGATCATCCCCTAACCTCCTATAAAGGACGGCTAACATGTCGTTATGGTTACGGGCTGGCAGCAGAATCGGCAACCTATGGGGATAATGGTCAAGACTTTGCTGCCATTCATGTGGAAGGCGATGTCTGTACATTTGTTCTCTGCGACGGAGTCTCTATGAGTTATTATGGTGATTTTGCTGCAAGATATTTAGGGAAAGCACTGCATGGATGGATGCTGGAGACGAAGGAGTGGTCAGTTTCCCGTCTGCAGCAGTATTTGACGAATATTACGATTCCTGCTTCCAGAGAGCTGAGTACATACCAGGCTGTTCACCACGAGAAGGTTCCAATCATGCTGCGAGAAGTGCTGGAGACGAAGAAGAAGCATGGCAGTCAGTCTATGTATATTTGCGGTAGGATTCAGCTTGGCTCTGGAAAAAAAGGCAGCACTCTTCAGCTTGCCTGGCAGGGTGATTCGAGAATACGTTTGTTTCAAAACGGAACAGAGCTTGAACAATCCTTTGAAGTAACGAGGGCAACATCGGAGCGTTGGTCAACACTACAAGGACCGATTGGTGGAACTCCGCATGTCTATGAGAAAAGCTTCAAATCAAGTGAGCAAATTGTCCTGAGGTTATATACGGATGGTATGGGTGAGCTCGACCCTATCGGATTGCATCTGCCGGACGAGCAGATTCAAGTGCTTCTTGATGCGCATCATACGGGTGGTCTTGAGGATGATGCTGCATTTATTGAGATCAGCTTTACCTCGTAATGGATGAGATCTTGATTGAAGCAGCTAAAGGTATTATGAAATTGATTCATTCAATTGAAATATTAAAACTCTCTTGTACTGGGCATCCTTATGTATGAGCCTCATGTGCTTGTACATACCATCGCCTAAGGAGTGACCAAGAAGAATGTCTTCAAATCAACGTTTGCGTTTTCAAGGGAAAACCGCATTAGTAACAGGAGCCGGTTCCGGAATCGGGAAGGCAGTTGCCATCAAGCTGGCACAGGAAGGTGCGAATGTCGCTTTATTGGATCTAATAGATAAACGTACCCATGAAGCAGAACAAGAGATTCAAGCAATGGGCATGGGAAAGGTTCGTGCCTATGATGTTGATATTTCCGATGCAGCACGTGTTGCCGATGCGATAGAGAAGACGGTAAGTGAGCTTGGCGGCATCGATATTATATTTGCCAATGCAGGAATTAACGGTGTGGTTGCGCCCATTGAGGATATTGATGTAGAGGATTGGCAGAACACCATAACGACGAATCTCGGCGGTACATTTTTTACTGTAAAGTATGCTGTTCCCCATATGAAGAAGGATGATGGAGGAAGCATTATTATTACGAGCTCGATCAATGGTAATTACACGTTCTCGAATATAGGGATGAGTGCATATAGTACTTCCAAAGCGGGTCAGGTAGCCTTCGCCAAAATGGCGGCACTGGAGCTGGCCAAATTTAATATTAGAGTGAACGTCATTTGCCCAGGAGCCATCTCGACAAACATTGATCAGAGTACAGAAAAGTCAGAAGAACTGAATGAAGTGTCTATTAAGATGGAGTTTCCGGATGGACGTCAGCCGCTGGCTCATGGACCAGGTAAGCCGGAGGAGGTTGCGGACTTGGTCGCATTTCTGGCATCGGATGAATCCAAGCATATTACAGGAGCACAGATTGTCATTGATGGAGCTGAGTCCCTGTTAAGCTGATCATGATAAAGATAGGTATGGAGTAGACGACCGTTTCCCTTGCAGGAAGCGGTTTTTTTCGTTATTTTTATTAGACACGAATGTACGCGAACAAGATAGCTAGTATGCATTAGTGAGCCGTCACTTCATTATAGGTTTTGATCTGAGGGAGGTATAACGGGTGAGTATATTTTCACGGATCGCTGAGCAGAAGATTGCTGAGGCGATTGAAAGAGGAGAATTGGATCATTTGCCAGGAGCAGGTAAGCCGCTTGTAATCGAAGATCTGTCTCATATTCCTGAAGACCTTCGCGCTTCCTATAAGATACTGAAGAATTCAGGATATCTTCCGCCAGAGCTTGAACTGCAGCAGGAATGTGTCAGCCTTGAACAGATGATTCAATCATGTCAGGCTGCCGAGGATAAGGAGCAAATGATCGAGAAGCTGACCGAGAAACAAATCAAGCTCAGAATCATGTTCGAAAAAAGGGGGATAAGTCATAACCCCTCCCTCCAAGCTTATGAAGAGAAAATTCGGAGTAAGCTGGTGGATGAATAATTGATATCTGCATTATTTAGAGATGAATATCATTGGAGAGTTGAATGTAAATGCATAAGGAGCATCGTCAAGAACATCCATTACCTATCGTTCAGATCATACCTGAATTGAAGCGGACACTAACTGATCATACGTCTGCTGTACTCATTGCTGAGCCAGGCGCAGGCAAAACTACGGTCGTCCCTCTGGAATTATATAAAGAACCTTGGCTCAGCAATAAGAAAATGATTATGCTTGAGCCCCGGCGGCTTGCTGCCAGAAATGCAGCAATTAGAATGGCGAAGGCATTAGATGAACCTGTGGGTCAAACGGTGGGGTATCGTGTTCGCCATGATACGAAGGTAAGCCGCCATACACGGATTGAAGTTGTAACAGAAGGTGTACTGACCCGGATGCTTCAGCAGGATCAAGGGCTGGAGGATACAGCTCTGCTGATCTTCGATGAATTTCATGAACGTAATATACATGGAGATCTGTCGCTGGCGCTGGCGCTGGAGAGCAAACTGCTCCTTCGAGATGATCTGCGGATTCTTGTCATGAGTGCAACTCTGGAGGCTGAACCTGTATCAGGACTACTCGGCGGTGCTCCAGTGATTACCTGTGAAGGCCGAACCTTCCCGGTGGAGACAAGCTACGTGCCTGTGCCCATGAACACGGAGCTTGCGATTCATATGGCTCGGATCATTCAGCAGAGCCTGGCCAAGCACGATGGGGATATCCTGGCCTTTTTGCCGGGGGCACGAGAGATTCACAAGACGGAGCGTTTGCTGCAGCAGATGAACCTGGGGAGCTCTATACATATCTGTCCTCTGTATGGTTCAATGACGGCCGGAGAACAGGATGCTGCCATCCGGCCAGCTCCGCCGGGGAAACGCAAAGTGGTCCTGGCTACGACAATAGCTGAATCCAGTCTTACCATTGAAGGGATTACCGTTGTTGTGGACAGCGGACTGCGCAAAGAGTCCTTGTATTCATCCCGTACAGGAATGAATAGACTCGTCACACGGCCCATATCCAAAGCATCGAGCGATCAGCGTAAAGGACGTGCAGGACGAGTAAAGCCGGGAGTATGCTATCGTCTGTGGAGCCAGCTGGAGCAGGACGCCCGGCCGGAGTCATCTCGGCCGGAAATACTGTCAGCGGATATGACTCAGCTGACGCTGGAGCTCTCGGCCTGGGGCGTGACTGACCCAGGCGAGCTAAGCTGGCTGGATGCACCGCCGCCAGCATCTTACGATGAAGCCAAGCAGCTGCTGCGCAGGCTTGGCTGTCTGAATGACCTCGGCACGATGACGAGCCGAGGTCGTGAGATCGCGGGTATGGGAACCCACCCGCGGCTCGGCAGCATGCTGCTGCAAGCGGCAGAGCTTGGGCTGGCCGAGGAGGCCAGCCTGCTCGCTGCGCTGCTTGCAGAGGGCTCATCCCGCATGGCAGGTGCCGCGGGATGGGACGTTCGCCCGCAGCTGGCGCTAATGCGGGCACCAGGGGCGCAAGATGCGGCGAAGCATCGCATCTTGCAGGAGAGCCGGCAGCTGCTGGCCTCCCTCCCAGATCACCGGCAGAAGCCGGATGATGGGCGGGGGCTGGGCGAATACAGCTGCGGCTTGCTGCTTGCCTTTGCCTATCCGGATCGGATTGGGCAAAGACGAGAGGACGGCCGCTACTTGCTGTCCAGCGGCCGCGGGACACGTTTCCCCGGAGCAGGAGGCTTCACGGGAAACGAAGGAGCTTACATCGTCGTAGCTGAAGCTGATGATCAAGGGGCAGACGGATTGATTCGGCTTGCAGCTCCACTGTCTATTACTGAACTCATGACATATAAGCCTGAATGGATCCAGCTTGAGCACGAGGTGAAATGGGATTACAGAACGCAAAGTGTACGAGCCAAAAAGCTGCAGCGTCTGGATGCCCTTATATTGAAGGAGATGGCTTATCCAGACCCTCCTGAGGAGAGCGTTATATCCGCTCTGCTTGAGGGAATAAAGGCAGAGGGACTTCGTCTGCTGACCTTAAGTAAAGTGGAGCTTCAGCTTATTGAAAGGATCAAATTCATGCATCGTGCATATCCGGAGTGGCCGGAGCTTACGAATGAAACGGAGCTCGTTGATTATATGGCTGAACGGATGGCTCCTTATCTGAGCGGAATAAGGACAGCGGGCCAGCTTCAGAAGGTATCTATCGCTTCTGTCCTCACGGACAGTCTGACCTGGGAGGAACGGCAGCTGCTGGATCGAGAAGCGCCGACTCATTTCACTGCACCCAGCGGGTCACGCGTGAAGATTGAATATAGTGGGCAGGGAGCCCCTTACATTGCGATAAGACTCCAGGAGATGTTTGGTCTCGAGCGTACACCGGCTATTGGTAACGGAAGGATTCCCTTAACGGTTCATCTGTTGTCTCCGGCACAGCGTCCGGTTCAAGTGACGAAAGATCTGGAAAGCTTTTGGCGTGAAGGGTATTTTGAAGTGAAAAAGGATCTGAAGGGCCGCTATCCGAAGCACTACTGGCCGGATAATCCGCTGGAAGCAGTGCCTACCAGCAGAGTCAGGCCCAAATAGGAGCATGCTGTCAATATTAGGTCTGTTTAGCTCTCCGAGAGAAGGGTAAGTAAGAAACAAGTACTTAACTCAAGGAGGAATGAACAATGGCGAAGCAAAAAGTAGTTGGTGTGTTCGAGACAGATGAGGCTGCATCTCGTGCGATAGAACAGTTGATAAGTAAAGGCTACACAAATGAAGAAATTTCGGTAATTACGAGAAGTAAGGAAGATCAGAGAGCGATTGAGAGCGAGACAGGAACAAAAGCGCCTGAAGGAATTGCAGCCGGTGCTGCTACGGGCGGCGTTCTCGGCGGACTGGCTGGACTGTTTGCAGGAATCGGTGCACTTGCCATTCCAGGGATTGGTCCGATTCTAGCGGCAGGCCCTATTGCTGCGACGTTAACAGGAGCAGCCGTCGGTGCCGGAGCAGGCGGACTGGTCGGTGGTTTAGTTGGACTTGGTATTCCTGAAGATGAAGCAAAAGAATACGAGAAAAATATTGATGAAGGTAAAATTCTTGTGCTAGTTGATCAAAAATACGCGGATACGGATGTATATGGCGTATTCAGAGACAACCGTTCGTTAAATGCGGATCGTTACGATGATCGATATAATGAGCGTACAGACAATATGCCGGGTCCAGACAGAGTGCCAGAGGATCGGGTGGAGCAGGAAGCGATGGGAACAAGAATTGATAGAACAACGCGCTAAAGTTACCGCTTCACCCATAAAAACGGATGGCATGTATCATCTGATTTACTTGGAAACCGCTTTGGGATCAAAGCGGTTTTTTTGTGCTTGGATTGTCTTCGAGATCTCGCACCTCCCTGTAACCCTATAATCAACACCTGAAAAATTCATAATAACTAAGCATAAATTAAAATTCGAGCTGATTGAATCAACCAGATGTACTCAAATTCGGAGATAAATCTCAGACCGAATAAAGCAATGATAAGATCTCATTGAGATAAATAATTCAACATATGAAAAATTCGAATTAATGGAACATTTCAACTGAACTTGGTTTCTTTAGATTTAACTTAGGTGATTTATTACGTACTTATGTCATATATTCTGTCTTAAAATGGATATATGAAAAAATAGAAGGATGTCAAGATGAAAAAAGACGTTTATAATGAGAGAAAGTTGGTTATTTGAAATAAATGAGGGGAGGACACTTGCATGGCTTTTATGATATCCCAGCGGGCGTTCATTAAACTCTACTTGATCACGATGGTAGAGCAGCATAGAGGATATGGTTATGAAATGCTTGAGGCCATGAAGGAAGAATTTAAAGGATTTGGATATGTCCCGCCTCAGAGTGAAGTATACCGTGCGCTGCATGAGCTTGTGCAAGAAGGAGTTTTTTATCGTACGAAGCGACTGAAAGGAAATGATCCGAGAATCGATTTTCAGGAAATCGTTCTATATCATTTTACCGACGACGGAGAAGAGAAGGCGAGATTATATAAGAAGCAAGTCAAGACAGATCTGGACCGTTGTTTAGGTATGCTGAGGAAGGCAGAACAGGATAATTATAAATAACATTTGAATAAATCACATCAGTAAGCAGGGAAGGAGAGATCATTGATGAGCGAAAAAATCCGATGGGGAGTTATGAGTACTGCAAAGATAGCCAGAACAGCGGTTATTCCTGCCATACAGAACTCCAACCGGGGTGAGGTTGTAGCCATTGCCAGCCGCAATGAGAGCAGAGCAGCAGAGGTTGCTGCCGAACTGGATATTTCCAAAGCCTACGGAAGCTATGATGCTCTGCTTGCGGATGAGGAGATCGATGCTGTCTACATCTCTGTCCCGAACCATATGCATATGGAGTGGACGATCAAAGCTGCGAGAGCCGGCAAGCATGTGTTGTGTGAGAAACCAGCGGCACTGAATGAGGAGCAGGTAAGTCAGATGATCGAAATCTGTAATCAGGAGCAGGTCGTCTTTGCAGAAGCATTTATGTATAGATATCATCCCAAGCATGCAAGGGTCAAAGAAATTATTGAGAGCGGCGAAATCGGACAGGTAAGAGCGATTCATGCCAATTTCACTTACAACAACTGCTACGATACTGAAAATGTGCGTTTCAAGAAGGAAATGGGCGGCGGCTCCTTGTATGATGTCGGTGTATATCCGATCTCAGCGGCAAGAATGTATCTCGGACAAGAACCAGAAGCGGTCACCGTTCATGCCTTATTCTCTTCAGATCATGACAATGTAGATATGATGGCTTCAGGACTTGTGGAATTTCCGGAGAAGGTTGCGCTTACTTTTGATTGCGGGATGTGGGCTTGCTCCAGAGCAGAGCTTGAAATACTGGGAACAGAGGGCAGAATCGAGCTTCCAAAGGTGTTTGGATGGGAGAACAGCGATATTCCTCCGCAAATCATCATACATACCGATGATGTGTCGAGAGAAGAGCGAATCTCAGTATCTAACTCCTTTGTGCTTCAAGCGGATGCATTTGCTGATGCGATCTTGGATGGAACACCGCTCCCCTTCACACCAGAGGATGCACTTCTGAATATTCGGGTGGTGGAAGCCTGCATTCAGTCTGCACAGAGACGGGAACGTATTGCGCTGCTGTGAATGATCCTATGATCCTAATGACTGAAGATGACAATAGCATAGAAAAATAACGTCTCTGTTTGGTAGCAAACGATCAAACGATCCATAGAGGCGTTATTTTTTTGGAATTTTGACCTGCTCGGAACATCACCATATAATAGAATGCAACACTTATTAAAGGTGGGATCTTAAATGAATAATAAAGTGCTAACTACGATGGAGGAAGTCAAAACGTACTCCGATCCTTACCGACTTCAAATATTAAACGTATTTCATAGATTGGGTAAACCAGCCACGGTAAAAGAAGTAGCAGACGAGCTGGGTGAACTGCCGGCAAAAGTTTATTATCATGTCAAGAAGCTGGAAAAGGTAGGTCTGCTCACGCTCGTGGAGACAAGAGAAATCAATGGGATCATAGCAAAATACTATGAGGTGTTTCCCGGTGAGATCATTGTCAGCCGGGGGACGAAGGAAGATGAGCCGATGAGACAAGTTGTCGCTTCCGAGAATGCATCCCATATAACGGCTTTGTTTGAACAGAACAAGCAGAGCTTTGTTCAGCGCCTGGATGCAGGAGATCCTTCCTCCGCGCATTTGTTGAACCGTTCCATCTATGCGACCGAGGAAGAAGCCAAAGAGCTGTATGCCCAGATTGTGAAGCTGTGCGAACCCTATTTCATGAAGCGCAGAGAGAAAGGCATGAATACTTACGAAGTGTTTGCAACGGTGGTAGAACAAATGAAAACTATGAAATCATGATCTCATCCTTTCATAGCTATGCTTTCATAATCATACATTCATAACAAAAGGGCCGCTGAGCGGCCCCATATATAGATTTATAGCTCCTCATAATCCTCTACATCCCGTTTCGTGGACGTGGCAGGAGAATCTGCTGTTCCATATTTTTTCACAGCTTCCCAGGCTTCTGCATCATCAAATTTACCAGCATTCCGTTGGCTGATCTCACCAGCCCCTCTTGGCGGTTTAGTCATCACTTGCTCCTCTACAGGACGATATTCGTTGAGATCGCCTTGTTGCTCTTGTTCAGCATGCTCAATACAGTATGAAGTGTAGGGGATAATTTCAAGTCTCTCGTATGGAATCGGTTTGCCGCATTCCTCGCACAGCCCATAGCTCTTCTCTTGCATCTTGCCAAGGGCTTGTTCGATTTGTTCCAGCTTCTCAGACTGCTGTTCATCAATTGCCTGGTCTCTGGCTCGTTCATAGGTCTCGGTCCCGATATCAGCAGGGTGATTATCTGCGGAGGATAATTCTCCCGTAGCGTCAAGCAGAGAGTTGTCTTCTGAATTGATTCCGTCTTGATTTATTTGAAAATGAGCCTGAATGTTTTCTTTTTCTTCCAACAAACGGTTTTTTAATGTTTTTAGTTCTTCATTTGTAAGTTCAATTGTATTCATGTCTAGCAGCTCCTTTGTCTCATTCTTGTATGTTATTACCCTATCGAAGAACATCACAACCATTCTCGATGGAAAAGCATATATTTCGGAAATAACAGGGAAGACGCTGGATAATGAGTTAGTTATTGGTTAATGTAAGGGAAAGTTTATGCTGATTCGTTTTCATCAGGGGTCAGTTTATGATATAAAAAAATAAGGGAAATCGATTAATGGAGGTTAGTTAGATATGGATGAACATATGAAACGCCGGCTGGATAAGCAGAAGCAGCTCTTTAAACAGCTCGGCATTCAGATGGATGCACTATCCATTCATGAGAAACAATTCAACTACAAGCTTCGGGGTTACGATCCGGATGAAGTGGATGAATTTCTCGATGTCATCATCAAAGATTATGAGCGTTTTTATGCGCATATATCAGATTTGATGGACAAATGGCAGGAACAGCAGTACATGATTCGGAATCTGAAAAATGTGCCTAAACCTCAAGCGGATCCGAACCTGATCGATCGTAAACAGATTGAAGATGTAATTAAACAGCTGGAGTACAGTGTTCGGCAGCTGAAAGCCAAGGCCCGTCCGGATAAAGACCCATACATGGAATAACCGAATAGGGAATACCAAGGAGGTTACGTCTTATGATCAAAATCACCGTATTGTCTGATACCCATATGCCTCGAATGTCCAAGCAGCTGCCTGCACCTCTGCTTCAGGATCTTCAGGATGCGGATTACATATTTCATGCAGGTGACTGGACGGATATTTCACTTTACGAGGAACTTCAATCGATGGGGAAGCTGCACGCAGTATATGGAAATACCGATCTTGCCATTATACGAGGCATATTACCAGAGCAAACGGTTGTCGAAGCCGGGGGCAAGCGCTTTGGTATCGTACACGGACACATGGGAAGAGGAAGCACAGAAGACAATGCACTTCAAGCCTTCAAGGCTGAGCAAGTGGATTGTATCATCTTTGGACACTCGCACATCCCTGTACTTAAAGAAGTGGATGGAATCATCTTATTTAATCCGGGATCACCTACGGATAAGAGAAGACAGCCGC
This sequence comes from Paenibacillus urinalis, assembly GCF_028747985.1. NCBI lineage: Bacteria > Bacillati > Bacillota > Bacilli > Caryophanales > Paenibacillaceae > Paenibacillus > Paenibacillus urinalis. The sequence continues at coordinate 2,192,876 of NZ_CP118108.1, forward strand.
AGTATTCGCATGGTGTGATCAAGGTTGATCAGGAGATCGATATTCAGCATGTTTATTATGACAGTAAATAAATCCGTTTCAGCATATCGTGGGTTACGATAATGAAGTCTAATTTTATACCGAATGGTGATAAACACCTGTTGATCGTACGAGTAACGAATCAGCAGGTGTTTTTTTGCGTTTGCAGATGATTTACCTCTGAGTGTCTTCCTCGCCTGTTTTGTTATCTGTGGTTCATCTCTTGTGGAATAGCCGTATCTGTCATTGAAATACGATGATAGGATGAACTTGTGAATACGCTTTATTTTAAAAAGGAGTGATAAGGAATGTTGCTATCTTTATTTACGGTGGCCACCCCGGATCTATTGCCTGAACAAATGCTTAAAGCTGCGTCGGATGCCGGGATTCAAGGCATAGAGTGGCGGTATAAAGGGGTCCCGAAGGACGCAAGCCAGGAAGAGCCTTCTTTCTGGAGAAGAAATCTCGCTTCTATTGATCCTGAGAATGCGGAGGAGGAGATCGCGAAGGCAGCTGCACTCACTGAGCAATATGGGCTTAAATCGATCGCCCTTGTTCCTTATCTTACTTCTGGAGATTTGCCTGCTACAGAGCAAGCCTTCCAATCCGCGCATAAGCTGGACGCATCGATGATGCGGGTCGGTGTTCCCGGATATCATCGCTCAGCGAATTATAACGAGCTCTACAAAGAGGCAATTGCTTACTTAAGTGAGGTTCAGGAAATGTCTCGTCAATATGGGGTAAAGGCGTTGGTCGAAACCCATCATGGCACCATTGCGCCGAGTGCGGGACTTGCCCTTCGGCTTGTTTCCTCGTTCGATCCGCAACATATCGGTGTATTGTATGATCCAGGGAATATGGTGCATGAAGGCTATGAAAACTACCGGATGGGCCTAGAGCTGCTTGGACCTTATCTAGCCCATGTTCATGTAAAGAACGCCAGCTGGGTTCCGCTTGCGCAGCAAGACAGCGAGTTAGAAACTTATTATCAAGCCAAATGGTCACCATTACTTAACGGAGTCGTACGTTGGAGCACCGTTCTAGAGGATCTTGCTGCCGTTGGATATATGGGTTATCTGGGAATTGAAGACTTTAGTCAGAGCTATTCCTCTGCAGAAATGCTCAAGAACTTCACGCAAAGTATGCATTCGCTGAACAATCAGTTACATATCGGAGGTGCAGCAGGATGACTGTAGTAAGAGTAGGAATAATAGGCATTGGTAATATGGGCTCTGCTCATGCCAAAACGCTGGATCAAGGCAAGATTAAAGGAGCAGTGCTTACGGCAATCAGTGACATGAGAGAGAGCACCAAAGCGTGGGCAGCAGATAACCTGCAAGGGGCTGTTCCCTATTTCCAGGATCCGAAGGCGATGATGCTCTCAGGGGAAGTTGATGCAGTCCTTATTGCTACACCTCATTATCAGCATTCGGAGCTTGCCATACTGGCATTTAATCACGGACTTCATGTTCTTATTGAAAAACCGGCTGGAGTATTTACAAGTCAAGTGAGAGAGATGAACGAAGCCGCCAGTCAGAGCGGAAAGGTGTTCTCGATCATGTACAATCAGCGAACCAATCCACTGTACATCAAATTAAAGGATTTGATTGCTTCCGGGGAACTTGGTGAGATTCGGCGGACCAACTGGATTATTACAAGCTGGTACCGCTCTCAGAGCTATTATGATTCTGGCAGCTGGCGTGCGACTTGGGCGGGTGAAGGCGGAGGCGTACTGCTGAATCAGTCTCCGCATCAGCTGGATCTATGGCAGTGGACAGTAGGGCTGATGCCGAAGCGGGTACGTGCTTTCTGTGCGTTTGGCAAATATCGCAGCATTGAAGTCGAGGATGATGTGACTGCATACGTGGAATATGAGAATGGAGCCACGGGTGTCTTTATTACAACGACAGGAGAAACTCCGGGAACGAATCGATTTGAAGTAACGGGTGATCGCGGAAAAATCGTTGTTGAGGATGGGAAGATGACCTTTTGGCGGCTGCGTGAACCCGAAAGTGAGTTTAATCAGCGCTATACCGGCGGATTTGGACAGCCAGAATGCTGGAAGATTGATATTCCCATTGAGGGCAGAGAGACAGGACACCCTGGTATTATGCAGAACTTCGTAGATGCCATTTTGCATGGCTCACCGCTTATTGCTCCAGGGGAAGAAGGAATTCATGGACTAACTTTATCGAATGCGATGTATTTATCCACTTGGACTGATCATTGGGTCGAGCTGCCGATGGATGAGGAGCTGTTTAACGAGCATCTTCAGGAACGTATTCGGAATTCCAAGATGAATACGACACCCGTGAGAGATACTCAAACACCCGCTGATCTAAGTGGTACCTTTCAATAGATAGTAGTTGTAAAGAATATGCTGGAAAGAGGTGCTGACAATGAGTAATCGAGATGGAATGTTCTATGCGCCTGAGAGTGCAGTGAATGAAGTTGTTGCAGGACCCGGAGAATTTGTCATCGCTGCAGCAGCTCTGGATCATGGGCATATCTATGGGATGTGTGGTGAACTCGTACGCGCAGGAGCTACTCTAAAATGGGTATACGATCCTGACCCCGATAAAGTAAGGGCTTTTCAGGAACGTTTCCCTGAAGCCAAGGCAGCCAGATCACTAGATGAAATCTTAAATGATGCTGAGGTTCGTCTCGTGGCTGGAGCGGCTGTTCCTTCGGAACGAGGGTCGCTGGGTCTTGCCGTCATGGACGCAGGCAAGGATTATTTTACGGATAAAGCTCCTTTTACTTCCCTCGGGCAGCTAGAGGCTGCTCGTCAGAAGGTGAAGGAAACAGGCCAAAAGTATATGGTCTACTACAGTGAACGCCTTCATGTTGAGAGCGCTGTTTATGCAGGTCAGCTGATATCTCAAGGGGCGATTGGCAAGGTACTTCAAGTCATGGGTACAGGGCCGCATCGATTAAATGCCGGCAGCCGGCCGGAATGGTTCTTTGAGAAAGCTAAATACGGTGGTATTATTTGCGATATTGGCAGCCATCAAATTGAACAATTTCTATATTTTGCATCCTGCAAAAATGCGGAAGTGAAGTATAGTCGTGCAGTTAATATGGCGCATCCAGAGTATCCGGAGCTGGAAGATTTCGGAGAAGCTGCGCTCGTGGGTGATAACGGTGCATCAGGATATTTCCGGGTGGACTGGTTTACACCGAACGGCCTGTCTACATGGGGAGATGGGCGTACGATTATACTGGGGACGGACGGTTACATTGAACTGCGTAAATATACGGACATTGCCCGGGAATCAATAGGTGATCAAGTATATTTGGTCAATCATGAAGGAGAATACCGGTTTAACGTAAAAGGTAAAGTAGGCTATCCTTTTTTCAGTCAATTGATTAAGGACTGTATGAATAGAACAGAGGATGCCATGTCCCAGGCGCATGCTTTTAAAGCAGCGGAGCTGTGTCTTACTGCTCAGGAATTGGCCGCGGCGGGAACGTTTCAAACCGCACGGTAATCCATGTTGTCGTCAGCAGCCCATTGCATGATACAATGAAGTCACGATGAGATTCTTTGCATGAGTAACGAACGATGCAAAGGAGTGAAGGAGTGACTTCAATTGTGGCAAATACGTTCAACATGATTGATCCGCTCGCCTTTAATTACCGGAATAACCATTCGGTGAAGCACGGTCAGGATGACGGGTTTCATTCCCATCCTTTTTATGAGCTGTACTATTTCCACGAAGGCAAATGCACTTATGTTATTGGCGACAAGATCTATACTCTTGTCCCTGGTGATTTAATCTTAATGCATGGCATGACCTTGCACAGACCACACCCCGATCCAAGCGTTCCTTATGTAAGAACGACCTTGCATTTCTATCCAACAATGCTGGAGGAGTATCTTGTCGCTGAACGCGCGCATGCCCTGCTCGCACCATTCGAGAAACTGAAGAATCATGTATTTCATCTTACAGCTGAGCAGCAGCAGGAAACGGAGACGAGTCTAGCTCAGCTGAACCAGCTCTATGAGATGAAGGGGCGGGAGCAGATGAGTGATCGCTTCGTTTTGAAGCTGTGTGACTTCTTGATCATGGCACAGCAGTTCACCGACAATAAGCTGCTGGAGCAAAGAACACGTACGGATAAAGAAGAACATATCCAGGGCATCATTACTTATTTGGAGACAAATTATATGAACGAGATTGGCCTGGATGAGATCGCCAGAGAGCTGCATCTATCCAAGCCTTATATGGCAGCACTCTTCAAAGAGATGACAGGTACAACGATATTCAAATATTTATACATGCGACGAATCAATCAAGCCAAGCTGTTGTTTCGTTTCCATCCGGATATGTCCGTCACGGAAGCAAGCAAGAAATCGGGCTTCAAGCGGGTTTCGCATTTCAGCCGCATGTTTAAACAGACGGTGGGCTGCACACCGGAGGTTTTTCGCACCCATCATCTTATATGAAACCTGAACAAAAGGCAGTTCGTATAAACGTTTATGTGAACGCTTTTTTTTTGAAGGGAGACCAGCTATATGAGAAGACAGAGGAAGAGAAAACAGCAGGCTGTAATGATGGCGACGATGCTTGCTTCGGCTGTGATGTTATCCGCTTGTTCTGCCGTAGAGAGTGTGAATCAATCTCTTAACTATGTAAATGAGGCTACAGAATATATCAATCAAGTATCAACGGCGGGCTCGGAGCTTCAAAACCTGGCTCAGGAGGCTGTCAACAACCCTGATGCAGCAGCTCAGTTTCAGGAACAGTTGGAACAAATCCGGACAGAAGCCAGCGAGTTTGCTCAGCTTACACCTCCTGCTATCGGAGAATCCATCCACGCCAGACTTGTAGAATATAATGAGCAGCTCACCGGCATGGTGGATCAGTTCAGTCAGCGAATACAGGAGCAGGGCTTCACACTGGAGAACTGGGAGCAGACCGGTATTCCGGATCTGATAACGAACATTAATAATTTGAGCCAGCAGCTGAATGAATTAGGCGGCTAACAACTTTGCTGTAATTGCTCGGTTTGCCTTGCCTGGTCTTATCTACTAAAATGAAGGGCAGGAGGAGTAGATCGCAGGCAAAGGAAGTGTAAACGTGACAGAGATAGCTAAAGAAACCTTTATTGTGAGCTCCAGCCAGTCCGATCTGCATTCGCGCATTAAGCTCTCGTCCATTCTTGAACGGCTTCAGGATGCAGCTGACCGACATTTGCAGGAGTTAGGAATTACGATAAGCGAGATGCTGAAGAATCATTACGGCTGGATGCTCATGACGATCGAGATCGATTGTGATCAGATTCCGGTGCTTGAGGAAGAATGGACGATATCGACATGGTCCAGAGGGTACAAAGGTGTTGTGTGGCTAAGAGATTATCGATTCGAGGGCTCTGAGGGAGCAACGGGTTATGCAAGGTCAACCTGGACCTTGGTTGATATTCACAAGCGCAAGATATTGCGTCCGTCCGCATTGCCTTATGACATTCCGACGGTAACCAGTCAGACCTCCAGCGATATTCCGGATAAAGTGTCTATTCCCGAAGAAATTGAGCTTAAGACCGCTTATGAGTTCAAAGCCGGGTATAGTACAACAGATAGCAATGGACATTTGAACAATGCAAGATATGCAGACCTCTGTTATGATGCTCTGACAGCTGAGGAACTAGAACACCTCGTATGGAGAAGATTTAGAATTACTTATCATCGAGAGGTAAGATTGAACGAGACATTCATTCTTCAACGCTCGGATGGAGATGGATCAAGCATCTGGTTTCGTGGAATGAACTCCGAAGGCTTCAGCATCTTTGAAGCTCAGATGGTTTATGAGCATAAGCTGCCCCAATAGATGGTGAAATAGCACTGTTAATTTCGATGAATCGAAGTTGACGGTGTTTTTTTATGTCTGTCTAGTGTCAATCGATGGTTCTCTTGTGCATGTTTAGTCATCGGTTGAGCATGGTAATGATAAATATCGTTCCAGAACAAGGAGGTAAATGAACAATGGCTGATATGAAGAATCATGATAAAAAAGATCGCACTCAGATGGATCATCCCGAGCAATACCCGACAGAGAAGGAAAGCTTGTTCGATCAATATGAAGAAGAACTGCATGTAGACCCCATTCCGGTTCAGGATCTGAATATGGAGAAGCAAGAAGAGAAGGATAAAGAGGCGACCAAGCAAAATTCTTCAACAGAAGAAAAATACCGTGCCGATTATCGGGATTAATTGAAGAATAACTTCAAAGCTCGTGAATGAAATCAACGCGGATCATAAATAATAAAAGACGGTTAGATATGGACGACATTTACTCAAACTTTTATAGATCTACTTGACTAATGTAAGCGAGTATACTATCTTTAGTGTTGTCGACCTACAAAATATACCAGGAGGTTTTTTTCTAATGGCTAAAGAATTTATGGAAGCTCTCAAGGAAAGAAGATCATATTACGCGATTTCTAAAGAATCCCATGTTTCGGATGCAAGAATTGAGGAGATCATTGGTGAAGCAGTCAAGTATACTCCGTCTTCTTTTAACTCCCAATCGGCCCGCGTTGTCGTATTACTGGGTGAGAAGCATGATAAGCTCTGGAATATTACGGAAGAAACACTTCGCAAAACGGTAAATGACGAGGAGAAATTTAAATCGACTGCAGACAAAATGGCGAGCTTCCGTGCAGGATATGGAACCGTGCTGTTCTTCGAGGATCAGGAAGTGATTGAGAACCTGCAGAAGCAGTTTGCTCTTTATGCGGACAACTTCCCCGTCTGGGCCAACCAATCTAGCGGCATGCTGCAATTGGTCGTATGGACAGCGCTGAAGCAAGAAGGACTTGGAGCATCCCTCCAGCACTACAATCCGCTGATTGACGACGAAGTGAAGGAAGTATTCGATGTTCCTGCAACATGGAAGCTGATTGCACAGATGCCTTTTGGAGCGCCTGCGGCAGATCCGGGAGACAAAGATTTTGCACCACTGGATACCCGTCTTAAAGTGTTAAAATAAGTGCTGAAATAACGAATACAGACAGAGTATTGCTTCTAATGAAGTGATACTCTTTTTTTGTCGTTCCGTTAAAGACGATGTGATAAATATAGAAACATATCCAATATTTAAGTACATACACCGCTCACAGCACTTTGATAGGATAGATTTATCCTGTAAGGCAAGTGAGGCGCTAGTTTTGAGATTACAAAGGAATAAATGGAGCATGATTGTAAAAAAAAGCATGATCCTTGGCATTATTGTTTCATTATTGTCAGTTTATATCGTTCCGCATCATGCAGATGCATCTTCTTCGGAGCTCCCTTTTAGAGACATTGCGAACAGTTATGCCAAAGAAGCAATCGGCAGGTTGTACAATCAAGGCATTGTTCGCGGAACTACCTTGACGACGTTTGAGCCCGGAAAGAAGGTTACAAGAGCAGAGCTTGCTAAAATGATGAGCGCAGCTCTCAAGGTTAATCCAACGATGAACGATCTGTCTCCCTTCAAAGACCTGAAAGAGACAGACTGGTATTACGGTGACATTAGTGCACTTGTCAACCTGGGGATTGTTCAGGGAAGATCTGAGAGCTATTTTGCACCCAAATCAAATGTTACTCGACAGGAAGCTGCAGCACTTATGGTTCGTATGCTGAAGACCGCTCCTGATCCGATCGAAGCATCATCAGAGCTGCCTTACACAGATCATAAACATACTTCTAAGTGGGCATGGGGCTACATAAGTCAAGTAACTCAGCTCGGATTCATGCAGGGAGACAGCGGAGTGTTCAGACCGAATGATTCGTTAACCCGTGCAGAAGCAGCGGTTCTGCTGGACCGTATACTGCAATCACCAAGAATTCGATCTGAGCTTAATAACAGGGAAGCGGATCCGATTCTCCTTGGCTGGCAATACGATTCTACAACTGCTGAATACGAGAAGCAGGTGCTGGAAGCGGGTATCAATACGCTCTCTCCGCGCTGGTATTTTCTCGATGCGACAGAAGTTGTGCAGGATCATACGGATCAGAGACTATTAACCTTTGCCGAGAGAAACAAGCTGAATATATGGGGGATGGTAGGTAACCGGGCGAATGCAGAGCTGACACACCGTGTATTATCGAATGCAGCTATGAGGGAAGCTGCCGTCACGAAATTGATGGATTATGCGCAGAAGTACGGGTTAGCCGGCTTGAATATTGATTTTGAAAATGTGTCGCCAGAGGATCGCGAGTATCTGATATTGTTCATGGCTTCGCTGAATTCCAAGCTCAGCAGCATAGGTGTGACCCTATCTATTGATGTATCACCTGATCTAGGTACAAGCTGGACGGCTGCATTTGATTACAAGGCACTTGGCGAGCTGGCCGACTATGTCGTGTTAATGGGATATGAGGAGCATTGGAACGGCTCAACTGCGGCAGGCTCGGTTGCTTCGCTCCCATGGCTGGAAAATGCGGTACAGAAATTACAGCAGAATGTGCCCAAGGACAAGATTATCGCAGCTCTGCCAACCTATACTCGGAATTGGTCCTTGTCATCTCCTCAGCTTGGTTCATATGATATTTCACTGAAGACGCAGGGAGAAATCTATCGCAATTATTCAACTGCTATGAAATGGGATTCTGAGATTGCGCAATACACTTTAACCTATACTTCACAAGGGAAATCTCGCGGGATATGGGCGGAAGACAGCCGTTCATTGTCAGCCAAGACGACTCTATTTGAAGCCTATGATGTTGCTGGTTATGCATTTTGGTACATGGGCTCTGAAACTAGCGATGTATGGACAGCGATGAATAATGCCAGACAATATGCCTCATATTCATTTGGGTTATAACTCTTAAGAGGATCATGCTTAGCATGGTCCTTTTTTCATCATTTCTGGCTCTTCGTTTAAAAAGATACATATTGTTTAAGGATAAAAGAGAGAAGATATATAGAAGAAGGCAGGGATAGGATGATATATGATTGCATAATTGTCGGCGGAGGTATTGCCGGGCTGCAGGCAGCCATACAGCTGGGAAGGTATTCTATACACAAGGTGCTTGTTATTGATGCGGGGGAAGGTCGTTCGACCATATGCCGTAATTATCATAATATACTGGGGTTTCCAGAGGGTATATCGGGAGAGGAGATCCGCAGACGAGGGAGAGCGCATGCTGAAGCGACGGGCATTGAATTTTGTACAGATCGCATTACTTCTGCCAAAAAGGAAGATGAGCTCTTCAAACTGAGCGGAGATCATGATCAGTTGTATCAAGCAAGAACACTTCTGCTCGCTACAGGTATTACAGATCGGTACCCGAATATCCCAGGCCTCCGAGATGCGCTGGGAATGTCAGTGTATATATGTCCTGATTGTGATGGATACGAGATTGAGAACAAGCGCACTGTTATTATGGGCTCTGGTGTTACTGGCGCCGGTATGGCGAACATCTTGGCTAAACGGGCCTCCGAGATGATCTACATTAATCATGATCAAGCTGAAGTCACCTCAGAATTGAGAGATAAATTGAGCCGAAAGGGTGTTCAATATATTGAGGAAGCGATTACTGAAGTAGAGAGTGATGATAAGGGCATGATAACAGCTGTTAAACTGGCAAGTGGTGCGGTTGTCGAAGCTGAACGAGGGTTTATCGCTTTTGGAGGCAACAAGGTTCATTCGGCATTGGCGGGGCAGCTCGGTGCTCAGATAGAGGATAACAAGCATGTTGAGGCGGACGGGCGTTCGCGAATGTCATCTGTTCCAAACCTATGGATTGCGGGTGACATCGGACTGCATTCCGAGCAAGCTGCTGTGGCGATGGGAGATGGCCTCCTCTCAGCGATTTGGATTAATAAAGCCTTGCATCAGATGCGAAGCAGCTAAAGTCAAAACGAAATCGATTCTATATTGTTTCATTCTAGACGGTAAGGTTAATAGGAAGTGTGCAAGCGTTCAAAATATCTGTATAACTGGAGGAGAATACGATGTCAGAACAAACACATATGATTAATAAGGATAGAAAAGTAGAGCTGAATCAGGTGGATGAAGTGATGGATCGAATGGCTCCGGAACAAAAAGATGATATTTTGGAACAATTCGAAACATTCAAACAATACTTGAAGAAGCGTGTATCCTTGGGAGAATCACTTGGATTAAATGAAGAACAGCTGGCGCTGGTTGCAGAAAAGGTTGCAGAGATGTTATCCAAGAATGAAGAGCCGAGAAACAGAGAGGAGAAGCTGCTACAGGAATTGTGGAATGCAGCTAATAACGAACAACAGCATGCATTAGCACATGTGTTGGTCAAATTCGTTAAAAATTAGTGCTGGAAATGAAGACAGGTTCGGGTCCCTTCTCGGGGCCCTTATCCCATGAAATGAATAAATTTTATATTATTATTAACAAGATTGAAACTCTTCGTTAATAATAAACGTTTATACTAGGTACTAAGAACAGCTTAGAAGATTTAATACATAGCACATGCAGGCTTTATAGCCGCACCAGAAGGAGAGATGCAAAATGAAGAATCGGTTATTTACATTTGTTGCGCTTGGTGTAATTCTTTCGGGAACTTTATTATATGGTAACTTTAATATTGGAAATAGTTCAACGGTACTTGCGAAGTCAGAGGACGTTCAAGATAAGACAGGACAGGTACAGAACGAAACGGTATATATCAATGATCTTACTGATCTTAACGGAGAGCTCCACATCAAGGCAGATGAGATTCAGTGGTATGAAGGTGAGGAAGCAAACACCGTCTTCGTGGAGCAAGAGCCTGACGCTGGAATTGACTATGCTCCGGATGGCTATTATATTGTGAATGAGCAGGAAGCATCTGAAACTTTAAAAATCGCAGATGATGCAACGGTTACGGTTCAAATTTATGATCGTACGGGAGATGTCAAGGATATCGACATCGAGTGGAATGAAGAGATCAGCTTGGACAAATTTGCTGAACTCTACGGAGATACAACGAATATGGATATGAGTGTATTTCCTTATCATCTAACGATTGAGAACGGTGAAGTTACACAAATCGTACAACAATATATTCCTTAAGAAGGATGACATTCAGCCCTCTTGCGATAGCAAGGGGGCTATTTCTATGCCCGCCATCATAATATCGAATATCCGAAATTTTGAGCTATCGAAGGGGGATTGGCATGCTTGATTGCATCATTATAGGCGGCGGTCCTGCAGGACTGAGTGCTGGATTGGTGCTGGGTCGTTCTCTACGCAGAACGGTCATCTTAGATCACGGCAGACCTCGGCATGCACGAACCAGACAATCTCATGGTTATTTGACCAGGGATGGGGCTAGTCCTGCTGAATTCAGACAGATTGCTCATCAAGAGCTATCTGAGTATCCTTTCATAAGTATAATGCAAGAGGAGGTCGTTGATGTTCAGCCTGTATATGGCGGATTTATTGCCCGTATGTCCAGTGGTAAAGAAGTAGCCGGTAGAAAAGTTCTGCTAAGCACGGGTCTGCGTGAGATTCTTCCCACGCTGCCAGGACTCCAGGAATATTACGGACAAAGTCTCTTTAGCTGTCCCTATTGCGATGGTTACGAGTTAAGAGGGAAGCGCATTGTTCTTCTAGCGGAGACAACGAATGTATTCAGTACGGCTCAGATGATTTATCACTGGAGCAAGGATCTGGTTATATGTACAGATGGGAAGAGGATCCTTAATGTAGAACAACAAAGAAGACTTGTGAATAAAGGGATAAGAATTGCAGAGCTGCCTATTTCCCAATTAACTGGAAGTGACGGAAAGCTTGAGGCTATTAGATTCAGTAATGGTCAAACCATCGAGCGAGAAGGCGGGTTTGTAATACCTCAGCTAAGTCAAGCAAGCCATATTGGACCTAGACTGGGGTGTCATATGAACGACCGAGGGGCTTTGATAACAGATCCCTATGGGAGGACAAATATTCGAGGGATTTATGCAGCCGGGGATAGTACGGTCACTTCGCCTACACAGCTGGTTATTGCAGCAGCGGAAGGCAGCAAAGCGGCTATAGGAATCAATATGGATCTAGTTTATGAAGATTTCTAGTCGCGATAGACAAGAAGAGGCGATCTCCAATGGAGATCGCCATACTTTGTGCCGGTATCTTTAGAAAAGATTAATATTGAAATGTACTAACGATGATTACGAGCAGAATGAATAGTACCAAAATTGCACCTATAGAAGAGTAACCACCGTATCCACCTTCACCATAGCCACGCTTTGCTTCTCCCATGACATTTACCTCCTCATCATTTAACTACAGTAATATATGAGATGAGGGCTTATGCTGATTGGGCGATATCATCATTTATGGCGAAGTAGGATGGTGCCCAAGATCATCCATTAGATGCTGAAGGGTTAACCAATCCTGAACCGAGTTAATAAATGTATGAGCTGCGGGCGACAATTCGGACAAGGACAATGCAGCCATCCCGATCATGCGATAAGGCTCCTCTGCTAATGGGACAACCTGTATCGTATCCGGCAGATTGCCTAGGACCATTTCCGGCAGAATGCTGATGCCGAGCCCGTGCTGAACCATTCCTATTATGGCTTGCTCTTCAGCAACCTCAAACCGAATGCTGAGCTTTACCTTGTGAGTCCGAATCATGGATTCGATCTCATCATCTCCGCCCCATTTCGGCATAATGAAAGGCTCCTCTCGCAGCTGATCCAGATGAATGGCGGGTGCCGATGCAAGAGCATGTCCTTCAGGCAGGATACATACTAAGCGATCCTTCTTCAGCGGGATTGTATCAAAAATCGAACTGCCCTGCAGTGACAAAAATCCAAAATCAACCGCGCCTGAGGCAATCCATCCCTTGATTTCACCGTAATCTCCTTCCTTAAGCTTAATGTGAATAGCTGGATATTCATGCTGGAATGACTTAATAACACCAGGAAGCCACTGTGAGGACACACTCGTGAACGTTCCGATTCGGACTGTACCTGTTTGAATGCCGCTCAGTAACTGGATTTCTTGATGCATCATTTCGTTCCACTTCAATATTTCTCTCATGTAGGGCAGTATGCGCTCTCCGTTTGAAGTAAGCTGAATACCGGATTTGGAGCGAATAAGTAATGAAAAACCGCAGCTTGCTTCCAGACTTGAAATCGCATGACTAACTGCGGATTGAGTCAGATTCAAGCTTTCTGCTGCTTTCGTCAAGCTTTGGAGCTCTACCACGGTCGTTATAATTTCGTATTTTGCAAGTGACATCGATCATCTTCCTTTTGCATGAAATAAATTCATGTATTCAATTATAAACATTCATTTTTCTTATGAAAAGACTTAAGATATACTGAATCTTGCTGTTGGAGTTACGGTATTCAACTTATACATATAAGCGAGAAATTGAAGGGAAGAACGATCGTGAAAGTAGAACGTAAGGCAGATCTACAGATGCTGCTTGTGACCCTGTTGTGGGGTTCCTCTTATTTATTTATGAAGGAAGGTCTGACATCGATTCAGGAGCTGAATATGATTGCTCTTCGCTTCGGTTTGGCCTTTATTCTTATGGGCATCATTTTCTACAGAACCTGGTCCACAATGACATTCCGGACACTAAGGCAGGGTTTTGTGTTAGGAGCTGTCCTGTTTGTTGCCTTTGTATTCATTACTTATGGAGTCAAACAAACAACCACTTCGCAGGCCGGATTTCTGATCAGCCTATCTGTCGTATTTGTACCCATCCTCGTATCCATTGTTCAAAAACGGTGGCCCGAGGCAAAGATCGTATGCAGTATTGTGTTAGCTATAGCGGGTATCGGTCTTCTGACGCTTGAGAACAGCATGCAGCTCAAAACAGGAGATCTGTTATGTATGATGGGAGCCTTAAGTTATGCATTGTATATTCTTCTATCAGGGCGTATGGTTCAGCAAGGAGATGGTAAGGCACTCAGTATACTGCAGCTCGGCTTTGCAGGAGGACTCGCTCTTCTGTTCAGTATCCTATTTGAGGAACCGAAGCTTCCGGCTTCAGAAGGAGCCTGGATATCCATTCTGGGTCTGGCTGTATTATGCAGTGCAGTCGCCTACACGCTGCAAATCATGGCGCAGAAGCATATTTCCTCTACACGTGCCGGACTTATTTTTTCTCTGGAGCCTGTATTTGCTGCCGGCTTTGCCTATGCTTTATATGGAGAACAGCTGAGCTTGAACGGTTATATGGGAGCGGCTCTCATCTTGGGAGGCGTTATTCTTACCGAGGTCAAATGGGCTAAGCTGTTTCATTTCAAAAAACGAAACCCGTCTCAACGGTTCGGGATATAGTAGGTGCTGCGCAGCTCTCTTGAACAAAGTTAGCTATAGGAAAACAAAATTCAAGAAGGCTCGACCAGGGATCAACCCTGTGTCTAACCACGATCAAGGCGTTTTCAACAGAGAAAACGTCTTTTTTGTATGTTAGTAAATCCATTAAACATTATAACGTTATATTTACCTGATGCTAATTCTGTGTTAAGGTACAAGTGAAAAGCGGAAGAACATGGAGATGGAGGAGGTTGTAATGCATACCCGAGTACTTCGTGCAGTGAGGACCGTTCATTCGGAGGAGAGGTTTGATCTGGTGATCAGGCAGGGACAAATCACTGCCATAGAGCAATCAGGATCCGCAACAGGTGATGAAATTATAGATTGTTCAGGACAATACGTATCGAGCGGTTGGATTGATATGCATGTCCATGCTATGGACAGCTACCAGCCTTATGGTGATGACGCTGACAAGATCGGTGTAGGTCAGGGCGTTACCACCATTGTCGATGCAGGGAGCTGTGGTGCGGATCATTTAGAGGAGCTGTATCAACGCAGCAGGACAGCAAAGACGAGAGTGCTGGCCTTCTTAAATATATCCCGGATTGGGCTGGGCTTAAGGCAGGATGAGCTGAGTAGAGCGGAGTGGATAGACCCGCAATTAGCTGCGGAGACCATAACCAAGTACCGTGATTTTATCGTCGGACTCAAAGCGAGAATTAGCAGGAGTGTAGTCAAGGAAGAAGGAATAAGCCCATTAAGTGCAGCCCTTCTTATATCGGAACAAGCCAAACTGCCGCTTATGGTCCATATTGGTTCCGGTCCTCCCGGTATTCATGAAGTGCTGAACAGCCTGAGAGCACGAGATATTGTCACTCATTATCTGCATGGGAAGGCCAATAACATTCTGGATAACCATAATGAGCTCATCCCCGAGCTGAACGCGGCGATCCGTCGCGGCTTGCATCTGGATGTCGGACATGGTACGGCCAGCTTCTCCTTTCATGTTGCTGAGACTGCCAAAGATAGAGGGGTTCATCCGGATACGATCAGTACAGACATATACAGAGGTAATCGCGTGCATGGTCCGGTGTACAGCCTGGCCGATGTGATGACCAAATTTATGATTATCGGTTACTCTCTTGCTGAGGTTATAGATCGGGTGACAAAGCGGGCAGCAGACTGGCTTGGACGGCCGGAGCTGGGACGAATTCAGGTTGGGGATGAAGCGAATCTTACGTTGTTTGAAGTGGTGCCTGAGTCAAGAACGATGACCGATTCGAATGGAGACACACGTCTTGCCGAGTCCATTATTCAATCGAGAGGAGCAATTATAGGTGAATACTTCTATTCTTCATAAGTACGGTTTAAAAAGAGTGATTAATGCAAGCGGCAGAATGAGCATTCTGGGTGTATCCGCACCGACGGACTCCGTTATGGAAGCGATGAAGCAAGGTGGACAGCAGTACGTTGAAATCAGCGATCTAACGAACAAGGCAGGAGAGCATATTGCAAGCCTGCTCGGTGCTGAGGCGGCCGCTATCGTCAATTCGGCTTCAAGCGGTATCGCGCTGTCGGTGGCAGCTATGGTAACGCAGGGGAATCGGGGGTTAAGTCTCAAGCTCCATCAAGAGACGATCAGCAAAAATGAAATCGTGATGCTGAAGGGCCACAACGTTCAATATGGAGCACCTGTAGAGACGATGATCTATTTGGGCGGAGGCAAGCTGGTAGAGGCCGGATATGCAAACGAAGGCAAGCAGGAGCATCTGGCGGATGCGATTACAGAGCGAACGGCGGCAATTCTCTATGTGAAATCACACCATAGTGTTCAGAAGAATATGATCTCTGCTGCGGAAGCATGGGAGGTAGCAAGAGAGCACCAGGTCCCTCTTATAATAGATGCGGCAGCGGAGGAGGATCTAAAGAGCTATATATCCATTTCTGACCTCGTAATTTATAGCGGCTCCAAAGCAATTGAGGGCCCTACTTCCGGTATCGTGGCGGGCAAAAGTAAATATATTGAATGGCTTAAAGTACAGCTGCACGGAATCGGCAGAAGTATGAAAGTAGGCAAGGAATCCTCATTCGGGCTGCTGCAGGCGCTGGATGAATATGGGGTCAAACAGGATCGAAGTGAAGAAGAGAAACAATCCTTAATGGAGCTTGCCGCATTATCTGAACTCGCAGGCATCGAAATGAGCATCGTACAGGATGAGGCTGGAAGGCTTATTTATCGGGGGCGAATCAAGGTGAATGCGGAAGAAGCCGGAATCAATGCCGTACAAATGGCAGAGAAGCTCCGTACAGGAGATATTGCCATCTATACCCGTGATTACGGTGTGAAGCAGGGATATTTTGATATTGATCCACGGTCACTTAAGGCAGACGATATGACGGTTATTATTGATCGAATTACGGAAATCATTAAGGGAGGCTGAATAGAAATGAGCAAAATGGCGGAGCGATTATATAAAGGCCGTGCAGCACTGAACGTCCTGGCCGGGAGTGTAAGCAATGCAAAGGACATATTTGAAGCGGCGGAAGGTTATGTGCTGATCGGTGTATTATCCAAGAATTATCCGGATGCCGTGTCAGCTGCAGAAGCAATGCAGAGCTATGGCGAGGGTTGTGCGGATGCCATATCGATCGGACTTGGAGCAGGAGATCCAAGACAGTCAGAGGTCGTTAGCGAAATTGCAAAACATTATGCAGGTTCCCACATTAATCAGGTGTTTACTGGAGTTGGAGCGACTCGTGCCAATCTAAGCGGTAAGGACAGCTGGATTAACAGCCTCGTTTCTCCATGCGGCAAGCCTGGCTTCGTGAATATGTCTACCGGACCATCCAGTTCTATGCTGGCTGAAAAAGCTATCGTGCCCGTTGAAGCGGCAATCGCGCTTGTGGCAGATATGGGAGGGAACGCGCTGAAGTATTTTCCGATGAACGGCCTTGAGACAAGAGAAGAATTCCTAGCAGTCGCTAAGGCCTGTGCCAAGGCGAACTTTGCTCTCGAACCAACCGGAGGCATCGACAAGGACAATTTCAGAGATATCCTTCGGCTTGCTCTGGATGCAGGAGTTCCGCAAGTCATACCGCATGTGTACTCCTCTATTATTGATAAGGAAACAGGCTTAACTAATATCCAAGACGTACTTGAATTGACTCAAATTCTGAAGTACGAGGTGGATGCCCATGAAGGCACATAAGCGAATTACTGCTTTTGGTGAAGTGATGATGCGGCTCTCCGTCCCGAATTACGAGACATTGTCACAATCCAGGTCACTGACTTATGCCTTTACAGGAACAGGCGTTAACATCGCAACAGCAATGGCTCGCTTAGGGCATGAAGCCTCCATAGCTACCACCGTCCCGGACAATTCCCTAGGAGATGCGGCTGCAGCTTCGCTTCGGGCCTTAGAACTGAATACACGCTTTGTACGTGCAGAGGGCAGCATCCTTGGAAGCTATTTTCTGGAATCCGGATATGGGGCCAGACCAACGAGAGTAACCTATGGGAGCCGGAAGAACAGCAGCTTTAACAGCACAGCCAAAGAGGCTTATAACACAATGCCGATCGCTCAAAATACGGATTACTTGCATTTATGCGGTATTGGTCTGGCCATGAATGCGAATGTACGATATCAAATGAAGTCACTTGCAGAACAGGTCAAATCGGCAGGCGGGAAAATTGTGTTTGACTGTAATTACAGGAGCACACTGTGGGATGAAGAAGAACGCAGGCATGCCAAATCGTATTACGAGGAAATGCTGCATCTTGCAGATATTGTCATGATGAATGAGCGGGATGCCATATATCTGCTGGGATATAAGTCCAGCAATGAGGGGCGCACCGAGCAGCTTCAGGAGCTTATTCCTATGATCGCGTCCAAATATGCAATAAACATGATAGCAGGCACGCAGCGGGTGGTTCGTCCAGATCATCATCATTCGATTACGGGATTTATGTATAAGGATGATATGATGAAGCTGGGAAGAACGATGAATACTGCTGTTCTGGACCGGGTCGGTGCAGGTGATGCATACACAGCGGGTATTATACATGGTGATATTAATGGCTATGATGCTGAGTACGCGGTTCAGTTCGCCACAGCAGCGTCTATTCTGGCTCATACCGTGCCGGGCGATACAGCGGCTATATCCGAGCAGGATATCGTAAAGGCAATGAATGAGCTTGCATCAGATATTGAAAGGTAGTGATATTTGTGTCCTTGTCAAGAAAGAAAGGACCGCTCTATTTGCAGCTGAAAAAGATCATCCGAGATCGGATTGTGCATGGCCAATACCCGGTTGGTACCTTGATCCCTTCAGAGCCCCAGCTGGAGCAGGAATTTGCGGTAAGCAAAATGACCGTGAGAAATGCAATTAAGGAGCTGCAGCAGGAAGGATACGTGTTAAAGCAGAGCGGTGTAGGGACAACGGTTCAACGAAACAGCGTTGCGCCTCAACTATCGAAGGGCAAGCAGTTTACGGAGATCTTGGTTGAGCAAGGGGAAACGATATATAAACGGCTGGTTGGCAAGAAGATGGAGCAGAATAGTCCGGACAGCAAAGCTCATGCGCTGTTTGGGGATCACTGCTTGTGCCTCGAGCGCTTGTACCTGTTAAATGACCAGCCCTTTATCTATTACGAGCATAGATTGCCGCTTGGTCTTGCTGAGGCAGAGGACTGGAATGTTGGAGATGAATTTTCTTTATACGAATGGTTAGAGGATCATCATTTAGTAGCCGAGCAGTACCGTGATCAATTCACGGTAGCGCCGTTATCTGCACGCATCGCCAGTGAACTGGGCATGTCCGAAGGAGACGTTGTGCTTAGACGACAACGGTTCGCGTACACGGAAGATGGCCGTGCTGTGGAGTGGAGTATCGGATATTACAACACGATGCTAAGTCCCTACATCGTGAATTATCAACTCTAACATGGTATTTTTCATCCGGTTTATGATAAGATGACGTATATCTTTACACTAGAAAACAGGTGAAAAAATGCGGAACAAAGTTACGATGCAGCAAATTGCTGATGCAGCAGGCGTCTCCAAGTTTGCCGTCTCCAGAGCTTTGACTGGTAAGAGCGGAGTAAGTGAGACAACACGGGAAATGATTATACGCACAGCTGGACAGCTTGGTTACTTCAAGAATGCTGCGGGACTTAGCAAGTCAGCAAATGGTGAATCACTCAAAGAACAATTTATAACCGATAACCGTAAAGGAATCGGAACGATCGTTGTACTTTTTCCGAACATCCGATATCAGAACATGGATTCACTCTATTGGGGACCTGTATTTGAAGGGATCTCAGCGCGGCTAAATGAGATGGGTCATGATATCTTGACACTGACAGAACCTTCTTCAGAGAAGATTTTTTCCTTGCTGAATCCGGATGCAATTCAAGGGATTATTACCGTAGGAACCGTGTCAGTCTCTCTGCTGCTGGAATTTCAAAGACTTCAAATTCCTGTCGTGATGGTAGATCATATTGAACCGGTATTCCACTGTGATACGATATTCAGCGATAATATTACACTGATGCGGGAAATGATGAATGGCCTGATCGGCAGAGGCTATCGAGAATTCCAATTTGTTGGTAATATCAAGGAAGCCCCGAGCTTCATGGACCGGTGGACTGCCTATCGTATGGCACTGGACGAGCACGGGATTGAATGTCCGCAGAAGGAGTCACTGCTCGGATATCAGGAGGATATGGACATGATCCAATCGATCCATGAGATCCCATCGGAGGAATTACCTGAAGTATTTGTATGTGTGAATGATATTACTGCACGTTTTGTCATTGAGGAGTTACATAAGTCAGGACGTTCTGTACCGGATCGCTGTTCGGTGACGGGTTTCGATAATGTGGAATCTGATCAGCCGATACTGGCAACCGTCGATGTAAACAAAGCTCT
The DNA here is from genome assembly GCF_028747985.1 of Paenibacillus urinalis. NCBI lineage: Bacteria > Bacillati > Bacillota > Bacilli > Caryophanales > Paenibacillaceae > Paenibacillus > Paenibacillus urinalis. Next base: position 2,213,053 of record NZ_CP118108.1, read on the forward strand.
TCTAGGCAAGAGAGCGGTTGATCAGTTGATATGGAGGCTGGCTCATCCCGAATCCCCATATGAGAGGCTCTTGATCCAGGCTGATCTTATCTATAGAGACCATTATGCAGTAACAAGATAAAGATGATATTTGGCATATCCCTGCGTTAACCTTTTTTGGTTGAGAGAGATATGCTTTTTTTCATAGATATTTATTTGGAATTTTGTTTTGTTATGGTTTGTTATGAAAATTGAATAACTTTTTTGTTTGGTTTAGGTCGATATTATGCTAATATAGAGCAGAAGTAGATACTGCAGACGGAAGCATAGGTGATAGCATGCGTAAAAAGGTTACCATTCAGCAAATTGCCAACCAGGCAGGTGTATCCAAATTTTCGGTTTCACGTACTTTGACTGGCAAACCAGGTGTCAGCGAGCGGACACGTGAGTTAATCGTACATGTGGCAGAACAGCTTGGTTATTACAATCACATGCCAATCTCTGTTTCCGACAGTTCCGCAGCTAGATCAGGAGACGCTGGCCAGATCAATAAAGAAACGAGAAACCGAGGTACGATTCTCGTTCTTTTTCCGAATGTTAGGTTTCAAAATTATGATTCAGCCTACTGGGGACCCATTCTGGAGGGAGTAACAACCCAGCTTAATGAATACGGACTCGACATCCTGACGGTTACCGAGCCGTCCCATGATAATTTATTCTCGCTCCTTAATCCAGAGGCAATAAGAGGCACAATAACGGTGGGAGCGGTCTCATCCGCAAGTTTATTTGATCTGCACAAGCTGGGTATTCCGGTTGTCATGATTGATCACATGGATGCGTCGTTATGCTGTGATATGATATTCACGGATAATCAGACAAGTATGCGAGAATTGATGCAGCTTCTAGTAACTAAGGGATTTAGAAGCTTTCAGTTTGTAGGCAATAAGACAGAGGCTTACAGCTTTTTTGAACGCTGGACCGTATTTCGGCTCGTGCTTGAACAATTTGGTATTGCATGTAATCAGAATGAAATGCTCCTCAAGGGAACTTTCGAGGATATAGGGCAGGCTTTGACAGACATGCAAGGTACACTGCCTGAAGTGTTCGTGTGTATGAATGATGCAACAGCGCTGGATCTGATTGAACAGCTTAGCAGACATGGGATCAAGACTCCGGATGAGTGCTTGGTTACGGGATTTGATCATATCAATGATCTTCATAGCATTTCTGTAACCGTGCATGTGAATAAGAAAATGCTCGGCATGAGAGCAGTAGATCAAATGCTGTGGCGAATTGCCAATCCGGAGGCGCCGATGGAGAAGAAGCAGCTGGCTGCAGAATTGGTTATACGGAATCAGCTAAGCGTACCAACAAGAGGGAACGAAGAAGCAGCAATCAGCAATAACTAGCAGCAAATGATGCTAAAACTTGAAATGAATGAATACATAAGCTGTACTGATGGAACTTCCATTAGGACGGCTTTTTTTGGTTCTGTTCAGGCGGGTGCACCTCGTTTTGCAACAGCAAAGAAGCAACTCATATATCCATCATATTCAGCATAAAATATAAAAAACAATCATCCAAAATAAAATAACTTAAAAATAACAAAAATTGAATAAAATAAAAAAAGTTTGACTGAAATTACCAGATAGTGTTATTGTTGTTTTGTAAATTGATTGCATTAACATAACGGGTGGTGGTCATTTATAGCATGACACAGCAGACACGTCAGACAGCGCATGCAGACAGCAAACTTGTTGAATCCAAAGGGGAGGGTAATTTTCAATGAGAAAAATGAAAGCGCTTTTAAGTTTGTTGATGGTGTTTACGTTCATCTTTTTGGCAGCGTGTTCTGGAGGTGCTGACACACCAGCAGCTGCTCCAGAGACAACTCCAGAAACGAATACCGAAGCTTCAGGTGGTAATGATACGGAACCAGCTGCCGAGACGGAAACCGAAAATACGGAAGAGGCAGTTGCCGAAGACGTTCCCGATTTAGGCGGAAGAGTCATTAAGCTGTCGTCTTGGTGGGATCTCACTCCGACAGATACAGATGCACAAGGCAAGGCTTTGGTAGAACAGCTGAAGAAGACAGAAGAGAAGTACAACGTCAAGTTTGAATTCGTTAACATACCTTATGAAGAATACATGGAAAAATTCACAGCCTCTGTATTGGCGGGAGAGCCTCTCGCTGATATCACTTACCTCGAATACAAAGCAGCACTTCCTGCCATTCAGAAAGGCCAGCTTCACAAAATTTCGGAATTTACAACACCAGAATCCAGCATTAACACAGATCAGCGCTTAGCGAATGCGGGCCCCGCATTACTGGGTGAGCAATACGGGTTCTACGGCGGCATGCCAAGTAACGGCGGCGTAGGAATCCACTACAACAGAGATTTATTCGAAGAACTGGGACTGCCCGATCTTCAAGAATTATATGACAAAGGTGAATGGACCTGGGATAAGATGCTTGAGATCGCGAAGCAGGCCACAAAGGATACAAACAATGATGGAAAAATGGACACTTGGGGCTTCTCCGGCTGGTCCGCTCAGGTCGGACGTAATCTGATCGTGGCAAATGGCGGCAATACGGTGCTCGATCCAGAAGGAGACGAGACGAAGGCAACGGAAGGTCTCACCGACCCTCGTACGATTGAGGCGATAGAATATTTGGCGTCACTATACAACAATAACGTGGTCAAAGTGAAATCAGGAGACAAGTCTCTGTGGGAAGAAACAGACACATTCAAGGACGGCGATATTGCCATGTTCCACGCTGCACAATGGCAAATCGGTGATATTAATTTTGAAATCGGTGTCGTTCCTTATCCAATCGGACCACAAGGTAATCCTGAAGTTACCTATGGAGATACGGCTCTGAATGCTTACTTCATCCCGAAAGGTGTGAAGGATCCGGCACTTGTATATCAGATCTTCGAGGAATTGTACGATGTTCCACAGCTCGAGGAGTATCCTTCCCAGAACTACTTAGAAAGCCTCTACTCCTACGAAGATGACATCCGCATTATAAGAGAGAACATTACAGGAACTGGCTTGGTATCTCTTGACGAGGCTTATCCAGAGTATCCATATTACAGCTTCGTTGCTGATGTTCTTGTTGAGAACGCTTCCGTGGCTTCGGCTGCGGAGAAATATAAGCAGCAGGCTCAGGCTTCGATTGATAAGCTGGAAGCACAAAATAAATAATTGGTTTATCCATTAGCAGCTTGAAGATGGAGAGGGGCAGGGATATAGGATACACAATGCCCTGGCCCTCTCTTTATCAAGCTTCGAATGTTAAGGAAATGAACTATGCTGCCTATGGTAGTAGGGAGGCGTGCGAATTGAATCCGCTGATGCGTGTGCAAACATGGTTAAAAATGATACTGGTATTTGCGGTCGGCTCCAGTGTGATGTTCTCTGCTTCAGGCACAGGAACTGTCGCTGCCGATGAGAATGCTTCGATGCTTCAATCTACGGAACAAGCCCCCCAGTCACAAGATCTGATTCTGACCAATGATGAATCATACAGCGAATATATGGAGAAGTATGAGCAGGCATCTTACCCTGACGAATCCATCATACTGGATGCAGCGAAGGTAAGCTCTCTTGAGGGGGAAGGTTCAGAAATCGTTTCAAATGCGGAGGGAAGCTCGGGACAATCGATAATAACAGGGGAAGACAGCACTTTGGAATGGACTTTTAAGGTCGAAACAGCTGGCCTTTACTATATTTCATCCACTTATTACCCAATCGAGGGCAAGAGCTCAGCCATCGAACGAAGTCTGCTTATTGATGGGAAGCTTCCATTTCGTGAGGCGGCCTTCATTCAGATGGACCGGGTATGGGACAATCTGAAGCCTGAGGTACAACAGGATAATCGAGGCAATGATCTTCGTCCTCAGCAGCATGAGACCCCGGCTTGGCAAACGACGATGCTTAAGGATTCTAACGGTTATTATGAGGAGCCGTTTGCCTTTTATTTCAGCCAAGGCACTCACACCTTATCATTCATTGCACAACGTGAGCCGGTGATCATCAAGGAGCTTACGCTTCACAAGTATGAGGAGCCGGCCTCTTATGAACAATATGCAAGCCTGAAGACATCTGAAGGAGTGGATTCACCAGCCGGCGTGCTCATTGAGCTTCAGGCAGAGGACGCTGCAGCGAAATCTTCCCCAACCCTCTATCCGCTGATGGATCGATCCAGCCCGGCGACCTATCCATACAGTCCGAAGCTGTCAAAAGTGAACACAATCGGCGGCTATAACTGGCGGATCCCAGGTCAGTGGATTGAATGGGAGGTCGAGGTGCCGAAGGAAGGATTATATAAGCTTGCATTTAACACGAAGCAGAATTTTGTAAGAGGAATCTATTCGACGAGAAAGCTGACAATTAATGGTGAAATCCCATTCGAAGAAATGAGCAGAATTCCTTTTCGATACGAGAATGGCTACGAAATGCGAATCATGGAAAATGAATCGAGCGAGCCTTATTTGTATCATTTGAAGGCCGGCACGAACACCATTCGTATGGAGGTTACACTTGGCGAGTTTGCACCACTTATACGCGAGGTAGAGGATAGCCTTATCGAACTGAACTCCATGTACCGCAAAATTTTGATGATAACAGGTACGGCCCCTGATGAAGTACGCGATTACCGAGTCGATGAACGGATTCCTGATCTGCTCGAAGTGTTCAGCGATGAGAGCGAGCGATTGAAGCGAGTCGGAGCACAGCTAAGAGCATTGTCTCAAGGCAGCGGTGACCAGGATGCACTTTTGAAAACGATGTCATTGCAGCTCGATGAAATGGTCGATGATCCGGATACGATTCCTAGACGACTCCAGGCCTACAAGACCAATACAGGAGGCCTCGGTACATGGCTCCAGCAAATAAGAGAACAGCCGCTTGAGATCGATTCTATCTACATAGCTTCATCAGATCAAACGATTTCTAATAAGGGAAGCAGCTGGTTTGCAGAAATGTGGCATGAAATCGTGACCTTCTTCTATTCCTTCTTCATTGATTACGATTCCATCGGGAGTGTGGCAAGTGAATCAGAGGAGGGCAGAACGGTCACGGTATGGATCGGAAGTGGTCGAGACCAGGCGAATACGATTAAATCCATGATTGATGAGACCTTCACTCCAGAGACAGGAATCCAGGTTAATCTGAAGCTGGTTCCGATGGGTTCCTTGCTGCCTGCGACCTTATCCGGTCAGGGTCCTGATGTTGCTATGCAAATGGGAAATGACATTCCGGTCAATTATGCGATGCGTAATGCAGCTGCTGATATATCTGTATTTTCGGATTACGATGAAGTAGCCGCAAGATTTCGTGACAGTGCTCTAGTTCCATACACCTATGAGGATGGCGTATATGCACTTCCTGAAACACAGACGTTCAACATGCTGTTCTATCGCAAGGATGTCTTGAATGAATTGGGACTCGATGTACCTCAGACGTGGGATGAAGTATGGAGTCTTCTCTCTGTTCTGGATAAGAACCATATGGATTTTGGTCTGCCGCTGGTCGTACAGCCAAGCTATCCAGGAGAGAACGTACCTCCGAACTCTGTATATTCGATGCTGCTCTTCCAGACGGAAGGAGAGTTCTACCGGGATGGAGGCAAGGAGTCGGACCTCGATTCCCAGATCGGCATTGATGCCTTTAAACAATGGACGGAGTTCTATACAGATTACAAGCTGGAACGAGAATATGACTTTGCGAACCGTTTTCGGACGGGAGAAATGCCGATTGGCATTGCGGATTACACGACCTATAACCAATTGACCGTCTTTGCGCCAGAAATTCGCGGCATGTGGGGATTTACAGTGATTCCGGGAACGGAGCAGGATAATGGTTCCATCAATCGTTCTGTAGCCAGCGGAGGAAGCGGTGTACTCATGCTGGAAGGTGCTGAAGATAAAGAAGCGGCTTGGGAGTATATGAAATGGTGGACCAGCGAGGAAACACAGGTCAAATTCGGACGTGAGATGGAAGGATTAATGGGCGCGGCTGCCAGATATCCAACAGCGAATATTAATGCACTTGAGAAGCTGCCATGGCCAGTTGAGGATTTTGATCAGCTGCAGGCCGGATTCGAATGGGTAGAGGGTATTCCGGAAGTCCCAGGCGGTTACTTTACAGGACGACATCTCATTAATGCTTTTTATCGTACGGTTGATGGACAGATTGAACCGCGCGAGGCGCTGATGGATTACGTTCAATATATTCAGGATGAAATTCGTGCCAAGCGCAGTGAATTTGGCCTGACGGAATAGAGGGGGGATACGAGTGTATGTCCAATATTCAGATTGAAAACAAGACTCGCACAGTCCCTCCACAGGGCGAACGGGCGCTTCGAGATAGCAAAACCAGCAGATTAATCAAGGAGATAAAAGTAAAGAAGCATCTCTATATACTGATGGCACCTTATATGATTTTGTTCCTGATGTTCACTGTATTGCCGGTTGTTCTCTCCATTATTATCAGCTTCACGTACTTCAACATGCTCGAAATGCCAAAGTTTGTAGGATGGCAGAATTATACTCGACTGTTCCTTGAAGATGATATTTTCTTGATTGCCTTGAAGAACACACTACTATTTGCTGCCATTACAGGACCAGTCAGTTATTTTGCATGCTTTATCTTCGCCTGGATCATCAATGAGCTGAGTCCAAAATGGCGAGCCTTCATGACCCTGATCTTCTATGCTCCTTCCATCTCAGGGAATGTCTTCTTCATATGGCTGCTGATCTTCTCCGGGGACCGTTATGGGATCATTAACGGATTGCTCATTGAAATTGGAATACTGCTCGAGCCTATTCAATGGCTCAAAACCGAAGCCTATGTGCTGCCGATCATTATCTTGGTTCAGCTGTGGCTTAGTCTTGGGACGGGATTCCTAGCTTTTATTGCGGGTCTTCAAACCGTTGACAAGACGTTATATGAGGCAGGAGCCGTTGACGGTATTAAGAATCGATGGCAGGAGCTGTGGTATATTACCCTGCCTTCAATGAAGCCCCAGCTGATGTTCGGTGCCGTTATTCAGATTACAACTTCACTTGCCGTGTCGGATGTGTCCATTCAGCTAGCGGGATTCCCAAGCGTCAATTATGCAGCAGAGACGATTGTGACTCATTTGATGGATTTTGGCACGATCCGCTTCGAGATGGGATTTGCATCGGCAATTGCAACGGTATTGTTCATTATCATGATTGGCTCCAACATCATTGTCCAAAAATTATTGCGTAGAGTAGGTGAATAAAGATGATGAATATACCCTATCGCCTATTCCGGAGAAAAAGAGTTAAGAGAGTCAATCGCTCCTTTCTGGGAAGCTTGTCGTTGTTTCTTGTCTTGGGAGTTGTAGGCGCCTTCATGGTGCTGCCGCTGGTGTATGCCATAAATGCCGCCTTCAAGCCATTGGATGAGATCTTTATTTTTCCGCCGACGTTGTTTGTCAAAAATCCAACGATGGATAATTTTGCAGATCTGATCAATTTGCTGGGTGCTTCATGGGTGCCGTTCACAAGGTACATTTTTAACACGGTATTTATTACCGGGATGGGGATCGTGGGTCACGTTCTGCTGGCTTCCGCTGCTGCTTACCCACTTGCCAAGCATCAATTTCCTGGAAACAAAATCATGTTCCAAATGATCGTACTGTCGTTGATGTTCACCCCTGCAGTTACGGCCATCCCAACCTATATGATCATGTCCTGGCTGGGGTGGGTGGACACGTACTGGGCTGTCATCATTCCGGCCTTTTCTTATCCGCTCGGACTATATCTGATGAAGCAGTTCATGGAGCAGATTCCGGACGCACTGATCGAAGCCGCGAAGATGGATGGGGCGAGTGAGTATCGAATCTTCTGGTCGGTTGTTATGCCGAATGTGAAGCCCGCTTGGCTCACACTTATCATTCTGCTGTTTCAGATCCTGTGGGGAACCGACGGTAATGGATTTATCTATAGTGAGAACCTGAAGACGCTGACCTCTGCGACAACGAATATTATTCAAGGGGGAATAGCGAGAGCCGGTGTTGGTGCAGCTGTTGCACTCATTATGATGAGTGTTCCGATTACGATCTTTGTCTTTTCTCAGAGCCGTATCATTGAAACCATGGCAACTTCCGGAATGAAGGAATAGGAGGGGATAAGAACTTGCATGCTTATAAGCGAAGGTTGAAGCGATATTGCATTGCCTTAATATCAGCAGCGCTGCTCTGTTCCGCTCCTTCAGCGGTAGCGGCCAAGGCTCCATACGAAAGCTATACCTATAATTATTATGAAGAAGCTGTACCGGCTCCCGATGCATTTCTGCCGGACAGAAGCATATCGGGAGTTGATCTCGGCATTGGAGGCTTCGTGTCTCCGCAGGACATCTTTGTAAGCAGTGAAGGCAAGATCTATATTGCGGATACAGGGAATCATCGCATTATCGTTCTAAATGAGGATTGGACAGTAGATCGAATCTTCTCCAATTACAGCATGGACGGAGCGGAGCAGACCTTTAATATGCCTAGTGGCATCACTGTGAATAAAGCAGGAGACCTATATATTGCAGATACGGAGAACAAGCGAATCGTTGTTTTGTCCCCAGAAGGAGAATGGATCAAAACGATTGAGAACCCACAGTCCGAGGTGCTCGGAGCCAGCTTCTCCTTCGTTCCGTTAAAGCTGGCGGTGGATGATGCCGGACGGGTATTTGTCACATCCCGGGGAGCGTACGAGGGGATTCTGCAGTTTGATGAGTCGGGTGAATTCATTGGTTACGTCGGAACGATACAGGTACGCCGCAATTTTGTTGACTATTTATGGCGTCTCATCGCTACCGATGCACAGAAGAATCAAATGGCATTATACATTCCGACAGAATTCTCCAATATTGATATGGGGGAGAAAGGTTTCGTATATGCAACGAATATTGATCCTGGCTCGAGCACCCCGATTAAGCGTCTGAATCCTTCAGGTGAGGATGTGCTCAAAAGGTATGGGTATTTTGATGTGAAAGGAGATATCCGATATCGGTCCATGGGAGTCAATGGAGGACCCTCCAAATTAGTAGATATCAAATATCAGGGAAGCGGCATGTATAGTGTGCTGGATTCTCTCAGAGGGCGTATCTTCACTTATGACCATGAAGGCAATCTGCTATATATTTACGGCGGAATAGGAACACAGGTCGGAACCTTTAGTACACCAGTCGCTATAGAGAAGCTGGGGAATCAGCATATTGTCCTTGATCAAGGAAAAGAAACCATCACACTCTTCTCTCCGACCAGCTACGGAATTGCCATTAGCGATGCGGTCACCGCGCATTACAACGGGGATGATGAGGCTTCAGTAGCCATGTGGAGAGAAGTGCTGAGATTGAATGCCAATTATGATATCGCTTACATCGGGATAGGGAAATCTCTTCTATATGCGAAGGAGAATAAAGAAGCGATGGAGCATTTCAAGCTGGGAATGGATCGTAAAAATTACTCGGTCGCTTTCAAGAGGTACAGGAAGGAAGTACTGCAGGAGCATTTCGGTACCTTATTGACGATCAGCACAACAGCCGTCATCGTTTTTGCCGGGTACAGATGGTCGAAATCCTGGCGTAAAAGGAGGAAAGAGCAGCATGAAGCAGGATTTTATTAAGTTTCCTCTCCATCTTATCATCCATCCTTTTGATGGGTATTGGGATCTAAAGTATGAGGGGAAAGGAAAGCTTAGAGTTGCAATCACCATACTATTTCTTCTATTTATAACCATGGTTATTCAGCGTCAATTTGCCGGATTCCTGGTCAATTTTAATGATCCTAGAACGTTGAACAGCCTGGCTGAGCTCCAGTATGTGGTGCTTCCTTTTATCCTGTGGTGTGTATCCAACTGGTCCATTACGACACTCATGGAAGGGGAAGGGAAGTTTAGCGAGATTGTTAACGCCACCGCTTATGCGCTCATCCCGATGATCCTGGTGTATTTGCCCATGACCTTGATCAGCCGATTTATGACGCAGGAGGAGACCGCTTTTTATTATTTGCTGAATACCGTTGCGGCGATCTGGTTCATCTACCTGCTGTTTGTGGGCATCATGACGGTGCATCAATACACAGCAACGAAGACGATTGTAACCATTCTGCTGACCATCGTTGTTATGGCGATTATCGTATTTCTGGGCACGCTGGTGATGAGTCTGGTCCAACAGATCATTGAATTTGTAATCAATATATACCGTGAGCTTATATTCCGATCTTAAGGAGGCGTAAGTCTGGTGTCATCTCGTAAATGGAAATATACAGCCGTGCTGGCTTGCGCACTCATGCTGGTCAGTATTCTCTGCTTCATCGTGCTTAGTGGAAGATTATCGGGGGTTAACCCTGGGTCATATGTGTCAGCATCCCCTGATCCTGGAGCAGAAGCCTTCACACCGCTTCAGGATTCGACGGAGGGTATAGCTGGAATGGCTCTTGCAGCCAAGAATGACAGCTTAAGCTTGTACATTAATGAAGATACGACCGTGATTGCAGTGAAGGATCATCGTTCAGGAGAGATCTGGTACAGTAATCCGCCGGAGATGGAAGAGGATGGTATCGCGACTGCCTTTGAAAAAGAATCCATCGCCTCACAGGTTACAGTCTCATTTCGCAATACACTGGGCGTTCTAGATACGTATACGAATTACAAGTACAGCATCTCCAATGGGCAGTTCGAATTACAAGGCATTAAGGACGGTGTCCGAATTGAATATACCCTTGGTGATGCAGAGCTTGGGATCGATGCACTCCCTAAATTCATTAGTAAACAAAGGCTGCAGGAAAAAGTACTGAGCAAACTGGATGAGGTGACAGCAAGCTATGTCGAGACCCGCTACCTGGTTCAGGATGCTAATCCTGAAGTTGTGGAAAGGGCGGATACGCAGGTTGAGCGGCCGCTCGTGCTTCGCAAGATGCTGGCCGCCTTCGAGCAGGCAGGATATACACCTGAAGATTTGGCATATGACAATGAAGAGAACGGGATCGGCGGGCCTGGCGGGACAGCGGATAAACCAAAGTTTCTTATTCCTGTGGAATACCGTTTGGAAGGGAATGCCCTCTCGGTAACTGTGCCGCTGTCTCAGCTTGAGGAGAGTGAAGGGCATCAGATTCAAACGCTGGACCTGTTAGGTTACTTCGGGGCAGCGATCTCCGGGCAGGATGGCTATATGCTCGTGCCTGATGGTTCAGGGAGCCTCATCCATTTTGATAACGGTAAAGTAAAAGAGCCGCAGTATGTCCAGCCGGTCTATGGACAGGACCCGAATGATAACAGCAGAACAAGAGCTCAAATTGCTGAACCCGCCCGATTACCGGTGTTTGGCTTGAAATCAGGGGATCGTGCATTCTTCGCCGTCATTGAGGAAGGGGAAGGGAATGCCAGCATTGCTGCCGATATCAGCGGCAAACAAAATTCCTTCAACCACGTGTTCAGCCGACATGCTGTGCGTGGAGATGATGAGCTGGAGCTGTACACAGGCAGTAAGGTTCAAGAAATCCAGCTGCTGTCGAGCGAAAAATATAATGGTGATATTCGTGTGAAATACAGCTTTTTGTCAGGTGACGGTGCAAGCTACTCTGGAATGGCTCAAGCTTATCAAACGAAGCTGGTAGAACAAGGTGTTCTTCAGCCTCTAGCCGCTCAAGAGGACATCCCATTCTATGTGGATATTGTGGGTGCGATTGATAAACAGCAATCCTTTCTGGGTGTACCTTATGATGCAACCGTACCGATGACTACTTTCAAGGAAGCACAAGGCATTGCAGCAGAATTGCAGGCACAGAGCATCTCAAATATTCAAATGCAGTATTTGGGATGGTTCGGAGCGGGGCTTGAGCACGAGCTTCCTGTCAAATTGAACACGTCTGAGTTAGGCAAAGACCGGGAGCTGACTGCTCTGCGGGAGCAGCTGAATCGTACGGGAGGTGAGCTGTATCCAGACGTAGCCTTTCAACAGGTCTATGACAATGGCAAAGGCTTTAATTCAGCAAGCGATGCTGCCCGCTTTATAACAAAAGAAGCCGCAGAGCTCTCACCTTATGACAGGTCGCTCAACCGGATGTCTCTTCTGCAGGATGAATATTATCTGCTGTCTCCTGCCAAGCTTCCGGATGTCACCGCTCAGTTTATGGAGCAGTACCGCAAGAAGGATATGCCATCCCTTGCGCTCCGTGATTTGGGAAGTATACTGCACTCCGATTATCGTAATAACAGCTTAATCTTTCGAAATACAGCGAGAGCGATAGTCGAAGAGCAAATCGGCCTATTGGCAGAAGAATATCCGAATCTGATGATCAGTGGAGGGAACGCCTATGCATTGCAATATGCCCAGCATCTTGTCAACATTCCGGAATCCTCCAGCCGATTTAATCTGACAGATGAATCGGTGCCTTTCTACCAGATGGTCATTCACGGATATATCGATTATGCAGGAGAACCGGTTAATCTGACGACCGCGGCCAATATGAGGCAACAGCTTCTGCACAGCCTGGAGCTAGGCTCAGCTCCACATTTTCTATGGACAGCGAACACTTCTTCAGAGCTGAAATACACCCGGTATGATTATATGTACTCAGCCCAGTACTCCAACTGGATAGAAGATGCCGTATCCATGTACGACGAAGTGAATCAGGTGCTGAGTCCGCTCCGGACCGAGAAAATGCAGGATCGGATTGTTCATCAGCCTGGTGTCGTTGAGGTGAAATACAGTAACGGAGCTTCCATATTGATTAATTATAATTCGGAGACTGTGGTGGCTCGCGGAGTCAGCATCCCAGCACAGGACTATGTAATAGGCGGTGACCCATCATGAGAACACGCCGTATAACCTTGTCTCAGAAGAGATCACTTCTCGGCATACTCTTCATTTCGCCATGGCTGCTCGGCTTTATCTTTCTATTTCTTACACCTATGATACAGTCGATTCGGTTCAGTCTTAGTGAGCTGACGGTGGTATCTCAAGGCTATGAGCTGGCGTATGTTGGCTGGAGCAACTTCAAAGAAGCACTGCTGATCGATGCAAATTACAACCGTATTCTGACGGAATCTGTATTGCAAATGATCGTTAATGTTCCGCTTATTCTGTTTTTCAGCCTGTTTTCGGCAGTGCTGCTCAATCAAAAGTTTAGAGGAAGAGGACTGGCGAGAGCGATCTTCTTCCTGCCTGTTATTCTGGCCTCGGGTGCAGTCGCATCTGCGGAAGCTTCAGGGCTAATTAACCTGATCGGTAATGCAACCGTGGCGGAAGAAACGGCGGGAGCCTCTTCTCAGTTCAATACACTATCCATGGTCCGTTTGTTGAATGAGGCGGGGGTTCCTCTTGTTATTACCGAGTATATTGTGGATGCCGTAATGAGAATCTACGAAATTATTCGCAGCTCGGGGGTACAGATCCTTATCTTCCTTGCTGCCCTGCAATCTGTGCCAAGCTCAATGTATGAAGTAGCCAAAATTGAAGGCGCAACAGGCTATGAATCCTTCTGGAAAATTACGTTCCCGATGGTCAGTCCCTTGATTTTGACGAATGTCATTTATACGGTGATCGATTCCTTCACAACAAGTCCAATTACACAAACGATCTACACGACGGCATTTCAGACGCAGAATTTTGGACTGAGCGCGTCGATGTCATGGATCTATACGGTCGTCGTTGGCCTATTGCTATTCTTGATTGGGTTCTTCATATCGAAGCGCGTTCATTACAATTAATTCCTCTAGTTAGGTGGTGAGGTATTCAATGCAGGAAATCAAAAGAATCGGACGCAGCGAAGCGGTCGTATTTCGAATGCAGCGTACAAAAAACAAAGTGATGAACGTGCTCTGGGACATTTTTCGTTATTTGCTCATTATCGGCATTTCCTTTGTCATCCTCTATCCCATCATGATGAAGGTATCTACGGCTTTTAAAGATAAAGTAGATATATATAATCCGACGATCTATATGATACCGGTGAACTTTACACTAGATAATATTAAGCTTGCAGCTGAGGTAATGAACTATTTCCCTCTGCTTGGGAGCACGCTGGTTTATGTGGTCGTAATCATGCTGCTGACGACATTATCCACGGCTCTTGCCGGTTACGGATTTGCCAGATTTGAGTTCCCGGGGAGTAAAATTTTGTTTGGAGCGGTGATTCTGACCATTCTGGTGCCTTCCAGCACACTAATGGTGCCGATGTATCTTCATTTCAGAAATTTCGACATCATGGGAATCATTACTTTGTTAACGGGTAGGGAAGGGGTTAATCTCCTCAATACGTACTGGCCATCGATGATTACGGCTGCAACTGCGACCGGACTCAAGGCAGGGCTGTTCATCTATATTTTTCGTCAATTCTTTAAGGGTCTGCCGAAGGAGATCGAAGAAGCGGCCTTGATTGATGGAGCAGGAGGAATCAAGACCTTTATCCGAATCATGCTGCCAAACGCCATTCCTCCGATGATCACTGTCATGCTGTTCTCATTTGTATGGACGTACAATGATACCTTCTATCCATCCTTGTTCATGAGCGACAGCAGTCTGATGTCGCTGAAGGTGGCTTCGCTTCCTTCGCAGGTCAATCTGATTATTCCACAGCTGATGGGATTGTCGGGGACAGACATTAAGGCGGATCCAAACCATGTAGCAATGATTGTGGATACCGGTATTCTGCTGGCGATTGCCCCACTGATCATTTTATATCTATTCGTACAGCGCTACTTTGTCGAAAGTGTGGAGCGTACGGGTGTAGTTGGTTAAGATCGTTAAGCGTCAGAACAACCCACCTATGCCGCTCATGTAATATTTCAGTCGCAACTCTGTATGTTGGCAGCCCCAGCTTATCTGATGTTTTCTTTTGTTATCTAAAAAATATCTTGTTAGGATAACAAAACAATTGAAGTGTTGTCGATTCCATGAGACAATAGGTTTCAGAAATGGATCTATTTTATAACTCATGACGAAGAGTACTATGAAATGGATTCGAATATAACACATTTGGAGGGTTCCTAAACCATGCATGAATCGAAGCTGCTGTTAAATGACTGGACATTTAAATCGTGTGAAGGAGAAGAATGGCTGCCAGCCGTCGTTCCGGGATGTGTTCATACGGATCTGCTGCGAAATGGCCAGATTCCTGACCCGTTCTATGGCACAAATGAAAAGCTTGTTCAATGGATTGATAAAAAAGATTGGGAATATAAAACGCTGTTTGATATACCGAATGAACTGCTAGAGAAGGAGCATATCGAGCTCGTGTTCAACGGACTTGATACATATGCGGAAGTGTTTATTAATGATAACCATGTATTGTCCGCAGACAATATGTTCCGCACTTGGGAAGCAGATATTAAGCCTTACGCCAAATCAGAAGGTAATAAACTGAGAATCGTATTCCGATCTCCGATCAATGAGGATTTGCCGAAGCTTGAAGCACTGGGATATCCACTGCCAGCTTCTAATGATCAGTCAGAGGTAGGAGAGCTGGGCAATAAGAGGGTTAGTATTTTTGCTAGAAAAGCGCCTTATCACTATGGCTGGGACTGGGGCCCGAGATTTGTAACGAGCGGCATATGGCGCGAGGTTGAGCTGAGAGCCTGGACGGGTGTACGGGTAGCAGACCTGTACATTCACCAGCACGAAGTGACGAAGGAAGCCGCTGCTCTGACAGCCATTGTGGAGATCAAGGCAGATCAGCCAGGAGACAGAGTCATTCGCATTGCTACAGAGCAAGGTGAGTGGAGTGAGAAGGTATCGCTGGTACCTGGACTTCAGAAAGTGGAAATTGCACTGAATATTAACAATCCTAAATTATGGTGGTCCAGAGGTCTTGGGGAAGCTCACTTGTACACGTTTACCGCTCAGGTGCTGGATCAGGATGCAGGAACAGCACTAGCTGAAGCTTCTGTCAAAACGGGGCTGCGCAGCATTCGTCTCGTCCGTGATAAGGATGAATACGGCAGATCCTTCTATTTTGAGCTCAATGGGATTCCGGTGTTTGCTAAAGGGGCTAACCATATTCCTAACGACAGCTTCGTTACCGAGGTAACCCGTGAGCGCTACAGACATGAGATTGAATCTGCAGCAGCTTCCAATATGAACATGCTTCGTGTATGGGGCGGCGGTATTTATGAGCAGGACGTATTCTATGAGCTATGTGATGAATATGGAATCCTGGTATGGCAGGACTTTATGTTTGCCTGCAGTATGTACCCGGGTGATGAAGCATTCCTTACGAGTGTTCGTCATGAAGCGATCGACAATGTCAAACGTTTACGCAATCATCCAAGTATCGCACTCTGGTGCGGTAATAACGAGATTGACTCGGCTTGGGCGCACTACAATGAAGATGCTGGCTGGGGCTGGAAAAAGGATTATACGCACGAGCAGCGTGAGAAAATCTGGGCCGATTATGAAGCTGTCTTCCATAAACTGCTTCCAGAAGTATTGTCAGAACTCGTTCCAGGTACAGATTATTGGCCATCATCACCGATTGTTTCGGTTACCAACGATATTAACCAGCATGCTTCTACGAGCTCAATCGAAGGGGATGTCCATTATTGGGGAGTATGGCATAACACGGAGCCTTTCGAGAATTACAATATCAAATTGGGCCGTTTCATGAGCGAATACGGATTCCAATCCTTCCCTGAGCACAAATCTGTTCTTCGTTATGCAACAGAGTCGGATCTTGAGCTGACTTCCGAAGTGATGCGCGCTCATCAGAAGAATGGGGATGGAAACCGCCTCATTAAAGAATATATGGATATGTATATGACGGAGCCGAAGGATTTTCCTTCCTTCCTCTATATGAGCCAGGTGCTCCAAGCGGATGCAATGAAGATGGCCATTGAGGCACACCGCAGAAACAGACCATTTGTTATGGGAACTTTATATTGGCAAATGAATGATACATGGCCTGTCGCTTCTTGGGCAGGAATGGACTATTACGGCAACTGGAAAGCACTGCAATATTACGCTAAACGCAGCTTTGCCGACGAAATGATCTCCATTGACGGAACCAAGGATAACCAAGTTGACTTCTACTTGCTGTCTGATCTGCTCCGTCCAATAGAAGGTGAACTGCAAATTCGAGTTGTCGATTTTGACGGTACGATTCATCATACCGAGACACATGCGGTTAGTAATCCGGGGAATACCACGAATCTTGTTCTGTCTCTCTCACTTGCGGAGCTGCTTCAAGGTCATGATCCGGAACGTACAACGGCCGTTGCTGAGCTGTTGGTTAACGGTCAAGTCGTTGATGTACAGCGTCACTATTTTGCTCCGTTCAAGGATTTGAAGCTGGGCGCTGCCGAAGTGAAGATAACTGAAGTCGAAGGCTCGAGTGGAACTCGCTTTGTCTTGGAATCCAATATGCTGGCGAAGCAGGTATGGGTGGATAGTGAAGCGGAAGGGGTATTCAGTGATAATTTCTTCGATTTGCTTCCAGGTGAAGTCAAAGAAATATCGTTTGCTTCCCGTACTTATGGAGATCAAGCGTTTGCAGCGGCATCACCAGGTAAAGTGGTCGTTCGCTCCATGTCAGATTTCATTAAAGCCACTCATTTATTGAATAAATAAGGTACAGATAATTTAATTGCAGTCCATTTGTTATTAATGAAGGCCATTCCTAAAGACATGTAAGTATCATGCATAGGGATGGCTTCTTCTATCGAATAAAAGATCAGGAGGGCGAAAAGTGCGTAATTCGAATCGTAAAATTCTTGTTAATCAGATCGGCTACCCCTTGAGGGGGAACAAGCTCGTTATACTGAGAGGAAGCAGCGCTGTATTTCACATTCGGGATACAGTGACTTCAGAGATTGTTTACTCTGCTCATGCACAGGATGGAGTGGAGGATCTGTGCTCGGGTGATCATTTATTTCAAGGTGATTTTTCATCATTTGAAGAGCCTGGACAATACAGGATTGAAGATGAGGAAGGGAATAAATCTGCTCCATTTATGATATCCGAACAGCCTTATAATGAGGTTCATGCCGGACTATTGAAGGCCTTCTATTATTTGCGCTGTGGTGAAGACTTGGACGAAGAGTATGCGGGAGTGTGGAAGCATAAGGCATGTCATACTTCTCCGGGCTATGTTCATACGAATCCAGATCAGCGGCTTGACGGCAATGGAGGCTGGCACGATGCAGGCGATTACGGGAAATATGTTGTAGCAGGAGCAAAAGCGCTGGCCGATCTGATGCTTAGCTGGGAATTGTATCCGGAAGCCTTTGATTATTCCATTCCTCTGCCCGAATCGAATGACATACTGCCTGATGTGCTGCATGAATGCAGGGTAGAGCTGGACTTCTTGCTTAAGATGCAGGATACGGTCACCGGCGGGTCCTATCACAAGCTCACAACCAAGCAATTTCCCGGGCTTGATGTCATGCCGGAGGAGGACGAGGACGATCTTGTATTTGCCCCCATTTCTGCGACGGCAACAGCGGCCAGCTGTGCAGTGATGGCTGCAGCTGCAAGAATATACGATACCTATGATCCAGAGTTTGCTGGCAGATGTCTCACATCAGCCAAACGTTCCTGGACTTGGCTTGAGGCACATCCGGATGAGCCAGGATTTAAAAACCCCCCGGATATTTACACGGGTGAATATGGGGATGGGTGTGATCTCGATGAGCGGTATTGGGCTGCGACCGAGCTGTATTTTTCCACCGGTGAATCGGTATACCATGATGCGGTCAAAGGGTACGTGCAGGGGGATTTCCCTAAATGTGAATTGGGCTGGGCGGATATGGGCGGATATGGAACCGTTCGATATTTGCTGGCAGATGAGCAAGAGAAAGATACTGCCCTATACACTGACCTCAAGGGCCATCTCATGAATGAAGCAGATCGCTTGCTGGAGATCGCGAAGCAAGATGGCTATGGTATCTCCCTTATGGAAGACGATTATATCTGGGGGAGTAATATGGTTGTCATGAACAGAGCGATGCTACTTCTCTTGTCTCATAAATTATGTGGAAATGTGGAGTACGAACAGGCTGCACTTGGTCATGTTCATTATATATTAGGACTTAACGTACTTGATCTGTCTTATGTAACAGGGTTTGGAGAGCGTTCCGTTATGCATCCTCATCATCGGCCATCCGTAGGTGATGGTGTA
Source organism: Paenibacillus urinalis (assembly GCF_028747985.1). NCBI lineage: Bacteria > Bacillati > Bacillota > Bacilli > Caryophanales > Paenibacillaceae > Paenibacillus > Paenibacillus urinalis. Next base: position 2,232,176 of record NZ_CP118108.1, read on the forward strand.
GATGCACCAGTACCAGGCATGCTGGCTGGTGGACCAAACAAACATTTAAACGATGAATGCATGAGAGCTCATCTTCAAGGCAAGCCTGCTGCTGCTTGCTATATCGACGATGAGGATAGTTATGCGGGGAACGAAATCACGATTTACTGGAACTCACCAGCTGTATTTGTCTTCTCACATTGGAATTACGCTTAAGTTCATTTCTAATGGATTGAAGCAGGGTTTAGTCTGTTTTCAGCGAAAATATGGAGTTGGAAACAGACAAAGGAGCGTGCTGACGATATGAATGAACAATTACAGCTGTTATTGGATCTGCCAAAGCGTCAGATTATATTGAGTTTACAGCCTGAGCCTTATCAGCAAATCAAAGAAGGTAAGAAAACCATTGAATTTCGCCGGAGGTTTATCAAAGAGCCAGCAGCGGCATTTGTATATGTGTCCTCTCCTATAAAACAAATCAAAGCTTTTATTGAATTTGGAATGCCGATTCAAGAGGATATCGAGACACTCGTATCCATTGCAGAAGAACATGAGCGAGGGTCAGGGGTGGAGCTTCGTGCATATTTCAGCGGCGTGTCTTATGGATATGCCATTCCCATCCTGTCATGCACCGAATTTGCACCCATATCGCTCGAGCTGCTTAAGGGCGGCTATGCGTTTAATCCTCCTCAATCCTATATGAATCTGTCCGTTAATCCACGACTTGAACAGGCCTTATTGAAGAAAATCATGACTTAATCAAGGAGTCCATTACTCGGACTCCTTACCGGCCACATCTCTATAAGGAGGTGATCAGCGTAACGAAAATGTAAACGCTTAAGTTGCTTAATGGATAGGATTGATTGTTATGTGACAGAAAGCATCACCATTTGGAAGGAGGATCAAGCAATGCGTGGTAAGAATAGCTGGGCAGTATTTCTTTGTATTTTGCTGATTAGCAGTATGATACCTTCTAATATGAAGAAAATGGAGGCGGCTCCCATTATATTTGAAGCGGAGAATGGAGTATTAACAGGTGTTGATGTAATGACGCAATTTCAAGGCTATTCCGGTACCGGGTATGTAGGGGGATTTGATGCGCAGAACGATAAGCTGAGTATACAAGTGAGTGTACCGTATACAGGTCTTTACAATCTAGGTATTGGTTATCAGGCACCACACGGAACGAAGAATACGAGTCTTGTCTTGGGAGGAATATCACAAGGCGAGATCACACTTCATGAAACAACGAATTTCGGTGAAGTGGATGCAGGTAAAATTATGTTGCAGGCAGGTACAACAGAGATCAGCTTCATTAGTAATTGGGGCTGGTATTATATCGACTATGTGCGGCTGGAGAGAGCTCCGGATCCTCCTCCGCATCAAATCAATGCAGCACTTGTTAATCCAGATGCCAGCAGTGAGGCTGAATCGCTCTATAATTATTTGAAATCAGAGTATGGACAGCATATTCTGTCAGGACAGCAAACGCTGGCCGACGCGAATTGGATCCATAGCACACTTGGCAAGAAGCCGGCTGTACTAGGTCTTGATCTGATGGATTATTCACCTTCCAGAACAGAGCGGGGAACGGTATCCTCGGATATTGAGCATGCGATCGAGTGGGATGCCGGTGGCGGTATCGTAACCTTTGCGTGGCATTGGAATGCGCCAAAAGATCTGATCGATCAACCTGGAAAGGAGTGGTGGAGAGGCTTCTATACGGAAGCAACTACTTTTGATATTGAATATGCCATGTCACACCCAGATTCCCAGGATTACCAGCTGCTCATTCGTGATATGGATGCGATTGCTGTACAGCTCAAAAGACTGCAGCAGGAAAATATACCGGTACTGTGGAGACCGCTGCATGAGGCGGAAGGAGGATGGTTCTGGTGGGGCGCCAAGGGTCCGGAGCCTGCCAAAGAGCTGTACCGGCTGATGTATGACCGATTCACGAATTTCCATGGGCTCGATAATCTGATATGGGTATGGAATTCGGAGAATGCGGCCTGGTATCCAGGAGATCAATATGTAGATATCATCAGTGTTGACAGCTATCCAGGTGCTGGAAATTATGGACCGGTAAGCAGCCGTTATGAGAATCTGAAGACACTGGTGAACGATCAGAAGATCATTGCATTGACTGAGAATGGGCCTATTCCCGATCCGGATCTGCTGCAGGCCTATCATGCGGATTGGAGCTGGTTCGTGACTTGGTCTGGAGAGTTCATACGAGATGGTATTCAGAATAGTACACAGCATTTGACAAAGGTGTATAACAGTCCATATGTAATCACACTGGATGAACTGCCAGATTGGAAAAATGATTACTAGTTCGGCTCAAACAGCGAGAAAAATCACAAAACCATGGATAAAAAGTGTATTTTCGTTACAAAATGATGAACTTTACCGTTTCTATCCTGGCCGTAATTATGGTAACCTTAGGTATAGGATTTTTGTAAGCCCTCTCATTATTTTTGGCAAACGGTTTCATTTCAAAGTAGAGGAGATGCGATATATGCCTAAGACACCCTTATTTATCGTGACAGGCGCAAGCTGTGTGGGGAAATCATCGGTTGTTCCTTATCTTCGAGGTTTACTTCCTGAGTTTGTAGTTCTTGACCTGCATCCGGATGAGAGCTTGGATTCTTCTATCTCATTAGGACCTGTGCTGCAAATGGCTCATCAAATTTCAATGAGTGATCGTGGCACGGTGCTTGTTGGCACCCTGACCCCGGAAGATGTTATTGAGAGTGGATACAGAGAACTGTTCAGCCAGGTTTATTTTATGAATCTGCATTGCAGTGATGAAGTGAGAGACCATAGACTTAGGGATCGTGGAGCGACGCCGGAGATAATATGGAGCAACACGAGACTCGCACATCGGCTGCTCGACAGTGACAATTTCTCGTTCAGTCCTCCCATATCAACAATAGACATTACCGCTTACTCTCCCGAAGAAGCTGGCAAGCTGATTCGCAAGTGGGTAAGAAATTACTGGAGCTCACGTTATCCGTTAGAAATTCGCGCATACACTTAATAAAGAGAAGCAAACGGTAGCGATTCGCTATCGTTTGTTTTTTTAGTATAGCAACCCTATTAAAAAAGGCATATAATCTATAATAATGACAGCTTCTGTACAGCTTTAAATTCTGATTGTGAGGTTGATTATGTCAATGATTCTTGAGAGACTTGATTCAGAGAAAACACTCGAGCAATGGAAAAAAGCTTTTGAGCGCCACAAAATCGTACGTGCTGACTCATTCTATGAACAATGTCTGCATGAGAACAAAATCGGCCTTAGGGTCACACTTCTTGTGTACCTGGACGAGCAAATCCTTGCTGGCTGTGCACATTTGAAGTTTGAATCAGACTATTTGTATTTTAGAGCACAAGGTATACCGGAAATTAATGATGTGAACATTTTTCCTGAATTCCGGAGAAGAGGGATCGGTAATCAGCTGATCGAAGAATTTGAAAGTATTGCTGCCTATAACTCCTATGACAGTATTGGAATTGGTATGGGGCTTTACAAGGACTTTGGTGCTGCTCAGCGCATCTATTGCAAGAGAGGTTATATTCCAGATGGCAATGGTCTGATGAATCATAATCGGGAAGTGGCTCTAGGTGACCAGGTAGAGGTCAATGATGATCTACTGCTCTATTTCGTAAAAGAATTGGGTAATGCTGCTCCTAAATGATAGAATTGAATTACATAATTGTCAGGACCGTATTAGCAGTTTAGGTTACGGTCTTTTTTATTTTATCAGTAATCCGAAGGACTCGTTGCGAAATATATCACCGAATTCGCTTTCTGAGGAGGATAAAGATGTATTTAAAAAGCGTTCTACTGCTTCAGGACAAAATCCAGAACAGAGAAGCGTATCCTTTTTCGATACCTTCCATTCATAGTATGGAGGAAATTCAATTTCGTAAGCCAGTCTCATTTTTTGTGGGTGAAAATGGTTCTGGTAAATCAACGCTGCTTGAAGCCATTGCTTATCAATGCGGATTTCATACAGCTGGAGGAGGGAGAAACAATCTGTATGATGTTGAAGCCTCGGAATCTGCCTTAGGTGACTACATTAGACTGTCCTGGATGCCCAAAATTACGAAGGGATTCTTCCTGCGGGCAGAGTCCTTCTATCAATTTGCCTCCCACATCGATTCTGATCCTGAGCACTTGCCATATTATGGAGGTAAATCACTGCATCATCAGTCTCATGGGGAATCCTTCCTCAGCTTATTTGTTCATCGATTCGGAAGCCAGAGGGCTGTATATTTGCTGGATGAGCCCGAGGCTGCTTTGTCTCCAACTAGACAGCTGTCATTGCTTAGATTGATCTATGACTTAAGAGAGCATGCTCAGTTCATCATTGCAACGCATTCACCGATATTGCTGGGATATCCAGATGCTGATATTTTCAGCTTTGATCAAACGCCGATTCGTCCGATTGCATATGAAGATACGGAGCATTATCAGGTGACAAGAAGATTTTTGGAGAATAAAAAACAGATATTGAATGAGTTGTTCAGTGATGATTAGAGGGGGGGACTACATATGGAGAATATACAGATCAGAGAGGTACAGGTACAAGATGCCGAGCAGCTGCTCAGGCTGAATCAGGAGCTGGACCGGGAGACAAAGTTTATGCTGTATGAACCGGGGGAAAGAAATGCAACGATCGAATCCCAGACGAAGCGAATTAAGGGGATGCTGGAATCAGGGCACTCTACATTGCTATTAGCTGTGAATGCAGAAGGTAATGTGATCGGGCAGCTGGGTATCATTGGCTCTGAGCTGCAGCGCAAGAAGCACGTTGTGTACATGATCATTGGCATATTACAGCACTATACCGGCCAAGGTGTCGGTGCGAGGCTGTTTCGGGCGATGGAGGAATGGTGCAGGCTGCGCAGGATTCACCGGATTGAGCTGACGGTGATGGCTCATAATGAAGCTGCGATCGCCTTGTATCACAAGATGGGATTTGAAATGGAGGGCAAGAAGCGTCATTCATTGATCGTGGATGGACAGTATGTAGATGAATTGTATATGGCCAAAATGGTCTGATACTGGTAATCTATCATCTTCCAGATATGGAAGCTATAATAGAATGTACAGCCTCGGTATAAGAAAGAGGCAGTTCTACTTATTAAATAGGAAGGGAAGTGGCTGATCCAATGAATAATAAAGAACGTTTCTCAGATCGGGTCGATTCTTATGTGAAATATCGTCCAAGCTATCCGGTAGAAGCCATCGATTACATGTATGGAACAATAGGAATGAAGCCGGCAAGTACGATTGCCGATATCGGTGCAGGGACAGGGATTATGTCAGAGCTGCTGCTGGCTAGAGGGAGTACAGTGATTGCGGTCGAGCCAAACATGGAAATGCGGCTGGCAGCTGAAGCGAGGCTCTCGGGCAACGCTCAATTCAGAGTGCAGTCAAGCCCTGCGGAAGAGACGGGCCTGCAAGATCAGTCGGTTGATTATATCGTTTGTGCCCAGTCATTTCATTGGTTTGATCAGCGCTTGGCCAAAGAGGAGTTTAAGCGGATTCTGAAGCCGGAAGGGAAGGCAGTTCTGATATGGAATTCAAGACTTACCGAAGGTACGCCTTTCCTGGTCAAATATGATGAGCTGCTTCATACCTATGGAACGGATTACAATGAAGTAAAACATACTAATATTACTTCGGACATGCTGCGTTCCTTTTTTAAGAATGGAGAGCTGCATGAGGCGGAATTCCCTAATCGGCAAATCTTTGACTATGAAGGGTTAAGCGGCAGATTACAATCTTCTTCCTACAGCCCACCGCCAGACCACCCTAATTATGAGCCTATGATGAACGAGCTGCGGAAACTGTTTGATTCCTATCAACAGGAAGGACAAGTGTATTTTGAATATACGACACAAATCTTCTGGGGAGAAGTATAGGGGGGCAAATATAGATATCGGATATTGAGAGTCTATGAGAAATGCGGCTTTCGTCAAGTGAAGCTTCTTCCAAATCACGAATGGCACGAAGGTTCCTACAGGGACTGCTGGCTTATTGAATACACAAGTAAATGACTTGAGTAGAAACACCTTTTCGTGTGGAGGGCAATCTTATGGACAATGGTTATTACATCGGATGGGGAACGCTCGCCCTCATTAATGCAGGCCTGGCACAAGGCAAGAATCGAAGTGGTTTGAATTGGTTCTTGCTCTCATTGTTACTAGGACCGCTTGCGACGCTGATTATTGTCGTATGGAGTAAGAAATAAGACATGGCTATACGATATATTCTATAGATCAGGGGGAATAATATCAGTGAGTTCAGGTAGAACGGAGTTATATATGGTAAGGCACGCGGAATCCCCGTTTATCTTTGGAGAAGAGCGTACAAGAGGCTTGTCTGACAAAGGAGCTGCACATGCACAGGAGCTGGCTCATATATTTGCTTCCATACCGGTGCACCTGGTTATATCCAGTCCTTACACTCGTGCCGTTGAGACGGTTAATCCTATTGCGAAATCCAAGGGTTTAGAGGTCGTACTCCATGAGGAGCTTAAGGAAAGAAGGATAGAAGGACCAGATCATAGATCAGACTGGGAAGTGCTGGAGAGAGCGATAAAAGCTTCGTTTGAAGATCTGGATTATGCACTTGACGGTGGAGAATCTACTCGGCAAATGCAGCAACGTGCAATCCCGATCATTGAACGAATACTAGAGGAATATTCAGAGAAGAGTATTATTCTCGGTACACATGGCAATATCATGGTGGCAATCATGAATTATTATGATTCACAGTATGGTTATGATTTCTGGGCAGGAACCTCGAAGCCGGACATCTATCGGTTAGAATTTGAAAGCAAACGGCTTGTTCAGGTAGAGTGCTTATGGGAGAAAGTAACAGGATGATACGAGACAAGTGGACAGAGTGAGAATCGTTATGGTGTTTGCAATACCTTTGATGTAATACATATCATTTCTGAATACGTACGAAGGAGAGTTCTGAAGTGAATTCAATCGTTTCCTATTGTTTGGCCAAAAAGGCTGCCAAGGAGGACTATCCGTTCGGGGCGGATACCCTTGTGGCCAAAATTGAGGGGAAAATGTTTGCCTTGATTTCCCTGAATAAGGATAAGGAACCGCTCAGCATATCACTCAAATGCGATCCGCTCATAGCCGTGAATCTGCGTGAACAGCATCAGGCGGTCGTGCCGGGTTATCATCTTAACAAAAAGCACTGGAACACGGTATATCTGGGGCAAGACCTTAGAGTAGAGGATATTCGGCCGATGATCGATCATTCCTACGACTTGGTATTCAAGGGCTTGACGAAGAAGCAGCGTGAATCAATCCAATGTCGGTTGGGTAATTAATTTTCATAGATTAGACAAGCGATCTGGCTCTGGCGGGAGTTCTTGCATGAAGGCAAGCCTGCTTGGAGCCTTTTTTAATGTAATAGCCTTAATTTGACGAAAATTGAATGTTTTTGATAGAAAATGATTGTTTTTATTCAGATATGTGGTACTATAGAATCAGTCAGGAGGAAGAAAAGATGCTGACAGAAGAACGATATCGGATGATTTTAGAACGCTTACAGCAGCGTGGAGTGGTTAAACTTCAGGAGCTGGTTGAATTACTCCAGGCTTCTGAATCCACGATTCGAAGAGACTTGGTGGATTTAGAGGCGAAGAACCTGCTCAAAAGAGTTCATGGAGGGGCTTCACTTGTAAGTCATAAGAGCATCGAGCTTGGCATGGATGAGAAAACGTTCAAAAACGTTCAAGAAAAGACAGCAGCAGCGATCTTAGCGGCCAAACAGCTCCATGATGGTGAATGTATTTATCTGGATGCGGGCACGACCACGCTTGCCATGATTCCTTATATTGAAGCACAGGATATTACCGTTGTTACCAACGGACTCTCCCACGTAGAAGCGCTGGTAAGTAAAAAGATACGCAGCTATTTGCTCGGTGGCATGATGAAACCGCATACGAAGGCGGTCATTGGCAGCATAGCACTTCAAAATATGGATAACTTCCGCTTCGACAAGAGCTTCCTGGGTACCAATGGATTGGATATGGCGATGGGCTATACGACTCCGGATCCGGAAGAGGCATTAATTAAACGCAGGGCCCATCAGTTATCTGGACAGACCTACGTGCTGGCAGATTCCAGTAAGTTTGGGGAAATCGCTTTTGCCAAGCTGTTTAATCTGGAAGAAGCGACGTTAATAACAGACAGGGTTCCTGGCGAATATAGGAAATGGCTTGGACCGAAATTTAAAGCAATTGAGGGATTAAAATGATATATACGGTAACACTCAATCCATCCATCGATTACATCGTGGAAGTTGAACAGCTGGAGCTTGGCAGCTTGAACCGAATGAAGCGGGATTTAAAGCTCCCTGGTGGAAAAGGAATCAATGTATCCAGGGTGCTTAACCAGCTGAATGCAGAACATGCAGCGCTTGGTTTTATTGGCGGATTTACGGGGAATTTTATAGACGCCTATCTGAACAAGGAAGGAATTAGATCGGATTTTGTTTTCATTCAGGATGATACACGAATTAACGTCAAATTGAAGCATGACCAGGAGACCGAGATCAATGGTCTTGGTCCTGTAGTCACAGAGGAAGAGGCGGTGGCTCTGCTTCAGAAGCTTAATCAGCTTGCAGAAGGAGATATTCTGGTGCTGTCAGGCAGTATTCCTCCTTCACTTGGCGGTGATTTCTATCTTCGATTAATCAAAGCCTGCCAGAAAGCAGGGGCTGAATTTGTCATCGATACGACAGGTGAGGCCTTGCTCGAAGCTTTGTACTATAAACCGCTGCTGGTGAAACCGAATCATCACGAATTAGCTGAGTTGTTTGGAGTTACGATCGAGTCTCAGGACGATCTCATTACCTATGGCAGGAAGCTGCTGGATGAAGGCGCACAGCACGTCATTATTTCTATGGCTGGTGAAGGAGCACTGTTGATTACAAGTGAGGCCGTTTATCACGCCACGGTTCCTGCGGGAACCGTAAGAAATTCAGTCGGTGCCGGAGATTCGATGATTGCTGGCTTTGTCGGAACGCTTACTCAAACAAAAGACCCGTTAGAGGCATTTCGTGCAGGTGTAGCTTCAGGCAGTGCAACGGCATTTTCAGACGATCTTGCTCAGCGAAAAGAAATTGATAAATTGATTCCTGAAGTCCAAATCACCAAATTATAAATACAAAAGTAAGACCTAATAGGCGTGAAAATGCACGCCTGATCATTCAGGGGAGTTGTTAGACATGAGAATTACGGATTTGATGATTGAAGAAACGATGATCATGAATTTGAAATCCACTTCGAAGGATGGCGCAATGGATGAATTGATAGCTAGTCTCGCTAGCAGCGGGCGTATCAATGATCCTGTTCTATTCAAAGAAATGATATATAAACGTGAGGCAGAATCCAGCACAGGAATCGGCGGCGGGATCGCAATGCCTCATGCGAAGACTGCAGCTGTGAATGAGCCAACTGTTGTATTTGCAAAAAGCGAAGCCGGTGTCGATTTTGAATCATTAGACGGTGAGCCTGCACATGTGTTCTTCATGATTGCGGCACCGGAAGGAGCAGGAAGTACACATCTTCGTACGCTCGCTGCCCTTTCCCGGCTATTGATTGACAACGTTTTCATTGAACGATTGCTGCAAACAAAGACACCGAATGAGGTAACCGCTCTATTCAATGAGAAGCAGGCTGAGGAAGCGGAGGGTTCGGAGAAGTCGGAGCATAAGACGAACTCGGCGGACTCATCGACAAATGAGACTCTGAAACCAGCAGACCAAGCTGAAGAAATTCCATTTGTTGTTGCAGTAACCGCTTGCCCTACGGGAATTGCCCACACCTTTATGGCTGAAGATGCACTCAAGAAGAAGGCTCAAGAGATGGGCGTTCAAATCCGGGTGGAAACCAACGGATCTGAAGGAGCGAGTAATGTCTTGACCGAAGATGAAATCCGCCGGGCGAAGGGAATTATCGTGGCGGCAGATAAAAATGTCGAGATGGCACGATTTGCAGGTAAACCGGTATTGCAGCGTCCTGTCAGCGATGGTATTCGTAAATCGGAAGAGCTGATATCCAAAGCTGTAAAAGGAGATGCCCCGATCTACCAGGCAGAAGGTGGAGCCGCTTCACCAGCTGCGGATGAGAAGAAAAGTGTCGGCAGTACCTTGTATAAGAACTTAATGAACGGTATATCTCATATGCTTCCGTTTGTTGTCGGCGGCGGGATTCTGCTCGCCATTTCGTTCCTCATTGAACAAGTGGCTGGTGAGGATAACCCAATCTTCCAGCTGCTGCAAACGATAGGCGGCGGTGAAGGTGCGTTTCATTTTCTGATTCCTATTTTGGCGGGATTCATTGCAATGAGTATTGCTGATCGTCCGGCACTTATGCCGGGTATGGTAGGTGGTTTAATGGCGGTTAATGCCAATGCAGGATTTCTCGGCGGACTTGCAGCCGGATTTCTGGCAGGTTACGTTGTCATTGGACTTCGCCGGGTGTTTAAGCATTTGCCCAAAGCCATTGACGGATTAAAAGCCATTCTGCTATATCCAGTGTTCGGACTGCTGATTACCGGCTCACTGATGTTCTATATTTTGTCACCCATTTTCAGCTGGATCAATACGGGGTTAATTGATGTACTTAACAATCTGGGTACAGGGAATATGGTTCTGCTCGGAATCATTCTCGGCGGTATGATGTCAATTGATATGGGCGGACCGTTTAACAAAGCTGCATACACATTTGCAATTGGCGTGTTTACGTCAAGCGGAAATGAGAACGGGCTGATGATGGCAGCTGTTATGGCGGGAGGTATGGTTCCTCCATTAGCAATAGCATTAGCAACAACCTTCTTTAAGAATAAGTTTACGGAAGAGGAGCGCAAATCCGGGATTACGAATTATGTACTAGGCTTATCCTTTATTACAGAAGGGGCCATTCCATTTGCAGCGGCTGATCCGCTCCGGGTATTGACCTCGTGTATCGTTGGATCGGCAGTCGCCGGAGGACTGACTCAATTGTGGGCGATTAACCTGCCTGCTCCCCATGGAGGAATCTTCGTCGCTGCACTTGCGAGCAATGCCTTGATGTTCTTGCTGGCAGTTGTGATTGGTGCTGTTATTTCCGGAATCATCTTGGGATTATGGAAGAAACCTTTAAAAGTTTAGTAAATTAAATCAGTTTGAATTGCCGTCTCTGAACGAAAGTGCAGAGGCGGTTTTTTATGTCAGTAGAGTGTTCAATTTTGAACAAAATCATCATTTCAATGATAATTAAAACATTTTTTGTTTAAATATACACATTTCTATGTACAAATTTTATTCATTTATGTAGAATGATAGAAGATATAACCATTATATGGATAGAACGGAGGTGTAGGATGGAAATCGTGCTTAAAAATTTTTTTCAGGCCTTAGCCAAGAATCCAACAGCTAATCAGATGGCGAAGAAGTATGGTTTAAGATTTGGAGCAAGTCGGTTTGTTGCGGGAATTACGATTCATGATGCCGTTCAGTCTGTAAGAAGCTTGAATCGTGATGGACGTGTTGCTACGTTGGATCATTTAGGAGAATTTATCTCGACGAGGGAAGAAGCGCTTGAATCAGCCAAGATGTGTATAGAGACTTTGGAAGCCATTGCAGACAGTGGTATTAAGTCCAACTTGTCTTTAAAAATGACCTCACTTGGACTTGATATTGACAAGCAGCTATGCATGGATAACATGAATCAAATTCTCGAATGCGCACAGCGTTATAACAATTTTGTACGGATTGACATGGAGGATTATGCTCACTGCGAGGTATCTATCGACATCTACCGAGATCTCCGGAAGAAATTTGATAATGTAGGAATTGTACTCCAGGCTTATTTGTATCGAACGGAGCAAGATGTGGAGGACCTCAATCCATATGATGCCAATTTAAGACTGGTGAAGGGGGCCTATAAAGAGTCGCCCAAGGTGGCTTATCCTAACAAGAAGGATGTTGACGACAACTATAAGAAGCTTATTTCCCAGCATCTTTCGAATGGAAATTATACTGCTGTTGCAACTCATGATGAGGCCATCATTCAGTATGTGAAAGAAGAGGCGGCACAGAAGGGCTATGCCCTTGATCGATTTGAATTTCAGATGTTATACGGGATTGCTGAGGACTTACAGAAGAGTTTGGTCAAGGAAGGGTATAAGGTTCGTGTATATGTACCTTACGGACGAGACTGGTTTGGCTACAATATGAGACGATTGGCAGAGCGGCCAGCAAATGTGTGGTTTGTACTCAAAAATTTATTCAAGTAAATTAATGTTCATAACACCCTGGCCCTAGGATGTTTCAATCAAGAGTTGTAGATCGGAAAAGGTTTAATACGATGAAGTGAAATCATTCAGGGCAACCCGGAGAATAACAACATCGGTTTGCCCCAATCCATCATTTTTCACTCTAAATAATGTTTCTTCATTTTGTTGTATAAGGTTCCTCGTGATATGCCAAGCAATTTCGCAGCAACACTCTTGTTACCAGCGGCCTTATGTAGAGCTTCTTCAATAAGTGCCTTCTCTTCTGTCTCAGACACTTTTGCTTTCAGCCGGTTGTCATAATGTATATGTTCTATCAGAACTTGCTCCCCATCACTTATGGCCCCGAAATGTTCCAGAAAAGAATCGGGGAGATGCTCCAGCTTGATTTGATCACCTTCTCCAAGAATAACACACCGCTCAAGAACAGCCCGAAGTTCTGCGATATTTCCAGGCCACGCATAGTTAGAAAAAGCCAATATGACCTCTGGTGTAAGTACAGGAATCGGTTTTTGATACTGTGCTGAAAATTCGCGTAAGTACATGGTGCTCAAAATTGAAATGTCCTCGATTCTGTCACGCAGAGGTGGAACAGAGATCGACACAATACTGAGCGTGTAATATAGCTCGGAGCTGAAATTCTGGCTCGCAGCAAGCTCCTCCAGATTATGCTTCGATGCACCGATAATACGCGTATTCAGCGGAATATCGGTATGTCCTCCATAACGCCGGAAAGACTGGTTCTTCAAAGCATGATACAGTTTATCCTGGACATCCATCGGAAGCTTGTCAATCTCATTTAAGAGCAGCGTTCCTTTATCAGCTAGCTCCAGCTTGCCAGGATCATAATGGTTATTGCCGGAAAACGTACCGCCTTCAAATCCAAATAGTTCACTCTCCAGCATGCCGACAGGTACTGCACCGCAATTAATGGACAAGAATGGATGCTCAGCACGCGGGCTTGCCAGATGAATGACTTTTGCCAGCTGTTCCTTCCCGACACCCGACTCCCCATACAGAATGACAGGTGTATCGGATTCAGCCATCTTTTTGCCAATTCGGACCACTTTGCTAATGCTATGACTCTGACCATCGATATGACTGAAGGGATCGTCTTTGCGAGGAAGCGTATCTAATATACTCGCCTGAGCGGAAGTGAGCTCTTCATTCAGCCTAACTAGATGAGTAATGTCCTGTTCAGAGGCGAGACCGCCGATAATCTGACCATTATAATCCTTAACAGGTGAAGCATTGATAAGGACGTGGGTTCCTTCACGAGATTTGTGGTACATGTTGCGTATGATGCGTCCTTCGTCTATGCTCCGCAGCAGCATCAAAGAGTCGGGATCAAAGTGTTCACCGATCGTTCTGCCCATTATTCGCTCGTATGGAATATCATAAATACTCACAGCTGTCTCATTCCAGCAAATTACAGTCCCTTTCCGATCAACAGCTGTAACGGCATCGGTTACTGTATCTAATAAAGAGTTTAAATAAGCTTCTGCTTTGTGCTTTTGTGCAGCTATTTGCTTTAATAAGTTAAAGAGGGAAAGGAATCCAGTAATCTGATTTGACTCACTCACAAATAGGATGGGACGGTCAAGATCATCAGGCAGATCAGATATCCATTCTCCTCTGGAGAAATGTGGATTGTCCAAGTCGATGATCGGTGACGGGGACCATTCAGATAGTAAATCCTGGAGATGTCCTTCCTTAACTAAAAAACGGCTTATATCACTTGCTGTAAACAAATAATGACGGTCATTCCATTCAATATGAACTGCTTTGGAATTCTCAAGATTCTGGATTAGTTGGCTGACGTTTTGATCAAAATTCATTGCAACATAATCGGTATTTAATTCAATCTGTTCATTATTGAACATAAGAACCTCTCACTTTGTGTAATTTAGTATAAATATTACATGGGAATCACTTATATTTCAACTTGATATTAGAATATAGTATGTTCAAAATAAAACGATGTTTAGAGTTAGACATGTTGCTGTTCAATTAAATGAAAATGGGGGAATATCTCTATGGCGAATGTACAAACACAGCCTGTAGGAACGAATCCGGCATTGGGCAAAAAAACATCTGTCAGAGCATTAATTGCAAGCTTGATTGGCAGCTCTATCGAATGGTTCGATTATTTTTTGTATGGAACGGCTGCTTCACTTGTTTTTAACCAGTTATTCTTTCCAGCCGAGGATGCAGTAGTCAGCCTGCTGTTATCATATCTTACCTTTGCGCTTCCGTTCTTTATTCGGCCGCTTGGGGGCATCATATTCAGTCATATCGGAGACAAGGTAGGGAGAAAGAAGACATTAGTTATGACCCTTTCTTTAATGGGAGGATCTACGGTACTGATTGGCTGTTTGCCTGATTATAATGCGATTGGCGTATGGGCACCCATTCTCTTGATTCTGATGCGATGTATCCAAGGACTTGGCATCGGAGGAGAGTGGGGCGGAGCCCTTTTGCTGGCTGTTGAATACTCTGGTAAAAACAATCGCGGCTTCTACGGCAGTATTCCTCAAATGGGTGTAACGATTGGAATGGTGATGGGTACTTTGGCGTTGTCCCTGATGAGCCTGCTTCCGGATGATGCCTTTATGTCCTGGGGCTGGAGAGTACCTTTTATCATGAGTGCTGTCCTTGTCTTCATCGGTCTATGGATTCGTAACGGTCTGGATGAAACTCCTGCATTTAAAGAATCACAAAAATCAGGTGAAACCTCCCGTGTACCTCTTCTTGATACGCTGCGTTACCACTGGAAATCGGTTCTAATTGCTGTCGGTGCCAAGGTAGTAGAGACAGGTCCATTCTATATATTTGGAACCTTCGTTGTTGCCTATTGCACAACATATCTAGGCTATGAACGTTCACCGGTGCTCAATGCCGTATTGCTTGCAGCTCTTGTGGCAACTGCCCTAATCCCGCTTGCAGGGAAGTTGTCTGACAAAATAGGCAGAAAACCGCTGTTTGTCGGTGGTACAATTGCAATTATTCTCTATGCATTCCCATACTTTTATCTGTTGTCTCAAGGCTCTATAGCTCTCATGATCTTGGCTACAATTCTGGGTCTAGGAATTGTTTGGGTTCCAGTTACAGCGGTGCTGGGAACAATGTTTTCTGAAATATTCAGTACCAAGGTGCGTTATACAGGTGTCAGCCTCGGATATCAGATCGGTGCAGCTGTTGCGGGAGGAACCGCACCACTTATTGCTACATGGCTGTTAAGTGAATTCAACAATTCTTGGGTGCCTGTCGCGCTATATATCATTCTCACAGGTGTAATTTCTCTAATTGCTGTAAGTGCAACTCGTGAGAAGAAGAATACAGAGCTGGATATTTAGAAGGCTTAAGGGTTGTCTAAATTTGTACACATTAAACAATATAGTTGTTTGATGTGTACAAATCGTAAGGCTGAGTGTATAATCCAAATGGATACAGTGTTAATAAATAACATAATTGTTTTAAATTGAGAGGAGATATGTAACGTGAATAAGACAGCGAATATCAGTCCCTTTGTCAATGAGCCTTTCGTGAACTTCAGTTTGGAAGAGAACAAGCAGGCGATGGAAAAAGCGATTAGCAAAGTAAAGTCTGAATTAGGTCAAAATATCCCTCTCCATATCGGTGAGAAGAAGGTGTTCACTGAAGAGGTAATTACTTCGGTCAACCCGGGGAATTTAGGGGAAGTCATCGGATATGTGAGTAAAGCGAATCAGCCACTGGCAGAAGAAGCCATGCAGATTGCCGTAAGCACATTCGAAACGTGGAAGAGGGTACCTCCAAGAGAGCGAGCGGAATATCTATTCAAGGCAGCGACTCTTATGCGGGAACGTAAGCATGAATTCTCGGCACTTATGATTCTTGAATCTGGTAAAAACTATGCCGAGGCTGATGCAGACACAGCCGAAGCTATTGATTTTATTGAATTTTATGCACGTGAAATATTACGTATTGATCAAATTAATGAAATACAGCCTCTAACCAAGGTGCAAGGTGAAGACAATCGCTTAACATATATTCCTCTAGGGGTTGGCGTCATCATACCTCCATGGAATTTCCCGCTGGCGATATGCGTAGGTATGACAACTGCAGCGGTTGTGTCAGGAAATACGGTATTGCTCAAGCCTGCTTCGACGACGCCTGCAATAGCTCATAAATTTGTTGCGCTTATGGAAGAGGTGGGTCTTCCAGCTGGTGTTATCAATTTTATACCTGGCAGCGGAGCGGAAGTAGGAGATTATTTAACTTCTCATCCGAAGACCCGATTTATCAGCTTCACCGGCTCGAAGGAAGTCGGACTTCATATAAGTAAGCAGGCAGCGGATACGTCAGAAGGCCAAATTTGGATCAAGCGGCTTATTGCCGAAATGGGCGGCAAGGATGGGATCGTCGTAGATGAGACCGCGAATCTTGATGCAGCGGCGCAGGCCATTGTTGCTTCTGCCTTTGGTTTCCAGGGACAGAAGTGTTCCGCCGGGTCGAGAGCGATCATTGTAGAAGCTGTGTATGATGAAGTTGTGGAGAAGGTTAAGGAGCTGACGGAGAAGCTTGCTGCCGGGTTACCAGAACTGAATTATCCAGCAGGACCGGTCATTGATAAGGCTTCTTATGATAAAATCTTGAATTACATCCAAATTGGCAAGGGCGAAGGAACGTTACTAACGGGAGGAAGTCCGGCCGAAGGGAATGGCTACTATATCCAGCCTACTGTATTCGCGGATGTGAAACCAGATGCGAGAATTATGAAGGAAGAAATTTTTGGTCCCGTTCTTGCTATATGCAAGGCTTCAGATTATAAGGAGGCAATTGAAATATATAATGATACAGAGTTTGGATTGACAGGCTCCTATTTCTCCTCAGACCAGGATCGCATTGAGGAGGCGCTGGAGACGATGCACTGTGGAAACCTGTATATAAACCGAAAGTGTACCGGGGCTCTGGTTGGAGCTCATCCGTTCGGCGGCTTCAATATGTCGGGTACGGATTCCAAGGCCGGAGGATACGATTATCTGCTCTTGTTCACACAAGCTAAGCTGACCTCCAGGAAGCTGTAGCTAAATGAATGAAGATGGCTTCGGATATTCCGAAGTCATCTTTTTTTTAGTACAATGACCGTTATAAAGGATAGATGTAGTGCAGGTCCTTAATCCCATGAACGATTTCTGTGTTAGAAGGGCTGGACACGCAGGTTAGAGAAACGAAAAGGGGTGTTAGCGATGGGGCACATTATTGGCGAACGAATTGTACTAAGAGAATATCGAATGGAGGATTCATCTGCAATACGAAGCTGGGTTAACGATCCGGATATTACGTCTACTCTGAGTGATTTATTTAGGTATCCGCAAAGTATAAAGAAGACGGAAGACTTCATACATATGATGATGGACGGCAGGTCAGATACACACAAGAGCTTTGTCATTGCACATCAGAATACACTCGACTATATAGGTCAGATTGACGTGCTAAATATCTCCTGGAAGAACCGAACGGCCTCGCTTGCGATTGTTATTGGTTCGAAGAAAGATCAAGGAAGAGGTTTCGGCTCTGAAGCGATACGATTGCTGCAAAATCTAGTATTTAATGAGATGAATTTAAATCGGCTGGAGCTCCAAGTGTATGATTTCAATCATGCGGCAATTCATTGCTATAAGAAATGCGGCTTTGTAGAAGAAGGTAGAGCGAGGCAGAAGATTTATCGAAATGGGAAATACAATGATATCATTCACATGAGTATTCTAAAGAGCGAATATGATACATTAGTACAGCGTACGAAGTCGACCGCCTATGCACGTGATCTCGAAGGCCGAGATTAATAAGCTGGAAGACGGAAACTTGAAAACAGACGAATAGATCAACCAATCTACAGTAAGCTATAGCTTTTGACAAAAAACAGACAAGTATTTGTCAAACTTATGCTGATTCTGCGATTACCCGAGAAATAAAACTTAGCTGAGAGAGGATAGCGCTTGTGGCAGACATTTATTTTGACAATATGTGTTTATCTACGGATAGAGAGGTTGTTACGGACTATGAAGACATTTGCCGTAAGCTGCATGGATATAATATGCGAGCAACTGGTGGATTGCTGAAAGAGCCTGGTGACAGTATTCATCTCTATTTGAAAAACGAAGCGTCAGAAGTGGTCGGGGGAATATTTTGCGAGACGTGGTTATATGGACTATACATTGATGTATTTTGGATTGCTGAAGCCTATCGGAGCAAGGGATTCGGGCATCAGATGCTGCATGAAGCGGAGCGCAGAGGCAGAGAGTTAGGCTGCTTGTTTGCACATACGTCGACCTTCTCGTATCAAGCGCCTTCGTTCTATGAGAAGCATGGATATGAGGTATACGGCATTAACGATTTATTTCCCGGGGAAATCAAGCAATATTTTTTGAAGAAAAAATTATAAAAGGCACATGAACAAGAGAGAGGGAGTAGCATGGTCTATATTGAGCAAATTGAAATGAAGCATCTGCCGCAGCTGGCAGAGCTGTACGAAGAACTGATCGGTGTCAGTACAAACCTGGCGAAGATGGAAGAGACTTATCAAACGCTGCTTGAAGATAAGAGCTATTATGTGCTGGGTGCTTTTTATGAGAATGAGCTTGCAGGGTCGTTGATGGGAATCCTGTGTAAAGATCTGATTGGCGAGTGTGAGCCGTTCATGGTGATCGAAAATGTCGTAGTATCCTCCAAAATTCGAAGACAAGGCATCGGCCGAAAGCTGATGAATGAGATTGAAATGATCGCGAGACAGCAGAACTGCAGCTATATCATTCTCGTATCCGGCGGACAAAGAGTCGAGGCTCACCGAATGTATGAATCAATGGGCTATCGTGAAGAGCATGTGGAAGGCTTCAGAAAATTTCTGAAATGAAGTCAGGTAAGGCGGAGCACCTTTATAAGGGTGCTCTTTTTTTTGTGTGCATTGACAGTACAAAAGTATCTCAGTTACGATATAGAGCAGGAATGTCATATTATGGAATGTTCAGTTTGTATTTATCCGCGGATCAATAGTTAACTGAAGGAGGGCTGAAGCTCATGGAATCAGGCAAAGTCCACATGGTTCATCGTCCTAAGGATACATCAGGAGTTATATTCGTTCTTATTTTAATAGCGCTCCAAACTCAGGTATTTGTCTCTAGCTTACGTAGAGAATCGGAAATTTTTTGGATATTCTCTTTTTACATATTGTTATGTTTATACTACCTTATCATGATGGCTTGGTATTTCATTAAATACAAGCCATGGAAGCCAGTCGCATTCGAAGTGCTTCCAGACTCTTATCGAGTCGGGCCGCATCAATTCACTGCTACTGAGATTCAGTTCATTATTGTTAGAGGTTACTTTAATCCATGTGTTGGATTACAGTTGTTTAACAAGAAGAGAACGCCTATGTACATGCGAATTAAATTCCAGGATCAGAAGCAGGAAGATATGATTATGAAAGAGATCAAGGCGATGGCTGAGCGGCATCAAATCCCGGTGAAGAGAGGGAATTTCAGATATTAGATTGATCTAAGATCGATTATGATTACTTATAAGGTTACCGATAATGAGAGGGGAAAGTTCATGCAGCTATTCAAACCCACACCCGAGTTCATGGTCAGCCATCGAAAAAGATTCCGAACTTTAGTGATATTTGGAGTCGCTACGCTCTTATTGGGCCTAGTTAATCTGTCAGAGGACGGAGAATTGCTTACGATCCCGTTTATTCTGTATAGCGCCGTTCTTGCATTTGAAATTATAATCCTTCTTCTACAGCTGTCCAAGAAGCCCAAACTATTTAAGCTCGTTAATCATAAGCTGCAGATCGGTGATCGTATATATCAACCGGAGGATATTAAATCCATTATTATTGAAGAATTCTATGGTCCTTCTATCGCAATTAAACCAAAAGGACGCCGGATTGTACCTGTCATGAATGTTTACCGAATATCGGATGGCACGGATGCAGAGGATGCGTTCGAAACGATTCATGAGTGGGGAGATAAGTTTAGCGTCCCTGTACTTACGAAGCGAATATGGACACTGTGATCTTCTCGAATATCCAATCGAAAAAACTCTAAATCGGCTGAATGCAGATTTAGAGTTTTTTTGTGCACATTTAATTCTAAATATAACATGTCATAATTTACTCGCTGAATAGTTCATGACATGAACTATGCTGGATTTCGATCCTGATGCCGAAGGGTGAGCCAAATGGACAGAATTAGAATCAATTCAAATATGTTGGTTGCCGCCGAGCTTTCGATGGGAATAGGAATTAGCTGCCCGATAAACAGCAGAGCCGTCCCAACAAGGAGCCAAGCCCATTTTTGCTTCACGAGGACAAGGATACCTATGACGAGCAGAATCATGCCCACAATGATAACCATTATAGGCGGACCTGCCTGGCCCTCTGCGCTATATCTCATAACACCATACTCTTCCGTGAGAGTAAGATGCTGCACTTCGGCCAGCGTTGAGACTATGATCTGATAAATAATGAGGCCGGCTGTAATCAGCCAGGCACTGATCTGTGTAGCCATGCTTCGTCCCCATCTTACACCTGAGCGCTGCAGAATATAATACCCAATCAAGACAAGTGTAGGCGTAACAAAAGCATGCAGCCAAAAACGAAGACTGCTCAGCGTCATTAGCAGATCTCCTTCGCCTATTGCCTCTCCTGCAGCTATGATGCCGTTATCGTAAGCAAGGCTGAATGTAACGAGGAGAAGAAACAATGGGTAGCGAAACCACCTCCTCGTTCGTGAGAGATCGATCGCCATCCATAAGAAGAGGATGATATAAATCATGCTGATGATCGAGTATATCCAAAAATCCAATCCGCTTCGCTCCTTACTAAAATTATGTATTGGTAGGTTTGCTTAACATTTCCTATTTACCATGATCTGTTCATCCTGAAACCCTTTAATACCATGGCTGCATATCCATTTCTACAGCATACTTCAAATGATGATCATTTTCTGTAAATTTCATGTATAAATTTCCCTAACGCCACAAATGATATAGGAAAATACAGGGAGGGAAGACAGAGATGTGTAAACGTTATTCACTGGCCGCAGATCTAGATGAGGTGCGTGATCACTTTGGGATACAACGAGTTATGTACTATTACAAGAACCGTTATAACATCAGTCCGACACAGCATGCTCCGATTATTCTCTATGAGGATGGAGAACGTATCATGGATGAGTATCGCTGGGGATTTATTCCTTTTTGGGGCAAGGATGCTGTTAATGCCGACTTAATGTCCGTTAGTGAGAATGTGACTTACCGCAAGATGGTGGAACAAAGACGCTGTGTCATACCTTGCAATGGTTTTTATTATTGGCGTCAGGATGGCAAGCGCAGGTATGCGGTACGGGTGGTTATGCCAGATCGCTCCATGTTCGGCATTGCCGGATTGTACGAGGTATGGAAGGATACTAGGAAGCAGCCGCTCCGAACTTGTACGATGCTGATGTCGGATGCAAACATGACCATTCGTGAATTTGATCACCGCATGCCGGCCATACTTACGCCAGATCAGATCGATGCATGGCTCGATCCGAAGATGACCGAAATGCATCGAATGCTGCCGATGATCAGATCATTTCAAGAAACGTTAATGGATGTATATCCTGTGACTCCGCTTGCCTTCAATGATAATCATGATTCACTGGAATGTGTCAAGGAAGTGGACATGCAGAGAGCGCTGGTTAAGAATTAATACTTTTCGCCGATACACTGAACCTAAAGAGTCCGGTCTGCATTTGTGATGTGGGTCGGACTTTCGTCTTTTTAAATATCCTTATTGAGGGTAAGAGAAGCATAGATCAACAAATATTAAGTAAATTGTCGAAGGCATAGTCCATTAGATGGTTTCAAGTTACCTCAGTGCAGGACCGAAGCAGCTTGAAAGAATATATTCAAGTTACTATAATTGTTTCAGTAAGGTACTTGTAGTTTATTAGCTCTTTATATCTTACGAATATAAATATATATAGATTAAAGGAGTGGAATAGAATGAATCCCAAATATAGTCCGATTTTTGAGAAAGTGACTTTACCGAATGGCATTATTCTGAAAAATAAAATTGTCCTGGCACCAATGACGCATTCGTCCTCGAATGAAGATGGCACCGTATCCGATGCAGAGCTTGCATACTATGCACGTCGTTCTGGAGGAGCCGGAATGGTGGTCACAGCAGTTACTTACGTGACCGAGAATGGAAAAGGGTTCGTAGGCCAATTCTCATCAACAGATGATTCCTTTATACCGAGTCTGACCAAGCTGGCAAATTCCATTAAGGAACAAGGTGCCAAAGCAGTACTGCAAATTTTCCATGGTGGTCGTTTATGCCCTCCAGATGCTGTCGGTGGAGATGTTGTAGCACCAAGTGCGGTCGCAAGTGAAAGACCAGGCTCACCGATGCCTAGAGAACTTGCTGAATCCGAGATCGAGAGCATCATTCAAGATTTTGGTGAAGCGACACGCCGTGCGATTGCTGCCGGATTTGACGGTGTGGAAATTCACGGGGCTAACGGATACCTCATTCAACAATTTGTGTCCCCACATTCCAATCGAAGAGAAGATCGCTTCGGAGGAGATGCACATCAACGGCTTACTTTTCCGCTAGAAGTAATAGACAGCGTGCAGGCAGCCGTTCGAGAGCATGCCAAAACTCCGTTTATGGTTGGATACCGTTTCTCTCCTGAGGAGCCGGAAACTCCGGGTTTGACGATGGAGGAGACCTTTATTTTGCTAGATGCAATTAAAGAGAAGAACTTGGATTATATCCATGTATCCTTGAATGACTTCTGGTCGAAGCCGAGAAGAGGAGCAGATGATTCGAAATCTAGAATGGAATGGATTCTGGAACGTGTTGGCGGCAAAGCTCCGGTAATTGGGGTTGGACAAATTCACACTCCAGATGAAGCCTTGGCAGCTCTTGAGACGGGAGTTCCGCTGCTCGCACTCGGACGTGAGCTGATCATTGAACCTGATTGGGTGGAGAAGATTGAATCAGGCAATGAAGAGCATATAGCGGTTAACTTAACGAAATTGGACCAGGAAAGACTGGTTATTCCTGACCCACTATGGAATATGATCATGAATGTACCTGGATGGTTCCCTGTCGTGGACTCAGAGTAATCGTATAGTTAATACTTAAGAAGTGGCTTATGAACTGCCGGGAAAGACTCTTGCACGAGTCCTCCCGGCTGTTCATGTGTTCAGTCTCGTTATTGATCTTCTATAGACAGGCTATGGTATGATAGGAAGGATTGGAGGTTACAGATTATGAAGCATCCCTTTATACTTAATGCCGTCTGGAATGGCGGAAGGAACAGCGATGGTACCATTGAAGCGGGTCAGTTAAAGACACAGATCTCCATCCCGAAGGAAATGGGCGGACCTGGAGTTGGGACCAATCCAGATGAAATGCTGCTTGGCGCTGCAGCAACTTGCTATCTTATTACACTCGCAGCTATGCTGGAGCGTTCGTCCCTGGAAACAGAGAGTCTTACTTTGACATCTGAAGCGACAGTGGATGTAACCAATAACATCTTTACCTACGAAGCGATTAAGCATGCTCCTGTGGTGACTTTAACGTCAACAGCGACGCAGGACGATATGGATAAAGCGATTCGTATTGCACACAAGGCAGAAAGCTCCTGTATGATCTCAAGAGCTGTAGCTGGGAACGTACTTATACAGACAGAGCCTATTGTACAAATAGCAGACAATTAAGGAGGAAGTTACAAAATGACAGCACAATCTCGACTTCTCGTATTTACGGGTTCTTATTCGGAAGCAAGCGACCCTGGTATCCATGTTTATGCATTCAATGAACAAGCAGGCGAGCTTACTCTGTTATCTGAGACATCCGGAGTGAAGAATCCGACTTTTCTTCAAGTCGATACCGAACATCAGCGTGTGTATGCGATTGGAGAAATAACGACGGCAGAAGGAACGAAGGCCGGGGAAGTGCTGGCCTATGCAATACACCCAGAGCAAGGCGAGCTTACGCTTATTAACCGTACTCCATCCGCTATTGCTCCAACCTGTCATGTGCAAATAGACCCTGAGTATCAGTATTTGCTCATATCTAGTTACCACGGCGGAGCAGTAAGTCTTGTATCGCTGAATGATGATGGCAGTGTAGGACAGATGGTAGATTCCAAACAGCACTCCGGTAAGGGAGCTCATCCAGAGCGTCAAGATCGGCCGCATGTGCATTCCGCATTTTTCTCACCGGATGGTAAGTATATTATGGTTCAGGACCTTGGACTAGATAAAATATATGTCTACACGATTGACCGTGATCAGCATAAGCTGGTACTGCATCGTGAAGTAAGCACACATGCGGGAGCGGGTCCAAGACATTTCGTCTTCCATCCGAATGCAAAGTTTGCTTATGTAATTAATGAAGTGGATTCTACCGTTACTTTCTTTACATATGAGGCAGAAGCAGGCGCATTGACCGAACAACAGACGTTGTCCACACTGCCTGAAGAAGGCTTCGCTGGGGAGAACACTTGCGCGGAAATTACGGTTTCCAAGGATGGACGATTCCTGTACGGCTCCAATCGCGGACATGACAGTATCGTAGTATATGCGATCTCTGAGGACGGTACTCTGAGCACGGTGCAGCATATTTCAACTGAGGGCGGGCATCCTCGTCACTTTGCCTTGACACCTGCGGGTGATCAGCTGCTTGCAGCAAATCGTGACAGCAACAATATTGTACTCTTCCAGGTAGACACGGAGAAGGGGCAATTGAGTTACACAGGCAAACAGATCACATCTCCGAAGCCGGTTTGTGTATGGCCGGTTTATCTATAATCTGTTCTGCTGGCAATACGTACGGTACAAGCAAACCATGATGTAACGAAAGACTTTCTATTAAAAAGGCATCTGATCCTTCCTCCTGCAGATGGAGGGGATCAGATGCCTTTTTGTCCTATTCTATTCTTTTAAAGGAAGCTGCAGAATGTAGCTGTTGGATAAGTTCATCAGCTCTAGTGCATTATAGAATTCTTCCTCGGTTGCTTGTGACTTACTGCCGGTCGTTCCCTTCAGCTTGTGATGCCAGCCGTCCTCAAACCCGCTTCCGGAGATGAAGACTTCACTATTGTTGACAAAGGAACCCGTTGGCAGGTAATAACGCTGCGGCAGCAGATTGTAATCTTTATTCACGAATAGATCCTGACCAAAGTGCAGATGTTCATCTAAGGAGATGCCGAGAAGACCAGCCAGTGTAGGCATAATGTCTGCCTGGCCGCCAACCTGCTTCTGTTCTCCAGCTGGCATATCATCTGAAGAAGTAATGATGAACGGAATATTGATCATGTCGGGATAGTCGTATGGATGTCCGAGCAGCTCCTCCAGCAATACCAAATCTTCCTCTTTAAGCGATGTGGTAGGGAGTCCCAAATGATCTCCGTATAACAGGACGATACTATTATCCCAGACTCCACGATTCTTCAAATCCTCGATAAATTTACCAAGTTCACGATCCGCATAGTTCTGAGAACGAATATAGTCACCAACCAGCGTATCGTCATAACGTTCAGGCAGGGTGATGCCGACTTTCTCCTCAGGCAAAGTAAATGGGTGATGAGCCGTCATCGAGATGACGTGCGCATAAAACGGGTTATCCGCCTGATCCATTTTCTCGAGCTCTTCCGCTGTTTTGCGATATAGAACATCGTCGGATGCCCCGAAATATACCGTATCTTCTTCTCCGAAGAAGGATTTATCATAGTAGCGGTCAAATCCGAGAGAGCTGTACAGCTCACCGCGGTTCCAGAACTCGACCACATTCGTATGGAATGTCGTCGTCGTATATCCGTGCTCTTTGAGCAGTCTCGGAAGACTCGGTAATTCTTGATCGACATACCGTTGTACAGCCGCTCCATCAGGAGGGATGTAATAGGAAGTATTGACGACAAATTCGGCATCCGATGTGTTGCCTTGACCGACTTGCTGATAGAAATTCGGGAAGTACGTATTGCTTTTGACCAATCCATTCAGGTTAGGTGTAATTTCAGTGCCGCCGATATGAAGATTAATGAGGAAATCCTGAAACGATTCCAGCTGAATGATAATGACGTTCTTGTCCTTGGCCATGCCTTCTAGACTAGATGGTGCAGCAGCCCCGTCAATTCCTTTTAATTCATTAATTCTCTCTTGGGTGATACGGGAGACAGGCTCCAGTTCAGGTTCTTCCTGATCAAGGAGAGTGTAGGCTTCGTAATTGAATATGCCCATGTTCTCTGCCTTGACAACCTCATTAAATCCTCCCCGATTGACATAAATATTGAGGGAAGAAATGATGAGCGAAATACAGAATAACGAAGCAATCAGCTTCTTGTTCACAGGTCTAAGGATCGCCTGCTTCCAATCCACAGCGGCCTTGCTGCGAATGAGCAGAATACCGAACACAATGATATCCGTGAAGATCAGCAGGTATTGTGGATCAATAAGAGAGAATACGCTATTGCTGACAGCGGTAACCTGATTGACCTGTTCAAGTGCTTTATACGTAGCGATCACACCATAGTATTTGTAATAAATAATGACGGCAAAAAAGATCGCGGTAAGCAGCAGGTTGAAAATCGTGTATACCATCAATTTTCGCTTGGTGGCAAACCATTCAATTAAACAGAAGATGATAAGTACAAAGGGAAGCTCCTTCAGCATGGTAGTCCAGGAAGGCCCATTCTCAAATACACCGAACCAAGCAATATAGCTCTTGAGCAGCATAATAAGAGAGAAGAACAGAAGTGAGCGTGAACAGACCAATCGGATCACGGCGGCTGTTCGCTGATAAATTGAGGATTTCTCCTCAAGCGGATCATGTGCAGAGGGCTCCTTAAGAGCCTGTGCTTCTTCGACAGGTGGTTTCATGAATATGACCTTGCCAAGGCGCATCAAAAACGGATGGCAAGTGTTTCCCCTCCCCATTACATTCTATGAATCTATTAAAATCGGACAAAGATAAGACAGTAATGCAATTATAGTACAGCTGATTCTTTTTTATCAAATCTGACATTTTTCCAGAGATGGAATGCTATTAAATGCTTGACATAACACATTAGTTACTTCCAGGTAACTACACCACTTCAAAGTGCGTACTTCCTAAATCGTAATCAACGATTATAAGATAGGGTTTGTAATCAATAATAAGGAGAGATGTTCGATATGAAATTACAGCTGGCACTTGATTTGGTAGATATTCCTCAGGCGATTGAAGTCGTTAGAGAAGTGGAGCCTTATATTGATATTGTAGAAATCGGCACACCTGTTGTCATCAATGAAGGTCTTCGCGCCGTTAAAGAAATGAAGGCGGCATACCCTAACCTGGATGTACTTGCAGATCTCAAAATTATGGATGCAGGCGGATATGAAATCATGAAGGCATCCGAAGCAGGCGCTGACATTATAACTGTCTTGGGTGCAACAGATGATATGACGATTAAAGGTGCAGTAGAGGAAGCGAAGAAGCAAGGAAAACAAATCTTAGTTGATATGATCAACGTTAAGGATATCGAAACACGTGCCAAAGAAATCGATGAGCTCGGTGTAGATTATATCTGCGTGCATACAGGATATGACCTCCAGGCTGTAGGCAAGAACTCCTTCGAGGATCTTCAAACGATCAAAAAAGCAGTGACTCGTGCTAAAACAGCGGTTGCCGGCGGAATCAAGCTGGAAAGCCTGCCAGAAGTCATTGCAGCAGGTCCCGACCTTGTAATCGTGGGCGGCGGCATTACAGGTCAGGAAGATAAAAAAGCAGTTGCAGCTGAAATGCAGCAGTTGATCAAGCAAGGATAGGCGCAAATGACAACAAGTACACAGCGAATCCTTAATGAGCTGAAGCAAGTCATTTCTCTTCTGGATGTTACAGAAATGGAACAAGCTGTAGCTCTGATTCTGCAGTCGAAACGCGTCTTCGTTGCAGGAGCAGGACGTTCTGGCCTGATGGGCAGAGCCTTTGCCATGCGGTTAGCTCATCTTGGGATTACAGCTTATGTGGTTGGAGAAACTACGACTCCAAGTATAGATCAGAATGACCTGCTCGTATTATGCACAGGCTCAGGGGAAACGAGAAGTCTTGCAGCTATGGGCGAGAAGGCGAAGCTGCTCGGTTCATCACTGCTTGTGCTTACAACGAATCCGAATTCAACCTGCGGTGAGCTTGCAGATGGAGTTATTCATATTCAAGCCAAGGCGAAGGAAGAACAAGGAAATGCCGAATCATTACAGCCGATGGGCTCACTCTTTGAGCAATCCTTACTGATCAGTCTGGATGGGATGATTCTTACACTGATGAATCGGCTGGACATGAGCGCCGAGCAAATGTTTCATCGGCATGCGAATCTAGAATAGCGCCTTATGCACCTCTTTTGCTGAGTAATGTAAGGTTGTAGTACAATGCTTAGGAAGGGGGTATGCACGTGGCATCGGAAGTAAAAGAGAGAATTAATCTAAAGGAAATTAATTGTGAGAAGGAACTGACGCTCGCAGTCATAGGGGGCAAGTGGAAGCTTATTATCCTCTGGCATCTAGGGCTTGAAGGAACGAAGCGATTCAGTGAGCTGAAGAAGCTGATTCCGCATATCACGCAGAAGATGTTGACCAACCAGCTCCGTGAGCTGGAAGAGGATCTGCTGATACACCGTAAGGTGTACGCAGAGGTTCCCCCACGTGTAGAATATACGCTCACAGATCACGGTCAGAGTCTAATGCCTGTCCTGCGATTGATGTATGATTGGGGCAAGCATTATGGGGAAACCGTGATCTGGAAGGACGGCAAACCGGAATAATGGTTTATAAATTACTGTATTCTAACGGGTAAGCATCTAGCTGTTTAAGTAAACTTAATTGAACGATAGTTTATTAATAGGATGGATTCTCTCAATTTTGCTATTGAGAGAATCCATTTTTTATAGCAAAAACTGAAGAAAATACAGGTTATTATATGATACAATGTCATTTATTGGTGCCATACAATGGTCAATAAATAGGCTGAGGAGAGGTGTATTTAATTGATGTCCAAAATTTTAACTCGCCAAGAAGTAGAACTTGAAGCAACATGGAATTTGAAAGATATCTTTGAGACGAAGGAAGCTTGGGAGAAGGAACTAAACGATGTCCAGCAAGACATTGCCTCTGTCACACAATACGAAGGAAGATTGAAAGAAGGCCCGGATGTGCTTCTTGCCTGCCTGATCGCACAAGAGGAACTCCAGGGTAGAATGAGCAGAGTTGGTGCTTATGCCCAGCTGGATTTGGCAGGAGACAGCATTAATCCCGATAATCAGATCAGCGCAGCTAGAGCCCGGGATGCTGCTTCGTCAATGAGCTCAGCGCTATCCTTTGTTAAGTCCGAAATTCTGTCTCTTCCAGATGGAATCATCGGGGAATACATAGAGAAACAACCTGAACTGAAAGATTTTGAACGCAGTCTGGGGCTGCTTCTGAAGACCAAGCCGCATCGACTCAGTGCAGAAACAGAAAAAGTGCTTACCTCATTTGGAGAAGTATTGGGAGCGCCTTATCGCATATATGAACGAAGCAAATTGGCGGATATGACTTTCCGTACAGCAGAAGACGGACGAGGAGAGGAAGTACCGGTATCATTTGCCCTGTATGAGAATAAGTATGTAGAATCCGCAGACACGGATTTGCGCCGTAATGCATTTCGTGCATTCAGTGAAACGCTCCACAAATACCGTAACACCTTCGCTGAGGCATATGGTACAGAAGTGAAGCGTCAGGTAATTGAATCACGTCTGCGCGGGTATGATTCAGTTACCGAGATGCTATTAACGCCCCAGCAAGTGACAACGGAGATGTATCACAACATTCTTGATATCTTGCAGGAAGAGCTTGCCCCTCATATGCGAAGATACGCCGCGCTTAAGAAAAAGGTGCTGAATTTAGATGAGATGACGTTTGCTGATCTGAAAGCTCCGCTCGATCCTGATTTCAGTCCAGGTATTACTTTTCAGGAAGCCGGGGATCTCATTAAGGAAGCCTTGTCTATTCTAGGGCCTGAGTACGGAGAGATCGTAGCGGATGCATTCGCAAACCGATGGGTGGATTATGCAGACAATGCAGGAAAACGAACGGGTGCCTTCTGTATGTCGATCCCCGGTGTGCATTCCTATATCTTGATCAGCTGGGCAGATAATATGCGAGGTGCATTTACGCTTGCTCATGAAGTAGGGCATGCGGGACACCTGATGCTCGCGAACAAGTATCAGCGTCCGACCAACTCCAGGCCTTCACTTTATTTCATCGAAGCGCCTTCGACTATGAACGAGCTGCTCCTGGCAGATCACTTGCTGCAGCGTTCTCAAGATCCAAGAATGCGCCGCTGGGTTATATCACAGCTGCTAGGCACTTATTTCCATAACTTTGTAACGCATCTGCTCGAAGGAGAGCTCCAGCGCCAGGTTTATGACCTCGCGATGAGTAATGTACCGCTGACGGCTGTTAAGCTGTGCGAGCTCAAAGGAAATATTCTGTCCAGCTTCTGGGGAGAAGGGGTTGTCATTGATGATCATGCAAAATTGACTTGGATGCGCCAGCCGCATTACTACATGAGCTTGTACCCTTATACCTATGCTGCAGGCTTAACGGCTTCAACGGCTGTAGCCCAGTTGATCCGTGAAGAAGGACAGCCGGCTGTTGATCGCTGGTTAGAGGTTCTCAAAGCAGGTGGTTCCATGAGCCCGCTGGAGCTGATGAAGCTGGCAGGAGTTGATATGACGCGTCCCGATCCGATTCGAAGTGCGGCAGCGTACGTCGGCTCACTGATCGATGAATTAGAGAGCCTGTATTAATCATAGAGAGAGGTCGTCGAGAAGGTGTTTAGTTCTAGACAGATTATAAATGTAGAGCCAGTCCATATGAGGACATTATTTAATGAGTTTCCAGATATACATGGTGATGGATTCTCCGGTGGTTTCCTGGGTGGAGCGCCGCCATTGTTCTCTATTTTCTTCACAGTGATTGTATTAGTCATTGGAGGGACCATACTATATGCGATCATTAACGGAATCCGTGTGTGGAGTAAGAATAACGCCGCAGAGCGAATGACAGAAGAAGCACGGGTGCTGGCGAGAAGAACGTATGTGAGCGGAGGATCAGGCGATTCAAGCGCAAGAACGAGTTATTATATAACCTTTGAGCATGCAGATGGACAGCGTACTGAGCTGCAGCTGAGGGCTGAGGATTACGGATTGATTGTCGAGGGTGACCGCGGCATATTGAGCTACCAAGGAACCAGATTTCTTGGATTTGAGAGACTCCGTCCCACAAGCTCAGAGCAGATCTAATAGAAGTCGAAGAGGAAGCAGCCCGTTAAGGGAAGCTCCTCTTTTTTTCTATATTTTTTTGCCTAAATTGCTGTCAAAAATCATGTGCGAGACTTATTTGACGATCAAAGTACAGCCTCGTGTGGCTCTGCTCCGATCCAGTCAAACATGCGTGCTATGGCAGCCTGATGCAGCTCCTGAGGAAAATGATGACCAAGTCCTTCATATCGATGAAAATCCACATCATCTCGTGAATGGTTTAATCGTTCGAACATTTTTTCTCCCTGACTAAAAGAGACCTGTACGTCATCTGTTCCATGCACGATCAGAATCGGACAAGGGATCTGTTCCGCGATTGCGAGAGGAGAGCGCTCCAGGTAAGCATCGGGATTCTTCCAGGGAGGACCTCCAATGACCCGTTTGAATGTTCGTCTGAGGTCAACTCGATCCTCATAGGTCTGCGTCATGTCAGATACTCCGCTCCACAAGACAAGCTTATGTATACTCGGCATCTCTACAGCAGTATAGGCTGCATTAATCGCCCCTCTAGAGAAGCCCATAATACTGATCTGTTCGGGATCAACGAAGGGGAGCTCAGACAATAGCCGCACTGCAGCGTATACATCATGTTTATCCTCTCCGCCAAATAAATCCCGGCCCTCACCGCCTTCTGTCCCACGATAAGAAGGAGCAAATACGATGTGATCGTGCTTCGAGAATTCCTCAACCCAATGGGTTCTCACCTTGCCGAAGTTGCCGATTCCGCCGCGGCAATAGATAAATACCGGCCACTTTTTTGATGTAAGCTCTGTATTGGTTTCTTGATGCAAGGTACTCGTCAATTGAATGGCAGGCTGCTCATTCGAACTAAATCTGCCGTGCAGCAAATCTCTTGCCGCTGATTCCGATAACTGATATCCCAAGGGCAGGCTGAGATATCCTTTGACCTGAAGTCCCTGGGACGGATATGTAACATGATAGATCATCGCTTGTCTCATCACCTTTGGTCTAGTTGTTTAGCTTGTATATTATACCCTTGTTCTCATGGTGATTAAACGAAAGAACGATGATCTCTTCAGCGATTTTTCAAAAAAGACAGCAGGGTAGATAGAAATCTTTCCTTTTCGTCATATATAAGATGATGTCCGCTTTGCTCAAATCGGTAGATCAGTGAGCCCGGAATTTCCTGCTGGATGGCTACGGCCGCTGTGAAGGGAACGATTTGATCATGAATACCGTGGAATATGCCTGTAGGCACCTCGATATATGTCATATCCTCTAATAAATCTTCATCTCGGAGTGCGACTGCGGTTTGAATAAGTGCGTACGACGCGCTCTCCATACAATTGTGCAAAAACCAATTCCGATACTCTGGACTGACATAACGATGAAATAGTGTTCCTGAGAAATCAGTGATCGCTTGCGGCAGATCTTGATGGAGCTGATCAATCAGCTGATCAAGCATTGGAAGCGGAATGCCGTAGGTTGATGACTCTTCTCTTTTGGCAAAGGCAGGGGCCGCTGCGGACACCAGTATAAGCTTATCAATTTTTGAGCCATGATGATATTTGGACATATATCGAATCGCGATCGAACCACCCAGTGAGTATCCGACGAGGGTTACATTCTTCAGATCCAGCATATCAATAACGACGGACAGGTCTTCTGCCATTCGATCATAATGATAACCATGCCAAGGCTTATCGGATTTGCCAAAACCTCTAAAATCGAGGCCGATACAGCGGAACCGGTGATGAGGGAGGATCTGATAAGCATAGTCAAAGACACGATGATTGCCCGGCCACCCGTGCAGGAACATGAGGGTATGTCCATTTCCGCCATCCTGTGGACGCAGGTCTTCAACATACAGATTTACACCGGATTCCACTTCAATGAACATGCTGTACTCACTCCTTCTAATCAAAATAGTAAACTCAGCTTACTCTATTCCTAATTTATGCGCAGTGTAAATGGACAATGCGGGAGAGTTGCAGCTGGTACCTTCTTTATCGTGTATGTCGGATGTTCGTGCGATACATGTGCTCCGATAAAAAAATAGATTTATTCTTCGAAACAAACATAAAATATGTTGTTTTTATTTGTTTGTATAATAAATTTTCTTAAAAATAATCATATTCAAACCAAAATAAAAGTGATATACTCCAATTAAGCGTTTACAACAGTACAAAAACAACATTTTGGGAGGATCGATCATGGTTCAGAATCTGTGGGATGAATCCAATGCAGGACAATTAAAGGAAGGGCTCGAAAGGTTAGTTTATCGTTCGAATCTGATTGGTTCGGATCGGAGGGTGTGCAACTGGGGAGGCGGCAACACTTCCAGCAAGACGGTTATCCAAGATTTTCGTGGCAGAGATGTTGAGGTTATGTATGTTAAGGGCAGCGGATCGGATCTGGCAACGATGAAGGCGGGTCATTTCACCGGTCTTCGGCTCGACGATATTAGACCGCTGATGGAGAGAGAGGAAATGACGGACGAGGATATGGTTGCTTATCTGGCCAACTGTATGATTGATGCGAAGCATCCGCGTGCCTCCATTGAAACGCTGCTGCATGCCTTTATACCACATCCTCATGTTGATCATACACACCCGGATTCCATCATCAGCATCTGCTGTGCGGATAACGGCCGTGAAATAGCGAAGGAAATCTTCGGAGACCGGTTTGTATGGGTTTCCTATGTTCGTCCAGGATTTACGTTATCCAAGATGATTGTTGAAGGCGTCATTAATAACCCGCAGGCTGAACTTGTTCTTATGGAGAAGCATGGACTGGTTACATGGGGAAGCACTTCAGAGGAAGCTTATGCGAAGACCATCAGCGTCATTAATGAAGCAGAGAGCTATATTGAGTCCAAAATAGATGAGACTAGTCTGTTCGGAGGAGCCCAACATGACGCACTGCCTCAACAGGTCAGAAAGGATATTGCAGCACAGATGATGCCGCTCATTCGCGGAGCTGTCAGCGACGAGAAGAAGATGATCTTGACCTATGACGATGCAGAAGATGTGCTGCAGTTCGTAAATGGCAGAGATTCTGCCGAGCTGTCTCAGATTGGTGCCGCCTGTCCGGATCATTTAGTACATACCAAGGTTGTTCCCCTCTTCGTGAACTGGACTCCAGATGAAGGGGATGTTGAAGGACTTAAGGAGCTGTTAGGCTCAGCCATCAAGGATTATAAAGCGTATTATGAACAGTACTTCGAACGTAATAAGCATGAAGGGGACATCATGTTCGAAGCCGCGCCGCGGGTCATTCTTATTCCTGGTATCGGAATGATTAACACAGGAAAGAGCTGGACTAATTCCAAAGTAAGCGGTGCCCTGTATCATCGTGCGATAGCTGTTATGAGAGTAGCTACTACGCTAGGCCAGTTCGTGTCGCTTAGTGAGAACGAATCCTACAATGTGGAATACTGGCCGCTGGAGCTGTACAAATTGTCGCTTGCGCCGGCAGAGACCGAGTTCTCTAGGAAAGTAGCTCTTATTACAGGTGGAGCTGGAGGCATCGGCAGTGAAACCGCAAGACTGCTTGTATCTGAAGGTGCCCACGTTGTACTTGCCGATCTGAATTTGGAAGGTGCTCAGAAGGTAGCTGACGAACTAAACAGCCAGTACGGCGAACAGCGGGCAATTCCAGTTCAGATGGATGTAACCAGTGAAGAGCAGATTCAGAGAGCATATGCTGAAACTGCACTGACCTACGGCGGAGTTGATATTATTGTGAATAATGCCGGTCTGGCCACGTCCAGTCCATTTGATGAAACATCTCTTAAGGAATGGAACCTCAATATCAATGTGCTCGGAACAGGATATTTTCTGGTCGCACGCGAAGCCTTTAAGCTAATGAAGGAACAGGGCATTGGAGGAAGCATGGTGTTTATCGGCTCCAAAAATTCCATCTATGCCGGTAAGAATGTCACGGCCTACAGCTCAGCCAAAGCACTTGAAGCTCATCTCGCCCGCTGCATCGCAGCCGAAGGCGGAGAATATGGTATTCGTGTCAATACGATTTTGCCGGATGCCATTCTGCAGGGGTCTGCAATCTGGAATTCCAACTGGCGCAATGAGCGAGCGGCGGCTTATGGTATTGAGCCAGATCAGCTGGAGGAGCATTATCGCAAGCGTACCACACTGCTCGTCAACATTTACCCTAGGGATATAGCCGAAGGTGTTGCTTTCTTTGCCTCATCGAAGGCCGAGAAAACAACAGGCTGCATGCTCACCATTGACGGTGGAGTCCCGGCTGCATTTACACGTTAAATCTTCAGTTTGATGTTCGATACACCGCGCACCTCGGAGGAGGCAAAATATACGGTTTGAACTAACTCATACTTCTTCCGAGTGCGCGATACATTTTCTTTTATCACATATGATCAAAGGAGAGGTCCTGATGACGGATAAAGCTTATGCATTGTTTGAGGAGCAGCAAACGGCAAGGGGAATTGATGTAGAGGCAGTCAAGCGCAAAATCAAGCAGTTCAAGATTGAAACACCATCTTGGGGTTATGGTGATTCGGGAACACGCTTCAAAGTATTTCAGAAGGAAGGTGTGCCGAGAGATCCATTCGAGAAAATGGAGGATGCGGCGATTGTTCATCGCCTGACTGGCCTTGCTCCAACCGTAGCCATTCATATTCCTTGGGATAAGGTGGGGGATTACGGCAAGCTTCGTTCCCATGCGGAGAGCCTGGGACTTCAGATCGGAGCAGTGAACCCGAATCTTTTTCAAGAAGACGACTATATGCTCGGAAGTGTAACGAACAGTGATGCGGCTGTGCGCCGTAAGGCAACGGACCATCTTCTTGAATGCGTTGACATTGCGAAGGAAACAGGCTCTCGTGATCTTAGCCTTTGGTTTGCAGATGGGACCAACTATCCGGGGCAGGGTGACATCCGGCAGCGAAAAAACTGGATGCAGGAAGCTTTATCCGAAATGTATAAAGCGCTTACGAAGGATATGCGGATGCTGATCGAATATAAATGCTTCGAGCCTGGATTCTATCATACGGATCTGGCGGACTGGGGCATGGCATACAATATGGCCTTGAAGCTGGGGGATCAGGCACAGGTGCTCGTTGACACAGGTCATCATCTGCCCGGAGCGAATATTGAACACATTGTCGCCTATCTCATAGATGAGAAGCGATTAGGCGGATTCCATTTCAACAGCCGTAAATATGCGGACGATGACTTAATCGTGGGAACTGTCAATCCTTATGAGCTGTTCCTTATCTTCTATCAAATTCTGAACGGGGCTGCGGATTCAGAAGAAGGCATCAGACGAGGAGTAGGCTCCATTGCATACATGCTGGATCAATCCCATAACATTGAGCAGAAAATACCGGCGATGATTCGTTCGGTGCTGAATGTTCAGTCTGCCTATGCCAAAGCACTTCTCATCGATCATAGAGAGGTGGCGGCAGCACAAGAGAAGAATGATGTACTGGCAGCTGAACATGCGATTCGCAAGGCATCTGAATTTGATGTGACCCCGCTGCTGCATGCGGTAAGAGAGGAAGAAGGCTTACCGATTGATCCGATGGAGGCTTATTTGACAAGCAGCTATCCGGAGGAAATTAAGGCACGGGGTAAGGGAGGGGCGAGTTGGTGAACATTCTCGCCTATGATTTAGGAGCTTCAAGCGGTCGAGCAGTCCTTGGACTGCTGAGTGACTCTCGTATCCATATCAAGGAGATCCACCGCTTCTCTAATGATCCGGTTATGGCAGGAGAGCACTTGCACTGGGATATACTTAGGCTTCTTCATGAGCTTAAGCAGGGTATGCTCAAAGTGAAGCTGCAGGGGGAGAAGATTACCAGCATAGGCATTGATTCTTGGGCGGTCGATTACGGACTCCTCAATCAGAACGGGGAACTGCTCGGAAATCCGTATCATTACCGCGACAAACGGACGGATGGTGTAATGGAGGAAGTGACCGCCAAGATTCCTGCAGAGCACATTTTTCGAAAGACAGGAATTCAATTCTTGCCCTTTAATACGATATATCAGCTTGCCGCTCTTAAGCGGCAGAACTCCTATATGCTGAAGGAAGCCGCCCACTTTCTGATGATTCCGGATCTGCTGCGGTTTTTCCTGACGGGAGAGAAATTCAACGAATTTACAAATGCCACAACAACCCAGCTGTTTAACCCTCGAACAGGGGACTGGGATACGGAGCTGCTATACCGGATTGGTGTACCGGAAGAATGGTTCGGTAAGGTGCTGACTCCGGGATCGGATGCAGGTGAGCTGAGACCTTCCATAATGCAGGAGCTGGGTATCCCTAGTGTTCGCTTTGTAGCAGTAGCTGAGCATGATACCGGTTCTGCAGTGGCTGCCGTGCCGGCAACAACACGATCATTCGCATATCTTAGCTGCGGAACCTGGTCACTGATGGGAACAGAGGTGGAAGCCCCTGTCATTAATGAAACCTCTCAGCAGCTGAATTTCACGAATGAGGGCGGAGCTAATCATACTTATCGTTTACTCAAAAATATTATGGGACTCTGGATCTTTCAGGAGACGCTGCGAGAATTTAAACGTGCGGGTAAAGCGTACAGCTATGATGAAATCTTAACACTTGCTCAAGAAGCTAAGCCTTTCCAACATTTTATAGATCCGGACGATCCGTCATTCTTGCCAGCAGGCACTATGACGGACCGCTTGGAAGACTACCTGATCAGAACCGGTCAAGGGTTACCGCAATCTGACGGGGAGATCGTTCGATGTATTCTTGAGAGCCTCGCCTTGAAATATAGGCATGTGCTTGATATGACAGAGCAGGTATCCGGACAGCAATTTGATGGTCTTCATATGGTGGGCGGAGGCATCAATAATAAGCTGCTGTGTGCTTGGACTGCAAGCGCGATTGGTAAACCCGTCTATGCAGGTCCTGTAGAGGCAAGTGCAATTGGTAATCTGGTTGTGCAGTGGATGAACCAGGGCATATTCAAGAGTGCGGCGGAGGCGCGGGCCGTTATACGCGATTCTTTTCCTGTCCTTACCTATGAGCCGGAGCATGCGGAAGCCTGGAGAGAGGCGTACAGCAGTTTTGCCAAATATACAGGTCTCGCTGCCTATGCTTAATCTGGGAGGAAGCCTATGTTAGTTGCTGAGCGTTATGCGGCGATCACTCGGCTTGTTAATGATCGAGGGAGTATTCGAGTATCTGAGCTGAGCAGCTTATGCCAAGTAACAGAGGAGACGATTCGGCGGGATTTGGATCGGCTTGAAAAAGAGGGGAAGCTGAGACGTTCACATGGCGGCGCTGTACGTATAAAGCATATCGATGAACATATCGAAACACCGTACAGTGAACGCGAAGTCACTCGTATGGGGGAGAAACGGCGCATTGCGCTTGAAGCGCTGAAATTTATAGAGCCTCATGAACGGATTCTCCTTGATGCCAGTACGACCGCCTGGTACACAGCCCGGAGCTTACCGAATATCCCGCTTACGGTCCTCACGAATTCCATTCGGGTGGTGACTGAATTGTCCAGCAAAAAGCATATTGAAGTTATTGCTGCTGGCGGTCAGCTTCTGCCTGAATCGATGTCCTTTGTAGGACCGCTGGCAGAGCGCTCTCTGGAAACCTATCACGTGGATAAGCTTTTTTTATCCTGCCAAGGTGTTCATCTAGAGAGAGGCATCAGTGAAATGAATGAACTTCAGGCTAGAGTGAAGCAGAGAATGATTGGAATGTCAGATCAAGTATTCTTACTTGCAGATTCCAGCAAATTCGGTGTCCAGGCGCTTACTCATGTCTCCGGGCTTGATCGAGTACAGCAGATCATTACAAGTCATGATTTGCCAGAAGAGATTTCTAGAACACTTGTAGAGCGTTCAATACATGTCACCCTAGTTTAGTCTTGAGTAGATAAGAGGTGTATTCCAAATGAAGGTCTCTTTATTTATTACGTGCCTCAGCGATGCGATCTATCCGAGGGTAGGAGAAGCAATGGTACGCATACTGGCCCGATACGGTATCAAGCTGGATTTTCCCAAAGTCCAGACCTGCTGTGGCCAGCCTGCTTATAACAGCGGATATTTCGATGAGGCCAGAGCGGCAGCAAGAACGATACTGGATGCTTTTGAGGATAGCGACTTTGTGGTATCTCCATCCGGTTCTTGTACTTATATGGTTCATCATTATTCAAATTTGTTCCAAGATGAGCCGCTAATGCTGGAAAAAGCAAAAAGGCTGGAAGCGAAAACCTATGAGTTCACACAGTTTCTCGTCCATGTGATGGGGATCAAGGATATAGGAGCTGTTTTCCCACACAAGGTGACCTATCACCCCTCTTGCCACGGCAGCCGGCTGCTTGGAGTAAAGAGTGAACCGATGGATCTGCTTCAGGAAGTGAGAGGCATTGATTTTGTGCCCTTGCCTTTTGCCGAGGACTGCTGCGGTTTCGGAGGCACTTTCGCGGTGAAAATGCCGGACATTTCCGGCGCAATGGTTACAGAGAAGGCGGAGCATGTCGTTGAGACAGAGGCTGAGGTGCTTGTCGGACTGGATATGGCTTGTCTAATGAACATTGCAGGTCAGCTGCGTTATCGAAACAAACCGGTACGAGTCATGCATTTAGCTGAGCTGTTGTATGAGGGGGTGAAATCGTCATGATTAGTCCGGGTTCAGCAGGTCCCAAGATTCAGGTGAAGGAGCGTGCCGGTCTTGCGCTCAATGATGAGTTCCTGCGTAAAGCTGTCAAATTTACGACAGAGCGTCTCCGGGGCGGGAAGAAGCTGGCCTCCGAGGAGCATGGGCGATGGGAAGAATGGCGTGAGCAGGGGAGGCAGATCCGGCTGCATACGATCGCCCATTTGGATTATTACTTGAATCTATTCGTGGAGAATGCCCGTGCGAACGGGGTTCATGTTCATTTTGCCGACACGGGAGAAGAAGCCGTCCGTATTGCGCTGCAAATTGCAGAGCACCGTGGTGCCAAGTCCGTCGTCAAGTCCAAATCCATGGTGTCGGAGGAGCTCCATCTTAATCATGCCCTGGAACAGGCAGGAATCGAAGCGATTGAGACCGATCTAGGTGAATACATTATTCAGCTGGCCGGTGAGATGCCTTCGCACATCGTAATTCCCGCGATTCACAAGAACAGATATCAGATTGCCGAGCTGTTGTCCGAAGTTGCAGGAGAAACACTTCCTCCGGATACGACGGTGCTTGCCGGTTTTGTTCGAAAAATATTGCGGGAGCGCTTCCTTGATGCAGATATCGGCATGACAGGCTGCAATTTTGCAATCGCCGAGACCGGTTCCATGGTGCTGTTCGAGAATGAAGGTAATGCCCGAATGGTCAGCACGCTGCCGAAGACCCAGATTACGCTGATGGGAATGGAGCGAATTATCCCATCATGGACGGATCTGGAGGTCATGGCCACATTACTTCCCAGATCAGCGACGGGGCAGCGGATTACAATGTATATGTCCGGTATTACAGGACCGAAGCGGAATGCAGATGCAGACGGTCCAGAGCAAATGCATATCATTATTGTGGATAATGGACGTTCGCTTCAGCTTGGTGATCCCGAATTTCAGGAGCTCCTCAACTGTATCCGCTGCGGTGCATGTCTGAATGCATGTCCTGTATACCGGCACATCGGCGGGCATGCTTATGGAAGTACATACAGTGGACCGATTGGTGCGGTGCTCACCCCTGCACTGAACAAGAATGTGGCTGAATGGGATGACATCGCCAATGCATCAAGTCTATGTGGTGCCTGTTATGAGGCTTGTCCGGTCAAAATTCCTCTGCATGATATGCTGGTATCGCTGCGACGACGCAAAGTAGAGGGCGGACACGGCAACAAGGTCGAAACCGCAGGGATGAAGGCATATGCAGCCGTTGTATCCAAATCGAGCCGGTTCGGCGCGGCGATCAAGACGGGACAAATCGGGCAGAAGCTGGTAGTTAAGAATGGAGAAATTACATTAAAAGCAGGACCGCTAAAAGGCTGGAATTCCTATCGTGTGACACCGTCCTTGGCTAAGAACAGTTTCAGGCAATCCTGGGAACGGATCGAGTCCGAGATCGAGCATGAAGCAGCTGAGATGGAGCCGACTCTTGTAGCAAGACTGCAGGCGATTCTTGATGCCAGACAGGAAAAGGGAGGTCGTAAAGGATGAGCACGGATGAGTCCTGGCTGCGAGAGCTTACAGAGCAGTCCATGAAGAAGCAAGAGCGCTTCATGAACAATATCGCTTCCCGTCTGAAGCGACCGAGACAAACGACGACGCCTGTTCAGCCATTTCGCGGCGCACCGGACTTCTGGTATGAGATGGAGTGGGATGAGCAGGAACGCATGGAGAAATTCACTAGTCATTTCGAGAGTGTAGGCGGACATGTTATCCAGGTGACGAGCTACGTGGAAGCCGGACAATTTATTGCTGACAAAGCCGAGGAGCTTGGAGCCAAGCGTGTCATTACACAGGGACAAGCGGAGCTGAGCGGCTTGGGTTTGGACGAGAGGCTGCCTGCCTTAGATATCTCGACCTGGAATTCAGAGGATAACGTGAACTGGAAGGCCGCAGCGGCAGAAGCGGATTTCGGGGTTGTCATTGCCGATGGAGCGGCTGCTTACACCGGATCCATTCTCGTGAAATCTGCCAGTGACAAAGGCCGATCCGTGAGCCTTCTGCCCACGGTCTGTTTCATTATTATCCCTGTGGAGCGTCTGAAGACAAGACTTGGTGAGCTGCTCGCCCCGCTGGATGAGCTGGGACGGGAGCAGCTGCCGGCAGGTGTACATTTTATTTCTGGACCAAGCCGATCCTCCGATATCGAGAATGAACTGACCATCGGTGTTCATGGACCGGGAATCGTTTATGCGATCCTGATGAGATAAGGAACGAAGGAGCTCATGTAAGCTCATAAGACAAAGCCTGTTCAATGCTCTAGTCATTGACAGGTTTTTTAGTTCTGTCTGGCGCAAGATATTCTTCGAACTAAGCTTCTTAATGTAAATACAAGATGAATAATTAGACTTAGTCAAATATGACCTTATACCTGTTGTAACCCTGTTGAAGAGCGTGATAGGGTAGCTATAAGCATGGAACTTATCATCAGGAGCAAAAATTTTTTGAAAAAGGGAGGATGGGTTTCGCTTTTTTTTACACTAAATTGACCGTTTAACCAGAATGGTCAATCGGTTTCAGAGCTCGAAGAATGTGACTAGTGTCTACTTAGCAAGGCTAAAAAGAAAACGTATATACTTGGAGGGAATGTGGATGTCTGTGTCTGTAAAAATACCTCAGCCCAAAACTTACGGTCCGCTGGGGAATCTGCCTCTGCTAGATGTGCATGCTCCAGTGCAGTCTCTCGTCAAAATTGCTTATGAGCAAGGTCCGATTTTTCAAATACAATATCCGGGCCGCAAAGAAATTTATATCTCGGGTCATGAATATGTCAAGGACGCTTGTGATGAGAAGCGGTTTGACAAGAAGATCTGGGCCCCGCTCCGAAATGTGCGCCCATTTGCCGGCGATGGCTTATTTACGAGTGCTACAGATGAGCCGAACTGGAAGAAGGCTCACAATATTTTGCTATCGAGCTTCAGTCAGCGCGCCATGCAGGGCTACCATAGCAAAATGCTGGATATTGCCGTACAGCTGATTCAAAAATGGGCACGACTCAATCCCGATGAAACGGTTGATATCCCCGCAGACATGACCAGGCTGACCCTGGATACGATTGGATTATGTGGTTTTGACTATCGATTCAACAGCTTCTACCGTGAGGATCATCATCCCTTCATTGATCGTATGGTAAGAGCTCTGGATGAAGGAATGAGTCAGCTCCACCGATTGGGTATTCAGGATCTGTTCATGGTACAGAAGAAGAAGCAATTTAATGAAGATATACAGGGCATGTTTGAGCTGGTTGATAATCTGATCGGGGAACGCAAGGCACACGGAGGTAATGCAGGGGATCTATTGTCTCATATGCTGGAGGGAATCGACCCAGAGACTGGTGAATCGCTGGATCTGGAGAATATCCGGTATCAAATGATCACGTTCTTGATCGCTGGACATGAAACAACAAGCGGACTGCTGTCCTTCGCCATTTATTATTTACTGAAGCATCCTGATAAGCTGAAGAAGGCACGGGAAGAAGTGGATCGCATATTCAAGGATTCCCTTCCAACCTACAATCAGGTTCGCGATTTAAAATATATTCGTATGGTGCTTAACGAAGCACTGAGATTATGGCCGACAGCCCCCGCCTTCTCATTATATGCCAAGGAAGATACGGAAATTGGCGGAAAATATCCGATGAAAAAAGGGGACAGTGTAACGGTGCTCATTCCCAAATTGCATCGTGACGAG
This sequence comes from Paenibacillus urinalis, assembly GCF_028747985.1. Taxonomy (NCBI): domain Bacteria; kingdom Bacillati; phylum Bacillota; class Bacilli; order Caryophanales; family Paenibacillaceae; genus Paenibacillus; species Paenibacillus urinalis. The sequence goes on from NZ_CP118108.1 coordinate 2,276,175, forward strand.
CGTGTATGGGGAGTGGATGTCGATAAATTCATCCCAGAGCGTTTTGAGGATCCAAGCAAGGTGCCTCATGATGCCTATAAGCCTTTTGGAAATGGTCAAAGGGCCTGCATAGGACAGCAGTTTGCCATGCAGGAAGCTACCTTGGTGCTCGGCATGGTGCTGAAGCACTTTGATCTGTTTGATTACGCGGATTATCAATTGAAGGTGAAAGAAACCTTGACGCTGAAACCAGAGGATTTCAGGGTCAAACTTCGCAGCCGTGGCATGAACTATATCATGATGGGATCTGGATCTTCTCCTGCAGATCAAGCAGACAGAGTGAGCAAGCCGGCAGAAGCGAGCCACGTACCGACTCATAACACACCGATGCTAGTACTATACGGTTCAAATCTCGGTACAGCCGAAGGGATTGCAAGAGAGGTCGCGGATACAGCTAAATATCAAGGGTTTGATGTAAATATAGCAACTCTTGATGAATACACATCTCGTCTTCCGACGGAAGGAATTGTGTTTATTGTAACGGCATCGTACAATGGTCAGCCTCCATCGAACGCTAAGCATTTTGTAGACTGGCTGGAGCAGGCACCGGCTTCCGAATTTCAGGGAGTTAGCTATATCGTGTTCGGGTGCGGCGACCATAACTGGGCTAGCACTTATCAGCGCGTACCGAGGTTCATTGATGAAACGCTGCATGCAAAAGGGGCCATCCGCTTATTAGATCGGGGTGAGAGCGATGCAAGCGGTGATTTTGAACGGGAAGTGGATGACTTTACGGAATCGCTATGGCCCGATCTAATGCAGAAGCTGCAGATCACGGTCGAAGAATCCATGACGAAGAGAAGGAGCAGTCTATCTATTTCAAATGTAGACGGTGTGGCTGCTGTACCGCTTGCGGAGACCTATCAGGCTTATCCGGCAATGATTACAGGAAGCAGGAACTTGCAGCATCAAGACAGTGGGAGAATAACCCAGCATATCGAGATCGAGCTGCCGGAAGGGATAACCTATCAGGAAGGTGATCATCTGGGGGTACTGGCACAAAATTCAGAGCAGCAGGTAAGCAGGGTACTGAAACGGTTTGGATTAACGGGCTCAAGTCATCTTGTTCTTCATGCCGAAGGACGCAGCAGTGCTCACCTTCCGGTAGGATCGACGGTAAGGCTTGATGATCTGCTCACACATAGTGTCGAGCTTCAGGCACCTGCCACGAGAGCACAGCTTAGAGAGCTTGCTTCGCACACGGTGTGTCCGCCTCATGCCAAGGAGCTCTATGCTCTTCTGGAGGATGACATGTATCAGAATGAAATAAGGGCCAAGCGAATAACCATGCTTGATCTGCTCGAGAAGTACGAGGCATGCGAGCTTCCCTTTGAGAGATTTCTTGAGCTGCTGCCTGCGCTTGTGCCGCGATATTATTCCATATCCAGCTCTCCAAAGCTTCGACCACATACGGCAAGCATCACTGTAAGTGTGGTCCGCGGACCGGCATGGAACGGCAGAACAGAATACAGGGGAGTTGCGTCAAATTACTTGGCAGAGCTTGAGCCTGGCGCGAATATATCTGTGTTTGTACAAACTCCTGAATCTGGATTCCAGCTGCCTGACTCACCAGAGACTCCGATCATCATGATCGGACCAGGAACCGGGGTTGCTCCTTTCCGTGGCTTTATTCAGGCAAGAGATGTATGGAACAAACAAGGGATGAAGCTGGGAGAGGCCCATTTGTATTTTGGCTGCCGTAATCCCGAACACGACTTTCTCTATCAGGAAGAATTCATTTCGGCACAGGAGGAGGGGCTTGTTACACTGCATACGGCTTTTTCCCGGGTGGAAGGCCAGGACAAATGCTATGTTCAACATCTGATTCGACAAGATGCCGATCATTTGCTTAAATTGATAGAGAATGGTGCCAAAATATTCATTTGTGGAGATGGCGTGCGGATGGCGCCTGATGTGGAGAAGACACTTATCTCCAGTTATCAGCGTCATACGCAGTCCAGTGAAGAGCAAGCCGTATCGTGGCTGCAAGGGCTGGAATCCAGCGGCAGGTATGTAAAGGATGTTTGGGCAGGGTAAAAGGTTAAGGATGCCCGCTCTGAAAGGCTTGTCTGTGACGCAGCAGAAGTGCTTGCTGCCGCAGGCAAGCCTTTTATTTTTGAGATGATGTTGGTAGAATTGGGTAGTGTTAAGTACATATTTGATTGAAGGAGGAGTTATATATATGAAAATGATGCCATTGCGTCACAAAGGGATTGATGCTAGTCAGCTGGTGCTCGGTTCCATGTCCATGGGTGGTGGGTGGAACACGAATCCGATCACGCAGGAACATGTGCTTGAAGCAGAGAGAGCCGTTGATGCTGCGCGTGAAGCAGGGATTAATATGTTCGATCATGCGGACATTTACACTTTCGGCAAAGCGGAAGAAACGTTTGGCAAGCTCCTGCAGGCACAGCCCTCTCTCAGGGAAGAGATCATTATACAATCCAAATGCGGCATAAGACTTCAAGACGGTGATCTTCCTGGAAGATATGACTTCTCCAAAGAACATATTTTAAATTCGGTAGATGGCATATTGAGCCGTTTGGGTACGGAATATATTGATATTTTGCTATTACATCGTCCAGATCCGCTTATGGAGCCGGAAGAAATTGCGGAAGCCTTAACGTTGCTCAAATCTGCTGGCAAGGTTCGTCACTTTGGAGTTTCCAATATGAATGTGGGTCAAATTGAATTCTTGCAGCGTTCACTTCCGTATCCGATTATCGTAAACCAACTGCAGATGAGCTTGTCTCACCTTCATTTTGTTGATGAGGTGGTCTTTGTCAATCAAGCGGCTGGAACGAAGGTGAACTTTGGGGCAGGACTGCTGGAGTTCAGTCAGATGCAGGACATTCAGCTTCAAGCCTGGAGTCCACTGTCGCAAGGAATCTTCACAGGGAAGGACGTTTCGGATCAGCCGGAGCATATTCAGGCGGCAGCGAAGCTCGTTCAGGATATGGCAGAAGAGAAGGACACCACTCGTGAAGCGATCGTACTCGGCTGGCTGATGAGACATCCGGCGATGATTCAGCCGGTCATTGGAACGATCAATCCTGAGCGGATTAAAGCGACGGGGGACGCTGTTCGTCAAGGCCAGCTCATGACACGGGATGAATGGTACAAGCTGTATGTTACAGCGAGAGGACCTAGACTGCCGTAAAGAATGAGCTTCATCAGGTCAGCGACGCTGCTATCAAATCGGCATAAGCAGATGTAGTCGCTGCAAGGGAGAGTGGAGTGCACTTGGTATCCAATATAAGTCTGGTTCTATTTCTAATCCTCTCATTGGCTGCCTTGATTATTAGCATTCAGCAGCGGCGAAGAGCGGGAAAAGTAAGATTTAGCGGACTAGGTAAAGAAAATACACTGCTGCTGGTCCTGATCTATGTACTCGGCGGTATTTACTTGATAACGAGTGAAGGATGGCTAAAATACGTTATTTTCTTACTCTCGTTTGTTGTCTATTATTTGGTCAGTCAGTTTTATGTCGGGGAGAACGGTGTTAAGTTTGGCATCCATTTTATTCCTTATGATAAGGTGACAGGATTCAGACCCTATGACGGATCAAATGATGTGACATTATATATTGAAGGTAAATCCAAAGGGATCTATCTCAAGCCCAAAATTGAATACCGCAGCAGTATGATCCAATCGGTGCTGGAAATGAACGGTGTTTCTGAGCAGCAAAGGTGATATCTCTTCTGTAACACAGACAAAGAAGCTGTCCGTAGTGACAGCTTCTTTGTGTTGAATTTATGGTCACTACATCCGAAATCATGTGTAATCTACACCTATAAAACATTCTTATATGACGTATTATATATTGACCATTCCTCATTCGTGACGTAATATATTGGCTAAGTTAGATTTGAAAAAAATGGAAAATATGCATTTGAAAAACAATGAGATGAGGAGAGATCGGATGACGGACCAACGTGTATTCATGTTTAGTGAAGGTAATGCATCGATGCGTGAGCTTTTGGGTGGAAAAGGGGCGGACTTGGCGGAAATGACAAGAGCGGGCTTGCCCGTACCTTATGGTTTTACGATTACAACGGCTTCATGCCGGGATTATTACACGCATCTTGGACATATTCCGCTCTCCCTTATTGAAGAGATTGAAGCCGCACTCGCAAATTTGGAACAGAAGACTGGCAAAATATTCGGCGATCCAGCGAATCCGTTATTCGTTGCCGTACGTTCTGGTGCAGTAACTTCTATGCCGGGGATGATGGATACCATCCTGAACCTTGGCATGAATGACGAGACGTCAGAAGGTCTCGCGACAATTACCGGCAATCGCAAATATGCGCTGGAATGCTATGCCCGTTTTATACAAATGTATGGACATGTGGTGATGGGAATCGAGAATAATGCATTCTCGAAATTACTGCGTCAGCTTAATACTGCTCAAGGGACGGAACATATTGGACAGCTTGAACAAACAGAACTTGTGGAGCTGATCGATAAGTACAAATCACTCATTCATCAGCGTGCTAAGAAACCAATCCCGCAAAATGTAAGAGAGCAGTTAATTGATGCTGTACGCGCGATCTTCCGTTCCTGGTCGAATCCGAGGGCCAAAGTATATCGCAAGGTTCATAAAATTCCAGAGGATCAGGGAACAGCTGTCAGTATTCAGGAAATGGTATTCGGCAATTTGGATGAGTACAGTGGGACGGGTGTGCTTTTTACTCGAAACCCATCCACGGGTGTTCATGAAATTCTGGGGGAGTATTTGCCTTCGGCCCAAGGAGAAGAAGTGGTCATGGGTATCCGTACTCCGTTCGGAATATCGTATCTCGCCCAAACGATGCCAGCCGTTTATGAAGAGCTTCACGAAGCAGCATCCAGGCTGGAAGCTTGGTATGGAGATATACAGGACATTGAATTTACGATTGAGCAAGGCAAGCTGTACATACTGCAGACTCGTGGAGCAAGGCGGACTGCCCAAGCAGCCATGAAAGCAGCAGTCGATTATGCGAAAGAAGGCATTATTACCAAGGAAGAAGCTTTGCTTCGAATTGAGCCTGAGCATCTGAATCAGCTGCTGCATCAATCGATTGAAGCGCAGGATGCGGACAAAGTTGTGGCAACAGGCCTTCCAGCTTCTCCCGGTGCCGTGAGCGGTGCGCTTGTGTTTGATTCCGAAACGGCAGAAGCATGGACTTCTGTGGGCAAAAGAGTTATTTTGGTGCGCAGAGAAACAACACCTCAGGATATTCATGGTGTTATTGCTGCTGAAGGCCTGCTTACACTCCGGGGAGGCATGACGAGCCATGCAGCGGTGGTCGCAAGAGGAATGGGAACGCCCTGTGTGTGCGGCTGTGAAGAAATGGAGCTTCGTGAGGACGCGAAGGAGCTGATCTGTGGGGAATATACCTTCCGTGAAGGAGATCTGATCTCGCTGGATGGGGCAACGGGCCAGGTGTATGCAGGAGAGATCAAGCTGAAGGATCCCGAAATTTCGGAGGAATTGTCTCTTGTTCTAAGCTGGGCGGATGAGATCAAGCAGATGAAGGTATATGCAAATATTGACCAGCCTGGTGATGTAAAATATGCACGCAAATGGGGAGCCGAAGGAATAGGCTTATGCCGTACAGAGCATATGTTCCTGTCACCCTCCAGACTGCCGCTGATTCAGCGGGTCATTGTCGCCGGAAATGCCCAGGAGCGTCAAGAGGCACTATATCGCTTATTGCCGATTCAGCAATCGGATTTTGAGCAGATCTTTACGGAGATGGATGGGCTGCCTGTTACCATTCGTTTGCTGGACCCGCCTCTGCATGAATTTTTGCCGAAGCTTGAAGTACTTGAAGGCAGAAAAGAGCATCTTCGCATGATAACGATGGATGGAGATACCGATGAGCTGGACAAAGTGGAGCGAGTTATATCCAAGGTACAGGAGTTAAGAGAGACGAATCCCATGCTTGGCTGGAGAGGTGCAAGGCTTGGAATAGTATTCCCCGAAATTTATGATATGCAAATAGAGGCAATCTTCCGTGCAGCCGCGAACTGTATAGATCGGGGGATATCAGTTGTACCTGAAATCATGATACCTCTGGTAGGCCACGCCAATGAGCTGTCCACGCTGAGAAGGCTTGTGGATGAAGTGGCGGAACAAGTGCTGAGAGAAAATCTGAGACATTGTCCGTATCGGGTTGGCACGATGATCGAAGTACCACGTGCAGCCTTGACCGCCGCAGAGATCGCGAAGCATGCTGATTTTTTCTCCTTTGGCACAAATGATCTGACACAAATGACGCTCGGCTACAGCAGAGATGATGCAGAACGCAGATTCCTCAGCCAATATATGGAGCAGAAGATTGTTGAAGCCAACCCTTTCGAAGTATTGGATGAGGAAGGCGTCGGTGAGCTGATGAAGCTGGCTCTGACTAGAGGACGTTCCTGGAAGCCTCAGCTTGTGGCAGGATTGTGCGGGGAGCATGGTGGTGATCGAGAATCTATACGTTTCTGTCATCAGATTGGACTGGATTATGTCAGCTGCTCACCGTATCGCGTGCCTTTTGCCCGCATTGCTGCTGCGCAAGCACAAATACGGGAGCGAAATGTGTCAGTGCCTCAGTTTGGCTCAGAGGTAACAAGCACCGCATAATCATGAACACGACTAACAATAATGTAAGCTCATCATCTATTTGTACGGTAACTGGTAATGGGGGCATATTGTGATTGAACTAACAGGAAGACAACAACGCGTTGTAGATATTGTTCAGGAAAGTGCTCCCATTACGGGGGATCAAATTGCTGACCGCTTGTCACTATCCAAGCCGACAATTAGAGCCGATCTTTCCTTACTTGTAATGACGGGTTACTTGTCTGCGAAGCCCAAGGTTGGATATTTTCTCGGCCCTGTTATGTCTGCATCAGACAGGTACTTGACGGAAATAGGCGAAATGAAAGTGAAGGATGTACAGAGTGTACCCGTTGTGGTATATGGACATACCACCATCCATGAGGCCGTAGTGACCTTGTTCTTGGAGGATGTCGGTACACTGCTGGTGATTAACTCAGAGGGCGCACTGATCGGAATTGTCTCTCGGAAGGATCTGCTTAAGGTGACCTTAGGAGATCAGGATATTCGAGAGATTCCGGTCAGCCTGATGATGACAAGAGAGCCGAATATGATATCGGTGTCACCGGAGGATCGAATTATAGATGCTGTTGGAAAAATGGTGTTTCATGAGATCGACAGCTTGCCTGTTATTAAACGGGAGAACAATGAGCTGGTCGGCCGGATATCGAAGACGACGATCGTAAGAGTATTATTTGAGGCGTTTGATTCGGTACACCACGAAGATTGAGTATGAATAAAGCAGCAGGGGGAAAAGAGGATGCATTTCGTCGCCGTTTGTTCAGATTCTCTAGGGGAAACAGCTGACCTTGTTGTAAGAGCCGCACTGCGACAATTTGAGTCATTAAACATTCAGCTGAGACGTTATCCCCAAATCCGCAGTGAAGATGAGATTAGAGAGCTGATGGAAGAGGTTCACCGTAAATCCGGTTTTGTCGCCTATACACTGGTTCAGCCTGAGCTGCGTGAAGCGATCAAAGAAGAATCGGTTCGACTAGGCATTCGAACGGTGGACATCATGGGCCCAATGATGCAGGCCTTTATTGATACGTTCCATGATTCGCCAACACAGCGTCCGGGTGTGCTGCACCGATTGGATGAAGACTACTTTAGACGCGTGGAAGCAGTCGAATTTGCAGTAAAGTGTGACGATGGCAAAGACACAAGTGCCATTGTCAAAGCAGATATTATTCTGCTTGGCGTATCCCGGACCTCAAAAACACCGCTGAGTATATTTCTTGCGCATAAAGGCTATAAGGTTGTCAATTATCCCATCGTACCAGAGATCAAGCCACCTGAACCGTTAAACGAGCCAATCAAAGGTCAAATTGTCGGGTTGACTATGGATGCAGAGCATCTGCTGAAAATTCGCTCAGAACGGCTTAAGGTCATGGGACTACCCAACGGGTCAAAATACGCTTCACTGGCTAGGATCGTTACAGAGCTGGAATATGCTTATGAACTGTTTGATCGGCTGGGATGTCCGGTTATAGACGTAACAGATAAAGCCATTGAAGAGACAGCAGGCATAATATTGGGTTATCTCTAGTGGATACGAAAAAGGTATAGCGCGACCGTACGAATGATTAGTAATAGAGGAATAGATTCAGATGTTATAGGAGCCAAAGGAGCCTGCCCGGGCTTCTTTGTTCTTTGTTCGATATCATTTTTAAAGTTTAGAACGGTGCCTTGATGGGTTACTTAATCACAAGTGGATGTAGAAGGAGATGTAATCGAACATGATTATAAGAGAACAAGCACAGCACTTCATTATGATCGAACAGCATGAGCATGCCAGACTGTCGGGAGAGATTGCCTCCAGACTCTTACCGGAATTGTTTATCAAGGATACATATAAAAAGGACGTTTTGTATGCTATATATGAGCATGACCGGGCTTGGATTCGGGTAGATCAGGTGCCGATATGGAATGACAAGGAGAAGGAGCCTTATTATTTTGTCAATTATCCTTATCCAGTGAAGCTCAAAATGTATCAGGCCGGAATTGAAGAAGTAGAGGAGCACAGTCCCTACGCGGCCTATCTGGTCAGTCATCATTTCACCCAGTTTCCCGATATACAGAACGGGACAGATGAGTTCAGCATCGCTTTTTGTGAAGAGGAGGAGCATAGACAGCAGCGTTTGCGTAGAGCGGCGGCGCCGCAGGAAGCCGAGGTTGTTGACCAGCATTCCCGCCTTCTTGAGTTCTGTGATGATCTCTCCCTCTATGTGTGCATGAATGAACCTGGAGTCACTAAGCAGGAGGAACATCCCTGGTTCAAGAACGGATTGACTCAAGTCAGCACAGCAGATTCTGATGCGCCTTCACTTCAGGCAAAATGGCTGGACAGCCAGACGGTACAGGTGACACCATCCCCTTTTGTCGCACCGTTTCAGACGGAGCTGTCGTATAAGAGAGTATCCAAGCAATGGATTGAAGAAAAGGGATTGAGTGATGCCTGCGAGCAAACGCCGGAAATGAAGCAGACACTGCTTTTTCGATGAGTGCAAGTAAGGATATGAACAATTAAAATAAAAATATCACCGAACAGGAGTGCCTTCATTAAAAGGAAGCTCCTGTTTTTTGTGTGAATCAAACTCACAGCTCATTAAATTAGAACAAAAACAATATAAATGTTATAATGGATCACATATTTCGTAAAAACATTATAAAATTTTAGATTTAGAATGGGGTCAATTCAATTGAAAGAAAAAAAGACAGGGCTGGGTAGGTCTTTATTTGTTATTGTGTTTGTGCTCATGATGGCAAAGCTGACATTATTCCGCTTTTTTGTATTCAGAGACATCTCATGGGACCGCATTGCTGTAGATGCGATAGCTGTTCTGGTCGTTCTATGCTTATGGGAGCTTCTCTTCTCAGGGAGATGGAAGGGAACAGCTTATTGGAGCTTGAACACGCTGTTCTCGATCATTCTGTTTGCGGCAACGATTTATAACGTTCAGTTTGGTTCCATACCGACATATACGACACTGCTTAGTCTGAATCAAGTGCCGCAGGTTGCCTCAAGTATCGGTTTACTGATCGAGCCGAAGCACTTTTGGTTTTTTGCGGACGTCATGGTGATGACGATCTTATGGCTCATATACAGAGTACAAGGTAAACGAAGCGTTTATACGCGACAGCTGTCCCGAATCGGTATTTTATCGGTCGCGGTCATTGGTCTGGTCATGTCTGGTTTGACGATTGCCAAGGATGGTTCGATCGAAAATGAAACCGTTCGTGCCGATGAGCTCGGGTTCCTGAATTATCAGGTGGCACAGGCGATCCTTGCGAATCAGCAGAATAAATTAATTGCTGCCGGTGATATTGAGGAGACGGTTAAGGAGATTAACGAGCACCAAGCCACCTACCCATATCAGCAGCAACCCGAACAAGATGGTGAGGAAACGACGCCAGAAGGATTCGGTGCAGCAAAAGGGAAGAATCTAATTATCGTACAGCTGGAATCATTTCAAAACTTCCCGGTTCGACAGCAGGTAGAGGGACAAGAGGTCACTCCTGTGCTCAATGATCTCATCGAGGAGAGCATGTATTTTCCACATGTATTTCAGCAAATAGGACAAGGCAATACCTCGGATGCTGAATTTATTACGAATACATCAATCTATCCGATTGGGACGATGGCGATGGCAACCGGGTTTGGTGACCGTGTGCTGCCAAGTCTGCCGCGCCTTGTACAGAATGAAGGATATACAGCACAGACCTTCCACGTTAACAATGTGAGCTTTTGGGATCGGAACAAAATGTATCCAGCCCTTCATTTTGATCAATATTTTGATAAGCCATATTTTACAAATGATCAATTTAACGATTTTGGTGCTTCCGATGAAGAAATGTATCGTGTCGGACTTGAGAAGCTGGTGGATCTGGATGCGCAGAACAAGCCGTTCTACGCACATTTTATCGCAACTTCAAGTCATGCGCCTTTCAAAGTACCGCAGGATCGTATGCAAATGGAAGTTCCACAGCAACTGGCAGGCACTGCCTTGGGTGATTACCTGACATCACTGAATTATGCTGATTATGCTCTGGGAACACTTATTGAAGGGTTGAAGGAAGAAGGACTGTGGGAGGACACCATTCTCGTCGTCTACGGTGATCACTTTGGCTTGCAGAATCAGAGCACTTCCCCAGAGCAGGTTGAGGCTGCTCTAGGCGTTCCTTATCATGAACAGATCAGCCGCTTCAATATACCGCTCGTCATTCATGTACCCGGAATGGAAGGAAGTCAGATTGACACGGTTGGCGGACAAATGGATATATTGCCTACGGTCTCGAACCTTCTCGGAATTTCTTTGAAGGATTCGAATTTCACTGCACTAGGACAGGATCTGCTTAATATTGACCAGAATGTCATCGGGATGAGATATTACATGCCGACAGGTACGTTCTTCAATAATGAAGTCATGTTCGTTCCGGGCAGCGGTTTTGAGGATGGACGGGCGATTTCGCTGACGACGCTGGAACCCGTCGCCGATATTTCGAAGTATCGCGCCGATTACGATTATATTATGAAGCTGATGAAGCTCTCGGATGAATATGTGAAGCTGCTTCCGAAGCGAGGATTCTGATATGATAGAAGGACACCGTTAACAATAACGGTGTCCTTTAATTTTGGAGCTGCAATAGAATGGCATTTTACGGTAAGGAAGGGTGAATGAAATTGATCAAATTAAGTGTATTAGAGCATGGCTACATAAAAGAAGGGTTCACGGTTCGCGATGCCTTGAGTGAAGCGACAGAGCTGATTCAATTCACCGAAAGTCTGGGATATCACCGATTTTGGGTTTCAGAGCATCATGGCATGCCAGCACTCTCTTTTTCCAGTCCGGAAGTGATGATCTCGCACTTGGCTTCTCACAGCTCACGCATCCGTGTTGGTTCGGGAGGTATTATGCTGCCCCACTACAGTGCCTATAAAGTGGCTGAGAATTTCCGTCTGTTAGAGGCTTTATATCCGGGCCGGATTGATCTGGGAATCGGAAGAGCTACAGGCGCCATGCCGCTCGCGACAGCAGCTTTAAACGAAGGGAAACGGATGAATTCACAGCAATTTCCGGTCCAAATCGATGATCTGATCGGTTACTTATATGAGGATCTCCCGGAGGATCACCGATATGCTAACCTGAAGGCCATTCCGCTGATCGACAGTGTCCCGGAGCTGTGGGTGCTCGGATCAAGCAGTGAAGGAGGAAAGATCGCGGCAAGACATGGCGTTTCCTACTCGTTTGCTCAATTCTTTGGTGTACCTGGAGGAGAAGAAGCGATTCATCATTATAAAGCCGGGTTCGAGCCTTCCATCGTGAGGGATACCCCGCGAACGATGATTACCATTAGTGTGATTTGCGCAGATACGGAGGAGGAAGCGAAGAGCCTTGCTTCAAGCAATCAGCTCTATTTTCTTGCGTTGATGCGAGGTGCACAGCTATCCGGCTTCCCATCGGTGGAGACATCGCTTCAATATCCTTATACCGCAGTAGAGAAGGAGCAGATTAACAGCAGGAGGCATCTCAGCATTGTGGGTGATCCAGAGCAGGTGAAGAGAGGAATACTCCGCATCAGCGAGTTTTATAATGTAGACGAAATTATGATTGCATCTGCTATCCACGATTTTGAAGCAAGGAAGAGATCATTTCAGCTGATTGCGGAAGTGATGAGGGAAGGGGAAGAATAAATTGATCAAGAACGAAAAAATTAAAGCAGCTGAAGTAGAGGTTACCGGCATAGATGGGGAAGATCTCGGTGTGATGAAGACCGCCGAAGCGCTCGCACTAGCCAAGAAGCTAAAGGTAGATCTGGTATGCACATCACTCATGAGCAGTCCTCCGCCATGCAGGCTAGTTGGAGCGGGAGCTGCCAAGCAGGAAGCAGCGGCCGAGAAGCGTAAGAGCCGTGAGCCGAAGATCAAAGAGATCCGTCTGACTCCTCATATCGAGGAGCATGATTATGATACGAAGAAGACTCAAATGGAGCGTATCCTTAAATCTGGTGATATAGTGAAGCTGGTTGTGAAGATTCAAAAGAAAGAAGGAGATCTGGCGAAATCACTTCTTGAGGGCCTTATACGTGATTTGAAGGAATTCGGCACGCCAAAGACGGGAATTCAGCTTAGCGGCAAACAGGCAGTCGTTGAATTAATGCCATAAAAAATATTTTTTTAAAACAAGGTATAAACATTGGAATACAATTCATTTAACGATATAATCGTATAGGGAAATACATCCTAACTGGATGCTCACACATGATGACAACAACATATTAACGGAGGTCTCAATAAAATGGGGAAAACATTGATTTTTGGACACAAAAATCCGGATACGGACACGATCTGTTCTGCAATTGCCTATGCTGATCTTAAGGTTAAGCTGGGTCTTGAAGCAGAAGCCGTTCGTCTTGGAGAAGTAAATGGTGAAACACAATTTGCTCTCGATTTCTTCAACGTGGATGCACCGCGTCTTGTAGAGACTGTAGCAAATGAAACAAACAGCGTTATTCTGGTTGACCATAACGAGCGTCAACAAAGCGTAAGTGATATTGATCAGGTTCAAATTACAGAAGTTATTGATCACCACAGAATTGCCAATTTCGAGACAAGCCAGCCGCTGTACTATCGCGCAGAGCCAGTGGGCTGCACTGCAACGATTCTTAACAAGCTGTACAAAGAGAATAATGTGGAGATTACGAAACCGATTGCGGGTCTGATGCTGTCTGCTATTATTTCAGATTCTCTCTTATTTAAATCACCGACATGCACAGAGCAGGATATTGCTGCAGCCAAGGAACTGGCTGAGATTGCAGGTGTCGATGCCAGCGTGTACGGTCTTGATATGCTCAAAGCAGGTGCTGATCTTAGCAAAAAATCCGTTCCTCAGCTCCTTACGCTTGATGCGAAGGAATTCTCAATGGGTGAGTTCAAGGTTGAAATTGCACAAGTCAACACGGTGGATGTCAACGATCTGCTTGTCAAACAAGCGGAGCTTGAGGCTGTCATTTATCAAACCATTGCTGAGAAAAATCTCGACCTGTTCGTATTCGTAATTACAGACATTCTTAACAATGACTCTGCTGCGATTGCACTTGGACACAAGGCTGAGGCAGTTGAGCGTGCATACAATGTTCAGCTCGTGGACAACAAGGCACTTCTGAAAGGCGTTGTTTCCCGTAAATCTCAGATCGTTCCTGTACTGACAGAAGCATTGTCATAATCATATGCTCCAATACAAAAGGGTTGTTCTAATTGCAGTTATACTGCATTAGGACAACCCTTTTTATCTTATGAAGAGCTCTGCTGTAATCTCTACAGCTGGAAAGCTCTGCACACATTAAGTGCGCATCCCGTAATGACTGCGTCTTCCTTAAGCTTCCCTTTTGAGAATAAGGGCTCATCTCTTGGATGATAGAAGGTATTCTTCTTAGCGATATGCGTTGCTGTATCGAAGTATAGTGCATTGTAATTGACCAAGGTTCCACCTAATATAACGATCTCCGGATGAAACATATTAATCAAATTGGCTAGCCCTATACCAAAATAAACGGCGGACTGCTCAAATATTTCCCGTGCAAAAGGATCTTCTGCGTCCAGTGCTTTGAGAAGATGCTCAAACTGGATTCGATCGGGAGACAATGAGCTGAGTACGGGACCGAGGGCTCTACCGGCCTTGGCCTGTGAACGTGCCGTCCTCTCAAGCGCTTGAATGGAGGCGTATGCCTCTAGTGCTCCATAATTGCCAATAGGACCGAGCCGCTGACCATCGATTTGCACGATCATTTGACCGATGGAGCCTTCTGTATCCACCGTACCATGCACGATTTGGCCCTGAGACATAATAGCAGATCTGAGGCTCACTCCGGCATGAACATAGAGTGCATGCTGAATACCTTGATCACGCATCGCCCAGGCTTCTCCGATAAGTGCAGCGTTAACTCCGTTCTCAAGATAAGCCTTCCAGCCTGTGGCAATCTCAAACTGCTGACATATGGGAATATTACGCCAGCCAGGTGCTGGAAAGTATAATGGATCGAGAATAATCCCCCTGTTTCGATCGACAGGTCCGACTGCACCAATACCCATACCTAATATTTGTGAAGGCTCCAGCTGATGATCCTTGAGAAAGCTCCTCATGTGACCGGAAGCAAATTCTACAAACCGCTCAGGCGTCATCGATTCATCCATCCGCCAGCGCATCACCGATTTCGGATTCATTGCCATGTCAAACAGACCGAGTGTGGAAGAGAACCGGGAAATTTCAAGGCCAAATATGTATTGGTAATCAGGTTCAATCTGATAGAGAATGGGGCGACGTCCTCCACTGGAGACGCCGAGGCTTGCCGCCTGAATAAGACCTTCGCTTGTCATCTCTTCAAGCAGGCGGGTAAGTGTACTACTCGTTAGTGAAAAAGCATCTAATAGTTCAGCCTTGGAAATAGGACCATGCTCAGCAATCCAGGAATAAATTAATTTTTTGTTTGATTGTAATACAGGTTCTTTTTTGTTCATGAACGTCGCTGCTCCAATGAATAAGATTATTTTTCACTACAGATATGATAACGATTATAACTCAGCCTTGAGCCAAAGACCATTGACTAACCTCCAAAATGAAAAAAGTGATATGATAATTAAATTGAGGCGGTATGGAGATTATTACGAATTTTTAAATAGAAAGAAGTGACACGAAACGATGCAGAATAATAGCTGCTGTTCAGCCAGTAGATCTTCACACCCGCTGCATAGTGCAGCAGATATTCAAGCACAGTTCAAACAGGACACGAATCCGTCCTCTTCAGCCATCATTCATAAGAATTGGGTGGATATTCCGGCAGGATCTTTTGATATGGGGACGAATACGTCAGAAGGTTTCCCAAGTGATGGAGAAGGGCCTGTTCGAGAGGTATACGTGGATTCCTTTCGTATGTCAGCCTATACTGTAACAAATGAACAATTTCGACAATTTATCGAAGCCACGGGTTATGTAACCGAGTCCGAGAGATATGGCTGGTCTTACGTATTCCATCTCTTTGTCTCTGAGGAGACCAGACAGCAGGTCCGAAGCACACCTCAACAAGTGCCATGGTGGTATGTCGTAGAAGGAGCAGATTGGAAACGGCCAGAGGGACCCGATTCAAGCATAGTGGACCGGCTTAACCATCCGGTTGTACATATCTCTTGGAATGATGCCGTGGCTTACTGTGCCTGGTCTGGAACCAGACTACCAACAGAAGCGGAATGGGAGTATGCGGCACGGGGCGGATTGAAGCGGAAGACATATCCTTGGGGCGATTTGCTCAAGCAGGATGGAAGGCATATGTGTAACATCTGGCAGGGAAAGTTCCCCGTCAAAAATAATGCAAGCGACGGCCATATTGGCACCGCTCCTGTGGACTCCTATGAGCCAAATGGATATGGATTATATAATGTTGCAGGTAATGTGTGGGAATGGTGTGCAGATTGGTTCAGCCCGGGATATCATCGAGAAACATCAGCGGATAACCCGCTATACCATAGGGAAACGGGCAGAAAGTCAATGCGCGGCGGTTCCTATCTGTGTCACCGGTCATATTGTAACCGTTACCGGGTCGCGGCCCGGAGCAGCAATACGCCAGACAGCTCAACAGGAAACTTAGGTTTTCGCGTTGTCCAACTCTAATAAATACGGCAGCCCTAAGTATTCATAGGGCTGCCGTATTTGAGTAATCTCTGGAATATACTCTAGCCTACCGCTTGTGGGGTCAATTCCAGCTCAAGCTCCTCGGGAGCTTTTTTGAATTCAACCTTCTTGACGCGGTTGCGGCCTACTTCTTTGACAGTGAAGATCATTCCTTCGTGATAATGGGTATGGCCGACCTTGGGATTCATCAGGATCGTGAACAGCCAGCCGCCAATCGTATCGGCGGTTTCTAGATCGAAGTGGAGGCCTGTGAGGTCGGCAATTTGATCCAGCTGAATTTTGCCGTCCACAATATAATGCAATTCTCCGATTTGTTCGATCTCCTTACGCTCCTCGGAGTCAAATTCATCCCGAATTTCACCGACGATTTCTTCAAGAATATCCTCAATAGTGATGAGTCCAGCAGTACCGCCGAATTCATCAACAATGACGGCCAGGTGAACCTGTTCTTTTTGCATTCTCTTTAAGAGCTCATTCACAGGCGTTGCTTCTGAAACAGATAGTACAGGGTGCATGAACTGCTTCAGATCAAACGCTTCATTCTCTCTATAATTCAGGAACATTTGCTTCGTATTAATCATGCCTACGATCTGATCCTTCCCTTGGTGGGCAACAGGAAAGCGTGTATATTGTTCTCTGCGGATAATACTCATGTTCTCTTCAAGTGAATTGTTCGTATATAAGCAGACCATGTCGGTACGAGGAATCATGATCTCCTTGGCAAGCTTTTCGTCAAAAGCAAATATACGGTTTACATATCCATATTCCGTATTGTTAATTTTACCGCTCTGGTAGCTCTCGGATAATATAATTTGTATTTCTTCCTCCGAGTGTGCATCCTCGTGTTCCTTCACCGGCTGTAGACCAAACATTTGAACAAGCTTGTTAGCAGAGCCGTTAAGCAGCCAAATAAACGGATACATCATCTTATAAAACAGCATAATCGGTCCAGCAACGATGAACGTGATCGCTTCGGCTTTTTGGATCGCCATCGTCTTCGGCGCAAGCTCACCGACAACAACATGTAAGAATGTAACGATCATAAACGCAATAATGAAAGAGAAGAGATGGACCAGTTCATCGGGAGCACCCAGGCGTGCAAACAACGGTTCAATCATAATCGCGACGGTTGGCTCACCTAACCATCCAAGTCCTAATGCGGTAATGGTAATTCCAAGCTGACAAGCGGATAAATAACCATCCAGATTCGTGGTTACCTTCTGTACGGCAAGGGCGCCTCTGCGTCCTTCGAGCACCAGCTGGTCGACACGGCTCGGCCTGAGCTTAATAATCGCAAATTCCGTAGCGACGAAGAATGCGGTTAGTACAATGAGTATTGCAAACACTAATAAATTCGGTCCTATACCCATTAGAGTTCTTCACAATCCTTTATAATAAATTTTAGGTTCATATGAACTAATATACCGAACTTATCTTGTGATTATCAATGGTCTGTAGGGTTAATAATAGACCGTGTAGGCTTAATTTGGCCCTAATAGGAAGTTAGACGCCAAATTTCCTTAATCAGACCTCTCTTTACAAGGTCATACGTTGGGCGTAATATAAATCCATGTGATTTTTAACAAACATTTAACACACAAGGGAGGTCCGTTAGATGACAGAGTTGTTCTCTCTTACTCGCTGTGAAATGGCACAATTGCTGCTGTCCATCGAGGGACAACATCATGAAACACCCTTAGCCATGCTCCAAAAAGCATGGAATAAACATCATCCGTCAGATGTGGAGAAGGGCAATACACTCCCCGCATTTCTATCCACTTCTGTACCACCGATCTTAGAGAAGCTCATTAAGGGTAATCGTGCCCCTGGATTCTCATTGCAGGAAATCGCTTCGCTCGCTCAGCTTGTTGAATATTCCAACGTCTCTATTACATCGATGCAAAACTGGGTGAAACGAGACTTCAAAGAATATCTCTCATCTCCAAAAATCGGTAAAAAGTATTCCATCAATCAAGCCTCATTATTATTCATGATTGATGATCTTAAATCCGTGCTTGATTTTGATTCTATACGTCATTTGTTTGAAGGGGTTTTTAACCAGCCGGAGCGGGAAGATGATGATCTGATTAGTCCACTGCAACTGTACAGCACCTATGCTCTACTGTTTGAACAGCTAGATGGTCAATTTGAACAAACGCTCCATAAGGGTAAGTCAGTGGAGGAAGAAATACGTTCGGCAGCGAGCAGAATGGCGGGACAATTTACCCATTTGTCTGAGAAACAGCATCTGATCGTTCGAAATATTTTGTTCATTGCCACATTATCGATCCAGACGACTTATCTGTATTCTCTGTCCAGACGTTATTTGAATGCCACCTTATTTTTATAAGAAAGAATTACTCATTAATCCCCAAGGATACAAAAAAAGACAGTCCTCGTACAAAAGACGCAGCTCTGTACACGACTGTCTGATTTTTTGGTCGTTTGATTATGGGTTAATTACCTTTCATTCCACCCGCCAATAATACTCGAGAGCAGCATACACTCCTCATCCTCCAGCTCGGCAATAAAGATGAGGCTCTCGTGATCCTCTGGATCGGAACAGTAAATTTCACGGCGTCCATCCTCATGATGGACAATGATGAAATTGGAACCTGCTTTCGTCTCCAATTGATACTTCATCCCTACACCGGGCAATTCAGATTTGAGAAGTTCCATGGGAATAATCCCCTTTCTTAGCGTTAATTCTTATTATAGTTCATACACTCAAAGCCGTATTTTACTATCTGCGAACATGTAATGCAAGCCCAACGCATAATATTTTTAGTAAAAATAAAAATATGTCTAAAGTCGACATATCCTGAGGAGATTAGGGGCAAAACGTCATAAACCTCTGTTTGTCAAGAGCTATTGCAATTGTTTATAATAAAAATAGAAATAAATTCATTTCGTAATGCCTATTCATGTGTTATGAAATAGAATCAAATGTGTAAATATTCTTAAGCTTCTTCACTCACGTTTATTTAAACCTCATGCACCTGCACCAAGTGTTTACCGCCATGTACCACTTCTTCAGTATTTACATCATTTCTTACCTTCTTCACAAACAGACATACATACATTACAACTTCATACCCGCATATTCACTTCATAAGAAGCAGCTACAATGACTCATACCATCCTGAGGAGGCTCTTCCATGAACAAAAAAGAAGTGGTGGCCATGTTGCTGGCCGGAGGACAAGGTAAACGTTTGAAGGGTCTGACCAAAACTTTAGCCAAGCCTGCGGTTTATTTTGGAGGAACCTATCGTATTATTGATTTTCCACTTAGTAATTGTGCCAATTCCGGAATCGATACTGTCGGTGTACTGACTCAGTATGAGCCGCTCATCCTTCATTCCTATGTCGGTATTGGGAGTGATTGGGACCTTAACCGCCGTAAAGGTGGAGTATTTGTCCTTCCTCCGCACGAACGTGAAGGGAGTAACAGCTGGTATCGGGGAACAGCCGATGCGATTTATCGTAATATCCATTTTGTTGATCAGTTTGATCCTGAGCATGTGCTTATATTGTCAGGTGATCATATCTACAAGATGAACTACGATGCCATGCTGCAGTACCATAAGGAGCGGGACTCGGATTGTACGATATCCGTCATTGACGTTCCATTATCTGAGGCAAGTCGATTTGGACTGCTAAATACGAACGATAATTACGAAATCTTCGAATTTGAAGAAAAACCGGCTATGCCGCGCAGCACGCTTGCTTCGATGGGGGTGTACTTGTTCAAATGGACGGTACTCCGCCAGCATTTGCTCGAAAGCGAGCAGGATCCGAATTCTACATATGATTTTGGTAAAGATATTATTCCTCTTCTGCTCCGCAATGAGAAAAGGCTGTTTGCATACCCATTTGACGGATATTGGAAGGATGTAGGTACCGTCCAAAGTTTGTGGGAGGCGAATATGGACCTCTTGGTTGACGATCCACCATTAAATTTGAATGATCCGAACTGGCGGATATTTTCCCGTAATCCTAATGAACCTGCATGCTACATCTCGAAGGATGCGAAAGTGCGCAGCAGTATCGTGAATGAAGGCTGTGTAGTGCACGGTAATGTGAACCGGTCTGTATTATTCTATGGCGTTGAGGTTGGAGAGGGAAGCGAAATTACAGATTCGGTGATCATGCCTAAGGTGAAGATTGGGAAGAACGTCAAGATCCATAAAGCGATCGTGAGCGAAAATATGATCATCAGAGACGGCTCTACAATAGGTGGAGAGGATCAGGATGAAATATTGCTCGTTGATGAAGCTTACAGACCTCATACCTATGGTTTGAAATAATATGAACAGGGACGGTGGCCGATATATGCAACAGCTCATGGGTGTAGTGAATTTGGATCATGAACTCGATTTAATGAACGAATTAACATATTTTCGCTGCGGCGCAGCCGTTCCATTTGCAGGCAGGTATCGTTTAATTGATTTTGTCCTGTCCAATATGATGCATTCCGGAGTTCATAACATCGCTTTATTCGTCCGTCGTAAATATCGATCCCTGATGGATCATTTAGGGGAAGGTGCGCCTTGGGATTTGGATCGCAAGCATGGAGGACTGTTCATATTGCCGCCGGATTGGAATGACCCCACCGACAGATCCAAAGGGGATTTGCAGCATTTTCATAACAATCGTGATTTTTTCCTAAGAGGGTCTGGAACACATATTATTCATACCGGCAGCCAGCATCTCTACACAGTTGATTACAGAGAGATGTTTAATTACCATTTGGAAACACAAGCTGACATCACATTACTGTATAAAAGAGCAGATGAAATCCTCCCCGAATATGAATCAAGCATCCGGATGGATGTGGATAACGGCTGGGTCACCGGGATGCATGGGGAAGGTGGACATCCTAATATTTATTTGGGTGCATTTATTATAGAGAAGCAGTTATTTCTGAAATTAATAGATCATTGTATTGCTCACGGCCATAATCATTTTTTCCGAGATGGAATACAGAACAACCTGGCCAATCTCAAAATTGCAGCTTATGCCTATACTGGATATCATGCCGTGATTAACTCCGTAGACAGCTATTACCGCAACAGCCTGGAGCTGCTTCAGCAGGAACAGTACAACAAGCTGTTTAAATATCATGAGGTGCATACCAAGATTAAGTATGAGCCGCCAACGCGTTATTTGGAACAGGCGGAAGTCCATAATTCCTTAATTGCGAATGGATGCGTTATTGGGGGAACGGTGGAGAACAGTATCATTTTCAGAGGGGTCAAGATACATAACGGGGCACAGATCCACAACTCAATTATTATGCAGAAATGTGTAATTGAGGAGAATGCAGTGCTTGAGAACGTGATATTGGATAAGGATGTACACTTATCTGTAGATCGCCGGCTGATTGGTGATGCCAAGAAGCCTTATGTCATTGCGAAGAGCAGCCAAATCTAAACATAATGCTTCAAGTCGGCTGTGACAAATACAACAGAAGGTCCAGGAATTATTCCTGGACCTTCTGTTATTGATTTTATAGGATTACACTATTTGATTGAACGATAATAAATCGGGTAATGTAATTATAATCCAGCTCTCTCAGCAGAGGCCGGGCTCAGCATTCTTTTGGCGCCGTAATATTTGGAGCTCCAGTAGCCTTTGTTGATCGGTGTAATGGCAATTCCTTTGGAAGAGGTAGCGGACACAAATTGATTGTTGCCCAGGTAAATTCCCACATGAGAAACACCGGATCCGCTGGTATTAAAGAAGACAAGATCTCCCTTTACAAGCTCGGATTTCTTGATAGCCTGTCCTTTATGAAATTGCTGTTTAGAGCTATGAGGCAGATTCACGCCAAGCTGCTTATATACATATCGAGTAAACCCAGAGCAATCGAACCCTGATAGAGTAGAACCGCCAAATTGGTACGGTATGCCTACGGTATTGTTAACTGTTTTAGATAGAATAGAAGCGGATGCTTCTGTAACTCCTGCGGAGAATAATAGAGCGAACCCTAGTGCCGCTGCTGTTAGTGTCTTTTTCAAAGTAAATAATACTCCTTCCAATGCCTGCGAGGTTAGCTAAGGATTCGGTTGAAGGTTCCCTATGATCACTTTAATATTGATCAATTCACCCATAAATGGTCGGGTCCCCCGCTTCTTGGTGCGAGAATTCGGCAGTTATCAGTCATACACCTAATGATTTCGACAACGAAAGTGACATTAATGATTACGAAATTGTTACTTTATCTACTTTTGGATTTTATCATTCACTGGTATATTTATCAACTCTCTTTTCCGAAGTTTGGCATAGTTTTTTCGTTGTTGTGTAAAATAAATCGTGAAGTGCTCGTTAAACCGAAGGTATAGGAACTTTAGAAGGTGTTCATTCGTTCATAAATTTCTAACAAACTTGTCATTAGTTTTTGTCGAATTTAGTAGAATGAAGAGTTAAGTATCATCCAAGAATAGAAAATCCCTCACTTCCAGGAATGAAGTGAGGGATTTTTATATATTGAATATGATATTTCTATTCATCATGCTGCTCGATTACAATGATATATTCGTTCGTATGAACTTCCAGCGTATATTCCTTGTTCTCAAACAAATAAGTAAATAATACAGTAACGTACCCTTTTAACAAATCGGATGGCAGAAGTCCTTCGATATTCACACGAACGATATATTCAATCTCTGCATATTGTCCCGGCTCAAGAACCCCTATGATGAGTATCCCGTCTATCAAATCTTGTATTGAGAAGGGCTTTATGGTCCCATCCTGGAAGTGCAAGATTCCCCTCATAAGCGCTGTACCCGGTGGAATGAGACCTCGCAGCGATAGAGCTGCTGCAAGATTTCCCGTATTGCGAACCAAGATTCGTATGGTGACATCATCACCCCGCTCAACCCGGACAGGCTGTGAAGTGAGCTCCGCCTGAATAACAGGTGCAAGAAATAATACCTGGACCTCTGTCTCCTCACGAAGCGAGACCGTTCTGCTATCGGTCAGTCGATACGTAAACTGGAGAGCTGCTTGATTGATCAGATTCATCTGCGTAATTCGAGAATAGGGGGTGAAGGATACAAGGGCTCGGTACGAAATAACCGTTCTGGATCGAGGAAACAAAGTACCCAGTCTTATACCTAGCACTGGATTTGCATTGTGAACCTCGACCCCGTTAATTTGAACCGAATAATCCTCGAAGATCAAACCTTGTGGAAAATTCATATAGTAAACGGCCTCAATCGGGAGATCTCCCTCATTCCTTATTTCAGCGGTAAACTGAACAGCGCCTCCATAGGTGACTTGCTCCGGCATGACCGTTACGACCATGTTCACGACGGGCTCAACCGGGGAGAGTATGACCTCATTGGAACCGGTTTGAACAGGCAGCCCGTCAGAGGAGTAAGTGACGAATACTTCACTGGATAAGGGACGACTAACGCTGAGCACACGAACTTGGTATGTCAGCTGTACAACCTCCCCAGGATTAATGACGGGAAGTAT
Organism: Paenibacillus urinalis; assembly: GCF_028747985.1. Lineage (NCBI taxonomy): Bacteria > Bacillati > Bacillota > Bacilli > Caryophanales > Paenibacillaceae > Paenibacillus > Paenibacillus urinalis. Next base: position 2,299,974 of record NZ_CP118108.1, read on the forward strand.
AAAGCCTTGAACAGGATCAAGACCCGGGGAGATAATACCGTTAAGTATCACACTCCCCGGTACAAAGCTCAATCCTGCAGAGAGCATTACGCTCAATCTCGCATTGATCACGGGTACGGAGCCTGTATTTTGAATCGTTACTGTAAAAGTAATCACATCTCCAACAAAGGTTTGCAATGTGTTTGCACGCTGAGATATGGTGAGCTGGGCATTCGCAAGTGCGATTCGTACACCGTTAGAAGTAACCTCCCTCGTGATGGTTCGACCATCTAAAGTTTGAAAAGTATATGCTGCGCTCGCCACGTTGTAGAGCTCGTTAGAAGGAGGAATGCTGGTGACAATGGCTTGAAAACTGATATTTACCCCTGAGCTGCTGGCAACGATACCTATATTTAGAGGGGAAGTTACGTCTACACCCGGAAGAGGCTGCCCATTACGAATCACACTATTAGCTATAAATTGCATCCCTTCCGGAATTGCATCTCTCACAGTTATCTCTGCATCGGCGTTTCCCGTGTTAGCGATGTTCAGCTCGTAAGTGATGATGCTGCCTAGTGCTGCTTGTGTAACGGAAGCTGATTTCTGAAGCGTAATTACCGGGCCTGTTAAGGGAATGCTCACCAGATTGGAATATGCTACCCCATCTGAAGCTCCCGATATAAAGGTAACCGACGTTTGGTTCTGAAGACGGCGCCCCTGGTTCGGATCAAGGCTCATATCATGACAACCTGCACTTGGAAAGTAACCGTGACAGAGGTACCTTCTTCAATCGTTCCAACATTAATGCCCGAATTCGGATTGGCTGAAGGTCTTGGTACTCCGTCTACGGTAACACTGCCGGTGACAAAAACCGTGCCAACCGGTACAGGGTCAACCATGATGACATTGTTCACTTCAGTGATTCCGTTGTTGGTAATAACGACTGTATACGTGATGACATCTCCGACGACAGCATCAATTGCAGGGGAGCTCTTCACTACAGATACATCTGGCGATGATACGGGAATAACCAGCACATTGGAGCTGACGGTACCGTATATTACACGTCCATCTGGCGGTGAGTACGTATAATTACCGGTTGCTTGATTGACTAACTGCTGAGGATTCGGCAGCGTATCAACGACAACTTGAAGTGTAACGGTAATGGCTACACTGCTTCCAGGCTGAACCAGCCCGACAGGGATGCCAGTGCCCGGATTAGCTCCCGGTTGAGGAACTCCATTAATAAGTACGCTGTTCGGAACGAGCACGGTACCTGTTGGCAGGTCATCAAACAAGACCATATCTCCCGGCAGGTTGCCGTTGTTCGTCAAGCTTAGGAAATATACAATCGTATCGCCAACGGTTGCGTTAGACGAGCTTGCCGTTTTGACGAGATTAAAGATTGGCTGATAGATCGCAGTTGAAACCGTATTCGAATAGGAAGCTCCCGTAAAGGTTCCGGTTGTAAAGCTGATCGATGATTGGTTCTCAATCGTATAAGGCGCTGGGGGCAACGCATTGATACTGACAGCAAAAGTAACGGTTGCTGATGCCCCGGGTGCAAGCGTACCGATGCTGATTCCTCCTGCAGGATTTGCATTCGGCTGAGTAACGCCATTGATTGTCACACTGCCGGGAACGAAGCTGCTCTGGGACGGAAGTACATCAGATAGAACCGCGTTAGTGACGTTCGTAATCCCGTTATTGGTAATTACTATGCTGTAAGTAATGGTGTCTCCTACCACTGCCGTAGGAACCGAGACGCTCTTGACTAAGGTAACGTTCGGTGAAGAGACCGGAATCTGCAGCAGATTGGAAGCAAAGGATCCGTTTAACGTACGACCGTCTGGCAATGTATAGGTAAAGGTTGAATTGGCCTGGTTGGATAGCTGCTGGCTTACAGGCAGGCTGTCTACCGTTACTGAGAAGAGAACAGTGGCTGTTGTCGAGATGACCCCGAGGTCAATGCCTGCTGCCGGATTAGCACCTGCGATCGGAGCTCCATTCACAATGACACTGTTTGGAACCAGTGTTGTACCGGCCGGAATGTTATCCGTTAGGATGACATTGGCTCCATAGTTACCTGCATTGGAGTAGACGATGCTGTAAACGACGGTATCTCCGACGGTAGCATTAGCCGTATTGGCGGACTTTACAGCTGTTAGGATCGGTTGGAATACAGGAGTCGTCACGGTGTTGGAGAAGGCACTGCCGGAGAAGGTACCGGAAGTAAAGGTAACAGTCGTTCGGTTAGTAAGCTCTGCAGGTGTTGTCGGAGGCAGAGCGTTCACCTGCACCTGAAAAGTTACATTGACACTGGCACCCGGCGGAATGCTTCCAATGTTGATGCCGGTAGAAGGATTGGCGGCGGGAACAGATACAGCATCCACCGTTACACTTCCGGGAACAAAGTTTGTAAATGATGGCAGCGGATCGCTCAAAATTACATTATTAACGGCAGCAATGCCGTTATTTGTGACGTTAACACTGTAAGTATTTATATCGCCTACTGATAGCGCCGTCAGGGCAGATATTTTTACTACCGCGACGTTTGGAGCGGACACCGTTATGACAGAGACATTGGATGCGGTGTTGTCGCTTAGGGTTCTGCCGGAAGGAAGTGTGTAAGCATAAGCAATAAACGATTGATTTGATAGAATTTGCGGGCTCGGCAAGGTATCAATAACGACCGAGAACATGATGGTTGTAGAAGTACCTGGAGACACGACTCCCGCGGGAATACCTACTGACGGATCGGCTCCCGGAGCAGGAAGTCCGTTAATTAATACACTATTTGCAACAAAGGACGTCCCAGCTGGGATCGGGTCTGTTAATGTGAATGATGCAGCATAATTGCCTGAATTTGCTACACTAATGGTATAGGTGATCGTATCACCGACAGTCGCATTGAGGGTGCTCCCTGACTTGACAGCATTAAGAACAGGCTCATACACCGGGATAACCGGCGTGTTGGAGTAAGTGGTACCAGTAAAGGCTCCTGAAGTATAGGTAACTGCTGCCTGATTTGTTATTTGAGGAGGACTTGGTACCGTATCTACACTTACGTTGTAGGTTACTGTGGTAGAGGTTCCAGGAGTAATGGTACCCAGATCAATTCCTCCTGAAGGAAAAGCATAAGGATCAGGCACCCCGTTAATGGTCACACTGCCCGGTATGAAGGTTGTGCCTGGTGTAGGATCTGAGAACAGGACGTTCGTGACCGGAGCAATCCCTTCATTCAGGGTAGTTACCGTAAAGGTGATAATATCTCCCAATGAAACATCGGCCAGCGAGCTCGATTTCGTCACTTCTACATCTGGAGCGGACACCGGGAAGCTGACCGTATTCGATACCGCAGTGCCCGTCAACGTCCGATTATCCGGAGGTGTAAAAGTAAAGACAGAGGATGCCTGATTGGTGATCAGCTGCGGCGACGGCAGGGAAGTAACCACGACGGCAAAAGAGACGGTTACACTCTGTCCTGCAGCAATGGTACCAATACTGACCCCATCACTGATGACAACACCCGGAACCGGGCTGCCCTGAACAATAACACTATTGGGCGAAAATGTGGTTCCTGCCGGAATGGTATCGGTCAGAACCAAATCGGCTGCCAGATTGCCTGCGTTGGTAATAACAACGGTATATACAATGGTATCACCCACTGTTGCGTTACTTGTACTTGCTGTTTTTTGCAGAGAAATTTGCGGCTGTATGACAGGAATGGTAGATGTATTGGAGTTCGAAGTACCTGAGAAGACGCCGGATGTAAAGCTAACGGTTGATTGATTATTAATTTCTGAAGGCACTGCCATGGTCACATTCACCTCAAAAGTTACGGCCCTGGTGGCTGCGGGAGCCAAGCTGCCGATTGGAATGCCTGATTGCGGAGATGCAGATGGAAGAGGAGTTCCATTTACAGTCGCGCTCCCAGGAATGAAGGAAACTTGGGATGGAAGCATATCGCTGAGCACGATGTTATTAATTGTCGCGCCTCCATTGTTTGTAACGACGAGCGTATAAATAATAGAATCTCCCACAATAGCTGTTGTTCTGGAGGGAGTCTTGCTGAGTGTCACATTTGGAGCCGAGACGTTAACCGTGACCGAATTGGAGGAGGCTGTGCCGGTTAATGTTCTTCCGCTTCCTGTCTGGTAGAAGTAGTTCACGTCAGCCTGATTGATCACCCGCTGGGATGCCGGCAGGTCATTGACGGTCGCAATGAAGGTGACTGTCGTCGTACCGCCCACAGGAATGCTGGTAATGTTGATTCCTGTTACTGGATCTGCACCTGGAGTTGGCTGGCCATCAATGACAACACTGTTAGCATCAAATACGACCTCTGGCGGAAGCTCATCGAAGAGTGTTGCAAACGCCGGCGTATTTCCTGTATTCGAGAGTATAAATGTATAAGTTAAGGTCTGACCCACTGTTACATTCGATAGGCTGGCAGACTTGGCTATTGAAATGTCCGCATTATATACCGGTAAGATGACCGTATTGGAAACAGATGCCCCCGTAAATGTACCGCTGGTAAAGGCGACATTTGCTTGATTGGCTACAAGCCCCGATTCGTTAAGTGCAGCAACCTGGAGCTGGAAGCTGACTACGACGGAGGACTGACCAGGTACGGAGCCGATGGCAACTCCGGCAGAAGGATTGGAAGCTTGAGACACTACTCCGTTAACCCTTACTGAACCCGGTACAAAGACGGTCCCCTGCGGGATGGTATCCGAGACAATGACATTGCTGACGGGCTCTACACCATTGTTGGAAGCAGTAAGGGTATAAGTAATGACATCTCCGATTGCCGCTTCGGTTGCATTGGCGATTTTATTAACCGTTACGTTGGGAGCCGATACAGGTATAGTGACGTTATTGGACAATCTTGTGCCTGTCAGCGTACGGCCGCTCGGAAGCACATAGGAGTAATTAGCCGAAGCCGTATTTGATATGGAAGGCGGTGAAGGTAGTGATGCTACCTGAAGCTGAAAAGTAATCGTATTGGTGCTTCCCGCTGTCAGTGTCCCTATAAATATGCCTGATACCGGATCAGCGCCAGGCACACTGGTGCCTCCAATCGTGACACTCCCTGGGACAAAAAGGGTACCAGCAGGTATAGGATCTGTGACTGATACTTGTGCACCGATGTTACCTGTATTTTGCAGGCTGATGTTTACTGTAATGGTATCGCCGATTGTAGCATAATTGTCGTTTAGTGCTTTCACAGCACTGATAATCGGCTGATAAACAGGAGTAGATACCGTGTTCGAGGTACCAAGACCGTTAAAAGTCCCTGAACGGTATGCGACACTGGCCTGATTGACGACTTGCCCGCTAGCAGGAACAGACTGGATGAGCACCTGAAAGGTTACGGTCGATGAGCTTCCTCCTGTGATACTGGGCAGCGAAATACCGCTTCCGGGATTCGCATTATTGCGGGTTACTCCATTTACCGTGACGCTTCCGGGTACAAGGGAGGTTCCTGCAGGAATTACATCCGTAAATACGATGCTTCCCAAGGCTGTAGTGCCGTTATTCGCTATCACCGTTGTATACGTAAGCACCTCACCTACTGCGGCATCCGTCAGATTTGCTGTTTTGCTGACAGCTACATTTGGTAGTGATACAGGCGTTGACAAGGTATTGGAGGCTGCGGATCCACTAAATACACGACCATCCGGTGGTTGATAGGTGTAGGATACGGAGGCTAGATTGTTTAGTGTCGGCGGAGAAGGCAAGGAATTTACAACGACCTGGAATGTGACCTGTGAGGTGCTGCCTGCCGCAACGACCCCGATATTAACTCCTGTCGCAGGATTTGCCCCTGCGATGGTATTGCCATTCACTTGAAAGCTTCCTGGCACATAGCTGGTGCCGGCCGGAACATTGTCAGTAAATGTGGTGGTCGCCCCAATATTGCCTGAATTAGTAACTGCAACAGAATAAGTAAGGGTATCCCCAACGGTTGCGTTAGCGATGTTAGATGATTTGACCAGATTAAAGATGGGAGCATACACCGGCAGTGTTACAGCATTGGAAGGAATAACACCACTTATGGTGCTTCCACCCGCAACGCTTTGGAATGTAAAAGCAGCATTCGCCGTGTTCACCACCTGCTGAGGGCTCGGGATGGACGTTACTGTGGCACGATACGTAATCGTCACGCTGCTTGACAGATTCAATGTGCCGATCGGTACGCCTGAACGAATATCCAGCGTTGGTCGTTGAGTTCCTGCAACCGTAACGCTTCCCGTAACAAAGGTTAAACCTGCAGGCAGCACATCGGTAAGGACGACATTGGCTGCATTTGCTGTTCCTGTATTCGCAACAACAACGGAGTAAATGACGGTGTCGCCAACAACCAGGCCAGATACGTTTGCGCTTTTGGATACCGTTATATTGGGTGAATTAATGTTGATCTGCAGTGCATTGGCATTCACGATATAAACATCGCCGGAGGTTGTAAGATTAAGCACCGCTGAGGTCTGATTATTGACAAGTCTGGCGGATATATCTACGTTCGTAATATCCCAGCCCTGACGTCCGGCGATGATATTCGTCCCTGGTGCACCGTTCGTCTGATTGGACGTGCCAAAGCTTCCTGTTGTATTCAACTGTCCCGCATCATTATTAATTTGTGAGGCGAAGAAGTTGTTCGCGAAATTGTTCGGCCCGGATAAAGACACGAGCGTAGCTGCGGTCGGTCCGAACTGTGCCGAGTCTCCGGTACGGTTCGCATCTCCTTCCTGGGCGCTAAAGAGGGCTCTTCCTCCAAGTGCGCCTGAAGTAGGGGTGGCAAATCCGGTAATCGTCGATTGATTGGACGCATTAACCAGAAGACCGCCTGCCCGAAGCGTCATATTACGAAAAGGCAGCGTCGGGTTATTGTAGATTACGGCAAGCGTCCATCCCGCATGATTAGCTGTCGTATCGTTATTAACAACGATCGTTCCCACGACTCCGCCGGTAATGTAAGTCCCTGCTCCCCCTTGTTGAACGAGGGAAGTGACATTGGCCGATCTTACATAAGCCTGTGCTCCGTTACCAAGATCAAAGGCATTATAAGTAGTGGGATCAGGTGTCACGCTGCTGGTGCTGGCAGGAGTCGTGAAGATTACCGGGTTGTTGATTGCCGAACTTAAATTGACACTGCCGTTGATGTAAGAGCCGCCCCATATAAGCTCGGCATAGAGTACCGTACTTCCTGAGGGAAGTACCAGCACCGCTGATGAATTGTTGCTCTGGTATGAGCTGGTTGTGCCTAACGGGTATGTACCGAATCTGACTGCCGAGTTCGTTGTGATAAAGGCGCCGATGCTGTCCAAGGTACCTGGCACACCCTCCGTATTGGAGCGGCTTAAGCCAAGTGTATTACCGGTAAAGGTGATTGCGCCTGTTGCATTGTACGTTGCACGTAAAACAAGAGGAATTGGAGTCACCCCCTTGAAAATATAGTTTGAATTTGTATATCAATGAACCTGACGAACGCGATTATACCATGATGTCTGACCATTTATATCAGCTTATGCCAGAATTCATGTAAATTTGTACTTTTTTTTACGAGTTCTGCGTGTTTTGAAATGGGGAGTCCAGATCGTGTACAATGAAATGAGGAAAAGAATATTAATCAAGTTATTTCTGTAGGATCACCTAGAGTGAGGAAGGAAGAAATACACATGAATCAAATGAGTCAGCTAGATCAGATGAAGAGAATCAAGCATGAAATTACCCGTTTTGTGATGGTATACAAATTTGCCCTGGACGAAATTGAGACCAAGATCGATATTCTAAAAGAAGAGTTCGAAGCCTTTCATGATTACAGTCCTATTGAACATACCAAGTCCAGATTGAAGTCTCCGGAGAGCATTCTGAAGAAATTGTATCGCAAGGGCTATCCGATTTCGCTTGGCAACATTAAAGAGCATATCAAGGATATCGCTGGCCTTCGAATTACGTGTTCTTTTATATCCGATATTTATAAAGTCAGTGATATGCTGCAGAAGCAAAGTGACATTAAAGTGCTGGATGTAAAGGACTATATTGCCAATCCGAAGCCGAATGGCTACAAGAGCTTGCATCTGATTATTGAAGTGCCCGTATTTCTGTCTGATGGGACAGAGAATGTCTGCGTTGAAGTTCAGATTCGAACGATCGCGATGGACTTCTGGGCGAGCCTGGAGCACAAAATATTTTACAAATATAACAAGGACGTTCCTGAGCATATGCTTAGAGAGCTGAAGAGCGCGGCGGATGCAGCCAATCATCTGGATCATAAGATGGAAAGATTGCATCATGAAATTCAGGAGATCAAGGATCTCCAGGCAGAGGAGGAGGACCCTCGCAAGATTATTATCAGGGATCAGCAATTCATGCTGCCGAGCGCATTTATGGAGATCATTGATCAAGCTGCCGATCGGTTTATATCTGACAAGGATAATAATAAATAAACTCAAACTAGCCTACTTAGTAAAAGGATAATCGATTACCCAAAAGACGAGCTCCATTCTGTTTTATAGAATGGAGCTCGTCTTTTTTTCTTACCTAAGAATTTTGCATGATTGATATAAATACTAAGAGGTTTCTATCTGGTTTAATCAGATTGTAATTGTACGGTAGCCAGGAGGCAATTCTCCGGTTCTTTGGATCTCACGAATCTGTGCCAGGGTTAGCCGCTGATTGGATGCGATAAGGGATTCCACATCTCCTCTGCGCAAAATATCATCCAGTTCGCGGATGCTGCGATTACCCCGCAGTACAACAAAATTGTCACGAAAGCGAGAACGATCAAATAAGACGAGAGTGGCATTGGGATTGGTAGAGAAAAATTTAAGACTTTCAATCCCTGTAAGAATGACGTCTATATCGGGCATGCCGAGGTTTCCACGGTATACTCTTCGAAGTCCTCTGAAATTTTCTTCACTATACACAGTCAAGCGTGGGCAAGTTTTACAGGTAGAGACGGGTTTAGCCATAGGCAGCTCCTCCTTTGTTATATGACACACCGCCTGTGCAGCATGTGCTATACGATAGAGTATGCCAATACGAGGATGATCGATTGGTTCATAGTCTTATATAGATTTAATAATGTTTATTTGAAATTCATAGTAAGGTTTGTAGGAGGAAAAAAAGAGACATCCTTCTCTAATGAGAAAGATGTCTCTTAGAGACCTGACTAGGCATTTTCAGTGGCTATACGCACTAGGAGGTCTTATTCTTTTTTCTTTTTCTGACGAGGATGACGATGATAACGATAAGGAGGACAAGCAGACCAATGGAAACGATAAGAATATTTTGGATATTAGGGACATTAACAGTTATCTCCAGGTGGTTGTTCGATAATGGATTAATGTTCCACGTCATTGTTTTGTTATCTTCACTCGTCTGGTCTGCATTGCTGGATTCCGGTTTAATCGGCAGCGTAAGCTTAAAATCCAGATCCACTTCTTTGAACACCAGATTGCGAACAAAGGAAGGGATGGAGTTAAGCGTATCTTTCCAATCATTGTCAGGAATGGCGCTCATCAGATCTGCATCAACGACGATACGATGGGTTGTATAGAAGAATTTATTGTCCGTGTCATGAGTAAAAGTAACACTGTCCGGTAATTCCTGCTTCTGTTCTGCAGAGCTCATGTCAATCTGTTTTGAAGCCGTCAGCCCTTGCGTATCTTCTGTTGCCGCCGACTCCGTCTCAAATCCTTGCTCTATGAAGGTATCCTTCAACTTATTGATCAGCTCGGGCTGACCGATGATTTCCAGGTTTCGGTTGTTCATCTGAATATTAAATTTCACGTCGGCTGTACCGTCTGTATTTACCGTTACATGGGCCTCACCTTTGGCACAAGCGGTAAGCAGCAGGATGATCGTCATGAGAAGAAGAGGTAAGGACATTTGTTTCAGCTTAGTATAAATCATGTATAATAACCGACCTTTCACTTCTAAAGATAGGGGCGTACCCAATGCTCCATTATTGTATAGGACAAGTATGACATTTATTCCATAAGAGTGACAAGTGCTTAAGCAATTGATGATCATAATCGTAGAGCTCCGTGCATAGGTATAGTATGGGAAACGTATAGATCTCCGATGGAAGCAGAGGAGGGAACGGGCTGAAGGAGCATTAAGATAGCGGAGGGGATTTGTCATGAGTGCGGAATTGCTCATCCAGCTGCTTGTGCTCATCTTGATGATTATTCAGCTGAGTTCCAGTAAGCGTTAAGTCTGTCTCGTTAAAATAACAGAAGAGGAGACCTGTATTGAATCTACAGGATCTCCTCTTCTGTTGTTTATAAATGATATGATTTCACTACATTACAAATACGAAATAAATAACAGCTGCGAGAATGATACGATAGATCGCGAATGGCACCAGCTTCACACGGTTAATCAGCTTCAGGAAGAAGCGAATGGAGATGAGTGCAAATATAAATGCAGCTACAAAACCAGCAATGAAATATGGCAATGCATCAAGCGTAAAGTACTCCCAGTTCTTCACAAGGGACAGGAAGCTTGCACCGAACATGACAGGCACCGCCATAATGAAGGTGAAATCGGAAGCAGCGCGATGGCTCATCCCTAGGAGTACACCACCGGAGATCGTCGAGCCAGATCTGGAGAACCCTGGCCACAAGGACAAGCATTGAATAAGTCCGATGGATAGAGCTTGCTTGTAGCTCATCTGATCTACAGTCTCTACTCTTGGTGTCTTCGGAGCGAAGAGATCAGCTGCAATCATAAAGAATGCACCAATAACAAGCCCGATAAGTACGGTATTTACCGAGAATAGATGCTCATCGATATAATCCTCGAACAAGAGACCAAGCACACCTGCAGGAATTAAGCCAACAATGACTTGCATCAGCTTCAAACGATTCGTTCCCGAAGCAGGTATAGCAGCAGCTTTGTTCTTACTCCACAATCGGTCAAGCCCGAGCAGATTAATAAATCGGTCTTTGAAGACGACAACAACGGCTAGGATCGAACCGAGCTGAATAACAACCTTAAATGTGTTTGCAACATATTGAGTCAAGAACTCCTTGGAGTTCAGCCACATATCATCCACGATGATCATATGACCTGTTGAGGATACCGGAGCAAATTCCGTTAAGCCCTCCACGATCCCTAGAATGATCGATTTAAGTAGATTAATAAAATCAAATTCCATGAATTACTCACTTCTCCTTTTACATCTGGTAACAGCTTAACATTTTATTTAGCACGTTTTTTGTTGCGGCGGAAGAACCAGATCAAAAAGGCGATACCAACCACAGCAATAACCGCGTACGCAATATTGGAGTACACATCCATAAATTCAGTTATCGAGTGCCAATTCTCACCGAGAGCCGCACCGACCATTACGAGAATGGTATTCCAGATGACCGTACCTATCGTGGTGAACAATAGAAATAGTCCAAATTTCATGTTGGACATACCGGCAGGGATTGAAATCAGGCTTCGGATCAACGGAATCATACGGCAGAAGAGAACAGTCCAGTATCCGTATTTATCAAACCAAGCATCAGCCTTGCGGATGTCTTCTTTTTTGACGCGGAGGATATGGCCCCAGCGGTCAATGATCTTCTCCAGACGTTCAACATCGAGAAGCAGACCGATTCCATATAGAATGATGGCACCGGCAACAGAACCGATGGTAGCTGCAATGATGACTCCCGGAACGGTAAGGTCCGAATAAGTGGTCATGAATCCGCCAAAAGGAAGTACGATTTCCGAAGGAATTGGTGGAAATACATTTTCAAGGGCGATAATTAGAGCAATGCCGATATAGCCAAACTGCTCCATAAAATCAGTAATCCAGTTTTGCAAGATATACCTCCTGTAAATCCTATGAATTTTCTAGTCTTATTCCTCATTCATTAGAGGAGCGTTTTCTTTAAGTTTCTTAAATAATGAAACCTAATAAAGAAAAAGTATAACACCTGAGCAAGCATAAAGCTAAAAAGCACAACTCCCATTTTAGTAGCAATGGACAAGTAGAACAAGCTCTGCAATGCAATGAATGCAAAAATGCTGTGAATGACCGCTACGAAAGTCGGTAAGAAGAACATCGTTGCCAGCTGCCAGGTTACCATTCGTTTGAATTCTTTGTCAGTTAAGCCCAGCTTCATTAATGTCAGGTATTGCTTCCGATCTCGATCCAGATCGGCATACAGCCTGAAGTACAGGAAGCTGCCAGCAGCGATGAAGAACACGGCAGCAAGGAGCATGGCAATAAACAGCAGGATACGGTACATGCTCTCTCTCAAGATATACAAGGTTCCACTGACCGAGATAGAGTAGGACTTGTGAGCATCGTAACGAGTACGGCCATGATCAGCCAAATCACTAGCAACAAAGGCCGTTTGAGTAAAATCGTCCAAATAAAAGCCGGTATAGACGTCCTGTCTCGCAGGCTGCTTGATCTGTTGATATAGCGCGTCATGTATAATAACGGCCTCAAAGCTCTCGTCAAAGTCATCGAGCAAATTATCGGGAATAATGACATGATCCGTGAATCCGATCTCCGTAATGGCGATCTGAGGCTCATTCAGCATGTATTCTCTTTTGTTCCAATGTCTTGTCTTGCTGCGGTCATTCTGTGAGCTGATCATGAGGATCGCCTCATTGTAGCCCGGTCCTTGCTCGGTCAACGTAAATCCGGCCTGCAGTACCGCCTGCTTGTAATCTGCGTATGAAATGACAGGAAGTTCATTTCTCGCGATCTCAACATGCTCAGAGCTCGGCTGTACAGAAGCATATTTGATCTTGATTTGATCCTCCGTATAGTCGAGCTTTCGCTCGCTCAGCTCTGCTCTGATTTCTGACAGATGCTCCTCACGATAAGGATTTCCGGTCTTGGATACATATCCGACAGCAGCAGGATAATCCTCTTCAAACAGTCCGGACACGACATTAATAGAAGCAAATACACCAAGCGAGCAGAAGGAGATCGTTGATAACATGGTCACTGCAAAAAACATACGGGATTGTTCCTTCAACCGGGAAGACAGCCCGATCAAGGTCAGTAAATGTCTGCCATTCATTCTTCTGCCGCGTGTTTTCCGGAAATACTGAAGACAGTACACCCCAAGGTGCGAGTATAGCAGATAAGTCCCCGCCGTCGTGATCACTACGACAGGTACAACTCTGTCATAGATCGTAAACGTATCCGCTGTAACTGCGAATATGTACCCAATCGTCAGCAATACGAGTGACAGAGCCGATAGAACAGGAGAGGCGTTGGGTGCCTTTTCCCTCCTGGGCATTGCTTGGAATAACTCGATCAGCTTGCTTGTCCTTACCATTCTAGATGTGTATGCCGATATGAGTAGAAATAGCAGCACAAATGCCCCGATCGTGAGCAGCAAGGAAGACGGCGACAGATAAAATGGCAGTGATGCAATCTCAAGCGCTTTGGCACTGGCCATAAAGAACAGCTTGGCAAACAATGTTCCTGCAAACGTTCCAAAGATAATGGATAGCAATCCAATAATCATGTTCTCAAGGAATATCATCTTGCCAAGCTGGGCCAGCGTCATGCCGTGCAGCATAAAGATGCCGAATTCCTTTTTTCTCGAGGTGAGAAAAGAGCTTACGGAATACAGCACAAACAAGAAGGAGAATACAAAAATCATGCATTCTGCGACTACAAATGCTTGAACAGCCGTTTCCGAGCTTAGCCCGTTTCTGATATCCGGATGAAAAATGAGCAAGGCATTTACAAAAAAAATCATGACGGAAAACGCACTGCATAAAAAATAAGCTGCATACGTTCTGATGCCCCGGATGACGTTCCTCAAGGCCAGCTGTCTTACCGTCATGGGCGGTCTCCACCGAGCAGTGCCAGCATATCCATAATCTTTTGGAAGAAAGCCTGCCGGTTGTCTCCTCTGTAAATCTCGTTATACAGCTTCCCGTCCTTAATAAAAATGACACGCTCGCAGTAGCTTGCAGCATATGCATCATGCGTCACCATGAGCAGTGTCGCCTGCTCTTGTTCATGCAGCATCTTCAGCAGATTCATTACATCTCTGCCCGATTTCGAATCCAGATTTCCAGTGGGCTCATCGGCAAGCACGACGGCAGGCTCATGAATAATGGCTCTTCCAATCGCTGTCTTCTGCTTCTGACCTCCTGAGATTTCGTAGATCATTCGATTTCGTATAGACTCAATGCCAAGTCTAGACAGCACATGGCTGAGTCTTCTGTGCATTTCGTCCTGCGGCACATGGTCAAATGTCAGTGGAAGCAATATATTTTCTTCTACAGTGAGTGATTCTAAGAGGTTAAAGTCCTGGAATACGAAGCCAAGTCTGCGTCTGCGAAACAGCGCCATTTCCTCGGCTGTCATTTGATATGCATTGTGACCGCTGATCCGAATTTCTCCGGAAGAGGGAGGATCGATCGTCGCTATCGCATTCAGCAGCGTCGTTTTGCCGCTGCCGGATGGTCCCATAATGCCAACGAACTCTCCGTCTCTTACTTGAAACCGAACATTGTCCAGCGCTTTATCATGTGAGTAACCGTCATATATTTTGGACACGTTCTGTACTTCCAACAGCGGCACGGTCACAGTCACCTCTCTTTCTTTATTTCGTTGTACTCATTATAATGAACCGTCCCAAGTGATGGCTAGTATGCAGGCTTACAGTTAGCTTACAGATTTGTAAGACAATCAAAATCATGTTGATCTATATACCTTTGATTGAAGCAGCTAAAGGTACTATGAAATAGATTCAATCGCCCATAGCATGGCTTGAGCATCCACTAAAATAGCAATTGAATCGTTGTTCCATGGTGCTGTTCGGAGGTTATAGTGATGGAATGACCAAGTCTGTCGGCTACTTCCTTAACCAGATAGAGCCCCATCCCAGTAGATTCCTGGACAGTTCTTCCATTCTCTCCTGTGAAGAAAGGATCGAACACACGGGTTAGATCGCCTGACGGAATGCCGATTCCCTCGTCTTCCACGGACAGGATAATCTGATCTTCCTGCATATATCCGCGGAACCAGATCTTCTTGTTCCTGCCTCCCGAATACTTCACGGCATTGGTCAACAGCTGGGTAACGATAAACTTCAGCCATTTTTCATCAGAGATCACTTGAAGCTGAGGGTCAATCTCCATATAAGGAAAGACATGATTACGAATAAATAAGCGTTTTTGCTCTGAAGTAACAGATCTGACCAAGGTATTTAATGACACGGATTCAATATATAAATCATGCTCGAATGAATCAAGTCTTGCCGCATACAGCACCATATCAAGACCCTTGCGCATCCGGTCAAGCTCATCACCCATCGCAGCGGACTCTTCATCATCACGTCCTTGATTCATCAGGTGGAGCACGGACAGCGGGGTCTTCATCTGATGCACCCACTGATGAATAAAGTGGATATGCTGATCAAGCTGCTCCTTAACGCCAAGAAGACGAGTTTGATACACACGATTATGGCTCAGCATAAGCTGCTGTAAGCTCTCAGCCAAGGGAGCGTGTTCTGAAGTGTAAGTGATCTCTTCAACCGAGGTTACGGGCTCGGATAGCCTCATGTAAAACCGACGGTGTGTTAAGTATCGGTATGTCAGATAAGAAGCAAACAATGCACCGCTGAGTAGAGCTGCATACAGCGCGATGGACCAGTCCTTGAAGCCGCCAAGCCAATATACAAACGTGATGACAGCCAGTTGAATGCAATAAATAAAGATAAGAGGAGTTTGTTCCCGCAAAAACAGTTTAAACTCCTGCTTCATGCTTTAGACTCCACTTGAAGCTCCGGATGAAGACGATAGCCTATTCCTCGTATCGTCTCAAGGACACCCGGCAATCCAAGTCCGGCAAGCTTCTTGCGAACACGTGTTATGTATACATTCAGTGTGTTGTCATCTACATAGGAATGCTCATCCCAGATCTTCTCCAATAGTCGGTCGCGGCTGACAACCTGCCCAGGCTTGCTCATGAATTCATCCATCATTTTGGCTTCGGTATGACTAATCTCAAGCTTCTGATCCATATAAAATAAGGCAAGTCGTTCCATATCAAGAGTAAGACCAGCAAGTGTAACGGTCCGGTCATTGGAAGGAGCAGCGTACGAGCCGAAGGCTCTTCTCAGATGACTGTTCAGCTTCGCAATGACGATATCATAATCAAAGGGCTTGGTGAGATAATCATCCGCTCCATTTTCGAGTGCCATCACTTGATCCATCTTACTGTCTCTTGCGGAGATGAACACGATGGGACAGGTTGAAATACCGCGGATTTGTCTGCACCAGTAGTAGCCGTCATAGCTCGGAAGATTGACATCCAGCAGTACCAGATGGGGCTGGTAGTCTTCGAATTCCCTAAGTACGAAATCAAACTGCTGTACGGCGTAGGTTTCAAATCCGAATTTATGTAAGTGTTCAACAAGCAGTGATACCAGAGACCGGTCGTCCTCAACGATCATTATTTTAAACATTTCTATTCTCCTTCGTGGAATATGTAATGATTGTACCAAATTTATTGGTTTGATAAAAAGAAGCAGTAATTTGAGTTGACAAGTGAGAGAAAGAGAGGTATATTCACTTTTGTTAATCGTAATAATTACTAATAAGAAAACAGCAGGGGGATTTATCTTTGAAAGAACAAATACCAGTTACCGTACTTAGTGGATATTTAGGGTCAGGGAAAACGACCATGCTGAATTATGTATTGAACAATCGTGAGGGCTTGAAGGTTGCAGTCATCGTGAATGATATGAGTGAGATCAACATCGATGCAGCTTTGATTAAAGGCGGAGCAGATCTGTCGAGGACAGAAGAGCAGCTGGTAGAATTATCTAATGGCTGTATATGCTGTACATTACGTGAGGATCTGATGCATGAGATCAAGCGCTTATCGGAAGAGAAGCGGTTTGATTACATTCTGATTGAGTCTACAGGGATCTCGGAACCCATGCCGGTAGCACAGACCTTCTATTATGCTGACGATGCTTCAGGTATTGATCTAACGTCTTATGCAAAACTGGATTGTATGGTCACCGTAGTTGATGCCAATCGGTTCTGGCATGATTACTCTTCCGGAGAGAGTCTGCTAGACCGAAACCAGGGAACGGGAGAAGAGGATACACGAGATGTCGTAGATCTGCTCATCGACCAGATTGAAATGTGCAATGTGCTTGTATTGAACAAGTGCGATCTTGTCCACGAGCAAGAGCTTATTCGAATAGAGCGTATTCTGCGCAAACTGCAGCCAGAGGCACATTTTATTCGGACTATTCAGGGACAGATCGATCCGAAGGAAATTTTAAATACAGGTCGGTTTGATTTTGAGAAGGCGAGTCTGTCTCCCGGCTGGATTAAAGAGCTGCAGAAGGAGACACATACACCAGAAACAGATGAATACGGCATAAGTTCTTTTGTTTATCGACGCAGAAGACCCTTTCACCCCGAGCGCCTCGCGGAATTTATGGGAACCTGGCCGGAGGAGGTTGTCCGGGCTAAAGGACTTGCCTGGATTGCAGCACAGGAGGATATGGCGGCAAGTATTAGTCAAGCGGGACCTTCTATTCAATTTGGTCCAGCCGGATACTGGGTGGCAGCATTGCCGGAGCAGGAGCGGGACGAGCTCTTAGCCGAGGAACCGGAGCTCCGAAGTAAATGGGATGACGAATTCGGAGATCGTATGAATGAGATCGTAATGATCGGAATTGAGATGGATCAGTCGATGCTTGAGGCTGAATTGGACGAATGTCTGCTCACCGATGCGGAGATGACGATGGACTGGTCTCAGCTGTCAAATCCTTTACCATGGGTGCAGACACAAGCTTAAGAAGCAATAAATGAAATTTAGGAATGTTAGATAGTGAACGATCTCTTACGATCGTTGGATTTAAACCAAGAGCTGCTATATAGTAATAATAAATATATATGAAGAAGTGTGGTGGCTTCATTATGCTGGAAGCAGAGAAAGAGCTGCTCATCAGTCAGCAATCCTCCAACCTGTGGACGAGAAGGAGAAGAGAGCTGGCTGCCTGGATCGAGCGTTCCAAACCGATAACCGCAGGCAAAGCGCTGTGTGATTTTAATGGAGTGTCCGTAGATGCTGCAATATACCCGGCTTTAATGGCACTTCAAGAAGCTTCCATCCCAACTGAATTTTCGTGTGCAGGAGTCAGTATATTGGATGAGGCGGATGATCACTCCTTATATGCTTATGTTACCATGCTGGATGGTCCGGTTACCGAATATTTTGTGCAGTATGCCATGGAACGGATGGGAAATCGGCTTCTGGTTACGTATGAACCAGGCAGAGGCAGGTACGATGTTTCTTCCTTTTATATAGGACATAATCGGTCGTTTTGTTACCTGCTTGCCGCTGTTGCGCGAAATTTTAAACAAACTTCTTACTATAAATAACGTTTATAGCAGTGAGGTGAGTATAAGACGTGAAACGTAATCAATGGATTGCATTGCTCATGAGCAGTATTTTGTGGATAGGAGGGTGTGCTAAGGATTCGAGTGCAGTTACGCTTGAGTATTCTGATTCGGAGGCTTATTCCCAAACATTTGATGACCTGAGATTGGGAACAGCCCGATTTTATGACCTGACAATCCCAGAAGAGCTTGAGGGTCAACTGCTGAGAATCAGCCTATGGACAGATGTTTATCTAGATGGGGAGCTGCATGACAAAATATTGGGGCTTGCTTCTGAGTTTGACCCTGATATGTTATCAGGAACCAAATGGGGATTCCTGATCTTGGATAAGGGTCAGCAGCATAAATACGGCAAGCTGTACGCCGGAAGTGGAAGTACCAGTCTTACGGAATTACCCTCCATCCAAATGAATGAAGACGCTCCTTTTTCAGTGGCTTGGGACGATGGCTTCACTGATGAGGAGCGCGTTGAGCTACAGTTGGGTGAACCTCAAATATTAGGTGTCCTGCGCATGAACACCAAGGACAGGATAAACACTTTTAGTCCTAAAGACGAGACAGCACTGCAGGACGAGATTGCATTCAATGATACGGTATATGTCATGTATACAATGCTGGAACAGACGAGCAATGGAGAATATTAGAACTGAACGCAGGCAAGGATTACAGTAAGCTATAAATTAGGGAAAAATAAAGAGCCGGTTTGCTGGGTCATCATCTAATGACTCAGCTACACCGGCTCTTCTGCTGTGTTGCGATAAGGATAACGCAGTAATTTCTATACCTTTACATACAAGGATTCAAGTCCTCTGAGCAGCACATTATCCCGCCACACAGGAGATCTTCCACCCATTGTCATATGAGGAAAACGGCGAGTAAGCACTTCGAAAGCAATAGCGGCTTCCATTCTAGCAAGCGGTGCACCAAGGCAGAAATGAGCACCACTTGCAAAGGAGAAATGCCGGTTTTTACTGCGTGTAATATCAAATACATCCGGGTCATGAAAATAATCTGGATCCCGGTTGGCGGCGCCCAGGTTAACGAGAATCTCGGCCTTTTGCGGGATCAGCTTACCTCCATATTCTACATCTACAGAAGCGACTCGATTGGTGAATTGCACAGGAGACTCATATCTTAGCATTTCTTCAACAGCTGAGGTTGTGAGCTCCGGGTTAGCAGCGAGCATTTCATAGGATTCAGGATGCTCCAGCAATGTCTTTGTTCCATTACCGATCAGGTTCACCGTCGTCTCATGACCGGCAACCAAGAGCAGGATACAATTATTGATAAGCTCTTCGTCACTGAGTTTGTGCTCTTCCTGCTGCACATGAATTAATTGGCTGATGATATCATCCTGAGGGGATTTTCTCCGTGCTTGTACGAATTGTTTAAAATAATCTCTGATCTCGGCTGAGGAGCGATCTGCTTCTTCAAAAAAATTATCATCCATCAGCGACACATCAAGCAGCTTGGCAAGCGTGTTCGACCATTTTTTGAAAAACTCCCGATCTTCCTCCGGTACACCCAGCATATCCGCAATAACAACGACAGGGAGCGGGAAGGCAAAGGTCTGCATAAAGTTAGAATCCGGGTTCAATTCCAATTGATCAGCCAAGGATTCTGCAATGGAATAAATCTTCGGCCTGCTCTGCTCGAGCGTCTTTGGAGTAAACGCATAGGCAACATGACTGCGAAGCCGGGTATGCTCAGGCGGATCTCGAAACAGCATCCAGTCCTTCACAAGGGATTGAATATTCTGATAGCGGGGAGATGGTAATTCTTTCCGTTCCTGCTCTGTCAAGAGACGCTCTCGTTCACGTATCATGAGAGGACTCTTAAGGATGGACTGCACATGCTCATATTTGGAAACGATCCACATCCACCGATCCTCCAAATAGACGACCGGATGCTCGCTGCGCAAGCGTTGATAGAATGGATACGGATTGCTATGTAGTTCCGGCTGGAAACCGCTGAAGAAATGAGCAATTTCCTGGGCTGTAAGCTGCGATTCAAGATGATGCATGGTTAAGTGCCTCCATTTTCGTAGGATTAGGATCATAAGCCTTACCAATTCAAATCTTCATCGACTTTTCCTTGTTCTCTGGATTTTGCTTGCTGCGGAAGTACAGGTACAGCACATAAAGGACGAGCAGAGTAACTAATGCAATCAGTATCAGTATGCCGTACTGGTTAATGAGCGCACCGATCTCAAGAATATGATCTCCAAGCGTTCTGCCTATCAAATAATAAACTAGAGTCCATAGAAAGGCAGATGGATAGGCGAAGGCCGCAAAATTGCGGTACGACATGGAGTTCATACCCACGACATACATCGTAACATGCCTTAATATGGGCAGACATAGACTGAGGCTGATAGCGAAGCCACCATATTTGGCAACCCATTTTTCAGAAATCGCGAAAAAACGCTCTGTCTTCTCCGTTCTTCTTAAGCTTTTAAAGATACTGGTTTGTGTTAAGTGCCGTCCGACGATATAACCCACAGTCATGGCCGAACAGATTCCCAGGGCTGTCGCCAAAAAAGCAGGCACCTCGATCAGAACTCCTGAAGCGCCAAGCATACCTGCTGTCATGACGACGACTTCGTTGGGAATCGGAAGACCAATCAAGCCAAGACACAATACGAGGAATAAGGCAAAGTATCCAATGCTTCCTATGAGGTCTAATAAAATTTCATAGCCCATTTGATATAAACATCCTATCTTGTTCCAAATTGTAAAACAAAGGGTAAATTCATTATATTATACGGGCCTTAATGATCTCCATACCGCCTGAATTAAGTGATTCGGGCTGCTTCGTATAGGCAGCAAGGCTTCCCCGGAACAGCTCTTGCAGCATATCTGCATCTTCAAAATCTGAAGGCTTTACAAAGTGAGGCGGCTTCCGAACAGGAGAAACACCCGCCTGGCTGAGCACATAGGATACGAATTGAGAGCAAAAATACGCATTCTCCCTATGGAGCTCAATCTGCAGCATCACTCCGATTAATCCTAATAGATGATATTTGTAAGTATGCTGCTTGTTCATCATTTCCTTAACCAGGTGGTGCATGGTTTCATATTGTTCAGCTGTAACTTTCAGTCTAAATACCGCGCACTCAGAGGTGTGAAAGAAGGGCGAGCGATAATCCTCGCGGACGAGTCCGGCATTGAATGGATTGGCTGCGTTCTTGCGGCCAAAGCTGTATACTTCGTTCAGTTCAGCATCAAAAGCAATCGACGCATGGTTCAGCGGTGCTTTCGTATAATATTTAATCATTTTAGAAAAATACGTACCTGAAGAAGTCAGAACGATATAAATGTAACTATTCGCTGACATGTAACTTTTCCCCTCCAACAAATCGATAAACCCATTCTAGCTTGTTAGCAAGCAGTTATAAACGTACTGGGGTATTGTTTTGCATCTTGACTATAGTCTATATGAATCCTAGTCTTAAGACTAGGATTATTACAATATTGTCTTATTAACATGAATTTCAAGAAGTATGTGAATATGGGGGCAGTATCCATATTGTGATGTGTGCGGAGTGTATCTCTATGTATACGGTCATGGAAGGGATCCTATGCGTTAGAAGAGGTGAAATTCAGGCTAAGCGAATACTGGAAAATAGAGACAAAATCCTAATATAACAAAGAGGATAGCGCTCCCGGTTCTAGGAAGACTATCCTCTTTTTACTGAAGGCTATACTGGACAGAGCTTACTGTTTACTCGCCTGATAGCTGGCAAGGAATTCTTTAACCTTAGCCGAATCAGCTACTAGCTCATTTCCAGTCTTCACAAGCGGACTTACCGTTGACGAAGCTTTGATTTTGTTTCCATTATAGAAGGCAAGAATCTCATCTTGATTAATGGAGTAAAGTACGGATTTTCTCAAATCTTCACTCTCCGCTACATCTCGTCCCTTTGTATTAAACAAGAGGTAACTTACTCCGTTGCTTTCCATCGTTTGAAGCTTGAGCTTGC
Source organism: Paenibacillus urinalis (assembly GCF_028747985.1). Lineage (NCBI taxonomy): Bacteria > Bacillati > Bacillota > Bacilli > Caryophanales > Paenibacillaceae > Paenibacillus > Paenibacillus urinalis. The sequence goes on from NZ_CP118108.1 coordinate 2,322,349, forward strand.
TGTCTTGTTCTACCAGATCATATTTCGTTTCTGGAACACCATAATACATATGGATCTCACCACTGCGAAGAGCAGAGAGAGCACTGTCAGCGTCTTTAATGAACTTCACGATCACCGTTGAAATTTTAGGCTCATGCTCAGTTCCGGTCATATAGCCCGGGTTTTTGTAGAATACAGCTTCGTAGTCATTCTTGTAGGACAGAATGTAAGGACCACTCGCATATAGCGTATTCTTGTACTTGTCGCCTTCGGTTACTGTGTTTTGATCACCATAAGGAATATCCTTGTTAACGTCGAAGCTTGCTACATCATAAGTGTTGATGCTCTTCACTTGCTTCTCGGACACGATTCCTGCGGATTGGTGAGCCAGATAGTTAAGAACCTGAGGGAAAGGCTCTGTAGTCGTCAGCTTCACAACTTGATACTTGCCTGCTTTGTTATCTGCCAGTGTTTTGTCAGCGACAAGCTCTGTAATTTGTCCGTCAAGGCCAGTCTCAAGTGCTTGCTTCACGCTGTCTCCGCTGCCTGCTTGTTGTACACCTTCAAGTGCAGCCAGATCGGTCACGATCTCAACATCTTGAATGTGCTCATGCAGAGAGTAGGTGCGGTGATCCGGAACGGAGTTAGGATCCTTAGCACGATTCAGAGAGAATACAACATCCTCTGCTCCGACGCGCTCTCCCGAATCTGCAGCTTGCTTATCCGTAATTTTGGCAAAATGGATATCGTCACGCAGTACAAAATAGTATTCTGAATTTCCTTCAGCAATGACATTGTTTAAGGACAATGAGTCTTCTGAAGTAATTTGGTCATCATCTGTCAGATTGACAAGACGAACATACATATTGGTATTCAATGCGTTGATTGAACCGTCATTCCCCTTAATTGGATCCAGTGAAGTCAGAGTGGAGATGGATTGTGTAAGGAGCAGCGGGTCTGTGTCACGCTTGCTGGTATCATTGAAGTCAATGGATTCCCATACCTGAGAACGGGATTTGGACAGTCGGACGGTATCTGCATTCAGTACGTCTTGGTTAATACCTTGGCTCTTCAGAGAGATGTAGAGCGGTGCGATATAAGCTTTGTCGAAGACCAGATAATCTTCAAGAGCTTTGTATGTCGCCTGATATTCATCAGGTGCTTGTGTACTTGCTTCATCAATTAATTTGTCAACTTCGGGATCTGCCATGATGCTGTAATCTCCGCCGCTCTTGAACAAAGAGCGGACAGCATAATCCGGATTCCCTGTGACCGTAGTCCAGCTGGAGAGGGCTACATCATAATTGCCTGCATCCTGCTGAGCTTTGAAGCTGCCGTAGTCCGGCTGCAGGTTCAGCTTGACGTCAAAGCCGTTCTTCACGAGCTGATCGCGAATAATATTGACATCGGATTCATTGGCACTGGTAGCAAGCAGCTCGATTTGAACTGCACCGGCTTCGGGCGTTTGTTCGTTAGCTGTAGGTTCATTTTGCTCCGCAACATCCGATTTCGTATTGACAGAGCATCCTGCTATAACCATAACGAGGGCAAGCAAGAGAGGTAGTAGACTTTTTTTCATGGGAAAGTTCCTCCTTATAATGTATGAATGAACATGATGGCTTTAATCAAGCTTGGGATCAAGGGCGTCTCGCAGTCCGTCTCCCAAGAAGTTGAACGACAAGACAAGCGCAACGATCGCTAGACCTGGGTAGATGGCGAGATAAGAGTGAGATTCAAGATAAGTACTGCCCACCTTCAGAATATTGCCCCATTCCGGAATGTGAGGCTCTACGCCTAATCCCAAATAACTCAGACTACTTGTTGCGATAACAGCTCCGCCGATCGTAAGTGTCGACTTGACAATCATAGGCGCAAGCGAGTTTGGTACAATGTGCTTGAAAATGATAGACAGGTTGCTTGAGCCAAAGGCTCGGGCAGCATCGACATACTCGAAATTCGATACCATGAGTACGTTAGCGCGCATCGTTCTTGCGTAGGTCGGTATCGAGCCAACACTGAGTGCAATGATCAAGTTCGTTGTATTTGCACCAAATGCAGCGATGATGGCGATGGCCAGCAATATACCGGGAATAGCGTACAGAACGTCCAGTAAACGCATAATTACATTGTCAGCACGTCGACCATAATAGCCTGCTAGTGCTCCAAGTATTCCGCCTATAATAACCGGAATTAAGGTGGACATGAAGCCTACGATGAGCGATATTCTTGCGCCGAATACGATACGGGAGAACAAGTCTCGACCGAAATGATCGGTTCCCAAGGGATAGCTCAGACTTGGTGTCTGCAAGATAGCGCTGTAATTGTTCTCGATAGCCATATCATAGTCAAATGTGAAATAGCTGCATACCGATATGGCGAACATCAGAATGATGAAAAATAGACCCAGCATCGAAGTCGTATTTTGCGTAATTTTCCCCCACACGCGTTCCCACTTGCCGGAAGTTACCGTATAAGAGCTGCGTACTTTAATCAGCAGACTCACACCTAACAGTAAAGCAAACAGGTTGCCTGTAATGCTCGTGATGATCAGTGGAACTGCGATGTAAACCATCCATTTTGGTGCCTGATCATAGCTGACATATTTCGCTGTCAAGCCAAGGACGATGAGATCGAACAGAAGGACGACCGCAAGTACAAACATGGCAGGAAGAAATGTGTCGGATACATAAGGCTTAAATAAATTCAACGCAGATAATACAATGACAAACAGCTGAGTAAGAAGTAGGTATACGGCGAGTGTATACTCGGCGGACTTTTTCTTCTTGATCAAATGGAATGCGGAAGCGACGATAAAAATGTTGCCTGTCGCAACGGACAGCAGCTGCACATATCCCAGCGCTCTTGTAGAGCCGCGGATCTCGCCATGCTTCATCAGATCTGTCCTTATAAGAACAGTGATGATGATCTGCAGAATCGTAAACAGGCCATAGGCTGCAAAAGCCGTGAAGCCAATAGTCTGCATACTGCCTGTGCCCCAATCGAAACTGTTAAATAGAAAGATCAGCGTAAGAGCAAGAGAGACAACCCATGTAAATTGAGATTGTACATATTCGGTAGATAGTTTAAGCTGTCCGGAACGAGAAGCCTGCTTTAATACCATGGACATAAGAAGCACCTGCTTTAATATTGTTTCATTCTGGATCTGATCCGAGGATCAAAGAACGCATACAAAATGTCGATAATGACATTGACGATCGAGATCGTGATCGCGGTGTATACTACACCCCCAAGAATGCCGGGGATATCAGGTATGAACTGTTTATCGACGATGTAGCTTCCGATCCCGCTGATGTTGAACACTTTCTCCGTTACAGCAGCGCCGCCAAGCATTCCGCCAAACTGAAGGCCGATGACCGTAATAATCGGGATAATGGCATTACCCACGGCATGCTTCCAGAGTACGGCTCTACTGCTAAGTCCCTTTGCTTTGGCTGTAGTAATGTAATCCTCGTGAATGACTTCTAGTGTAGAAGAACGGGTCATTCGAGCAACGGCGGCGGTAAGGCCGGTACCGAGCACGATGGTCGGCATGATGATCGAAGCTGCATTCTCAGGATTAAAGGTGGCGGGAAGCCAGCCCAGCTTAATTGAGAAGTTCATAATAAAGATGAGCCCTTGCCAGAAGTTCGGGATGGACAGACCGATCAGTGCGACGAACATAAAGGTGTAGTCAAAAAAGGAATTAGGCTTGGTTGCTGAAATAATGCCTACAGGAATCGCAATGATGATGGCCATTAGAAGTGATATCAGGGTCAAAGTAAGTGTAATCGGAAATTTACGTGCGATACTCGACGCTACATCTTCATTGCCGGTGTAGGAAGTACCGAGGTCAAACAACGCTATTCCCTTCAGATTGTTCCACAGCTGTGCGAAATAACTCTGATCCAGACCGTAAATGTGATTAAAATTCGCGATCTGCTCCTTCGTCGCCCCTTCGCCGAGAATGTTGGCAGCCGGATCGAATGGAGATAGGTACAGGATTGAAAATACCGCAATGGTGACTCCGATGATGACAAAAAAGCTCATGATCAGTCTCTCAAAGGTATACTTCACGTAGGGGTTGCTGTACAGAAGAATAAGTATGTACATCAATAGTCCTGGAAGTAATGAAATGCCAAGGAACAAAGGCTGCTGCAGCCAGGACTGAAACCTCTGATGATAGCTTCGCTGATCCAGACCAAGGGCTCTTCCTCGTTCTTCAGCCTGGAGCAATACTGCGGACTTGAAGGATTCCTCTGTCCATTGTTCAGCCTCTGCTTCAAGCTGTGCTGCTGATACCTTCTGATTGAAAAAAGCATGCTTGCGCTCCAGCTGGGTTATGTATTTTCGTTTCAATTCATCCCGGTCGCCTGAAGCGATCAGCTCTGTTCTAATTTGCTCCATGAGTGAAGAGGAAGAATGTTTGCCTCTCCGAGACCAATGAATGAAGAAAGTGACCAAATGAACAGGCAGTCCCAGGATGATCAGTGCCCAGGCATACAAGGGTCGGTGCAGCATTTTGCCATAGGCTTCACTGATAATATCTGAAAAACGGAAATGCACAGGTGACTGGGAAGGTTCCGGTGATCTCGCAATTTCCATATCGTTTACCTCCTTTCTAAAGAAATTGCATTATTCCGATCAATATAGTATATTTTATTTGCGGTTTAGAACCTTGTCAATCACCAGAGTGACAAAATTTACATAAGGTCAATTCATTTATCAATTTCATAACTCTCAGATGTTAAGAGATTGAATTCTATTCATTAACTTTATAAGCAGGTGAACATCGTGGAGACTATTTTACAGGTTCATAATTTGCAAGTATCCTTCCGATCACAGGAACGGGAATTTGATGCAGTTAAAGGGATCAGCTTTGATGTGAAGAAGGGAGAGACCCTGGGAATTGTCGGTGAATCCGGAAGCGGGAAGAGTGTAACTGCACGCTCGATCATGAGGCTACTGCCATCACCTCCTTCCCGCATGAAGGATGGGGAGATATTGTTCCTGGGTCAGAATTTGGCTCACAAATCGGAGAAGGAGATGGAATCGATCCGTGGAAGAGACATCGGCATGATTTTTCAAGATCCGATGACCTCTCTTAATCCAACGATCCGGATTGGCAAGCAAATTGCCGAAAGTCTGATCAAGCATCGGAACATGTCGAAGAAGGAAGCGAAACAGGAAGCGATCGAAATGCTGAAGCTGGTCGGAATTCGGGACAGTGAGGCTAGGTATAATCAGTATCCTCATGAATTCTCGGGAGGGATGAGGCAGCGTGCGATGATTGCCATTGCCCTTGCATGTAGACCTTCATTATTGATTGCTGATGAACCGACAACGGCGCTCGATGTTACCATTCAGGCCCAGATTCTAAATGTAATGAAGCATATGCAGGAGAAATTCGGAACCTCTATTATCCTGATTACGCATGATTTAGGCGTTGTAGCCGGAATGTGTGACCGTGTCGTGGTGATGAAGGATGGAGAAATTGTAGAGAAGGGAACGACAGCGGAGATATTCGAGCAGGCTGAGCATCCCTATACTTTGAAGCTGCTGAATGCATTGCCAAGACTGGATGAGAAGAAGAAGCCGAAGCCGGCACCTCAGATTATTACTCCATTTGGCAATGAACCTCTGCTGGAGGTGAATGGGCTTAAACAATATTTTGATCTTGGCAAAGGAAACGTAATTAGAGCCGTTGACGATATCAGCTTTTACGTTAAACCAGGCGAGACGCTTGGCGTCGTTGGTGAATCGGGTTCAGGCAAATCAACGACAGGAAGAGCGATACTGAGACTGCATGAGCCGACGGCAGGTGAAGTGCTGTATCAAGGCATGCCCGTCAACCGATTAAAGGCCAAGGAAATGAAAATGATGCGCCGTCACATGCAAATGATCTTCCAGGATCCCTATGCGTCTTTGAATCCGAGATTCAAAATAGTCGATATTATTGGTGAAGCAATGGATGTGCATGGTCTCAGCGGCAGCAAGGAAGCTCGTAAGAAGAGAGTAGAGGAGCTGCTGGATATGGTCGGCCTCGATCCGGCATATGCAGACCGCTATCCGCACGAATTCTCCGGCGGACAGCGGCAAAGAATCGGAATTGCACGTGCGCTTGCGGTTGAGCCGAAGTTTATCGTCTGTGATGAGCCTTTATCTGCTCTGGACGTATCGATCCAATCTCAAGTAGTGAAGCTGCTCGAAGAGCTGCAGCATAAGCTTGGGCTGACTTATCTGTTCATTGCCCATGACCTATCGATGGTTAAGCATATTAGCGACAGGGTGGCTGTTATGTATGCCGGGAAGATCGTGGAGCTTGCTGAAAGTGAGGAGCTGTACTCCAATCCGCAGCACGAATATACGAAGTCTCTGCTTGCTGCAATCCCTGTGCCGGATCCCAAGGTTGAAGCCCAGAAGACAAGAAGACTCCTGGAAGAGCAGACAAGTGAGGATAGGTACAATTTGCGAAATTCGCAGCTGGTTGAAGTGTCAAAAGGTCATTTTGTCGCTATTCCTGCAGGTTAATCAATTGAATATTATGAAATGGATTCGATGCTATAGCGAAAAAACTGTCTTTCAAAATAAGACGGTTTTTTTGTTTTTGTAAGATGAATGATAAAGAATGCAGTGAATTCGTCACCAAACTACAAAATGCTGCATCATTCTCAGGGAAGAGCTTATTAAATTGATCTGTATTTTACATAATGTACGATATTTTTTATTAATCAAATGATAGAATAAATTGCTAGATACCAAATATTTACTATTAGGAGGAGAAGGATGAGAGAAGCTTCGGGATGGATCAGACGCAGCAAATGGTTTAAAGCGGTTACCGCATTATCCCTTGCGGCTACTATTCACACAGGATGGGGGATTGACGTTCCTTCCGCTCATGCAGAAGGTCCTGCGGATCCGGCACCATTTATCAACGCAAAAGTTGTTAACGAGAATGCCGGGAAGAAAATATTGTTTGATAATACGCATGCACAGACGGCAGGTGCGGCAGATTGGGTTATTGACGGTGGTTTTTCCGATTTTGGCAATGCTTTGGCAGCCGATGGTTTCTATGTCAAAGAGCTTCGCAAATCCACTCCGATCACACTAAGCGACTTGTCTGATTACGATGCATTTGTCATCGCAGAACCGAATGTCCCTTTCAAACAAAGTGAACAAGCAGCCATGGAACAATATGTAGAGCAGGGCGGAAGCATCTTTTTCATCGGTGATCATTATAATGCAGACCGTAACAAGAACCGCTGGGATGGCTCTGAATCCTTCAACGGGTATCGGAGAGGCGCCTGGACAGATCCCGCCAAGGGAATGAGTACTGAGGAGAAGAACTCAGCCGCTATGCAAGGCGTCGTTAGTTCGGATTGGCTGTCGGATAATTTTGGTGTCCGCTTCCGCTATAACGCACTTGGCGACGTGGATGCCAATGTCATTGTGGAACCAGAACAATCCTTCGGCATAACTGAAGGGGTAGACTCTGTAGCGATGCATGCGGGCTCCACGCTTGCTATTACTGACCCGGAGAAGGCAAAGGGCATCGTGTACGTGCCTGAGACGAATGAGGCATGGGGCAATGCAGTAGATCAGGGCGTATACAATGGCGGCGGCATTGAGGAAGGACCTTATGTGGCCGTATCTAAAGTAGGCGAGGGTAAGGCAGCCTTTATAGGTGATTCCTCACCGGTCGAGGACGCCACACCGAAGTATGTTCGAGAAGAAACAGGAAGCAAGAAGACGACGTATGATGGCTTCAAGGAGCAGGATGATGCCGTGCTGCTGGTGAATTTGATGAATTGGTTGACTGATCAAGAGAGTTATACGGATCTGACAGAGATTTCCGGTCTTGAGCTCGATCAGCCGACAGAGCTGCTTGCTTTTGAAGAACCGGCTGCATCAACGGAGCCTCAAGCAGAGCCTTGGTCTCAACCTGCTGCAGGCTACAAGTGGTGGGATCCATCGACGTTCAAGCCAGGATCTTATGGAAGCACAACTCCAGCACCGTCGAACCCGGCTTACAGCTTTGTTCACCAAGACGAGCTTCCGAATGCAGAAACGTTCCAGATTCGGGTCGTGATCAACAATCTTGCGCCGAACAGTACGGTATCAGGATATAGTGCCGGAATTTATTTGGCAGGCGGAACACAAGTTGCGAAGGTACAGAATGAGAATGGCACGTGGCCGAGCGCATACGGCTATAGTCAGACCTTCAGTGTGACAGCCAATAGTCAAGGTACGGCTTACAAGGATCTGACGGTACAGATCAAACCGGGAACGACAGGTGCTGCGAGCTTAAGACTTAGACAAAACGGCTCCAACCTCCTGACTTCCCCGGTGACGATTGCGAATGTAACCGCCGAACCGTTACCCGATGAAGAAGAGGAGTCTCCCCAGATAAGCTTAATTCCGATCAGTGAAGCACGTCTCCAGCCTGAAGGCACTGTGGTCAAAGTTGAGGGTGTAATTACAACTCAGCCCGGTGCATTTGGCGGTCAGGCGTTCTACATTCAGGATGAAACAGCAGGGATTTATGTTTATCAAACACAAAGCGGCTTCAATACAGGTGATAAGGTGCAGATTACTGCACCTTTAACACTGTATAATACTGAGCTTGAGCTGGCTGATGTTGTCTCAATTGAGAAGACAGGCACCGCTGATCTTCCACAATCCAAGGAAGTGACAGCGATCAATGATAGTAACCAAGGTCAGCTCGTTACATTAACGAATGTAACCATTCAGAACATCATCACGGCTACTCCGACGGGATCTTTTGAATTTGATGCGGTCTCGGATCAAACGAATCATATTCGGGTAGATACTAGAACAGGACTAAGCCTCGAAGAGTTCCCTTATCAGGAAGGCGACAAAGTGAGCATTACTGGAGTTTCTGCTATTTTTCGTGGAAATTATCAGTTAAAGCCAAGGGGGATGGAGGATATTGTTCCGGCGGAAGAAACGGAGGAGCCTCAAGAGCCTGAAGAACCAGAGGTTCCAGAAGAACCGGTACTTGCTGACGGTGTGCCTGGACATGCTGCACTTACGAGCAATCACGGATACACTGGGCTGAGAAATGGGAATTATGATGTAACGATGAATTTGTGGTGGGGAAACAATGCAACAGAGTACAAGCTGTATGAGAACGGTGAACTCATTGATCAGCAGAAGCTCAGTGACAAGTCTCCAGAGAGACAAACAGCAACGACCTCGATTACGGGCAAAAGCAATGGTACGTACGTTTATACTTACGAGCTGACGAATACTTATGGAACGACTACAGGCTCCGAGCTTGTTGTTACGGTGACCGATGCGAATCCAGGAAAAGCAGTGCTCTCTAACGACAACTGGGATCAAGATGGCAACTACTCCGTATTCATGAACTTGTGGTGGGGAACAAATGCTCATACTTATCGCCTATATGAGAACGGAGAGCTCCTCGAGACTACAACACTTGTGCCGAGCTCTCCTAATGGTCAGCAAGCGGTGATTGCCATTCAGAATCGCGCTGCCGGAACCTATGAATATGTTGCGGAGCTGGTTAACGATGCCGGCGTTACACAAACAGACAAGATCGTTGTAACGGTAAAATAGAGGTTTACAATCCATACAAATTAGATTAATATTTATTCTGTAATTAATAGAACGTGAATTTGACCCCACTTTTATTGTTTTCTGGATTCTAAAACAATAGGAGCGGGGTCTTTTTATGGAGGTAAACAGCTTTGTTACAACTTATGAAGAACTCGTTTTATGTGTTTTTGGCAGCTTGCTCGTTTGGGATTTTGTCGAGCATCGTTAAGCTTGCCTACCAGCAGGGGTTTACATTCCAGGAGGTGACCCTTGGGCAGTTTGGATCAGGCTGGCTGATCATGCTGATTCTCATGCTTATTTTCTCCAGGAAAAAGGTGAAGCTGGGACCATTTATTCGTCTTGCCGGTGTGGGAGCATGCACTTGTTTGACAGGAGTGTTTTACTATTTGTCACTGCAGAGTATTCCTGCGTCGATCGCCGTGGTGCTGCTGTTTCAATTTACTTGGATAGGGGTCGTCATAGAAGTCATCACAACACGGCAAAGACCTTCCAAAGCAACGGTCATATCCATTCTGTTATTGCTCTTGGGCACCGTACTGGCTGGAGGTGTTATTGGGGCGAATCCAATGGAATTGAGTGTGCAGGGGGTATTTCTTGGGCTCATGGCTGCGGTTATGATGGCGCTGTTCATATTTTTCAGTGGCCGGGTCGAGACAGCAATGCCTACGATTTCAAGAAGCTTCTTCACCTCAACAGGGAGTTTGCTGCTCCTGCTGCTGCTTCATGTCACGATGTATGGCCCATCAGCTGTATTGCAGGTTTCTTTAGAGAATGGATTATGGATATACGGACTGATCCTTGGTATTTTCGGTGTTGTCATACCGGTGCTTCTGCTAGCTCTTGGTGCACCAAAGATTAGTATTGGACTGGCTTCTATTCTAAGCGCTGGAGAACTTCCTGTTGCCATACTTGCTTCTATATTCGTGCTTAATGAGAGGGTATCCGCCCTGCAATGGATCGGTATTACCGTCATTCTGATCGGAATCGCCTATCCTCAGGTCGCAGGCCGGAAGCGGCAGGAAGAGAGCGGAGCAAATCCAATTGAAAGCTACTCCTCATAAGGGGATTATATAATAAATGTAAAAAACCTTTGAGCGGTGTGATAGGTTCACACTGATCTCAAAGGTTTTTTTATGATCCGAATTTTACTTTGTAATGCTCTCTACAATGCTATCAACGATTTGGGTATTGGCCACCGTACCGGTGTAGAGCCAGCTTGTGTCAGCACTGAATTCGTACACATTGCCATTCTTCACAGCCGGAATGTTCTTCCACAACGGATCGTTTAATGCTTCTCCGCCTGCCCCTTTATCACTGTTGATCAGGAAGAGGTGGTCTGCGTCAAGCTCGGCCAGCTTCTCAAGCGAAATTGGAAGCCAGTTGCCAGTACCCGTTGTCGAAATTTCCTTCACAACCTCAGGAACAGCAAGTCCAAGATCATCGTACATTACTGTACCGCTGGATAAATCTTCGCTTACCATATAGAACTGATCGGATACGAGCCAAATGGCAGCAGCGGATTCACCGCCTGCAGCTTCATTAAGCGCAGCTTTGGCTTCAGCGGCCTTGGCGTCATAATCATCAAGCGCTTTCTGTGCATCTTCTTCCTTACCAAGCACTTCCCCGATCTTGAGGAGCTCATCTCTCCAGTCATTGTTCTGTTCTGAACCAATAACATACGTAGGAGCGATCTTGGAATATTGCTCATATTTATCTCCGCTCGCCATATCTGCCGAATCGAGGATAATCAGATCAGGTTCAAAGCTCGCTACTTGTTCAAATGGAAGATCGTGTGGAATGGTTGGAACATCCTTTAGCGAGCCTTGCAGGTAATCCTGAATACCGTTAGCTACAGACCACTGTGCTACTGGAGTTACACCGAGAGCAACCAGGTTGTCTTCCAGATAAGTCGCGAGTACGCGCTCTGGATTTGCTGGAATGGTAACCTCATGACCCATAGCGTCAGTTACAGTTCTCTCTGTCGGTTCTTCAACCTCGCTCACAGGTGCTTCCGTCTCAGCTTGTGAAGCATTGTTTGGAGATGTGTTACTATCTGTACCCGATTCACTGCTGCCGCAGGCGGCAAGAAATGTGGACACGAGCAGCAAGCTCGCCAGAAGCGAGACGATTTTCTTTTTGGAATTCGACATGTTGGTTCCCCCTAATTTGTATGTAAATCACTTAAAGAATGATAACAATTCTCATTATCATTTGCAATCTATTTTTTTGATACAGAAAAAGGTAGCTATTTATATAGTAGAAACTACACAAGAGTGAAACAAAAATTTCAGTTTTTTCATCCAATTTCCGACCGATGTCCATGCGCTCAAGCTTGTGTCAGAAGTAGGCCAAGGGTCGCAGTATGTGAAGGCAGACTTTTGTATTTAAGGAGCCGCTTCAAACCAGATTTTGGGATGTCCGATATTGACGCTTGCTGGAATGCGAGGTTATTCCGATGAAAAGCAAATACCATTACATACCATTTTTGATGTGGACAAGTGTAGAGGCAGGACCGTATTTTCAGACATAAAAATAGTACTAATGACAGGCATGCGATGTCGAATACGACAATAAACGCGTGGTTTTTCGATGGAAAATACCGGATAAAATCCATGGTGAGCTGCATAAGGCAACATTATAATGAGAACCGTTATCAACAAAATGATAATCATTCTCAACAAAAACAGAGGTGTTGTCGAAATGGCTTCTGCAAGCCTGACAGGAAAAGTCGCTGTCGTGACAGGAGCAGCCCAAGGAATTGGAAAAGCGGTAGCCAAGGTGCTTGCTGCAGACGGAATTCAGGTTGCTCTTATTGATTATAATGCATCACAGCTTCACGATACCGTAAAGGAATTACAAAAGGAGGGCTATGCTGCAGCTGCATTTCCTGCGGATGTGCGGGAGAGCAGCTCTGTCGATCATGCGATGCAGCAAATTATCCGGGAAATGGACCATATCGATATAGCCGTCAATGTAGCCGGTGTCCTCGATACAGGACCGGTTGCTTTTATGGATGACGAGGATTGGCATCAGACATTTGCTGTTAACACACACGGCGTTTTCTATGTGAGCAGAGCAGCAGCGCGTCATATGATTCCTCGCAAAACGGGTGTAATCATTACCGTCGGCTCTAACGCATATGCCATGCCTCGTGTAAACATGTCAGCCTATGCTGCTTCCAAAGCAGCTGCTGCCCACTTTACGAAATGTCTCGGACTTGAGCTTGCTCAGCATGGAATCCGGTGCAACATTGTATCGCCAGGTTCAACGGATACAGACATGCAGCGCGGCATGTGGACTGATGAATTAGGTGCTGAAGCGGTTATTGGCGGTTCTCTGGAAAACTACCGGGTCGGCATCCCGCTTGGCAGAATTGCCGAAGCAGAGGATATAGCAGATACGGTTGCTTTTCTAATCTCAGATAAGGCGAAGCATATCACGATGTGTGAGCTCAGAGTAGATGGCGGCGCTACACTTGGTGTGTAGTGTGAATATATGAACGACTTAGGAGGCGGGTTTTATGAAAACAGGGGTTAAAGAAGTCAGCCCTTCACAGCAGCTGCTTGAACAATACACTCCGGGAGAGAACTTCTTCTTTGCAACACATAACCACACTTTGTTGACAGAAGGCTGTGCTCTCCGGGTTCTGACCAATGGTGAAGTGAGGGACTGGAAGGAACTGGCCGAACAAGCGACGGAAATATTGCGTATTCAAGAGCAATCAACCGGGAAGCCCTGCATTCTTGTCGGAGCAGTGCCATTTGATTGTAATGATCCTGTCCAGCTCTATATACCGAGTTCATTCAGGCAGGCAGAAGGACTAACGTTTACGAATGAAACACCGCAGCATGAACTGAATTTATCAGACTATACAGCAACACCGGTTCCAGAACCTGAGGTGTATCAGGAAGGAGTTACCCGGCTGCTTGAACATATTCGTCAAGGTCGTGTGAACAAAGCTGTACTTGCACGTTCTCTTCAACTGGTCTCTGATCGGCCAGTAGATGCTCGTGCTTTGCTTCACCAGCTGGCTGCTCAGAATACAAGCGGGTATACGTTTGCTGTACCCCTTGAGACTAAGCGGATTTCTCCGCCTCACGACGAGCATGAAGCATTGCACCAAGAATCAGGTACGACGCTGCTAGGTGCCAGCCCTGAGCTCCTGGTCTCGAAGAAGGGACTTGAAGTGATATCCAGTCCACTTGCAGGCTCCATACCACGCAGTGATGATCCGGAAGAGGATCGGAAGCGGGCTGCCGGATTAATGGAGTCGGTCAAGGATCTACATGAGCATGCGTTTGTAACAAGAGCTGTTGCAGAAGCACTTAGACCCTACTGTAAACAGCTTGAAGTTCCGGACAGACCATCACTCGTTGCAACGGAAACCATGTGGCATTTGGCTACAACGATTCGGGGAGAGCTTCTTAGCTCAGATACCTCCTCCTTGGAGCTGGCTTATGCTCTTCATCCGACTCCTGCCATTTGCGGGACACCGACAGATGAAGCAAGAGAGCTCATTAAGGAGCTTGAAGGATTTGATCGGGGTTATTATTCCGGAACGGTGGGCTGGTGTAATGCAGCTGGAGACGGAGAATGGGCGGTCACGATCCGCTGTGCTGAGGTTGGAAAAAGGTATATCCGATTGTATGCCGGTGCTGGAATTGTAGAGGGCTCGAGGCCTGAGGATGAGCTGCGAGAGACTTCAGCCAAGATGGGAACATTTCTTAAGGCGATCGGATTTAAGAACGAAACGGAGACGATGGTGAACAAGGAGGGAGTATAATGCTGGATGGCTTCACAGCCTGGCCGCAGGAGGCAGCGGATAAATACCGTGAAGCGGGTTATTGGCAAGGAATTACGTTTGGAGAGATGCTGAAACAGAGGGCTGAGGTTTACGGTGATCATCTTGCTGTTGTCAGCGGTTCAAAAAGATGGAGCTATCGCGAGCTGGATCAGAAGGCTGATCGACTGGCTGCGGGGCTCTTGAAGCTGGGGATCAAGAAGGAAGACCGGGTTGTCCTCCAGCTGCCTAATATCGCTGAATTTACTCTGGTGATTTTTGCGCTTTTTCGGATAGGTGCACTGCCTGTATTTGCTCTCCCATCTCATCGAAAGAGTGAGATCAAATATTTGGGCGAGTATTCTGAGGCTGTTGCTTACATTATCGCTGATCAATACAGCGGATTTAATTACTGCAGCCTGGCAGAGGAGGTTGTTACCGAATTGCCTTCATTGCAGCATGTGATCGTGGTAGGAGAAGCAGGCTCATTTTTAAACATTGAAGAGCTTGATCAGGAACCGCTGCCGCTGCCTGAAGTTCGTTCGGGAGATGTGGCCTTTCTGCAGCTGAGCGGAGGAAGTACAGGGCTGCCGAAGCTGATTCCACGGACGCATGATGAATATATTTACAGCCTGCACGGAAGCGCAGAAATATGCGGATTGAGTGAATCCAGTGTATACATGGCTACACTTCCAGCTGCGCATAACTTTCCACTGAGCTCCCCAGGGGTGCTGGGTACTTTGTATGCGGGAGGACGAGTGGTGATGTCGCCGGGACCGAGTCCGGATGAGGCATTTCGGTTAATCGAGCGCGAACAGGTAACCATTACGGCACTCGTTCCGCCGCTTGCACTCGTATGGCTCGAGGCAGCGAAGACACGTAAGGAGGATCTCAGCTCCCTTGAGGTGTTGCAGGTAGGGGGAGCGAATTTTACGACAGAAGCTGCCATCAAGGTGAATGCGGCATTTGACTGTACGCTGCAGCAGGTATTTGGGATGGCGGAAGGCCTCGTCAATTACACGAGACTTGATGATCCGGATGAGCTTATTTTATATACCCAAGGCAGCCCGATCTCCCCTGATGACGAGATTCGGATTGTAGATGAAGATGATGTACCGGTCGCTCCTGGAGAAATCGGACATTTGCTGACCCGGGGACCTTATACGATACAGGGTTACTACAAGGCAGATGAGCATAACAAGAAAGCCTTCACGAAGGATGGGTTCTACCGGACAGGCGATTTGGTTCGTCTGACGAAGGAAGGCTATCTCGTTGTCGAAGGCAGGGCCAAGGATCAGATCAATCGAGGCGGCGAAAAAGTAGCGGCAGAAGAGCTGGAGAATCACCTGCTGGCCCATGAAGGGGTGTATGATGCTGCTGTTGTTTCCATGCCGGATGCTTTCTTGGGAGAACGCACCTGTGCCTACATTATTCCGAAGGATACCAAGCTGACCTTGCAGGAGATACGCAGATTTTTGCGTGATCGTGGAGTCGCAGATTACAAAATACCAGACCGTGTGGAGTGTGTCGAGTCATTCCCGATGACTGCCGTCGGCAAAGTCAGTAAGAAAGCATTAAGAGAAAAAATTGCAGCAGAGCTGAATCCATTGCAGGAATCATTAAAAAGATGAACTCGAAGATACACTTAGAAAGGATGAATCATTATGGCAATTCCAAAAATTAAAAGCTATTCTATGCCGGTCAATGCAGACCTGCCTGAAAATAAGGTGGAATGGCAGATCGATCCAAATAAGGCTGTGCTCTTAATTCATGATATGCAGCAATATTTTGTAGACGCATTTACTAAAGAGGAGTCTCCTGTTACGGAGCTTGTCGCAAATATTACGAGACTCAGAGAAGCAGCTCATCAGCTCGGAATCCCCGTTATTTATTCGGCACAGCCGGGTGGACAGACATTGGAACAGCGTGGACTGCTTCAGGATTTCTGGGGTTCGGGCATTGACGGCGGTTCAGAGCAGAAGCGGATTATTGCAGAACTCGAGCCGGCAGATCAGGATACCGTGCTTACCAAATGGCGCTATAGTGCGTTTCAGAAAACAAATCTGCTGGAGCAGTTTAGACAAATGGGCAGGGATCAAATGATGATTACCGGTATTTACGCTCATATCGGCTGTCTCTTGACTGCTGCGGAAGCCTATATGCAGGAGATCAAGCCATTCTATGTCGCAGACGCAGTGGCAGATTTCTCAGAGGATTATCACAAGCTGGCTCTCAAGTATGCTTCCGAGCGTTGTGCAATGGTGGTGTCAACCGAGCAGCTAGTGGATGAATTGCAGGGGATACAAGCTCAGAAGAGCACGGTATCGGATAATCAATGGTCAAAGGAACAACTGCGTAACCAAATTGCGAATCTCATGGGAATCGACAAGTCTGAACTGAATGATCATGAAGATCTGACCCTGCTTGGGCTGGATTCCATCCGAATCATGACACTGGTTGAGGAATGGAGATCCTCTGGAATAGAGATAACCTTTGTTGATCTATTGGACAAGCCAACGATTGCAGAATGGTCGGACATGCTGACTGAGCTGGCAGGGGCAGGCAAGCCTGAAGAAGTTAACAAATCACTTCCCAATCTGGACTATATGCTGAAATAGGAGGGGATGGAGTTGACGGTTGAAACGAATTCAAATAACAGGATTCCGATGACGGAAGCGCAAGCGGGGATATGGTATGCTCAGCAGCTTGATCCAGATAACCCCATTTATAATACAGCGGAATGCATTGAGATTCAGGGACCTCTCGATCAGGATAAATTTGAGATGGCAGTTCGGCAGATGGTAGAGGAATCAGGTACGTTAACCGTGACCTTTGAAGAAGGAGAAGAAGGACCTTATCAGTTAATCCGTACGGATATGAAATGGGATCTAGAGATCATTGATGTCAGTGATCTTTCCAATCCTGAGCAGACAGCACTGAATTGGATGCAGATGGACCTGAGGACGCCTGTAGACCTGAGAAGTGATCTTATCTTTGCCGAGGCTCTATTTAGGCTGGGTAATGACCGCTATTATTGGTATCAGCGTGTGCATCACATCGCGATCGATGGATTTGGCGTAACACTGCTTCTAAGAAGAGCAGCCCAAATCTACACTGCACTAGTTCAGAACGAGCAGCCGGTACCAAGCAAATTCGGCTCTATATCTTCCATACTTCAAATGGAGAATGCCTACAGAACTTCTGAGCAAAGAGCCGCGGCCCGCGATTTCTGGCTGGAGAAGTACAAGGATGGGATCGAAATCGCTAGTCTTGCTCAGGAAGCAGCGGCAACGGGTCAAGCGAATTCCTTTTTTCGTGAAAGCTTGTATCTGACAGAATCCTGCTGCCAGAGTCTTCAGCGAGCCTCCAAAAATACAGGATCGGTATGGAGTGAAGTTATCGTTGCTGCCATCGCCGCCTATATGCACCGTCTGACGGGGTCAAAGGAGATTGTATTTGGACTGCCCATGATGAACCGAACGGGTTCTGGAGCTCTGTCTGTTCCCACTACAGTAATGAATGTGATTCCGCTTCACTTGCAATTGCAGGAAGGGCATTCTTTCACAGCATTGATTCAGCAGACAGCTTCTCGTATGAGGGAAGTACGACAGCACCAAAGCTATCGGCATGAGGAGTTAAGGCGAGACTTGAAGCTTAATTTAAAGGCCCAGAACTTATATGGACCAATCATTAATATTATGCCTTTTGAGTCGACTTTGAAATGGGGCGGGCACACGACAGGCCTTGTTCATAATCTGGCTGCTGGACCTGTGGAGAATTTGACATTTAACCTATACGGATCTGCGGATGGGAAAAAGCTGAGATTGGATATCGACGCTAATCCTCAGCTCTATAGTAAGGAAGAAATACATCAGCATCTGCTCAGGCTTAGTGCTTATATTGAAAATCTGGCGAGTCATCGTACGGATGACTATTTCCGGCATACTGAGGTTCTCCTTCCTGAGGAGAAAGAACTCGTATTGTATGAATGGAACAGAACAAAGGATTCTGTGAATGATGCGAAGCACGTCATCGCGTGGTTTGAAGAACAGGCAGATAAAACTCCTGATCATACAGCAATTACCTATAACAACGAATCAGTAACCTATCATGAGTTAAGTGTTCGAGTGAATCGGCTCGCAAGGCTGCTGATCAAGAAGGGAGCAGGGCCAGAAGAATTAGTAGCCATTCTGTTGAACAGATCCGTGGATATGGTCGTATCCATGCTGGCGGTTCTGAAGTCCGGCGCTGCATATTTGCCCTTAGACCCTGAATTTCCAGATGATCGGCTGGAGTACATGCTTCACGACTCTAAACCACTCTTGTTGATTACTGAGCATGAAATGAAAGAAAGAACCTTTGTACCGGATCAGCTCTCCTTGCTTGTGGCGGATGATCCCCTGCTTGCTGCAGAGCTGTCTGCTTCTGCAGGGCATCCATTCACAGCGCATGAGAAGGTAGGAGCTAGGTCCGTATCCCCCGAGCATCCGGCTTATGTCATCTATACTTCCGGTTCAACGGGCAAGCCAAAGGGAGTCGTTGTCACTCGAGGCGGAGTCAGTAATTTCCTTCTAGCCATGCAGAATTTGCTTCAGGTGAACTCCTCGGATCGACTGCTTGCGGTAACAACGGTATCGTTTGACATTGCGGTATTGGAGCTGTTTCTTCCACTTCTGCATGGGGCAGAAGTGATAATCGCACCCAAAAGAACAGTCCAGGACCCTGAAGCGTTCTCAAGACTCGCTTCTGTATCCGGTATGACAATGATGCAAGCGACACCGACATTATGGCAGTCTCTGGTGTTAAGCTGCCCCGATCAGATTACAGGTATCAAGGTTCTGGTAGGAGGCGAAGCCTTGACAAAAGAGCTCTTCGAGCGTTTCACAGAGCTCAATTGCGAAGTCGTGAACCTATACGGACCGACAGAGACGACCATCTGGTCCTCAGCAGCGCTGCTTCATGAGCGGAAGGGTCAGACACCTGTCATAGGCAGTCCAATCAGAAATACACAAATGTATATTCTTGACTCGAGACTTGAGCCCGTTCCGCCAGGAATTGCCGGTGATCTGTACATTGCAGGCGATGGTCTAGCTAGAGGTTATCTGAATCGCACGGGACTCACTGCCGAACGATTTATCGCGAATCCATACGGCGAACCCGGATCAAGAATGTATCACACGGGAGATCTCGCCAGGTGGCAGACAGATGGAACAATTGCATATATCGGCCGAAGTGATCATCAGCTCAAAATCAGAGGCTATCGCATAGAGCTTGGAGAAATCGAATCCGTACTGATGAGTCACAACGCTGTACTCAAATCTGCTGTCGTTGCGAGAAGTGATGCCTCCGGTGAGCAGCGTCTGGTGGCATATGTTGTAGCTGATGAAGGCCAACAGCTGAATTCCAGTGATCTTCGTGCTTATGCAAGCGTACAGCTGCCTGAATATATGGTGCCATCCGCTGTCGTCTTCATGGAGGAGCTTCCGTTAACTCCTAATGCAAAGCTGGATCGCAAAGCACTGCCTGCGCCTGATTTTACTGCTGAATCCGGTTCGAGACTTCCACGGACACCGCAGGAGGATCTGCTGGCTGAACTCTTTGCAGAAATATTGAAGCTTCCGAGAGTGGGGATTGATGACAGCTTCTTCGATCTTGGCGGTCATTCCCTTCTTGCAGGACGTCTTCTGCTTCGAATTCGGGATGTATTTGACAAGGATATTTCCATTGTACATCTGTTTGAGGCACCGACAGTAGCCAAGCTCGCGAAAAAGCTGATGACAGCTGATAGATCGCGTCCGTCTATTCAGCTTACGGAGCGGCCTCAGGTAATCCCGCTGTCATTTGCTCAGAAACGCATCTGGTTTCAGCATTTGCTGGAAGGTCCAACGCCAACCTATAACATTCCCGTAGTGATCGAAATGACCGGCGAGCTGGATATAGCAACACTGGAGCAGGCATTTTACGATGTGACGAATCGGCATGAAGCGCTTCATACTCTATATCCTGAACATCAGGGAAGCGCCAGACAGCACGTTTTACCTGAGGGAGAGAGGGCACCACGATTTACGATCAGCCAGATTGATGAGATGGAGCTGTGCACGAGCATCGATGAAGCGATCAAGTATTCTTTTCAGATTGAGACAGAGGTGCCGGTACGAGCTGACTTGTTCGTGCTGAACTCTAATCAATATGTGCTCGTCCTGCTCCTGCATCATATTGCATGTGATGGCTCGTCACTAAACCCCTTATTAAACGATCTGTCTGAGGCGTATCAATCAAGAACGACGGGTCAAGCACCTCCGTTTGCTCCGCTGCCGCTTCAATATGCGGATTATGCCGTATGGCAGGAAGAGTGGTTTAACGGGCGCAAGCAGGAAGAGGGCAATCCGCTGACAGAGCAGCTTAAGTATTGGAAAGAACAGCTTGCAGATCTGCCAGAGGAGCTGGAGCTGATTCGCAATCGTCCACGGGTATCCGATCACGGCAATGCAGCAGGAATTGTGACGCTTGAGGTAGGAGCCGAGCTTCATGATCAGCTCTCTAAGCTAGCGAAGGATACGAAGAGCAGCCTGTTCATGGTGCTTCAATCCGGACTCGCGGCTCTGCTTACCCGTCTCGGTGCAGGCACTGATATTCCGATAGGAAGTCCGATCGCCGGTCGTAACGATGATCAGCTGACGAATATGATCGGCATGTTCATTAACAATCTGGTGCTTCGTTCGGATACTTCGGGGAGTCCGTCATTCAGAGAGCTCGTGGACAGAGTGCGCAGATCTGATCTGATGGCCTTCGAGAATCAGGATATCCCATTTGAACAGCTGGTTGAACACTTAAATCCGAGCCGGGTAAGCGGAAGACATCCGCTGTTCCAATTGATGTTTGCTTTTCAGAATACACCGGATCCAATCCTTGACATTCCAAATCTTAGCACCAAGGTGGAGATTATGAATACGGGATCAGCCAAGTTTGATCTCACGCTGGAGCTTCGTGAACATCGAACTAACGAAGGTGCTCCAAACGGAATTCATGGCTGGTTTGAATATAATAAAGCCTTGTACGACGAGGAAACAGTAGAATGCTTGGCAGGCTGGTATATCAAACTGCTTGAATCTGCCGCTGCAGATCCGGATATGCCAATCGAGCGATTGTCCATGCTGGCTGTGTCTGAAAGACAGTTTATGCTTGAGCTGGGTACCCCAGCTGCTCCTGAGATTCCGGGTATGAGCATTAAGGAATGGTTTGAGCAGCAGGCGGCAAGATCAGGCAATAATACAGCGATTACTTATGAAGGACAAAGTCTCACTTATGAAGAGCTGAACGCACAGGCGAATCAGCTGGCTCATTTGCTCATACATCAGGGTGTCGGACCCGAGAAGATTGTAGCCCTTGCTCTTCCTAGATCCTTGTCCATGATCATTGGAATACTGGCGGTCATTAAATCCGGAGGCGCTTATCTGCCTCTAGATCCTGAATACCCTCAGGACAGGTTGGCTTATATGATCGAAGATGCTGCACCAGTAAGCATCATCACTCATTCAGATGTGATGTCTCATATTCCTGGCATGGATGGGATTCCACAGATTGTTATGGACGATGAATCCGTAATGGATTTGCTGGATACGTTGTCCATCCATAATCCTGGAGAGGAAGATATGCCAGTTCCGCTGAGACCAGCGAATACCGCTTATATTATTTATACATCAGGGTCTACAGGCAAACCGAAGGGAGTCATGATTCCTCATCAAAATGTCGTGCGTTTATTCAAAGCGACAGATGAATCATATTTCTTCAATGAAAGTGATGTATGGACATTGTTCCATTCCTATGCGTTTGATTTCTCCGTGTGGGAAATCTGGGGGGCTTTGCTGTACGGTGGGCGGCTAGTCATTGTTCCTCATTCGGTAACGAGAACCCCTGCTGAATTCCATCAGCTGCTGATCGATGAACAGGTGACGGTGCTTAACCAGACCCCTTCTGCATTTTACTCCTTGATGCAGGCGGATCAGGAGCAAGTTGTAATCGCTGCAGATCTGAATTTACGTTATGTGATCTTTGGTGGAGAAGCACTAGAGCTGGGTCGCCTCAAATCATGGTATAGCCGGCACCCCGAACAATCTCCACTGCTGGTGAATATGTATGGCATTACCGAAACGACCGTACATGTGACATTTAATCCTCTAAGTCAGGAAGCAGCCGAGGCGAGAGCAGAGAGCAGCTTAATCGGTGAACCGATATCCGACCTGAAGCTGTACGTGCTTGATGATTATCTCCAGCCTGTTCCTTGGGGAATTACGGGGGAAATGTATGTAGCAGGAGCCGGCCTTGCCAGAGGGTATTTGGGAAGACCGAGCTTAACAGCGGAACGATTCATCGCTGATCCTTACGGTAAGCCCGGAGAAGTTATGTACCGGACCGGAGACCTTGCTCGCTGGACTATGGATGGGAATCTCGATTACATTGGTCGTGCCGACCATCAGGTGAAGATTCGCGGTTTCCGAATTGAGCTTGGTGAGATCGAAACCGTTATTGCTGAGCATTCTTCTGCGCTGCAGACCGCTGTTGTGGTCCGAGAGGATCAAATCGGAGACAAGCGCCTGGTTGCCTATATCGTAGCTAGAAGTGAAGAGATGCCGGATACGATAGAGCTGAAACGTTCGCTTGGAGCTGCATTACCGGAATATATGATTCCAAGCGCATTTGTCGTCCTGGACCGGCTGCCGCTTACGGCAAATGGCAAGCTCGACAAAAAAGCACTGCCTGCACCGGATTACGGGCAGCTGGTGAGCTCCCGCGGTCCGCGGAATCCTCAGGAAGAACTGCTTTGTGAGCTGTTTGCAGAGGTGCTAGGCTTATCCAGGGTAGGCATAGATGATGGCTTCTTCGATCTCGGAGGACATTCCCTCCTTGCAGTTAAGCTGATGAGTCGAATTCATGATGCACTTGGCATTCAGCTTGGAATCGGCAATTTGTTCGAGGCACCGACGGTAGCGAAGCTGAGCGACAGACTGGAGGAAGGAGACTCCCTCAGTGCACTTCATGTCCTGCTGCCACTCAGGAAGAGCGGTCAGGAGTCTGCTCTGTTCTGTGTTCACCCTGCCGGTGGACTCAGCTGGTGTTACGCAGGACTCATGAAGACACTTCCTTCAAGTGTGCCGATTTATGGGCTGCAGGCCAGAGGCATTGGGAAGAAGGAGCTGCTGCCTGGATCTATCGAGGAGATGGCAGCAGATTATATCGAGCATATCCGCCAGGTACAGCCGAGTGGTCCCTATCGTCTGCTCGGCTGGTCACTCGGAGGAAATGTAGCTCATGCTATTGCAGTCCAGTTAGAAGCACAGGGTGAAGAGGTCGACATACTGATTATGCTGGATGCGTATCCTGGGCATTTCTTGCCGCTCGGTACAGGTCCAAGCGAGGAAGAAGCTTTAATTGCGTTACTGGCTCTGGGAGGATATGATCCAGACGACGTGACGAATGATAGGCTTACTCCCGAGCATGCATTTGAAATTCTCCAAAGGGAAGGCAGCGCGCTTGCCAGTCTATCGGAGGAGACACTGCTCAACCTGAAAGACACGTATGTAAATTCCGTTAGTATTCTGGGATCTTACGTTCCTGGCCGTTACAATGGGGAGCTCCTGTTCTTCAAATCAACGATCATCCCGGATTGGTTCGAACCGATTGCTCCTGAGACCTGGGAGCCATATATCGGCGGAGCAATGGAACAATACGATCTGAATTGCAGACATAAGGACATGTGCCAGGCGGGACCACTCGAAGAAATCGGACGAATTATCGCAGAGCGTTTGGCGAACAGAAATCGAGTATATGTCTAACTAGGAGGGAAGAAGCATGGCAAATCCTTTTGACAATGAAAATAGCAGCTTCGTTGTGCTGATCAACGATGAGGAGCAGTACTCCATGTGGCCGGAAATGATCGATGTGCCACCAGGCTGGACGATCGTGTACGGTACAGATAATAAGCTGGCATGCCAGAACTATATCGAAGTGCACTGGACAGATATGCGTCCCAAGAGCCTGCGATAAACGGAGCTAAGAGTGTGAGATAGTAGAAAGAAAAGAAAGATAATAGATAGAAGCTAAGTGGAGAGACCAATCAGAAAGAGAACACGAAAGACACAGTGATAGAACTTAATGACAAAACAAGGTTTCGGCGTAAAACAAGATATAAACCATCTTAAATGATAAGCAACATCGAAAAAGCAGCAGGGCTATATGATGAACAATCATAGACTCTGCTGCTTTTTTGTCATTCATATAAGACATGAATATCAATATCCTGATTGTAGTTGCCAAACCCTGATCCGAACAAGCTGATTCCTCCAGGGTGCTCGGAGTTCTGCCTGCACTCGATCCGAAGACGGATCTCGTCTCCTTTTCTAATATTTAGCTGCTTCGCAGTTATATCCGACAGCCGGATCCCATCCAGGAAGGTTCCTTCTGCTCGGAGCATCACTGTTTTTAACAACCCGTGTTGTGTTCCGAGCGTCCACCATCCAGGGGTGAATACACCAGGCGCATGACCGTAGTCTCCAGGACATGTCCAAGTGCCTAGCTCGGTATCGTTAATATAAAATGTAATATCCGAGGGCCAGTCTTCATTATACCCAGGGGCTTCCGAACAGATCTCAAGAGTCATACTAAGGCTCTTGATCGCTTGATCGCCTACCAAATAGTTGGGGATGGAATATTCAACATAACCGGTGCCAAACCATAAATGCTTGGCCATTACACGGTCAGGATCGGCAAAATAACGCGGATCGTCCATCATGCCGATGAGGCCGCTCTCGGAAGCCAGTCCGCAGGTTGGGTTGACTTGATAGCGAGTATATTGACCTACAGGAATACTGACCGAGTAACCGCTGCGATCTGTGCTTACCGGTGAGGTGAATTGCAGGGTGACTGAGTCCTGGATAAGCCGGCATATCTTCTGCCTTCCACGTGCTCCGGACAAGCTTTCGGTACCTACAATTCCGGCCTCTTCCAGCTTCTGAATATGCTTGGTGATCATGGCTGACGATAGCGACAGCTCAGCGGCCATATCTTTAATGTTTCGAGGCTTTTCATTCAGCATCTCGATAATTTTGACTCGCGTTTCCGAAGCGAAAGCTTCAAGAAAGGGGAAATGTTCAGAACTTACACGAATATTCATAGGTCGTTTACCCTCTGCATCAGTATCATTTTGATCAAATTATATAACTTTGAAGTTAATCAATCAACTTATTGTTGACGTTTTCATACATAGGGTGCATAATTTTGCTTGAATAAAGTTTCGTTTAGGATGTTTTAATTAACTTATAAATTAACTAATGGAGGCAGAGACCATGTCAGAATGTTATAGAAATGATTATCCAAGACCTCAGTTCATACGTAAGGAATGGCTCAATCTTAATGGAGAGTGGGAGTTTGAATTTGATGATCAGGTGAAGGGTGATGAGGAGAAGTGGTGGGAAAGACAGGAGAAGTACTCCAAGCGGATTCAAGTACCATTTGCTTATCAGAGTAAGCTGAGCGGGATAGCCGAATCTGATTTTCATGATCTAGTATGGTATCGCAGGTCATTTCAGCTGCCTGAGCATTATAAAGGGAAGCACATCATAATGCATTTCGGTGCCGTGGATTACGAGGCCTCTGTTTGGATTAACGGAAGTTTGGCGATGACACACACTGGAGGACATACACCGTTTAGTGCAGATATTACATCTTTTATCCAAGATGGCAAGAACGAAGTGGTCGTTCGAGCACAGGACTACAGTACAGATGTAACGCTTCCGCGAGGGAAGCAGTATTGGCTGCAGGATTCAGCGAGCATTTTTTACACGCGTACCACCGGTATTTGGCAGACGGTATGGCTGGAGCCGGTAGCTCCTTCTTACATCGCAAAAGTGCGTATGACCCCGGATATTGATCGGAAACAGATTGAGATCAAAGCATTTATTGAGCGTTCTGAAACGAAGACACGGCAATACCTCAAGACTCGTATTGAATTCAAAGGCAAGCTGATCGCTGAGGATCAGTGCCTTGTCACTGCAGCCAGTGAAACCAGATCCATACAGCTTCATGACTTTAACGATCACGGACTTGGCGGATGGTGGACACCGGAGAACCCGAACTTGTACGACGTGACCTTCGAGCTGCTTCAGGATGGAAGCGTAGTTGATCAAGTGGAGAGCTATTTCGGTATGAGGAAGATTTCGATTGAGAACGGACAGCTGTGTCTGAACAACAGGCCGTATTTTCAAAGACTGGTTCTGGACCAAGGCTATTTTCCGGATGGAAATCTAACACCTCCTAGCGATGCAGCGATCAAACAGGATGTAGAGTTAACGAAAGCTATGGGCTTCAATGGCGCACGGAAGCATCAGAAGCTGGAAGATCCCAGATACTTATACTGGTGCGACAAGCTTGGACTTCTCGTGTATAGTGAAGCGGCGAATGCTTATGAATTCTCTGAGCAATATGTGGAGCGGTTTACGAAGGAGTGGCAGGAATCGATTGAACGAGACTATAATCACCCTTCAATCATCGGCTGGGTTCCTTTGAACGAGAGCTGGGGGGTCCCGAATATATGGGCCAATAAACAGCAGCAATATCATGCGCTGGCGATGTACTATTTGACGAAATCGCTGGATCCGACGAGGCCGGTCGTCTCGAATGACGGCTGGGAAATGACGAAGACGGATCTGTTTAATATCCATGACTATGAATGGCGTAAAGAGGTATTAGAGGAGCGTTACCGGACAATCGATCATGTGCTGGCTTCAAGACCTTCTAATAGGGAATTGGCAGTTACGGGATTTCCTTATGAAGGGCAGCCGGTTCTAGTCAGTGAATTTGGAGGCATTGCATATAAGAAGAGTGAGTGGGAGGGCTGGGGATACTCTGGTGCAGAGAATGATGAAGATTATGCGGCCCGCCTTCAGGCTGTCATTGATCCGCTGCATCGTTCAAGTGTAGTACAGGGCTTCTGTTATACACAGCTTACAGATGTGGAGCAAGAGATCAACGGACTACTCACTTATGATCGGGTGCCTAAGCTGCCGCTGGAGACGATTAAAGCAATCGTGCTGGGTAAAGCATAGTAAGTGCGACAACCGGATGATCCATCGTGATCATCCGGTTTATTGTACAATGCCATCAATATTCATTGACAAGTTTCCAAAGTGTCTCTATATTGGTTTAGTACAGTTTAGTTAACTGAACTAAACTGTACTTGTGATGTCAATTTTTAATCATAAGAGGAAGTTAGCCGAATCCTCTGCAAAGGGGCTGATATTAAATACATGAATGATTATATCCAGGTGGTTACACGGATGAATCAGGTGCTCGATGAGTTTAATGTACTGATTACTAAAGAAGTGAAGGATTTAGATGACTATAATCTGACTTCTCAGCAGGAGGTCATTCTCATCTATATATCCAAGCACGAGCGAATTACAGCGAACGAGATATCACAAGCTTTTGACATTACCAAAAGTGCTGTCAGTCAGGTCCTGACCAAGCTTGAGCAGGAAAAGATGATTCTGAAGCAGGTGAACCCGGATAACCGAAGAGAGTCCTTTATCGTGCTTGATGAGCAAGGTCAGTCGTTTATTACGAAGCTGGCACAAATTGATCAGGTGATGATTGACAAATATTATTCGAAGATCGACCTGCCTAAATTGATTCAAATGACAGAAACGATGGAAGAAATCAACAAGATTATTAAGAAGAGCAAACTAGAGATGTAATCTACACACGAATATTGACGGAGGACTTAAGACACATGTCACTGATGTTAAGAAACAGGGGAGCGATTCTCCTGTTGATGCTAAATATATTTATCGTTTTCACAGGAATAGGACTCGTTGTTCCGGTCATGCCC
Organism: Paenibacillus urinalis; assembly: GCF_028747985.1. Classification (NCBI taxonomy): domain Bacteria; kingdom Bacillati; phylum Bacillota; class Bacilli; order Caryophanales; family Paenibacillaceae; genus Paenibacillus; species Paenibacillus urinalis. The sequence continues at coordinate 2,350,587 of NZ_CP118108.1, forward strand.
ACCTTCATGAAGGAGCTATCCATGAGCGGAAGCATTGTAGGGCTGCTTGTCGCAGCCTTTTCAATGACTCAGTTCTTGTTCTCGCCGCTTGCAGGGAGGATGTCGGATGCACTTGGCCGTAAAAAAATTATTATCATCGGGATGGTCATTTTCGCCATATCCGAGCTTATGTTTGGAATGTCGAATACAGCCTTGCTTCTCTTCCTTGCCAGATTCCTGGGAGGTATTGGGGCTGCGCTGATTATGCCTGCTGTCATGGCCTACACGGCGGATGTTACTTCTGGTGAAGAGCGGGCCAAGGGAATGGGATATATTAATGCGGCCATAACAACCGGATTTATTATCGGTCCAGGGATTGGTGGATTTCTGGCCGAATATGGCGTCCGGGTTCCTTTTTATGCAGCAGCCGCAGCAGGTGTGGTGGCAGCGGTAATTACGCTGCTGGTTCTGCCAGAATCCAAGCGCAGCACGGAGAGCGAGGAGGAAGTGGTGAAGCTCCCGAGTCAAAGCCTGTTCACTCAACTGCGCTATTCTTATCGTGAGCCCTACTTCCTGGCACTCATTATTGTGTTCGTTGCTTCGTTTGGACTTGCCAATTATGAAACGGTATTCAGCTTGTTCGTCGATGAGAAGTTTGGATTTACGACACGGGATATTGCCATTATTATTACATTTGGCTCAATAGCTGGTGCAGTGGTGCAGGTCACGATCTTTAGCTGGATTCTAAATAAATTCGGAGAGAAGAACGTGGTAGCCGTCTGTTTGTTTGCTGCCGGACTGTTCATTATCTTGACGCTGTTCGTGCACAACTACTGGCTCATCCTCGTCGTTACTTTTATCGTATTTTTATCCATGGATATATTGAGACCGACGCTGAGTACCCAGATGTCCAAGATGGCAATGGAGCAGCAGGGCTATATTGCTGGACTTAACTCGGCATTTACGAGTATGGGTAACGTACTCGGACCAGTGATCGCCGGATTCCTATTTGATATCAATATTAACTTTCCGTATATATCAGCAAGCATTATTTTATTCCTGTGCTTTATTCTCGCACTTCGGGCAAGAACCGATGTACGAATTAGAGGCTGAGGCGAGGTTGATGGGAGTCCTGGTGTAGAACGGGTGCAGAGCTATGCAAAAAAACAGATCGTTCCGATGCATGTCGGGACGGTCTGTTTTTTGTGATATGTGATATTAGTACATCTATGCTGTATATTGAAAGAGGAAGATGACTTCTAATATATGGGAGGGATGAAATATGGACTACGATCATCTGCGCAGGCTTGCTGAGAAGTATGCTGATCCACCGACGCATTACACTTTGGTCATGGAGGATAGTATACCGAAGGAGAATGCACAGTACCGGGTATTTGTGTGGGAGAATTCTGACAATGTAGAGGAAACCATTGAGGTTGATTTGGATCTCCACAGCAAGGAACTTTTAAGACTACAAAAAGATAGACAAGCAGAACTGTCTTCGTTCAGCTCACCTTCTGATAGAAGTGTAAAGGATAGGGCGCAGGAAATGTTGGAGCAGTACTTACAAGAACCGGATCGTTATATGTTTAACGAAATAAAATATATTGAGGATAAAGTGAAGGTGGATTATAGACTGCAGATCGGAGGCCTTCCACTCCCTCATACGGGCTGCGAGTTTATTTTTACCAGAGACTTGGACTTATTCAGATTTAGATTTGAAGGTAATAAGTCTATTTCCGCAGCAATCCCTCATTGGCCCCATGAGGTGATCGAACCCGACATGATTAGAGCGAATCTGTTGAGCGCATTTGACATGGAGCTAAGAATTCAATATTTTTATTCGACGATATATGATTACCAAGGCTCAGACTCCACATTTAAGCTTGTATACACCGCAGTTCCTGAACGACAAATCATCTGTGCAGTTACGGGTGAGGATCTATTCGATAAAGATCATTATAGATTGCCTAGAAGTGAGCCTATGGTACAAGCAGGTGATGAATCCTTCACTGAACTGAAACTTCAATGCGAGACTGTGTCTGATTCTATAGATTCCGCGCTTAAGAAGTGGGAGGAACGTTTAGGGATAGATTTGTCCATTTTTGAGCGGGAAGAAATGAAGGATGAAGAAGGAGAGATCCGCTGTTTATATGCATTAAGGAACCAGAATAGAGAAATGGATCAAGACGCTGCTCAAGAACCAAACCCGCTTCAGACAGAAGCTTACTTTAAACATAGATGGGGCAAAATATTCGACCGGATGATTTATTCTTGCAAGCTCTCCATTGATAAAAACACAAGCCGCCTTCTAGCATTTCATGCATTTGAACAGGAAGGGGAAACGGAGACATTGCAGGAGGCGCTTGGCAGGTCAGCTTGCAGGGAGATCGCCGAGCTTTTTCTTGCAGATGTTTTTCCAGAGCATGGGGCTTTATTGCATAGAGAAATGGATAGCGACCTGGAGAATGAGGAGCCGAGTAAAAAGGAATTCTTCTTCTACCCTTTATTTATGTCCGGTATTCAGGTAGCTTACGAGCAAGTTATGATCGTTGTAAATACAAGAAACGGACGAATTAGCAGCTACCGGGGGATAAGTCCACATTTGATAACAGAGTTAATGTCCGTGGAGCACCAACCGAAGCTTACGACAGAGGAAGCGTATCAAAGATATAGCCAGAAGTTGGATGTACAGCTGAAATGGTTCTTACATACCGCGTCTACGGGAGAGAAGGAATATAAGCTGGTATATGAACCTGTGGTGAAGTACAAGAGCGAGGCAGAGGTCCTTCATACACGTACTGTATATATAGATGCGAACTCAGGTGAATGGATTTATAGAAAAGAATAATAAAAAGGTCCGCCAGTGCCGGAATTATGGTTCATAGGCATTGGCGGATTGACGTGTTAATATACAAGCTCAATCTCTTGATCCTGCAGAAGCTGAATCCATTCTGGGGCAGGCTCTTGGTCAGTGATGAGCATGTCAATATTTGAGAAGCTGGCTAATTGAACAAAGGCAGTCTTATCAAATTTGGTGTGATCTGCGAGCAAAATCACCTTAGCTGCCTGCTGAAGCATCGTTCGCTTAAGTTCACTTTCCGGCTCATTGGAGTCCATGATCCCTTTATTCAACGAGAGAGCTTTACAGCTCAAGATAAGCTTGTCCACGTGATATTTGCGCACGGTATCCTGTGCAACCGTGCCTGTCAAAGACAATGAGGATGCTCGCAGGGTACCCCCGGTTGATATCATCTGGTGTCCTGTGCTTGCCAGCTCATGCATGGAGACGGCGGAATTCGTTATAATTGTTAAATGGCTTCGGTGCTTAAGGAGCTTCATGAGCTCCATAGAACTGGAGCTGGGGTCCATCATTAATGTCTCGCCGTCGTGTATATAATTTAATGCCTTTCGGGCTATCGCTTGCTTGATCTCCAGATTGGCCCGCTGCCTAGTTACAAAAGGCAGGTCTTCATTCGTATGTTTGTTAATGATGGCTCCGCCATATGTACGGGTCAAAATTCCTTCCTTCTCCAGCTTCTCCAGATCACGCCGAATGGTTTCTTCTGTTACATTGAACTTCTGGCTAAGCTCCGACACCAGCACACGTTTATCATTCTGTGCAATGTCCATAATGTATTGTCGTCTTTCTGCTGCAAGCATGCGGACTCCTTTCCCCATGCTGTTATGCATGGTACCTGACTTATTACTAGAATTTATTATAAGACAATAAGCTCTTGAAAGTACATAAATGGACTCTAAATATATGTTGCAGACCTCAGCCGCATCATATATAATCAGTAACAACTTAAATTTGTCCTGTTGAAGGAGATTGAAATTCATGAAATTATCTCGCTTACAACCATATTATCATTTTAATCTGCGTTAGCACACCTGTTACGTTATTCACAGGTGGGCTAACGCATTTCGCGTTCGGCCCCCCTGCGGCATAGATGAAACGCGCAGGACCAATGGGGTCCGGCGCGTTTTTTATTTTTGCCAAATGAAGGGAGACGGTGAAACAGATGCAATCGATGAAATGGAATGAATTAACCCATCCAAGAAATGAACGACAAACGACTATAAATGAGGAAATGGAAAAATTCGGATTCAAGGAGCGCTCCTGCTCACTCACTATATCGAAACAAGCGGGATATGAAGCAGAAGCACAGCTGCTTGTCGCAGCTCTCAATTTGTTTGATCACTTAGGTATACCTGTTCAGCTGGAGTGGAATACCGAGTGGCTTCGTAGAGCTGGAATCTCTGCTGAAGAAGCTGAAATGACCTTCGAGAAAACAGGAATCGCCCATCTTCTTCTAACGGATTCAGAGATAGAGGTACAGAGCAGAGATGAAGAAATAGTAATCTACACTATCTTTAACGATCAAGGTGAGAGCTTGCTTGCCCGGTCTGTGTACGTTTCAAAAGCTTCGGATTCCGCGGTGAAATTAAATATTGACCTTCAAGCTATAGAGAAGTTGAGAGTGGAACAGGTAGTGACGAATTGTACGAAGCAGGCTGAGCTGATCTCGCTGCTTGCTGCGCCTGAGTCGAGTACTGCTGCATCCAGAGCGGCGGCTGAGCTTGAGGGGGCAGGTATTACAGTCAGAACAATATACTCGAACGAGATATTAAATGAGCTCACACCGAGATATGCAATCCGAATCGAATCAGACCCATTAAATGAAGCTGAGACTGAGACAGGACTTATGCCAATTACGCTAATCGATCATGTACAGCGTACGGAGACCAAACTGGTGCTGGACCAGGGCATTCATGTGCTGACTCAGCTGTTGTTGTAGAGCTCGATAGGAGTACATTTGAAATCACCATCAAAAAACGTTATTCTTAATGTCAGTATTTTGCAATTCATTCCAATATTAAAAATGGGTTAAAAAGAGGAAGCTGAATATGGACATGAAGAAGGGCTTAAGTATTCATAAGCATTCACCGAATTTGGAAGAGTATAGTGATCCAATCATGTATGACATGGAAAATGACGAATTTGATGGTGATTTTGCATTGATTGAGAAATGGGCATCTTTAATGGGAGGCACTCTTATTGATCTGGCCTGTGGCACAGGACGTACGGCTATTCCTCTCGCTGATAAAGGTTATTCCGTTATTGGTGTGGATGTACACGAAGGGATGCTGGAGAGAGCGAAGCTCAAAGCAGAGGAAGAGCACACGGATATCCGGTTTGAACTGCAGAATTGTGAAGAGCTGGAACTGGATATGAAGAGCTCGATGATTTATATGGTGGGCAATGCCTTTCAGCATTTTCTGACGAACGAAGCACAGGATAAGCTGCTGCGGTCTGTAGCTGCTCATTTGAAGTCAGGCGGTGTATTCCTATTCAATACCCGGTTTCCGAGTGCGGAAGAGCTGCTGCAGCCTGCTGAGGAAGAGTACTGGAGAACCTATGTAACGGATGACGGAAAACAAGTGGATGTATTTACGACTAGTCATTACGATGCACTGACTCAAGTACAGAATTATATTATTGTTCGAAAAACGAAACAGGATGATCTAACGATTGAGAACGAGCTTAGAACGACGATCCAGCTGCGATATACGTATCCGATGGAAATGGAGCGGCTGCTCGCCCGACACGGATTTCGAGTGATTGAGCTCTATGGTGACTGGGAAGAGAACCCGCCTGTGGACAGCAAACCGGAACTAATCTATGTATGTCAGAAGGAAAAGGAACTAGATACGTATGGATCTGGTTTACATTCGGCATTCTAAGTGCTATTATTATAAAAATTAATGGATGAATAAACGCGATGAAGAGAAGAGTAAATGAACAGAATTCCTCATCAGAGAGCTCCGGAAGCTGAGAAGGAGCAGGAAGTCTGCCGTTGAATCAAGCCTCTGAGCAGCGCATCGGAACCTGGGATTTAAGGCGATGGTGTGACAGGAGCTCCTGTTATAGAGCTAGAGTATAAGTATATTGCCAGGGCATTATGCCGTACTTGAAGAGGTGGATACAGTGATGTATTCATGAAGCAGGGGTGGCAGCACGGTTGATCAAATCTCGTCCCCAAGACAGATGTCTTGGAGGCGGGATTTTTTTGTTTTATTCACCTGTTGATGAAGTTACGAAATGGTTTCAATCCGGAGGAGGCAATGTACAATGAAAGAAGCAGAGCACAAAAAGGAAGCTACAAGTGATTTTTTAACCAGTCTGATTCAGCAAGATGTGGAGGACGGGGTCTATAACAGATCAATCAATACGCGGTTTCCTCCAGAGCCAAATGGGTACCTGCATATTGGAAGCGCATATGCGATTCATGTCAATTCGTCGATTGCGAAGCATTTTGACGGTGTATTTAATCTTCGTTTTGACGATACGAACCCGCTCAAGGAAGATCTGAAATATGTTCAAGCGATAGAGGAGGATCTCCGCTGGCTTGGTCTCTCACCTAAGGCGTATTATGGCTCGGATTATTCTGAGCGAATCTATGAGGCAGCGGTTACTTTGATCAGTAAAGGAAAGGCATATGTATGTGATCTAAATCCAGAACAACTAACAGAACACAGGGGCACACTTACAGAGCCCGGCAAGAATAGTCCGTATCGGGAGCGCTCAGTAGAAGAGAACAAAAATTTGTTTGAGCAAATGAGGAAAGGGGAATTTGAGAGTGGAGCCAAGGTGCTGCGTGCGAAGATAGATATGTCCTCACCCAATATCACACTTAGAGATCCAGTATTATATCGGATCATTCATGCTCCGCATTACCGTACAGGGACGGCATGGTGTATTTACCCAACGTATGATTTTGCCCATCCGATACAAGATGCCATCGAAGGGATTACCCATTCGCTGTGCTCGGCAGAGTTCAAGGAGCATCGCCCGTTGTATGAGTGGGTGCTGGAGGAGCTGGAAATACCGGAGCCTCCAAAGCAAAGAGAATTCGGACGATTGAATCTTACGGGTCAAGTGACGAGCAAACGGTATTTGAGAGAGCTGGTTGAAGGTGGATTCGTTGATGGCTGGGATGATCCAAGGCTTCCAACTCTGATGGCTTATCGCAGAAGAGGTGTGTCTCCGGGGAGTATTTTTCGGTTTATGACCGAGGTGGGCATGCTTCGTCAGAACAGCACTGTAGAATCGGCTATGCTGGATCATTTTATTCGTCAGGATCTGAAGGGCAGAGCGATCAGTGTCATGGCTGTGCTAGATCCCCTGAAAGTGGTCATCACGAATTATCCTGAAGGGGAGGTAGAGATGCTTCCAATCAAAAACAATGAAACGAATGAGCAATTAGGTGAGCGGGAGGTTCCATTTTCACGAGAAGTGTTTATTGAGAGAGAAGATTTTATGGAGCATCCGATGAAAGGATATTTTAGATTATCTCCCGGACAAGAAGTTCGTTTAAAAGGAGCATATTATATTCGATGTGAGTCTGTCATAAAGGATATGGACACCGGGGAAATGATAGAGCTTCATTGTACGTATGACCCAGAGACCAAGAGCGGAACCGGCTATAATGGCAGAAAAGTAAAATCGACCATACACTGGGTATCTGCATCCCATGCGGAGAAGGCACAAGTCCGATTGTTCGACCATTTGCTTAAAGAGGACGCGGTTATTGCTGAATCTGATAATCATTGGGAAGAGCTGGTTAATCCTCACTCGATGGCAGTTATGAATGCATGGATTGAACCGATGATCAATTCGGCAGCTCAAGATGAGACGTATCAATTTATACGGCACGGCTATTTCAGTGTAGATCCCAAATCTCCTGAATCAGCGGGCATCGTTTTTAATCGAATTGTTGCTTTGAAGGATGGTTGGAAGAAAAATCGGGAGTGATCTTGGTCTGGCTGTTCAGTTATATAAGATTCATGATAAAGTCCTTCCCGGCCTTCATTTGTGCGGAGAGGGACTTTAAATATCTCGATCATCAGTAGTCTGCACGTATGATGAGCATGAAGATGTAGCAACCTATGTAATGAGGCCTCGAGTGATACCCAGCCATAATTCAAGCATTTTGAACGGCCTATCATTGACACAGCTATTCGAATCCGTTAATATACATGCATGCACATGCATCATAGTCATCGAATTCAGCTGGTAAAGCTTCTAACTTAAATCCTATATATTCAAAGGAGAGATACGTTAAATGATCGATATGTTCAGCGAGTATAAACTTAAAGGGCTTGAGCTTAAGAACAGAATTGTCCTGCCTCCGATGTGTCAATATTCAGTTACCAAAAAAGATGGCGTAGTGAATGATTGGCATCACACACACTATGTCAGTCGAGCTATTGGCGGAACCGGACTGATCATCATTGAGATGACCGATGTAGAGCCCGACGGAAGAATTAGTGACTATGACCTCGGTCTGTGGTCAGATGAACAGGTAGCGCCATTGGCTCGTATTGTAGAGGATGCACACAAATACGGAGCAAAGGTAGGTATTCAGATCGCCCATGCGGGTCGTAAAGCAGAGGATGCAGAGGTGCCGGTTGCTCCTTCACCTATTGCTTTTGACGAACAATCCAAGACCCCGCGTGAGCTTTCTACTGAGGAAGTGAAGGGGATGGTGGAGAAATTCAGACTTGCTGTTCGCCGTGCCGTACAGGCAGGTGTGGATGTTATCGAGCTTCACGGTGCACACGGCTACCTGATCCATCAATTCCATTCCCCGCTCACGAACAGAAGAACGGATGAATATGGTCAGGATCTGACTAAATTCGGTGTGGAGATTATCCGTGCGGTGAAGAGTGAAATGCCGGAGGATATGCCGCTCATCATGCGGATCTCCGCTAAAGAATATGTGAAGGGCGGATATGGCATTAAGGAGAGTCTTGAATTCAGCAAGGCCTACAAAGAAGCAGGCGTTGACATGTTCCATGTAAGCTCTGGAGGAGAAGGTCCTATTGGTGCGGATGGACGACCAGGCACTCATACGGCTTATCAGGTGCCGCTTGCCAGAGTAATTAAGCAGGGCTTGAATGTTCCAGTCATTGCTGTTGGTAGACTGGATGAGCCGGGATTAGCCAATTCCGTGATCGGTAATGAGGATGCTGATCTGGTTGCTGTAGGCAGAGGGATGCTTAAGAATCCGTACTGGCCTTTAACTGCTGCCGAATCTCTGCGTAAACAAACAGATGTCCCAAGACAATACGCAGGTGGATTCCGGTTAGGCTAAACTCTCTCTCTGGCTTTTATCAGGATGAATCGAACTTCTGTAATCTGAAGTTGTTTGTTATAATAAGATGATAAGTAGTAAGATTATTGTTAGAGATTCATCTTATGAAGCCGAGGGGAATTACTTATGGACATGAATCAAGAGCATGACCTTATAACGAGCTGGTTATCACTGACTCACATCCAAATGAATATAGAGAGTCTGCTTGATCAGTCATTGCAGGCTAAACATGATCTGTCATTAAATGAATTTTATATGTTGTACTTCTTATCTCAAGCTCCGCAAAAAAGACTGAAGCTGCAGCAGCTGGAGTCGATGGTAGGACTTAGCCAGAGCGCCATGTCTAGATTTGTGGCACGATTTGAGGCCAAAGGATGCGGTGCCCTGAGAAGATCAGCATGTGAGGAAGACCGGAGAAGTGTGTACACTTCACTTACAGATATCGGCCAGGAGAAAGTGAACCGAGCGTTTCATACCTTTAATGAAGTATTAATCAAGGCTTTACCGGATACGGATCTAAAAGGGTTGCTCGAATCTTTACTTCGTGTTAAGCAGGATCGTTAATAATGATGCAGTAACGAGATGCAAGCCTAGAAGGCAGTTTGCCTTCCAGGCTTGTTTTTTTGCGGCAGAACGCAATATATACATAAACCAAGCATTAAAATAAAGGACATACTTTAAAAGAAGGGGGATCCAATCTCGCCGTTATAGATTCCTGATACATAATGAAATGTGCCCGGACTACTAGGAAAATGTACTGAATGATGAACTGCTGACATAGGATATGTTAACGATTCTTGTCAGGAGGTAGTGAGAAATGGCTCAGTTCATCGATTCAAGAACTTCTCAAAATGCGAGCACATCCAACTCGATTGCTATACCGATTCTAGTCATCGGCACGCCCCAGCTGTTTGGACAGATTGGCTTACAGACAGCAGGTGTCGGCACGAACCCGCGTGTGGTATTCAGTGGAACCATTGGATTACAGCTCCCACTTGCGCTTGCTGGGGTTACAATAACGGTGGTCAGAGGAACTCTATCAACCGATCCTGTCGTATATTCAGCCACATCAACCTTTGATTTAAGCTTGCTTGCTCCGCAAATTATTAATTTCACGGCTACAGATTTTAACCCGCCAATTGAGCCGCAGCTTACGTATTCTGCCTTTGTGGCTGCCAACTTGCTTGGGACGATTCGGGTAGGTCCGGAAACGTTCAATGGGCAACTGTACTCGGATTAATAAACAACAGAAGTAGGACAGTGCTTTTCAGAACAGATGGATTAGATGTACTGTAATAAACAAAAACCGGCTTGGAATGTCCTATTCCTAAGCCGGTTTTTGTGTCTGGAAGTCAGCCTTCCATCGTCTTCACATAGTATTCCCGATCTCGGGGACCGTCAAATTCACAGAAGTAAATACCTTGCCAGCGGCCTAGAACCAGTCTGCCATTCTGAATAATGACCGTCTGCGAGGTTCCCGTCGTTATTGCCTTCAAGTGAGAAGCCGTGTTTCCTTCGGCATGCAAGTACTTGGGATGATTCCATGGGTATACTTCATCAAGTCGGAGCAGCACATCGTGCTTGACATCGGGGTCAGCATTTTCATTAATGGTAATTCCTGCGGTAGTATGAGGACTATAAATCATTGCAATCCCGTCAGTGATGCCACTCTTCGCCACAGCAGCTCTCACTTCCTCCGTAACATCCCGCATTTCATCTCTGTTGAATGTTTTCAGCGTCAATTTTTGCAGCATCTAATCCCTCCAACCATAATCTTCTCTTTCATATTGTACCCATGTCTCGTTTGAGCGCAACAAGTGCTCCTTGAAGGACGCAATCGGAAGCGTCCGAAGAATAGATATACATGGGATGAATCGATTAGAAAAATAACCTTAGGACGGCCATGCTTACAACACCGACAATAACGGTTACAGACAAGCTTTTGGTCCATACCGCAACTACAAGCGTTGGAACAAGAGCAATGACGGTGCTCCAATCGATTGCAATCTGATCATTAGTCTCTGTTATCATGCTCTCAACAACGAGGGCAGACAAAATACAGATTGGAATATACGAGAGCCACTTCAGTACAACATCTGGCATACGGACACTTCGAACAAAAATGAAAGGTATGATCCGCGGAAGCAGTGTAACAAGTGCACATCCCACGAACAGCCAAATCATCGTCATGCTAGTATTCATCGCTCAGTCACCACCCCGATCGTTGCTACAAGGATGGTGGAGAGTAATACGGCCACATGGGACGGTACGAGATAAGAGAGCAGGATCATGCTGATGACCATATATAGAACGAGGGATAGGCGATGCTTCAGCTTGGATCTCTCGGTACTATGGAGCTGAAGGACGAGCAGAGCGGCAAACATGGCAACAAGAGCGAAGTCGAGTCCTAGAGCTTCCGGATTTGCGATCCACTGTCCTGATATTCCCCCGAGGGTACACGCTGCAATCCAGCATAAATAAGCCGTCAGATTAAGTCCATTCATCCACTTTCCTGATAGAGAGCCCTGTTCTGCAATACGATTTGCTGCTACCCCGAACGTTTCGTCGGTAAGGAGTGCACCGAAGCCGATATTTTTGGAGATCGAATATCTCGTCAGATAGGGAGCGATCGTCAGGCTAAGCAGAAAATGTCTTAGATTTACAATGAAAGTAGTTAAAATAATGGCTGAAGCCGGCGTGTTTACAACGAGCAGTGCACAAATAATGAACTGAGCAGAGCCGGCATAGACAAGAATGGACATAAGAGCAATCTCGAGTATACTAAGCCCCGATGATACGCCTACAATTCCGAAGGCAAAGCCAATACTCATATAACCCAGCAGGGTGGGAACACAATCTTTGACGCCTTGCAGAAATGAATTCTGATCTTTAGGCATGGGGATATTGCTTCCAGCTTGAATGCTCATTTCTCCAAACCCTCCGTTTGATTCCCTGCCCATTTGCCCGTTACAACATGATACAGATCCTTGTGTCCTCTCCATAATGCTTCTGCCTTATCGGAACCGACTTCCTTAACAAGCTCGGAGAACATAATATCGTGGCGGATGTATTCCATGGCAACCAGGACGAGAGCAGGATCTTCTGTCTTGATAGCCCACGCGGTTGACCCCGGTGAGAAATTAGCGATCAGCACTTCCTTATTATCTCTGGCAATTATCGTTAGTCTGCCGCCCATGCGTTCTTCTGCCACCTGAGGAGACATGTAATTGTGATGGGTTGTAAACCCGAGCTTCATCTGATCGGGACCAAATACGATGGCGTAAACAGGGAGCTTCTGCTCTTGCCTGATCATTGCTTCATCCTGTATATATGAAAATTCGTTCTCCCATATGGAGAACCACAGTTCTTCTTCAGCCTGCTTGATCATCGAGTTCATCTCGGCAATGACATGTGCATCACTGTGAATACGATGAATGACATCTACCTCTCGTTCTCCTTCCAGAGCGGTGAGCTTCGTTTCGAGATACCGAAAGGATTGCTCAAATTCACTGCGAGTCCGATGGATGAGTTCTCTCGCTGGCAGCGGAGCATAGGTTACTGGATCACTGGGTACCGTGTGAACAGCTCCTTTATCCAGCAGCTTTCCAAGCACTTCATAAATCATTGATCTCGGTACACCGGTACGTTTACTGATTTCGTAGCCTGTAATAGGTGAATGCTTCAATAGACCGATATATGCCTTGCATTCATAGGCGGAGTAGCCCAATTTTTGAAGGGATCGATAGATTTCTTCGTCCATAAGGTCAGTTGTCTCCTTTGATGTGATAGTAGTTAGTGTACCAATCACTATAGGTAAGGTATGGAGTAATGTCAATATATTTTCAGATTCTTCTCTGCTGCACTTGAAATGGGTTTGAAGTGACTCTGTTGTAGAGTCTATAATAAAAGGAAACAAAAACATTACATACCGAGGAAGCGAAAGGGGACGTTATGAACAACGAGCCGATATGGACGAAGGATCAAATTACCTCTGCTGAACAGCTGAGAGAGAACATAGATCAGCCACATGAAGCGATTGTGAAGAAGTCGATCAGTGTAATTGATGAGACCATTCGGGATTATGTGTCCAAATCCTCGATCTTTTTTCTGGCTACCTCCAGCTTGGAGCGCAAGACAGACGTCTCCCCGCGTGGAGACGAGCCAGGATTTGTGAAGATATTGGACGAGAAGCATCTGGCCTTCCCAGATCGCCCGGGTAATCGCAGAGCGGATTCGCTTCAAAACATCATTGAGAATCCACAGGTTGGCATGATTGTCGTCATTCCTGGCTCCAACGATGTCCTTCGAATTAACGGACGAGCGGTCATTACGAGAAATGAGGACTTTATTACATCTCAAGGCTGGGACGGCAAAACGACGGGGCTTGCCGTTGTTGTCGAGGTTGAAGAATGCTTCGTGCATTGTCCGCGGGCTTTTAAACAGGCAGGTCTCTGGAGCCAGGATCAATGGATTCCCAAGGAAGAGCACCCGAATACGAGCGAGATGTTCAAGGCGCATCTGGCGATCAACGGCTGGAAATAAGGGAGCGGAAAAAGCTATAATGGAGTAGACTGTCGCTTACATAAAATTTAGATACAGATAAAGGAGTGGAGCTGCATGCAGGATCTAAGAGGTAAAACTGCGCTCATTACGGGAGCCGGAAGAGGAATTGGCCGCACAACCGCCATTTATTTTGCCAAGGAAGGTATTCATGTTGGACTGATTGGAAGAAGTATTGAGAACCTTGAGAAGGTAGCTGCTGAGCTGACTGAATATGGAGTTCGAGTATCACTAGCAAGCGCCGATGTGGCTGATCTTGCATCTGTGAATCAAGCGGTGGAACACATTACGAATGAACTGGGACCCATTGATATTCTGATCAACAACGCCGGTATCGGCAAATTTGGCGGGTTCCTTGCGCTTGAGCCAGAAGAGTGGGAGCAAATTATTAAAGTGAACGTCCTGGGCGTTTATTATGTAACCAGAGCGGTATTACCGCAAATGATTGAGCGCAACAGTGGTGACATCATCAATATATCCTCTACCGCAGGACAGAAGGGCTCTCCAGTATCCAGCGCTTACAGTGCATCGAAGGCAGCAGTACTGGCGATGACAGAATCTCTGATGCTCGAAGCGAGAAAACACAATATTCGTGTGAGCGCCCTTACTCCGAGCACAGTTGCAACCGATATGGCGGTAGAACTGAACCTGACAGATGGCAACCCGGAGAAAGTAATGCAGCCAGAAGATCTTGCTGAATATATGCTGGCACAGCTGAAGCTGAATTCACGCATCTTCATTAAATCAGCCGGCATGTGGTCAACTAACCCATAAGGTTGGTATAGAGGAGCTGTGTTATTAATCACATACTAACGATAAGAGAAACCATTCGCAATCAATTGCGGATGGTTTTTTTATGATGAAAAAAATAATTCCTAAGCTCCCTTCGACGGAGTACAATATATGGATAGGTAACTCTCTGACCGAAGGAGGGGCTGAGTGATCATGCTGTATGAGCAATATCTAACGCTAAATCAGAAGCTTCATAACAAGGGAGCAGGCGATATCCCGATTGAGGTTACGGTTGAGCGAATCGCTGAGATTCTGTTCTGTACAACGAGAAATGCGAAATTGGTTATACGAAAAATGACTGAACAAGGCTGGATCAGCTTCGTATCAGGCAGAGGCAGGGGAAATCGTTCAAGGCTTACATTCCTTGTGGATCGGGAAGAAATACTGCTCACGATGGCTAAAGATCTTGCGGAGAGAGGACAATTTAAACCCGCCTTCGAGCTGCTCCATGCTCATGGTGAAGGGAATTCAATAGATCAGTTTTCTGTTTGGCTGGACGGGTATTTTGGACTTGAAAAAGAACACAAAACGGGCAGTGAAACCAAGGATGTACTAAGAATCCCGATCTATCGTCCCATCCATACCATGGACCCTGCCGATTGCTTCTGCAGCCTGTCCGCACATATGATACAACAGCTCTTTGACCGGCTTGTGATCTATGATATCAATACAAAGCGGTTTATTCCGGCACTGGCGCACCACTGGGAATCCAATGAAGATGCTACGGAGTGGACGTTCCATCTTAGAAAGGGTGTCTTGTTTCATAATGGAGCAAAGTTAACCTCTGAAGATGTCCGCTTTACGATGGAGCGGCTTGCCTCAGATCGAAGAAACAGCTGGATTCTCCGGTCTCTGAAGCAGATCGAGGCACCTTCATCGCATACCTTTCGCTTCGTATTTTATCGTCCGAACTGGATTTTTCTCCGATTTGTGACAGCGGTATCCATGTCGATTCTGCCAAAGGACTATGCAGGACTCCCTGAAGAAAAGTATTGGGAGCATCCGGTTGGAACAGGACCGTTTCAATTTGCAGAATGGACGGAATGCTGCTTCACGATGAACGCTTATCCTTATTACTATCAAGGTCGGCCATACTTGGACAGCGTCATCGTGGCTACGTTGCCGGAGGAGGCGGGATTGATCGGAGGCTCGTCCAGAAAATGGAGCTGTCTGAACCGTGTGACTGCTGAGAATGAGATGGACACTGGTGCTGCTGAGGATACTTCAAATTCGCAGGACACGAAGCCGTTTGATCAGATTGCTTCCGAGCATTACTGTACCGGACTTCTTACCTGGAATATGACAAAAGAGGGGAGTCAGCAGAACGCTAAGTTTCGTCAAGCGGTTAACCTGTATTTGGACAGAGTAAGAATGATAGAGGATTTAGGAGAACATCGGTCCCATCCCGCACATTCCTTTCTTGCGGACAACCGTTATGCAAGGCAAGCTCATGTTGTGGATGAACTGCATGCCAGACAGTTATTGAAGGAATCGGGTTACGACGGATCAACGGTCGTGATTGGCAGCTATGGACTGCATTTGCGTGACGCAGAATGGGTGAAATCCAGACTTGCTGATCTAAATATTAAGGTGATTGTCGTTGCCAGGGATATGACAAATATTCTTGCTGATCATTTAGTAGAAGAACTGGACTGTATCATTCATTCCGTCGTGTTTCCGGGTGAAGAGGTGTGCTTGATTGAGAATTATGAGCAGCACGGCAGCTATGTAAAAGAATTACTGGACCCCGGTATTACGGATTGGCTACATGAGCGAATCGATCATGCGCTGGCTTGCAGATGGGCCGATGAACGAATGGCCATACTCGAAGAGATTGAGGAATATTTGAGAAGAGAAGCTCAAGTTCTGTTTCTTAATCATTCCAGCTTCCAAATCCAATCCGATGCCTCCTTTAAAGGCGTAGCTATTAATTCACTCGGATGGATTGATTTTAAAGAAATATGGAAATCTTGACCAAGAAAAAGAGCAGGCTGCATTATAGCAGACCTGCTCTTTTTGAGTCGATTACATACAATCGTTCATTATTCAAGCGGATGATGGTTATCGTGATCGGCGCTTCCGAAAGAAACCATATAACAGACTCCGATTAAAAAATCGGAATTGTGCATTATGAAGCATTCTTCTCTTTGCTCTGCTGCTTGAATAAGCTCTTAGAATCCCTAGTCGATCCTCATGTTCCCAAATCTGCTGCTGATATTCGTGCAGCTTGTGTTGTGTGTAATCATTCATAATAAAGACCTCCTTCTTGATGTCTTTATTATGAGGCTGTGCTTCGCTGCTAAAAAGTGTAAACCTTACAGCAAAGACTTCACCTTTTAACCGTTCAGCTTATAGGCTACATTCTTGAATTAAGAAATAAATCACGTTAATGATTCATATGCTGAACTAGATGGGGCGCAAAGAGCATTTGAAGGGAGGAGAGAACTCCTATTGTGCTAATAATTCTGTTCCTGTTTGCTATAGGTTCGGCGATTGCCAGTGTAGATACAACCTGTGGACTTAACGTACTTGGGAGTCTTGAGCATACGAAGGGGAGCAAAATGAAGTATGCATTCATTTACATTATCTCTTGCATGGCAGGCGGGACGGCGACCGGACTAATCATCAGCGGCCTGAATGCAGTCATTGGCTTGACGACGCTCTCTGCTTATTCCGAGCCTATTCTAATCACATGGTTTGTTATTGTACTGCTGCTCGAGATGTTCAACAAGTCGGCAATTCTGCCCTCGGGTAATTTTATCGTGCCTTCATCGTGGATCAGCAAAGCGGATTACCGCACCGCGGCCTTGTGGGGGAACATATTAGGACTTGGCTTCATCACATTACAGGCAGGCGTATTATTTCATACTTATGTCTTTGTCTCATTATTCACAACACCTTGGTGGGCAAGTGTTGCAGCGGGATGCGCTTTTGGATGTATCAGAGGGATCGTATATAGTATCCCGGTGGTCCGATCTATGGTGTATCGATTACTTGAAAAAAGAGCGGGACATTATACATTCCTCACCGCTACAAGGCTGACGTTGTCTTACTTGTTAATCTTAGGCTCCATAGCGGCACTGTTAATTTCTTAACGTTATAAAGCCAATGTGGAATGGGGTGATAGCGATATGTACGAATTTCTTACTGTCCTTATGACCTTTCCATTACTCATGTCGTCAGCAAGCTTCTTTTGGGGAAAAGCACTAGGCGATCCGAGTAATTTTCCAGCTCATCCATTCCTCTATAACTTACTTATCAGTGTGCAAATATTGGCTGCACTTATCGTCTTCATTTACCAAGCCCCCCTCAGCTTCATCCTTCTTTCATTGGTGTATCTGTCCCAAGCTGTAGGGGTTCTGATCATCATGCGTAATAAAGGCAAGGTAGAATGTGGCTGCCTGGGTCCACAGGTGAACTCCAGGTTGAGCTATAAGCTTGTTCTACTGAATCTGTCGTTTGTCTGTGCTGGCATTATAATCTGTTATTTGACTTATCCGATCTACGATCCCGTTATTATGCTAGAAGGTGCATTTATCTATCTGATTGTTATGCTGCTCGCTCTATTCATTGCTGTAGGCGTTCCTGATGCACTATATGCCACTACAGCTTACCGTTCTGCTGCCCGTCTTAACCGGCAAGTCGTCGTTAAGCAGAGAGGAGGCGGAAATTGAGTACTTTATTTTGGCTGTCGTACATCATGCTCTGGCTGCTCGTCATTCCGCTCGTCATTCTGAATTTGGTGCTGTTCAGGCAGCTTGGAATTATGATTATGGGAACGGCCCGAGGAGTGAATCAGTCTGGAATTCCAATTGGACATAAGATCCCTCAAGTTGCAGCCTTCCGTTTAAAAGGAGAGGAATGGTCAACGGTCGAGTTGCTCGGTTCCCCATCCTTAATGCTGTTTGGTTCTCCCACCTGCAAAGAATGCGCAGAGATTATGCCTGATTTTAAACGTATTGCGGAAATAAATGAGGTGAAGCCCATTCTCTTGTTGTTTTCAACGGCTGAGTTTGCCGCTGAGTATGTAAGAAAGATTAATTATACAGATGAAGTGATGCTGGTAAATCCGGATTTGGCAAATCAGCTGGATGTTCAGGTCACACCGTTCGCCTATGCGATCGACAGAAACGGCATCATCAAGCATAAAGGCCTGGTTAACAGCAGAGACCAGCTGGAGGAGTATGTTAAGGCTTCAAGAGCTTCATGAGAGGTGAAGTATGTGGCGTAATCCAAAAAATAAAGACGAACAGATTCAGGACTACATCAGCAGACAAGTCAGAGCATGGAATCATGCTCATGGGCTGAAAAAAGTGATGAACAAAGCTGCTGGGGCGATTGCCGCAGCATTAGCCAGGCTGTTCATTCGGGATCGGGGTACAGCCCAGATTTCTTATCTGTCGGGAGGTTGTTTCCCTCCACATGGTCAGCTGTGTCGTGATTGTGGTTCTGACGGTGCCTGTCCTTCCACCTATGTGACTTGCACAACATATAATGCACTCATGGGCTGCAGGGGCTTGTGTCCGCATCCTTCGGGATGGTGGTACACCAGTGACCCTGTAGGGTTCAGGAGTAAATGCACCGATTGTGTGTCTCAGCATGTTAAGCCCTATACGCCAGGAAATTGGTGTTATCAAGGTGCCCGGATTAACGGTGAATATGTGATTTGTGGATGTCAATCGACCTTATTATACTGACATCTTCGGGTGATCAAACACTTAAATATGGGCGTTTGCATATACTGTCTATCAAGATGAGAATAGGGAGGAACGTCATGTCTAATCAGCGTGAACGTCAATTGATGTTTCAGTGTGAACATGAGATCGCGGATTATTTGAAGCAGTATCGGCACTATGTAAAGGAATCGTGTGAGCAATTCTTGAACTATGACGTCAGCATACAAACATTGGACGGGGAAACGTTTGAAGGTACGATTGTAAATGTAGACCCGCATCATGTATATATTAGACTTCATGAACAGCGGGGATTCGGCGGCCCTGGGTTTGGCCCTGGATTTGGCCCTGGAGGACCCGGACATGGAGGACCTGGCCCGGGCTGGGGACCTGGTGGAGGTCATGGACCTGGTCACGGCGGACCGGGATTTGGACACGGACCGGGCCCAGGATATGGCCCAGGTTTCGGCCCAGGACCTAATCCGAACGTCATTTTACCGCTTACATTATTCAATTTGCTTACGCTCAGTTTGCTGATGTAGTTCAAACTGGAATGCTGGTTAAAAAACTGCGGAATCTCCGCAGTTTTTTTATTTGATGTGTTGGATCGACGAGCAATTGAATTTAACGGTACTCATCTAGTGTATTAAGAACATATGTGCTTACAAACGAAGAATAATTTGATATGATTGCAAAGAGTTCTACTATTTTACAGGAGGTTGTTATAATGAAGCTGTGGTTTAAGCATAATTGGCTGCTGAGAGATCAGTGGTATGAATGGTGTCAGGAAGTTCCATATGAGGAGCTGGTGAAAGAGCGGACCGGCGGAGTCGGCAGCATCATGCGAACTCTCTTTCATATGATTGACGTGGAGTGGAGCTGGATTCAAATGATACAAGGAAAACCTCATGATGAGGAAAATTTCGAGGAATATAATACAGTGGACAAGATTCAGGAGCTCGATCGACGTTACCGTCTCGACATCAAAGACTTTATCGAGAATTGGAACGATAATTTGGAGACAACTCCATTTTATTTTCACGAGCCAACGGGTAAAGTGCACGTCGATGCATGGGGAGAAATTATGCGACATACCATTGCACACCAGATCCATCATCTAGGACAAATATCAGTGTGGGCAAGGGAGATGGGTAAGGCTCCTCTATCTGCAAACGTAATAGGAAGAGGACTCATTCAGCCTCAGTCCGTTCAGACTAAAGATGTCTAGCACGAAGTGATATATATAGATGCTTACCTCCTATTAATTACCCATACCAAATCTGTCATATTACATAATATATTGTATCTTAATAGAATAGGAGGTAAGGTCTATGGCTGAGTTTGTAGATGCAAGAACCTCTCAGAATGCCAGCTTTGCCAACTCCATTGCAATCCCGATTCTGATTATTAGTACACCGCAATTATTTGGTCAAATCGGGCTCCAAACCGCAGGAGTGGGTACAAACCCTCGTGTTGTATTACAAGGAACCATATCTTTGCAGCTTCCGCTTGCTCTCGTAGGAATTACCATTACGATTGTCAGAGGTACGGCTTCAACAGATCCTCTTGTGTATTCAGCGACTTCAACGTTTGATCTGAGTGTGCTTGCTCCTCAGGTTATTGCTTTTAATGCAGCAGATTTTAATCCACCGGTAACACCTCAATTAACTTATACGGCTTTTGTTACGTCCAACTTACTTGGAGCCGTACGCGTAGGGCCAGAGAGCTTCAGCGGCACTCTTGTATCTGATAATGTATAAGCTAGTACATTTTTGATAGCTGTATAGAGAGTATTCATGAAATATATGACTCTGCCGGCTCCTTAGCTGGCAGGGTTTTTATCTATTATTTTGCCTGCTATAATGGATGAAAAAAAGAATGGGTGCTTGCATTGACATTTGAACGAACTAAGCGATCCTGGCGGGCAGAGAAATTATCACATTTAGGCTCGTCTATCTTTACAGAAGTTGCAGAATGGAAAGAAGAAGCACGATCTTCCGGCAAAGAGATTATTGATCTGGGGATCGGAAGTCCTGACCGCGGACCTACAGCACATATTCGGAACGTATTGAGTGAAGCCGTACTTGATGAGAGTAATTATGCTTACCCGGGAACTTCCGGCACTCCGTCCTTTCGTCAGCAGGCAGCTGCATGGATGCAGCATCGATTTGAAGTGGATGTTGATCCAAATACAGAGATTTTAGCACTTATGGGTTCTCAGGATGGGCTGGCTCATCTCGCTCAAGCTATATGTAACCCTGGAGATTGTGCCATTGTTCCGGATCCCGGATATCCCATATATTCCGGTTCTCTTGCCATTGCGGGAGTGAGACCTTGGTATCTCCCACTCAAGGAAGAGAACCATTTTCTTCCTGATTTAGACAGCATTCCTGATCAAGTATGGGAGGAGGCAGTATTCATACTGCTTAACATTCCGGGTAATCCCATTGCCGTGACAGCGGATATAGAATTTTATGAGAAATTGATTCGGATTGCGACACAATGGAACGTGCTCATAGTACATGATTTGGCTTATTCGGAGATGGCATTTGATGATTACCGTCCTATGAGCATTCTAGAACTACCCGGAGCCAAAGATATCGCTGTTGAATTTCATTCCTTCTCGAAGAGTTTTAATATGGCTGGCTGCAGGATTGGATTCCTGACCGGGAATTCGGAAGTCATATCTGCCCTTCGTGACCTGAAGAGCAACATTGATTACGGAGTATTTGAACCCATTCAGGCGGCTGCAGTTGCTGCGCTGGAAGAGGCGATGAAGAAGGGAAAAGGTGACCGGGGAGTTGCACCCTTGTATGAAGCCCGCCGAAATGCTTTTGCAGAGGCTCTTGCAGCCGAAGGCTGGAATGTTCCTAAGCCTAAGGCGACAATGTTCGTGTGGGCCCCGCTTCCTGCGCGCTTTAAAGTGGCGGCGGGAGATGCACAGGCATGGACCTCACGGAAATTTGCTCGTGAATTGCTGCTGGATACAGGGGTGGTGGTCATCCCAGGGGAAGCCTTCGGATCAGAAGGAGAAGGGTACGTCCGAATTGCTCTTGTACAAGAACAGGAAATGCTTATGGAAGCAGCGAGGCGGATGGGCAGCTTTATCCGAGAATACGAAATGATTTGAATTTGGAAAAGAATCTCTAATAATAGAGGTTCTTTTCTTATTTAAAATGGAATTATGAAGTGAAACTGGAAATCATTGTGGTTGACAATAGAGGGGTGAAAAAGTAATATCTTCCTAAATACATACTTAAACTATCGGAATTGTTAAGTAATGATGGATATTACTCGAATATATTTTGTTAGAAGTGAGGAGGATCTTGATGAAGGTTAGTGCAGCTGATCGGATTGCCGGAATCGTTGCTGTCTTAATCGGCTTACTGTCGTTATCAGAAGCATGGAAGCTATATGCTTACCGAATTGCATTATTTAATGGAGATCATGTATTTCCGTTTATCGTTGGACTTGGATTGGTGTTATTCGGAATGATGCTGAGCATTAGAGGGGATCGGATATCCCAGGGTACAACGAATGACAGATCTGAAGTTAAAGTATCTCTCCTTATATATGTCATTCCTGTCGTCCTGCTCCTATATGTAGCACTTATCAATTGGTCAGGTTATCTAATCGCAACCTTTATCGCTTCCATAATTTTGTTCCATCTTATCGGAAAATTTCGCTGGTATTGGTCTATCGGCGGATCTCTAATCTTAACAGCGGCTCTTTACTTCATATTTGTAGAGTGGCTGAACACACCTCTGCCTAGCGGCAGTTGGTTGTAGCAGGAGGTGCTCACGTGTTAGATTCATTGATTTCCTTAGGCAGCGGCTTCGCGAGTGCTATTACACCGATGAATTTGTTAATGGCTGCACTCGGGGCACTGATTGGCACATTTGTTGGCGTTCTTCCAGGATTGGGCCCAACTTCTGCAATTGCGATCCTGCTGCCTCTTACAGCAGTTCTAGAACCCTCCCAAGCCATCATTATGCTGGCAGGCATATACTACGGATCGATGTATGGAGGCTCAACAACTGCCATTCTTTTAAACATCCCCGGTGAGGCCTCATCTGTGCCTACATGCTTGGATGGGTATCCTTTGGCACAGCAGGGAAGAGGGGGACCTGCGTTAGGTATTGCTGCCATTTCTTCATTCTTTGCCGGAATGCTTGGTCTTGTCGGACTTGTATTCTTTGCACCATTTCTCGCGGAACAAGCTATTAAATTTGGCCCGCCTGAACTGTTTGCGGTCATGATTCTTGCGTTGACAGTAACCTCAGGTCTCGCCGGAGGATCTATGGTCAAAGCGGCTATCATGGGATTGTTTGGATTCATGTTGTCATTAGTCGGACTTGGTACTTCCACAGGAATGTTTAGATATCAATTTGGCTTGGAGTCCTTGTCCGGCGGGTTTGAAATGATCAGCATCATCATTGGGCTGTTTGCGATAACAGAAGTATTCAAGACCTTTGGTGAGAAGAAAGTAGCCATTTCCTCTGATCAAATAGGCAGTGTATATCCCTCTGTTAAGGATATGAAGCAGAGTTCTGGAGCTGCCCTGACAGGGAGTGCAATTGGGTTTGTAATGGGGCTTCTGCCAGGTGTTTCAACCGCAGTGACTTCATTTTTATCCTATGATATTGTGAAGAAATTTTCCAAGCGTAAACGGCTGTTTGGAAAAGGAGCCATAGAAGGTGTAGCTGCACCTGAAGCAGCAAACAATGCAACAAGCACGGCTGGCTTCATTCCTCTATTTTCACTAGGGATTCCTGCTTCACCACCGCTTGCCGTACTACTTGCTGGTCTGATGATTTATGGTGTAACGCCAGGTCCGATGCTGTTTGAACAGCAAGGGGGCTTTATATGGACGGTTATTGCGAGCATGGTCGTTGGTAATCTGGTTCTGCTGCTGCTCAATCTTCCGCTCGTGGGTGTATGGGCTAAGCTGACGAGAGTTCCTTTTGGCATTATGGGGCCGATCATCCTGGTACTCTGTGTTATTGGTGCCTATTCGGTCCGGAACAGCTTGTTTGATGTTGTGATTGCTGTGCTATTCGGCTTTATCGGGTACTTTTTGCATAAATATAACTGGCCGGTGATGCCGCTTGTCCTATGCTTTATCCTTGGTCCGCTGTTGGAGCAGTCCTTTACACAGACCATGGCCATGTCTGCCGGAGATTTTACGATATTCCTGACGCGTCCAATAGCTCTAATATTCTTAATCTTATCTCTAGTCATGATTATTGTTTCGAATCTGCTTATTCGTCGCACGAAGAGAAGGCTGGTGGAAGCAGGAGCTTCTGATCTAAATTCGATATCTTAATTGGTTAATAAAAATACGATCTTGGGAGAGATGTAAAATGAATCGTTCATATATCGCAAAAGCAGGAAAGCGTCTTACCACTCTGGCTGTATTATCCAGTATGTTTGTTCTGGCCGCTTGCGGGGGCGGGACTGCTAACGAGGATGCAGCAACAAATGGCTCTTCTGCTGATAATTATCCTAGTAAGCCCATAGAATATGTTGTTCCATATGCCGCAGGAGGTGGCGTGGATCTCGTTGCTCGTGTTGTAGCAGATGCAGTCAGCGAGAAATGGGGCCAGCCCGTCTCTGTAGTTAATAAAGCAGGTGGAGGTGGAACAACGGGAGCACAATATGCACTTGGAACAAATCCGGATGGTTATACGGTACTGGCGAATGTGGTATCTAATACTTCGATGATGGAAGCGAGCTATGCCTCACCAGCAATTAAGCTTGAAGATCAGGAGCTCGTTGCACGTATTGTAGAAGATGCTCCAACCTTCACGGTGAAATCAGATGCAGAATGGGAGAACCTGAACGAGTTCTCCGAATGGGTCAAGCAAAATCCCGAGCAGCTCAGCTGGACAACCTCAGGTGTCACAGGATATGCGACCTATGTTGTAGCTGAATGGCTGAACGAGCTTGGAGTGGACATCTCCCAGACCCGTATGATTGTAACCAAAGGTACAGCGGAATCACTCCCCATGATTGCAGGGGGGAATGCTGTCCTAGCCGTCCATCCTGTAAGTGAAGTCGCGACAATGGTGAATTCGGGTAACTTAAAAATCCTGGCCATTCAAAGCGCGGAAAGAAGCCCACACTTCCCTGATGTACCAACTACAACAGAAGAGGGCTTTACGAACCTGTCTGCGACTTGGTGGACTGGACTAAGCATGCCTAAGGGTACACCTGCGGACATTGTACAGAAATGGAATGACACACTGGAAGAATTAGCGGCAGATCCCGAATTTCAAGAGAAATTGGCTGCCATGAAGATGTCGTCCTCTTATTTGAGCAAGGATGAATTTAATGAGTTCATTACTCAGGAAACCGAATATTATGGCGAGCTCGCTGATAAATTTGGACTGAAAAAATAGAGAGGAGCCGTGTATAGATGGCGAAGATTGTCATAGTTGAAGCGATGGGTGAGACCGGTTTAGAGCGGCTCCAGAAGAGTGAATATTCAGTTATATATGATCCGACTTTATGGTCAGATCATCGTCGTCTGATCGAAGCGTCTGAGCATGCTGAAGTCCTTATTGTCCGTAATCAAACACAACTTACACGTGAGCTCCTGGATGAACTTCCTCGTGTTAAGGTCATTGGTCGGCTTGGCGTAGGTTTGGATAACATTGATGTCGAGGCTGCTTCGTCTAAAGGTATTCCTATTGTAAGTGCAAAGAACGCGAATGCAGCATCGGTTGCTGAATATGTAATGGCTTCAATTCTGACCGTGAGCCGTCCACTTATTGCAGCTACAAGAGATGTCATTTCGGGCGGTTGGGATCGAAAAAAATTCGGCGGCAGAGAAATTCAGGGCACCACATTAGGTCTTATCGGTGTCGGACAGGTCGGACGCTTGACAGGCAGCAAAGCACAGGCCCTTGGACTCCATGTTATCGGATATGACCCGATGTATGAGCCTGGTACAACGACAGAGGATGAGATCGCACTGAAAACGTTGGAGGAGGTGCTGGCAGAATCCGACTATGTTAGTCTTCATGTTCCTTTATTGCCAGAGACTCGTCACCTTATTGACCGTACAGCACTGCAGCGAATGAAGTCTACTGCGTATGTCATTAACACAGCGCGTGGCGGAGTCGTTCATGAACTGGATTTGGTTGAAGCACTCGAAGCAGGTGAAATCGCAGGAGCAGTGCTGGATGTATTGGAGCAAGAGCCTCCTCCGTCAGATCATCCGTTATTCAGTGTATCAAATTGCATCCTGACTCCTCATGTTGCCGGTGCAACAGAGGAAGCACTGAATCGAACCTCTCTAATGGTGGCTACAGAGGTGATAAAGGAACTCGAAGGAGAAGCTTCAGAGTTTAGAGTCGCGAAAGTTGCCAGTTCGAAATAAAAAATAATAAACACCTTCAATGAATTACCTGCCTATTACGTCAAGATGCAGGCATTTCAATTGAAGGTGTTTTTTTGTAAAGTTACCAAATTGCGGACAGTATCTGCATTCACCCAATACTTCGTTTGTGCTCCTGGAGGACATGCTGCTTCCGGTAAGCGCCAGGCGTCATATTCGTCAGCTTTTTGAATGATCGGTTGAAGGAGGTGATGTTATGATATCCGACGAGCTGGCTGATCTCGTTCACGTTCAGATCCGTTGTCACGAGCAGTTCACAAGCCTTGGACATGCGCACTCCCTGCAAATGCTCGCTGAAATTCATCCCCGTCTTCTCTTTAATATAAGCTGAGAGATAAGCACTGGACAAATTAAGCTTACCGGACAAGTAATCCAGCGAGATGTCCTCCATATACTTGTGCTGAATGATTTCGTAGAACATAACGACAAGAGGCTCAGATGACAGGTCCTGGCGCTTCCGGGTAAGTGCGCATGCAGCATGAACAAATGACAGGAAGCTTTGATGATAATCAGACAGGGTATGGCAGTGCTTGATCCCTTCCATCCACAGCTTGAGTGCAGGGAAGGAATCTTCACCTGGAAGAAGCTCCTTGGTACTCTCCATCAGTTTTACAGCAATGAGATGAGCATATTCCTGAAACTGCTGTACTCCAGCTCCTTGCTCATAAAAGGGTACCAGCAGTTCCTGAATCAGCTCCATCGCGGGTTCCTCATCCCCGGATTGAAGAGCCTGATGTAGATTTTTTTGCATGATCGAAGACAGGGGAGGAAGCTCGGGAAGCTCTCTTTCCTCGAATATAATTTGAGTTTCTTCTGCTATATAGGCTTGTGAAGAGAGATTTCGCAATCGTTGATACGCATCGTTGAAACCCGATGCATCCGCAACCAGCGGACTGACGCCAACGGTGACGATATAATGCTCATGATCTGCATCAAATGTTTGCTTGATTCGTTCCAGCAGCAAGCCCAAATCTTGTGAAGAGGCTCCTTTTAATACGGAAACAATTTCATCGCTCTCCAGCTGGAATGTATGTGTATCTTGTACACATTCGGAAGAGATCAGATGGATATGCTCCAGCAAATGGCGGATAACCCAGCCCATCTCTTCCCGAGCCTTAATTCCGGCTTGGCGAAAACGGATATCATAATAAACAATATGAAAACGGCCTGAGCTGTTTAGGAAATCTGACCACTCATTAATGTCGGTGTTGATGTTTTTGAGCTGATTCATATAGGTGTAGCTTTGGAGTGCTGCTTTTTGCTCCTTCATCCGGTGAATAATGCTCTCTTTTTCTTTCTGAAGCTGCTGAATCCGGCTATGGATTAGGTCATATTCCCATATCTGGCCCGCAGAATTGGAGTTATTCCTTATTTCATGCTCACTTGCAGCAGCACCGCCCGAAGTTCGGTCTAACAAACTTGAGAGCATTTGCTTCACAGGGGAATGAAGCTTTCGGCTAAGCACGATGGCAGCGATAACCGCAACAGCGAGTGAAGTGACAAATACTAGCAGTAAATACTTGGACAGGTGCTGCAGCTGTACAGTGATTTGTGTGTCTGGAGTCGATGTAATATAGGTTAGTCCGTCACTGCCCGTAGTCTTAAAATAATATACTCCATTATGCTTGACCATGCTTTCGCCTTCAGCGAATGGGGGAATCTGATCAGTTTGAGTGCCTTCATTCCTGCTGTACAGGGTATTTCCGGCTTCGTCCATCAGCATCAAATTTCCTTCTCCTGCCGCGGTCCCATAAAATGCATCCGCTGCCTGCTCAATATCAATCATCGCAACAAGCTGATAAGAGGTGTCCGGATAATGGAACACATAGGGCAGCAGCTTCTTGGATTCGATGTTCTTTGCCGCCAGATCGAAGGTAGATGCAGGCAGCATTTGAAATGAATTTTCCTGATTCAGCTCTGATTGCCAATCGGATAAGGAGTAATTCACATTGTAATAAAAACGTTCAAACATATATTCATTGCTGCTGCTGCCGCTCTTGCCAAACGCAAGCTCCGCCTGATCCAGATGGACAATGACATCCTGAACCATAAATAACGGATTGTATGATTCTCTTCGAATCTCCTCAATAACCTCTTTGGCCTTCAAGAAGTTCGCTCCGTCTATACCATACCTGTTCAGTTCACTATTAAAGCTGATCAGATCCGGATTGTGATACAGATCAAAGAGCAGAATCTGTATTCTCTCAAAATGCTGGGCAAATCTCTCTGCCGTATTCTCGGTCTGCGTCTGACTGCTGCGCATAATTTCCTGTTCAAGACCATTGCGGAACATTTTATAAATAAGTACATAGAAGCACCCAAACAACAGAATGAGGGTGAGAAAGCTCACAAATATTTTGAAGTATAAAGAACGCTTGCGTGCCCAGATCCACCTCATCGTACGATCATCTCCTAACGTTAATCTTTTCTGTGCTGCTAAGGCTTGGCCGAATCCTTCTTAATCGGCTTATTGTAGCAAGACAGTATTAACTCGCAGGGACACCATTGTAAATCCGATGTAAAATCCAGCTGTGTATTTTTTAAGATTGTATTGTGTTTTTACGAAAAGATGTTAGGTTTCGTAAAGTTCTGAATAGATGTCTACAATCCAAAGAACGGTAAATACCTTTCTCGCCATAGCTCTTGTATCATGTGACTTGCAAGTGAATCACTGTGCTTGCATTCGTAACCGTCAAAAGGGGGTGTAAGTATTGGGAAGGAGATAGTATCAGAGGTGCAGGCGTCAGAGAGAAAGAAATGGAACCAGAGAAGCAGTCTGCGATCATGGACTAGAAATTGGGAGCTCTACTTATTGTTTCTGCCCGTGCTCGCTTATTTTATTATCTTTCACTATATTCCGATGTATGGAGTGCAAATCGCCTTCAAGGATTTCATCGCGAACAAAGGCATCATGGGCAGTCCTTGGGTCGGATTCGAGCATTTCGAGAGATTCTTTGACAGCTTCTATTTCTGGAGAATTATTAAGAACACGCTGGGTATCGGTATATATGAACTGGTTGTCGGGTTTCCTATTCCGATTATCTTAGCGCTCATGATTCATGAGCTGAGAACAGGCAAGTTTCGAAAATTCGTGCAGACCGTTACGTACATGCCGCACTTTTTATCTACGATTGTTATGGTGGGCATGATCATGATGTTCTTATCTCCGGCTTCTGGACTCATTAATGTAGTTATCACTTTATTTGGCGGGGAGCCGATCAGCTTCATGACCGAACCGGGCTGGTTCAAGAGCATCTATGTATGGTCAGGTGTATGGCAGACGATGGGCTGGAGCTCTATTATCTATATTGCAGCGCTGGCCGGCATTGATCCACAGCTTCATGAAGCAGCCAGAGTGGATGGAGCATCCAGGCTCCGCCGAATATGGCACATTAATTTACCGGGGATCGCACCCACGATTATCGTACTGCTCATCCTGAACATGGGTTCTATTCTTGGAGTGGGATTCGAGAAAGTATTCCTAATGCAAAATGACTTGAATATGGAGAGCTCTGATGTAATCTCTACGAATGTTTATCGCAGCGGCATACTCGGTGCACAGTACAGCTTCTCAGCTGCCGTCGGACTATTCAATTCTGTCGTCAATTTCATTATGCTGCTCACCGTTAACCGGATTGCGCGTAAAGTCAGCTCAAGCAGTCTATGGTAGAAAGGAGGCCTGTAAGTATGGCAGAAAGCCGGGGAGATCGTTACGTCATGACTGCAATATACATTCTGCTCGGACTTGTCTCTCTCATCGTCTTATATCCGATATATTTTGTACTCATTGCCTCTTTTAGCAGTCCGGAGGAGGTTATGCTAGGCAAGGTATGGCTGTGGCCGAAGAATTTGTCACTAGTTGGTTATGAACGGATATTCGAGAATAACGAATTGATGAAGGGTTACTTCAACACGATTGTGTATACGGTCATCGGCACCGCTCTGAACGTTGTCATGACGATTGCTGCAGCATATCCGCTGTCTCGTCAAGACTTTAAGGGGAGAAATGCATTTACGGTACTGATCGTATTTACGATGTTCTTCAGTGGAGGCATGATCCCGACTTACCTGTTGATTAAGGATCTCGGACTGCTCGATTCGTTCTGGGTGATGATTCTGCCCACAGCGGTATCCGTGTGGAACATTCTCATAATGAGAACCTTCTTTCAAAGCTCTATTCCAAAAGAGCTGCAGGAGGCCGCATTTCTGGATGGATGCTCCAATCTGAAGCTGCTTGTCCGAATCATCCTTCCGCTATCAGGTCCGGTGCTGGCAGTTATGGTATTATTTTATGCCGTGGGTCATTGGAACAGCTACTTTAACGCACTTATCTATCTATCCGACAGGGACAAGTATCCACTGCAGCTGTTCTTAAGAGAAATTCTAATTCAGGATCAAATGCAAAATATGGTGGACTTAGGCAGTGATACATATTCCAAAAGCCTGATGGAGGTTGAAGCCATCAAATACGCAGCCGTCATGGTGACAAATCTGCCGATGCTGATCCTGTATCCGTTTCTGCAAAAATATTTCATTAAAGGTGTCATGATCGGCGCTATTAAAGGTTAACTGAGGTTCTAAAATTGAGGTTCTATACTAAAATCGAGGAGTGAAGTAGCGTATGTGGAAAAAATGGGGGAGTCTTTCATTATCACTGGTGATTGCGGCAAGCTTAATGGCGGGCTGCGGCTCAAGTGAAGACAGCGGAGAAGCAGAAGGAGAACAGGCACCCGAAGCGACATCTAATCTTAATGAGACGGGGATGCCAATCGTCAACGAGCAGATTACGCTTGATTTTTTCACCGGGAAGTGGGCCGGAAACAGCAGCAATTATGATGAAGTGCTCGTGTGGGATAAGTATCAGGAAATGTCCAATATCGATGTGAATTTCAATCTGGTTCCTTTTGAGACATTGACAGAGAAACGTAATCTGGCGCTTGCCGGGGGAGATTATCCCGATGTCTTCTACTCCGCAAGAGTCAGCTCTGCTGAATTGACCCGCTATGGTCCGCAAGGGGTGTTCATCCCGCTGAATGATCTAATTGATCAGTATGCTCCTAACTTCAAGAAGCTGATGGACGAGAATCCAGGTATTCGTAAAGGACTGACGATGCCGGACGGGAATATTTACTCACTGCCTTCCTTCTACGACCCCAACTTCTTATCCATGCTGATCGGAACGCCTCTATGGATTAATGAAGACTGGCTTAAGCAGCTAGGTATGGATGAGCCGGATACCATTGATGAATTTTACAATTATCTGAAGGCTGTCAAGGAGACCGATCTGAATGGGAATGGCAAAAATGATGAGATTCCATTTGGAGGAACCGGAATTACTTCTATTATTGATCAGGTCAAAGGGGCATGGGGTCTAGGCACGAAGGGTCTGGGTCATAAGTTCGTCGATGTGGATGCAGACACGAATGAGCTTCGTTTTACGAAGACACTGCCAGAGTATAAGGAAATGCTGCAGTTTATGAACAAGCTGTACTCAGAAGGATTAATTGACAAAGAAATATTCACCATTGAGAGCAGTGCTCTGAACGCTAAGGGGCAGGCCGATCTGCTGGGATCGACCATTGTACCGAATCCGGATACCGTAATGGGCAAGGACAATTATATTGGTCTGGCTGCATTGGAAGGACCGCATGGCGACAAGCTCTACTCCCATGTTAAGGTTCCGATGGTGCACGTAGGAGCCTTCGCGATTACAGATAAGAATGAGCATCCGGAGGCAACGATCCGGTGGATGGATCACTTCTTCGGGCAGGAAGGTGCAACGTTCTTCTTCATGGGGGAAGAGGGTACCACGTATAACAAAAATGCTGACGGCGAGCTTGAATACATTGAAGATATTACAAATAATCCGAATGGGCTTACGATGGACCAGGCGCTTACTCAATATTTTACCTGGACGGGCGGAAGCTACCCTGGTTATGTGAAAGGCGAATATTTTAAAGGATCCGAAACGTTGCCAAATTCGATGGAAGCCGCAGAGAAGGCTGAGCCGGATGCCGTGGAAGATATCTGGTACAATTTCAACTTTACGAATGAAGAGACGGATTTTATGTCCTCTGTCGGTAAAGACATCCATGATTATATTGGTGAAATGGAAGCGAAGTTCGTCAATGGCAGTGCCTCTTTTGATGAGTGGGATACGTATGTGGAGACCATTAATAAAATGGGACTCGATGAGTATATGAAGATCTACCAGGCTGCTTATGAGCGTTATAATGCAAGCTAAGCAACAAGTGAAAATAGCCGTTATGGGATACAATGCGGGTTCTGTAAAATATGCCAAGTACTATGCAGAACATCCTGCGATTCAGCTGGCAGGTATATGTGATCTCCGCGATGATGAGGCGGAAGAGTGGTCAGAGCACGTTCAAGCAACCGTATTCCATAACCTGCCCAAGCTGCTGGCAGAGCAGAAGCCCGATATCCTTCATCTTGCACTTCCGGTTATGGAGCATCTGCCTGATCTGTATATTGCTGCAGAAGCGGGTGTTCATATGATGTGTGAGAAGCCTATGGGCTTGTCAGCTACGGATCTGAAACAGCTGGCTGCCATATGCAGACAGCACAGCGTACAGATTATTCCTTCTCACGAGGCCTTGTTCAGACCGGAATATTCGGATCTGGCAAGGCAAGTGAGAGCAGGTGTGATCGGCAGTCCAGGCGTAGTTCATGTTCGGCGTATGATGACTGGAGAGGAAGCTTACGGCAGCCGTTTGCCTTCCTCCTCTGCTCATCGTATTGAACCCATTATGACGCTGTTTATCGAAGAAATTGAATTTATGAGTTATCTTCTCGGTGAAGTGGAGAGTGTATTCGCACAGCATATTTGCAAAGAACGGACTGAGTATGCGCTGCTCACACTGAAATATGAATGCGGCACTATTGTGAATATGGAAGGTATATTAGGTTATCCGAGTCCGGCAACATCTGAATTCGAGATGGCAGGAAATCAAGGGATTGTTCGCTCCAGTCCGAAGATGAGCGCTTCGGTGGAGATCAGAAGAGGGGGTTCCCCGTCTGCAAAATATGTAATAACCGACTCCGCTCATCCTAAGCACCGTTCCGAATTCAGGCTAGTCAGCCCTGCATTTGAGGATGCGATCGATGGATATATACGATCCGTGCTGAATATTGCAACTTATAAGACGGAACCGATAATATCGCTGGAGGCGTCATGGAAGACGGCGGTTGTCATCCAGGCGGCAGCTTATTCAGCAAGTAACGGGCAGGCCGTGACCATGAGGTCATTTCGTTTAACCGATGGGTGGTGGCGGGATGCGTAAGCTTCGTATCGGTATGATCAGCTTCGCCCATTCCCATGCCTTCAGCTATTACAGGCAGTTGCAGCTGATTGAGAATGCGGAGGTAACTGCAATTGCAGATCTACATTACGATCGGGTCAAGGCGATAGTTGAACGTGACCATGTTCAATTCTATCCAGATCATCTGGAGCTGCTCAAGCTGCCGGATATCGATGCGGTCATTATTTGTTCGGAAAATAGGCATCATGCCGCCCTAGTCACGGACAGTGCGAAGGCAGGCAAGCTTATATTGTGCGAGAAGCCGCTTGGGACAGGACGCGTTGAAATGCGGCAAATGATTGATATTTGTCATGAACTGCAGGTGCAGCTCATGACGGCCTTTCCTTGCCGTTACCTTTCGTCGGTCATTCGGGTTAAGGAAGCCGTAGCCCAAGGTGAGATTGGTGAAGTTATCGCCGTTAAAGGGTATAACCGAGGCGGCATGCCCGGCGGCTGGTTTGTCGATCCGGCGCAATCTGGCGGCGGTGCACTGCTCGATCATACGGTACATGTTGCTGATATGCTGAATTGGATGCTGGGAGTACAGCCCCGTGTTGTTCATGCCGAGAAAGGGACACTGTTTCATGATATTGCTGTCGAGGATTCGGGTATGGTCCATCTGGAATATGACAATGGCGTGATTGGGGTTATTGATACAAGCTGGTCTCGAAATCCTGTGTTTCCTTATTGGGGAGATGTGAAGCTGGATGTAATCGGAACGGAAGGGATCATAAGAATGGATGCTTTTGCCCAAGTCAATGAAGTGTACAGCATAGAGCAAGGCAGAGCACGGTACAGCTACTTTGGAGACAAGATGGATTATTATATGCTTCAGGACTTTGTGAATCGTATTCTTGATGGAAGGCCTGTAGCGATTACGGGAGAGGACGGGTATGCCGCAGCCGAGGTGGCATTGTCAGCCTATGATTACCTGGAGAATCGAACGTAATCTTATAAAATGAAACAAGGTGCGCCTCAACGCTGGAGGCGCACCTTGTTCTTTTTGAATTTAAAAAAGATGGAAACGAAGAGCAGACTAAGCAAACCAGAATCGATGACTCTGACCACATGAACACCAATGCTATGAATAGCCACCGGATCAGCGATAAACCAGATAATGAAGAATACAATAGACAATAGGGCAATGCATAGCCAATACAGCGATTTTTGTGCAGACGGTGTACTTCGATTAGCTAGACTGTTGTATTTTCTGGCTCGATAAAGGATGTAAATCAGAATTAACGAAAGTCCGGCCAGCGTCCCGCCATGCTGCAGTATTTTATAGATGGGAATTTCGTAACCGAGTACATGGAGGTCAACGCTGAGCAGCGGAATCCGATCAACAACAAATCCATGCTGGTGCGTAAAAGCATCCCACACGACGTGCGTTAACATGCCGAGTAAGGCTGAATAGCAGAAAATAATGATCTTGACCGGTAATCCGAAATTAGACGTACGCTCAGAACGATCCTGCATAAATACAGGCAAATGATCCATTAGAGTCTGGTGAATGAAACAATAATAGATCAGGTAGACCAACGCGACCAGCGGCAAATTAAAATAGAAGAACCCCGCAAAAGTATGTCCGGTCATGCCCGCAGGCTGTCCTCTTAGCAAATATTCAAAATCAGGGGCCATGCTGCCCAGTACGAGCGCGGTAAAATGAAGATACTTGCTCTTGCGTGAAAACGGCAGAACGGCAGCGGGATGGGCAAAAGTAAACGGCATTGTATGTAGAATCTCCTTTTATGAATGAATCAGAATCGGTCTCCAGATGTATATATGATCTAGACAGGTTACGGTAGATTAAGTATAAACCGCGGGCTATCCATCGGAGGGGGAAAACAATGGAATTATTAGATATTGTCAGGATGACAGAGCTTACGGAGCAGCAACTACAGCAGGTGGCAGACGTCTACGTGAATAGTTATTATAACGAATTAACCTCCATGACGAAAGATAAAATGATGTTAAAAAGAATAATTAAAGAGTCTTTTGTTGTAGATCAATTCTATGCTGCGATTATTGAAGGCCGAGTCGTAGGCATTATGGCGTATTCCACCAGCATTACTCGCTCGCAATATTTTGATAAAGAGTTCTTAAATAGTATTCTAGGTAATGTTCAGGGGAGCGTTGTACATTATTTTCTGGCAAAACAATTTCACATACCCGCCCCAATTTATAGAGATGAGTGCTTTCTAGAAGCGGTTGCCACAGACCCTATGTATCGGGGAAGAGGGATCGCGACATCCATGCTGCTCCATCTGATGCATCATCTGCCGTACCGGGTCTTTAAGCTGGAAGTCGTTGATACGAATCATGCGGCACGATCCATTTATGAGAAGCACGGTTTTAACATCTATAAGGCCGTAAAGCAAAGATGGTTTCGCCAAAAACTTGGCTTCAATGAGAAGCTCTATATGGTAAGGACTGTGGATGAGCCAACAATATAGCCTATAGTCATTAAAATTTATAAATGAATACGAACCAAACGTTCACCCAAATGTTTCAAATCACCGAAGAGATTACGGATGCAGCGGGAAATTCATATCCGATCGAATCCTCGCGGTTTTTCTTAGTATTAGATCATGTCACTCAGACGTGGCAATACGATTATGTCGTGCCTGCGAAGGATTTCGAGCAGCCTTTGCAATTTAAGATCTACAAGCACCCGGGCTCTATTGAGAAAAAGATCACGCTGCCAATAAAATAACAAAATGTTTTTGTGCAGCGAACCTTTTATATCCAGCTAGTGTTCTTACATTATATATAAGTTAGTTATGTATGGGCGGGAGGTATAGCAGTGCCATCAAAAAAAAGTAATAAAATAGTACTACTTACTACGGTGGTGACCCTATTGCTGGTGGTTGGTTTGACAATGGTCTGGAATGTCATTTGGGATGAGGACCTAAACAGATCTTACTCACCAGAAATGGTCAAATATTTAGAGCCAATAAACGATAACAGGACACTCATGCTCGCTGCGGAAAACAATCTGTTGCAGGAAATTCATCAGTCCGATACGAGCGGGGAATATCAATTGACGCTGGGTGGAATCATCGCGGATGAAGAGAATGCAGTCATCTTATATTCCCTGAGCGGTCCTGATTTGAATGGCAAATTAAACGAGTACTCGGTAGAATTAATATCTGATGAAGAGTTTCATTATGCGGCAACTTACTTTAATCCCTCTATAGAAGAGAATGCAACTAAATCGTACATGACATACAAAGTTCAGTTGAATTCAGGTGAAGTATTTCCGCAGAATATGGGGCTTTTGTTTCGTTTGGGAGAGCAGGAGCTTAAAGTGGATTTTTCTGTAGATCACTCCCGGTTTACGGGATTGAGAAAGAAAGTTCTAATTAACAAGGAAATACCGATAGACAACCAGACTGTATTACTGCGTGAAATGGAACTGCTGCCTTTGAGGACGACCCTACGCTTGGAAACACCACAGTCAAATAAAAAGCAAGTGAATGATTTATTTGCTCTATCTTTAATAGATGATACAGGTCAGCACCAATGGAATCAGAGTGAATTAAGCTCAGGTTCACTTAGCGAGGGAATGTATACGGCTAATTTTGATGGACTATATTTTGAAGATCCAGAACAATTGTATCTGATATCAGAAGGAGTGTATGCTTCTGACAAGAATATGACCATAATTATTAACTCTGAGACAAAGAAGATTATTGAGGCACCGGATGAACATCTACAGTTGCTGGACATTTTAGAAAATGAAGAGTATATGACCATCAAGCTTCGGCTAGACAATTACGAGTTTCCTGGACCGAGCATTCAAAATGACATTTCCCTACTTACGTACGGAGGAGTATTTATAGATGCCTCGGGGAAGCAGTTCAAGCTTCTAAATCCTGAGAATGAGTTAACGGCTCAGATCTCAGCTGAACGAGATAAGCATACGCATCTGTATCATTACTACATTCCGAATGAGGAGTATCAACAGCCGCTTACGTTTCCGATATACGAATACACAGGATATAAATCAGGTGGGTTTAAGATTCCTCTATACTGAGTCAGAATAAAGGAGCCACGAGATGCTAACTTTTCAAGCTGGCCCATAAAAGCTATAATATAAAGGATTGTTTAGATTCTATTTGAAAGCGAGCGAATATTGATATGGGTCGTAAGTGGAATAATATTAAAGAAAAGAAGGCGTCCAAAGACGCAAGCACTAGCCGCGTATATGCGAAGTTCGGACGTGAGATTTATGTAGTAGCCCGTCAAGGGGAGCCTGATCCAGAATCGAACCGCGCTCTGAAGGTCGTACTGGAGCGTGCTAAGACATACAACGTACCCAAAGCCATCATTGACCGTGCACTGGAAAAAGCAAAAGGCGGTTCGGAAGAGAACTTTGACGAGCTTCGTTACGAAGGCTTCGGTCCGAATGGATCGATGGTCATTGTGGATGCACTTACGAACAACGTAAACCGTACAGCATCTGAAGTACGTTCAACCTTTACGAAGAATGGCGGCAATCTGGGAGTCAGCGGATCGGTAAGCTACATGTTCGACTCTACAGCGGTTATCGGGGTTGAAGGCAAATCTGCGGATGAAGTATTGGAGCTGTTAATGGAAGCTGATCTGGATGTTCGGGATATTGTGGAAGAAGATGAGGCGGTTATCGTATACGCTGAGCCGGATCAGTTCCATGCAGTACAAGATGCATTTAAAAATGCAGGAGTAACGGAGTTCACTGTAGCTGAGCTTACGATGCTGCCGCAAACCTTTGTAACCTTGGAAGGTGATGCACTTGCTCAATTCGAGAAGCTGATCGATGTACTTGAGGATCTTGAGGACGTGCAGCAAGTGTACCATAACGTAGAGTTCGAAGAATAGGATCAGATGATCTTCTGATGAAAGTTGAAGTGTTAACGTCAGCCTCTCATTTATCTCGGGATAAATGGGAGGTTTTTTGATGAACGGAATATCTGTAAAAATGTGAATTGCGTGAAGCTGTACTGAAATCGGAGCAGCAGCAAGAGAGTAAGGAATCTTCTATGTTATAATTAAAGGGTTGTCTATTAGATTACGATGAGAGAAAGAAGAATTTACGAAAAGGGGAGAGTTCATCTACAGTGAAGCTGGTATCTTGGAATGTAAACGGGCTGAGGGCCTGTGTAAATAAAGGGTTTATGGATTATTTTGAGCAGATGGATGCGGACATTTTTTGCCTGCAGGAGACCAAGCTGCAAGAGGGACAAATTCAAATGGAGCTAGGCGACTCCTACCAGGATTACTGGAATTATGCAGAGAAAAAAGGTTACTCGGGCACTGCTGTGTTTACGAGAATCAAGCCAATATCGGTTCAATATGGCATGAGCGAGGAAGACCCGGATACCGAAGGGCGTATGATTACCCTGGAATTTGAACAGTTTTATCTGGTTAATGTATACACACCGAATGCAAGAAGGGATTTATCGCGTTTACC
Source organism: Paenibacillus urinalis (assembly GCF_028747985.1). Lineage (NCBI taxonomy): Bacteria > Bacillati > Bacillota > Bacilli > Caryophanales > Paenibacillaceae > Paenibacillus > Paenibacillus urinalis. Next base: position 2,389,925 of record NZ_CP118108.1, read on the forward strand.
TCTTCGTCTGGAATGGGAGGAACGTTTTCGAGCATATCTTAATGAGCTGGACAAGCATAAGCCTGTGGTCGTTTGTGGAGACATGAATGTCGCGCATGAAGAAATTGACCTCAAAAATGCAAAATCTAACCGTGGTAATTCAGGCTTTACGCTGGAGGAACGTGAGAAAATGACCATGCTGCTGGAATTGGGATTTGTGGATTCGTTCCGTTATTTCTATCCCGATCGGACAGATGTGTACACCTGGTGGTCTTATATGGCGAAGGTCAGAGAGCGGAATATTGGCTGGCGTATTGATTACTTCCTTGCTTCGACCCGGCTTACACCTTATTTAAAGGACTCAGGGGCAGACTGTCATATCATGGGAAGTGATCATTGCCCTGTATTCTTGGAGATGGAGCTTGACGAATCTCTTCAAAATGCTTAACTGCTAACGGTTATTAATAATTACTAGGGATGAGCAAGGCAATTTACATAGAGTCATAGGTTAAATTAATTGCGGCCTATCCACTCTGGTTGCTTTCGCTCATCCTTTTATTTTGAAATAGATTTGTATATTAATAGATTTTAGATTTGTAGACTTAGATGGTATTGTGTACGACATAATTCTGAACATAGCTGTCGTGATCGAGCACCTCAATTGCCCCTGACCAATCGAGCACTTTTCCGACAAAACCTTGGATGTCCAGATCCTTCATCTCATACGTATCCGGTGTGTTACCCGTACCTGTTGCATCCTTAATTAAGGTCACTTTGTACCCGCGGTCATAGGCTGATATGGCCGTGAACATACAGCAGAACTCCGTCTCAAAGCCGACGATGAAGAGATGATTAACGCCTAACTGCTCCAGTGTCTCTGCAAGCTTCGTCTTATAAAATGCACTCGGTGTCTGTTTCTCAACTACAGTTTCAGCATATTTAAGAATTGAATCATGTATATGTGAGCCCTCTGAATCTCGGTACAATGGACTTTCTGCCTGATCATCAATATGTCTAATAAAAATGACCGGATGTCCATCTCTTCTAAAATCTTGAATCACTTGCTCTATTAATGTGAGTTCTTTTGTGAAATCTTTTAGCTCGACAATGGCGTTCTGTACATCAATGACTAACAGTGCTTTCATCAGACACCCCCCCTGGAATTGTATACCAATTGGTAATTCTATAGGTATGATCGAAATCCTTTTGATAAAGGGAAACTATGAAAATATATTCTGACATATTCGTCGTATCTGGCGTTGCAAGACCATTCTGTTAGCGCTATCATTAGTTCAGAGCTTTATATCATTTCTAAAGGAGCCAATATACATATGACACGGATTGAAGATCAAGCTACAGTGCTATTTATCGGAGACAGTATTACGGATTGTGGCAGAAATTATGATAATGTGGGTGACCTTGGCAGAGGTTATGCCAAGATGGTTGCGGCTGAACTTAATCTCCGTTATCCTGAGAAGCAAATTCAGTTTATGAATCGCGGCATCAATGGAAACCGAGTTACAGATCTTGAGCAAAGGTGGGAGCAGGATTGCCTGGCGCATAACCCAACCTGGGTGTCCATATATATTGGAATCAATGATACGTGGCGCTGGTACGATTCCAAGGCAGAGACTTCTGCAGATGAATTTTATCGTACATATCGTGAGCTGCTTGTGCGGACCAAAGAGCATACGAATGCCAATATCGTGATAATAGAACCGTTCGTACTGCCTGTTCCGGAAGATCGCAAGGGATGGAGAGTAGATCTTGATCCAAAAATTCATGCCATTCGAGAGCTGGCTCGTGAATTCGGAACATATTATGTGCCGCTGGATGGCCTGTTTGCTCAAGCGAGTACCAAGGCGGAGCCAGCCTACTGGGCAGGAGACGGTGTGCATCCAACAGATGCAGGACATGCTCTAATTGCTAGAGCTTGGCTCGATGCAGTAAAAGTATAAATTTCGTCGAACGAGTTGGGTAACCGGACAAGGTTTAGAAAGCCCCAGGAAGGGTATTTTTGCGAATTAATAAATGAACTTTTCAAGCTGGTTTTTATAAAGCCAGCTTTTTTGCGTTGCTTCCTGCGTATGAACGAAGTGATGAATACACAAGTACAGGCAGGATTTTAATAAGTTCTCCTAGTTACGAAAGAGCAGGACAGTTCAACAATTGCGCGAATATTTAAGTGAAGAAGTTATTCACGAAGTTCAGAGATAAAAGAGTTAAATGAAATTACGATGCAAGTTCATATCAAAATCAAAAACTATGAGGTGCATAATGCCAAGACTAATTACATTAGCTGATGGAAGATCAGTAGAAGTTGAATGTGTAAGCTGCGCATTGACAAGTGGTTTGATTTCTTCAACAGGTGGAGTGATTTTCGAATCAGGCAACTTTCATGTCCATCAGGATATTGCTTACCCAATTAAAGGGTTAGTTATATTGGCTTCGAAGAGGCATTTTTACTGCATGGATGAATTAACAGATGAAGAGCGATTAGAATTTATTTCGTTAATTCATAAGCTCAGAAGTGAACAAAGAAAACGATTGGGAATTGATAGGGTCTATTATTTTTATAATGAAGATACAACACATCACTTTCATTTATGGATGGTTCCTAGATATGAATGGATGTACCAATTTGGAAATTCAGTAGAATCATTAAGACCGGTATTACTACATGCAAGGAATAATATGAATGACGATGAGAATATGAAGAGTGTAGAAGAAGGGGTTAGTATGTTAAGAGAGGGCATGAGGGATTTTGTGATGAACGCAGGGTAACTCCATCTAACAACGTGTTCACGCTTCGATCTGACGCCCTCGGTCTGGCAGAGGAGTAGTCAGGGAAGTGGATGCAGCCAGACAACCCTGCGAGGCAAAGTCTCCGACCCGGCTCCCGTTGGTCGCCTTAAGTCTCTCGGATTCGTGAACACACGAACGTTATGTGAAAGGACGAAGCGAATGATTATATCCAAACCTTTGGGAGAATATGATTTCATTTTGTTTTCTACTGATCGAAAATCAACAATATTATTTACTTTTCTAGAGATTGAGCTGGAGAGGTATCCTTCAATTTCTTTTCGTATTCATATTAAAGATCATTTATTTATTGGAGAGATAAACGTCTGGGTTGAAAAAGAGAAAATCGATAGTTTTCTAAGAGACGTAAAAGAATTGAATAGTTCAAGAAAAGGAAAAGTATCTCTAGAATCCATGAGCCCAGAGGAATTGGAACTTACAATTCAAAGTGAGAGAGTAAATCTTTTCTTGTTGAACTATTCAATAAAGCAAACGAAATATTTAAATAATAAATTGATCGAAACAACATTAAAAGGAACTTTTGAATTCGATTCAGAATTTTTCAATGAGTTAGAACAAAACGTTAAAGCTATAGATAAATTAACAAATATATAGAGATTTGTGAGTATATCAAGAGTCCCATTCGAATAACATGATATCTACGTATCGGAGCCTATCGGCTCCTTAATCCGCTCGAAGAGAATGTCAGAGAAGTTGAATCAGGCTCACACATCCGCACTGACTAACTGCATCGCGACCGGCTCCTGGCGGAGCCTTAAGTTGGTGGGACGTCGTTGAATACAACAACGTTATCGGAAATTGATTCAAACAATAATATATTAGGAGCCGTTCATATGAAGATCAAAGGAGATAGAGTTTGTCTTTCAAAGTAACAAATAAAGATTTGAGCTTTATTAGTGAGCTAGAGTGCAATAAAGACATTTGGTTTTTTGTGGAATTCGTAGAGAGTGATAAGGATACTGTCAAGGAAAAGTATCTTGAAAACTTAAAATCTAATCATCACTATGATTTTGTAATAACAATAGAATCAGAAAAAGTAATAAAGCCAGTAGGATTAGTTCAAATATGGAGTTATGTAGAGTATAGAAACAGTTGGTAACTTGCTTTTGGTACTTCCAGATTACCATGGCTACGGATACGGATACGGATACGAAGCCACTAAACTCTTGCTTCATTTTGCATTTAAAGAATTCGGTGCACATAAAGTAGTAGGGATGTGTAATAGTAGTAATCTAAAATCTATAAAGTTAATGGAAAAGCTACAAATGAAAGTGAAGGGATATTTAAACAAGAAGTTAAGTGGAATAGTGAGTGGCATGACCAGTATTTTTATTCGATTTTGGATAGTGAATGGAAAAACTTATAGATCATAAGCAACTCAAGAAGGCATCAACATCCGATAACAACACATTTCAACTTCGGGTATTCGCCCTTGATCGCTTAGAGGGATTTCATAGAAGTATATTCAGCGATACATACAACCAGCTAAGTCTGATGACCCGTTTCCGATGGTCACTTAAGCTGCTTGAACGTCAGAAATGCCAAACGGTATCAGCAAGATCTGCTCCAAATATAATGTGAGTATAACATTCGCAACATTCTGTTGCTTGAGAAAGGAAAGATATATTGGAAATGGAAACCATTTTAATTTTGTAGTGTTTTTTATGCTTGGTATTTTCACTGTTAAGATTGGAGTTGATAACTCTAAAAACAATCAATACACGAAAGAAATATTACAGGAATTAAAAGAGATCAAGGAAATTTTAAGAGAACGTAATTCATAGTAATGCAGTATTAACTATATGTACGATACTATTTTCGGAGTGGAATCAGATAATCCTGAAATTAAAAGAGTAATCATAAGTAATGATAATATTGATAACGTAATTTCGTATGATATGGATGAAATAAAAGAGAATTCAACAGTATTTATCGAATTAATTTTAGAAGATGGTTTTGCAGCATCATACAATGAACTAAATACAAAAGATGCTAGTGGATTTATATTTAGAGGATTAAATGATAAGGGAGAGATATTAATATTAGGAAGATAAGAGCGTTAATTGAGTAGCTCATGAAGACGAGTGCATACAAGAGGGAAATATGCTACGCGAACAACGAGTAACATAAAGGCCTGTTATTGAAGAAGATTGGGAACGGCGATATGAATGGCTGTCCGATCCTGTAGTTAACCGAACGTTACCATCTGGAAATGCTATGTCCTAACACCGGTGATTCATGAAAGCAAGTACGTTGTTTAGAGAAGCAGCAACAGTTGCAGTAACCGAAGGGAGGGGCTCAAAAAATTGCAACGCCAGCTCCACCTGTAACGTCGGCCCCACCCCCAAGAATTCCTCTCCAGCTACAAAGTGGAATTATGAGAGCCCATCGACTTTTGCGAGCAACCGAAGGGAGGGGCTCAAAAAATTGCAACGCCAGCTCCACCCCAAGAATTCTTCCCTCAGCTACAAGTGAAATTTTTTGGATCTCGAACGACTTTTGCGAAGCAACCGGAGAGAGGGAGCCAAAAAATGTAACGTCAGCCCACCCCCAAGAATTCTTCTCTCACAGCTGCAAAGTAAAATTTACAGAGATTCAATCAAACAAATGCAAGCAACTGGAGAATCGGCGTCCAATGATGGAACGCCTATACCAGTACCTTCCTAAATTCGGCAGTAAGTAGAGGCACAACGTCGAACAGATCGCCGACGATGCCGTAATCGGCAACCTTAAAGATGGGAGCTTCAGGATCCTTATTGATCGCAATAATGACACGTGACTGGCTCATCCCGGCCAAATGCTGAATGGCACCGCTGATGCCGCAAGCTATATAGATTTCGGGTGTAACTACTTTCCCTGTTTGACCAATCTGCAGAGAATAATCACAGTAGCCTGCATCACACGCACCGCGTGAAGCACCTACAGCGCCGCCGAGCAGATCAGCAAGCTCTTCAAGAGGCTTGAAGCCGTCTGCGCTCTTGACTCCCCGGCCACCAGAGATGACAATCTTGGCTTCGCTGAGATCAATCTTGCCTGTCGTCTTCTGAACGACCTCTTTAACGATTGTGCGTAGTGATGGAGATGGGTAAGTAATATCTTCAATGGGAGAGGCACTGCTCTCAGCAGCAGACGCTGCAGCAATATTGTTCGGCCGAATGGTAATGACCGCGGGTCCAGCCTCAAATACACGTTTTTCAAAGGCTTTGCCTGCATACAGTGGTCTCGTGAATACGGGATCACCTCCTTCTAGTTCAATAGAAGTAATGTCCGAGATCTGTCCTGCCCGAAGGTGGGCTGCAACTAATGGTGCTAGATCTTTACCCAGAGCGGTATGTCCGAAGAGGACAAGGTCTGGTGCTGCCTGCTGTAAGACAGATTTTAATGCAGCTAAATAAGCTTCAGGATTATAGTGTTCAAGCGCTGAATGCTCGATGGTATAGATCAAATCGACGCCATAGGGAACGAGTTCACTTACGGCGGATGTTATATCTGAACCTGCCACTACAACCTGGATCCGATCCTGAGCACCTGCGATTTGTTGTGCAGCACCTAACGTTTCGAGTGCTACCTGACGAAGCCTTCCATCTCGATTCTCGGCATATACAAGCAATGTTTTACTCATCACAAGAACCTCCTAAGGACATTTGAATTTGAATGCATGAACAGCCAATGGAAAAATAACGCATGTCGGACATTCTGTTTGCCATACACTTGGGGTAGATGAGATGCACATAATTGAAACCGCATACAAAATGATGGATTTGGCATGGCAAAGTCCACTGTTGCACAATAAATTAACGAATCAGTATGATTCAGCACGCAATGTATCGTTCAAATGACTTTGGATTCGGTACGCAGAAGGCCGACAAGCTCGCGGGCAACGTTCTCGGCATCGCCCTTAAGGATCTTACCTGCACCGCGTTCAGGTGGAAGCGTCAGCTCGACCTGCTTCGTAGCAGGCTGAACATCGGTTTCAGTGAGATCTAGATCCTCAAGCAGCAGCGTCTTGAACGGCTTCTTTTTTGCTTTCATGATACCAGGAAGAGAAGGGTACCTCGGTTCGTTCAGTCCTTGCTGAGCAGTAAACAGCGCAGGCAGTGTGACACGGAGCACTTCGAGATCACCTTCAGCATCCCGATGGACTTCGGCTGTTGTACCTTCAATCGTTAGCTTGGTAATGGATGAGGTGTGAGGAATACCAAGGAGCTCAGCCAGACGGATGGCGACTTGACCTGATCCACGATCAACGGAGAAGTTACCGCCAAGAATGAGATCCGGAGACTCTTGATGTAAGTAGGAGTAGAGCACTTTGGAGATCACATATTCGTCGTCAGGAATTCGCTCATCCGAGATCAGAACCGCTTCATCTGCGCCCATCGCGAGCGCTGTACGCAGGGCTTCTGCAGCACGGTCTGGACCGACGGAGAGAAGAGTTACACTGCCGCCGTGTTCATCTCGAAGCTTGACAGCTTCTTCTACCGCATATTCGTCGTATGGATTAATGACAAATTTCACACCATCCTCAGACACGACTCCATTCTGCAGAGTGATCTTCTCCTCTGTATCAAAAGTTTGCTTTAACAATACAACTATCTTCATATTCGATCGTCTCCCTTCAAAACATGAGTTATGAATTTAATTATTTGGAAACACCGTGAAGAAAGAAGCTAAGGGTGTCGTCAACCTGTTCTTGAAGCGAATATTTCTGCCCTGAGATCAGCCAGGAGGTAACTGCTTCATCCATGGAGCCGAAGATGAGGTTCCGAACCAGTTTAAGATTCAGGTCTTCTCTAAAATGACCTCGTTCAATGCCCTGCTCTAGAATATTCTCAATCAGCTCAATATATGGCTTGAGTGATTTGCCAATCTCCTTGCGAAGCTCAATATCACTTTGTCTTAGCTCGATCTGCGTGACGTACGCAAGCTCAGGATTATTCTCAAGCTCTGTAAAATGAATGCGGCAGACCGTGCGGAGGGCCTGAACTGGATCAGAGCTGCCAGCGACACTGTCATGGAATTTCTGCACCAGCTCACCCAGCTTCTCTTGGAACAAATGAATCAGGATGTCCTCCTTTCTCTTAAAGTAGAGGTAGATCGTGCCATCGGCTACGCCGGCAGCTTTGGCAATCTTGGAAACCTGGGACCGATGGTAGCCATTCTCGGCAAACACTTTGAGGGCGCCTTGAAGTATGAGTTGATATTTTTCTGTTTTTTTACTTGTCATATGTTCACCCCGGTGTTAGAATACAGTTAAATTTCTGAATGAATACTCATTCATTTCTTGTATCCACTATAAAATACGTTCCAGTCATTGTCAACGATTCAATCCCTGTCTCATTGGAAAATCGTTATACAAGGTTGAGATGGTTCATTAGGCGTTCATATCGAAGTTTGCAGCGAATATGACAATGATATTGTCAAAGAGTACAAACGATGTGGAGGTCTGTTTTTGCAGACACAATGTAAGCGCTTAATTAATGAATCAACTTACCATTGTCAATGGCTAGAGGTGTTTGTGCCCGAAAGGAGTGAAGCTGCACATCAAAAGATTGTAAGTTACTAAATCTCAAACTAACAGCTATCCGCCATGCAAGCTGAAATTAAATTTTATCAATACAAGGGGCTTGATGAGGATGATTCTACAAATGATGAATGCGCTGCTCTTTACCCTCATTACCGGCTGGGCGGTTTATCTATTCGCCAGAGTTGTATACCACCGTTACTTATATATCAAATTAGGCAGACCTGCGGATCTTCGCAAGGACATTCAAGACAGGATTGCAGCATTTATGGTGCAGGTCTTCGGTCAGAGCAAGCTGTTCAAGGATCCGAGAAGCGGAATCATGCATTTTATCGTTTTTTACGGATTTATTATTCTGCAGTTTGGTGCACTGGATATTATCTGGAAGGGCCTCACAGGGCACAGTCTGCCTATACCCGGCTACGAAGGATTTATACTGACCCAGGAGATTACGGTCGTGCTTATTCTCCTCGCCATCTCATATGCTGCCTATCGAAGATATGGGGAGAAGCTGCATCGGTTAAAAAGAGGCTGGAAACCAAGCCTTGTTGTCTTTTATATCACATCTCTAATGATATCCGTTCTCTTCACAATGGCATTTGAGCGTCTCAGAGAGGATTTGCCATCTTCAACCTATGCACCCATCTCATCTGGAATTGCATCGTTATTTACCTGGATGCCCGACATAGCGGTGGCCGCAATGTATTACTTTTTCTGGTGGATTCATCTGCTGATCCTGCTCTCCTTTCTACTATACGTACCCCAATCCAAGCACTTTCATCTTATTACTGCACCCATTAACATCCTGCTGCGACGAACAGATCCACCTGGCAAGCTAAGTAAGCTCGATTTAGAAGACGAAGAGGCAGAGTCCTATGGAGTCGGTCATATCGAAGATTTTACCCAGAAGCAAATGCTCGATTTCTATGCCTGCGTAGAGTGCGGACGATGTACGAATGTATGTCCGGCGACCAATACCGGCAAGCTCTTGTCCCCCATGCACATGATTATCAAGTTAAGAGACCACTTAACCGAGAAGGGCGAGGCGTTGACGTCGAAGTCGGCCTGGATGCCTGCCAGTGTGTTTGGTTACGCTGGAGTCCACGAAATGAGAACTGCCGATCTATCACTTAGCGAATGGACGGGGGAAGGAGTCACCGACATTCGTCCAACCATGAGTGTGCAAAAGAGAGCCTGGCATCAAGTTGAAGGTGTTACCGCCAAGGATGTGCAGCTCATCGGTGGAGTCATGACAGAAGAAGAAATATGGGCTTGCACAACGTGCCGTAACTGTGAGGATCAGTGTCCTGTTGCAAACGAGCATGTAGATAAAATTGTGGATCTCAGACGTCATCTCGTGCTGATGGAGGGAAGCGTACCTCATGAAGGACAACGAGCAATGCAGAATATTGAGCGTCAGGGTAATCCATGGGGGATCAGCCGGGCAGAACGCAGCAAGTGGGTGAAGGAAATTGACCCGGACGGCACCTTGAATTTGAGCATTCCGACGGTGAAGGAGAACCCGGACTTTGACATTCTGCTGTTTGTAGGCTCGATGGGGTCCTATGATAACCGGAGCCGAAAGGTTACACGTTCGCTCGTTCATTTGCTGAATGAGGCAGGTGTCAACTTTGCGATCTTGGGCAATGAAGAGAAGAATTCGGGTGATACACCGAGACGAATGGGGAATGAATTTTTGTTCCAGCAGTTATGTGTGGAGAACATCGAAATTTTTAATAAATATGGTGTTCAGAAAATCGTTACAGCCTGTCCCCATACATTTAACGTGTTCAAGAATGAATATCCCGATTTTGGCCTTACAGCCGAAGTGCTTCATCATACCGAGCTCCTGGATGAGCTGGTCAAGACCGGCAAGCTGATTCCCAAGCACACGTTATCGGAGAAAATCACCTATCACGATTCCTGCTATCTCGGAAGATATAACGATGTGTACGATCAGCCGCGAGATGTGCTGCGCGCTATTCCAGGCGTCGAGCTCGTGGAAATGGAACGCAGTCGAGAGAACGGGATGTGCTGCGGTGCCGGCGGCGGACAGATGTGGATGGAGGAGGATACCGGCAAGCGTGTAAATCTCGCCCGGACAGAACAGGCATTATCTGTATCACCGACGATGATCAGCTCTGCTTGTCCTTACTGTCTGACAATGCTGGAGGATGGGACGAAGCTCAAAGAAGTAGAAGACAAAGTGCAAACAAAGGATATTGCAGAAATACTGGAAGCTTCCGTGTTCGGTGTTTCTGAAATGAATGAACAGGAGGTCGTTGCGAAGTGAACCAAATGTTAACCCCAACTCATCCATCTGCAATTACGAAGAGGACCTTATCCAAAGCTGCCGTAATCGGCTCCGGGGTCATGGGTGCAGGAATTGCTGCACATCTGGCCAATGCGGGACTGACTTGTCTGCTGCTGGATATTGTACCGGCTCAATTAACACCAGAAGAAGAGCAGGCAGGGCTATCGCTGGAACATCCTGCCGTACGTAACCGATTCGCCACTAGGGCAATCGCTGCGCTTCCTAAGTCAAGCACGGCTCCACTTTATGCTCCTCATGTTGCAGAACGGATAACACCTGGCAATATAGAGGATCACTTGCATCTACTGAAACAAGTTGACTGGATTATTGAAGTCGTCACCGAAAAGCTGGAAATTAAGAAGTCTATCATGAAGCAGATTGAAGCGGTCCGTACAAAAGGAACCATTGTCAGCACGAACACGTCCGGCATATCGGTCAATGCCATGGTGGAGGATTGCAATGAGGAGTTTCGGCGTCATTTTCTAGGCACGCATTTTTTTAATCCACCACGGCATATGAAGCTGCTGGAGATTATCCCTGGATTAGACACTGATCCCGAGATCACATCTTTTATGAAAGAATTTTGTGAGAAAAGGCTGGGCAAGGGCGTCGTCATTGCCAAGGATACTCCGAATTTCATCTCAAACCGTATTGGCACTTATGGACTGCTCGTCACATTGAGGGAAATGGCGGAAAACGGATACTCGGTCGAGGAAGTGGACGCCGCAACAGGTCCGGTACTCGGCAGGCCCAAGAGTGCAACGTTCCGTACGCTCGATTTGGTAGGGATCGATACGTTTATTCATGTGGCCCAGAACGTGTATGATTCCGTGCCGGATGGAGCGGAGAGGGCTGTATTTGAAGTGCCTGCCGCGCTGCAGGAGCTGTTAACAAGAGGCTGGATTGGAGAGAAGAGCGGTCAGGGGTTCTACAAAAAAGTGAAAGGAGATCACGGCAGTCAGATTCTATCTTTGAGTCTAGCTAACATGGAGTACAGTCCAAGCGCCAAGATCAGCTCAACGTCGATTGAAGCTGCGAAGACAGTCAAAGGAGCAAGGAAGAAGATCAGGGCTTTTCTGAACACAAAGGACCGATATTCAGAGCTGGCATGGAATGTGCTTAAGCAAGTGCTGATCTACTCCGCAGAGAAGCTGGGGGAAATCGCGGATTCCATCCAGGATATCGATCATGCAATGAAATGGGGATTTAATTGGGAGCTGGGCCCGTTTGAGACCTGGGATCTGATTGGTCTGCCTGCATCGGTTGATCGCATGGAAGCAGAAGGTCTGATCGTGCCTGCATGGGTGAAGAGCTGGATCGCTGCAGGGAACAATTCCTTTTATCAGCAGAAGGAAGGAGACGTATTCCAATATTTCAAAGGGGAGTACAAAGCGGTAGAAAATCGTCCTGAGATTATATCCTTAGCAGCACTTAAAGCTCAGAACAAAATCATTCGTTCAAACACAGGCGCAAATCTGATTGATATTGGAGATGATGTTGCCCTTCTGGAATTCACCTCTCCAAACAATGCCATTGGCGCCGACATCCTGGTCATGATTCAGCAGGCAGCCGAAGAAGTCGAAGCTAATTATAGAGGGCTCGTTCTTGCCAATGAAGGCCGAAACTTCTGTGTGGGTGCGAATCTCATGCTGATGCTCATGGAAGCCCAAAGCGGAGATTGGGATGAGGTGGATGACATTATCCGATTGTTCCAAGGCAGTATGATGAAGCTCAAGCAATTAGCTAAACCGGTTGCAGCTGCCCCACATCGGATGACGCTTGGAGGAGGCGTTGAAGCCTGTCTACCCGCAGACCGAATTATCTTCTCGGCAGAAACCTATTTTGGCTTGGTCGAAACCGGAGTAGGCTTGATTCCAGCCGGGGGAGGCTGCAAAGAGTTGGTGCGGATGACGAGCGATCGCTTTTCGGATCAGCAGGCCGACCTTCAGCCAGAGCTTAACCGAATTTTTGAAATGATTGCACTTGCCAAAACCTCATCCAGTGGGCATGAAGCACTGAAAATGGGATATGGCCGCTCCCAGGATCGTGTCGTGATGAATCAGGATTATCGCATCTATGAAGCCAAGCAGGCCGTGCTTGAATTGGATCGTGAAGGATATACACCAGCTCCTGCCGGTAAAGCAAGAGTCGCAGGGCGTGACGGACGTGCGGTGCTTCAGCTGGGGGCGCTGGATATGAAGCAGAGCGGATATATTAGCGAGCATGATTACCTCATTGCGAAGAAGCTTGCTCATATTCTGGCAGGGGGAGATGTTCCGGCAGGTACCCTTGTCTCAGAACAGTATTTATTGGACCTTGAACGGGAGGCCTTCTTGAGCCTGCTAGGTGAAGTGAAAACCCAGCAGCGCATGCAGCACATGCTTGCCAAGGGTAAGCCTCTTCGCAATTAGCGGATCACAATGCATTACTTGCATTAGACGGCAGAGCTTTCTAAATCCATCCCTTAAAATCATCATTATCCGGATCCATTTCAGCAGTCTTATGAAACGGATTCACTTATATCAATTAAAGGTTGAGGTGATTAGTTTGAGAGAAGCAGTCATTGTGTCACTTGCCCGAACCGCTGTAGGCAAGGCCAAGAAAGGAAGCCTGGCGGATACACGAGTAGAGGATTTGGGCAAAGCTGTGCTTGAAGCTGTTATTGCACGCGCGCCAGGGCTGAAAAAGGAAGATGTCGAGGATATTATCCTCGGCTGTGCAATGCCGGAAGGAGAGCAGGGGTTGAATGTTGCACGCATCATTTCCTTGTATTCCGGCTTTCCTGTTACCGTTCCCGCACTGACGATCAATCGGTTCTGCTCCTCCGGACTGCAAGCGATTGCATTTGCGGCGGAACGAATAATGCTCGGTTCTGCTGAAGTCATTGTTGCGGGCGGCGTGGAGAGCATGAGCCATGTTCCCATGACCGGCTTCAAGCCTGCTCCACATTACCGAATTGTGGAGGAGATGCCGGAAGTATATATGGGAATGGGACACACCGCTGAGGAGGTAGCCCGCAGGTTCGGGGTGAACCGGGAGTCACAGGATGCCTATGCCGTGAACAGTCATCGTAAAGCCCATGCGGCAATCGCTGCCGGCCGATTCAAGGATGAAATCGTGCCTGTCGAGGTTACCCATACGACCATTGATGACAACGGGCGGATCAGGAACCGTCAATTCACTTTTGATACCGATGAAGGGGTGCGTGCAGATACCTCAGCAGAGGGGCTAGCCCGTTTGAAACCTGCATTTTCGGTAAAAGGCACCGTTACGGCAGGCAATGCATCTCAAACCAGCGATGGGGCAGCAGCTGTCGCTGTAATGAGCAGGGAAAAAGCAGAGGAGCTCGGTCTTGAACCCTTGGCCACCTTCCGCTCGTTTGCCTTGGCAGGTGTAGAGCCGGAAATTATGGGGGTAGGACCTGTCGAAGCGATACCAAAAGCGCTGAGAATGGCGGGAATTGAGCTGGATCAGGTGGAGCTGTTTGAAATTAACGAAGCATTCGCTTCCCAGTGCCTGCACATCATCCGTGCTCTTAACCTTGACGAAGAGAAGGTTAACGTGAACGGTGGTGCTATTGCACTTGGTCATCCGCTCGGCTGTACGGGCGCGAAGCTTACCGTGAGCCTGGTATCCGAACTAGCGCGCCGTGGTGGAGGATATGGGGTGGTGAGCATGTGCATTGGCGGAGGGATGGGTGCAGCGGGGGTGTTCGAGGTGCACGCACAAAGCGCTGGAACAGCCTAGCTTGTACTCGGCGCTTCCATAAGACGAAGAATGGAAGCCCGTCTCCCCCTCTCACCCCACAAGGTTGAGAGAGGAGGAATTGCCCTTCAAGCAAGGAGTGCAGCGACAAGCGGAGAGGGCGAAATCGGAGTGAAGAAGCGAAGCGTGCGTATTTGTCCTTGGATTCTCACCATTAAGATGGAATCAGAAGAATCCAAGGACAAGAAGGCTCGGACCTCGATTCGCCATCGAAGCGCTCACAGCAGCACTCACAGCATCATCGAAGCGCCCAGCAGATTCATTTCATCATTGAATCACTCACATAAGAAAATCAGACGACTTCCATAAGAAGAAGAATGGAAGCCCGTCCCCCCTCTCACCCCACAGGTTGAGAGAGGAAGAATTGCTTTTCACGCAAGGAGTGCAGCAACAAGCGGAGAGGGCGAAATCGGAGTGAAGAAGCGAAGCGTGCGTATTTGCCCTTGGATTCTCACCATTAAGGTGGAATCAGAAGAATCCAAGGGCAAGAAGGCTCGGAACCCGATTCGCCATTGAAGCGCCCACAGCTGCACTCACATCATCATCGAAGCGCCCAGCAGATTCATTTCATCATTGAATCACTCACATAAGAAAATCAGACGACTTCCATAAGAAGAAGAATGGAAGCCCGTCCCCCCTCTCACCCCACAGGTTGAGAGAGGAAGAATTGCTTTTCATGCAAGGAGTGCAGCAACAAGCGGAGAGGGCGAAATCGGAGTGAAGAAGCGAAGCGTGCGTATTTGCCCTTGGATTCTCACCATAAAGGTGAATCAGAAGAATCCAAGGGCAAGAAGGCTCGGAACCCGATTCGCCATCGAAGCGCCCACAGCTGCACTCATAGCATCATTGAAGCGCCCACAGCTGCACTCACAGCATCATTGAAGCGCCCATAGCTGCACTCACAGCCATCATCGAAGCGCCCACAGCTACACTCACAGCATCATCGAAGCGCCCACAGCCGCACACACAGCAACATCATCGAGCCACTCACATTCATGAACATTCTTCATCAATCAACCATCCCCATTCCCGAAAGGAGCCCAAACTCATGAGCGACAACCAAACCAAAGAACCGAAGATCAAAGGTGGAAGCTTTGTCATTGAAAAGGCTGATCTTGACCGTATCCTGACGCCTGAGGATTTTACCGAGGAGCATCGAATGATTGCAGAGACTGTTCGCGATTTTATTGACGGCGAAGTGGTGACAAGAGATGAGGAGATCGAGAAGCTGAACTATGATCTCACCGTAGAGCTGCTTCGAAAGGCAGGTGATCTTGGACTGCTTGGAGCAGATGTGCCGGAAGAATTCGGCGGAATTGGACTAGATAAAGTGAGCTCGACGATTATCAGTGAATCGCTGGCGAAGGGCTCCTCCTTTGCCTTGTCCTTTGGTGCTCACGTTGGGATTGGAACACTGCCGATCGTATTCTTCGGTACACGGGAACAGAAGGAAAAGTACTTGCCCGATCTTGCCTCAGGGACAAAAATTGCCGCCTATTGTTTAACGGAACCGACCTCAGGCTCGGATGCAATGAGCGCAAAGACGACCGCTGTGTTATCGGACGACGGTGAGCACTACATTCTGAATGGATCTAAGCTCTACATTACAAACGCGGGATTCGCAGATATTTTTATTGTATATGCCAAAATCGATGGGGAGCACTTTACTGCGTTTATTGTCGAGAAAGAAATGGAAGGCTTTACACTTGGACCGGAAGAGAAGAAGATGGGAATCAAAGGCTCATCTACACGCCCGCTATACTTTGAGGATGTCAAGGTACCGAAGGAGAATCTGCTAGGTGAGATTGGCAAAGGTCACCGAATTGCATTTAACATCCTGAACATTGGCAGATACAAACTGGCGGCAGGCTCCGTGGGAGCGGCCAAGGAAGCGGTTGAGCTCAGTACGAAATATGCCAACACACGGAAACAGTTTGAGACACCGATCTCCAATTTCCCGCTGATCCGCAAGAAGCTGGCAGAGATGAATATTCGAACATTTGCAGTGGAGAGTATGGTATATCGCACGGCTGGCCTGCTGGATGAGGCAATGCAGGATATTGACTATACAGCAGATGATGCAGGAACACTGGCTGCCGCGGCAATCTCCGATTATGCCATTGAATGCTCGATCAATAAGGTGTTTTCTTCCGAGAATCTGGACGTGATCGCGGATGAAGGTGTACAAATTCACGGCGGATACGGATACATTCAAGAATATAAAATTGAGCGGCTGTACCGCGATTCGCGGATTAACCGGATTTTTGAAGGGACGAATGAGATCAATCGACTTTTGATCCCAGGCACACTGGTGAAGAAGGCGCTGAAGGGGGAATTAGCACTCCTCCAAAAGGCACAGGCCCTTCAAAACGAAATCCTACAGATTCTGCCGAATCAAACGTTTGAAGGTGTTTTAGAGCAGGAAGGGCATTTCCTGGAGATGAGTAAGAAGATTTTCCTGCTGGTTGGTGGTCTTGCCGTGCAGAAATACGGGACGAAGCTCGAGAAGGAGCAGGAAGTGCTCGCAGGTCTTGCCGATATGATGATTGATATTTTTGCACTTGAGAGTGTACTCGCCCGTACGAACAAACAAGCATCTAGAACCTCTGAAGAGAAAGCGCTAAATATGATTGAAATGACAAAAGTGTTTGCTTATGAAGCATTCCTCAGAGTAGAATCTGTGGCAAAAGAGCTGCTGACGACAATAGAGTCGGGCGATATGCTGCGTATGCAATTATCCGTGCTCAAAAAACTGACGAGAAGCAATCCGGTCAACACAAATCAGTACAAACGCAGTATCGCTGCCCGCGTTATCCATAACGAGCGTTATACAGTTTAATCTGAAGAGATCAGATGGTATTGGATGAGGAGTAGGTCAGCGAGGAAGCATTCTCGATAAAAGAGAATGAAAGGGATGATTATCATGAACGATAAGCCCTGGCTGCCGTTTTATGAGGCCGAAGTGGCCCCGACGTGTGAATATCCGAATCAGAACTTGGCTGCGTTTCTTGTCACATCAGCACAGAAGTTCCCCCATCGGCCGGCAATGTATTTTATGGGCAAGTCGATTAGCTATAAGAAGCTGCTGATGCTGTCATACCAGATGGCAAATGTGCTGCGCGGTTTAGGCGTGAAGAAAGGGGACCGGGTAGCCATAATGCTGCCTAATTGTCCACAGGTAGTCATCGCGTATTATGGTACGCTGCTGCTTGGAGGAGTAGCGGTGATGACCAATCCTTTGTACATGGAACGTGAGCTGGCCCACCAGATGAAGGACTCGGGAGCGAAAATCATCATTACACTTGATACCTTCTATTCCAGGGTTGAGAACATTGTACAGGAAACGGAGATCAAGCACACGATCGTTACAGGTGTTAAAGACTATCTGCCTCTAATTAAGAAGTGGCTGTATCCGATCAAGGCCAAAAAAGAGGGACCTTTACCTGTAGTTTCTTACAATAACCAAGTCCATTCCTTCACCAAACTGATCAACAGCGCCGCTGCCGATCCCATATTGGAGTCCGTCGATGCCAAGGAAGAATTGGCACAGCTCCAATATACGGGTGGTACAACTGGCGTTCCAAAGGGTGTAATGCTCACGCATATGAACCTGATTGCCAATACAATCCAGTCGGGAAACTGGTGTCACCAGGTGGAGGATGGTAAGGAACGTTATTTAGCGGCACTGCCCTGTTTTCATGTCTTTGGGCTGACATGTGTGTTAAATCAGGCCATATACAGAGCCGGGCTGATGATCCTAGTACCTAAATTTGAAGTGAATATGATCTTGAACCTGATCCGCAAGAAGAAGCCGACACTATTTCCGGGAGCTCCAACGATGTATATTGCACTGATCAATCATCCCAGAATCAAGGAATATGATTTATCGTCTATTAATGCTTGTATCAGCGGATCGGCTGCGCTTCCTGTAGAGGTTCAGGATACATTCGAGGAAATGACGAAAGGACGGCTTATTGAAGGGTATGGACTCACGGAGGCTTCTCCCGTAACTCATGCCAATCCAATATGGGGCAGACGCAAGATCGGCACCATTGGAATCCCTTTTCCAGACACTGACGCAAGAGTGATTCATCCTGAAACAGGGGAGGAAATGCCTGTCGGAGAGCCGGGTGAGCTGATTGTCAAAGGTCCTCAAGTGATGAAGGGATATTGGGGAAGACCGGAAGAAACTTTTGAAACGATCCGCAATGGATGGCTCTTTACAGGCGATATGGCTACGATGGATGAAGAGGGATACTTTACGATTATTGACCGTAAAAAGGATATGATTATTGCAAGCGGATTCAACATTTATCCTAGAGAGATTGAAGAGGTGCTATATGAGCACCCATCTGTGAAGGAAGCCGTCGTTGTTGGGATGAAGGACAGCTATCGCGGGGAGTCTGTGAAGGCCTATATTGTGCTTAAGGATGGTGCTAAGCCGGATCCAGCTTCACTCGAGCAGTTCTGCCGCAGTCAATTGGCAGCGTACAAAGTGCCCAGACAATATGTATTTAGAGAGTCCTTGCCCAAAACCATGGTCGGTAAAGTACTAAGGCGGAAATTGCTGGAGGAGGATGAGGAGCAGCCGACAGCGTAATTTAATGTCGATTGTCCCTTCAGCCCAAGATAAATATGTGAATACAGAAGGGAGGGAGCGCAGTGGTCAGGATCGATCGTGAGCAAGAAGATGCTCACAGCCAGACAGACGAACAACGAGAGTACCTTGAGGCGATTACAAAAGCAGCTGAATCTACGTTTTGGGGTTATTTAGGATGTAAATTGGAGCAGGCGGGAAATGATGAAGTCGTCGTGTCGCTTGATCCGCTTCCACATCATTTGAACCTCATGGGAATCGTCCATGGCGGTGTTCTATCTTCGTTATTGGACAATACGATGGGTGTTGCCGTAATGCTGAAGTATCCTCATCGTTCCAGTGTTACCAGCAATCTGAATGTACATTTTGTGATGCCTGCGAAGCAGGAGTATCTTACGGTTACCGGTAAAATTGTTCATGAAACGGGCCGATCCATTACGGCGGAATCGAGAATTACGAATCCTCGTGGAGAGCTGATTGCACTCAGTACGGCATCCTTTAGACTCAAATAGCAGTGTTAGAGGCATGCAGGCGTTAAAATAGATCATTCGTTCTTTGACGAATGATCTATTTTTGTTCGAATAAACCAGGTGTATATGGATTCAAGTAATGACAATATCCGAATATCCTGCAAAGATAGTTTGAGCTCCGGTACTGGTATCTGTCCAGACACCGATATAACCTCCTGGCGGGACACTAATAATATCAATATAATCTCCAATCAGCGGAACCGGAGTAGGACTTGAGCCGTTCGGATTAAATGAGACATTCGTGATCCGTGTGTTAGTAAAGGTCTGGCCTCCATTGATGGAGCGGGCAACGTATACATCGAGATTGAACCCATTGATCTGATTGCTGTAATAAATGATGTTAACGACTCCAGTAAGTGGATCGACATCAACGGAAGGGAAGAAGTTCTGTGAACCAGCCGGTGCGCCAGTAATACTTACAGGGGCAGACCAGGTTCCTCCGAGGTCCGTAGATTTAGACATAAATATATCGGAGTATCCTAGTCGGAAATCCTGCCATACGGCATAAACCGCATCTGTGTTCGGACCTATAGAGCGATCCGTGGAAATACTTGCAAAGGTAAGAACACGGAAGCCGTATCCGGTAACGGGAAGTACGGTGGGAACGAGGGAAACGGTAGAGACAAGAACAGGAGGTTCAAAGGTAACTCCCCCATCAAAGGAACGACGAACAACAAAGCGTCCTGTCGGATCCGTAGTAATCCAGGCTCCGTATACGGTTCCGGTTAGACCTACAGCGACCTCCGGTCGTTCGACTTGATCCGCTTCACTAGATAGAAGCACAGGTGTCTGCCACGTATTACCACCATCGGTTGACCTGCTGAAGAAGGCAGTGGAGTTCCCTGCATTCGCTACATTAAACTGGTGATTGTAGGTTACATAAATATTTCCCAAGTACGGACTGGATTGAGAAGTATCGCAGGTTACGTTCGTCTCGTCATTGTTAATATAGGTACCATATCCCTGGTTAACGATGACGGGGGCTCCGAAGGTGGCTCCATTGTCAGTAGAAACATAAGCAACGGCAGTCCCGTCAGATGCTCCAGGAAAAGCATGGGCAGTAATGACAAAAGTACTTGGAAACGCATAAGCAACCGCTGAAGCTTCTGCTCCCGTGAACCCTGGAGGAAGGGGCAGGAGGGCATTAGACCACGAAAATCCGCCATTCAGGGATCGGTATACCCCAATGATCGGGACACCTGTTGTTGTATCCACTGCAGTAGCGACCATGATGCCGGGAATTAAATAATTGACGGCGACACTAGGTTCGAACTTAGGATTACCAACGGGAGTCACTTGAAAATTAAAATTCGTCAACGGCAATCTCCTCCTTTCATTCGTCTTATCTAATCTTATTCTATATTCAGAGCTTAGGTTTTGATTGGGACAACACCCGATCTTGTCATAAATCCGCACATGCAAAGGTGTTAGTCTATAACTCTCTGAATCTGCTGAATATGAATGATAGTGTAAGATGAAAGGAGGAGAAAGGTATGCCCGTATATACAACAGGACTTATTACAAACACAAGAGCTTTTGGTACAGCTGCTACAAATGCGGTAGTTAGTGTTCGGAATGTGGGGAACTCTGTTGCCAGTGTCATCGTTGTAGTGTACGTCGTTCCAATGAGCACTTTGACACTTACTCCGTTATATGTATCCAGTTATTCGATCGCTCCAGATAACGCAGACATTCGCTCATTTAATATTGCAGGAAATGTCGCTTATGAAGTGCAATACAATATCGATACGACGCTCACAGAAGCGGCAATTTCCACTTACGGCTTAGATGAATTTGGTAATCTTGTAACAGAGCAAGGTGTGCTTCAATCCGAGTTAACTCCTATTTCTGCATTGTCCATTTCATAAATTCACACTCTATTTTTGTAAAGCATTCTATCTGCCCATTGTTTATAACAATGGGTTCTTTTGGTTGTTGGATCGAGTTGTGGAAATCAGGGCATACGCACAATCCATTTGTCCAACGATACATACACTATAACCAAATGTGCGGAGGAAGAGGTGATTGGGGTTTGGTTGATTTAGGTGTGGTCATGCCTGTATATGTACAGAAGCCCGAATTTCTCCAAGCAGCACTGGAGTCCGTGTTAAACCAATCTTTTAGCAAATTCAAGATGGTGATTGTGATTGATGGTGCTCCTGAGATGGAGCCGCTGATCAAGAGCATTGTGAAGGAGGATAAGCGCGTTAAGATCGTAGCTTATCCCGATAATCAAGGTGTTGCGCATGCCCTTAATACCGGATTCCAGCATTTGTTCTTGGACGAACATATCGAATATTTGACGTGGGTATCAAGTGACAACGTGTATTATCCCTATTATCTGGAGACGCTGCGCAGAGAGCTGAAGAAGGGATCTGATGAGTTAGGTCTGGTGTACAGCTCCTTTCAGTCCATTGATAATAACGGAAGCCGTCTTCATAATGAGCATCAGCTGGCTGCATTACGAAAATACCAGAGCAGACCCAAGGAGAGGCTGCTGGATTCATCGATTATCGGTGTTTCGTTCATGTATAAGTCCAAGTATGCCAAAATGATTGATGGTTATCATCTTGTACCTGTTGAGGATTATGATTATTGGCTCCGTTTGACGGAGAATTGCGAGATTCGTTATATCCCGGTCGAGCTGATGGATTACAGAGTGAATTCGACCTATAGCGTGTCGGCGACACTCAAATCAAGTGAGCAGCATCGAAGATGGAGATATACGTATCATTTGGCACGTCATTTGGCCCGATCAAGAAGAAAAATGAAGCCTCAAGTGACGGTGTTGTTTCCCATAAGTATCGCAGATGAAGCAGCTCTTATGAGATTAGAGAATCTGTATGAGCAAAGCTTTAGTAATTACTATTGCTATGTGCTGGATCTGACCACAGATCAGAGTGCTCAAGCGCTGTTGTCCAAAGTCCCCCATCCCATAACGGATTTCAAATGGTATCCCACAGTAAATGAAATTGTAGCCAGTCTCATTGCGGTTCAGATGATTCAAACCCCTTACACAATGATTCTAAACAATGTATGTACAACAGACGTGATGGAAATGGAAACCTTGCTAATCGAATTATCGAAGGCCGAGCCAAGCGCAATGTCTAATTATTACACACCAGATCATTCACAAATCGGTTATCGGTTCGCACCTTATTTGCCGCAGAAGCTTGATTATTATAACGAATTGTTTAAAACTGAGCAGCTTGTGCAGGCCATAAAATTTAAATATATGAATGCGTGGTAGTGGAGGATGAAAATACTATTTACTTTTTTTAATCCGAGCGGTGGTATGGAGACGTTAAATCGGATAAGAAGCAAGGCGCTTATGGCTCGCGGCTATGAATGCCATTTATTATATGCGGTCGATGGAGAAGGACGTAAGAATATAAAAGGGATTAAAACGTTTGTAACTAATGATAACGAGCAAATCAAGCGTATTATTGAATCAGAGAATTATGACTTCATCGTCGTTTGTACAGACATTCATCTGCTTCAAAAGATAAAAGAAATGGGCTTTCGTGGCAAAGCGGTCTTTGAGATTCAAGGACTGGGTACGACAGACACTGCTCTTGAGCTGCTGGAGGTGTTTGATTCAGGAATTCGAGAATATGCAGACGCGTTGTTATATCCCCGTACTTCGCATCTGAAGCAATGGTTTGAGCAAATCTTCCCTGCGATCCCTCAGTTCTGTTTTGACGACCCTCTTGATACGGAGCACTTTGGATATGTGTCCTATCCCCCTAAATCCTATCCGATTATTGGCTGGATCGGCCGCATCGAACAGAATAAGAATTGGAGCGAATACTTAAGAATCGGTTTTGAGCTGAGAAAGCAAATTCCGGATCTGTATTTATGGATGTTTGATGATGATACCCTATCCGATCCCTCGCAGAAAGATTATTTCGAATTTAGTGTACGTACACTAAATTTGTCTGAGCGATTGATTCGATACTCGAATATTCCTCATGAGCAAATGGCGGACTATTTATCAATTATCGGAGATTCAGGAGGATTCTTGTGCTCGACCTCGATTAAAGAGGGCTTCGGCTATGCTGTTGCAGAAGCAATGCTATGCAGATGCCCTGTACTATCTACCGACTCGGATGGAGTAAAGCGGTTTATTACGCACAATGTAACAGGCAAATATTATAACCTCGGAGATATCAAGCAAGCGGTAGGTGAATCTCTCACTTTGATGCGAAACCGGGGTTTAAGGAATCAGATTATTTCTGCTGCTGAGCAGCATATTAAGAGCGAATTTTCCACTTCTATATACTGCGATCAATTTGAGTCCATGGTATCTATGATCACAAGATGAGTTTTTAAATTAAATCATGAGTAGAGACGGGAGATTTCTTCTCGTCTTTTTTAGTATTTACTTCCTAATGTTCAAGATCTAGATTGGACAAACTAGAAAAATGGAAATAAGTAATGAAGTATATTGGTTAAATAACTATATAAGAAAGTAATTAATATTTAAAGCTAGTTAAAGTCAGCAGAGAAGGGGAGTGCGTAAGACAGATATGAAAAAACAGTGGTGGAAAGAAAGTGTTGTATACCAAATATACCCGCGCAGCTTCATGGATAGCAACGGAGATGGTATTGGTGATCTTCAAGGAATCATTTCGAAGCTGGATTACTTGAAAAAACTCGGCGTAGATGTCGTATGGCTGTGTCCTGTCTATGACTCACCAAATGATGATAACGGCTACGATATACGGCATTATCAACAGATTATGGATGAGTTTGGAACGATGGCGGATTGGGAGGAGCTCCTTGAAGGCCTGCATGAACGTGGAATGAAACTGATCATGGATCTAGTCGTCAATCATACTTCAGATGAGCATGCTTGGTTCGTAGAAGCACAGAAGTCGATGGATAATGGGTATCGAGATTACTATATATGGCGGCCAGGCAAGAATGGAGAGGAACCGAGCAATTGGATGTCTTATTTTCGCGGTTCTGCCTGGCAGCATCAGCCCGAAACGGATGAGTACTATCTGCATCTATTCTCCAAGAAACAGCCTGATTTAAATTGGGAGAACGAGCGGGTCCGCAAGGAAGTGTACCAGATGATGACCTGGTGGCTGGACAAAGGCATTGATGGATTTCGTATGGATGTTATTAACCTCATATCAAAGGATCAGCGCTTTCCAGATGCCGAGGAAACAGGAGATTCTCTATATCATTGGGGCGGGAAGTATTTTGTGAACGGACCGAAAGTGCATGAATATTTGCAGGAAATGAATCGGGAGGTGTTATCGAAGTATGACATTATGACCGTTGGTGAATGTCTGGATGTTTCACCTGAAGAGGCCGTCAATTACGTAGCGGAGGATCGAAACGAATTAAACATGGTATTTCATTTCGAGCTGATGAATGTAGGCAGCGGACCGCTTGGTAAATGGGATATCATTCCATGGAAACTGACCGATTTCAAGCGGGTAATGCACAAATGGCAGCAAACGCTGAAGGATCGAGGTTGGAACAGCCTGTATTTGAACAATCATGATCAGCCGAGAATGGTCTCACGTTTCGGAAATGATGATCGGTATAGAATAGAATCGGCCAAATTGCTGGGCACTCTGCTGCATACGCTGAAAGGGACACCTTATATATATCAAGGGGAAGAAATCGGAATGACGAATGTGAATTTTGCTTCGATAGAAGATTATAGGGATATTGAAACCTTAAATATGTTCCACGAGTATACTCAGTCCGGGCATCAGCATGATCTGTTAATGCAGTCAATCTATGAGCGAAGCAGAGACAATGCTAGAACACCGATGCACTGGAATCAACGTGAACATGCTGGATTTACGACTGGTACACCCTGGATTCAGCTGAATCCGAACTATACAGCAATCAATGTTGAAGAGGCACTGTCAGATCCGAATTCGGTGTTTTACTATTATCAGAAGCTGATTCAGCTTAGAAAAGAACATCCTATTATTGTGTATGGTGATTATGAGCTGCTACATGAGGAGGACGAGCAGATCTATGCCTATACAAGATCACTAGAACAAGAGATGCTCATCGTTGTGCTAAATTTCTCAGAACAGGAAGCGGAATTCATGCTTAATGAAAATATTAAGTACTCCGATTCACAGCTGCTGATTCATAACTATGAAATTCAGGATAAGGGCATCTCTAAGCCATTCACATTAAAGCCATTTGAAGCAAGAGTATACAAGCTGTTGACATAAAGGGGAGAATGAATCATGGGAAGCAGAGCAACCGGAAGACTAGCTCCATTCGCTAGATTAACGAAATTAACCTTAACTTTAGCGCTGACAGGATCTATGACTGCATTGGGTACGGTCTCAGCTCAGGATACGAGTGAGCTCACAGGGAATAAGCCTGCAGGAGGAGAGGCCTTCTATATTAGTGACATTCAGTTCTTAAACGAGACGACGGGACGTGCAGCAGGTAATGGATATATGATTGGCACATCCGATGCCGGTGATCACTGGCAGAACATCTATACAGGAACTTGGCAGTTCACTCAGCTTGATTTTATCAATAATAAAGTAGGTTATGCGCTGGCGAAATCCTCAAGTGGCGGACCGAATGCGCTACTGCATACGGATGATGGTGGTAAGTCATTAACGAAGATAAAAACGGGGGACATGTATCTGCAGCGTATCGATTTTACTAAGGAGGATGAGGGATTTGGCTACTCCCAGGCTTACACTTACCATACCTCCGATGGAGGCAGCAGCTGGAGCAAGATAGCCACCCCGACGAATACCAGATATGCGGTATTCACAGATGCGAAGAAAGGTTATGCACTGACAGTTCATCCGGGATACGGATATAAGCTGCATCAAACGACAAATGGCGGCACAGGCTGGAAGGTACGTCTCTCCGTATCCTCGGAGACAGTCAGTGGCGGTAAAATCGCCGTGAACGGCCAGGAGGTATGGGTGAGGCTGAACGGAGGGGCTGGCATGTCTCAGCAATCCTACGCCGTATACGCTTCGAGCAATGCTGGTCAGAGCTTTGTCAAAGTGATCGGTCAAGATACAGCAGGAGCCGGACCCGCGCCTGGCGACGAACCAGGGTATACAGATGTCGGTCCTGCAGCACCTGCCGGGCATCCAGGGAATTTATCGCTTGTAAATGGAGCGGCCTATCTCGCTGGGTTCTCGCCGGCAGGGGAGAAGATCGGCGTGGGAAGCTCTTCCGATGGCGGGAAGACGTGGACGAACCTGCCGTCTATTCAAGGATACGATAGTGACATTTCCTTCACTGAGCGGAATAAAGGCTGGATGGCAGATACAAGCCTCATGCATCCTGCAATTTATCGAACGGGAGACGGAGGTCATTCTTGGACTGAGGTCTTGGTTCTGGAGCAGCCTAACGAGTGATTCGTTATACTCGGCTAATGAATGGAGCAGATGAGTGTTCATGGCCGATCCGATTTGTAAAATGAACAGAGGAGCAGACCTTTTGATTAATTGAAAATCAAAGGTCTGCTCCTTTGTGCGGTTCGAGATTGCAATTTTTAAGCGATCGGTGTTCCATTAGGCACTTCTTCATCGGGTCTCAGCAAGATGACATCGCCTTCTTCAGGAATGCCGCCGAGTACGAGAACCTCAGATACATAGCCGGCGATTCGGCGCGGAGGGAAGTTTACAACTGCCGTAATCTGCCTTCCGATTAATTCATCGGGCGTATACCGTTTGGTGATTTGTGCAGAGGATTGCTTGATACCGAGTTCTCCAAAATCGATCTCCAGCTTGATTGCCGGCTTTCTTGCTTCCGGAAAAGCCTCTGCCTTAACAATGGTGCCGATGCGGATATCCAGCTTTACGAAATCATCTATCGTGGCCATGCCATTTCCTCCAAGTTTAATTTTCGGAATCAAGATAACGATACAGTGTAGATTTGCTGATTCCAGTTTCGTCTTTTATCTGTGCCAGACTATATTGATTGCTTTGATACATAACAATCGCTTTTTTGACGTTTTCGTCTGGTTTTTTGGGGCGTCCGGGTCTTATCCCCTTCTGTTTTGCTTCATATAACCCTTTTTTAGTCTTCTCACTAATTACATCACTTTGAAAGTCGAGCAGTTGGTGCACCATCTCTTGAAAGGCCAAACCGGTAGAAGTACTTGTATTGATCCCTTCTTTTGCGGAAATAAGATAGCAGTCTCTATTGCGCAGCTCATCGAGCAGTTCGGCCAGGTGCCTCGTTGAATCAGCGAGTGCAAATAATTTAGCAACAACGATATGATCGCCGGGCACGAGCTTGTCTAATAGACCGTACAACGCAGTTCGTTTCTTGGCGGAGCCATGCTCCTCGGCAATGATATGATCGCAGGCATATTGTGCCAATACGGCTTGCTGGTGGTTACATTGTAAATCGTCCTGATAAGGTCTTACATATCCGATTAGCATGTATTAAACTCCTTGACATTCACTAGTCTCAAAAAGGTTCCATTTTGGAACGATCCATGATAAACTAACGAAGGTATTGATAACTTGCATTTATATGATGACTTGACGTTTATGAGACTTAAAAGTCGGGTTCTCAAAAATAGATAAAGAGGTGTGGAGAGAAAGTGTTAGAAAATCTCAAGAGAACATGGTTTTTTAATGTAAGAGCTGATATTTTGTCCGGAATTGTTGTAGCTCTTGCGCTCATCCCGGAAGCCATTGCCTTCTCACTGATTGCGGGTGTGGACCCTATGGTCGGTTTGTATGCTTCCTTCTGTATTGCTGTAATCATTGCTTTTGCTGGCGGCAGACCAGCGATGATCTCAGCAGCGACAGGGGCCATGGCCTTGGTTCTTGCTCCCCTGGTGAGGGAGCACGGGATCGAGTACATGCTTGCAGCTACCATTTTAACAGGTATTATTCAGTTTCTGCTAGGTGTGTTCAAAGTAGCTACACTGATGAAGTTTATTCCACGCGCCGTCATGATTGGCTTCGTCAATTCACTGGCCATTCTGATCTTTATGGCGCAAGTCCCTTATTTCTGGGGCATCAATGGCGCAACCTATGTGTTCCTAGGTATAACACTGCTTATCGTATACGTCGTGCCTCGATTCTTCAAGGCCATTCCTGCACCATTGATTGCCATCGTCGTGTTAACTGTTGTATCCGTATTTACAGGATTTAATCTCCAGACCGTAGGAGATATGGGGAACATTACTCAGACCTTACCGTCATTTCTGATCCCTGATGTACCGTTCTCTATCGAAACACTACAGATAATATTACCATATTCTTTCGCACTCGCAATTGTCGGCTTGCTTGAATCACTGCTTACCTCCTCCATTGTCGATGATATGACAGATACAGAGAGCGACAAGAATCGTGAAGCTAGAGGGCAAGGGATTGCAAACTTCGTCACAGCGTTCTTCGGTGGTATGGCGGGATGCGCCATGATCGGTCAGTCCATGATTAACGTAAAATCAGGCGGACGCAGCCGTTTGTCTACGCTTGTGGCAGGGCTGTTTCTTATGTTCCTGATTCTTGTACTTGGTGATCTGGTAGTCCTAATGCCGATGCCCGTTCTGGCTGGAATCATGGTCATGGTCTGTATCGGGACGTTTGATTGGTCTTCATTCCAATATTTGAAAAAAGCGCCCCGTTCGGATGCCATCGTCATGGTGGTTACCGTAATTATTGTCGTTGCCACTCATGATCTCTCCAAAGGAGTTATTGCTGGTGTCATCTTAAGCGCTGTGTTCTTCGTGGCGAAGATATCGAAACTGGAAGTGACCAAGCCAGCGGAGGATGTCAAGAAACAGGTGTTCAAAGTGAAGGGGCAATTATTCTTCGCCTCTACCACGACATTTGAACAATCCTTTGATCTGTCTGTACAAGATCGCGACATTGTCATTGACTTCTCCAATTCTCATGTTTGGGATGATTCTGCTGTAGGCTCGATTGATAAAATCATCTTGAAATACAGAGAGAATAACAATGAAGTAAGACTGACCGGACTAAATGAAGCAAGTCAGCGCATGATCGATAAGCTGGCGGTATTTACAGACAGCAAGGGTAAATTGAATACACATTAAAACAGGTATTCTTATGATATAACATTACCCGCGAGGAGGAATATCAAGGTACAAACGGATGAAGTAACAGGGTGAACAATATTTTGCTTGGTGAAAAATAAGAAGGTCCTGCTCTGCTGAAAACTCAGTAGTGCAGGACCTTCTTGTATATCTTAAGGTTCAAAGCCCTGTTGACTAATATATACACGCTCCTCCGGAAAAACGCTTCGCATCCGAGACAGAACGATTTGATAGGCAGTGGAGTCATACCATGCGGTTGAATCTATTTCATCATATAAGGCATCAATCCCCAGCTGTCTTGTTCTTTTGCCGCCGCTGCCATCTCCCATGAAATAATCATCAATGGTAACGCGGTTGGTCGCACAATAGAGCTTGGACGCAAAAGCCTCGCTGCTGGGCAGAATCGGAGCGATCGCTGCTTGAGTCGGAATGCCCGCCTCGGTTAATTCCTGCAGTGCCTTCATTCGGGCAGCAATAGGAGGGGCAGAGGGAGAGAAATGTTTTCTGACCTCATCCAGATCGGTTTCGATCGTAAGACTGACACGCACCCTGTCTCCCAATGCTGTGAATAAATCGATATCCCTTGTGACGAGGGGGCTTCTGGTTTGTACCAGTATAAAATCAGGCGGAGATTCGCACATCACTTCCAGCAGGGAACGAGTAATCTGCTCTTTATATTCGATGGGCTGATAAGGATCTGTACTGGAAGACATAAAGATCGTAACCGGCCCCTTAGCTGTGGCACGCTTTAATTCCTTGCGGAATACAGTTGACGCTTCCTGCTTCACATCTACCCAAGTTCCCCATTCCGACCCGCGAAATAGAGAAACAGGCATCCGGCGGACATAGCAATACGAGCATCCGAACGAACATCCCGTATATGGATTCAATGTATGGGTGTAGCCAGACAGGAATCCAGTTCCTTTATTCATCAGTGACTTTGGAGTTTTATATAAATATTGAATTTCTCTCTTGGACATCGATAACACCTCTATTCTTATAGAACAGATTCTATTATAATTCATTAAAGGTCGTGTGGGAACATATATTCTCATTTTTATCCCGTATGATACATCTTTCGATTATGAGATATAAGATTCGGGTATAACATTCGTAGCCGGATAATCCAGCAATTACCTATATTACTGCATAAAAAGGAGATGTAACGATGATCAAGAGAAATACAATCAAGCTGGCAGATGGAACTGTGCTTCCTGCAATCGGACAAGGAACCTGGCGTATGGGAGATGATCCTTCCGTACGAAGTGAAGAAATGGCCGCACTGCGTCTTGGTGTTGAGCTGGGGATGCATGTTATTGATACCGCGGAAATGTATGGTGAAGGCTTGTCCGAATCCCTTGTCGGAGAAGCGATCCAGGGCATTAGGGAAGAGGTGTTCCTCGTTTCTAAAGTATATCCGCATAATGCAGGGCGAAACCGAATCATTACCCGTTGTGAGCAGAGCCTGCGCAGACTGAAGACAGATCATTTGGATTTGTATCTGCTTCACTGGAGAGGAGACATTCCTCTCGCCGAAACGGTAGAAGGAATGGAGAAGCTGGTTCAGGACGGTAAAATCGCGCGTTGGGGCGTTTCCAATCTGGATACAAAAGATATGGAAGAGCTGCTATCTATATCTAAAGGCAGTAATTGTGCGGTTAATCAGGTACTGTATCACCTCGGCTCAAGAGGGATTGAGGTTGATCTGATGCCATGGCAGACAGAGCGTCAGATCCCAATTATGGCTTATTCTCCGCTTGCGCAGGGAGGTACACTTCGGCGTGAAATTACTGGCAATGAGACCGTAAAGGCAGTTGCAGAGAAGCATGATATAACCCCGCTGCAGTTAATGCTTGCTTGGAGTATTCGGAACGGTCAAGTTCTCGCTATTCCTAAAGCTTCTAAGGAGGAGCATGTGATACTGAATGCTGCTGCATATGAGGTAGAGCTGACGGAGGATGATCTCAATGAGCTGGATTTAGCATTTCCGAAGCCAGATCATAAAGTACCGTTAGAAATGATTTAATTTATGTTAGAAAACTTTACAGGTGTATCTGAAATTTCACATTAATTAATCTATTCTACCTATTACATGTTAAAATCTTGCTCAAATCCTCTTATTTACAAGTCTATCATTCTATTATATGTTAGTTTAAGTAACATAAATAGAATGAGGGCGAGGGAATGAAGTATGAGGAATAGCAAAATGCAAATGATGAGTGTGCTCTTGGCTGGAGGACTGCTGCTTCCTGTGGCCGGCTTTCCTGGCGAGATGGCGGCTGCGGCACCTGTCAGCACGGAATGGTCTGAATTTATGGAACTCGATTGGGCCCCGAGTGAGTGGACTGTGGAAAATGAACGACACAAGACCATCAGTACGGAACAGTTTGCAGAGCTCATTAATCTGGCGGCGAAGGAAGCCGGTTCGGAGCGCCTCATTACAGAAGTTTCACAATCGGCTAAGATTAACAGAGAAGTGGCAGCCCGCTTGTTGGATGAAATGATTGATGTGCCTTACGTTGAAGAAATGATATATCAGGATATTCCGATCAGCAGTCCTTATGCAAGCTCAATTGGTGTAATTACGACGGCCGGTGTGATGAAGGGGAATGCTGAATATACATACGGTTATGGCAAGCCCCTTACCAAGGGGGATGCAGCAGTTGTTGCCCTCAGGGTCTATCAATATTTACAGCCGGTGAGTGTCGTTGAGGCATCGATCTCGGATTTGCAGAAGGCAATGACTTCAGGAAGAGTTACCTCCGCAGAGCTGGTGGATATGTATCTGGAACGCATCGAAAAATACGATGTAGAGGGTCCGAAGCTTAACTCTATTATTTCCCTTAATGAGCAGGCGGACGAGCTGGCTGAAGAGCTGGATGCCGAGCGTGGGCAGAGTGGAGCAAGAGGTGCGCTTCATGGAATACCTGTCATTTTAAAAGATAATTTCGATACAGCGGACATGCCGACTACAGGAGGCTCGTTAGCATTAAAAGAAAGTGTTCCATTAGATGATGCTTATCAAGTGGAGAAGTTAAAAGAAGCCGGGGCAATCATACTAGCGAAGTCCAATTTGCACGAATTTGCATTTGGTTATACCACAGTAAGCTCTGTGTCTGGTCAAACGCTGAATCCGTATAATGTATCCAAAGTGCCGGGAGGCTCAAGTGGCGGGACAGGAGCGTCGATCGCGGCGAGCTTTGCTGCAGTAGGGATGGGCAGCGATACCGGCGGTTCTATTCGAGTGCCGTCTTCATTTAATAATCTGGTCGGTATTCGTCCTACCATTGGTTTATCAAGTCGAGACGGAATCATGCCGTTAGCATTGACACAGGATACAGGAGGGCCGATTGCTAGAACCGTTGCTGACGCGGCTGCGATCCTTGACTTAACGGTAGGTTATGATCCTGATGACGTGACTACAGCAGCAAGTGTAGACCGCATTCCGGAATCATATTTGCATTATTTGGACCCAGCGGGATTAAACGGAGCGAGAATTGGTATTGTCCGAGAAGTGTTTGGCTCAGATCCAGATATCAATAAGGTGATGGATGAGGCGATACAGGACATGAAAGACCAAGGTGCTATATTCATTGATGATGTTGAGATTCCTAACTTCAAACAGATTAACAGCTATGCCAGTCTCAGTGCATGGGAATTCAAATTCCAGTTTAATGATTATCTCGAATCGCTGGGAGAAGAACGCGCGTATAAGGATCTTACGTCGATCATCGAATCGGGCTTATATGATGAATCGGTGAAGACACAGCTCATGGAGCGCAACAATCGGGAATCGCTTGAGGATGAGTCTTACAAAGATATTGTTCTTCATCGTACCAAGTTAGCGCAGAATGCTGTACTTAAGATGATGGCGGATTATAATCTGGATGCCCTTATTTTTCCTACTTCCGCAAACCCGATTTCAGAGATCGGGGATGAGCAAACCATCGGCGATGGCTTTAAGCTCAGCTCCTTCACAGGTTACCCGACAATAACGGTTCCGGCTGGCTTCAGAGCTGCTGACAACATGCCGGTTGGGTTGGATTTCATCGGAAGACCTTTCAGTGAACCGACATTGATTAAGCTTGCCTACTCCTATGAACAGCACACCCAGCATCGCACGGCTCCTGCCTTAACTCCATAAAGATGGGTCAACATTATCGAACAGCGGCGGATTTATGAGTCCGCTGTTTTTTTTTGCGTGTCCAATCCAGAAATTGAGTCAGTCCCTGGGGCGATGTGTTATAAATAGGATGATATGAAATGGAAGGTTGAGGATGAGAGATGGATAAAATCGTATTTGCTGTAATTGGGGCTGGATGGAGAGCTGAATTTTTTATGCGAGTTGCTGCAATGCTGCCGGATCTATTTAAAGTAAGCAGAGTATTGGTCCGAAATGAGGCTAAGGCCGAACTGTTTCAAAAGAAATGGGGAATAAAGACCGTTACAACATTGGATCAATTCCTGGAGAACCGGGATTATTCGTATGCGATTATTTCTATACCTTGGGATGCCAATCCGAATTACATAGCCGAACTGAGCAAGCAGGAGATACCTGTACTCGCCGAGACGCCTCCAGCTCCAGATATGGACGGACTATTGAAGCTGCATCAGGAGCTGCCCGCAAATGCTAAGGTAGAAGTTGCAGAGCAGTACTTGTATCAGCCGATGCACGCGGCCAGAATCCGTCTTGCCCGGTCCGGTATTCTGGGTGAGGTCTCTCATGTTCAAGTATCAGCTGCACATGGATATCATGGAATAAGCCTGATCAGAGAATTGCTGGGGGTCGGGTATGAGAAGGCGAGTATTACAGGACATCAATTCACAAGTCCCATTGTGAAAGGACCGGGTAGACAGGGCTTGCCTGAAAACGAAGAGATCGTTCAGTCCATTCAAGAATTGGCAGTATTTCAATTTGGAGAGAAGACTGCGGTTTTTGATTTTTCCAATGTTCAGTACTTCTCTTGGATTCGGGGGAATCGGATCTTGGTTCGCGGGGAGCGTGGAGAAATTGTCAATGACGAGGTTTCTTATCTGAAGGATTTCAGAACGCCCGTCACATCCCGCTTAAGAAGAATAGATACGGGACACGGAGGGAATCTGGAAGGATACGCGCACCGGGGAATCCAATTTGAATCGGAGATGATTTATGAGAATCGATTCGAAATGGGAAGACTGTCGGACGATGAGATTGCTGTAGCGACAAGCATGTATAAGATGGGCCTGTATGCGTTAGATCTGGGGCCTTCATTCTATAATTTTGCTAAGGCAGCGCAGGATCATTATTTATCTATGATGATGAAGAGATCAATCAAGGAGGGCCAAGAGGTCGTCACTGAAATTATGCCGTGGTCAAGCAGGTAGGTGATAGTCTGTTATTTCTGCGAAAATTTCGTATTTTTCTGTCAATTGGGTAAATTACTTAGGTCGAGTTATTATAACCCAGAATACAAATGACAGGAGACGAGCGAAATGGCTAGACTAACAGACAAAGTGGCGATTATTACAGGAGGAGCCGGCGGAATTGGTAAAGTGACAGCAGAGCTGTTTCTGAAGGAAGGCGCCAAGGTGGTTATTGTGGACCTCATGCAGGATGCGCTTGATAAGGTGAAGTCGGAATTGTCATCTCATGGAGAAATTGTTGCTATACAAGCAGATGTATCGAATGAAGCAGATGTAGAGAAGTATGTAAAAGCAACCGTTGATCAATTTGGCAAAATTGATGTTTTCTTCAATAATGCCGGAATCGAAGGTAAGGTTGCGCCAATCATGGAACAAGAGGCTCAGGACTTCGATAAAGTTATTGCTGTGAATGTCAGAGGTGTGTTCCTTGGATTGAAGCATGTGCTCAAAGTGCTTGTAAATCAAGGCTATGGAAGTGTTATCAACACTTCGTCCGTCGCCGGATTAAGCGGGAGCATTGGAGTAACACCTTATATTACCTCGAAGCATGCGGTTGTGGGACTGACCAAAGCAGCCGCACTTGAGGTAGCCAGCAAAAATGTCCGGGTAAACTCCATTCACCCTTCACCTGTGAATACACGTATGATGCGCTCCCTCGAAACGGGCATGCAGACGGATCAGGAGACATTGGCCAAAGCTATCCCGCTGGGACGTTATGCTGAGTCCAGTGATATCGCCAATCTTGTACTATTTCTCGCTTCTGATGAGAGCTCCTTTATTACAGGTGTGCAATATCGCGTCGACGGCGGTATGGGTGCGATGTAACCGTTCAGCCTGCATTAAGATATATACGGATTTAGATCTAAACCTCTTTTTGGCAATCCAGCCGAGAAGGGGTTTTTTTGGATCCAAGTTTGCGCCAGTCTACACTTTGCATTTATTTATACACAATATTATAAGAATAAAAATTCCAGTTGTGGAAAATATACAAGGGGTAGGCTAGACTCACCCATATTATAGGAAAGTAGGTACATGTATTGGATACGAATCATAATGATCCAAAAACGAACATAGAAGATGATCAAACTTTAACGAATCGACAAGGCCATCCGATTACGAACAATCAGAATATTAGAACAGTCAGCAACCGGGGACCTGCTACCTTGGAGAACTACGATTTTATCGAGAAGATCAGTCACTTTGACCGGGAAAAGGTGCCTGAACGAATTGTACATGCCAGAGGAGCAGGAGCTCACGGTTACTTTGAAGCTTATGGAACATGCGGCGATGAGCCGATATCTAAGTACACTCGTGCCAAGCTGTTCCAGGAAAAAGGCAAGCAAACACCGGTCTTCGTGCGTTTCTCTACCGTTGTACACGGCCTGCACTCTCCGGAAACGGTGCGTGACCCGCGCGGATTTGCAGTTAAATTTTATACGGAAGACGGCAACTGGGACCTTGTTGGGAACAATCTCAAAATCTTCTTTATCCGGGATGCGATGAAATTCCCTGATATGATTCATGCGTTCCGTCCAGATCCAGTGACCAATATTCAGGATGCGAGAAGGTTCTTCGATTTCTGTGCCAATTCGCCGGAATCCTTTCATATGGTCACATTTGTCTATTCTCCATGGGGTATTCCAGCGAACTACCGAATGATGCAGGGCTCGGGCGTAAACACGTACAAATGGGTCAATCAAGAAGGAAAAGCAGTGCTTGTCAAATATCATTGGGAGCCGAAGCAAGGCATTAAGAACCTCACTGTGAAGGAAGCAGAGGAAATTCAAGGGAAGAACTTCAACCATGCGACACAGGACTTGTATGAGGCTATCGAGAGTGGTGATTACCCGGAATGGGAGCTGTTTGTGCAGATCATGGAGGATGGTCCGAATGAAGAGCTCGATTTTGATCCGCTGGATGACACGAAGCTGTGGCCGAATGATCAGTTCCCATGGAAGAAGGTTGGACGCATGGTGCTGAACAAGTCTCCTGAGAACTATTTCAATGAAGTAGAGCAGTCCGCTTTTGGTACAGGGGTACTGGTTGATGGACTTGATTTCTCGGATGACAAAATGCTGCAGGGTCGTACCTTCTCCTATTCAGATACACAGCGCTATCGTGTAGGTGCGAACTATTTGCAGCTGCCAATCAATGCCGCGAAGAAGCGTGTCGCAACCAACCAGGAGGGTGGTCAGCTTCGTTATTATAACGATAAGGCACCAGGGCAGAACCTGCATGTGAACTACGAGCCTTCCAGTATGGGCGGACTTACGGAAGCCGAGCAGACAGGTAAAGAGTACACACCTTATATTGAAGGCAATCTCGTGCGTGAGTCGATAGACCGTAATGACAATACGAAGCAGGCAGGTCAAACCTACCGTGATTTTGAACAATGGGAAAAGGATGAACTGATTAACAATATGGTGAACGATCTTGCCATCTGCCCGAAGGATATTCAAGATAAAATGATTGCTCTAGCAGAGCAGGCCGATGAGGACTATGGCCGCCGCTTGAGAGAAGGTATTGCAGAGAAGAGCAAAATGATGGGCGACAATAACAGTGTTGCACAGACACACCCGCTGGGTGCTGATGATGCGCCTGGGGCAGTAGATGAAGCGATTCAAAAAGGACATGAGCAGGATCCGTATTAAGGAATACTTGCGTAAGCCAGTCTGCTGAGAAGATCTCTCGTGGAGACTGAGAAGTACATAGACGCAAAGGGTTTGTTGTGTCTGATAGAAAATATCCCTCAATAGTTAACATGAGTAGAAATGATCCTAATGATCATGAACCTTATTCATGCTGTTGAGGGATTTTTTTGTACGATATGATATGATGGGGCGTCCTTCTGGTTATCAAGCGCTGGTAACGAAAGTGATAGAAGGAGATTTGCGCAATAAGGAAGAGATTTATCAACTATGTGAAGGCTTATGGACGGGGTTAAATGAGTGGTATTCGGAGCTGGGGATTGACTATGTCAGTAAGGAGCTGCCTGTGTAAATGGTTCTTTAGATGCATAATTTAGTTGGCATCTTGACCGTTTTTCGATTGTTTGCTATATTACATACACAACAAATGCATATCTCAGGCAGTCTATCCAAGACGGGTGACTACTTGATCGGCAATAGAGCCGCTTGCTTATCTAAGAAGATAAGGGAGCGGCTCTTTCTGTTTACTTTATGCATTTTTAAATCATTCAGAGGAGTGTTGTGCATGTATCGACCTTTAACAGAGAAAGGCAAACCGGCTTTTGGAGGAATTCGTACCTTTATGCATCTTCCGCATATCAAGTCATTGGATCAGGTCGATTATGCCATCATCGGCAATCCGTTTGATACGGGAGCCGGGTACGCAGTAGGCACAAGATTTGGTCCGTCAGCGATACGGGAAATGTCACAGCGAATCAGGACAACGAATCCAGCCCAAGGGATTGATAGCAGCGAGTATTTGTCTGGAATCGATTATGGTGACCTTTCTATCTATCCTGGTTATATTGAACAGACGTATGAGACCGTTCAAGA
Source organism: Paenibacillus urinalis (assembly GCF_028747985.1). Taxonomy (NCBI): domain Bacteria; kingdom Bacillati; phylum Bacillota; class Bacilli; order Caryophanales; family Paenibacillaceae; genus Paenibacillus; species Paenibacillus urinalis. The sequence continues at coordinate 2,428,417 of NZ_CP118108.1, forward strand.
GCAGCTTGCTCCAATTTATGATAAAGGCATCGTTCCAATTATTTTAGGGGGAGACCACTCCATATCCTATCCTCATGTGAAGGCTGCTGCAGCCCAATATGGTCCGATCAGCCTCGTTCATTTTGATTCTCATTCGGATGCCTGGGAGCCTATGGATGAAATACGCAGGTTTTCTCATGGTAATATGTTTTATCATGGAGCTAAAGAAGGCTGGATCAATACGGAGACATCCATTCAAATGGGAATGCGGGGACATTCGAGCTTAACGCATTATGAAGAAACTCGTGCCCTTGGTTTTGATCTGCTAACTACCGATGATGTGAAGAGAATGGGGACAGAGCAGCTATGTCAAAGAGTCAAGGATAGAGTAAAAGACACACCGGTCTTCCTGACCTTTGACATCGATTTTCTGGATCCTGTGTTTGCACCAGGAACGGGAACGCCTGAAGTCGGGGGATTTACGACCTATGAAGCGATTCAGATGTTGAGAGGACTTGCTGGAATAAATATCATAGGATGTGATCTTGTAGAGGTGCTGCCTGACCGCGATCCAACAAGGGTAACGGCTCTGAATGCAGCTGCGATTGTATCGGAGTTTATTACACTTCTGGCTATGCATCGCCGGAGTCGGAAGCTATTGGCTGCAGAATCTGTGACTGTTTGACTTCACGTTGTATAAAGAAACATCCGCTGAAGCTAATTGCTCAGCGGATGTTTTAACGTTGTCCGGCCTGCCAGGAGTCAGATCATATAGGCTGTCTTAACACGGAATCAGCGACCTCGATAATTTTTCTGCGTTCATTCATTGCCTGTGTACGCATGAGTTCATAGGCTTTGTTCTCACTTATATTTTTCTGCTTACTAAGTGACAGCTTCGCGCTTTCAACACGCTTAATTTCATCAAGCTTGCTGGATAAGAAACGATACTCACGTTCCAAATGGACCCTCATCTGATAGTTCTTTACTCCTATGAGCAATGACCATTGAAGCTCATTATCATTCATGCCTGAGCAAAGTACACCGTCGAGCTTCTCGTGTGGAGCGGCAGTGGCAGGTTTTCGTTCATCGCACCACCACAGAATAGGAAAAGAGAATAAGGAGTTTGCCAAATGAAGCCATTTCTTCAGTCGACAAGCAGGCAAATCGAGGATGATCATTTCAAACCTGCTCTCTGTAAGATTTTCCATACATTCAGCTTCAACAGACTCAACACGATAACCTAATTCTTTGAACTTGACATCAACTTGACATTTGGTCGTCGGGATATCATGAACATGCAATAATCTTGGTTTCATAATTTACCCATCACCTCGAAGTAGGAATTGAGACAACAGCTTTCGTGTTTTGTGTATGTACAAAGGTGAATGTTTCTGATTAATGATAATTTATATAATACATCTATTTAAAAGTCAATCGATTAAGTGAAGTAATCTGACACAAAAGTACAAAAAATATTAAATTTCAAGAGATTGTGTTAAATATATTGACACATGCCGCTCCTGTTTCTATAATTGCATTACACAACTGCATACAAGCAGGCATCCTCTGGTGTGGGATGTTTGTCTATGGCAAAGAGGCCGCTTAATCATAAGCGGCCTCTTTTTGTTTTTTTCTTAGAAAATAGAATGGAGTGAGCTGAGAATGAAATATCGTCCACAGATTGAAATGGGGAAACCGTTGTATTCAGGAATCCATACGTTTATGCATTTGCCTTATGAACAAAATCTGGATGAGGACGTGGATTTTGCCGTAATCGGGGTTCCGTTTGACACAGGTGTCAGTTATGGAATTGGAGCTAGGTTTGGTCCGTCAGCGATTCGCAGCATGTCTCAGCGGATCAGGCCCATCTCTCCCGTACATCAGATTGATATTTCTGAATATTTATCAGGGGTGGATTATGGAGATCTCATCGTTCATCCAGGTTATATCGAACAATCCTATCAAGCAATTGAAGATCAGCTGACGCCAGTATTTGGAGCAGGTGTGGTGCCAATATTGCTGGGAGGAGATCATTCTATATCACTGCCCCACTTAAGAGCAGCAGCCAAGAAGCATGGTCCTGTATGTCTGGTGCATTTTGATTCCCATTCCGACACTGGACGATCCAAGCATCCGGAAAGAATGTGGTCGCATGGAGCTGTTTTCAGTTATGCGGTAGATGAAGGTCTCATTGATCCTTATCATTCCATCCAGATGGGAATGAGAGGAACGACATACAGGGCAGATGGTCTGGAAGAAGCTAGAGCGATGGGCTTTGAAGTGTTGACGACAGATGATGTCAGAGATTTAACTATTCCTGAACTTTGCCGCAAGGTGAAAGAATGTGTCGGAGATCGCCCGGTGTTTCTTACCTTTGATATTGATTTTCTTGATCCCGTCTATGCGCCTGGAACGGGAACACCAGAGGTCGGCGGCTTTACAACCTATGAAGCACAGAAGATGCTGAGAGGCTTGGCAGGTATTGATTTTATTGGCTTTGATCTGGTAGAAGTACTGCCTGACCGTGATCCAAGTCAGGTGACGGCACTTAATGCAGCTAATATTGTATTTGAATTCATCAGCTTGCTTGCAGTAAAGCGCAGAGATAAGTCGGAACGTGTGACACGAGCGGAAGGAGATATGTCTTATGAGAAAATGGTTTAAAAAAACGGCTTTACTCCCTCTAATCGGTATGCTGCTTATCACAGGCTGCGGCTCACAGGGGGAAGGCGCTGGGACCGCAGTAGGAGCGGCATCTGGAGGTAGTGCTTCTCAAGCAAATCAGTTGACGATTGGAATTACTAATCCACCCCTTATGTTTAATCCGATCGATTCTGACGGAAGTGGGTCGAGCGGTGCTGTGTTTACGTATCGTTATTTCTTTGACAGCTTGATCAAGACGACAGGACCGCTTCAATTTGAGCTTCAGCTGGCAGAGTCATTTGAAACAGAGGACAATCAAACATTCAAAATTGCCCTCCATCCAGATGCGAACTGGACAGATGGTACACCCATCACAGCTGAAGATGTTGAATTTACGATCAATCTGATCGCCAATCCGAACACCATCACAACGCAGCGCAGTGCTATTTTTTCATTGGACGGTTTAAATGAGAAAGGAATGCTCCCGGAAGGAAAGGACAAGCTGGAGTCCATTAAAGTCATTGATGACAAGCATCTGGAGCTGCGTACCAAAACCCCGGTTGACCCAAATCTCGTATATGAACGTTTCTCAGATGTGCTCATTGTACCTAAACACATATTGTCTGAAGTGAATCCCGCGGAACTGAACCAGAATCCGTTCTGGCGTAGTCCCAATGTAACATCTGGACCTTATTCTTTTGTTAAATATGAGAGTAAATCGTATGTTGAGCTGGCTGCCAACCCGAATTATTACCGGGGAGTACCGAAGATAGAGAAAGTGTTCATTAAAATCATGCCCGCTGCTAATATGGTTGCGCAATTAGAGTCAGGTGAGCTCGACATGAATGCTGCTCAAGGCGTTGGGAATATTCCGGCTACGGAGTGGAGCACAGTTAAGTCAATTGAAGGACTACAGACACTTGAAGAACAAACCCGAAGATACAATTCTATTGAAATTAATACCGAACGGTTTCCTGATAAAAAAGTTCGTCAAGCTCTTGCTTACGCCATCGATCGTCAAATGATTGTAGATCAGCTGATGCCTGGGACAGGAGAATTGCAGGATGGTCCTTATTCAAACAGCCATCCGTATCACGACGAGAATATCCTTAAATATTCCTATGATCCAGAACTAGCTAAACAAATGTTAGCTGAAGCAGGTTTTGATATGAATGCTCCTATTGAGCTTATTGTTCCAACTGGAGATAGAACACGTGAAATGGCAGGGAATATAATTCAACAAAATTTTCAAGCAATAGGTTTGAAGGTGAATCAGGTCAATTTCGATTTTCCAACGACGGTATCTAAGCTGGTATCAGGAGATTTCGATCTTGCGCTCAGCAGCTTCGGAAGCATCATCGATCCTGACGGGCCGGCGACGGTCTACCGATCGACTGCGGCTTTGAACGATATGCGCTATAACAATCCGGAAGTAGATGCGTTGTTTGATGCGGGTATGGCAGAGACGGATCCAGAGAAACGGGGTGAGATCTATGACAAGCTTCAGAATCTTATTCAGGAGGATGTTCCACTCATCACGGTATATTCCGAGTTTAACCTCATGGCAATAGGAGAGGACATTGACGGTAAGGGGGGTGTCGTCGATGGTATGCACTATGACGTTAACACATGGGAACGCAGATGAGATCTAAAATGACGAAGGGGGTACACCATGAACGATTTGCTGACGGTTCGAGAGCTGAGAACTAATTTTCGTACAGAAACAGGAGAAGTGACGTCTGTTGATGACGTCAGCTTCTCTCTCCAAGAAGGAGAGACCTTGTGTATCGTCGGTGAATCTGGCTGCGGGAAAAGTGTGACATCTTTATCTATTCTGCGCTTGCTTGGGCGGAGTGGTTATATTTCCGAAGGATCTATTCAGTTTCAGGATAAGGAACTGGTGGAGCTTCCTGATGCTGAGCTCACTAAACTTCGGGGCAAAGAGATTTCTATGATATTCCAAGATCCGATGTCCTCGCTCAATCCGGTATTCACTATCGGGAATCAATTAATTGAGGTTATCCGGCTGCATCTGGATTTGAACGCTAGACAAGCCAAAGAGCACGCAATATCCGTCCTTAAGCAAGTCGGTTTTTCGAGAGCGGAGCAGATTCTTGGCCAATATCCCCATACATTATCAGGTGGAATGAAACAGCGGGTTATGATTGCCATGGCTCTTGCCTGTAAGCCCAAGCTCCTGATTGCGGATGAACCTACGACAGCCCTGGATGTGACGATTCAAGCCCAAATCCTTCAGTTGATTAAAGATATTCGCTCTGAATACGGCACTTCAATCATGCTGATTACTCATGACCTGGGCGTTGTTGCAGAGATGGCGGATCGAATTCTCGTAATGTATGCCGGTCAGGTAGTTGAGGAAGCGGAAGTATTTGAGCTGTTTGATCACCCTGCGCATCCCTATACCCACGGCTTGATGGAATCGATCCCTCATATTGAGATCAATGACACTAGACTTCAGTCGATTCAAGGGTCGGTTCCTTCCCTGCAAGAGATGCCCTCGGGCTGCAGATTCATGAAGCGTTGCACAAGAGCCGGGGAACGATGTCATTCGCTGCCTCCGCTTACAGAGATTAAAGCAGCTCACAAAGTAAGATGCTGGTATCCAATTCTATCAGACCATGTCTCCAAGATTGAGGGGTGAATTCGATGTCTGCAATACAGAAGGTAATAGAGGATAATATTCAAGCTGTACCGCCTTTGCTTCAATTAGAGGCAGTTCATAAATATTACTCCATCAAAAAAGGAGTGTTCTCCAAAACCATCGGTCACGTTAAAGCCGTGGATGGAGTGAGCTTAACGGTGTTTCCTGGTGAAACTGTCGGACTTGTAGGGGAGTCGGGCTGTGGAAAATCAACGCTTGGGAGAAGCATTGTGAAACTGGAGGAGGTTACGACAGGTAAGGTTCTATTTGAGGGAAAGGATCTTGCTCCGCTGCCAATTGGACAAATGCGAGGGATAAGGCGCGACTTGCAAATGATCTTTCAAGATCCATATTCATCCTTGAATCCAAGAAAACGAATCGTGGACTTAATGACAGAGCCGCTTAAAGTACTACGGGGAATGACGGATGGAGAGGCATTACAGCAGGCTGCTTGGCTTATGGAGATTGTTGGACTGCCTCTATCAAGTCTTGGTAAATATCCTCACGAATTCTCGGGAGGACAGCGACAGAGAATTGGTATTGCTCGAGCTGTGGCCTTGAAGCCAAAACTAATCGTATGTGATGAACCGGTCTCGGCACTGGATGTGTCGATCCAAGCTCAAATATTGAACCTGCTGAAGGATCTACAACAAGAGTTTAATCTTACATACCTGTTCATTGGACATGGACTAGGCTCGGTTAAATATATGAGTGACCGAATTGCAGTTATGTATTTAGGGAAAATCGTCGAGTTTGCTTCTGCCAGCGCTTTATTCCAGCATCCGAAGCATCCTTATACCAAAGCGTTGTTGGATGCTTATCCTGTCCCTAATCCATATCTTCGGAATAAAGAGCGAATCCTCTTGCAAGGGGATGTTCCAAGTCCGGCAGCACCACCGACAGGCTGTCGTTTTCATACCCGCTGCCCGATGGCAAATCATAAATGTAAGGAAGAAGAGCCTGAACTGACGAATCATGGAACTGACCAGAACCATCTGTATGCCTGTCATTATCCACTTATAAATAACCAAATAGTGAGGACTAGAGAAGAGGGGGCGCTCTATGTTTAATTACATTATCCGTAGATTACTTATCGCCCTTCCGGTGCTTCTTGGTGTTACCTTTCTGAATTTTGTACTGATTAATCTAGCCCCTGGTGATCCGGTAGATATGTATGTGAACCCTGATGTAACGGAGGAGGACAAGCAGATCCGGAGGGAAGCGCTAGGGCTCAATGATCCTTTTATGATTCGTTATTTTAAATGGCTTGCGAATTTGTTACAGGGTGATCTTGGGCATTCCTTCAGCTCGTTCCAGCCTGTTACGTCCATGATAGCAGAACGCATTGGCCCGACTCTACTGCTAGTTGGAGCTTCTATATTGTTTGGTTATTTAATTGCTATACCGATTGGGATATATTGTGCTGTCAAATCCGGCTCCAAATTTGATTACTTGATGTCAACGGGCTCTCTTCTTGGTGTATCCATTCCCAATTTTTTTCTAGGATTAGGTCTTATTTATATCTTCGGTGTTCTGCTGGGTATACTTCCCACCGGAGGTATGAACTCAATGGGAGGGAGCGGAGGATTCTGGGATACCCTGACTCACCTCATTCTGCCTACAATTACTCTAGGGACTTCCATATCCGGGGGCATGATCCGTTATGTGCGTTCAAGTGTCATTGAAGTACTCGGACAGGAATATCTCAGGACAGCACGAGCTAAGGGTATGAAGGAATTTATCGTTATTAATAAACATGCGCTCAAAAATGCACTGATCCCTCTTATCACGATTGCAGGTCTAGATATTCCCATACTCATCGGCGGGGCAGTGATTACGGAAACGATCTTTCAGTGGAACGGAATGGGGCAGCTCACCATTCAAGCCATATTCTCAAGAGATTTTCCTCTGCTCATGGGTGTAAATATGCTGGCCGCCTTGTCTGTGTTAGCCGCAAACCTATGGTCTGATGTGATGTATGCGGTTGTTGATCCACGTATCAAATACAGTTAATGAAAGGAGTGCGAAGTATGCCTTCACTGAATGTGCAGCCTATTGCAGCTTCAGAAGATAGGACATCAGCAGCAGCCGCGTCCCAAGTGCCCTCCTATGAAGCGGATAGCTACTGGATAATGATAAGACAGCGATTTATGAGTCACAAGCTTGCTGTAGCCGGCCTTATAATGATGGGATTTTTGATTCTCGTTGGTATATTCGCTCCATTAATCGCGCCATACGATCCAAATGCGATTATAGGAGCATTCTCCGCATCCCCTTCTGGGGCTCACTGGCTTGGAACGGATCAGGTAGGCAGAGATGTGCTCAGCAGGTTAATTTATGCTACCCGGGTATCGCTTGCGGTAGGTGTTATCACCGTAATTCTGTATGTACTCATAGGTACAGTGGTTGGAGCCATTGCTGGTTATGTCGGGGGATGGGTGGACATGCTGATTAATCGAATCATTGATGTGTTTATGTCATTTCCCAGCATGATGGTCATTCTTGTACTCGTAACCGTACTCGGTACAGGGCTCTCGAATATTATTATCGTACTTGCCTTGCTTGGATGGCCTGCAGTTGCAAGACTGGTGAGAGGCAGTGTTCTCTCACTTCGGCAAACTGAATTTGTGAGAGCCGGGATCGCGCTTGGTTTCAGTTCACCTCGACTCATCTTCGGACATATTTTACCTAATGCGATGGGACCTATTCTTGTAAATGCTACATTTGGTGCAGCTGCTGCGATTCTATCAGAATCCTCTCTAAGCTTCTTGGGAATGGGAGTTCAGCCGCCGGCTGCAAGCTGGGGGAATATGCTGAATGCGGCACAGTCTATTACTGCACTGACCACTCAGCCTTGGTTATGGATTCCGCCGGGGCTCGTTATTATACTATCTGTACTATCCATTAATTTTATAGGTGATGGAATTCGTGATGCGATGGACCCGCGCAGGACGGGTGCATGAAAGTAGAGGTAATATGAAGAATACCAAGCTTGATTTACTGAAAAAGTATCCAAGAGATGCACTGCTGTTTATAGCTGCCAGCTTCGTCAATTCCACGGGCAAAGCGATTATGTGGCCATTAACTACACTATATGTTCACAACGTAATGGGAAAATCTTATGGTGAAGCCGGGCTGATTGTGTTATATCAGGCGCTGTGCAGTGTAATCGGTGAAATCGTAGGGGGGAATTTGTATTACCGGCTTGGCCCGAAGCTCCTGATTACCGGCTCGTTTATTCTGTCTGCTGCCGCGCTGTATGGTATAGCCTTCACTGACAGCTGGCCGGCGTATATTTTATGCGTATGCTTGCTTGGCTTTGTTAACGGAATAGCCCTTCCATCATTGAATGCCTATGTCGGGTTTCGTTGGAAAGAGCATCGAAGAACACTGTATAACCTCATGTATGTGTGCAACAACTTTGGTTTGTCCATTGGAGCGATGGTTGGTGGTTTGATTGCTTCTATTTCGTTTACATTGACCTATACGTTTACAGGAACAACAACACTCTTATTTGCTATATTTCTGCTTTTTTTTATGCGTATACGAGCAGGCACCTCTTCATATTCACAGCCTCAGTCCATTCAGGATACTCGTAAGGAGCCTAATATAATAGAAGAAAGTAACCCGCTTAAGGAAGAGGAACATTTGGATCGAAAAGGCTTATTTAAAAACATGAGCATATACTTGTTTATTTCACTTGGTGCGATGTTCTTCTGGATTTCTTTCTCTCTCTGGTCAACGGGAATAGCTCCTTACATAGACGAGAAGGGGATGGATCTTAAGTTCTACAGTCTGCTGTGGACAATCAATGGTTTTGTAATCTTGTTCGGACAACCTTTTACTACCTGGATGAAAAGCCGTTTTGCACACACGATTGTTAGGCAGATGTTTGTAAGTGCAATATTTTCAGTTATGGCGTTTTCCTTCATCCTGTTCTTCCATGATCAGTACATTTATCTCGTCCTTGGCATGATGCTGGCGACGATCGGTGAGATGATGCTGCTGCCTGCAATTCCTACATTTTTCTCTGAACGAACAGGCTCTTATGCACCTTTCTATATGGGATTGTCCGGGGGATTTGCCAATGTGGGAAGAATGATTGGTCCGTTAATGTTTGGTAATGTATATGATCTCTGGGGAATTGTTCCGGTTATTTTTCTTGGCACGATGTCTTCTTTTGCTGCACTGCTGATGTTCTATATTCATTCCAATTTAAATAAGAGTGAAGAGCCTGTGCATACCATATCGTTAAGAGCTGAGACTCTGGGGAAATAAGCTTGCTGTTGTTTTTATCTATGAATAGACGAAAAACCGTCGTTTGTCTAAGCGCAAATGACGGTTTGTTGTGTACAGCTAAATTCGGCCTTTGTATTTACCTGTTCCAGTCATATTCAACTTCACATTAATATTGCGTATGGACTCCTTGTTCAAGAAGAATCCCCTAGTTTCCTTGAGCTTATAAAACAACTTGGGATCTACTCGATACAAAGCTTGGCTTAACTTGAACGGATCACATTCTTTTTCCAGTCCCTTCTCGAAGGTGAACTGAATTTCTTCTCTGATCGCGGCATTCCCCATTTGAACAATTTCTTGCAGTGGCCTGTTTTCCAGGAGCTCGGTTAGTTCGCCATCTATATTTACGGTAAGATCAAAGACAGGACGATCCCCTAGAATTACAGGCCTCACATGGAATTGAGGATGATACAGCATAAGCACGGCGATAGCAGCTTCTTTTTTGGGCAGTCGGATCATGGTGCGGTCTAGATTCTCCTGAGACCATTGAATGCCAATAAGATCCTCAGCAGACATCCAGTTTTTCATTTTGTCCTTCTCAAAAAAATAAGCTCCCGTTAACTCAAACAAAGGCTTCTTGGTATCATCTTCGGACCACTTCTTCCGTGATATGGAAACGGATGGAAGCGGCGTTGGATTGCCAGGCTCATTTAGTCCTGCAATGAAGCGATTCCCGATTTCGGGTAGAATAAATGATCGCTGAGTGTTGACCTGCGCACCTGAGTAAGCAATAGATTCCAAGGGAGACATGTTAAACAGGGATTGAACCTGCAACATATCCATCATATTTTCTTTTGTTCCATAGACGAATAGATTGTAGCGAATTTCTCTATAACGGTTCAAGCCATTATAGATATCGGTGACCCCTTTTTTTAGCAGATTTTCGGAGAGGAATACGACCTTTAAATGGCCCCAAAACATTCTCAGCTGAGAGGTTGTATTCATATCTGTAAGTGCCCCAGTAACTGTCTCCCCTTCTCCGATACCTATCCATACCGGGACTTCCTTGCCAAGCTCCATGTTTTCTGTTTTGGCCACATTGGCAAAGTTAAGTACCTGAACATAAGCTATATACTTTCCATCAACATAATCGATACCGACACCGGTGACATAAGCCATGTTCTGAATGTCTTTCGAATCATCACAGCCCTGACACAGCAGCAAGGCCATCGCAATAGCAAGTCCGACAAGTCTTCTCCTCTTCATTCTGTACCTCCGGCTCGATCTGGATCCTGTGGATGGAGACTATCAGGACGAGTCCTCATATTGTTCCATGGAAATCGGAGTACAGATTTAAGCATTTCTTTGAAATGAAGAGGGGAGAGAGGTTCTAAATAATTGACTCCGAAGGATTTGAGATTCGCCATATATGCAACAAAAAGAACGATACCTAAAATAACACCATACATTCCAAGAAAGGAAGAGAACGCAAAGAAAATAAATCGTAAAAAGCTGGATGTCGTGCTGATCGTCTGGTTGATGAGCGTTACACCTGCAATAGCCGTAATAGCTCCGATAACAACAATGGAAGGAGAGACCAAGCCGGCACGAATAGACGCATCTCCAATGATTAAGCCGCCAATCGATGTTAACGTAACACCGATTGCACTGGGGAGCCTGACTCCGGCTTCTCTGAATATTTCTAGCAGCAGAAGCAGGATGAACATCTCGATCTGTGCTGAGAAGGGTATCCCCATACGTGAGACAGATACCGTTGCCAGCAAACGAAACGGAATTTGATCCTGGTGAAATGCCATCAGAGCGACCCATATGGAAGGGAGAAATATAGACAAAAATAAGCATAGGCCTCGAAGAAGCCGCACAAAAGTGACATAGGAATAATTAAAGTGAATGTCCTCAGGCGACTTTAATAACAGACTTATCCCTGCGGGAGCAACCAATAGCATTGGGTTTCCATCCACAACAAGAATGAATCGACCGGCAAGCAGGGAACTTACGCAATAATCAGGTCTGCCGGTATAGTCCATTAGGGGGAGCACTTTGTATTTGGAATTGGTTAAGAAGCTCTCGACCTGGTTGAGTGAATAGATGCCGTCGGTATCAATTTTGAGAAGTCCAGTCTGTATTTCTTTTAATATTTTGGGACTCAGCACATCCTCGAGATATAATAGCGCCACTTTTGTCTTTGTGCGTCTTCCGAGTGTATAGGACTCTACGCGAAGAGACTGGGTGCGCATTCTTTTGCGTATTAAGGCTACATTGGTAACCAAATCCTCGATAAAGCAGTCTCGGGGGCCTTTGACTGAAATCTCCGTGTTAGAATCGATTGGTGATCGTTTGGGTGTATTCGCTAGAGCAATTTGAAAAAAGAGCTGCTCATGTGGAAATATGAGGAGCAGATCTCCTTCAAAAATGATATCGTCCAGCTCATCCAGACTCGGTTCTTTTTCTAAGGAAATTACCGGTATAGAAGCCGCGAGTCGTTCCTCGGATTGCTGAAAACGATTGAATTGTTCATAATATTCTTCAAGCTTCGGCAATACGTTTCTGTATACCCGGTCCGTATCGCAGAGCCCAATCGCATAGATAAGGATAATGTTAGAATGTTCATCCTTGCCCAAGCTGCATACCTGGACGGATACGTCCGCAGCGCCTTCGTACCTGCTCTTCAGAAACTCCGGATTACTGATGCTCTTCAGCTGATGTTCTGTCATATGCCGGCTCCTTTTTTCGTTTGTTAAACACAGAGATGAGCGCCCATAGGATGGATAAAGACAACAAGAGGATCAAGCTAAGCGGCACATAATGATGAAACAGCCATAAATAGAAAGAGTACTCATTGAGTGGGAACAGGGCGCCGACAGCATAGGTCGTCATGACCACGATGATAAACACGCTGCGAGTTATTTTTTTCTTGAACGAAATGATTTCGCACAGGATAAAGACCGATAGGCTGACTCTTATGCAGGCACCAGATAACCACTGAAAAATAGACAAGAAGTCAAGATGTTCAATATATTGACCGATCTTCACCAATCTCCATTGCTCGAATGGGGAAGCCATCTGTTTGGATGCTTCAACAGGTCCGAATTCGGTAATAGCACCTATGATGGGACCAAGTGTGATCATGATTGTGAACACTCCATAGATATATAGCTGCCACAGGCGTACTTTGTGACTTAGGTGATGTTGGAGAAGGAGTATGATGATAAATTCTACAAATCCTCCGCCAGCATAGAGCATTCCTTCAATGACAGGCCTGGGACCATGCTCAAGAATAGGCTGCAGCAAATGATAGTCTTTCAATGTTGTGTTGGATACGGCAACGAAAATACCCAGCCCGCTAACGAGCGGCAGCAGTATACCTGACGTAATGGCGATAACATGGATTCCCCATAGCACGAGTACCATACATAACAACACTAGAATCAGGACCAAGAAAAAATCAGAGCTGGTAGGCAAGTAATTGGACAGATTCCATTTAATCGTGTGAATAACGGTGGTTCCGCCAATTAAATAAAGAATGGCAAGCATAGGCAGCATCAATATCCATGCCACAATAGGATGAGATTGGTCAGCAATCCAGTCCATCCATTTTCGTTGGCCGGATCGATGCATCAGCCACCGAATAAGCGGAATCCACAGCAGGAAGAGTGCTCCTGCTGCAAGGACAGCAATCCATGCGTCTCTTCCGGAAGTGTCCAGCAGCATTGGATTAATAATGACGTGATTAGCCAGACCATTCATTAAAGCCAGCATCATAAATAGCTGTAATATGTTTAGAGCGCCTTTGCTCTCTGTCATGTCATCACACTCGTTTACTAAATGATGTCATTAATTTGTCCCAAACGAAGGAATTATTATGCAATAAGTAAAACCGAAGGGTAAAAGTTCAGAGCCCAATGTGGATTTATGAGCAACTTTAGAGTATTCAATCGCGTCCTAAATTAGAGGAGGTGCTGATCATGAAAATCCGATTCCAAATGATATGGATGTTACTGCTTGTATGTACGATTGCAGGATGTGGTCAGAGTACGGAAGGGGAGCCTGTCCCTGATCCCGGAGTTGACCAAGGCGTTGTGGAGCCGAATGAGCCCGAGGCAGTAATCAAGGAAGCGAGAGGAACGCTTACAGGTCTTGCCGATCCGCACACGGCTGAGATTGTAATCGATGGCGAGCCAACAGCCTTTCAGTTAGGTGAGGGGATGCAGGATGCGATTGCGGAGGTGGAAGAGAACAGCGTGCTTGAATTTAGGTATGAAGAGCGGCCGATTGAAGGCCAGGATTCGCTGAAGCAGTTGGTTCTCATTGAGATTATAAGCTCTGCACAAGGAAGTGAGGGTCCTGAAGGCATAGATTCCGAATCACCGGAAGACGGAAGACCTGCCGTAACAGAGATCGAATTGCAGCTTGAAGGTACGACGGAGCAAAAAGAAGCAGAGCTGGTTAAAGCAGCAGCTGGATATTCTTTATATGTGTTTGATATCTTCTCCTTTAATCCAGAGACAGGTGTGTTGTCTATGGATGTGGATCCGGGTTATGAGGTGAAGATCACTCAAGAAAACGGTGATACGGAGCTTGCACAATTAAAAGAAGAGGGGATGACCAGACTCTCTAAGTATGGCACTGTTGAAGAACAGGACAGTGACAGCATCGATAAGGCGAGCCTGTTTCTAAAAGTAAGGGAAGAAGCGACAGGTAATTCTTATGAATATATCGTCAAGGATGTTGAAGGCACTTGGTTTATTTATGAGGTGTCGATCCCGCAAGGCGAGCCGACGGAAGGATTTAAACCTCACGCCTATGCTTCACTAAATACCATTGAGTTAGATCGATAGTGGTTCTGATATGAGGAAACAAAGGTCCGATACCGATTAACGGTTCGGACCTTTGTTTCGTTATTTAGGAGTCATCACTCATGAATAAACGCTTCCGAAATTTTCGAGGTGATATGCCCTCCTGTTTGGTGAAACAGGATGTGAAGTACGCAGCCTGATTAAAGCCTACTTCTTCAGCGACCCGGCTGATGGACAGATCTGTTTGTAATAGCAGCAGCTTTGCCTGTTCAATTCGGTACTGCAGTAAATACTCGACCGGAGAACAATTAAATTCCTTCTGCATGCAACGTGCGATATAGACAGGATGAAAATTGATGTGCTCTCCCATAGTCTGAGCTTTAAATTCCTCTCGATAATACTTGCGTATATATGCAGCGGCTTTACTGGCGCACGTAGAGGATGGTGAGGAAATCGGCGGCTCAAGTGCTCCGGCCAAATGCTCCATCAGCTCTTGAAAAACAAGCTGCTGCTTCCATAAGGATGGAGTATGATGACCGTGCTGTACCAGCCCAGTTAATGTCCGAAGCAATTCCTCTGTTGTGTCTATGCTTGGCAGCGTGCCGAACTGAGGGATCTGCAGCGTAAAGTAATTCGGGACCATTAATTGCAGCTCGGAAGAATCATGACTCGGAAGCTTCAGAGATGAAGAATCCGTGCTCCACGAGCCAGAAGATTGAAAATGCAGCCAGTAATAGGTTGTATCCTCTGAGCATTCTTTCGTCCCGTAATGGTGCGCATCCGGCCTAAGAATTAAATATTTCCCTGCACTGATCTGATAGGCAGTTCCGTTCTCTGTCACTTCAAGCTCACCAGAGAGCACAACCAGCAGATCGAAGATTCCAATATTTCTGCGGTTTGGATGCTTACCCGCCATAGGTCCGATACAAATCCCGCTCATGATATACTCCGGCAGCGGAGGAACGGAAAAATGAAGAATCGTCATATTAAAGCCCTTTCATTTCCTTAGGTTTGAATATTATAAGTTTGAGTTCATAAAATGATATTATCCATTTAGTATACCATCTATAATTTGAAAATGTTGAAGCGTTTGGATCGCTTTCATTAATAAACGCTTATTTTGTTGTGGAGGTTGGAATATTAGATATGGATAGTAAAAAGTTTACGTTATGGGTGCTGGCATGGCCCATATTTATTGAACTGTTTCTGCAGTTTCTGCTCGGAGCAGTCGATACATTAATGGTAAGCAGGATATCTGACGATGCCGTCGCCGTTGTCGGATTCTCTAATCAGCTGTTCCAGGCAATGACGGTCTTGTTTACAACAATTGCCAGCGGGGCAGGGATTCTGATTGCTCAGAAGCTGGGCTCAAGCAAGAAGCAGGATGCACGTATTATCGGTATAATGGCCTTTAGCGTGACCACGCTGATTGGCATACTGTGCAGCGCTGTTCTGTATGTGTTCCCCGAACAAATTTCTACAATGCTGCAGCTCCCAACCGGATTGCTGCCGCTCGCAGGGACTTATATTTCCATTGTAGGCGGGGGGATGGTGCTCGTCGCGATGATGGCAACGATGAGCACGGTGATTCGGAATACAGGAAATACGAAGGGGCCGATGTATGTTGCCATCGGCATGAATATTATCCACGTCTTCTTTAACTATGGATTCATATTCGGGGCCTTCGGTTTCCCGCAGTGGGGACTTACTGGAGTAGCGATCTCAACGGTCGTAAGCCGGCTTTTGGCTGTATTACTGCTGTTCTACATGTTCCTTCGTTCATTTGATTATAAGATACAGTGGAAGGAATTCCGGATATTCAACAAGCCTTTGTTCGGCGAGATTATGAAGATCGGCTGGCCGCTCGGGGTCAATTCCTCCTGCTGGGTCTTTACACAGCTTATCCTGTACTCTTTTATCGCGACGCTGGGATCGGCAGAACTGGCAGCCAGAACTTATATGAACACATTGGAATCGTTCTGTTTCCTGCTCGGTTCCTCCATTGCGATGGCAGCCCAAATTCAAATTGCACATCTGTTTGGTGCAGGGAAAATAAAGGAAGCATACCGGAGTGCCTACAGAGCACTAGGTATCGGAGCAATTTATGTTGTAGTCAATGCTTTCATCCTCTTTGTGTTCGGCAGACATATATTAGGCCTGTTCACCGATGATCAGACCATCATTGCGATCGGAGCCTCCTTGCTGGGAATGAATCTGATCTTGCAGCCGGGGAAAATGCTTAATATGGCACTCGGCAGCTCGCTCAATGCGATTGGAGATACAAGGTTTACCATGTATATCTCACTAGGATCGATGTGGATCGTAGCTACAGGGCTCTCTTACGTACTGGGAGTTCACCTAGGATGGGGCCTGATCGGTATTTATTCCTGCATGATCGCTGATGAATATTTAAGAGGAATTCTGTCTTACTATAGATGGAAAGGAAAGAAATATTTGAAGAAGGCAGAAGTGAGCAATGAAGTAGTAACTCCTCCTTCACTAGATACGATACCTTTAACATAATGAAAATGTTAGTTCAATGAAGAGTTCGTCTTAGTATAAGACAGGGCTCTTTTTTTGTTTTCATTCAAACTTGACATAAACTTTGACATACAGCTGTATAAATTACAAATTGTGAACGGGAATTTATATAGAGTATTTATCATACTTGAATACACCTATGAAATATATATTGACATCATATGGGGAGTTAAGTTTATAATAACTCAAGATAATGACAAAATTGTATTTATACGTAAGTGATATTATGTAAAGTTAGGAGGATTAAGTTAAGTTATATGACGTAGCTCGATGTAAAAGTATAATTTCCGGGAGGTTTGTGAATGGAGTCATTTGTTAATTGGTTAAACGGTATTATATGGAGTGACGCATTAATCTATCTATGTTTAGCGACAGGACTCTTTTATACTTTTGCAACGCGTTTTATGCAGGTAAGAATGATTAAGGAAATGTTTAAGCAGATGTTTAAAGGTAAAAGCTCTGAGGCGGGGATATCCTCCTTTCAAGCCTTATCCATGGCCTTGGCGGGAAGAGTCGGTACAGGTAATATCGCAGGTGTCGCAACGGCCATCGCGTTTGGGGGACCAGGTGCGGTATTCTGGATGTGGCTGATTGCCTTCCTGGGTGCAGGCTCTGCATTTGTCGAAGCAGCACTGGGGCAGGTGTACAAAACGAAGCAGAACGGTCAATTCCGCGGGGGCCCTGCCTATTACATAGAAAAAGGCTTGAATATGAAATGGTATGCGGTACTGTTTGCAATCGTGACCGTACTGGCCACCGGTGTCCTTCTGCCAGGTGTTCAGGCAAATAGTATTGCATCGGGAATGTCGACGGCATTTAATATAGATCCGGTTATCACAGGAATTATTCTCGTCATTCTTCTGGCTGTCATTATCTTTGGCGGAGTTAAGCGGATTGCGAATGTCGCTCAGATCGCAGTTCCATTTATGGCCGCAGGCTACATCATTATGGCATTCCTTATTGTAATTATGAATTTCTCTGAAATTCCAGCCGTATTGAGCATGATCTTTTCAAGTGCATTTGGTGCTCATGCAGCCTTTGGCGGAATTATCGGGGCTGCTATCAGCTGGGGTGTAAAGCGAGGCATTTATTCCAATGAAGCAGGACAGGGAACGGCGCCGCATGCGGCTGCCGCTGCTGAAGTATCCCATCCTGCGAAGCAGGGCTTGGTTCAGGCATTCTCAATCTATATTGATACATTGTTTGTATGCTCTGCTACGGCTTTCATGATTCTGATCACGGGAATGTACAATGTAACTCCTGAAGGTGCGGATCCGATTGTTAATAACTTGGGTGATGTTAGCCCAGGTCCTGATTTCACGATCAGGGCAGTAGAGACCTTCCTTCCAGGCTTTGGTGCTCCGTTCATTGCGATTGCTCTGTTATTCTTTGCCTTCACAACAATCATGGCCTATTATTATATGGCTGAGACGAATCTTGCTTATATCAATCAGAAGACCCGTAGGATTTGGACCGAATTTGTGCTCAAGCTGGTCATCCTAGCTGCTACATTCTATGGCAGTGTGAAGACAGCGAGCCTTGCATGGGGACTCGGAGATATCGGCGTTGGCAGTATGGCTTGGCTCAATATTATAGCCATTCTCCTGCTCACTAAGCCTGCCCTCAAGGTACTTAAAGATTATGAGGCGCAGAAAAAAGAGGGTAAGGACCCTGTTTTTGACCCTGTTAAATTGGGGATCAAGAATGCGGAGTTTTGGGAGAAGGAGTATATTCCAGAGGTACCAGCAGACAAGAAGAGTAATAATACATTAAATTTCTAATCCTAATGATTAGAATCATTTCATGATACAGGATCTCCGCTTCTCAATAGAGAGGCGTGGCCAGTGCTCGGGCGTAAGAACTGGTCCTTCCTATTTGATGAGCACCATCAGCCAAAGCCCGCATATTACAGCGTGACGAATAGAGCTTTGACGTGAATATATGGTATGATTGCAGTGAATGTACAACATTGACTGTGGAGCTGACAGAATGCGCAATAATAAATGGAACAAATATACAGGAATTGGACTGATACTCGTAGGCCTGCTCGTTATGACGCTAACAGGTAGAGATCAATTCATTGGATTTATCCCCATGCTGATCGGTCTTGTGTTTGTAGGAATTTATGCGGCGAGGACGTTTAAAGAAGTACGGAAAACGATGGATAACCATGACGAGTAGGATATAGACTGAGCAAGGAACTCTGCCTGAGAATTCTCAGGCAGAGTTCCTTTTTTTGATGCCTATAATGAGCGTTCCTTCTGCTCCATAAGATAAGAAGGGTGAGGATTCATAAATAGCTCCTCAGGTTCTTCATCATACAGCCGGATGCTTAGTACGACTCCCATGCAAGCCATGTTAATGAGCAGTGAAGATCCACCGAAGCTGAGAAAAGGAAGTGTAATTCCTGTCAGGGGCATTAAACCGATAAACATTCCGATATTCTCAAATATTTGATAGAGCAGCATGGACACGATCCCTACAATAATGACAGGACCTTCGCTGCTCTTGCACTCCAGCGCAATGGTAATGAGTCTATGGACGATAATGAAGTACAGAAATAAAATAACGGATACACCAAGAAATCCAAACTCCTCTGCGGCAACAACAATAATCGAATCAGAATAGGTATAAGGGACAAAGCCCGACTGAACGTAAGCGCCGCCGAGAAAGCCCTTGCCAAATAGTCCCCCTGAAGCAATAGCCAGCTTGGCATTATTGGTATGGTAGGTGGCATCCTTGCTCGCTTCATCGGGAAGAAGCCAAGCATCAAACCGATCCAGCCAGTGCTCCTTGTCTATATCCGTCAAGAAGCTGGTAATCTGATCATGAAAACCGATATACGATTTGATTCCTCCATACACGAGTACCGCGATAAGTAACATAATCAGCAGGGTATGTATACTTTTCATATTGCCTATCCATAGAATACCCAGCAGAATCACGACATAGCAGAGCGCGTTTCCCATATCATTCTGTACCATTACGAACGCGAAGGGAACGAAGGTGAGGAGAGAAATGGGAACAACGTCTTTCCAGAAGAAGAGCTCACGCTGCTTGGCTGCTACGATAGCAGCAAGACTCAGAATCAATATAAATTTAAACACTTCTGCCGGCTGAACGTTAACAGGACCTAAGCTGATCCAGCCTTTGGCCCCATTAATGACATCTCCAAAAAAAGCAACATAGAGAAGCAGTAATAGACCAGCCGTAAACAGAATCCAATGATATTTAATGAACAGCTTGTAATTAACAAATGCGGTCCCAAAAAGTACGACAAATCCAAGAATATAATAGAGCAGCATCGTCTTGTCAGAGCCGGCCATGATCGGATCAGACTGAATGCCGCTGTGAATGAGAAGAATGCTCGCAACCATAAAAAAGCATAAAATGATAACGATCGTCCAGTCCATTTTCTTAAGATGGGATAGCATGGTTAACTCCTCTCTATTTGTTGTCTCTTCTATTAAATTATAGTGCACGCATCTAATCTTTACCAATTATCTGTGTGCAGGCTTAACAGCTCTACTTACTATGTAAATTAGCTGGGTTAGGATATTATGGCGAAAATTAGAATTATATAGAATAAAATTAGAAACTTTTTCCGATACGGAGCGTCTAATACTATGATTTTTAGAGGAGAATAGAAAAATAGAACAGAAGGAGTCAAAGAATGAAACTGAAGAAACTATCCATGCTAACCGTCCTGGCCTTGTCACAGATCGCTTCAGCTATCCCGGTTAGTGCACAATCTACCGTAACCAATACTCCACAAGAATCGGATGTGAGCGAAGTTCTTGAGCAGAGCCTGACATCTCAAGAGACTGGAAACGAAGCTTCTATCTCTGATCAGCAAGGCTCTCAAGGAGAAGCTGTAAATAACAACTCTGCGGGTACGGACGAGTCAGCACCATTGCCAAACGCAGCCACTGGGACGGAACCGGCTGAGGTGACTGAACCGCCAGCAGAAGTTATCGACAATAATACGGATACAACTGAACCCATACCTGCGGCTTCCGCTAATGAGCTGATACTGCACTTTAACAGCACGAAGATGGAGCAAGGTGGTCAAGTATATAACGCACCTCAACCAATGCAAGTCAAGAAGGGTGTTTCGTATGTTCCGATCCGTGCCCTCGTGGACCGTGTAGGCTATAAAGTGACTTATGATAAGAAAACCAAGGAAACCATTATTACGAGCGGAACCAACGAGCTTCGCTTCAAAACGGACAGCAGCAAGTATACGGTTAATGGCGTTTCCAAGTCGATGAAAGGCACCTCCTTCCAAACGAAGAATACCTTCATGGTCCCGCTGACTGCAATTACGCAAGCACTTAACATATCTTATAAGGTAGACAATGTCGGCAAGCGGATCATTATGGATGTGTCGGTTAAGCCTGTTGCCAAGTTCACCATCCAGGAGAAGGAAATTTTTGCTGGCCAAACGACGCTCACATATGTAACGGAAGCGACTTCCCCTTCAGGACTTGAGATTGTTAACGAACGCTGGGAAGGCAGACAGGACATTTATGCTCAGTCAGGCGAGTACACCATTACATACACGGTACAAGATGAGAACGGGACCTGGAGTGATCCATACAGCCAGAAGATAACCGTACTTCAGCCTAATCTGCCGCCGGTTGCCATGTTTACGACGGATAAGGATGAATATCGAATGGGCGAATTCATTACCATTACGGATCAGAGCACTGACGATGGTCAGATTGTGAAGCATGATTGGAATAATAAAGCTTATGCCCATTTTACACCAGGACCCAAAACGATCAGCCTCACGGTAACGGACAATAAAGGGTTAACAGCTACTTATGAGAAGACGATTATTGTAACGGGAGAAACACTGTATTCTGCAGATGACTTTAATAAGCTGCTTCTGCCTCCTGGAGAGAAGTTCTCTTTTGACGGGTCTAATGTGCCTGCTCTGCCAAAGATCAACTATTCATATTATGATGAGCCGAGCACACTCATTCGCAGTAACAGTCCCGAAACCGTTAACAGCGAAGGCATTGTATATAAGGAAACCTCAGTGGGCGACACCCGCTTTATGATCCACCATGTGAACAATGTCGGCAAGAACGTGAAGATGTATGTAGTGGCAACGAATAAGAACGCCACGAAGGCCACCATTACGACGGAGAACCTTGGCTTTGCCGGTCCAACAGGTATCGCAACCGCAGCGGGTAAGAAATCCGTATACAATTATTTTGAATCCATGCAGAACGGCTCCAAACAATCCATGCTGACACTCGAACCAGGAGAGAGCAAGCTGGTGATGACAGAGCTGAGCAAGACGAGAATGAAGCAAGGTGATGTTATCTCGTTATTCTCTGATATACACAGCGACTATCCAATTGAGTACAATGTCGTGATGATTGATGAGAAGCTCGATCCGCTTACGGTACTTGGTGAATTGCCTGTTCTCGATCGCGATGGTGTTCATAACCGAGGTACGTACCCGAATTCGACTCGAGTAATCCGTTATTCTGAGTACGTTGGAGATACAGCGCAGCGTTTGGCTCTAGGAGACAATCAGGACGATCCGAATCTGGCCGGTATGGACCCAATGCTCGGTGTTGAAGCATCTAACACAGGTAACTTTGGCGTATTGTACAAAATGACATTCGATAACGTAGCGGCCAACACACTCATCTCCTTCAATCCGCGCGGAGGTAAATATTCCGGTTATGCCATGGTCAACGGCAACATTACGGCGATATACTCAGCCGGTCAGGTGAGCGCGCCTAACGAGCAGGCAGTATTATATCGTACAGGTGACTATAGTCAAAAGGTAGAAATTCTGATGACTGCTGCACCAGGAAGCAATTTGCCTGTCAATCTGCTCTTTACACCGCTGCCAGAGAAAAGAGAATAGGATTCTTAAATAACGAACAGCCATTTATCCTAGAGAACCTGGGATGGATGGCTGTTTGACGTTATTGAATACCGAGCATCGCTAGTCCGAGCTCAATTCTGGGATCATCCTGATTGTCTGTCAGATATACGACATACAATTTGGAGGGTGGAGCCGTAAATTCAGAGAGCAGCTCGTACAGCTGTCCTGTCTGAATATACGGATCGGCTATAGTGCGGGGAAGATAACCAAATCCAGCTCCCTGCAGCAGCATGGTCAGCATAATCGCTGAGTGATCTGTCTGGAGCGGGGGAATATAGGCATCCCCCACTATACCTCTGAACCATTCGGGAAAAGGACGACCCCATTCAATATGATAGTAATCTTGTTCATAGAAATCATCCCTTGTGATGAAGCTGTCTCGCGGTTTGGAGGAAACAAGGATAATTTCCTCTTCAAACAAAAACTTCTTCGTAAATTTCGGGTGTTCTGGCGGGTCGTAACGAATGGCCAGTTGTACAATTCCATCCAGTACCAAGTCACGAATCATATAGCTGGAGTCAATATAGCTTAGAAACTTGACAGCAATACGGGGGTGTTTTTTTCTGAAATCAAGCATGTTCTGCAAATAAGTGTAGTGCCATACGGAGCCAGGTCCGCTAACAATGAGATGATGATCCACTTCTTCTTGGAGTGTCACCTTACTCTCCTCGTAAATTCGCAGCATTCTCTCCGCATAAGGTACAAAGGCAATACCTGCTTGTGTCAGACGGACATTTCGTTTATCCCGGTCGAGCAGAGTTTTTCCTAATGTGGCTTCCAGTGCTTTGATTCTGGCGGTAACAGCAGATTGTGAAATATGTAAAAATTCTGCCGCCTTCGTAAAATTACGAATCTTGCATACAGCAAGCAGAGCTTCAATCTGTGAGATATCCATATGAATATGACCTGCTCTCTAATTATTCAAAATATTAATTATTATAATACATATTATTCGTTATACAAATTAATAGGATTAGGCTATGATTTTGTAAACATGAACCGGGAGGTTAGATCCATGCAAAGACAAGCAATGATTAAGCAGTTGACTTCTGTAGAAGATAATATCGAAGAGTTAACAGACTTATTGGTAGATGTAGTCAACGACGGGGCTTCCATCGGATTTCTGCCACCATTGACGAAGGAGGAGTCCAGAGCTTATTGGGATGGGGTCATTCAGGAGGATGTGCGCTGTTTAGTCATCATAGAGAATGAAAGAGTCGCAGGAAGCGTGCAGCTTCATGTATGTATTAAGAAAAATGGACTTCACAGAGCCGAAATTGCGAAGCTCATGATTCATCCATCTGCGAGACGGCGGGGATACGGAAGAAAGCTATTAGACGCCGCTGAAACCTGTGCCAGGGAGGATAAGAGGACATTAATCGTGCTGGATACGAGAGATGGAGATCCCTCCAATCTTCTGTATCAATCCCATGGTTATCTCTTTGCTGGTCAGATCCCGTACTATGCAAGAAGTGAGACTGGGGAGCTTGATGCAACAAATTATTATTATAAATTGTTAAAATAACCAGACTGCCAGCTAGATCAAGCAGACTGTAAAAAAAAGAGTCTCAGCTAGAACACCATTCTAGCTAAGGCTCTTTTCTATTACATGCGCAAAATCAATACCAATTAAAAGATTTAGAGATAATCACCAGCAAGATGAATAATACGAGAATACCTCCGATGCTAAAGCCGTTGTATCCGCCTTCGTTGCTCATTTATCCGCACCTCCTTTACTGGAGTTAATAGCATCTTATGCATTCCCTTATGATATGGATTGCGCTATTAACTATTTTTAATAGAGTTGAAGCAATTTCTTAATCCCTTTAGCTGCTTTATGATATGTTTAGATAACAAAAATCTAAGAAATCGATTACAGGAGGAGCCTCATGGAACAAAACAACAAAATCACATTAGCAGAAGCATACAACAAGAGTGAATACCCTATTCTGGGGAATGGTAAATGGAATGTTCAGATGCTGAAGGAGGCATTTGAGCATGTGGATGGGGCAATGGCAGGAGACCGTTATGGTACAGGCAAAGTGATTGAAGATTTTGAACGTAAAATGGCGGATATGTTAGGGAAAGAATCCGCAGTGTTTTTTCCGAGTGGTACGATGGCGCAGCAGATTGCGATGCGAATATGGTCAGATGAGAAAGGCAGCAAAATCGTCGCATATCATCCACTCAGCCATTTGGAGATTCATGAGGAAGACGGTCTCAAGGAGCTGCACCACTTGGAGCCTGTCCTTCTCGGAGAAGCACACCGTCTAATTCGATTGCAAGATGTGAAGCAGTTAGGAGGAGATGTGGCATGCTTGCTGCTAGAATTGCCGCAGCGTGAGATTGGAGGTCAGCTGCCGGAGTTTGAGGAGCTTGTTGAAATCTCTGCCTATTGCAGAGAACAGGGGATTCGGCTGCACCTGGACGGTGCAAGACTATTCGAAACAACACCTTACTATGGAAAGTCCGCAGCCGAGATATGTGCGCTGTTTGACAGTGTGTATGTCTCCTTTTATAAAGGAATTGGCGGTATAGCTGGTGCGATATTAGCAGGACCTGAAAAATTCACTACAGTATCCAAGGTATGGAAGAGACGTCACGGAGGAGATTTGATTGGGCTGTATCCTTACATTCTGAGCAGCGATTATTATTTAAATAAACGGATTGACCGAATGGCAGAATATTATAACAGGGCAAAGGAGCTCGCCGGCTTGTTCAATCAGTGTTCAGGAGTTAGAACTGTTCCACAGGTCCCCGTGACAAATATGTTTCATCTTCATTTTCATATGTCTGCTGGGGAGCTTGAGCCCATACTGATTGATGTATATACACAAACAGGAGTCGGCTTAATCTCGTTCCTGCGAGAAGTTCACAATCAGGAATGCAAGACAGAGATTAGTATTGGAGATCGCTATGGCGATGTACCGCAAGATCGGCTAGATCAGGCGATTCAATTACTTCAGGAGAACATGTTTAAAGTAAAGAGGTAGATTACGAGCTTGATGCATGAGATTCTCATCTTATGATAACTGTGTGCTGCTTTTCCTAGATAGGAAGGACCTCGAATTAACGGATTTGTACCATTGTGAGCAAAGTATTGTGATGAGGAGGACATCAATAATATCTCCTCCATAATACATAAGCATAGCTCCAGTTTCAGTCTGCGATAGATTTACACCTATAGGAGGGTGAGCATAAATATACTTGGACAGGATATTATGTCCTGCCGACGAGAGCAGCAAGATACTGGCTCTAAGTCTGAAGCTGTACCGATGTGGAACAGGATCCACATCGATCATGGAGCATGTAAACAGGAATCCGGCTAGCAGCATATGAACATGGACGAACCAGTGCAGCCAAAGGTGATGATGCATAAGTGAATAGATGCTCGTCGTATACAGAAGCCACATACTTCCGAGGTTGATGAGTGACGCTGAAATAGGATGACTGATCATTCGGATCACAGGTCGGTTGAGGAATGAAATGAACCTCCGGGCTAGTCGAACAGGAAGTGTACGCAGGATGAGTGTCATCGGAGCTGCAAATACAAGCAGGATGGGAGCGAGCATTCCAATCAGCAAGTGACTGATCATGTGATATCGAAAATCGTGATGGGCCGCATTAGCTAAAGGTCCGAAGACTGCAGCGATCGCACATGTGATACCGAGGAGCCAGAAGAGAGTCCGGTGTATCTTCCATGTTCGCAGCTTTTGGCTGGACACAATAGCTGCAATCATATACGCGATCATCACTGTAATGAGAGGCAGAGCAAATATATAGAGGGAAAGAGAATGCTGGGCTGAAGGAATGTGATTATGAATCGGCATAGGTTGAAGCTGCTCCTGTATGTTTTGTTTGAATAATCAATGTCACTCCACCAATGACTAACAATATGGCAAACAGGTTCCAGATGATGTCGTAGATGATTACATTCTCCACATACCTGATCTGATGGAGCAGCATGAGCTTATGTTGAATCGTACCATCGTATAGTTGAAACAAACCACCACCCAATAGGACGCCGCCCCACCAGCGTTTCTTATGCAGAGAGTTTAGTCTCAGCAGATGTGCAAGCATAAATAAACTTCCGATCGTAGCAAACCAACTGAAGGCATGAAACAAACCGTCGGAGATAAGTCCGATAGAGGTCGTCGATTTATCATAGAAATGATGCCAATGAAGCAGCTGATGAAAAATAGTTTCATCTACAAAGCTCACAAGTCCCAGACCAAATAAAATACCAGACCATAGGTTTAATGATGACAGACGACCCTGCGCTCCGACAGAGCCAGGGTTCAATGTTGTTTTCGATTCTGGCCGGCTTTGATTGTGCACGTTAAGTACCTCCATAAGCTAGTATGTATGAATTAAGTCTAACCAGAAAAAAACATCTGCAAACTTACCCCAATAAAAGCAGATATGACGAGCACGAACGAAAGTACTATCTTCTTTTATTATAATTTCAACATATGAAAAATTCATAATAGGAAGTAATCTTATTTATCTAGATACTTTCCATAAAATTACTTCCTATCACCTTATCTGGATCAGATTGGTATAAGAAAAAAGGAAGCCTTAAAAATATTTTACCGAAATTCATGATTTCGGTGTGAACCATTACGCATTTTTTGTAACAAGAGTATAAAATAAAGAATAAGAATAATAACGATTCAGAAGCTTAGGATATAAAAATGATGCTTGATGAGGAGGCCGGAAGATGAAGGCGCATGACATTATGATTAGTCCCGTATACAAAGTGAAAGAAAGTGACAATGTGGAACAGGTTATTCAGAGATTTATCGATCATCGGATCAGTGGTCTTCCGGTAGTCAATGAACGCAATGAAATTGTCGGCTACATTAGCGACGGAGACATTATGCGTTATATTGGCAAGAAGGATGATATGTTTATATATACATACGCCGTCAATTTGAATTACGAGGAATATGAGGATCGTGTCAAACAAATTATGAAATTGAATGTGATGTCCATATGTAAGAAAAAAGTGATAACCGTATCCTGGAATGAGGATATTGAGATCATTGCATCCATTCTCGGAAAAAAACAGATCAAGAAGCTGCCCGTACACCGTAATGGCGTTCTTGCAGGCATTATCAGCAGAGGCGATGTTATTCGCCATTCCTTTCAATCTCTTTTGTAGTTCTGGAATATGATGTAGGATAGACATAAGAAATCTCTTTACCGTATTCATATCCAAGCTAGAAAGGGTGAAGTGAACGTGAAAAAAGGACTGACAAAAGCAGGGATTGGTTCAATTGATGACGTCTTGTTCATACAAAAAGCAGCAGAATATGGTTTTGAGGCGGTTGATCTGGACGCCAAGCAGCTTGTTGATAAAATAGGATTGGAAACAGCACAGCAGCTTCTCAACGAACACGGCATAATTATTGGATCTATAGGACTGAGCGTAGAATGGCGCGGTACGGATGAACAGTTTAAGCAAGGATTAGAGGGGCTTGCCCTATCAGCAGCCCGTGCTGAACAGCTTGGATGTACGGCTTGTACTACATATATTTTACCTTCCACTGACGAGAAAGCGGCTTCATTTATGGCCAGAAGCATTTCACGGTTAAGATGGTGTGCTGAAGTGCTTGGGGTCTATGGCATACGTCTCGGTCTTGAATTTGTGGGGCCGCATCATTTAAGAACGGCATGGAAGTATCCTTTTATCTGGACCGCAGAAGAAACGCTGGAGATGATCGACGCAATTGGCTTGTCCAATGTGGGATTGCTGGTTGATTTTTATCATTGTCATACAACAGGCTTGACTCCGAATGCTCTGCTTCAACTCAAAGAGAATCAAATCGTCCATGTGCACATAAACGATGCCTATGATCTTCCTGTAGAGCAGCTGCTGGATAACGATCGCGCTTATCCTGGAGAAGGAGTCATTGATCTGTCCGGCTACTTGAGCAGCTTAGCACGAATCGGATATCATGGTGTTGTGTCCCAAGAGATTTTGTCTCCGGCCCAGCCGGAAGGAACATGGGATGACTTATTAGCCCGCTCCCGCAGCGGATTCGGAAAGGTGTTCAAGTAAATGACAACAACAATAGATAAGATCGCATGGATTCACTTGCTTAATGGTCAAATCCTAGGTGCTCGCAGTAAAGGCAAGGATACGTATTATTTGCCGGGTGGCAAAAGGGAATCTGGTGAGACGGATGAAGAAACGTTGATTCGTGAAATCAGAGAAGAGTTATCAGTCGATATACTTAAGGAGCGGATTCAATTATACGGTACGTTCGAGGCCCCGGCACATGGCAAATCGGAAGGGATTCAAGTGATGATGACCTGCTACATGGCTGATTACGAAGGAGTCTTAAGCCCTGAATCCGAGATTGAGGAGCTGAAATGGTTGAACTATGTCGATCGGGAGCAAGTATCGGCAGTAACACAGCTCATTTTTGACCAGCTTCATAGCGAGAATCTGTTGAAGTAGTCTTTATTCACGTTCAATAGATTAGATGACCTGTAAATAATATATTGATGCCTTTAATTTGTATCAAAACACAGTGAAGCTCTAGAAGCTTCACTGTGTTTTTTACTTTAATAATCCGTATAGACAAGTGTTTTCACTTCACGTAAACTAAGCAATAGACGCCATTCCGGGCGGGAATCCGATGGATACTCGTGTTTAGTGATATGGTACTATATTTTTGCATGAAGAGAACGCTTTCGATGAAGAATCCGAGTCGTACCTGAGGATTCTTTTTTTGATGATAGACTGCTAATAGCCTCACTTATAAGGAAAAAAGTTCAGGAGGAGAAATCAATGTTTGAGAAAATGAGGCTTACGATTCGTACCAAGATTATTATAGGTTACTTTCTCATTATCGTTTGCTTGGGAGCAGCGATCTTTGTCCTTGGCAGCCGAATCACGTCCATGGAGCAGGAGATGGATTTTATTGCGGATCACGATATCGAAGTACATAATCTGACGTACCAGATAGAGAAGCATATGCTGGATATGGAAACGGGTCAGAGAGGGTTTGTTATCGCTGGTGAAGATCGTTACCTGGTACCTTACAACGATGCATTGTCCAATTGGAAAGCCGATTACAATCAATTGTATGAGCTGGTATCTAACAATCCAACTCAGATCCAGCGTCTTGATGAGATTAAGAACAATATTGAGCAATGGATCGAAAATGCCGGTGAGTATGTTATTGGTCTGAAGCAGGAGAATAGAGAACAAGACATCGCAGTGTATTTCACACAGGATATTGGCAAACGGCTGATGGATCAGATGAGAACTCAGTTCAACGAATTTCGATTGACAGAGAAAGCATTGACGGAAGAACGGTTACTGCATCTGGATCAGCAAAATGAGGATTTCAGGAATGTGATGTACACCGTTATCATTCTCGTCATCCTATTATCAATTATTGTAGCTTATATCATATCGAGAAATATAGTGGGTACGATCAAACAGGTCAGCTCCGCCATTTCGGACATGGCTTCCGATAAAGGCAAGAAGCTATCTAGACGCATTACCGTTCGCACGCGTGATGAAATTAGGGAATTAGGTGAAGTCACCAACAGACTTATTGAAACGTATGAGAAGAATGACTGGCTGCAGACCAGCGTCCGTGAGGTTGCCGTATCCTATCAAGGCGTTATCGAAGTATCTAAGCTTGCAGAATCATTCACTATGAAACTCGCTTCTCTGCTAGATGCGCCCTATGCGGTATTTTATCTTCGTAAACAAAACAAGTTGGTTAAGACCGCTTCTTATGCCTCTTCTGGAGAAGGTCTGGGAACCGAATATATCCGCATTGGTGAAGGACTTGTGGGTCAGGCGGCACTTCAACAGCAGATCATTCTTCTTGAATCTGTGCCCGAAGGACATGTGAAAATTTCGACAGGGCTCGGCGAATCTTCGCCTCGTCATATTATGATCTTCTCAGTTGAATTTGAAAATGAAGTCGAGGGTGTAATTGAGCTTGCTTCGTTGAAGACATTTACGCCTGAGCATATTCAGTTAGTGGAGCAGACTCGAAGCATGATCGGGATCGCCATCAATAATGTCCTGGCGCAAATGGAGGTCCAGCGATTGCTGGCAGAATCACAGGCGATGTCTGAGGAGCTCCAGTCTCAAACCGAGGAATTGAAAACACAATCGGAAGAGCTTATCTCCCAGCAGGACGAGATGAAGGCATCCAATCAAGCGCTTCGTCAATCCGAGGAACGTTTACAGCGCCAACAGCAAGATCTTGAGCAGATCAATCTGGATTTGTCGGTGAGAACAGAGCAAGTGGAAAGTCATTTGCGCAGGATCGAAGAAATTAACGAGCAAATGGAGAAGCAAAATTATGTATTGGAGAAGCAGGCATCGGATCTGCTAATCGCATCTAAATATAAATCGGAATTTTTGGCGAATATGTCACATGAGCTGAGAACACCGCTCAATAGTTTACTAATCCTTTCTCAGATTCTGATGGACAATAAAGACGGGAATCTAAATGCGAAGCAGGTTGAATTTGCTGAGACCATCCATTCCTCGGGTAACGATCTACTCAGGCTGATCGATGATATCCTGGATCTATCCAAGGTTGAAGCAGGGCAAATGAAGGTCGAGATGGATGATGTGCTGCTAGCGGATATTAATGACAGTCTTCGGGGAAGCTTTCACCCCATCGCTTTAAACAAAGGAATTGAGTTTAATATTGTTGCAGATGCACCTCTGCCTGAATACATTTACACCGATGTACACCGATTACAGCAAATTTTGAAGAATCTCTTGTCCAACGCTTTTAAATTTACAAGTGAAGGTCAAGTCACGCTGAGCATCCACAAAGATGAGCGCAGATGTCCTTTCAATGAAGGCGAGGTAGAGCAATGGATTGCATTCACCGTTGCTGACAGCGGCATTGGCATCCCACTCGACAAAAAAGAGATTATATTCGATGCTTTCCAGCAGGCCGATGGAACAACAAGCCGAAAATATGGTGGAACTGGACTTGGACTGACGATCAGCCGCGAGCTTGCGGGATTAATTGGCGGACATATCGAGTTTGACAGTGAGGAAGGAGTAGGCAGCACCTTTACACTATTCATCCCAGAATACAAGCATAATTCAGAGACCGAGATGATAAATGAGGCTGCTGTCGCAGGCGAGGAACCTCAATCGGCTGTAGAACAGCTGAACGATTCTACTGCCGTTATTACGCACGCAGATTCTCCGGGTTCGATCAATCCTCTCGAAATGGACGTATTGGATGATCGGTTAAGTATAGAGGCCGGTGATCGCGTTCTGCTCATTATTGAAGATGACGTGAATTTTGCTGGAATTATACTGGACATGGCTCGATCACGGAAGTTCAAAGGAATCGTCGCTCTGCAGGGGGATCATGGTCTTGCTCTTGCTCATGCTTATAAACCAGATGCCATCATATTGGATATTCAGCTGCCGATCATTGATGGATGGACCGTACTTGAGCGGCTGAAGCAGCATCCGGAATTGCGTCATATTCCAGTGCAAGTGGTCTCTGCAGCAAATGAACAACAGATGGGACTAACGATGGGAGCTATCGCCTATCTGAAGAAGCCGGTCAACAAGGTTCAGATCGAGGATGCCCTATCAGATATTGAAACCTTCATTAATCGTGACCTGAAACGGCTGCTTATTGTTGAAGATGATGTCGTTCTTAGAAATAGTATGGTAGAACTGATTGGTCATGACGATGTGCTGATTACCGATGTATCTACGGGTGAAGAGGCTCTGCGGGAGCTTGAAAAAGAACGATTTGACTGTATGGTCATGGATCTTGGTCTAGCCGGCATTTCTGGATTTGAACTGCTCGACCGTATAAGGCAGAATGATCATTTGAAGCAGCTGCCGATCATTATATATACGGGAAAAGAACTGACCATGAAGGAAGAAATTGAGCTCAAAAAGTATGCGGAGAGCATTATAATTAAAAACGTTAAATCGCAGGAGCGTCTATTCGATGAAACGGCATTGTTCCTGCATCGAGTCGAAGCAAATCTGCCGGAAGATCGCCGCAATATACTGAAGAAGCTGTACAGCAATCAGACTGATTTCGACGGGAAACGAATTCTTCTAGTTGAAGATGACATTCGCAACATTTTTTCACTTGTCAGTATATTGGAATCGTATGGATTGAATGTGACCTTTGCGGAGAATGGGCGAGAGGCGATGGAAGTTCTTGCTGAGGATCCTGAATTTGATCTTATTCTTATGGACATTATGATGCCGGAAATGGATGGATATCAGACGATGAGAGCGATACGTGGTAACAGTCGCTTTGAGAATACTCCAATTATTGCTTTGACGGCAAAAGCGATGAAAGAAGATCGGCAGCTATGTATTGAAGCAGGTGCATCTGATTATATTAGCAAGCCGATCGATGTTGAGAAGTTGCTTTCTTTATTGAAGGTGTGGCTCTATACGTAAAGGAGGCTGAAGATCATTTCAGATTATGGGGAATATTCGCAGCTTGATCCTCTGTCAGGTCAAGATAAGGAGCTTGAGAAAATAGAAGTAGAGCTGCTTCTCCAGGCGATTTATCGTATGTATGGTTATGACTTTCGTAACTATGCTTATGATTCGATATATAGAAGAATTAGGCACGGAATGCAGTCGATAGGTGAAGAGTCAATCTCGGCTCTGATCCCTCAAGTACTCCATTACCCTGACCGGATGCAGCAGCTGCTTCGTTACTTTGTCGTTGGCGTGACGGAGATGTTCCGTGACCCGGATATGTTTTATTCGTTTCGTAAAAATGTTATTCCGTATTTACGGACATATCCTCATATTCGAATCTGGCATGCAGGCTGCTCAACCGGCGAAGAGGTGTTGTCAATGGCAATTCTGCTTCAGGAAGAAGGCTTGTACGACAGAGCCAGGATCTATGCAACCGATATTAATGAGGATGCACTTGAAAAGGCTCAGATGGGCATATATCCCTTGAGAAATATGAAAGTGAACACCTATAATTATATTCGTTCAGGCGGTACAAGGGATTTCTCAGACTATTACATGGCCCGCAAGGACTCTGTTATTTTTAATTCATCCCTGCTCAAGAACATTGTATTTGCACGGCATAATCTGGTCACGGACCAATCATTTAATGAATTTAATGTGGTTTTCTGCCGAAATGTACTCATTTACTTCAATCGAGAGCTGCAGAATCGGGTATATCATCTCCTGCATGACAGTCTAGCGCTGCTTGGTTTTCTTGTACTGGGAGACAAGGAATCGATGCTGTTTAATAGTCATAGCCACAAATATGAAACGCTTGACAGGCGTGAGAAGCTGTATCGAAAGATCCAATGAATAGTCACCTGATGGACTGAAGAACCTGCTAACATTGCGGGTTCTTTTTTTTAGTGCAGCAACATTGATTTCAAGATTCCTGGGTATGATGAAATTGATTCGTCTAACAAGTAATTTTCAGAAAAACTTGAAAAAGTACAATTAGAGAGATAAAATTGATATGTATACATATAATTTGTATAACAATTATGGAGGCAGAAAGATGAAAGCTATAGGCAATGAAGAAAAGTATGGCTATGCGATAACAAGAACTAGCCGAGCTGTGCTTCGGTTTCTTACTGGGTATTTAAGGAGCTATGCGATCACCCCTGAGCAATGGACTGTAGTAAAGAGAGTGTACGAGCATGATGGTATTACGCAAAAAGAGTTAGCAGCCATCTCAGATAAAGATCCGGCAACGCTTGCTAAAATATTGGACATACTGGAAAGGGAAGGACTGATTGTTCGGAAGACAAATAAGGAGGATCGGAGATCCTATCTCATATACATTACAGATCAAGGCGTCAAATTAAGAGATGAGGTATATGAACATCTGGAACAGGTATTCAGCAAGGTTCTTGACGGAATACCGCAGGATGAGCTGGCTGTCTTCAACAAAGTGTTGGGTCAGATTGAAGATAATGCAGCTGCTCATACCGTACATTTTTAGTAGGAAATCGAGGTAACAAGTATGGATAATTACAACAATCATAAAATCAGCAAATATCAAAAATCCACCGAAAGACGCCGTGCGAAGCACATCATTCCGGCGGAAAGAAAATATAGAGATGCATTTGCAATCAAGCCGATTCCTTTAAATTGGTTTCGAGGAATTGGATCCGCTATAAGTGTAGGTATACCTTCCATATTAGGGTTTCTGAGTGGAAATCCGAGTCTAGGCATACTGGCATCCATCGGCGGCTTTACTTTTTTGTATGTATCGAATGAAACCTATGCTCAGCGTGCGATCCGCTTATTCTGGGTTGCGCTTGGCTTGACTGCCGCGTTAACGCTGGGTGCCTTATGCTCTTACAATGTGCCGCTAATGGTCTTCATGTTTGGTCTTGTTGGGGCATTATCTGTCTTTATATTCAATCTTTTTCGAATTACAGGTCCTGGGGGGATGTTTTTTGTCCTTGCCTATTCAGTCGGAACGTCCATGCCGCACGATCCAAGTACATTACCGTTAAGCGCACTGTGTGTACTGCTTGGCGGTCTGTTTGCTTGGATTGTGGGGATGTTCGGTTATCTGATCGTTCCTTATGGACCAGAGAACAAATCAGTGTCTGCTGTATATCAGAGCTTATCCAAGCTGCTCTCTGCGATCGGGACAGAGCAATTCACGGATCTTCAGCATCAGAGCGCTTCACTCATGAAGCAGGCAGAACGCACCTTAACGAATGGTAAAGTCATTGGCTCGCGAAATAATCAGTACTTAGAAAAATTAAAAAGATTAAATCTGCAAGCGAGCGATATATTTATATCCATCATCGATGTCTCCATGGAGAGCAAAAATGCGGCAGAGGACGGGCTGGCACATGCATTGCAGAGGCTGAGCCATGCCATCCACACAAGAGATGCTAGAGTTCGTTTGAACCACTCCATGGAAGAAGAATATGAGGGTTCGTTACACAATTTGTATGCTCATATTGAAGCGGCGTATGATATGTTAACGAGAGAAGCTGATACACCGGCTGAAGATAGTATGACATTAGGCGATTCGAAGCCTTCGATCCTCAACTTGCTGCGTAACGCATTCAGACCCGATTCAACGATTCTGTATACTTCCCTTCGATATGGGTTGGTGCTGCTCGTTGTAGCGGCGATCGCCTATGGTTTTCATTTCGACCGCTCTTACTGGGTTCCCTTGTCTAGTGCAGCTGTTATGGCTGGAGGCACCTATATCGGCACGGTATATCGAGGTCTGCAGCGTTCGGCTGGGACAATTATTGGAATCTTGATCGGTGCTGCAGTGCTGTGGTATGAGCCAATCGGTATCGTCATCCCCCTCACTCTGATGATATTTCAATTCATTGTGGAGCTTATATACGGAAGAAACTATGCACTCGCTGTATTATTCCTGACACCAAGCACGCTGCTGATCGGTACAACCATTCAGCCTGCTTTGACCGCAGGATATTTTATATCGGCCCGTATTATAGATATTATTATCGGGAGTATTATTGCTATTGTGGGTTCATTGCTGCTCTGGAGAACAAGGGCTTCCAGGAAATTGCCGGAGGCGATGTCCCATGCCGTTCAAAAAGAAGGGGAATTACTTCTGGCAATACTCAATGAAGATCCTGTTCATGATAAAGAGCTTCAAGAGCATGATTTACGTAATGCGTTGATTCAATTAAGATTGGTTTATGACGATGCCTTTGCGGAGTCTATCAAAAAAAGCGGCCGAATCGCCGTGCTGTGGCCGGCCGTTGCCGATTGTCTGCATCTGGGATATGTTCTGCTGGCAGCAGCAAACAAAAATGAAACCGAAGCGATATCCGATGAGGATAGACATGAGTTTCGTCGTTATTTCGAAATGCTCACACAATCGATTAAGGATAAGAGAGAACCAGTAGAAATGAACCTCCCTTGGCTCTCCAAGTTCCCAGCCATATATGAGGATATTGTGCAGCTTCAGCATTCCCTGCACATTGGGGAGAAGGCGACAAGTTAGTTTGAATAAGTAGATAGAAGAGAAGAAGAGGCGAATCCCTTAATATGAGGGATTCGCCTCTTTGTGTTGAGTGACAAGGAATAGAAAAGGACCCCAAGCAGGGGTCCAAAATGATCTTTTTGAGATAAATTAGTATTGGTTCGACTGTCCACCGTCAATAGGAATCACGACACCGTTAATAAATTCGGATTCTCCGGACAGCAGGAACGCGACGAGACGGCCTACTTCTTCTGGTTTACCGAAGCGTTTTTTCGGATTGACGCTGACGAATTGTTTGCCGGCTTCTTCCCAACCGTCTTCTCCGCCGATTTGTTTCAGGGAACCAACGACCATTGCTGTCATTATGGCACCTGGTGCAATGGCATTGATGCTTAAGTTGTACTGACCATATTCGATTGCTGCGTTTTTTGTCATACCGGCCACGGCATGTTTACTCGCAACATATGCTGCCTGATTTAGAACTCCGCGGATTCCGCCGACAGATGCTACGTTCACGATGGCACCGGATTGCTGCTCTTTCATTACAGGAAGTACATATTTCATACCATAGAAGACACCTTTAAGGTTGATGTCGATGACTTTGTCAAACACTTTGCTGTTGTATTCTGCTGTAGGAGCCTGAGTACCCTCGATTCCAGCATTGTTGTAGAAACCATCGATGCGGCCGAATTGTTGTACCGTATCATCTACATATTTCTGGACCGCTTGCTCATCAGATACATCGGCAGTGAGAAGAAGGATTTCTGCTTCAGGTGCTGCTTCAAGAATCAATTTTTTCGTTTCTTCAAGTGCGGTTTGATTGAGGTCAACCAGTGACAGCTTGGCGCCTTCTTTAGCGATTTCAAGGGCTGCCGCTTGTCCTAATCCGGAGCCTGCTCCAGTAATCAATACAACTTTTGAATCAAAACGTTTATTCATGCTCCATTCTCCTTTGGTAAGTTAATTATTCGGATTGCTCATCTATGTAAATCAGTAAGTTAAATTGATTCATCTAGATGATAATAGCGTTTGCAAGCGAAATTCATTAGTAATCATATATCACAAATAATTCACTTGACAATAAACAAAACCCTATTCCATGTCCTCTAAACAACATCACACTCTAATATGTTCACCCACAAGACAAAACTTAAACATATGTAGATCAATTGTACGAATATGATCCAAATAAATGGTTAACTCGACAAGATTCATGACATTCATTGAGCACCGGCATCATATGTTGAGAAAGATGGTTCCTAACCTATTGATATATGTCAGTTCATGAAGGGGGAACAATAATTGGTTGTCACGACGGGGCCTATTTTAAATAGTGCGGTAAACGGCCTTCGGCCGGTCCAGATGGTCACAGTTAAAATGATGAATAAATCATTGACTCAAAATGCTTCGATCTTAATACAAGGATATGTACTGGATCAAGTAAGAGCAATTTACGTGGAAGAGTTCTTCAATCTCGCTCCGAACGCTGTATTTACAAACGATTATTTAGCCAATGTCGAAGGTTATGAGTTTGTAGTGTCGATTGATGATAATGATGCGATTGAAGTATCCGTATGGGGAAAAGATGGATCAGGTCACATCGTGAGTGCGCATCGATTAGTATCTTCAGAATTGTAAGAAGTGAGTGTTGTAACTAACAAATCACTTCATAATTGAGGGAGATTGGTAATATGGCTAATTACTCAACTGGACCTATTGAGAATAATGCGGTAAATGGAGTCAGACTTACACAGCAAATTACAATATCTATTGAAAATCGGGATACCGTCAATAGTGGAATTGTAACGGTTCAGGGATATGTGTTGGATACGGCTCGAACTTTGTATGTGCTCGATTCGTTAAGCATTGGACCAAATGGTGTGATTAACAGAACCTATTTCGCCAATCTGGATGGATTTGAGTTTGAATTTCTTACAAGCGGTCTTGCAGAGGATTCAATTGAGTTATCTGTATGGGGTAAGGACGGCGCAGGAAATCTGGCAGCAGCCCATCGGATTGTTTCAGCTGAGCTTCTTGGAGCAAACTCCGGTGGGATCGGCGCTACAGGGGCAACAGGTCCGACCGGAACAACCGGTGTAACGGGAAGTACGGGGGCGACCGGATTAACTGGTGAGACCGGTGCGACAGGAATGACTGGGCCAGAAGGGCCGCCAGGTGGTTCAACTGGTGCAACCGGATCAACAGGTGCGACAGGAGCGACAGGAGAAGCGGGAGCAGTCGGTGCAACTGGCTCGACGGGAACAACGGGTCCGGCAGGAGCAACAGGTGAGGCCGGAGCAGTAGGTGCAACGGGTCCGACAGGTGAGGCCGGAGCAGTAGGTGCAACGGGTCCGACAGGTGCGACAGGAGAAGCCGGAGCAGTGGGTGTAACCGGTCCGACAGGTGCGACAGGTGAAGCTGGAGCATTAGGCGCAACCGGACCGACAGGAGCAACGGGAGAAACCGGAGCAGTCGGTGCAACGGGTCCGGCAGGAGCAACCGGTGACGCCGGAGCAGTTGGGGCAACTGGTTCGACAGGTGCGACAGGTGAAGCTGGAGCATTAGGCGCAACCGGACCGACAGGAGCAACCGGTGACGCAGGGGCAGTCGGTGCAACCGGCCCGACGGGAGCAACAGGTGGAGTTGGGGCAGTCGGTGCAACGGGTCCGACAGGTGCGACAGGAGAAGCGGGAGCAGTCGGTGCAACCGGTCCAACGGGTGCGACGGGTGATGCCGGGGCAGTCGGTGCAACTGGTTCGACAGGAGCAACGGGCGAAGCAGGCGCATTCGGTGCAACCGGACCAACGGGAGCAACCGGTGACGCTGGAGCAGTGGGTGCAACCGGCCCAACGGGGGCTACGGGAGAAGCAGGGGCAGTCGGTGCAACGGGTCCGACGGGAGCAACAGGTGAAGTTGGAGCAGTGGGCACAACCGGCCCGACAGGAGCAACCGGTGACGCAGGAGCAGTTGGCGTAACCGGTCCGACAGGTGCGACAGGAGAAGCAGGGGCAGTTGGCACAACCGGCCCGACGGGAGCAACCGGTGAGGCCGGAGCAGTCGGTGCAACGGGTCCGACAGGAGCTACCGGCGAAGCCGGAGCAGTCGGTGCAACTGGCTCAACGGGAGCAACGGGAGAAGCAGGAGCGGTAGGTGTAACTGGCTCGACAGGAGCAACAGGCGTAACGGGGCTAACAGGTGCAACGGGGCCGACGGGAGCAACAGGAGAAGCAGGGGCAGTCGGTGCAACGGGCCCGACAGGTGCGACCGGAGAAGCGGGAGCAGTCGGTGCAACCGGCCCGACGGGAGCAACAGGTGGAGTTGGGGCAGTCGGTGCAACCGGCCCGACGGGAGCAACAGGTGGAGTTGGGGCAGTCGGTGCAACCGGTCCAACGGGTGCGACAGGTGATGCCGGGGCAGTCGGTGCAACTGGTTCGACAGGAGCAACGGGCGAAACCGGGGCAGTCGGTGCGACCGGCTCAACGGGAGCAACGGGAGAAGCCGGAGCAGTCGGTGCAACCGGCCCAACGGGAGCAACGGGAGAAGCAGGAGCGGTAGGTGTAACTGGCTCGACAGGAGCAACAGGCGTAACGGGGCTAACAGGTGCAACGGGGCCGACGGGAGCAACAGGAGAAGCAGGGGCAGTCGGTGCAACGGGCCCGACAGGTGCGACCGGAGAAGCGGGAGCAGTCGGTGCAACCGGCCCGACGGGAGCAACAGGTGGAGTTGGGGCAGTCGGTGCAACCGGTCCAACGGGTGCGACGGGTGATGCCGGGGCAGTCGGTGCAACTGGTTCGACAGGAGCAACGGGCGAAACCGGGGCAGTCGGTGCGACCGGCTCAACGGGAGCAACGGGAGAAGCCGGAGCAGTCGGTGCAACGGGTCCGACAGGAGCGACAGGAGAAGTCGGAGCAGTCGGTGCAACTGGCCCTACAGGAGCAACGGGAGAAGCAGGAGCAGTTGGAGCCACGGGCTCAACAGGAGCAACCGGTGACGCAGGGGCAGTCGGTGCAACTGGCCCGACAGGAGCAACCGGTGATGCAGGAGCAGTAGGGGCGACAGGTCCGACAGGTGCAACTGCCGCATCGCCTGTGCTGGCTTTTGCAAATGTTCCCGCAGCCATAGCTATGCCTGCAGCGACGGAGATTACGCTTGCGACAGTAACACAGGATACTACAGCAGGCCTCCCGCTTAAGTTAGATTACACACTCTCTGCAGAAGTCGATACGACAGCAGATTGGTCGGTTCAGATGGAATTTAGATTGTACCGGGATGCAACCTTGATCAATTCACAGATCATCATTAGAAGCGGTAGTACCGCAGGTATTCAGCGGTTTATCATTGCGAATACCTATGTAGATACAGCTCCTGCAACGGCGACAAACACGTATACTGTCAGAGGATTTTTGACGGCAAGCACGAATGTGACCTCTGTATCCGCAAATAATACCAACTTCAACGCGATTTCTTTCCCAACATGATGGTGCTGTTATTTTATCCCTACCTTCGTTAGATTAAATATCAATTCACAAGCAGGGCTTCAATAAGAGCCCTGTTTCTTTTTGTCAAATGAAGCTCTTAAAATGGAATAACAGCAAATATTTCAAAAAATGACGTATTATCCGATAAATTTTAATACAGGGCTGAATCACATTTCGATTCTAGCTATAGTGACTATGACACGTGAATATAAAAAACTACATTTCAAATCTCTGATATTCTTATATAATAATGCTGATCATCATTTTTCCAAAAACACACAACGATGTATTTTCAATGCAGCTTTTTATTATTTCAGGAGGAATACATGATGAGCATAGATAAAATTAACGAAGCCTCATTAATAGACTGCGTCGTCGTTGTACGGAGTAAGCTCCGCTCGGTTGGAGGGCGTATCTCTTATATAGAAGGCGATGTATTTGAAGTGATGTTTGAGGTGGAGGAGAATATCCCGTTTCCGTTAGGTAATTCGGTGGGGATTACGATCTACTCAGCTGATGGGTTAATTGTGTTTGATACCTATCCCATTGCAAGCTACTTGCAGCGGATTCTATGTATTTTGCCACCAGATTTGCAGAAAAAGATGCTGAATAGACGAAAAGATATCCGTATTCCGGTCAGACACCTGAACTCTTGTCTAGAGTCTTTGATACCGCACGCTTCCTCCAGTCCGATTATATTTGAGCAAGGGCTGCAATGTGATATTAAAAATATTAGCTTGGGAGGCTTGCTGTTCTCCTTAGAAAGTCCGATTCCAATTCAGGAGAAGGATATCGTCCGTGGGCAGCCGCTGCCCTCATCTTTGCTGCGATCGGCTGGTTATTGTCCGAGCGAATTACGAAGCCGATCCGGGGAATCACCAATGCGGCTAATCAGCTGAGACAAGGGAAAGATGTTAAAATCCCGGTATATAAGAGTTTCTCAGATATGCAGATCCTCTACCATAATAAACTGTCTTGTCAGCTCGTTAAGACCAATAAAGGCTGTGGCTTCGGGCTGCCTGAAAGTACGGACCAGCCGAGACCCTCATAATTCAAATATCCATCTCCATAGGCATAGCCGGTTAGATATGTTTGTCCATCGGGCCATTCTTCAATTTTCCATGAATTTTCACCGTTTTGCACATTTTGGATGGATTGAATGTCTAGTTGTTGACCCACCATATCATCGGGCCCTAACAGAATCGTGTTATCGTTCTTACTCACTATGAACAGCTCCATACCCTGCGTATGCTGCTGCTGAGGCTCTAATATCGTGCGCTCTACCTCTCTAGACCATTCCCAGCTGAGGTGAGCGGCGAGCACTCCTTTTACCTGACCGTTACGGTCCATTACCGGCATACTAATATCGACAAACTGCAGCGGCTCTCCGCTAGGATTGGGCAGAAGCTTGGCCAGCAGAACAGCATCGTGAACATCACCAATGAATTTCCCTTTGATTCCTTCCTTGAAGACAGGACGTTCAGAAATATTGGACCCGACCAGAATTCCATCCGTCGCCGCCATCACATCTCCGTTCACATTCATATAACCTATCCATGAGAAAGAAGGAAAGCTCGTTTGAAGCTGGCCCATTAATTTTTGAATTTCGGAGATCTCGTTATTCTGGGCCAGTGTATATGTAGCGGCCAGCATTTCAACTTCTCCCTGCCTTGACCACATAAAATTGTCCAGCTTATCTGACATCTGATAGGCGATGTTGGCAAGGGATTGACCAATCTCCTTCTGGAGGCTGTTCTCGGCACGATGACTGAGAATGGACCCCATTATGAGTGTGAGCATGATAACGATTACAGTGAATGCAAAGACAAGAACAGTACGAAGTTTGAACATGAGGCCTCCTAAGCGCATGACAGAAATACTCGAAATTTGACGAACAGAGTGAATATATCATGAACAGGATATATATTCCATACCCAAAAGCACATCTACAAAAAAGTCCAATTGATGGAAAGATCGTGTTAACGTATGCTGTACAAAGTAAACGCTAATCTACACTACATTCAATGATATGGAGGACCACACATGATACTTCAGCAATCCGATCCAGTTTGTCTTGCATCTGTTGATGCGAGTGCAGCTGGCCCTAACTGTAAGATGTTATTCGGGGATCTCAATAACGATGGAAGATTAGAACTGGTCATGATTCAGCCGGATAACCGCAAGGATGTAAGGTATATCCCTCATCAGGTGCAGTGTATCACGGTATTTGATCTGGAGGGACGGATGCTCTGGCAAAGAGGAACTTCGGATAGGGATGCAGGCACACAAGGATCGGATTATCCTGCACAAGTGTATGATCTGGACGGTGATGGACAGCTGGAAGTCCTGTGCGTGATGAATGACCAGTTCCATATCATTGACGGGACCACAGGGGAGAGTAAACAGGTCTATGACCTTCCATCTCCGGAAGCGCATGACTGTATTATTATCGCGAATTTGTCGGGAAAGGATCGTCCTACAGATCTATTGCTTAAAGATCGTTATCATCAGATATGGGCATTAAATTCTGAGTTTGAACTGCTGTGGACGCATCAAGGAAATCCCGGGCACTTCCCGTGGGTTTACGATATCGATGGTGATGGTAAAGACGAAGTCATGGCAGGGTATGATCTGCTGGATTCAACTGGAAACGTACTATGGAGCTGTCAGGACTTGTCTGATCATGCAGACTGTATATGGGTAGGGGATGTAAACGGTGACGGAGAAATGGAGATTGTCATTGGCGGCAGTGTAACGGTCATGATGGATAAGCATGGAACTGAAGTATGGAGATATGAGGACTCCATTGAATCCCAGCATATTGCGCTTGGACGATTCCGAGACGATCTGCCGGGGCTCCAAATTGCAGGACTGGACCGGATCATTCGCGGAGATGGAAAATCAAGCCTTAAAGGCAAGGATGGAATGTTCATGCTGGATGCAAACGGTCAAGAAATATGGAAGGAGCATCGTCAAACAGACGGCTGGCTCACCATTATAGATACCATCAGCGGCTGGGATGAGAGCGGGATGGATTACATACTAGCTTATAGACGTGGAGGGGGTATATTTCCTACGCTCTATGACGGTGATATGAATGTGGTTACAGCCTTTCCGGTAGATGGTTATGTAGGGCATGCTGATTTTCTAGGTAACGGCCGGGAGCAAATTGCAATTCATGATGGGGATACGATTCACATCTATTCTTCGCATGCAGATTCTATCGCAGTTATGCCGGGAGCGAAGCCTTTAGTTCAAACGAAGCGACTATACAGCTCTACCATTTATATGGGCGGAGAAGTTATCAAATCTTAAGTTAATACAAGGGACACCTATTATTGTTGATCATGCCAGCAAAATAGGTGTCTTTATTTTATTTACCGTTGCGTGTCATTCTAGCCAGCTCATCCCACTGTTCATCCGTCACTTCTGATAGCCCGTTAAACTGTCCTGCTCCCTGCAGCCATTCACCGCCATCAATCGTTATGACTTCACCGTTAATGAAGCCTGCATAGTCTGATATAAGAAAGGCCGCCAAATGAGTAAGCTCCTCCTTACTGCCAGCGCGTTTGATAGGGATGCGATCAATCAATTGCTGCTGGAGCTCAGGTGTGGGAGAGAGTCTTGAGTCTGCACCATCGGTTGGAAATGCTCCCGGTGCAATGGCAACCTGACGAATTCCATAAGGCGCCCATTCCACCGCTAGTGAACGAGTAAGGGCA
The DNA here is from genome assembly GCF_028747985.1 of Paenibacillus urinalis. NCBI lineage: Bacteria > Bacillati > Bacillota > Bacilli > Caryophanales > Paenibacillaceae > Paenibacillus > Paenibacillus urinalis. Next base: position 2,473,367 of record NZ_CP118108.1, read on the forward strand.
AGCACGCCTGCTTTGGCTGCAGCAGAAGGGGTTACGTAGCCCGATCCCGTTGAAGCATAAGTCGTTACAATGTTCAGTATCGTTCCAGGATGACGAAGCTCAATCCATTGTTTGCCGACTTCAAGGGTCATATAGAAGGTACCATGCAGCACGATGCCAAGAATGGAATCTACTGCCCGATGAGACAATCGCTCGGTTGGACTTATGAAGTTGCCTGCTGCGTTGTTGACAAGAATATCAACTTTTCCGTAATGAGAATAAACCGCTTTCACAAATTCACTCACTTGAACAGGGTCTCTTACATCACAGGATTGTACATAGATGTCCTGACCTTTAGAGCGAAACACCTCAGCCGCTTGATCCAGGGCTGTCTGTCTTCTTCCGCATATGGCGAGCTTGGCACCAAGCTCTGCGAATTGCTCACTCATGGCCTGGCCGAGGCCGGTAGCACCTCCCGTAACGATAATGACTTTGTCTCTTAACAAGTCGGGTGAAAAAGGATTCATATGATCACTCCTTATGGAGATTTTACTTCACTGTGATAACAGATTATCATGAATAGTAACCGAAGTCATCGTAAAAAAGACTCGTGAAGATCGGGTGATTTAAGCAGCACTATCATTCAATTAAGGAGTGAAGAGCATGGAGAGGCTCGCCACACAGGCCTACTATAAAATGTTACGTAAAATCGAAGGTATTCATATGGAGACGATAGCTGATGAGCGTGAATTAGTTCTGTATCCTGATAAAATTGTTACAAAATATCGGGAGTTTCCACTGGAAAAAGTATTTGATCTTTCCTACAAAAAGGTTGGGGAGATGGATGGACTGCTCTATCTGCACACACAGCAAGGCGTTTATCCTTATACTGTCAAAGAGAATCCGGCAGCATTCATTCAAGCGGTCAAAGAAAGAATATGAGGAACAGAAGGTCTGGACAGATCATTGACGAACTACAGTCTTACTGATAAAATACATCGTTATGCGGCTCAGCAGCAACATGAGCATATAGATCAAAGAATAACGGAGAGTAGCATAATGAAGCTGAACAAAAAGTACGAAACGATTATTTTTACCTTTTTTATGGCGTTCGGAATGTCATGTCTGATGTCATTTGTCATGATGTCCATTAATTACGGGTTCCATGATTCCTTCTTAATGATATGGATGCGTTCTTGGGGTATTGCCTTTTTGCTGGCCTTTCCTGTCGCCTATTTTCTTCCGAAAGGGATCCGCAGAGTGATGAAGAGAATCCAGTTTGTGGAATATACGAGAGATACACCGCAGAGCACAGAACTGAAATAATATGCCCGCGCTGAGGAGGAGGATTCGCACATTGAATCCTTCTTCTTTTTTGTGCAGGGATAGATGCTCATTTCCTTGAAGTGTTATAATCTAAGTTGTGATGGAGGGAGGTATGTCCTATGAGTAACAACGATCGGATCCGGTTTGCCGAATTTGATCTGTCAGGAAATGAACGGGATGTTCCCATTGCTCCAATTGAAGCCAATTCCACGGATATTAAGCATAACAATTCTAGTTCTAGTGATTCCACATATAATCGAACCCTTAATTTGCCGATAGATGATCTGGACATTCCAGATGTGCTGATCTGGGAGGAAGCGAAGACTGAGAAACCACCTAAGGAAGGTTATGCAGAGCTCAGTAAAATGCAGGATGACCGTCAGAATCAGTCAGATAAACTACCTATTCAAGAGGTTCCTTATAGGGAATCTGTTCGTCAGATTTATGCCCCTAAGGAAGCTGTACCCCAGGTGAACTGGGAACAGGATTTTCGGTATATATCCCGTGAGCAGCAGTTTGTACATACAGCCAAAGAGTTGTCCGGGCATACTGCTGAGCAGGCCTCGTTTGTTCCTTTTCACAGCTACTGGCCGACTTATGACCAGATGAGACCTGAGCAATACCAGTGGTATTTTTACTGGAGATCTGAAGTGCGGATGGGTCATTATCCAGTGACGGATTTGTCCTATCTGTTTGTGTATATATACGAGCTTATTAACGGGATAGGCTGGGTTGACCCTACCGATGGCTGGGAGCGGCTTAATAAGGTATGGCAGGCTTACCGTAAACATCATCCGAAGCTGGACAACTACATGAGAGAATGGCTCTATGATTTTGCGACGCTGCATCAGCTGGGTTATGTCCCGCCTCCTATGCATAAGAAGCTGCCTCGCAACATGTCGAATGAATTGAAGGAGCTGGAATGGAAACGGAGATTCACCGCTGAACCGGTAGAGCTGTCTTGGGACAACCTTTTTGTCATGCTGGATTATGATCCTGAACGAAGCCGGTTTTATATCGAGAGTGGTCGATATGAGATGACGAGATTTACTCCGAAGGTCATTGCCCTTGTTGATCAATATTTATACAGATCCCATGGAGCCCGGCTGATCCAGCGCTTTGAACCCCAGTCTTGGCGTGTGAAACGGACGCTGTTCAAGAGTGCACTATATGATAGTGACATCTACGGACGAACGATAACCGTTGACTATGTTCCCATCAGCGAGCATAAGCCGCTAAGAGCTTATCTCACTCAGCTAGTACGGTTCACTGAGAATAAGCTGCGAGAATTGAAAGGATTTAAAGGCCGACTAAGAGGGATTGAGCTGGAACAAGATGTGGAGGAGCTTATTTCACGCTACTTGGCAAAAGAAATGAACGCACTCCAAGCCGAAACAGCTCGGGCAGTTAAGCCACAGATCCACATCAATCACCACAAGCTTGAGCGCTTAGCACGTGAATCCAATGAAGTAAGAGATATGCTGATGCTTGGCGTAGATGATGAAGAGCAGGCAGTGAATACATCCAGTAAGGCACAGATTAAACATAGAGGACATAACAGATTAATGGAACATAGCGGCTCCCAAGCAGCTTCCTTGAAGCGCGAGACTGGAGGACAGCAGATTATTCAGGCCGTTATGGACTTTGATGCACCTGCTCCTCTATCTGTAGACGAAATTGAAGAAGTGAATCTCGTATCAGCTGTTGTTGCGGAGAATCAAGTGGAAGAGCAGCCTGCTGTGGTATGGAACGTGGAAGAGCTTGATGAGGAATGGAGAGATTTTGCCGCTAGCTTACAGCATACACATCTCGAAATTTTGCTCGCACTTAAGAACAGCCATGGTGCACAAGCGCTGCAGGCTGCTGCCAGCAGAGCAGGCTCCATGCCCGCTGTGTTGATTGAGGAGATTAATGAAGCCGCAATGGAGCATATCGGAGACTTGATCATTGATGAGGACATGATTGTCGAAGATTATATGAGTATGCTGGACAAGCTATGTTCCGGAGAATGAAACGGGGTAATAAATAATGAAATCATTGAAAATTCCAAAACGTCTGACGACGGCGCTTGTAAACTCGTTAACTGCAGGCGTAGTCCCCAGAGTCGGACTTGAACATATTGCTGTTGGACGCAAACCTGAGGTCGAATCGATCTTAAGAGATATGGACAATATCGCCGAAGGCGGCGCTGCCTTCCGTTTAATTACAGGTAGATACGGAAGCGGCAAGAGCTTCTTGCTCCAAATGATCCGTAATTATGCGATGGACCGAGATTTTGTCGTCGCAGACGCGGATCTGTCCCCGGAGCGTCGTCTGGTCGGTACAAAAGGACAGGGACTGGCCACTTACCGGGAACTAATGACCCATCTATCCACCAAGACCCGTCCTGATGGCGGCGCACTAGAGGCCATATTGCAGAAATGGATCGCTGCGATTCAGCAGGATCTGATGCTAGAGTCCGGACTTAAGCCGGATGATCCCGCGATCACCCAGAAGGTTGAGGTCCAGATCTATGCTGTTGCAAATGAAATGCAGAACCTGGTACATGGATTTGATTTTGCCAAGGTGCTCGCAGCTTATTGGAACGGTTACAAGCTGGGGGATGATGATCTCAAGGGTGCATCCCTTCGCTGGCTCCGCGGGGAGTATACGACCAAGACGGAAGCTCGCAAGGAGCTCGGCGTCTCTGTCATTATAGATGATGACAATTGGTATGATTATATGAAGCTGTGGAGCGAGTTTATTGCCAGGATTGGTTACAAGGGTCTGCTGTTATTCATAGATGAAGGTGTAAACTTGTACAAAATTACGAACAGTATATCCCGGCACAGCAACTACGAGAAGCTGCTGACGATGTTTAACGATACGATGCAGGGCAAAGCAGAGCATTTAGGTATATACATGGGAGGCACGCCACAGTTTGTTGAGGATGAGCGAAGAGGGCTGTTCAGCTATGAAGCACTGCGATCTCGTCTAATCGACGGTCGTTATGGCGGAGGCCTGTTAAAGACGTACACTTCTCCCATTCTTAAGCTTGAAATGCTGTCGAATGAGGAGATACTCATTCTGCTGCAAAAATTGCGTGAGATTCACGCGATGCATTTCCAATATGAAGCTCAGCTGTCCAATGAGCAGCTGATAGCCTTCATGCAGGCCGCAGTGGGCAGACTGGGAGCAGAACAGCTTCTGACGACACGTGAAGTGATCCGTGATTTCATGGACCTGCTTCATACGATGCATCAGCATCCAGAAACGACCTTTGAAGAGCTGCTGTCTGACCGTGAACAGGAGAGTGAACATCGTAACGGGTCTGGGTCCGTATCCGTGTCATCTAAGGAAGAACGCGCTTCAGATGATCTGGATGACTTTCTCGCGGAGTTTGACCTATGAGCATGAACCGGACACCCAATCCTTTTACGCGTCTGGCTCCCTTCATTCAAGAATTTATATACAAGAAGCGGTGGGAGACGCTTCGTGAAGCACAAGTGGAAGCGTGCCGTGTCATCTTTGACACACCGAATCATTTGCTGATTGCTTCGGGTACTGCTTCGGGGAAGACTGAAGCCGCTTTTTTTCCCGCACTAACAGAGCTGTATAATCATCCTCCAGAATCCGTAGGGATACTCTACATCGGACCGTTAAAGGCGCTGATCAACGATCAGTTCGAGCGCGTAAGCGATCTGCTGAAGGAAGGTAATGTACCAGTATGGCATTGGCATGGGGATGTTTCGCAAGCAGAGAAGACCAAGCTGATGCAGAAGCCTTCGGGAGTCCTCCAAATTACGCCGGAATCATTAGAAGGATTGCTTATGAATCGGCCCAATGCAATTCCAGCCCTGTTTCATGATTTAAGATACATTATCATCGATGAGGTTCATGCCTTTATGGGAGCCGATCGCGGTATACAGGTTCTGAGTCAGATGACAAGGATAGAGCGGATGGCTTCCTGTTCGCCACGTCGGATCGGCTTGTCGGCAACCTTAAGCGATTATGAATCGGCTGCAGGATGGCTTGGTGCAGGAACAGCCATATCCACTGAAGTGATTTCCCCACAAGGAGGGAGGAAGCTGAGGCTGTCTGTTGAGCATTTCTCCCTGCCGGATGCCCGGGATGAGAAGCAGGCAGAGCAGTTAGAGCTGGCCAAGCAGGCCTATCATCAATTCATATATGACGTAACTCATCTGAAGAAGGCGCTCGTGTTCACTAACAGCAGATCAGATGCGGAACTTACTACACTTGAGCTACGACGGATCGCGGCAAAAAGGGAGCAGCGTGATGTTTTCCACGTCCATCATGGCAGTATTTCCGCCATGCTGCGAGAAGAGACCGAAGCTGCACTGAAGACAGGGCAAGGACCCGCGGTGGCTGCCGCGACCGTTACACTAGAACTTGGCATTGATCTTGGTGAGTTAGAGCGAGTGATCCAGCTCGGCGCACCCTACAGCAGCTCCAGCTTCGTTCAGCGTCTGGGCCGCTCAGGCCGTAGAGAGGATCAGGCGTCAGAGATGATGTTCCTCATTCCTGAGGAAGAAGATGAAGAAGCACAGCTTCCTGCTCGGATGCCGTGGACACTGCTGCGTGCTATAGCTGTGATCGAGTTGTATCTGCGGGACAAGTGGGTAGAGCCGGTGGACGTACGGAAGAAGCCTGTCGGTGTGTTGTATCATCAGACGATGAGTACGTTAAAAAGCATGGGGGAAGCAACCCCGGCTGAGCTCGCAAGACATGTACTCACACTGCCTTCCTTTAGAGAATTTACTACGCATGAGTATAAGCAATTCCTGACGTATCTATTGCAGACGGATCATATTCAGCGTACAGAGGAGGGCAGCCTGATCATCGGACTGGGCGGGGAGAAGATTGTGAACAATTACCGGTTCTACGCAGTCTTCAAGGATGATGAGGAGCATGTTGTATATAATGGGTCGGAAGAAATCGGATCAATTACAACAGTACCGCCTCCTGGCTATTGTTTCTCTCTAGCAGGTAAGCTCTGGAAGGTCGAAGAGGTTGATGTCAAGCACAAAGCACTGTATGTCAAATCAGCTAAGGGCAAGGTCGATACACTATGGCTCGGTGCAGGAGGAGATATCCACACCAAAGTCATGCAGAAGATGCGAGAGGTCTTGGCAGGCAGCACCATATACTCATATCTAGCTGCAGGCGCAGTTAATCGGCTTGAGCGAGCTCGAAGACTGGCTCGGGAGAGCGGGCTGCTAAACAGCATGATTATACCTGCAGGAGGAGATTCGCTCTTCATTCTGCCGTGGGCGGGGAGCAAGCAGTTTCGTACCTTGGAGCGGCTGCTTAAGCATAATTTATCCCAGCGATTGAATTTACGATCTATCGTGCCTATGGAGCCGTACTATATGGTTGTTTCCGGTAAGACAGATCCGATCACCATGGATCATGCGATCAGCGAAGAGCTATTAAATCTTGAGGACCCCAGCCTGTTGCTGGAGGCGGAGGAAGCGCCATACTTAGGAAAATATGATGAATTCGTATTTCCTCAGCTTGTGCGAAGCGCCTTTAGTGTAGATGGGCTTGATGTTGTGGGTCTTGCACAGACGTTAGGATTAAAGAGCAAATAGAGGATCAATATAAATAGTAAGAACAGGTTTGGAAAAGTGATATGTAATTTTTAGACAGTGTGATCATATGAAGGTCACACTGTTTTACGTTGAACTGAGTGACGGGTGTAGCTGTTGACCAGATTGCTGAAGCAGTAATAGAAGGTTACAAAATGGTATTTATCTTCCACAGCTAATCAAAAACAACATTTAATACGTAACTAATAAGGAACAACCATTATTTTCGTAATAAATATTATGTAAACTAATCTGTTTTATAAATGATGATAGAAATTTCATTCTAATAGTATGATCCTGCAATAAAAATTTTCTCTGCGACAAAAGCAGCTCTTCGTGATACGATTTTCTTAGATATTACAATACATACTTAACTAATCATGAGGAGTGAAGAGGATGCTGGAAATTAGTGAACGAATTAAACAGATGGAGCTTGAGGAAGAGGAGCTGCGTTTTCCTTCATTTACGAACGAAACTGCATTGAATTTGGGTCTGGCGATCATTGAAGAAGCCAAGAGAACGAATAAGAACATCACTGTAGAAATATATCGCTCCGGCCAGCGGCTGTTCAGTCATGCGATGGAGGGGACATCGGCTGATAACGAGCATTGGATTCGTCGCAAAAATAACGTCGTTCAGCATTTTGGCATGAGCTCCTGGCACGTGGCTCTGCAATTGCGTGAAGAAGACAAGAATCTTGAGAATGACTATGGACTTGCATTTGCTGATTATGTGGCTGCAGGCGGTGGTTTTCCCCTCATCATTAATGAATTAGGACAAGTTGGTACAATCACCGTCTCCGGCCTGCCTGATCAAGAGGATCATGATTTGCTGATTAGTGCACTTAGAAGATTTTTAGCATTATAGGACTACAAAAGTGAAAGCTTCGGAAAGATCAAACTCTTTCGAACTTTCACTTTTTTTTGTTGTTATAGGTGTTAAGAGAGCCGTGATGTCATATGACTGAATTCTTTATATAGAGCAATTTTTGGCCAAATTTGAATGCTCTATGTCCAATTTCTCAGCTCCTCGTATGATAAAATCCAATTAATTATCCATTAAGAAAAGGGGAGTCTGAATGAATATGAAGTTGATGAAGCTCGCGGCACTGACCCTATGCGGCTCACTGTTGTTAACCGCTTGCGGTGAAGCAAATTCCGCTGAAGAGCCGCCTAGTAATGAAAACGGTATGGCCAATATCAGCTGGATGAATATTTTGCATGCACCGTCGCCACCGACCGATACCGTGCTAAGCAAAATTGAGGAAGTAACACAAACAAACATTGATTTTGCTTGGGTGCCCGATTCCTCGAAAGAAGAGCGAATCAATACCTCGCTTGCTTCTGACTCATTGGCCGACATTGTATCACTTACGATGCTGGAGAATTCATCCGTTCGCAATGCTTTGAAGGCAGGCGTTTTTTGGGAAGTGAGTTCCTATTTGGATGAATTCCCGAATTTGGCGGCGATCTCACAGGACATGAGAAATTCAGCGTCTATTGAAGGTAAGCTATACGGTATTCCGATGCAAAAGGATGTAGCGAGAAACGGTGTGATCATACGCAAGGATTGGCTCGATACATTAGGGCTGTCTGTACCACAGACGACAGATGAGCTGATGGAAGTGGCAAAAGCATTTACCGAACAAGACCCCGATGGCAATGGTGTGAAGGATACGACCGGTTTTATCGATCGAAGTGATCTCGTATTCGGGGCATTTAAGACGCTCGGATCTTATTTTGGAACACCTAGCAGCTGGGCTGTCAGCGATGATGGCAAGGTGACTCCCGAGTTCGAAACAGAAGGTTATGTGAAAACGATGGATTTTATGAAGCAGCTTTATGAAGGCGGTTACATTAATCAAAGCTTTGCGGTTACAGCCAAATCGGATCAGCAGCAAGGTTTCTCACAAGGTAAGGCAGGCATATATGTGGGAGCCCTATTCGACAGTAAAAACCTGCTTAACTCTGCCAAAGGAGTTCAGGATAATATGGAGCTTGTCATGGTTAACGATATCACATCTACAGGGAATAAAAGTGATCGCGCCATCTGGTCTACGAGTAATGGGGTAGGAGGACTCCTAGCTTTTCCTAAATCGGAAGTAAAGGATGAACAGGAGCTGAAGCGAATTCTTCAATTTGTAAACGATGTAATGTCTGAAGAAGTGTACACGCTAATGACTTATGGTATTGAAGGTATACATTATTCAATGAATGAAGATAAATCGGTAACCATTATTAATCAAAAATTGTGGGAACAGGAGGTTCAGCCGTTTGCCTCCTCCAGACCGAAGGAGCCCGGCTATGAAGTCCACGATAATGATCCGCTGAAAACGGAAGCAGGAAGGCTCATTCAAGATAACGCCACCTTTGCTGTACTCAACCCTCTATACTCGCTGGAGTCTGATACGTATTCCTCACAAGGGTCTGAGCTGCAAAAAATCATTACGGACGCGACCTATAAATATATTCTTGGAGATATCAATTTGGATGAATTTAAGCAGCAGGTTCAAAGATGGAGAAAGAGTGGAGGAGATCAGATCATCTCAGAATATGAAGCAGCTTATAAAGCGGTAAACAGCTAAGAAAAGTGAATATCAGGCTCAATCGTCGGGTGCCCGAGCAGTGCGAAGTTTTTCTTACTGCTCGGGCACCCGAGCTAATCTCATAATATGACAGCGCATTCATAAAAGAATCCATTTTCACTTGAAAGGGGTGATTGTATTGGACGAGTAAAGAAATGAACTAGGCAGAAGACGAAATTATAACTTAAAGGAGGAAGTTTATGAAAAAAATAGTGTCAGTATTACTCGCTGCATCTATGCTCATGATGACTTCATTAACGGGCATGACATTTGCGGAAACAGCACCTGCTGTGCAAGATGAACGACTGCCGGCAGTCAGCAGAGATTACACGACGGTAGAGAATAGCAGTGGCACAAGCTTTAATTCTAGTGAAGAAAGCGCAACACCAGAGGGAGAACAGGGAACGGTCTATTATGTTAATGAGGATTTTGAGGACACGGCTGTCGATACAACTCCAACTGGATACACATTTATGCCGAATCCGCAGGACACGGATCATATAGTAGTGGTTAAGGACATCCCTTCCGATACCACTGGTAATGGATCAGACAAAGCCCTCTTACTATACGATAATGCGGTCGGAAGTACCGAGTTTTTACGCAAATTTGCACCGCAGAAGGGTAAGTTTATTCTGGAAGTCGATATGACCTCTCCAGGCTGGCCAGGTACCGCAACCGTTCTCAATCTTCAGGACGAGACAGGAAGCAAAACGGCCTTGTCCATCCAATTACGCAAACCAACAGCGCCTGTTGCAGAGCCAGATTACACATTGGTTTACAAAAGAAATGGAGCAGATTACAAACTCGCCGATCCTTTAGTTAATAATCAATGGTACAACCTGAGATTAGTGACGAACGTAGCAGCGAAGACTGCAGATATTTATCTAGATAATCAGCTAGTGGCAGATGATGCGCCACTTGAAGCAGATCTGACAGCTTCAGGAATAGGCCGGATCTCTACCAAAACGCCAGGAACGGGTAAAGGAACGATCTACTATGACAATCTTAAAGTATATGTAGAGCCGGTAGAGAGTCCGAAGGGACTCACTGCAGTACCCGGCAACGAAAAAGCCCAGCTCCAATGGACGGCTGCTGAAGGCGCTTCTACTTATACTGTCAAGAGGAGCATGACAGAAGGCGGTCCTTATGAAACTGTTGCGAGTGGAATTACTGATGTTTCCTATATTGATGAGGACTTGGTGAATGATACAACTTATTATTACGTCGTGACTGCAGTGGGATCAACGGGAAAGAGTGGCTCTTCGAATGAAGTGACAGTAACTCCTTCCTCGGCAGCCATCAGACCCGATCCACCCGCGGGAATTATGATCTCCGCTCGAAGCGCGCAAGCTGATTTAAATTGGCAGGGTGTTGAGAATGCCATCAGCTATACGATTAAGCGAAGCACGAATCCGGAAGGTCCATTTGAGACGGTTGCATCGAAGATAACCACAACCTCCTACAGAGACGGTGGATTGGATAATGGAACGACGTATTATTACGTCATTTCTGCGGTAAGCATTGGTGGAGAAGGTGACAACTCCAAAGCGGTAACAGTAACACCTACAGATCATCTATCGACCCCAACGGTTACAGCAGCACCGCTGCCTAATGGAGCAGAGCTCCATTGGGAGAGGTTAGATGGCGCGTCACTTTATGAAGTGCGTCGTTCCGATACTTCGGAAGGTCCCTATCAATTAATTGGAACCGTATCCGAATCTACGTATCTTGATTCCGGACTCATGATCGGATTTCCGTATTATTACAGAGTCACTGCAGTGAGCGACCACTCGCGTAGTCTCGATTCAGCAGCCGTAGGCATCCGTCCATCTGCTATCGACGGCACACCTGCAGCACCTTCTGGATTGACAACTGAACCGGCAGCCGAGAGTGTGGTACTGAATTGGGATTCCGTCTCAGAGGCAACATATTATTCTGTCAAACGGAGCAGTTCAGAGAATGGTCCATATGAGCTGATTGTAAGCGATCTAACCGAGACAAGCTACACGGACAGCGGACTCACGAATGGGGTTCCTTACTACTATATTGTTACGGCTACAAACGCTGCGGGGGAGGGAGCTTCCTCTATTCCCTTAAAAGAGGTACCTGCACAGGTGATTGTAGTTGCTAAAGACGACGCCGGACAATATTCTAATGTGCAAGATGCCATTAATGCGGTCCCAAGCAACAGTCCGGCTCAGACGGTAATTAAAATTAAAGACGGCACGTATCGGGAGAAAATCAGTGTACCATCCGATAAAATCAATATACGTGTAATCGGAGAAAGCAGAGAAGGCACGATACTGATCTATGGAGACTCTGCCAGCACCTTAGATGGGAATGGGAACCCGCTGGGAACTTCCAACAGTTATAGCTTCAGGGTTCTGGCGAATGATTTCACAGCGGAGCGGTTAACTATACAAAATGATGCAGGCATTGATGCGGGCCAGGCAGTCGCGTTATATGCCAATGCAGATCGACTCGTATTCCGGGATGTCAGCTTGCGAGGACATCAGGATACGTTATACGCTAATAATGGACGTCATTATTATAAGGACAGCTATATCGAGGGAACTGTAGATTTCATATTTGGAAATGCTTCTGCTGTATTTGAAAATAGTGACATCCATAGTCTCCGTAATGGTTATGTCACGGCGGCTTCGACTGGTGCAGGAAAGCCAGGTTATGTATTCATTAATAGCCGGATTACAGCAGATCCAGGCGTAACAGGAGTAACACTGGGAAGACCATGGCGTGCTGATGCCAATGTTATTTACGTGAACAGCTACCTTGGTGAGCATATATCTCCAGAAGGCTGGAATAACTGGGGCAATGTGAATAATGAAGCCACTGCACGTTATGGCGAGTATGCGAGTTATGGACCTGGAGCCAATCCGAAGAGCAGATATCGCTGGACTAAGCAGTTAACACTTGAAGAGGCGGCATGGTATACGCCGGCTAACATTTTGAGTGGAAGTGATGGCTGGAACCCGGTTGATTCAATTGACTTGGCTAATAGTAATCGGGAGCTGGAAGCATTGAATGTGGATGGTGTGGCTGTACCTGATTTTGATCCTCAGGTGACTGATTACCAAGTTGAGCTGGAAGCCCAAAGTGAGATCCCAATCGTTACTGCTACAGCTCAATCAGAGAAGTCTGTCATTTCGATCGAGCAAGCAGAGAACGTTCCTGGAAGTGCGGTTATCCATGTAACTTCTCAGGACGGAGGCGTCAAAATCTATGAGATCGAATTTGTCTTCGGCGAGGATGAATTGCCCCCTGTTCTACAGCTTGAAGTGGATAAGCCTGTCCTCAAGGCAAGAGGGCATCGAATGGAGACGATTCGAGTCACTGCTAACGCAACCGATGAGGAATCTGGAATAGCTTCCATCACTCTCGTATCCATTACCAGCAATGAACCTGACAATGGAAAAGGCGACGGAAACACGAATAATGATATTCAGGGAGCAGAATATGGTACTTCAGATTTTGAATTTGAATTAAGGGCAGAGCGTTCAGGCGCTGGTTCAGGGCGAGTGTATACAATAACGTATGAGGCTGCTGATGATGCCGGTAATCGAACCACTGCGAATGTAACCGTCACTGTTGAACACTGATTACATTAATCGAAGTAAGGGAGTGCCTATCTTAATAGGCACTCCTTTGCTTTTATTCATGCTGATTCATTTCAGGTATTTTGTAACGTTATTTCTAAACTCTCTCGGCGTCATGCCGTATATGCTCTGAAATACTCGATTGAAGGTTCGTTGACTATCAAATCCAGCATTGCTGCTAATGGTCGTAAAGGATGCGTCTGTGGTACGAATCAACGTTGAAGCGTATTCGACACGGAGAAGGGCAAGATAATTTCGGAAGTTCATTTTTATCCGTTCCGAAAAGATGCGAGAGATATAGTATTTGCTGACAGAGAATTCAGCAGCAAGGGAATCTAGTGTAATCGGCTCGGTAAAGTGATTAGCTAAGTATTCCATAATTTTTTTAGACATGTCCTGGACAGGTATTCGCGGCCTCTCAGTGAGTTCGATTTGGCGAAGAAGATGTGACATGATGATATAAGTAAACCCCAATTTTGCAGCAAAATCCTCGCTTTTGACAATTTGATTGAGAGCATAAGCTGCATCTTGATGAATATTGGCTCTCGATATTAAAGGTGTAGCCGGTTGAAATTGAATCAGATCAGGAAAGATACCTCCAAGGATACGAGGATTAAATATAATCAGCATGGCGTCTGCGGGATCCTGTCCAACTCTATAGTACCTGTGTACAATGTCCGGTAATATTAACGCTGCCTCGCCTTCTTGCACTTCGTATGCGCTTTCATTTATTTGTATTCGCTGTTTACCGGAGAAAACATACAGGATTTCGATATGTCCATGCAGATGAGCAGGAAACGTGAGCTGTCTCGCATTATGTTTAATAATCAAATCACCAGCACGAATTTCATAAAAAGGTATCATGACATGACCTCCGATTTGCGCAGTATTAGACTGCTGGGGGTTGCATTATGTGGTATATGTCTATTTTCATATCATGTGTTTGAGTTTAATTCAAGTATTGATATAATCATGATATCGGATATGCGTAACTGGCGTAACGTGGAGTTCCACGAGGAAGCGCATATTGTCATGCCGTACGCCTGGGCGGAGTATTTGATATAGATCAAAGCTTATGGTTCTGTCTTCTACAGTATTTGATCTTACATCAGATACTTTTTTTGTTTAACAAATAAGAAAAGGACGGGTGCACAAATGAAGATTGGATTTGTACTTTTCAACGGCATGACAAGCATGGACTTTACTGGATTTTACGAGGCTATCACCTGGTTAGGCATATTAAAGGCGAAAGAGAACGTATCATGGACCTTTTGTTCGGACAGGGAAGAAGTAACAGATGATCGGGGACTAACGATGAAGGTGAATGAAGTAGGTCCGGATCTAAGCAAGTTTGATCTTGTCTTTGTCCCTGGAGGAATGGTGACGAGAGAACTTCGGAATGACAAGGCTTTTATCGATTGGATCCGGACTGCCGAGAATGCTCCATATAAGGTGTCTGTCTGCACAGGTGCGTTATTGCTGGGAGCTGCAGGTTTTCTTGAAGGAAAACGAGCCACCACCAACTCTTCGGCTTACGATTTGCTGGCTCCGTACTGCGAGGAAGTTATTGAAGCACGCGTCGTTAGGGATGATAGGGTAATAACCGGCGGTGGGGTGACGGCCTCTATCGATTTGGGTTTATATATCATCGAGTGGCTTACAAATGAAGCTACGGCACGACTTGTACAGAAGAAGCTTGAATATCCATATTATCAGGCAGGTAAACTGAGTGATGTATATAAGTTGCACGAAGCTTAGATTGTAATCTTCAGTCGTATTAAGCTATTCTTTCTCTTCTTTTGGGAACTTTATCAGTAACGGAATCGTATTAGTCAGAGTGTTATGGATCCTAAAATACGAAAAAGAAAGTGTGTATTGAATGCCTTTGATCTCTTTAGAAAAAGTAATGAAGCAAGTTGAAAATCGTACGGTGTTAAAAAATATGGAGCTCGTTATTGAGAGTGACTCACATATCGGCATCAAAATGTCCAATGAAGAAAGTGCAGCGCTATTTGATCTAATCTCGGGGAAGCTTCAGCCAACAAGTGGGTCGATTCGGAGAGAAACGAGTTCCATTCTAGCAGCCAGCCAGGATGATGGCTTATACGATACGCTGACGGTCTACAGCTACTTAACGTTTTTTAAACGGATCGCCTATTTTCCTCATCCATTAGAAGAATATATTGCCGCTTTTTCTCTATCCGATGTTTGGCGGACAAAGATTAAGAAATTGACAGAAGACCAGAAGAAGAGGGTCAGCTTATTTCGCATGTTTCTATTCCGCGCGGATATAATATTAGTTCAGAATCCACTCCATAATCTAACAGCCGAAGGAATCGAGCTCTATTTAACGGCACTGGAATATCTTCGTTCACATCATACGGCCACCTTAATTACATCGAACTCTATAGAAGAGTTATTGCTGTTAAGCCGTGATATATATCGATATAACCGATTGATGGGACTTGAGAAAACGGACCTTGTCAATGAACCGATCCCTGTTACATCTGAACAGAATGAGAGCATTAAATTTACGCCAAACAATGTATTCAAGGTCAGCAGCAAGCTGGCAGATAAGACGATCTTTTTTAGTCCAGACGAAATTGATTATATCGAGAGCATCAACAGTGTAAGTAATATTCGCATCGATGAGGATTACTTCCCGACGGATTTAACGATGAACGAACTGGAAGAGAAGTTAACTAAATTTGGTTTCTTCCGATGTCACCGATCTTTTTTAGTCAATTTGCAGCGCGTGTCTGAATTGATCAGTTATTCTAAAAATAGTTATACCTTGATCTTGAAAGGGAATTCGGATGTGAAGCTTCCCCTCTCCCGCAGCCGGCTGGAGGAAATGAAACAATTAATTGAAATTTAAAGTACATTTGAGGCTGGAATGAGTACATTTCGGCCTCTTTTTGTTACATTTGAGCTGTTTGCATTACCGTTCGGCGTTATTTTACGACATTTTTGCTGCCATTCGTTAAATTAGAGTACAGAAGGACAACATCATCATCTTTCAATATTAGCGGAGGAGAGAAGAGCGAATGGACAGAAATACGGTGATTTACGCTGAACAATTATCCAAAAAATTCAAAGACGAGTCTGCTCTGAAAGGGCTCGATTTTTCAGTACAGTCAGGAGAAATTTTTGGCTTTCTTGGACCTTCTGGTTCAGGGAAAACAACGACGATCAAAATATTGACAGGACAATTAGCACAAACTTCAGGAAGAGCCATCGTGTTAGGTAAGCCAGTTGAACAAATGAATGAACGTAGTTATGAACAGATGGGTATGGTTACAGATCATAGTGGCATTTATGAAAAAATGTCGGTGTACAGCAATTTGAATTTATTCGCCAAAATTTTGGGGGTCAAGAAAGAACATGTAGATTCTCTCCTACAGAGAGTTGGTTTATTGGAGCACAAGCATAAACCAGCCGGCAAATTATCGAAGGGCATGACTCAGCGCTTAGTTCTCGCACGAGCGATTCTGCATCAGCCGAAGGTGCTCTTTTTGGATGAACCTACAAGCGGGCTAGATCCGAGTACAGCAATTTCTGTGCATGAATTACTAATCGAGTTAAAAGAGAAAGGGACGGCTATTTTTCTAACGACTCATAATATGGAAGAAGCATCGACCTTGTGTGATCATGTTGCATTGCTAAATGATGGTCTGATTGTAGAGTATGGGACCCCAAAAGCGTTATGTCTCAAGTACAATCAGAATAAAAGCTATCGCATTTTGTTAAAGGATGAGAAGGAGCTGACACTACCGCATTCCGAAGAAACAGGCCGAAGAATAAATCAATGGATGGCTGATGATCAGCTTGTTACGATACATTCTAATGAACCGACACTTGAAAAAGTCTTCTTGGAATTGACGGGGAGGGAACTACATTGAACATTTCATTAAGAAAAATAAGAGCCATTACAGGAATGAAATTTCAGACCATTATCAATAATACAGGTGTTATATTAGCACCTATACTTGCCCTATGCTTTGTGTTTGCCACCCGAAGTTTATTACCGGATTTGAACGTAAGCAGCGAAGGGTTGACGTTCTCAACGAATGCATTTGTGCTAAGCTTTGGGATTGTTTTTAATATCGCCATCGCTGGCATCTCCATGAGCAGCAGTCCACTTGCAGAAGAAAAAGAAAAAAACACGTTAAGAGTACTCATGACATCTTCAGTAAACGGCGTAGAGTACCTCATCGGAACTTTGCTGCCACCCTTATTTATTCTCATAATCGTTAACATTCTGATGATTCCGGTGAGTGGAACTTCATTCGCAGAGGTGCAGTTTGGAAGCTTCTTGTTGATGACAACGGCTGCCAGCTTTATAAGCCTGATTATTGGATACATTGTAGGCATATTTGCGAATAACCAGGCACAGACAGCGCTTGTAACGATGCCGATTACAGTAATACTAACTTCTGTCCCTGCAGTCAAGCTGTTCCATGAGGATTTGTCAAACATATTAAACTACACTTACACAGGTGTCTTAACGAACTTTACCAATAGTATATTTGCTGATGGTGGTTACCAATGGAATTTGAGAGATATTAGTGTGCTCTTAGGCTGGCTCATCATTTCTATCGTCGTATTTGTGTATGCTTACAAGAAGAATGGACTGGATCGTTAACGATATTAATGGTTTATGTCATGAATAACAAAAATTTATTGAGGAGTGGTAGATGATGTTTAGTAAAAAAGGGGATAAACGTTTTGAAGAAAAGCTGGTACAAAATTATCAGCATGGCTTGCTCTATATTTTGGTGGATCGTCAAACTGGTGTGAATTATCTTCATGTATGGAATCCGCAAGGCAGTGGCCTTACCCCTTTATTGGATGCGGATGGAAAAGTGATTGTCGATCCAGTAGAAGGAACGGATCAATAATATCTTCGACATGAATCCAAACGGCAATCATGCAGAAGCAGTAAAGCTCATCGTCGGTCTTCTTGAACAAAAGTAATAACTTTACAAGAATCACTAGGGGCCTTGGCTCTTTGTGGTTCTTTATTTTTCTTGATCGGATCTGCCTAACACGAAATTACTATAATATGTCCGGTATTAACTGAAAGAAGAATAGAGTAATATTTACAAATAAATCCATCTATATAGCTTTTCGAAAGGAAGTGATAGGTAGGTATTCTATTAAATGATGAATGGGTTGTATATTTTTGATTGCGCTTTCATTTGTTTGATCATTTTAAGGAGGTTGATGATATTGAGAGTGAACATAAAAAAATCAGTCCTTATTTTATTGGCATTTTTAACGGCTCTACCTCTGATTGTAACTCCAACACAGGTGACAGCAGCTAGCGATGCTAACATTAATTTGTCCTCTGAGAAACAGCTCATTAAAGGATTTGGAGGAATAAACCATCCCGCCTGGATCGGTGACCTGACACCAGCTCAGCGTGAAACTGCCTTTGGTAATGGAGCGAATCAGCTTGGGTTTTCGATTCTACGAATCTACGTAGATGAGAATAGAAATAATTGGTACAGAGAGGTTCCTACCGCACAAAAAGCGATTGAGCAAGGAGCCATTGTATTTGCTTCACCCTGGAACCCACCGAGTGATATGGTCGAAACCTTTAATCGCAACGGGGATCCGAACGCCAAACGACTGAGATACGACAAATATGCAGCTTACGCTCAGCATCTGAACGACTTTGTCACTTATATGAAAAACAATGGTGTAGACCTGTACGCCATTTCGGTGCAAAACGAGCCGGATTATGCTCATGAATGGACCTGGTGGACACCACAGGAAATCCTCCGTTTCATGAAAGAGAATGCGGGATCTATTCAAGGCACCAAGGTTATGGCACCTGAATCGTTTCAGTATCTAAAGAACATGTCTGATCCAATCCTGAATGATCCTGGGGCACTGGCTAATATGGATATTCTAGGAGCACATACGTATGGAACTCAGATCAAAGATTTTGCATACCCGCTCTTTAAGCAAAAAGGTGCAGGTAAGGAACTGTGGATGACCGAAGTATATTACCCGAACAGTGACAACAATTCATCGGACCGTTGGCCAGAGGCACTGGAGGTATCCTACCATATGCACAACGCCATGGTTGAAGGAGATTTCCAGGCTTATGTATGGTGGTACATTCGGAGACAGTACGGTCCTATGAATGAGAACGGCACCATTAGTAAACGTGGATATAATATGGCTCACTTCTCCAAATTTGTGCGACCAGGCTATATCAGAGTAGATGCAACCAAAAATCCAGATACGAACACTTTTGTTTCCGCTTACAAAGGTGATAACAAAGTCGTCATCGTCGCCATTAATCGCGGCACTTCAGCTGCAAGCCAAAAATTCGTTCTGCAAAATGGAAACGCATCTACTGTCTCCTCATGGGTTACAGATAGCAGTCGCAATATGGCAAGCGGAGCACCGATCACCGTATCGTCGGGAGCCTTTACAGCGCAACTTCCTGCCCAAAGTGTAACGACGTTTGTAGCAAATATTACTGGCGGCGGGGGGAGTCCAGTTACTGGAACCACATACGAAGCAGAAACAGGGACTACACTTACTAATGCTGCTATTGAATCACTCTATCCAGGATACACTGGATCCGGATATGTTAACTTTAATGCTTACACCGATTCTGCGATTCAGTGGAATGCCATCAATAACACGATAACAGGTACCAAAAACATAAAGTTCCGATATGCATTGGAAAGCGGGACACGTAACCTCGATATTTTTGTCAATGGGACCAAGGTGATCAGCAACGAGCCTTTCCCGGCAACGGGAAGCTGGTCAACTTGGAGCGAGAAGAGCATTCAAGTCCCCATGAACGCGGGAACCAATACGTTAAAAATAGTAACAACCGGAACTGAAGGACCAAATGTGGATAACATTACAGTGACAGCTGTTCAATAAATACGATAAAGCGGCGATCTAATTTAAAGATCTTCCACTTGTATGAACAAGTATAGTGAAACATGAGCAATAAGCTAAAGGCGGCCTACTTATGAAGGTCGCCTTTTTATTAAGCAAGTAAAGAGAATACCATTCCCCTATTTTAGAAGGTGTTATCCCTCCGAATCCGTTTAAATAGTAAAGATTTGGTCGCGAACTAAAGGATTGTAGGTTGCATATGAGATTAAAGCTTTAGATAATTTTATGTAGCAACCTTTTCTTGGGTGTGATATTTTTATCCTGTTGATGATTGATTCTTAAAATTCAATTCCATATGTATTGAATAGAAAAGGGGAAACATGAATGCTGGATGTCTTGTTGGTAGATGATGAGCCATGGGTACTTGAGGGATTACGAACTATGGTGAACTGGGACAAATACGGTTTCCAAATTTGCGGAGAGGCTGAGAATGGAAATGCGGCTTGGGCCATGATCGAGAATCTTCAGCCAGATCTAGTATTTACAGATATTCATATGCCTTCGGTGAACGGACTTGAACTGATAGACCGTTCTAAACAAGTGCTTGCCAGACCTCCTCGATTTGTTATTCTAAGCGGTTACGATAGTTTTGAGTATGTGAAAACAGCGCTGGAGCAACGTGTGGAGGACTACTTACTTAAGCCGATTGATGAAGATGAGATTGAAACCGTATTGGAGTTAATTCGTCGTAAAATTCTAGAAGAGCAGATTTCAGCCAAAGTGCATCAACGCGAAAATGCACTCTATGTAAATTGTTTGTTCAATCGCTTGTTACAAGGTGATGACAGCATTGAGTTGCGATACGAGGTGAGTAAAACGCTTCGAATGGAAGCTCATGAGAGCATGGCCTGTCTTCTAATTTCAACGGATACGAATAAGGACGAAGTCAAAACATGGCTGTACAGTCACGCTGGGATCCCTTATGCCGAACCATTTTTAGATGAGGAAGGTAACATCGGATTGTTTGCTGACGGTTTGCATCATTCTCTGAAGCAGCTGGAAGCGGCGGGGAGAAATCTGGTTGAAATGTATTCAGACCGAGCATTAATGACAGTGGCATGCGGACATGATTCAAGTGGAGTAAACACTTTGCGTTCAGCTTACGAAAAAGCTTTGTTCGCATTAAAATGGAAGCGCTATCAGTGTGGCTCCGGCTTTGTGAATCACCAGGAATTACCTCAGAAAGACAGTATGGCTAAAGTGAATCAAAAAGCTTTGTCAGATGTGATGGACGTCATTATTTCGGGCGAACAGGACAGGGTGGAAGGTAAAGTAAATGCGATGCTAGCCAATCCTGACTCAGAGCAGACTGTATCGGATATAGAATATGTTCGAGTTCAGCTGATTGCCCTTGAGATGAGTATTCTTAAGCATCTAAAGGAGCTTGAAGGGGATGTAGACCGCTTTGTACAGCAAGTTCAGCAAATGGCAGGTGACATTATTGGGATAAACTCGTATCCTGCGTTTCAACAGTACGGGGTCATATTGAGCCTCAATGCTTTGAAAGCCCTTCAGGAACAGCGAAAAAAAAAGGAATTCAGCACGATTTTTCAAGTGGAGCAGTACGTCAATCAGGAATTCCGCAACAAATTGCAGCTTCAGGAGCTAGCACAGAAATTTCATATGAACGCCAACTATTTAGGGCAAGCATTTAAACAGCAGACGGGTAAGACTTTTCGTGAGTATTTGAATGATAAGCGGATCGAAGAAGCAAAGCGATTGCTGCGTCAGAGCAACATGAGCATTACTGACGTTGCCGTGCATTCGGGTTATCTGAGTGCCGACTATTTTATTAGTCAGTTCAAGCGAATGACAGGTACGGCTCCTTCGCAATATAGAAAACTACAGTAGGTCTTTGCAGAGCTAAGCATGAAGCGAAGGATGGCGATAATGAAATGTTCAGAAAATTCAGAGTCCGTAGTATCGTGAACGATATTCCTTTGAACTATAAATTTATGCTCATATTTGTCATAGGAATATTACTCCCCATCTTTGCAAGCTATTATCTGTTTATGGATCGTATGTCAGAGCTGATCAAGGAGCGGGAGGAGCAGAATTTGCAAATCTCAATGGAGAGGGCCCGAAAGGATATCCATACCATGATTGATGGCGGTATAGCTGTCAGTCATGCCTTGATCACGGACAAGGTGTTATCTGAATCCATCGATCGGGGCTACAATGGCCAGTCGGAATTCTACAACACGTTCGATGATCTGCTTCGTCACCGCGTAACCTCGTATATTCCAACGAATAACCAAATTCAGCGTATTGGCATTTACACGGACAATCCGACCATTGTGTCCGGTGGGGATTACTATGTGCTGAACAGTACGATGCATGCTAGTAACTGGTATAAGCAGTGGAAAGCAACGGGGGAATCTTTAAAAGTACTTGCCTACCGGGACCAGGCCATGAATAATCGTGCTGCGACCTCTTCTTATTTAAGCATTATTGAAAAAATGGACTACTACTATGCCTACAGATCTTATCAGAAGTTGGTGCGTATCGACTTTTACCTAAATCGTTTCTATGACGTGATTGCAAGAGAGAAGAGCTCTCTGGAAATGTATCTGGTTAATGACAAGAACCAAATCATTGTGTCTGCGGATGACAAGTATCATGGCGAGGTGGACAGCCAATATGAATTGTTTGATATGAATAAGGTGGAAGATCAGGATATACATATTGTCCCGATAGGAAGTGCTAGTTATATAAAAGGATGGAAATTAATTGGTGTGCCTCAAGAAACGCGTGTCAAAGAAGCCATGTTATCCATGCAGCTTTATTTCGGCATGCTGGCCGGTATTATTACACTGATTACTTCCATTTTTATTTATATTATGCTGCGTTCCTACAATCACCGGGTAAAGCGACTGTCCAGACATATGCAAAAGGTAGGAAACGAGAAATTTGAGCTGATCAATATCGATGGTGGACAAGACGAAATTGGTCATTTGATTACGAACTTTAATATGATGACTGCTCAAATCAAGTCATTAATTAACAACGTGTATAAGCTTGAAATTCAGCAACGAAGTCAGGAGGCTGAACGTATTCGCGCCGAGCTTAATATGCTGCAAAGCCAGATGAATCCTCACTTTTTATTTAATACGCTGAATGCACTGCTTGTGGTCAGCACCAAAAATAATTATGTGGACGTCAAGGACATTATTAAGGATCTGTCCAAGCTGCTTCGTCGCCTTTTGAATTGGAAGGACGATGTCGTCACGCTAGAGGAAGAAATGAGTTTCACCATTATGTACCTGGGGATTGAGAAATTCCGTTTTCGGGACAAATTTGAATATGACATTGAAATTACGGATGAGGCTCGGTTTTATAAAATACCTAAAATGAGTATCCAGCAATTAGCGGAAAATGCCTGCAAACATGGTATCCAAGCTATAGAAGGGACGGGCTCTGTTAAGATTCGAGCAGACATTGTGGACAAGCATCTGCGCATCGTTGTATCCGACAATGGCAAGGGCATGGATAAGGAACGACTGAAAGAAGTGCAGTGTCAAATTCGAAGCCAAGAAGAGAGCGGAGGCTACAATATTGGGATGCGTAATGTGTATCGTCGTCTCGAATTGTACTATGACAATCAAGTGAAATTTAACCTGAAGAGCAAAATTGAAGAGGGTACGGAGGTATCCTTTGAAATTCCATTACAGCTGTTGGAACGTCAAGGTGAAGAAGGAGGAATGGACAGTGGTATTTAAAGTGCTGTTGATTGACGATGAGCCCTTGGCCATTGAGGGCCTGCAGTTATGGATACCATGGGAGAATCTTGGTTTTGAGATATGCGGGGTGTGCTCTAACGGCGCCGAAGGTTTGAAACGAATGGAAGAGCTGCATCCGGATCTAGTCATGGTTGATATACATATGCCAATTATGGATGGCCTCGAGATGATTGAGGAGTGGAGGCGAAGAGGAAACCATTCCACCAAATTTATCATTCTGACAGGATATAGTGATTTCGATTATGCTCGAAAGGCACTTAAATTTAAAGTATCCCGTTATTTGCTTAAACCACTGGATGAGGAGCAGGCGGAGCTCGAGATTCGGCAAATGAAAGAAGAAATCATTAAAGAGCAGAAGCAGATTTATATTGGACAGATCGCACGAAGAGAACAGGAACTTATTGCGTTGAAGGACGCTCTAGTGGGCAAAGATCTGTCTACAGAAGCGGCTCGTATAATGGAGAAACTGTCTCAGTCTGCTGATGTCTGGAATGTATGTTTGATTCAAATTCCGGGAGAAGATTACGGGAAGTGGAGCTCCATAGCTGCAGAGTGTCTAACTGGAATGCAAGCCGTGTTTATGATTCGTTTACAATGTGATCTGGTTTCTATCGTGTTTAAGGATGTAAACGAGGTAAACGAGGGATCCAAAGAAAACACGGTAAGAGAGCGATTGGAGGTCATGGCTCGCCATCTGGCGGGCTTTCGCGCATTTCTGGCTATTGGAGCTCCCGAAACCTCCCTTCATCGTATCAGCCATTCCCGAGTGACAGCAGAGAAAGCGCTTCTGCATGCCTTCTATGAAGGGGCTGATTACTTAATCATAGATTATGATGAATTCAAGGATCAGGCCTTTCAATTAGATTACAATCAGGTAGAACTACTGGAGAGAACATTGGGAACTTTTGAGCTCATTGATCATGCAGCATACCAGTCTGTTGTCCTTTATATTGAACAATCGTTTCGTCAGATGCGGGTTCATCCAGATAAGGCTCGTAAATTCGTAATCTATCTGCTCCATGAAATTCGTGCCTATATGGAAGCCCAACTAGCGAAGGATTCAGATGCTTCCAACCTCTTGTTTGATATACCCAATCTGGGTGAAGTTCTGTTAACCTTGAATGATTTGATCGGCATGCTGCAATCGTGCGGGCGAGTCTGCTTTGAGCTTCTGCTTAAGGAGAACGCCTCCGAAGCACATGGTATAGCCCAAGAAATTAGTGATTACATTCATGCACATTACCGAGAGAGCATCACTGTCAAAAAACTGGCGGAACGATTCTTCCTGCATCCTGCCTACTTAGGACAATTACTGATACGCAAAAACGGAATTGGTTTCAACGAATTGCTTCATAATCTGAGGATTCAGGAAGCTTGTCAGCTGCTTCAGATGAATCAATACAAAAATAGTGAGGTTTCTGAAAAAGTTGGATACTCCAGCTACCATCATTTTTTAAAGCAATTTGAGAAAAGGGTGGACATGTCTCCTAATGAGTATAAGAAAATACATGTAGCGCAGAAGACCTGAGCTTTTCTCGGAAAGAGCTTTAATTCGAATATAGTTTCTTAATAGCTAGAATTTTATAATGAAATAGTTCTATTGAAAGGGCTTACATTTAAGTCCGAATCAAACTTGGAGGTGCTTTATGGGGGACAGTAAAAAGAGGCTTTTCCGCAAGGGAGCAACACTGCTGTTGTCACTGAGCGTTGTGCTAGCCGCTTGCTCTAGCGGTGCAGACGATTCAGGAAGCAGCGGAGAAAAAGGAACTGACGTGGCGGCTGACCAACCGATAGAAATTTCGGTATTTCTAAACGAGGCCGGACAGCAGCCAACGGCCGACAACAAGATTTATAAAAAGATAAAAGATGAGCTTGGCGTTTCCTTTAAGTTTGAATTTTTGGCTGGTGACAAAAACCAAAAATTGGGTGTAATGATTGCTGGTGGAGATTATCCTGACCTTATCTCTGCAGATACCAAACTAACAGCAGCGGGTGCAGTCATTCCACTCGAAGATTTGATCGAGGAGCATGCTCCTAACCTGAAGAAACATTACGAAAAATACTGGAATCAAATGAAGGATCCTAATGATGGACATATTTATTACCTGCCTAACTACGGTGCGTACAACGGTGAAGTAGCTGATACTTACTACAGCGGACCAGCCTTCTGGATTCAAAAAGAAGTATTAAAAGAATTTGGTTATCCAACACCAAAAACACTGGACGAATATTTTGATTTGATCGAGCAATACAAAGAGAAGTATCCGACCATTGACGGACAGCCAACCATTGGATTTGAAATTTTGAACTACGACTGGAAGAACTGGGGCTTGCTGAACGCACCACAGCATCTGATCGGTCATCCTAATGATGGCGGTGTAGTCGTAAAAGATGGAATTGCTGAGATCTTTGCAGACAAGGATTATGCTAAAGATTATTACGCGAAGCTAAACGAGATCAATGCAAAAGGTCTGCTGGATAGAGAAGCTTTTGCTCAAAACTATGATCAATACATGGCCAAATTGTCTAGTGGTGCAGTTCTGGGTATGTTCGATCAACACTGGAACTTCGGGAGCGCAGAAGATTCTTTGATCACGCAAAACAAAATCGAACGCACTTATGTAGGCTTCCCGCTTGTTTATGATAGCAGCATCAAAGATTATTATCGTGACCGTGCAGCCCTTAACCTTAACAATGGTTTCGGTATTACCGTGAGTGCTGAAGATCCTGTCAAAATCATTAAAACACTGGATAAGTTGATGGAAGAAGAGTGGCAGAAAGTACTCACCTGGGGTATTGAGGACGAGGACTACTACGTCAATGAAGAAGGTCGTTTCATGAGAACACAGGAGCAGCGGGATAACGCCGCAGATGCGACTTGGAAGCTGGCTAACAAAGCGGATGCATTTTATGCAACCGCACCCAAAATGGAAGGCTACTTCAGCGATGGTAATGCAACATCGGCGAGCAATCAGCCAGAAGAATATCAAGCTGGTCTGAGACCGTTTGATAAGGAAGTATTAGATGCTTACGGCTTTAACAGTTATGTAGACTTCTTCAGTGCACCGCCAGAAAATCCGGTTTATTATCCAGCTTGGTCTGTGGATCTTGTTGATGGATCTCCAGCCAATATTGCAAGTACTAAGCTAAATGAGTTGTCTACAAAATATTTACCAAGAGCAATTCTGGCTGCAGATGGCTCTGAATTCGAGAGCATTTGGAATGAATACGTTTCCGAAATTTCCAAGCTGGATATCCAGGCTTATGAAGACCGTATGAACGAAGTTCTGAAATGGAGAATTGAGAACTGGTCTGTGAAATAAAGCAATGATGAAATAATCAGGAAGGAAGTTTTTCTTCCTTCCTGATTTAAATTGCTGCTGTATATGATCTGTAATCATATATGAAATGTCGATCTGTCGTACTTCGTTCGAATATAAAGATGGATAGGGAGCTTGATATTATGGAGGAAATTGTAGCGGGATCCAAACCGCACAACCCGAAGAAAAAGCGGAAAATAAGGCAGATAACTTGGCAGAACATCAAAGCACAAAGACAGCTCATCTGGATGTCTGTTCCTCTGCTTGCATACATCATTACCTTTGCTTATGTGCCAATCTGGGGCTGGACAATGGCCTTCCAGGATTATAAACCTGCACGAAGCTTCTCTGAGCAGACCTGGGTAGGATTTAAGCATTTTGAGTTCTTGTTTACGGATGACAATTTTATACGTGTGCTTCGAAATACGCTCGCCATGAGTATTATTAACCTGATTTTAGGCTTTGTTACTGCCATTATTTTGGCGCTCCTGCTTAATGAAATCAAAAAGGTGATGTGGAAGCGGACGGTTCAAACCATCTCTTATCTTCCCCATTTCTTATCATGGATTATCGTTACTGGTATTGTGGCGACATCGCTCGCTTCTGACGGTATTGTGAACGATATTCTTATGAGGCTGAATTTAATAAATGAGCCTATTCTCTGGCTGACCGAAGGAAAGTATTTCTGGGGGGTCGTTGCGGGTTCACATATCTGGAAGGAAGTCGGCTGGAATACGATTATTTATTTGGCGGCTATTGCATCCATCGATCCTGCGCTATATGAAGCATCGGATATTGATGGAGCAAATCGTTACCAAAAAATGTGGAATATTACCTTACCAGGAATTAAGCCTACGATTGTCATCCTGCTGATTATGCAGACTGGACATATTCTTGAAGCAGGCTTCGAGGTTCAGTATTTGTTAGGGAATGGTTTGGTTGTTGACTGGTCAGAAACCATTGATATCTTCGTACTCAAGTACGGAATTGCGCAGGGTAACTATTCACTCGCCACTGCTGGAGGAATATTTAAGACCGTAGTCAGCATTACAATCCTGCTCTTAGCGAATTGGACTGCCAAGCGGCTCGGGGAAGAGAGGCTGTTATAATGATGAAAAAGACACCTTTATCGGGTTCAGGAAATACAGCACCACTAGCTGTACGTCGTCCAGGCAGTAAGGGTATTGAACCGCTTGTGTTTAATACGTTTAACACCATCTTTATGATTTTGCTGGTTATGGTGACCCTGTACCCCTTTTTAAATACGATTGTTGTTTCATTTAACGCAGGGAACGATACGATCCGTGGAGGACTTTATCTGTGGCCTCGCGAATTCACTTTGCAGAATTACAACGCCGTATTTGCGTCAGGTACCATTTATAACGCGTTTTTTGTTTCTGTTGCGCGTACGGTTCTTTCCACTGTTCTTAATATTTTCTTAACCTCTATGCTGGCTTACACCCTGAGTCGGCGGGAGTATATTTTCCGCAGGCAGATTACGACAATCTTTGTAATGACCATGTATTTCAATGCAGGACTTATTCCTGGATATTTTCTAATTAAGGACCTGGGCTTAATTAATTCCTTCTGGGTTTATGTGTTGCCATCCATGATCAGTGCGTTCAATTTGATCGTTATTCGTACTTATATTTACACCATTCCTGAGAGCTTGATTGAATCAGCCAAGATTGATGGTGCAGGTGAATTCAAGATTTTCTGGAAAATTATTTTTCCGCTGTGTAAACCGGTACTTGCGACTATTGCACTGTTCGTCGCCGTAGGTGCGTGGAATTCGTGGTTTGATGCATTCCTGTACACGTCTTCACGTCAAGAGCTGAGCACGCTGCAATACGAATTAATGAAACTCTTATCCTCTAGTATGAATGCGAACAGTAATCCTTCCGTAGCTAACGGTATTGGCGCGGAACTTACAACGCAGGTAACTCCAATCTCTATTCGCGCAGCCGTGACCATTGTTGCTTCTGTACCAATTCTGTTCGTGTATCCGTTCATGCAAAAACACTTTGTTGTTGGACTTAATGTAGGGAGTGTGAAGGAATAGATGCCACAGCTTCAATCACATACAATTCGTTATGCCAATCCAATTCTACCCGGATTCTACCCGGATCCGAGTATCGTGAAGGCAGAAGAATTTTTTTACCTCATTTGCAGTTCGTTTGAATATTTTCCCGGTGTTCCGATTTTTCGGAGCCGGGATCTGATTCACTGGGAGCAGATTGGGAACGTACTGGATCGAGTCAGCCAGCTTAACCTGACCGATCAGAAGAGCTCGGACGGAATCTTTGCTCCTGCGCTGCGTTACCATGAAGGTACATTTTATATGATTACGACAGATGTAAGAGGGATCGGCAATTTTTATGTGACAGCTACCAATCCTGCTGGCCCGTGGTCAGATCCCATTCGAATTCCTTATGGTGGAATAGACCCCTCTTTGTTTTTTGACGAGGATGGCAAAGTCTATGTTACCGCTCAGCAAGGTGCGGATTATAATTCTCATGCGATTCAGTACGAGATCAACATTGAGACTGGAGAGGCGCTTACTGAACCCCAAGTTGTCTGGTACGGGGATGGCGGACCATGGACGGAAGGGCCGCATTTGTACAAAATCAATGGTATGTACTATATGATGTCTGCCTCGGGTGGAACGGCCAAGGAGCATCGCGAAATCATTGGCAGAAGCAACAACCCTTATGGTCCATTTGAACGCTATCCGGAGCCAATTCTGACCCACCGCAATTTGGATCATCCTATTCAATATCTGGGACATGCTGACCTCGTGGAGGATCATCAGGGTGACTGGTGGGCAGTATTTCTAGGTGTTCGTTTGACAGAGGACGGATACAGTGTGCTTGGACGGGAAACATTCCTGGCACCGGTCATCTGGAACGATGGCTGGCCGCATATTGATAATAATGAAGGAACGGTAAGCTTAGAT
Organism: Paenibacillus urinalis; assembly: GCF_028747985.1. NCBI lineage: Bacteria > Bacillati > Bacillota > Bacilli > Caryophanales > Paenibacillaceae > Paenibacillus > Paenibacillus urinalis. Next base: position 2,503,404 of record NZ_CP118108.1, read on the forward strand.
ATGATTGTTGAGCGCACGCCGTTGTCTGTGCCTTCTACAACAGAGGGCCATACAGCTGTTCAGGCTCGAGAAGACTTTAATGAAGAGCTTGGGCCACACTGGATGTTCGTACGTAATCCGTCAGCAGGCAAGAGCTCTCTTACAGAAAAGCCAGGTTCACTGACCATGTATGGTCAAGATTCCACCCTCAGCGATGTGGGTCAAATTACTTTTGTTGGGCGGAGACAGCAGCATGTTCTGGCCAGTTTTAGAACTTCCGTCTCATTCGCACCAGTCGCTGACGGAGAAGAGGCGGGATTGTGCATTCGCCGGGATGAGGATGCACACTATGAGCTCGGCATAAGACAATCGGAAGGCCGCAAAGTGATCTTTGCCCGATTGACAGTACGAGGAGTGTCCGAAATTGTACATGAGAGCGATACGGAATCAGAAGAGCTAATACTCCAGATCAAATCTACAGAGACGGAATACCAATTGTCCTGTTCAGAAGATGGAATAAACTGGATGTCATTGGGATCAGGCTCTGCACGTGCAATATCTCCTGAGGATTTCGTGCATAAAATGTGTTTCACTGGGGCGGTAGTTGGACTATACGCCACCGGTAATGGCCAAGCAAGCCGCACGCCTGCACACTTTGACTGGTTTGAATACAAGTCCTAACTCACGGCTATTCGGATTGATGAGCTAACATAAAGCATTCATTATTGCATTTAGAGGAGGGATACAATGAATTCTATACGAGAAGAGGCACCTCTAAGAACATTGTACAAGGATGCGTTCCACATTGGAGCTGCAGTGAATCCCAGAACGATTGAAAGTCAACGCTTATTACTCACGTACCATTTCAACAGTTTGACAGCAGAGAATGAAATGAAATTCTCCAGCGTACATCCTCAGGAGGATGTGTACACCTTCGAGGACGCAGACGCCATCGCTGCATTCGCCAGAGAGCAAGACATGATGCTGCGTGGACATACACTCGTCTGGCATAACCAAACACCAGATTGGTTATTTGAGAATGAGACAGGCGGCCCAGTTGATCGAGAGGTCTTGTTGGCACGCCTCCGCTCACATATACAGACTGTCGTTGGCAGATATAAAGACATCATTTATGGCTGGGATGTCGTAAATGAAGTCATATCTGATGATGCAAACGAGGATGCTTATCTGCGGCCATCCAAATGGCTGGATATTGCAGGAGAGAGCTTCATTGCCAAAGCATTCGAATTCGCTCACGAAGCAGATCCTCAAGCGCTATTATTCTATAATGACTATAATGAGTCTAATCCACATAAACGGGAGCGTATTTATCGACTCGTCCGTTCATTACTGGATCAAGGCGTACCAATTCATGGAGTTGGCTTGCAGGCGCATTGGAATTTGTACGATCCGACACTGGACGACATGCGTGCTGCAATTGAACGCTATGCTCAGCTTGGACTGCAGCTTCAGCTCACCGAACTGGATGTCTCTGTATTTCGTTTTGAAGACAGACGTACGGACCTGACTCATCCAACAAAGGAAATGCTGGAACTACAGGCTGAGAGATACGATTCTATTTTTCGACTGCTTTACGAGTATCGTGAGCACATCAGTGCCGTGACATTCTGGGGAGCTGCTGATAATTACACGTGGCTGGATCATTTCCCTGTTCGGGGACGTAAAAACTGGCCCTTCCTGTTTGATGAAGCACTTCGTCCCAAAGAAGCTTATCAACGTGTTGCCCAAATTCCTTCGCTCAAATGAGAACGTGGGCTGATGTAATATCTTCAATCCTTAAACATCGATCGTTGATTTGAGCAAGATTGTACATTATTTGGAAGGAGTCATCGGAATGTCCAAATTATCTAACCAGCACCAACCTTTAGTTACTCATATATTCACTGCCGATCCATCAGCGCATGTATTCGAGGATCGCATCTATATTTATCCTTCGCACGATCTGGATCATAACGAACCTGTGAATGACAATGGGGATCAGTACAAAATGGAGGACTACCATGTTCTATCCATGTCTGATCCAGACTCACCTGTCACGGATCATGGGGAAGTACTGCATGTAAAGGATGTACCTTGGGCATCACGCCAGATGTGGGCACCAGATGCCGCTTATAAAAACGGAAAATACTACTTGTTTTTCCCAGCGCGGGATCATGAAGGCATTTTTCGCATTGGGGTCGCCACATCACCCTCTCCGGCAGGTCCGTTTGAGCCGGAGGAAGATTACATTCAGGGGAGCTTCAGCATCGATCCTGCCGTCTTCACTGATGAAGATGAACAGTCCTACATGCTCTTTGGCGGACTATGGGGCGGGCAATTGGAGAAGTGGCAGACTGGGAAGTATGAGGAGGATGCTGACGGTCCAGCACCGGATGCTCCTGCACTTGGTCCAAGAATCGCGAAGCTGAGTGAGGATATGCTCTCTATGGCTTCAGAGGCAATGGAGATCGTTATATTGGATCAGGAAGGAAAGCCTTTGACTGCTGGCAACGAAGATTGCAGATACTTTGAAGGTCCGTGGATGCACAAGTATAATGACAAATATTATCTGTCCTATTCCACGGGAACGACGCACAAGCTGGTGTATGCCATAGGGGATAGCCCAACAGGTCCATTTACGTTTCAAGGCACAATTCTCCCACCTGTTATGGGTTGGACAACGCATCATTCCATAGTTCAATTTAAGGACAAATGGTACTTGTTCTATCATGATAGTTCCCTCTCCGAAGGCATCGACTACAAACGCTGTATTAAATTTGCTGAGCTGACGTACAATCCGGATGGCACCATTCAAATGATTGATCCATATCCAGAAAAGTAGCAGTGTTGCGGATTCTATAGGGTTGACAGTCTCTGATGTTAACCGCAGTCACTGAAGTGACTTGAGTTTTTGTTGTCTCAGCGAGTGGCATGGAATTACGTTCACGGCCGAAAAACCTTCTCTGCCAATACAGACATGGCATAGAAGGTTTTTCGTTTATATACTCAGCTTCTTCACTAGAATGGTCAACATCACATTGAATATTGTTCTTTTCCTTATTCATTCTTCAGAACAAAATGGGGTGAAATTATAAAATGTATTCAAATCCAATGATATGGGCTGACTACCCAGATCCTGATGTTATACGCGTGGAAGATACGTATTACATGGTGAGTACAACCATGCATATGATGCCGGGCTGCGTCATCCTTCGCTCTTATGACCTAATCCATTGGGAAGTAGCCACTCATGTTTACGACACACTGGATAACACACCTGCTCAGCGACTTGAGAGCGGTCAACATATTTATGGCAAAGGCATGTGGGCTGCATCCTTACGGTATCATCAGGAAATGTTCTACGTCATCTTTGTCGCCAACGATACTCGAAAAACGTATTTGTACTCATCAACCTCTATAACAGGACCGTGGAATAAGCAAATTGTAAAGGGATTCTATCATGATTGCTCCTTATTTTTTGACGATGATGAACGGATTTATCTTGTGCACGGGAATACCGAGATCTATTTAACTGAATTAGATACAGATCTGACCGGACCTAAGCCTGGTGGACTAGAGCGTATCATCGTAAAGGAAGAGCAGCCTAGTTACCTGGGATACGAGGGGGCTCACTTTTACAAAATAGATGGGAAGTATTATGTGTTTTTAATTCACATAACGAAGGCTTCTGGCCGAAGAACACAGGCTTTTTACATGGCCGATTCCCTGGAAGGAGTATTTACCGGTGGAGATGTATTCAATGATGATATGGGTTACTTTAACTCCGGTGTTGCCCAAGGGGGGATCGTAGATACACCGGACGGTGACTGGTATGCGATGCTATTTCAAGATCATGGGGCGGTTGGCCGTATTCCTGTCGTGGTACCGATTCGTTTTAATCACCATGTTCCAGAGTTTGGAAGTGAAGCACCTAAACAGATTGATATCCCGAGCACGAGACCCGGTTATAGCTATCGTCCTTTGGTCGGTAGTGATTCATTTCATTATGAAATCGGTGAGGATGGGAGAATTCGTCTTCGTGATATCTGGCAGTGGAATCATACCCCGAATGACAATCTCTGGACCGTAACCGAGAAACCTGGCGTTTATCGAGTACGGACGGGTCAGATCAGTCCGAATCTGACCTTTGCCGTAAATACGCTAACCCAGCGTTCCATGGGACCTGCTTGCGAAACTACGGTTAGGCTTGATGGCAGCGGTCTGAATGACGGTGATTATGCCGGATTGTGCTTCCTGATTGGTACATACGGTATGATTGCCCTTACGAAAAATGAAGGTCAATTTTACTTGGTTATGCAGGCTAGAAGCAGTGAAGACTCCACCATCTTCGGAAATCTGATTGACCAAGAGCCTGCTACTGAGTATGCCCGTATTCTCGTAGCAGATCCGGTAGTTACCTTAAAAGCTTATGGAAACTTTGTAGACAATCAAGACGAGTGTTCTTTCGCTTACTTGGATGGAACGGAGTGGAGGAGCTTAGGCATTTCCCATAAAATGGTTTACAAGCTAGATCATTTTATGGGTTGTCGAATTGGTTTGTTTTTGTATTCAACAAGTGCAATTGGTGGTACTGCCGACTTTTCAAATTTCAATTACCGAGTAATCATGCCCTAAGCGTTAGATTGAGTATATAAGAAGTCGCCAAACGGCGGCTTCTTATATACTCAGCAAGCATAAGTTGTTGTACAATATAGGGATTCCAGATGATAGAGCAAGAGAAGTGTTCATTTCCAGCTGAATTGGGGGAATGTTGTCATGAATATGAGATGGCAGGATATAACAAGGAAGACCTTCGTTCTGTTCATTGTTCTGTGCATCCCAGCAAGTCAATATGAAGAGAATGTAGAACCACAAAATATACAGTCGAATGGGCAGCAAATTCAGAACTTATACAGTTTAGGGAAATACTCCCCTCCGATAGAAGTGTCGTTTGTCATGGAAACCGGAGAAGAACTGCAACAGATCATTAGTGAGCTTCCAGATGAGACCGTGCTGGATAATCGCTGGACCCGTTTGTACGAGAATGAATTAGGCATTCGGATTCACTATGAGTGGATTGCGAGTGGAGATGTATACAACCAGAAGCTGGGGGTATCCCTCGCTGCTGGACGTTTCCCAGACGTGGTCAAAGTCAATCCATACCAGCTCAGGCAACTAAGCAATGCCGGATTGATTGAAGAATTGACCGAAGTGTATGATACGTATGCTTCAACGCTTACAAAAGATATTTTGGAGGCAGAGGGAAGAGGATCGTTCAACGCAGCCACGATTGACGGTAAACTTATGGCAATTCCCGAGACATCTTCTTCGATCGAAACTGCACAATATCTGTGGATTCGAACGGACTGGCTGGAGCGTTTAGATCTGCAGCCACCTGAAACCATGGAAGACTTGATTCGAATATCGAAAGCGTTTACAGATGGAGATCCTGACGGAAACGGAGAACACGACACATATGGATTGGCGCTGACGAATTATTTATGGGATCCCGTAATGGGGGCTTCCGGGTTGATGGCTGGATACGGCGCTTTTCCTAATATATGGATTAAAGATTCTGAAGGGAAGCTTGCTTACGGCGGCATACAACCTGAAGTCCGCGAAGCGCTGAAAGTATTGCAGACCATGTATCGAGAGGGTCAATTGGATCCGGATTTCGGTTACAAAAATGGAAGCAAGGAGCTGCGTCTAATTTCCGACGGAAAAATCGGCATGCTCTATGGCGAGCAGTGGGCGTCCTTTATACTGCAGAGCAGCCGGGATAACGATACGAATGCGGAATGGCAGGCTTACCCTATTGTAGCGGAATCAGGGAGAAATCTCTTTGTCCCGCTTCGTTTAAATACGGGTCAATATTTCGCTGTTAAAAAAGGGTTCTCCCATCCTGAAGTGATCGTGAAGCTGATGAATCTTCATCTCGATACAAACTGGGGTGAGCATGCAAAGTATGAAACTTACTATAACGATGACTCCCGAGCGGTGTGGAAGCTGTCACCGGTTACTCCGTTTCCGGGTAACAAAAACATTGATGCCTACAAACAAATTCGCGATGCTAGGAAAACAGGAGATTACTCGGGCTTGAAGGATGAAGCTCTTGTCATTCACAAACGAATGGTAGCCTACGATTCACAAGGTGTAGATAGTGGCTGGGGCTGGAAACAAACTTATGGGCCTACAGGAGCTTTTAGCATCGCTGATTCCTATGAGAAGAACGGTCAGCTTCTATATGATCAGTACACGGGTGGGGTAACGGACACGATGGTTGATCGGCAGATCATCCTCCGAGATCTCCAGCTTGAAGCTTATATGAACATCATTCTTGGCAAGCCAATCGAAGAGTTTGATCGCTTCGTAGAAGAATGGCGCAAGCTGGGAGGAGATCAGATTACTTCGGAAGTTAATGCGTGGTTCGAAGCGGAGGTCTCTTAAGCAGCTCTATACTTTCCCATGACCATACTCTATATAAAGAAGGATTTCTACCATTTTTGCATTGGATGTGAGTGGATTGAAGATACCTGCCGAATCATGGTTTAATAGTATATTTGCACGATTAATCATCACCTACCTGGTCTTCGTACTTCCTCTAATTCTTCTCGGCGTGTACTTATATCAATGGAGTTATGACAATGCCAGCAAGGAAATATCCTTATCTGCAGAAAGAACATTGAACCAGTATGTAGCGGAGTTAAACCGGGAAGTAGAATGGATTGAGCTTCAGCAGTTTAATATCGCTGAAGATCGAAAACTCAATCGGCTGGCGATTCTCTGGGATATGATGGATCAAGTTGAGCGACGTGATACACTGAATTATTTATCAGAACGACTAGCGGCCTTCAAGAACAGCAGTGCCTATATTGAGAATGTCAATATTCATATTCCTACCGTTGGCAAGAGCATTTCCTCAACTATAGGAATCGACGACTTCGATGAGGACTCCTATGAATACTTCAGCTCAGGGAACCAGGGGAAAGGCACGCGCTTCACCATAAAAGAGGAGACAATAAACCTAAGTGCCGTTCGTCTATCTGGCAAGAAGAGTGAAGCAGCGCTGTTTGTTATACAAGTGGAGCTAGATACAGAACATTTTCAGAATGAATTATCTCGGCTTAACTTGTATCCTGAGAGTGTTACATTTCTGGTTGAGGACAAAACGAGACATGCCATCACGGATAAACAACAAATCAGCAATGTCATTCTATCCAATTATCAAGAGCAGAGTGTACAGGCTTCAGGTGACGAAGTGTGGATGAAGGTGGACGGACAAAGGTATCAAGTGACCCAGTCCCATATAGATGCCCTCGGTTTGTCCGTGGCTTCGTATATACCGGAAGAAATTGTAACCAGTCCCCTCAGCAAGTTCAATCATTGGGCCTGGTTGTTTGCAATCACATCATTTGTTGCGATTGCAGCGTTTCTTTATTCAAGCTACAAGCTAATTCACATTCCTTTACTACATTTGGTCAAAAGATTTAAAAAAATGGAGGCAGGTGTGCTGGATATCCCTATTGTCCACCATCGAAAAGATGAATTTGGATTCCTCTACTCCAGGTTTAATCAGATGATTGAAAATCTTCAGCTGCTCATTGATCGAGATTTTAAAAAAACAATGATGATGCAGCGTGCGGAGTTAAAACAGCTTCAATCGCAAATTAATCCGCATTTTCTATACAATAGTTTCTTCATCCTCAATTCGCTTGCAAGAACTGGGGAAACGCAGCGGATCGAAGAGTTTACGAATATGCTTGGGGAATATTTCAGATTCATTACCCGTAACGGGACAGACCAAGTCAGGTTGAAGGAAGAAGTAGAGCACTCAAGAATATATACCGAAATCCAGCAGCTCAGATTCTCAAGGCGCATTAAAGTAGATTTCGGAGCATTACCGCAGCAGATGGAACATATTCAGGTGCCCAGGCTCATTATTCAACCTATTATTGAAAACGCCTATGAGCACAGCCTTGAAAAGAACACGACTACAGGCCTCCTGGTCGTCCGCTTTAGCCTTATAGGTGAATATGCCGAAATTACGGTCGAAGATAACGGGTGTGAAACGAGAGAAGAGCTTATTCAAAGTATTCAAGATCGATTAGAGCAGGAAGATGGTACGGATGAAATGACCGGATTGATGAATATTCATCGACGTCTACGACTGACATATGGAGAAGGATGCGGCCTATTCCTAGCAAGAGGCGAACTTCAAGGCTTCAAAGTCACTATTCGAATTCGTGCGAAGGAAGGGGAAATCAAATGTATCGACTATTGATTGTGGATGACGAGGAAATTATTACAGACAGTCTGTATGAAACGTTCGCCAGAGCCATGCCAGACCGGCTAGACGTATGTAAAGCCTACTCCTCAAAAGAGGCTTTGCATTGGATGCAGCGCACTAGAATCGATATTATTTTGACGGACATTCGCATGCCAGGTATGAGTGGACTGGAGCTGGCAAAACAGATTCAAGATTATTGGCCGAATTGTCGGGTTATTTTCTTGACAGGACATAGTGATTTTGACTATGCCTATCGAGCTCTGCAATTACAGAACGTACGTTACTTGCTCAAAACGGAAGGCTATAACAAGGTGATGTCTGTTGTTGAAGAAGTGTTGGATGAGATTCATCGGAGTCACATGATGCTGGATTTGATGAATCAAACACGTGAAGTAACCTCCCAACTGGCAGCGATGCAGCAAGATGAATTTTTACGAAAATTACTTCAAGATAGTATGGCTGCTACATCTACGGCAAACGATTTACAGTATGAGTTGAACAAACGAAATATTGATTTACAGGCTGGCCACCCAGTACATATGGTCTTGGGTCGATTAAACCCATCGCTTGAGAATACATCTGATCTGACACGGGTTCAAGAATCAGTGCGCATTATTGGATCCTCGTTCATGCATGAGAACGCAGTATATGCAAGTGTTACAGACCATTCTGGTGATACTGTCTGGCTCGTTCAGATGAAACGAGAAGACGGGATGGCGGATAGCACCTTAGTAAAATTTCTGGAGGGTACACTAGAGCTGGTGCAGAATGCATGCATGGCTTCACTTGGCGTATCCATCACCTTCACATTAAGTGGGCGAGGCTGTAGTTTTGCAGAGATTACGAGACAATATGAACGCTTAAGATTGCTTCAATGGATGAATACAGGCGAGTGCATATCCATGGTACTCACAGACGATGACAAATCCCCCTCTACAGGATTTGCAAAAGAGTCCGTAAGAATTTCGAGCAAGATTGAGCTTATGTCAGGATATTTAGAAACAGGACGGATTCAATCATTCTATGACATGTTTGAGGAGCTTACCGGAGAATTGCTGCAGTCGGATATTACAATGGAGGGAGCTGTAGAAACCTATTATAACGTAGCATTGCTGCTACAGTCGACGATCAATCGTTGGGGACTTCAGCAGAATATTGAAGATCAAAGAAGCTTGCTTCATTTAGGGGAATTCACCAGTAGAAAAGATGCTGTAAAGTACTTATATCGTGTAGCTGATGAATTGGTATATTTCAAGAGATCGAATGAACAAGACGGTACGAATATGGCGATCCGTTCTTTGTGCAGCTACATTGAGGAGAACCTTGAAAAAGACCTCTCGCTGGTAAGACTGGCTGAGCTGCATCACTTTAACCCATCTTATTTATCGAGGTTGTTTAAGCAAGAGAAGGGGACGAACCTATCTGAGTTTATCGACGATTGCCGCATTAGAAGAGCGAAGGAGCTGCTGCAGAATACGGATCTCATGATCCGGGAGGTCGCAATAAAGGTGGGCTATGAGGCAGCACATTCGTTTACGCGGCTCTTCAAGAAACTCACAGGCATGACCCCTCAGGAGTACCGAGAATCTCAGGTAATACGCTAAACATAGGCAGCGGGAAATGTGAAGGGCAAGCCTAAATTTGTAAATGACCACAGGGACAGCCCTGTGGTTTTTTTTGGTGAAGCAGGAGCCATATTGGGATGGAGAATTTAATCTAGGCGGTGTAGCTCGTTTGTCTTCTGTAGGCATTGGGGCTTGATCCGGTATAGGCTTTAAACTTTTTGTAAAACCAATCGAGATCTTTGTAGCCTACCTCTAAGGCAATCTCATAATTTCGCAGACGGGTCGAGGACAAGAGGAGCTTAGCCTTCTCCATTCGCTGCTGCAGCATGTAGTCATTGAAAGACATTTTTTCCTCCAGCTTGAACTTTTGACCAAGGTAAGCACAGTTGAAATGCAGCATGTCGGAGATTTTCTTCAACGTGATGTCATCACATAAATGTTCCCTCACATAGGTCTTGACGACATGTATCACATGACAAGAATCCATTCGCTTGCCTCTCATATCCATAGGGTGAAGAAGAGACGATGACTCTGTATCCAGCTTGGCTATCAGTCCATGCAAACTGTGAAGAAAGGAAGAGAGGCAGACGGGAAAAGGGAGATAATCATTTACCTGATAAGTTAATGCTTTACGTACAAGTCTAAAGTGATCCCTGCCACCCATCAGGAGGATCGGTATCTGACTGAACTTACGTATGTTATGGCATAACCATAAAGCAGCCGTGTCACAACGCTCTGTATTTACGACAATGACAGAATAATCACTCTTCGTTATTGCTTCCAGGGCAGCAGAAGAGGAAAATACATAATTTCTGATGGTGTAGTTATCGTTCCTATGACGCAGAAGCTGTTCCAACTCTTTGTACAGATAGCGGCTGTAATCCACAAGTAATATTTGATGCACGAAGCAATACCTCACTTTCTCTTGAATTAGGTATCCATGGATCAACTGAAATATAGCTTAAAACTATTATGGTAATTAAAGAAAGCGCATACAATATGCATATTTTTGTTGAATAAGCATTTCTTTACCAATTGGAAATTCATTCCTCCCGCTGTTCCGGGTTTAGGACACCTATCTATAATCTGCCAGGATAAACATCTGTATTTCCCCGGGTTGTTTGCGTTTTCATTCAAGATATAAACTTGAGAACAAATGATAACAGGGGGAAAACAATGAGAAGAAAAAATGTCTTGAAGTTACTAATTATGGTATTTGCAGTCATGCTATTTATCACGGCATGCAGCCCTGCTCCAAGCGCTGAACCAGAACCAGAAACGACTCAAGAAGAACAATCTCCAACAGAAGAACCGGCGGTGCCGGAAGAGGAAGTAGCGAACGAAATGTCGACACCAGAGATGGATTTTGACTTGGGGGGAAGGACAATTAAAGTCGTTGCCTGGTGGGATATGCAAATCCCAGATAACAACCCAGATAACATTCAACGGATTGAGAATTTGGAAGCATTGAAGAAAAAGCATAACTTCGAAATTGAATATGTTTCGATTGATTTCGGGGAGTATCAAGAGAAAGTGGTCGCTTCACTGATGGCAGGGGAACCGCTCGGCGATATTGTAAGACTGGGCAAAGACTACGCTATACCGGCTTTAACCAAGCAGGATCTGCTGTGGCCGGTGGATGAGTATATCAAAAATGACAAGGTATTTAATCAGAAAACCACTAAGGAGTACATGCAATATGAAGGCAAGGGGTATGGATTTACCGAGGATAAGTCCTCCTTCATCAATGGGATATTCTATAACCGTACATTAATGCAGGAGCTTGGCTTAAAGCCTTTGCAAGAATATGTGGATACAGATGAATGGAACTGGGATACGTTTATCGACGTAGCCAAGCAAGCAAATCAAGATCGAAATAACGATGGCAAGCTCGATACCTGGGGATTGGCACAAACGGGCCTGCTCGAACCGATCCTGTATTCCAATGAAGCTTCTCTGACAAATGAGGATAAACAGAACCTGGAAGATCCTAAGACGAAAGAGGCATTGAATTTCCTATCCAAATTGGCAACAGAGAAGGTCGGCAGAGCTTCTGAAGGCGGTGACTGGACAGAGCCCGCCACATTCTTCCGTCAAGGTAATACGCTCATGTATGCAGGTGCCATGTATGAGGTTGAAGGAATTATGACGGATATGCAGGATTACGACATCGGCTTCCTGCCGTTTCCAAAAGGACCTAGCGCTTCGGCCTATCATTCGGGTGAATCACGCTATCAAGCTTTGACCATTCCGAAATCTGTGGAGAATCCGGAACAGTTGATGTACATCTGGGAGAAAATTAATGAAATTGATTCCATTTATGAATACCCCGAACAATCCACACTGGAGACCTATCTGATCGATGAAGCCGATATCAATAATGCGAGAATGGTGGCAGAGGGCATGCTGGTTCTTGACCACAACACCTTCCCATCCTTACCATATTGGGATTTTGATGCAGAGCTCAAAGAGGGCGTATCCGTATCAACCCTGATTGAGAAATACAAGGCACCTTTCCAGGCCGCAATTGATGAGGTATACAAATAAACACGCAGTAAGGAAAGGGGATACATTGGAACATGCGGTCACGTAAGAATAAGGGACTCATCGTGGTACTTGTCCTGGCCCTGGCGCTCTCCATATGGACCCTATATCCATCGCAGGATCGCAGGCCGGGAACGCTACATGCGCTTGAGGATTTTGAAGCGGTATCGGGCAGCGAGGATGAGCACAGCTATGAGCATTATCTGACTACCCATGCCAACACGGCCCGACCTGATGAAATAGTTCGCATTGAAGGCGAATCGTATGCTCAGAGTGATGGCGGGGAGTTCGAGGTCGTACAAGGTTATGCCGGCTTGGAGGGCAGCGCCGTAATTACGCCAGAAAGAGGAACCCTTCGCTGGGATGTTCCAGTTCAGGTAAGTGGTCTGTATCACATCCGCATTCATTATTATCCTGTTGAAGGTAAGAGCTCGGGCATCGAACGCAGGCTTGAGATAAACGGAGAGATTCCTTTCAGGGGAGCTGACGCTCTCCTGTTTGACAGAGTATGGGGAAATCGGGAAGAGAACACACGCCAGGATGATCGCGGAAACGATCTCAAACCGAGACAAGTGGAACAGCCTGAATGGCAGCTTGCTTCCTTCAAGGATAGCGCTGGTTACTTCGAGGAGCCATATCAATTTTATTTTGAGAAGGGCAGCCGGCAGTTATCACTCACTTCGTTAAGAGAAAACATGGCTATTGATTATATTGAATTGTATCAGGAAGGGGATGTCCCGTCCTATGAAGAGCTGGAGAAGACCTACGATTCGCTCGGCCTAAAAAAATCGAGCCCCTCCCTTCTGAAGGTACAAGGGGAAGATGCGGTAAGTAAGTCGTCGCCGACGCTTGCGCCCATCTCGGATCGATCTAGTCCTTCGCTTGAGCCATACCACGTATCTAAAATTCGTATGAACGCTATTGGTGGTATGAACTGGAAGCTGCCTGGTGAATGGATCGAGTGGGAAATTGATGTGCCTGAAGACGGGTTGTATCAAATGGCGTTCAAAGTGAAGCAGGATCAATTACGAGGGATCTACGCCACCCGCAGTCTAACAATTAACGGCAAAGTTCCCTTTAAGGAAATGAAGCGCATCAGGTTTAACTATAGCCCAACTTGGCAAACTCACGCGCTGGGTATCGAAGAGGATGAGCCTTATCAGTTCCATCTTGAAAAGGGTAAACATCGAATACGGTTAACGGTCACGCTAGGGGACATTGCTCCGCTGCTTCGAACCGTGGAATCCAGTGTGCTGGAACTGAACCAGATGTATCGCAAAATATTGATGATCACCTCTAATCAGCCGGATCCACTCCGGGATTATCAGTTGGAGCAGCGAATTCCAGAGATGACCGAGGTCTTTGAGCGGCAGGCAGATACCCTTCGCTCGGTTGCAGACTATTTGGAACAGAGTACAGGAGAGCAGAGTGATAAGGTCGCCGTATTGAATGCCATGGTGGTCCAGCTTGAGGATATGGCAGCTAGACCAGAGACGGTACCTAAAAGGCTGGATACGTTCAAAATCAATGTAGGTGGTCTCGGCACCTGGATTTTAATGGTCCGTGAACAACCGATTGCAATCGATTACCTTGTCGTATCACCGCCTGATGAGGAATTACCGAAGGCGGAAGCAACCGCCATTAAACAGGTCAAGCACGAGCTGGGCGCATATATCGCTTCATATACCGAAGATTACGACAGCATTGGCAATGTGGAGCGTAAGAAAGATTCCATCACCGTGTGGATTACGACCGGACGAGATCAAGCACAAGTGCTGAAAGGGATGATCGACGATTCGTTTACCCCGGATACTGATATTTCAGTACAATTGCGTCTGGTCCCGCCTAACATTTTGCTGCCTGCAACACTTGCGGGGGAAGGACCAGACGTAGCCATGCAAATGGGGGAAGACATCCCGGTAAATTATGCAATGAGAAATGCAGCAGCTGATCTAAGTGGGTTTCCGGATTTCGAAGAGATTTCGGGCAGATTTCGCGAAAGCGGCTTAACTCCTTATCGCTACAACGATGGAGTGTATGCACTCCCAGAACAGCAGCATTTTCCTATGCTCTTTTACCGCAAGGATATTCTAAACGAGCTGGGTCTGGAACCGCCGCAGACATGGGAGGAAGTATATAACACCATCTCCGTACTTCAAAAGCATAACATGGAGTTCTATCTACCCATTGATGATACCTTGAACAACGCCAATTTAGTACCGAATGCGACCTTTGCCATGCTCTTATACCAAAATGACGGTACCTTCTATAACGAAGACGGGACAAGAAGCGCGCTGGATTCGGAAATCTCAATGGATGCCTTTAAACGCTGGACACAGTTCTACACCAATTATAAGTTTCCGCTCAAAGCTGATTTTCCCAACCGCTTCCGTACCGGCGAGATGCCAATCGGGATAGCTGATTACACTACGTATAACATGCTTACCGTCATGGCTCCGGAAATACGTAACCTTTGGGACTTTACGATTGTTCCGGGTACAGAACTACCAGACGGTTCGATCAGACATGAGGTAGCGAGTAGTACCAGTGCAGTGATGATGCTTGAAAATGCCGCCAACAAGGAGGCTGCGTGGAAGTTTATGAAGTGGTGGACCGATGAAGAGACGCAGATCGAATACGGAAGAGAAATGGAAGGCCTTATGGGGGCTGCTGCCCGTTATCCAACGGCTAACATTAAAGCCTTGGAGCAATTGCCTTGGCCAGTGAAAGATTATCAAAACCTGGAAAAGCAGTGGAAATGGGTGAAGGGTATCCCACAGCTTCCTGGAGGTTATTTTACAGGCCGGCATCTTGACAATGCCTTCCGCAAGGTCGTCAACGCCAGTGAAAATCCACGTGAGGCTTTGTCGGACTATGTACTGTATATCGATGAAGAGATTGAGCTTAAACGCAAGGAATTTAATCTGAAATAGAGGGAAGGGAGGGTAACGGTTGCAAGCCAAAACAACCAAGACGGCAGCCGCTCCTGCCATTCATGCGCGTCAGGTGGGCTGGTGGTCCCTTTTGAAACGGGATCTATACCTCAGCAGACACTATTACGTATTGATGGCACCGTTCATGATCATCTTTTTCATGTTTACTGTGATACCGGTGGGCATTTCGCTTGCCTTGAGCTTCTTTCACTTCAATATGCTGGAAATGCCGCGTTTTATCGGATGGCAGAACTATTCGCGGCTATTCCTGAACGATGACGTATTTCTGATTGCACTGAAGAACACATTGCTTTTTGCCGTAATTACGGGCCCTGTCAGTTATATCGCCTGCTTTTTGTTTGCTTGGATTATCAATGAACTTTCTCCCAAGATTCGGGCGGTCATGACGCTGGTCTTCTATGCTCCATCCATATCGGGAAACGTCTTCTTCATCTGGCTTATTATTTTCTCTGGTGACAGCTATGGATACATGAATGGTTTCCTGATGCGCCTTGGTGTTATTCTGGAACCCATTCAATGGCTCGCAGACGAAAGGTACGTGCTGACCATCGTCATTATTGTGCAGCTATGGCTCAGTCTAGGGACCAGCTTCCTGGCCTTTATTGCAGGCCTTCAAAATATTGATCGTTCGCTTGTGGAGGCCGGCACCGTGGATGGGATCAAAAACCGATGGCAGGAGCTATGGTACATTACACTGCCTTCGATGAGACCGCAGCTGATGTTTGGTGCGGTGATGCAGATTACGGCATCCTTCGCTGTGGCAGAAATTTCGATCGCGCTGGCAGGGTTCCCAAGTGTAAACTATGCGGCGCATACGGTCGTCACTCATTTGATGGATTTTGGTACGATTCGCTTCGAGATGGGATACGCTTCAGCCATTGCTACAGTTCTTTTTGTACTTATGCTGGGAACGAATGTGATGACGCAAAAAATGCTGAGAAAGATAGGTGAATGACAATGACTAGCAAAGTACGTGGCGTCTTTGGTATGCCGAAGAGACTTAACCGGTCATTTACCGTTAGCTTAATGTTATTTGCACTGCTGGCTCTGTTTGGAGCATTCATGATACTCCCGCTAATCTATGCTGTAAACAATGCCTTTAAGCCACTCGATGAGCTGTTTATATTTCCGCCGCGCTTCTGGGTGAATAATCCGACGACGGAGAATTTTGCAGACTTGATTAATCTGATGGGCAACTCCTGGGTTCCCTTATCAAGGTATATCGCGAATACGCTGCTTATAACGCTAGTGGGAACAGCAGGACATATTCTCCTTGCTTCTGCAGCAGCTTATCCGCTGGCCAAATATCGTTTTCCCGGGTCAAAAGTGCTGTTTACGATTGTCATTCTATCATTGATGTTCTCTCCTCACGTAACGTCGATTCCGAACTACATGGTCATGTCTTGGCTTGGCTGGATTAACACGCATACATCCATTATCGTGCCTTCGCTCGCTTTCTCGTTAGGACTCTTCTTAATGAAGCAGTTTATGGAGCAAATTCCTAATGCATTGCTGGAGGCAGCCAAAATCGATGGAGCGAGTGAATACCGAATTTTCTGGAGCATTGTGATGCCCAATGTGAAACCGGCCTGGCTTACGCTCATGATTCTGCAGTTCCCTGCGCTCTGGGGCACGGATGGCGGGAGCTTCATTTACAGTGAAAATCTCAAAACGCTGCATTATGCACTGAGTCAGATTGTTCAGGGAGGGATAGCAAGAGCGGGAGTTGGGGCTGCTGTTGCCTTACTGCTCATGATTGTACCCATCACCCTATTCGTCATTTCCCAGAGCAGCGTCATGCAGACCATGGCCACTTCGGGCATGAAGGAGTAGAAAGGAGGCAGCGACGTGCAGAAAAGCATATGGAAAAAACATAAAGTGATCATCTTGGGCATAGTCTGCCTCCTGTTATTCAGTCAAGAAGCATCCTACGTAAGTGCAGACACCAATTCAGATGCTTACCATTATTCCTACTGGGGCGATACCGTTCCAGCTCCAGCGGCATATGAGGCAACCGCAATCATCACAGGCAAGGAGCTGAACACGGTCCCTTTCAAAGAACCGAGCGATATGCATGTAACAGAGAATCAACACGTCTTTATACTGGATTCTGGCAATGGCCGGGTTATTGAAATGGACCACACTTTCAAGCTGGTGAGAACAATTGACTCATTTGAACGGGAAGGCAAGGAAGAATATTTTAATAATCCCCAGGGACTGTACGTTACGAATAAAGGCCACCTGCTTATTGCCGATTCAGATAATCACCGGGTTGTGCATCTAGATGAGGAAGGGCAACTGGTTAAGATTGTGGCTGAACCGAAATCGGATCTGTTAAAGACGGATTTTATATTTAAACCGTTACGGATCGTCATGGACAAGGGGGAACGGATCTACATCATGGCCGAAGGCGTTTTTGATGGATTTATGGAGTTCAGCGCCGATGGCACCTTCTCTTCCTTTATCGGAGCAAACAGGGTTCAGGTTGATCCGGTGGAGTATTTGTGGAAACGATTCGCAACCCGTGAGCAGCGCAGTCAGATGGTCATGTTTACCCCGACGGAATTTACCAATCTAGATATGGATGAAGAAGGCTTCATTTATGCGACAAGCGGCGATCGCGGTAAAGATTCTATCAAGAAGCTGAATGCCCAGGGAACAGACATCCTGCGCAGAGAGGGCTATCAGCCGCCTCAGGGCGATCTAGTGTACACCAACGAAGCCGGACCATCACGCTTGATTGATATTGATGTTGGTGATAGTGACATGTATTCCGTGCTGGATTCCAACATGGGAAGAATTTTCACCTACAATGGCGACGGTTATCTGCTCCATATATTTGGCGGTATTGGCAACCGACGGGGTCAGTTCAATACACCTGTGGCTCTGGAACGTTCGGGCGATCGTATGCTCGTTCTCGATAAGTCGCTCGGCGAGATTACGGTCTTTCAAACGACGGAGTACGGGCGCACGCTGCATGAAGCGGTACGCAGTTATTATAACGGCGACGAAGATCAGTCCTCGGTCATGTTTGCCAAAGCTGCTGAGATGAATGCCAATCTGGAGTATGCCTATGCGGGAATCGGCAAAGCGCTGCTTCGCCAGAAGGAGTATGAGGATTCTGCGCAATACTTTAAGCGGAGTATGGAGCGCCAAGGCTACTCCAAAGCTTTTCTTTTGTTTCGCAAAGAATTGATGCGTGAGCATTTCTCATGGATGATGTCTGGTTTATTCCTGGCTGCAGCTGCGTTTGTCACCGTCATCATTGTTCGCAGACAAAAAAGGAGGACAGCGAATGCAGACGTCAAGTAAGCAATTATATCAGTACCCATTGCATCTCATATTTCATCCATTCAATGGATACTGGGAACTGAAATACGAACGGAATCAGAAAACAACACTGCTGATTGCATTCCTAATTCTAGTACTTTTGGTTATCACTAAAATTTTGCATGCCCAGTACAGCGGTTTCCTCATTAACTTCAACAATCCGAAGTATCTGAACAGCCTGCTTGAAATGGTATATGTCATTATTCCGGTACTGTTCTGGTGTATTGCCAATTGGTCTTTAACCACGCTTATGGACGGGGAAGGTAAATTCTCTGAAATTTTTATGTCTACGTGCTTTGCACTGGTGCCGCTGTTTCTCATTCATTTTCCATGGATTTGGCTGAGTCTCGTCATTTCCGCACAGGAAACTGCATTTTATTACTTCTCTAACGCACTTGCAGTCGGCTGGACGTTATATCTGTTATTCGTGGGAAATATGACAGTCCACCAGTATACTCCGGCCAAAACGGTGCTGACGATGCTGCTCACCCTAGTTGCTATGGCCTTTATGGCATTTCTGTGCCTATTGTTCTTTAGCCTTGTACAGCAGATCGTTTCCTTTGTTGTAACTATTTATCAGGAATTAGTGCTTCGGGGCTAAGGAAGGAGGAGATATACAATGAAATATGCCGTAGCCAAAAGAATCAGCGGAATGCTGCTCATTGGCAGTCTGCTTCTCAGTGGTTGTCAAATCTCGCCAGCTTCCCAGGTCCGTGAGACGGCGACTACTGTTGACCAAGCTGAGGTTCCCTCCCTGCCTCCCGGAGAAAAACTGAAATCGTCTTTCAGCGATGCTCGTCTTTCAGGCATGCTTGGAATCGCCCAGAATAATTCGCTTCAGCTGTTCATTCACGAAGAGACTGCTGAGATTGCAGTTCTTCACAAACAGAGCGGTCAAATATGGCGAAGCAATCCAGCTGATCGTGACAAGGACGGAATCGCAACCGGGATTAACAAAGATCTTCTCTCATCACAAACAAGACTCAGCTTCTTTAACAGTCTGGGTCAGAGCAGTTCCGTAAACTCTTACACGGATAGTGTTGGACACAAGCAGGTAAGTTATGAAGCGATTGATAACGGAGTTCGGGTTCATTATCAGTTCGGAAGCACTGAACGCTCCATTGAAGATTTGCCAGTGAAGATCAGCAAAGAACGATTTGAAGAGAAGCTGCTCTCCCAGCTCGACAGCGCTGGGCAGCGTGCATTAAAAATCGGTTATACAGAAGACAAGGAAGAAGGAATCTACACTCGAAATGATAAGGCGCTGCAAGGACTTCAGCTTTCCAGAGCTTTAAAAGCCTTTGAGACAGCCGGCTATACGGAAGAAGATCTCGAACAGGACCATACCGAGCATGGGATTGAGCTTGAGCAGAGCGGGCCGCGACTGTTCATGCTCACCATGGAATATGAACTGGACGGTGAGGATCTGCTTGTATGTATACCCTCCTCCGGAATTCATTTTCCAGAAGAATATCCGGTTAACACGATCTCTGTTCTGGATTATTTCGGAGCCGGTGGTTCAAATGAAGAAGGCTCCATATTTGTACCAGATGGTTCTGGGGCATTGATTCATTTTAATAATGGCAAAGTCCAGTATCCAGCGTATCAGCAAGATATTTACGGCCCGGATATGACAATGAAGGTTCGCGAAGTTAGCTCAAATGAAGCTAAAGCCAGATTGCCCGTCTTTGGACTGATTCGGGAAGAAGGAGCTTTTCTAGGGATTATTGAGGAAGGAGATGCTGTTGCGGTTGTCAATGCTGATATTAGCGGCAAGCTAAACAGCTACAACAATGTATATCCGAGCTTCTATGTGGTGAACAAGAGCGATGTAACCCTTCAGGCAAGTGACATGGTCCGAACGCTTCCGAAATTCCAGGCCAAACCGACCGCATCCGACTTCGTCGTTCGATATGCTTTTGTCGGCGCAGAGAAGGCATCTTACTCGGGCTTGGCCTCTCTCTATCGAGATTATCTGCTGCAAACGGGCGGCCTGCCCGAGTCCAAGACCAGTAGAGAGCAGAACAGCCTTCCGTTTTATCTTAAACTGCTTGGCGGCATGTCCACTCGCCAACATATATTCGGCATTCCTTATGATTCTACGGAGGCATTAACTACTTTTGACGAAGCTCAAAATATACTCTCCGCGCTGAAAGAAAAGAAGGTGTCCAACATTCAAGTTCGCTATGCCGGTTGGTTTAATGACGGGCTTTATCATCGGATGCCGGACTCCATTAACGTGGATCGTGCTATTGGCGGGAAAAAGGAAATGCGCGAATTCAGCTCCTTTACACGAGAGTCGGGGATCGGCTTTTATCCGGATGTTGCTATGTTGAGTGTACAATCCAAAAAAGGTTTTAGACCATCTAAAGAAGCTTCACGAACGTTAACACAGGAACCAGCGGTCATCTACCCTATGGACCCGGCAAGACAGCGGCGTAACTTGGATCGATCTCCATCCTATGTTCTTTCTCCCAATTTACTAGACGAATTGACGGAAGAGATGCTGAAGGATACAGCTCCTCTTCCGATGGATGGACTTTCTCTTAGGGATCTGGCAGAACAGTTGAACAGTGACATGAATCCGAAGAAGCTGCTCGATCGAACGCAATCGCTTAGTGTCGTAACCAAGGCACTCGAACAGATTAAACAGCAGGCGGGCTCCGTTGTTGCGGATGGCGGAAACGGCTACGCGCTGCCTTATGTAACAGACCTGACAGATGCTCCAATGACAAGCAGCCGCTTTAAGCTGGAAGATGAAGAGATTCCGTTCTATCAGCTCGTCGTGCATGGGAGCATCAGCTATACCGGCACTCCATACAATCTCTCAACCTATACGAACGCAAGACAATATGTCCTGAAGCTGATTGAATATGGAGCGAGTCCTTACTTTGCCTGGTTCAACGCCCCGAATCATGTTGTGAAAGAGACCGATTACGATCACCTCTATGCGTCAAATTATGAGCAGTGGATCGACCTAGCTGCCCAAATTTACAACGAGGCCAATCAGGCGAACCTTCCGTTTGCCGGGCGTTCAATGAAGTCACATGAATCCCTCGCGGAAGGCGTATTTCGAACAACGTATGAAGGCGGAGGGTTTGCTATCGTCAATTACAATGACTTCCCCGTGGATGTGGAGAACTATACCGTAAAAGCTCTTAGTTACGTGACTGGTGGTGAGCAGCTCTGAAGACACTTCTGAAATGGAAATGGGGAAATCGCACGTATGCTCAGCAGAAAGCCCTGTGGGGCGTAATCTACGTACTGCCTTGGTTTATTGGATTTGTATTGTTCTTCTTCATTCCTCTAATGGCTTCGTTACGTTACAGCATGAGTACGATTCAGGCTAATGCGGAAGGCATAGCGATTCAATTCACCGGTGTCGTCAATTATGTTCAAGCGCTCACCGTTAATACCAGCTTCAACCGTGCATTGATTGAGTCGGTAACAGACGTACTTGTCAACGTGCCTCTTATCATCATATTCAGCCTGTTCCTTGCCGTCATCCTGAATCAGAAATTCAGGGGTAGAGCCTTGGCACGATCTATCTTTTTCCTGCCGGTTATTCTGGCATCAGGCGTTATTATGTCACTGGAGAGCACCAGTTTAATTGAAGCAGTTAATCAGAACAGCACGGGCGGAAGCTCGCTCGGCACGTTGGAACTGGAGAAATTGATGCTTGATGCAGGTGTAAGTGAATGGATCGTCACGTACTTAAGCAGCGCAGTAGATCGAATCTATCAGATTGTCAGTCAATCCGGCGTACAGATTCTGATCTTTCTGGCAGGCATTCAAACCATCTCACCTCAACTATACGAGGCGTCAAAGATCGAAGGGGCAACTGGCTACGAAGCCTTTTGGAAAATTACATTTCCAATGGTCAGCCCGCTCATCTTCGTCAATGCAATCTATACTATTATCGATTCATTTGCCAATAATGCCATGACGGAACTGATTCGGGAGACCGGCTTCGTTAAGTTCGACTTTGGCTTAAGCTCTGCCATGGCATGGGTCTACTTCCTGGCTATCGCCATCATTTTAATAATCGTAACGGTTATTTTTTCGAAACGTGTGTTCTATCAAGATTAAAAAGGAGGATGTCCCGCGTGAAGACATCACGATTGTTATCGCTGGAGCATTGGAAGGGCTGGCTGTGGGCCATGATCCGCTTTGTTTTAATTACCGGACTTTCCTTTGTTATCCTCTTCCCGATATTCCAGAAAATTTCGACTTCCATTAAGGATAAGGTTGATCTTTATTCTGCGGTAGTTGTGTGGATTCCTCAGAACTTCTCCATTGAGAATTTTAAACAGGCGATTCAAGTCATGGACTACTGGGAAACGCTGTTCAACACATTTACACTTTCGGCCACAACGACTTTGTTAACGACGGCTTCTTGTGCACTTGCAGGATACGGGTTTGCAAGGCTTAAATTCAAAGGAAGCAGCTGGCTGTTTGCAGGCGTGATCCTGACGATTCTCGTGCCGCCAACGACCATTCTCATTCCCGTGTATTTAAATTTGAAGAACTTTGATCTTTTGGGGCTCATGACCCTCATCACGGGTAAACCCGTCAATCTGTTGAACACTTATTGGCCGTTCATTCTTACGGCAGTTACAGCCAACTCACTCAAAGCAGGTTTGTATATTTTTATCTTCCGCCAGTTTTTTAGAGGAATCCCTAAGGAAGTGGAAGAGGCCGCTTACGTAGATGGAGCAGGTATTGGTCGAACCTTTTTTAGAATCATGCTGCCTAATGCCATTCCATCTATGGTGACCGTCATGCTGTTTTCCTTCGTGTGGCAGTGGAATGACAGTTTCTATACAACCACATATCTGACCTCCAGCAAGGTCATGTCGACGCAATTGTCGTCTCTTCCATACAACCTTGCTCAGCAGGTCGGGGATGGTGCCTCCAAGGCAGATCCTTTTTACCTAAGCATGATTCAGGATACAGGGATTCTACTCGCTATTCTGCCTTTGATTGTAATTTATCTATTCGTACAGCGCTACTTCGTGGAGAGTGTGGAGCGTTCGGGAATCGTCGGTTAGAACCAAACATTATATCGCAAACCATCTGATAGATCAGGAGGGATTCAAGTGAAGAAGATGATGACATCTTGTAAGCTTCTGCTTATTCTAGCTTTGCTGATTACCATTGCTCCATGGGGAGGCGGCCGCGCCGAGGCTTGGGTGGGTATGCCAATGGGGAAGCTTCATGTAAGCGGTAAACATCTGGTCAACAGCAACAATCAGCCGGTACTTCTAAATGGCTGGCACCAGCCATCTGGTGCATACTGGACATACCAGGACAGTAATTATTATCTCAATCTCCACGGTAATGATCGGCATAAGGCCACGCTTGCTTATCTAAAAGATATTACCGATACGTTTACAGACACAAGTCCGAAATACGGAAGCAATCATGGATGGAACATGAACCAAGTGAGATTATTCATCGACCGCCAAGACATGGGGGACGTGGCCGCTGGGACATATAATTTTGCCGGAGTGCAGACGGTCACACAAAACGTTATCATCCCGTACATTCAATATGCGAAGACAAAAGGGGTATATGTCGTTTTGGGACTCGACTTTACATTGAAGGACGAGCAAGCAACGACGGCTTCAAATCTACAAAAATTCAATCAAATATGGGGTTATCTCGCCTCCCGTCCGGAAATAAAAAGTGCAGATAATGTTCATTTTGAGCTGATCAATGAACCGGTGAAGTCGTATGCCAATGGACATTGGGGCGGATATAACGGGGAGAATGACTTTGTTGACCATTGGAACGATTTACGCAATTTCCAGAATTCGATCATCTCTACGATTCGCAGCCAGGGTGCGGACAATGTAATCTGGGCGGCAGGACTGGGTTATAACCAATTTTATAGTCTAACTGCAAGTCATCCTTTGACGGATCCGCTGAACAATTATGGGTATGCGGTTCACTGGTATCCAGGTTATGGAGCTTATGACAATTTCTCAATCTTACAAGATCAGTGGAACACCAATGTAAAAGCAGCCGCAGACAACTATCCAATTAACGTAACTGAAGTGACCTGGTTCAAGAACAAGCCTGGAGATTCGGCTTACTGGAACTTGTTTAATGGCAGCAATGAAGGTTTTGGAACAAATACCAAAACAATCTTTAATGCAGCGGGCAACGTAAGCATTGCTGCTCATATGAATGGGTTCATTCTGGAGCCGGGACAACGAAGCTCCTTTGCCGATCCTACGGCAGGACTAAAATGGGATGGAGATACTTCTCGAAGTGCAATGGGGCGTTTCCTGTTCAATTGGTACTATGAACGCGCTCAAACCTATCCGGGTAGTGCATCGACAACTGGCCTGATAGCAGGTATGACCTACAAAATCGTGGCAAGACATTCTGGCAAAGTCATTGATGTTCCAGGTGGGCAGAATGTGAACAATCTTCATCTGCAGCAATGGAGCGATCTGGGGGGCAATCCTCAGAAGTGGGTGCTGAACTCAATTTCTGGGGGGAATTATATGCTGACTAGTGTAAACTCCCCGGATAAGGTCATCGACATTCGCAACGGGACATTAACGAACGGCGAAGCTGTACAGCTGATGAGCAACTTGAACACGACCGCCCAGCATTTCAAAATCAATGATTTGGGGAACGGATACTGGAGCATTATCAACGTAAACAGCAACAAGGCAGTTGAGGTGATGAACTCTTCTACTGCCGACGGTGCTAAGCTGCAGCAAAACGATTATACGGGGGCACTGAATCAACAATGGAAGTTTGTTCCCATCAGTAATTAATTTGACGCATAAGAGGACTTCTCTGAATCGATGTTCAGGGAAGTCCTCTTTCGCTTGAGTAGGAGTAGAATGTTAAGCTGGTTATTAGTAGATACGATATCTGCCGCTTAATGCCAGCAGACTAAAGAAATATAGACAATTGTCATAATAGCGACGCTCGCCTTGACGGAGAGGCGTGTTCCAAAATTGGCGGACAAACTGGTCAGCATGGGGGCCGTCCGCAGCCAGTGATGCCATGGCATTAGTAGCAAGCAGACCAATTGGATGCAAGGATGGCTCGTCGAAGGGCTCACCCTCAATTGTATATCTACGATAATCGGATATATCAATGTCACTGAAGAAGGACTGAATCCGATTGGATTGTTCAATCTGCCAGGGATCCTTGCGAAACCATTCCCAGTCCATAGCAATATTCGCTGCAACCCGATATGCATCACTGTAGAAATGTCTAAAATCACCGTGTGGTTGAATCGGAGCCGGAGAACCGTCATAGTTCGCATATTCAGGAGAAAGTCCAGTTACCGGATGACAGGCTGTATGCAGGTAAGCTCGGCTTGCCGCTGCTGCTTCTTTCCAGAAGGCTTGATCTCCTTCATCCGCATAAATAGCAAACAGTTCATAAAAGTGAGGAAGATGATAGGAGGGATCAGAGAATGACGATTCCGGTACAAACTTAATTAGCCGGTTATGAGGATCCCACATGGGATCGCCTTCGCCATCTTCACCTTGATGTAAGCAAGCTTTAAGGATTTTTCGAGCTTGTACTTTGTAATCATACGGTGCGCCGCGATCACCCCAGCGGTTCGAGGCAAATATCAGGGCCATGGCAAAAAACTCTTCACCGTCAGGTGCAGGACCTTGTGACAGCCGGGTTCCGTCAGGCTTGCAATGCCACGCAAAATAATCCTTGTAACGACCCTCAGTATGCTGCATAAACGTGTGGGAATAATTCCAGAGTCGATCGAATTCTTCTTTCTTGTCCATCTGTACAGCCATCATCATACCATAGGACATTCCCTCAGAACGAACATCATAATTGCCAGTGTCAAGCATGTAACCCTTGTCCTGATCCATCGGATAATAGATTCGTGTGTTCTCATCTCCATAGAACAAATCGTTCCATGTCTTCTCCAGTTTAGCGATAATCTCCTGTTCGTCATAACCCAGTTTTTGAAAAAAGTTGCTGTATGCACCTGTATTGTAAGCGCCCTGACTTAACGTATTCATTGTTGATCTCCTTTTGTAAAGATTGTTTATGAAATTATATCATGCTTATAGTGTATAAATTAAAGCGTTTACATTAAAAATCACAGATGTTTTATTTCCAATATTTTCTTATTTGAATGGAGATGATAAATTTAAACAAGTCCTATATTCTGTCGGGTAGCTGATAAAGAATGTAGGCGATACACTCGGAGAGAAGGAGCCTCAAGTCTACCGTTAAGTACAGGTTTCCTTCAATGTGTTGTACTTGGAGTGTAAACTCTAGCTGAAAGGATGGTGGTGATGTAACATGCTTGGCAATACAGGAGATGTAGATGAAAACCTAGAGTTAACTGCACCGCGCGATCCTGTGGGAGTGGATGAATCCTCTTTCAAGACGGACATTGATTACGATTCTCCGGCATATCTGGAACTGATTGCCCGATCTCTGCTGAACAAGGGTAACAATGTCAGATTAAAACGAGCCATCGATAAGGCCAGACAAGGCGTTCCTGTCGTTATTGCTTACATCGGTGGATCCATTACTCAAGGAGCTGGTGCTTCACCCATTCATCTCCAAAGTTATGCCTATCGCTCTTATGAACGATTCAAGCTGATGTTCGCTCCTTCAGATGGAAATTCAATTCAGCTAGTTAAAGCGGGTGTTGGTGGGACGCCTTCAGAACTTGGTGTCGTACGTTATGAGCGGGATGTCCTCCGAGACGGTACGATTCAGCCGGATATCGTGATCATTGAATTTGCCGTAAATGATGCGGACGATGAGACTCGGGGTAACTGTTACGAAAGTTTGGTTTTGAAAGCGCTTGCTAATGGTCATCACCCTGCGGTAATTCTGATGTTCAGTGTTTTTCAGAATGATTGGAACCTTCAGGACCGACTTGCTCCGATAGGTTGGCATTATAATCTGCCTATGGTGAGCATGAAAGATGCTCTTGTAGAGCAATTCGGAAAGACAAAAGGTGAGGGCAACATCGTATCTAAAGAGCAATATTTTCATGATATTTACCATCCTACCAATGCGGGACATCGGATCATGGCCGATGCACTGGCTTATCTGTTCCAAGTGACGGATCTATCCGAACCGGATCAGGAAGAGCCGGACCTCAGAAAGACACCACTTATCGGGAACGATTATGTCAATGTAAAACTGTTAGATCGAAAGAACGGGAATCAACTTGCCCGGATCGACACAGGCAGGTTTCGGCACATCGATACGGATCTGCAGATGAGCGAGATGGATGATCATGAATACAGAACGCCGCTTTTCCCGAATAATTGGATGCACGTTCCCGACAAGACAATAAGCCAAAGCTGCTTTAAGCTGTGTCTGCGATGCAAACGACTTATTCTGATCTTCAAAGACTCCTGCAGCGAGCACTTCGGAACTGCGAATATCAGGGTGGATGGCAAATTCGTCAAAAAAGCGGATCCACACCAAGTGAACTGGACACATTGCCATGCCATGCTCCTGTTCGATGAGAATCAGGCGAAGGAGCATACGATTGAAATTGAAATGATGGAGGGGCATGAGGATAGACTGTTCACTATACTCGGTTTTGGATATGTCGATTAAGGACATGTATTCAGCCAATGGGATCATGCAAGCCGTGAAGGGAGTTTATGTACATGATATCTTCAGCACCGGCGGGATATGACCAATATCGCGACAACATACCTCGTGGACTGATTGAGACAGCCCAGTATAACTCCACAACGGTTGGAAATGTACGTAAAGCGATGGTGTACACACCACCAGGCTATACCCCGGATCTCACATACCCTGTCCTTTACGTGCTGCACGGAATTGGCGGGGATGAAGCGGAGTGGTACAACCATGGAGCTCCGCAGATTATTCTCGATAATCTATACAATGACAATCTTCTTGTACCCATGATTGTTGTCCTTCCGAACGGACGGGCTATGCCTAATGACAGTGCTGAAGGGGACCTATTTGAACCTGAGAAGATAAGCGCGTTTGAACGATTTGAGCTTGACCTTATTGATGACCTTATACCCTACATTGAGTCGAACTATTCCGCAAGCGCAGATAGGAATAACCGGGCAATTGCCGGATTGTCCATGGGCGGAGGTCAGTCTCTGAATATCGGACTCAGCCATCTGGACCTTTTCGCTTGGGTAGGTGCCTTTTCCCCAGCTCCGAACACCAAGGCGCCAAGTCTTCTCGTACCTAATCCAGTGGAAGCATCATCGCTGCTAAACTTGCTGTGGTTGTCTTGCGGATATCAAGACAATCTTATACAGATTAGTATTGACTTACATCAATACTTGGAGCAGCATGGTGTGACACACATTTGGTATGAAGAGAGCGGAGGCCATGACTGGCCCGTGTGGAAGAACGATTTGTATCTATTCTTACAACACTTGTTCAAATAACCAGACAGTAGGAAGATCACAGTATTACTAGGATATAAACCAATCTATTAAAATATCAGGAGGTCGTTTACCATGTTCAAATTCAGTAAAAAATTGTTGACAGTTGTTCTTGCCGCTTCTATGAGTTTTGGAGTATTTGCCGCAACTTCAAGTGCTGCGACGGATTACTGGCAGAATTGGACAGATGGTGGAGGAACCGTTAATGCCGTGAATGGCTCAGGTGGTAACTACAGTGTAAACTGGCAGAACACCGGCAATTTCGTTGTGGGTAAAGGTTGGACATACGGTACACCTAATAGGGTAGTTAACTATAATGCCGGCGTATTTGCTCCTTCAGGTAACGGATATTTGACCTTTTATGGTTGGACCAGAAATTCACTAATCGAGTACTACGTGGTAGACAACTGGGGAACCTATCGTCCTACTGGAACATACAAAGGCACAGTGAACAGTGATGGCGGAACGTATGACATCTACACGACTATGAGATATAATGCGCCTTCCATTGACGGTACTCAAACCTTCCCTCAGTACTGGAGCGTAAGACAAACCAAGCGGCCTATTGGTGTAAATTCCACGATCACATTCAGTAATCATGTTAATGCATGGGCGAGCAAAGGTATGCACTTAGGCAATAGCTGGTCCTATCAGGTTATGGCTACTGAGGGATATCAGAGCAGCGGTAGCTCTAACGTGACAGTCTGGTAACAAGATCAAATGAAGTGAAGCACTTGTAATATTGATATTTATTGATATTCATATAGCAAAACAGGTCCAAAGACCTGTTTTGCTTTCAATGTAGTTTTAAAGGAGACTATGGAATGAGAAAGCTGATCCTGTGCTTATTTATTGTGGCAGCCGCTGGCTTGAGCGCTTGTTCAACGAATGAATCTGATGTAAGCGATGATTTAGTATACGTAGAAGGTGGAACGTTTAAGAGCAGCAAGTCTACTTTTAGTGATTCAGACATCACGATTTCCGATTTTTATATTGGAAAATATGAAGTAACTCAGAAGGAATGGATGGAGATTATGGGAGAGAATCCGTCCGGATTCAAAGGAGAAGATCTGCCGGTTGAAACGGTAAGCTGGTACGATGCCGTGGAATACTGCAATCAGCGTAGTCTTAAGGAGAATTTGAAACCTTACTACAACATTGATAAGAGTACTATAGATAAGAAGAATAAGAATGAGAACGATCATTTGAAATGGACGGTTACCATAAACGAAGATGCTAACGGTTATCGCCTGCCGACTGAGGCTGAGTGGGAATACGCTGCAAGTGGAGGCCAGAAAAGTCTGAATTATGCCTATAGTGGAAGCAATAACCCAGATGAAGTGGCATGGTACTGGATAAATGCAGGGGATAACATATTAACTGGTGATTGGAGCTGGCCCGCCATCGAGAACAATCGAAATCAAACGAAGAAAGCTGGGTCCCTGAAAGCCAATGAGTTAGGGATTTATGATATGTCTGGTAATGTGCGAGAATGGTGCTGGGATTGGTACAGCCACCCCGACAGCCCGGAGAATTCTTGGCGTGTAGTAAAGGGCGGCGGCTGGATCGGCGGGGTTAATAATAATGAGATCTCGTTTCCCGGAAAATTTGATGCGAATGGTTTTGGTCCTGATCAGGGCTTCCGAGTGGTCCGAGGAAAATGATCGGCTCATTTACAACAGAAGGACTTACTATACAGGGTATACGTTCTAGATTTGATTGGCAGCATGAAACATACGGCTACGACCAATATTCCCAGTCGTAATCCGCTGCACGCTGAGTACGACTGGGTAAAATATACGATTAACTAGTATTTCACGAAGAAGCAGTTGATGATGAACTGCTTCTTTTTGTGTTTATACTATTATGCAGTATTCGTTATAATGGAGTCATTGGTTGAAGAAAGGAATGTAAGCATGAAGAAAGTCATCGTAGTAGGAGCAGGTATACTCGGAGCATCAACTGCTTATCACTTAGCAAAGCTTGGTGCAGAGGTCTTGGTTATAGATCGTAAGGATGAAGGTCAGGCCACCGATGCTGCGGCGGGAATTATATGCCCATGGTTATCACAGAGGCGTAATCGGGCATGGTACCAGCTCGCGAAGGGCGGAGCTCGTTATTACCCGGAACTGATCGACAGCTTAGAGAAAGAGGGCGAAACAGAAACGGGTTATGCCGGAGTCGGTGTCCTTAGCATTCATACGGATGTGGAGAAGATCGGTAAAATGGAGGAACGGGCACAGAAGCGGAAGCTGGACGCACCTGAGATTGGCGACATTACGCAGAAAAGCACGGATGAGACCCATCAGCTCTTCCCACTGCTAGCAGAAGGGTACCATGCTGTATACGTTAGCGGGGGAGCCAGAGTAGATGGCCGGGCACTGCGTGATGCGCTTCTTCGGTCGGCGGTGCGTAACGGAGCCAAGCTTATTCATGGAGATGCCGTTCTGGAGTATACATCAAACCAGGTAACGGGGGTATCTGTTGGTCAAGAACGATATTCTGCTGATGAAGTCATTGTGTGTGCTGGCGCCTGGGCCAATTCCTTGTTCGCACCCTTAGGCATTCATTTTAAAGTAACCTACCAGAAAGCACAGATTATGCATCTTCAGGTTGCTGATTATGAAAATACCGGGGACTGGCCTGTCGTTATGCCGCCAACGGATCAATATCTGCTGTCATTTGATGAGCAAAAAATAGTCATCGGTGCGACACATGAGAACGATATCGAAGGCTATGATACCAGAGTAACAGCTGGAGGAATGCAGGAAATTCTGAACAAAGGGCTGGAGCTCGCTCCTGGCTTGGAGAACAGTACTTTTCAAGAGGTCCGAGTGGGGTTCCGTCCATTTACACCAGGATTCCTGCCTGTCATAGGTGCAGTTCCAGGATGGGAAGGGCTTATGACGGCGAATGGACTAGGTGCCTCTGGACTTACAATGGGGCCCTATATCGGGAACCAGCTTGCTAAGCTGGCACTTGGAATGGAGCTCGACATCGACCTGGAGAATTATGATGTTCGTAAGGCGATGGAATAGAACTAGACGAAGAGAAGCCTACGTTTCTCCCAAGCTATAGGGAGGGGAAGTAGGCTTTTCTTTTCTTTATTTTAATTTCTTGCATTTATTGATCTGTTCGGATGAAGCGACAACAAGTGTCTTAAATTGTCATCAATAAATTTGCTGTCAGCACTGTTGATTCCGCGACCGGCAAAGTGGCCCCAGATCGATTCAATAGGACGAAGCACAGCATTTGGTATAAGCTTAGCCTCGTATGCATTTTCGTCTGAAGTACAAAATAGATCCGTACTCCCTGGCATAATGCAGGCTTGTGCTTTTATGTTCTGTAATGCCTTATCAAAATCTCCTTTATAGACCGGATTAGCACTTATATCTGCATTTTGGCCTGTCCATAGCATGGCAAGGACATTGTGCGGATCCATCTTCATAAAGCTGTCATCCCAAACGCCAGCGACAAAATCCTCTAGTGTGTCAAATCCCATATCACGATATAGTCCTTCTCTGTAATAGGTTTGGGATAGCCCCCATCCCGCATAAACTCGGCCAACACTTCGCATATGTGCAGAGGTCAATTGGTTTACTTTACTTGAATCGAAGTCAATAGCAGCCATAAGTGCAGCCTTCATTCCGTCAAGGACCACATACGCTTGCGGCCAAGTCTTTGCAGCTCCACAGAAAGGTGCAATTCGTTCCACCATGTCGGGGTAACTTGCCGCCCATTGAAATGATTGGATACCGCCCATCGACCATCCAACGACGAGTGCTATCTTTTCAATGCCGAATTTTTCAGTGACCAGCCGATGTTGGAAATTCACGTTGTCATAGATCGTAACTTGTGGAAAATGTCCCCGGTCGAAAGGCGGAGCTGTGTTGCTCGGAGACGAAGACAGTCCGTTTCCCAGCAGATTTGGAATGATAATGAAATATTTCTGTGGATCCAGTGCCATGCCGTTTCCAATTAACCATTCATTCTGAACATGCTGGTCGCCAAACGCTGTTGGATAGACGATCACATTATCCTTCTTTTCGTTCAATACTCCATACGTCTTATAAGCAAGAAATGCGTTTGGTAAAGTCACTCCTGATTGCAAATTAACGTCACCCAGATCAAAAACCTCGTAATCCATTGATTTACTGCTCCCTTCATCTTGAACCCTTAAATTACAAATGCATTTGTTGTTGTTAGTATAGTGCTATGGTAATCTCAATAAAAGTGAACAGAATTCATAGCTATATTCAATAATATTGAAAGTGAATGGGGGTTGCAGAATGGAATTGCGACAACTGAATACGTTTCGCACGGTTGCTTCAACTTTAAATTTCAGTCGGGCTGCAGAGGCTCTGAATTATGTCCCTTCCAACGTCACGATGCAGATCAAAGCATTGGAGGAGGAGCTTGGTGTTCGTTTATTTGACCGATTGGGCAAACAACTCGTACTTACCACAGCGGGGAAGCGATTCCTAAGCCATGTTCATACCATTTTAGAAGAATTGGATGAAGCTCGAAGTGCCGTTCATGAAAATGATAATTTATTAAGCGGGACCCTGACGATCAGTGCCAACGAAGTATTGTGTGCCTATCGGCTTCCCACCGTATTTCAGCAGTTTCGTTCGCGGTATCCGGGAATCCGGCTTATTTTCCGCTCTGTTCCGAATCAGGTGCTCAAGCAAACGCTCTTCGAGGGAACTGCAGATGTGGTGTTTATGCTGGATGAAGCCATTCTCTCGACGGGACTTACAGTGGAACCGCTGCTAGAAGAAACGTTCCGTTTTTTCGTTGCTCCTGACCATCCGCTGGCCGAAAGAAGTATACTACAGCTGGAAGATTTTCACGGAGAAGTGTTTCTGGTCAACGAAAAAGGCTGTACCTATCGAACCATGTTTGACCGTTCGTTTGAGAAAAAGGGGATTGATGATATTACCTATTTGGAGTTTCAAAATGCGGAAGCGATTAAACAATGTGCTATAGCGAGAATCGGCATTGCCTTTCTTCCTGAAATAACAGTGGAAGCCGAGGTTGAACGAGGTGAGCTCATTGCACTTCCATGGGAAATCCCGGACCTGCACGTATACACACATATGGTATGGCATAAAGACAAGTGGCTCTCACCCATCATATTATCTTTCATAGAAACAGCAAGGGAAGTGATGGCTGTAGAGGAGGGAAATTCAAAGGTTACTTCGTAAATTCTACATTTGTACAGCTTGAACGGCTGCTTATGGTGAAATTACAAATAGGAGAGCTGCATAAATAGTATACAGCTCTCCATTTTCAATTGGATTTTAGTTAGCTTATTTTCTGTAAACTCGTACCGGCAGTGAAGAGAGCATTTTTCCTGCAGCAGATGGCGTCAGGTTCTCTTCCAGGTTAAAGCCTGGAACCGGCTCGATTCTTGCAAACTTATCCATGAACATGCTGATTCCTGTAATAGCTTCCAGCCTAGCGAGAGGTGCACCTAGACAGAAGTGAGGACCGTTTCCGAAGGTCAAGTGCTGCTTGTTATTCTGTCTATGAATATTTAACGTAAACGGATCTTCGAATACTTCACCATCCATATTCGCTGCACTCATCCAGGCAACCACGACGTCCCCTTTCTTCAGGTCAACACCAAGCAAGTTATTATCCACTTTGACCGTACGGTCCATCTTCGCTACATTAAAACGATAGCGCAGCATTTCCTCCACCGTATTCGGAAGCAGCTCACGGTTTGTACGAACCTCATTATATATTTCCTGATTGTCATATAAGAAGGAGTAGAACGTATTGGCCAGCAAGTGGCTTGTCGTTTCAATGCCTGCTCCCAGAATGAACATCGTTGTTCTAACAATATCATCATCGGATAACTGGTCTCCATCCACTTCTGCCCGGATCAAATCCGATATGATATCATCCGACAGATTGGATCTTTTTTGGACAATATAAGGGTAGAGATAGGAATAGTATTCAACAGCGGCTTTGCGTTTACGCTCATTCACCGTTTCTTGGTTCTCCTTGGGCATAGGAAGGAACAAGTCATATACCCATTGCTGAAATAACATTCGGTCTTTGGTAGGGACGCCTAATAGATCCGCAATAACTATCGTAGGCAGGGCACTGGCAAACTCGTCGACAATATCAATGACGGGCTTGTCCTCCATGGAGTCAATCAACTCGCTTACGATTTCCTGGATTCGAAGCTCCCATAGCTTCAAGCTGCGTGGGGTAAATGCAGCAGCTAGCAGGGAGCGGCTCTTTCGGTGTTCGGGAGGATCTGTCATCAGGTTAAATTTCCCGGCGTGCTTACCTTCGTCGACATCAGCGCCAACGCTGATGGTCGTACGTGTTCTGACGTTAGAGAAATGCTCATAATCACTCAGCACACGTTTTACATCGTTATAGCGGAATACATTCCATGTGTTCGTTGCCTCATTATAGCTGACAGGATCGTTCTGAAGCTTGTCCTTATACCAGGCATAAGGGCTGAATTCCTCTGACGACGATTTGAATTCGGTAATTTCCTCCAAGGATATAATTTCATTGTTCACGATCAATCCCTCCACTCATTTGTGAGAATATGGTGTTGAATAAGCTTTAACTATGTTAGTTTAACATATATGAAAATGCACAGACACATTCGAATGACCCATGACCATCAGCCCGATCCGAGGTTTTTTGTCGAATATAGATTGAAGATAAAGCTAAGAATTTGGTAAGCTTACAATATCGTAGAAAAACGAAGGAACTACACCATATAAGGAGTTTACATTATGTACATAGAGCTGCTTATACTCATCCAGATCGAAGAATCTCCTAAACATGGTTACGAAATCAAGAAGGAAATCCAGAAGGATCTAGGATATTTGACGGATGTGAACAACAACATGCTGTATCCCGCATTACGTAAGTTTACGGAGGAAGGCCTGGTCACGAAGCGAATGAATGAGCATAGCGGGGGGCCAACACAGTATATATATGAGATTACGGAGAATGGAAGGAGACGAATAACGGACCTGGTCAATGTATTTACAGAGAGAGATGCGAAGCATCAATCCGAATTCTTGATCCGTGTGTCTCTGTTTCGGTATATTTCACCGGATAACCGGCTGCGCATATTAAATATGAGAATGAAGGACCTCGAACAGCTCTTATTCGATTTGGAGCAAAGACAGGAGCAGCATAACATTGATCGTTACCGGGATGAAGTGCTTCGACTATCTATATTTAAGCTAAAGGCTGAGCAGGACTGGATCCATAAATTAATGGAAAAAGTGGCTCGAGAAAAAGAGTAGAATAAACGTTCAAATTTTCTGTGGTAAATGAGTTTGGAGAACATGCAAAAGGCACGCATCTACTGCGTGCCTTTATAATTTCGTATGCCCTTGAGAATATAACCAATGGCTTGTTCTGCCGCTTCTTCTGGCGAGTAATTCTTCTCTATTGGATTAAGAAAAGGATTGCTTAACGAGAAGATTAAAGTTCCCATCACAAAATTAATGGTCATCTCTAATGACTCATACTCAATAACTCCTTGCTCCTTGCAAGCCGTCAGAATCTGTCGAAGCTCGTCCCACGAGGGAAGAAATACATCCGTCATCAGCTCCAGCCTCGGACTCATAAGGAAGAGCTCCTGCTGAAGGATGGTAATCAGCTCGTGCTCCTCGTATCTGAATAAGACAAAGGATCTGCAAAAATCAATCAGGGCATCTAACGGTTTCGACAAGTCGTACAGATGATTCTGAGTCGTCACCCTGATGGGATCAAATAAGGCGAAGAACACCTTCTCCTTACCGCCAAAATGATAAGACACAAGAGCGAGCGAAACACCGGCTTCTTCACAGATTTGCCTGACCGTTGTCGCTTCATACCCTTGTGATGAGAACAGCTTCTTGGCTGCTTTCAGTATTTGATCTTTTACATGTTTGTTTTTTTCCTGGTCGTCCTTCGCAGGGCTCATAGGTCAATATACTCCTTTAGCTGTTAAGGAAATCAGGATGCTCATAGCTGGGATTAGGATACTTGTAGAAGCCTTCTCCCGTTGCAACGCCAAGCTTACCCTTATCAATATAATCGGTCTTCAGCAGCTCTGCAACTTTCTCCAAATTCGGATTCCCTGTAGCCTTCGCTTTCGCAAGAACGATGTTATAGGCTGTAGTTAGACCAACCACGTCAAGAATCGCAAAAGGTCCCTTCGGTGCGCCTGTACCGACCATCCAGGTTTTGTCAATCGTTTCCGGATCGGCAATCTCTTTAACCAAGAGAAGCTCGGCTGCATCTAACAATGGCACTAGCAGGGAGTTGAGAATATAGCCAGGCTGCTCCTTGTGCAGTGTAAGGGCCACCATACCAATGGCGCGAGCAAACGCAATTACATCCTCGAACACCTTCTCATCGGTACCTGGATGCTTCATAATCTCCGCTGTGTTGTTCTTCCAGATCTCATTAGCGAAGTGGAGGGCAAGAAATTGAGCTGGACGACCCGTAGCTTCGGCAAACTGACTTGGCAGCAGAGTAGAAGAATTGGATGCAAAAATGGTATGTGCAGGTGCGACTTCTCCGAGCTTCTTGTAGAAATCCGTCTTAATCGGCACAATCTCTGGAATGGCTTCAATAACCAGATCCGCGCTTGAAACGGCTGCACGGAGGTTCGAGTTGAAAGACATGCGCTCGTAAGCAGCATCTACCTCCTGCTGAGTTGCACCCATATCCTCCTGATACCGCGCTTTAAGCTTCGAGATCCGATCCTTCGCTTTATCCAAGGCTTCATCATTGATGTCATATACGGTGACTTGAAATCCATGAAATGCGGTCTGGTAAGCGATTTGACTTCCCAAGACACCGCTGCCTGCTACGGTAATATTTGTGTAGTTCATCTGTATCTCTCCTTCTAAGTTAAAATTGAAATGTATATCATTTGAACGATTGTTTTGAACAAACGTTCAAAAAATGGTATACCTCTAAGCTACTCCTCTGTTCACAATTTGTCAACATTATTAGTTCATTCTTGTGATGTACCTGACTGAAAAACAAATACAAAAAAAGTCCGAAGGTAAATATAATTTACCCTGGACCTCGTAATTATAGTATGGCAGTACTTTATATATTTGCGTTAGACTCTAAATTATGATTTGTTTCATAATAAATAAGGGCCTGCTCCATAAAAACAAGAATCTCCTCTCTAATCGGATACAGATTGAGATCTGACGAAGCTTCCTCAGAACGTCTTGCATTCCAGAACTTGTCGGCAAGCTCCTTATTGCCTTGAAACATTTCATTAGATAGCAGCAGAGTATCCTCGGCAATAATTTGAGCGTCACGTGAGCTTGGAGATTTATTCTCCTCCAGACAAATTTCAATTCGTTTAATCAAGTTAATCCATTTTGTTAATTGAACAGGGTCGTTCTCCATTTTTGGTAATTGATTAGTAAGGACGATTTGTTCATCCTCAGTGAACCACGCTTCCATGACCTTTTTCTTTCTTCTTTTTCGTTCTTCAGCTTCATCATCATTTGACAGTAGTGGCAGGAGCAGATCCCATTTTATCTCGGTTTGGAGCTTCGTCATGTTAATCAGTGTATTGGTGTGATCGAGCGAGCCCTCTAGTCGAGTTAACTCATATTCAAGGTGGTTCTTGTGAACACGGAGCGTTTTTTCGATGGACAGCTGATTTGTTAGTTTCTTGATATCTTCGAGTGACATGGAAGCGGACTTAAGCAGTAATATTTTTTCAAGCAGCAATAAGTTATCTGGCGTATAATGACGCTTGCCGTTTTCGTCTTTGAATGAAGGCTGCACCAGCTCGATCTGATCATAATAACGCAGGGTTCGTAGAGAGACATTCAGCTTTTTCGATACCATTCCTGTAGTTAAAAAATTCATTATGTAATTCCTCCTAAAAAAAGCTTGCAGGTTACGTAACGTCACCGTTTAATCTGAATTTATCACACAATGCGTTCTAGGAGGAAGAAATATGAAGAAACAAATCTTTGCATCGATGGAGTGGTCATTCAAGGAGCTCGGATTATTACTCCTGCTTGTCCTTGGTATTGTTCCGGTCACGATTGAGTATTTACTGCAAGACTTTCTGTATGAATGGCTTCAAAACAGCTTATATTCGGGTACTTTAACCGGTCTGATCATGGCCATCATTTTTATCGCAGGCGTGTATTTCATTGCGCTTAAGCCGCATGGGTTAAGGTGGGCAGACGTTGGATTACAAGCTTTTTCTAAATCGTATTGGGGATTCATCATAATCTGGCTGATCGCATTAATTGCATCCAGCATTCTCATATTGATCCTGATGGATCTATTGCACATAGGTACAGAGAATAGTAAAACAGAAAGTCTGCAGCAAAATATAAGCCTGCTCACAATCATGATCGGATTTGTCTCAGCGGCGATTATATCACCTGTGTATGAAGAGATTTTTTATCGCGGATTTCTATATAAGTGGTTCCGGGTTAAATGGGGTGTTGGCGCCGGAATATTTTTAAGTTCCTTTATCTTTACGATTGTCCATATACCAACTTACAACACCTTGCCCGTCAATTTTGTATCGGGAGTCATATGTGCATGGTGCTATGAGAAGACAGGATCGATTGTGCCAGGAATGATTGTGCATGGAGGGTTTAATGGGCTGGCTGTTATCCTAACCGCACTCTGAACTGAATGATAATTTCGGATATTAAAGGTATTAAAATGAAGCGTTATCATGATAGAATGGCATGTATTACATAGAAACTGAAGTGTTGGAGAGGGGAATGAATACAATGCTGCACAGAATGAATCTAGAAGGGGCCTGGCGTCTGCAGCTGGATGAGCAGAAGCAGGGTCTACAGCTGCCATTTGTAGATAGCATCACACTACCGAATACGACATCCCATGCAAAGAAGGGGAAGAAAAATACAGAGGTCAAAGTCGGTGCGTTAACCGATGAATATGCTTTTGAAGGCCATGCTTGGTTTGCTAAAGAAGTGGAAGTTCCGGAGAATCTTCAGGACAAGCCTTGCTTCCTGTACTTGGAGCGTACACGTGTCACCACAGTATGGGTAGATGGAGAAGAGATTGGGACACAGAACAGTCTAAACACTCCGCACGTACATGATCTAACAGGAGCACTGAGTGAAGGGAAGCATACCATTACGATCCGTGTAGACAATACGAATTATCCGACCAAGGGAGGGCATATGACTTCCGAGGATACACAGACCAATTGGAACGGAATCACGGGTCGAGTAGAGCTGCAGTTCTTCAGCCATCGTTATATAGAGAACATTCAAGCTTATACCGATCCGGTGAAAAAGACAGTTGCGCTGACAGCCCGTCTTGTCGGCAGCTGGGATGCCGTTAAGCTCCATATCTCGGCAAGACATTCTAATACAGATGTTAAACATACGGTGAAGGAGCAAGTATTCCAGTTAAGCTCGAATAATGTATCGGTTACTTATGAAATGGGTGAAGATGCCTTGCTGTGGAGCGATTTGAAGCCTAATTTATATGAGCTGAACATTGAATTGAAAGCGGTTAGCGGCGATGTCTTGGATTCACATCAAGTCTTGATTGGACTTCGCGAATTCACAGCAGCTGGAGATAAGTTTGCGATCAACGGGAAGAACACATTTTTACGCGGCAAACATGACGGCTTGATTTTTCCACTAACGGGATATGCTCCAACGGATGTGGAAGAATGGCTCAGAATTATGAAGATTTCCAAATCTTATGGTATTAATCATTATCGCTTTCATACCTGCTGTCCGCCGGAAGCCGCATTTATCGCAGCAGATATGTTAGGGATCTATATGGAGCCGGAGCTTCCGTTCTGGGGAACCATAACCGATGAGACGCATGAACAGCATAATCAAGCAGAGCAGGATTATCTAATAAGTGAAGGCTACGCGATGCTTCGTGCGTTTGGTAATCATCCCTCATTTGTGATGATGTCGCTCGGAAATGAGCTATGGGGGAGCAAGGAGAAATTAAATGAAATTTTGAAGCAGTATAAGGACTTCGATTCGCGGCATTTGTATACTGAAGGCTCGAACAATTTTCAATTTGTACCTGTTATTCTGGAGGAAGAGGACTTCTACTGTGGAGTGCGCTTCTCGAAGGATCGTCTGTTCCGAGGCTCCTATGCGATGTGTGACGCACCACTTGGCCATGTTCAAACCGATCTTCCAGGCACAATGAAGGATTACGATGAACAGATTGTCCCTTCTGCTAAGACAGAAATTGAAGAGCAATCAGCGGATATAAAGTCGATTCAGATTCAATATGGAACTGAGATGCGTACTGTGCAGGCAGAAACAGCGGAGGATCAGTTAATTCCTCATATTCCCGTTATCTCTCATGAGATTGGGCAATATGCGACATACCCGAATTTTAAGGAAATGGAGAAATATACAGGATCACTGAAGGCCAAAAATTTCGAGGTGTTTAAGGATCGGCTTGAAGCGAAGGGGCTGGGACATCTGGCCGAGGCTTACTTCGAGAACTCCGGAAAACTAGCTGCAGCATGTTATAAGGAAGAGCTGGAGGCAGCATTTCGGACCAAACGACTTGCTGGATTCCAGCTGCTGGATTTGCAGGACTTCAGTGGACAAGGAACGGCGCTAGTCGGTATGCTGGATGCATTCATGGATTCCAAAGGACTGATCACACCAGAAGAGTGGAGAACCTTCTGTTCGGATGCTGTCCTGCTGGCTCGATTTGAACGATATAATTATGAGGCAGGAGCGATATTTGCAGCCCAAGTTGAACTCAGCTATTACCGGACAGATTCTATCGAGAATAAAGTGTTAAAATGGGAATTGTTAAGTAAGGGGACGTCTCTTGCCGAAGGCGAATTAATGATCCCTGCGGGTCCGGATTCGAATCATATACAGATAGGTACGATTCAGATCCAATTGCCAGAGGTTGAAGTGATGACACAGGTCGAGCTGAAGCTGACGATCGAGGGAACTGATATTTACAAGAATTATGATCTTTGGATATATCCGATGCACACAGAACTGGACTGGGCAGGAGTTCATAAATTCCGCGAGCTGAATGATGAGGTCCGTGCACTGTTAGAGCAGGGTGAAGATGTGTTGCTGCTGCCGAATCCGGCTTCCTTGCCTCATTCCATAGAAGGAACCTATAGTACGGATTTTTGGTGTTATCCGATGTTTCGATCTATATCAGAAAGCATGAATAAGCCGACACCGGTGGGAACGATGGGACTGTATATCAATAAAGAGCATCCGGTGTTTGCACATTTCCCTACGGAGTCACATTCTACCTATCCATGGTGGAGCATTGTCATGAACTCCAGGTCTATCATAATGGACGATATGGAGCCGAAGCTACAGCCGATTGTTCAAACCATTGACAATTTCGAGCGTAATCATAAGCTCGGCTTGTTATTTGAGGCTCGCGTGTTCAAGGGTCGAGTGTTAGTTGGAACCTTTGACGATGAGAGAATAAAGGATACACCAGAAGGAAGGCAGTTCATCCATAGCGTTCTTAGATATCTGCACAGTGATGCATTTGAACCAACGGTTCAGCTTGAATGGAATGAGCTCGCGAAACTGCTGTAAATATTTCGAATGGTCAGTTTCATTGACAGAAATATCGTTTAATGAGTAAGATAGTTCTATGACTATCAAACTATTGAATATCGATGATGAGAAGAGAGCGCGAATCTTCAAGGCACTATCGGAGAAGAAACGTATCGAGATTGTCCGTTACCTAATGGAACGTCCGCAAGCCAATAGCTGTGGTGAGATTGGAAGGACGCTGGGCATGGACAAATCGAATGTTACTTATCATCTGAAAATTATGAATGATGCTGAGCTGATTCATGTCGTTAGAGAAGGACAGAATAAGAAGATTCATTTAGTAAAGGATATGTTTAATGCAGCAGTACCTGGTTTCTTGGATAGCCTCTGAGGCAGAAGAGAAACCTTTGTTTTGCGCAAATAGTTTGAAGGTTTTAAAACTTTATATCCCTATAATACTTACGAAATGAGTGATATTTATTATGATGAACCGAAAGATCTTGCTCCATTCACGGCCCCAAGGCATGCCAACGGAAGATACTTTTAAATTTGAAGAAGCACCGATTCAAGAGCCTGGTGAAGGTCAAGTGTTGGTTAAATCGATTTATTTATCCGTGGACCCATATATGCGCGGCAGAATGAATGATTCCAAGTCTTATGTTCCTCCCTATCCGCTAGGTGAAGTGATTACTGGAGGTGTCGTTGGAGAAGTCATCGAATCTCGATCTGATCGCTTCAGTAAAGGTGACAAAGTATTGGGTATGCTTGGATGGCAGCTGTATAACGTAGCGGATGCGGACAAGCTGCAGCAGGTTGATGAGAACATCGCGCCATTATCCGCCTATCTTAGTGTTATTGGCATGACAGGTTTGACGGCCTATTTTGGACTTATGGACATCGGACGTCCCAAGGAAGGGGAGACAGTTGTCGTCTCAGGCGCAGCCGGCGCGGTCGGCTCCATTGTCGGACAAATTGCCAAAATCCAGGGAGCGCATGTCGTAGGTATTGCAGGATCAGACGAGAAGTCAGATTGGCTTACGAAGGAGCTTGGATTCGACGCAGCTATTAACTACAAGACGACGGCCAATATGAAGGAAGCTCTTGAAAAAGCCTGCCCGAGAGGTGTCGATATTTACTTCGACAATGTGGGTGGTGACATCTCCGATGCGGTTATGACCCAATTGAATGATTATGCACGTATCCCGCTCTGCGGCGCGATCTCATCCTATAATCAAGAAGAGGGCAGTGATGTCGGTCCTCGGATTCTGACGAAATTGATTAAGACACGGTCTATGATTAAAGGCTTTGTGCTTGGCGATTACGCAGACCGCTTACCCGAAGGTGCGAAGATGCTGGGACAATGGTTAGCGGAAGGGAAGCTTAAATATGAAGAAACAATATATGAAGGCTTTGATCGTGTTCCTGAAGCGTTCCTGGAGCTGTTCCAAGGTACAAACATCGGTAAAATGCTGGTTAAAGTAGAACCAACGGAATAATAAGATCGAAAAATTCTAGTCATCTTCACGATGGTAAGAAATCTGTGGAGATGGCTATTTTTGTGCTGTTTGATGTACTTAAGCGGAAATATTGCACGTTGTTAGCAGAAATGTTGACTGGATAATGAAATCCTCGTTATGTCGAATTGTATCGAATACACAAGAGAGACGAATAATAACTGTACAAAAATTCATCGAATGATTATTTTCATGCGGCAAATAAAAATGTATAATAATCGTTACGTCTGTTAAAAAGGAGTACGAGCTCCTTCCGTAAATCAGGTGTAACTATGAAAAAGAAGACCGTCAAGAGGAGGACATATGAAAACAACAAAGGTCTCATTTTTTATTCTGTCGCTGGTGCTGCTTCTAGTAACCGGCTTGTCCGGATGGGCGGGAGGTGCTACAGCACAGTCGAATTCCGGAAAAACCTATGTAATTGGAACAGACATAACATTCGCACCGTTTGAATTTCAAGATATCAACGGTGATTTTGTCGGTATCGACATAGATCTGTTAGATGCAATTGCGAAGGATCAGAATTTTCAGTACGAAATTAAACCGCTAGGGTTTAATGCGGCAGTACAAGCGCTGGAGTCGAATCAAGTCGACGGCGTTATTGCCGGTATGAGTATTACAGACGAAAGAAAACAGAAATTTGATTTTTCAGAGTCTTATTTTGAATCCGGGGTTGTTATGGGTGTCGGTGCTAATAACGATA
Organism: Paenibacillus urinalis; assembly: GCF_028747985.1. NCBI lineage: Bacteria > Bacillati > Bacillota > Bacilli > Caryophanales > Paenibacillaceae > Paenibacillus > Paenibacillus urinalis. Next base: position 2,548,221 of record NZ_CP118108.1, read on the forward strand.
CCATTCAGAGCTATGAAGACCTGGAAGGTCATAAAGTAGCCGTCAAGACGGGTACTGAAGGATACAGCTTCGCTGAGTCTATTTCGGAACAGTACGGATTCACCATTGTGCCATTTGATGATTCCTCACAAATGTATGATGATGTGAAGACGGGCAATTCAGTGGCTACTTTTGAAGACTATCCGGTCCTGGCTTACGGAGTAACTCAAAATAATGGACTGAAGATCGTAACGGATAAGGAAGAAGGCGGTTCCTACGGATTTGCGGTTAGCAAAGGGCAGAACCAAGAGCTGCTGCAAAAGTTTAACGCTGGACTCACAAACCTTAAAGCGAGCGGAGAGTATGATCAGATTCTCGAGAAGTATTTGGGAGACGGTGAAGGGGTACCTGCTCCAACCATAAGTCGCGGCGAACTGATGTTACAGTCGATTCCACCGCTATTGAAGGGTCTTGGACAAACACTGATTTATACGATAGTATCCTTGTTCTTTGCCTTTATTCTGGGTTTGATCTTCGGACTTATGAAGGTTGGACAAAACAAGGTCCTGCGCTTCATCGCAACTGTGTTCGTTGATTTATTCCGTGGTATACCACTTATCGTACTCGCATTCTTTATTTACTTTGGTATTCCACAGGCGTTTGGCTTTACGATGCCGCTGTACCTGGCTGCCATTCTGACACTCAGCTTGAATGCAGGTGCTTATGTAACAGAAATCATCCGCGGCGGGATTCAATCCATTGATCAAGGTCAGATGGAAGCGGCGCGTTCGCTTGGACTGCCTTATCGCACATCGATGATGAAGATTGTCATTCCACAGGCGATCCGTGTGATGATTCCTTCATTTATTAACCAGCTGGTTATTACACTTAAGGATACGTCGATCCTATCTGCGATCGGACTGGTCGAGCTGACTCAATCCGGTAAGATTATTATCGCGAGAACGTTCGCATCCTTTGATATCTGGCTGATGGTTGCTATCATGTATCTGATTGTCATCACTATTCTAACTAAAATTGCTAGCTCGCTGGAGGTGAAACGTAGTCGTGGGTAAAGTTCGTGTTGAAGGCTTGAAGAAGAGCTATGGCTCAAATGAAGTACTTAAGAACATTGATATGTCTGTCAACGAGGGTGAAGTGGTGTGCGTCATTGGTCCTTCCGGATCCGGAAAGAGTACGCTCTTACGCTGCATCAACAAGCTCGAAGAAATTACGGCTGGACATGTTATTGTGGATGATCAGGATCTAAGTGATCCCAAAACAGACATAAACAAAGCTCGAGAAAACATTGGGATGGTGTTCCAGCACTTTAATCTGTTTCCGCATTTTAATGTATTGAAGAACATCATGTTTGCTCCGATGGAGCTCGGTAAAATGAATGAGCAGCAAGCACGTGAGACGGCTACGCGGTTACTGCAGCGTGTCGGTCTATCCGATAAAGCCGGTGCTTATCCTTCCGAATTATCGGGTGGTCAGAAGCAGCGTGTAGCGATTGCCCGTGCACTCGCGATGAATCCGGATGTCATGCTGTTTGATGAACCGACTTCGGCGCTTGACCCTGAGATGGTGGGTGAAGTACTTGGCGTTATGAAGGACCTTGCGCGTGAAGGCATGACGATGATGATCGTGACGCATGAGATGGGATTCGCACGTGAGGTTGCGGACCGGGTCATCTTCATGGATGGCGGTTATATTATTGAAGAGGGTACACCAGAGGAAGTATTCGGTAAACCGAAGCATGAGCGTACGATCAGCTTCCTGCAGAAAGTGCTCTAATTCATCATTAAACAATAACAAGAACCTTCGAGGCTTGGCGGCAGTGCCGCAGGAACTCGGAGGTTCTTTTATATTATCAGCGTATAATCTGGATCACGAATACCTTAATAAGAGGAAGCCGTGTATAATAAAACAAGCATGCTTGGACAGTGTAACTGTTCACAGCTGCCGAAGTGTAACACGTCTGAGGAACATACCACAGAGTGAAGAAAGGACTATTCATCATGACAAAGAAGCTTTACTACGACTCCGCTTATATGACCCAATGGGAGACCCGGATTATAGATGCATGGCAGCAAGACGACAGCTGTTACGTTCAGCTCGAAGAAACGGCTTTTTATCCTCATGGGGGAGGACAGCCTTGTGACATCGGGACGATTCAAGGGATTCCGGTACTGGATGTTACTGCCGATGGAGATCAGATCGTACATAAGGTTCAATCTTTGCCTGAATCGAGTGAGGTCAGCTGCAGGATTGATTGGGACGTCCGGTTCGATCATATGCAGCAGCACAGCGCACAGCATCTGCTGTCTGCTGTCTGCCTTGAGCTCTATAAATGCCCGACACTCAGCTTCCATCTGGGAGTTGATTACTGCACAATTGATGTCGAATCAGCTGAGCTGAGCAGAGACCAAATAAATGCGGTGGAACAGGAAGCGAACCGCCATATATATTTGAATCATCCGATTCTTAGCTATTGGGTGACCGAAGAAGAAGCTGCTGGAATCAAGCTGGTCAAGCAGCCTACTGTGAAGGAGAACATCCGCATCGTGGAGATGAAGGATGTGGAATACAATGCCTGCGGAGGCACCCATGTATCCTCGACCGGTGAGATCGGAATAATCAAGCTGCTCAAGACTGAGAAGCAGAAAGGGAATACCCGAATTTATTTTACAGCCGGCTATCGAGCACTGAAGGAATTTAACTTGTATGGGCAGATCATCAGCACGTTATCCTCTCGATTCAAAGCGGGTAAGGAAGAGCTAGTAGAACGGCTAATGAATTTGGAGAAAGAACAAAAACAGCTTCAAACGGAACTGGCTGCACTTAGAGCTCAAAATGATGAGTATCTTGCGCATCAAATGATTAGTGATGCCACTGAGGTTTTGATCAGTCATACCTTCGAGGACAAGACACTTAAGGATCTGCAAGGGTTAGCAAATAAATTAACCTCAATTACGAGCAAACCGGTACTGCTTGCCACAGCTGCCGAGAATAAAGTGGTTCTTTCTCAGAATAAAGAAGCTGCTCCGTCTTGCGGGAAGTTTTTTAAGGAGCATTTGGCTGAATTTAAGGGGAAAGGCGGAGGCAGCGATGTAATGGCTCAGGCGGGCTTTGATAGCTGGGAAGATGCTGCTGCATTTTTTGAATTTACATCTCAATATCTAATAGATCAGAAAGAGCTCTGAGGCTGTATCCACATTCTATTTCCCTTATATTAGGTTCACAAGAATGTACTAAGGAGGAGAAAATATGAGTCTTCAACAAGGTGCTCGACAAAAGCTGGAACAATTGATCGAAGAGTATGATTTCACTCATGCGGCTGAATATGTAATTGAACATACACGGCAAGGGGTAAGGTTGAAGAAGTCGAAGAAAGAGGATTATACTCATCCTTGCGTGTCAAGAGTTGGCGGAGATCCTGATCTGCCGTCATCTATTGTCTGGCCTCAGGCAAGCAGTGGTACGCCTATGACATTTCTTGCCCAGCTGAATTTGGATGAGATACATAAGAATGATGAATCATTCTTGCTGCCATCTAGCGGCATGCTCTATTTTTTTGTAGGTATTGATGAACCTGCCTTCAACATTGAACACCAAGTATTATTTGTGCAGAGGGATGAACTAGATGGGGCGGCAAGACGTAAATCTCCCAATATAACTACTTTGGAAGGGAAGTTTACTGGCTATCAGCTGGAAGCCAGATCTTCACTTGAGCCTCCAAATTATGCATACGTGGATTATGATGTGATAGAGGACGAGGAACACGATTATGGAGAGTATGAGGACCTGAGTTTCGCGATTAGAGACAGACATCGTGAAGATGTTGTTCAAATATTTGGTTATCCAGAGGGACAGCATGATGATGCAGAATATGAAGCAGCCTTAATGCTGTTGACCGGTGAGCAGTACAAATACAGTACCGAAGAAGCGCTCAAGAGGATCTCTGAGAAGCTTGCAGGCGGGGAGACGGCAGCTATGCAAGAAATTCAGGATACGCTTATGCTGCTTGAGATCGATTCTGATGATGATATCGGATTTTTATGGTGGGATGCAGGAGTATTACAATTCTTTATTCGTAAGGAAGATTTACTCTCTGGCCGGTTTGATCGAACCTATTGTTCTCTATATTCCAGCTGAAGCATACGAGGGGCCGCGATTCTGCGGCTCCTTTTCTTTTTTTAATTTCTGGATGAAATTGACTTGGACAAAAAAAGAATTGACAGTATTTAGTGTTAATCATATAATCAACACAACCCAAAGTTAATCGTAATATTTACAATTAAAGAGAGGGAAGTGTGGATGCGGCAGGAGATCGAATTTGTGAAATGTAATCCGACACAGAATATGACCGTACTTGTTCAAACGGATCATGGAAATCGGAACTATGAGTCCATTGCCACTCAGATTATGTCCTATGATAGTATTCATGCGGAGCAGGTAGGATTCATTGAACAGCCGACAGGCAGTGCTGCGGCATATTTACATATGGCTGGAGGTGAATTTTGCGGAAATGCATGCATGTCTCTGGCCGCCTATATCGTATCCAAGAAGGGTATCGGACGTTATGAGGAAGACAAGATTACTATTGAGTCCTCTGGGACTGATCAATTAATTGACTGTCTGGTTGTGAGTCATGGTGATCACTATACCTGTGAGCTGAATATGCCTGTACCGTATGAGATCGAACCGAAGATGATACATATGGAAGGACATGATTATCCCTGTTTCTTATTACGTTACGAGGAATCCATTCATCTCATTATGGAAATAGACGAGATCTCCGAAAGTATTCGAAATTCGGCTCAAATGACAGCACAACTCATGGGACTGGCTGGTCATCATAAGCTTATAGGCATTCTGTTGTATGAACCAGAAAATTATAGGATGACACCGCTCATTCATGTTCCCAAGCTTGGCAGCATGATATGGGAAAGAGGCTGTGGCTCGGGTACGGCATCCATAGGAGCTTATCTGGCATGGAGAAACAATACAAATGTCGATATAGAAGTCATTCAGCCCGGCGGACTTATAAAGGTTCATGCTACATATAACAATCGATTGACGAGCGTTAATATTAAGGGCAATGTCGAAATTGTGGCTGAAGGGAGAGCTTATATCGATGGCTAGGACGATTACAATCGATTCACACGATTTTACCCACAGCTTAGAAGCATTCCTGAAACGGTTTGAAGCAATGTCTCACCAATATAATTCGACGACTCACCATTCACATGACCTAGAGTTATTGACCGATGAATATGCGGCATTCATTACGAACCAGGCAAACCGAAATTTATGGGATGAGCTGGCGTCCGAAGAATTGGGGGCTGAGCTGGTATGGAACCTTAGAAGAGAATCGGCCTTTTGTGTCGCAATCATGGAGAAATACCGGGCACTGAAGCTGCTTAGCGGCTCTTCGGATCAGTCTGATTATTTCAAAAATATTGAATCCTGCATCGAGCAGGAATTTGGAAGTTTTCAAGTGTCCTCCGATTCCAAGGTGTTATTAGTTGGTTCCGGTTCGTTCCCGATGACGCCTCTGCTCATTGCCAAGAGAACAGGTGCGCGGGTTGTAGGCGTAGATATTGATGCTGAAGCGATTCATTTAGGTCGTTCTGTCCTCAACGTTCTTGGACCGGAGTATGATATCTGTCTTACACAGACACCACCAGAGAAGCTTGAAGGGATAAACGAATTTACCCATATCATCTTCAGTTCTACGGTAGAAGACAAATTCAATATCATGGATCGATTGCATGCACTGACGAGTGACCAAGTGGTGGTGGCGATGAGGTATGGCAATGGACTGAAGTCCTTGTTTAACTTCCCTCTCCAGGAAGTGGACACGTTAAAGTGGAGACTTGAGGAGCACGTACTGCGCCACGATCAGGTATTTGATATTGCTCTGTATAAGAAGAACAACTCTTAGGAGTTAGGGAGGTTGTATGAGCGATTTTAATCGAGTTCTAATCTGCGGTACAGGTCCGGTATCGATTCAAATGGCCGTATTTATGAAGAAGCAGTGGAACAGCCGCATCGGAATTGCAGGCAGGATCTCTGCGCGATCAGAGCATTTTTATAATGCCTTAAGCAGTTACCATCAATTCGTTCGGGCCGATGTTCAAAATGAACTGCATCAAGTGATGGAAGGCGAGATTAAGGTTGATGAGTTGTTCCAGAGCTATGAAACAGTAACCGGTATGTGGGATACGATTGTACTAACCGTGACGGCCGATGCATATGGACAAGTGCTTCAGAGGCTGGACGCGGAGCTCCTTCGACATGTAAGCTGCATCCTGCTTATGTCACCGACACTGGGGTCAGGCAGCCTGGTTCAGAGTTATATGACAGCCATGAATCCAGCAGCTGAGATGATCAGCTTCTCAACCTATCTGGGGGACACACGATGGGTAGATTCAACTCCGTCCAATCAAGTACTGACCACGGCAGTGAAGAAGAAGCTGTATGTCGGATCTACGATTCCTGCTTCTGATCGTGTGAGCAGCTTATGCGAGCATTTTGCGAGGTCTGGCGTCCAGCTTAAGCGAATGGAATCACCAATCGCCGCGGAGAGCAGAAACATATCCTTGTATGTGCACCCTCCATTATTCATGAATAATTTTTCATTACATCGAATCTTTGGGAAATCGGATATACCGGCTTACGTATATAAGCTGTTTCCTGAAGGACCTATTACATCCACTTTGATTCAAGAGATGCTGTCCCAATGGAAAGAGATCATGAATATATTGTCCTCTCTCCAGGTGGAACCGCTTAATCTGCTTAAGTTTATGATTGATGACAATTACCCGATTAGATCAGAGAGTCTGGCCCGCGAGGATATTGAGCATTTTCTTGAGCTGGATGACATCCATCAGCAATATTTGCTGTATATCAGGTACACTTGTCTGCTCATTGATCCCTTCTCCAAGCCGGATAAGGATGGCAAATACTTCGATTTCTCCGCTGTTCCCATTAGAAAGACATTCATCAACAAACAGGGGCAATGGGATATTCCGAGAATGCCGAAGGAGGATTACTATCGCCTCAAAATCATTCAGGGAATTGCCAGGCATACAAACAATGCTTCGCCAACCATTGACCGGTTTGTTGAGAGGTATGAGAACACGATTCAAGAGATTGCCCTACAGCACCCGGAGAGAATATTGTCCAATGCTTTTGAAGTACAAACCTTCGCAGAGGATCTGAAGCAAATTTGCAGCTCCTTAAGTGCAGTAATCCTAAGATCATAGGATAGCAATAGGCAATATGGTTTTAACTCAATAACCGCTGTAGTATCGTCCTTAAGCATGCTTCGTATACTGAACAATTTCACTTGAATAGCACGGAAGGATTCGATTCTAAATTCAATATATACTGGTGGTTTTATGGCCATTTTCTGTTCTTGTTTAATCGTAAAATTTACGCATATTTCATAGACATGATCAATATAAAAAGAGAAAAAGGGAGAGATCAAGCTTGTTCAGCAAACCTTTCAAATCCATATGCATGTTTTTATTAGCGGTGATCGTCCTATCCGGATGTTCGTCACAATCCTCATCGGGCGGGGACACGAATTCAGAGACCGTCAGCGGCAATACTCCTGCTCAGGAGCTCATCTACGCTTCAGCCAAGGACATCGGCGATATGAATCCTCATCTGTACACGGGTTCCATGCCTGCACAGGGAATGGTATATGAATCACTCGTTGAGAACACAAAGGACGGCATTAAGCCACTGCTTGCTGAATCATGGGATATTTCCGAAGATGGCAAAACGTATACTTTTCATCTAAGGGAAGACGTTACGTTTCATGACGGGGAGCCATTTAATGCAGAGTCAGTCAAGCTTAACATAGAAGCTGTTCAGAGAAATGCGGAGAAGCATTCCTGGATCAAGCTGTCGACACAGCTCGTTAGCTGCAATGTAATTGATGAATTTACGGTTGAATTTGTGCTTAGTGAGCCGTATTATCCGGCTCTGATTGAATTATCCATGACCAGACCTTTTGTCTTCATTTCCCCGAAGGATTTTATTAATGGAGAGACCAAGGACGGGGTATCCGGCTATCATGGAACAGGCCCTTATGCTCTAACGGAACACAAAAAGGAAGAGTATGCCGTATTCACAGCCAATGAAGAGTACTGGGGAGAGGTGCCCCAGGTTAAGAAAATTACCTCGAAAGTGCTGCCGGCAGGAGAGACGACTTACCTTGCCATGCTTAAGGGAGAAGTCAACTTCGCCTTCACGGATGACCGGGGAGCCGACAGCATGGATGTTGAAGCGATGAATCAATTAGTGGATACCGGTGACTATCAGCTGGTACGCAGTGAACCGGTTAATACGAAGATGATCGTAGCTAACAGCAGCAAAAAAGAAAGTCCGGCAAGCGAAACGGCTGTGCGGGAAGCAATCTGGTACGCCATTGATCGGGAGACCATTGCCAGAGATATTTTCAATGGGACAGAGTCACCTGCCAGCACCTTGTTCTCCTCCAATGTGGAATATGCGGACGTGGAGCTGAAGGAACGCGGCTATGATCAGGCCAAGGCTAATGAAATTTTGGAAGGCGCAGGCTGGAAGCTGAATGACAGCGGTGTGAGAACGAAGAACGGAAAACCGCTGTCCATAAGTCTGTATTATGATGTGAATTCATCCACTCAGAAAATACAGGCTGAATTCATACAGAGCACGCTGGCGGAGATCGGTATTCAGCTGAAGATTATAGTTGAAGAATCGACTTCCGTTGCGAGCCGAAGAGGATCGGGTGATTATGAGCTGCTATTTAATCAAACCTGGGGGCTTGCTTATGATCCGCAGAGCACCGTTTCAGCCTTTACTTCCGATGCATCGTACTTATATACAACACAAGGCCTTGCACAAGCCGATGAGCTCTATTCAAATATCAACGAGGTCATGATTACAACCGACGAGGAAGCACGCAAATCATTGTACGCGGATATCCTGACCGTCGTTCATGATGAAGCGGTGTTCATACCGATTTCTAATGGTAGTGTGACCGTCGTCGCTCCGTCCGATTTAACCGGAATTTCCTTTAAACAATCGCAGTTTGAGCTGCCTTTCGATCAGATGCATTTCGAGTAAGGAAGGAGAACGCAAGTGGGAAGCTATGTTGTTAAACGTTTGCTAATATCTGTACCGCTTCTGCTCATCATTTCTTTTGTCACATTTATATTCGTTAACTTGTCTCCTGTAGGACCGGCTGAGGCCGTCCTGCAGGCACAAGGCGTACCCGTCATTACAGAAGAGCTGATCCTTCAGACCGAACAAGAGCTTGGTATGGATCAGCCGCTGTTCATTCAATTCTTCCATTGGTTAACGAACGTAATACAGCTGGATTTTGGTCACTCTTTTGTGGATGGAGAACCTGTCAGCGCCTTAATCGGCCCTGCTTTTATGAATACACTCAAGCTTACACTTGTCTCTTCTGTGGCCATCATCATCCTGTCGATCGTGCTTGGTATCATATGTGCACTTCATGAAGGGAAGCTGCTCGACCAATCCATCAGAGGATTCTCATTCATTCTGACCTCGCTGCCGCCTTACTGGCTGGCCGCACTTCTCATATTTTACTTCTCGGTTAAACTGGATCTCTTGCCTACCAGCGGGATGGGCAGCTATCAGCATTATATTCTGCCTGTGCTTGTGATCTCGGTAAGCTATGCCGGCATCTATTTCCGAAATGTCCGCAGCTCCATGCTGAACAATCTTCACGAGGATTATGTACTGTATGCGCGTGCCAGCGGCATCAAGGAGCGAAAGGTGATTATGCATTTGCTGAGAAATTCACTCCAGGTCGCTGTTTCCATATTTTGTTTGGCAGTCCCTGTCATTCTCGGCAGTACCGTCGTTATAGAGAATGTATTCGCATGGCCAGGACTCAGCTCACTCAGCGTGAAGTCGATTCTCAGTCGGGATTTTCCAGTTATTCAAGCCTTTGTGCTTATACTGGCAGTATCCTTTGTCCTGTTCAATACGATCGCTGACATTGTCAATGCCATGCTCAATCCCAAGCTAAGGAATGATCTATAAATGAGAGTCTGGAGAAATTTGAGAAGAGACAAGCTGGCTGTCACAAGCCTTATTATTTTGGTTTCAACGATCGTGCTCGGCATTTTCGCACCGTGGTTTGCTCCACATGATCCGCTCAAGGTAAATATGGCGCTGCGTTACAATACACCATCATGGGAATACCTCTTAGGAAATGATCATCTCGGAAGATGTATTCTGTCCCGCTTAATATATGGGATTCGTCCGAGCGTGCTATGGGTGATCGCCGCACTCGCTATATCTTTGATTTTTGGTGGCGCGATGGGCTTCCTGGCCGGTTATTTTAGAGGAAAAGTAGACGCTCTTATTATGAGATTATGTGATATCGTGCTCTCATTCCCCGGATACGTGATGACTCTGGCGATTATTGGAGTATTCGGCGTGGGGCTTACGAACATCCTCATTGCGTTTATCGTGATGAAGTGGGCATGGTTTGCCAGAATGATCCGAACGGCTGTTATGCAATATACGGAGTCGAATTATATCCGCTTCTCCAAAGCCGCTGGAACGAGTAGTACTCGCATCATATTCAAGCATCTCTTGCCTCTGACTCTATCGGATATTGCCGTGCTTGCGAGCAGCTCACTAGGCTCGATGATTCTGCAAATTTCCGGATTCTCCTTCTTGGGTCTCGGTATTCAAGCTCCGAGTCCGGAATGGGGCATGATGCTGAACGAAGCAAGAGAAGTGATGTTTACGAGACCCGAGCTGATGCTCGCCCCGGGTATTGCTATCATACTAGTCGTTACGAGCTTCAATTTCTTGTCGGATGCGCTTCAGAAAGCCATGGATCCCAAGCTCGCAGGAATGAAATTCAAAGAGAGAAGAGCTCGCAGAAATATCTTCATGAAATATAAAGGTGAAGAGGCGGTGAGATAGATGGGAAATGTTCTTGAAGTGGAAGGATTGAATATTTGGAACACCCAAACTGGACAAAAAATTGTACACGATGTTTCCTTTCAACTGAGAAACGGCAGCTGTCTTGCGATCGTAGGCGAGAGCGGCAGCGGTAAGACGATCACCTGCAGATCGATCATGCGGCTGAATAAGGGCTGGCTCGGGCAAGAAGGGACGATTATATTTAAAGGCGAACACCTGAACAAATTAGCAGAGAAGGAAATGAGAAAAAAAAGAGGGAAAGAGCTGTGCATGATTCTGCAGAATGGAATGAGCGCATTTGATCCTTCCAGCGTAATCGGGGTTCATCTGCAAGAGACGCTGTCAGAGCATTACGGCTGGAACAAAAAAGAAATCGTCAGACGCATGTCCGCAGCGATGGAGCAAGTGATGCTCAAAAATCCAATCGACGTGATGGATAAGTATCCGCATCAGCTGTCAGGCGGTATGCTGCAGCGTGTGATGATTGCGCTCGCCCTGGTCCTTGAGCCGGATCTGATTATTGCGGACGAACCTACGACCGCGCTTGACAGCATAGCGCAATATGAAGTTCTGGAGCAATTTGCGAGACTAAGAGCACAGCTCGGCTGTTCTATGCTGTTTATCTCACATGATCTGGCTGCCGTGAAGAAGCTGGCCGACGAGGTTATGGTCATGAAGGATGGCAGGGTGGTAGAGCGCGGTTCTGTTCAGAAGATCTTCTATGGACCTGAGCATGATTATACGAAATACTTGGTGTCCAGCAGAATGACACTTAGCAATCATTTTAAAAGATTGATGGGGGCGAACACCATTGCTGAAGGTGGATCGAGTTGAGAAATCATACAAAAAAGGCGGATTATTCTCCGGCAAAAAGCAGCAGATCTTAAAGAAGGTAAGCTTCGACTGTGCGGATGGAGAATGCCTTGGGATTATTGGTGAGAGTGGAAGCGGGAAGTCCACATTGGGACGGTTAATTTTAGGGATCGAGAAGCCTGATATTGGCACCGTGACATGGAATGGTCAAAATGTGCTGGACAGGAAAGTACGAGCCGGCAGTATCAGTGCGGTATTTCAGGATTACACTTCATCGATCAACCCTTTTTTCACAGTGGAAGAGGCCATTAGAGAACCATTAAGAGGCACGGATGTTCAGGATGTGGATGCATTAATTGATCTGCTGCTAACACAAGTCGGACTAAATGCTTCTTATCGAAAAATGTATCCCCATGAGCTGTCAGGCGGACAGGCTCAGAGGGTATGTATTGCAAGAGCTCTATCTACATTTCCCAAATGCATCGTATTGGATGAAGCCATCAGCTCATTGGATGTATCGATTCAGGTTCAGATCCTGGAGCTTCTGAAGCAATTAAAGTCCATCTATGATATGAGCTATGTATTCATCACCCATGACATTCAAGCAGCAGCCTACCTATGCGACCGAGTGATCATCTTCAAGGATGGGCAGGTTGAGGAAATAGTAACGGTGGATCAACTGAAGGAAGTAGAGACCCCGTACGCCAGAACGTTATTGCGATCATTAATCACAATATAGATCATTCCATAGATGCTGCAGTTTACAAGCAAGGAGGAACATGAAGAACATGAAGGGTGCACTATCTTGGCCTTTTCTTCGACTATATATTCTGGTACTTCTATACTTCAGTGCCAATGCCATACTTAATGTTATTATACCGCTGCAGGGGGACGAGCGTGGCGCCAGTAACACGACGATCGGGCTCGTCATGGGAGCTTACTTGTTTACGACCATGTTTTTCCGTCCATGGGCCGGCTCCATGATTTCAAGGTATGGTCCCATCAAGATTCTTCGAGTGATATTGGTTACGAATGGGATCGCGCTGATCCTGTATGCCGTGACTGATTTTAATGTATATGTCATTGCCCGCATCCTGCAGGGCGTATCGACGGCCTTTTTCTCTATGGCACTGCAGATTGGTATTATCGACGCACTCCCGGAAAAGGAGCGTTCCCAAGGGATCTCACTATACTCCTTGTTCTCATATATACCCGGGATCGTAGGACCCCTGTTTGCACTCATGCTGTGGGAGACAGGCGATGACCGTTACTTTGGAGCGGTGATGATATCGATTGCCTTGCTGACGGGAATTGTCGGATATACAGCTCGAATGACGAAGGATACCGATTCGGCGAAGCCGCAAATGAAGGAGCAGGTGAATGAGCCAGGGACTCGGATGCTCGGGTCTTTTCATCATTTATTTACAAACCCGCATTTATTTAAATGCAGTGTTCTGATGCTGGTCGCTTCCGTTGTATTCGGATCCTTCGCCACGTTCATTCCACTCTATTCGGATCAAATTACATATGGCAATGCTGCCGTATTTCTCATGATTCAAGCGGCTACGGTGGTCGTCTCCCGTCTCGTCCTGAGAAAGAAGATTCCGTCCGACGGGAAGTGGCATCCGATGTTTATTGCCGGTACCCTACTGCTGCTGACGTTAGCCGCATTATTCGTGAGTCTGTCGGTAACCATAGGAGCAGTATTGTTCTATATCAGTGCATTATTCATCGGAATCGCTCAGGCCATTCTATATCCGACGCTTACGACCTATCTGACCTTTGTCTTGCCTGAAGCGCATCGGAACATGCTGATTGGACTGTTTATTGCCACTGCCGATCTCGGCGTTTCGCTTGGCGGAGTGGTGATGGGGCCCGTAGCCGATGTGTCCTCTTATTCTCTTATGTATATGATATGTGCTGGTTTGGGAGCCGCTTTGATTGTTTTTGCATCGATAAAAAGGTTACGAACTGCATAGCTAGAGATGAAGAAGTCGCCATACGGCGGCTTTTTTTATATAGAGATGAATGTGCAAGCTAGCAGATTCCTACTTGTCTTTATGCAGGCTTTACTGATAAAATCTTATCCTAAAAGTTGGGCTGCATTAGGCATGGTTACTTTATATTAGAAGGAGGGGCTGCAAATGAATTTTGAGATCGTGAGATTTAAGGGAACGGACTTGGAGCAAATCGTTAATTTATTTTATGAAACCGTTCATGCGGTGAATTCGAAAGATTACTCTGAGGAGCAGGTAAATGCTTGGGCGCCAAGAGATGAGAAGGATTCCAAAATGGGGGCTTGGAAAGAATCGCTGAGCCGAAATACAACCTTTGTTGCCAAAATCGGAGATAAAATCGTTGGATTTTCAGATTTGAGGCATGATGGGTACTTGGATCGACTGTTTGTCCACAAAGATTATCAGGGCATGGGGGTCGCAGGGTCGTTAGTTAGTAGATTGGAAGAAGAGGCGATGAAGTTCAACCTTCCGGAAATAGATACAGAAGCAAGCATTACAGCCAAGCCATTTTTCGAACGTCAAGGCTATATAGTTGTGAAAGAACAAACGGTTGAGATTAGGGGAGTGAAGTTAACCAATTATAAGATGATTAAACGGTTGAGGTAAAATGATCATTTCGGCTATTACTTGGAACATGTTCAGGCCTGTGTTCAATTAGAGGTTAAATTTTCAAATTTATCTTTATTACCGGTGGGAGGTGAGATTTATGAGAAAGGTGGTGCTTATCGGGTCAGGTGGGTCAGGTAAATCCACGCTGGCGAGGCAATTAGGTGAAAGGTTAGGAATAACCGTATATCATCTGGATGCTCTTTTTTGGAAACCCAACTGGGTTCCCGCTTCTAAGGATGAACAAAAAGACGTTCAGCTTGATCTAGTGGAAAAAGAAGAGTGGATTATTGATGGAAACTACAGTGGCACAATGGATATCAGACTTCATGCTGCAGATACCATCATTTTCTTGGACATTCATAGAGTCATTTGTGTATATCGTGCATTCAAGCGAATCATTCAATACCGAAACCATACCAGACCCGATATGGGAGAAGGCTGTCAAGAAAAATTCGATCTAGACTTTTTTAAATGGATATGGAATTATCCCCGAACGAAAAGACCTGGCATTCTAAAAAAACTCGAAGAGCTATCTCAAGCTAAGCGAGTGATTATCCTCAAATCCACCAAAGAAGTTGAGCTATTTTTAGAGAGCATATAGCATCTTTCAGTCACTTCTCATAATCCTCCAGGAGGGAAGAGATCTTAAGGAAATCATTATATCATGGCAGCTTATAGGCAGTTAAGGAGTGATTTGAGTTGAGATATTTAAAAGACGTTCAAGAACCGGGTATGGGGACTTGGTATTTCGAAATAAATGAGCAAGGTATAGCTTATAGACAGATTGTAATCCATGACGATGGCAGTATAATCACATCGAATCGTAAGCACGAACAGCATCATTTTATGTTAGCAGAGCATCCGCTTGATCCTGAGGAACCTTACTACGAAGAAATCAATCAAGACGAGTTTAATCGGCTGTGGAACCAGCAGCTTGTCACCTCAGCTGAGCACTGGAAACAGACGAAAGGTGAATTTCCTGTTGGCACAAAGGTCGAAGGGTATATTGAAGCCTTCTTTCCACAGGGCACTCTGATTAACTTATTAACGCAGGATGCGGTGGGCTTAGTAGATTCGGCTCTGCTAGAGTCTCTTACTCCAGCGGAATGGATGTATCCAGGGTATCGGGTTAAGGCAAGGGTGAGTGGGTACGATGAAATCAATCAGTGGGTGTGTTTAAAGGAGGCGACTGTGACAGGGGGAAAATAAAGAAAGGTCATTTTATCCGACATTCATTCTTTCTCATTTTTAAATTTCTTTTTGAACAAATCAAACTTGATCACATAATCAAAGAGAGAAGTAATTACAACAGCTCCTATTGGAATCAATGAGTAAGCCCATAGCGGATTATTTGGAGCTTCACCAGTGGGGGCATCAGTTAAAATCGTATAAAGGACAAAACAATAAATTAGGGCTAAAACAATACCTGTAATGTTTCTATCTTTTCTCATAATTGTTCTTTCACCTCAAATTCGCTTAAGAAAAATTTATAATATGTACGTATAAATAAACAATAACATTTCTTGATTTATAATGGAATAATTTATGTATTTTTTTGCTCTCCACTGAAAGCCGCCGATTTGCGAGTGAAGGAAACCAGACGCACAGCCGAATAATATAGAAGTTCGGAGTCAAAAAGGAGAGTTAAATTATCACATTTTTTTTACATATAACTTTAGGATTTTCATCATTACAATAAAAATTAAAGCCAGATCCCTTTTAACGTAAAAACAAAAAACCAAAAAAGAAAGTACAAGATCCCGAATATGTATCCCACAACGAATTCCTCCAAATAAGATGTTTCGATCTCCTGAATATTTTGGACCAAACGACTTCATAATATCCTTGGTTTGAACAATGCTTCGATCCAATAAAATCACGAGATATGCTTGGCCAATAAGAGGAGGATTACGTAAATGCAATTCCAGCCCAATCACCAAAATATGCAAACGGGTGCAGTATCACCGCAAATGAACCATGGTGGACATGAAATGTTCGATGTGCACGAAGTACTGGCAGGGGCTGTCACAACCCTTAACACGTACACCATACTGAGTCAGCACGTCCAAGATCCTGAGCTGAGAGATATCATGCAGCGCCAGAAGCAGTTTATGGCGGATGAGTACAATACGACGTTAGAGTGCTTTAAATCAGGACAAGATCCATCGATGCCGACTCAGAGCTACAAAATGCATCAAGGGAATGATTTTACTTACGGAGTACAGCCAACTCAACCGAACAAGCCGATTCAATCTGCAGCTGAGATTAATGATGAAGTCATTTCCTGCAGCATGCTGCATTCAGTTAAGTCCGGTGCAACAGCGAAAACGATGGCTGCATTAGAATCAACCAATCCGGTGGTGCGTCGTGTGCTGGCTGACTCGGTTCCGAACTGTATCGAGATGGCATATGAAATTTCGCTGTATCAAAATAAGCATGGCTACTACCAAGTACCACAGCTAACACAGCAGGATATGACACAAATGCAAAATGGATACGCTCCAGCGCAAACCCAAACACCCATGGGCGGAACAACTTCATTTCATTAAAAAAGGAAGCATCGATTCTTAACTGAATCGGTGCTTTTTGCTATATGTGCTTCAATCAAACTTGGAAGGCGGAACGTTATAATACTTCTTGAACGCCTTCGAGAAGCTATACGGATCTGGATATCCGAGTAAGCCAGCGATTTGCTGGACTGTATACTGCTTGCTGTACAGCAGCTCGCGGGCGCGATTCATTTTTAGCTGATAGATATATAGCCCCGGAGTAATCCCCAATGCCTGTTTGAAGTAGGAAATGAAATATTTCTCCGACATACCTGCCATTACAGCAAGTTCCCGCGCACGGAGCGGCATATGTATTTGTTCTTGAATATGATCCAGTACAGGCTGAAGGGATTGCAGGCTCGTAATTCTTTTGCGTTCGGGAGCAGGGTTAGCGAATTGGCCTACATATTCTCCTTGCTCATAACATTCCAGGATCTTAGCGACTAAGATCGTAAGGCAGCCTTTTAAATGAATTCCTGACATGGATGAGCCAAGCTGATGTTCCTTATAAGCTTTCAAGAACAGGCTGATTTCCTCTGGGACAAGAGTGCTTGCCATGACACCCGCCAGCTGAAACTGATCCAAGATTCGAAGCTGATCCCCCAAACCAAAGTCAAAATGGGTGTAGAGAAACCTGCAATCGTCGCCAAGATTCGAAGCGGTGTAAGCTACCTTTGGATTAAAGAGAACTAAATCTCCGGCTGAGGCCAAATGTACGGAATCATTTGTGCGAATCTCAATCTGCCCTTCTTGGACGTACCACAAGTCGTAATCATGATGCTGCTTGGTCTCGATCCAACCACTCAAATGATGAACTTCTCTGCATGAATTAATTCGCAGCACGATATGCTCTGATAAATCTCTGAAAATACTGAAGTTATTCATATTCACATTCTCCCATACCATTAGACATATCACTTGTATATTCAATATATCATAGGTTACTAATGGTATATCATTATCGTACTAAATGACATGTTTAGAATACTCTGAGGCATTCAGATATTGAATGTTCAATTCTAAAATATAGTTATTGAATGGAGGAGATGATGTCATGAGTATTCAAAATCCGAAAGTCGTCGTGCTCGGCGCAGGAAGCTTGTTTTTTGGACGGCAGTCGATCTGGCAAATGGTTCATTCCGAGCATCTGAACACAGGGACGCTTGCCTTGGTGGATACGAATGAAGAGCGCTTGCACAAGCTGGTTCAGCTCGCCAAGATGGTTGTACAGGCGAATAAGGTAGATCTGAAGATTGAGGGCTCCACAGATCGCAGGCTCGTGCTGAAGGATGCAGACTTTGTCGTACTCAGCTTCGCAGAGGATACCGTAAAGTATCGGGGCATCGATTGCGCCATCTCCGAGAAATATGGGATTCGAATGTGTTCAGGAGATACCATTGGACCCGGCGGTATATTTCGGGCGATGCGTGAGCTGCCTGTCATCATGGAATGTGCTAAGGACATTGAAGAGCTCTGTCCAGAAGCATGGGTGATCAATTACATTAATCCTTCTACCGTACATGGAATTGCGTTAAATAGGTATGCGCCAAGCCTCAAGAGCTTTGCTCTATGTGATTCCCATCATATGCCTCACAAGAAGATCATATATGCGGAGAGAGCAGGGATTATTAACAACAAAAACGAGTATACAGCAGAAATCGACAGCAAGTTCGATCTGCAGATCGCAGGTGTAAATCACTTCACTTGGCTGCTTAAGGCAGAGTATGAAGGACGCAATGTACTCCCTGATATTGCTGAATCACTGAAGCGTTCGGCAGAGACAGAAACCGTGGGTGGAGATACCGGTGCTAAGGCACTGTTTAATGACGCAATAAGCTACGAATTGTACGATATTTTTGGATATGTTCCAACTTGTACTGCGCATACAAAGGAATATGTTTCTTACTACCAGGGACTTGGTAAAACGAAGAATGCGATACCGCCGCTATCCATTTGGGAGACAGAAGACCGCTACAAGCGCCACGAGGAAATGTGGGAGCAGGTAGACCAATTTATTAGCGGACAAATACCGATTGAACAATATATGACTTCATTTGGTCCAGATCATGCAACTGATATTATAGAAAATATGGTTGGGGGATTAGGCAAGCCGTTCTACATAAATACTCTCAACCAGGGTGCAGTGACTAATATGAACGATGATGCTTTTCTGGAGCTGCTATGTGAAGTTGACATGAATGGGGTCAAGCCGCTGCCTGTAGGTGAGATGCCGAGAGGAATCCGAGGAATGCAAGAGCTTGTCCTGGACACTCATGAACTAACTGCCGAAGCGGTCATTGAAGGCAGCCGGGAGAAGCTTAGAAGAGCGATGCTGATAGATCCTTTGGTGCATTCGATTGCAGACGCTGACCGTATCATTGAAGAACTGCTTGAGCTTGAAAAAGATATTATTCCCGAGCATTGGTATACAAAGAGTTATGTTTAATCGTTCTTGAATATAATGGTAATCAGCCGCTGCACACAGCGGCTTTTTTTATGTCATTAACCATTTAGTTCCGTTTGTTATTATGATAGACTTCAAAAGGATACGAAGTCATTTTATGGAAGATAACATGATGATACAGTCAATCTTCTTTGATATGGATTCGCACTGTTTCAATAAGGAGAGGGTCAGGATAGCAAAAATGAAGGCGAAGCATCTGCTCATCATCGCACTCATCTTGTCCGTAATAGTTAATATTTATTTCTTCCAACAGCTAAGAGACAAAGAACAAGCACAGTTTGAGAAGGTTCAGAAAGGGGTTGAATATGCGTATCGATTTGGTGATATTCTCCAAAGGAAATATAAAGATTTGTCTCTACAAGAGAAAGCAGAATATGTGACTGCTATTCATTGGAGCTTGGAACTATCAACTCATACGCTGGAGACTGTAGAACCAGAAGACGAACGGTATAGAGAGTTAGGCACTTTATTTGGATTTTACGGAACTACAGAGTTAGGCAGATTATTAGAGAGCGAAAATGGTTCCGACGAAGAAGCATTGATACTAATGGAAACTTGGTTAACAGACATGAATTATCTTACAGATAAACTGAACAACGATGAGCTACATACAATGAGTTACCGTGAGTTAAGGGAATATTGGACCATGTTATTAAACAATTTAAAGCTTGAAAATGAGTATCTGATCAAGTATAAAGCAGCTTTCATTACTAGTTAATTGTTTCTATCACTTTAAAAACGTGATCATCATTCTATCATTCGATTTCTTACATATCCGGAGGAACATATGGCTTCTAACTCATTTCGTCAATTGACTGGCAATGCGAAGGGCTGTCTCATCTATGAACCGCTGTTTCTGATTCCGTACAGCATGTTTGTGACGTATAGCTCGATCTTCATGTATGAGCTCGGAGTAACCGAGACGGGAATCGGCTGGATCACTACCATCGGACTGCTCGTGCAAGTACTCTCTTCCTTCCTCAGCGGATACCTCACAGACCGAATGGGGCGTAAGCGTGCATTGCTCTATTTTGATGTACTTAGCTGGAGCGTCGCTACACTGCTGTGGGCAGTCTCGCAAAATTTCTGGTTTTTCGTGATCGCCGCGATCGTGAACGGTTTTCAAAAGGTTCCTCATACCGCGTTCTACTGTCTGCTCGTTGAGGATACGGCTCCTAAAGAAAGAACATACGTATTTACTTTACTGCAGTTAATTAGTGTGGTAGGCGGATTGTTCGCTCCGATTGGGGGACTTCTGGTGTACCATTTCTCCCTTGTACCTGGGGTTCGTATCATGTTCGTTCTGGCGTGTATTATGATGACGATTCAGTTTATTGGTCGCCATTATGCGACGAGGGAGACGGATATAGGCTATCGTAAAATGAAGGAAGCCAAGTCAATGAGTATCAAAGAGGGGATGTCCGATTACTTGTCCGTGCTGAAAGTGATGCTCCGCAGTCCGCTGCTCCTCATCATATTCGCGGTCTATATTTTGTTTAATTTTCAAACGACAGTCAAGACGACGTATATTTCCATCTTTATGGTTGAATATTTGCAGCTAGGGAGCGGGCTGATTTCTGTGTTCCCGGCGTTCTCCTCCATTATCATGCTCATGTTCATGCGATGGATCATGCCCCGGATTGCTGAATCGCAGGTGAACCGTATCATGGTGTGGGGATTTATCATTTCTGTTTTATCGAATGTCATTCTGGTTGTGGCGCCAAAAGGTGACCTTATCCTGCTCAGTGTCAGCACGATCGTTGCGGCGATCGGTACGATGATGACGTATCCTTATTTGGAAACGGCCGTGGCGAATGCGATTGACGATGAGAACCGCGCCAAAATATTTGCTCTGCTCCAGGTCCTCATCCTGATCGTTATTTCACCTTCCGGCGTCATTGGCGGCTGGGCATACGGAATAGATCCGCGAATTCCATTCCTGCTTGTGGCTGGAGCGTTTGCGATCAGTATTCCGCTGATGATGGTTTATACGAAGAAACAACATCAGCTAGACTCAAGTGCGATGAAAAATATACACTTTTAGCTCGACGTACATCTACCTGACCACCTATTCGTAACACCGGCCGCTACTAAGCGGCCTTTTGTATTTTTAATTATTGACGTGCCTGATGCAGCGAAGAGATGGCGACGCCTGTTAGTTGATTGGCAATTTCATGGGAGCTGCTCTTTAGTCCGTCCTTGAGCCACCGCCCAATATATCCTACAGTACCATATGCGAGAAAGATGGCATAGAATTCGTCCAGAAAAATCCGTTTCATCCGTGTGGAGAGCTGTTCTGACAGCTGAAAGATGAAGGCAGGATCTTCATAGCGTTCACGGTAAAAATCAGCATAATGCCGCACATGATCAAATATGGCGATGGTCACAGGCAGGAGATCCTTTTTATCTTG
Organism: Paenibacillus urinalis; assembly: GCF_028747985.1. Classification (NCBI taxonomy): domain Bacteria; kingdom Bacillati; phylum Bacillota; class Bacilli; order Caryophanales; family Paenibacillaceae; genus Paenibacillus; species Paenibacillus urinalis. Next base: position 2,570,032 of record NZ_CP118108.1, read on the forward strand.
TAATTCCATACGAACGTTAGACTCCATCTGCTCATCCGTGCTGGCACCATATAGATTCATAAACTCTGTAGTAATCTGTTTGGTTAACTGGTCGTATAAATCGTACTTATCTTGATAATGAAGATAGAATGTTGTCCGGCTGACACCTGCTTTGTGCACAATGGCTCGGACCGAGATTTTATCAAAGGGCTGTAGGGAAAGCAGCTTGAGCAGCGCTTCAGCAATTAGAGATTTGGCGGAGAGGGTGTGCTCATCAGTACTATGCATTCTGAAGTATCCTTCCTTGCTAAACTGAACACTTGGCGCCATATTGTAAATTGAGTATGTAAAATAAGCTCTATTACAATAGAGATATGTTCACCAATTATTCTACTTTATTACACATAGGGAGGCAAAAAGATATGGACAAGGTATTCGTCATTACAGGTGGCACGGGTGGTATGGGAAGAGCGATCGCGAGCCGAATGGGGAAGCAGGGCAAGCTGCTTCTTGTGGATGTTAACGAGGATCGTTTGGCTCAGACCAAAGGGGATTTGGCTGCACAAGGGATCACAGAAGTAACTACAAGAACAGTAGATATTTCGAATGAACAGCAGATCAATGAATTGGCTGCATCCGCTGCGGAGCTTGGACAGTTAGGTGCAATGATTCATACGGCTGGCTTGTCCCCAACCATGGGTGACTCGAAGAGAATATTAGAAGTCAACGCGATTGGCACAGCGTTAATTTTGAAAGCGTTTTTACCATTCGCAGTTCCTGGAACGGTTGCCGTGTGTATTGCATCTTCATCTGGCCACTCTGTTCCTCGTAATGAAGCGTATAACCAGATCTTAATCAATCCGCTGGCTCCGGACTATGTTGAGCAGATGGAAAGATTTGCTCAGGGCAATTCAGGTGCGGCCTACGGCTTCTCCAAACTAGGCGTCATGCTCATGGTGGAAGATCAGGCATGGGACTGGGGACAGAAGGGAGCACGCATTGTCTCTCTATCTCCGGGAATCATCAACACGCCAATGGGAAGACAGGAGTCTGCACAGCAGGAAGTGATGAAAGAAATGCTGGCGAGAACGCCGCTTGGACGAGAAGGGGAGCCAGATGAAATCGCTTCTGCCGTAGAATTCTTGTGCAGCAGCCAGGCATCGTATATTTCGGGGACGGACTTGCTCGTAGATGGAGGAACGACGGCAAGTATGCGAAGAAATGCGGCAAAATAAAGCTGCAAGCACTATAGTTATAATCTAGCCATGCAGAGGAACTGCATGGCTTTTTCGCTTTTATTGTATGCAGATGATTCCTTTTATTTACATCTATTATGGTAAAATATGGTGTGTAGCAATGAGTCTACAACGAATGGGGAGGAATGAATATGCGTGTAATTGAGTTCGATTATCCTGTAAAACAAGTTACCTACAAAACGGTCGGAAAACGTAAACTGAGCCTGTACATATTTGAGTCTGAACATCCCGATAATTCAGCTAAGAATAGGACAGCCATCTTGTTTTTTAATGGAGGGAGTTTCAAAAAGGGTCCTTTATCACCAGCTCAATTTCAGAATCAGGCACGGTATTTAGCTTCTCGGGGTATTGTTGCAATCTGTGTTGATTATCGAAACGGCCATGATGAAGGCTTTACTCCCATGCAAGCGATCTGTGATGCCAAGTCGGCAGTAGGATGGATCAGAAGCCATGCGACGGAGCTCGGTATAGATCCAAATCGCGTTGTCATGTGCGGCGCCTCCGCTGGTGGATATACTGCTGTATCCTCGATCATGTTTGAAGAGTTTAATGATGATAACAGTACCAATCATATCCCGAACGCCCTAATTGTGTTCGCAGCCGGTATGGATGGGGTGGACATTATGGGCAGATTGTTTCCTGATTTACTAGAGACTGCGACAGATCTGTCTCCTATTCATCATATTAAGAAATGTCTGCCGCCTACCCTCTGGATGTGTGGAACCTCGGATGAACTCTACGCGCAGAATCAAACCTTTGTCGAGCAAATGAATCAAGCAGGCAACAACATTACGTTTCTAACCTATGATGGCATGGGACATGGCTTCTTTAATTATGGATGGCATGAGAACAAGCCTTATAATGACACAACATTAGAAATTCAGCACTTCCTGGCGTCTGTGGAAGCTGAACATTCAGCCTCATAACCTTAATCTTTGCTTCACGAAAGATTCATCCTAACTTAATTCATTTCATGATTGATGAAAATTCTCTAAGTTTAAACATTAATGAGGCCAATATGACGTTCGTCATGAAGGAGTTAGGTCTCTTGTGAAGAAGTTCTAAGATGGAAGAAATATTCCATTGCAAGCCGCAAAAAGTACAAATTTTTGAAGGAGGTTTTCATTTTGGCAGAGAACAAGGACAAGAATGCATCAAGCGAGCAAGATGTACAGCGCGAGACACTGACGACGCGGCAAGGTCATCCAGTAAGGGATAATCAGAACATTCGTACAATCGGTAATCGTGGGCCAGCCACACTTGAAAACTATCATTTTATCGAAAAAATTTCTCATTTTGACCGGGAAGAGGTACCTGAGCGTGTCGTGCATGCTAGAGGAACCGGAGCATTTGGATATTTCGAAACGTACGGAAAAGTAGGAGATGAGCCGGTAGAGAAGTATACTCGGGCCAAAGTATTCTCCGGCGCGGGTAAGAAGACCCCGCTGATGGTTCGATTTTCCACGGTTGCAGGAGCGAAGGATTCTCCAGAGACAGCCCGCGATCCCCGCGGATTTGCAGTCAAAATGTATACGGAAGACGGCAACTGGGATCTCGTAGGTAACAACCTTAAGATCTTCTTTATCCGGGATGCCATGAAATTCCCTGATATGATTCATGCTTTTAAGGCGGACCCTGCTTCGAACGTCTCTCATCCTCAGCGGATGTTTGACTTTGTATCACGCTCGCCTGAAGCGACGCATATGATCACATTCCTGTTCTCTCCGTGGGGTATACCGGCTACATATCGCCATATGCAAGGCTCAGGGGTTAATACTTATAAATGGGTCAACGATAAAGGCGAGGCCGTGCTTGTAAAATATCATTGGGAGCCGAAACAAGGGATTCGCAACCTAACCCAGGAGGAAGCCGATTCTATTCAGGCGAAGAACGTCGGTCATGCGACTCAGGACTTGTATGAAGCCATCGAACGAGGCGACTATCCTGAATGGGAGCTGTTCGTACAGATCATGGAGGATGACTATCATCCTGAGCTGGACTTTGATCCGCTCGATGATACGAAGCTGTGGCCAGAAGATAAATTCCCATGGCTTCCGGTAGGCAGAATGGTGCTGGATCGTAATCCGGTAGACTTTCACGCGGAGATTGAACAAGCCGCATTCGGTACAGGTGTGCTGGTAGACGGCATGGATTTCTCCGATGATAAAATGCTGCAGGGCCGTACCTTCTCCTACTCTGATACGCAGCGATATCGTGTAGGAGCGAACTATCTTAAGCTTCCGGTAAATGCACCGAAAACGGAGGTTCGCACGAACCAGCATCGCGGACAGATGGATATCCGTGATCCGAAGGAATCCGGAGATAACCCACATATCAACTATGAACCGTCCATGATCGGCGGGTATCAGGAAGCGAGCAGAGAAGGTCATCCTCAGCACCGTCCGACGTATAATGCTGCAGCGATGAGCGAGCCTATTGATCGTCCTAACAACTACGGTCAGGCAGGGGAGACGTATCGCAGCTTTGAGGACTGGGAACGTGATGAATTGATCAAGAACCTGTCTGAAGCACTTGCGGTATGTGACCCAAGAATTCAAACGGCGATGGTCGAGCATTTTACGCAGGCAGATGAGGATTATGGCCGACGTGTAAGAGAAGGCATTGAGAAGAAAGTCAAAGAGCTGCGTGAGATGGAGCAGGAAGGCAAGCTTCCTGGCCGTGAATCAGGCTCTTCGAAATATGGACAAGGCTCACTGGCAGCAAACCAAGCAACCAAGGATGCGGTGAAGAAGAGCCATGAGGCAGATCCTTATTAATCTGTAATATAATATTCCGGATTAAACGGAACAGAAACGTCATTTTCCCTTGCTGAATCAGGGGAGATGACGTTTTTATGTGCAGCATAGAGTCGTTTATAACTTTCCTCTAACCCTAAGGAGAAAATTCCTGCTTGTAAAAACATCTAATTAGAGTTATTATAGACACATTATATCCATAATAATTGATTGTAGTGGATAACCAAGAATGCATGAACAGCATTCTAGAAGCATTGAGAGAGACAGTAAGCATCACTGCGACACATTTTTACGTACTAATTATAGATATAAAATATCTATAATATCTTATATTTAGAGAGGGGATTTAGATATGACTTATGATTGCATTATTGTTGGCGGCGGCCCTGCGGGCTTGAATGCTGCACTTGTGTTGGGCCGAGCAAGAAAGAAGGTCTTGGTGATTGATGCCGAGGAGGCTCGGAACAGAGTGACTCGTCACTCCCACGGATTTCTCACTCGAGACGGAATTACCCCGCATGAGTTCCGGCGAGTGGCAAAGGAGCAGATTGAGGCGTATCCAAGCGTAACTTTCACCACGGATACAGCCGTGTCTGCGAGTGGAGCGGATGGGGATTTTACAATTACCACGGATAAAGGTTTAGCGTATCATGCTAAAAAGGTGCTGCTGGCGGTTGGGAAGAGAGATATCCGACTTCCAATGGAAGGATTGGCAGAGGTATATGGGAAGAGCGCCTTTGTCTGTCCTTATTGCGATGGCTGGGAGCTTAGAGATCAGAAGCTGGTCGTTATTGTCAGCCATGACAAGGCATTGCATTTGGCGAAGACCTTATCCGGCTGGACTCGAGATTTCACGATCTGCACGAATGGAGATGAGAAGATGTCGACAGAGGACAGAGAACAGCTGTTTAAACATCACATTCCGGTATTTGATACTCCTATTTCTGAGAATAAACGGAATGGTTGAAGGTATTCGTTTGGATGATGGCACGATGATTCCATGTACCGGGATTTTCTTCGCTCCAGAACTCGGTATTGGCTCTGACCTTCCTCAGCTTCTAGGCTGTGAATCAGCCGAGGATGGAACGGTGGTTGTAGATAAATTCGGGAAGACAAGTGTGCCCGGAGTGTATAGTGCGGGAGATTCAGCAACTCAGATGTACCAGCTTATTATGGCTGCTTCTATGGGTTCCATGGCTGCTGCGGGAATTAATTCAGAATTGCTGGCAGAAGCCTGGGAACAGTCATGGTGATTTCTTGACGCTGTCTTGAAATAAAAGGTATTATGGACTCATTAAATCTTTTATCGAGGCGATGATAGGCAAATGAAATACTCCAAGGCAACAAATTATGCTCTGCATACGATGCTGTTTCTAGCAGCGGCTACTCCGGATAAGCCTGTCGGTGTTCAGCAGCTGGCTGAGCGGCAGAAGGTATCTTCCACGTATTTATCCAAGATCTTGACGAAGCTGGTCAAGGCAGGGATGATTGAATCGGTCTCAGGAGCAAACGGGGGATATAGCTTGAGACGCGGCTGGGAAGAGATCTCTTTCCTTGATATTATACACGCAATAGAAGGAACGACTTCCTTGTTCGAATGCAATTTAAACCACGGATCCGAGTGCTTGATACAGCAGGTCGTGCTGGAAGCAGAGGGCAAAATGGAAGAACATCTGAGAAGTCAGACCATATCCAGTCTCGCAAAGATGCTTCAAGTAAAAAGTTAAAGGAAGGATTCATTCCTACTGTGCGAAAAATAGAAAACGCATGGTGAATGAAGATTGTACATTTCACATTGCACATGCTGACATGGTAGACAGTTCCTACCGAGCTTTCTACCTTTGCTGCATAAGATGGATACACTAACGTCATATTAGAGATATTATATATCTATAAACACTTTCAATAAGAGGAGATGAGTCAATGAATATTGAAGCTTCTGCGAACCAGGCTAATCATTCTGGACCCCAGAACAACGATCTGATCTCCTTGCTGCAGCCTGCAGCCGGAGAGCGAATACTGGACGTAGGCTGCGGAAATGGGAATTTAACGGCCAAGATTGCGGCTGCCGGCGCGATTCCAACAGGAATTGATGCCTCAGAGGAAATCATAGCGAAGGCAAAGCTAAATTATCCTGAACTGCAGTTATCGGTTGAAGATGCTCGGTATTATAGAACTGAAATTCCATATGATGCTGTATTTTCGAATGCCGTGCTGCACTGGATCAAGGATGCACCTGCAGTCGTCAGCTCCATCGGGTCTGCCCTTCGGAATGGCGGCAGATTCGTGGCGGAATTCGCGGCAAGCGGTAATATCGCTATTATACTGACTGCAATCAGAGCAGAGCTGGAACAGTATGGATACGAGTGGGAGGGAAGAAACCCTTGGTATCATCCTACAATCGGTGAATATTCCAGTCTGCTGGAGCAAACGGGATTCAAGGTCATTTTTGCTCAGCATATGGACAGTAAATCTACGTTAAAAGGGGGATTAGGGATTCGGAACTGGATGGATAACTTCTCTTCTTATCTATTCGGGGGGGTTACGGCTGAACACCAAGCGCTCATATATGATGCTGTGGAAGAACGAGTGAGGTCTGAGCTATACAAGGATGGTCATTGGATGATCGACATCAGCAGACTGCGGATTGCAGCCATCAAACCGTAGTTAAACCATGTGATCATTTCGTATAAAACCTTTATGTATGAAAGTCGCGATTTCGCGGCTTTTTTCGTGCGAGAAATTTTAGAGAGCTGCCAATTCATTTATGAGGTTTTATTGAGCGAGGGCTTCCTTCGTGATCTGCTTAATATCATAAGGGGAGGTCATACATTCGTCGATAATGTCGGGGAGGATCTGCTCCAGAAAATAACGAACACAGTGCAGGTCGATATTCTTAATCTTCACAATTGCATTGCGATACATTGCAACAAATTCCTTCTCTGTGTTACCTCTTTGCAATTCTACAAACGCTTCATATACCTGATCGAGCTTGTCTGCCACCTCTAGGATTAGCCCTTCAACAGAATTGTCTTTGCCTTCACGAAGCTGTCTGCGGAAGATCGACTTAAATTCCTCGGGAATATTTTCCTCGATAAAGTGCTGAACCATGCCTTCTTCTACCTGCTGCAGCATGGCGCGGAGCTCAAGAGAGTAGTGCTTGACAGGGGTCTTAATATCGCCGATAAAAATTTCGCCATAGTCATGGCTGCTTGTAATCTCGTATAGCTTTTTCCAATCTACGTGGACTCCATGCTGCTCCTCGATGTCAGCCAGGGTCTTGGCATATTGCACTACCTTCCAGGAATGCGCAGACACGCTGTGCTCTTCAAATTTAAACTTCCCAGGTGTGCGTATGATGCGCTCAAGATCGTTCAATGAACGAAAGTAAGTGTGAATTCCCATATGTCTAATCATCCTTTGTGTTATCAATGTGTGTACGTACAACCCAACTGTAACACCGATATGTCATCGCAGGATTAAGCAGGAACTCGATTCATGTTAACGAATAAGGGCTTTAAGAATTTACTGAAGCTTTGGATCAACCGCTGAGCGATGACCGTTTTGTTTGACTTCATCAAAAAGTGTTTCATCCGCTTGTGGCTGCTCCTGAGTTGTCGGATTAAGATTATTCATTAGCTTCTCTATATCCGCCATTGTAATCGGTCTAGCATGCGGCATCAGTTCATATCCGATATGTCCATTAGATTCAATCGTTGCGTTCTTCACATCGGATAGATGAGAGATCCCGTTCTGTCTAAGCCTTACCTCCAGCTGATCGACAGTCATTCGCATGGATCGTAAATTATCCGTTCTTAATTGTCCGTTCTCAATGACCAGCTTCGCTTTCCCTGACAATAGTTCTTCCACCCAGTTGAATCTATACTGGAGGTATTCAAGGAGCAGCAATGACAGAATGAAGATGCTGGCTGAGCCGATTGCTTTCCCCAAGTGCTCATTAGCTATGGGCTGGACGATCGTTGTCCCAATAGAGATCATTACTACCGTGGTTGCTACGCTCATTTGAGAGATCGACTTTCTTCCTGCCACACGAAGTAATACCACGCCGGCAATAACTAAGAGGAGAGATTTCCATATCCATTCCATATAAACACCCGCTTTCGTCATAGATGCAATCCATAGTATTTGTTATTGCTGCTAGTTTATTCAATTGACGCGAACCCGCACTTCCATATGAGGAACTCTAAGCATGGGCTCACAGCGATATACAGACTAGGCAGGATGAATGACCTTATGTACAATGAAGAGGACAATGGAAGCGTATTACATCTTGAGGGCAGAGCGGAGTGAATAGGATGGAGAACAAGCGAAGAAAAATTTTGTTTCAAGGCGATTCGATAACGGACGGCAATTGGGGGCGTAACCTCGATCCGAACCACATACTGGGACATGGATATGTATATATTATAGCTGCACAGCTTGGTTCCCAGTATGCAGAGTCTCAGCCGTATTTTATGAATAGAGGGGTCAGCGGTAATCGCGTATCTGACGTTTATGCCAGATGGAATGAGGATGCAATCAGCTTACAGCCGGATCTGATTAGCCTGCTAGTAGGTGTGAATGACGCTCACAGTATCATTTCAGGCAGTGCTCGGGGGGCTACAGACCGGTATGAGCGAATCTATCGACAGCTGCTGGACGAGACATGCGAAGTATTGCCAGATACAGGGATTGTGTTATGTGAGCCGTTTGTAATGCATTCAGAAGCAACGGATAAAGATTGGAGCGAGTGGAGCTCAAAAATGGACGAGTACCGCAGTGTCGTTCGGCATTTAGCAGAAGACTACAATACCCTTTTCGTGCCTCTGCAAGAAACCTTCAATCAAGCGGCGAACCGTGCAGATACAGCCTATTGGGTGTGGGATGGAATTCATCCGACAACTGCTGGACACCAGCTTATTGCAAATGAATGGCTTAAGGTTGTTCAGCAGAGCAAGTATACGATCGGGTAACAATGACAGATCTATATTTTGAAATTAGGAGGCTGTATGAACATGAACAATAATAAAGGCTGTATTAAATGTGGAAGTAAAAACGCAGACAGTAAAGAAGTAGCCATGACGGGAACAGGATTGTCTAAAATGTTTGATATTCAAAACAATCAATTTATCGTCGTGTTCTGCAACAATTGCGGATATTCCGAATTTTACAACAAGAAAGCCTCGCAGGGCTCTAACATTCTGGACTTTTTCTTCGGTTAAGGAGTTCATGACATCATGCAGTTAACAGGGATTCAAGACCATAATTTACATAAACAAGGAATTCGGAAAACATAAGCAGAACATAGTGATAACTGGATAGCTGATCCATATCTACTGGTGCTGATGTTCTCATACATGCTGCTGGACGAGCTATCCTCACATCCAAATGGAGGTGTACTATGTTCAAGTCGCAAGCGTTAAAGAAGCCGAAGGGAAGTATGAAATTATGGATATCACTGTTTCTTGCCTGCATCATGTTCAGTATGACTGTATTGCCTGCACAGGCTGCATCGCCACAGAAGACAGTTAATGCCTCAGCTAAGCTGGCCTACAATCTTAAGGGATTGAAGCACAACGTCGTTGTACAAAAAGCTTATATTGCTGACAAGTATCTGTACGTAACCCAGCGCTCAAAAGGCACTTGCTATCTGTCGAGACTGCTGATCGATGGCACGAACGCGAATTATGTGGACGAGATGACGGTAACGAATACCGGCCATTGCCAAACGCTCGACATGTATACGTACAATGGGGAGAATTATTTCTATTTCAGCTCAAAAGCGGATGCCTCCACGTCTTATTACTGGTCACTGCAAGTCGCAAGACTTAAGTATGCGGCAGGAACCACGGTGGATTATACGGATCTGCGCCGGTTTACCTACATGAATTATGCGAATAAAACAGGCGCTAGACTAGGAGACACCTATCGTGTTGATGGAGGCGGCAACAGTACACATACCTTCTTCCGAGTCCAGACCGCTGAAGGTACCGTGACATGGTCGATCTATGACACTGCCAAATTGAATCAGCTTCTAGACAGCAATGAGCAGGTACGGATGGACAGCGCAGCGGCGGTAAGTGCCTGTGTCAGCAGCTTTACTCAGTCGGGAAGCGGCATTATCCGGCCGAATGGTTCTTTTCAGGGAGCAGATATGCTGGGTAGTACAGAGATTTACACATCGGGTGGAGCTGAAGGAGATACGCCTCAAATTGCGATGATTTCGAACTCAGGTACCTTCAAAACTCTCGTGAACATAACGAATGTAGGGAACCACGAGATCGAAGGGGTCCAGACCAAGAACGGCAATGTCTATTTCACAATTGTTCCCGATCCGGTTAACAAGACAAATACACAAAAAGTATATTACGTCCCAGATTCCGTGTTTAACTAATAAACGCGGATGGTTCAGAGCGACTCAATCGAGTGCCTAGTACAAGCTTTGAGAATTTAGATTTGAAGAATTATTAGGTAATCAGCGTCATTAACAATCATTTTTCTTTTTTTCTAGAAAACTCTTGAATAAGTTTATCACATCTGTTATTGTAGTCCTTGCGTGAAATGGAAAGCTAATTATCGTAACGGATCTTTCCAGCAGATAATTTTGACCACTCCTACGATAAAGGTAGGACGTTAAGGCCACACGGACAGCCGGGTCAAATGCCGATCGGCAACTTTCGTTGCCTTATTGATTGAGTTAAAAGCTCAAATTTTATAAGTTGGTTACTTTACAACCTGTGCACTGCACATCAACTTGTGAAACGGTCAATAAGAGTGGAAAAAGTAATTATTTGCTGACAGACTCTGATCCATTATTGATATACTCATAAATATGAATGAGCCTTCTCATGTTCATGTGACCATCTCGGATGGTTATGGAGTAATTATGCTTATTTAATATTTACGATATATCGTAAGCAAGTGTGATGCGCAATTATGCGATTTTTACACTTGCTTTTTTGTTTTGAGAAGCTATGAATACCATACTTTTCTTGCAAATTTCACAAGTGGCATACATTCGGCTGATTTGGTTGTACTGAATACGGCTTGAAAATTTAATTTGTTAGGAGATATGAGAATGGGAAAAGCACTTATTATTGGCGCCGGCGGCGTAGCATCAGTAGCAGTTCACAAATGTGTTCAGAACAGTGAAGTATTCGAAGAAATTTGCATTGCGAGTCGTACCAAATCGAAATGCGATGAGCTAAAAGCAAAACTGGATGGCGGAAAAACGAAAATTACGACAGCTCAGGTCGATGCGAACAACGTAGATGAACTCATTGCTCTAATTAACGAAGTTAAACCGGATATCGTAATGAACCTGGCTTTGCCATATCAAGACCTAACAATTATGGATGCTTGTCTTGCAACGAAGACACATTACATGGATACGGCGAATTACGAGCCGGAAGATACAGCGAAATTTGAATACAAATGGCAATGGGATTACAAAGAGCGCTTTGAGCAAGCAGGAATTACTGCACTTCTTGGAAGCGGCTTTGACCCAGGCGTAACAGGTGTATTCTCAGCATATGCACTTAAGCATTACTTTGATGAAATTGAATATATCGACATTCTGGATTGCAACGGCGGCGACCACGGCTATCCGTTCGCAACGAACTTCAACCCTGAGATCAACATCCGTGAAGTTTCGGCGAACGGAAGATACTGGGAGAATGGCGAATGGATCGAAACCAAGCCGATGGAGATCAAACGTGTATACGACTTTGCTGAAGTAGGTGAGAAGGACATGTACCTTCTGTACCATGAAGAGCTTGAGTCCCTGGCGAAGAACATCCCTGGCCTGAAGCGTATTCGTTTCTTCATGACATTTGGACAAAGCTACCTTACACATCTGAAGGCACTTGAGAATGTGGGCATGACTTCGATCGAGCCGATCGAATTCGAAGGCAAGCAGATCATTCCATTGCAATTCCTGAAGGCGGTATTGCCAGATCCCGCTTCGCTCGGACCACGTACAGTAGGTAAAACGAACATTGGTTGTATCTTCAAAGGGAAGAAAGATGGCCAAGACAAGACTTACTACGTCTACAATATCTGTGATCACCAAGAATGCTTCAAAGAAGTAGGCTCCCAGGCGATTTCTTACACTACGGGTGTTCCTGCGATGATCGGAGCAGCGATGGTGATGACTGGTAAATGGAATAAACCAGGCGTATACAATGTAGAGGAATTCAATCCAGATCCATTCATGGAAGAGTTGAACAAATGGGGACTTCCGTGGGTAGAAGATTTCAATCCGGTGCTTGTAGATCAATTGCCGGAGGAAGCTAAGAAATCGGAGTCTGTTCGCTAAGATGAAGTTCGAGGAACTACCTACACCCTGTTTTGTCGTCGATGAGGAACTCATCGAGAAGAATCTGAAGATCCTGAATGGTGTTATGCAGCGTACAGGAGCCGAAATTATTCTTGCACAAAAAGCATTTTCCATGACTGCAATGTATCCCCTGATCGGAAAATATTTGTGTGGTGCAACAGCGAGCGGTTTGTTCGAAGCACGTTTAGGCTATGAGGAGATGGGCAAGCAGAACCATGTGTTTGCCCCTGCCTACCGTGAGGATGAGATCGATGAGATTATCTCGATCTGCGATCATATTATTTTTAATTCCTTCTCACAGCTGGAGAAGTTCAAGGATAGAGCGCTGAAGGCTGGACGACAAGTTGGACTTCGTATTAACCCGGAATGCTCCACGCAGGAAGGTCACGAAATCTACGATCCATGTTCTCCAGGCTCGAGATTCGGTGCGAAGCACGAGGATTTCCGTGCAGAGCTGCTCGAAGGCGTGACGGGTCTTCACTTCCATACGCTATGTCAGCAGAACTCTGATGATTTAGAGACGACGCTGAATGCAGTGGAAGAGAAGTTTGGACAGTGGCTGCCACAGATGGAATGGATCAATTTTGGCGGTGGACATCATATTACGAGAGAAGATTATGATATCCCAAGACTTGAAGCATGCATTAAAAGAATGCAGGAGAAGTATGGTCTTAAGGTAATTCTGGAGCCGGGAGAAGCTGTAGCCCTCAACGCAGGTTACTTGGTGACTTCTGTGCTGGATCTTCACAAGAATGGGATGGATATTGCCATTCTTGATACATCGGCAACTTGTCATATGCCGGATGTACTCGAAATGCCTTACCGTCCGCCTCTATTGGGTTCCGGTGAACCGGGAGAGAAGCCATATACCTATCGACTTGGCGGGCAAACCTGCTTGTCGGGCGATGTCATCGGAGATTACTCTTTCGATCAGCCGCTGAAGGGCGGAGACCGACTGGTATTCGGAGATATGGCGATCTATTCCATGGTGAAGACAAATACGTTTAACGGTATGCCATTGCCGGCTATTGCGGTGAAACGTAAAGACGGTAATTGTGAGGTCGTTCGCGAATTCGGATACCAGGATTTCAAGACGAGACTTGCTTAATTTACTTATAACAAAATTAATCAACACAATAAAGCACTAACCTCGTTAAATCGTGAGGTTAGTGCTTTATTGTGTTATTTCATAAATCTGGAGCTATCCAGCCTCGATTAAAGAATAGTCAACCTAATCAAGATTAAGATCTTTTATGCTTGTTATGATCTTTGTGGTGACAACGATGTTTACATACGACAAGTGCTTTTTCACCTGGTTTCAAAACGACAACTTTTATTTTTTTTCTTTTAAGAAACTCTTTAACCATTTCGTTCATATTTTTCACCTCCCACTTTGACAGAAGGAGTCACATTTTTATTTTCAAATTAAGACCATTTAAAAGCTTTAACAATAATTACAAGCAATATAAACAATACTAGAATGACACCGAGGGTTTTGGAAGAACCATTATCATAGGAAGTTCCTTGAACAGAATTAGTCATCACTTGCACCTCCCATCCTGCATCATATTTTCAATTTATGCACCGTTCTATCGATATGATTAAACTATCATCTACTTTTTATAGAATTGTACACATTTACTAGACCTTCTCAGAACTGCACAGCAAATTATCGGAGATGTAAATGAGGGGGAAAAAAACGCATAAAACGTAACCATTATCATGATGACGACTTCGATTTCAACAAGGAGCCTTCAGAAGATGAGGGCTCTTTTTCCGCTGTTCACCATGTATGATTCATAATGACTACATTTATGGTAGAATGTTACATAAAAAGGAGCTTGTCATTATGAGTAAAATAAAATGATCAATTGGTTTGCTCTAGGAGATACCGATTATAAATATCTGATTTCATTAGTATTTTATGCCGGACTAGCTATCGCGCTATATTACTCTTATATTTTCGGAAAGGCCGTATCCGTCTTATTTCCAACTACGATCACGGAGTCAACTGGATTTCACATTTATTCGAGTGTAGAAGCCCCAAATTACGTACTTGGTATGATAGGGGGAATCTTGTTTTTCTTCGTGTGTATGATCATTTGGAAGCTATTGTGTGAATTACTTCTGCTCGTCTTTGAAAGCTTACGAATATACATAGATAGTAAGAAAATGAAGGAACATTCGGAATAACACGCAAAAAAGGACAGTTGCACTTATGCAGCCGCCCCTTTTTTAACGTAAGCTTACTCGTATTTACAACGGAATTTCGTGAACTCAGCAGATGCATCTTTACCACAAGCATATAAACCAATGACTACACCCGTAAATCCTCCAGCGACCTCTGAGGATAGGTATTTCGTTTGGGCTGTTCCTAGCGGGATTTGTTGATCTCCTTGCTGAAGGAAGAAACTATAGCGTTCATGGACAGCTTCAACGATAAGTGTGGCGTGATTGCTGTCTGGCAGAGGTATCGTCGTTTGAATCGCTTTGATATCCCCAATGTTAAGACGCTCAATCACCTCATAGCCTTGTTCACACTGACGGATTGCCAGATCGTAACGGTGGTTCTCATCCATATAGAGTGTGATGCCAGCTTCACCGTTTGTAACGGCAACCTCACAAGAAATGGTTGCATTAAAATCTCTTTGTCTTATGCCTATAAAGGTAGGTGATTCAGCTTGATCTAGTGTAACTTCAGTCCCTTTGAGCGTCATTTTATCCGTTCCGAGTTCATAATTCTCGAAGTGTGGGTGACGAAGATAGGACCAGTCCAGGCTCCATTCCGTATTCTCGAAGGTATACTCTTTCTTCTCATTCTGCACAACATGCTCCGGGATCCGGTTAGTCTCAAAGCTAGTTAATGTCGTCCCGTTATGTCCTGCTGTAAACCATCCATCCTCACCGAAAGTAACCGGCGTCAGGAAGACTTCTCGTCCCAAGTGGTGGTAAGGGATCCATTTGCCAATCTGGCGGAAGCCCAGGTGGAAGAGCCACCAGTTTCCCTCCTGATTCTGAATCAAATCACCATGACCAACGGCCTGAACTTCATAACCACCCAAATTACGATTCGTCAGAACCGGATTATGCGCGTAGGGTTCAAAAGGACCGTGAAGTGAAGAAGAGCGGGCATAGGTCTCCATATGACCAAATTCCGTTCCACCTTCAGCGGCTAATAAATAGTACCAGTCATTAATTTTGTACATATGCGGGCTTTCAAGAAAACGCCCCCCTGTACCTTTCCAAATAGGGAGGCTAGGAGATAATTTGCGGCCTGTTTCGATATCAATCTCACATTGAAGAATAACACCTGTACCGTCGTCGTCGCTTCCATTGCTCATGAAGTAGGCTTTGCCGTCTTCAAAGTACAGATCCGGGTCGATACCACCTTGATCAATATAGATCGGATCAGACCACTCCCCATAAATATCATCTGTCCAGACATAAAAATTCTGATGGGTCGTATCGTTTGTGGTAGTCATATAGAAGCGGCCATTGTTATGTCGTATGGTAGGGGCAAAAACGCCGCCTGAGCTGTTCACCTTATCCAGCATGACTTGGCTTTTTCTAGTGAGTACATGTCCGATCTGCTTCCAATTGATCAGGTCCTTACTCTCAAAGAGCGGAACACCGGGAAAAAACTGAAATGAACTGGTAACAAGATAGTAGGTATCATCTACTTTACAGACACTCGGGTCAGGGTAGAAGCCTTTGATAACCGGGTTGTTATATTTCATAAGTCACCTCAAGTATGTATAAATATAGTGGATTTAGAAAGCGTTAACGAAACCGTTTTAGTAAATCGATTTCATTATAGCATCCATGGTTTGATTCGGGCAATGGACTAACTTGCGAAACCCATCTAATTTTTATAGATTTTCAATCAACTTCAATCAACTTCAATCATCTGCTCCTTTTAATAGATACGTATGGAAGGATTTGGGTTTGATATATTGAATTATGAATACGTGGAATCCTCCGTCGTTACAGTAACATCTGAAAATATAAGTCTAAGGTGGAGATCAGAATGACACAGCAAACGAAACGCAGCCGTATGATGATATTCACAATTCTAGCCGTCATTCTACTCTCTGCAGCCATCTTTTATGCAGCCATCTTTGTGATTGAAAGGCCGGGCGGTATCGCTGATCGCCTATTATCAGAGGCAGTTGGCATGAATGATGATTTTTTGAAAATTCCAATCGGCAAGACACCGGAAGAGGCAGTTGAACAATTTAGAGGTGGCAGTTCATCTCCGTATGTCATACATCAAGAGCCTGTGGACGAAGGGATGCTGCTATTCAAGACAAGCACGAGACAAGATAGCGAGAATTTACAGGTCGAATATGTCCGAAAAACCCGGCTCGGCTGGAAATGGGTATGGGGAGGTGGTTTCTCAAACAGCGAAGCTTCTGATAAACCTTCTGCTGTCCATTATATGATTTTGCCTGAACTTAAGGGCGTTTCGACTCCGTTTCCAATGTTATTCGGATACCTTTTTGATCCCTCTGTTGTAAGAATAACGGTTGAGACGATAAAAGACGGAAGGTATGAGGCGAAGCAAATTGAAGCGGGACCTGATGAGCGCATATGGTTCGTGTTTCTTCCTTCATCAGCAGACATGCCTTATGAGATTAAGGGCTACGACGAATCCGGAGAACAGATTGCTAGCAAGATAGTAGATGATCCAAACGACAGCGGCATTTTCAATCTTGGCACAACGGCTTTATCTGCTCCATGATGAGGGCAAATGTAATCTAGTCACGATATTAGAGGTTTGGGGAGGATAAATGATTGTTAGCTCTAACAAAAATGATAGGACCATAAAATATAAAAAGAAGCGGATCAGGAGAGTAATTGCATTTATAACCGCTGGCGTACTGACTATTCATGGTGCAAATATCCTGCCAACTTCTATCATTAGTGCAGAAAAGGCAGATGTTTCTGTACGCACCTGGTATTCCGGTTCTACAATTAAAGTCCCTGAATTGAAACCAGCCTGGACACTCCAAGTTGATGGTGGTCTGGAGCAGAGCCAGGGTACAGGAGTTCAGGCCATCGCTGAAGAGGGTAAAGTGTTTGCATTTTCCGGCAATAAGCTGATCGCACTTGACGCACAAACGGGTAAACGGCTATGGAGTTACGGTAACGGAAGACATTTGAATCGACTCATCACGTATGATCAAGGGATCCTATATGGGATGACAACGGATAAGAAGCCTTATGCTCTCCATGCAAAGACGGGTAAATTAAAATGGCAGGCACAGTCATCCACTTATGTTGATGCATGGGAACGGACGGAAGCGTTAATCCCCACTTCCGATACATTATATGCGATCAATGGCAGTACCACCTTTGCATTTGATAAATTATCAGGCAAACTCAAGTGGAAGGTGGATGAAGAGAAGGCCGAAGGAAACGGTACTGCTTATTTCGAAGAAGCCGATGGCGTGGTGCTTAGAACCTTCTTAGTTCAAGGAGCACTCACATCCATTCAACTAAATGCATACGACAAGAAGACGGGAAAAGAGCTGTGGGAAGATTTTGGCCAAGGTGAAGCACTCAAGATCCAAGACGGACTCGTGTATTCGATAGACTATTACTCACCGATGCTGACGGATTATCAGTCTCTGCCCGATCGCAAGGTGATCGTAAATGCGTTTAACCTGAAGACCGGTGTGAAGAAGGGAAGCCGGGAGTACATGTGGAAGCTGGCTGGTGAACCACCGTATAGTTACTATTCGGGAGATGCATACCTTGCAGGGGACAAGCTGTACATTGAGCAAGGCGATAAGGTCGCAGTATACAATTTTAACAGCTACAAGGCTGGAGAGGACCCGCTCCGCAGATTACAGCGTCCTGATGGAGACAGCTTGGACATGCTCGGAGTTGTGCAGGAAAGACTCCTATTCAAGGATGCTTCAGGGAATTTAGCCGGCGTTAAGCTGGCGAACGGTCAGAGGATTGGATGGTATGGGGACGCGCCTGTGGCTCATATTGATGTGTACGGGAATGAAATCTATATGGCACAGCGTAACGGAACCCTGCTCGGTATTCATATGATGACAACTAAACCCGTCTTCCGAGTCAAAACAGGGGCTGATCTGCATGAGGCGACCCTCAAGACAAACGGAATGATTATTATACAGGCAGAAGGCAGGCTGATGGGAGTAAAGGTGCCCGCAACTATGCAGTAACGGAATTGACAGTTCGTTGTATGAATTAGCACTACTGCTTATGCAGTGGTGCTTTTTTAGTTCAAAAATCAGTTCATTTGTTGCGTCATAAGAGGTTTTTCCACCAATTTATGGAATATATTGCTCATCTGCTGGCTGTAAATTCCAGGAACAGTCACATTTAGGGTGAATATATTATGAGCTTAAAGGGAGGAGCCAAGTTTATGCCTACTTATATGATGCATCTGCTGCGTTTCAGCTTGCTTCTAGGACTGATTCCGGTCCTGACAATGGGCTTCTTATCTTATTACATTGCCGCTGGTGATGTCGAACAGAAGGTATTAGCCAGCAACACGCAGCTGCTTCGGCAAAACGAACAGCAGATTGATGACATGCTGAAAGGACTAGAGCGCTCTACACTGCAGCTAGCGAACTCCCCCCTGATGAAGCAAGCGTTACAAGAGAATTGGACACCCACTCATTTTCAGGAAATTCGAGAGATGTCTTCGGCTTTGTCTAATTTGCAAACCCCAGTCATGACCTCGGAGGCTTATTTTATCCATCTCGGGAATGGTACGGTCACAGGATTGGATCGCTTTCAGAGCCTGGATCAATTCAAGGATAGAGACTTAATCATGAAATATGCTTCCCATGACAGCAGCCTGTTCATGGATACATCGAGCAGCGGAATCTATACAACGTGGGTCCAAAAAATCCCCCTGTTCCCTATGCGTACGGGTCCAAAAGGTCTTATCGTCGTGAAGATGCCTAAAAAGCACATGGCAGAACGTTTATCGAGGGCATCAGAGCTGGGATCACCATATATTATCGATGCCGAAGGAAGGCTAATCCTTGGCTCCATCCCGGACTCCTGGCAAAATGAGCTGGATTCAGCGGTCAACACGGAGGTGCTCAGCAGTCTAAAAAACTCTGAAATGAAAAAGCAAACTGCAGCCCATTCATTTCGGACCAAAGTGGACGGCGGTCAATATAACGTAACCTATCTTCATTCGGCTTCTTACGGATGGACTCATGTGTCTGTCTCCTCTATTGAGGCCATAACCAAGCAAACACAGCATATCGCGTGGATTACAGCCATGGTGAGTGGCATCGTTTTAGTTGTTATTATTGTTACCGCTTACATTTGGAGCCGGCGCATGTACAAGCCGATTCATCGCTTGCTCGAATACTCGCGCCAGACGGATATCGAGCCCGATCAGAATGCCCAGCGTGCTGGTTCGAATGAACTCCACTATATAGAACAAAGCATTCGCAGACTCTCTTCCTCAAGAACAGAGCTTCAAGCACAGCTGTCTACGCATACAGAGCATATGAGTGAATCACTGATGCTGATGCTGCTATCTAATCGAATACAGGCGGATGAATTTGTGAAGCGATCTTCCAGATGTGATTTCCCGAAGTCTTGGCAAGCCTTATCGGTGATGAAGATACAGATTGATACCTTCCATTTAAGCAAGTATGAGGAGCATAATCTGGAGCTGCTGCTGTATGCCATAAATAATATGGTAGAAGAGCTAATCAGTCCGGCTTATAGATTTGCTCCGGTTATTCTGGAACATGCTCAAGTAACGCTGCTTATAGAGCCGCCCTCTGGAGCTGAGGAAGCGCAAGGGGAGGAACTATTCTATCAAATGGCGGTGAAATTGAAGGAACAGATCGAGAGTTACTTGCAGCTGCAAATCAGTATTGGTCTGAGCCGCTCCTTCCTCGATCTGTCTGCTGCTCCTGAAGCTTATCTGGAATCCGCCTCTGCCCTAAGGCAGCGGATGGTACCGGATGCGGGCCGAATTATACGTTACACTCCACATCGAACAGACCATTCAGACAGCAGAACCCCATATGCCAAGCTGCGGGAGATTGAAGAACATATTCTGTATTCACTGAGAAAAAGAGAGCAGGATCAGCTCTCGCTGGCAATGGACCTCTATCTGAACGAAATTACCGAAAATCGGGCCTTTCAACCGGAGCTCAATATCCTTCTCATTAAATTGGCCATGCGAATTATTGAAACAGCACAGACACAAGAGCTGAAATTACAGCTTGGCGGCACCTTAAGCGGAGAGAAGCTGCTGTCCAAGCTGACCAAGCTGAATACAAAGGAGGATATCCGTTATTGGTTCGAGCAGCAGCTGTTCCTGCCTATTATTCGTGCAATGGAACGGCAGGCGGAGGAACAGCAGGTAAGGATTGCGAGCCGTATGCTGGAAATGATTCATACCAGATTTGATCAGGACATCACGCTGGAATCGTGTGCTGCTGAATTGAATTACCATCCTTTTTATTTGAGCAGAGTATTTAAGAAAGATGTCGGCATGCCATTCAGTGAATATTTAACTTCCTATCGGATGAGCCAGGCAAAGCTGCTGCTGGAGAGCACGAGTCTGCTCGTGTCCGACATCGGACGCAGGCTGAAGTATGGCAATACGAGTGCCTTCATACGAACCTTTCGCAAATGGGCAGGAATGACGCCAGGGCAATATCGGGAGCAGTATGAACGAAGCACAGAGCGGCCGAAGCCGGAGCCAGAACTGAAGCGGGAACTGGAACTGAAGCGGGAGCGAGAGCCCAAGTTAGAACCTGAACGTTAGCGATGAGCTTCGGGTCCGCATTGACTATACCTTATATCCTGCATACCGAAGGTTATGTGGAAGTTATTGGACACTAGCGAGTTGAATTCTACAACAACGGAATGAAAGGTTATGAAATGATCATTTCCTGTCATCGTGTTGATCTGTATAATTATCCCTAATCTAATGCAGAAGGGGGAGGAAGATCATCAAGTACCGGTCAGAATTAGCGGATGCCAAGCCGGATGCGGTCATGATGAGAATGCGAAAAGAGGGATCATTGTCCATAGCAGGTCTACTACGAGATAAATGGCTGTATGTCATGCTTATACCTGGTATCCTATATTTTCTTATTTTCAAATACGTACCGATGTATGGTTTGATTATGGCGTTTCAGGATTTCAAACCGCATCTTGGGTTTTTCGGCAGTCCATGGGTAGGCGTGAAGCATTTCGAACGATTGTTCAGTGATCCGCAGTTTCTTATCTTGTTCCGCAACACGTTTCTGCTCGCTTTTTACAATTTGGTATTCTTCTTCCCGGCGCCGATCATTCTTGCTTTGATGCTGAATGAGATCCGGCGGGAAGGCTTTAAACGATTTATACAAACGCTCATCTATATTCCGCACTTTGTATCGTGGGTCGTTGTGGTAGGGATATGCTATATTTTGCTGACGACGGAGAACGGAATTCTTAATGAGCTCATCTATCAGCTGACGGGTCAAAAAATTGCCTTCCTGCTGGATGCAGAATGGTTCAGAACGGTTATTGTCTCTCAGCAAATATGGAAGGAAGTGGGCTGGGGAACGATTATCTTCCTTGCGGCACTAACGGGTGTCGATATGCAGCTATATGAGGCCGCACGGATGGATGGAGCAGGCAGATGGCGTCAGATATGGCACATAACTCTGCCTGCGATTCGGAGCACCATCATTATTCTGTTAATTCTTCGGCTTGGCAGTTTTTTGGATACCGGATTCGAACAGATCTTCCTTATGCTGGCCCCTACGAACCGGGATGTCGGCGAAGTGTTCGATACATTCGTCTATACCAAAGGGCTTCTCCAGGGGCAGTACAGCTATAGCGCAGCGGTAGGCATGTTCAAGTCCGTGGTGGCTCTCGTGCTGGTCGTCTCAGCCAATTGGATGGCCAAAAGGTTCGGAGAAGAAGGCGTTTATTAAAGGAGGGAATATAAGAGAAGGGGGTGTTCTCACATGGTTCAGGATAAAACTGCAGCGAGTCGTATGTTTGATGTGATTAATTATATCTTGCTTACAATAGCCGCTCTGGCAGCCGTGCTGCCCTTTATCTATGTCATTGCTGTCTCGTTTACAGCGCCGCAGGAAGTGGCTAAGGGGGGACTGATTCTTTTTCCGAAGGAGTGGTCACTGTCTGCGTACCAGTATATTTTCTCAACCAATACGCTGATCCGCAGTTTAAGTGTCACGATCTATGTCACCATTGTCGGTACGCTATTTAATCTCGTGTTCACTTGTCTGGTGGCTTATCCGCTCTCCAGACCTCGGCTTCAAGGACGTAGATATATTATGCTCGGCGTGCTGTTCACGATGCTGTTCAGCGGGGGGATGATTCCGACTTATTTTGTTGTACAGAACCTGCATTTAACCAACTCACTATGGTCGCTCATCATTCCGAGTGCTATCAGCGCATTTAACCTGATTGTACTTAAAAATTTCTTTCAGCAGATTCCGAGCGAGCTGGAGGACTGCTCCAAGATCGATGGATGTACGGATATCGGCGTTTTCTTCCGGATTGTGCTGCCGCTCTCGGGTCCCGCCATTGCTACATTTGCACTATTCTATGCTGTGGATCATTGGAACACTTTCTTCAGTGCGGTCCTGTATATCAACGATAATACCAAATGGCCCATCCAGGTGTACCTGCGTGAGATCGTCATCCTAGCTCAGAGCAGTATCGGGGATTCTACCGCGTTCGAGGATCTGGATATTCAGCCGCTCACGATTCGCATGGCGGTCGTTGTGTTCGCTACCATGCCGATTTTGCTCGTTTATCCGTTTTTACAGAAGCATTTTGTAAAAGGAGTTATGCTTGGTTCGGTTAAAGGCTGATATGTGCTGAGTCGCCTCAATGAATATGTATCTTAAAATGAATAGATAAGGGGAGATAACTTTTGAAAAAAGTTAAGCGCTTACTTGGAGGAGCTTGTGTAGTGTCGCTGTCCACCACCTTATTACTTGCAGGATGCGGTACTTCTGATGATGGCAGTGCAGCTGTTGATGGAGACGGTCCGTTTCCCATCAGTATGGCGATTGTCCAGGTGGGGGAAATTCCAGAGAGCGGTGATGTAGAGAAGGCGATTGAGGAATATACGAATACGGACCTTAGTATTCAGTGGGTTCCGTCCTCTGCTTATGATGAGAAGGTCAGTGTCATGATTGCTTCCAATGAAATGCCCATGATTATGAAGCTGAATTACGTACCCATTGTAATAAGTGCACTGCAATCCGGTCTTTTTTGGGAGCTGGGACCTTATATTGACGATTATCCAAATCTGAAGGCACAAGACCCGAATCATTATAACAACATTTCTGTAGAAGGAAAAATATACGGCATTCCGCTATTCCGTGACATGGGACGTGCTTCTTATAACTACCGCAGCGATTGGCTCGAGACCTTGGGTATGGAACTGCCGGACAATCTGGATGAGTGGTATGAGCTGCAGAAGGCGATGGTACAGAAGGACCCGGATGGCAACGGTAAGGAGGACACCTATGGATTTGTGCTCGACAAAGGCTACAATACGGGACATTCTGCGGTAACGACACGTCTTGCGGTTAGTATCGGTGGGGTAAATAAATGGGGGCTTGTCGATGGTAAAATTACACCTGAGTTCATGACTACGCAGTATGTGGATGTGCTTAATATGTTTAGACAGATGTATGCCGAAGGCTTGATTAATCAGGATTTTGCCGTGATGGACGGTACGGAAACAGGAAAGCTGTTCGATTCAGGCCGTGCCGGTCTTGGAAATGCAGTCGCCCAAGCTCTGAAGAGTCAGTATGAGCGGCTTACTGCAACCGACCCAAGCTATGTCGTAGATAATGCGGCATGGACAGGATCCGAAGGCATAAGACTTGCTGGTGAGCCAGGGCATAATGGATTCTTGGCCATTCCGAAGCAGGCGGTGAAGTCAGAGGAAGAGCTGAAGCGAGTGCTTGAATTTATGAATGCACTGCTGGATGAGCCGTCTTCGACACTGCTGATGAGAGGCGTCAAGGATGTGCATTATAAGGAAACGGACGATGGCCGGACGGAGTTTATTGATTTTGCCCTGTTCCAGCAGCAGGTGAAGCCATATCGCGACAATCTGCTCAATATCGAGGGCTATCATGTGAAGCCGCTGAAGGATACGCCTCAAGGAGAAAAAGGGACTGCGATGGCGAAGGAGAACGCCAAATATGTGGTTCCGAACATCAGTCTGAATCTGACATCCGCAACCTATATGGAAAGAGGCAATGAGCTTGAACTCTTAATCAGTGATGCCCAAACGAAATACATTATGGGACAGATTGACGAAGCCGGCTGGCAGGCAGAAGTCGATAAATGGCTAAAAGCAGGCGGATCACAGGTTATTGAGGAGTTCCAAGCATCTTATGATGCAAAATAAGAGAATTAACGAGCGAGAAGGGATTGCTGTGGCAATCTCTTCTATTTTGTTTCAGATGCTTTTCTACAACAAGTGGGGGGGCTTATTTCTAACGATAACGATACTTTTTCTACTAAAGCGCGTTTATAATAGATAGGCAAATGTGTAAAAAAAGGGGGAAACGCCAGATGCCTGATCTCGATCAATTAAAACGGACCGTTGAGCAGATGAACGAATCCGAACTCAGGACCCTGATGCTTCACTTCATGATTTATATGCAGATGGCACAAGAGCAAGACATCTTGAAGGAACAATTGTATGATCGAATGCTGAACATTTATGAGGCGGTTTTGAATACTCAAAACCAGCAGCTAGCTCATAAACAGAGCTGGATGCCGGATGAGAACACGAAAAATATACATATCGTATTAGGAGTATCTGCTGCTGGTAGTGTGAGGCAGATGATTCAAGAGAATGGTTCCCACGGAACCGATCGAATAATCCTTTTTCATGATGTGTTCTCTATAGGGCCGATATGGCGGCTTCATGAAGAACAAGGAAGAGAGGAGAGAAGAGCCTGGTTTCGTCAGCATCTGGATCCAAAATTTGAGGATGTCAGGGACGGGGGTTATCGTTCTATTGAATCCCTACCTGAAGATGCCGCGATATATATTTGGTGCAGCAATAATGCACATGAGCAGACTGGAATGCGATATGTGAGCTGGTTATTAAAGGATCGCTCTAACAATCTATATATACTGGATGCTCCAGCCGCGAATGAACAGAAGGAAGATCAGCCGGGTGTATTACATTTCTATTCCCATACGGGAGAGATCTCATCAAAGGAATTATCGCGAGTGTATCGTGATCCAACCAAGCATGTCTTGGTAACAGACGAACAAAGGCGATGTTATGAACAAGAATGGCTTTCTTTGTCGGAGAGCTCAAATCTGCTCCGCATATGGGCATTTGGTGAGCTGCTCTCTGCAGAGGTGACCTATTTTGATGATTTTATATTGGAGAAGGTTCGTATACTTGAAAAGGATAAGCCCAATGGGGAGTTCTTGAAGGCTGCTAGAGTCATTGGCGAAGTGATCGGACATTCCGGACAGTATACAGGCGATGCGTTCATTGAATACCGACTAAGAGAGCTGATCTATGGCGGCAAATTAGAGATACAAGGTGTACCCAGAGCAATGAGATATTACAGTGTACGCAGCAAGGGAACATAAACATATGACAACAAGAGGAATGACAGCAGATGAAAATAGTGGACCTTTATACGTCGGAAGTGAATGTGGATACCATCGCATTCTCCATCTTTTTTATAGTCTTTGTAATGGGGAACGCAATCGTCGTATCCAAACTGATTAAGTTATCAGAGCAATATGTATCAAGGCTTCGGTATATCATCGGCCTTATTCTATTATATGCAGGAGGAGCGGCAGGGTTCGAGCTCGTCATGAAATACCTGCCTAGGATAGGGCAAGCGGTGCCAGGTCCTGGAGCAGGAATGATCCTGATCGGTATTGGGATCGCTGTAATCCTGACAGCGGTATTTATCATTGTTGCGAAATATGTATACCGGTTTAACAAGCTGCTTAATCCTACGGTGTTATTTATTGCAGTCCAGCCCGTGCTGTTTCTCCTGTTTCTAGCAATGTTTGTGGTGTCGGACAAACTGAGTCTACTGCCTCTTTGAATCATCGGGATTGGCTTGAACTTTTGAACTTATGAGTGAATCTATTTCATAATTTATCATAGAGAAAATAGGTGAGCGTATGAAGAAGGTCGTACTTGCAGGAGGGACCGGGTTTATCGGTCAGTATTTTCAACAAAGCTTTGAGCAGCTGGGATATTATGTGTTCATCATCTCTAGACAGCAAGGTCATATTTCTTGGGAAGATCGTACCGGAATCGGCCATGCCCTGGATGGTGCCGAACTGTTAATAAATCTGGCTGGTAAATCGGTAAACTGCAGATACAATGACTCAAATAAGAAAGAGATTACAGAGTCACGTACGCGTACAACTCGGATTCTTGGAGAGGCTGTACTCCAATGCAGCAAGCCCCCGGCCCTGTGGATTAACGCAAGTACGGCAACGATCTACCGTCATGCTGAAGACAAACCGATGACGGAACAATCAGGTGAGCTCGGCACGGGATTCTCTGTCGAGGTGGCTAAGGCATGGGAGGAAGCGTTCTTTAGCTATGAACTGCCTCATACTAGGCAGGCTGCTCTTCGTATTGCTATTGTGCTCGGACCGGGCGGAGGTGTATTGACACCTTATATTTATTTGACGCGATTTGGGCTAGGGGGCAAGCAGGGGCCAGGTAATCAGAAATTCAGCTTCATCCATGTCGAGGATCTGTTCCGCATAGTGCAGTATATACAGAGCCGTGAAGATCTTATAGGCGTATTTAATGCGTCGGCTCCGTACCCTGTGACCAATCGTGAACTAATGCACGAGATGAGGAAGACACTAGGTGTCCCTGTAGGGATTCCAACGCCCAAGTGGATGCTGGAGATGGGTGCTATTGTTATTCGAACGGAGACAGAGTTGGTACTGAAGAGCAGGTGGGTTGTACCAGAACGGATACTCGAAGAAGGCTTTGAATTTAAATATCCAACGATACAATCGACCTTGAAGGCGGTATTGGACATCTAATAATTTAACATACGTGATAGGATTATCTAACAATGAACGAACGATTTATGGATTTTCTAACAATATTGCTTCCTACTTATTTTTTCTTATATATGGCGATTACCTTAATTCATCGTAACAAGAGGAGTATGTTGAACCGAATAGCTGCCTGTCTGATGCTTGCTTTTCTGTTTTATTTTCTGGGGGAATACGTCAAGACGTCCTTGCTTCCAGAGTATCAGATGCAGATTGTTCTATATGGAAGTGCGCCCATGCTTCTGTTTGTCATCTGCTTCTTAGTACATTTGTGTATTCTGATGGGCGGATCTGCGACACAGCATTTGAAGCGGCGGTTACCAATCATCTATGCCGCTCCCTTTACCTTGTGGCTTATTTTTCTCATGACGATGGATCATAAGCAATTATATAACGTCGATATAACTGATGGAAGAAGTCCGTTGGATCCGTTATTTTTGCTGATGACTCTCTTATTTGTAGCCGGATATATTCTGCTGTCTGCGGTGATATTGTCTGTAACCTGGTATAGAACGAAGGAACAGAAAGTAAAAAAAGCATCCCGCTCCTTACTTCTCGGTTTGTTCTCGCTGTTCGCTTGGTTCGTACTGGTGACATTAATGCTGCAATCCATGTTAATAAACACAAGATACTCCATGATTTTGTATTTTGTAGGTTATCTCATGTGGGCGGTTGTATTAAGACATCAGATAGGCAAGTACCATATCATGCCGGATTATCGCAAATTGTTTCATATTCTCTTCAAGTCAGCTCCTACAGCCATTATGCTGCTGGATCGTCAGGGGATCGTAAGAGAGCTTAATCCTAAGGCAAAACGTTGGTTTGAAGGAATTAAAGCCGAGGAGATTCCCCAGCATATAGAGTTCAATAATGGGATCAGGCTTCCAGAAGTACTGGCTTCCTTAGATCAGCAGCGTGAAGGAACAACCCACTGGGAGATGAGAGTGGATAGTGATCGAATGGATCATGTTGATCTCATCATGAATCTGGATTTGGTGGAGGGGTTGAATGAAGAGCTCTTCGTAATGCATTTGACGGACGTTACCTCTCTCAAGAATACAGAGCGTAAACTGCTGGAATCAGAACAAGAATATAAGCATCTTGCACTTCACGATTCATTAACGGATCTATATAACAGAGCAGCAATGGAGGAATACCTTGAGCGAAAAATAGCACAACACGATATGTTCGCTCTCGTATTAATTGATCTGGATAATTTTAAGCCGGTTAATGACACGTACGGTCATCTCATAGGTGATCTGTATCTCAAGCATATTGCTCGCATCTTTAAGGACATGTCTGGTCCAAATGATCTGGCAGCTCGAATGGGTGGAGATGAGTTTGTACTAATAATCAGCTGTGCTGAGGTGTCTGAAGCGGAAGTGGATGAATTCATTAATCAGCGTCTGTCCTTGCTATCTATGCATTCATTTCGTAACGAGAATACGGAAATTCCAATTACGTATTCCTCGGGTGTCAGTATATATCCGAGTGATGCATCCAATGTAACTCAATTGCTGAAGATTGCAGATGAAGCGATGTATAAGGCAAAGCGAACGGGCAGAGCTTGATTCACGGAGTTCTAGCATTATAAATAATATATAGAGACGATATGGGTTCAAATAAGTTGACAAAAATTTAATTTTGCATTATATTATTTTCGTTTCAATTCGTAATTATAATAATTACAGATATTAGGGAGGCATACAAAATGACCCAAGATATACAAACTGATTTCTTCACGTTAATTCGCGAACGCCAGTCCATTCGCAGCTATGATCCGAGTGTTACGATCTCGGAGGAAGAACTAACAGCCATTCTTGAAGATGCCGTGCTTGCACCTTCTTCTTCCAACCTGCAGCCATGGCGCTTCATTGTCGTTAATGATCCTGCTGTCAAAGAGACACTCAAGCCGATCGCAAATAACCAGCAACAAGTCGTGGATTCCGCAGCGACAATTATTGTGTTAGGCGACAAAGAAGCTTATAAACGGGCAGATGAGATCTATGATCGTTCTGTAGAGCTGGGCATGCCTCAGGAAGCTCGGGATGCTTACGTACCAAGAATGCTAGAATATTACCGTACGATGTCAGAAGAAATAGCTCGGAGTACAGCTGAGATTGACGGAGGTCTGGTGTCCATGCAGCTGATGCTGGCTGCGAAGGCAAGAGGTTACGATAGTGTACCGATGGGTGGCTTCTCACATGAAAGACTCATCGAAGAGTTTAACATTCCATCCAACCTGATTCCGGTCATGCTTATTTCAATCGGTAAAGCAGCGAAGCCTGGATTGCCTAAATCTCGTCTTCCGCTGGATCGCGTAACGTATTGGAATGCTTTGACGTAAGAATAATAGTTGCTTTTATCCCGGGTGAGGGTAAACGCCAGTTCATAACAGCAGTGACTAATTGTCGCTGCTGTTTTTTCTGCTGTATGAATTCCATAGATCCGGCCGGGTTCTCTTGGTGAGGTGTGTGCCAAGCTATCGCATTAGTTCATTATTGAAAATTGTCGGACATTTTAATGCTAAGCGCTCGGGTCATGTTCTCCACCTTGGTTCTGCCATCCTCAAAATAATAGGAATACAGAACGATATCCCCGTCTGATTTGATCATCCGCTCAAACTGATCTTCACTCATTGACAATTCCATGTTCTCCTCAAGCCATTCATTTTTAGTCAACACGGTAGGTATAGCAATACTCTCAGAGGAACTCGGTGGAAGAATAGATTCGCCGTCTATTTGCAGATCAATTCGGTGTATATCAAAGCCATGCATGATCTCTATCTTAGATTCGCTGCCCACATATCGGAGACCAGCTTGAAATCGCAGCAATTGAGCCGTTTGTTCATTCACTGAATTTGTTTTCAGTCTTATCTGATAATCATCAATTCTTTTGATTGCGGTAACCGATTCCTCCGTCTTAGTGATCTCATCCGGTGTGTAATCGACGTTGGAAGAGCAAGCAGACAGCAGCATGAGGATGAATAATAAAGTGAGACCAGTTATAGATAATCGCATTTTCGACCTCCAAAGGGTTGTCATATAAGAACTGACGCAGGGGAGTGGAGGATTGTTCCATTTATCTGATTAATTGAAGGCATTCTCATTCTTTTTGAAGAATTTATAGTATGTGCGAACATGATCTAATTCGGTCCAGTGTCTCACCTTCACAGGATTTTCATCCAGGTTATAGATCTTCGCCTCCTTTAGGGATAGCAGGAATGGAGAATGTGTGGAGATAATAAACTGACAGCCAAAGAAACGAGCAGAATCTTCAATGAATTTCATAAGATCCAGCTGACGTTGTGGAGAGAGACTATTCTCTGGCTCATCCAGAATATAAAGTCCATTTTCTCCGATTTTTTCAGTGAAATAGCGGAAGGCACTTTCCCCATTAGAATATTCCCTCACATTATCCATCAAAGTGCTTCGTACATATCGGGACTGTGTTTTACTTCTGGCTGCATTCACTTTCTTCAACTGCTCGTAATCTTCCATAGATCTCATCTGAAATTGCGAATATTTCGCATCCAAATATTCATCGAACAATTCTTCCCGCTTATGATCAATCCCCTCGTTAAGATTTCGGATATTCAACATGAAGTCAAATACATCATCACTAGTAATAATCCTGCTATGTTCTGGAATGTCTGCTCTCGTATGCATCTCGCACATACGCACATAATCAGGATAAAAATTAGATTTATTATAGATGGAATCACGTTGGATTCCCGTTTTCTCTGCAATCACGTTGAGTGCAGTGGATTTCCCTGAACCATTCCCGCCATATAATATTGTCACCGGCTCAAAATCAATGACCTGTAAGCCATTTTTGGACAGGATTTTGAAGGGATAAAACGAGTCATAGCACGTTCTCTTTATATTCATGAAAAAGTCAAATTCCATGTCATCATTCGGAAATGAAAAAGTATGTAAATAAATCATCCTTCTCCTCCTTAAACAGTATCAATACTAAACTACTTGTTCCCGAGAGAAATGTCCAGAAGTGATCAGATTTAGTAATGAAAATCCATGGATTAAATATGATTAGCAGATTAAATGCAAAGTATGCTTGACATAAAATGCAAAGTAAACTATTCTAAATATGCAAAGTAAACTATTCTAAATATGCAAAGTAAACATTGCAAGGAAGTGGTCAATTGAAGACAAGAATTGCTGAACTGCGTAAGCAACATAAGCTGTCGCAAGAGGAACTAGGGCTCATTGTAGGCGTTACCCGACAAACCATTACCTCACTTGAGACGGGAAAATATACGGCTTCCCTTGTTCTTGCCTACAAAATTGCCCAATATTTTGGACTTACCATTGAAGAAGTGTTTGATTTCAGCGAAGTGGAGGAAATGTAATGGAGAAGTATAAGATTCAAGTAACAACCCGCAAGAACGCTCTATTATTAATTGCTGCTGCCATGTTATTGATCTATGCAGGACTTGTGTTTTATCGAGGGGGTCTGCCCGAATTACCCAGTTTTATTAAAGGGTTTCATACAGGAGCTTTTATCGGTGTTGAATTATGCATTGTTTTTTTCCTCGTCAAGTATAGAAAAGCCAGCAAAAATGAAGCAGAGCTGAAGAAGCTGTATATCGAAGAGAACGACGAGCGGAATGCAGTGATTCTTCAGAGTGCCAGCTCACTCAGCATGGTCATCATTCTTGTAGGTCTTGGGATGGCCTCTGTTATCGCCGGTTTCTTCAACACGATGATATTTTATACCTTAATGGCTGCTTTATTTTTTGTTTTGATTGTGTTCTTTGTATTGTGGATCTATTTTGCAAAGAAGATCTAACAGCTTAAATAGGATGAATCGAGGTTGAACCAATGGAGAGTAAATTACCTTTATTTATCGTAACGGGAGCAAGCGGTTCTGGGAAATCCTATGTAATTCAGGATCTGCGGAGATTAATGCCTGACTTTGATATTTTTGACCCTGATCATCTTGTTGATTTTGTTGGGCACGATTGGGAGAAGATCCGAAATATTTGGCTGAGAGTTGCCCGAAACATCGCGGAGAGTGGACGTATGACGATTATATGCGGAACCATGATGCCATGGGATATTGAGAAATGTGCAGACTATTCTTTTTTCAAGCATGTATATTATCTCAACCTACATTGTAATGAAGAAACTCGCGAGAAACGTCTACGTGAAAGAAATTGGTCTGAGGAAGAGATTCAGAATCATCTTAACTTTGCAGAACGATTGCTTGAGATTGCTGGCGAGGCTTATAATCCACCCATGCCTACAATTGATACTACGGAAACGAATGTAACCGAAGTGGCTTCACAAATAAAAGGGTGGGTTGAGCAATACGTCTGAATGATACGAAAGAACAAAGCCATAGGGAGATTTAATATGTGAGCTGAAATAATCTATAGGTCATCCTAAATAACTTTAGAAGCAGCTGGTCAAGTTGACAGCTGTTTTTTGTAGGAATCAGAATTACATTAATTAATTGTCGAAGGGTAGGTGAGCAGGGAGATAGCAGTTTAATATTCATTGCAACTAACAACTATATTACGACATTATATTCCGCTTTCTTTCCGTAAAAAAACTGCGTATAATATAAATTATACGCAGTTTTTGATTAAATCTATTTTTATATCTACACTCGATTACTTGGTCAGTTTAATAGCAGCTAAGAAAGTGGTGAAGACGAGCATGATGACAGATTACATACAGGAAACTTATGCTGAGGAGCTCGAGGCTTTCGACATCTGGTTGAAGGATGCGGGCTATACAGGTTATACCGTGAAATCTTACAAGAGTGATGTATCTGAATTTTTAGACACGCTGGATGGGAAACCGATCGATCGGGTAAAACGGCTTCAGGTGCTGTCCTTCTTATCCAAGGCACGTGACCGGGGCATCAGCGATGCGACGAGGAATCGGAAGCATGCAGCCGTGAATTGTTTTTTCAAAGCTCTAATTGAGCTTGAGCTCCTTACCGTTAATCCGGCGGCCGGAATTAAGAAATCCAAGACAGAGAAGAATAGAGTCCCTGTATTTATGGATGAACAGCATCTATCACGTTTCATGGCGTCGGTAGAAGGGAAATACCGGGAACGGAATATGGCGATCTTTTTGCTAATGGGCTATATGGGACTGCGAGTAGGTGAGGTGCATTTGCTCAACTTAGGTGATTACAACGCCGATAGAAAAACGCTGAGTGTATTCGGCAAAGGTCGTAAGTGGAGGCTGCTCCCTGTACCTGATGCTGTGGGTGAAGTATTGAAGGAGGTAATGAATAAACGGATTGAGCCTCGAAAATCGAAGGAGGATGCCTTGTTCGTATCCCAGCAGGGGAGAAGGCTGTCCATTCGTACAATACAGTTAATTGCTTCCGAAGCGTTTGAGCGTTTTCAGCAAGATGTACCTCCTGCGCAGCACGTATCATACTCAAGTCATAAGCTCAGGCACTCCTTTGCTACAATGATGCTTCGTAAAGGCGCTGATTTGCGTACAGTGCAGGAATTGCTTGGTCATTCGTCGATTCAGACGACAACCGTTTACACTCACGTAACGAATCGGGAGAAGGAGCAGGCGATGGCGATGCTGGATATTGTCGTCCCTGATTATATTCATGCTGGAGAGGATTAAAGATATAGTATTCGTAATAAATATTATGTAAACCAATTTCTAATTAAATATAGACGATAACATTTTAAGTAATCCATAACGGATTGCTTGATTGATATCCCTTAATGAATCAGATAAAATATAGAAATCCATTTACAAGTGAAGAATTCAACCATAATTGACCGTGTAGGATAAGGGGACGACAGTAACAATGCAGGAAAAGGCCGGATATAAATCCATTGCTCTTGATATTGCCCAAAGGATCGTAAGCGGAGAATTCCCCCGTCATAGCAAGATTTCCGGGCGCTCTCTACTGGCTGGGCAATACCATGTATCTCCAGAGACCATCCGCAAGGCGATTGGCTTGCTCAAGGAAGAAAATATCGTTTCTGTATCTCAGGGCAAGGAGATCATCGTTTTGTCAGAGCAGCTGGCTCACGAGTATATTACGAAACATAATTATTTGAAATCAGCCTATTCGCTGAAACAAGACCTGGAGTCACTGCTTGAAGAGAAGAAGGCGATTGATGAGCGGTTTGAGGAGCTGTTAAACGAAATTATTAAGGCATCGGATCGAATGCAGAATTTGAAGCCTTACCGGCCTGTGGAAATTACGATTAAGGCCAATTCTCATGTGATCGGCAACACGATTGGTAACCTATTTTTTTGGCAAAATACTGGTGCAACCATCATTGCGCTTCGCAGGGGAACGGAGGTCTCCATCTCGCCTGGACCTCATGTTGTTTTAAGAGAAGATGATGTTATCGTGGCAGTGGGAGACGAGAAAATGTACGATCGGACAGCCCATTTTATCAATCAAAAAATGCAACCGGAACAATAAATATCCTTAAGGATTTGGAGAAAAAAGCTGTCAATTAGATCAGGCACATTCACTCATGATGAGAGAATGTGCCTTTCTTATTTTATTTGGGTAGCTCAACTCTACAATTAATACAAGATAGTTTGACCCTCCATTCTTATGTGATAATTTAAATATAAATAGAATGTATTAGGAGGATTTATTATGGATAATAAGTCAATGAACAGGAGAACAGATACTGCTTCAAGAGTGATTAAGGCGTCACCACAGACTCTATATCAGGCGTTCGTGAACTCGGAAGCACTGGTTACTTGGCTACCACCGAAAGGAATGTCAGGCCGTATTGACGTGTTTGATCCCCGCGTAGGCGGAACATATAGAATCACCCTCACGTATGAAATGGATCACGATCTCCCTGGTAAGACTTCAAATAACACAGATGTATCCCAAGGCGAGTTTTTAGAATTGGTTCCAGAAAAAAGAATTGTGCAATCCGTAAACTTCAGTTCCGAGGACCCGGCATTCTCAGGTGAGATGATACAGAAATGGCTGTTTGAAACGATTTCAGAAGGCACAAAGGTTACTATCATATGTGAAAACGTACCTGAAGGTATACAGAAGGAGGATCACGACATAGGTTTAAGGTCCACACTGGAAAATCTTGCGATCTATACGGAATGAATAACTGTAGGTTTTTTATGTCTTTATGAACAGCATCTGTCAGCCTGCTTAACAATCCTTAGTGATAATCTTTTTTACCATAATAAATATTATGTTAACTAGAACAGAGAATCTTTTGGACCTACAAAATAATAAACTTAAGATGAGTACATGCCAAAACACTTGATAAACCTAACGGTTTATTCAAGTGTTTTTTTGGTCCAATGAGTGGTTTTATTCACGAATTTAATAGGAATACAGCGTGATTACCATAAAAATACATACAACTTATATAGTATATAAAGGTTGTTAGTAAAATATATATCTGTTATAGTAATGTCTAGTCCAAAAGCTTTCTTTTCTATATCTACTCACTAAGCGGAGCAGAGGCAGAAAAGCACGCTTTTCGGTATATGACTTAGCAGGAGGTTAGAGAAGGTATTTATGCTTAAATTTGAACAGGTTAGCAAGAAGTATCCGAATGGTCTTGAAGCAGTTAAGAACATCAGCTTTGAGATCGGCGCAGGAGAAATCCTGGCATTGATTGGACCAAGCGGCTGCGGGAAAACGACGACTATGAAAATGATCAATCGGCTGATTCCGCATACGTCCGGTCGCATCTATGTCAATGGAAAGGATATTACAACAGAAGACCCCGTAACTCTACGCAAAAATATGGGCTACGTCATTCAGCAAGCCGGTTTATTTCCCCATTATACGATTGAAGATAATGTTGGCCTGATTCCTCAATTGAAGAAGTGGAACCCGGAGAAGAAAAAACAGAGGGTTACTGAAATGCTGGAGCTGGTTGGTCTGGACCCTGCAGTATTCGCCAAGCGATATCCCAAACAGCTATCCGGTGGACAGCAGCAGCGGGTCGGTGTCGCAAGAGCCCTTGCGGCAGATCCAGAAATTATTCTGATGGATGAGCCTTTTGGCGCACTTGACCCCATCACTCGGGAGCAGCTTCAGGATGAGCTGCTGAAGCTGCAGCAGAATCTGAAGAAAACGATTGTGTTTGTAACGCACGATATGGAGGAAGCACTCAAGCTGGGCGATAAGATCGCCATTCTAAAGGATGGTGAACTCGTGCAGATCGATACACCGGATCAGATCCTGAGCCAGCCGGCAAATGAATTTGTTGAAGGCTTTATCGGGAAGAATCGGATCTATCAGAATCCGGAATACATTCCGGTAACGAATGTGATGCGGGATAATCCGTCAACCGCTCTGCCGGATCGGACGCCTGCCAAAGCAATTACGATGATGAGACAACGCAAGACAGATACATTGCTAGTGGGTGACAAAGATGGGAAGCTGCTTGGCATTGTGTCTGCCTATGACCTGTCCAATCATATGGACGCAGCTTCGATCGGTGAGGTCATGCATCCGGCTGCGGTCGTACTTGAAGATTCAGGGACCGCAAGAGATGCGCTGGCCATCATTAATGAAGCTCCATATGGAATTATCCCTATTGTTGACGCGAATAGGGTCATTGTTGGAATCGTCACCCGAAGCAGCTTGCTGACTGCCTTTGCTTCTCAATGGGTTGGAGAGAAGGAGGTGCTCGCATGAGAGATCAGTCGTTATTTTCACAGCTGATGTATCAGCTCGAGGCAAGAAGTGAGGATGTGCTGAGTGGGCTGCTCGTACATATACAGCTTGTGGTGATTTCAATGCTGATTGCTGCGGTGGTCGGGATTACCCTCGGTATTATTATTACACGAGTTAAGTTTCTTAAAGGCGTAACGCTTGGTACAGCAGGAATCCTGCAGACCATTCCGAGCCTCGCTATGCTCGGTTTTATGATCCCGTTTTTTGGAATCGGCATGAATACAGCTATTGTTGCTCTATTTCTATATTCTTTGCTGCCGATTATTCGCAACACCTACACAGGTATTACGGATGTAGATCCTGCTGTTATTGAGGCTGCCAGAGGCATGGGCATGACGGATATGCAAATTCTGTTCAGAGTCCAGCTCCCGCTCGCACTTAGTGTCATGATGGCTGGGATAAGAACAGCCACTGTAATTAACGTAGGTACAGCCACTCTTGCGGCTTTTATCGGAGCAGGGGGACTTGGGGAGTTCATCTTCCTTGGTATTCAGCGCAACATCGACGCATTGACACTGCTTGGCGCTATACCGGCGGCATTGCTTGCACTCATCATTGATTATGTATTGGGGCTGGTTGAGAAGGGAACAACGCCAAAGGGTCTGAAGGTTTAACAAGAATAATACACATCGCATATAGAACAGGAGAGAGAAACAAAATGAAGAAATTCAGATTTGGAACAGGAATGGCACTACTGCTTGCTGCCTCTTTAATCTTGGGTGCATGCAGCAATGGATCAGGGGAGTCTGGAGCGTCAGGTGATTCCGCAGGAGAGATCACGATCGGCTCGAAAAATTTCACGGAAAATGTCGTTCTTGCACATATGATTGCACTACTCATTGAAGATCGTACGGATATTACCGTTAAACGTCAATTAAATCTAGGCGGGTCAAATGTGGTCTGGACTGCGCTTGAGAATAACGAAATCCAGCTGTATCCCGAATATACAGGAACCATTGTAGCCAGCTATTATCAGGAAGAGACGGGGACTGCTGAAGAAACGCTGAATAAAACCCGCGAGCTGGTTGAAGCGGATGGACTTAAATTTTTGGAGCCTTATGGCATAAATAATACGTATACACTTGCGGTTACCCAGGAGACTGCCAAAGAACATAATCTGAAGACATTCAGTGATTTGGCAAAAGTGTCCGAAGATATGGTGCTTGGAGTAGAGTTCGAATTCCTCGATCGTGATGACGGGTATCCTGGAATTCAGGAGCTGTATGGTATGAACTTTAAAGAATCAAAAGGGATGGACCACGGGATTATGTATCGCTCCATTGAAGCAGGCGAGACGGATGTAACGAATGCCTATGCAACGGACGCGCAGATTAAGGTGCATAACCTTGTTATTTTGGAGGATGACAAAGAATTCTTCCCTCCATATGACGCTTCCACATTGATTAGACAAGATACGCTTGAACAGTACCCAGAGCTGGAGGGGATACTGAATGAGTTGGAAGGCTTCCTGACGGAGGAGGAAATGCAGAACCTCAATGCCCAAGTGGATGTAGATGCTATGCTTGAGGAAGATGTGGCTCGTGATTTTCTGATCGAGAAAGGTTTAATTGAAGGATAAAATGAAACTTAAGAGGGATTCGCCAATATGGCGGATCTTTTTTTGTGGAAAAAGCCAAATGTTTTACATATTTAATATTATGTTAACTAATCATCATCGTGATTAGGACTGGTCGACAAAATCTTTTATAATACATAGAAGATGCAATTAATATAGCTCAGCATCTTAAAATCGTCATGTAAGACAGAAGGAGGAGTGTACAATGCGCGTCAGTATACTGGATCAAACACCGCTGAAGGTGAAGGGCACTCCTGAATTGGCTTTTAACGAAACGGCCCAGCTGGCAAAGTTTGCTGATCAACTTGGATATACACGGTATTGGGTAGCTGAGCATCATAGCACCGATGCAATGGGCGGTTCTTCGCCAGAAGTGCTTCTCGGTTATATCGCTGCAATTACGTCAAATATGCGGATTGGTTCAGGCGGTGTTATGCTGCAAAATTACAGTCCGTACAAGGTTGCTGAGAATTTCAAAGTACTATCTGCGCTGGCGCCGAATCGAGTGGATTTAGGGGTAGGGAGATCCCCCGGTGGTTTGCCGAACTCGACCAAAGCGTTACAGGATTTACAGCTTCGAGATCCGGATACCTATACAGAGCAGCTGCGTCAGCTGCAAGAATATCTTGGAAGAGTGCTCCCTACGTCCCATCCGTTAAGAGGATTAATGACCACGCCTCGCACTCAGTTCACTCCTGATCTGTGGCTTCTCGGAACGAGTCCCTCCAGTGCGCAGCTTGCCGCATCCATGGGTCTTCGGTACGCCTTTGCTTATTTCTCACCAGGGCAGGAGGAGCAGCTCTATTCCGCTTTCCGTGAATATAGACGGAGTTTCGTACCTCATGATGGTCTTCATGATCCTTACGGGCTGGCAGCGATTCGGGTTATAGCGGCAGATACAGATGAAGAAGCGGAGGAGCTCGCGAAGACTTCCATACAGTTTACCTTTTATTTAAAAAAAGGGAGAGTACTGCGAATGGACAGTCCGGAAGCTTGGAATGAAGCTGAGCTGTCGCTGCGTGACAAGGAACTAGTGGACTCTATTAAACAGGCTCATATTATAGGCTCTAAGGAAACCATACTGCGAAGAATAACGGAGCTGAAGGAACAATATCTGTTCGATGAGCTGATGGCCTTGTCCTTTATCTACGATCTGGATAAGCGTAAGGAATCTTTTCGGATATTGCAAGAGGCAGTGAGTGATCTCTAGATCCTGCGCATATTTCAATATTGAATTCGGATGTGGTATTGTAGAGGAGGTAGCGAAACACTAGCATACAATATCAGATCTCATAACAAAAAGGTGGAACCATTCGTTGAACAAGAAGAAAGACCAAAAATCACTACTCTACATGTTAAAGGGAGATACACCGGCTGAAGTGCCTGTCAAAGCAAAAGGCAAGCTGAATTGGACAGCGTCCTTCAAGCTGTTTAAAGTATATCGTCAGGTGAGAGCAAGTAAAATGCTGGCTCCAAGCCTCATTATTTTGTACTTTATCTTCGCACAGATCATGCTGCTCTTTTTCTCCATAATTATGTCTGTGTCACTCATTCCATTTTTCCTGCTGGGCATTCTTCTATGGGCGATATTGAATAAATATTTAGTCTGGGTGCTCAAGGAAACAACGATTCGTACATTAATAAAAGAAGGATATTCTCCCAAAGGTCAAGAAGATCAAGCTTATGTAGACGCCTTGTACCTGTAAGTGGTGAATTTAAGCCAGCCTTAAACAAGGTTGGCTTTTTCTTATTTTCGAATTTTGCTTGGGCTGCTTATAAAAGGGGTCTAGACATTATAAGGTCAATTTGCGCTTCATCACCTATCAAAAATGAGTGAGATCCGGTTTGAACAAATCCCATTTTCTTATAAAATGCGATGGCAGGCTCATTCTTCTCCCAAACACCTAACCAAATTTTGTTTTTGTTACGTTCTAATGCTACTTCAATAGCTTTATTTAAAAGTCGCTTGCCAAGGCCATGTTTTTGAAATTCACTCCTGATATATATTCTTTCTATTTCAAGTGATTCATCACCCATTAGTTCAGATTGAGCATCATTGATATTAATCTTTAAATACCCAGCGGCTTCATTATTGAAATAAACGAAATAGAAATCAGATGAGATATTGGACAATTCTTTTTCCAACTGTTTGGAGTGAAATGCTTTTGCCAGATAGGAATTCATATTTTCTGGTGAGTTTTGATTACTGAATGTGTCATTGAATGTTTCAATACTTATTTCTTGGAGCAGCAGCACATCTTCATTAGTGCATTCTTTTATGTTAATAGCCATAAGAATATGTCACATCCCAATATATTTTTAATAAACTCTTTTTTTTCCTCTTTTTACATATTCCCAATCTTTTTCGATATTTGATCTTATTCTTCTGAGAGAGTGAAGCATGTTTTCTGTTTCTATGTCAGAGAACCCTTCTAAAGCAACACGTTCAGAATAATCGTTCTCTTCCTTAATAAAAGGATAAGTAGTCATTCCTTTTTCTGTAGGAAAGAGTTTCTTTATTTTTTTATTATGCTTGTCCTCTTTTTTTTTAATAAAGCCACTCATTTCGAGTTTTTTTACAGCACGAGCTGCTGTAGTTCGATCTACTTTAATCATTTCAGCCAACTTTTCTTGAATAATTCCGGGTTTTTCACAAATTCGCACTAGATACAGATATTGGCCTTTAGTCAGATCGTATTCTTTGAACTCGATGTTACTTATAGAATCTAATGCTCTTGCTATCATTCCAATTTCACGAAGAATCTCCGTCATAACTCAACTCCTTAATCTTATTGTTGCATATACAACAAAATATATATATAAACTTACCTCATAATTGTTGTAAATGCAATAAAATTGAAAGATAAATATTATCAGATTAAAGAAAATTAACCTATTTCTTCTATTATTATAGTAAAATATGCAGCGTTGATAGATACACCTTTTACTATAATGATGAGAATGGGAGACGAGCAAGAATGAAGAAATGGGGAAAAATACTGCTCAGCTGCGCCATTGTATTAGGTTCAGCAGCCGGTGGAGCAGCAGCTCCGTTTGCACAAGCGGCGAGCACCAATCAAGTGAAGATTATGCTGGATAATTATCCTTTGCCTTTTCCAGTAGAACCGGTCGTCATTAGCGGAACAACGATGGTTCCTTTTAGAGCGATATCCGAAGCGCTTGGGATCAATGTAGTATGGAACCAGAAGGCCAAGAAAATAACGGCTTCCAAGCTGTCAGATGGCATCAAAAAGACAGTTGAGCTCACCCTCGGCAGCAAGACAGCTAAGGTAAATGGTCAAAACGTCTCATTAACATTAGCCCCAAGGACGATCAGCAATACAACGATGATTCCGCTTAGCTTCTTCAGTCAGCAGTTTGGTGCAGGCGTAGGCTGGAACCAAGCGTCCAAGACTGTATCGATTACATCGCCTCGGGAAGAGATGTACACACTTGGCTATTATGCTCTGCGTTCCTTTGATGAGATTTCGTATCTCCATCAGTTTGACGCTGCCGCGTTTGGCTGGAGCCGAATTGATCGAGAAGGTCATTTTACGTTAACCGGGGATGAGTACAGATGGCCCGCTCCATCAGGAGAGATTACTGGTGAATCGATTATTAATGATGCTGCATCGGAAGGAACAACTCCCTATCTCATGGTATATTCCGTAGATGGCATGCTGGAGCTGACGAAGAACCTCGAAGACAAGGAACTGCGAAGTCAAACGATAGACAGCATAATGGAGGCAGCAACAGAAAAAGGCTTCAAAGGCATTGCACTGGACCTCGAAGGACTCGGGATGACTGGTGATAAATCCAAGGTAAAGAGCGATTATAATGCATTTGTGAAAGAGCTGTCTTCAAGAGCCAAGCAGCAAGACATGAAGCTGACCGTCATTGTGCATGCACTGAACAGCGTGTATCAAGGCTATGACTATAAGACACTCGCAAATTTTGCGGATGATCTTGTTCTTATGGCGTATGCCTATGGAGATGAAAAAAGTCCTGAGCCCGTGGCAAAGGTGGATGAAGCCATACAGCTGGCACTGAAGCAGGTTGACAAGGATAAGCTTATTCTGGGGATATCCCGTGGCAGCGAAACTGCAGCAAGCATTAATACGAAGATTGGTCTTGCGAAGCGTTACGATCTGAAAGGCATTGCTCTATGGCGCCTAGGTATTATAGGTCCTGCTACCTGGGCTGAAATGAACAAGACCATTGTGCTTGATTAGTGGAGATTCAATTGACAAAATTCAAGTTGCTCGTTGTGTTTCTATTCCTATATGCTGCAGACTGCAGCGGGAGCAGCAAGGAAGCTGAGCTTTCTTATTTTCTATCCGATACAGAAGGGATGTACAAAATTCATCTGTTTCGCGATTCGAGCAGAGAGCTCGATAACGAGCTGCTTGAATATATGAACTCAAGTGAAGATTTGCTAGAGGTTATTCAAGGTGTACAATTGTATGACATCAACACGGAAGATAACCTGATTAGAGCGGAACGGGTGGATGTTGAAGAGATCCCGACGATGTTAATTACCGATGATAAAGAAATTGTACTTCGTACGAAGAGCATACAGGAATTGAAGAACTACTTTGAAGACCTAATTAACTGAAGTAA
This sequence comes from Paenibacillus urinalis, assembly GCF_028747985.1. Lineage (NCBI taxonomy): Bacteria > Bacillati > Bacillota > Bacilli > Caryophanales > Paenibacillaceae > Paenibacillus > Paenibacillus urinalis. The sequence goes on from NZ_CP118108.1 coordinate 2,613,325, forward strand.
ATTACAATAAAACCTCATTTATGTTCTCGAAATCAAGGTGGATTCCTGCATAAGCCGCTGCTTTCATTTATATTGAAAACAGCGGCTTATTTATATTTTTGCTGGTACGAACCGGGGGAGCATAACTATAATAAGGTAGTGTGATAAAAACGAATAGGAAAGGGTGGAGAGAATGGGCGTACCGACATTTCTTGAAACAGGTCATATGACAGAAGGTTTTCCTATCAGGGTTATTCATACGGGTGATCAATTTAACTATGCAGCACATTGGCATGAAGAGGTGGAGATGGTATTTGTCGAAGGGGACTACGGGCGTATTGGCGTGAACAGCAGTATTTATGAGCTTCAAAAAGGCGATGTGCTGGTGATCAAGCCTGGAGATGTGCATTGTTTTTTGCCGGGAACGCAGAATTTGACCATTATATTGTTTCGAATGGAGCTGTTTACGAGTAGCTTTATAGAAGACACAGATTGGCTTGGCATGAAGCAGTTATTTAATAAAACATCCGTTATTCCTGCATCCACATGTAAAGAAAGAGCATTAGGAGAGTACCTCAGTGCGCTTTCAGCGGAAGAGAGCAACAGACAGGCAGGTTATAAATGGGCCATGATTGCAAGGCTGTATGACTTTATTGTACAGCTCCTGCGCACAATCGATCCTAGTGAGGATTCCGAGGCGCTTAACTGGCAAATTACTACCTCGAAGAAGTTTGAGTTTATTGAGGGGGTATGTGAATATCTGGAGGAGCATTACGCTGAGAATATCAAGCTGGATCAAGTCGCTGACCATATTAAATTTAGTAAATTTTACGTCTGTAAGCTGTTCAAGGATATTAAGGGCATCACGCTGATGGAGTATTTGAATCATTTTCGAATTATTAAGTCGGAATGGGCGCTGCTGTTCAGTGAGGATTCCATTCTTGATATTGCGGTAAGCCACGGATTTAACAATATTAACTCATTTAACCGCCTGTTCAAAAAATATAATAACTGCACCCCGTCCGATTTTCGAAAGAAGCATAAAACAAACAACGCAAAATATGAAGGATGATGAACAATATCGGTGAAGAAAGCCTACTTCAAAATCAATATAATCGAATAAAATGTAAGCGTTTCCTTAATTGAAGGAGGGAGCTCATGAATCTATTTTCTCGTCACCGGAAGCCGCAGGTTAAACGCCATCATCTAGCGCTGCTTGTACTGCTATGCTCAGCCGTATTGCTGTCAGGCTGTCAGCTCCAGGCCTTGGCCGAATCTAATGATAACGAGATCACGGTGTGGAGCTTCACGGATGAAGCCGGCTATGCGATTGAGAAGTTCGAGGAGAAGTACCCGGACATTAAGGTCAATTTTGTCAACATTCCGGGCAATTTCTATATCACCAAGCTGAAGTCGGCACTGCAGACCAGCTCCAAGGCACCAGATGTCTTTATGATTGAAAACGCTAACATACGAGAGCTGATTGATGTGCCTTACCTGCAAAATCTGTCAGAGGCACCTTACGATGCGGACACACTGCTTCCTGAGCAGTATCCTTTTGTCCAGGCCAATGAGAAAGACAGTGAAGGGAATGTTAGAGCGATTGGCTATCAGGCAACTCCGGGCGCTATCTATTACCGGCGGGATCTGGCGAAGGAATACTTGGGGACAGATGATCCCGAAGAGGTCAGCAAGCAAATTGACACCTGGGACAAAATCTTTGAGATTGGTGAACGAGTACAGCAGGAGAGTGGCAACCAAGTCCATGCTCTGGCGAACTGGAACGCGATTTCGAACTCTTATGATGGAATACCTTGGGTGCAAGACGGCAAGTTTGTCATGGATGATACGTATTTAGAGATTCTGGATCTCGTTAGAGAAGCGAGAGAACGTAAAGTGCTTGCGGAATATGAAGAAGGAAGTGCAGGCTCCGCTGCCTCCATGCAGAAGGGGACAGTTATGTTTTACCCAGCAGCCACCTGGGGGCTTCAATACACCTTTAAGGCCAATGCTCCGGACACTTCTGGCCTGTGGGGGCTCGCTAAAGGACCAACAGGATTCAGCTCGGGTGGAACCTATATTGCCATGTACAGCAATAGTGACAAGAAGGATCTGGCCTGGAAGTTTATTGAGTTTTATAACTTTGACCACGAATTTCTGTCTCAGCTGGCACAGGAACAAGACTACTTTACGAGCAACATGATCGTGAATGATCAGCTGGCAGAGACAGTAACGTCGGATTATCTTGGCGGGCAGAAGCATTTTGAGTTCTTCTCAGAGGCAGCGAAAGACGTTCCTGTCTATAAAAGAACGAAATATGACACGGTGATCAACAGTGATATATTCAAAAACGTCCTTCAGCTGTATCTGAACAACGACATTCAAACGAAGGAGGAAGCCGTAGAGAGAATTAAACGCGACGTCAAATTGAGATTTCCAGAGCTCGAAGGATTGGAGTGAAATGCTGAATACGAAAGAACGTGAATAGGAATCCGATCACGGGGGGTACCAATGAATGTTTGCTAAGTCCATACGCAAAGACCACTATGGTTATTATTTTATTGCTCCGTTTTTCATCATTTTTCTCATCTTTGGACTTTATCCGATTCTGTACAGCTTATACATCAGTTTTACCAACTGGGACGGAATTACGACGCCGGAGTTCGTAGGTCTTGGCAATTACGTGGCCGTCGTGCAGGATCCGCTCTTTTGGAAGACACTGTTTAATACCTTATTCATATGGGGAATATCGGTAGTTCCTCAGCTGACCGTTTCGCTGGTATTGGCTTTTATTCTAAATGACAAGCTTCTCAAAGGAAGAGATTTTTTTAGGGCCGTATACTTCTTTCCGAACATCGTCACTGCTGCTTCCTTAGGTTTGCTGGTGAGCTTGATCTTCGATTGGCAGTCTGGGGGACTCAATCACTTTCTTGTCCAGGTGGGTCTCATTGAGAATCCGATCAATTGGAAGAACGATCCTTGGTTCATGCGGCTGATCGTATCGGCGATCTTGTTCTTTCAATATTTTGGCTACTCCATGGTGATCTATCTTGCAGGGCTGCAGGGCATCGACCCTTCCTTGCAGGAAGCGGCCCAAATTGACGGCGCGGAGAAGAAGCATATCTTCCTTCACATCATCGTTCCTATGCTGCGCCCGATTATTTTGTTCCAGATTATTACGTCCATCATCGGCGGCATTCAAATCTTTGATCAGCCCTTTACACTGACGAACGGAACGGGGGGACCTGACCGGGCAGCCATGACAAGCATTATGTATCTGTACAATGTTGCTTTCCAAAGCACGCGTTTTGGTTATGGAGCAGCCATTGCCTTCTGCTTGTTCGTGATCATTATTTTGTTGTCGGTTGCCTCGTTCGTGATGACCAAACGCAAGAGCAGCTCATAAGAGGGGGGAATGAGGATGCATACGGCCAAATCATTAGAGCAAAGCATGGCTTATGAGAGAAAAGCAAAGGTGAATCGGCTGACACCCGGCAAAGTATTGGTCTATCTTTTTCTAATTGCGCTAGCCATTATTTGTATTATCCCGTTCTATCTCATGCTGATCTATTCTACCCATAACAATGCTACGATCGCGTCAACCTTCACCTTTCTTCCGGGTTCGTTCCTGCCCGACAATTATGCCAATATGGCTTCCAAGATCAACATTTGGCGGGGCTTCGGGAACAGCATCTTTATCGCAGGAGCTTCCACGATTCTCTCCCTGTATATCGGTGCCTTAACGGCTTTTGGATTTGCAAAATATAAATTTAAAGGCCGCACATGGCTGTTCCTGTTCCTGCTGGCGACGATGATGGTACCCGGACAGCTGGCGCTGATCGGGATGTATCGACTGTTCAGTACACTCGGCATGCTGGACAGCTATGCAGCCATCATATTGCCGGCGGCAGCCAATGCCTTCAACGTATTTTTCATCAAGCAATTCATCGAGAGCAGCATTCCGGATGAGATTATCGAGTCATCACGGGTTGATGGGAGCGGAGAGTTCAGAACCTTTAACCAGATTGTGCTGCCGATTCTTGGTCCTGCGGTAGCAGCGCTTGGCATATTTACGTTCATTGGCTCATGGAACAATTTCCTTACACCGCTTGTATTGTTCTTCTCACTGGATAAATATCCACTGCCGGTGCTCGTTGCACTGGTTCAGGGATATTACGGTATGGATTATGGACTCCTGTACTTGGGTGTCGCCATCTCGATTGTCCCTATTATTATCGTGTTCGCCGTGTTCTCTAAACAGATTATCGGCAGCGTTGCACTCGGGGCGGTAAAAGGTTAGAGAATGACAATTTGATATGTAGATGAAAGGCAAGGTTCACGTGAGTTCTACTGCGCTCGCATGAATTTTGCCTTTTTGATCGTTTCCTAGATTCTGACTGCTAATTTCGGACTTTTTCTAATATAATGGAGTTATTATAGGAACGGAGGAGAACCATTATATGGGATTTTTAGATGGATTATTAGGAAATGCTTCACAAGTGAACTTGGCTGAAGTTCAAAAAGAATTTGCTGCTCTGCTGGCACCTAATGAGCAAATTGAGCGAGCGTATAAGCTTGTAAGAGACTTGTTTATTTTTACTGACAAAAGATTAATCCTTGTTGATAAACAAGGGATTACGGGCAAGAAGGTGGAATACCATTCGATCCCTTATAAGAGCATATCGCATTATTCCATTGAAACGGCAGGACACTTTGACATGGAAGCTGAACTTAAGATTTACATTTCCAGTTCTACCGTTCCGCTTCAAAAGACGTTTAATAAAAACACGAATATTTACGAGGTGCAGAGCGTTCTTTCTCATTATATTTTGAAATAAGACACAGCATGGTCCAGACAGATGGGGCAAATGATCAGAGATCTTACGTGAGCTTTTGCAAATTCTTTGCTTGGCAATAACCTTTTCTATATGTATAATAGTGGAAATTCAAAACACGAAAAGCGATGAAAGGGATCTGCTTCCGCATGATGACTTAGAGAGCTGCCGGTTGGTGCAAGGCAGGGATTCAAGCAGAGGCACACCTCACCCTGGAGTAGTATAGCTGAATTGAACTCTTGCTGATATTGGAGACTTCATTTAGGCTGTACCGGCTAACCGTCGATATACGGTTGTTCAAGATTCGGATGCGTTTGTGATCATGACCTGCATTCGAATAAAGAAGAGTGGTACCGCGAAGGAATGATGGCCTGTCGCCTCTTTAGAGGCGACGGGATTTTTTGTGCTAAGCAGGTGAAATCCATTGCAGGGGGAAGGTAATGATGAAGGAGATCATTGATTATTATGAAGCCTTTGATGAATGGGGAAGACTGGATCGGGAACCGCTGGAATTTACAGTGAACTGGCATTATATAACGCGAAATCTTCCACCGACGGGTCATGTACTGGACAATGGGGCAGGTCCAGGTAAATATGCAATGGAGCTGGCGAAGCAAGGCTATCGGGTCACCTTGTCTGATCTGACTCCGAGACTTGTAAGCGTAGCTGAGGAACAGGCAGCTCATTTACAGCTGACCTCACAATTTGACGGATTTCATGTGCTGAATGCAGCCGACCTCCATTTATTTTCGGACGAAGCCTTTGATGCATCCCTGATGCTCGGTCCTCTGTATCATTTGCAGGAGGAAACGGATCGATCCAAGGCGGCGAAGGAGCTGTATCGAGTTACCAGATCAGGTGGAATCGTATTTGTTGCCTTTCAGACACGCACCCGCATGCTGCTGAACTCATTACTGAATCCAGCGCACTGGAAGCCGAATCATACGATGGGCAATCTCGAGCAATTTTGGGCTACAGGCAGATTTAATCACGAGGATAAAGGGCGTTTTACGGGAGCGTACTACTTCGACACAGCCAGCATCGAACCTTTTATGCAGGAGCATGGATTTGAGAAGATTAATCTTATTGGCTCTACCAGTATCGGAGCATTGCTGCAACCTGAACAGGTGGATTATTGGAGAAATCAAGGGGACGAGGCTTACCGAAAATATGTGGAGCTGATGATCTCAACTGCAGAAGACACTGCGCTGCTTGGTATATCCTCACATTTACTCTACATCGGACGAAGAAGGTAGCTTAGTTCTCCAGGTCCAATGGAATCGCAGGTTTGGAGCATTCGTATTAACCTCATATTATCGGTATAATGATGTGTATATAAGAAGGAGGGACATTCAAATGATCGCTCAAATTCAGAGGAATGAATCGGGTTACATCGCAGAATTCAAACGCGAATTAAATCATCCTGCATATAAGGTATGGGCAATGCTCATTGATAACAAACGATTGAAAGAGTGGTTTCCAGAGCTTGAGGTGAAAGAACTCGGAAACGGGGGAATGATCCTGTTTGATATGCAGGATGGGACTTATGAGGAAATGCCGATATTGGACTATGTAGAGGGCAAGGTACTCGAATTTGTGTGGGGAGAAGACAAGGTGCGATTTGAAATCCATGCAGACGAAACGGGCGAAACTTCGACGCTTCTACTCTCAGAAAAAATCACTTTTCTTACAGACCATACCCCTAAGGATCTGGCAGGCTGGCATGTCTGCCTTGATGCTATTGAAACTTTGTTAAATGGAAGAGCATTAACAGAGAGTAAAGAAGAGTGGGATCACTGGTATCCGCAATATGTGGAAGCACTCAAGCCTTTACAATAACCTGCTTAAACGTAAAAAGTCGTCCTTCATGGAGGGCTTTTTCTTTTACCTCCTTTACCTTATCGATTCCTACTCCTTTAGTCAGGTTAGAATAAGTGCCAAAATGTTGGAAAAATATCCTAGGATGCATATATGACAGCGTTTACAATACAGATAACACTTTCCGAGGAGAGTGAACTGGATATAGGAGGTCTTGTATGAAAAAGCACCGAAACAGATTTGGATTGATATTCTTGAGTCTCTCGATGTTACTCATGCTGCTCGGCCCGTCTGGTGAAGATCGTAAGGCGGAGGCAGCCCCTGCTTTTGCCAAAGGAGCGGATATCAGCTGGGTAGCAGGGATGGAAGCAGCAGGATACAAGTGGAAGGACAAGAACGGGGTGCAGCGTGATATCCTGCAAATTTTAAAAAATGACTATCAGATGAACTCGGTTCGCTTGCGTGTATGGGTGAATCCCAACATGAGTGATTATGTAAACGGATATATGAATGCAGAGAAAGCAGCTGATCTCGCGCTTAGAGCGAAGAATCTGGGAATGAGTGTAATGCTGACCTTGCACTACAGTGACTCGTGGGCTGACCCGGGACAGCAGAACAAGCCTTATGCCTGGCGAAATTACACTTTTCAGCAGCTTATGGACGCCGTATGGTCCCACACCATTTATGTGATGAATACTATGAAGAACAAAGGGGTTACACCGGATTGGGTTCAAATTGGTAACGAAACAAATGACGGGATGTTATGGAATGACGGTAAAGCTTCCGTAAACATGAAAAATTATGCTTGGCTCGTGAACACCGGGCATAATGCCGTGAAGTCGATCAGTCCGAATACGAAAACCATCGTGCACCTGGCAAACGGACATGATCAGGCCGTTCTCGACTGGAATATCGGAGGTCTTGTTCAAAATGGAGCCAATTTTGATGTCATCGGACTGTCTCTATATCCATCGGCCTCTGATTGGACGACCAAGGTGAATCAGACCATAACGAATGCGAATCAGTTGATATCGAAGTATGGAAAAGAGATTGTCATATCCGAGATCGGTATGGATTACAATCAGGCTTCGGCAGCCAAGAGCTTCATTACAAAGATCAAAAATGATGTGCGTAATATTTCTGGAGGCAAAGGGCTCGGTGTATTCTATTGGGAACCTCAAGCGACCCCCGGGTATAATGGTGGATACAACAAGGGTGCCTGGAACGCAGATGGCAAACCGACTATTGCACTGGAAGGATTTATTAATTAAAAGAGTGTATTCGTTCTTATAGAGCTGGCTCGTATTCGTCATTAATACGGTCCAGCTCTTTTATTTATCTTGACGAAGAGATTTTTTCCTCGTTCTGCCATCGATCTTCCAGCTTCTCGTTTAAATTCAAACCCTGCATATAGTAGTCTATTAAAAATTGCTTGAAAGCTAGAGCCGCTTTCGATAAATAGCGGTTCTTATGCCAGGTTAAACGAAACAAGGCTTTGGAATGCTCATCAACGATGCTGACTAGCTGCACCTGGGGAGACCAGTCACGAATACAGGAGGATACGAAGGCGACTCCCATCCCTGCTTCAACCATTTTGAGCAGCATGGAGGGTTCATCCACCCGGCATACAAAATTTGGTGAAATTCCGGATTTACGACAAAATTCATTCTGGATATGGTAGAGAGCATGAGTTTCCTTGTAACCAACAAAGTGCTCTTGTTTCACTTCAGACAGCTGCAGCCTGTCACGATCAGAGAAGGGATGGTTTGGGGGGAGTGCCAAATTAATAATTTCTTTCGTGAGATATTCAGATTGGATATCCGATGCAGCGATCGGAAGGGAAGACAGGCAATAATCAATCCGATCTTCATTTAGTAAAGACTCCATCTCATGATGTGTGGCTTGAATGATCCGAATTTGGCGTTTGGATACTTCTTACTGAACAATTTCAAAGGCTCTCCTATACGATCCGGGTCTTGAATGGCAATCTCAATCCTTCCTTGGTTCAGTCCAGCCATGTCCTCAAGTTCTCTTCTGCCTTCTTCAAGTGTTGACAGCACGAGTTCTACTCGCTGAAGAAATGATCTCCCGTATTCATTAAGCCTTATCTGCCTGCCGTTCCTTCGAAATAAAGGAACACCCAGATCCTCTTCAAGGCGAGCGATGGTTTTGCTGAGCGCAGGCTGAGCAATTCTTAACTGCTCAGCAGCCTTCGTCATATGCTCAAGCTGCGCCACAGTACGGAAATAGTGAAGCTGCAAAAGTTCCATCGTTTTCGCTCCTTTTTCTCGATTATATACAGCTTAATATACTTCAGTATATAAGAATATGGCTAAATATATATTTTTCTTCCATCTTCTTCAAGAATAAACTGGAGAAAAGAGAAGTAAGGGAGGAAAACTGAAATGGACGACAAGGTGGTTAGTCCGACTCAACAAGATGCAGCCGATCGTGCAAATAGACTAATTCGAATTTTAGCATTTACCATGGTGCTGTCGGTCATGAGTGTAACGATGTTTAACATCGCGCTGACGGACATCAGCATTGAATTTTCATTAACCGTAGCTCAGGTAAGCTGGGTCTCCACCGCGTATCTCGTCGTCTACGCGCTGGGTACGCTCACATACGGGAAGCTGGTAAGCCTGGTTCATCTGCGGCATTTAGTTGTGATTGGATTGTTCATGTTTGCTCTGGGGTCGCTGGTTGGATTTACAGCGCAGTCTTACTCTATGGTTGTACTGGGCAGAATCGTACAGGCGGCAGGGGCTGCTGTAGTGCCGGCCATGAGTACCATCATACCTGTCAGATATTTCAGTCCGGAGAGAAGAGGGTATGCACTGGGGATTACCTTTACAGGACTTGCGGTTGGAAATGCAATAGGACCTGTCATCTCAGCAGCAATTGTCAGCTTTGCCGAATGGAGATGGCTGTTTGCAGTGCCGATCCTTACACTGGTTACTTTACCGTTTTACCTAAAGTATTTAGAGAAGGGCGAGTTAAAGAAAGATAAGATCGACTACTTCGGGGGAAGCCTGCTCGCCTTATTTGTTGTATTGCTTATGATGTCGATAACTCAAGCGAACATACTGTATTTTTCAGCAGCGTCAGTCCTGTTTATATTATTTATTGTTCGTTCAAGGCTGACGTTAGTCCCATTTATACCCCTTCAATTGTTTCGATCGAAAGGCTATGCTATCGGGCTGGTTATTCTGGTTCTTGTACAGGGGATTGGGTTCTCGTTCCCATTTCTGACCCCGCTGCTGCTGCAACAGGTCAATGATCTTTCCTCGGGAATCGTCGGATTTATGTTGGTTCCCGCAGCGATCGGTTCTGCCTTGCTTGGAAAAAGGATTGGAAAAGTCGTCGATACCCGTGGGAATCACTTTGTCTATTCGATATCGGCATGTCTCTTGTTCATTACATTTATGGCGATGTCCATTTGGGCAGGGGCTCATCATTATTGGATAGCAGCTATCCTCATTGTAGGTACTGTAAGCCAAATGAGTCTTCAAATTTCGCTCATTAACAGCGTGTCCCGTTCACTTGCTCCAGAATATATAGGAATAGGGATGGGGCTTGTTTCGACTCTTAATTTTATGTCCGGCGCAATCGCCGCTTCCTTCTACAGTATACTCCTTGATCAAGGAGCGAGGAGTGCATGGAATGGACTAAATGGAAACCTGGAAGCATCGGTATTCAGCAATATGTATTTTGTGTTCGCTGTCATGCATATCCTCCTGCTCGCAGCTTTTCATTACTTGTACAGAAATCATGTTCCGAAAGTTCGAACAGCAAACAGGCACTCGCACTAATTCGCCAAAATGAAACAATTAGTATTTTATTCCTATTAAGTTGTTAATAAACAACAAATAAAATAGGAAGAATTCAGGCGAACAGGACGAAAGAAATGCTGCACGAGCATAGATGGTACTATTTTGTTTTTGATTCATGCTGATCTGTGCGTCAAAATGTATTTTTCATAGACCAAACAACCTAAATCACAACTGAAAAATAAATGCTGGATAATCCGTCCTGCATCTTTCACAAAATTGACATTATTATTCTATCCAAGTAGTAATATCAACGCCCCAATTCGCATTTTCCTTCAAGAACCGCTATACACGCGGTTCTTTATCCTTTTATGAGAATTTTATCGAAAAATGTGACATGCATGTCATATGACGTATCCGTCTTAATACTTAATTGACCTATGTAAAATAAGTATTAAGAACCAAATGTAAAATTATGTTAAATAAATGCTTGTAACCGTCTTTTTTTATGATTTATACTCTCTTCACAAGCAATAGCTTTTCATTTAATAAATCCTCTAAAATGTTAACTCTCATCTCATCAAACTCTCAGAATCTCATCAATCTCCAAGAATTTTAAACTCTCTCAGTAATACAAAATAGATTAACCCCCTGAATCTACTCAAATAAATCTTCTTTTTCCCATCTAAGACGCTTAAGTCTATGAATTCACTTCTATTAACCCCTTAAAGGAGGTGGTGCTCCAATCAAATTCTGATTCGTATCTTCTCGTCGTTTAATTGGTCGTGTATTTGTTTGGAGGGAATTCATACGTTTCTATTTCTAATCTAAAAGGAGTGTATTAGACTTGGTCACAGCGAAAAAGACGAAAAAAACCTTCTCATTAAGCATGGCTTTCCTCCTGGCAGTGTCCATCGTAAGTCCGGCTATGGCCGCACCGACGACCTCAGTTTCTGATAAGATCGATTTGCGTACTGCGGCTCCCGAACTGATCACTGCAAAAGTAGACTCTAAGCTAAATAAGCTGTTTGACGAAGACAAATATGTCACCTACCTGATCAAAATGTCAGAACAAGCGGATACTGCGCTTGCTTCTCAGAAAGCAATGGATCTGGCTTCCACTCAAAAAGCAACCCCTGCAGCTGCGAAGCTCTCAGCTCGTACCTCAGTGGTTAGTACACTGCGTGAAACGGCATCCCGTACACAAATACCGATCCAAAAATATTTGGATGAACAGAAGGAAGTTGGCGGAGTTAAAGAATACAAGAGCTATTTCATTGTCAATTCACTGGCGGTTACAAGTACCAAAGAGGTGATGGAGGAGCTGGCCCTTCAGCCTGGCATTGACAAGATCCTTCCAAATGAAGAACGATTCCTACAGGAAGTTACGGTTGATAAGAATGCTTCGACTCCGAAGGCGAATGATTTGGACAGCGATTCTGCTGCCTCAGCAGCGGATCAGAACAAGAATACAGAACCTTCTGATTATGACCCGGCAGAAATTGAATGGAACATCGCTCAAGTCAATGCACCCGAAGTGTGGGAGCAAGGAATTGACGGCTCTGGAATTGTCGTCGCAAATTTGGACTCCGGCGTTGATTATACACATCCTGCCCTAGCCAGCAAATGGCGTGGTTTGGATGCCAGCGGAAATGTCGTTGATCCAGAGCTGAGCTGGTACGATCCTCATAGCGGTGCCTCACTTCCAGCCGATACGGACGGTCATGGTACACATACAATGGGGACGATGGTAGGTGCTGAAGAAGACGGCACGAATATGATTGGTGTAGCACCCGGCGCAAAATGGATGGCGGTCCGTATCTTTAATCCGAGCACCACGGATGCCATCATTCTGGATGGTGCTCAGTGGCTGCTGGCACCGGTAGATGAAGAGGGGAATCTACATCCAGAGCTTGCTCCAGATGTGGTGAACAACTCATGGGGTGGAGGAGCAGGTATTGATGAATGGTTCAGACCCATCGTCCAAGCATGGCGTGATGCCCAGATATTCCCCGAATTCTCTGCAGGTAACACAACATTGACGAATCCTGGTGGCCCTGGATCGGTTGCTAATCCGGCGAACTATCCGGAATCCTTTGCTACAGGTGCAACGGACATCAATGGAGATTTGGCTGACTTCTCACTCTTGGGTCCCTCCCCGTATGATGAGATTAAACCTGAAGTTTCTGCTCCGGGTGTGAACATTCGCTCATCGGTTCCAGGCGGCAGTTATGAAGGAGGCTGGAATGGAACATCGATGGCAGGCCCCCATACAACTGCCATTGCGGCCATGCTATTGCAAGCGAACAGCTCTCTCACTGTCGATGATCTGGAGGATATTCTGACAGAAACAGCGACAGAAAGAACAGATAGCACTTATCCGGAATCACCTAACAACGGATATGGACACGGCATTGTCAATGCACTTGATGCGGTTGGCTCAGTCCTTCAAGGTGTCGGTTCTGTAACGGGTCGAGTGACCATCGACGGTGATGACCTGACTGCACCTGAGCTGGATTACACTGTTCTGGAATCGGTTTATGCCGGACTTGATGCCGGATTCTCCATTGAAGCCAGTGATAATGTATCCGTTACTGAAGTCAGTGTTTTTGCAAGAACAGAAGGTATGAGCCGCTATGTATACATACCAGCGGAACTCACTTCCGGAGATGCGCTTGATGGTACGTACCGAGCTGTTATTCCTGCAGCACTTATCGAGGAGCCAGGCCTTGAATATTACATCCGTGTGAATGACTATGGCAATAACGGTTATGAGACGGAAGTACATTCCGTAGACGTATTGGAAGGAATTGAACCAGGTTATTCCCAAAATTTTGAACAGGACTATGTTGGATTCTTGCCTGATCTTGACAATCCTTGGGTATGGGGAACTCCTGAAAGCGGACCTGGAAGTGCCTATTCTGGGGAGCATGTAATGGCGACAAATTTAACGGGTACGTATGCACCGAATTCTAACACCGCTCTAATTGCACCGCCAATTAATTTGGAAGATGCGCCTGAAGGTGCCCTGTTGTCCTTCAAGCAATGGTATGAGCTAGAAGACGGCAGTGATTTTGGTACTGTGTATCTAGCGACAGAAGAGAACGACTATGAATTTGAACAGTTGCTGACGGTTACGGGCAGCAGTGAAGATTGGGCGAACCAATATGTAGATTTAACCGCGTATGCGGGACAAAAAGTATATGTGGCATTTGTTCTCAGCTCGGACGCTTCAATTCAAGGAGAAGGCTGGTACATTGATGACTTCTCGTTGCAGCTTCCGGATGAAGTGGCTCCAGCAGCTCCATCTGAGCTGACAGGAACACCTTCAATACTTGGTGACGTATCGCTAGAGTGGAGTGCTCCTGCTGATGAAGATCTGAAGGAATATAATGTTTATCGTTCTGTGGCATCTGACACGGGATATGAGCTGATTGGCACGACATCTGAAGCATCCTATGTTGACAGTATTACGATTGAAGGAGAAACAACTTTTTATTATGTAGTCAAAGCAAAAGATTACAGCGGCAACGAGAGTGACGCTTCCAATGAGATAGCGGTTGATGTAGCTGTACCAGAAACTGTATTCAGCGATTCATTTGACGGTGAAGACGATAATGGCTGGACACACTTGGGAACGAATGATGTATGGGAGCGGGGCACTCCTGCTGCACCGGGTCCAGCTTCTGCGGTCACTCCTCCGAATGTTTGGGGAACTGATCTGAACGGAACTTATCTGGCAAGCTCAAATTTTTCTCTTGTATCGCCTGTGATTGACTTAACTTCTCAGAATACGGCTGCACTGACCTTCAATCACTGGTACGAAATCGAAAGAAACTATGATGATGCCTACGTGGAAGTAACCACGGATGGCGGTACGACCTGGACAGAGATTGGTTACTACTCCAATGTAACAGAAGGTAAACAGTGGTCACCTGTATTTATTGATCTGACAAGCTATGCAGGAAATGAAATTCAAGTACGCTTTAGATTAACTACGGATGGCAGTGTACAAAAAGCGGGATGGTATTTGGATGATGTCCGGGTGCTGGCTGTATCTGCACCAGAATCAACAGCTAGTGATACAAAGACTGAATCTAAAAAAGCTAAAGCAATACAGAATGCCCCTGTATTGACGGACTTTGTGAGCAAGCAGCCGATTACGACTCAAGGTGATTCCGTATCGAAGGATGGAGAAATAGGACTGTTTAGTCTTCCTGTCTCTGCTACGGTAACGGTTCTCGAAACCGGAAGATCGGTTCGTACGGATGCATTTACAGGCCGTTACAGCTTTAATCATGTCGCCGGTGACTATAATTTGAAGGTCGAGTCTTACGGCTATTACCCACAGACGGTTCCTGTAAGCATTGAAGATGGCAAGACACGTAACGTTAACTTCCAGCTCGAAGAAATTCCACAAGGTACGATTACGGGCACCGTTACAAATGAACGTACGGGAGAGCCGATTGCAGATGCGGTAGTCATGGTCATGGAAGACGCACAGGTATCACCTGTACGGACTGACGAAGCGGGGGTCTTTACTCTGCAGGTATATGAAGGAACATATACTTTGTCCATTTCCGCATTAGATTACTATAGTGAAACAGCAGCAGTAACCGTTCCTGCGAACGATACTGTCACGCATGACTTTGATCTGAAGCCCTTCATCGGCTATGCAGGTGAGATCAAATATGATGACGGAACAGCGGAGAATGCTCGTGCATGGAATGCGGCAGGGAATGCGTGGGCTGTTAAAATGAGTCCTGAATCAGAAGCGGCACAAGTAACCGGAGCATCCTTCCTCTTCTGGAATACAGAGTGGCCGAGCCCAGGCGGTACAGCCTTCAGTTATTCTGTATATGATGCATCTGGACCAGATGGAGCACCCGGACGTGAGCTTGCAGGTCCATTTGACGGTACTGCACTAAGAAATGATGAATGGACAACGGTAGAGTTCCCGGAACCGGTCTCGGTTACAGGAGACTTTTACATTGTATACGAGCAGACCGAAGCGAATCCTTATTCACCGGGACTAGCAACCGATGAGAGCAGTACAGTCGCTGAACGGGCATGGCAGCGGATCAGTGGCGCATGGACTGCCTCCCCTCTAGAGGAAGGAAATTACATGATCCGTGCGCATGTACAGTATGCGATTGGCGCGCCAATCATCACCTCTCCGTCAGAAGATACGTACACGAATGAGGAGTCCATTACAATTACAGGTACTTCCAATGCCAACGGATCAACAGTGACGATTTATAATGGGGAAGAAGAAGCAGCAACTGCGACGGTGGAAGAGGGACAATTTGAAGCGGTGATCGACCTGAATGCAGGCGAGAACGTTCTTGTCGCTGAAGTCTTGGTGGGTGATGAAGTAACAGACCCTTCTACTCCAGTAACGGTAACTCTTGATCAAGCTGCACCAGAGCTTGTTGTTACATCTCCAGAGGATGGAGAGACGACGAACGCTGAAGCTTATACCGTGAGAGGTACAGTGAATGATGAATACCTTGATACGGTTACAGTGAACGGTGAAGCAGCTGAAGTTACGGAGGATGGAAGCTTCGAGCATCGTCTTCTGATCAACTCAGGTGATAATGTCGTTACTGTAATAGCAACAGACTTGGCTGGCAACGAAACGACCATTACACGTACAGTAGTAGTAAACTGGGCAGCACCTGTCATAACGAATCTCGCACCAAGTTCGGATCTGCATATTTCAGCAGGAGAGGCGGTGTATGTATCCTTCGACAGCCGCCCAGGTCTGTCAGCATCATTCCGTGTCGAACTGCCAGGCAATGCCCCATCGAGCTTCAATGAAGCTCCGCTCACAGAGACTTCTCCTGGACACTATGAAGGAACCTATACAACCTCAGAATCGTTGAGGCTCGAAGGCGGAGTTATTGTAGTAAGAGTATGGGATACAGCAGGTAACGAAACAGAAGTTGCAGCACTTGGTAAATTATATGTCACAGAGAGTGGGGAAGAGCCGGCTCCGCCAAATGCAGCCCCTGTCGCCATCATTCAATCTCCGAGCGCAGCGCAGCGTAACCGGGATGTTACTTTCGATGCTTCAAATTCATACGACGAGGATGGCAGCATTGTTTCTTATGTATGGAATTTTGGAGATGGAGCAACGGGTAGTGGAGTCACCGCTACACATGCCTATACCAAAGGCGGAAATTATACGGTGGAGCTCATCGTCACAGATGATCAAGGTGCAGCGAATACGAAAACATTCGTCATTCGAATTCGCTAAGTTTCTGAACGAACGCTTGTCCTAATAAAAAGAGGAGTTCCGGATAATGGTCCGGATTCTCCTCTTTCTCGATTTTTCAGGCCTGATATTTGGATAGGTCAATCCGTCGGTCAAGTCCCAGTTCTACACCTTCATCTTCGAGCTTCATCTCTTGGATCAATCGCTGCTCGTCTTCAGGGATGGCTATCTCTCCGAACTTATTTACGACTCGGTGCCAGGGGAGGGCATGCTTCTCACTCATCGAGTGAAGTACCCGGACAACCTGTCTTGCCGCACGAGGACTTCCGGCTAAAGCCGCAACTTGTCCGTAGGTCATTACCTTTCCCTCTGGAATGGATTGAATGACTCGAATCACTTCTGCGGTAAAGGGCTGCATTGCTTCCTGTCTCCTTAAGTTTATACATTCGTTACTAGAATCATTTCAGATGATTATATCAAAAAAATATCCTTCTTAAGAACTGTTTATCGCGAAGAAGGGTAACAAGTGGTTGACGATGATCAAGACTCAAAGGTAATATAATCATGCAAACGGTTTCATTGGAAATAAAGCAAGGAATTCCTTGTCTGAACAAAACCACAAGCAGACAATTAGAAGAATGTTTGCGTTAATCAGAACGGAGGTGTATGTTTACGCTATTCTTGAACAGGAAGAAGTTAGAATGACAACGATCCATACGGTTCGACAATCTATGCAAACGGTACCAAATTTGGTGTATTCCATTTCAATATGAATCGGAGGAATGTTCATGCGCAATTATCGTTCTTTGCGTACAGCATTAACAGTGTTCATCGCTGCAGTTATGGTCTTGACAAGCATATGGATCGTGCCTGTTGATGCTCAGGAGAATCATTCAATTCAGTCGATACCTGAGCAGAATTTAAGAATTCATTATGACGGGACTGGAGAGAATCTGGGTGTTTGGGTATGGGAGGATGTAGAGCTTCCATCAGCCGAATGGCCAAGCGGTGCAATTCCGTTTACAGCAGAACAGCAGGATGCTTATGGAGCCTATGTAGATATTCCGCTCAGAGCAGATGCTAAAAAAGTTGGCTTTCTCATCGTAGATCGGACGACCGGGGAGAAGCACGGTGGAGATAAGATACTAGAGCTGAGCTCAACAAATATAAATGAGGTGTGGCTGGGACAAGGATCAGACGAGATTCTCCTGTATGAACCTGTACCCTTGGCTGATGATGTCGTGCGAATCCATTATTCTCGTGCAGATCAAGACTATAATGGATATGGATTATGGTTATGGGAAGATGTGAAAGCGCCTTCAACAGATTGGCCGAAGGGCGCGCTCCCATTTACTAACGAACAGACCGATAAATATGGTGCTTATATTGATGTTGAGCTAAAAGAGGATGCCACGAAGCTCGGGTTTCTTATAGTGAATCGTAATAATGGCGAGGAAAAGGATGGTGGAGATAAGAGCTTCAACCTCCTTCAGCATTATGATCATTTATGGGTCCGGGAAGGTGATGATCAAGTGTACGTCTCACCCTATGGTGAGATGGCTACAGGAGTTACAGCTGCTACAGTCACATCCAAGGACCTGATTGAGCTCAAATTTACTCGAACTGAAGGACTTACTCCGGATGCGGTAAGCAGGGAATTGATCATTAAGGATCAGGCTGGCTCGGTTGTTGAAGCTAGTGAAGTCAAAGTAAGCGAGAATAATACAGTAGAAATCACAGCTGATTTTGATCTGAACAAGCTTCCACTTACAATTACGTATGCAGGCATATCGGTTAAGGCAGAGCTTCATTGGAGTGTTATTGATGAATTATATGCTTATAAGGGTAACGACCTCGGTGCTACATACAGTAAGAAAAAAGTCACCTTCAAGCTGTGGGCACCGACTGCAAGCTCGGTAAAGCTAAATGTATACGATAAGAAGGATGCATCTGTTCATATTGGATCCAAGGAGCTGACCCTTCAAGAGCAAGGGGTATGGAAGACCGTAGTTCGACCAGAAGAGCATGGCGTGAAGGATCTTAAAAATTATTTCTACCAATATGAGGTTGTAAACAATGGCGAGAGTCGAAAAGTGCTGGATCCTTATGCGAAATCGATGGCAGCCTTCCAGGTCGATACCTCAGGCGCTGCGGGTCAAGACGGGGATGTCGTTGGTAAAGCAGCCATCATTGATCTCAGTAAAACAAATCCGAAGGGTTATAACTATGCCAAGATTGACGGTTATAAAAATAGAGAGGATGCGATTATATGGGAGCTGCACGTTCGGGATTATACTTCCGATCCTTCAATTCAAGATGACCTAACCTCCAGATGGGGCACCTATAATGCATTAGAAGACAAATTGGATTATATGAAATCACTTGGCGTCACTCACGTACAGCTTCTCCCGGTTATGGCCTGGTACTATGGGGATGAGACGAAGATGGGTAACAGGGAGCTTCAATACTCTGCCGGAGGCAACGAATACAACTGGGGATATGACCCTCACAATTACTTCTCTCCTGATGGGGCGTATTCCGAAGATGCCACAAATCCGGAGCTTCGAGTCAAAGAGCTTAAGAACATGATTGATGCTATTCATGATGCAGGTATGGGTGTCATTCTCGATGTCGTATATACGCACATGGCGAATGCTGATCTTCTGAATGATATCGTTCCGAATTACTATGCTTGGAAGGACAGTAATGGTGCATACGTCGGCGGCTTCGGCAATAATCTGGCTACGAATCATGTAATGGCAGAGAAATTGATGGTGGATTCGGTGAAATACTGGTTTGATGAGTATAAAATTGATGGAATGCGATTCGATATGATGGGGGATGCGACTTCCGGTTCTATTCAAAAAGCTTATGATGCAGCTGCCAAGCTGAATCCGAATGCGCTATTCATTGGTGAGGGCTGGAGAACCTTCAGTGGAGCCAATGCAGATACTGAACTTGCCGGACAAGGTGCGGACCAGGATTGGATGGACGAGACAAATGATGTGGGTGTATTCTCCGATGAAATTCGTAATGAATTAAAATCCGGATTCGGTTCTGAAGGAGAGCCTAGATTCCTTACTGGCGGTGCAAGAGATATCAACCTGATCATGAGCAATATCAAAGGCCAGCCGACAAACACGCCAGCGGACGATCCTGGAGATATGGTGCAATATATTGAAGCTCACGATAATCTCCCGCTGTATGATGTTATTGCACAATCGATCAAGAAAGATCCGTCCATACCGGCAAATGATCTTGAAATTCATCAGCGAATCAGACTTGGGAATCTGATGGTGCTGACTTCTCAGGGAACGGTATTTCTGCACGCGGGGCAGGAATACGGACGTACGAAGCAGTGGCATGGTGAAGGGTTGCCTGAGCAGAAATATCACGCTTTGTCAGATGAAACCGGTAAAGTATTTGGCTATTTCATTCACGATTCCTATGACTCTTCAGATGCGATTAACAAATTCGATTGGGATAAGGCACTGGACAGTAAGAAATATCCGGTTAACAGTGTAACAAGGGAGTATACGGAGGGACTCATTCAACTGAGGAAATCAACCAACGCCTTCCGTCTAGGGGATGAATCTCTCGTAGATAAGAATGTATCTCTAATTAAGGCACCGGAGATGAACAGCAAGGATCTAATCATCGCCTACAAAAATAAGTCTACGGATAACACGGGGACATACTATGTTTTTGTTAATGCGGATCAAACCCCAAGAACGCTTAGTCTCGACACAGATCTTACGAAAGGAACTGTTGTCGTGGATCAGGATGAAGCTGGAGTTAAGGCGGTTTCTGACAAATCCGGGTTTGAACTTAGTAAAACTTCAATTACACTTGAGCCGCTGACGGCTGTTGTAATTAAGATGAAAGAAAAATCTAAAAAGTAAAGCATTCCTAAGAAACTCTCCTTATTTGATAGGGAGAGTTTTCTATTCATCACCATATTTCTAGATAATTATCTCTTATTCACGAAAAAACACCCTTTATCAGCAAACCTGATAGATGTCATAAGATCAATCTAATTGACCACTCTCTGGTCCTGTGATAGTTTCAGTAGAGACAAATTAATTCTGATAAACTTACTGAGAATTATTATCAAAGCATCCGAGGTGGATATTATTGGAACTCCAAGTGATTAACAGCCCATTTACTCAGGAACAGACGGAACTATTAAATCGATTATTACCTACATTATCCGAGACACAGCGTATATGGCTTAGCGGCTATTTAACGGCGATTCAAGCAAGCGGTGTGGCTGCGACATCTGCGTTAGAAGCACCGGCTGTGAACGTTGCTGGTCAGCCTGCAGTAGCTGCACCTGCGATCAGCAAAGAGATTACCGTACTGTTCGGTTCCCAGACGGGAAACAGCAGCGGAATTGCGAAGAAATTCAGCAAGAAGCTTCAGGAGCAAGGGTTTGAAGTAACAACCAGCTCTATGAGTGATTTCAAACCAAACAATCTGAAGAAGGTTCAAAATCTGCTCATTGTCGTCAGCACCCATGGAGAAGGAGAGCCGCCGGATAGTGCGATCGCTTTCCATGAATTTTTGCACAGTAAACGTGCACCTAAGCTGGATGACTTGAAATTCTCTGTTCTGGCACTTGGAGATACTTCCTACGAATTCTTCTGCCAAACAGGCAAGGATTTTGACAATCGTCTGGCCGAGCTCGGCGGAACTCGTTTGACGCCAAGAATGGACTGCGATGTTGACTTTGAAGAGTCAGCAGCCGAATGGATGAATAATGTCCTGTCTGAGCTGAATGCGGCAAGTACATTAACACCGGTAAGTGTCAGTAGTGTAGGTGCGGCAGCCTCTACCAGTACGGAATCAGAGTTCACCAGATCGAACCCGTTTCAAGCCGAGGTGCTTGAGAATCTAAATTTGAACGGACGCGGGTCTGATCGTGAAACGAGACATATCGAGCTGTCCTTAGAAGGATCTGGACTTACTTATGAGCCAGGAGACAGCTTGGGAATCATCCCTCAGAATCATCCTTTGCTCGTAGAAGAGATCATTGCTGCAGCAGGGTGGAACGGTGAAGAAATCATTCAGGTATCCAAAAAAGGCGACACGCTCTCTTTACAGGATGCACTGACGAAGTATTTTGAAATTACGGTACTGACAAAGCCGCTGCTGGAGCAAATTGTGAATCTGACCTCGAATGCTCAGCTTAGAAAGCTACTTGAGCCAGGTAATGAACAAGAGCTTCGCAATTATATCAATGACCATGATCTGCTCGATTTGATCCAGGACTTTGATCTACGAGGTGTAACCGCATCTGAATTCGTTACGCTGCTTCGTAAAATCCCGGCACGCCTCTATTCCATTGCCAGCAGTCCAAGTGCATATCCTGATGAAGTGCATTTGACCGTGCGTACAGTACGTTACCAAGCGAACGGACGGGATCGCTACGGTGTCTGCTCCGTGCAGCTGGCAGAACGAATTGAACCAGGAGATCAACTCCCTGTATTTATACAGAATAACGATAACTTCAAGCTTCCAGCGAACCCTGATGCACCAATTATTATGATTGGACCAGGTACGGGTGTTGCTCCTTTCCGTGCATTCATTGGAGAGAGAGAAGAGCAGGGAGCCGGGGGTAAGAGCTGGCTGTTCTATGGTGATCAGCATTTTGCAACCGACTTTTTATATCAGGTGGAATGGCAGCGCTGGCTGGCAGATGGTGTGCTGACCCGGATGGATGTCGCTTTCTCCAGAGATACAGACGAGAAGGTATATGTTCAGCACCGGATGCTCGAGAGAAGCCGTGAGCTGTACGAGTGGCTTCAGGAGGGTGCTTACATCTACGTCTGTGGAGATGAGAAGAAGATGGCGCACGATGTTCATTCCACACTTGCAGCCATTCTCGTACAGGAAGGCGGCTTGACGATGGAGGCGGCAACGGATTATCTGATTCGATTACAGCAGGACAAACGATATCAACGCGATGTTTACTAAGGAAGGCTTTTCATACCGGAAGGAGATACTAGCATGGCACTAAATGAATTGTACCCGCCACAAAATGCACCCCACAGCGATGTAGAGGATATAAAACGTCGAAGCAATTATTTAAGAGGCAGTCTTGTTGAAACATTAAAAGATCCAATTACAGGTTCTATTCCAGAAGATGATAATCGTCTGATGAAGCATCACGGCAGCTACATGCAGGATGATCGTGATCTTCGCAACGAGCGTGCCAAGCAGAAGCTGGAGCCAGCCTACCAGTTCATGCTGCGCGTACGCGCTGCTGGCGGTGTGGTGACACCGGATCAATGGCTGATGATGGATCGGATCTCTCATAAATACGGAAACGGTACAATCCGGCTGACAACACGTCAGTCCTTCCAGCTTCACGGTGTACTGAAATGGAATCTGAAGAGCACGATCCGCGAAGTAAACGATGCACTGCTAAGCACACTTGCTGCATGCGGAGATGTTAACCGGAACGTGATGTGCAACCCAAATCCTTACCAATCCGAAGTGCATGAAGAAGTGTATGCTTGGGCTAGTAAGGTTAGTGATCATCTCGATCCCCGCACAAGAGCGTATCATGAGATCTGGCTTGATGAAGAGAAGATCATTGACAGCCGTGATAATGATGCAGAGCAGGAGCCTATCTATGGTGCGGTATATCTGCCGCGTAAATTCAAGATCGGTATTGCAGTACCTCCATCGAATGATGTCGATGTATTCTCCCAGGATCTCGGATATATCGCGATCGTGGAGGATGGCAAGCTGAAAGGGTTCAATGTGACCGCAGGCGGCGGTATGGGGATGTCATATGGAGATACCAAAACATATCCTCAGGTCGGCAAGTTAATCGGCTTCTGTACTCCAGAGCAGATGGTAGATGTAGCTGAGAAGATTGTGACGATTCAGCGTGATTACGGTGATCGTGCCGTTCGTAAGCACGCACGCTTCAAATATACGGTAGATGATCGGGGTCTGGATTGGCTGAAGAATGAATTGACCACTCGTCTTGGTTATGCCTTGGAGCCTGCGCGTCCTTTTCATTTCGATCATAATGGTGACCGTTATGGCTGGGTGGAAGGCAGTAATGGCAAATGGCACTTCACCCTGTTTATCCAGAACGGACGAATTGTCGATCTAGATGGTTATCCGCTGATGACAGGTCTTCGTGAAATTGCCAAGGTTCACAAAGGCGATTTCCGCCTCACGGCGAATCAGAACTTGATTATTGGGAACGTCGGACCGAAGAGCAAGAAGAAGATTGAGAAGCTGATCGCTGAATACGGCTTGACGGATGGGCTTCATTATTCAGCGCTTCGTAGAAACTCCATGGCATGTGTTGCGCTTCCTACTTGTGGACTTGCGATGGCCGAATCCGAACGTTACCTTCCTACACTTATGGAAAAAATCGAGTGTATTCTGGAAAGTAACGGACTTCGTGAGAAGGAGATTGTAATCCGCATGACAGGCTGCCCTAACGGATGTGCCCGCCCGATGCTGGCTGAGCTATCCTTCATCGGCAAAGCACCCGGTAAATACAATATGTATTTGGGCGGCGCATTTAACGGTTCACGCCTCAATAAGCTCTACAAAGAGAATATTGGGGAAAAAGAAATATTGGAGTCGCTTGATGAGATCATCGCAAGATATGCTAAAGAGCGTGAGGATGGAGAGCATTTTGGTGATTTTGTCATCCGTGCTGGATACGTGGAAGCTGTATATGACGGTATGAGATTTCACGCGTAATATTTGCTTCATTGGAATTAAGGCTAGAGAAGTACCTGCTTTGACAGGTACTTCTCTTTTTGTTATGGCTCTTGTACTGCTTTACTTTTTCGATTGAAGCCACCATAAGTTTTGAAATGGATCGACAAACCCTGCCATGCAGCCGCCAACTTCATCTTCCATCACTTCCATCACTGATGCTGCACCAGCTGCGATTGCTTTCTCGTAAGTATCTGCTACGTTATCCACATATATATACATTTGAATTGGAATTAATCCGTCATTTTTTAACTCACCGCATACGCCTGGACCGCAGCTGCCATCATGTGAAGTATCGGCAAAGTAAATGAGGCTCTCACCGATTTTCATTTCTGCATGAATAATTCCTCCTGTTTCTTCATGCTTATTAACCTTCACGACCTCGGACTGAAAAACAGACTTGGTAAAATCAATAAATTGGGATGCACTCAGCACCATGAAATAGGGTACGATCGTATGTTTCATTTTGAACTTCACTCCTTAGGATTTTGATAAATTTCACCTTACATTTAGATCATATAATATTGATGCAAATGCTAAGGTTTGTTATGTTTTTTACTGAAGTAAGGGTATTCTATACTTAAAAGCCGTCATGAGGTTTAATTTCAAATAACAAGATGTTCATAGGAGTAGTTTATGAGAGGGATTGACATAGCCAAGAAATTGAACATTAGCACCAGTGCCTTAAGGCATTATGAATCCTGGGGGTTGGTTCCTAAGGTGGAAAGGGAGAAGAATGGATACCGAATTTATACCGTGGAGCATGAGGCCTATTTTCAATGTATCCGTGCGCTCTTGCCTGGATTTGGTATGGAATTGATTAAGGAGCTTATGCCACTTATTATAAGAGGGAACAAGATGGAGGCATTATGGCTGGTTAATCAAGCACAGGTAAAGCTACATACAGAGAAGGAAACTGTACAAAAAACGGCAGAAATACTTGAATTAAATGAGCTGATGGAAATTCCGCGTTTCTTTGATCGAAATTATTTTACAATTGGGGATGTAGCAAGAGAAGCAAATGTATCTACGTCTGCCATCCGACACTGGGAGAAGGAAGGGTTGATCACTCCAGATCGACACAAGGATAGTGGATTTCGTATTTACAATGCGTCTGATATCCGAAGAGTACTGATCATTCGAACTGTGCAAAAAGCCGCCTATTCATTGAACATTGTTCGTGAGGTATTAGCGGATCTTGAGAAGTATAACATTGCCCAGGCGAAAGAAATAACACTAAAGTCACTGGCCTACAATGATTACGCATTAGAAGAACAAGTACGTGGAATAGCAGCGTTACAGAATCTTCTCGATGTGGTGTCTATAGTACATTTAAGACAAGGAGAATAATTACATGGCAGAACCGTTGAAAAAAATATATAATCCAACCTTTCTAATGGAGTTCGGACAAACGATACAAGCTGCTGATCCTTCCTTTCCGGCTGAAGCTTTCGTAGATAAAGTCATGAATGAGCATTGGGAGGAGCTTGCTCTGAAAGCTCGGATTCGTCATATTACTAACGTGCTTGGAACTTTATTGCCTGAACGATATGAACATGCAATAGATATTTTACTTGAAGTGAACCGGCATTGCTCTGGTTTCCCTTATCTGATTCTACCAGATTATGTCGAGGTATTCGGTCAAGCCGATGAGCATTTTGAGCTGTCCATGCGAGCACTTGAGGCATTTACGCAGCATTCTTCTGCTGAGTTTGCGGTAAGACCGTTTATTATTCAGCATCCTAAACGGATGATGAAGCAAATGCGATCCTGGTCTACAAGTGAGAATGAGCATGTACGGCGGCTCGCAAGTGAAGGTTGCAGACCAAGACTGCCGTGGGGACAAGCATTGACAGAATTTAAGCGTGATCCCGCTCCAATCCTGCCTATACTGACTCAATTGAAGACGGATCCATCCTTATATGTTCGTAAAAGTGTGGCCAACAATCTGAATGACATTGCGAAGGATCACCCAGAGCTGGTTCTACAGATTGCCAAGGAATGGATGGGACAGAATCCGCATACGGATTGGATTGTCAGACATGCCTGCAGAAGCTTAATTCGCTCAGCCGAACCGGAAGTGATGGCCCTGTTCGGATACACTTCAGCCTCAGAGACAACGCCGCTAGCTATGGAGGCAGCCGTGTCGGTAGTTCCTGTCACGATAAATATTGGAGAGAATACAACACTCAGGTACGAGCTGCTTGTTCGCACAGGTCCCCCTGTTCGTATTCGAATCGAATACGGTATTGATTTTGTTAAGGCTGGAAGCAAGGTTTCCCGCAAAAAATTTCTGTTATCGGACAAAACAGTAGAAGGAGGTTCCCGGCTTAGCGGCTCAAGGACCCATCGCTGGGCAGATTTGAGCACACGCCGCCATTACCCCGGCCTTCACCGTATTGTACTGCTCTTGAACGGTCAGGAAATTGCGTATACGGAATTACAGCTTCAAAATGCCATAGAGGGACCAGCTTTAAGCAATTTATAACAAATAATTGATGCGCCCGAGGTCTATTACTTTAGACTTCGGGCGTTTTGTTTTTCCCCCAAAGAAAATGACGACTTTTAAACAAGAATGCTGTAATATTAACTCACTTCATTTGGAAGCGCTATCAAAAAGAAGAGAGGAGATGAGTATTTATATGAGGAAGCTTGCCGAGAGAGTCCTTCAATCACTGCATTCCATCGTTGTTCAATTGTTTTTGCTCTTTTTTATCGGTATGGCCATACCGGTAATCATCATGGGATACCTGTCATATGAAAAATCAGCCTCCATTGTAGAGGAGCAGGTAAGCAAGGTAGCGTCTCTTACGATAACGCAGCTGAGTGACAAATTGAATATGTTCTTCAAGAAAATCGACGATTCCTCCATGATGCTTCTCAACAGCAAAATTATCCACGGCATATTGGAGGATCAGGAATCCGGATTATACGAGAGCACCGCTAAGGTGAAAGAGGGAAAAGATTTGCTGACCTCCATTATGATCAACTCGCCTGAGATTCTGGATATTTATATTTTTGATATCAAAAAGCGGAATTCTGTGCTCAGCGCCGACTCCTTTATGTCGATTCCCAACCATGAGCAATCCGAGTGGTTTAAGCAGATTTTTCAGGCTAATGGAGCCTCTGTCTGGTTTGGTTTATCGGAGGAATCGTACCTCAAACAGGCGGGTATGGGCTTTCCTATATTCGGATTTGGCCGGGCTATTCGCAGCTGGGAAACAGGTGAAATAACCGGAATTTTATTTTTTGAAATGATGGGCAATGTGCTGATTTCGGAGCTCGACAAGGTCCAGTTTGGTGACAGCGGTTATGTGGTCATCACGAATGATGAGCATCAGTATTTTTATCATCCGGACAAGACACTCTACGGGCAAATCAGTGATCTGGAGCTCCCCGCTCAAATGAGGCAGTTTCACAGTGGAAATAAGAGCACTCTCATGATTCCTGAAAAAATGAACAACGGCTGGTATGTTCACGGCATTGTACCGCTGGAAGAACTGACAGCTGATTCCGCAAGTATTCGAAAATTCACAGTATGGATTATACTCTGTGCTCTTCTGTTTGCAATAGGAATGGGTTATTTTGTCACCTTAAAAATAGGAAATCCGCTGGTGAAGCTGAGCCGTTTGATGCGAAAAGGAGAAGAGGGCAATCTTAGTGTGCGAAGTCCGGATGTAGGAAGCAATGAAATTGGACAGCTTGGCAAGAGCTTTAACAAAATGATTGAACAGATCGATATCCTCATTCAACAAATCGCAAGAGAGGAGCGAGAGAAGAAACTGGCGGAAATCAGGGCTCTCCGCTACCAAATTAACCCTCACTTTCTCTATAACACACTGAATTCCATCCGATGGCTGGCCAGGCTGAACCGAACGACAGAGGTCGATCACACGATAACAACACTTGTACAGCTTCTCGAAGGGAGCTTAGCCCGCGACGGTGTTTTTATAAGGCTGGGAGAGGAGCTGGATCTGCTTACTAAATATATGATCATTCAAAATTACAGATATGATTATGAGATTCAGCTGGACATCAGCTGTCCGGATGAGCTTAGGGAAATACCGCTGCCGCGTATGCTGCTTCAGCCTATTGTAGAAAATGCTATTTTTCATGGTATTGCTCCAAAGGACAGTGGAGGCCGTATCGAGATTAAGGTTGCTTTGAACGAAAAGGATTTAACAATTCTCATTCGTGATGACGGTGTTGGGATGAGCAGTGATCGATTGGAGGAGCTGTTGAACCGGGACAGAGAACGATTTAACCAAGGGATGATGAATATCGGAGTCAGGCATGTGCATCAAACCATTCAATTGTATTACGGCGATAACTATGGCGTGCAAATGAGAAGCGGAATTGGGGCCGGAACCGAAGTGAAGATTACCTTATCCAGCCAAGGGGGAGATTTGGATGTGCAGGGTGCTGTTGGTTGATGACGAGAAAATAGCAAGAACAGGACTAAGGACGGTCTTTGATTGGAAAGGGCATGGCTATGAAGTCGTAGGTGAAGCAGCTAACGGTGCTAAGGCGATGAAATGGGTCGAGAGCAGAGACATCGATATCCTCATTACGGACATTGCAATGCCGGTTATGGATGGGCTTGAGTTAACCCGTGCAGCCAGGGAGTTGTGTCCTTGGGTTCAAGTCCTGCTGTTGAGCTGCCATAGTGACTTTAAATACGTAAGGGAAGGAATCCGGCTAGGTGCCTCGGATTATATCTTGAAACCAACATTAACTGAAAGCACGTTAGTCCCTGTCCTTGATCAGCTGCGAAAAAAATGCACCAGGAAAAACAAAACCTTCGGATACTAAACGAATATAGGAAGGAGGCTATCCTGCTGCCGTATAAAAAGAAAGAGCACCTGCTGTACAAGGCACTGTCAGAAGATATAGTTGCCTCAACAGCCTTTCATACGGAGATGACTGCAGGACCATTTCGGATGGCTGTATTAGACACTGACGGCTCCAATATTTCGTTAGAACAGCTCAAGAAGCGATGGTATGAGGTGTTTCCGAATAGCATCTTCTGTACTGCTTATTCTCATCAATGTGTAATCTATTTGCCTGAGGATACGGCGAAGATCCCTTTACTGGCCGAGTGGATAGACACGCAGCGCAGCCTCCGGGATTTCTCAAGCTCAGAACTCAATTTGACTATTGGAATAAGCAGGAAGCATCCACCTTTACACCGGATTCGTTCTGCATGGGAAGAGGCGAGAACAGCGCTTGCCGCGACGTTTTTCACTGGACCAGGAAAGGTGCTGACTGCTGAAACAATGGAAAAGGATTACCCTGCAGATTCAGCAAATAACCAGGAATCGATATTGCAATTTACCGACATGATCCGCTCTGGCCTGTATAGCAAAGGAGAGGAAATCCTCGAGAATATATGCAGGTGCTGGATGAGCTCAAACAGCAAGCAGCGGGTAATCACAGAGGCGGAAGGAGTGTTAAGCCTGTTTGTTCAGCAGGGAGCAAAGCACGAAATTGCTGCTCACATCAGGCAGCTGGATCGGTTAAAGCAGGTTCATGAAGTGATCGTTATTGTCAAACAGGATTATCGTGATCTTGTCGCAGCGTTATCTACTGCTCTGTCTCCGGAAGAATCCATCCATGAACGAATTGTGGCCCAAGCAGTCAGTTATATAGAGACCCATTTCAGAAAAAGTATTTCACTTCAAGAAGTAGCAAGTCACGTATCCGTAAGCCGTAATTACTTTAGTGAGATGTTTAAACGCGTAACCGGGCATACCTTCATAGATTATTTGATTCATTTAAGGCTTGGGCATGCTAAACACCTGCTGGGAAGCTCCTCGCTCAAAGTGTATGAGGTAGCAGAAATGTCCGGTTTCAATGATGTAAAGCACTTCAGCAAACAATTTAAGAAATGGGTCGGCATATCTCCTGCTGAATATCAAGGGTTGTATCGCAAATGAATCATCGGAATCCAACACACTCTTTCGGAACATATCCCGTTCAATGGATAGTTCAACCCGATTTATAATAAAAGCGCTTACAAAAAATACTTCGTAGTGAAGTCATCTACATTCAGCACCTAAAATTCATGGGAGGGAAAAATGATGACAAGAAAACAGGCTAGAGGGGCGATGCTTGTACTCGCGCTGTTGTTCTCCACAATTCTTCAAGCATGCAGCGGAGCAGGAAGCGAAGGATCGGACGGAGAGTCGGGGGAAAAGGTAAAGATCAAATGGGCAAGCTGGGGCAACCCGGGAGAACTCAGCCGGTATCAGGAGCTGACGAAAGAATTTAACAGCACGCATGCTGACATTGAGGCAGAATTTATTCCGATCCCCGGTGAGTACGACCAAAAAATTCTGACACAGCTTACAGGAGGAACAGCCCCGGATATCTTTTATGCCGGAGATGGACTTATCGTTAAATTGATTGAGAACAACAGTATTGAGAATCTTACACCGCTTATGGAGGCGGAAGGCAGCCTGATTAAAGAGGAGGACTACTTTCCAGGGTTATGGGGTGCAGCTCAGCGGGACGGACAAACCTATGGTGTTCCCGTAGACTGCAATCCGATGGTGCTCTGGTATAACAAAAAGGTGCTTGAGGAGGCGGGAATAACGGAACTGCCTGCAGAGTTGCAGGGGCGCGGAGAATGGACATGGGACAAATTTGAGGAGATGACGACCAAAATTCGTGAGAGCAATAAATACGGATACGTATTGGATAACAGCTGGAACACTTATCATAGCTGGGTTACTTCGAACGGAGGCCAGATTTATGATGGGAATGGTCAATTTATCGGAGCAACGGATGAGCGCTCCAAGGAAGCATTTCAGTTTCTATACGATAACGTAAGAGTAAAGAATATTACGTTCTCAGGCACCCTTCCCAAAGGACAAGGCGGAGATGCAATGTTCATGTCCAACCAAGTTGGCTTTGTCGGTGCTGGGCGCTGGTACCTGCCGTTGTTTAAGAAAAATGCCAGCCTGGAATATGATGTCGTGACATGGCCGACAAACACCGGCAACAAAATCGAGCCGGCAGGGATAGCCACTGCCTATCTCGTGCTTAATAAAGCCTCAAAGAACAAAGAGGCAGCCTTTCAGTTCTTCTCCGAATATCTCAACAGCGATGGTCAAAAATTCCGCCTGCAAGGCGGTAGTAATGCCGTTCCATCCGTTGGAGGGGTTGATGAAGTTGTACTTGAGGGCAACCTTCCTGAGCATGCACAGCTGTTCTTAGATGCACGTGAGGTGGGTTATGCACTTACTCCTGCTGAGGCGGGTATTCCAGGATTAACTCAGGACATCGCCTCCAAGTTCGAGGCGCTATGGCTGAAAGATCAGCCGCTGGAATCTTCTCTCATGGATATTCAGACGATGGCGAACCAGAAGATCGACGAATATAAGAGCAAGTGATATTGATCATGTACCCAGCTAAGGAGGTGTCTGTATAGTGAACTTGCAGCTGCCGAGACCTTCGTTACCCTCTTCATCTCCGAAGGGTGAAATGTCCTCGGGAACAACATGGACCAACAGAAGGAAAGACGGCTTGTGGGGATATTTCTTTATCTTCCCGCAATTATTGGGTTTAATCTGTTTTGCCCTGATTCCGTTAGTTTCTGCCTTTGCCATCAGTATGATGAACTGGGACGGCATGGGAACGAAAGAGTTTGTCGGATTTGCCAATTTTGCTTCCCAGCTGAAGGATGAAGAATTTCGGATCGCTGTCGTCAACACGATCTACTATACGATTCTATCAGTACCGACAGGGATTGTTCTCGCGATGCTTGTTGCGGTTGGACTGAACAAGGTGAAGGGCAAGGTCTTTTATAGACTGATTTACTTTATGCCTAATATTACGATGTCCGTTGCGGTTGCTGTTGTTTTTATGTGGCTGTTCAATGCGGATTTTGGCCTGATCAATCTGTACTTACAGGAGTGGTTCGGCATACAGGGACCGCAGTGGCTGACTGATAGCAGATTTGTTATGCCTTCTATCGCTCTGCTAAGTATCTGGATGGGGCTTGGAGGAAATATGGTCCTCTTTCTGGCGGGTCTTCAAGGAATTTCGCCCACATACTATGAAGCCGCGCAGATCGACGGGGCAAGTAAATGGCAGCAGCTCAAGTACATTACGATACCACTGTTGTCGCCAACCACCTTTTTCGTAACCATTATGTCCGTTATCGGCTCATTTCAGGTCTTTGACCAGTCCTTTGTCATGACATCGGGCGGACCAGCAAAAGCCAGTTATACGATGGTTTATCATATTTATGAAATGGCATTTGTTGATTTTACTTTTGGAAAAAGCACGGCAGCGGCCGTCATTCTATTCATCGTCATCCTTACCCTTACATTGTTCCAAATGAAAATGTCGAAGCGTTGGGTGCATTATGAGGATTAGAAGGCCCATCTTATGAGAGGAGGAACCACGAATGCCGCTTAAAGGCTTCAGGATCAGTACGCTGCTGCTTCATTTTGTGTTAATCATCGGCGCCTGTATCATGGCTTTGCCTTTTGTCTGGATGCTGCTCAGCTCCTTGAAGGACTTGTCCCAAGTGTTTGTCGTTCCGCCGAAATGGATTCCTGATCCGTTTGTATGGACCAACTTCAGGGATTCTCTCACTGCGCTGCCCTTTGGCAGAGCTTATCTCAATAGTCTTTACATTAACGTCATTGTTGTCCTATGCCAGCTTATTACTTGTTCTATGGCAGCATATGCCTTTGCAAAAATCAAATTTCCGCTGCGGGAGCCTCTGTTCGTCATGTTTCTCGCAACTATGATGGTTCCTGGACAGGTGACCATTATTCCACTGTATTTGATGTTTAAAAATATCGGCTGGCTGGATTCCCATCTCGCCATCATCATCCCATCTGCGCTGTTGAACGCGTTTGGCGTTTTTCTACTGAGACAGTTCTTTCGCGGAATACCAAAGGACATGGAGGAGGCATCGATAGTGGATGGCGCAGGGAGGCTGACCATCTATGCTAAAATTATGCTGCCGCTGATTAAACCGGCATTGTCTGCCTTAGGTATTTTTACTTTTCTCGGCATGTGGAACAACTTCTTTAATCCTCTTATCTTTCTAAACAGTCCAGAGAAGTTTACCGTGCCGATGATGTTGAATTTATATCGAGGGATGTATTCAACGGACTGGACGCTAATGATGGCAGGTGCATCTATTGCCCTAATTCCGGTTCTGATCGTCTATGTAATCGGGCAAAGATACATCATTGAAGGAGTAACACTTTCGGGAATCAAAGGATAGAAAATTTATTATAATCTTTTACTCCCTTGGGTAAGATCCCATCACTCTTTATACAAAATAAAGAATAGTCCAAGATGTCGTAATTGGGAAAGTCTTGAATGAATTCTTATCGTATATGCAAAGCCGTCCCTTCTACTTCATCGTGTTATGTCCTGATCCGGAAATGGTTGCGGAGCGAGAAGCTGCAAGAGACAAGAAAGGATACGGCGATTGGAGTCTGCATGCCCTTGATCAAGTATTAAGGAATGAAACTTCTCCTGTCGGGATGCGGCCTAACGCGCTTTCGATAATTTTAAATTACGGATCGAAGGACGAGATCCTATCTCCAAACGAGCTGATAGAAGATTTATTAAAGGTCATATCTGAAATTCAATCCCGTTATATCCATCAACAATAAATGGAGGAGATATAAATGACGATTCTAGTAACCGGTGCGACTGGGACGTAGGAAGACATCTTGTTCATGAACTTGTACAAATGGATAAAAATGTTAGGGCAGTTTTACGTCATCCGGACAGAGCCGTTCTCCCGGAAGGCGTTCAGGTTGTATATAGGGATCTTACTGAACCAAAAGCAGGCGAATTATTCAAAAAAGGATGTCCAATATAGTAAAAAAATGGTATGATCTGATCATCCTAATCGATGAGGTGAATTATGGCTCTTCAATCCAAACAAATATTTGTGAACCTGCCTGTTAAGAATTTAAACGCTTCAATTGAATTTTTCTCTTCTATCGGCTTTGCATTCAATGAACAGTTCACTGATGAGAACGCTACCAGCATGATTATCAGTGACCAAATCTATGCGATGCTGCTGACAGAGGATCGTTTTAAATCCTTTATCAGCAAACCGGTAGCAGACGCAAAAGCCGCTGCACAGGTTATCCTCTGTTTATCTGCAGATAGCAGAGAGCAGGTAGACGAGATAGCGGACAAGGCTATAGCAGCAGGAGGAAGATCATACAGTGAACCTCAGGATCATGGCTTTATGTACGGAAGAAGCTTCGAAGATTTAGACGGACATCTGTGGGAGATTATGTGGATGGACCCGGCGACCGTAGAATAATGATTTAATCGGAAGCCCTCTTACAAGCGCTTAATCAGCGTTTCAATAGAGGGCTTTTTATGTGTTATCGGTAGAAAGATCATATACTGGAGGAGATCAATATCACGGAGGTTGCAAAACAAGCAGATACATCACTTTATCAGTTTCAACCTATGTTTATCTACCTGACGGATATTTCTGTGGGCGAGTACATCCGGCGGAGACGTCTAACCTTGGCAGCACAAGAACTTAGCAGAACGGACAGCAAGGTGATTAATATTGCTCTGAAATACGGCTACGACACTCCCGAAGCATTTACCAAAGCTTTTCGCAGGCAGCATGGTATTACTCCGAGTGAAGCGAGAAAGCCGAGTAGTCAACTTATTTCATTTAACCGTTTGGTGATCCAGGTGAGTTTGAGAGGAGCATAACCGATGAAGTACAGAATTGTAGAAAAAGACGCTTTTGATGTTGTAGGTATTCATCGAGATTTTTCACTATCTAATGGAGACAATATGGTGATGATTCCACAGATGTGGAAAGAAGTGCATGAGAACGGGATTAATGACCAGTTATTCGGCTTGAATAACGGAGAGATCAAGGGAGTGCTCGGTGTCTGCGTGTCCAATGAGGAGCAGCAGAAAGAACAAATGATGACCTACTGGATTGCAGCGGATTATCGGGGGCAGACTCCGGAGCATTTGTCAAAGCTTACAATTCAAGCTGCGAAATGGGCTGTATTTGAAGTGGTTGGTCCTATGCCTGATGCGATGCAGAAGGTGTGGAAGCAAATTTATACTGAGTGGTTTCCTTCTAGCGGATACGTGCAATCAGGCTTCATTGAGTTCGAGTACTATACAGATCAAGATCCTTACAGTCCCGATTGCTATTCAGAGATATGGATTCCTATAAAATAGCACTGTAACGAATAGCTGTAACGATGAAAAGAACCTATAGGATAAGCAGGGTGCTGTGTTATAACAGGGCTCTGCTTATTTGTTTATTGTAAGAATTAATAAGAGTATATCTGAGAATTTATCAGACGAATCTGTAGTGACAGCAGCGCTGGGAAGAGAGTGATTTTATTGAACTTTGTTGGAGCGCTACTGTTTACTAAAATCTTAAATTTTCTTCATATGCAGATGGGCAAACGGACATTTACCCGTAGCTGGCTGTTCATCGTCGCTCAGAAAATATTGCTTCCATTCAAAATTGTCCTCACTGCCATAGAAGTTCAAATCTGGGTGAACACCGATTTCATCATACTCGGTAATTCTTTCTCTAATCTTTTTCTTAATTTGAGCAGCGGCCGACATGTTCTTATTGAATTCGGTAAGCACCCAGCGAGGGGTAATGGCAAAGATAAAGTAAGGGAAATGCCGGCTTTGCCTTCGCTGATGAGCGGGAGTTGCACAATACATAAAATATTGCTCATCACCATAGCAGTATTCCCACACGTTATGATCCGGGTCTTGCGGAATCTGCTCAGGCCACGGCTGTTCATCACGCGCGCTCGTTTTACTAAGCACATCCCAGAACAGACCCTGATAATCTTCTACATGGTAATGCTCAACTAGATCTGCCGGGGTTTCGAAAATAGCAATGAGAGAAGTATAGTTGCCGATTTCTTTTGACTGCTCTCCATAAGCAGCAAGGCTCTTTGCCAATTGCTCCGAAGCTTGTGGTGTTCGGGGATCACTAAGAAATACATAGCGGAAATGATTCAATTTATATCCAATGGTTGCAGGTATGCAGGGGAATTTGTGGTCGGTATCCGACATTTTCGCAGAGAAAAAACGATAAGCTTCTTCCATCCAGCCACCTGGTGATGCATGCTCTAAATTTTCTTTATCAAACATCAGCATTGATCTCGGCCTCCTTATGTTGCTATTACTGTATTAAAGGAGGCCCAAATGTGTGTATTTGTCTATACATTACGTTCTCAGCATGCTGTTGAGATAAGTTGTAATGATTGCTGTGATCTCATCTCTTGCGTCTTGATGACCACATTTAACGAGTGCGTGATTCAGATAGTTTGAATTGGCTGACCATTTGATCGAGCAGAAGAGTGGTGCTTTCTACATTTTGGGAGGTGTGTCGTACATTCTTAATTTCGTGAATTAGTTCCATAACTTTGGATTCAACCTCTGTTGATATCGCTCGATTTTCAATACTGGTGCCTGCGATTTTCTCCATCAGCATCACAACTTCATCTACGACTTGAGTCTTGCGGGCATTTTCAACAGAAGCTGCTGATAATAGCTCTATAGCGGCGGATACTAACTCATTCCCTTCATGAACAACTCGGCTTCCTTCATCCATGAATTTGTAGGCTTGAACGGCATCGTCACGTATGTTTTTAATAATCTGATGCACTTCTGCAGTTGATTCGTTGGTCATCTCGGAGAGTTTACGGATCTCAGAAGCCACTACAGCAAAACCTCGACCATGCTCTCCGACTCTGGCTGCCTCAATGGAAGCATTTAAGGCAAGCAGCTGCGTCTGCTCCGAAATCTCCTCAATCGCTCTTACTACACTGCGAATTTGCTCGGTAGTATGCATAAATGTTCGGATTGATTGGTTTGTATCTTCCACTTTTTCATGAATCTGCTGCATTTTATCCCCGATTCTTTCGACCTCAGACTGCGCGATGGCGATTTCCTTGGATGCGTCCAGTTCGATCTTCTGAAGCTGGGTACGCATTTGACCTGTCACTTCCTTAGCCACGTCAATATCGCGAAGCTGATCAAGCGTGTGCTGAATCATGTTTTGAACATTTTGATTCACTCGCTGGGTCGAGCCCGCTGTTATTTTCGTTGATTCATTTAACGTATGCTGGCTGGATAATACATCTGCCGCCGCAGTTTTTACTCTTAGCATGATGCCTTCAAGGGAATCAATCATATTGTTAATCCATTTGGCTAGTTCACGGGTTTCATCGTTTCCAAACTCATTTGGTTTCAGACGCTGAGTTAAATCCCCTTTACCTTCTGCATTTATTCGTATGAATCGGGTAATATCTCTTAGTCCTGCGACAATTTTCGTAGTTTCTTTTTTATGTACGATTGTGAAGATCGTGAGGATGGAGAGCAGCTGAATGACTCCGGCAAGAAGAGCTCCCATCCAAATCGAAGAATAGGTTGCTATAAAATACGTAATGGCACCGGTTATAATCGAACCCATGACTGCTAACAATGCTTGTTGTTTCAATTGATTGTATCCTATACTTCGTATCCGGTAGACTTCCTCTAGATCGCCTTCGCACATCATCCCCCAAGTATCGGGGCAATGAGGAAGTCGAAAGGTAACACCTTTGCCTATGACAGGGATATGGCGATAGTCTGAGTAACCTGGAAATTCCACAAATAAGTTACTGCCATAACGAATGGTATTTGCGACACCGGGGTGAAGCTCGTTCGTAGACGGATCAGTGAACATTAATTCAAGTTCCGTATGTTCCTTTACTGAAACCGTTCCCCAGTCGGTGCTTATGCCGTCTTTCAGATTTTCACCATGGGTGAAGGTATGATCTTCAAACCTGCTTCGAGAAAGAGCTGTTCCAGGAAGGATACTCGTATTAAGCTCAGGTCTCGCCATAAAAATATAATTATCACCGGAATCCGGATAGATATGTCCTGATTCTCTTTGAATCAAATCACCGATCACGTCATTGGGGATTCTTGCGCAGAGAGAGCCCATGTAATGATCATCCTGCCATATCGGTTCAATGAACAATAGAGTCATCTGATCATGGAAAGTGGAAGAGCGAGGTCCGATTTGTAGAGTGAGCGGATCTCGATAAGGTCCGAATAGACATTTCCTGTCTTGATGATCAGAAGAGGATACGTATGAGATCCCTTCCCATAAAGCATGGGCTTCCGAATATTTCGCAGCAATATGCGATTCGTAAGTGGAGTAAATCACCTGATGATTACTATCTAGTAGAAAAAGCTCAGTTATGTCCGTTGCCCGGCCGCAGGTCTGAGCAAACAATTGGCTCCGATTGCTCATCTGATCGTTGTCAAAGAGTGAAGACTCGCCTGCCACAGATTTCAATTGCGTAAGCAGCTGCTCCAGATGGCGCCAATAATCCTCCGTCCAAGATATCAGAATGTTCATTCTTGTTTCTGCGATTCCTTCAAAGATTTCCTCTACATCTTTCTTAAGATTTTTGTTTAATTGGTATGAACGCCATAACGGCAACCCTTTTTTGAATCCTATCCAATCAAACATAGATCCACCCCCACGTTTTCTCTTTGGATTTTTAATGAATATAATACCATATACCTATAATAAATAGGTGGTTATTCCAAAATATTTAAAACTTTATACCTGGTTCATATGAACTATGAAGTAGCCTATTGAATTAATCTTAATCGATAAAACACGAACGTATGTGCTATAATTGCGGAGTGAGTGACTTGAGTAGAAATAGATGAAATGAAGAGGAGTTTAGAATATCCATGAATAATCAATTAAAGGAACAACTGCTTGCCTTATCCGATCAGAAATATCAGCAGTTTACAGCACGGCTTATACCGAATATTACGAACCTTCTCGGTGTCAGACACCCTGAGCTGCATAAGCTGGCCAAGACGATTGCCAAAGGCGATTGGCGTACATATCTAAAACAGGCTGATGACGAGTATTTTGAAGAGGTGATGCTTCAGGCAATGGTTCTTGGCTACATCAAGACTGATATTGACGAGTTGCTGGAATATGTAGCTGCTTTTATACCCAAGATCACGAATTGGTCTATCTGTGACAGCTTTTGCAGCGGACTTAAGATAACGAAGAAGAACAAACCGCGTGTATGGGAGTTCGTTATCCCTTATCTGTCATCTGCGGATACCTATCATATCCGCTTTGGTGTCGTGATGCTTCTCACTTACTTTGTTGATGAAGAATACATTGAACAGGTGCTGCAGAAGCTCGACACCATACACAGCGAGGAATATTATGTTCAGATGGCTGTTGCTTGGGCTATATCGATCTGTTATATCAAAATGCCGGAGCAAAGCACGAAATATCTGTTAGAGAGCTCGCTAGATAAGTTCACTTATAACAAGGCACTGCAAAAAATAACCGAATCTTATCAAGTAAGTGCGGAGCAGAAAGAGCTGATTCGCAGCATGAGAAGAAAATGATAGAAGAAGACAGTGTAGTGATCTTTTCAATACGTTTGAGAGCTGAAACGAACCGGGTATATGTTTAAAAGACAAGTGGGGGTTTACCCCTTGGAGAGAGCGGGTGGATTCGGAAAGTAGGTGCTCATCATGAATACGATAATAGGGATCATTCTAATAGCTATAGCTGTGATCTGTGGCTTCATCATTCTTTCATCGATTTTACGATCGAGAGCCCACAAGACTCCGGGGCAGATGGTAACGACAATTCATGGCAATCCGTCTACAAGCAGGGCGTTTACCTGGCACAGTCGTAATCCGAATAGCAGTGCTCAGCTGCAAATCACAAAGGGGAATGTGAGAGACTTTGAACACAGCTTTGTTGCAGGATATGAAGCTAACCATTCCGTGATCAGACTAGAGGGTCAGGAGATGGCTGTTCATCGAGTGGTAGCAGCAGGTCTCAAGCCGAGCACAATGTATAGCTATCGGGTAAGAGACAGCAATGAGGAAGATTGGAGCGAACCCTATACTTTTACAACGGCAGCAGAAGAGATATCAGAGGTATCATTCATCTATGTAACGGATTCCCAGGCGGATAAGGTGAACGATTTTCGTCTCTGGGAAAATACGATGAAACAGGCGTTTGCCCGATTTGCAGATCCTGATTTCGTTGTGCACGCCGGAGACTTGGTTGATACAGCAGCGAAGAAGAGCGCATGGAGCTATTTTTTTAATGCCAGCACATTCTGGATTGGAGAGACGCCCATTGTTCCGGTCATTGGTAATAATGATATCAAAGACATCGGAGCAGCCCGTTATGCTTCCTATTTCCATCTCCCTGAGAATGGAGCTGAAGCGCTGAAGGGAACACAGACGAATTATTCCTTTGACTACGGCTGCTTACATATTGCAGTACTGAATACGGAGATGTGTATTAAGCAGCAAACGAAATGGCTCGAAGCCGATCTGGAAGGAACTCATTGTGAATGGAAGATCGTGGTGATGCATCGACCCATCTATGGCGGCACGATTACGAAAAAGCTGGTGGATTGGTCTCGCATTATCGACAAATATAAGGTGGATCTGGTGCTTCAGGGTCACAATCATGTGTACTCACGTTCACATCCTGTGAAGGACGGAAGGGTCACCGGGGATGGAAGCGATACGGTGCGAGATCACGAAGGAGCCATCTATGTCGTAGTCAATGCCAGCGGACCTAAATTCAACAAGCTGAAAGAGGATCAGTTCTATCATAAGCTGCATTTTCAGAATAATAAGCAAATCTATGCCGGAATTTCGATCTCGGGGAAAATGCTGACGTATCAAGCCTATGACGTGGACGGTCAACTGCTGGATCAATTTAGAATTCTACATTGAGAGAGAGATAGGCTCGCATCTTACTCCAATATGGAGTAGGACGCGAGCCATTTATATTTGTGTTTAATTAATCAATTCCTGGAATATGTTAAATCATTGATTCTCACTTATTCTGTGTGTCCAATGGTTATGCTCACCAATTCTATAATGGTAAGAGTGATTCTCTCTTCACGGTGCGGACGCCGGCTACCGGTGCCACCTTGTATCCGCCAGCTGCCACAAATCGGATGCGAATCTTATCCTTACCCGCTGTTATCGTCTCAGGCAGATCATATATGAACGTCTCCAGCTGGTTGAGCTCTTCAGATTCAAGCACGCCTTGGCCAAGCTTTATCCCGTCCACCTCCATATGGAAGCGAAT
This sequence comes from Paenibacillus urinalis, assembly GCF_028747985.1. Lineage (NCBI taxonomy): Bacteria > Bacillati > Bacillota > Bacilli > Caryophanales > Paenibacillaceae > Paenibacillus > Paenibacillus urinalis. Next base: position 2,654,854 of record NZ_CP118108.1, read on the forward strand.
CTTTGGATCAGATGTTTTTAGATAGGTGACGGCAAGGCTTACCGGAGCATCCGGATGAACCTTCATCTCAAAAGAGAACCAGCCAGACGGCCATGTATCTCTGTATTTTCGATTGTAGATTTTGCCTAGATTTACGTGCTCGCCTTCAAACTCATGATCCCGTTCCGGCTGCATTTCAGCAGGCTGCATAAAGTCGATTGTGATCTCCTCCAGCCTCGCTTGATAGGCTGCGCTATCCCGATATTCTGCCTCGGTCTGCATCCATTCTTCCGGTGTGAACACGTCAAAATAGACGGTATAACGATGATCGTAGAGTGAGTAGAACGGTCTGAAATATACGTCAGAGCCACGGTCAGTCAGATGATAGAGTTGTTCCCCGGCCGGCTTAATGCGGTCTGCGATCCCTTCGGGCGTACCGATCAGTACCGCTGGCAGCTCACGTTCCTTGACGCTCTCGGCATATTCATAATCTGCAGCCAGCACTTGCGGACCGTACATGAAGGCAACACGCTTAGGGTTGTCCGGCATGGCTTCCACTCTGACAGTCATTGGAATCTCATATTCTACAACATCCCCATCCTGCCATTCCCTAGTGAGCGAAATGTAAGTAGAAGGGGGAGCGTTAACTGGTAAGGCTTCACCATTAACTTTGATGCTCATGCCTTTCTCAACCCAGTAAGGACAGCGGATTTGGAGTGTAAACTGTACCTGGTTATCCGCATGGACTGTTATGCGGCCGGTCGCTTCTTGTGGGAAGCGGGTCTCCTGCTGTAGGGTGACGCCTAGCTCTTTCCACTGAACTGTAGACGGAACATATTGATTCACGAACAAATTACGATCTTGATGAAAATAAATGGCGCTCCCGTATAAAGAGTGACTCTCCATACTTGATCCTACACAGCAGGTAAAATCCTCGAATTGAGAGTTGAACGATTTTTGACCACCCATTTCCAGGGATACAAAATAGCAGACGCTGCCATCCGTTGGGTTCTGAGAAGCAAGAATATGATTGAACATCGCTCGCTCGTAATAATCTGCATAATGAGCAAGAGCATCCCATTTGAACATGTGTCTGGTCAATTTCAGCATGTTGTAAGTGTTGCAGGTTTCACATGTGCCTTCCCCAAGCCGGTCGTTCAGCTGATCTGGTTCGCCAAAGTGTTCATTGTAGCTGTTCCCCCCGATAACATAGGAATGGTGATGAACAACGCGATCCCAGAAGAAGCGGGTAATATCGGCATATTTCGGTTCTCCTGAAGCTTCGAATTGTCTCGCTGCTCCAATAATTTTGGGAATCTGGGTGTTGGCATGACGTCCGGCGAGCGTGTCTTTTTCCTCAGAAATATCGTTCAGTACTTCTCCATGATAAAAGCGCTCGGCCAGCTTCAAGAACCTGTCATCACCGGAATGTTCAGCGAGATCGGTAAGTACTTCGTTCATTCCGCCATATTCACAGTGCAGCACTTGCTGCATCTGCTCCTCGGTAAGTCCGGCACAGATATCCTCAAGCCATTCCCCAAGCCGAATCTCGACTTCCAGTGCCAGCCGATTATCCGTAAGAGTATAAGCATCACGCAGCCCGGCAAATAGCTTATGCATCGTATACAGTGGAACCCAGCCGCCGTTCAGATCAAATCCTTGGGATCGGATATCCCCGGCTTTAATTTCCTCGAACAACTCTCGGCCTCGCGGGATACCGGATACATAGCCATTCCCGTGACTGTCCTGGCATACTTTAAGCTCCTGAGTGACGTAATCAGCACGCTGTTTAAGCTCTTCATTTCCCGTTGACGCATACATCAGCGCACATCCGGACAAATAATGTCCCAAGGTATGACCGCTGATACCTCTGGATTCCCATCCTTCATAGTGAGCAGCCTTTGGTGTTAGTCCTGCATACTCACGAAAACGAGATAGTAAACGATCCGCATCCAGCTTCAGCAGGTAGGCTGTATTTAGTTCCATCGCATGTTTAAGAGGACCGGCATCCACTCTGACGTGGTGCAAGTCAAATGCAGCAGCTTTCAATGTTATTCTCTCCTTATGTCTTGCCAGCAATGAGAAGCAAGTGTATATTTTTATCATTAAATTACCATTCATCTCTAGATTTGTCGGTAGATTAAGGTTACATAAGGTGGACATTTCCGACAGACCTATATGGGGGAACGCGAATGAATTATTTGAAGATTAATGGGGATCAGCCTGTGCATTTCTTGGCAGCAGGGGAATTTATTTCTGAAACGGAATGGATTCATTTGGACCGGATTATGGGTGTTTACGAGCTCATTATCGGGGTGGAGGAGACGGTATATATTGAGGAAGACGATACACAGTACGAGATCAGCCGGGGAGACATCTTACTGCTGCAGCCAGGGAACCGGCACAGGGGATACCGAGTATCTAAGCCTGGTGTGAAGTTCTATTGGTTCCATTTTGATTGTCCGAAGCCGCCACAGATTCTAAGTTCATCTGAAATGGAAGAAGAGAGCCTGTCGATCCATTCAGAGCCCGTGCTGGCTTGGACCGTGTCTGATCTATATCTTCCGCAGTATGCTTCAGCTCCTTACGGTGACCGGATCCATATTATTGTCAACCAAATTCTGCACGTAGCCAATTCAAGCTACTATACGAAGCAAAGTGTACATTACTTGATGACCTCGCTCCTTATCGAAATATCCGAGCTTACCCTGCAGCGGCTTGCAGAGCAGAACTCCCGAGTGTCTGAAGGGAAATCTCATTTTGTCAAAATGTTGGAGTGGACGAAGCTGCACGCGGCTGAGCCGCTGACTGTAAATATGATTGCTCTTAAATTCAATTATCATCAGGACTCGGTATCTCGAATGTTTAAGCAATATACCGGCATGGGTCCGCTCGCCTATATTCATCAAATACGGATGGAGAAGGCGAAGGGGCTGCTTACTCGGACAAACCTGTCCATAAAGGAGGTGGCCGAGGAATCGGGCTATCCGGATGAGAAGTATTTTATGAGATTGTTTAAGCGAAATGTAAATATGACTCCGACCCAATTCAGAAATGCCTACCATCAGACTTTTATGAACAACGTGTAATTTATCCATTGAATACGCATACAGATGGTGCTATTATTTAACAAATAGTTAAATATATTTATATATATGTAAACTATCTGTCGATGTACATACCTCATATTCAGTCTTATCATACGTCGATCAGTTCTTTGTGTAAGCGTTTTACCTTGACTCTAGTTTCATACTTTTTTCTGATGCAAAGGAGAGGGATGTTTTGCGTAATTTACTCAAAGCTAGCAAAAAAGCCGCCGTATTAACGACTACACTGACGGTATTGTGCAGCGTTATTGGAACTTCGGGGTATGCGAGTCCAGAAGTGGATACGGCAAAGAAGGGGAAGCCTGCCAATAAAGCTCCCGTGTTTCAGGAGGGCTCGGTGCATGACCCATCTGTAATCAAGGTGGATGATATCTATTATGTGTTCGGTTCTCATCTTGCTGCTGCGAAGACGAATGATCTGATGAACTGGGATATGGTCGCAGCGGGTGTTGCTGATGGCAACAAACTGATCCCGAATGTGACAGAAGAACTTAAGGAAACACTTGAATGGGCACAGACCACTACCCTGTGGGCAGCCGATGTTATTCAACTGGAAGATGGACGTTATTATATGTACTACAATGCTTGTAAAGGGGATTCTCCAAGATCTGCACTTGGTGTAGCGGTAGCGGATCATATTGAAGGACCTTATGTTGATCAAGGGATCATGCTGAAATCCGGCATGTGGGGCGAACCGAGTGAAGATGGAACCATTTACGACGCAACCATTCATCCGAACGCCGTAGACCCGGATGTATTTTTTGATGAGAACGGGAAGCTATGGATGGTATACGGATCTTATTCAGGCGGTATCTTCATCATGGAGTTGGACCCCAAAACCGGTAAACAGCTGCCAGGACAAGGCTACGGCAAGAAGCTGATGGGCGGTAACCACAGCCGGATTGAAGGCCCTTATATCTTGTACAGTCCTGAAAGCGATTACTACTATATGTTTGTATCCTTTGGCGGGCTGGATGCGGTAGGCGGATATAACATCAGGGTTGCGAGATCCAAGAATCCGGACGGTCCGTATGTGGATGCAGAAGGAAATGATATGATTCAGGTCAAAGCAAATCCAGAGCTGCCTCTGTTTGATGATCGGTCTATTGAACCTTTTGGAGTAAAGCTCGTAGGAAACTATCAATTCACGAGAGAGCTTGGAGATCCAGGAGCAGGGACAGGTCTTGGCTATATTTCTCCAGGTCACAATTCAGCTTATTATGATGAAGAGACAGGCAAGCATCTGCTGTTCTTCCATACCCGTTTCCCAGGTCGTGGGGAAGAGCACGAGATTCGCGTCCATGAAATGTATATGAATGACAAAGGATGGCCAGTCGTCGCACCTTACCGCTATACGGACATCCAGCAGAAGGAAGTGAAGAAGAACGAGGTAGCAGGCAGCTACAAAATGGTGAATCATGGCAAAGACATTTCAGCGGAGCTCAAAACATCCGTCATTGCTACACTGGAGAAGAACGGCAAGATCAGCGGTGATGTGAAGGGCACCTGGAGCATGGATAAAGACGGGATAGCAACACTTAAGGCAGATGGCGTTACCTATACAGGGGTATTCACGAACGAATGGGACGAATCGGCTCAGAAAAATGTAGTAACCTTCAGCGTTTTATCTGATTCCGGAGTCGCGTTATGGGGCAGCCAAATGGAGGAGTTGAAGGATAAGGAAGTGGTTGCCGCGGTGAAAAAAGATCTCAATCTAGGCAATACTGCGGCAGTATATCAGAATATCAATTTGCCTGTGACTGGAACCAGAGACAGTGTGATTTCATGGACTTCTTCTAATGAAGGTGTCATTTCTAAGGCTGGAATTGTCACAAGACCTGCGGCTGGTGAAGATAATGCGGTGGTGAAGCTTACAGCAACGATTCAAAAGGGTAAAGTACAGGATACCAAAACGTTTAATGTCACTGTACTTGCTGAAATCGAAGGTCCGAAGCTGGTCGAGTATGATTTTGAAGGAATATCGGGACAATCGGTTCCTGACCTCAGCAGCAACGGATTTGATGGTACACTGATTGGTGGAGCTGAACCACAAGGATCTGGCAAACAAGGTCAAGCGATCAAATTCAATGGTACAGATGGTTATGTGGAAGTGCCTGAGTTAGTTACAGATGCAGAAGACTTCACCTTCGCAGCGTGGGTATACTGGAACGGTGGGGGAGATTGGCAGCGAGTCTTTGATTTTGGCAATGGGCTCGGCAAGCATATGTTCCTGACACCTTCTCAGCATCTGGGAGTTATGCAGTTTACCATCCATAATGGAGTGGATCAAAGTTTACTTGCACCTACGAAGCTTCCAGTGAATGAATGGACGCATGTTGCAGTTACACTCGAAGGAAACACGGGCAAGCTGTATGTGAACGGAGAGGTCGTTACAGCGAGCGATCAGATGACTTTTAATCCAAAAGAGCTCACCACGACCGATGCGTATCTTGGCAAGAGCCGTTATGCGGCAGATCCGTATTTAAACGGCAGCCTCGATGAAGTGAAAGTATACAATAAGGCACTTACAGATGAAGAAATTAAAGAACTGGCTGAGTAATACAAACTAATTATTTGAACTATATAGAAGAGGATGGATCTTTTGAAGCCCACTGGCCTCAAGCGATCCATCCTTTTTAATGATTACTGTATTGAGGCTTTGTTCTGCGTTCAGAAATAAATGAACCAACCAAAGTGAGGAGTGCTCCAACCACCATAGTCCAGGAAAGGGGCTCGTTCAGTACTAAATGGGAGGCAATGACTGTAATAACAGGGACCAAGTAAATATAGATACTTGTCTTGACAGCGCCTAGAATGCCCACTGCCCGGTTCCAAGTCACGAAGCAGAGTGCCGATGCGCCAATCCCAAGATAGAGTAAATGCAGCAGGCTCATAGGTTCGGTTAGCTTAGCTAAGCTCAGGTCTAACTCAAATAGGAACAGTGTTGGCAGCATAAAGACTAAACCATAGAAGAACACTTTTCGTGTAGATCCGATAGTATGATAGCTTTTTTCGCTGATTTTTTTCATAAGTACTGAATAAATTGCCCATAGAATAGGGGCCAGGAAGGCTAGGAAATCACCGAGCGGATTTAGATTGAGCACAAAACTGCCGTTAAATCCAATCAGTATGATCCCGATGAGTGCTACGATAAATCCAACCATGAATGATATGCTCAGTTTTTCCCCTTTCAGAAAAAAATGTGCGAATAAAGCCGTGAAAAAGGGAGCAATGGAAACGATGATGCCTACACTTGCTGCAAGGGTAAGGGTCAAAGCGATATTTTCCAAGAGAAAATAAAGGGTTACTCCACATAGTCCAGCACCTGCAAACAGCAGCTCTTCTTTGATTGATCTCGTTTTAACCGTTCGAGGGTAGAGCAGCAACAGAATACAGTAACCAATAAGAAATCGTAAAAATAAAACCTCAATCGGATGGAAGTCAAACAGCAGAAGCTTGGTAGAAACAAAAGTAGTACCCCATATAAGGATCGTGAAAATAGCGAGCATATGTCCTGTTGATCTGGCTGGCTGCTGTATCATTATGCCTTGGCCTCCGTATATACGGTTTGTGATGTTTGCTCAGTAAATATTCTCATATATTGTTTTGGCGTAAGTCCAATGAGCTTTTTAAAATGATTAGTGAAATGGCTCTGGTCACTGAACCCGGTACGAATAGCCACCTCAATAGGGCGAACTCCTTGCTCTAGAAGCTTTTTGGCATGAATAATGCGTTGTGTCTCTAGATAGCTGTAAGGAGAAATTCCTTTTTGTTTGGTAAACGAACGGAGTAAATAATATTTACTCAGACCTGTGAGCTTACATAAATCTTGAAGGGTAATCGTTTGATCGAAATTTTGATCGATGTATTTGCATACCGTTTTGATTTCTGTGCGAAGACAGGATTCATATGAAGGGATGAACTCCTCGGTATGATCTCTTAAGAGATTTTCTATAAGTAATAAGAGTAATTCCTCTTTTTTAAAATCAGATTGGCTCTCGGAAATCATCGTGTGCAGATCTCGCAGGGTATCCGCGATCTCACTATTACACAGAACAGGTTCCTTAAAATAGGGTGTTTCCTGCTTCCCCGTGATGTCAAATACATATTTTTGCATGATGCTTGGCTGTATATTTATACAGCGGTAATCAAGCGTCCTGCCATCAACTTGCTCACATGCATGGGGATCGTAAGGATTGAAGATGATAACATCACCCGTGTTGATGATGTACTCTTTATTCTTACAAGCCAAATAGCGCTTTCCCTGTTCGATAAATCCAAGTACATAATAATCATGAAAATGGTTAGGAAATTTCTGCATAATTCCTTCAAATCGATAAGCCTCTACTTCCAAATCTGTATCATAACAAACCGTCCTATTTTCTTGAGCCACTCGCTGCACCAACTCTCTATAATCTGTCTCGCTGATGTCATTATATTATAACCAAGCTTGTGATTCTTGTAAGATGTTGCTCATTGTAGTTGAAGATAAAAAGTCTCGTACACCGTTTATTTACATGGAATTCGGTTTAAATAGCAATACTGTAGAGGTATTGATAAATAAATAGGTATGAGGTGGGATTTTTGATTCGAAAATTAATGAGAGATAAGGTATTTAGCATTTCAGCTATCATCATCACTCTCCTTGCTGTACTGGGTGCCTTAATGCCCGATGCATTCGGTAACACAGCAAGCATGCTGTACAATTTAACAACCAATAATTTTGGTTGGTTTTATCTGCTGTCTATTTTCGTTATTATCGTGTTCCTCATCTGGGTGGCTGCCAGTAAGTATGGAACGATCCGCTTAGGCGGGGAGAAAGAAAAGCCGCAGTATCCCTTTTTTACATGGATCGGAATGCTGTTCTCAGCCGGTTTCGGTGTGGGTCTCGTATTCTGGGGCGTAGCTGAACCAATGAGCCATTTCTTTGATACGCCATTTGGAGGCGTGGCATCACAGTCGGAAGAAGCTGCACGCGTTGCCATGGGCTATTCCTTCTTTCACTGGGGAATCAGTCAATGGTCTGTATTTGCGCTCGTTGGTCTCGTCATTGCATTCCTTCAATTTCGTAAGGAGAAGGATGGACTTGTATCTACAGCGCTGGAGCCCGTTACGGGTAATAAACCCGCAGTAAAGAAAACGATTGATATTCTGGCTGTCATTGCTACGGTTATGGGGATTGCGACCTCCATCGGACTAGGTGTTATGCAAATGAGCGGTGGAATAAGCACTTTGACAGGAACCAGCAACGGTACGCTTATTCAATTAGGAATACTTGTTGCTATATTTATTGCGTACATGATCTCATCGACGACAGGTCTGGACAAAGGTATCAAGTATCTAAGTAATTTAAATCTGGGTGTAGCACTGCTGTTCCTTCTATTTGTATTTACGCTTGGTCCGACGGTGTTTATTCTGGAGACGTTTACGCTGGCACTGGGTGACTACATAACGAATTTCATATCGTACAGTCTACGCTTGCAGCCCTATACTGAGGGGACTTGGGTAAGAGATTGGACGATATTCTACTGGGCTTGGGCGATTGCCTGGTCCCCGTACGTAGGCGCTTTTGTAGCAAGAGTATCCAGAGGCAGAACGATCAGAGAGTTTATCGTAGGAGTTATGGTCGTACCGCCGCTCATTGCCTGTCTCTGGATTGCAACCTTTGGTGGAACGGCGATTTGGTTCGATCTTCATGAATCCACAGGCATCGCGGCAGCGGTTAACGAGGATGTTACTTCGGCATTGTTCCAGCTCTTTGGACAGCTGCCATTCTCAACGGTCATGTCCATTTTGTCTATTCTGCTCATCCTTACTTTCCTTGTCACTTCTGCAGATTCGGCAACTTACATCTTGTCCAGCATGACAACGAAAGGGAGCTTGAACCCGCCAATGACGGCGAAGGTGGTGTGGGGAACATTGATGGCTGCCATCGCGGGGGTTCTCTTATACAGCGGCGGTCTCGAGGCGCTTCAAACCGCATCATTGATAGCCGCCTTACCATTCACTGTAATATTGCTGCTCCTAATCATCGCTGTTGTGAAGCTGCTTAGGAAGGAACCACTCCCGATCAGGAAAGCAGATCTGAGACGATATCGTCGATTGGAAGAAGCTGCGAATAAAGCATCTGATAAACCAAGAAAATAGGAAGGAAGAAGCAAGCGCTTAAAGGCGCTTGCTTTTTTTTTGCTATTTTTGCTATTAGGTTTGTGTATAGTTATTTACGATCTTTAATCAAAGAATAAATGTATAATAATTCAAGAAGGGAATTTAAGAGGTTAAGGAAAAATATTGGATAGCTAATAAATGACAAATGAGGTGCAATTCCGATGAAATTAAGGGAGAACAGAGATTTTGTTCGTTTTTGGGTTTCTTCTACAGCTTCAAGTTTTGGTACATATATAACTACGCTTGCTCTTCAGGTATTAGTGGTTGAACATTTGGGAGGGGGTGCGGTAGATTTAGGCTGGGTTTCAGCATCAAGGTGGCTTCCCTACATACTCTTAGGATTAATTGCTGGTGTTCTCGTTGATCGTTTTCACCGGAAGACTATATTGGTCATAACAGATATAGGACGTGGCATTGTTCTAATCTTTATTTGTTTAATGTCTATTTCAGGAATGATCAGTATTGGTTGGCTAATTACCCTCTTAGTTTTGTTTGGTGTATTATCACTATTTAATGATACTGCCTACCAGTCCTTTGTGCCACAATTGGTCCCTCGTCCTTTATTAACACGTGCAAATGCAAGGTTAGAACAAAGTTCAGCCGTCGCGGAGGCAAGTGGTCCAGCAATTGGAGGTGGACTTGTTTCATTCGTGAGTGCACCGTTTGCCCTTCTTTTTGATGCCTTATCGTATTTGTTTTCAGGAGTATAATTGATATCAATTAAACATCCATTCTCAAAAAGAATGAATACGGAGCCTCTTGGTCAGCAAATTAAGGAAGGATTGAGATGGGTTTATCAACATCCATATCTGCGCACACTTGCTCTGAATACCCATCTATGGTTCCTCTTTCATAGTATGACAATGACAATACTAACCTCTTTTTATCTAATTGATCTTAGCCTTAATGCTACACTTCTTGGATATATCCTCAGTGCTTCCGGTGTTGGTGCAGTTGTTGGGACCTCACTATCTCATATCGTTGGTACACGATTTGGTGTTGGACGTGGCATCACTTTTTCTCGAATTCTTTATGCACCAGCAGTTATGTTGACGGCTCTAGCTTCAACAGTTAACCATTCTGAGTCCCAGTTCACTGTCCTCCTGTATGTGATTGTAGGACAGTTCGTTTATGGATTTGCGATGGGGATTGAGGGACCTCTTGAAATGGGATACAGACAATATGTCACACCACCTCACCTTCAAGGTCGTATGAATGCCACACTTCGATCTATTAACCGTAGTGCTGTTGTTATTGGAGCTCCACTAGGAGGAGGACTTGCTGAACATCTAGGTTTCACCACAGCTGTATGGATTCCGCTAGTTGGATTAGCAATATGTGGGCTATGGTTCAGCCTTTCGTCAATACGAAAAGTTCATTTAGAAGATGACAAAATTAATCTAGATCCCCCTTGAGATACTTTATTTACATTGGAATTTCCGCTTAAGCCCATGCCTATTGTTTTCCCTCGATTTTCAAACTATGATATATTGATTTACAGAGAAAATAGGAGGATCGAGTCAGAAATGGACAACCTGTTCCTGATCGGGGAGATTTCAAAGCTCTTTCAGATCGACATTCGTACACTTCGGTACTATGACGAAATAGATTTATTTAGACCGGCGTCCGTGGACACCACTACGGGATATCGCTATTACTCAATAGATCAATTTGAACAGCTGAATACCATCCTCTATCTGAAGGCACTCGGCGTTCCGCTCAAACAAATCAAGCAGTTTCTCGATCATCGCGATATTGATCATATCCTGCAGCTCCTTCAGGAACAGCATCAAAGAACGGTAGATAAAATCAATGAGTTCACACAAATTAAGCAAAAGATAGAAAGTCGAATTCATCAAATCCAGGATGCAGCCAATGTGAATGAGCTGTATAAAATTCGTGAGATAGAGCTGCCCGAAAGAGCGATTGTAGTCCTGAAGCATAAGATACATAAGAGTGATAATTTAGAATTGCCGATTCGTATGCTGGAGAATCAAACCAAGATGAAATCAACGATTTTTCTGGGAAAAGTAGGACTATCCATTGCATTGGAGAGCCTTATTGCAAGACGCTTTGAGGAGTATGATTCGATCTTTGTCGTTGTTGAGGAAGAGGGTAAGCCATTTCATATAGAACAGAAGCTTCTTCCTCAAAGTATGAATATTACGATTCGGTTTGCAGGTACACATGAGGATGCAGCCCCATATTATGAACAGCTGATGGATTACATTGCAGACAATGGCTATCGTATCATGGATGATGGGCTAGAGATTACGTATATCGATTATGGTCTTACGCAGGATACGTCCAAGTTTGTAACCGAAATACAGATCCCTGTAAAATAACATTGACCCTCCAGTAACTGGAGGGTTTATTCTGTGTTTAACAAAAACCCAAATAGGAGAGGAAATCAAGTGATAGGAACGATTGTAAATGTAGCAACGATCCTGGTGGGAAGTGCACTGGGAAGTATATTTAAGAAGGGAGTCGGGGAGCGCTACCAGGACATTTTGATGCAGGCGATGGGGCTGGCTGTTACCGCACTTGGCATTAGCTCCATCGTTAAATATTTGCCTGACAGTCATTATCCTGTACTGTTCATCGTCAGTCTAGCGGTAGGTGGTCTGATTGGAGAGAGGCTGAATCTTGAGAGCAGCTTCAAAAGCGCAGTATCCCGCATCTCGAAAGGGAATCTGGCAGAAGGTTTAACGACAGCGATCATGCTGTTCTGTATCGGTACATTATCCATTGTGGGACCTATTGAAAGTGCACTGAACGGTAATCATACTTACCTGCTGTCCAATGCAATGTTAGATGGGATCACGTCCATGGTGCTGGCATCCACCTTTGGCTTTGGAATTGCCTGGTCAGCTGCTGTGCTGTTCTGCTGGCAGGGATTAATTTATGTGCTCGCAGGTGCGGTAGCTGGTTATATTACGCCCGAGCTGCTCACCGAAATTTCGATCGTAGGCGGCGTGCTTATTCTTAGTTCCGGGCTCAGCATTCTGGGTATCAAGCATTTCAAAACGATGAATATGATCCCAGCGTTGTTCATCCCCGTCATTTTTATCGTCATTAAGAATATGCTCGGGCTGTAATATATTTAGTAGTTTAGAGCTGGACGGATTGCTAGTCGGAACTTACTTGAATCGATAAGCCCTGGGCTCGTCAAACCAGAAGCTGCCGTCTTGAGAAAAGTCGATATAAGGACTAGGGGATATCTCCTCAACTCGTCTTATTTCCTCTTCCGTAAGTTTGATATCGAGTGCCTTAAGATTGCTATGTAGCTGTTGTTCATTTCTAACTCCAATTACGGGAATCACACTTGGCCGATGAAGCAGCCAGGCAAGAGCAAATTGACCGAGTGTAATTCCTTTGGCCTCAGCTATTTCAGCGAGTTTGTCCACTTTAGCCAGCTTATCACGATTCACTGGAGCTTCTGTATCCATCCGTTCACCGCGAGAATTTGATGGAAGGGGTTGTCCGCTGCGATATTTGCCGGATAACCAGCCCCCATCTAATGGAGAGTAAGCTAATGTTGACAATCCATGCCGCTCGGAGACAGGTAAGATCTCCTGTTCAATATAACGATTGAACATGTTGTAGGATGGCTGATTGGTGACAAAGCGCTCCAAATTCATCTTCTCACTGACCCACAGGGATTCAACAATACGCCAAGCTTCAAAATTCGAACATCCAATGTATCGTACTTTGCCTTGAGTAACGAGATCATCCATCGCACGAAGAGTTTCGTCAAGCGGAGTGTATGGATCCGGGCGGTGGATCTGATACAAATCGATGTAATCCGTATTCAGTCGCTTCAAGCTTGCCTCTACCTGCCGCATAATGCGATATCGACTGGCTCCTTCACCATTGACGCCTTCGGCGGTCCGTACTTTAAACTTGGTCGCAACGATGAATTGATCCCGTCTTCCATGAAGCGCCTTGCCAATAATCTCCTCTGTCGTTCCTTTACCATATGTATCTGCCGTATCAATGAAATTAATCCCCGAACCCAGCACCTTGTCAATGATAGACAGAGAGCTGCTCTCATCCATATCCCAGGCACCATATGTCATTGTACCGAGACAGAGTCTGGATACTTGCAAACCACTTCTTCCGAGATAAGTGTATTCCATTTTGCATACCTCCTGTATTCCTGGATTAGGTTTTTCATCTTATACGATATCCGTTAACATGTGATTTTGTCAAAATCAGCCAGTTTCCAACATAACGTGAAGCGTTGTTGCTTCTGTAGTTGTTATACTTTACCTTTCGAAGCAGTCCATTTATAATTTGTTTAGCAGGAGAATGCATGTTCTTATTATTTTCTTGATTTCGGAACACAGGATTCCTTCATACGCAAGCAAGCATACATATCGGGACTCAAAGAATAGGGAGGAATTAAATGTTGGCCGTAATTTATGCCATAGTGGCAGCCATCATGATTGTCATCGCCGCTAGAATTATTATCCGTATATCGAGAAGGCGCAGGCGAAGGGAGCTTAATCCTTACAAGATCACTATTAAAGACATCGATCGTATGGAAGATGGCAAGGATTTCGAAGAATATTTGTTTCGCTTATTTCTCGCCTTGGGATACGAAGATGCTTACAAGACCGTGAGCAGCCGGGATTTTGGAGCGGATCTGGTGTTTACCGATCGGAATGGGAATCGGGCAATTATTCAGGCCAAGCGATATGCAGTTAGTAATCCGGTAGGGCTGTCTGCTGTACAGGAGATATATAGTGCGATGCCATTTTACAGGGCCCAGAAGTCTATCGTTATTACATCTGGCATTTATACGGATGCTTGCTTGAAGCTGGCAGGATATAATGGTGTAAGGCTGCTGGACCGCGAGGATTTAATTGACATTATGAATGATCTTCGCAGCCGGCATGAGGATGCAGCAATGGATTTAATAGAAGCAGAGCCGGAACGACTGCTCGATTCATGGGATGATTACTTGAGAGACAAGCAGTATAAAAAAGAGCGTTTGCTGAGAGGGTGAGGTATGATGGAACAAAGAACGACGGACAGGCTGGTATTACGGTCCTTGGACCGACAGGACGCTGCTGCAATGGAAGCCTTGCTGACTGAAAAGGATATTGCAAGTACGACATTAAACATTCCTTATCCCTATCCTGCAGGAACTGCCGAAGCTTTTATAGTACGGAGGCAAGCCATTCAGTCTAAGGGAGATGGGTATTCCTTTGCCGTTCTTGATGCACTGACAACCGAGTTCATGGGCGTCGTGGGGTTGCAGGTTAACCGTAATCACAATCATGCTGAGCTTGCTTATTGGATTGGCAAACCGTTTTGGGGACAGGGATATGGTACGGAAGCGGCTCAATGTGTACTCCAATTTGCTTTTTACGATCTGCAATTAAATCGGGTTTGGGCAGCAGCGTTAGTTCGTAATCCTGCTTCTTCCACAGTCATGAGAAAGATTGGCATGAAGCTAGAGGGGACATTCCCGCAGCATGTGATGAAGTGGGGACAATATGAGGACTTGGAGTATTACGGCATATTGGCTTCTGAGTACAAGGAATGACTGTACAACCATTTTTCCATCATTTACAATAAGAACAGTCTATACATACGAGGTGAAGAGGATGGCATTCCGTATCGTTCGAAGTAATTAATCATCGGGCTGGGTAAAACGCGTACCAGCCGCCAAGGGGGCAGTCTGCCCTTTGGCCGAGTGTTGATTAATGACTAGAACGGTGCCCGGAATTGACCATTTTTATAAAAAGAGTCAAGGGACACTGCAAGAGGACAAATACGCCTATGGCCGGAGAGCCAGGGTTCATTTGTCACTGCTATGGTGCTTCCTTGGCTTTTTTTACATTTCACTGATGGAGGTTAGACGTGTCTTGTTGAAGAGCTGTGTAAAGCATTTTAGATGGATGATTGTCATATATATTCTGATTGGATTTGCCATTCAATACTTAGAAGCACTGGGGATCCAAATGTTCCAGCAATTACTGGATACCATTATTACTGTGGAGCATATCGAAGAAATGATATGGTTCATCATCCTCTATGGTGCGGTGCTCATCGGATTGACTATTCTGAATTATGTCGATGAATATCCAAATACCTATTTATCAAACAGCATTGTTGAGAAACTAAAGATCTTCGCATTAACCAAAGTGTCCAAAATTGATTATGCATCGTATCAAAGTATTGGAACCGGCGAGATGATCAAGGTGATTGAGAACGGAGCTCAGGCAGGAGGCAAAATGCTGCATTCGTTCTACCTCACCATATTTCATGAGTTGCTTCCAAAGATTGCGTTCAGCCTGTTATTTATCGGATTATATAATATCCATATTATGTTCATTATTTTAGCCGGCTACGTGCTTGTATTCGTAATGACGCACTTGCTGCTTAAGACCCTCTATCGTGTGAAAGCATCGCTGATCGCAGATCAGGAGCAAATGTCGAGATACACCGTTCGCGGATTTATGGAGCTGGTTGTGTTTCGCTTGAATAGGCGTTATCAGAGAGAAATCGATCGAATGACTCGTACATCGGGTCAAATCATCAAGAGAAGTACTCAGATTAGACTTGTGCATGAAGCATTTTTTGCGATTTTTGCTCTGTTTGTTAATGTGATCAAGATCGGAGTTATCTTCTACGGTGCGAACCAAATCATTGCAGGTGACTTGTCTATTGGTGTCATTGTTGCGATGATCATGTTCATTGATCAAGTATATATGC
Source organism: Paenibacillus urinalis (assembly GCF_028747985.1). Taxonomy (NCBI): domain Bacteria; kingdom Bacillati; phylum Bacillota; class Bacilli; order Caryophanales; family Paenibacillaceae; genus Paenibacillus; species Paenibacillus urinalis. The sequence goes on from NZ_CP118108.1 coordinate 2,670,834, forward strand.
CAATTGCAATCTTCAATGTGCTGTATGTGGATTACAAGCTGGACCGGGTTACTTATTCGCGGTTTGAAGCTTTCCTGAACAAACCAGAGGATCAGAATCTAGATATCGGCATTTCAATTAGTGCCCTGAGAGGAAGAATTGAGTTTGATAAGGTCACTTACGATTATGAGAATCATCGAATCTTAAACGAGGTTAGCTTTACAATTGAGCAGGGCAGCTCGGTTGCCATTGCCGGCATGAGTGGGAGTGGTAAATCAACCATCGTCAAGCTGATGACGGGCCTGCTCAAGAAAAAATCCGGCAGAATATTAATCGATGGGATTAATATTGACGAGCTTCATCTTCATCATCTGTATGATCAGTTGTCCTACATTTCGCAGGAGCCCCCGATTTTTGATACGACGATTCGTCATAATCTGCTGCTGCCGAATCACTGCGATGAAGACTTATATGAATTGCTGGATAAGGTTGGCTTGAAAAATAAAGTGAGAGGACTTCCTCAGCAGCTGGACACTTGGGTGAGGGAAAGAGGGACCAAATTGTCTGGCGGGGAGAAGCAAAGGCTTGCTTTTGCCCGGATTATGGGTCAGCAGCGTCCGCTTGTAATTCTGGACGAACCAGTGTCTGCGCTGGACAATATTCTAGAGAAGCAGATTATGCGTGAGATGCTGCATATGTTCAAGGAGAAGACGATGCTTGTGGTTGCACATCGGCTTAGCTTCATCAAGGATGTTGATAAAATACTATTAGTGAAAGACGGAGCGATTGAAGATGCAGGGAGTTTCGAGGAGCTCATGTGTCGCAGCAACTATTTTCAGGAATTATGGAACAAGGAGCATCAAAACACCTTTCAAAAAGTTCAATAAGATATAGAAACAGGAAAAAGGCTGCCTTCTGGGCAGCCTTTTTGTATTTTTAATGCGTATCTTCATTAACAGCAGGTTTACCGACTTCAACCAGCACTTTGTTTCCAATAAGAGTGAATACCAATACCAGCAGCAATATGCCGGTTCCCATCAGCAGCCATTCTATAGCGACGACATCCGCAACGGGGCCAAATACAAGCATGCCAAGCGGCATCATCGAAGTGGATATCATCGTGAGGACACCAAACACTCTTCCCAGATAGTCGGGCTCTACTTTTTCTTGCAGGAGGACAGTGAATGGCGTATTAAAGAAAGGCATTGCGAGTCCAAACAAGCTCATAAAGGTTAAGTAAATGGCGAAGATCGGGACTACGCCAAGTGCGATCGTAGCCATGGTATGGATTTTGTTTTTGAACCCGCCCCAGGTTGCGAGCAATATTCCTCCGATCATCATGCCAATCGCAAATGTAATTTCAATAGCGGTTAATCTCCATACATCACTTCCAAAGGTTCTTGTAACCTGCAAAGGTGTGAGAAAAGCAGCAGGTGCAGCAAGAACGTTAAATAATGCGACATAAACGAAAAATTTCTTCAGGAAGGTGTGATCGCCAATATATTTAATACCTTTTTTCAAATCTTCCAAATAGCTGGTAGTTTGATCCTGCATCGCCTTGGTATGCGCAGAAACACGAAGGAAGAACAAGAGAGTAAGAATCGCAATTAGTGCCGTAACGACGTCGATAAAGAAAATGACTTCAATGCTGGCCTTCGTAAGCAATGCTGCGCTTGCCATAGGAGATATGATCATGATGAAGGCTTGGATACTTCCGTTAATTCCGTTAACTCTGGTTAATTGATCCTCTGGTACAAACTGTGGAAGAATGGCCCCTACTGCCGGAGTCTGTATCCCTGTGCCGACCGCCCGAATTGCAGACATCACGAAGAGCAGCCAAATGGCCTCGTAACCAAGCAGGAACAACACAGCAAGTACCAGTGTCGATAGGGCAATCATGGAGTCTGCGAGCATAATCAAGAGCTTCCGGTTATACCGGTCTGCCCATACTCCTGCAAAGGGGGATAGGAAGAAGGCAGGAACAAATCCGCAAATAATGGAGATGGTCATCATAATGCCGGATTGGGTCTCCAAAGTGATATACCACATGATGGCATACTGAACCAGCGAGGAGCCGAATAGCGAAATGGTCTGGCTGGTTAAGAATAGGGCGGTGTTCTTTTTCCAGGCGTTAGCAACTCCATTGTTACTTACCATGTGTGCAAGCATCCTTTACTATTATATTGGTTTAAGCCCTGAAGATTTAGTTGTTTAACTGTACATTGTTTGCTCAACTTATAGCCTGATGGGAGGGCTCAATAGGAGTAGTGAATTGGACGGATGATCTGCAATCCGAAAATGTCCCATTGGATTATAACACGATGACTGCACCAGGAATAGCAGGTATTTACATTTATAGTGTTTATGCTTCCTGGGACAAGGGAAGTGCCAGCTATATGTTTACAATTAGAGTCGAATAGTACGCTGTTAAACTTCTGAATCATTTTGGATGTAAATTGCAATTTGCGGATAATATAACATCTAGAATCTATTTCATTTCAGAAGGAGCGATTCATATCAAAAAAGAAATGACAAAATTTCTAGCATACAGTGTGCTGGTGACAGGACTGCTGATGTGGCTCTCCGATGCTTCCTTCATCACTTCATGGTTTGCTGCTCTGCTGATTGCTTCTATCGGTTTTTTATTCGGAGATATTGTAGTATTTCGAAAAACGAACAACATCATAGCAACGGTAGCAGATTTTGTTTTTGTATTTGCCGTTCTATGGATATTTAAGGAGCTTATGTTCTGGAACACCACACTCACAGACATTCTGATTATCTCTCTGGTTATGGCTGCGTTCGAATATGTCTTCCACATATGGGTAGATCATGATAATCGTGAACTGAGGAAGAAGCAGACTTACGGAACCAAAGAGTCCTAATCATCTTTTCTCGAACATGAAAGGGAGGTATTTCGTATTGAGGACGGAAGCTAGTCGGTTGTTAATCGCAGCTCTAGGCGGTGTCAACGAAATCGGTAAAAATATGTACTTTATTCAGTATGACCGTGATCTTGTACTTATTGATTGCGGATCGAAATTCCCAGATGAAAGCCTGCCGGGAATTGATCTAATTGTGCCTGACTTCTCCTACCTGTTAGATCATCAAGAGGATATCAAGGCACTTGTGGTCACCCACGGGCATGAGGATCACATTGGCGGCATCCCCTATTTGCTCAAGCAGCTCAATATACCGGTGTATGGAACCGCATTAACCATTGGTTTAATCAAAATAAAGCTGAAGGAACACGGATTGTTAGACGAATCCCAGCTGCATGTCATCGATGAGAATTCGGTCGTTGACGCAGGCTCCATTCGAGCTTCCTTTTTTCCGACGATCCACAGTATTCCGGATTGTCTCGGCATAGTATTCGACACGCCTGAGGGCACGGTAGTCCATACAGGTGATTTTAAATTTGACATGTCGCCTGTAAATGGACCGTATCCGGACCTTCATCGGATGGCAGAGATCGGGAAGAAGGGCGTTAAGGTATTGATATCAGAGAGTACCAATGCTGAGCGTGCCGGCTTTACTCCCTCTGAACGAATTGTCGGCAGCCATATCCTTGATGCCTTCTCCAGTGCCAAACAGCAGGTGTTCATCTCCACCTTCGCTTCGAATGTGAATCGAGTCCAGCAGATTATTGATGCGGCCATTGAAACGAATCGTAAGCTGGCATTGCTTGGACGCAGCATGGTGAATGTGGTCGAAGTAGCCAATGATCTAGGTTATCTGCGAATTCCTGAAGGTCTGCTGATTGATGCAAGAGATTCCGAGAAATATCCTCCAGAGCAGATCGCCGTTCTATGTACGGGGAGTCAAGGAGAGCCTATGGCTGCATTGTCCCGGCTCGCAAGCTCACAGCATCCGCACATTGAAATATTGCCCGGAGATACGGTAATTATTGCTGCCGGAGCGATTCCTGGCAACGAACGTAATCTATCCAACGTCGTTGACAATCTGTATGGCATCGGCGCTAAAGTTATTTACGGCTCAGGCAGTGCTTCGGGTATGCACGTCTCTGGTCATGGTAGTCAGGAGGAGTTAAAGCTGATGCTGACGCTGATGAAGCCGGAATATTTATTTCCCGTCCACGGTGAATTTCGAATGCTGTACAAGCATCGCCTGCTTGCTGAATCGGTAGGTGTACCCAGCGAGAATGTATTTATCGTCAGGAACGGCGAAACCATCCAAATCAAAAATGGATCAGCTTCAATGGGACCTAAGGTACATGCAGGGAACAATCTCGTCGATGGTTTAGGCGTCGGTGATGTCGGGAACATTGTACTCAGAGATCGGAGACATCTGGCCTCTGATGGTATGCTGATCATTGTTACCACGCTAAGCAAAACAGAGCGAAAAATGATGGCTTCTCCAGAAGTTATCTCACGCGGATTCGTATTCGTCAAAGAGAACGAAGCGCTGATGGAGCAAATTCATCAAGTGATCTTGGACTCGATGGACAGTCTGTCCGAATCAGAAGCGAGTCAATGGAACCTGATCAAGCAAATCTTGAAGGATGACGTAGGACGATTTATATATAGCGAAACCAAAAGAAGACCGATGATACTACCCATCATTATCGAAGTGTAGTTCATACGGAAGAGAGGGACACATCGCTGATGTGTTCCTTTTTTTGTCATCCTTTATCGCAATCTTCATGGAAGTCCTTTATAATGGTTCACAGAAGTGATGCCACAGCAAACATATCCAGTGTGATTTGAAAACGGTGACAATTTGTGATTTGAGGAGAGGGGTACATAACATGTCGAAAACGATTAAGTGGGGAATATTAGGAACAGGATGGATCGCATCTCAGTTCACGAAGGACCTTGCCTATGCAAGCAATGGAGAGGCCTATGCCGTCGGTTCAAGAACTGCGGAGAGTGCGGAGAAATTTGCCGCCGAGTATGGAATTAAGAAAGCACATGCCAGTTACGAAGACTTGGTGAATGATCCTGAGGTGGATGCGATCTATGTAGCTACACCGCATCCTTTTCATAAGGAAAATGTTCTCCTGTGTCTAAGAGCAGGAAAAGCGGTATTATGCGAAAAGCCTTTTACAGTGAATGCCGGTGAAGTAGAAGAGCTCGTATCCTTCGCAAGAGAGAATAAGGTCTTCCTTATGGAAGGAATGTGGACGAGATTTCTCCCGGCTATATGTAAGGTAAGAGAGTGGCTGAATGAAGGGAAGATTGGAGAAATTAAGCTGGTTAAGGCGGATTTCGGCTTCCGTGCAAATTACGATCCAGAAGGCAGGCTCTTAAATCCTAAGCTTGGAGGCGGCGCATTATTAGATGCGGGGATCTATCCGGTATCCTTTGCATCCATGATCTTCGGTGCTGAACCCGAGCAGGTGTGGAGTACAGCACATATTGGGGAGACGGGTGTAGATGAAGAGTTCTCACTACTATTCTCCTACGGCAGCGGTAAAACTGCTCAGCTGAACGGAGCCGTGCGTCTCGGCCTCACCAATGAAGCTTTTATTTACGGCACTGATGGACATATCCGCATTCCGTCTTTCCTCAATGCATATACAGCAGAACTCCATGTTAACGGCAATGTAACAACGTTTGAGGATGATCGCGAAAGCATTGGTTACGCATTTGAAGCCGAAGAGCTTGGCAGATGCTTGATTGAAGGACGCACAGAGAGCTCTGTGATTCCGCTGGACGAGTCTGTATCCATTATGAAGCTGCTTGATCAAATTCGTGGCCAGTGGGGACTACGATATCCTTTTGAATAATATTCAGTAACATAAGAAGACCTGCTCCTATATTGTATGGGACAGGTCTTTCTTCATTCTTGCTATTCGTTACTGTTAATTTGGAGCTCAGCCAACTGAGCATTCCAGTTCACTTGATAACCCATTTTCTTAAGTAAAGCTGCCGGAATCATCACTGCATTCGTTTCTAAGTATGGCGTACTGCTCAGTGTTATTACTCTCCCATTGATGCTCACTTCAGGTTGGTTCATCTCAAAAGACGCAGAGGTTAGACCATTTGTGATTGTATAGAGACGTGACTCTGGACCGACATGGGATGATGAAGTTACAACCAGCTTCGCGTCTAATGCCTCAACCACTTGCCTTAGCGGAACGCTGATCAATTGATTATTCATAACAGCGGTATACGGAGAATAGAGCACCTCTCCATTCACCTTGATCGTTATGCCATCACGTACGAGCTGCGGAGTATATACCATGCTGTCTCTTGTACTAGGAATTCCGATTTCGTTCCATTTGTTTGCTCCAAATCCCCATACCTTTCCTTGCGTATCAATAGCCAGCACATGATATTCTCCTGCGGACACCTGCTTGAAGCGTTTAAGAGAAACGATATGGCCGCCTTTACCAGTCGGTCGTTTCCCGTCGATCCAGAGCTCGCCATCGGTAGTTAATAGAGCCGCATAATCACGATGAACATCTACACTCTGCATTTTCAACGCCGGGTATATTTTCCGCGGCTTCATCGATAACCGAATTTTTGAAGTGGACATATCAATGCCCCATTTGAGTGTAGTTCCTGAGGAAGTGATACCATACATTTGATCTGGAGAATAGGCGCTGACCGTGTGAAGTTCAGGTAGATTCTCAAGTTTTTTCGGTTTAGAAAATACCACCTGTTCCTTGTTATCTATCGTCACTGTGAATACCCATACGGTTCCAGCTGAATTGAGAGCATGTGCCATCTGATATGAGCTTGTGCCGATGCTGTTGATATGGACTAATCCTTTTATTTGCAGAGGTATACTTGAATGGCCGGAATGGATGTCATAATGCCATCCCCATACGGTTCCATCTTGTTTCAAAGCGAGCACGATATTGCCAAGTGTAGATATAGACTCTACATCTGTAAGAGATGGTACTTGATGAAGTGCTGTAGAAGAGTTAGAAGTCTGTGACACTGACTCCCATAACCATACCGTGCCATCCTTTTTGAGACCGAGCAGTTTCTGTCCCATCTCTTTGATCATGACAAATTCAGCAGGAATATCCAGTCTCGCAGGGCTCACGATTCTAAATAATGCGGGTGATTCCATCAGCCCGTAATTTCTTCCCCAAGTCCATACGGTACCATCAGCTCGAAGTCCAATCGAATTCCATTGTTCTGCTTCAACTTGTGTAAAGGCGGTGCTGCTAGCATGCAGTAATGAATTCGATGAGCTAGAGGATGGTGATTTAGTTAAAGAATCGGAAGCCCATAGAGTAGACCCTCCTGCATTAGTAAGAAGCATGATCGTCGTAATTATAGCTGTTACACCACGTGCTCCATGGCGCTTATTCATGTGTTTGTCCTCCTGACTGTAAATAAATTACAATCAAAAGACGTTATGAGGACCAAATAAGTTTCAGAACATATCAAATATTCATAGGAAGCGGTTATAATTTCCGTATAATATTAGAAGTATACAATTACAAATTCAAGGAGTGAATAGGATGGAACAACAGCAAATTATACATTCTGTAGTATTTTCACTGAAACACGCTCATGGCTCATCGGAAGAATCCGCATTTCTTCAAGAAGGCAAATCTGCACTCAGCAGTATTCCTACCGTTAACCATTTTCAAGTGTTTCGCGAGATCAGCCCAAAGAATACATATGATTATGGATTTTCTATGGTGTTCAACAGTCGGGAAGATTATGAGGCATACAATGTACATCCGAAGCATGTGGAGTTTGTAACTGAGCGTTGGGAGAAGGAAGTCGTTCAGTTCATGGAGATTGACTACAGCGCAGTGTAAGATGAAGCTGTTCAGCGGTGTAAGCAAGGCTTTTCATTGACGATGTTGTCATCTAACCCTGTATTGACGGATGGAATTTATTTGAATTGGTTGATTAGGCTAGACATTATTCCGGGCCGCAGGTAAAGTATAGGTTGTACACGGAGCAGTACATTCTGTGTACTTTTTATTTGGAGGGATATATATGATGATGTTGTTGTTCTTTTGATACGAGCTTAGATTAGTTCAGATCTAATTTAAAGCTCGTATCGATGAGTAATCGATACGCTAATTTTGGAGGTATCGATTCATATGACGATGAACAAATGGAAACCTATATTTATTGCTTTATATACAGGCCAATTCTTCTCATTACTGAGCAGTGCTGCGGTGCAGTTTAGTATGATCTGGTGGCTGACCGACACGACGGGTTCTCCGCTCATATTAGCCATAGCTGGAATTGCGGGTTTTCTTCCCCAGGCATTGATTGGTCCGCTTGCAGGAACCCTTATTGACCGTTATTCACGCAAACTTATGATGATTGCAGCTGATATGACCGTCGCTTTAGGGAGTCTCTTGCTATTTATCACCATGCTGTATCAAGAGCCTGGTATTGGACTTATTATTGTAGTATTGGTCATTCGGTCCTTAGCCACGGCCTTTCATATGCCTGCCATGCAGGCTACGATTCCACTGCTTGTTCCTGAAGAGCATCTGACCAAGGCTTCCGGCTGGGGTCAAATGGTAGGATCCATTACGAATATTGCTGGACCCGCGCTGGGGATGAGCATTCTTGCTGCCAGCTCCCTGGAATGGGTTCTGCTCATTGACGTCTTTGGAGCCTTGATTGCTTCAACCATTGTATTGTTCATTAAAATACCCAAGCTGTCTAAACAAGTGGAGCACAGTGGAACGAGCCTGTTAGCTGAGATGAAAGAAGGCTACCATGCGATCGTTAGCCATCCCAAGGTATGGAGATTGGCGATCCTGATCATGGTCGTCAGCATTCTATATATTCCCGTTGGTACGTACTTTCCACTGATGGTAAGAAACCATTTTGATCAGGGTGTACTTCAGGCAGGAATGGTTGAAATCGTCTTTGCCATCGGATTGATCGTGGGCGCATCCGTGATAGGGATATTCGGTGACAGATTCAGCAAGGTTCGGCTTATGGCAGGAGGCATGCTCATTATGGGCGTTGCTTTATTTATATCAGGTATTCTGCCGGCATCCTTATTCTATGTATTTGTCGTCATGAGTCTGTTAATCGGGCTCTCTGGTCCGATCTTTTCCGCTCCGTTCTCTGCATTAATTCAAAGCGAGATTGAACCGCACCTGCTCGGCAGAGTGTTTAGCTTTATAGGCAGCATGTCTTTGCTGGCGGCTCCCATTGGACTCGGCATCGCTGGTGTATTTATTGAATTCACGAATGTTGCGATGCTATTCATGGCTGCTGGTGTTCTAATCGTAGTGAATGCACTAATTACGTGGCGTCTGAAGTAAAATAGCTAGATTAATAATAAACCGCGCATTGTCACGAATCCAGGTGGCTTGCGCGGTTTTGTTATTCCATGCTGTGTAAATATAATGGTCAACATCAAATTTCCCCATTGCCCTTTATTCCGAATTTCCTATATATTGAAGGGGTCATTGGTTTCACTCTATTAGAAAATAAAATCATATGCAGAGAGGAAGCGAGAGTCCATGAAATACAGGAGAGTAGGATCAAGCGGAATCAAGGTTAGTGAGATTGGTCTGGGCAGCTGGTTAACCTATGGTACAGCGGCAGAACAGCAGGCAGCAGATGCTTGTATTGATAAGGCCTTTGAATGCGGAATCAATTTTTTTGATACGGCTAATGCGTACAATCGGGGTGAGGGAGAAAAGGCGTTAGGAGCAGCTCTAAGATCCTATAAACGCTCGGACTATGTGCTGAGCACGAAGGTGTTCTTCCCGATGGGAGAGGGACCTAATGATAAAGGTTTGTCCAGAAAAGCAATCATAGAGCAATGTGAGGCGAGTCTTACGCGTCTGGGAACAGACTATATCGACATCTATTTTTGCCATCGGTATGATGATGAAACACCTACGGAAGAGACTCTGCGTGCACTGGATGATCTAACTGCACAAGGCAAAATCCTATACGCTGCAATTAGCGAGTGGAGTCCTGCTCAGATTACAGAGGCTGCAGTCATCTCGAAACAACTGAATCTCCGTCCCCTCATTGCCAATCAACCGATATATAATATGTTCGAACGTTACATAGAAGAAGAGGTGCTGAGTGTGTCCGAGCAAGCAGGAATGGGTCAGATCGTATTTTCACCGCTTGCCCAGGGTATCCTCACAGGTAAATACAAGCCAGGAGCGAAACCGCCGGCAGGTACACGAGCAGCTAATGAAGCCGTGAATGGAGTGATCCGCAGTTACCTGCGTGACGACGTGCTTGAGGTGGTGTACCAGCTCGATGGACTAGCGAATGAACTTGGGGTGAAGCTGTCTCAGCTCGCACTTGCATGGACACTTCGCCTGCCGGGAATCAGCTCTGCATTGATAGGTGCCAGCAGACCCGAACAAATTGTGGAGAATGCGAAATCCGTAGATATTGAGCTGGATTCTACTACTCTAGCGAGAATTGATCAAATATTAGGACAAGTCAAAGATTTTACACCGATGAGATAGACTTTACTGAGATCGGTCCATTGGTTTAAGAGACAGGCTGCTGTACTGCCCGTAATGCATTTATGCGGCCATGCGCCCAGTAAGTGCCTGTACCTGCGATCGGGTCGCAAGTAAATACAATACAGTCTCTTACATTGACGTTCGATCTGCCCTGAGCTGCAAGCAGAGCTGCAAGACCTGATACGAGAGGCGCAGCCATTGAAGTACCGCTTAAATAAGCATAGCTGCTGCCAAGATACGTGGACAAGATTTGGTCACCAGGTGCTGCAACATCGACCCATGCACCGTAATTGGAAAAGGCCGACTTCACATCCGATGCATTCGTTGATGCCACTGCGACGACACCGGGGAGATAGGCCGGATACATGGGTGTTGTTGTGTTATCGTTACCCGCCGCTGCAATAACAACAGCGCCACGATCCCAGGCATACTGCACAGCCGCTTGAAGAAACGAATCGTTAGCGGGTGATCCAAGACTTAAGTTCACGACATGTGCTCCATTGTTCGCGGCATAGACAATGCCATTAGCGACACTGGACAATAAGCCATTCCCGCTGTTATCCAAAGAGCGAATGGGGATGATGGAGGCGAAGGGAGCCATGCCGGCAATGCCGACTCCATTGTTGGTTGCAGCGGCAGCTATTCCGGCGACATGCGTGCCGTGTCCATTCCCATCGCTGGTGTTAGGATCCCAATCCACGTAGTCATAACCCGGAAGTAATTTTCCAGCCAGCTCAGGATGGTCCGGCTGTACACCGGTATCTACGACCGCTATTCTTATGGCAGCAGAGCTCTGGGTGATGTCCCATGCAGCAGGAGCCAGCACTTTTTGTGGAGCATATTGATAGCCAGGATAGAAGGGGTCATTCGGAGTGTATACGGCCTTGTACACATGATTGGGTTCGGCTGATTCAATCAGCTCGTGCTTACGATATATGTTAAGCATTTTACGCATTTTTCGTTTAGAGGTAATTCGATAGAATCCTAGATCCTCATATGAATCGATAACGGTACATTTTGCTTTTTCGTGCAGAGCCTTCATGTCATCCTGTGATGTGCCCTCAACAAACTTGATAATCAGCTCGTTTGGCGCATGAGGGTGGAATTTACTGTCTGCCCGTTTGTCCCAATATCGTAATGTGATGATCGAGAGCACAATCACTGCGGCCACTGATAATCCTAAAGCCAGCCACATAACCATTCCTCCTCTATGAAATCAGTGATAGACTTGGAATATCATATGTGGGACGAGATTGAAGGCTTGGACTTCGCGGTAGTTAATTGTTGTCTTGTATACCTTACTGTTAAATGAGAGGAAATGGAGGGAAGAAAGAATGAAGAAGGTTCTAATCCTTGGCGGAACGCGTTTTTTTGGAAAAAGACTTGTGCATTACCTGCTGCAAGAAGGAAAATCTGAAATTACGGTAGCGACACGCGGAAACACACCTCTTCCTTTTGGAGAAGAAGTAAGACATCTCATCGTCGATCGCGAGGTAGAGGAGCAGCTGCGAGCAGCCGCTGAAAAAGAAGAATGGGATATCGTGTATGATAATATTTGTTACTCTCCAGATGCAGCCATGGATGCGGTGAAGCTCTTTGATGGCAGAACGAAGAAGTACGTTTTTACATCCAGTTTGTCCGTTTACGATGTAGGGGTTAAGGATGCTATGGAGGAAGAGGATTTTGATCCTTCGACGTATGGGATTCAGCATGGCAGACACGACCGCTTTACATATCAGGAGGGTAAACGTCAGGCTGAAGCTGTATTTATGCAGCAAGCCTCTTTTCCTGTCGTATGCGTACGATTCCCGATCGTACTCGGAACCGATGATTACACCAAACGTTTGCATTTCCATGTGGATCGCATTAAAGAGGGCCGGCCGATCGGACTGCCTAATCTGAACGCCCGAATGGGATTTATTCATTCAGAGGAGGCCGCACGCTTTCTGGCATGGGCAGGAGCATCCAGCATTACCGGCCCTGTGAACGCGGCATCACAGAATACCATTTCAATAGGTGAGTTGATGGAGCTCATTGAGTCGAAGACAGGTCAGAAGGCTATGCTGACGAAGGACACTGAAGAGGATGCAGCATCACCTTTTGGAGTGGAAGCCTCCTGGTATATGAACACGAATACAGCGGCCGAAGCCGGCTTTGAATTTGATAATTTGAATGATTGGCTGCCTAAGCTGGTAGATCAGCTTGCCCTTAATTAATTCCTAGAGTTAGGATGCTAACAAAAAGAACACTTCAGGCTGCATTTTTGCAACCGAAGTGTTCTTTCTTATATAGTTCCTTGTATCCTCAACTTATTACTCGACTTATTCGTCCCCGGAGGACGTTGCTGCTTGAGCTTGTTCCGAAGCCAGGGCTGCTGCAATTTGATCTGTTGGTTGTGTTAATAGTTTATAAATAATAGCTGCATTTTCTTGTACATTCAGCGGTTTTTTGGACTGAAAGTCGGCAGAACCATCCGAATGAATGTCTACTTCGGGTCCATAAATACCAAGCCCGATCATCATTTTGACCGCAGGAACGGCCCATTCGCTTGTGTTTCCAGATAGCTTAACCTCTGTAAACAGTTCATCAGGATACTGTAGTTTATAGATTCTCCACAGCATGACAGCTGCTTCCTGACGTGTGATGGCTTGATTCGGTTTAAATTGCTCCGCTTCACTCAGCATCCCTATTTCCAGAGCGGATTGGATATAGCCAGCGGAAGGATGCTGAGCCCAATCGGTTCCTTCTGCAGGTGCTGTCTTACTGGCAGGAATGTTGCTGACCTTCAGGATCTCCTTGACAAATTCAGCTCGTGTGACGATATGCTTCGGGTTGACCGACGTACTTGCGTCATTTGGATAATAGCCTAAAGACTGAAGAGCGTATAATGCTTCAGCATAAGGACTGCTTGGACTTACATCCCTAAACCCTGCTGGTGCTACACCTTTGCGTTCGTAACCCATTGGATTCAGATAGGGCTCTTTCAAATATACGCTGCCATCTTCGTGTTCTTTAAATGCGGTAAACTGGCCGCTGATCTCATCGACAAACAGATTCTCCTCTACCTGTGTAAGGACACGAGGCCCAAGGAATGCATCCTGAATGGCCAACTTGCCTGCCTGCTCCTCTGCTCCTGAAACAGAGCTGACGATGGTGCTTAAACGCAGGTCTGCGTACAATCCGGAATAACGCTGAGGCTCATCTGCGGATTGGGGCTCATAGTCGTCAAATTCGACTGCCTCTGCATACTGAGGGAAAAATTCATTAATAAAAGCAGGATAGAACAAATTTCGTAGAGCACCCGTCTGATTATAAGTAAGGAAGACACCTGTATTTTGCTCCGGAATAAGGAAGAGATAAGAACTGAATCCCGTTAGATCTCCTGCCTTCGTAATAATCTTAGAGCTGCTTCCGGCTCCAGGGAGCTGAAAAGCGGCTTCAAACCCATAGGTTGTGTCCGGCAGAAGAGGATGGATTGCCGAACGATAAATTTCCATACTATTTACGGTAGACTCGGTCAGTATTCGGTTCTCACCGTCCGTTCCACCGTTTAGGAAGGCGATCATAAATTGGCTGATATCTTCAGCGGTCGTCAGCATTCCACCATGAGGCATGGGATTCGGAGATATCGCGTATAGATCAATGGGATTCTTCGCTGCATCGTAACCCGTTGCGAGCTGTTCCTTGAACTTGTCCGTCAGCAGGAAGCTGCTGTTCTTCATTCCCAGCGGTTCAAAAATATGATCCTGCATATACTCCTCATACGGTTGACCGCTCACTTCTTGAACGACAAGTCCTAATAAGAGAGAGGCAAAGTTATCATACATATAAGAGCTCCCCGGTTCACGAACAACGGGAGGCATATGCTCTCGAACATAATCCTCAATGGAAACGTTTTTATCAAAATCCGTGTGAATATCTTCCTGCTGAGGATCCCGTATCTCAAACCCTGTTGTATGTGTCAGCAAATGCTCAATCGTTACCGGTTTGTCATAAGGATTATCGAATTCAAGACCCGTTATGTATTGCTGGAAATCGGCTTTCAATTCGATTTTTCCTTGTTCAACAAGCTGCATCGCGGCCACAGCGTTAAATGTCTTGGATACGGAGGCTACACGAAAAGCCGTTTCTTCCGGATCGACCTGTGTCTGTGCTGCAAGGTCAGAATATCCATAGCCTTCTTGTGCAACGACTTCACCGTCTTTCACAATAGCCACGGAGGCTCCCACATATTGTGCCATTGCCTCAGGTGAATTAAAGAACTTATCCAGGAATACGGAAGCTGTCTCTGGATTAAGCACTTTAACCTGCTGAGCTTGCATTGTCGCAGCGGTTTGCTCTTCGGCCAGGGCCGCTGGGGCAATAGACCCTAGTACAAGCACTGAAGCGAGAAATACGCTGGACAGTGATTTTACATGCTTGTGCAAGGTGAACTTGGATACCATGAAATCACTCCTTATCTGAATTTTGATCCCTTGGAAAGATTAGGAATCTTACTCATTATAACAGAGCCTTGTTAGAAGAAGGAGAGATTTATAGGATTTATAGCATATTGTTCAGCTTGATAAACGTGATTCTGCTAACGTTCATCCTTCTGATTCATATGTACAGAACCGCATAATAGAATCATAGAGAAGAAGAATAGAAACATAATAAAGATCAGCAGGAGCGCCGGTCGGTTTGTATGCATCACAATCATTGGACCCATTAGTCCAGTCATCATCCCACTTGAGATACCGGTAATTACGCACTGCATATCGACCAGCCTTCCGTAAATAAACCCTGTGAGCATAGACAGCACTGTTGCCGCAATGGTAACCCAGCTGGAATGCATAGGGAATTGAAAGCCCCACAGCGCACCAAAAGACAGCGCACAGATCATACTGATCGTCATCGAGATATTCATGCCCAATTGATGGTTGATTTGTCTCCGCCTTTTGTTTAAGTGAACATAGCTGACAACAAGCGAACTTATAAGTAATACGTTGATCATAATAAATAGTATAACGTCCATGCATTCGCTCCATTTTGATAGATGTTGGAAAAATATGATGAATTCAATGGTGCTCATACTATATTACGTGGATCTAAAAATAATAGACCCATCGTAATTAAAGGGGGAATTCAGTAGTGCTGCTGTGCTTTTTTTGCGATTCCGCCTGATATGGGATTATAATTATTTTTTACCTAGGAATGGATGTTCGTTTCATGTAGACTTATTATGATTTATCAGCAAATGACCTAAGGTCAAATGAAAATAAGAGATACATATTTGTGTGCAGATGGGGGTGGGCACTGTGCCCAAGAAAGAAAAATTATCGATGACATGGCTGCTAAAGTATCTGAAGCCAGTCAAAGGACGGCTGCTCTTACTGCTGGTTATGCTGCTGACATCAACCGGCTTGCAGCTATTGAATCCGCAGATTGTGCAGCGTTTTATCGACACAGCTGCAGGAGGGGGATTACTCGCAACTTTATTTCAGCTGGCAGGTATATACCTGGTTGTAGCCGTCGTCAATCAGCTTATAACCGTAGCCGTCAGCTATTTCGGGAACGATGTATCCTGGCGTGCAACCAATCAGCTGCGCGGTGATCTGCTGAAGCACTGTCTTCGGCTGGATATGAAATTTCACAATGTGAAAACACCAGGCGAGATGATTGAGCGGGTAGATGGAGATGTAACAGCCATTTCCAATTTTTTTGCGATGTTTATCGTTCAGGTCATCGGCAGCTTCGTATTGCTTGCTGGGATCTTGGGTTTCATGTTCACGATCAGCGTACCTATTGCACTCGTCATGACGGCATTTACGCTGCTATCGATCTTATTCATGGTTGTGATTCGCAATCTTGGGGTGCGATCCTCTAAGGAAGAAAGGGAGGTCAGCGCTTCTCTGTTCGGTTTGATTGAAGAGCGAATTGCTGGAATCGAAGATGTTCAGGCGAATGGCCATGTACCTTATGTGATGAATCGATTTCATCGGCTGATGCGCTCCGTATTTCTTAAGGGGAGAAGAGCCTGGATGCTCCGGGTCATACCGTGGAATATAACGGTTATTCTGTTTGCACTAGCGGTAACGGCCGTGCTGCTTATCGGCGTACATTATTACATGTCCGGAGCAATTACACTGGGCACACTGTACCTAATCTATCAATATACTCAGATGCTGAACGAGCCTATTGAAATTTTGGGTGATCAAATACAGGAATTTCAAAAAGCAAAATCTGGCATGCTTCGTTCAAGAGAACTGTTATCCTTACGAAGTGAAATTAGTGAAGGCAAGGAGACCGAGCTTCCGGAAGGGCCTTTGAGTCTCGAATTTGAGCATGTCCACTTCAGTTATAACGAGGATAAACCGATTCTCACTGATATTCATTTCGAGCTGAAGCCTGGGGAACTGTTAGGTATTATAGGCCGGACGGGCAGCGGCAAATCGAGCCTTAGCCGAACTCTGCTTAGGTTATACAATATCAACAGCGGCGTTATACGCGTAGGTGGTGTAGATGTTACCAAGCTGTCTCTGCCAGCGCTGTATAGACGCATAGGGATGGTTACTCAGGATGTACAGCTGTTTGATGGAACACTTCGTGAGAACTTGACACTGTTCAATCAAGAAATCTCGGATGATGAGATTTTGCACAAAACGAGGCAATTGGGTCTAAGCAGATGGATTGAAGCTCAGCCTAACGGACTTGATACACATCTTAATACAGGAGGAACATCTTTATCCGCCGGCGAAGCGCAGTTGTTTGCCCTAACCCGAGTGTTCCTTACGAAACCGAGCCTGGTCATCCTTGATGAACCATCTTCGAGGCTGGATGCGGCGACCGAAGCAATGCTTCAGTCGGCAGTTGATCAGATGATGAAGGAATGCACCGGAATTATGATCGCTCACCGGCTTGCTACACTGAATCAAGTGGACAAAATTATGGTGCTGGGTGATGGCAGAATATTGGAGTTTGGAGAACGTGATGAGCTCGCGAGGAATCCAGCCTCCCACTATGCAAGATTGCTCGTTACAGGCAGAGAGGAGGAGCTGGCATGACCGTAGCTGGCTTTATTAATAAGCTTTTTCGATTCAAGCCATTTTTATTTATTATCAATGGTCTCTTATGGTGTATATTCCATTCGCTCCCGCTAGTCATTGGGCTTGCGATGCAGTGGTTCTTCGATCGCGCAGCTGCCGGGAATACCAACGATTATCTGTGGCTTGCCGTGCCGCTGCTTGTCATGGTAGCTGTAAGAATTACGAGAGTAGGAACCATGCTCATCGCCTTCTATGAATGGGTAACCTATATTTTTCATATCCAAGCCATTCTGCGGACGAATATGCTGGCAGGCATTATGCGCTGGCCAGGACGGAATCTGCCCGCTTCCCCTGGGGAAGCGATGAGTCGTTTCCGCGATGATGTGAACGAGGTCGTCGAATATGTGGAATCCTGGGTCGATTTCTGGGGGATGTTCGTGTTCTCCGTCGTTTCGGTCTCGATCATGGCAAGCATCAACTGGAAAATTACTTTAGTAGCTGTACTGCCCTTAGTCATCGTTACATTGCTGAACAACCTCTCAGGCAATCGAGCACGCAGATATGGTCAGCAGAATCAGGAGGCAACCGGACGGATTACTAGCTTTATCGCAGAGACCTTCGGCGCCGTTCAGGCTCTCAAGCTTGGGGAGGCTGAAGATCACGTACATGCTCGATTTATGAAGCTGAACGAAGACCGCCGTCAGGCTGCACTCAAGGATAACTTGTTTAAGCAGTGGATGAGATCGTTGAATCAACACATTCTAAGTATTTGTACGGGACTTATCCTTCTGATGTGCGCGGCTGAGATGAGAAATGGAAATTTTACGGTTGGAGATTTCGCACTATTTACCACTTATTTGACGAACATCGGGTTTAGTATCTCGTTGTTCGGCTACATGGTGTTCCAGCACAAGCGCCTCAAGGTGTCCTTTGACCGAATGCGTATGCTGTTCCGCCCAGGTGAAGAGGATCGGATAATGGATCATCGTGAAATATATTTGTATGAAGATCCTCCCGAGCTGCCCGTCATCAGCAGGGATAATAGGGAGAAACTGGAAGAGGTCGCGGTCCGTAATCTCACCTATCAATATCCGAATTCAAATCACGGGATTAAGGATGTAAATCTGGAGCTGAAACGTGGGCAGTTCCTGGTTATTACGGGAAGAATCGGTTCGGGTAAATCCACCTTGGTACGGACATTGCTGGGACTGCTTCCTAAGCAGTCAGGATCCATTCACTGGAACGGAACAGAGATTGATCCGGCTCAATTCTTAACACCGCCAAGAGCAGCGTATACACCACAAGTGCCGCGTTTGTTCAGTGATACTTTGAAGGAAAATATGGTTCAGGGCAAGCGCAGCCGCGTGGAAGAGTCCCTCGAGCGTGCGATGAATCTGGCTGTAATGAATAAAGATGTAGGGGACTTAGAAAAAGGACTTGATACACTGGTTGGGCCAAGAGGCGTGATGCTGTCCGGCGGCCAAATTCAGCGGGCAGCAACAGCGCGCATGCTGATGACAGACTCAGATCTGTATATTTTCGATGATCTATCGAGCGCACTGGATGTTGAAACCGAGCAGCAGGTATGGGATGGATTGTTTAAGGAAGAGGATGTGACCTGCATCGCCGTCTCTCACCGAAGAGCAGCTTTATCCAAGGCAGATCATATCATTGTAATGAAGGATGGACGAATTGAAGCAGAAGGCAGCCTTCGTGAACTGTTAGAGAGCTGTGAAGAGATGCAGCTGCTGTGGCAGGGAGAACAGACTCCAGTAAAAGTATCTTAACCGAAGTACCAAAAAACCTTTGGAAGGAAAGCTCCAAAGGTTTTTTGGTGTATCTATATGTTGGCTCAAGCTTGCTGCCTGCCCATTTCGCAAATTATCGTGCATCCGCAAAGGGGTCTGTTCCTTTAGGCAGCAGATCTGCAAAACTGAAGGTATACGTTGGGAATCCCATCGCATAGGAGGTAATTTCATAAATTTGGAAAAAGACGGTGAGCCCATTTTCAGAAACGTAGAAATCCGGATCTTCCTTCAGTCCGTTAAACCCAAAGTTGAAGTTGTCTGCGTTTGTCTCCTTCTGCAGCATTTGATCCAGCTTCTTCTTGGCAGCATCTGATGAATGGAGCAGATCGTCCAATGTCAGCTGCTTACCATCCTTGAGGGAGAACGTAAAGCCCTCACGGTAAGTCATTCCATGAGCACCACCTACATATTCGTACAAATCAGTGGCTATGCTCAGCACTCCATCCCGGTTAAAAGTGACGAGGAAGGTACCATGGAATTCATAAGGCTGTTCGAACTCAGCATCCCGATCTTTTGCTTTTTTCTTCGCTTCTGCTGCAAAAGCTTCTGCTTTATCTTTGAACGTTTTGTTTATTGCTTCCTGAGCTTCTGCATTCGCAAGCCCACTAAGCTTCGGATAACGAATGTCCATGGTTGCATTGTTGTTGCTGTCTGAGATCGTTTCCGAAGTGATGGTTACCTTGTTCTGCTGCTGTTTTTTCAGTGTTAATGTTTTGGATGATGAGTTGTAAGAGCCCTGGAAACCTAAATATTCCTTCAACACTCTGTAGGGAACATATAGCTTGCCGTTTATATTTTTGGCTTCATAGGCTTCATAACTCGTATTGTTGTCTCCGATATAACGATCGTTGATCCTGGTGTTAATCCCATATTCCGTTACTTCCAATTTCATTTGAGTGACTCCGCTTCCGACCGTGTAGGTTTTAACCCCTTTGCCAGCCTCATAGCTTAATTTAAGCCCCAAATCATCTCTTAACACCGAGATCGGAATCATCGTGCTTCCATTAACCAGCTTGCCTGGAGCAGAGAGCGTCTTGCCATTATACTTCATTACGACGTCTGAAGCTTGGACTGAGGTTGCGGCAGCAACGACAGCTTCGGACTGCCCACTAAAAAAGCTCGCATTACCTGCCAATAGACCTGCGGACAAAATAGCTGCGGACCATTTCATACTTTTCTTATTCATTATTAGTTCCTCCCTAGTCTAAGCTGTTCGCTCTTCTTATTATGTATTACCCAAAAATTCCTTTTTCTTATAAGAGATCACTCTTATGTTGATACGAATCACACGTTATTCGCATTACGACAGTAAGACAAGATTTATTATAGGGAGGAAATGAGAGGAAATGTTTACAGCCAGGGTTACAGTATTGTTGTCGAAATCAGGAGAATGGAGGGATTAAGCTGTTAATGTGAGCTCTGCAGGGAGCATCGTTTCATTAAACAGTACGTTGATGTACGAGGCACAATAGCCGATCAGATGACAAACCTACATTTTTTTGTAAGAAAAAAACCGCATATCACATATTCTGTTCATGCGGCATTACTCCGTTGCTAATATATTTTGTTCTATCCATCAGTTACTCACTTCATGCTCCCGTAATTCTTGGCATCGGCATGGATTCTTTGCCCAACTCAGCCCATGCATACTTTAAGAGCAGCTCGGTCTTGAGATCTTTCCGTTCAGGGTTATCCCATAAATTGTTCAGCTCCTGTGGATCCTCCTGAAGGTCAAAGATTTCACCATAGGTTTGATTGTAATATATCGTTATTTTATACCTTGCATCCACATAAGTTTTCTGATGTATCGTCGTCGGCTCATGCCGGAACTCACATATCGCATGATCACGAGCACAAGTGCTCTCATCCAGCCACACCTTCTTCTGATCAACACCAGTCATCGCATGTGGAATGGGCAGATCGCAGAATGACAGGAAGGTAGGGGCAAGGTCAACCAATGATTGGATAGCATTGCTTTGCTGATCGGCAGGAACATGACCCGGGTATCGTACAATGAAAGGCAGCTTAATCAGATCCTCATAATGAAACCCGCCTTTTGCCTGTAAGCCATGCTGACCGAAGAAATGTCCATGATCCGTTGTAAAGACGACAATCGTATTGTCAGCAAGTCCGAGCTCATCAAGCTTATCGAGTATGCTGCCAATATATTTATCCATCAGGCTGATCATTCCGTAGTAAACGCCTACAAGCTTCTTCTTATCGTAATCTGTAAGCCGCGCACGCTTGCCATATTCATAATAATGATGAGATCGATATCCGTGAATTCCCTGACCGGTTTCTGACAAATAAGAGAAGTCGGGATTGTCCTCCTGTGTTTTGCCAAAATGGGGCGGATTCTTGTCATGCTCACCTTCGACGATCTTGGGAATGGTCAATTCGTCTGGATCATACATGGAATCCCAAGGCTCAGGTGCTAAATACTCTGGATGTGGATCAAAGAAGCTGGACCACAAGAAGAAGCTGTCGTCGTTCGCTTTATAATCTTCCAGCAGTGCATTGGTCCGTTCAGCAATCCAAGTATTGTAATGATACTTTTCTGGAATCGGCCATTTGTAGGTTTGGGTACGATCCATCGTTCCGATCTCAGGAAGGAAGTAATCTCTCCAGTTATCGAGACCTTTCTCTTCCATCCATAGAGCATAGTGTTGACCGACATGCCCCTCATTCGTATGGTTGCGTGCCAGCTCTACATGGTCAAATCCATAGAATGGACCGTTGAATGCTTTCCAATAATTAAAATCATGCACTACAGGATGTGCTTCCATGGAAGGGTAAGTCTCTGTGGATACTAATGGCTGGAAGTGCGCTTTGCCGACCAGTGCCGTTTGATATCCAGCCGCCTTGAAATCCTCTCCCACCGTATGCCGATCCTCCAGCAATTTGGTGCCAAGTGTCCAGGCTCCATGCTGACTTGGGTACATCCCCGTAATGATGGAGGCACGGCTAGGCGTGCAAGTCGGGTTAGGACAATACGCTCTGTTAAAAGTCGTTCCTTCTCTTACTAACCGATCAAGGTTAGGAGTATGCAGCTCACTATTGAATGCACCAATCGTATCCCAGTGCTGCTGATCGCTTGTAATTAACAATATGTTAGGTTTCTTCATCGAACATCCTCCTTCTGTCGAAAATTATAAAAAAAGATCTGCACAGAGGAAATAACTTAATGTATGATAGATTTAACATTTTGTCTGTATGCGGGGTGAAGTTATACCAGTGCTAGAATTTCTGTTTAATACCCCCTCGGAATTCGATAAGAGAGACCAGGCTTGGCTTGTCCGAATGGGCAGAAATATCGCTAAGTCCAGCTATCGGGTGGGGCCAAGAAGAATCGAATGCTACAGCATTCATATGGTACAGGAAGGTCATATTCGGTTTGAATATGACGGACAGCAGCGACTGCTTGGTCCGGGAGATTTATTTTGTATGTATCCAGGCATCACTTATTTGTACTATAAGAATCAAGACAAGCAATCGCTTCGGCTTACCTGGATGGCAATGGATGGTCCTGGGATGGAGAATATTCTAACGCTGCTAGGAATGTCACGTCATGAGCCTTATCTCAAGAATCGATGCAGCCCTATGATCGAAGAACACCTATCCGGATTGATGAACGTGCTGAGACAGAAGGACGCAACAAATGATGCTGCCAGCTTTGAGCTCAGAGGCCGCTGCTATTGTTTACTAGGTCAGTTGATGATCTCTAGTCAACGACAGCCGGAGCACCGTGTACTATCCTGGATCTCTAAGAGTCTGGACTACATCCGCCTGCACGCCTCGGAGGGAATTACCGTACAGCAGATCGCACGTCTAGCGGGGCTGAATCGCACTTATTTCTCAACCGAATTCAGGAGCGCTGTCGGAGTATCACCTACGGAATACATCGCCCGGGTAAGAATGGATAAGGCGAAGGAGCTGCTCAGTCAATCCACCGCAACCGTTACAGAAATTGCATATAGCGTCGGATATACGAGCCTGTATTCGTTCACCCGTGCTTTCAAGAACCACTGTCACATGTCACCAACTGATTATCGTCATCTGCATGCAGCTAATTCATAGACCGCCTGAGGTGAGTTCATTGAGACCGATATTGTTAGGAATATTCGCAGCCTTCTTTTTTGCATTTACTTTTGTATTAAACGCATCGATGGAGTTGTCCGGCGGCAGCTGGATCTGGAGCGCCTCGCTCCGCTATATATTTATGATTCCTTTTCTCGTTGCGATCGTCATGTTTAGAAGAAATTTCAGACCACTGATAGACGAGATGAAAAAACAGCCGAGAACCTGGCTCTTGTGGAGCTGTGTTGGCTTTGGCTTGTTTTATGCTCCATTATGCTTTGCAGCAGCCTATTCTCCGGGATGGCTGGTTGCAGGTACGTGGCAGTTTACGATCATTGCCGGCATGCTGCTTGCTCCGCTATTTACTGAAACCGTACATACTTCCACTGGCGTCCTTCAGATCAAAGGTCGAATTCCTATGAAGGGACTTCTGATGTCGCTCCTTATCTTGCTAGGTATAGTGCTGATGCAGGTTGAGCATGCAAAGAGCTTTTCACTAGAGAATCTGCTGCTAGGTGCCATTCCTGTATTTATCGCTTCTTTTGCCTATCCACTGGGTAACCGTAAAATGATGGAGCTGTGCGAAGGAAGATTGGACGCTTACCAGAGAGTGCTGGGCATGACACTTGCCAGCCTGCCATTCTGGATTCTGCTGTCTGTGTATGGTCTAGCAACGGAGGGCCTGCCAAGTCTTGATCAGAGTATGCAGTCGCTGCTTGTGGCTCTATGTTCCGGAGTCATTGCAACGGTACTATTCTTCAAAGCAACGGATATGGTAAGAGGGAATATGCAGAAATTAGCGGCAGTGGAGGCGACGCAGTCCATGGAAGTGCTGTTTGCTCTTGCAGGTGAAGTGTTGTTATTGTCCATTGCAATTCCTTCATCCATTTCATGGATTGGAATGCTGATCGTTGTGATTGGTATGGTTCTGCATAGCTATGTTTCTCGAATAGACGTTCAAGCAGCAAAAGGATAATTCTTTCGATGCGTAATTGATTTATTCAAGTAGGGAGATCGTTTATAGCACAAATGGGTAATAATATAGATATCTAGCTTCGAGCCTATTATGACAGGAGAGATTTGATTTGGATCTACGAATACGTAATGCAGTTGAAGGGGATATCCCATCTATTATTCAATTAAGAAAAGACTACGATGAAGTCATCGCCGACAGAAGACCTGATCTGTATGAGCTTGCTGACAACTATACGGAGGAAGAAGTCCGTGGGTTCCTTGATGCTCCTCACTCAGAGGTGATTGTTGCTGAATCCACGAACAATGTAATCGCAGGATATGCCATCGTGGATGAAGAGCAAGTAAGTGCACACAAGATATACAAGCAGAGAAAGGTATTGTTCATTCGTGATTTCTGTGTCCGCGAGGAGATTCGAGGAGCAGGCGTGGGTCAATCTCTAATGGAATTTATCATTAAGCTGGGTAAAGAGAGACAGGCGGATGCTGTTGAGATCGATGTACTTGCGGACAATGAGCGTGCTGAAGCTTTCCTGGAATCCAATGGAATGAGCACCAAATCTATTAGATATGAGATGGAGCTGGATTGAAGTTAGGCGGTTCGAGTCTCGTCGATTATAAAACAGGCACGACATTTTTCAGAATGTCGTGCCTGTTTTTTTAAGATATTCACTATTTTATTTCTGTGAACTTGCTTGACTCAGCTTCTTCGCATGTTTATCCGCGAACATGATTTTGAGAAGCGGTGGAGTAACGAGAGTTGTTACAATCACCATGATAATGACCGACGTGTAATACTGCGGATCCAATAGGCCTGAAGCAAGGCCAGTTCCGGCGATAATCAAAGCGACTTCGCCCCGGGATATCATTCCTGTACCGATAGCGAAGGAGGAATGCATATTGAATCCTGTCAGCTTGGCACCCAGTGCTCCACCCAGGAGCTTCGTAAGAATGGCTGCCACACTTAGGACGATGATGAATCCGATCTGAGAGCCAACGCCTTCGAAATTCACATTAAGACCAATACTTACAAAGAATACGGGAACAAATAAGCTGTATGCGATCGGCTCAAGCTTGTGCTCAACTGTATGCTTGTAAGGGGTTTGAGAAATGGCAATCCCTGCTGCAAAAGCGCCGATGATCCCTGCAACGCCCATCCACTCGGCAAAATATGAAAAGGCAAGTGCGATAATGATTCCACCGGATATAACGGTCTCCGACACTCTGAGCTTGCTGAGCCACTTCATGACGAGCGGAACGACCCAGATTGCTGCTGCGATAATGACAACGAAGAACAATACCTTCTTACCAATAAGAGAACCAATACTTACGGATTCTCCTGTTCCCAGCAGACTCATCATCACGGCAAGCAGGACAACGACTAGAATATCGTCCACTACGGCAGCACCCAATATGGTTGTACCCTCGCGTGAATTCAGTTTGTTCATTTCCTTCAGTGTTTGAACGGAAATACTCACTGATGTTGCACAGAGCAGAAGTCCAAGGAATAATGCATGGCTTTGCTCAATCCCAAAAGCCAGAGCAGAGCTGTATCCGCCTACGAAGGGCAGAATGATACCGCCAACCGCTACAGCAAGTGCAGCCTTCCAGTTCTTGCGGAGCTCCTCCAAATCCGTTTCCAGTCCTGCGATGAACATGAGGATCAGGACACCAATCTCAGAGAATTCATGAATAAATGAGGTTTGATGGACCCATCCAAGTACAGCCGGACCAAGGATCACACCGGCGATCAATTCACCAAGAACGGACGGCTGACCCAGCTTAAGGGACAAGTGACCTGCCAGTTTAGTGAAGATGAGGATGAGTACTAGGTGTAAAATAAATTCCATATCTTTCTCCTTTCGTTTCCATATTTATGTTGTTACATCATCGGGGGAAATATCCACTCTCAACGAAAAAAGGCGCATTTACGCAATCTCTCCGTAAACACGCCTTAAAAATAAACAGAGAGGGGCCTTGTGTGGCAGGCTCCTCCCGTGATCAACATATTTGGTTGTAACTGAATCAAGAGATAACAAATTGATTCAACTATAATTTTTATTATAACAGTTGTAATTTGTTTTGTGAATATGCTGCTGCCATTTATTTTTTGTACATTCAATATCAAGTACGCTGGCTATATGAAGAGCAATTTCTGCTATTGACAGTACCAACCAACCTTGTTAATTTAAGGTTTATGATAGCATGGATTCCAGTATGTTAAGGCGGTGAGTATCATAAGAGAAGATATTCTAACCGGTGCTGATGTAATTCAAATGCATGCAGACGATCATGTGGCAACAGCGCTCAAGGACTTGCAAGCCGGAGAGGACATTACTTTTGTTTTTAATGGTAACCGTTTTCAATTAACCGTTCTGAATGACATCCCGTTTGGTCATAAGGTGGCGCTGAGTCACATACCCGAAGGCACGAAGGTGAAGAAGTACGGGGAGGTTATAGGCCAGGCTAGTATCGCGATTGAAGCAGGTCAGCATGTGCATATCCACAATATCGAAGGATTACGAGGACGCGGTGATCAAGCAGGAAGGGAAGGGACAGTATGAATACAATTCAAGCTTATGAGCGGCCCAATGGAGATATTGGAATTCGCAATCATTTGTTAATCATCCCCACCGTAATATGCTCTAACCAAGTCAGTAATCGTATTATGCAGATGGTGCCGGATACCGTCGCAATCCCTCATCAGCATGGGTGCTCCCAGATTGGAGCGGATAAGGAGCGTACCTTTAACATGCTGGCGGGGACAGGAAAGAATCCGAATGTGGGTGGCGTCATTATTATCAGTCTCGGATGTGAGGTTGTAGATCCTGCTGCACTAGCAGCGGAGATCAGGAAAACAGGCAAGCCGGTTGAAATGTTTGATATCCAATCTGTAGGTGGATCTGTCAAAGCGATAACACACGGAATCGAAATTGCTCGAAAAATGAAGACACAGCTGGATGGCATGCCCAAGGTGTCTGTTCCCATCAGCAAGCTAAAGGTGGGTGTCAAATGTGGCGGCTCAGATGCGACATCCGGCCTCGCTTCTAATCCTGCCCTTGGCTCGGCCAGTGACATCCTTATTGGCCAGGGCGGAGGCATCGTGATCGGTGAAACTACTGAGATCATTGGAGCGGAGCATGTGCTTGCTGAACGCTGTACAACGCCAGAGATGAAGAACAGGATGTTTGAAATCGTTGATCGCTTTGAAAAGGAAGTCGAACGAATGGGCTCCGATATGCGCGGCGGCAATCCCAGTCCAGGGAATATTGCGGGAGGCCTGTCCACCATTGAAGAGAAGTCACTTGGATGTATCAGTAAATGCGGTACTGCACCTATCAATGGAATTATAGAATATGCAGAAGCGATTCCTGAAAGCGGTTTATATTTTATGGATTCACCCGGTAACGATATTGAATGTGTATCAGGAATGGCAGCCGGCGGCGCACATATTGTCTGCTTTACGACCGGAAGAGGCACCCCGACAGGTGCAGCTGTGCTTCCTGTCATTAAGATCACAGGCAATCAGCGGATGTATGAACAGATGAGTGACAACATGGATGTCGATGTAAGTGGAATGCTGTCCGGGGAACTCAGCCTGGAGCAAGCTGGGATAGCCATCTGGCAGGAAATTGTTGAAGTAGCGAACGGCAAGCTCACAAAGGCAGAAATACTCGGCCACCAGGAATTCAGCATTAACCGAATTGGACCTAGTTTATAAGGAGGAAGGAAGATGGGGAGACTCGAGAACCGCATTGCACTGGTGACCGGAGGAAGCCGGGGAATTGGAGAGGCCATTGTCTACAGGCTTGCTGAGGAAGGAGCGCATGTGGCAATTAATTATTCCTCGGAGAGATCAAGAGCGCTGGCTGAACAGGTGGCCAGAAATGCTGAAGCCCACGGTGTTAAGACGATGATCGTGCAGGCCGATGTAGGTAGTAAAGCTCAAGTTGATGCCATGTTCTCAGCCATCCAGGAGCAGCTTGGAGAGGTGGAAATTTTGGTCAACAATGCAGGAATCGCGCCATTCGAGCCTTTCATGAAGGCTACGGAAGAGACTTGGGATCGTACATTTGATACGAACGTCAAATCGATCTTCCTCTGTTCACAGCTCGCTGCTAGTCAAATGATCCCCAAGAGATACGGAAAAATAGTAAATGTCCTGTCTACGGCGAGCCTTGTCGTTACAAGTCCAGTGATTCCACATTACCAATCATCCAAAGCAGCAGGTCATATGCTGACGAAGGGCATGGCGATTGAACTAGGTAAATACGGTATTAACGTTAATGCCGTTGGACCGAGTACAGTAGACACGGATATGTGTACTGATTTTCTGGCTGACCCGGCAATCCGGGCCAAAGAGATTGAAGCCAATCCGATGAAAAGGCTGGGTACAGCACGTCAAATCGGAGATGCAGTTGTATTTCTAGCATCAGAAGAGGCGATGCAGGTGAACGGACATTTGCTGATGGTGGATGGCGGATTGACCGTGAAGGCTGCTCAGCCAGAGGACCATATGGAACGATAGAGACTTGTTGTGATGACGAATAAGGGAGGAATACGATTGCGTCTGGCTAACAAAATCGCCTTAATTACCGGATCTGGATCTGGAATCGGCAAGAGCAGTGCAATGCTTTTTGCCAAAGAAGGTGCCGTTGTCATCGTCAATGATTTGGATGAAGTTAAAGGTCAGGAGACCGTCCAGGAGATCTCTGCTTCTGGGGGGACAGCTCTATTCATGCAAGCCGATGTAACCCATGCCAAGCATGTGGAAGAGATGGTGAGCCGCATTATAGATCAATTTGGCAGAATCGATATCCTGTTTAACAATGCAGGAATCAGCGGAATTGGACAGCTTCATGAGATAGAGCCAGATGATTGGGATCGTGTCATGACGGTAAATATTCGCGGTGTGTTTCTGCCTTCCAAATATGTTCTTCCCTATATGATGAAGGAGAAGAACGGCTCCATTATCAATATGTCTTCCTGCATTGCCGAGATTGGACTCGCGAAGCGGGCATCTTATTCTGCGACCAAGGGAGCGGTGCTTGCCCTTACCAAATCAATGCAGGTCGATTATGCTCCATACAATATTCGGGTGAATGCTATCTTACCCGGCACCATTCTTACGCCTTTCGTTGAGAGCTACTTGCGCTCATCCTATGATGATCCGGCTGAAGCCTTCGAATCTCTGAAGACAAGACAATTAAGCGGCGATCTGGGAAGACCCGATGACGTAGCCAGTGCTGCGCTCTTCCTTGCTTCCGACGAATCCAGGTTCATGATGGGCTCTCCTCTGTATATTGATGGCGGCGTTGTATTCGGCAAGAATGCATAAATACATAAAAGGAGTGGATATGAAATGAAACTTGTTACATTTCGAGTGAATGGGGACAACCGATTAGGGATTAAGATTGATCGCGGCATTATCGATGTAAACACAGCTGCTTCGCTGCTGCCAGATATGAACCGGGTTCCATTGGATATTCACGCTGCAATTGAGACAGGCCAGTCAGGAGTACAAGAATTGGAACGACTTAAGCGGGCAGTCGGAGAGAATAAGGAAGTACAAGCACAATCCATTGTCCCGGAAGATGAGATCTCCTATGCTCCATGTGTGACCCATCCGAGCAAAATCATCTGTGTCGGACTAAACTATCGAAGACATGCTGAAGAGACAAACGCAGCAATACCTGAATATCCAATTCTCTTCAATAAATTCAATAACACCCTGGCTGCTCATGGGGAAGACATTCCGCTGCCAAGCGTAAGCAGTGAAGTTGATTATGAAGCTGAACTCGTGATTGTCATCGGAAAGGAAGCTAAATACGTAGCCCAAGCAGATGCGCTGGATTACGTCTATGGATATTGTAATGTGAATGATTTGTCTGCACGTGATCTGCAGATGAGGACGCCACAATGGCTGCTTGGTAAATCGTGTGACAAATTCTCTCCGCTTGGGCCTTACTTGGTGACAGCTGATGAGGTAGGTGACCCTAACTCACTGGATATAAGGTGTATTGTAAACGGTGAAACCAAGCAAAGCTCCAATACCTCGGACATGATCTTTCACTGTGACGAGATTGTCAGCTATATCTCACAGCATATGACGCTTCTGCCCGGAGATATCATTTTGACAGGAACTCCGGAAGGTGTCGTGCTTGGGTTACCTAAGGAAGACCGGGTATATCTTAAACCGGGAGACACCGTGACCATCGAGATTGAGAAGCTGGGATCTCTGACAAACCAGATGGTCTCTGAATAAGAGCAGCTAAGTACGATCGAATCTATTAGCGGATTCGATCGTTTTTATGTGGAGGAAGCAGCCTCTTATTAGCTATCACATACATTCTTTCGATATTAATCGACTAACGAGGAAGCTTGGAATGATATCTAGCCCTTAATTGCTGAAGATGTCTCAGCTTCCCGAGACTTTCCTCATTCATAGCGAGACCTACGTTGAGGATCAAGTTCTCAATGACGAACACAGGTCCAATCATGGAATGGAATTCCCATACTTCACCTCTTCCCGCATACAGCACCAGATCTGCCTGACTTGCCCGGGGATACACAAGGCGGTCCGTGATGAGAATGACCCGATAACCTGCTTCCTCTGCATAATCGAGTATCACTTCAATCTCCGGCTGTAACTGAACGAAACCAAAGACAAGCAGTACGTCATCGGGACCGGCGTGCATCAGCGTTTCGAGTAATTCATGACCGCTTGCAGCCATAATCTGAATCTGGAGACCAAATCGACGTAATCGAAATGCAAACAGCTCTGCGAGTGAAATACACGGACCCGGGGCAAAAACAAAGATTTGTCTCGCTTGACGTATCGCCTCAGAGGCTTCATTCAGTACTTCAGAATCCAGTCGTTTGCAGGTTTCATCCAAGTGCTGATGAATCGTACTGAGCAGCGTCTGTGGCAGAGGCAGTCCGTCGATCTTACTCATTGTTTCTTCCAATTTGACCGCGGGAGCCGATTCCAAGCGGAAACGAAGCTTTGCCTTGAACTGCTTGGCATTGACGTAGCCCACTGATTTCCAGAACCTTGACACAGAGGCGATGCTTATTCCAACCTCCTCAGCAATCTCCTGTTCTGTCATATACAGAATGCGCTGCTCATTCCGCTGAATAAAATCAGCCAGCAGCCGCTGATTGGTAGAGAAGTGTTTTTTACCCCATTCTTCATACATCCTATTGTTTACCCCCATCCTACATACATTGCAATTAAACTTGCTTAGACATCATTAATATAAGGATCGAATGTTATGTAAATATTTTTACACCGTCAAAAATGATGAAAAAATGTTGATTTTGCGTTAATATAACTGGAATTTTGCGATAATCAGACCTTCCTATAATGGTGTTATATTTCACGATTAGAGGAGGAACTTAACACGATGAATACATTGTCTGCACGGTACACACTGACCTCATCACAGAAAATGATGATATTTGTGCTGTCCATGTCTTTGTATGGTTTGTCTAACATGTTCACAGAACTGATCCCAAGCGTACAGCTTGGGCCTATCGAATTATCGGTGGAGTACTTTGCCTTCATTCCGCTCACGCTGTGCATGCTGTTTCATCCGCTGTATGCTGCTGTCGGCGCATCGGTAGGGGAGATCATCTTCGGTGAGCTGATGCTCGGTCAATTCGGCGGACTTGGCGAAGTTGAGAAATTCATCACTTTTTCCTTGGCAATGTACACAGCTGGTCGATTAGTTAAGGATCCAACGAACAAGCGTCAGGTAGGAATCGCAGCAATTACAGGGGTGGCCATTCATCAATTACTTAGTTCTATAGTGGACATTGTTAAGGTCTGGGTAGGTGTAGAAGAGCTTGAAGCGGTAGAGGGACTTGCTGAAAGTATCGTCGTCATCGAAGGGGTTGGTTTTCTAAACGATGTGTTATTCTCAGGCATATTGTTTGCTCTGCTTCCGACCCTATATCTTGTTCCCCGACTGTATGGAAAGATCGAACCCCTTCTAGGCATACGTCCCCGTCATAAAGGAATGAAATATGATACAGCTGCATGGATATCACCGAAATATGTGATCCTCAGTGTAATCCTTGCGGTCGTCGCCGTGGGAGCAGAGATTCTCTCTGAGACGGAATGGAACATTGCTGAATGGGAGGACATCTTTACAGGCGTGTCCGAACAGCAGCTCATATGGATCAGTATTGGAGCAGCTGCACTAATATCAGTCATTACACTCATTGCCATGCGCAGCAAGGCTGAGAAGTCGGATAAAGGGACGGAGACCAAAAATGTCTGAGCCCGTTATCCAATTAACGAACATTTCGTTTACATATCCCGGTGATGATGCCCCTGCGTTAGATCAAGTATCGCTTACCGTGAACAAAGGAGATTTTATCGCCATTGTCGGAAGCAACGGGTCAGGCAAATCTACTCTGTGCAAATGTTTTAACGGTTTGATTCCGCACTATTATGCAGGTGAATATACAGGGGATGCGACGGTTTGTGGGTTGACTGCAGAAGCTGCAGGGGTTGCGGAGTTATCCAGATATGTGGGCTATGTATACCAGGATTTTGAGAATCAGCTGGTCAGGCCTACCGTCATGGACGATGTTATGTTCACACCATTGAATTACGGATATAAGGATTACGCTGCCCGTGGGGAGAGAGCACTGCGAATGATGGGACTGTATGGTGTAAAAGATGCCTTCATCTGGTCACTTAGCGGTGGACAGAAGCATTTGCTTGCTCTCGCCGGTGCACTTGCCATGGACCCCGAAATTCTGGTTATCGACGAGCCTGTATCCCAGCTGGATCCGCGTCATGCCCGGCAAATATACGATATTCTGCAGCATCTGAATGAGGATTTGGGAAAAACCATTATTGTTATAGAGCATCATACAGAGTTTATTGCTGATTACTGCAATGAGGTTGTATTGATGGATGGTGGCCGAGTGAAGTGGAAGCTGCCTGTCCGCGAAGCGTTATCTTCAGTGGAAACTTTGCTGAATCTCGGTATCTTCCCCCCTCAGGTGACACAGGCTGCTTGGCGGGTTGCCCGTCAACAGAGCATAGATCCACAGAATGAGCGTTTGCATAAGGAACAACTTCTTCCCATCACACTGGAGGAAGCCATTCATTGGTTTGCAGCGGAGGAGAGAATCGAGGCAAAATCTCAGGATAAGCCAATGACTCACCCAACTGAAATCGAAGATACAGCAAATACCATGATCCTGGCTGAAGATGTCCATCTGTCCTACCGAACAATCCTTAAAAAAATGCAGGCGGTATTAGACGGAGTTGATCTGCACATTCATTCGGGTGAGTCCATCGCCATCGTGGGCAATAACGGCGCAGGCAAATCCTCTCTTCTGAAGCTGATTGCTGGCATCGTAAAACCAACTTCGGGATACCTGCAGGTAAATGGGCAGGACGTAAGAGCAATGACACCCGAGAAAATGGCTAAGCATACGGCTTTTGTATACCAAAATCCAGAGGAAATGTTCATTGAAGATTCCGTTGAAAAAGAAATTGCGTACTATCTGAATGCGCATCGTGTACATGGTAAAGATCAGCGGCTTGAAGGCATGTTGCAGCATTTCCGATTAGAGGAGCTTAGGGACAAGGATGCCCGGCTGCTAAGCGGTGGACAGCAGCGTCGTACGGCCCTGGCGATTGGTGCAGCCATGGAGCCAGCTATAATGCTCCTGGATGAGCCGACAGCTAATCTGGATATCGCAACCAAGCAGGAGATGCAGCACGTATTAGCTTCATTGAAAGACAAGGTGGAGACTGTCATTATTGCCACGCATGATATGCAGCTGGTCTCCGAGTGGGCAACTCGAATCATCGTTATGCATCAGGGGGTTGTGCTCGCAGATGGAACGAAGGAAGAAATCTTCGCTGACGGGAGACTGCTGGAGCGTGCAGGTCTAGTATCGACTCAGCTCATGGAGCTTAGCCTTGCTTTAGGATTGCCAAGGATCTGCTATACACTTGAGGAGTTTCTCTCATTTTATTCACCTGCAAGCGGGTCTGAGCTAACGGGGGAAGGGGAGGTGAGCACATGGATATCGTCCGAAAAACGCTTGACCGCATCTCCGTAGAACGGATTAAGCTGGAGCTGTTAGGGACAGCCTACGGC
Source organism: Paenibacillus urinalis (assembly GCF_028747985.1). NCBI lineage: Bacteria > Bacillati > Bacillota > Bacilli > Caryophanales > Paenibacillaceae > Paenibacillus > Paenibacillus urinalis. The sequence goes on from NZ_CP118108.1 coordinate 2,705,230, forward strand.
AGATCAACAACTTTTATTGGAAGATTAGACCCCCGGACCTTGCTGCTGTGGTATCTGTTCTTTGCCACCGTCCCTTGGTTCATACATAACACGACCGTACTGTTCGGTATGTTTGTGTTTATCGTTAGTATGACGGCCCTTGCGAGGGTCAGCTACGTTATTCTCATTATTTTAACGCTGGGTCTCGTTGGTCAGGTAGGGTGGATGTTTCTGTTCTCCATGCTGTTTGGAGGCAGCCTTGAAACATTATTGCCGCTCCTCACTCTTACACTGAAATTATCCGTTATTTCGCTGGCGAGCATTGCTGTATTTTCCAGTATGGATCCAGAGAAATTAAGTGATGGTCTATCTGCGCTTGGCGTTCCCGAAGCATTCTCGTTCAGCTTATCGTACGGTTATCGGATATTGCCTACATTGTTATCAGAGTTCCATCAAATTCTGCTGTCTTACCGGCTAAGAGGACGTTCGCCTGAGCGCCCAGGCATGCTCTATTTCAGGAACATCTTTTACTATTTACGTATTCTGGTGCTCAGCTTCTACCCACTTATGCTGAATACGGCCAAACGCTCGAGAACGACCGTAGAGGCACTTGAGACAAGAGGTTTTACGTACGGTATGAATCATCCTGAAGTGAAGAAGCTGAGGCTGTCCTATCTTAAGGTTCGAGCCATCGATGTTTATTTTATCATTTTTTCATTCGCTTACATCACCTGGCTGTTCTGGTTTGGAGAGAGGCTGCCGAACTTGCTGTACTAATCAATTGACAGAAAAGTTCCTATCTTAAGTTATATCTAAGGAGAGATGAATCGAATGTTCATAGACTTGCATACTCATGGGAAGCTATCCAAGAAATCTGATTTCTCCCTGGACTATTTCAAGGAGATGCTGACAGAAGCAAGGTCGAATAATATTTTAGGCATTGCACTCACCGAGCACTTTAACACGAAGAATTTTGAACAAATCTATGCAGCGCTTGATGAGGCGTACTCTTATAATGGGCACTACTACGAGGCCGAGGGGGTCCGTGTATTTCCCGGGATGGAGGTCGATATTAGAGAAACAGGGCATATCCTTCTCATCAGCACAAGAGAGGAGATCTTGTCAATTCGGGAACAGCTTGAGCCTTATCTGTCTAAAGATAACTTCATCCCGTTTGCCCAGCTGCTTGACCTTGTAGAGGAACGGAATGTACTTAAGATTGGAGCGCATCCATATCGCTCATCGACCCCGCTTCACCATATCAATGTAAACCTGCTGAAGCGGCTTGATGCCCTGGATCTTAATGCAAAGGATCTGTACAAACAAGGCGCAGCGGCATATCAAGCGAAAATCTATCCTTTTGCAGAACTTCTTGGGCTCCCGATTGTTGCTGGAAGCGACAGTCATCAATGTCTTCAATATGGGAGCGTAATGAACCGGATGAATGCCCCCGTTAACACCGTTGATGAGCTGAGAATGGCTATTCAGCAGGGGGCCTATCAAGTGGAAATATCGGATTCGCTAGAGCTGAGAGTCAAGGCTTCTGTGATGATGAAGAAGCTACTGAAGCAGCTTCAGGGAGAGCCCCCATCCAGAGACGAATTGGAGCAGGAGCAGGTAGTCAACATATAATCAATGTAAAGAACTGCGGGAGATCTGCAGTTCTTTTTGTTTATTCACTCCGCTGCTTAATGAAGATAACAACGAATTGATCCTGCAATTATTGATACAATACATAAGGTGTGATTCTCTTTATGGATTTTATGAAGATTATTATTTTTTACAATTCGCCATGGCGTGTTATTATATAATTCAAAGGAGTGTAAATGAAATGGACGATAAATATTCAACTAGAGCCGGCTATGTTAAACCGTCGGAGACAAGAGAAATTTTAAAAGTAACGGAAAGACCCGAGGTCATTTCCTTTGCAGGAGGCCTTCCTGCGCCTGAGCTGTTCCCGGTGGATGCGATCAGAGCAGCTGCTGATACCGTATTGACGGAGATGGGACAAGCTTCACTTCAATACAGTACAACTGAAGGATATACCCCTCTGCGTAGTGCCATTTGTGAACGAATGAGCGCAATTGGTATTCAATCGAAGGTTGAGCAGGTTCTTGTTACCTCCGGCTCACAGCAGGCGATTGACCTGACAGGCAAGCTGTTTATTAACGAAGGCGATACGATTATTTGTGAAAGTCCTACATATCTGGCTGCCATTAACGCGTTCAAAGTATATGACGCTAGGTTCGTAGAAGTCGCTATGGATGATGATGGCATGATCATGGAGGAGCTGGAGAAGACTCTTCAAGCCCATCCGGAGGCCAAATTCATCTATACGATTCCTGACTTCCAGAACCCGACAGGTCGTACCTTGAAGCTGGATAGAAGGCAGCGCATGGTCGAACTGGCGAATAAATATAATGTGCTGATTGTCGAAGATAACCCGTATGGAGCTGTTCGATTTGCAGGTGAATCTCTTCCACCAGTCAAGCATTTTGACACCGAAGGCAGAGTCATTTATCTCAGCACCTTCTCCAAAATTTTTGCACCAGGACTTCGTCTTGGCTGGGTATGCGCAAGTGAGGAGATCATTGATAAGTATGTCGCATTGAAGCAGTCGGCTGATCTGCATACAGACAGCTTCGCTCAGATGCTTACTGCAAAATATATGGAGCAGAATGACATCAATGCTCATGTAGAGAAGATCAAAGACGTTTACAAAGAAAGATGCGAGACGATGCTGTCCTGTATCAAGGAATATTTCCCTGCAAGCATCAAGCACAGTGTGCCTGAGGGCGGTCTATTCATATGGGTGGAGCTTCCGGATACCGTTGATTCAAGCGTGCTGTTTGTTGAATGCCTGAATAATAATGTCGCATTCGTACCTGGAGCACCGTTCTTCCCGAACGGCGGGGTTAAGAATACACTGCGTCTTAACTACTCTAATATGCCGAATGAACGGATTGTGGAAGGCATGAAGCGAATTGGCGAAGTGCTGCAGCGTGAATTGAACGATGTGTCGGTTCCTAACTAAACAATTGAATTTTGGCCTGCAGTATCCAGAAGAGACAACTTGGTTGTTAACCAAGTTGTCTCTTTTTTGCTATCCAAAATATTACTTTTAAAGAGTATTAATATATAGTATATTTTGCTAATATTAGTTATCTTATCGACAGAATGATGGAGTTGAACATGAAGATATCCAAAGAGAACAAATTAATTCTAACCGCATGTTTGGGACTTATTCTATTTATTCCGCTGATCTCCATACCCATTAATGCTTATGAGGAGCATAAGACGGAGCAGGAAATCAATCGACTGGCTTATACCAGGGACACGGTTCTGGAAATGAGAGAACTGGCCTGGGAGAAGACAAAGCAGCACTGGATCCAGTATCCGCTGGAAGAATTGCAGCAAGTGGCTAAGCTTCTGAATGAAGACGAATCGAATTCCGCCGAAATCAGGGACAGGATGAATAATGTCTATTTCCATTGGGAGCAAGCGTTATTCCTGTTTACCCTGATGGAGGACCATTTTGATAGAAACGGCCGGGTAACGATCACAACTATGGATTCGGTGACGAGAGAATACATGGAATTTCTGAAGAAAAAGTGGCTTCTGAAATTCGATATAGCCCTTCGTGACGGTGATCAGGAATTAATAGATCAATTGCGGACAGAAGTTGGCTTTCTTATATCGGATTACACGAGGCTGACGGAGGCACTAGCCCCCTATCACATCAATACAGATGCCCCTGCGGATATCGTGACCACTTACAAGCGAGTTATGAAAGAGATAGCGAATCAACAGGATCGCAGCGAACATTTTTTCTATGAGGAATTACGCTGGGGAAATTAAAATAATTGAGGTAGTTATAATGACAAAACAAACTTCAAAGGCGAGGATCGGGGTCGTCGCAATATGCTCTATACTGCTGATATGGGCAAGTGTTGCTTCATTCAATCAGTATGGACGCAGCGAGGATGAACTGAGCACATATAAGGCTGCAAAATCAGAGCTGTGGTCGGTGAATAAAAAGCTGTGGAAGGAATTGAAGAGCAACTGGATTGATGCTCCCGTGACCGATCTGACAGCCATGCAGGTGCTGCTTAGTCAGGACAGTGTCAAGAGAGAAGACCTGGCGCTTCGGACGAGTCAAATCTCCGATCATATCTTACGTGCGGTCGAGCAGTTCGCTTTAATAGAGCCCTATTTCAATGGAAGAGGTGGGGAAAAAGTGTCAACTAACGAATTTATTGTGACGAATCAGCTATACAGTCATTACATTGAAGAGGTGCTGCTGTCTGAGTCGAATTCAGTCATCATCGAGAAGGGGAGTGAAGAGCATAAGCTGCTCTTGGATAACATAGAGCTGCTGCTCCAGGATTATCAAACTTATAACTATTACATAGGTGATCTTCACATCAATGAGAGTGGTCCACATCAAATCCACACCGGATTCACAATGGCAGTGAAATCAATTATGAATTCGAGACATAGAGAGGATCATCCTCTGTATAATGCCATGCGTAATTCCCTTCCTTGGATATACATGAACGCCATGCCAGCTCCTCAAATACGATAAATGCCAGAAGCTGCCCAATCATGTACTAAACAGCGTCATACACTGATCCTATAAACGATGTATACCTATAGGAGGTTTCTAAACATGACGATGAAGCGAAAGGCACCTAAAAAATCATCACATATTCCGGTATCTAGGATTCAATACAGTGCAGTAGTAATGCTGCCGTTCTATCGTGCGATTGCAGAACATCCGAAATATGCCTCAGCATGGAGCAAGGCAGTGATTGCTGCGGACCTCGATAAGATGGGGGTGCTGCTTGGACTGGCTTCGAGGAAGGCCATGGGACTGCCCCTCGGTTCCAACGGTATCGGATATTTTATTTCTTTTCCCACAAAACATTCCATCACCGAGCTGACCAATGGCACGACCATTATACCAGGTTCCGTTCAATTTTATTTTAATACAAGAGTGCATCGCATGATCGCAAGGGCTGTCACTCCATTGTACACTCAGCTCGCATACAACCGTCCATTCGCAGCAGCCCTATCGAGAGCCGCAGGCGTGGGAGATGTGAAAGCCGTTAACAAAATGGTTCGAGCTCTCGTTAAATCGAAAGCCTTGATCCGTGTTGAAGCCGGAATTGAAGATGGAGGCATTGCTCTAAATTTCAAGCCTAGCTGCAGTCCATACATTTATCGCAACCTGTTGTTCCTGGAGTCTCTGTAATTCATCCTGAGATCACATCAAATAAATCCAGTTTATTTGCGTTACAGTCCATTGAGCTCCTGGCTGTAATACGTAATAATAATTACACAAGAGAATCAATTTCATGTGAAAAGGATGATGTGATCGTGCGCAGAATCAAAGTTGGCGTTATAGGTACAGGTGTGATCAGTGCTATATATTTGAAGAATTTAACCGGCATGTTTGATAGCATAGTGGAGGTCAAAGCGGTGTCGGACTTGGTACCGGAGCTTGCCCAGAAAAGAGCCGAGGAATACGGTATTCCTCATGTATATACTGTGGAGGAGCTCCTCGCAGACCCCGAGATTGAAATCGTTCTCAATTTGACAGCACCCAGTGCGCATGCAGCACTCAATTTACAGGCATTGCATGCAGGCAAGCATGTGTACACCGAGAAGCCATTTGCACTAAACCGGGAGGATGCCGATCAAGTGCTGAATCTGGCGAAGGAAAAAAACCTGCTCGTAGGCTGCGCGCCTGATACGTTCCTTGGTGCGGGTATCCAGACTTGTATCAAATTAATCAATGACGGCTGGATTGGAACCCCTTATTCTGCAAGCGCAACCATTATCATGGGGAACTCAACAAGCGGTACGCATCCCAATTTCCGCAACTTCTTGAAGCTGGGTGGAGATCCAATTATGGATATGGGGCCATACTATTTGACCGCTCTCATCGCACTGCTTGGCCCTGTGAACCGTGTAACCGGCTCTGCGCGACAATTACATAAGGAAGTTGTTATTCAGAATCCTAAATCTCCAGCCTTTGGCCAGTCGGTTCCCATCGAAGCCCCGACCAATGTATCAGCGGTGCTTGATTTTGACAGCGGAGCGGTGGCGAGCTTCACTGCGGCTAAGGAAGCCTTCGGCTATTCCCCACGTATGGAGATCTATGGAACAGAAGGTATCCTGTACGTTCCAGATCCGAACTTCTTCGGCGGCACAATATCCATACAGTTTGCGAACGGGCAGACGAAGGAAATTCCACATTCCCATCCGTATGCAGAAGAAGGACGCGGTATGGGTGTTGCCGATATGGCCTATGCCATTCAGTCTGGACGGAAAAACCGCGCCAGCGGACAGCTCGCTCGTCATGTGCTCGATATCTCGCTGGGAATCTTCGAAGCTTCGGAGCAAGGACAGCATATTAAGCTGGAATCTACCACAGAAAAACCGACACCTATACCGATGGGTCTGAAGTATAACACTTTGGATATGTAGCCTTGATGGTAAGGATTAATGTTGACATAAATACATGAATACAAAAGAAGCTCAGAGAGGATGTATACAAGTATGAATACGTTTCCAATTGCAGTACAGCCCTACACCGTTCGCGAACAACTCAGCCAAGATTATGTGGGAACTCTAACCCAAATTGCTGAAATTGGCTATCAAGGGATCGAATTAGGTCGTCCTCCTGAAGGAATGACGATTGCAGAACAGAAATCACTGCTGGATCATCTCGGTCTTAAGGTCATTGGAAGTCACGCTGGTTTTGATACATTTGATTTTGATCCGGATGTGATTGCTGATTATTTGGAAGAGGTTAATGGTGAGAAATTCGTAGGCTTGTCACTCCGCTTCTCTTCTAAAGAAGAAGTACTTCTGAAGTCCGCCAAGCTGAATGAAGCTGGGGAGAAGTTCAAGCGAAGAGGAGTTCAGCTGTTGTATCATAATCATGATTGGGAATTTAACAAGTTTGACGGAGAACTCGCTCTCGATATTGTCTTGAGGGAAACGGATCCTGAGCTTGTGAAGCTTGAGCTGGATACCTATTGGGCGAAGCGTGGCGGCGTAGATCCGGTTCAATATTTAAGCAAATTGAAGAATCGCTGCCCGCTGCTTCACATTAAAGATATGGAAGCTGGGGAGGAGCAGTTTTTTGCCGAGATCGGAGAAGGCATTCTCGATTTCCATGCCATTGCAGATACTGCCAAGCAGGTTGGAACGCAGTGGCTCGTTGTTGAACAGGATCAGAGCCGTAGAGATCCGATGGAAAGCCTTAAGATCAGCTTCCGAAATCTACAGAAGCTGGGGATTAAAGCGTAATAGAAAAGGATGAGCATTATGTCAAACCGGGAACAACACACACATCAGGTCCAATTGCCGCGTATCCATATTGTCGGCGATATCGTCAAGAAGCCCGGTACCGCTCTCGGTCCAAGACGGATAAATGACTATGAGCTGCTGTTCTTCCCGGACAGTACTCATAGCGTCTATCGGGTAGATGACCGCGCTTATGTGCTGAAGGAGCCGAGCTTTGTTCTGACCAGACCAGGCGAGCTGCATTCCTATGAATATGATCCAAATCAGCCGGCGAGGCACTTATTTATTCATTTTGGATTCGCTGATCCGTCTGAAATTGAACAGATTCTGCCCCTTTTTGCTCCTGGAGGACCAAGCTGTGTGCCGCTGAGTGAAGAGCTGCACATCGGATTAATGAAGCAAATTATGCATATCGCATATGCCTATCCTGGCAAGCTTCAGACTCGCGGAAGCTCCTTGCTATGGTCTTTACTGATGGAGATTGATGGACACCTCTATGACGAGCCGATGATGAAGCTTGCCAATCGAGTACCGCGTCAGATCGTCAAGGCGCTGGATTATATAGATCAGCATTTGGATGAGCCGATTTCGATTGAACAGCTGTCACATCAGGTTGGGTGGTCACACGAACATTTTACTAGATCCTTCGTACAGTTTATTGGCCGCTCACCGAGAGAGACCATTATTCACAGACGCATTGATCGAGCCTGTCAGCTCCTTCTGTATGAAGCCGGCAGCATCAAGGAGGTTGCTTTTGCCGTAGGGTTTACGGATGAGAATTATTTCAGCCGCCTGTTTAAGTCGGTGAAAGGTCTCACAGCCAGTCAATACCGCAAGAAGTACTTCAATCCGGTCTATCGCGATCTCGTTCCAGTCAAAGTGTCCGAATCGCAGTATCCGATTAATCGAATTTTATATAACATTGGTTCACAGAGATAGAATGTATACGAATATAAGCAAGTAGGTGAATGTAAATATGAATAAAAATGTCCGAGTTGGTATTATCGGGTATGGTTTTGCAGCCAAAACCTTTCATGCGCCAGTTATAACTTCCGTCGAAGGTCTTGAGCTTGCAGCGATTGTTCAGCGAAGCGGCAATTCCTGCTTGAACGATTACCCTTCGATCAAAGCTCTGCAGAAGGTCGATGAGCTCTATCATGATCCTGACATTGATCTAGTTGTCATTACGACTCCGAGCACGAATCATTATTCATTTGCCAAGGATGCGCTTATGGCCGGCAAGCATGTTGTCGTGGAGAAGCCCTTCACAACGACGAGAGAAGAAGCGGATGAACTGATCTCGATTGCTAAGGAAAAAGGGCTTGTGCTTAGTGTATTCCATAATCGCAGATGGGATGGGGATTATCTGACGCTGCAAGAAGTGGTCCAGCGCAATTTGGTCGGTCCTATAACCGAAGCAGAGTTGATATGGGATCGCTACAGCCCGATCGCACAACCTGGAAGATGGAGGGATGCAGGAGGAGAAGGCTCTGGGACATTCTACGATCTCGGAGTCCATCTGATTGATCAGGCATTAACCTTGTTTGGATTGCCAAACAGTATTCAAGCCGACTTGAAGGTACAGCGAGAAGAGGCACAGGCATCCGACTATTTTGATGTTACGCTTCACTATGACAGCGGACTGTCCGTGAGATTGAAGTCAACCTTGCTCTCGGTGGATCCAGCACCGAGATATCGCTTGTATGGCATGAACGGGTCTTATATCAAATATGGCGAAGATCCACAAGAGGATGCACTCAAAGCTGGCGGAGTACCAGGGACACCGCATTGGGGGGAAGAACCGGCCGAGAGGTGGGGAACTTTAAATACGACGTTAGATGGGCTTCATTTCACTGGACGCATCAAGACCATTCCCGGCAGCTATGATTCATATTATCGGAACGTGTATGAAGCCATCACGGGAGTGAGTGAACTAGCGGTTAAGGCGGAGCAGGCAAGAATGGCTATTCGTGTCATCGAGCTTGGCATGGAAAGTCATGCTGAGCAGAGAAGGGTCCCGTTTACTCCATAACCTTAACCATAACTACATACGGAAAGAAGGAAATGATGTTGCTGCCTTTTAAATTATGCTTGAATACTTCCACACTCTTGCCGTATCGGCTCGGTGTAAGGGAACAGATCCGGATCGCAGCTGAAGCGGGATATCAAGGGATTGAGCTGTGGGTTAAAGATATTGATACTTATCTTGAAGCAGGTGGACTTTTATCCGAACTGCGAAGTGATATGGAGGCGCACAGTCTTGAATTCGCAAACGCCATTGCATTCTGGAGCTGGGCGGACACAAATCCAGCTGAGCGAAAAAGAGGATTTGAGCTTGCTGAGAGAGAGCTGCACACCCTTGCAGAGCTTGGCTGTACTGCTGCGGCAGCACCGCCTTATGGCAACGTCGGTGATGTAGAACTCGAAGACTTTGCCTCTTCATTTGCAAAACTGGCAGAGCTGGCGAGGGAAATCGGAGTCGAGCCTTATCTGGAATTCTGGGGTAAGGCTAAGCGGCTTCATTGTGTTAGTGATGCACAGTATGTTTTACAAGCGAGCGGTGTTGCCGGAGCTAAAGTTTTATTGGACCCATTCCATATGTATACGGGAGGAAGTAATTTAGAAGATCTTGCGGAGTGGACGGGTGATCAGATTGGCATTGTTCATGTCAATGATTATCCTGGAATCCCTTCGAAGGAGCATATCCAGGATGCGGATCGTGTATTCCCAGGTGACGGAATTGCTCCTTCTCGAGAACTGGCTGCTCTGTTAAGCAAATCCGGATATAAGGGCTACTTGTCTCTAGAGCTGTTTAGGGCAGATTATGGAGCATTAACCCCTCTTGAAACAGCTAAGCTGGGGATTGAAAAAATAAAGAGAGCATATGAAGTCTAACAACAATAATGTCCTGCCGGCTGCCGGGCTCACTCTATTTGCGATCACCTGGCCGATCTTTATCGAGTCAGCCCTGCAGATGCTGCTCCGTACATCCGATACCTTCATGCTGAGCAGAGTTTCTGATGATGCAGTAGCAGCCGTTGGCGTGGCGAATCAGATTATCATGTTTGCTGTGCTCATGTTTAATTTTGTAGCACTCGGCTCTGCAGTTGTGATCTCGCAGTATTTGGGTGCCGGCAAAAAGTCAGAGATCGGCAGACTCGCAGGATCTTCGCTTGCGCTCAATTTTCTATTTGGCATCGTCGTCAGCATCGCTGTAATTGTGTTTAGTGGTCCGTTACTCCGCTTGTTTAATCTGGATCCGGTCTTGTTTGAGCAGGCACAGAGTTACTTAATGATTGCTGGAGGAGGTCTGGTTATACAGGCTCTTCTCAGTGCAGCAACAGCGATGATCCAGTCCCATGGCTTAACCCGACAAACGATGGTCGTTTCGATCTTCATGAATATTTTAAATATATGCGGTAATTACCTAGTCATCTTTGGACCTTTTGGCTTTCCTAAGCTGGGCATTGTCGGAGTAGCAATTAGCACAATTATTGCGCAATGTGCCGGCCTTATTATTAATCTAATTCTGCTTCGGAGAACGGCGGAAGTTCGTATACAATGGACGGATTTGCTGCATTGGCGCAGAGATCATATTGAGAAGGTGCTGCGTGTTGGAGTTCCCTCTTCTGCGGTGTCCTTGTCATATTCCACCAATCAGTTTGTGACAACAGCTTTTATTTCAATGCTGGGTGCAAGTGCGCTGACCACGAAGATTTACACTCAAAACATTATGTTTTTTGTGATGATTCTGGCCGTTTCATTGGGCAGAGGGGGTCAGATCATTGTGGGTCAGCTCGTTGGAGCTGGGAAACACGAAGCCACTTACAGCACCGTACTGCGTAATTTGATTCGAAGTCAGTTCATCACCTTAGGTGCCGTATCTGTCCTTGTCTTATTTCGGGAACCGCTGATTCAGCTGTTCACAACAGATCCAGATATAATTGCCATGGGAGCTTCCCTGTTGCTGCTCAGTTTTCTGCTGGAGCCTGGCCGTAATTTCAATGTTATATTAGAGCGTGCCCTGCAAGCCACAGGAGATGCCAAGGCAGCCATGCTGGTATCTATTCTGGTCACCTGGTGCTTCAGTGTCCCGCTCACCTATATACTAGGAATCCATTTAGGTTACGGACTGTATGGAATTTGGGCGGCATTTATCGCCGATGAATGGCTGAGAGGCATTCTGCTGTTGATTCGCTGGAAGAGCAAGGCTTGGCAGCAAAAAGCACTGGTTCAAGCGGAACGTAATAGTGAAGCACTGTAAATTTACATTTTTAATGGTAAATGGTGAAATAATATATACGGTATTTCATTTGGAAGGAAGAGGAAAGATTTACTCCTCTTCTTTTTTTAATTGATGCGACGACTCTCTAAAATCGTTTGACAAGCTACCAAATTCGAAGTAGGATGATTCCAACTGTACATTGTAAAGGAGAACATCATCATGACAATTCCAAAAACATTAACAATAGCGGGTTCAGATACAAGCGGAGGAGCTGGCATTCAAGCCGATCTCAAAACTTTCCAGGAGCTTGGCGTATACGGTATGACGGTTCTCACGACTGTTGTGGCAATGAAGCCTGATACGTGGGATCATCTCGTCTATCCTGTAGATCTTGGCATTGTTGAGGCGCAGCTTCGCACGGTGCTCGACGGGATTGGATTCGACGCAATGAAGACAGGCATGCTGGGCTCAGTCGAGATTATTGAGCTTGTTGCTTCCGAACTGAAGCGTACCCATCACAAAGGAATCGTAATCGATCCTGTAATGGTGTGCAAAGGTACGGACGAAGTGCTTCAACCGGAAAATACCGAAGCGATGCTGAAATATCTTATCCCGGGAGCTGACCTGGTCACTCCTAACTTATTTGAAGCTTCCCAGCTGGCGAAGACGGGGCCGATTCGTTCTCATGAGCAGATGCAGCAGGCAGCTGCTATTATTCATGAGCATGGAGCGAAGAATGTCCTGATCAAAGACCGGGGTGTCATTGAACCTGGACGAGCAGTAGATCTGTTATACGATGGCAAGAGCTTTGAGTGGCAGGAAGCCGATGTCGTACAAACTAACTATACACATGGTGCGGGATGTACAACTTCTGCAGCGGTTACGGCCGGTATTGCCAAGGGCTTGTCTGTAAAAGATGCAGTTCGTGAAGGGAAGTCCTTCATCACCAAAGCGATTGCAGGCGGTTTCCCGCTGAACCGTTTTGTAGGACCTACACTGCACGCAGCTCACAGACTTCAAGAATCGGTTAAATAGCATTCAATCGATAGAAGAAGAAGCTTCACATCAGACATCACTGTCTGAAGTGGAGCTTCTCTTTTTATACACCAACCTATCATTCAGAACGATGAAGCCTTATTACGTTGTTTAGCTTAAAACATGCTCCAGTTCATCTGCTTGGATACCATCTCAAGCAAATGGACACCCGCCTGGCTGTTCCCTTTATCGTTCAGTGAAGGACCGATGACGCCGATTCCGTATCGACCGGGAACAAGTGACAAGATCCCACCGGATACACCGCTTTTGGCAGGTAAGCCGACATCTATCGCGAATTCACCAGACGCATTGTACATGCCGCATGTTGTCATGAATGTCTTCGCTATCTGTACATATCTCTTGGGCAGCAGTCGGGTCCCCGTCAGTGGATCCTCGCCATCTAAGGCCAGAATCAATCCCATTCTTGCCAAGTCCGCACACTGAACGAGAATGGAGCAGTGTCTGAAATAGATGTCCAGCACCTCGTCCACGTCTCCGATCAGTACTTGATTCCCCTTAAGGAAGTAGGCAATTGACCGATTCAGATCGCCGCTCTCCAGCTCTGAATTGAAAACATCGATATCATAAGCAAGATTGTCTTTTCCAGTTAGGCTATGGAATAAATTTAAAATTCGCTGCGATTTCTCCTCCATGTTTTTGCCATGAATCAGAGAAGTAACTGTAATCGCACCTGCATTAATAAACGGATTGAAGGGAATCCCTGGGCGTACAAGCTCGAGCTTCAGCATGGAATTAAAATTATCACCTGTAGGTTCCATACCAACTCGCTTAAACACTTCATCTTCGCCATTATCCATGAGTGCGAGAATGAGTGTAAATACTTTTGAGATGCTCTGCATCGTAAACACTTGGGAACAATCTCCAGCGGATACGGATTGGCCGTCAGGTGCAAGGATGGTGATGCCAAGTGCATCCTGTGGAGCTTTGGAGAGCTCGGGAATATATGAGGCAACCTTTCCGCTTGAAGCGTGGGGGATGCTGGTCTCTACCCAGCTCGGCAATGACTGCAGCAGGGTATCAAGTTCTTTTGTATTGGACATTCAATTTCTCTCCTTTACACGGCGATCCATAACTTTTTCTGTCGACGGATTGTAATATGAAGTGCGACACATTCTATTACAATCCGTCTATCTAAATTTCTTAATAGTTCAGTTTACCTTATTTGGAGTTCAGGGGGAATAAAACATTAGACGGGAGATTGAATATTTACTGAATGTAGTATTACCTTGAATAGAGAATTTACCAATATAATGTATATTATTGGTACAAATAGAAAAGGAGGAGATGCAATGAACAGCAGACATGAGGTATTATTTGAACAGTTGAATACATATCGGTTGGAGCTGCTACATCTTGTGCAGGACCTTACCGAAGAAGAAGCAGAGATGATTCCGAAGGGCTTCAATAACAATATGAGATGGAATCTGGGGCATATTATTCTTGATCAGTATTTATGGATACGTATACTTACTAAGGAAGAGCTGTTGGTATCAAATGCATTTAATCAGTGGTTCGGTTATGGAACAAGCCCGGCCCAGTTCACTGCAGATACCCCATCCTTGCCTGAGCTGGTCGCTCTATTGAAGGAACAACCTGGTGTGATCAGGGAGACATACAAGGATCGAATGGAAGAAGAGTTTGCTCCTACAGAGATGGGAATGCACACCATTGAGCAAGTGCTCATCCGAACTATTTTTCATGAAGGACTACATCTGGGTGCGATTATAGCATTAAAGAGACAGATCAGAAAATAAATAATACATGTCGGTTGTTTGACAAATGCTTTCGTGTAATGTATCAATAAAATGAAAATAAGAAATGATTAAGATTTCAGCCCATAGCAGGAGGATCTATGACGAAGCCCGTAATAGCAGTAGACATGGACGATACGATATGTCATTTCATCAGAAGAGCAATATTTCATAACAACAATGATTTTCCGACACATCCATTACGTTATGAAGACATGATCGACTGGAACACGGATCACCTGCGACATCCAGACAGTACTCATGATGTATTCTTTAACCGGCCGCGAATTTACGAAGAGCTGGAGTTATTTGATGAGCATGTGGTAGCCGAGATGGAGAAGATTCATGAAGCATATGATCTGATTATCGTGACGGCGGGGGACCCTTCATCGGCAGCGGAGAAGTGGAAATGGCTGCAGAAGCATATGCCGTTTATTTCCTTACAGCAGTTGTTTGTGTGTAAAAGGAAATCTCTGATCGAATATGATCTTCTCATCGATGATGGTATGCATAATCTATTGCCCGCCATAGAGCGAGGGAAGAAGGTTCTCTGTATCCCTCATCCATGGAATCTAAAGGCACTGGAGCAGTACAAAGTACCTGTGATGGAATCATGGGAAGGTGCCAAAAAAAGAATTGATTCGATCTTCAATATGGAGTAATCATGAAACCATTACGATTGAATGATAGTCTTGAAAAAGCCTGACGCGTCAGGCTTTTTTCTATAGGTCACATCTCTGTCGAAACCAAAGGCTTGACCAAAAGACATATTCCTGAAAATCTAACCACAAAAATATAGATAAATCAATGTCGTTACTTATTGGTACTGTGCTGCTTGGACGGGAGCTTATCGCCAGGCGTGCCTTTGCCATTATTTTTGTTATGGCGTTGTTTCTCGGCATTTTCGTTTAATTTCTTCACATAGTCATGCGTGCTATCCATGATTTATTGCCTCCTCTTTGTTTTGTTCAGATCCTCATCCGTTTACCTTGCTTAATATATCCACGCCAAGCCCAATATATTTCAAGATTCGACACAGTGATATCCATTTTTCTGTCGTTTGAACTTATGAATATTCGACAACTTTAAATCAACTTATTTGACGAATGAATGTATTCACTCGTGTGGAGTCATACGTAATCATGTTTTCGACATTTTATCCTTCTCTCTGCTGTTAGCTATAGCCACAGGCTATAACCAGGTATAGTTTATTACAGTTACACTATAACCTTTGATCCGTGATATCTTTTGTTTAACAATTTTTCAGATAGGAGTGTTAAGAGATGGTAAAGAGCAGCATATTAGGTTATCCACGAATTGGGGCACAGAGAGAATGGAAAAAAGCACTAGAGGCTTATTGGGCAGGCAAGCTTGAAGAAGCCGCGTTTCATGAACAATTGCGAGAGATTCGCTTAAGTCATTTAATCAAACAAAAAGAACAAGGAATCGACCTGATTCCTGTCGGTGACTTCAGCTATTACGATCAAGTGCTGGATACGGCTGCAATGTTCGGTATCGTTCCACAGCGCTTTACATATGATGGCGGCACGGTTCCCCTCTCTGTGTATTACGGGATTGCTCGCGGAACGAAAGAGGCAACTGCAAGTGAAATGACAAAATGGTTCAATACGAATTATCACTATATCGTTCCGGAATTGGACGGAGCAGCTCCAGCACTTACAGAAAATAAACCTCTCATTGCTTACAAAGAAGCGAAGGAAGCTCTCGGCATTGAAGGCAAACCGGTCATTATTGGACCGCTTACCTTCCTGAAGCTGTCCAAAGGATACAAGGAAGGAGAGCTGGATCAATGGATCGAGCAGCTGCTCCCGCTATATAGTCAAATCCTTCAGGAATTGTCGAATGAGGGTGTGGAATGGGTGCAGGTTGATGAACCTATCCTAGTAACGAAGCTGGATTCACAGGATATTCAGCGGCTGCAGAAGATCTACAGCACTTTTGCAGCTGCAGCGCCTAAGCTGAGAATTATGCTTCAAACCTATTTTGAATCCGTTGAGAACTATGGGGATATCATTCAGCTGCCGGTTCAAGGGATTGGACTTGATCTTGTTCATGGATATTCAGGCAATGTAAAGTCGCTTGAGAAATACGGATTCCCTCAGGACAAAGTACTTGGAGCTGGCATTATCGACGGCCGCGGGATTTGGAAAGCCGCTTTGCGTGACAAGCTCGCACAGCTGCAAGAAATCAGCAAATGGGTATCTGAGGATCGTCTCATTATCCAATCTTCCTGCAGCCTGCTTCATGTACCAGTATCACTAGCAAGTGAAATAGCTCTCGCTCCCGAACTGAAAGGCGCATTAGCCTTCGCTGATGAGAAGCTGATTGAGCTGGTTCTTCTAACCAAGGGGATCAATCAAGGGAGCGAGGCAATCCAAGCAGAGCTTGACGATTGTGATGTGGCTCTCAGTGCGCTGGAACAGTCACCAGATCGCAAGCGTAACGATATTCGTGAGCAGGTCGCTGCCATTAGCTCCGTCAATCCAGAGAGAAGTCAGCCATTCTCGAAACGTCACCTGCTTCAACAGGATAAATGGAATTTACCGCTGCTTCCGACAACGACGATTGGCAGCTTCCCGCAATCGGCTGATGTACGAAAAGCGCGCAGACTCTGGCGTAAGGGCGAGTGGAGCGACAGCAAATATGAAGGCTTCATCGAGGAGCAGATCGATACATGGATCCATCTGCAAGAAGAGATTGGACTGGACGTGCTTGTTCACGGTGAGTTTGAACGGACAGACATGGTTGAATTTTTCGGTGAGAAGCTGGGTGGATTCGCCTTCACTCAGAACGGCTGGGTACAGTCCTACGGCTCTCGCTGCGTGAAGCCGCCTGTCATCTTCGGAGACATTCGATTTGAAGAACCGATGACGGTAAAAGAAACCAAGTATGCCCAATCCAAAACATCACGTCCTGTTAAAGGGATGCTGACGGGTCCGATTACCATCATGAACTGGTCCTTTGTGAGAGATGACATTTCAAGAGAACAGATCGCCTATCAGCTTGCTTACGCACTTAGACAAGAGGTTGAAGCGCTTGAACTAGCGGGCATTGGAATGATTCAAGTCGATGAGCCTGCAGTACGTGAAGGACTTCCTCTAAAAGAAGAAGAGCAGGCAGAATACTTGGCTTGGTCAGTGAAGGCATTCCGTTTGACTACAAGTACGGTGAAGGACTCCACCCAAATTCATACCCATATGTGCTACTGCGAATTCCATGATATGATTGATTCGATTGAAGATATGGACGCAGATGTCATTTCGATCGAGACATCACGCAGTCACGGTGAGCTTATTCATAGCTTCGAGGATAATACTTACAAGCTGGGCATTGGACTTGGTGTCTACGATATTCACAGCCCGCGTGTTCCGAAGGTAGAAGAAATGACCTCTATGATTGACCGTGCTCTGCGCGTGCTGGACCCTAAATTATTCTGGATCAATCCCGATTGTGGTTTGAAAACAAGAGGAACCGAAGAAACGGTACAATCACTGAAGCATATGGTGGAAGCAACCAAAGCAGCTCGTGAAAAATACGAGGTTTCCATTAAGTAAAAGAATAAAGGTTATATTTCGTACGCAGCATTAAGAACCTGGCATCCAGCCAGGTTCTTTTTTGTATTATTGCTTGAAGGATGATAATTTATAATAGTAAGTATATATTCTGAAGTTACTTACCTCGGAGAAAAACATTCATTTGTAACCCATCAGCTCGTAATACGTATAGGAACAAAGAGAAATGATGATATCTATAATTATTTATATACAATACAGAAACTGAGGTTAGACAACGAAATGATTAAGCAATATACAGATCAAGCAGAGACATGGTACCTGCAGTCCGAACAGAAGGCGGCAGCGTATTTTGAACTTCTACAGCAGCAAGTATCCGATAAGAGTTATGTATCTGCGCTGACGGATGATTTCAAAGTGTGGAAGAAGAAGCATATTCATCGACGTTCGATATGGTCTTTTTTTTCGCAGAGCAATCAGAAGATGGATGCCAGCAATTATCATAAATACCTATCTTACTTGAATATAACGGGTAAATTAGACGATTATTTAAATCGCAGTGTATCTTATTTTTACTTAAGAGATATGGGCAAATATCTGGATTCTCCGGATACCGAGCATAAGGTGCAGCAGATGGTGACCACGATTAAACGTCATTTGATTGAACCGAAGAATAGTCAGGAGAAGGGAAATTCACAACCGGATTTCGTGAGCTTGGCATCTTTTTATCGGTGGGCTCAGAAGGAAGGGGTTGAGCCGGCAGCTATTTGGGTGATGAATAAGCTCAGCAGCGTCTCCTCCCACATCCCTGAGCAGATGAATGCAGAGCAAGCTCAGCGCAAGCTGATTAAGATTATATTTGGCGTTGTGATGCACGTTCTGGATGATATGGAGGGCGATACACTGCCTGCAGAACGGGCAAGGAGAATTGATGAAGCATTAAGACTCGGATATTCCTATGGCCTGACTTATCCTTACATTGACGATCTGCTCGATTCCGAGACGTTAAGCATACAGGAGAAGGAGAGGTACGCTCATTTTATTCGAACGGCACTGCTTACAGGAAAAGTCCCTGCACTACATATACAAGAATGGTCAGGAGCTAATGCAAAACTCATTGAATTTATTCATTCTGAGCTTAAGGAAGCATTTGATTATATTAAAAATTATCAACGGCCTGAGTCGATAAATACTTTTTTTGAGCAATCCTATGTGTTCTTTGAGTCTCAGGACATTGACCGTGTAAAAAGCCTTGAGTACACAAGCTACACCAATGAAGAGCTGTACCTACCTGTCATTCTCAAATCTTCCTCGTCCCGGCTCATTGTTCGTTCCGTCATCAGTGCTCCTGAGGATGAAGGATTTGATTATCGAACCTTTTACTATGGGATCTACAATCAGCTGGCGGATGATTTCGCGGATATGTTCGAAGACTTAGAGGATGGAGCGGTTACGCCATATACGTACTATCTAACACACCGGGATCATAGAACAGATTTGGTTAACCCTTTTGAGTTATACTGGGCGGTGATCTCGAACCTGATTCACAATGTATACAAGTCTGATCCGAAGACGAGAGAAGTGATATTAGATCGGGCCATTAATGGTTTGAAGCGCTGCAAGAAGCGTGTCGGTCAACAAAAATACAATGAAATCATGCAGATTTTTTCTTCCGGGCATCCGGAGTTTAACCAGCTCATTCAGTACATGGTGGACAAAGCAGAAGACGTTGACTTCTTCGACAAATTGCTGCGAGATGAGATGCTGAGCGTGATGAAGCATGATCAATCCGAGAAAGAAAAGTTTCTAGAGACGCTAAACTCAGCTCAGAACGAAATTAATCGTGTGCTTGAGATCACGAAGCCTGAACACATCTCTCCGATGAAGGAGCCGCTCATCGATGCTGCCAACTACAGTCTTGAAGGAGGAGGCAAGCGTCTGCGCCCGCTGCTAGCCTGGGTTATGGGTGTTAATGAATATGGTCTGGAGTATCCTTCCCTTGTCCCGCTCCTTCGATCGCTGGAGTATATGCATACGGCTTCCTTGATCTTCGACGATCTTCCATCACAGGATAATGCGGCTACCCGCAGAGGGCGGGCTACACTGCATGAGGTGCACAGCAGCGCTACAGCAGAGTTAACCGGTCTGTTCCTAATTCAAAAAGCCACAGAGGAGCAAACCTCCCTGCATCAATTCGATCCAGCTTCGGTGCTCTCCCTGATTCAGTACTCCTCCCAAAAGGCAGGGGAAATCTGTATGGGGCAAGCGATGGACTTGAATTCCAAGGGGAAGCCGCTGACACTTGCGGAGCTTGATATGATCTGTTTCTACAAAACAGGGATTGGATTTGAAGCCTCCTTGGTGATGCCGGCAATTCTTGCTAAGGCGAATGAAGCTGAAGTGAATCTGCTCAAAAAATACGCTTACCATGCAGGTATTGCCTTTCAGATTAAGGATGATCTGCTTGACGTCGAAGGGGATGTAGAGGCACTAGGAAAGCCGATCCAACAGGATGTTGAGAATAATAACTCCACCTTTGTCACTGTGCTAGGTAAGGAAGGTGCCAGCAAGATGATGTGGGACCATTATTGCAACGCTATTGAAGCTCTTAATGAGATGCCGAAGAAGACAGATTTTCTGAAGCATTTGCTCGACTACATTATTAATCGGAACAATTAAATTAGAAATACAAGAACGAAGCTGTATAGAACTTAACAGCAGGGTCGGCGAATAAACGCCGGCTCTTTTTTTATTATTCAAAATGATGCCTCATTCCTTGTGATTGTAATCACAAGGAATCATCTTGGCTAATGATAATTTGAGATTAGATTCATTAGGAAACTTGTATAGGAGTGAGAGATATGAGTGAATTGATTAACAATCGTGAGATCAAAGAAGCTGTCGGCCATTCTAAGCGGATAAGTATGCTGAGAGAAATCATTTTGGATCTGCATCATGGGAAGAGTGCCGAGGAGGTAAAGGCAAGATTTAATTCGGCTGTTGGAGAAATTTCAGTTAGTGAAATATCAGAGCTTGAGCGGGTGCTCATGGAGGAGGAAGGCATTCCGGTCAGCGAAGTACAACGTTTATGCAGTGTACATGCCGCCGTATTTAAAGGTTCAATCCAAGATATTCACAGACCTAGCTCTCCAGAGGAGCAGCCAGGGCATCCCGTGCATACCTTCAAAATGGAAAATCGAGAAATCGATCAGCTGGTTAATTTTAATATTGCGCTGCATCTGGATCATTTTCTCAAAGATCAGTATGAAAGCAATCGTCTCAAATTGCTAGAGGATCTTAGTCTCCTGTATGATGTCGACAAGCATTACAGCCGGAAAGAGAATTTGCTCTTTCCTTTTTTAGAGAAATATGCGATATACGGACCCACTAAGGTGATGTGGGCTGTTGATGATGGCATTCGAATTGGGATTAAAGAACTCAAAGCCAAATTAACAGATTTCGATGGCAATACGGAGATGTTCTTAGGTCTCGCCGAACGAGTCATGAAAGAAGTTACCGAGATGATCTATAAGGAAGAACATATATTACTGCCGATGGCCTTAGACAAATTAACAGAGGATGAATGGCTTCAGATCGCAGCACAAAGTGATGAAATCGGTTATTGCCTGATTGTACCAGATCGTAAGTGGATTCCTGAAAGGGCGACTGAACCCGGAGCAGCAAGCATGGAAGGCGAGCATGAGACGTTACAAGAAGGTTATGTTCGAATGAGTACAGGTGTGTTATCCGTAAAACAGATGGAAGCACTGATGAATCATCTGCCTGTGGATCTGACTTTTATTGATGAGAATGATATCGTCCGATATTTCTCACACGGTAAAGAACGGATTTTTGCGCGCACCAAAGCAGTGATCGGCCGAACGGTTCAAAATTGCCATCCCCCGCAAAGTGTGCATGTAGTGAACCAACTATTGGATGATTTCAAAGCAGGGAATAAGGATGTTGAAGATTTCTGGATACCGGTCAAAGACAAATTTGTATATATTCGATATTTCGCAGTAAGGGATGAAGAAGGTACCTATCTGGGAACGCTCGAATTCACGCAAAATATTAAACCAATTCAAGAGCTTACAGGATCAAAGCGGATCTTATCTTAATTATGAGGAGTGTGGCGAAGTTGATTAGAACAAACCTGAAGCAATATCAAGAATATCAGGAGCATAAATTTACAAAACGGATCATTAACAAGGAGAAAGAAAATGTTATCTTCTTACTGAACTTCAGTCCTGGTGCAGAGCTGCCAGCTCATCGGCATCCGAATGCGAACGTCTACATTTTGGTGCTGAATGGAGAAGGTGTCATCACAAGTGATGGAGCTGACGTGTTGGTAAAATCGGGTGATGTGATCCACATCGATGGAGAAGAGATGCTGTCATTTCAAAACGGTGCAGAGTCCTACTCTAGCTTGTATGTCGTCCTTACCAAAATCCCGGATGAACAATATGGTTTCAATATCTAACGGGTTTCTTTCTGAATTTAAAATGTAAAATAACACTTTTGGATCTAAAGGACTTTCTGCATGTTTTTTGGTAAACTTAGGAGTAAGCATTTGAGCTTTGATACAGTTCAATGCGAGATGCACTTGCGGATAAGTTTGACTTTGCCGTAAACAATACAGAAGTGGTGTTTTCATTTTGATGAGAATATAGGTGACAAGATGACAAATATGAATGCAAGCAAGGATGCAGGCTGGAACTTTGATCAGAGCTATTCCCGACTGCCGAATCTGCTATATAAACCTACAGAACCTTCTAAAGTTAAAGCTCCAAGCATTGTTATATTAAACAAACCGCTGGCGAAGTCACTGGGGTTAAATCCAGATTTGTTAAACAGTGAGGAAGGCGCAGCCATTCTCGCAGGCAATATCCTCCCCGAGGGAGCTTTACCCATCGCTCAGGCGTATGCTGGACATCAATTCGGGCACTTCAACATGCTTGGGGACGGCCGAGCCATTCTGTTAGGAGAACAATTGACACCAGACGGTGAGCGTTTAGACATTCAGCTAAAAGGAGCGGGAAGAACGCCCTTCTCCAGAGGCGGTGATGGCAGAGCGGCGCTCGGACCGATGCTGCGAGAATACATTATTAGTGAAGCTATGCACGGGCTTGGAATAGCCACAACACGCAGTCTTGGCGTTGTCGCAACCGGTGAACCTGTGTATCGTGAGAGCGTGCTGCCTGGCGCAGTACTCACCCGTGTTGCAGATAGTCATCTTCGTGTCGGAACCTTCCAATTTGTGAGAAATTGGGGGAGTATAGAGGATCTGCGAGCACTGGCTGATTATACTTTAATTAGGCATTATGCTGATGTAGAGCAGGATGAAGGACGATATTTGAATCTCCTGAAGAAAGTGGTGGAACAACAAGCATCACTCATCGCCAAATGGCAGTTGGTCGGCTTTATTCACGGGGTTATGAATACGGACAATATGGCCCTGAGCGGAATTACGATCGATTACGGTCCGTGTGCCTTTATGGATACATATGACACGGCAACCGTATTCAGCTCCATCGATCGAGAGGGCCGCTATGCATATGGCAATCAGCCTCAGATCGGAGCTTGGAACTTGGCACGTTTTGCTGAAACGCTGCTCCCCCTCCTGCACGAGGATGAAGCTGCAGCCGTGAAGATGGCCGAAGAGACATTATCGGAATATTTCAGCTTATTTCATCAGAACTGGTTGTCGGGTCTACGATCTAAGCTCGGTATATTTAATGAAGAACCAGAAGATGAGGCTTTAATAGCTGAACTGCTGGAAATGATGCAAGAGCATCAGGCGGATTATACGAATACCTTCCGTGCATTGACTTTGAATCAACTGGCTGGTCAAGTCATGTTTGATACGCAAGAGTATAAGGAATGGCATTCCAAATGGCAGAAGCGTCTAGAGCGGCAAGAAGAGAGCAAGAATGAGACTCAAGCATTAATGAAGAGAAATAATCCTGCCGTAATCCCTCGGAACCATAGAGTAGAGGAAGCGCTGGAAGCCGCCGTAGAGGATGAAGATCTGTCCGTGATGGAGCAGTTATTGGAGGTTCTAGCTGATCCGTATGCCTATTCCAAGGAACAAGAGGAATATGCCATACTGCCTCCGAAGGATTGTGCTTATCAAACCTTTTGCGGGACTTAAATTTAGAATTATTTCACGAATGGATTCAAAATGCCGATATATATAGAATCAATGAGGAGCATGCATTTCACCTAATTGGTAAATGTGTGCTTTTTTATGTCCTGATCGCGAGAGGATGGGTAAACAATGTTAATAGACAAGATCAGTGAGTTTGTTCTATTGGAGAGTATGGTGATGATTCGGACGCGGGATCATACATTCGGAGGACGTATTACATATATTGATGGAGATGTGTTTGAAATTGCACTAAATGAGAACAAGAGGATCTCTCTCGGGGAATCCATAGGCATCACCATTTATGCAGAAGGATTGATTACCTTTGATACCTATCCTATCGGCCTTTATCGAAAACATATATTATGTATTCTTCCTCCGCCGGTTCAGAAAAGATTCTTCCAGCGTCGCAAAGAAGTACTGCTGCCGGTACATCAGCTAACTTGTATTATTGAAAGAGAACTTAAGTCAGCAGATGCTGGATCGCTGAGCAATGAAACTGACTCTATAGGTGAAGTGAAAAATTTGAGCATGAGCGAGATCTTGTTTGCCGCAGGATCCGTTCTTGGACTTCAAAGAAATGATCGGGTTACCCTTCATCTTGGAGAGGATCTGCAGCTTCAAGCCGTTGTTCAGCATATCAAGCATAGCGGAGAGCAGCCACTCTATCTAGCTGAACTGCAAGAAGTTACGAAATCTGCGAAACAGACACTCAAGTCCTTAATGATCGGTCAATTAGCGATACATAGAAATGCACAAATTGAATCGGAGCTTGAGATGGTAGATCATGATAACAAGTCAGACGAGATCAACTCTTACATATTTAACAATTATAGAGCAATTAAGAAATGATGCTTGTGAGATCGAATACAGCAGGTACTAAAATGAGTGATTTTCCTTCAAAACATGATGTTTTAAATATATAGGTTGGAGCATTCCAACCTATATTTTTGTGTTTAACTTAGCTACCCAGTAGTTAGCTCTTGAACATTAACCGTATCGCTACGAAGATCAGTGCAATGGACAGGAAGCGCAGAATGACTCCTCCTGGCAGCTTCGATGCAATTCTTGCTCCAAGCTGACTGCCGATGAGAGAACCTGCGGCCAGCCACAATAGTTTCATGAAATCGATATGTCCTAAGGCTAGGTGCGCAATACTTCCTGACGTTGCAGAGATCAGGATCGATAAGCTGGAAGTGGCGGCAGCGATATGTGCTGGGAACGAGAGCAGCATGACCATCGTCGGTACCATGACAGAGCCTCCCCCGATGCCGAAGAAGCTGGATATGAATCCGACAACCAGTGCAATGGAGACGCCTGCCTTTAGATTGAATGAATAGGTATGTGTTGTTCCACTCGCATCACTGAATGCTCGAGTAACCGTAGGCTTCAGTAATGAATTTTGTGATTTTTGCGGCTTTTTCAGTAGAAATAGCGCCATGCATAGTAGAAAAACACCCAGTGCCACGAAAAATCCCCGATTACTCACAATATTGGCCGTAAAGGCACCGAGAACAGAACCAGGGATCATGGCGACCGCGAATAATGTGCCACTCTTCATATCAATTCTTCTCTGCTTCACATAAGCAATTGTGCTGGATAGTGATCCGAACACTAATACAGCTAGCGATGTACCGACAATCTCCGAGACAGGCATATCATAAGCGAAGGCAAGAAAAGGAACAATGATAAACCCTCCGCCCAGTCCAACGACCGCTCCGCATAATGAAGACAATACTCCGACAAGGAGCAGTACGACAATCTCAATCATATGTAAACCTTCTTCCGTGTGAATTAGCCAACCCTTATTGTACATGAATTACAAACCTTGCTCCATAATCCAGTCACATATGTATATAGGCAGAAATACTTTCGACTAAGAAAAATAAAAGAAATTACATAAGTGAAATGAGATGAATATATTTGAAAGAAATTACCGAAATTGAAGCTCAAGCATATGGAGTCTATACGAAATTTGATCAGATGGACAATGGCGAGAGCAAATTCCGTTTAAACTGTTCTATGGACGGAAGCTCATATTGCAGGACGGTAATCCATACCGTTAAATACGGTCAGAGTTTATTTGAGCAGGATTGGTATGCTTCACCGGAGCTGGATGAGCTCACAAGAAGGATCAATCCCGAAGTGCGGTTCAAACTCCTCTAAGAAAGAATTGACTATAACCGCGATCATCGCGGTTTATTTTTATCCGTTATTTTTCTACCTTCTTACCGATGTTATTCTCCTTATCAGGTGTAAGCGCTTCTATTAGAATGAGACTTAACATATTTAAGGGGGTTAGACATACATGAAGAAATGGAGTATTGTCCTTAGCTTGTGCTTGCTTATCTCGGTCATTGCTGCAGGATGCGGCGGAGGAAGTGGCACGAGTGGCAATAACGAAGATTCAGAGAAGGTGTCCATCACCATATGGCACAACTGGACAGGTCAGGATGCCAAAGCTGTAGCGATGCGAGGTATTATTGAGCAATTTAGATCTGATCATCCCAACATTGAAGTGATTGATGAAGGACTGCCATCCGATGGGCTGCGTACAAGACTCCGTACGGTAGCTGCCGCTGATGAAATGCCTGATCTTTTCGTCATGTGGCCGGATGCCATGACCAAGGAATTTGTTAAAGGGGATCTGCTTCAACCTATTAACGAAGAACTTGACCAAAATCCGGAGTGGAAGGATAAGTTCATTCCCAATGCACTTGAAGGCTATACCGTGGATGGGAATATCTACTCTGTACCGATGAACCTTGCGCCAAGCTCTTTTATCTATTACAACGAAGCCTTGTTCAAAGAGCACGGGGTTAAGGTCCCCACCACTTGGGCGGAACTGGAGTCCGCGATTCAGACATTTAATGAAAAGGATGTCATTCCAATTGCACTTGGAAACAAAGCTAACTGGGTTGTTCAATCTACACTATTCAGCACACTTGCCGACCGGATTACAGGAACAGAATGGTTCTTATCGGCGATCGAGCAGAGCGGTGCAAAATTTACAGATCCAGAGTTTGTAGAAGCATTGAATGTGCTCAAGAAGCTTGGAGACTCAGGTGCTTTTCAAGACGGCTTTAACAGCATCGATGAAACGCAAATGATGCAGCTCTATTTTCAAGGAAAAGCAGCGATGGTCATTAATGGCGGATGGGCCCTGGCTAATCTGGTGAATAATGCACCGGAAGAAGTGCTGAACCATACGCATATCACGATACTGCCCCCAATCGAAGGAGGGAAGGGCCAGGAGCAGGTAACCGCTGGAGTCGTCGGCACGGGCCTTGGTGTTAGCAAAAAGCTGACAGGCGAACGCAAAGAAGCAGCTATGGAGCTATTTTATGAATTAGCCGGTCCAGACGGTCAAAAAGCAACGCTTGAGAGCAGCACGCTCGTCAGCTATGACGTTGAACTGGATCGAAGCAAGGCTCATCCACTCTTTGTAGAACTGTATGAACTGATGCAGGATGTCAAGATTACGCCTGTATATGATTCCAAGTTTGGCTCAGCCGCAACCGAAGTGGTCGACAATAGCCTGCAGGAGCTGTTGATGAACGGCAATCCGGAAGAGGTTGCCCGTAAGATTCAGGATGCCCAGGCTGCAGCCGTTGGAAAATAGAATAATCCCCTTCCCGATAGGGGAGGGGTATTCTCATTTAAAGGGAGTGTCAAAGCCATGAATGCATTGCGAAATCGCCGCTTTATTGTTATAGGACTCGCTCCTGCTGTAATTCTTTATGCTCTGTTTGTGTTCGTACCGGTCATTTGGTCAGCGTACTATGGTTTTTTTGACTGGTCAGGAATTGGGGACGCGGTCTATATCGGAGTTCAGAATTACGCAGAGATTTTTAAAGACCCCATTTTTTGGCGGGCACTGAAAAATAACATTATCTTTGTCCTTGCCTCTGTTTTTGGACAGATTCCACTGGCGCTGGCCTTGGCCGTTCTCCTGCATAAGAGCAGCTTTCTGCAAAAGTTTCTACGTTCAGCTGTATTCTTACCTATGGTCTTGTCTACAGTTGTTATTGGTATGATCTGGCAGTATATCTATCACCCACAGATCGGTATCTTGAACTTTCTGCTGGATGCGTTAAAGCTGGAGGATTGGAAGATGGAGTGGCTGTCAGATCCGGCCATTGCGATCTATTCGCTCGTTCCGCCATTACTCTGGAGTTTTGTCGGATTGTATTTAATCATCTTCGTCTCGGCGCTTCAGAACATTCCAGGTGAAATTCATGATGCGGCTAAGATTGACGGAGTAACAGGGATTCGAAAAATATGGAGTATTACCCTGCCCATGATTAAAAACACCGTGCAGGTGGCTGTCATCTTGTGTATATCCGGCAGCTTGAAGTCATTTGATCTTGTCTACATCATGACAAAAGGCGGACCTGCACATACCACAGAATTACTGGCAACCTATATGTATAACTCCACTTTTACGACCTATCGATACGGGTTCGGAAGTGCCATTTCGACTACGATCGTACTGATCAGTCTCTTATTGATTGGAACAAGTCAGTGGATCGCTTCGAGAAAAAAAGAGTCATCGGTGTAATTTGCATTTTTCAGAGTTGATTATAGGCCAAAATACATTTGCAAATTAAATTCATGCCAATAGAATTGAAGGGAGGCATACACATGCAGCCAAACATTGCAGGTGCAAGACCTGCCGTTTCCCAAGCTTCCACTTTGTTTCGTCGGATAGGAAGAGCGTTGTTTTGGTTCGTGCTTTTACTCTATGGAATTGTGACATTGTATCCTTTTGTATGGCTTGTTACGAGTGCCTTCAAGACCAATGAGGATTTCTATAACAGACCCTTTGGATTACCGGAAGTCTGGAAATGGGAAAATTTCACTGTGGCCTGGGAGAGCGCAAATCTTGGAAATGCCTTTAACAATTCGATGATTGTATCGATAGGCTCCTTGGCACTCACCTTATTTATATCCGCTCTTGCCTCCTTTGTGCTTGCTCGGTTTGCCTTTCGATGGAAAGGGATCATGCTTGCATTTTTTGTTATCGGCATGCTGATTCCTATACACAGCACATTGGTTCCTTTGTTTATTCTGATGAAGCAGATGCTTCTATTAAATACGTACTGGGCTCTGATCCTGCCCTACACTGCTTTTGCCCTGCCAACAGCCATCTTTATACTTACTGCATATTTGACCAGTATCCCTCGTGATATCGAAGAGGCCGCGTTTATGGATGGTACAGGGCTGTGGGGGTTATTTTTCCGCATCATGCTTCCGATGTCACTGCCCGCTCTGTCTACCGTAACGATCCTTAGCTTTTTACATGCATGGAATGATTTCTCATTTGCCTTGGTGTTCATTAATAAAACTGAGCTCAAAACACTGCCATTAGCCATCGCTAATTTTGCCGACGGTTATCAGACCGATTATGGACTTACGCTGGCTGCGATGACGTTGTCTATTATTCCAACGGTTCTTCTCTACCTGCTGTTTCAGGAGCAGATGATGAAAGGAATGACAGCCGGAGCAGTCAAGGGTTAACGGATACTAATACCATAACCACATCATGAAGGAGGGGGATCTCTTGAGGAGCTGGCTACGATCATCATTGCAGCGCAAGCTGTCCGTGCTCATTGCTGGTTCGATCATTGTACCCCTCGTGGTGCTTGGTTTATTTGCCTTTGATACAGCGGCTCGCATATCGGAAGAAAAGGCGACGCTGTCGGGGATAGATTATTTAAAACAACTGGAAGCAAACTTACATTTTATGCTCCAGGACGTAGACAACTTGTCCATCTATTTAATTGGTGAGCGAGATATCCAAGATTATCTGGTGCAGGATAAGGAGCAAGAAGAAGAGAGGCAGGAGATTATTGGCAGAATGACCAATCTTGCCGCCTCCAAATCCTATATCGCAAGTATTGTGATTCAGCCCGAACACTTCTCTGCCGATTTGACGACAGCCAACTGGTATGAAGCGGACATACCTGAGGGAGTATTGACCGAAATTCGGGAAAAGCATTGGTCTCCTGTATATCGAATTATGAACTATGCCGGAGAGCAGTATGTGATGACGCTGACCAGGCCCATTCGAAGTATTCATGATTATAAGCATCTTGGATGGCTGTCCATCAGCTTGAGTGAGAAAGAAATTTCTCATCGGCTTGCTGAAAAAGAGTTCGCGAGTGGTAACGGTAGAATTGAACTTATTGATCCCAACGGGGGGATCCTATCTTCTCCTGACAAGACCCGATTAGGAATGCGAATCGAAGATCAATATCCAGGACTTCTAGCGATGCTGGATCAAGGAGCAAATGGGTCAGCGGTGTACGGAGAGAAGCAAGAGAAGAAGACGTTCATGTACGTGCGCGAGCCTTCTACGGGATGGACATTGATCGGCTCTATTCCTTATGACCAATATCGTGAGGAGAACCGTTACATCTTAACTATTACCGCTGTTGCGGTTGCTATATCGGTTCTGATCAGCGTGTGCTTAGTCTGGGCGACTGTGCGCAGAATCACTCGACCATTGCTGCTTCTTACACGTCATTTATATCGGATTAATCCTCACGAGCCGCTCCCCCATTTCACAGTTACAACCCAAGATGAGATCGGTAAGCTCGGACAGAGCTATAACCTGCTCGGAGCACATATCGAACAGCTGAAGCAGGATCTGATCCGTGAGGAAGCGCGTAAAAAAGAAGCCGATATGCATGCGCTTCAAGCGCAGATCAATCCTCATTTTTTATATAATACGTTAGCATCCATTCACTGGATTTCACTGATGGCCAAAGAGAAGAGAATTGCTGATATGGTAGAGGGGCTGAGTCAATTTTTGCGTTTAAGCTTGAATCATGGGAAGGAGTATTGCCCTGTCTCCCAAGAAATAGACCACATCCGTCAATATGTCCGAGTGCAGAATATTCGTTATCCTGACAAATTTAAGATCGAATATATGGTTGATCCAGAGCTTGAGAATAAATGGATGCTTAAGCTGCTCCTGCAGCCATTGATCGAAAATGCAATGATTCACGGCCTGAACAAGAAGGAGGGACCGGGCTCAATCCTGATCATGGTTCGAAAAGAGCAGCATCGGATGAGCTTTCTAATCTTAGATGACGGGGCTGGTATGTCAATGCATCGTTTAGAAGACGTCCGCACAATGATAGAAGCAACTGCAAATAGGGACGAATCGTTACATGATCATATGAAGGAAGGCAGCTACGGACTCAGAAATGTGAACGAGCGTCTTCTGCTGCATTACGGTCCAGAAGCTCATCTCGAAATAGACAGCAGGGAAGGCGGAGGAACCCGAATTGCTTTTAAACTGCCGATTATGGAGGAGACGATATGAGAGTACTCATTGTTGACGATGAAGAAATTATCAGAGAGGGATTAACCCGAGTTATATCCTGGTGTGAGCTTGGTCTCGAGCTGCTTCAGCCTGCTGCTTCTGGAGAAGAAGCTCTTCAGCGAATCGAACAAGAGTGTCCGAGTATTCTAATGACCGATATACGAATGAATGGAATCTCTGGACTTCAGCTATGTGAACGAGCGAAAACGATCCAGCCTGACCTGGAAGTGATTATCTTGTCCGGGTATGATGATTTTTCATATGCTCAAACCGCCATCCGACAGGGAGTAACGGATTATTTGCTCAAAACAAGTCCTCCTGAAGATATCATCCGCACCGTTCTTGAGGCTAAACGCCGGATTACGGAACGCTGGGCTGAGAAGGGAAGGGATGTACTGCAGGCCCGTGAGGAATTCGAACGAGAATGTGTAAAGTGGATTATTCATGGGGAAGTGACAGAAGGAACGATCGAGTTCTTAGCAAGCGGTTTGTCTGGGGACAAGACAATTAATCATTTCAGTTCAGGCTGTAAGGTGCTTATATGGGAAGCCAGCGGATGGAACGGACCAAACTACTCATCAAGACTTCTATTATTTGCCCTTCGAAATTTACTTCAAGATCTTCTACCTGGCTGTATTTACGTGATTCATCAACAAGTCTTGGTCTGCCTTGCCCCTGCTTATGATGGCCAAAATTTGCCTCGGTACGGAACATGGTCAAGACTGCTTGAACGAGCAGAGAGCTTGCTCAAATGCTCGATACGATTGGCAGCGGGAAGCTCTGTAGCTGACTTAGAAAATGCACATGTAAGCTATGAAAAAGCTGTTTGTGCTTTGCGGTATTTTCCTCTCCTGCCGGATAAGATAATCAATTACACCGACATAGAACAACGGAGAGGCGGAAAAAACATTATCAGTCCAGTAGAAGAGAACCAGCTGGGTGTCATTCTACTAGACAACGATCCTGTCGCTCTAAAAGCATGGACCTCACAGTTATATGAGAATTTGATCATGGAACCGGAAGGGACTTTCGAAACGACAATAGCTTGTTTACGTTCTGCCGCTGCTGCGGCACATCGATGGATGGACAGGACCTTTCGAATGCTCGGCTCCGACGGGGAGATCCATATCGAGTCCAGCTTAAATGCAGATGGGAATGGATTCATTCCGGAAGGAGCGTTGTTCCGCTATCTTCATGCGATTATGTCCAGCTACCATTCTCAAGTCAGTCAAGGCCCAGAATCACATGTGGATCGAGCGAAAGCTTTCATGGAATCAGTCTCACTGAGAGAGGTGAATCTTCAGCATGTAGCGAATCATCTGCATCTGCATCCTGGTCATCTTAGTGAGCTGTTTAAGAAGGTGACGGGAAGATCCTTTGTTGAATTTGTCACGGAACTAAGAATGAAAAAAGCAGAAGAGCTGTTATCCGTATCACCTGCCAAACTTAGTGAAATTGCCCTGTTAATCGGCTATGAGGATGTGAAGTATTTCAGCAGACTGTTCAAGAAGCATTATGGCTTAACTCCAAGTGATTATCGAGAGAATCGATCTTCTATTTAATAAAATTAACAAATATTTCGACAAAATGTGATTCAAACATTTCGCGCGGTAGTATATTAGTAATAGGACTATTCTCTTAAATTGGGTTAACTCCATACCTATTTATGGTTTCCATCCTATTTTTGAGGCCATATTATTAATATACGGAGGCTTTATCATTAATGAACATACAATCGGAACCCATTCGTGCTGTTGATCCATCGGCGGTGCTCCGGGCTTTTAACCAGAATCTAGCTATCATCGGGTTCAACCTAGAGAGACGGGTCATCTACGTTAACGAACGTTTTGCCGAAACGATGGGTTATGCTATAGATCAAATCTATGGGATGTATCATCATGAGTTCTGCTTCTCTTCCTTCGCATCAACTCCGGAGTATGAATCGTTCTGGGCTAGTATTCTGAACGGACATCGCTTCCAAGACAAGATTGAGCGGAAGGACGCACAGAATAACACGGTGTGGCTCGAGGCTACCTATATGCCTATCTATGATGAAGGAGATAATATCATTGGGGTGTACAAAATAGCGACCAACATTACGAACCGTCAAAATGAGATAGTTCAACTCGTTGAGGAGCTGCAAGACATGTCCTCCAGCTTGAATGCTAGAGCTGCACACGGTATAAATAGAAGCTCGGAGCTACTGAATAGCATTTCTGCGGTAGATGAAGTCTCAAATGACAATTTAAAAATACTGGATCAGCTGAAGCAGCAATCGCATGCGGTGCAAGGGATCGTTCAAACGATTCGGGATATCGCCTCACAGACACAGCTTCTTGCCCTTAACGCAGCGATCGAGGCAGCACATGCAGGGGAATACGGCAGAGGATTTGATGTCGTGGCCAAGGAAGTGAAGAATCTATCGTTAATGGTGCAGGATTCGATCTACGAAATACGCGACAGTATTAGAGGAATGTCCAATGAAATTATGAATATATCCAATGGAACCAGAGCAGTACAGGAATACATAGATCAGAGCCGGCAGCAGCTTCAAGTGACGATGGATGAATTTAGCACCCTATCTCAATCCTCCGAGCAATTAGACCTTAAAGCACAGCATGTGTCCAAGATACTGTAATGAAGCATAAAAGCAGTGGAGAAATCGTTCTCCACTGCTTACTTTTTTTTGAATAAGAGCTCATATTATGCATGATTAAGATGATGAAGTGCCTTGGTATGATGGCCATTGTTACTCTCCTGCTTGCTTTAAGCTCTGAATGAATCGGGTAAACTCCGGCTCAAACAGCCCCATGTTGTATAGGATTTGAATTGTCTTGAGACCTGAGAGATCTTTGTCATTGGATGTGCTCATCGCACCTGCAGCCTTGGCTGCCTGCAGTGCTGCGTGATAAGCATCCGGGGGCGTTTGGTTTAAGGATATATTTACTCTCCGCTCAAGTGCAATAATTCGCTGTTCAAGCGCAGATATAATTGCTGACTTTTCTTTGTCCTTCTGAAGAAGCTCCTCCACTTTTGACATCTCTTCTGATTCCTCCATTCCCTGAATTCGGTTTATCACAGCTTGCTGCTGCTGCCATGTCGGCCTTATTCCTGCCTGCAGCTGAGAAAGGCTGAGCCCAAACATCATCTCGAAGTGAGGATAGTCTTTAAATGAAATCCAGTCACCGCCCCAGCTGAACCCGAGCAGCTTCGCTTGAGCAACGACCTCCGCCCAGTCAGCTATACCATCATGATCATCATCCACGCTCATACTATAGCCGCTCTGTACGAGAACAAAATCAATGGCAAGCCCGTAGTTATGATTGGATTGGCCGGGCTTAGCATTCGTGACGATCGGGCCCGGCTTCGTTCTGCCTTGCTCATACAGACGCTGCTGCTCAGCCGCACTTCTATAGCCTGCCGTAAGTCGTATTTCCACACCTTCTGAATAGCATCGCTCAATCAGCTTCTCCGCTGCAAGCTTCACAGCAGGCAGTAACCCGACGAGGTAAGCTGCAGACCTCGCTTTCAGCTCCGCCAATGCAGCCATGCTCTACACCTCCAAGTTAGGATTTAATCCATACACCGAATTGCGATTATACTACAGCATATAGTCAAGCCATCATTTAAGTGTGATGCGCCTGCCTATTCTGTGAGCCTAAAGCGCAGAATTGGTGGATGTGTCCTGCCCTGTATTTACTTGATTGCAACAAGAATAGCCCCAAGAGCGATGAGTGCGACCCCTATACCATTCAGCCAAGATATTTTTTCACCCAAAAAGACAACCGCAAGAATGACTGCAATCACAACGCTAAATTTATCAATTGGACTCACCTGGGACACCTTGCCGTACTTGAGAGCCAGAAAATAAAACAACCAGGATAAGGCTCCAGCCACTCCACTAAGGACGATGAAGCTTAGTGCTTTTTTCTGTGTCAGTATTTCGCCAACTTCAGCGAACTTCCCTTGTACAGCAATAACACCGACTAAAAATAACGCCATGATGACCGAACGAATAGCGGTGGCAGAATTGGAATCGATGTTCTCCAGGCCGATCTTGCCAAAGATCGCAACAAGGGCAGCGGTTATGGCAGACAGTATGGAATATAGAAGCCACACAGGCATTGTATAATCCCCCTTTATTAGAGAAGTTTCCTGCACTCTATCATTTTTCTGTATAATTAGTATGGTCTAATATCCCATTTTCTACGCAAACGAGGTGAGAAGTAATGAAGAAGGAAATGGAATCTTTTCCGCAGGACATAACGTTCTGTTATCCTTGGCGCAGCTATCAGAAGCGTGTGCTGGGCAGCTTAGAGGAGCATTTGGCGAACCGGCATCTGCATCTTGTGGCACCCCCTGGATCGGGCAAAACGGTGCTTGGTCTGGAAGTCATGCTCAGAATTAACCGTCCGACCATCATCCTAGCTCCAACACTAACCATCAAACAGCAATGGGCCAGCCGTTTTGCGGAGATGTTTCTGGGTACAACAACACTTCCTGACTGGATATCTACTTCGATTAAACAACCGGCATTCGTGACAATTACAACTTATCAGGCACTGCATGCTCTTTTTAGTGCGGTAAGCGAGAAGAATGAGGATAAGGAGCAGGATTCAACTAACGAAATCATTGAAATCAATGGGGAAGAGGGCTTCGAGTCTGAAGATGAAACAGTGGATGGTGACGATTGTTCTGCAGCAGAAGCTACACTCGCACAGTTAAAGAGCTTGTCCATACATACGATCATTTTTGATGAGGCCCATCATTTAAGAGTGTCCTGGTGGCAAAGTGCTATGGAACTATGCAGCATGCTGAGTGAGCCGACCAAGATATCGCTGACGGCAACACCGCCTTATGATGTGAATCCACGAGAGTGGCAGCGTTACATGGCTTTATGTGGCCCCATCGACGAAGAGATCAGTGT
Source organism: Paenibacillus urinalis (assembly GCF_028747985.1). Taxonomy (NCBI): domain Bacteria; kingdom Bacillati; phylum Bacillota; class Bacilli; order Caryophanales; family Paenibacillaceae; genus Paenibacillus; species Paenibacillus urinalis. The sequence continues at coordinate 2,741,496 of NZ_CP118108.1, forward strand.
TCCCGAGCTTGTGAAGCATGGGGAGCTATGTCCGCATCAGGATTACATCAGCCTTACTGCGCCAACGAAGCAGGAATCAGCGAAAATCAAGGAGTTTCGCTCCCAAGCAGGCACTATCAAACAGGAGCTCCTCCATGCGGAATATATGATAAAGACCATAGTGAATCATCCTTATATCCTGGATTCCAGCAGCCATATCGAGGACATTTTGACGTCACCAGGCTATTATTCAAGTATGGTTATCTTCTTAAGAGCGACAAACCAGCCGGTATGGAAAGAAGCAGTCAAAGTACTGGGTCTGAAAGAATCTGAAGCACCCGAGCTGACCTTTGAATGGCTGGAAGAGCTGCTGAATGGCGTGCTGTTCAAGGACAAGCATATTGATTCGGAAATGCCCCAGCTGAAGGATCTTAAACGGAGGCTCAGCCGAATGGGTATGCTCGAACGCAGAAAAGTGTATCTTCGCTCAACGCCCTCCATGGATAAGATGCTCATCCAGAGCTCATCTAAGCTGACGAATATTGGTGAGATTCTTCAGTTTGAACGTTCCGTCTTAGGTGAACAGCTGCGTATGGTCATCCTGACCGACTATATTCGCAAGGAGGATATGCCGAAGCAAGGCGGCGACGAGAAGCCGCTCCATCGGCTCGGTGTTGTTCCCGTCTTCGAAATGATTCGAAGGAAACTTGGAGATCAGGAATCGTCTGCGGCCGATTTACCCATTGGCATTCTTAGCGGCTCTCTGGTTGTGCTTCCGCTGAAGGCAGCGGACCATGCGCTGGAGCTGGCAGCAACACGAGGCATTACTTTGTCACATAAGCCTCTCGACTATGATCCGAAGTATGTGATCATAGATATACGTGATTCGAATCGATCAGGTATTGTAGCCATTGTTACAGAGGTGTTCTCTCAAGGACACATTCAGGTCCTGATCGGTACAGCCGCCTTGCTAGGAGAAGGATGGGACGCGCCAAGCATTAATTCGCTTATTATGGCTTCCTATGTTGGGACTTTTATGCTGTCCAATCAAATGAGAGGCCGTGCCATTCGTACGGACCGAAGCCATCCGGAGAAGACAGGCGCCATATGGCATTTGGCTTGCATCGATACAGAGGCATGGGCAGGCGGAGAGGATTTAGCTTCACTCTCCAGAAGATTCCGCTCCCTAGTGGGCCTATCCGTAATAGACAACACCATCGAATCCGGAATAGCGCGGATGGGTCTAGATTCGAATGACAGTTTCAAGCCGGAACAGATTCGAATGTACAATGAAGATACGCTTAAACGTGCTAGACAGAGGGACCAGCTTAAGAAACGCTGGAATACAGCGATTGATCTGAATAGTCAAATGACAGAGGAGCTTCAAATTCCTTCTGAGGGGATACCGAAGCCCGTCGTGTATAAACACACGGTAAAAGCAGTCCTACTATTCGCATTATTTATGGCGATCTCGGCCTGCAATGAGGCTGTTCTTACACCTGCATGGTATACATCGGATGCTCCTGGCTGGTTTAGAATATCTCTCCTCATTGTCGTTTCAGGACTTATAGCCAGTCCGTGGTTATATAAAGCAATAAAAATGAAGCTGAGACACCATTCTCTGGAGCGAAGCTTCCGGGAAACCGCACTTATCGTCCATACCGTGTTATTCGAAATGAAGCAGATGAAGCTGCCGCCGCATATCGAGCGAATTCAAGCAGAGGAGAAGGAAGGGATGATCGTGTGCTGGCTGACTGGAGGAAGTACAGAAGACAAGACTGTATTTCTGAATACACTCCAGCAGCTGTTAGAACCGATTGATAGCCCCAAATACTTCATTTATTCTCAATCCCGCAAATGGTTTGTGACAAGGCGTGATTATTATCCGGTCCCGGATGAAATTGGACGTCGCAAAGAGCATGCGGAACGATTCGCTGAATTATGGCAGAAGCATATAGGTCCGGCCGAGCTCGTATACACCCGAACGATCGATGGACGGAAGCAGCTCCTCACGGCACGGAGTAAAGCCTTATCCTCCAAGTTTGTACACAAGTCAGAACGGATCAGCGCATGGAGATAAACCAAAAACAAAGAAGACCCTTCGCACATTTGTACGGAGGGTCTTCGAATCTAGAATAACAATTGACAACTGGATTACACAATTTCGACCAATATTTTGGCCTGGCTCTTGTCTCTCACCAATAGCTCAAGTCCATCCTCAATGATCTGATCCAGTGTAATCTTCTTCGTGATGACTGGCTTCACATCCAGTTTTCCTTCAGCAATGAGGGAGATCACTTCAGGGAAGATATGACGATAGGCAAGGATAGACGTGATATTTGCTTCCTTAGTCATGAGCTGCATCATATCTACAGTCGGATTCTGCGCAAATGCAGCGATGACCATGACCTCGCCGCCCTTTTTGACAACGGATAGGGCACTGTTGAAGGTCGGTTGAACACCGGCTGCTTCATAAGCAACTTCAACCCCTCCTGCATCATTGATGATATCTACCGGATTGTCCTTTAAGCTGTTAATCGGTACTGCGCCTATAGAGGCAGCGAGCTCCAAACGTTCATCGGATACGTCGATAGCATAGATTCGCGCAGCTCCTGCGGATTTGGCAGACAAGATCGTAAGGAGTCCAATGGGTCCAGCTCCGAATACAGCGACATTATTACCTACCTTCAGCTTGCTTTGACGTACTGCATGTAGAGCGACTGCCGTAGGTTCAACGAGCGCACCTTCCTCGAACGATACCTGATCGTTCAGTTTATGAAGCATGTAAGGCTCGACGATTACATATTCAGCGAACCCTCCATCGGCATTTAGACCGATAAATCCGAATTGATTACACTGATTGTAGTTTCCTTTTCTGCAATTCTCACATTCGCCACAATAAATCAGCGGCTCGATCGCTACTCGATCCCCGACGTTATAACCTGTGACTTCTGCACCGATTTCCTCAATCACTCCAGAGAATTCATGACCCAGCGTAAGCGGAGCCATTGCACCGGATATCGGGTGAGGAGTACCTGTCTGAACTCCAATCCCATGGTGATAAGCATGAAGATCACTGCCGCATATACCTGCAAACTTCACTTTGACTTTAACCTTACCTGCAGGTGTTGCAGGAATTTCTCTCTCTTCTAGGCGAACATCTTTAATATCATAGAATACAGCTGCTTTCATATGTGTCATCCCCTTAACCATCATAAGTATTGATAACGATTACAATTTGATTATACCTGGAGTTACATAATAAGATATAATTAATGTTTGTAATAACCCTATTAGTATAGCTAATAGTAAAGGAGCATTAGATGAATATTGAGCAGCTAGAATATATCGTTGAAATCGCCAAATCGGGTTCTTTCTCGGCTGCTGCCCATCAGCTGCATATCACTCAATCTGCACTGTCTCAGTCCGTCTCCAAATTAGAGGAGGAGCTTGGACTGACTCTATTTAAGCGTTCATATGCGGGAGCTGAAATTACAGTGGAAGGCAGAAGGATACTGAACAAAGCGATGGAGGCGATTCAGACCATTGACGAAATCAAAGAGCTGTCCCGCTTCGAGAGTAATCGCATCCGTGGTGAGCTGAATGTCGCTGCCTTCCCCGGTGTGATGCCTGTACTGGTCCGCTGTCTTGCGGCGATTAAACAAGATTATCCCTTGGTTCAAATTAATATTGAAGAGAATACCTCAAACCTCATAATGGACGATATCAAGCTGAATCGTATCGGGCTGGGTCTAATCGCGATGTATAAGAAGGACATCGAACACCTTGCAGGACTTGTATTTGAACCGATCGTTCAAGGTAAATTTGTCATTTGTGCAAACAAAAATTCAGAGATCGCAAAGCATAAATCGATTCACCCCAAAGATTTGGTTAAATATCCATTTGCCCTGTTCAACGACGTTTTTGTTGACGATTTTCTCGCAGATCATCAGGCCAATTATGGTGAACTGCCTATTCTATTCCAAACCAATAATGGGGAGGCGATTAGAACGGCGCTTGAGGAAAATATGGCGGTCACGATTGGTCATGATTTTTCTTTCTTTGGACAGCGGAAATGGTTATCAGATCAGTACGTTTTAATTGAAATCAAGCCTATTGAAACTCCTTCTATGCAGGTAGGCTGGATTCGATCAGAGAAGAATCATATGACGCTCTTGCACCAGCTGTGTATGATGAAGTTCGACCAGGAATTTAACAGAGCCAAGCTTTAGATTAGGATATAAAAACGATGCAGGAGTGAGAATTATGGAAGGATTTTTTCAGCGTTACCTTGGTCTATATCGGCCTATTATTACGAAGCTCAATGATCTGATGAGCACTTATGAGCTGTCGTATTCTTTATGGCAGGTAATCTATTATTTGAAAAACAATGGACCTGACACACTCATCGCTATTTCAGCATACTATCAGGTGGAGAAACCGACGATCACTAGAAGAGTGAATCGACTGCAGGAGCTCGACATTGTCCGTCAGATCCCGGGTAAAGACAAACGGGAGAAAATAATTGAGCTCACTGAATCTGGTGAAGCCATCTATCTGGAGTGCAGACAGCAAATAACAGCCTTAGAGCACCGTATTATGGAGGGAATCCATCCAGCGCAGCAGGAAGCGTTATTCGAATTAATACCACTTCTGCGTCAGAACATTGTGAATACAAGAGAAGATGTATAAGTCACTTAAAATAAAGGGAGCACAGAAGCAGATCTGTGCTTCTTTTTTTATTAATCTGAATCTATTAAGATCAAAAATCCAGAATATGGTTGACGAATTCCAATATCAGAGTATATAGTGTGTATATTGACATGCACAGTCAATTCTTTTAACAAGTGCTTTATCAAGTAGGTTGAAGCAATACATACATTTTGAAATGAATTCGGAGGAGAGACTAACAATGAAGAGAAAGAGAAGATCATCCACTATTGCCTTATTCTTATCCGCAAGCATGCTGGTGCTTCCCGTCGTTCCTGCAGCTGCAGCTGCACCTGACACGGATATTGAAGTGAATGGACATGAGATTGATTTTACGAGCAAACTGCCATTGATTGAAAAAGGAATTACATATGCACCTCAGGGAGATCTGCTCAAAGCACTTAATGCAACATTCGTTCAATCCGATAAGTCAGGTACAATCACCGTACTTGTGGACAATGAACAGATCACGGTAAATGCGAAGACCAAGATTGTGAATGGTACAACATATGTTCCTGTACGAGTGGTTAGTGAGCAGATCGGCTACAAGGTAGAATGGGATCCTGCAACCCGTACGATCATTCTAACGACAGGAGGCAAGGGCTTCTTGTGGGAGGTAAGCAATCGTGACAATACGGTTTACCTCGTAGGTTCGATGCATATTGCTGATGACAGCTTCTATCCGTTAGACCCATCGTATGAAATTGCATTTGAGGATTCAGAGTATCTGGGAGTAGAGATTGACCTGACACAGGCACAGGATGAAACTATGCAGAAAATGATGCTGGATCTTGGAATGTATCAGGACGGAACGACACTTAAGGATCATATTTCGAGTGAAACCTATGAGCAGCTTGGCGAAATCCTTGTTGAGAACGGACTGGAGAAAGATGCGTTAGACGGCTATAAGCCATGGGTCGTGGAAATAACGATGTCACAGCTTAAATCCATGGAAGCCGGGTATCAAGGGGAGATCGGCATTGATCTGCATTTCCTGCAAAAAGCCATTGAACGCAAAATGCCTATCATCGAGCTTGAAACCTATCAGTCCCAGCTGGAGCTGTTAAGCGGATTCTCAGGTGAGCTGCAAGAGACTAATTTGAAATCTGTTCTAGATAACTTCCATCTGGTCGATGATTCTGTCGATCAAATGGCGGAAATGTGGAAGCTGGGTGACGAAGAGGCACTGCTCGAAATTACCGATAGCATGAAGACGAATGAAGAATACTATAAGGGCATGCTCGTGGACCGTAATTTGAAAATGGCGGACAAAATTGAAGGATATTTAACTGCAGAAGATGAAGCAGATTACTTTATCGTCGTAGGGGCAGCTCATTATGCAGGTGAAGACGGCATCGTGAAGCTTCTGCAGGATCGCGGTTACACGGTAACTCGCAAATAACTCAGTGGTCATTATTAGTACATCAATTATAACTACCTGAACTTGAATATCGTTACGAAACCATCCTTCACTGGAGCTAGCTCTGGTGGGATGGTTTTTTTATGGCATGCCTCTTTTTCCACGGATCGTTCTGTACTTGGTTTTAAAACGAAAATTTTCGGTTACAAAGAAGAGAGCTGGACCTTTACTAAATCTTAAGTGTTGTAACTCAAGGAGGTACTATTCATGACAAATCAAGACCAATATATGATGCAGGATCCAACGACACAGTATCCGAAGGCTACACCAGAGTGGAAGCAGAAGCAGCCTGAGCCGGGAATTCAATCGAAGATGGAGCCTGTTCCGGATTGCGGAGAGACCAGCTATCGCGGGACAGGACGTCTCAAAGGACGTAAAGCCGTCGTTACAGGAGCAGACAGCGGAATTGGACGTGCTGCAGCCATTGCTTATGCACGCGAAGGGGCAGATGTGGTGCTGTCTTATCTTCCTGAAGAGGAATCCGATGCCAAAGAAGTTGTGAAGCTCATTGAAGAGGCGGGACAGAAGGCCGTCGCCATCCCTGGTGATCTGAAGGATGAAGCCTACTGCGTGAAGCTGATTGAGAGTGCCGTCAAAGAGCTGGGTGGTATCGATATCCTGGCGAATGTGGCCGGTAAGCAGCAATATGTGGAGCAGATCGAGGATCTCACAACAGAGCAATTTGACGCGACATTTAAGACAAATGTATACTCCATGTTCTGGCTGTGCAAAGCGGCGGTGAAGCATATGAAGCCGGGAAGCTCCATCATTAACACTTCCTCCATTCAAGCTTACAAACCGTCGCCAATACTGTTGGATTACGCAACAACGAAGACCGCGATTAATACATTCAGCAAAGCTTTGGCTCAGCAGGTTGGGAGCAAAGGGATACGTGTAAATGTAGTAGCGCCTGGACCGGTATGGACTCCACTTCAGATTGTAGGCGGTCAACCGACAGAGAAGCTCGCTGAATTTGGTTCAACCACGCCGCTTGGTCGTGCGGGCCAGCCTGCTGAAATGGCTTCGTCATATGTCTTCCTGGCGAGTCAGGAATCGAGCTACATTACGGGTGAGACGATTAATGCCAACGGTGGAACACCTACACCATAAGATGAAATATATCTGCAACACGATAGATATCTACACAAAAAGAACGGGATCTTCATCAGATCACCGTTCTTTTTGTATATCCAGATCATTTAATTAACTTAGAGCATCCTTATTCATAGCCCAGCTGTTCAGCATATTCATCGAATTCTTCCTTGGACTGCTCAATCAATTCTTGGCCCGTCTTCACCTTGGCATTACCTTGAGTAAGCAGTGTACGGTTAATGGTGTACTTCGATAGTGCACGCTTATACAGAAGGTATCCTTCGAGCTGGTTGTAGCTTCCTCGAGTTAATTTGTTATGGATTTTTTGCAGCTCCGCATTTTCCGGCTTGATCTGCTTCAGCTGTGACACATATTTCGTATAGTTAGGCACTACTGTATTGTTGAATTTCAGGAACAAAGATTTACGGTTTGAAGAGGATATGTACAACGTACTCGGTAGTGCTGAGAAAGCTTTTTCCTCATACTGTGCAATCGCAAGCAATTGATCGAGATAGTTCTCAAAATCCAGCTCATCAGCAGTTAATTCAACCTCTTCGCCCTCGATAATTACAGAATCATCGGTTTGGTTTGGCGTGCTCGATTCGCTGGTCTCTGTTGTACCTTCGACTACTGTTGCTGCAAGAGAAACAGAAGGAAGAAGCGTGCTCGCGGTAAATACTGCACTTAATGCTAGAGCGAGTAACCAAGTTTTGTTCTTTTTCATCATTCATAACTCCCATTCTATGTTGTTTTTAAACACTTGGATAATCTAACATAAACTATGATGATATTTACAGGTAATAATTTACATATATCCTAAAATAGTTCTCGTAACATCCTGCTTACACATTTCCGTAAGGAGTAGGGGACTTGCGAATGAGTTAGGCTGACATTGAAAAATAGGCATGTGGTCTCAAAAATACAGCGTAAAAAACCAAATTTTAGTTTGACATTAACGATATATCGCTATATTATTACGATATATCGTTAATGAGGAGTGGAAGTCATATGAAGTTTCAAGACGGACACAGGAAACAGAGACATTTTGCAGGGCACCGGGATTATTCTGTTGAAGGACATGAATATGTAAAGTACCGGCATGGAGGCTCACGCGGAGATCATCGAGGCGGACGAGGAGAAGGCAGACATCGTTTCTTCGGAAGAGGTGAATTTAAGTTTGCTTTGCTGGAGTTATTAGTCATTGAGCCAATGCATGGTTATCAGTTAATTAAGGCCATGGAAGAAAAGACAGGCGGATTGTATGTTCCCAGTGCAGGATCCGTATATCCCAATCTGCAGCTATTAGAAGACATGAAGCTGATCAGAAATACAGATACGGATGGAAAGAAGCTGTATCATATTACCGAGGAAGGCTTAGCTGTATTGGCAGATAGAAAGAAGGCTCAAGATCAACCTCGGGAGCATTGGGAAGAACGTAGACGTCATCTGCGTCCGGAAAAAGAAGCGGGAAGACACCATCTACGTGGCTTGATGAAGGAGAAGCCAGAACTTTTGTTTCTTATGGCGGATGTTGTAAAAGAAATCAAGCTTAATCCGGAATCAGCGCAGGCTGTACAGATCAAAGAACTTATGGATCAATTTCAGACACAACTGAGTGATATCTTAAGAACTCAACAGAATAATACGCATCTTGAAGATGAAGCTGCAGGATCAGGATCTACAGATACGGATCTGGATTCATCTATGGATAACGATCTGGATCAATCTCAAGAATAAAAACATTGAGAGGCAATATACTTTCTAATAATACCTGTAATGATTTAGAGCGTAAGTTAACGCTTTCACAACGAAGCCGCATAACAAATGCGGTTTTTTTGTACAGAAATATGAAGCAGAGCTACGGATGATAAAATCATTGAAGAGTTGAAACTTTTGCTTCATTTATAGTGTTAACTTAGAAGATTAATCCTCATGGCTATAGTACTGACCATCGAAGTAGTTGCCATTGAAGTAAATATGAAAAGAAAAATGGAAAACGATAAATTGATGCTGGAACGACTTGATCAGATCATTGATGAGCTGCAACGTTTGAAATAACCATGTTTAGTTAAACATTAAGAATAAAGAATATAATGAATATATTCAATAAGAAAAGAAAAAATCATATTTATCTATACAAAATGAAAGAAAACTCGAGGCAAGTAATTTAAGTTGGTCACATTAGTACATAAAAGGACTGCGATAAAACCGAGGCAAGTAATTTAAGTTGGTCACATTAGTACATAAAAGGACTGCGATAAAAATAATGCTATTTATTTCTGTAATCTTTACTATATGTTCACAAAACCCGTATTTTGTACATATGTTTCTATTCCTCATTTTTGCAGCATAAGCCCCAACAAACCTTGTTTGGTGAAAGAAATTTATGATTTTTGACGAAAAGAAACCACATGGAGTTATTACACTCGCATGTGGCAATAAGATAGTTTATAATGATGTTATTTCCATCCTAATCTCATCTAATTCTGCTCTCAGTTTTTTAAACAATTGTTGATTGCTCTCAGTTTCTATATTTTTAAAATCTGTTTTCCCTAAAAATGCCATATAGATACTTATTAATTTCATTTGAATATCTTTTTCCTTATCTTGATAATCGTTTTCAAAGAATTTATCAAGCCTTTCTATTTCAGATTTCGGTAACCCCTTTTTCTCGATTGATGCTTCAAGAACATCCACCACATATTCTGCATCTTCCTTAAATTCATTACTGCTCCCCATTGAACAACACCCCTCAATCATGAATATTAGTAACAATGCAACTACTATTACTATAGAACGCAAACTACTTTCCCCCTTTTTTCTTAGGTTTGAAGTCAAAATCAGGGGGGTATAAATGATTAGCTTCAACATAGTTTTTTGCTTGTATTGTTGTCATCGATCTAATTCCTTTTCCATCATCTAAATAAAATTCATAAAATATTTTACCTTTATTTATGAATTCAATATCCATGTATAAATCACCTTCGACTATTATGCCTATAATTGCTTTATGTTGAACACCTCTAGTGAGATCATTATTTGCATCTTGGTATTTTGTGAGTTGCTCCTCCGCATCCTCATAGTATCCGTCGGTATCACCATGTAGAACATCTCTCCTAGCTTTCACCTCCCACATTTGTCCATCCCCCGTAACTATATCCACCCAATAGTGCTTATTTGGCCACCATTTAATTTCCTTTTCTACATGAAATTCTAATGTAGTGTTTAAACCCGTTTCTAAATGAATTGCTTTTGCTGCATGAATTTGTGCTATTTCATGAAGGGCTAAATAGATTCTATCGTCTCCGTTTGCATTTAAAACAGCATCAGATAACTCAAGATTCGTATATTGCGTCCCATCATTCCTACCACCTAAGAAATCCTTTAAGAATCCATTTAGGAGATTTTTAGCCATGTGACCACTAGGATCCGTATACTTCAACGGATTATTCTGCACATACGCATACAAATTCAACGTCTGCGGGCTATTGATATCCCCTTCATACGTATCCTCATTTATAAACCGGCCGATGTTAGGATCATACCAACGAGCTCTTAGGTATTGCAAATTAGTTGACGGATCCCAATACTCCCCTGCATAAAGGAATGGATTAGTAACTTTTTCTGTTTTTGAGATAGGTTTCCCCCATAAATCATAGGTGTATGAGTTTAATATTTCTCCAGTCGAATCAACTATATACTCCACATCACCGTGGCCGTTTAACACATAATACTGTTTTTCACCTTGTCCATCTACACGGTAATTAAGCTGATTACCGTTACGAACATAACTGGCTACTTTCTTAATTGATCCGTCCGTTTGTACACTGCCTTCTGCAATGATATTACCGTACTGATCATAATAGTAGCGGCTGGTATTCCCATGTTCAGTACGCTCAATCATTAAGTCATCGCCATTATATTGATAAGTGACCTTTGTCTGATCTGTTGTTGTGACCTCGGTTAGTCGATCCCAATTATCATATACGTAATTTGAATTGGTGTCTTCAGGAACCTGTTCACTTTGCAACGTCTGCCGATTTCCTTACTTCCATCTTTGACTAGCTTCATATCGTTCTTGGTCGGCGAATTGTTGTCCAATTCTTTGCTTTTCTTCACGTGCAGCGGATTAACTACACCGCATAAAACTTGTTGTTCTTCCAGGTAATACGCGAGGTTCAGCCAATAATGGCCGGTGGGTTCCATGCCAACTATGACGTCTTTGAACTCTTGCTCCGTTGCAATCTTCTGGAACCATCTAACGAATAATTCAAAGCCTTCTCGATTATTTTCAAACGTAATTGACCTCCCGAGCTCGATTCCGCGGTAGTCCTGCGCTCGGGCCACATGTTTGAATTTTGCGATGTCGACACCGACAATTAAAGTAGAAGAAGTGATTTGATTAATCCGTTCATTTTGAGTAGAATTCATCTTGTAGTCTCCTTGGTTTGTATTTGGATCCTGTCGCTGGCCAGCATCTAGGACCCATAGACATCATACCAAGGAGTCTTTCTGTTTCTCAAACCTCGTATTTCTTCATAATAGGAATGCTGCCCGTAAGCTTAATGAAATAGATGTAAACTTTAGTTAGATTATTTATCTAATCGGTAATTCGACCATGTTCTTGTCCTTGGCTCGGGACACGAACTTGTACCGATAAAACAAAAAAAGCCGCTAAATAACGACTTTCAATGGGAATATGTTCTTGTCCCTCGACAACTTTGATGAAAACGCCGCCCATGAGGCGGTCTTCACTTTGTTTATGGACTCTGCCACCCGATTAAATCTGCACTTGGTGGGGCTGCTATCAAAAAAGAAACCACATGGAGTGTTACACTCGCATGTGGTTAATGGCTCTACTCTAAATATTTAGCCCAAACGTTATATAAATCTATAAGGTTATTATTCCCTGTTCCTTTTACTACTTTAGTAGCACAAGTATTAACAATTCTTATGGGGTTTAGGGCCACATCTTTATTAAATCCAATGATTATTGGCCTATTTACATCAGCAAAGTTTCGCGGTTTATAAATTACTCCCCATTTGAGTTGACTAAACTGTTGGAGAAACACATTACCAAAGTAAATTCCAATATCAATGATTATTGTTTCTGTTTCTCCACCAAATTTATCCTCATTTACTATTACTTCTGATTTAAGCCATTCCGGTATTTCATTGTGTTCTTCCTGTAACTCCTCCCTTGACTTTTTTACCAATTCAATCCTTGGTACGAACCAATTCCACAAGTAATTTAAAGACTCTGGAGTAAAGTCTAATTTTTCAACTATAAACCCTTCACTACCTCTAAAATATTCAATTAGTGTTTGTATTCTACTTTGTTGACTCTCCAAGAACCATTGAAAAAAAATATCTGCTTCTCTTTTATTCATAATTTCAAATGGAATAAACTCGAATGGGATTATAAATTTAGGATACATCGATAGTCCTCCATTATTTAAATATATATTTGATACCGTAGCTCGCAAGAGCATCTAATACTCTTTGATCAGCCCCAATCTTACCTGTACTGGGACTTCTAAAAAATACCCACGTAGCCCCATCTATTGACCCATTGCTCAATAACTCTGCATCTTTACTTATTTGTGTCATTACTTTTGAAGAATAGTTGACAAAACCCATTTTTGATTCATAAGCAATACCATTTGATAACTGATCTACATATCTTCCTCCTAAAGTTGTTTTAAAGTATTGATTGGGCTTTCCTCCAACAAGTTCTGCAAGTTTAAGTTCACCAAGCACTCCTACTTGAGAGTTTCTGGCAACTCTGGTCACACTTGCTGCTGCAGAAGCAACTTTTGGCACTTTTGGTATACTTACATGCAAGGATATTAAAAGCCCGTTCAGATACTGTTCAAATGCCGCTTGATCATATTGATATTTCGTCTCGAATGCAAACATTAGTTGCTCCTTAGCCCACGAAGCTTGACCTGAAGAATAACCTGACAATGTTGCCATATTAAATAAATATTTAAACTTATTGTTCCCATCTTCTTTAGCATCAGGAAAGAAATTCAAAGCTTGAGTTCCCAGATTGGATCTTATTCTCCAATATCTTTCTGAGTTTGTGCCATCTTGTTTTGCAACATCTAAAAGAGTGCCCACAACATGACCTTGACTTGCATGTCCAGTTGGATCCGTATAAATCAACGGATTATTTTGCACATAAGCATACAAATTCAAAGTCTGCGGACTGTTGATCTGCCCTTCATACGTATCCTCATTTATAAACCGTCCAATGTTTGGATTATACCAACGGGCTCTAAGATATTGTAAATTAGTTGACGGATCCCAATACTCTCCTGCATAGAGAAATATATTTGAGACTTTCTCATTTTTCGAGATTGGTTTACCCCATAAATCATATGTGTAAGAATTTAAAATTTCTCCATCTGAGTCAACTATATACTCCACATCACCGTGGCCGTTTAATACATAATACTGTTTTTCGCCTTGTTCATCCACACGGTAATTAAGCTGATTACCGTTACGAACATAACTGGCTACTTTCTTAACAGACCCATCCGTTTGGACGCTGCCTTCTGCTATGATATTACCGTATTGATCGTAATAATAGCGACTTGTGATACCATTTTCAGTACGCTCAATCATTAAGTCATCGCCATTATATTGATAAGTGACCTTTGTCTGATCTGTTGTTGTGACCTCGGTTAGTCGATCCCAATTATCATATACGTAATTTGAATTGGTGTCTTCAGGAACCTGACACTTTGCAACGTCTGCCGATTCCCACGAGTATCATAATCATATACTTCCTGGAATAAGGATGACGTCTTAATTCGATCTAACTCATCATACGTGAAGGAATGCGTGATACTATCTTTAGTTTGGGTGGTAATATTACTGTTATCATCATATTGATAACGGTAATTTGCAGCTGATAGACTTGGATGCTCATATTCAAGTGATGATAGCTTAAGACCTTCAAAGCTATACGCAGCTGTAATTCCATTTCCTCTCGTTTTTGTCTTCACTGAACCGTTCGCGTTATACGTATAGGCTCCGTCTTGGCCACCATTTACTTTCTCAATTCGACTCATTGTATCATAGTCAAATGTCACAGAATCATTAAACGGTCCTGTTTGATTTTTTACATTACCCCGCTCGTCATATTGGTACACTAATTTTTTCTGGTCTGGATAGGTAATAGACTGTAGTTCACGTGTATCTTCATCATACGCATAACTCGTTATTCCAGAACTATCACTCATACTATTGCGAAGACCATCAAGGGTATAGGTGAATTGTATCGTTTCTGATCCATCCTGCCGGAATTCCAAGCGATTTAGAGTATCGTAATCGTATTTCAGTACTACACCTGTCCGTGTGTGATGCTCTTTAAGATTACTGTTTCCATCATACAAATAGGTTTCTTGTTTCCCGCCTTGCTGCTGACTCACTTTCAGACGACCCGCTTCATCATATAGTTTCTCTGTGAAAGAGCCATCCGGGTAAATGATTTTAGTTAGATTTCCCGTCAGATCATATTCGTATGAAGTTTTGTTTAATTTAGCATCGGTAACACTCTTTACATTACCTAAGAAATCATAGTCATATTTCGTGACTTGTTTCTTTGCATCTTCAATCGTTTTTACATTTCCGATATAGTCATAGCTTAATTTTTCAATCTGAGTCACTTTGGATTGAGCTGGGTCATTGGAATTCATTGCGGTTTCGACGGTCGAAACCGGTTGTCCCATTTGATCCATTGTGGTTTCTATTTTGTTACCCAATCCATCCACTTCAGTGCTCTTTAGATCAATTACATTTTCAATTGTTGTATATTTGCTGTTGTCAGGATAGGTGATTATTGTTTTTAGACCGTTTGATAATGACTGATAATCATAGTTTGTTACATTTCCTACTGCATCTTCTTGATAATCAATCCGGCTATAATTATCATATTCGATCTTTTGTTTAGCTACATAACTGCCGTTCTTATAAATCCCTTGTTGAGTCTCACGTCCAAGCGGATCGAATTGAATCTCAGTAACAGCTCCTGTTTCACTTGTTTGCGTGATCGTATTCTTATCATCATCATAATCGGTGCTTACGATCGTCTGATCTGGATTCGTTATCTTAAGAAGCCGGTCCAATTTATCAAACTCATAAGAAGTTACCAAATTCTTACCGTCGATATATTTCAGCATGTTACCAGTAGCCAGGTCATACTCTGCTCCAATTTTTAGAGTAAACGGTTTACCCGCACTATCGATACCACTCGTTTGCTGTGATGTAATAAACGCATTTTTATATTTAGGATCATACTCAAAGGCCTGAACGGATTCTTTCGTTAAATCTTCGGCATCGAGTTTCGTTTTGACTTTCGTCACATTTCCATATGAATCATAATCGTAATCGCTCATACCGAGCAGCTTGCCGTTCTGACTGTTTTCTTTTTGAGTTACCACGTCTGGATCGCTATGGCTTGTTTTCGTAACTTCGGTATAGATCTTCCGGCCTTCATCCACAGGCTGCAGTATGGTATGAACCAAATTCGTTCTAGGATGGTACGTATACACAATCGTGACACCTTGTTCATCGGTTTGAGAAGTTATATTCCCATAGGCATCATACTCTGTTTTAGTTGACTCGGTTCTTGTTTTTCCGGTTTGAATATCCTTATATGAAGTACTCGTTTCGCTTGGGGTCGTCAGCTGCTTCGCACGATCATAAGTGTAATTTACCGAAGTTTCGAGCCCGCTTTGCTCTTGTTTAATGTTCGCTAAATAATACGTCGTTGGTGTGGAGGCATCAATATAATCTTTATCATATTGATAGGTCGTCTTGGCCAATCCATCATCTGTGACGGTAGAGAACGTAAGATCGGAACCGTATGAGCTGCCGATGTCTTTTGGATAATCAAAGTTAACGCGGTTACTTGCCGTATAGGTTGGCTTTTGTGTATCCGGATTAAGAGTTACAATACGGTCTTCCCGTGAGTAAATTTGGTACGCCTGGTTCACAGCATCAGGGCCAACATACCGGGTCGTTGGAAGAGATTTATACTCATATTTTGTTTCTGCACCCGTTGGATGGTAAACCGTGTTGATCAAGGCGTAGCCATTCGAAATTCCGGTAGAAACATTATCATCAAGCATATTGTATCTTGTGTCTGTTGCTTGTGTGTACTCGTAACGAGTCACCCGGTTTTCTGGATCCGTCACCCGATCTAGTATCTCAATTTCATTACCGTTATTTTGAATCGAAATTTTAGAATAGGTAATTGTTTTCGTTCCACTCGTAACGACAACTTTAGATTTTGAATAGGTGATATTGATTTCGTTACCTAATGGGTCTGATATTTTACTAAGCAAGGCTCTGCCATAGTCGGCCGATGGAGCATACGCAAAATCAATATAGTTGCCATAGGAGTCTGTCATCTTAATTAAATGACCATCTGCATTAAAGTATTGCTTACTGCCATCTATGGAGCTAAGAATATATTTATAGGTTTGCTGCTGCTGATTCACTGAAATGGTACCTGATTGATCTGCAATCGAAATATCATCCCATGGATAACCTTTCAAAGAACTGCCATCTCGCTCATACGTTCCTCCGCTGGCTAGATGTACATAGGTACCGTCCTTAATGTAAGGAATGTTCCAAGACCAACCTTTCCCTAAAGGGAACCAGGTATCTTCATACGTTTTAATCGTTGTCTGGCTGGATACCCATTTTCCTTCTGTGTTCGGCTCTACATCTATTCTTGCGGGTTGCACTTCTCCACTCTTGGAGTCTATATCATATAGCTTAATGAGATACTCTGTTTCATCTGTACCCGTAATCTCAGCATCATCAAACAGATATTCCGTTGAACCAGCGAGACTATTTAACAGATTCAGCTCTGCTTTAGCTTCACTTTCCTGAATATATTGATGGCGTAAGAATTCACCTGTCGTCGATTCACCGGTATATTCCATACTAACATCAACACTCTGAACTGAATTATCAACGTACGTATAAATATCTCTTTTCTTGTATCCATTCACACTTTCAGACCATGGACTCGTGTAAGATGGTTTTGCATTTTGCAGTTTACTCGCCAACTTATCTGCATCACTTTTCTTGATGGAACTGTCGAGTGTCCACTCGTCGGTACCGATGACTTGGATTTCACTATCTGTACCGTCTGTCTTAGCATATTCTCGCTTATGCAGCATCTGGAATTTAGGAGCAAACAATAAGCGGTATGTTCTTTCCCGGCCTTTAAAGAATACAGAATAGATGAGGTCATCATCGTCATAAATGGTGCTCTTGATATCATAATACTGAGAATCTGAGGAGTTATAAGATCGGGTAAGATTAAAAGAAAGTCCATTTCGACCCGGCAGTGTTATATCGGCTGAAGAAAGCGATAAACTCCCATCTAAGGTTGAAATAGATTCACCTGTGGAGCCAATGGAATAAGGAGCATTATTCGTTTCTAAATCCAGATTGTTTAATGTTTCCTTATCCACCGGATTTTCAACTGCAGCTGCTGCTGTCACATTTGAGTCCTTGTTTGCTACAGTCGATTTCTCTTTCTCTACTTTAGGCTTAGTCGCTAATTTGTCTACAACACTTTCATCTTTGGATCGATTCAGCGTGACTTTTGTAGCTTTCCCTAGCGCTTGTTCTAAAGTAATTTCTTCCGTTGCCTGGTTCATATAAGCTACTGATATTTCACTAGCGGTATGGCCCTTATCTAGTAGAGACTGGATTTCACTCTCATCTTCATTAAAAGATTTTGCGATTTCTGCACGCTGACTTTTTTTATCCGTGTCATCTTTCTTTGCTTCTGCTAAAGAAAAAGGAACGGATGTGATAAGCAAAACAAGAATCATGAATATAGATAAGTATCTCGCCCAGTTGTTTTTCATATGTTCCCCCAAGTGACTGTTCTAGTTGTTCGCTCATTACTGTAAATATGGATATGCATTATATGTTTGACCTTCAATAATAAGTGGAATGGACTGAGGTAGCGCTCCTGGCCCATCTGTGGTTAGGTTCACTACGGGAGATGTCGCGCCTGCGTTAGGATCCGTAGGGTCAACAGATTTAACTCGAATAGAATAAGCCGTATTTGGAGTCAGATTAGTTAACTTTTTGTTTGTCGTAGTCACACTGCTGTGAAGCACTCCATTTACTAAGATCTTATAGGTAGTGACATCTTTTACAGGATTCCAAGTCAGTAACAAGCTGTTTTGTGTCACTTTGGAAACGGAGACGCCTGTAGGTGATTCCGGTGTTACTGTAAAGATTTCTGGTGTCATCTTGTACATACCTTCTGGATAATAGTACGTATATTTGACAGAATAAGTGCCTAGACTCCAGTTGGAAGTATCACATGCTAATGGAGGATTCGGTGCAGTTTGTCCAGCTTTAAAGTTACCTGTATATGTTCCAGAGCAGACCCGTGCAGTATCACTGTCGACCCCAATGTCTAATTTAGTCCAACTGCTATATCCAGTAGGTGGAGTAGGTACACCTCTATCTAGATAAGCGACTGCACCACGTTCAACTGCAGCGATACTTATTTCACCATTTCCATCTTCTTCAGGCTGAGTGTCATCCTCATAATCCGATTGAAATGGAGGAAGAGCAGAATCGACAATGTCTAATGACTTCGCTAAGTTAATGAGACCTTGTCCATACTCTTGTTCATTTCCCAGTTCGGTAGCATTTTCTATGATCAATTCCTCGATCTTCATGGAATCTGCAGTTTTGTTTTGGGACCATAATACTGCAGCTGCACCAACCACATGAGGAACGGCCATTGAAGTTCCTGACAAATTTCCATAACTTCCATTCTTGGTTGTGCTTCGAATATCTACGCCAGGAGCCACAATATCCAAGTTCTCTCCTGTGCTTGATAAGTTCGCTCGTACGTTGGATTTGGTAGTTGCGCCAACTGAAATGACTTCAGGATATAACGCAGGATACATTTCCGTTTCTTCGCCAAGTCCTTTGTTCCCGGCAGCAGCAACCATCATGATTCCGGCAGCTTCAGCTTCTTTAATTGCTCGATGAAGCGCTTCACTTTCTTCCGTACCTGTAAAACTCATGGATACAATGTTCATTTTATTGTCGATTGCCCATTCAATACCTTCAATAACTTGGTTATATGTTCCAGTACCATCCGAACCAAGAACCTTAACCGAATATAATTCCACATTTGGTGCGATACCGACTATACCCTGATTATTCTCTTGCGCTGCAATTGTACCTGCTATGTGCGTACCGTGGCCATGATTATCGGCATAATTTGGTGTTCCATTGAGAATATTGATTCCACCCGCAATTTTTAGATCAGGATGGTTTGATACGCCTGTATCTAATACGGCAACTTTAATGTCGTTGCCCTTATTATGCTGTTCTTCCAGCATGTGAGCTCCAATAGCTACATTGCCCCAGGGAACTTCCTCTGCATTGATTACTTCTTCTGTTATCTCCCCAGTGGAGGAGGTAATGGCATCTATGGACACCTTAGCATTGGGTTCAACAAACTCAACACTATCATCTTTTTTTAAAAGCTCTACTTCTTCATTACTCAAACTGATCACAGAAGTATTATGATTTTTGAGTTTATCTTTCTCTTTATTAGAAATCTTGTTGTCCTTCAGCACTTGTTGAGAATTTTCATTTTTCTTGAAAGATACGATGTATTCTTTAGTTGAGGATGATTTTTTAGATTCTTGAGAAGTGGCATCAACTTGAATGAAACTGAAACCAAAAAATATAGACATTAGTATTAATATACTGGTGAGCTTTTTAATTTTCATCTCTTTCCTCCTGATGTGGAACTCTACTACGGAGCTGGGGTGGTCGTAACTGATTTCGTATTCCCGTTATCATCGTAAATATAATTACGAGTGTACTTCACACCATCTTTGTAAAAAGTGAGCTGCTTAAGGCGATTCATAGAATCGTACTGGTAGGTTTGTACTTCGTTCTGAGTATTCTCCGTTGCAAAAGCAGTTGAACTAGTTGTCTTTGGATCATTATTATTGCTGAAATTAACAAAGACCACTGATAATAAGGAAAGGATAAGACAACTCATTACAATTTTCTTCTTTCCATGCTTCAAAACTTCCACTCCTATCTATTTTATTGGTACACATATACTCTAATCTCAACTCCCTCCAGATATGTGCTTTAGCATAGTACCATAAGTTGTAAGTATTAATGAAGACGGTAAATTATTACATTAAAACAACTATAAATGAATATGTGTTAATCCCTTATTAACTGAATATTTATTGCGAAAAAATATTGAAAGGATCAATTGATATCTGCCTAATTGGTCAACCGTACAGGTTCTCGTTCTTTCTTCATTCCAGTTCTAATTCTCTTGGGTACTGAACAAACCAGCTACTTTATTTAATTCTCCATACAATAACTTTTCCTGAATCAACATTTAACCTATTCTGTTTTGTTCTCCTTGTAGTAGATGTTACGAGTGCGAAGGTACTTTTGTGACTTGAACTACATGTGCTTCTTATTTAGATATACATCTAATCGGTAATCGGCCCATGTTCTTGTCCTTTTCGGTAATCGGTACAAGTTCTTGTCCTTGGCTTGGGACACGAACTTGTACCGATAAAATAAAAAAGCCGCTATTTAGCGACTTTCAATGGGAATATGTTCTTGTCCCCCGACACGTCCTTTTCGGAAAGGGCGTAAATACGGCTGTGGAGCCTGTTAGAATTCTGTTTTGGAACATGCCGAGTACCGTTCGGCCAAGGAAACGTGCCGCGTTCCAGCCGGTTTATTTGGCGAGCGAAATAGTCCCCTGACTGCCGCTGTTTGCTGTACTATAATCCATCCTATCATCTTTTCAAAACAAGCGGTCCCATCTCTTGCATAGTGGTACGTCCCCATTGCTCAATAAGCTTGCAATAACTTTCCGCATCATGCATCTGCGCGGCCATATCGGCGATTGTCATCGACCAGGCCACCTTGGGAAGAGGCTGCGCATCCGCCAGCCTTCGAATCCCCTTGTTGCGTCCTGGTCCTTGGGCCGCATCCTGGCGAATCATCTCCGTGGTGTGGCCTTTTTCCAGGTATTTTCGCAGTTCGGTTTGCACCCAGACATACAATTCATCGCTGTAGCCCTCATGTTGAACCATGTGGCATGCGACGGTGAGAAAATGAACCCGTCCGTAATCGGGATCCGTGAACTCGAGTGCCAAAAATTCGCTGAAAATCGATTCGCAGGTCTTCTCCCCAGTATGAACGGCGCCGCACTTTGTGCATGTTTCAGACACAAATAACACCTCCTTTCACATCCATTGATAGACGCATAAGTTTGGAATGTGATGAATTAGGCTACCATTTATTCTGCTGCCCGTTAGTGGAGCGAAGAGCTTCCACACGGTAGCCATTAAGCATTCAACTATCGTTTCCCGTTAGCGTAACGTTGTTCAGTACTTTTCAAGTTCTTGATCCAAATCGTTTAGCAGTACGTTAACCGTAAGAACAGCTGAATCATTTCTATTCCAAAAAATTGATGGCTTATACTGGTCTTCCTCAATACCTGGTAACCACTCATTGATAAACTCATCTAAAGAGATACTCTGTGCTTTATAATTAGACCACTCTTCAAAAGCACAATATTCCGCAAATTCTCTCTTTGGCCAGAATGGAATCATCATGCTTCCATCGTCGTCTGAAGTCATTGCCCATCCGTCATCATACAATCCCCAAACTTCTTCAAAATCAACAACCTTCTTAATAAAATACTCGTATCGAATATTCGCGGGAAGTTTTATAACTGCTTCGAATTCTTTATGATTCAAAATTATCTTCTCCTAGTGATTAAACTAAAGTTTCCCGTTAGTTTAGCAAGCAAGACTAATCCGGTTAGCGTAATGGTTCGCCGAGGATTGTGAAAAAGAAGACGTTTTGAGTCTTGGTACTTCCCCAAATTAGTCGACACCCTGCAAGCTCTAACCTGCGATGCAACCTTTTTAATAACATCCATAAATTCAACTAAGAGCTGATTGTAGCTTTGTTCCAATCCAATTGACTAGGCTGATTATTTGTTTTAACATCAAGCATTCCAATTTTGCATTATCCTTAAAAACAGCAGTATAAATCTATTCTTTAATTTCTTTTGCTACATTTTTTAGATAATCAATATTTACATCTTCAAAGACTGTATTTATCGTATATGCATATTTTTCAGAAATTAAATGAATAGCTCTTCTATATTCCCCATTAATATAGACAGCTTTAAAACCATTAATTTCTCCAGTTGTTACTTTTGCATCAGGGTAAATTCCAGAAGTATAGAATGCAACTGCTGAATCCGGAGATATATTTAATGGTACTTGCATAATATCAACAGCTGATCCACTGTTTAAAATATAGTTTGCTCTAGCTTCAAGTTGATCTTCTCCAAGCTCAGTAACATAACTTCCTAATAGTTTAACAATTGGATTATTTGTTGTTGCCCTAGAATAATTTGAGGTGGCATTTGAATTAGCTAAGTCTAACGGTATATGAATTTCATCACTTGGCACTGTATTAATAGGTTTAATCGTAACATTCGTGTTTTTTTCTTGTTCATGCGAATCTTCCAAATTAGACTTCTCAGCTATACTCGTATTATATTTACCCTCTGCTGCGAAAGTTTGATAAGTATAAGTGCTTCCTCCAACTAACAATCCTGCCACAAGAACAGCACCTACAATTTTTTTCTTCATAATTAAGTTCCCCTTTAAGTATTTTTTCCTCTAATTCCAGTATTATTATAGTCCTTATAATTTTATTAGTTATTATTAATATAGTCAATTTTAAAGTGAAATTATATAGCATTTCGAACCTGTTTTAAGTACAGAGGCATTAATGGCAAGCTATACGAAATAAAAATCATCAGTAAAAATACTACAAAGAATCAGACCCACAAAATCAACTTGTGGAGTTAGGATAAAGAAAAATTAATTATTCAGAAAAACATATTAACATCTAGAAAATTGTGTTTAATTAGGTTATATTTAAACCCAACACTAATAAGGGTGGGAAATTAATGAAAAACAAAAAAAACTACGCCATTTTAATCGCTTCGACTTCTCTAGCTGCAATCTTACTGGTCTCATTACCACAAGTTTATGCAGCTGATAATACTCCTGTAAACACAATAATTACTGAGAATAAAAATACACTATATATAGAATCCAATATCCAAAAGGGATTTCCTGTTCCATCCAATGCATTAAAAACTGAATCTGGTTCTTATAATGCCGATTTATTAGTAGAAAGATATGAACTTGAAGGATTAAAATTTGAGAATAGTATACCCGAAGAGTATGTTAATGAAATAGTTAAACAGGGTTGGAAAGAGATAAAAGAAGAGCAAATGGGAGGAATGAGAGTTTTTAGTAAAGATGGCGAAAAAGTTAATATTGTTACTCAAAATGGATTTTTCCAAATTTGCAAAGAAATTAAGTAACCATCATTGATTTTATAAAGGAGTCAAGCTCAATTTTCACCTAACAGAGAGTCCATCTAACACTATTTGCTAGTAAACTAAATCTAACATGAAAAGATCGATTCAATAAGAATCGATCTTTTCATTTGTCCCGGTATGTATTTATTAAACTAACCTGCCCGTTAGCTTAATGAAATAGCTGTAGAATTCAGTTAGATATTTATCTAATCGGTAATCGGAACATGTTCTTGTCAATTTCGGCAATCGGTACAAGTTCTTGTCCTTGACTCGGGACACGAACTTGTACCGATAAAACAAAAAAGCCGCTAAAATAGCGACTTCAATGGGAATATGTTCTTGTCCCTCGACAATCTCCGATGTTTCAATAAGTGTTTCCGTAGGATGATCGTATACATGAATTAGATTCCATCCTCGAAGAAATACGTTAGTACTTTCTAGTTCTACTTTAATTTTTTCCATAATAGAACAAGTTTTCTTTCGTCCTTAAAGAGAACACATCGCCTACCCGTGGTTTTTTTCTGCTTTTCTTTTGTAATAATAGTTCAGTAAACTCCTCCATAGTATCACCCACCTCATTGTTTCTTAAACCACTGTTCTGCCCAATTCATAGCTGATCCATACCATGTTCGATATGTCCCAATACTTCTCATTGCGTTTTGGAATTGAGGGTTTAGATTTCTCGCATAAGTCTCAATTGCTCTCGCTTGTCTTCTTTGTACTGGAGTTTCAGTTATTACTTCTAGTGTATCAAATCTTCCACCATGCTCTTTTGCTCTTCTCACTGTATCATTGGTTATACCCACGTACACCCTCTCTCCATCTTTAATTCCATAGTATACATAACTATTTTTTGGACCATAAGACCAATCGCGACAAGAGTCTTGGTTATGAGTCCAAATATGCAGATTAGAGACATAGTACGTATGGAAATCTTTTACTCTAAAATTATAGACTGATGTATGCTCTTTTTTCACCTCAACGTAACGGAATATAGTTATTTAGGGTATAAGATTCAAGCATTGCATGTGCGTACAGGCATATTAGAGGAATATCATACGATGGTGATGAGGGTTAAGTTCTTTGAAGGTGTACCGCCCGATTCATTCGGCACTGGGTGGAGGTAAAAGAAAGACCTTGAGGATTACCGCCCCCAAGGTCAAGTTAATATTATAGTTTTGATTTAACAGCAGTAACTGATTCTTCAATATATTTCTTAAGTTCAACTACTGTGCGGCAAATTTTTTGGTATATTGGTTTTTCCCATTCAAAATCCTCAATTATCACAACTCTGAAATGTCCATCCTTAGAGAAAGAGGGAAACCATCCAATATCAATAATAAATCTATTATCATAATTAACTTGAAATAAGTCTTCTTTCAAATTATCGAGCTGATTTTCTATTGAATCATGCTCGTCTATTTGTATATCATTATAGACAATTTTCCCTGGCTCAAAATTAACATTTTTGAACAAAATCATCGCTCCTATTTTAATAGTTTATTGTATTCGGCTTGAGTAATAGGATGACCGTGTATAGTCCCACCACTATACTCGACTCGAACATATTGAGTTTCGACACCCTCACTAGCCCCAATGACTTTATCGAATTTCATTACCTTCCAAGTCTTCCCATTGGTTACTTGAGTACCATTTTCCCATACGTTTCTTTCAAGTGCCTCGACGTCTGTTCCTAACACATATTTAGCAGGACCACTTTTGGTTGATATAACGGTGTCTTTCCATGTCATATTCTTTGAAGCAAAATGCTTGTAACCATGAGCGGTCCACTCGCAATTAGAATTGTGAACCCAAATCCCAAGGTCACTGACAAAGTAAGTATGGAACTCATCAACCGTCATGTTGTAAACCGTTACCTGTTTGTGTTTGTGCAACAGTTCGATGCTGTCAATCTTGAGTGTATTCCCATCACTCTGAACAAGCAAGTCTCCGACCTTGAGGTCTTTGACATACGTCCATCCCTTGCCTTCTACCCGTTATAGGTCGATTCAATCACTTGGTCGCCCACATGGACAAAAAGCCTTCGACCTCTGCAGCGGCTCTACCTTTCTCATTAAATTAAGGCATCTGAATACAATAAAAATAACAAGGTCAGTTTAACTGACCTTGTTATTTTTTTGAGATTTACTTCAAATTGTACTTTTCCATGATTTGAGAATAGAATTCTTCGTACTGTTGTGACTGATCTCCAATAGATTGACGTTCTGATTCACTTTGAATTCTGCTCACTGAATTCTCTTTATGATTGAGACTAAATTTACCCAGATTATCATTAATAATGCTGTAATCTCCAAAGGTATTTTTCATTAAGAAAATTATACTTTGGTCACCCTTCTGAAGTTCTACATAACCATCACTTGTTAATTTAGTATCACCGTCTAAACTAACTGGCTCAATTATTGAAATTGTTTCCTGTTCTTCAGAGAATTCTTCAGGTTTCTTTAAGATCTTATCGATTTTTATTTCAGTCAAAGTATAAAAATCTTGTATTGCTCCATCATCATAATTGGTTATTACATGCTTTCTGTTTTCAAAAGTTTCAGTCGGTGTTCCAACAATAATTAATTCCGCTACTTGATCAAGATTATCGACAGTATTAAAACGAATTGAATTTGTGCTAATAGAAACAGTATTTGAATAAGTAGGTTCTTCTTCTACTAAACTCGCTCCTGTATCTATTGAATTTGTATTTGAATTCATGTTTAAAGTCCACACAAATGTAGACAAGATAATAACTAGTAAAATTGAAAAGAAGATTATATTTCGTCGATTTCGTATCATTTTTTCCTCATCCTTTCTACTTAATTACCCCATTTATTTCTAATAGAAATAATATCGTAAGATGTCGGGCCAATATTTTGAACTCCCTGTCTCATAACTGAATTTATGGTTGAGTTATCCGGAACATGATCTTGTGCTAAAGAATGTCCAATTTCATGAGTAGCATTTGAGACAATTTGTTGGCGAGTAAGTCCGAATTTCTCTATATTATTATGATATATTGATACATTACTATAGGCCCAGGTCTCATTCGCAGTTGCTGCAATGTATCCCCCTGTACTTGTTCTTTTAAATCCTTCTTGCTGACCAAGCCGAGTTGCTATAGAAGTTACACCTACATAATATTTATCCGGCGTTCCATTTGCATTCAATACTCTAGTAATATTCACAGAATCTGCCGTGTCGTTCCAGCTAAAACGAGCATCATCATAAGCTGATACATATCCATATGAGCTAACTGACTCTGTATAATAAGCTGTGAAATTTGCACTCGGTCGTCCACCTGAAAAAGAAAGTGCAGTTGCCTCTACAGAAAAAAGGGAGGACGCTAAAGGAATAGAAACAAGACACAGTATGAGTTTTCTTATTGTTTTTTTGTTTGTACTTAACATAAAAACACCCTTTCTAAAGTATTATGCAAAATTTATTTCTTGGAACCAGTATTGTAGAACCCCCCTCCTTTTCTACAATTTTACAATAATATAAATATATTATAAATAGAAAACGTTTTCAACTAGTAAATAGATTTTTACGAACTTATACCGATAACATAAAAAAAGTCACTAAAATAGCGACTTTCAATGGGAATATGTTCTTGTCCCCCGACATTAAACGTTCCTGTTCACGAACCCAAGCGTACACCTGCTGATAAGATACACCGTACTTTTCCATCGCTTTTTGATAATCCAAATTATTAGCGATTGTATATTGTGCAATTTCAATGCGTTCTTCAAAAGTTGTTTTACGTCCTTTGTTCATATGAGATAGTGCTTTTCCCTTACGTGTAGATTTCAATTCTATCTCATTAGTATACTTGATAGCAGCAAGCTTCAATTCCTTTGAATATGATTTCCACGTATTCGATTCTTTTAACCCATCCAAACCATCTGCTTCATATTTTCTTATCCAATCCTTAACCGTACCCTTGCTAATTCTAAGCTGTTTTGATTCATAGTTTGGATTTGACCTACGTTCAAGACAACGCTGAACGGCTTGTAATTTTACTTCTAAGGAAATAGGACTTCTTTTTGACATTAGAAAAACTCCCATCATTGTAGCGGTAGAAGTTTTTTTCTACTATCTACTATGATGGGAGCATATCAACTTTCAATGGGAATATGTTTTTTCCCCGACAAATCGCAAGTGGCTCTAAGGCAATACTATTGAGATAAATGATTCTGGGCTTTTCGGAATAAAGAAAGCTTCGATTTTTTGTCTTGTTCCGAATTAAGTGGTTCAGTAAACATTTTCAGCCCTTCATCTGTTACAGCATTTTTATCTAAAGCATAATCAAGAGTTTTAAATGCCTTAATATCGATTAACATTGTTATTTCTACTGGCTTTAATTTATTTCCTGCCCTAACAATTTCCCGACATTTGAAAGCGGCTGACTCTTTGATAAATGCTTTACTTGAAAAAATCTTTTCTATAATTTCAAGTTGCTTTAAAGAAATAATGTCGCTCTTCAATGCATTGATAAACAAACTTTCAACAGCAAGGAATTTATTTTGAGAGTATTCATTTAACATTGCCTGCATAAGTTCATTTGAAAGAGAATCCAATCCAGATAGACGATGATAAAAATACGACCATACTAGATGTTCTTTTAAATGAGGATGTATAGTCATTTTGTCTAAAACTGGATGCAAACGATTAATTGCTTGTGGTGATAACACTCTGTGCAGACCCAACTGTTCATTCAAATCCATACATCCAAGTAGCTGATTTACTTGAAGTACCAAGTCATCACCTTGAATATGATTACCTTTCAATAGGGCAATCATTTCTTCTGTTGCTTTCACTTAAAGAATACACCACCTTTATTATTATTAACATCACCTGTACTTATTTGGATTATTGTACCTATACCATTTCATAATTTGCGAGATTGAACTTCTTATTTGTGCTCGATACTGGGTTACAAGCAATGATTGAGCCCTATTTAATTCCGGTTCACCTTCAATTGGTTTACACATTTTGTCCAACCCTTACCACATTCCCTTTATTGTCTATTACATGTACATGACCTGCAGGCATGGTCATTGCTATGGTAATAATGTTCAATATATCCAAAACTATTTTTTCCAATATAACTTGGCGGCAGCTCAGCAGCATAAGCTGTTGGCATAAATGAATCCCATATTTTATCCCAAGCGTTCGATCCAGGCTCAACTATTTGAACCTTTATCCTCACACCAATTGCTTTTCCACTTTGAAGTATAAAGCTTGCATCACCAATATAACAATCCACATAAGAACATGCATTATTACGGATTCGATCGTTTGCCTTCTCCAATCTTAGTTGCATTTCCTTTTGTTTCGATACACATGTACTATTATTACAATATTTCTGGATATACCTTTGAATTTCTCCCCACATTTTGGAGTTGTTTTCGAGTTGCGGATTGTTTATTAATCCGTCATAGCCACTATATGAATCTACGTAACAACCAGCATCCCTACCAGCTACACACATACCACTGAGGTCTATATGAATTAACGGATTATTGAGCACGTAAGTATACATATTCAGAGTTATAGGATCATTGAGTTGCCCTTCATACGTATCCTCATTAATAAAACGCCCTATATTCGGATCATACCAGCGAGCCCTCCGATATTGGAGATTGGTCGAGGAGTCCCAATACTCTCCTGCATCATTAAGTCATCGCCATTATATCAATTTTACTCTTGATCTGGAGTGTACTCCAAGTTGTATCATTATCAGTATGCAAGTAAATTCCACTTCTTGGAGGCGCGAAATATGGGAGTTCAAAAACTGGAGCATGTAGGCGTAGTCGTGAGAAGCATCGACGAAAGCTCTGCATTTTACGAGAAAGTGCTCGGCATGGAGCTTAAAGAAATCCGTCAGCCTAATCCTAACGTACGTCTTGGATTTTTAGGTTTTCCCGGGGAAGCGAATCTCATCATCGAGCTGGTAGAAAGAACAAATTCAGAGCTTCCAAACGAAGGAACCGTGAACCATATTGCCTTTACGGTAGAGGATGTCGAACAGGAAGCAGCTCGGATTGCAGAGCATGGCGTAGCTTTTATTAACGAAAAAATAGTAACGTTGGCGGACGGAACCAGATTCATATTCTTCCAAGGGCCGGACGGAGAACGCTTAGAATTGTATCAACCGGCCTCTGCTTGAGTTAGAATGGGAAGATAAGGAGGTGCAGCAAAGTGATCGAAATTCCTGAATCTGTAAGCTCCATTAAACAGGCATCCGAATTAACGGGGCTCTCCGAGGATACGATCCGCTATTACGAGAAGATTGGCTTGCTTCCGCATGCCGACCGCAAAGCAAACGGACACCGAACGTATAGCAAAAGCCAATTGGCGGGCATGGTTTTCTTAACGAGGCTCAAGGCAACAGGCATGACTCTGGAGGAGATGAAGCATTTCCGCAATCTTTACGAAGCAGGCGCTGCCTCTATCCCTCAGAGAGTCTCCATACTAATGGAACACAAGGAAAGAATTCAGAAAGAGATTGAACGATTGATAGAGACGCAAAGAATTATTGATTACAAGCTCGACAATTATCATGAGATCGTTGTAAATCCCAACTTAAACAATACCGCCTGCAATCCTGCCGAATAGCAAAGATGAATAAGCTCGTT
This sequence comes from Paenibacillus urinalis, assembly GCF_028747985.1. Lineage (NCBI taxonomy): Bacteria > Bacillati > Bacillota > Bacilli > Caryophanales > Paenibacillaceae > Paenibacillus > Paenibacillus urinalis. The sequence continues at coordinate 2,771,812 of NZ_CP118108.1, forward strand.
CGACACTTTGAATTGTTTAGAATCACAGCCGTCTTGTCGCGCTGGTTCAAAGCCGAATTTTGAGTATTACGACGGGTATACCGATGAGAAACACAATTCGTATTACATTTCTTAAGATACTGTTTGTACTGTTTCTCTCTTTCACGTAAGACTACTTAATTATTTTAACCTCTGCGTATGATGAATTAGATGACTCTAGCAAGGGCTGCGAGATAGACTTTAAGTGATAATCAAAAAACGCGGATACATATTCCCTCTGAGCATCAAGCGCTCGCTGAGGATCAACGGGTCCTATGCTTTGATGGATCACCTGCCTGGAGAGACTCAGCTTCATCGCAATCTGAGGTAACAGGTACTGATAATCAGTGAAGGTAAAATGCGCTCCGTTCGGTATACTTAAATCGAATTTCCATCCGCTTGTTCGGCTCCAGAACATACCCCGGTCCTCAGCAGTCAAATGCGAGTCCACTTTCCCCTCATCATTGATACCGGAGTTAAGCAGCATAAAGGGACGATCTAGACCATGTTGAGCCACGGGAAGTGGATGGTTAGGCATATGCCCTAAAGTTCCGTCCATATCAATTCCCGCATCGAACCGATCATCTTCATACATCGTTTGAGCCGCTGTCGCACCTCCTGCGGAGTGCCCATAAATGCCTACCTTTGACAAATCAAGCGTTTCAGGCAACCCTTGAGGCAATCCCTTCTGCTCTGCATCGATATTACTCCCGGTCCTCATCTCCTCCAATTGATCCAATGCAAATCGCACATCATCAACTCGTACCTCTATCATCTTTAGCACCGTTTCAGCATTAATCTCCGGTAATGTTCCCTTTACAATCCGCCCGTCGGGAAATTCGACTACAGAAGATTCATGTGTGTGATCTATTGTGATAACAACATACCCCTGGCTAGCCAGCTCCTGAACTAGAATAGTGCCAAAACTTCGTGGTACAGTGCCTCCTGGTGAGAAGAAAATCACTGGCCATCCTCCTTTTTTAGCAACTGCAGGTGCATCCAGCCATGCATGCGTATCAATGCCCGATAAATCAATCGTCCCAGGATCCAGACCAATCGATGGGATTTCTTCTTCATCGTAATGCATAGCCGCACCCTCATGCATATATGCTGCCCGCTGTTCGCTTTCTTTTTCAGCCGGATACCAAATACTGATCATGAGTTCCCTCTGGAGTTGGTTCACCCATGGATCTATTCTTTCCGTGTCCACCAAGTGAAGCTCTGTAACGCCGATCACGTAATTCCCTTTCGGTTTAGGTAGATCAAAGTGAACATCGCTTGTACCTCGATCTTCAGCTTCTTTCAGTGGTTCCGGAGCCAACCAGACGAGGAATCCAACGAGTATTAGGATACCTGCTACTATACCAAGTAAAGCGAGACGGCTGGAATGTAATGCTTCCCCGATGAGGAGTTTGCTGACCGATCCTATGGTCAATATAAAATAGAACATGTAAATCACCAAAAAGATGCTTATACAGATCAGTATCGGCTCCAAAAGGCTGATGCCTCCCAATCCTCCGAACAACCTTCTCATCCAGGTGAAAATGACAACATAGTGGACTATTCCAACAAGCAGCGGGAGCATAAAAACTACAGCGTTTTGCTTGATGATGGACGTTCTGATTTCCTTGTTACTCACACCAATCTTCTTGAGAATATCATAGCGGGAAATATCACCTGTAGCTTCAGTCAATTGCTTAAAATAAAGGACACTACCCAATGCAAGGAGGAACACAAGCCCAAGAAAACCAAGAATAAATACATTCAACCCCGCATTTTCAATTCCTACACGATACTCGGCATAGTACGAGGACATCTTGGATTCCGGTGTTGCTATGTCGGCAAGCGTATCGGAGGTTTTTTTCGTCGTTTTTTGTTCTTCTACCGCATATCCAATATAATTTACAGGCGTACTTTGCCGTTCTACGAATTTGTATAATTCGTCAGCTACTACGATCATGTTATCCGGATAGCTCCAGTTCACGATTCGCTCAATCGTCATATCTGTATAAGCCAAGGTTAACTGCTGAGAGGACAGCTGCAGAGAGATGGTTTCATAATCATAATCTGCCCACTCATGTTCGGTAAACATCGGGCGAATTGCGATCGCTTGATCGCTTTCCGTTACATTAACTTGGGGAATGCCTAGTGCTTCTGCAGCTTGGTTATATCCGCTCATCGATATCACTTTGATGGGCTGCTCGTTATTGGCTAGCTGTTTGTTTGATATAATTTCGTTATTAGAAGAATAACCGTTAAGTTGAACGACTGAAATCTCCACCTGCGCAGTAACAGGATGTTCGGCATCTCTTTTGATGATATCGTCCACTTGCTTATTGAAAGCTTCGTCCTGACTGACAAACATGTAGCTGAATGGAGCAGCCAAACGCGCCGAATGTTCGTAGGTGTGGTAGGTGCTCAATCCAAAACTAAATGCACATAAAGCCAATGCCGACAAGATGGAAATGATGGTGAACGTACGGGCATTGCCCCTCATCCGGTATACAAGATTTGAGGTAATAACCAAATTCATACCTTTAAAGTAATGCTGCTTACGGCCTTTCATCAATCTCAGCATAAAAATGACAAATGATGAAAACATAAGTCCAGTGCCCAAAATGATTCCAACCGTCATCATTCCTAGGTTGGTTAGTATCTGTTCAGTATTTGTGAACTCCCTTAAACCAATCTCATAACTGATTGACAAGATAAGGACCGCAGCACACGCAGAAATGATGGAAGCTCGCGATTCACTCTCACCTTCCTGTTCTGCCCTAAACAACTCGATCAACCGGAATCGGTAAATCAGTCTGTAAGCTTGCAGTGACGTAATCAGAATAATGATCATGAACACAATGACTGTACTTGCTACTGCTGGAAATGAAATTGAAATGCTAATGTCGACATTAACGCCGAGCAACCTCGCCAACATCATGGAGAACAGCTTTGATAATAGGGTTCCAACCATAACTGCTAAGACCAGCACAATCGTACCAATCAATAGGTTTTCATAAAACAGTAGTTTCCCAATCGTTTGATTAGGTAACCCCAGTAGCGCGTAAAGCCCCACCTCCTGTTTCCGTTTCCGGGTAAAGAATTGATTCGAATACAAGATAAACACTGAAACGAACAATATCAGGACTATGGAGGCGATGAAAAAAATAGATTTCATACTTTCCGATGATTCAATTGATCTGATGATTTCTGTACTATTCTGAAGAGAAACGAAAATATAAAAAATGACCGTACTTACAAACATGGAAAAAAAATAAACGAAGTAACTTCGGAAATTACCCTGAATATTTTTCCTTGCCAGATCAAACAGCGTCATTTGCATCCCCTCCGAGCACGTTCAGCACATCAAGTATCTTTTTAAAAAACTCTTTTCTGGTCATGTTGCCTTTGACTAGCTCTGCGAAAATACCGCCATCTTTAATAAAGAGCACTCGGGTGCAATAGCTTGCTGCGTAAGCATCATGTGTAACCATAAGAATCGTGGCAAACTCCTGCCTGTTCAGATCATTCATGGTTTCCAGCAAATCTGTTGCTGCACGTGAATCTAGGGCTCCTGTCGGTTCATCCGCCAGGATTAGTCTCGGATCGGTAACGATTGCCCGTGATGCTGCGGTACGCTGCTTTTGCCCGCCAGAGATTTGATAAGGGTATTTATCCATCAATTTTTCTATGCCAAACCGATTCCCGATTGCCTCAACTCGGTGCTCTATTTCTTTCACGTCCATCTTGGCCAGAGCAAGAGGAAGCACTATATTTTCCTTGACAGTTAGCGTATCTAATAGATGATAGTCTTGAAAAATAAATCCTAGCTTCGATCGGCGAAACTCGGATAACTGAGCTTCATTCATTTGCAGCACACTTTCCCCATCTATTACAACGTCTCCTGAGGTCGGCTCGTCAATTGTGGAAACGATATTGAGCAGTGTCGTTTTCCCGGAACCGGAAGGCCCCATAATACCTACAAATTCCCCCTCATAAACGTTCATATCAATCCCATGCAGTACAGGCATGACATTTCCTTTGACGGCGAATGACTTTTGTAATTGATTAATTCTAACGATCTCTTTCATTTCTTGCATAGCACCTCCTTTGTTAATTACTTTGTAGCATAACACCTTCACTTACAAGGAACCTTGGTTCTGACTTACGTTTTCCGTAAGCAGACTTACACTTTTGTCACCTTGTATAATAGAGATGTTTCCTTTATATAACAAAGGTATAATGAGATGGACTTAACCTAATTGGAGGTAACAAGTGTGAAGATTATGGTTATAGAAGACGATGTGACGATAAGAGAAATGCTTGGAGCGACCGTTCAGAGATGGGGATTCGAAGCTGTTCTTTGTAACGATTTTGATCAGGTCCAGCAGCAATATGTGAAAGAACAACCTCATCTGGTGCTTCTAGATATTAATCTGCCAGTTTATGATGGATTCTATTGGTGCAGTAGGATCAGAGAAGTCTCCAAAGTCCCAATTATCTTCCTCTCTTCCCGAAACACTCCCATGGATATGGTAATGGCGATCAATATGGGTGGAGACGACTACATCACGAAGCCCTTCTATGACGAGATCCTCATCTCTAAAATCAAAGCGTTGCTGCGTAGAACATACTCTTATACAGATTCTGTCCTAAATGTAATTGAGCATAACGGTGTGATATTGAACCTGAATGAAGGAAAGCTGTTATGCGGGGCACAAACGGCCGAACTTACGAAAAATGAGTTTCGAATTTTAAATCTTTTGATGCAAAACAAAGGAAGAATTGTCAGTCGAGAGAAAATGATGCGACGTCTGTGGGAAGATGAAAGTTTTGTAGATGACAATACATTAACCGTGAATATGACGCGTATCAGAAAAAAACTAATGGAATTGGGACAGAATCAATTCATAACGACGATCAAAGGTGAGGGGTATATAATTAAATGAGTCTTTTACAATACTTAGAAGATAAGCTTTCTGTTATTATACTGGCTGTTTCAATGATGCTTTTTACCAGCTTAATGATGTTTATCAGTCCAGGTGGTAGGTATGACACTGAGGATATTCTTTACAACTTGTTAGGTTGCTTTACTTTGATAGGAGTATATCTGGCCGTCGGATTCACTCGCCGCTACGGACATTATAAAGTACTGAGTGAAATAATCAAAAATGGCGGAAACGATTTCTTTGCTGCAATCCCTAAGTCTTTAAGTCATGAACAGAGACTGTATATGTCTCTGGCCAGAAAGCTCCATAAAGCCAAATTGGAAGCAGACCAGACTTTCCATGAGGAGCGAACGGACTTTCATGACTTCATCATATCTTGGATACATGAAGTGAAGCTACCTATAACAGCATGTCATCTACTGTTGAGAAATAATACAATCAGTTCTTTAGAAGAGCTCGTGAACAAGCTGGAGGATGAAGTAAACAAAATTGATCATTATGTAGAACAAACACTCTATTATTCCCGGATCGATTCATTCTCAAGAGATTATCTGATTGCAGAGGTTTCATTGAATCAAATCATGCGGGCCAGTGTCCGGAAGTATGCTAAGATGTTCGTCGCCAAGCGAATCCGATTCACCATGTGGGAAGAAGAAACAACGGTTTACAGTGACACTAAATGGCTTGGATTCATTATAGACCAGATCGTCACCAACGCTTTGAAATATACAGAGCGTGGAGGTTCCGTTATCTGTTCTCTTGAGGAAAATACGAGAGAGAAGCGCCTATTGATCCAGGATTCCGGTATTGGTATTCTTCCGGAAGAGCTGGTCAGAATTTTTGACAAAGGATTTACTGGTTCTAATGGTAGAAAAAATACTAGCTCTACTGGCATGGGATTATACCTGGCCAATCAGATGGCAATCAAACTTGGCCACTCGCTAACTGTGCAATCAGAAGAGGGTCAATATACGGAACTTGCAATAATCTTCCCTAAATCGCGTAGCATCTATCACTATATTTAATTTCACACATACACTTAATTAGCGACTTTCAATGGGTCTTTGTTCTTGTCCCCGGTCAGTTCTTGTTCTCGGATGACAAGAACATAAACCGGGTTTTTGGCTAATTCGCTGGCCACAATCGAATCGAAATCGACCTAAAAAGCTTTTTCATATCCATCATACTCTACTGTATCTGCTGTCATGAGGGCCACTTCTTCACCCAATAGTCTTTTGACAAGATGAAAAGCTAAGTGAAGCCCCGCATCTGGTCCTTGTGCAGTAATAATGCTCCCCTCATCTACGAACTTTTGATCTTGAATTACCGTGACTTCAGGAAAATACTTCTGGAAGGAGTCCAGTCCTTTTCGGTTGGTAGTTGCTTTTTTCCCATTTAACAGCCCCGCTTGAGCTAAAGCGAATGCACCCGTACAGACAGATGTCATCAATTCTACAGTTTGATCGGTGATCCACTGGATCACCCTTGTATTTGCGATCAGTTTGCGGATTATCGGCTGGAAACCGCCTGGAATCAAAACGATATCAAATTGGGGGGCATTCTCAATGCTGTAGTCGGCCATAATGCGGAGGCCATTGCTGGCCGTAACGATTCCCCCTGTTTCTGATACCGTATGAACTAAAAATGGCTTAGGCTGCTCATCCGCTGAGCCAAAGATCATATTCTGAACATCTTGAGCACTGTATCGCGTAACTGATAGAATCTCAGACGGACCAACGAAGTCAAAAGCGTCAACCTGATCAAATACGAGCATACCTACCGACCATTGTTTTTTCATAAGAATCAATCACTCCTCTTTGATTTGAAATGTTTGCACACCACAAAAAAACCGAACGTTCGTTATATAAATTACCATAAATTTCATGAACCGTCTATATACATTTACGACTCTTTACAGAGGCATCATTTGATATATAATCAAAATAACGAACGATTGTTTTTTTTTGAGGGGGATGGCGTTGAAAAAAGGAGAAAAGACCAAGGATTTTATCATCCGACAAGCTGCCGTTTTATTCAATCAGAAAGGGTACTTTGGCTCCTCTATCTCGGATCTGACCCGTGTCACCGGTATGCAAAAGGGCGGAATCTATAATCATTTCGAGAATAAGGATCAGCTAGCCCTAGAAGCGTTTGAACATGCTGCAACGGTATTGAGAGCATCTTTCGTGGATGCGATGGCGAACAAAAAGACGGCTTTTGAAAAACTGTCTGCCGTTATTTCAGTCTATCAGGATGCTTATGATAATCCCCCGCTTGCAGGGGGCTGTCCCGTTCTAAACACAGCCATCGAGAGTGATGACGCTCATCCTGCATTAAAGGAAAAGGCGCAAATAGCGATGGGTAGTTTTTTGGAATTAATCCGTTCTCTTCTTCGGTTGGGGATCGAACAAGGGGAGTTTAAAGAAGAGATAGAGGTGGAAGAATTTTCCATCTATATAACCTCAGTAATTGAGGGCGGAGTCATGTTGAGTAGACTGTACGAAGACAATTCACATATCCGTTCTAACATTAATCGGTTGCTAAGTGAGATTGATAAATATCGAACGAGAAATTGAATTCTCTCGCCGCAGGATGGCCGCCGAATCGCATCTGCGGCCTTTTCCTTTTGATCATTAAATTCCAGTTAGATATTTATCTAACCGGTAATCGGCTCATGTTCTTGTCCTTTTCGGCAATCGGACTACTCATTTACTAGCTTGTCTACATGATGTTCTGTAGTAATTGCATATAGCATCTAATTTACATAATTTATAAATAATCACATAACTCTAATGCGATTCACTCTATACCCACTCAGGATTCTCCGAATCGCTTGGCGTTCCGTGCCCGGGCCCGAGCGATCTCGACCTCTCGATTGCGAGGTTCGGCTTGAGTCACCAGAGAATCTAGCAGCTGTCGTGCAACGACGGTGAACTCTTGCACCGCTTGGTTAAACGCCGCTTCGTTCGCTTTGGAAGGACGGTTAAAGCCCGAGAGCTTCCTTACGAATTGCAGCGCTGCAGCCTGAATTTCTTCTTCCGTCGCAGGCGGGTCGAAATTGAATAAGGTCTTGATATTTCGGCACATGGCATTTTAAACCCCTTTCTTGAAATGAACGCACTTTGTTGTATCCAGCATAACATAGTTTGTTCATTCCTGTAGTTACTCAACCTCTCATATAAAAAAAAGAAGCGGCTGCTAACCGGCAAACTGCCCTTTGCTGTATTGAGCTAAAGTTTCCCGTTAGTTTATTTCGAAATGCGGGCAGACCGAAGGGCAATAGCCCCAATGCTTGAATATGTCGTTATCTGATGATTCACCTTCTATGAAACAATAATCTCTCTTTTACTTAAATTCTTAAACACAGAGTAATCCTGATCGGACTTGATAAAACTTAATATTTTATCGGTACATTCAACTGGGCTGAGCTCTTCCGTGTTCACTTCAAGATCATATTCATCATATGAATATGTGTAGTCGAACTGGGAGTGGGCAAGTCCAATCGCGCGATCTCCCCTGCCCTGCTCTCTTCTAGTAAGTTCTTCTTTCGAGCATCGTACCCCTACAAACAATATAGGATGATCAATAAGTACATCATAAAAATCATTAAACGACTTGTCATTTGGGATTACGGTATCTACGATTACATTAAAACCTAATTCGGATAACAATTTAATTGTAGAAAGGTACACTGAGAATATGGAATGATCAACTATTTGCGAGACAACTTGATGATCTATTCCTCTTGGAGGTTCATCTGGAAATTTGTTATTAACAAAATCATTGTAATTACTAAAAAACTCATCAATTGATAAATGGTAAAAAGGAATCTCTTTTTGATTTATCAGTTCAGTTGATAAGGAGGTCTTTCCAGAACTTGACGTTCCGTTCAAATACACAATGAGTCCTCGCTTCACATGAATCACCCTTATCTATTGATTTGCGTTTCATTCAGACAACTTATCCTAACAATTTTTTAAAATTATCCAAGTGATAAAATATTCGAGGAATGATTCAGCAATCCTGCCCATCGTATTATGAGATCAACCAATTCTTTCTGGTTGATCCTTTTTGCATTAACTAAAAGGATTAAATGTAGCCGTGTCGAACGCACCTGCCCGTGGGACCAGATCCCGAGCGCTATAAAGTTCACCCCTACTTGTCATAACCATGTTTGAGGCTGGTTGGGACATCGATCCCGTATCACATGCGATGCTGTGGCGCGACAAGGAGTTCGTTGGGGCTACCGGTTAATTGATTTCGAGGAGAGATAAAATGAACCCTGTTATCGGGCTAGACATATCTAAAGAAGAAAGTAACGGACAAGCTTTCTTAGATCGAGGAAAACCATACCAAGGAATTTTCTATTTCCAACATACGTGGGATGGGCTTGAGATATTGCTTCAAGTTTTTCAGGACATCGAACGTGAATCAGGTCATCGGCCTACAATCATTCTGGAAGCCACTGGGCACTACCAAAGCCCTGTCTGTCAATTTCTAGAGGAACATCACTATGTATTTATCGTAATCAATCCGCTCATTTCTAAGCGGTTTCGAAAAACAAACCTTCGTAAAGTAAAAACAGATGCTGCCGACGCTCTTCTTCTCGGCGATCTGTACTATAGGGAGGAATTCGAACCCATCAAAAAAAGAGGTGTCCAATTGCTCAATATGCGTTATCTGACGCGCCAACATGAGTCCTTCTCTAAGATGGCCGTGCAGACAATGCTGCAATTCCAAGCTGTTTTGGATCAGGTTTTCCCAGCGTATAGAGGTGTTTTTAGTGCTATGTATTCTAACGTATCTCTTCGCTTCTTACATGAGTTTCCTACCTCATTTTTCGGAAAACCATGTATGAGAGCCACCTCATCAATCTTAAGATCTTAATCAGCCTTATTCTTCAGTACCCGGAGCATCTTGCTATGTTGGAACAGACCATAGATGCCCTGGCTACTGAGATTGAAGAGTATGATTTAATCCAAGTCAATTCCCGGTATTGGCCCTAAAATTGCAGCAACAATTTTATCCGAAATTGGGGAAGTCGACCGATTTGACCATCCAAAGAAACTGGTTGCCTTTGCAGGCATAGACCCCAGTGTTTTTGCTTCAGGTAAGTTTACAGCAACTCGGAATCGAATCACTAAACGTGGTTCCAGGCAGCTTCGGTATGCACTTGTTATGGCGGTACAGTGTGGTCTGATCCGATCTCGCAACACTCGAATGAAAGAATTTTACGAATGTAAAAGATCCGAGGAAAAACTGGTCAAGACCCCGTTTAGTGGACATTAAAAAACACCTATCCAAACTGACGTCGAAATTCTATCGGCGTCAGTTTTTTTAATTTACGCTGTGGCCGTCTTTTGTTGTAAAATCGGATATATTTTTCAATTCTCCTTTGTGCCTCTAGCATATTTCGTATAATCATAAGGGTAGAGTCCTTCCGTTTTGAGATGCGAGAAGAAACTCTCCATAGAGGCGTTGTCTAGACAATTGCCCCTGCGAGACATGCTGATTTGGGCGCCAACCTTTGGCAGCATGTCGTGGTAGGCATGAGACGTGTACTGAAATCCTTGGTCGCTGTGAACGATCAATTCAGTCACGTCTTTTTGCTTAGAGAACGCTTTGGCAAAGGTTTGAAGCACCAAATCATTGTCATTCCGTGGCTAAGTTCGTAGGCCACAATCTCGTTGTTAAACAGATCTTTCACAGCTGAAAGATAGAGCCAACGCTCGCGAACCCGTATTGAGTCACATCGGTCACCCACTTCTGGTTTGGTTTTTCGGCAGTAAATTTCCTTTGAAGCAGATTCTCAGCTACACGTTCGAGCAGCCTTATATGTCAAGTTAAATCGACGTTTCCGGCGAATGCTGGCCTGAAGGCCAAGCTGTTGCATCAGACGTATGACGCATCCATCGCTTCTTCCGCCCCTCATCTTGAATTCCGAAATGGTCGTTGATTTGTCGATAGGTCCATTTCTCTTCTACGTGCATACGAATGGCCTCCAACTTGAGTTCCTCAGAATATGTCCTAAACTTTTGACCTTTGATCGCCATACAAAAATGCACCCCCTAGAATTTCATCGGTTAAACCCAGGGGTTTTTCCAATGTCCATTCTAAGGGGTGCAGTTCAGGCTAAAAACAGGCTTTTTGATTCCGCTTATATCATAATTTGTCTTCGTTCAATGCCAGCGACCGCACCACCAACCCGAACCTGGTTGATTTCACCGCTCTCGCTCAGGCGCAATCCAGCCTTAATTTCAGAAGGACAATCCATCGAATACCCTTGCCTGAAAATAACGTGCTCTACTTCCCGCAAAGATCGTTGGCCATGTTGGTACAAATAGCAGAGCAGGGCACCGTTGGATGTTCCTGTCGCACTCTCCTCGGGAATATCGTGCAGCGGCGCAAAATTTCGGCATTCCGCAGCAGCATCGTCTGGAGTATCCAGTGTGAACAGATGATATCCAACCACATCATATTTTTTGCTTATGGCGGTTATAGCGTCAAAATTGGGCTGAACCTCATTCAAAAGCTTCCTACTGCGAATCGGGATCAAAATGTCCCGAAGCCCCGTCGAAACAATCTGGATGGGCAACCCGGTTTCAAGATCCTCGGCATCCATCCCCAAAGATGGGGCGATTTCCTCACAGGATATCCTTTCAAGAAATTGTGGTAAAGCCTGTGACAAATAAACAAGACCCTCCGAGCTAATATCGACATCCAATATCCCTGCCTTGGTTTCTATCCTATAGAAGGCCCCTTCCTCTGCCAAACCCAGCGAACGCATTAGTCCAAATGCAGCAATCGTGGCGTGTCCGCACAGATCAACTTCGCTGGTGGGGGTGAAAAAGCGGATTTTGTAATCCGCAAGCAAGGATTTTTCCATAAAGGCCGTTTCCGAAAAGCCCAAATCCTTCGCTATGAGCTGCTTCTCGGTATCATCCAGCGAAAGGCCATTCTCCAAGACAACGCCAGCTGGATTACCGCCACGGTCCCCTTTCGCAAACGCATTTAACGTATACACTTCCACATTCATGTTCCTCTCCTCCTCAACGGATGTGTAATGATTATCCCAGTCAATCTCTCCCACTTCCATGGTAAGTCGCAGTTATAGGGCTAATTAGCGCTATATTCCCCTTTTTTTGGTTTCTGCTGATAGTTGGCAAATTTCAATCGTGTATAAGAAATAATGCCGGACAATAAGAAGAAGCTGATAATCGTTCCTTCACGGATATTGATTGGTAAACTGTATAGTAGTGATATTGTTATTGATATAACAATAGAGAATAGATCGACACAATATCTATACTGAGAGAAAGAGCGTTTTGTTAATTCAGCTATTCGTAAACATAAACTTTCAATAGGAAAAGGAATAATATCTAATGATAGAATAATACCTGTTGATCCACCGGCTAGTATCAAACCGAAAATAAGAAGTCCGATTCTTACTAAATAATTTTCTACGTGAATCGTACCGAAAATAGTATAGAGGAAGAAATTAATAATCATTCCAAAGAACAAGATGGAAATGAACATCAAAGTGAATTTTTTATAATCCTTTTCTTCGCAAAGGAAGATATATCCGATTAGAAAAATGAGATTTGCAATGAATGTAATTGTACCAACTTTGATGGAAGTCCACTCAGATATAGATAAATTCATCGCATTAAAACTGCTTACTCCAACATCGGCTTTTAATGTAAGACTAATGCCAATAGCACTTACTATATAGAGTAGGATTGATGGAATTACTTTTTTCATGATTCTTCCTCTATTAAGTCCATTATTTGCATTAAATTTGTTATTGTATATGTGCTCTTTGGTGAACATGATTTAGGCATGCTTTTCTTAGGGTTAAACCACACACAATCTATTCCGACATTGATCGCTCCTTGAATATCTGATGTCAAACGATCACCTATCATTAGAACTTGTTCTTTGCGGCTTATATGCACGGCATCAAAAATATAGTAAAAGAAATGGGGATTCGGTTTTTCATAACCAATTTCTTCTGAGATAAAAAGTTGTTCAAAATATCCTCGTAGCTTGGCATCTTCTAAACTTTTTCTTTGAGTCTTTCCTACACCGTTTGTTCCAATGTATAATTTATAATCTTGCTTACTTAGAGCATTTAATAATTCATGTGCATGGGTAACGGCCAAATGACCTTGGTTTAAATGCTCTCGGTACATAGCTTCAACTTTTGCTCCGTTTTCATCTATATGAAATTCCTTCAAAAAAAGCGAAAACCGCGTTGACAGCACTTCATCACGAGAAATCAAGCCTTCCTCTAATTGATGCCATAATCCATCATTAATGTACTTATAACATGCAATGGTTTGTTTGTTATAAGGTAACTCATACAGTGTAATAATTTGTTTTAAAACCTTCTCTTCTGAATTATGAAAATCAAGTATCGTATCATCTAAGTCAAAAATAATATGTTTGTATTTGTTCATCCCTAACCACCTCTAGGTAGTAATATATCTAAAGTAAAAATATAATAATAGGAGATATCTCATATAGAGGTGATAAAATGGAGAAAATTAATTTAAAGGATTACGCTGAAAATTTTGTGGATATATATAATGATATTCAAGAAACTTTTCCGAAAACAGCTTTACATCAGGCTTTTGTTTGTAAGTTTTCTGCTAATGAATATATAGTGCGCTTTGATGAAGATATTCAGTACCTATTTTTATTATTGGATGGGAAGGCAAAAATATATTTAGTACACGAAAATGGAAAACGTGCGCTGATTCAGTTTCTAAAGAAAGATGATTTTATTGGTGAATTATCTTTGATTGAGGTTGAAAAGAATTTAAAGGATGTTGTGGCTATAAATAACTGCACATGCTTAGCGGTTCCATTGGCTTCATCGAAAGAGCATCTGTTAAATGACAATCTTTTCCTCCATAATTTATCAAAATATTTAGGTAATAAATTACTTAAAAGAACTGATCATTATACAGCTATGCAGGATTATGAATTTAAAAATCGATTGGCAAAATATATTCTAGAAATAGAAAATAATGGATACTTTCAAGAGAAGCATACCGAAACAGCAGAATACGTGGGGGGAAGCTATCGACATCTATTATACACACTTAACCAATTTCGTGAAGAAGGAATATTAGAAAAACAAGGCAGGGAATATTTTATCATTAATAAAGAAAAGTTAGAAAGAATGAGTTCAAAAAAAGATTAATTTATTATATGTTCGATGAAAATAACGTATCAGATTGGAGTCGTTGATTTAACTCAATTATAGAATTGAAGAATCGTCAGCATTCATAAAAGAGAAAAACTCATTTAAGTAACTGTTCATATTCTCATCAATCGTCGTAGCCACGAATTCCCCTTCGGTCGTAAGATGTAGAATATATACTCTACGATCCTCGGGATGTGTTGTTTTCTTGACTAAATTCTTTTTAATCAACGTTTGCACCTGACGGCCAAATGTAGTTATATCCTTACCGAGTGAATCTGCAATCTGCTGCATAGATGGTTCATGCTGTCGATCAATTTCATAAAGAATATGGCTTTGGATCATTGATATTTCATTAGTCCCTACACTACAACAATTCTTATTCAGAAGGCCGAATCGGCGTGCAGTCACTTGTAGTAGTTCTCTCGGACTTTCTTCCATCTAAGCTCACCTCTTTATATATTTGCATTTTACAAGTATATAATTCGAATTTCTCCATTTTTCTGTAAGTATCCGATTACCATCCTCCTTCATAAAAGGCGTTGAATATCGGTCTTGTCTTTGTTGTTGTGGTTTTCCTTCCTTTAATCGCTGCCGATCATGATCTAGATCCAAACATTGATTCTTTAGTGCATGTAGAAAAAACCCTCGGAAACGAGTTCCAAGGGTTTAGTTTGATTTTTGGTTATGCGTGACTCTAATTCTCCTCTTACCAACCGCGATCAGACATGCGTTCTGCTGCAGTCAGTTTAGAAATTTCAATCCCTTTCATAGGGGTACCCAAGTTCTTAGATACTTCGGCAATCAGTTTATAATCCGTATAATGTGTTGTTGCTTCAACGATGGCACGAGCAAACTTCTCAGGATTGTCCGATTTGAAAATACCAGATCCAACAAAGACTCCGTCTGCTCCCAAATGCATCATTAGTGCAGCATCTGCCGGAGTAGCAACACCGCCGGCTGCAAAGTTAACGACAGGAAGCTTACCATTCTCGTGAATTTCAAACAGAAGCTCGTAAGGCACACCCAGAACTTTAGCTTCAGCGTAGAGCTCATCCTTGGACATATTTTGCACTTTACGAATCTGACCGTTGATCAAACGCATATGGCGGACTGCTTCCACAATGTTACCCGTTCCTGGTTCACCTTTTGTACGAATCATGGATGCCCCTTCACCAATACGGCGAAGAGCCTCCCCCAAATCTTTGGCCCCACATACGAACGGTACAGTGAACTCCTGTTTATCAATATGGAATACTTCATCCGCAGGTGTAAGGACTTCACTTTCATCTAGATAGTCTACACCAAGGGATTCCAGTACTTTTGCTTCTATGTAATGACCGATACGCGCCTTAGCCATCACCGGGATAGTGACCACCTTCATAACCTCTTCAATGATCGTTGGATCTGCCATGCGAGCGACACCGCCCGCTGCGCGAATATCGGAAGGAACGCGCTCAAGAGCCATAACAGCAGTTGCCCCTGCCGCTTCTGCGATTTTTGCTTGCTCTGCATTCATAACGTCCATGATGACGCCGCCTTTTTGCATTTCAGCCATCCCTCTTTTGACACGATCTGTACCTGTTCTCATAACTTCTATTCCCCCTATACCATGTTTAACAATCTAATCGCAGCTCTTTTTAGTTCTTGATTGACTTGAATCTATGGATTAATATAAAGGGGAAACTGACAATTAAAAAGATCCAATAATTTATAATTTCATTGTACCACTTTCTTAATTACGGAGGTCATATGCAATTTCATGCAGCTTATAGCTCATATTTAAACCGCCATTATACCAAGATGAAGGCTCTGTATCATGCCATTCGTGAAGCTATTCATGAGGGGAATCTCTTGCACGGTGAGAAGATGCCATCTACACGAGAATTAGCTGCAACGTATCAAATTTCTCGAGGAACCGTGAATCAAGTCTATGATATGTTAACTTCTCAAGGTTATCTTCATTCACAGCATGGAAGAGGTACCTTTGTTGCTTATCAAAGTGAGTTTAACAAGGAGGAGAATACAACCCAATATAGCACGCAGCACTTATCCGCTTGGGGAAATCGTATAGAGCAGCTTGTGCAAACAACACCTCAAAGACATACACAATCAACAGTTACCCGCTTAACAAGTGAAGCATTAATTGACTTTAGCAAATATCAGCCCGATTTGACCAAATTTCCTTACGATGAATGGAACAATCGACTGTATGCGGAGGTACGGCATCGAGAGCATTACTCCAATACAACTTACGCAACTGTGGACTCGTTGGGAGAGCCAAAATTGAGAGAAGCGATTGCTGCCTACCTAAGAAGGATGAGGGGAATCCAAGTCGATTCGAATCAGATCGCTGTGACTGCAGGCTCCATGCAAGCTATAGCACTTCTTACGCAATTAATTGCAGATCCTGGTGATCATGTGGTGACAGAAAGCCCTTGTTACGTCGGAATTTCTCAGGCTGTATTGGCTACGGGTGCGAAGTTGATTGAAGCCAATCTTGATGGTCAAGGAATTGTTCCTCAAGATTGGGATGCTCGTATGTTATTTGTCACGCCATCCAGGCAATTTCCTACTGGTGAAATGCTTAGCCTTGAACGCAGACGAACCTTGCTTGACTGGGCACATCGTCATGATGCTTTGATTGTGGAGGATGATTACGATAGTGAATTCAGATATCGAGGAATGCATGTAGAACCTCTGAAAACACTGGATAAAGATGGACGCGTAATCTACATTGGCAGCTTTACCAAAACATTACCATTTGAAGTGCGACTTGGTTATGTCGTTCTTCCTCCATCATTGTCTGATACATTTAGAAAAGCTCAAGCATTATATGAACCTAGACCAGTAAATTTATTAGAGCAGCGAGCTTTAGCAGCATTTATGACAAGTGGTCAATATGAGCGGCATCTGCGTAGGATGAATCGCTTGTATAGTCGCAAATTTCATCTGTTACTTAAACTATTAAAACAGGAGCTCTCCACTTGGTTTGATTGGGTGGAAAACGAAGCGGGACTTCACGTTTTTGGTTGGTGGAAAGGGGATTCCTCGAGTTATTATACCTTCCGGACTTTAGCAAGAACAGAAGGGGTTATATTCTCGGAAGTCAGTACTTCCACAGCTCTAAGCAAGAAACATGGTATTTATTTATCTTTTGCACATTTATCTGATCCTGAATTAAAAGAAGGCGTACTAAGATTAAGAAATGCAACACGATCTCATGTATGAGGTAATGTGACATCGTATCGCATAATTGTTTTGCTGTGTTTGTGTCTCGATATGAGATTGTAGAGGGGGATATAAAACTAAAAAGCCGCAAAATTTGCGACTCTCAATAGGAATATGTTCTTATCCCCCGACATAGTAGTTTTACCTATCCAAAATATCCATTCATCGTATCCCACATCCTATCAAACTCGCTTTGCTCCATAGAACGACCAACTGAAAGTAGCTCTGGTTTTTCATTCGTTACTGGATCAAAATTTAGAAACTCTACTTTTGTTGCGCAAGCATAATTCTTTGTGTTTAACATCATTTCTACCTTATCTTTAAAAGGCCGATCCAACAGTTTAACTACAGCGATATCCCCTTCTCTATATTTAGTCGCTGAGTAATGAATAAGAAAGTATCCTTTTTCAAATCGGTATTCAATAGGATAGCCTGACATTATACACCTCTTCAGAATCTTCTTCTCTGATCTCAATCTATTCAATATGGATAAACTAAATTATTGTTCTAATGAACAACTATAATCCCCCGCTCGGGAAAGGATCGGATCAGCGCGTGAAGTTCCTGCATTCCCCGTAGGACAAAACTCTGCAGGCTCTATCCTGATCCTCCGATCGTCCGTTTCGGGAGCAAATGAGGGGCTATAGGTTTCTTCTTCACACTAAAAAAGCGGCCGATGAAGCTGCTCCAAAGTACATTCTTATAACCAATCCCAGTATTTATACTATAAATCGATCTAACCATGTTTGAAAGTCGCAATTCAAACTTCTCATATATTCTACAGGCGAATAACAATATTTCACATACATGTAGGTTGGTTTGCCCTCTTCTGCTTCTTGTAGATTCATGATAATGTAATCTTGTAAAATATAAGCGACATTTAGAAGTTCAGGTTTCCCATAGTTTGAGTTAATAATTTCTTTCTGTGTTAACACTTCATCTAAGACATATATATCATTTTCAGAGCCAAATTGAGGATGCTCAAAAAGTCGACAACCATCAGTAGTACTCAGAAAATCTTCGTTATCAAGAGGCAGCTTAAATTCTAGGTTGACTAAAAGCTTTGAAGCGATTATATCAGGACTTACAGGGCTATTGAACTTAAAAGTGTACGTGGGCTAACGGTCGAACGATGATAAGTTACTCTTCGTTTAACTTGATATATTAAAAGTATAAACAAGCCTGTCTATGTATAAAGACAGGCTTGTTTAAGTGTTTTTAAGTTATTCAGTTTTACTGCAGAATGCCGTCCGACAGTGAATGGGAAAGATTAAACAGAGGCTCATTCAAGTCCATAATGCCGATGCAGACAAGCCCTTAACAAGCAATAAAGCCTCTTAACAGTCATTCTGCTGACCTTTAAGAAGCCCTATTCTTAGCCTTAATAAGTTAACTTTTAACCAATCGTCTCTACCACATTGTCTTGCTGGTCTTTAATATACGTTTTGGCTACCTGAACGGTTAGACCCTTAAAGGCGGATAGCTTAATAAGCTCCTCCTTCGGCCGCAGCTTGCTTGACAGCTCGGCAACGGTTGTCGCATCCAGTACGATACGAATGTGCTCCGGACCTTCTTCAATCACCGGATTATCTCCCGGCTCTAATGCTACCCGAACGTTCGGACCTGAGAGATACAGAGGGTTTTGCTTCAAAATGCGGCCCGAAAGCATCTTGCCGATAATCTCTGCCTGCTTGGCGCCAATCGTAAGCACCGCCGGCGATTTTCTTAACATTCGTTTCACGGGCGGCTCCCAGCCTAATTGGCTGACATACAGGAAGCCCGTATTCGACCCGTCACGCTTCAAGCCTTCCTCCACCGCTGTGGCAACCGCAGGCAGCATCAGCAAAGATGAGCGCTCTAGATCCGTTATATAGTAAGGCATATATGGCTCGCAGATTTTCAGCATGGCATGCGAATTCCACGTCTGCATCGCATCTCGTTCATCCCCTGTAATGCCAATCATTTGAATAAACTCCATACGCCCATTTGGCGTTTCTATCGAAGGCAGCTCCGGATCCTCCGTATAGCATAGCGCTGTAAGCTTTGTATCCGAACCCAAGCAGATTGGACCATTGGTATCCAAGTAATCGCCCGACTGGAATCGGTTTCCGCTTTTGTATATATACCTTCCCATGTTTTGCAGTAGGTCAATAGCCCATGCCGGAGGCTGCTCCTCCGTCTCGCTGCGCTTCAGCCTGAAGGTCAGCTCAAAGCCGAAACCGCTATGCTCCTTATCCTCCTTCTCCTTGCCGTACAGCTCCGTGAATCCAAAAGTCACCATATGCCAATGCGGCGCAGGATGGTCCGCTTTATATACACTGATGCCGTCCAGCGGATCACCTCCGAACATAGCAGGCAGCGACGAGCCGTAGTGCATAGGCATCTGACTTCCGTATAGCTTGGTCATCGCATCTTCAATGGCATCCCATCCTGGGGCCATATCTTCTTCCTCTTTCATCCGTATTCCTCCTCAAATCTGTCCCTCATTAAAATGAATATAACATACAGAAACCGATTAGTTATATACCTAATCGCTGATCGGAACATGTTTTTGTCCCTCCATACCTTTTTCCAGTACCCAAATTCCATTTTTTAAGGAGTGAATTGGAATATCTATTGATTATGCTATTGATTAATTACTCTACTCGTTGCGCAGCAATCGGTAAACAACTCTATCTTTTATTTGACCATTGTGCCAAACAAGCGATTTGAATTCGGCCTCCTTAATCATCACTTTTTCAGAGGCAATGTTTCCTTTCAAGCATCCGCATGAGATTCTAAAACATTATTTTCTTCGAATGCAAAACGTATAACTTCTTCTAATGCCTCTGAAGTGTACCCTTTTCCCCAAAACAGTGGTTTGATAAAATAGCCCACCTCTAAGATTTTTCCGAGTGGAGTAATTTCGTTTACTGTATATCCTATTTCCCCAATGTGAGTGCTCAAAAATTTATCTTCAATACGAAAAAAGTACATTTTTCTATCTGTTTCTTTGCTTTGAGAAATGGACTTTTTAAGATTACTTTCCGACTCTGCTAATGCCCTGACTACTGAGATTGAAGAGTATGATATAATCCAGTCGATTTCGTGAATGAAAACCCGTCTTCCACTTCGCGTGATTTTCATCTAGCTTCATTTGCTTCATTAACTGATCAAGATTTTCAAATGTTATTTCTTCCCTCACATATTTTAAGAATTCAAGTAATACCTTTCGCCCATACAAATCGCCTGAATAGTCTAATAAAAAGGCTTCAATAAAATAAGATTCTCCACCCACAGTAGGACGGTTGCCAGCGCTTATTATGGCGTTATATTGCTCAGTCTCCCGATCTCCTTCTAATATTACTGAAGTCCCGAAATAGATTCCGGGTTTTGGAGATACATAGAGGTCAGCTTCCCCTCCAAGATTTATGGTTGGATAGCCTAGCGTTCTTCCCAGTGCTTGACCATGTACCACGGTCCCCTTAATAGTATATGGGTGTCCATACAGTTGTGTAATTCTCTCCATATCTCCCTGTATTACTAACTCACTAACGAATCTGTTGTCAGGAGTCAGGGACTCAGCCGTAATCTCCTTATTAGTCATCATCATTGGCTCCTTTAAAATCCATATTTCGCTTCTTCAGCCTCTAGGATCTTAGTGTAAGTCTCCGCTAATACGAAGGTATCTTCCACTAAGCGGTCTATACGAAATAAGACATCATCATTCACAATCTCTTTGCGAAGGAAATCCTTTTCTTCAATAAAAACATAGGTTGATACCATTTGAGCTTTCATGAAAGTCAAAATGGGCTTTAATTGTTGTTCTGCAACGAGAAAGTGTCGCTGAGAGCCTGCCGTAATGATCATGCTTATTACCTTCCCTTGGAAGGCTTTTTCAGGTGCCAAATCAAATATATTTTTCAGTGTCGCTGGAATGGAGGCTTGGAAAATAGGAGTTCCAATCACAATCACATCTGCCTCCATAACGGTTTGAATGACGAATTTCGTGTCTCCTTCATACTCCATATAATTCCGTCCATCACTGAATTGAACATCAAAGAGAGCCAGATCTAATAATGTAACATCAGCATCCGGATACTTATTGTGAATCGAGTTTACGGTGTAATTCATAGCGATTCTGGTTTTGGAGCCGATCTTCGAACCGGACAATACGACAACTTTCATACTACTGACCTCCAATGTCTTATTTTTTAACTGTATGCTTCTTTATCGCTGGTAAAATTTCATTGCCAATGATATCGATGTTCTTCATTAAGTTCTTAAAAGGAACTCCACCAAAATCCATTTGCGCAATATATCTCTGATGCCCAAAGAGTTCGTGCTGGTATAGGATCTTCTCAATGATTTCTTGTGGGCTGCCAATATTCATAACATCACGGGAGTCAGCTCCTTGTGCAAATGCCTGTTTTGGAAACCCACGTCCATTGGTTAAT
Source organism: Paenibacillus urinalis (assembly GCF_028747985.1). Lineage (NCBI taxonomy): Bacteria > Bacillati > Bacillota > Bacilli > Caryophanales > Paenibacillaceae > Paenibacillus > Paenibacillus urinalis. The sequence continues at coordinate 2,793,648 of NZ_CP118108.1, forward strand.
TTCATTCCCTCATTAATATAAGGATAATAGGCTCTTTGGGCCTTTTGCGTCGTTTCATCTACATAAAAGAAACCGGCGGTTGCTACAGGTAATTTCGACGGATCATGTCCATTTTGACGTGCAGCTTCTCGATAAGCATCGATTGATCTTTTAAATAACACTGCAGGTCCTCCGAGATGAGCCAAAAACATAGGTACTCCTGCAACACCTGCTTTAATTGCACTGGCAGGGGTTCCCCCTACGGCTCTCCATATAGGTAGATAGCCTTCTTCAGGTCGCGGGAGAATTCTTGCTTGGTTAAGAGGAGCACGATATTCGCCTTTCCAATTCAGCACTTCATTCTCGTTTATCTTCAATAACAAATCAAACTTTTCTTCGAATAACTCCTCATAATCGTTGAGATCATATCCTAATAACTGATATAACCCTACTCGAGAAGCACGACCTGCAATGATCTCAGATCGGCCATTCGATATAAGATCAATCGTTGCAAAATCTTCGTACACCCTGACTGGATCAGAGGTGCTTATTATTGTAGATGAGCTGCCTATTTTCATTGTAGTTGTAGCCTGTGCTATGGCTGCCAGGACAACACTGTGGGCCTGAGTTGCAAAATATTCCTGATGGCTCTCTCCAACACTAAAAAATTCAATGCCTGCTTGTTCTGCAAGCTTCGCCAATTCAATGATTTCCTGTATACGCTGTTTGGCAGATATCCGCTTACCCGTTTCAGGATTAGCTAAATGATCCCCCAATGTATATAGTCCAAACTCTAAACCGTTGTTTGTATCAATCCGGTATTGTTCCATATGTTCATCCTCTTTTCTCCGCTCTTGTGAAATCTATGTTCTATTAATAAATCTTTGTTAATGTATTTTTGTTAGTTACTATATTAAGTATATTTAATGATGCAACTCCTGTCAACTTTGATGCTGGGACAAGAACTTGTGTCGATAAAATAAAAAAGCCGCTAAAATGAACTGCACCCCAATTGTTAGACACACTCTAACAGTTGGAGGTGCATTTTTTTATGACTAAGTTTACTGGCGATAAAAAATTGGCGATAGTTCAAGGGTATAACGCTGAACATTTATCGCAAACAGAATACTCAAATCAAATGGGAGTTACCAAGTCTCAATTTCAATATTGGTTGAAGCTCTATGAGATGCATGGTGTGTCTGTCTTTACTAACGGCTATACAAATTATTCGACAAGCTTTAAACTGGACGTACTCAATTATATGGCTCAATCCAACGCCTCTCTCATGGATACCGCTGCTCTGTTTAAGCTCCCGGACTTCTCCATGTTGTATTCCTGGCAGAGAAAGATGGAGACAGGCGGTCTAGAAGCCCTTGAGCCAAAAAAGAAGGGGCGTCTATCCATGAAAAAAATCCTAATTCGTCTACCAAACGATCCGTAGTTGAAAGGTCTGTGGAAGCACTCGAAGAGCGTATCAAGCAGCTTGAAATGGAAAATGAGTATCTAAAAAAGTTGAATGCCTTAGTTCGAAACAAGGAAAAGTCACCAAACAGGACAAAGCACAAGTTGTCTGGGAGCTAAGGCATAAATATCCGGTGGTGGCACTCATACAGCTGGCTGGTATTCCGCGCAGCACCTATTACAACCTTATAAAAAGAATGAGTCAACCCGATTCGAATGCTGATTTAGAATCTGAAATCCAGTCCATTTACATGGAGCATGAGGGTCGTTACGGATATCGCCGTATTCGTGATGAACTGGAAATTCGCGGAAGGAAAGTAAGCCACAAAAAGATTCAGCAGCTTATGAAGAAGATGGGCCTTAAATGCCTGGTGCGCATGAAAAAGTATAAGTCATATAAAGGGACAGTCGGCAAGACTGCACCGAATCATCTGGATCGCCAGTTCACGGCTGAGGCGCCAAAAATGAGAAGTGGGTGACGGACATCACGGAGTTTAAGTTATTTGGAGAAAAGCTGTATCTTTCCCCCATTTTGGACTTATTCAACGGAGAGATTATCACCTATACCATCGGTTCACGATCAACCTATTCTCTGGTATCTGAGATGCTTGATACAGGACTGAAGCGTCTGCCGGAGAAGCACCGTCTTCTCCTTCATTCAGATCAAGGATGGCATTACCAAATGAAGACGTATTGCCATGTGCTGAAGTCGAGAGGCATTCTTCAAAGCATGTCACGAAGAGGGAATTGTTATGACAACGCCGTCATTGAGAATTTCTTTGGCATTCTCAAGTCGGAGTTTTTATACTACAAAAAGTTTGAAAGTGTAGAGCATTTCAAGAAGGAACTGGAAAAATACATTAAATACTACAATACCAAACGGTTGAAGGCAAAAATCAAAATGAGTCCGGTACAGTACCGAACTCATTTTGAGAAAGCTGCCTGAAGAAATAACCGTGTCTAACTTTTGGGGGTCACTTCATTTCCGCGACTTATTTGCTGCACCAAGTTCTTCTTCGCCTTAACGCTGTTGAGCATAATAAGCTGAACTCTGGCCTGAGTCCTCCTATTTTTATCAGTTCTTGTAAAGCCGCCGGTTACCTTTTGGTAAGTACCTGAAAAAAATGTGCGTACTTATAATTTGAGGCAATCGCCATTATACTCATGAATAAAGGAGGGGTCACATGAAAACCCTGGTGATTGTAACGCACCCAAACTTAGAAACGTCAACGATTAATAAACGGCTGGTAGAAGAATTAAATAAGTTTCCGGAGAAGTATACCGTCCATGATTTGTACAAGACATACCCCGACGGGAACATTGATGTAAAGAGCGAACAGAGATTGGTAGAATCGCATGCAAATCTAGTATTTCAGTTCCCGATCTTCTGGTTCAATTGCCCGCCACTGTTGAAAAAATGGCTTGATGATGTATTGACTTACGGCTGGGGCTATGGTTCAAGCAGCGGTAACCAAATGAAACATCGAAAAGTCGCTCTAGCCGTGTCAACCGGGATAAGACGAGAGGAATATAGTTCTGACGGGAAATACAAATATTCGTTAGAGCAACTGCTAGCACCATTTGAAACAACGTTCCATTACTGCAATTCAGACTACCGCTCGTTCTTTGCTGTTTATGGTAAGGAGGGCGACGAAGCGTCAACAGTCGAAGACAATAGACCGACGACCAACCTATTGGAAGTGAGAGCACATGAATATCTTCGCTTTATAGACACTCTGTAAGGCATACACTCTTCAGGAGGTTTAATCAAGCCTCCTGTTTTTCTCTCCCCACTCACACATCATATGTAAAATTGGAATGATCGATTGCCCTAGTTCCGATAAGGAATATTCAACCTTCGGGGGAATTTGGGCATAATCTTTGCGGAGAATCAAGCCGTCCGCTTCGAGCTCTTTTAGCATCATACTTAACGTCTTGAAAGGAATGCCGTTAATTTTACGTAACATTTCATTGGGCCCTTTTCAACTCAGAATCAGTCGACATCGAGAATTTGCCGGAGATGATGATTCAGATGCTCGACATAATCATCCACTAGCCACAACAAGGTTCGGATCTCCCCATCCGGCAGCAGCACCTGACTTGAAGATAACGATTCTTCAGGGATAGAGGAAATGACTCTAAGAATAGAGAGATTTACACTCTCCCAGAGCGCCAGGACCTCCTCCACCGAAGCCGTTTCATAGCGTTGCGCCACAACCCAAGCATCTTGGTTATATGAAGTTACCGTATATCTTCCCGATGTATGCTGGGCGTCAATGAACCGAATCAAATTATGAATGGCCGAATCGCACAGATGACCCAGGATTTGCAGTCTGGACCATTTCCCTTCGGACCGTGGAACCCTCATATGCTCGCAGCCCAATTGTTCGATTTTTGCGGGAATTGCTTGGACGAACCCTTCAAGTCGGTCGATAGATCTCTTTTCCAAAACGATCTCTCCTTCGTGTCTAGTTATATACGTTATTATATTCGGGTATAATTCGCTGCCTGTCTAGGGCTGAGTCAAAAAAATGATATTTATAACTACATTCCGATTTTTGACGCTGATACACTAAGGTTGTAATCAAAACCTTATGAAGTGGGTGACGAAATGAACAGAATCTTTAAGGTTGGTATAAGTGTAGGATTCCTTTCCGGGATCATGTGTATTATTCTATATTATGTCTTGTGTGCGCTGCTGGATCTTCGGTTTGAACAGCTGAATCCCTTCTCAATCATGATTGCGTCAATCGTCGTCAATGTAATAGGCGCCTTTATTTATAACAAGATCCAGGATAGGACTTCTAAACCAAGGTTCTACTATGGGCTAGTCACCGTTCTGGGGGCACTACTTCTATCGCTGTATGACTGGGCTTATCCATCTGAACCCAATATTGCAGGGATTGCAAACACGCTTCATGCGCTAACAGCCTCCCTGTCGATTGCGTGGATTCCAACCTGGCTTACTAAGCGCGCTCTCCAAATTAAAACGATAGGAACGTGTTATGAATACGATTTCAAGAAAATGGCTTGCCTTCGTACCTCTGATTATACCGGCAGTCTATTTATATGGTTTCACACCGCTTCAAGAAGCATGGCTGGATAAATTCCTATTTTTGCTGCTTGCCTTCTGTTATTGGAGGAGCCTGCTATATACGAAGCACCGTGAGATAAATATCTGCATTCAGCTTATTGTCGTTTCCTACTTCATCCTTGTTCATACTCCATGGCATATGAGCTTCGGCTTTTACCCTTCCTTAGCCATGTCGATGCTTGTCTCGTATCGCAGAATTTCCTGTCTGGTCGGTTTCATGGCAGGCTGTTTTACAATCGCGGTCTGCCTGTCCGCTTACCTGTCTGACGAACCTCTTCGGTTCGAGTGGCTGCCCATCTCTATCGCATTGATCGTCCTTCCCTATGTGTCCAAACTGTACCAAGTCTCTTACGAGATGCAGATGAAGCTTACTCATGCCAGCGCAGAAAATGTGAAATATGCGGAGAGAGCACGCATTGCAAGAGATTTGCACGATACGCTGGGCCAGACGTTCTCCATGATTACTGTAAAGGGCGAGCTGGTGGAGAGACTCATTCGATCTAGTCCCAATGAGGCTCTAATTGAAGTCGGTGATATTCAGCGGATATCTAGGGCGGCCTTGCTGCAGGTCCGGGAAATGGTTAATGATATGCAATCCATCGATATCCGAGATGAACTTCATCGTGCTGTGCATATTCTTCAAACTGCCGGCATTGAGGCCGAAACGCACGTACGGATGGACGCGGAAAGAATGATGCCTATCGTACAGAATGTTCTTGGCATGTGCTTGCGGGAATGTATAACCAATGTCGTCAAACATAGCGGGGCAGGAAAATGTTCCATTCAGCTCCTGGAAGATAAGGAACGCTATTTGTTACTCACTTGTGACAATGGGATCGGCATCGCGAAGGGTCAGAATCAAACGGAGAAATGGGGTGCCGGTCTGCTGGGCATGAAGGAACGGTTATCTTTAATAGGAGGAACACTGGAACTGGATTCTGATGCTGAGAATCGCACGAAAGTGACGATTGCCATCCCTCATCACCGAACGCGGGCCAAGGAGGAAACAGGGTGAAGATTGTCATTGCAGAGGACCAAGGAATGTTAAGAAGCGCCATAAGCCGGCTCCTCGGTATGGAACCGGACATCGAAATCGTCGGAGAATCCGACAATGGCGAGCTAGCCTTGCAGCTGATCCGAAAGCTGTCGCCGGATATTGCCGTACTAGATATTGAAATGCCGCTATTAAGCGGACTGGACGTAGCTGAACAGCTTATGGCAGAGGGCAGTAAATGCCGGATCGCCATCGTGACGACTTTTGCCAAAAGCGGATATTATCAGCGAGCAATTCAAGCTGGAGTGATGGGGTATTTCCTAAAGGACGCCCCCGTATCGGAACTTGCCGTATCTTTACGCAAAATTTATAAGGGTAGTCGCGTATTCAGTCCACTCCTCACCTTCTCCATGAGCGAAGAACTGAATCCTTTAACGAATCGGGAGTCAGAGCTTCTATCCTATTTGAGAGCCGGATATTCGGTGAGCGAAATTAGCAAGCTATTATATTTGTCTCCCGCTACCATCCGTAATTACATCTCAGAGATCCTTCAGAAACTCGAGGCGAAGAATCGGATCGATGCCGTTGCAATTGCTCTAAACAAGGGTTGGATTTGAGCCTCGGAAGAACGTATAACCGAAAAAAGGAGCTGCACATGCAGTAATTGCTTCGAAGAAACGAAAGTGGATACCTATTGTAATGACTGCTTTACCATCTAAGATGAATGTAACTTTCCGAATAAGCAGTCTTTAATATTTTTTACTCTTACTGAATTCTTTCCTGCCACCACAATAATGCTCTCCTTTCCAAATCTTTTACAAATGCATCTTTACCAACACTATATCCTTCGATGTCTTTGGGAAATCGCTTGGCTAAATGTACTTTCAACTCTCCGTATTCTTGCACGTCCTTTAGATGCGATTTTAAATAATCCCGAACAGCGATATGGCGTTCGATCTCATATACATGATCAACTTGAAAAAAGTGCACCTGATGAGTCCTGTTTTCTCCTCCTTTACGAAAATATCTCCTTCCAGCCATCCCAAACTCTCCAAGGGGTTCATAACCGATATCAATCATCTTTGAATTAAATCCATCCACGTTCTCAATCTTGTTAACCACTGGCATGATATCAATGATTGGTTTAGCCTTGAGACCTGGCACCGCTGTGCTGCCAATATGATAAATTTCTAGGATTTCGCCTTCAAGAACTTTCCGGATCAATCTTGCTTCCTTTTGAAATTGATGAACCCAATTGGCATCATATTCTTTTACGACAATGTTCATTGCACGATTAGTCATCCTAACTCAACATCCTTTAACTATTTTTTCTTACTTTATTTTCATAATATCATAGGTGACAGAGATGCATTTCATTTAACTGGCTAATGTAGTGGCACAACCGATTTTAACATTGGTAGGTAGTTTACTTATGAGTTTTTATCTGAGCTAACCTGTTCGGGCGGCGTTGGACATTTTGAGTCTGGTCGCTGGCTGCTCAGAGTGACCAGAATTGTAAAAATTCTGTTAGCTGAAGGAAGTTCTGGAATCAGCCATTGCATTTAAGGCGTTCTCAAAATAGCTATATACTTCTTCTGCAATTCCCAGAAACTCTTCAACAGGTACATTACTATCCATGTAACATGCATACAGATATTCAACTAAAGCGGAGTCAATCTCACAATAGTTTAATATGGCATTCTTCATCTTAATAATGTCATCTTGCCATACACCTGTATCTTCTAAAACCAAAGAATATAATGCACGAATTAATCTCTTAGAGTAACCTTTAATATATCTAGATTTCATTGTGTTATCACTAGCATTAGAAAGTGAACGATGTATACGAACTACTTCCTCCTTAGTCTCTGTATTTAAGTCTAAAATGAACTCTGGAGAAATAATGATCGGTGGTACTTTCTCGCCAACGTCATCACCATATAGGCAAACACAAATGATCTTAACCCAAAAACCCCACTCATTTGGTTTACTTAATACATCGTCGATCGAGCAAATGATCGTATCAATCTTAGTTATAACTGGATATCCTTCCAAAAGCCTGTCTTTAATAGCTGTCAATCTTTCGTAATCAATATCTTTGGGATTTTCACATACAATAGTAAAGTCTGCATCTGACTTAAAAGGTTTAGCAGTTCCTTTTGGAATCGAGCCACACATATAAATGCTATGAATCTTACCTTTAAATTCGGCAAGTATATGATCTATATACTTATCAACAAAATCCTTATATTCACTTTGTATTACAATTCTATTTATAACTTTTTCTAATATCAGATAGACTCCTCCTACACTAAGAACTTCTTCCGGCTAACGTCTTATCTACGAGCTTCGTAAATAACTTCATGTGTAGAGTATTCGCTAAGTCAATAAACTCTCCTGCATCACTGTTCTTGATTATAACCCCGTAAAAAAGACTGCACCCCAATAGTTAGATGATTTCTAACTATTGGGGTGCAGTTCACAGTAATTAGACTCCTATGTGATTCCTCTAGGATAACTAATCCCCTACTGCAATGATATGCTTCTTTTGTTGACAGGCAATATTGCATAATTTCATAAGTGATATAAAAAAGTTTATCATCTGCTCATTATCTCTATACACCAACTGCAACTCGGAACAAACGATCTTAAGATCTTCCACTTCGGAAGCCATAAAACATTTAACATCGAAGGGGTCTAGACTATACAATATTTTTGCAATCTCCGGTAAGTTTGCTTTGTCATTCCAAATGATACTATGAATATCTTCATCAAATTGTACTATCTCATAATTATTTACACACTCAGCTAAAGAATCTGCGACAAAAAAGGTTACTGCCAATTCATTCAACACCTCAATATTGTTTTAAGACAAACACTTCATTAATCACTAACCGAGTTAAGTATTTGTTTAATGTCAGTTTTCAGATTTTCGGATAATTCATAATCTTTATTTATCTGAATACCTTCCAATTTTTTATCACTCGAATTAATATCAATCCATTTGATGTAAGTGATATCAGGGTCTACTAAAATTCTAATATCAAATGTTTTTAGGCTGTTCTTATCCTGTGCACTTATTAACATTTCATAATAATATTCAGGTATTTGGGGCTTATCAACGACTTCATTAAGAGAGTCAAGTTCATCAACGATCCTATATATATTTCCGATATCATCACCAGGATCTCGATGAGATCCTATAATATCTCCACTCTTCCCTTCCATATCAGTTTTTGAAACGATTGTATCGATGACTGAATTTTCTTGATTTAATTGTTTCATTTGATTCATATAAGTTTGAACAGTATCTTTGTCAGATTGTGCACATCCTATAACGCCAGTTATCAGGATAAATGAAAAAAGTAAAGTTAATAAACGCATAATTATGGATTTCGTCCTTTCATTCTTTCATCCTTATAAAATAGTTTTTCAAACCGCCCAATAATTCCATAAATTAATACGTTATAAAAAATGGAATGTTGCGTTAAACTTCCCATTAATCACTTTGTATTCATCAAAATTAGCTTTAAAAAGTAAACTGGTACTTTATCCAAGTATTATTTGTCGTAACATACTTTATGGAATTTCGAGTTTCAAGAGCAGTTGAACTTCTGGAGTCCACAGATATTCCTATCTCTGAAATCTCTGAATCAATAGGATTCAGCAGCCAAAGTTATTTTATTGAATCATTCAAAAAAAAGACGAGACTCAGTCCTCTTGCCTACAGGAAATTAGTAAAAGGATTCCCCAAAGGAAAATAGTTTAGTATCACCTTGATCTTTATACGGCGGTGGCGTCGTACTTTGGTCTTAACCCTGTCAAGTAGACATTACAAAAAAGCCAAGAATTAAGCTGCGGCCGTTTAGTTTTTACTGAAATCTGTCTTGGTTCCATTAGTGCACTGATTCTTCATCTTTTGCAGCCGTTCCAAGTGAAAACTTAGATAGGATGCTTGTAGTACGTAAATTGATCTTGACGACCTGCCCTGGAACCTCAGGCTTTCGAAATTCAGGGAACTACAACTCCCCAAGACTCATCGTATTGATATGAATATGGAATCCATTTTTCTCCGGACCTTTTCAATTTAATCTCAATATTTCCAGTTCTGTAAGAGTAGTCTCCGGTCTTCCATTCAACAGAATAATTAACCTTAAATTTATTGAACCCTTCCCAAGTTAGCTCTCCAGTAAGTTCTGCACCGTTCGCTTTCTCAACTAGCTCAGCGCGTTCTTTTTTGTTGGAAATGGATGCCGAAGCCAGTTTTAATGCGGTACTCGTTTCTAATGGTGCAACAGAGACATAAAAATGATTATTACTTGCCATAAGATGACTTGAAGACCATCCAATGGGATCATGATCAAAAAAAGTATCATTCACTTCACGGAGCTGAACATAAACACGTCCGTCTAGTATTTTGACATATGGACCAACTTTAGCGACTAGTTGATTCCCGTCTTTCTGGATAACAGCAGTCTTTGTTATTTGATTCCAAGATATTTTAGCACCTAACTGCTCGCCAGTTTCGAATTTGTTTCGTTATGATCACGAAGAACTAGAGCACCTTTAGGCACCCTAGCCTCAACACACTCTGCTTATGAGAAAATACGAACTGTAAGTCCACCTGTAAAACCTTCAATACAGGCCGTCAGATCTGCATGATTAAGAAAATCAAGTGCTCTGCTATCTGTATGTATAACAGGCTTCAGCTCTCCATTCACACGCTGGTTCACAATATGAATTCGGCAGTGATCCCCCACATAGTCAACGCCTTCCAGCGCATAATCTGCTCGAATGTTTGTCAGGTTACCTTCATGATAATCCTGCACGTCCTCAGCCCCTTGGACAATATCACCTTTGAAGAAAGGGCTTTCACTGCTTCCTGTAAAAAAGACAGCAATCTGCTTATCTGTTCCCGTATCTTTCCTCACCTCGCTGCCAGTAATTAGAACATCAATCGTTAATACTTCCTTTTTTCCTTTTAAAAATTGATGTATGGAAACAATCATACTTTCCGTTTGTTCCTCCGTAAAATGATGTCCAGCCTCCTTGATGAGTTGCAGCTGACATTGACCTGTTTCATAAGAATTTTGGGCTTGAACAGAATAACTGTAATGTACAATCCCATCTGAGGTGCCATGGATCAGAAGTACAGGTCCTTTGTAAGGAATGATCTCTTCATAAGGATCCATATCTGCGACAGTCTCATGAAACATCTTGCCAATAGTCATTCTCCCGCAATCTATAATTTCAGGAACACAATTGATATCATAGGATGAGTTCGCTAATGCACCTCTTCGGGCATCGTCCGGAATACAAAATGCTGGGTAAATAAGTATTATTGAGTGCACTTCATTTGCGCGTTTGGCAGCGGCAAGCGCCGATACAAATCCGCCCTGACTAAACCCCATTAATGTCAATTTGCTGTCATCAACATAAGTTAACTCTTTAACATAATCCATAACGGCTATCAAATCATCACGTTCGGTCAGTACAGTCATATCCGTTGATTTTCCGTCACTTCTTCCCTCTTCATCAGGGCTACCGCCACAGAAGTCAAAACAGTATGTCGCATATCCCCATGCTGCAAACGTTCGGCAGTATGATTCCAGATTCATTGAATTTCCACCAAATCCATGACTAATAATGATCGCTGGTAAATGATCTCCTTGTGGCAGGAATTCTTTTCCTCGAATCATCAGCCCTTCTCTTCTGCAACAAAAATCACGCTCGATTAATCGGTTAACCATCCGCAGCACCTCTCCCTGTAATTCAAATGAAAAACACCTCCAAGGTTGTTCTCCATATCTTTACGATAAGAGGTATTCCCTTGAAAGTGTTTTATTTTGTTTCACACACGTCTATTAAAGCACATGTTCAATTCATTACCAAGGGAAATTCCCTATTTGTTCTAGGACGCTATCGATCTTTTTAAGTTCGTCTTCGGTTAATGCTGGGAAAGATACGGATGCTGCATTTTCCTCAATCTGGCTTACCTTGCTTGCTCCGATTAACACGGAGGTAACTCCACCTTTTCGCAAAGCCCACGTAAGTGACATTTGTGCCAAGCTTTGTCCGCGGTGAGCTGCAATGGATTCTAGTTCACGAAATTTAGCGAGTCTTTCTGCAGTTACCGCCTGAGGCTTCAACGTGATTTCGCCGGAATTCAATTCATGCTCCAACTTGTCTACATATTTGCCTGTTAATTGGCCACGACCAAGCGGACAAAATGCGATGGATCCTATGCCTTGTTGCTGCAGAACTTCAGTTAGACCCTCCTCAATCCACCGATTCAGCATAGAATAGTTAGGCTGATGAACAAGGAGCGGTGTTCCAAGCTCCTTAAGAATTTCAGCAGCTCGTCTTGTTTCTTCCGGACCATAGTTGGACAAACCGACATATAGTGCTTTCCCTTGTTTCACGGCTTGTGCAAGAGCGCTCATCGACTCTTCCAAGGGAGTATCTGTATCAGGTCTATGGTGATAGAAAATATCAACGTAATCGATTCCCATTCGTCTCAAGCTTTGATCCAAACTCGCGAGCAAATTTTTACGAGAGCCCCATTCTCCATATGGCCCGGGCCACATATAATACCCCGCTTTTGTTGATATTAGCATTTCATCGCGATATGGCATCATGTCTTTCTTGAGTACTCCCCCAAATGTTTCCTCAGCTGATCCTGCAGGGGGACCATAGTTATTGGCTAGATCAAAATGTGTGATACCCAGGTCAAATGCACGCCGTATCATCGCCCTTGATTCTTCAAAGGGTTTATTGCCTCCAAAGTTCTGCCATAATCCAAGTGAAATAACAGGAAATTTTATGCCGCTTTTTCCGGACCGCTCATATTCCATCATATTGTACCGTTGATCATTCGCCTGATATATCATGACTATTTCTCCTCTGTGTAGAAATTAACTAACAAATACTCGGTTCGTATTACTAGTTAGAGCTTACAAGAAAAGAAAAGTGTTTATAATGTCACAATGTGTTTCTCTTATGGTTTTATGTATGTTATCTCTTAGGGATAAGATGCGAGATCTATTCGATCATGCACGTAATGTGGTACTGTTAAATTTATATATCAAAACGTTTAAGCTACGGCAAAGGAGATATCTGCATGACCGAATTTATTTCACCGAACCCTCATTTGCATGATCTCTATTTAATCCAATTCGGTATGGAAGCCTGTAAGCCTGGACACTCCTTCGGCCCGTCCATACGTGAATACTACAAAATACACTATATACTAGATGGTGAAGGTGTGTTTCAGTATGAAGGAAAAAGGTACAATCTAAAAAAAGGTGACGGATTCCTTCTCTGTCCTGAAAAAGTCGCTTTTTATAAAGCAGATCATGAACGTCCATGGCATTATTGCTGGATTGGATTTAATGGAACATCTGCTGAAAATTTGCTTCTTGAAGCAGGACTTTCAAACGAAGTGCCTATTTTTCATATGAATAACGGTTCCTTAACTCAATATGTTGAAACGATGTTGAGGACAAATACTAATGCTCAGGGACGCAGCATCTATTTAAATGGACTTTTGTATATGTACTTTGGTGAACTGGCACAAAGAAGCACTGAAGTTAAAAATGTAGTTTCTCATAACCCAAAAGAAAAATACATAAACCAAGTCATCGATTTTATTAAATTAAATTATGACAGTAGAATTACGGTGGAAGGCATCGCAAGGAGCATCGGTTTGCAGCGCAATTACTTAGGCACTGTATTTAAAGAGTACACGGGTCATAGCATACAAGCTTTTCTCATCAAGTATCGAATGAACAGAGCATGCGAACTTTTACATCACGTTCATTTATCGATTGGTGATATTGCACGCTCGGTGGGCTACGAGGATCCACTTTTATTTTCAAAATTATTTAAGAAAACGACAGGTCATTCTCCTTCAGCTTATCGGAAACAAACCTCTTCGTTTTCTACTGAAGAAAGTTCATAGTTTAAGCTCATGTGAATTAAATATTGGGGAGAGAAGTAAGCTTTGCTATTCTTTCTTGTAATATTGATAACCTGCTTGCTAGCTTGAATTTAACGTGTGGAAACCGATTAGATATACATCTAATCGGTAATCAGAACATATTATTGTCCCCCGGTAACCCGTTCTATGTCACAGTCTTCTGGTTACGCCTTGCCATCGTTTCAACAATAAACTATTCATCTAATTTCTCTTTTAATCTGCCTAGCTCCTCTAATGCACCAGAAGCAGAATAATAAATCATTTTTTTCTCTAAGATTTCTATTTCTTCTTCTTTTGTAAGCTCATCAACAGTCTTAGTTACGTTTTTTAACCAATCGAATGTTTCGCTTTTTAATTTTTCAATCTCTTCTAATCTCTCGTTAACGTACTCTGTCACTTTAAAACTCATCATTTCATCTCCCCTTTTTTTACTTATCATTACTTACTTCATATCATCCCAAAGAACAAGAATATCTTCTGGATTCGCGAACTTAAATTTTGCTGGAATCGCCTCAGGTTGTTTGCATCCCCATAATGCTAATCCAAAGTCTACTCCGGCGTCTCTGGCACATTCGTAATCATAGATCGTATCACCGATGTAAATGGAGGTTTCCGCCTTTGCATCAGATATATCTAGAAATTTAACTAGTGGGTCAGGATGAGGCTTGTGCCGATCTGTATCATCTGCACATACCACATACGGCAAGTAAGATGCGAGACCAAAAGGGACGAAGTCATCTTGATACTCTCGTTTAGTCTTGGACGTCACGACTCCAGTTGCAACGGATTGTATCTTCAGATTAGCAAGCAGTTGTTGAAAACCCTCAAATACGTGAATGGTATGCCGGAAATCATTCATCAGATCATTCCAGCATTTATTCGCATATTCAATATCTTCGATACCGAGTTGCCCCAAAGATACGGCTCCCGGTATCCCAAGCGCAAATGCGAGATCTTCCTGTTTCATTTTCCGATTATAGTTCTTCTCCAGCAGCTTCTGTAATGAGCCTAACACCGCTTGTTCTGTGTTGATTAATGTTCCGTCAATATCAAAAATAACGGTTTTGTACATCATCATTTCATCCTCCTTAGCATGATAAGTAATGAACCCTATTCGTATGCTAAAGTATGAAATCCTTTTCAGGTCAATAGCTAAGTAGACTGACGTATAATGATTTGGTAGGGAATCTTTACTTTATTGTTGGTTCTATCCATTGTAAGATCAAAGGCTTGTTCACCAACTTTTACTAACTGATGATCAACGGTAGATAGGCTCAGTCCAATCCCAACCGGTTGATTTTCTTGGCCAATAATCGCCAGATCCTCCGGTACACTTAAATTCATGTCTTTTGCACACTGATACATTCCTGCCGCGACCTCATCACCGTTAGCATATATAGCTGTGGGTCTGTCTTCCATATTAAGCAGTCGCTGTGCTGCTATAAACCCGTCATCCATCGTTTGACAATCATTCAAATGATACACTGGTGACAAATCACTGAATACTTGCTTGTATGCTTTTATCGTCAACTGTGTGCTGCTACTCTCTTCGCCTCTTGCTGTTGTAAACGCGACGCGTGAATGACCTTTGTCCTTCAACAACTGGAATGCGTCCACGAAAGATGCATACCGATCAATATAGGCACACCCAATTTGGGGATGATCAGTGAACTCGCATGCAACGATGGTTCCATATTTACTATACGGAAGGATTGAATTCCAATCATTAGAACGAGAAGTGATAATGACTCCGTCCAATTGTTTATTTTTCAACATGTTTAAGCAGCGAAGCTCTTTAGCAGGATCGTATTTCGTAGGAAGCACCATTACAGAATAATCATGCTCAATCGATCGATTGAGTACGCCATGGAGCAGTTGATCAAAGGCTTGATTGTTGTTGTATGGTATGATCACACCGATGCATTTTGTTTCCTTACGGATTAAATCAACAGCTAACCGGTTTGGAGTGAAGTCAAGCTCATCAATGACTCGCTGTACCATTTCCCTCTTCGACTCCGAGACATAAGGATGATTATTTATTACCCTTGATACAGTGGATACGGATACGCCTGCTAGCTTTGCGATATCAATAATATTTGCCACGGGTACACACTCCTGCACTTTCTTATTATTAAATTTTACGATAGAATCATCCGAATGCGTAATATCTTATGATTATAGACACAAATGACAACATTTTTTGCGATGAAACGAATCATTATTCTCACTGCCATCATGATGATCGGGTTGATTTTAGATTCCATGGCCATATCCGGAGGCTCCGCAGGATGAACGCTGGCGATGCTCTATGCATATTCCCGATGCAGCGAATCAAATGATACGACTCTCTGTGACTAATCTTAAACAAAACTGCCCATTAGATTAAACAAAAAAGCAGCTGCCAACCGGCGAACTGCTCCATGCGGTTTTGAATTAATGTCTCCCTCTTGCGTAATGTTCTAGTCTATGTAATACGGTCTTAGCGTGTATATATGTGAAAAAAGGAACCATTCTTTTGATCGTTTTTACAAGTTATAATGTACATCGGTTAACTTCTCGGATAGTAACCAAAGTCTATCCGCAAGCTGCGCATCCAAAGCCTTTTTGGGGAAATCTACAAGCTTCGGTCTCTTCGCCTTTAGCGGATTCATTCCTAGCCCTAGGTAAATGTCTCCGGTGATTGTCGAATCCGTCGCCGCAATAAGAGATGGCCAAGCGGATTGATCAGGAGGAGTTCCGAATATTTTCATTAATAGCAGTCCGAATGCTCTGGTTCCCCGCGGTGTGTTTCTCCCGATTCCTGTAGGACTTGTACCCGGATGTACTGCTATAGAAGTGATACCTTTCTTCTTCGCACGTCGATTCAATTCACGGGCAAACAGTATGTTTGAAAGTTTCGAGCGATTGTATGCTGCCATTGGTCTGTATTTGTTGTCCATTCTTAAATCAGAAAAATCTATATCACCCATTTGAGCTGACTTTGCGCTAACTGTAACGATTCGACCGCGGTTCTTTTCAATTAACGGTAATAACAGACCTGTCAACGCGAAGTGTCCAAGATGATTGGTTCCAAAGTGCATTTCAAAACCATCTGCCGTCAGTTCACGAGTCGGAACTGCCATTACTCCAGCGTTATTTATATGGACGTCTATACCTTTCACTTTCCCATGGATTTTGTCGGCAAAGCTTCGAACTGACTTCAGATCTGCCAAGTTTAATGGCTCTACTGTTACAGCTATATTCGGTGCCGTTTGTTTCATCTTGATGATGGCTTCTTCTCCCCGCATAGGATCCCGGCTTCCAATAATCACTGTGGCACCGTGCTTCGCTAGCTCTAATGTCGTATAATAGCCTACCCCGCCATTGCCTCCTGTCACGATAGCGGTTTTTCCTTTTAGATTTGGGAGATCGTCAGGCGTCCAGTTTGGTCTCATGGTTTATTCCTCCGTTAGCTTATATTTTACATCTAATTGGGTTATTACAAACCGCAATGCTGTTCATTCAGTCGTGAATAAACGAGGATTGTTTGATATAACGAGCATGTTCGACTGAATCGATCATGAATCTAGCCACGTCGTCACGAGAAATTTTAGCTAGTATGGAAGGTTTAAAAGCACCGTGCTTATATCGCCCTTTGCCCGGCTCATTGGTGAGCCTTGAAGGCTGAACGATAGTCCAGTCCAAACCACTTTTCCGCACAATACCATCCTGCCTTTCCTTATCGTAAAACTCTCGGAACGTTATTAAATAAACCAGTTTAACAATCATCCTCATCCCAATTCCAAGCTGATTCCTACTTTCTCTGCTGGTGCCAAAGCCCGTAAGAACGACCAGTCTTTGTACTTTATGCCTTCTCATCGCGTTCACAATTGAACGCGTCCCACGAAAGCATAGATCTGAAGGACTTCCTGCTGTGACTCCTAAAGCGACAAACACCGCGTCTTGCCCCTCAATAGCTGATCCCACATCCTCTTCACTAAATACATTGCCTTCTATAACGGTTAATCCCTCCCGAGTAAGCAAGATTCGATCTGCGTTACGAACAAAGGCTTTTACGGTATGTCCCTTGTTGATCGCTTGGTCTATTAGCTGTAACCCCGTACCCCCGCTAGCTCCAAAGATGGTAAACTTCATTGTTCATTCCCTCTCGATTTTCTATAATAAGTGAATGTTCATTTACTATTGGTGAAAAGAAAAGCGATGCTAATCATCGCTTAAACTTTTTTACTATGCTTTAATAGCGTCCCAACTCATCTTGATGGCAGAATCTAATTGTTCACCATTCAATAGGGTCCCGTTCTTCAAATGTGCTTTCACCAATTCGGCAATCGGCAAGATGGAGTAAACAACTAGCATGTTAATATCTTCCTTCTTCAGGATCTCCTGCCGGATGCCAGCTTCAAACAGATCGAAGATCGGTTGAAACTGACTTGCCGTATCTTCTAGGCACCATTTCTGAGGCAGAGGAGAATTCATTATTTGCTCCAGGAACAAAAAATACTCTTTGAAAGATTGAATAAAATCAACATAGTTGCGGATGATAACCTCAAATCGTTCGTAAACTGTTCGGGTATGATCCACTTCCTGAAACATTCTCTCGCTCATCTTGCCTTTAATCTTCAAGTAGGTCTTGTAAAGCAGATCGTCTTTGTTCTCATGGTAAATATAAATCGTCGCTGCAGATACACTCGCTCTCTTGGCGATTTGTGATATCGACGTATCAGAGAACCCGATCTCATTAATTAGCTGTATGGTTGCGTCAAATATTGCCTCGACTTTGTTATCATCTCTATATCTCATGGATCAATAATAAATGATCGTTTATTTATTGTCAACGTGTTTACCTAAGCTGAAAAACTTGATTTCGATCCACTGCGAAGCCGCCGTTTCACTGAAGGGTCCCAATTATAAAAATGGTTATAGTACTTTCTTGGCGTAAGGAATTTTCCGAATCAGTATAGCGAGCAAATAACTCGTGATTGTCCCTAACCCACCTAATATCAGAAACTCAATAAACGGAGGCATTTGTGCGTTGTGCAACCAAATGCTATAAGCAATCAATACGAGTGAATGAATGATATAAACCGTATACGAGGCAGAATCAACACTACGTTGAAATTTGTTCGTTTGATTGCGATATTTGCGGTACACTGCCAACAATAGTAGAGAGATGCCAAATCCGACAAAGGGCTCCCATATGGCATAAATGAAGGCATTTGAGTTTAACCCCCCTCCGGTACTCAATGTCGGGTTGAGGATGAGAGCGGCGATCGGAAGTATCGGCAGGAAAATGAGTGCGATGATGCCCATGATTTTCACGGTACGACGTGGGATATTCGTTAACCACTGATTACGGTACGCGATGATCCCTGCAATAAAGAGTACGATATATGCAGGAAAATAGCCGAAATTCAATCCAAATATGAGCTTGCCGATCGGGAATATTTGACGGATTCCGAAGGTTACAAGTCCGATGAGCGTGGCAGTAAGCAGAAGCAATTTCACCGATGGGAATGGGATACTCTTCTTCGGAGCACTATCTTTCCTAACCATACGTACCAGCGCATAAACTGAATTAAAAACAAGCAGTGCAAGCAAAAACCAGAGCGGACCCGGTTCTGTGATTGCAAAGCTGAGGATCTGCGTCCGATAAAACTCCCAAAATGACACTTCATTGCTATCGCTTGCACTATAATGGAGCGTGGTGGTATATAAAATCACTGGACTGATGAGGAAGATATAAACGATCAAAGAAATCCCCAAGCGAATAAGCCGATCTTTGAGAAAAGACTTCGGTCCTTTGCGATCAGAAGATGAGGGCACAAAGTACCCCGCGATAAAGAAGAATAATCCCATAAAGAACGCTTGGTTGATAAAGACAAACAACAGCATCAGTACAAAACTTGCATCAGGCTTTTGCAGCGTATCATAAAAATACCACGAACCCGGCACAGCATATGTCGTCGCTGCATGATGAAACACAACCAAAATTGTGAGAAATGTCCGCAGACGATCCATATAAAATAGACGATTGTTCACGGTGCTCTCCCTTATACGAGTCATAATAACCACTCCCTTTCATTTTATTGTATCTTTATGTTACTTGGAGAATGGCATGTCCCAAAACAACCCTGAGTCTGATTCATGGCTCCGTCTACAGTCCGATATATGAACCAATTCATTCTGAATATCTCTCATATGTATCGATCATTAACGTATATCTTCTGTTTACACAAAACATAAGAAGCAGGAACCTTATTCAAGCGCTCCTGCTAATGATTCATTTACAATCTCAATCATGAGATAAGTCTTATTTCACAAATATCAAAATTTGATTAGGTCCAGTCCTTTTCATAACCCGGTAGCCTGTTGTGGATGACGTTGCGATTCCCTCGTTATTTGCCCAGCAATATCCCCCAGCCTGATTAGTACCGTCATCACGAACAAGCAATTTACCGACAACACCAACCGGTATCCATTCTATTCTTTGCAATCGCGGTATATATTCCTTCGATGAGTCATACTCAGGATTTAGTTGACCTTCTCTTTTGGTAAAGGAAGTTATAATTATTCGACCTTCCTTATCTTTCACTTCAGGTACAACAACATCATGATATTGGATTCTTCCCCACTCATCTTTAACGTATAGATCATGCCATCTTAGATCACTTGCATCGGCGATAATTGCTGGTGTCGCACTCACTACACCAAGAATATAGTCATCTTCAGCATGAGCTGTTCGAACTTTATCATCCATTAAGGTAACAAAGTACCCAACATCAATTGTATTTCCGTCAAATGTTTCAAACATTTCAGCATAATCGGCAGCTGCCGGAGAGATGACCGTTCCATCCAAATAAAGGTTGCCTGTGGCTCCTTCAATCACAGCTGAGTTTAAGGTGGGTCCGACCATAAGACCATTTGCTAAGTGCCAGGAAAAAGGAAATCGCGCCTGTCCATTCTGACCCATAATATGAGATCCATTGAAAAACGCTGTTGTATTCAATCCTTCTGCATGGGAGGCGATACCAACTGCTACCGTGCCGACCCCTTCCGCATGGGGAGCTTCCCCGTTTGCTATAGTGCCAATCCCTTCCGCATGGGAGGCGATACCGATTGCGGTTGTGCTGTTCCCTTCCGCATGGGAGAAGTCACCTATCGCCTGTGGGCCTTGGACAATTGTAATATCAAAAGTTCCCCCTACTGCATGGGAGGCAAAACCACTGGCGGTTGTTCCAACCCCCTCCGCGTGAGAACTAGGACCGCTCGATAGGTTAGGAGCAGCTGTTCCGCTTGGATCCTGAGCTCCACCTTCAGCATGAGAAGCTCTGCCGCTCGCTGTGTTTCCTTCTCCTTCAGCATGAGCGCTAATGCCATTGACTGTCGTTGTCGATCCTGTGCCTTCTGCATGAGAATTTGCTCCTGCTGCGATAGTACTAGCACCTTCGGCATGAGAGGATACACCACTGGCTGTTGTGCTTTGACCTTCAGCATGGGATAAATCACCGCTCGCTGAGCTAAGCATACCTTGAGCATGCGAGGCTTGCCCGATGGCAGATGTGTTTTGACCTTCAGCATGTGCATATAGTCCGCTGCTTAGTGTCTCTCCACCTTCAGCATGAGAGCCAATTCCACTAGCATTTGTATTATAACCTTCCGCATGTGCTGCAGCGCCGCTAGCTAATGTAGAATCACCTTCGGCATGAGCTGTATCGATCGTTGAATTCGTAAGGTATCCTTCCGTATGAGATGCTGCACCGGCTGCTGTAGTTGTGCTTCCCTCGGCATGGGAAGCATTTCCGCTTGCTGTCGTTTGATAACCTTCTGAATGAGACGCTGTCCCACTGGCAGTAGTATTTAATCCTTCTGCGTGAGCCGCAAAACCACTCTCTGTATTTCCTATCCCATCCACCGTTTATTTCCCCTACTTTCTATAGATGAAATTGATATTCTATTTTCTATTCTATGAAGTATTATTCATAGGGGGAACGGTAACTTGACTCCATACAACAGGAATTTCTAAATAGACCTTCTAGTCAATAAAATATCATCTATTCAGCTTATTACGGACCAAGCTCACTTTTTGAAGGCTGTAAGATAAGTATGATTAAAACTTAATTAGGTGACGCGTTTCGTAACCAAGTATGATCAGATGCGTCTGCCAATCCCATCATCGTTAGGCAAACAGTATCCTGAAGGCCGAAGTGTACCATTGTCCTTAAATATGATCTGACCCAGCAAGTCAACGACTACCCACTACCGGCAATCGGGAAAAGGACTTGTACCGATAAACTAAAAAAGCCGCTAAATTAGCGACTTTCAATGGGACTATACTCTTGTCCCTTTTGAACCGACGTATATGGACCCGAGTATAGGGTATTTGAGAGGACAGGAGCTAGCTGCTCCCTTCTACTTGTTCCTTATGACTCATCTGCAAATGCATTAGTAAAAAATGTATCCAATTTGTCAAACGGAATTACTTCCATTTGGTCATATAGATCTGTATGGCTTGCACCAGGAATAATTTCCAGCTCCTTATTGTCACCTTTGAGAAGCTTAAAGGCATCTTGACTAAAATATAAAGAATGGGCATCCTCACCGTGAACAACAAGTACATCGCTGCGGATCTCAGGAGCATATTCCAATAAACGCATATTCATTAAGGAACCTGCAGTTGTCGAAGCCCATCCTCCATTTGAATTTACAGAACGTGTGTGATAGCCACGCTCAGTCTTGTAATAATCTACATAGTCTTTGATGAACTGTGGAGCATCATCCGGTGCTTTCTCTGGATTTCCGCCTCCCAGGGTATAGATGCCCTTTGTATAGTCTTCTGTTCTTTGATTATTATAATCGACACGAGCCTGATATCTCCCCTCCTCATCAAGGGTATCGTTATATCCAAGTGCCGTAACACGACTCATATCGTACATTGTCATTGCGGCTGTCGCCTTGATTCTTGTATCAAGTGCGGCTGTCTGAAGCGCATAACCTCCAAATCCGCAGATACCGATTATACCAATTTGCTCAGGATCAACATTCTCCTGAACGGAGAGAAAATCCACAGCACTTTGGAAATCTTCAACATTAACATCAGGTGAGTTGAAATATCTTGGGTATCCGCTACTCTCCCCAGTATAGGAAGGGTCAAAGGCAATCGTTAAGAATCCTTTTTTGGCCATTTCCTGGGCATAAAGGCCAGAGGACTGCTCCTTAACGGCACCAAACGGACCACTGACAGCAATCGCAGGAAGTTTACCTTCATAATTCTTTGGCTCATATAGGTCGGCTGCAATTGTTATTCCAAAATGGTTGACGAAAGTCACTTTTCTGTGATTTACCTCATCGCTGAGAGGGAATACTTTATCCCACTCTTCTGTGAGTTCAATGGGTTCTACACGAATGGAAACATCCGTCATCGCACCGTAATTGGTTGCTGAAGCGCTCTGTGTCTGAGTATCCTCCTGGGCTGTTGACTGTGGACTACATGCTGTCATTGTCAGAATTGTTGCAAGTACTCCAAAGTGTAAATTTTTCTTTTTCATCATTGTATTTACCTCCCATTTCGATGTTTTCGTTGTGATTCTGCAATAGAAATTACAATTTTATTCTAACTACGCCACTTAGATAATACCAATAGTTATATCTTATAACATGATATGCTTGATAGACATTTCTTGAAGCTATATACTTAAAGTCAAATAAAGGAGGGTTATTAAATGGATTCTTCAGGAGATGTTCCTCATCAAAAAAAGACAACCGTCTGGTTGCCTTTTTTATGCCTACTTATCTAATTAACTTCATGTTCATCTTGCATCTAGCTTTTTGCTCGGATTATATATAAAGATTCTTAACAAGATCATAGCTAAACTGAGGATCACGGATAATATTCCAACGATTACAACGTAGCGTATACCCATTTGTGATATAAATATTCCACCTACAGCTGTTCCGAATGTTGTTCCTAAATTAGCGGCCGTGAGAAATAATCCATTAGAAAAATCAGGAGAATTGGGAGCTGCTGACATAATCCAATATTGCGTTATATTAGCTCCTATACCACCAAAAATACCCCACACTAAACTAATGATAAGCATAGGTAAAGTAAAATGTCCTGTGAAAAATAAAATAATATAGATTGCTCCTAATGCCAATGGATACATCAGTACTAATCTAGTCGCATTCTTAGTAAGTAATCTGCCTGCAATCATACTTCCTATAACATTGGCCCCGCCATAAAGGAACAGTGTTAAGCTGATTGTATTAGGCGCCATATTTGTAACTGTGCCGAGATAATCCGCTAAATAGCTATATACTCCAAATATTGCAGCATTCAATAGAATGACAGCTGCAATGGAAAGCCACGTAATTAATTTTTTTAATATGGTTAATTGTGTTCCGTAAGAAATTTTCTCCTCTACTGGCATTGAGGGTACAAATAATATGGTAGCAATGAACGATATAGCAATTACAACAGCAAAAAAGGCCATTGCCGCTTGTAGAGAAAATACACTATCAATAAAACTGGAAACGGGTACCCCGATTACCATGCCGGCAGAAACACCAATAAATACTTTAGCAACAGCTTTTGGCGCCTCTTCTCTACTTACAGAGGCAGCAGCAACCGAGAATGCCAAAGAACAATAGACCGGATGGAAAAAGGCAGGAATTATCCTCGCAACTAATAGAGTAGTGAAATTAGATGTAAATATAGCTACAATGTTCCCTGATAGAAAAACACCCAGTACAATTAACATAATCGTCTTACGATTTATTCTTGATAATAATAACGGTAAGATGGGACCTGATATAGCCACAGCGAGGGCAAACAAACTTACTAGCAACCCTGCAGTTGATACACTAACATTAAAATGTTCAGCTATAGAAGGTAATATTCCGATATATCCCATTTCCGTATTTAAAATTCCAAACACACCTATCGTTAATATGAATATCAGTAAATTATTTCGTTTAGCCAAAAGTATTACTCCTTTAAATTTATTACTTACATAATCATGCATCTCATACTGTCGACACTGAAACGGCATTTTTATCCACTGCATATTCCACTGTCTTGCCGAAATTTTCTAGCTATTGAAATTACAATTTTATTTTAACTGCGTTTCTTAGATAATACTAATAGTTATATCTTATATCATGATATGCTTGAAACACATTTCTTTAGATTATATACTTGAACCAGATAAATAAAGGAGGTTTATAAAATGGAATTAAGAGTTCTGCGCTACTTTCTTGCTGTAGCAAGAGAAGGCAGCATGACAGCTGCTGCTGCATTGTTACATATCACACAGCCAACCTTATCAAGACAATTAAAAGATTTAGAACAACAACTGAGCAAGAAACTATTCATTCGCAGTAGTCACAGTGTCACTCTCACAGAGGAAGGAATTCTCCTGCGGAAAAGAGCGGAAGAAATTATTGACCTGGTCGATAAAGTGGAATTTGAATTTAACTCTATGGAAGATACAATTGCAGGGGATGTGTACATAGGTGGTGGTGAAACAGATGCCATGAGACAGATAGGAAAGGTAGCCAAAGATCTACAGTTAAATTATCCGAAGATTCGTTATCATCTCTATAGTGGTAACGAAGAAGATGTGACTGATCGCCTTGACAAGGGATTGCTAGACTTTGGTGTTTTAATTCAACCGGCTGATTTGTCAAAATACAATCATATCGTTATCCCTGCCAAGGATGTTTGGGGCATTATTATGAAGAAGAATAGTCCGCTTGCTTTCAAAGATACCATTCAAGCAGTGGATTTATTAGATGTTCCTCTTATCTGTTCCCGTCAGCCTTTGCAACAAAGATATTCTAAAAATGAATTTTTGGATTGGTTTGGTGAAGGTTTTGACAAATTAAATGTCGTGACTACATACAACCTTGCCTTTAATGCTGCGATTATGGTTGAAGAGGGCATGGGTTATGCAATAGCCCTCGATAAAATAGTGAATACGTCTAGAGATAGTAACCTTTGCTTCAAACCTCTAGAACCAAGACTTGAATCAGAATTGTATATTGTTTGGAAGAAACATCAATCATTTTCAGTAGCTGCTGATATGTTTTTAAAAGCAATTCAAATAAAATTCTCATCTTAACAAAAAAGGAGCATCTGCCGACTGACGAACTGCTCTATGCTGTTTTGAACTAACGTTCTCCGTTAGCTTACTTAGTCGTACAGCTGTGGGAACTGCTTTATCATGAGATCGCTTTTTCAGTCTAACGTTATCCGATTGTATTTTGTCGTTTGTTAACTTCAATCGTGATAAACTCCGGTAAATAGCTGGGAGTACATCCTTTTGCTACGACTTCATCTTTGTAAAGACCCGTTTTCTCACCAATTTCAATACAACGTTCACGATTATTTTCATCATAAACGCCTATCCATCCTGCGGTGAAATTCATAGCCCATTGAACTTCCGGTTCCTCTCGCGTAATATTAGCTTCTAATGTAGATAGTAAGTCTGCGGTGTTATCAGGCGGTGTTTGTCCAGTCCATCTCAATCGCGCTTGATAGTACCAGTAAGCTCGCCTTTGAAGAGCAGAAGGACTATTTTCCCATGACTCCATCAATGCAATTGTCTTCTTGTCTTTGGAGAGCTGATTAGCCATTAGCCAATCCATTAAGTTATTTCGCTCATCAAAGATGTGAGTCTGCATATCCTTATCAAGCTTATTTAGCACTTCTTGTGAAAGTAATTTTTTATCCATAATTAAGATTGCTAATAGTCTAGGCAATAACTCTTCGGTGGACCACAGTTCCATCGCTAGCTCGTGATTTTTTTTAATGTCCTTTGCGATTTTTCGTAAGTCGCCTAGCTTAGTTTTACGATCGATCTGAGATAGAATGTTTTCTGCATTTGAAGAACGTTTTATTTCATTATTATTATTCATTTTATTCAACTCCTTGATGAAAGTTTAATTTTGTTATCAGTCTTCCCTTCTTGATCCTAATATTAATGCATCAATGGGGGTTTTGCACAAGTGCTTATACCTCCTGGCCTCGGGATATCAACTTTTGTACCATTAAAACAAAAAAGTCGCTAAATTTAGCGACTTATGAGACATCTGCTGAGAAATCACTTTGCTTCAATTTCCTTCTCTTTCTCTACCTCATTCGGACTTAGATTCAATCCTTCCTGAGTCGTTAAGCCTTCCTCCTGTGATTCAACCATCTCAATAACTGCCGCTAGGAAAGCGAGACCCAGCCCTTGCCCCCAGCCTTGTGCCCATTTCCGATCAATGCGCAGATACCCTTCAATGTCGTTCATAACGGCTGTTCCACCAGAAACGTTCATTACTCGTCCGTTCGCGGAGATGTTGGCAAGGACGCCGTCTAAAGCCTTTCGAACGTACTTCGCATGAAGCGGATTGTCTTGCATTACCATGGCGGCAGCGATACCCGACGTGGCGGATACTTCACCATACGCCTCCGGGTAATCAAGTACAGTTCCCCAGAGTCCGTCCTCCTTCTGCAGCTTTTTAATTGCCGCAAGCTGATCTCGAAGTGAACTCCAGATATGCATCATTGGAGGATATAGATAACCTTCAGGCACCCCTCTTGCTGCACGAGACATTGTGTAAGCAGCCCAAGCGTTGGCACGCGCCCAATGAATTCCTGACATATGGTCCTGATTAATATGATTGTAGCCGTGATACCATAGACTATTATCCTCATCCTGCAGATAGTTGATATGCCAGAAATACTGATGCAGAGCATCGTCAACTAATCGCTTCTCCTTCAGCTTGACGCCAACACGAAGCATAAAATAAGCGGCCATAAATAGTGTGTCTGCCCAGCATTGCTCTGGAAAATCATTTTTTGAAGATACGGTATGCTGAAGCACACCATCCCCGAAACGCAGCGCCTTGTTTTCCAAGTAATCCACCTTGCTGAGAATAAGATCGAGGTACTTCTGGTCATTTGTCTGCTCATACAGCGTAATTAACATATGCCCCATAGCGCACGTGTTTACCGTCCATCGCGGAAGACCTGCTTCCAGATATTCATCAACCCAATCCGCCATTCGTTCCAAGTAGACCTGCTCACCAGTGACTTCAAATGCTCGGCTTACGCCGTAGAAGGCAACCCCACCAGGCCAGTCCCAAGTTAAATCCATGCCAAATGTGTAATCCACCACACGATCAGCTATTTGTCTTAAATCGGCAGTAGAGTTAGGAATATTTAATTTCATAAATCCTCCATTTCCGGATTCTCTGCATACAGCAGAGGCACCTATAAGATGTTAAGAATGAGAAGGCTTCAGAAAGACCTATATGAATATGTAATTCCATACTTTTGAACCTTAACGTTTCTATAAATCCCGGCATTTACATCAACACTTTAATTCACTGCTCTTCACCCCAAATCTCATGATTTATTCCTTTAGGCACTCCTAGCTTCTCAAAGTAACTTGCGATAAGAACTGAAGCGCTTCCACAACAAAATCTCTTCAATTGTTCGGTTCTATGGATGAATATGATTGTACACATATTATAGGCAATATATAAATACAAAGTCTACTACTTTATGTCCGTTTATGATGAAACCCAACATAATCACAGATTTCACCGTCATTGATTGTTAGAAAAAGGTGTACAGCTAATTTAAAATGAATAGCATGTTTTGCCAAAGGTGATTATACTGACTTTACTAGCCAAAAAAAGCCGCTAATAAAGCGACTTCAATGGAATATATTCTTTTCCTTCTACATTTCCTAGTTAATTAAGTTGACCTTAATCTGCTACGTCTGTTTATTTGACTTGGGCTTCGTAAGTTCAAAGCTATGATGCACCATCTCGAAGATATCATCCTCTTTCATATTACGATCCAAAATAATCGTATTCCAATGAGTTTTGTTCATGTGATAACCAGGTTTAACATCATCATAAATAGTACGCAGCAAATCAGCTTTGTTTGGTTCACACTTGAGGTTTAAGCAAAGATTTCTGTCTAGTTTAAAGATCATTGCAAATATCTTCTTATTCCTTTTGTGACGTATAACGGTCCATTTGTCATCAAAAGGTTGGTTTTTATAAACATCATTGTAGGTTAAGCAATGGGAGATTATTTCCTCCTTAATCATTTTATTTTCCTCCTTGCTACGAATAAATGCTTGTATTATTTTCTTATTAGAACGGTCAGTTCTCCTTCAAAAACGACCTCCTCTTTCTCATTAAACGTTGTTAGTAAAACAGTTACTAATCCTGTTTCATTGCGTTTTTCCCTCAGTTCAGTGACCTTCACAAGAGTATATAATTCGTCCCCCGGATAAACAGGTTTTATAAACTTGATATTATTCATAGCAGTTCCGGCAATGACTTCATCACCATAATTACCTGTTTCAACCCAGAGTTTAAACGAAACAGCCAGAGTTTGAATTCCTGATGCTATAATTCCATTGAATCTTCCTTGGTTCGCTTTGTCCTCGTTCAAGTGCATATATTGGGGATCGAATTCAGACGCAAATCTGATGATATCATCCTTGGACAATCTCAATGACTTGGTTTTAAATTCTTGTCCTATATAAAATTCTCCAAACCGCATTCATTTACACCTTCTTATTTGATTTACTCTTCGCCCATAGTGTAGCATTTTTAATAAATATCCTGCCAATTTCTTTTTGAGCCTAATAAATAATGTACACAGCAACTAGCTATTGCAATATTTATTCTAATTAAAGTCTTGCATCAAAGAATCAATCACTTCTTTTACAGTCCTGATTTCTCTAATTGGCGTAATTCCAGTACCTATAGAAATGTATCCATCGTCAGTATTACCTTCTAACATGCCGATACGCATTCCAATTGATCCACGCATCAATTTTGCTGTTTCTTCACGAGTAGCCCCTTGTTTATCCATTTCAACAAGTTTATTCGCTAATTTAGTAGGTAAAGAACGGTAGTAAGCTGGTAACGTACGGAACATTAGTAGGTCTTCTGCTGTAGCATCTACTATCATTTGTTTGACGTTTTCTGCTGCTGGATTCTCTATTGTTGGAATAAAAACACTACCAGCAAACACACCTTCCGCACCTAAGGCAAATGCAGCACGCACTCCTCTGACATCACCAATACCACCTGCTGCCAATACAGGAGTATTTATAGCATCTACAATCATTGGAACAATCGAAAATGTGCCGATAACTCGTTCCGGAACTGTACCACCTTCATCAAATCCAGTTGCTACATAAACATCTATTCCAAATTCCTCTGCTGCTTTTGCATTCTCAATAGTAGGAGTAAGGGGTCTATAAATAATTTTAATATTATTTTCTTTTAACGGCTTAAAGATTCTTTCATCCAATACATCGTTCACAAGAACAACCGGAACTTTCTCATTAATAACTGTTTCCAATAAGGGCCACGTGTAAGCTAAATCACGATTTATAATCAGGGGTACTCCAAATGGCTTATCTGTTAAAGATTTTATTTTTTGTATTTCAATTCTCATTCTTTCTGTACTTATTTCAGGTGAACGAGTGATATCAGCCTGCCCGGCATTTGGACCTAGAAACCCTAATCCACCAGCATTGCTTACCGCTGCAACAAATTCGGCATTAGTAACCCAAGACATAGGGCCCTGTATAATCGGTTTCTCTATGTTTAATATTTCGCATATTCTATTATTCACTATTGACTCCTCCTGTTTAAGAAAATATTGACGATATTCTAGCCCATGTATCTTCAGAACTCCCTTTTAATATTTAGGGTACTAAATAAAATATTAAGTATGCTAAATATATTTTTAAGAGAAGACTTAGTATAAGTTTTTCTCCATACGCTTTAAAAGATCCCTTAGTATTAAGCGTTCTTCAGCAGACATTAAATGAAGTAATTTCTCTTGCTGCTGTTTCCATTTAATTCCAACGGGTTCTTCTAATTCTTTACCTTTGTCCGTTAAATAAATTCGCATCACCCTTGCATCTTCTTTATCACGTTTACGGTGTATGAAACCATTCTGCTCTAGAGATTTAACCATATTTGTTACTGTAGGCGGTTCGCATTTTAAATGTTCACACAGCTGCATTTGTGTTATTCCATCACCCGACCATAAGCGTGAGAGTAAATTATCCTGGCCTACATAAAGATTAAGTTCTCTAAGACTCTCACTATAATCCCGCCGCATTTGGGAAGAAACTTTATCCAAGGACATACGAATATCACAGTCTACACTAACCTTCATCGATAAGCCTCCTTAAATACATTTAGCGTGCTAAATATATCATGGCAGTTTTCACATGTCAACGTTACTATATTAATTGCTTATCTTCAAGTGAAGTCCGATTACCGATTAGCTTGCATTCCTAGTCATATAATAAATCTCAATCACCGACTTCATTCCTAAATCATCAAAAAGCCATTTCCGCAAGGAAATGGCTACAGTTTGAGCTGACCTGCTCGAAAATCAAAGAACACCTCTCCTTCGATCACAATAAAAACCTTATCGGTGTCTGTATGATCATGCCAGACAAAATCACCGGAATCTTGACCAATTTAAATTGGTAGTTATTCATTTCGCCAAAGACTTTTGGAGACCAATGTTCATTAGTCCCTTGTGCCTGAATTAATAGGACTAGCAGATGAGTCGTTTAGATTATTTTTCAATTGTGTCTTCACAATCTTTCTACAATATCCGATAATTTTTGATGTCTCTGAGAGATGTCAATAAATTCAAAGGAGAGAGATAATGATTAGCAAAATGTTTAACACTTTAAACTTAAATGCAGGGGTTAAGAGGAAAAAGGTACTGCAAGCAGCATCGTTACTCGTATGTGGAGTCATTGGATCAATGTTGTTCGTTGACCAAGTATCTGCTCATGGTTACATTCACTCTAGTCGTGCGGCTCTATGTAAGGAGCAGAAGAACACAAGCTGCGGACCCGTGCAATACGAACCGCAAAGTGTGGAAGGTCTAGGTGGCTTCCCGGCGAGTGGACCTGCTGATGGCCATATCGCAGGTGGTGGTGTGTTCCCACAGCTTGATGAGCAGTCAGCTACTCGCTGGAGTAAAGTAAAGATGCATGGCGGGAAGAACACCATAAATTGGACATTAACTGCCCAACACGCAACAAAAGAATGGAAGTATTACATAACCAAGAAGGACTGGGACCCAAATAAGCCTTTAGCTCGCTCTGATTTTGAGCTTATTCAGACGTTTAACGATGGTGGAGCCAAGCCTTCAAGCTCGGTTTCGCATCAAATTAACTTGCCGACAGATCGCAGCGGCTATCATGTGATTCTGGGTGTATGGGAAATTGCGGATACCGCAAATGCCTTTTATCAGGTAGTGGATGTGAATTTGATTAACGATACGAACGGAACTCCAGATTCACAGGACACAACGGCACCAGGGGCCCCTACTGCCGTGACATCTCCTGTACAAACGACGAACACGGTTGAACTGCGCTGGAACGCAGCTTCCGATAACGTAGGTGTTCATCATTATGAGTTGTATCGCAATGGTGTAAAGGTACAGACGGTAACAGGTACTTCCGTTGTTGATACAGGACTGGAAGCAAATACCTCTTATACGTATACGGTAAAGGCTGTGGATACGGCAGGCAATGTTTCCGAGGAAAGCACTGCAATCACAGTGACAACCAAGCCAATCCCAGCTAAAGATACAACGGCCCCAACTGCCCCATCCTCCTTGCACACGATGGGACTGACGACCTCTACGATTGATCTCATGTGGAACGCCTCTATGGATAATGTAGGGGTGAAGCACTATGAAATCTATCGTAATGGGGTTAAAGTTCAGACCGTATCAGGTACAACGGCAACAGACAGCGGGTTGCAGCCGAACACAGAGTACACATACGTTGTGAAGGCAGTTGATGCGGCAGGCAATGTATCGGAACCGAGCAATACTATTACATTGAAAACAAAAGAACAACAAGCCGGAGAATTATCAGAGTGGGATCCTGCACAAGTGTATGCAAGCGGTGACCTTGTTGTGTTCCAAGGCAATGAATATGAAGCGAAATGGTGGACGCAAGGCAATCAACCTGATAATTCGGATGCATGGAAGCTGCTCAGCAGCATAACGCCAGTATGGAATGCGAGCAAATCTTACTTTGATGGAGATCGTGTCCTATATGAAGGCGTTACATACCAAGCGAAATGGTGGACGCAAGGCAATGTGCCTAGTCAACTAGGTGTTTGGCAGATTGTACAATAACAGAATGAAAACCTCACTGCTAGCTTAACTCAAAAACGGCTTTCACTGTCCCAATAGGGCAGCAAAGCCGTTTTTTTATTTGGATCATTCCATGCAGAATCTTGGCTAATCATCAGAAATGATTAATCCCAAGGGATAATAGTAAGGGCTGGCCATTTTCCCTTCCATCTATCTGCTTTTTCCTCATAAATCTCTTTTGTGATTTGGGATTTATTCGCTCTTACAATTAAAGAGAATAGATCATTCAAACCGAACGGAGCATATATGCTCCATTCTCCATTCTCATCTTTTCTCATCCCGATCGCTGTAGCAGTTGTGGGCCAAGTGTTTATGGCTTCTTCAAGCGAAGAATATGGATCTATTGGATACCCAAAATGGTTCTCATACCATAAATGGACACGTGATTGATTTTTTATATCAAGTCTTATAGGAAGATCTCCGAACCTTTGGTTCACCTTATCGATGACCTCGCATTCCTTATCATATGAAAGATCAGAATCGAAATAAACAAAATCAATATCATGGATCCCATAATTTACAGGTAACCCACATACATAGTTCCAAATGCTTTGGCAATGCATCCTGCACCTATATAATAATCTGTTAGTTTTAGGTCAGGTGCTTCCATAAAAATATGATTTGTAATAGGATTCAACGTAACAATCTTCGTAAGACAATTGATTTGACTGAACAAGTCTTTATTGCGAGCCAATGAGTTCATATCTGTCATCATCCCCTATTAGAAGCGAAGTTTTCATCTAAGTCCTCTTTTTATTCATCAACACAAAAGGCAGCCGTTCCTGGTTCTTTAATTTTAATGAACCTGACGCTCAAATAACACATTCCGTTGATTCATTTTTGTTAGCCGGCGCAATAAAAGGATATTGATAATGAACAGCATCAAACCAGTGACAAGCAGGATCTGTGAACTTAGGAACACGATCCCCGTAATTTGGGAGATCGCAGCTCCGACGATGGGCAGTACGACGACTCCTCCTAATTGCTGTGCTTCTTGGAACCCTTTGGAACGCGCGGAGATAAAGATGCTGATCAGGATAACTAATCCGGTAAACATCGGCGTCACCCACAGCAGGATAATACCCCAGGATAGATTCGGGAAGATCAGACCGTCGAACATGGTGTATGACAGCCCGTTGATGATAATACCGCACAGAACAAAGCTGGCCAGTGTGACGATGAAGGTGGGGATGAAGGTCCCGACTAATTTGCCCATGAACAGGTCTTTCACCTCGATCGGAGCGAACAGTAGGCTTTCTAGCGTTCTGCGCTCCTTCTCTCCGACAAGACTGTTCAGTGCGATCATTAAAGAATTCAGCACTGGGATGAGCATGAAGAATGGTCCAAGCATGTAGTTGACGAAAATGTAGATGATTTGGTGGTTAATTGTAGGCAGCTGCGTAATTAACTCCTTCTTGTCTCCTGTAGGCAGCTGCGTAACGACCTTCTGTACCATGTTGACTAAATCAGAATCGACAATGTTCACCAATTTCATTGCGAAGATTAACCCTCCTGGTAACAGTACGCCGAACACAAGTGGAAGTATTATAATCCCGATCAATACTTGTACGTTGCTTGTGATGGCCTTTATATCCTTCTGAGCGATGGCTCTAATCTGACTCCAATTCATTATTTCTCACCCTTCACTTGAAAATACAGGGATTCCAAGTCACGATTCATGATCTCTGCAGTGTGCACCCATGTCTCTTCCAATATTTGACGGAGTACCGTCGATATTAAATCGGTTGAAGGAAGCTCTAGCAGGATCTCGCTGGGCCCCACTCGTTGAACGGGATAACCATGGTACCTATCTTCCTCTATAGATAAACCAGTTGTTAACCGAAGCTGCACCGTCTTAAAATGCTTCTTATCCAGCTCTTCTTTCGTCCCGGTGTCCAGTATGGTGCCGTTGCTCAAGAAAATATAGGAATGACACAGTGATTCCAACTGCTGCAGCACATGCGAACAGAGGATGATCGTCGTGCCATGAGCTTCATTCATCGCTTTCAGGTCTCTCACGACTTGCTTGATGCCTTCCGGATCGAGACCGTTTGTCGGCTCGTCCAGAAACAAAATCTCCGGTTGATGGAGAAGTGCCTTCGCCAAGGCCAAACGCTTTTTCATGCCTGTACTGTAGCTTCCGACTTTCTTATCTTGAGCATTTTCTAGGCCATATTGCTGTAACAATTCTCGGATTCTTTGTTCATCATAGCAGTTGTATATTTTGGCGAAAAATCGTAAATTTTCTATACCGCTCATCTCATGATAGAGTCCTGCTCCCTCTGTAACCACGCCACTGAGACGCCGGATGGCATTTCCATCGGTGACCGGATCGTAACCATTCAACCACATTGTGCCACAGTCCGGAAGGATAACGCCATTCATTAAGCGCACGAGCGTCGTTTTTCCAGAGCCGTTTGGACCAAGCAGACCGACTATACTCCCCTTCTCGATCGAGAAGGAAACTCCATTTAATACGTTCTGTGTGTTGTAGCTCTTATTGATGTCACGAACTTCGATGTAAGATGAATTCAAAATATCGCTCCTTCTTCTATTTATTATCAAGACATATACGGCATCTAGTGTCCGTTATACTTTGGATTTCCTTATCTTCACTTGATAAGCTGCAATCAAGAAAAAGAAGATAATGCACATCAAACAAAGGATTGCCGCGCCTAAGGCAGCCGTAGGTTCACCGCTTGTCTGCAGCCACTGCGTCGAAATTTGCGGTAAAGAACCTGGGCTGTAGGTCGTAAACCGTGGCAACCATTGTGAAGCCATGGACAGCAGTATTGCCGCCCCTAAGCTGACGAAGGCAATGCCTGCTGCAGGATTCATTAGAGAACTCATAAGCAGCGTAAGCGATCCGGTAAACCAGAGCCACAGCAAATAGAGAAGGCCTGCTCTTAAGGCTGCCGCGGTATCAACGCTTCCGATGATCTGCACGGTATAATACCAGGCCCCCGCGTAGCCTAGCACGAAAGACGCGGTGAAGAGAGACAGCATGCTTGCCCACTTGGCCGCTGTATAGGATAAGTAAGACACCGGCTTCGCAAATATCAACTGCGAGACGCCGCTTTGGCGCTCTCCTGAACTCAGGGTCATGATGGACAACACCAGAATCATGAGACCGACTGAGTTGTATTGACTAAGCGTCTGCCCCATCACTTCCGTCCCAGAAGGAAGCTCGATGGTGATCGTCATGCCTTTGGGCATATTGCCCGCTGATTCCAATATCACCGGCATAAAACGCGTCACCAATGGCTGCATGATCCCCAGCATCAAAAACACGAGCGGCACCCACAGCCATTTATAGCTGCGTCTCATCTCCAGCATTTCTTTACGAAAAAACAAGAAGAACTGCCTCATGATTGCACCACCTTCATAAACAAGTCTTCGAGTGTGCTGTGGCCTGCTTCAAGCGAACGAATCATGATGCAGTGAGATACAGCGTCAGTCATGAGTGCAAGGGAAGCTTGCTCCACGTTCGCCACCCTCATCTTCGCACGTCCTCCAGAAATCTCGGAATGGATGACAAAATCCTTGCTGCAGACAGCGGTTAACCAGGACCGCGATGCCTCGTCTCCACCCACCTCCAGACTGATCACTGGCTCGCTGTAAGTTTGGCGGACATGGTCAAGACTTCCTTGGAGGGCAATATCGCCACTCCGAATCATGAGAATTTCATCACAAACCTCTTCAACGTCATGCAGCACATGCGTGGAGAACAAGACCGTTGTCTCTTTGCGAATGCGCTGAAGCAGAGTCAGTACATCCTTACGTCCTGTGGGATCGAGCGCTGACACGGGCTCATCAAGAATGAGCAGCTTCGGTCTATGAATGAGTGCCTGAGCAAGCCCCAAACGCTGCTTCATGCCGCCTGAATAACCGCCGATCTTGCGTTTCCCCGCATCCCGAATGCCTACTGCCTCTAGCCATTCTCCCGTCTCCTTCTTGGCCTCATGGCTTGTCAAACCGGCAAGCTCCCCAGCATAGAGCAGAAATTCAGCACCGGTCATCCAGGGATAAAACACAGGCATTTGAGGTAAGAAGCCGATGTATGGACGCCGATCCATAGTCGGGCTTCCGTTTACCAGTAGCTCAATTGAACCTCCCGACGGCTGGAGTAATCCAGCCAGCATATTGATCGTGGTTGTTTTGCCGGCACCGTTTGGACCGAGTATAGCGGCGCAGCTGCCTTCATTAATACTGAACGATATTCCTTTGACAACTTCGCGCTCCTTAAAGCGCTTGGATAAATCCCTTACCTGCAGCAATGTTTGGGTCATGAGACATCCTTCCTTCCGAAGACAAAATAAGCAACGGAGCCCAGAATGTTACCACACAAGATGATGATGACCCACAACCATTTGGGTCCGCGAGTTGCTTCCGCTTTATATAAAGATATCAATCCTACCACAGCCAAAATCAGCTGCAGGACGATGATAGGCATAATCAGATTCCAAGGTATGCTTGACATTGTATCCATGAGTGTTTCCCCCTTTTACTTGTTTGGTTTACTGCGATCTTTCCCTCTCTTCAGGTGTTCTTTTCTCCTAGGCCAATAAATATGAACAAACCAATAGGCAATAAGCGGTCCCGGAGCCTGGATTAGCCCCACGATTCCCCAGATCCAGTAGTGTTTCGTATGACGGCGGGAATGGATGAATAAAAATAGGCTTTGAATCAGCAGGATGCAGGCGACGAGTAATAGAGCCCATACAGGAATCGTTTCGAGATTCGTATTATGCATGTTCGGATCTCACCTTCTTCTTTGAACGATAAAAAAATCGTACAGCAAACGCGATCGCCCCGACGAAGACCAGCCCCTGGATGGCGACAAATATAACGATGTTCATGGATGCTAAGAGCATATTGCTTACTATTAAAGCCAGAGCAATGATCAAAAACAGGGCAACTTCTAGTCCTGTGCGTTTGCGGAGCCTTTGCTGTTCGGCTGCGACAAGCTGCTCCAGCTCATGCAGTGGCGGCGGCTCCGGCTTGCGAATGGCTAGCTCCATCTGGTCGAACCCATGCACTAGCTCGGCAATCAGAGCCTGATCCTCTGCGGATACTTCATGGAAGCCTTCGCCATACGTAGGATCCTGCTCATTCAGATTGGCGGATCGTTCCTGCGTTCCTTTATTCCTTTTCATCAGTCGCCATCTCCTTTCTTAACTGCTGCAATCCATGATGGATTCTGGACTTAACCGTCCCCGGCGGAATGTCCATCATGACGGCAATCTCATCATAGGCATAACCGTAATAATGTTTGAGCAAGATCGGAAGCCGCCATTCGTACCCCAGTCTGGACAAAGCCTGCATCGCATCAGTCCATTCCTCCTGCTGAGCTTTCATCTGCCACTCCGTTCTCCGGAATGCCTGCTCCCGGTCCCTCCACTGCTTCTCTACCTTGGTGCGACGCATCTGGTCGATATAAATCCGGGTAGCGATCGTAATCAACCAGGAAGAGAACTTCGATCTTCCGTTATATTGATGAATCTTCTCAATACACCTCAGCATGGTTTCCTGCGCCACATCCTCGGCCTGCTCCGGATTCATCGTCATTTTAATGAGATACTTTGTTAAGAAGGAGTAGTGGGTC
Source organism: Paenibacillus urinalis (assembly GCF_028747985.1). Classification (NCBI taxonomy): domain Bacteria; kingdom Bacillati; phylum Bacillota; class Bacilli; order Caryophanales; family Paenibacillaceae; genus Paenibacillus; species Paenibacillus urinalis. The sequence goes on from NZ_CP118108.1 coordinate 2,831,981, forward strand.
TGCAGCAGCTGCGCCATCGCCTGACGATCCCCACGCTGCGCGCGTTTTATTTGCTTAAGCTCATCCAACTGCAGTCACTGCTCCTTTCCTTGATTTATGTTTGCTATATGACCACATCAGCAGAATCAAATATATTACGAAGAGGTTCACGAATTCGTTCACTTGAGTATAAAAAAACTTTTTTATTTTCCTTGTAATTATCTAAACAACGGATTTATCTTCATGAAATTAGCATTAAGTATCCATTAGACATTTATTCCTTTATTCCACAATGGGGACGTATCTTTACTCGTAATATCTAAGTCCAATAAGTAAGACTTAAGAAAAAAATAGCAGTACCTGCTTGTATTCTTCAGGTACTGCATGAGTTCTTAAGCTTATTTAGTTGTCTATAGCCTTCACTTCATTCTATTAGCAGCAAAACTTTGCAATATCATTCCAAGCATAACAATGATTATACCGCACCAAGATAGCAGAGAGGGTAAGGGAAGTGATAAAAACAATATCTCTCCAATTAATGCAAAAAGTAGTTCCATCGACTGAGTAGCTTCAACTGCCGCCAACGTTCGCATGTTTTTTCGCACCATCTCGGTAGCCTTGAAGAATAAGATGGTAGCGATAACACCGGAAAACAGAGCAACCAGTAAGGATTGAAGGCTCTGCTCCAAACTCGGAAATCCTGTGCTAGACAGGGCGTACAAGGATAGGATCAACCAGACAGGCAGACTTGCAATCGTCATTCCCAGTACTCTCTGAATCGTATCGATGCGCCCTTCACATAGTTCCATCATTTTACGATTCCCCAAAGGATAAGCAAAAGACGCGATCAGAACGGGGATTGTTCCTAGGAGGAGATGATGAAATGATATGGTCTTGGCTTGATCGATTTGCATTAAGATTATTCCCAACAGGATGAATAACGACATGAAGAGACTTTGAATAGGGATTCTGTATCGAATGTTTACTAATCCTTTTTCAGAGGATACCTTCTCGCTAAAAAAAGGAGTAAGCAGTATACCTGAGATGATGGTCACTTGCCATGTACCTGCGATAAGCCATCCATGTGAATATGCGGTTGAAAAACATATAGGTGCGTAAAACAATCCAAAACCTACCGTACTCCACAAAAGCCAGGCTCTCGGTTGTCTCCTCATTTCAGCCCATAGGGGGAGCCATTTCTTTTGAATGAATACGATGCACAGCAATATGGGGAGCATAAAAAGAAACCTCAATGAAGCGCTCCAAGCCCAATTTCCGCCCGATAGCTCCATAGAAGCATTAAGAACAAATGCAAAAGCAAAAAAGAAGGCCGAAGCAATACCAAAGAATATGGGCTTCATTTGATGACCTCGCGATTGAATGACCAGCCTGCAGACCTTTTCAGGTCATTGAAACGAATCTCCAGTACGCTTAACAACAAACTTTCAATGGGTCTAATATTGTCCTTGTTCATTTATTTTTTTCTCCATTACGAATACTGTTTTCTCACGATCATTGACCACAGTTCTAGCCGTGCTTACATCTTCAAAGCCTTGTTGCCGCCAAAAACCAAGCGCCGCATCATTTCCTTCCAGAACACCGATTCGAAATACAGCGACGTTCCGTCTCCTCATCTCTTCCATGTAAAGCCCAAGTATTCGAGAACCGTATCCTTGACCTTGCAGCTTTTTATCCACTTGCAGCAGACCAAGCCAAGGGCAATTATCGCTGGGGTTTAACATTATAAACTCTAATATTCCGACAAACCCTTCTCCCTCCCGAACCAGAAACCGTTCAGCCAGCCCCTAGCCTCGCTCCGTTTTCTTTATCTCGTGCCAGATCCTCCGGACTCATTACTTCGGAATCGAACGATACACGGTTAAAATACGGATCCGAGTTCAAAATCTCCATTTCTGCCTGCAGCAAATTTTCGCTTATTTCTACTAGTGTCAGCATGTTTTACCTCCTGTTATCCTTTTATCCAATACAAGCTTCAATCATCCTTCCGGTCCATAAAACCATTTTCGATCGTATAACGACGCACAGAGACATAATCCTGCTCCCAAGGCATAATAAACCGTCAGCGGATCTTTGATCTGCTCACGGTCAATTGTTATGAATTAAAGGTTTATGACATTATCAGTTTAGGTAGCGCTTTTTTTATTTTTTCAAATTAATCCATTCGGACTGAAGTAACGAATATTGATACTCGTTGACCCATTGTCCATTTGAGTAATAGTTTTCCAAAAGATGACCTTCTCTCCTCATACCCACCCGTTCAAGTAGACGAATTGAGCCTTCGTTTCTAACATCGGTAAACGCGATAACCTTGTGTTTATGAAGTTGTTCAAACACAAAATTGAATAAAAGTTTAATCGCCTCACTGGCATAGCCCATTCCTTGATGCTCTTCAGCGAGCGTAAAACCAATTTCAACAATTCGAGGCTCATCCAAGAGTGTATGTAGAGCGCAATCTCCAATGAATTGATTCGTTTCAACCAAAACAATGGCAAATTGGAACCAGGTACCAGGCTGACCTGGCACATTTGTTATTTGCTGTCTAACAAACGATACTGCATCGTTATATTGATAGTTTCCCCATGGTTGAAATTTAGCCACAACCGGATTAGTGCGGTACGAATAAAAGGGCTCAATATCTTGTTCTGAGAATTGCCTTAAAATTAATCGTTCTGTGCTGCCATAAATACGTTCAGATATACTCACGATGACTCACTCTCCTAATGAAATCAGCTATGAAATTGAAGTCTTGTTATGCTCAATGTTAAGATACGCAATAAGAAAATACAACTTATGACCCGTTTCCGTTCCTAAACCAATAAAAAAAGCCATTTCCCTAAGGAAAAGGCTAGGATGTTAAGATCATGATTACAATGCACTGCCACCGAATAGGAACCGGTATTCCCAATGCTTTCCTTCAATGGAGTCGACTCTTACTCCGCCTGATTCAGCTGAATAAGTCTGCAGGATTTTGCCGTCACCAAGATAAATTCCAACATGTGTAATTGTAGCTGAGCTCTTGTTAATACCGGAATAAGCTGATTTGCTTGTCCCTTTATAAGACATAAAGAACATCAGATCTCCACGTTTCAAGGAAGAAATACTGGATTTTGCATTCCCTTTATTTTTGACGTAAGCTCCTTGCTTACGAGAATCTGAAGGCAGGGTAATTCCTGCTCCATCAATGAATGCTTGTCTCACAAAAGAAGAACAGTCAAATGTATTTGTGCTGCTGCGTGATGCACCGTATTCATACGGTGTTCCCAGATATTTCATGCCAGCAGAAATGACTTTCTCTACCGTTGAGCTGGTGTTAGTTGAAACAGAGCTTTCGCTGGAGCTGCTTTCATTACTTGAAGAGCTGCTTCCATTTACAGTTTGTGTATATTTAGAGGAGGACGAAATATATCCCGTGTTTCCTTTTGTATCCTTAACTTTAATCCAGTTAGAGCCGGAAGTGCCTAGCAGGGTAACGGTCTCGCCCTTTTTAAGCAATCGAATAACAGAAGAAGAAGTACTTGCTGTCTCTCGCAGGTTAACTCCGTATAGCACCTCTTTGGTTGTTGCTGCTGCATAAGATTGGCTTGTGAATACTGGCAGGCTTACTGAGCCGAAGAGCAATGCAGATGCAACAGCTCCAGATAGTATCATTTTTGTAACCTTCATGTTGTAGAACCTCCTGATGTAATAGGTTTGTTAAGTTTCAAATCCTTCAAAAGCCATAAACTGAACTCATTGTATTCTAGTATATAGCTAAATTTCATCGGACTTAAGACTTAAAACACCAACACTTTACATAGTATAATATAACTACAACAGCTATTATAAAATAAATCTATGAACTAAATGTTTTTTTATATACTAACGCTAATTATTAGCTAAATATCAGAATTAAATATATCTTTAACATTAAATATCAACCTGAATTATATTAGGTCAATATATCTATATTTCATTTAGTATCTTTTTAGTTGGATTTACTTACCACATGCTGAAGTGTCAAAAATAAATACTGAAAATTTGTTATAATTTCTTAACTTTTTTGTAACTATTTTATCTAGCATCACAAACGAAGCACCCAAATTTCCATACAGTTCATTTCTGGATTTTCCTTGTAATATTTTTCGGCAGAGAACGGATGTGTTTCGATTTCATGGTTACTCAACCACGTCTCAATCAAATATTTATTTGCCTGATTCAATGCGGTGGTAACAAGCTCTTCGAAGGACTCTGCTTCAATCCTACATACAACATATTCGCCAGCAGGAAGAATTTGTTTAACGATATCATCACTTACACTTCTATTCGTTGATGTGGCTAATCCACCGACAAAGTAAAGGAAGGTTCCTTTTTCTAGGTTCGCCATATGAGACATTGCCATTTCAACATCACCGTTAATAGAATCTGCTATCTCATTTTTCTGGGATTGAAATGCTCTCCACAGCTGTCCCGGAATATCAATCCCCGTACTTTCACCAACTGGAATCTGATTTGCAATATTTACTTCTGCTTCTAAGCCAAAGTATACTTCAGGTTCTTTCAGTAATTTCTTTTGAATTTCTATAACCATATTCCCTACGATCAAAGGGACATTTTCATCAACCAGCACATAATGAGCTGAAATTTCCGGTCTGTTGAAGGTATTTAAGAGCGGCAGATCCCTCTTATATTCTTCGGGAGTCATTTGATATATCTCCTTAAATGCTCTCGAAAAGTTTCCATGACTGGAGAATCCGTATTCTAATGCAACATCCAGAATTCGTAGCTTTGGATTGTTCAGTGCATTTATTGCTTTGGCCAGGCGGCGGAGTTTTATATATTCCTGTACCGGTTTTCTTACTAATCGCTTAAATAATCGTTGAAAATAAAACGGTGAAAGACAGGCTGCATCAGCCAGCGTTTCTGTACGAATCTCTTCTGTTAAATGTTCCTCAATATATGTCAGCGTCTTATCTATTGCTTCCCAAGCGTGCATATCATTTACCTCCTTGTCTTTATATCATAGCTAATTAAATCGCGTTTGGCTTCTCACAGAGTGCTCTTAATTGATATCATTCCCTGCAGATGTCACATTATTGAAGTCTCCGCTCAATTGCGGATATTCAAATATTCCAGTATTTCAGTCCACACCGCTGCTTTATTCTTTGAATAATACTGTTATGTGGCTTAATAGCAAATACAGCTAGTATAAGTGGTCATATAAGGTGGGATGGGGAAATGGCTATTTTATCAACGGGGCCGGTACAAAACAATCCCGTTTCCGGGGTTAGACCGACACAACAGGTCACAATTAGATTGGTAAGTCGTGCTGCAGTGGACTCTCTAACCGTATCCGTCCAGGGGTATGCGCTTGGTACATCGAGAACACTGTATGTGAATGAAGTCGTCAGTATTGCACCTAACGAAGTAGTGACTAGAAGTTATTTTGCGGATTTAGATGCGTATGAATTTGTTTTTGAAACAAGCATGGAAGGCTTGGAAGAAGTAGGAGTTTCCGTGTGGGGTAAACAAGCTTCTGGACAATTGGTTGAAGCACATCGTGTGGTAGTGCACGAAAAAACACTTACGGACATCTAACAGACAAAATCTACTCAAAAGAGGAGATGTAACGATGAGCTTTTTATCAACAGGGCCAATAGAAAATAATGCTGTAAACGGCGTAAGACCGACTCAGTTAGTTACCATCAGCATTGATAACCGCAGCGATATAACAGCTTCATCTGTACTCATTCAAGGGTATTACATGGATGGTGGAATGAGGACTTTGTATGTCAGTGAGTCAATTAACATTGCACCAAATGAAGTAATGAACAATGACTATTTTGCTAATTTTGATGCGTTCGAGTTTACTTTTACTACAACTGCGACGGTGAATGATCCTATTCAAGTATCCGTATGGGGTAAGAGCAGTACAGGCTCTTTGGTAGCAGCCCATCGTTTGGTTTCTTCTGAATTGCTGGGAGAAATTCCAAGCATCGCTGGAGCTACTGGCGTAACTGGGGCTACCGGAGCTACGGGCTTACCTGGTGCAACGGGAGTAACCGGGCCCACTGGCTCGACAGGTGCAACAGGAGAAACGGGAGCTGCCGGATTACCAGGTACAACGGGAGTAACCGGGCCCACTGGCTCGACAGGTGCAACAGGAGTAACTGGAGCTATCGGATTACCAGGTACAACGGGAGTAACCGGGCCCACTGGCTCAACAGGTGCAACTGGAGAAACTGGAGCTGCCGGATTACCAGGTTCAACGGGGGCAACCGGGGCCATTGGCTCAACAGGTGCAACTGGAGAAACTGGAGCTGCGGGCTTACCTGGTGCAACAGGAGTAACCGGGGCCACTGGTTCAACAGGTGCAACTGGAGAAACTGGAGCTATCGGTTTAACTGGTGCAACGGGAGTTACTGGAGCTACCGGATTACCTGGTGCAACAGGGGTAACTGGAGCTACGGGCTTAGCAGGTGCAACAGGGGTAACTGGAGCTACGGGCTTAGCAGGTGTAACGGGAGCCACGGGAGCGGCAGGTTCTGGAGCAATCATTCCTTATGCTTCAGGACTTCCAGCTGCATTGACTACTGTGTTAGGTGGACTATTGAATACCTCCAGCTTAGTTGGTTTTGGCAGCAGTTCTACAGGGGTAAGTGTTACCGGAGGGATTATTGATCTCACAGGCGCAGCAGGCACTTTGCTTAACTTTGCCTTCTCGGCACCCCGTGCAGGAACGATTACTTCACTGGCCGCTTATTTCAGTACAACAGCTGGACTTAGCTTGGTCGGATCTACAGTAACTATTACAGCACAATTATTCCGTTCGACTACACCTAATAACACCTTTGCGGCTGTACCGGGTGCAGTGGTAACCTTGGCTCCACCACTGACCGGCGTCCTGGCACTGGGCACGATATCCAGCGGTTTAACTACAGGGCTGAGTATTCCTGTTACAGCCGGTGACCGACTGCTCATGGTTTTCTCAGCATCAGTCACTGCCGGAATTGATGTGGCTACAACTGTTGCGGGATATGCAAGTGGAGGTCTTACAATCACTTAACGGAATTTCACTTCTTTATATCAATCCAAAAAAAGGGACCCTCACCATTATGGTGAGAGGTCCTTATCTATTCTGTATACAATTGAAGCATGTCCTATCTTACTGCATTTTGTAGACAAAATCACCCTGAAACAGGTAATCATAAATATAATCCCGATCAATACCGCCCACCAAACGCAGTTGGGCTAACACCGTCAATTCGTTTTAAGTCCTCTGTAGTAAGCTCAATTTCAATTGCCCCTACATTTTCTTCTAAATATGTTCGGCGCTTCGTACCTGGAATTGGTACGGCTCCCTTAGATATCGTCCAAGCGATCGCTAGTTGTGCAACTGAGCAATTCTTCTCTTGCGCGATTTCTTTAAGTTTGTCCACGATATCAACATTCTTTTGGAAGTTTTCACCTTGGAAGCGCGGTAAATATTGACGCATGTCATCAGCTTTAAAATCTTCAAAGTTTCGAAGTTCACCTGTGATGAACCCTCTGCTCAGAGGACTATAAGCCACAAATGTGATGCCCAGTTCTTTTACAGTAGGCAGAATTTCTTCTTCCACATCTCGACTCCATAAAGAATATTCCGTTTGAAGAGCAGAAATTGGATGCACCGAATGTGCTCGACGGATGTTAGCCGGATCTGCTTCTGAAAGTCCTAAATAGCGAACCTTGCCCGCTTTAACTAGATCAGCCATCGCACCTACTGTTTCTTCAATCGGAACGTTTGGATCGACACGATGTTGATAATACAAGTCGATGTAATCGAGATTGAGGCGTCTCAAACTTTCATCAATTGCTTTCTTTACGTAATCAGGGTGTCCTCCGATAAACTCCCAATTCGGTCCGAACGTAAACTTAGTAGCAACGATAGCTTGCTCTCTTCTACCTTTTAGTGCCTTTCCCAATAGTTCCTCGTTATGTCCATTGCCATACGTATCAGCTGTATCAAGAAGCGTTACACCTAGATCCAAGGCCCAATGAACAGTCTTAATTGACTCTTCGTCATTTATAGTCCCATAAGTACCCGGAGACATTCCCATCATACCCAGACCGATCGATGAAACGAAAAGATCACTGTTTCCAAGTTTCTGCGTTCTCATTTGAATTATCCTCTCTATGGATTAATTAATTTCGAGAAACAGCATATCACATTATTTTTACAAGGTAAACAAATTATATCTTTTTTGTCTACTTTGTATCTTAATTATATACATGGCTATAATTCAGGTTATAATAGAGTTGAGGGGGAATATATTCTGAACAACCATGTAAATAAGCCGGATAAGAAGTATCAAAATCGAGCTAAGTATATAACGAAGTTGCTCCCTTATTTGCGTAAGCATGGGCTTCAATCCGTTCGAATGGATGAAATAGCTAAATTAATGGAAATAAGCCGAGCAACTTTATATAAGTATTTTTCTACAAAAGAAGAGATTATCGGGTTCATAGTTAATGGTTTTATAGAATACATGAATGATTTAACATTTAATTCGATGGATTCAGAACAAAGTTACGGTGCTCGGTTTCAGCAAATGTTTGAACAATCTGTCTCTCTAATCGTATACTTCTCGGATGTCTTCATTAAAGAACTCGAAACTAGTTACCCAGATTGTTACGGTCGATTTGAGGGTGCTGTAAAGCAGCGTGAAGATAAAATATTAGCTTTTTACAAGGAAGGAATTCAAAAAGGGATTTTTAATGATTTGAATGGTAAACTTTTAATTATGCAGGATGAAATTTTGAGAGGAATGTTAGATATTAAATATCTAATGTTAAACCAACTAACTGTTCAACAAATTCTAAACGATTATTATCAGTTGAAGAAAATTCAACTGTTTAAAACTCATAAACTTTCATTAGTTGATGATGCCGCAATGATACCGAGAATTGAGCATCTAACTCAGAAAATTACCAAAAATCTTTTTTAATGATAAAAAAGGTCAAACCAATCAGTTATAAACCTAATCGGCAATGGGTACAAGTTCTTCTCCTTGGTTTAAGACAAGAGCTTGTACCGACACATTAAAAAAGCAGTAATACCTGCCGAGTAAACGTAGTTAACGTAAGTTTGGTTGTTTGATGTTTTTACTTAAATATTGCACATCAAAGGGTAAGAATGGATATCTTTTTTTCTCATTACACTGATATCCATTTTGCTCATAGTATTTTTGTAATCTATCAAAACTCGCAACAATCGATAAATTGATAACCTTACATCCACTATTGAATAGTTCCGTTTCTGTCTTCTCCAATAAGCGTTTACCATAATCATTCCCGCGGAATCTTGGAAGAATAGCTAGTCTTTCAATATATCCGACTTCATCCACCATATACGAACCAATTGTTCCCATAGGCTCAGTATCTATAAATAAAATTTTCACATGCGTGTTAGCAATTCTATTTCTAGCCATTTCTTCAGTCTCGAATGCAACATAATCTGGGTAATCTGACTCGGATATGTTTAATAACTCAGCTTGTCGCTTAAAGGACTCTTGTATTAATAATGATATTATTTTGCCATCTTCAAATTTAGCTTTTACAATTTCTAATCTCCCCATCGCTTTTATCTCCTATTATTCTGAATGTAAGAAAATAACGATTTAACAAATTCACAATTAATGATTGGTTAATGAATAAATAGATCGTGCTAGAGCCTCACGAACGTGATGTAATCGACTTGGACAGGCTCAGCCGATTCAATCCGAAGTGCCCGGTTGATCTGTCCCCGGTGATATTGCCCGTGCAAGAGAACCTGTAACAATATGTCCCGGACAGACGATCTGAATGGAATTCCCGCCTGGTTCGTATAGTTGATTATCTCGTCCAGCTCCGATTCCTCAAGATCTTCGATATAGACACGATATTGCTCGGCATTTTCTTTGAACATTGTCCGGATTGCTGTAAGGTCTTCCTCTTCTTCCCATAACGAATACTGCGTACTGCCCTTTCCCTGTAATCGGGACAGCCAGACTTGCTCTGCGACCGCAACGTGACGAACCAGCTTCAGAAGGTCCTTTTCCTTCATCTCACTCTCCTCGAGCGCGTCCATTATTTGCTCATCTGCCCAGTACAGGTGATCCATCATGCACTTGATCGTCTTCATTCCAGTCTCCCCCTTTGCTATAATTCAAGCCTACTCTACAGATTCAGGTCCGAATACCGGTGCTAATTTTGATGCAGATCGTTGCTCGCCTAGACCGAAATATTCGCAGAAATTCATAATCATTGGATTCCATTTTGAAGGATCGACATAATTTGAGTTCGCATTCATTAGAAGCGAATCTTCGATATGAACTTTTTCAATATGCACTTCAATGGCGACAAGGGAACTAGGCTGCTCGAATGGATGTATCTTCACAAATTTGGCCTCCAGATGGACAGGGCATTCTTTCACACGTGGTGCTGAGACAAGTTGTGACGGAAGCGAGGTTAACTCTGCGACACCGAATTTATCCGCTTCATACGTATAGCCCCTCAATGCTTTGGATTCGGGTACTGGAGTACGACCTGTTAATAGGGTGAGCCGATCAATCGAAGGAATCAAGTCAATGGAAGGGAGATTAAGTACACATTCGTGCTCACGGATCAAATTCTGAACGGTTTGAGACTTGCTGCTCATACCGAGCATACACGATTGATTGAGCCACCAGGCAGAGGACATCGGAGCAAGATTGGGCGTTCCGTCTTCATTCATCGTACTTATAAGCACGACTGAGGTGCCAAAGTAAAGAATTTTGGGTTCAATTACCGTATGCATAACAAGCTCACATCTCCTTTAAGATCTATTTTTTATTAATTTATCACACACCTTTAACGGGACATAGGAATACGGAGTAAGACAGCAAGATTTAGACATTGTATCCGGTCCATTAGTTGGATAATATCTTATCGGCGGAGCGATCAAGTTCTTGTTTCTTTTACATAATAGCTGAGTATCAGACTTTATCTCTTCGTTCTTCTTGCCGGCACTGGTTCGTCCTTCACAACACGGTACTCGATAATATTGCCGTACCGATCGGTTTCAATTTCGCAGCAGCTGGTCATCATCGCCTTGATCATCTCACGGCCCCGCTGAACTCTTGATTTAGTCCCGGAATATGAGAGTTCTAGAAACTCACTAAGCTCTTTTTGAGGCATTCCCTTTAAGTCAGCTAACTCGACTGCTTCTCGGTATTTGTCAGGCATCTTCTGTAAGATGGACTTCATTCCCTCTATCGCCTCCCGGGCGCTATAGCAGGCTTCATCCTTTTCCGGCTCTGCCATGTCCGTCAGCTCCTCGGTCCTTCTATGCCTGCGGTAATAGTCCGCGATTCGGTTACGAGTGATCTGATAAATCCAAGCGCGACATTTTTCTTCGTCCTTAAGCTGCGCTAAGCCTTGAGAAGCCATGATGAATACGTCCTGTACGATGTCTTCAGCATCGTTATGCTCACGAATCCTCTTATGAACAAAGTGACGTATTTGCTCATGATAATCCATCCACAATGTCTCCAGCTCCATAATTATTCCTCCAAAAAAAAAATCTCGCATAACTGCGTCTTTTTACGATGTTCTGCGACATCATTAGTGTATTTCAATTATTTAGACATGAAAAGGAGAGAAAACACAATGAACAAAAGAATTAATGCCCTTCTAATTGGTGATAACGGTGTGGATGTTTGGCATCCATTAGAGCCGGCTCGTCAGCAGCTTGTGCAGATCATCGGTGAATCCACTAATCTAACCGTTACGGAAGATTATGATTCCTTGAAGGAGCTGTCGAGAGATGAATTTGACGTCGTTATTTCCTATACGGACTGCTGGCTGAGGGATTTGACAACCGAACAAACCGCAGGGTTAATCACCTTCGTTGCAGGAGGGGGAGGCATACTGGTAATTCATAACGGGATCTCCCTTCAGCGGAGCTCTGAATTAGCACAGATGATAGGGGCGAAATTCATTACACATCCACCTTATCAGATTTTGAGCTACCACGGCATAGAACCGACACATCCTTTGCTTGAAGGAGTACCAGATTTTGTTATGGGGGAGGAGCCTTACGTCGTTGAGTTCGACCCCTTTGCTCCTGTGAAGGTATTTCTGGAATACGAATATCAAGGCCGTCGATACCCCGCTGCGTGGGAGAATGGTTTTGGATTGGGCAAAATCATCTACCTGCAGCCAGGTCATGACGCTCGCTCATTCGAGCCAGAGCCCTTCCGGCAATTGATCCGCAACAGTGTTGTGTATGCAGCAGGATGCCGGCCGGTTACGACGGCTACTTAATGGCTTAGAACCTTGTTCTCATTTGATGTTCGTCATATTCATACACAAAAGGCAGTTGTCCTAGCTGCGCTGCCTTTTGTATTATTATCTTAAAACGAGGCTATCGTAAGTAAGTGCATCCACCTGTTTGCTTAAAGATATGGAACGGATATATATTCGCTTCCCTATGTTATTCAATCGTTTTCCGGTTGTTTCGTAAATTCGATATGCGTGAAGCCCCATTTGCACATATCGTTTAACACCGAGCTTAGAGTTTTGCCATGATCGGATAACGAGTACTCAACCTTCGAGCTATCTGCTATATCCCATACAATTAACATAACTTTGTATCTCACAATAAATAAAACCTCCAAAATTAGCTATTCATTCTAGTAGCTTTTTTAGGAGGTTCTTCATTCTCATCGCTCATAGAGCTGAGCCATCATCTGAATTTGATGCTGTATGTTCGAAATTAATCCCGGGGGCTCCAGCACTTTTACCATATATCCGTAGCTTAAAATTTTCTGAATCGCTCGTTTCATTGATGAAAAATAGGTGGTTAATGACAAGGTTCCATCAAGATTTACAATCATTTGGTCGAAGCCGAATTCATCACGCACCCGGGTTTTTATCTCGGGTTGGAAAATGAGTACCATCTGCAATTTTTTGAAATCGACTCTGTTCATAAACTGCTCTTCAACATCTTGCAGCGTGAAGTCTCGTCTCACTAAATGTTCTGTTAAGATCTTCAGGTCTCCTATACGGGACAGTCGAAATACGCGGATGTCCATTCGAGTCAGGCAATAGCCGTACGAATACCAAGTATATCCCTTGAGAAAAAGACCCATCCAAGTATGCGAATGAAACATATTGACGATCTTTGATCGCCTGATGTATAGGGCCCATGTGCGCTTTATCGTTTGGTACCGGCTTGAAATCGAGATCCACATAATGTTTTTTGCCCAGGCATTAACGCACTGATTCTTTCAATTAATCGATCGATTTCCAAATGATCCGTCGCGGAACGCACTCCGCGTAAGGCGGAGCAGATTGCTGAGAAATCTTCCAAAGATAATACCTGCTTTTCCAATCGGTAGCCCTGCATAATCTCATACCCGCCCTCCGATCCGGCGAAAGACACAATTGGGATACCCGCTTGATTAATTGCATCCATGTCACGATAGATCGTTCGCAGGGAAACCTCACGGCTATAAGGGATCTAATCAGAGGAGCAATTTCAATCCGTTACCAAAAAGAAGTCGTTTCCACCGCTAGCACGATTTTAATACGATCGTGATCTTAAGCTCTGTGCAAATCCGGATCTCCATGTCGGGTATTTAGGAACCCAGCCATATTCATTTATCGCTTTGGTATTCGATGCCCCGCGCGCGCCCCTGTCGATTTTCGCTTGATATTCCGGGGAAGGGGCTTGCAGAGCATCAGCATAAACTGGCAGCCACTGTATTCCAGCAGCAGGCTCATTATCCACGATATTTACCGGGCCGCTAGGCCATTCTAATGCCAGCATAGCTGCATTTGCCGCATCCTCCACATGCAGGAAGGAAGTAATTCCGTCGGTTGCAGGGACCTGCCTTTGCAGCGCTTTTTCTGCCATAACTCCCTTTTTGTCGTACCAGGTTCCAGGTCCATAGAGCATTCCATACCGGAGAATTACGTGGCTCTGCACTTCAGCTACGGCCTCTTCAAGTGCAACAATACCATCAATAGTTGATTTCCGCGGCAAAGGTGCCTGAACATCCAAGGGAACCTCTTCCGAAGCAGGATGATCACCTGGCTCATAAGCCCAAGAGATGCTTTGTGCAATGAATCGGCTAACATTTGCGGCCTTGGCTGCCTCCACCAAATTTCTGGTCCCTTCTATTCGTATCCTGGCATTCTCCTCGAGATCCCAATTGCTAAGCGAAGTAAGCTGATGAATGACAACATCGGGACGTTCTTCCACGATAACAGCTAGAATATCATTCCGTTCATATGCATCGACAATGACCGCTTTTGCCCCCATTGCTTGAATGAATGGCTTGCGCTCCGGTCTATGGGTCATTCCAATGACTTCATGTCCAGCCTGCAATAATCTGGGTAGAAGCAACCGTCCAATTACACCTGCAGCTCCAGCTACAAATATTTTCATAACATGACCTCACCGCTCGCGGAATCCTCTTGAGCGTATACCGTATCCAGCAGCGCAGCGTTTATTCCGTTCAAGAACGCCTGAGCGCTGGCTTTGATAATATCAGTATCCATCGCGCGGCCGGCATAGGTCTTGCCGACATATTCAAGCTGAATGTTGACCCGTCCAACCGCTTCGGTGCCTCTAGAGATGCTGTTGATCTTATAGTGCTTCAAGCTGACGTCCAGCTCTGCCAGTGCTTTTATCCCGCGAAACAAAGCGTCGATGGGACCATCGCCGACGGCGCTGCCCCTCAGTACCGAATCGCCTTTGCGCAGCGTGAATGCTGCGGTTGGACACTCATCGTTTGTTACGACTTGGAACGATAGCAGTTCAAAGAGCTGCCGGCTGCTTGCCGATTGCTCTCGATGCTCCGATACCAAATAGAACAGATCATGATCATATACTTCCTTCTTGGCGTCAGCCAATTCAAGAAAACGCTGAAACAGCTGCTCCAGCTCCTCGCCTTCACCGGGATCGAAGCCCAGCTGCTGCACCGCATGCTTGAATGCATGGCGGCCTGATCGAGCCGTTAATATCAACTCCATACTATCTGCCCCCACTTCTTCCGGCGACATGATCTCATATACCTGTTTATCCTTCAGCAAGCCATCCTGATGAATACCCGAGGAATGTGCGAAAGCATTCTCCCCGGTGATAGCCTTGTTTACTTGGACATCCAGTCCCGTCAAATAAGTCAACAGCCTCGACGTTCGCAGCAGCTCGGTGGTTTGGATGTTCGTGCCGCATTGGTAACGCGCTTCTCTAACCTTGAGTGCCATGACAACTTCTTCAAGCGAAGTATTGCCCGCCCGTTCGCCCAAGCCGTTGATCGTGCATTCGATTTTTCCTGCACCGTTCTTGATTGCACTTAGTGTATTGGCAGTTGCTAATCCCAAGTCATTATGGCAATGCACACTAAGTAAGACCTCAGGATTCAGATTCATAAGCCGCTCGTTCAGCTTGCGGATCAACTCGCCGAATTCATCCGGTTCCGCATATCCGACCGTATCCGGCACGTTAATGATCGTTGCTCCTGCCTTCACGACCGATTCGATCATCGTCCACAAATATTCATAATCCGCTCTCGATGCGTCTTCGGTTGAATACTGTACCTGCGGCAGCAAGGTTTTGGCATAACGAACTGCGTCTACACCCATCTGCAGGACGGCTTCCTTGGAGCGGTTGAATTTCTTCTCCACATGAATATTCGAGGATCCCAGCACGATATGAATGAGCGGCTGCTGCGCGATGCGGATGCTCTCGTAGACGGCATCGATATCACTTTTTACTGCCCTGCCAAGTGCCGTGACCGACACGCTATCTCCCACCGTACGGGCAATTTCCCTCACCGCTTGAAAATCCCCTTGGGAAGATGCCGGAAATCCGGCTTCGATAATATCGACCTTCAGGCGCTTTAGCTGCTGTGCAAATTCAACCTTTTGCTGCATGTTCAATTTGGCCCCTGGCACTTGCTCACCGTCACGTAAAGTGGTGTCTAATACAATAATGTTACGCTTCATCAGTTGAGCTCCTCCTCTTAATCTAATGGAATATCTATATCAAGCGGGGTTGGCGAAACCCGGAATTTCGCCAACAAAAAAACCCCGTCTCTGCAATAGAGACGAGGTTGAACCCACGGTACCACTCTAATTTCATTCCACTGGGGTGAAATGAACTCCTTCGATGGCCATCACCATCTATCCTTGTAACGGCGGAAACCCGGTTTCCCCTACATGTCAGGAAAACTGTTCATAGACGAGTTCAAAGCAATCGAACCTGCCGTTTCGCACCAACCAACGGCTCTCTGAAAGGTCTCATGGCTTCTACTAATTCTAATCAGCACATTTAAATGATTTGAAATTATTGGTAATTATATCTATAGGAATAACCTTTGTCAATTGTCAGTCTTCGATCGCTTGATAAACCATGGTCCAGAAGTCGTGGATAAGCTAAGATTATTTTGCTTGTAATGTAATTATTTTATCCAGTTAATTTAACAGCCTTTTGGGGTTTTGTATACCATAAGATAAGAACAGTAACAATGGCAATACTTAGACATACCCAATATACCTCACGAACTCCTACAAACTGAGCTATGACACCGCCCCCTAAATTTCCGACTAACCTTCCAATAATCGAGCCGTTGTAGTAGATCGTTGAGGACATCCCCGGTGAATTTGGGAGTAATTCTGCGAAATAACTTAGTCCATTACCCATAATAATGGCAACAAACAAGGCCTGTAGAAGTTGTGCCCCAATGATCTGCCATGAGTAAGTTGACACACTTAATATAATATTGTAAATGATTGCAATAAAACACGCGGCCATCATCAGTGAATGGTTAGATATCTTTCTGCCCAATGCACCTAATATAAACATAATAGGAATTTCCAAACCTGCGCAGATACTAACCACCAATCCAACATCGGTGTGTGTGCCTTGAAGTTCATTTACGATAAACAAAGGTGTAATAATTCCATTTATGGCATTAACCGCAAATAGAAAGATAAAAGCAATCAACGGATACATAATCTGCTTATGATAGACTGACATTGAATTTGTGCGAGACGGCTTCTTCTTTTGAACAGCTCTTTTTTTGGGTAGAAATAGAAGCACGAGAGATGAAATTACAAGAAAGATAGCAGAAGTTCCTAAAAAGAGTCCATTATAACCTACAACCGCTAAAATTAGGGTTCCAATCAATGGCCCTATCAGGAATCCGAAAGACACAAGTGTGCGTAAAATAGACATTGCAAACGTCTTATCATCAGAATTACTTTCAATTGCTGATTCCTGGGCATAAGCATAAATCTGAGGCATAGCCGCAGCCCCTACACCACTAAAAAAACTAACGAGAATGAGCAAGATCAAGTAATGATCAAAGACCAAGTATGAAGTATAGCCTAGTGCTGATGATAATGTGGCGAAGATAATGATTAATTTTCGATCATGCATGCGATCCGAGTATTTACCGATAAAGGAGTTTGCCACCACACCACTCAATGAACTGAAAGCTGTAAATGAGCCAAACGCGCCTGCACTCATTCCCAATTCTTCTGTATAATAGAGCGCTAAGTATGGCATTGTTATTGATATTCCAGTACCGACCAATAGGACACATATGACAAATAAGCCGTAGCCTTTTATTGAAAACAAATTTTTTAGTCGCTTATACAAATTCTTCCTCCTCGATTATCTATATTCATTCGTTTTTTTGCCTTCACTGCACAGTTCATTTTCACCGTGATCCAAGTAAACTTGCGATTCCCATTGCCAGCAGTATGGCACTTATGATCTCTGTCATTTCCGCAATGCTGAATTTAATAAAGGCGTGATATAGGTATTAATGATTGAATAATTAATAAAAACAAAAAGAGTAACGAAAAGTGTGAAAATTACTTTAGGATTTACTAAGGGAGTGAAACGTTGGTGAAAAGAAACAACAGATTCTCCTCCCAGAGCAGGAATCCATTTAAATACTGCAAAGATGGATAGTAAACTCAGAATACCGATCGCCCAGAAAATTGTCTTCCAATCATAGGATGCTGCCACCATCCTTCCGATCGGAACTCCAAACACAAGTGATGAACTGTAACCCATTGCAACTGTAGATATAGCCGCACCTTGTCTTCCGGTTATGGCTAACTTTGCGGCAATCGCATAGGCACTCACAACAAACATCCCTGTTCCAATTCCAATGATAATCCTGGTTATCGGAACACTATCAATTATGCACATGTAAAATGAATAGCTGTTATCCTGATTCTATTAAATGATTGCCTATTACTATCAGCGGTATTATCAGGATAGCACCCTTCATTTATAATTATAGGAACATAGAAAGGGGTGTTAGGATGGAAGACATTCTTAAACAACAAAAGGCATTGGCTGAGCTTATTCAGAAGCACTCTGTCGTTGACGGAGTACACGAAACGCTGATTCCTTCTTTATATATCATTCAGATTTCGAAATTGGCCGAGCCTTCCCATAGGGTTTTCAAGCCTTGTTTTTGCGTGATCGCTCAAGGATTAAAAGAAGTATTCCTGGCACAAGAGCGTTTCAATTATGGACTTACAGATTACCTCGTCGCCTCTATGGATCTTCCGGTTGTAGGGAAAATTATTAAAGCCACTCCTGAATTACCTTATTTAAGCATAAAACTCGAATTTACACATTCACAGATTTTAGAAGTAATCAATGAGGCTAACCTAATCATCAAGCCAAAAGACCAGACAAATCGTGCCCTGTTTGTAGGTCAAATGGAGCCTACTCTTATGGATGCAACACTACGACTGGTCAAATTACTTGACCGACCGGAGGACATTCCGTTTCTTGCTCCATTGATTACTAAGGAGGTACTGTACGCACTTCTCAAGAGTCCTTACGGCGTCACCCTGGGGCAAATTGCAATGGAAGGCAGCAACAACTACCGAATCATGGAAACGATTGAACATATAACACGGTATTTTGATCAACCCCTTCGTGTGGAACAGCTCGCTGAAACTGCCAATATGAGTACTCCTTCGTTTCACCGCAACTTCAAGCAGGTCACCGGCATGAGTCCTATTCAATTTCAAAAGCAGCTTCGGTTGCAGGAAGCTCGTCGTTTACTGTTATCAGAATCCGCCGAAGCCTCCGAAGCTGCCTTCCGAGTCGGTTATGAAAGTCCCTCTCAGTTCAGTCGGGAGTATTCTCGTTTATTTGGGGCCCCTCCCAAATCAGACATCAAGCACATCAAGGAAATTTACGACTCATCCAAAAGTATCGTTTTCTTAGCAGATTAAATGATATAAATAGGCAAACATTTAATATGATCAGGATATCGCTTCCTAGCTTTGTCATTGCATAATAGATATAGAGGGCAGGATTTCATGCTTGAAGCTTAGCAAATGATAAATATTACAAAGGAGAATTAGTATATGAAATACGTTACTTTGAATAATGGTGTTAAAATGCCGATACTTGGTTTCGGAGTTTTTCAAATTCAAGATTCAAATCAATGCGAACAGAGTGTACTAGAAGCCATTTCCGCAGGGTACCGACTGATTGATACAGCAGCCTCCTACCTCAATGAAGAAGCTGTAGGAAGAGCCATCAAACAAAGCGGTGTGGCCAGAGAAGAATTATTTATTACAACCAAGCTTTGGGTTCAAGATACAGGATACGAGCGTACTAAAACTGCATTCGAAGCTTCCCTGAAAAGACTTCAGCTCGACTATCTGGATTTGTATTTAATCCATCAGCCTTTTGGAGACGTTCACGGTTCTTGGAGAGCAATGGAGGAATTGTACAGGGAAGGAAAGGTTAAGGCAATTGGAGTCAGCAATTTCCATAGTGACCGACTAATTGATCTCATTCTTCATAATGAAATAACTCCTGCAATTAATCAGGTTGAAACTCATCCTTTCTGTCAGCAAATCGAAGCTTCCCAATTCATGAGGGATAATCATGTGCAAATTGAATCGTGGGGACCTTTTGCTGAAGGCAAAAACAACATGTTTGAAAATGAACTATTGACATCCATTGCTGAAAAATATAGCAAATCCGTCGCCCAAATAATTCTGCGTTGGCTGATTCAAAGAGAAGTGGTTGTTATTCCGAAGTCGGTTCGTAAGGAGAGAATTGAGGAGAACTTCAATGTCTTTGACTTCCAATTAAGTGAAGAGGATATGAGCTCGATCGCTGCAATGGATACAAAAGAAAGCTTGTTCTTCTCCCATCGCGACCCTGAGATGGTGAAAATGATTGGTTCTCGTAAGTTAGATATTTGATACATGCTAAAGAGGCAAGTTTTGCACTTGCCTCTGTTTGTATTTCTATTTCTCTATATCCGATCCCAAAGCTGTCACCGAATTATTTATCAGTTAAATGCTTCAAAGCTTCAGGATGACGATCACCAGCTACTTAAATTTCATTTAATCCCTCTTCAATATAGAGAAGATCTTGCTGGTACAGTGTACATATGAAAAGTCTCCTTAGATTCCTTTTGCTTCGAGTTACTTCAAGAAAGTGAGAAAATAATACATCAAGAATGAAATATAATCAACTTCTTATTACACCATAGGATTTATCTTGTATTTCATCCAGAGACCGCCATCATGGAGCCTTTCTACGCTTTTTAAATAGAAGTTTACGGGATTTGAATTTGGAAGATGAGCGCTCGCTTCAAATAATGACAATGAGTTTGATGAGCCATCGACTATAGGAACCAAGACCAGACTAAGCTCATCTATTAATCCTTCATACAAAAAGGAGCCATTAATAAGTCCTCCACCTTCAAGCAAAAGTTTGTCTATCGAAAATAATTTTTTGAGCTTTTCGACAACTACAGTAAAATTAAGACTATTTTTGCCTCCAAAAATATAGGATACGCCTAATTTTTGCAGATAATTTAAATATGCATCCGACACCTCTTCCGTAAGCACCTCTATTATATGATGGCCAAAACGATCCTCATCTTCCTCAATGAAATTTTTTGTCCATCCCAATTTTCCCAAAGGGTCGACTGCTACTGCATAGCCCGGAGCATCAATATTTGCTACGTAATCTGTTCTAGGAATCGTCGGAGTGTTCTCTAGATCTAAATCCAATTTGTTTCCAAAGGTGAAATGTTTCTCCATGGTGATCCGGCCGCATATCCATGCTTTGCATTCGTAACGATCATGAATCTCTTCATATTTACTTGTGAAATATCGGGTTCGAACCTCCTCCAGATAATCTCCTGCTATTTTCCCATCCAAAGACGTCAACATGTGACAAATGATATATGGTCTTTTCATAAATGCCTTCTCCTTCTTTTCCTGTTTTTTAGATAATACGTATAGGCAATCTCATCACTTAGAAAGTTGTTGAACAGGAGCAAACAAATAATTTCTAAATAAAATGGTTGCTAAACTTAACACCAACGATAATATACCTACGAGTATAAGGTAAGGTGTTCCCATCTGAGTTATAAATATCCCGCCTACAGCTGTTCCCACTGTTGTTCCTATGTTACAAGCCGATATAAATAATCCATTGGCAAAATCAGGCGCCTGGGGGGCTGCAGACATAATCAAATATTGATTAATATTAGCCATAATGCCTCCAGCCAGTATTCCCCAGAGTATAGTTGTAATAGCCATAGCCACTGCAAGCTGCCCTGTGAAGAAGATAAGAATATAGACAGCAACCAACAACAAAGGAAAAACGAACACGGCTTTAGCAGCGCTATGAGTAAGCAGCCTTCCGGCGATAATGTTCCCAATCATATTAGCGCCTCCGAAGATGAACAAGGTCAGACTTGTGGCGTTAGGAGACATCTTAGTTACGGTTCCCAAGTACTCCGTAAGATAGCTATAGACGCCGAACACAGATGCGTTTAACAAAATCACGGTCACAATGGAAATCCATAATACAGGTCTCTTTATTACGGAAAATTGCGAGCCATAAGTTAGCCTTTCCTTTACAGGCATAGAAGGTACAAATAATACCGTAGCAATGAATACTAAGGCATTGACGATCAAAAAGAATGCCATTGCCCACTCATACGAAAAAGTATGATTCATAAAGCTTGCGATGGGTACGCCAGCTACCATTCCGGCAGATATCCCTATAAAAACCTTGGACACAGCTCTAGGAGCTTCTTCTTTACTTACGGACGAACCAGCCACTGTAAAGGCCAAGGAACAATAAATAGGATGAAAAAGTGCGGGTATGATACGTGCAATTAATAACATGGTAAAGCTCGTTGTAATTAAAGATACAATGTTGGCAATTACAAAAACACCAAGTACTAATAACATGACCTTCTTACGATTCATTCCTGAAAAAAGTAAAGGCATAATCGGACCCGATATGGCGATGCCTAATGCAAATACGCTCACTAGCAATCCCGCATGAGTTACACTGACATCAAAGCGATCGGCAAGGGAAGGTAATAAGCCAATAATCCCCATTTCCGTATTTAAAATCCCGAATACTCCTATTGTTAATATGAATATCAATAGATGATTTTGCTTGACCAAAAAAACAACTCCTATCTTCAATGCTTTCTAGTACAATTCACAAGTTATCAAAACAGTTTGTTTAATCAACTCATGTCAATTATTATAAAATCACTAAACTACTTTCAATGGTTAATAATTTTGATTTTGTTGATATTTCAACACAATATTTGAAAATGTTAATTATCTAAATAATATCGGAGGACTAAGCATGGCTAAAATGGATCGGAGAATTGCTAAAACACAAGAAGCATTAAAAAAAGCGGTTATCGAATTGATGAGCGTTAAGAATTTTGATGAGATAACCATCCAGGATATCGCAGATCAAGCGAATCTTAATCGAGGAACCATTTATCTTCATTACCAGGACAAATATGATCTGTTAGATAAACTAATTGAATCTCACATGAATGAGCTAGGTGAAATGGATGAGTGGGCATGTAAGTTGGACTGGAGCAATGGACTTACACCTTTTTTTGAGTATTTCGAGAAAAATTATTTGTTTTTTTCGACGATGCTGGCCAGTAAAGGCGCTCCCTCCTTTCGATCCCGGCTTCTTGAATACGTTATGGAAGGATTCAAAGGTGAGATTGATAGGGAGAGTGGAAAGAACGTGGATATCAACGAAGATGTAATGCTTCAGTATGCTGGTACTGCTTATGTAGGAGTCATTGAATGGTGGATTAAAAACGAGATGCCGTATCCGCCACAAGTGATGGCTAAACAAGTTGGTGCTTTGTTGGAGAGAAGCTTATAAGTTACTGATTTCTACAATTCCATGATAATATTTAATAATATTCTTAGAGAAGAGGATGTATATGTTCGAGGCGGACCAGAAATTGAAGTCAGATGGATTTGAAGAGGAAAAGATTTTTATACAACCCGAATTTATGCTCAAAGAATTACAAAATAATGCATTAACAAGTCACTTCCATATAAGCGATATCGGCTTTTTTCCTGCTGCAAAATTTCATTACAGACAAAGACCCAAAGGATCTCAATCTCATATCCTCATCTATTGTGTCAAAGGAGAAGGCTGGGTGGAAACCAATAAATCCGTACCAGTGCAACCCAGACAACTTATCGTTATTCCAGCGGAGACCCCGCATCAATATGGTGCATCTCATGAAAATCCTTGGACCATTTATTGGATGCACCTTACAGGGACAGACGCAGAATCTCTTATTCGAGCTTATTCTTTAGACGCGGGGCCCCTCCCTTTTACATTAAACTTGCATTCTAGGTGGGTCGATGACTTTGAACAATGTTACGACATGTTATCAGATAAACCGTATGCCATGAACAATCAGATTTATGTATCCCAGTGTATCCGCCATTTAATTAGTCACGTAGGATTTAGTTTAATGCATACACTTCAGGATAATAAAAGTGAACGCTATTTGGAACAAGCTGTGCAATTCATGACGGATCGGATGACAGAGTCTCTGACGCTTCCGGAATTAGCACGTCATTTAGGCTTATCTAAACAACATTTGATTTACTTGTTCAACAAGGAAACTGGCGTGCCTCCCATTGAGTTCTATCTCAGACTCAAGATGCAGCGAGCTGGACAAATGTTATCCTTATCGGATAAAAGCGTGAAGGAAATAGCCGGAGCTGTCGGTATAAAGGACCCCTATTATTTCTCAAGATTGTTCAAAAAAATAATGGGATGCTCGCCGACCGAATATCGGAGCATCCCAAAAGGTTGATAATTGTAAGTAGTTAAGAGACCGAATTACTGAACCAAATGGTGATCTGTAAAATGTCCGTTGTACTTAGTCAATGGACCGCTCGTTACCGAGAATCCGGTCGGTCTCTGAACATCCAGTATGATTTCTTCCATGTCGATATGAGGTACATCCATAAAATGTAACACGCATTGCTCACCAGGCTCTAATTCCGGTATATCTTTTTCGTAACAGTTACCAAATGGATCAGTAAGTTTTATGGTATATCCGGATATTCTGTAAGACGGAATGTCATTTGCAGTATCTATAATTACTGCCATACTTCCTTCTTTATTGTCCGAATTTACGGATACATGGATCGGTGAAGCCAACTGCCGTAAGGTTTCATATGATGGCTTAGGCGTACCGTCCAAATACATGGAACCGTGTACACGTTGTCGCAGCATGCCTTCACCGGCTTCGCCCATCTGTGTTCGATAATCATTCAGACTAAAGTATATCAGTGCTGCAATACCAGAATGCTTACGGTATTCTATCGTGTTCTCTATTAGAATTTCCTTACGTCGTTCGTCTCCTCCCGCATAAGCTGGTTCACATAGTCCATATTCTGCTACAATTACAGGTTTATTCTTATAAGCTTCTGTAATGGCTTCGATTACAGCAGGTCGATCTAGATCTCCATGCCAGGTCCCAATATAATCGTTCCACATAATAACATCACCTACACCCGTGGTGTCAGTAGAGGGATCCTCATGTACCGTATTGGAAACGTAGTTAATAAATCGGGTGTCATCTAAACCGCGAACAAGCGCCTTCAATTTTTCAAAATAACGAACTGTGATGGGAGATTGTCCATTTATCTCGTTACCCAGTCCCCATGCATAAATACATGGATGATGATAGTGTCGATTAATCATTTCATGTGCATGCTGCATAGACGTCTGAAGCCATTCATCGTCTGGATCATACGGCGTTTGCCAATGCGGAATCTCTTCCTGTACCAATAGACCATTACGGTTACACCATTCTAGTAGCTTGCTATCTTGCTGCCAATGAAAACGGGTTATTACGCAATTTGCTTCTTTCATATGTCGGAGCATTTCCTCAAGCTCGCTAAGCGTTTCGGCCATGCCTCGATCCGGGTGAGATCCCGGCATCCATTCAACCCCCATAAGTCGGACTGGCTCTCGATTGAGTAGTAATGTATTGCCATCTGACTGAATTTCTCTGAAGCCAACCTCTATGGATTCCTCATCGGAAAGCTCATCATCCAAGTACAAAGCAAGATTAACCTTATACAAATGAGGATGATCAAAATGCCACAGCTTGGGACTTTCCACCTTTAAATTTTCAAAACATAACATGCCTGCATTGCTGGTTAATTCCCATGTTTCTGAAATTGTGGAGCCCTCTTCACTGGTTACTGTTACCTTAAGTCCAAAAGTGCTGTTGTTCGACTCACTCTGTTCTTCTTCCCATAAACGAATCTCTCCTGATATTAAACCGTACGAGCAGCTACGCCCGTTTGCTTCATCACTAAATACAGGAACGGCCTGTATTTTGCTGTAATCCATTGCTCTGCGTCCGCTAACAATAAGGGATACTCCACGAATTATTCCGCCATCATCCGCCCAATCAAAGCTGTTGCCTACGGGAAGGGCTGTCTGACTATTTTCATTATTTGCCGATACAACGATCCTGTTGTTTTCTCCATAGGAGACGGCATTTGAGATATCTAATACAAATGAGGTGTAACCAGAATTGATATGTACCCCCACCTTTTGCCCATTTACCCATACAGCTGCATCACGATAAACCGCGTCAAATTGCAAACGAATTAATTTGTTCTCCCATTCAGGTGGAGCATAAAAGCTACAACTGTACCACCCTGTACCCCGAAACTCCTGCAGTCCGTCTTGAACATTCCACGTATGTGGAATCATGACGTTCTCTCCTTGAGGCGGGCCGCCTTCATGCCATTTTAGTTCCTCTCCCTCGTTCTTTAAATCTGCCTGAAAGATCCATGATTCTTCCAATGGGATACGTAATCTGGCGCTCATCCAAATTCCTCTCTTTCTCGTAATTTGTGCTTTATTATATAGAAGCTAAGCGCTCATAGCCATTCAACATCCTCTGATTACATGGACAATATTCTTAATTTTATCTGATTCACGATTTAAACATACTTCCTGAATAGCCCATTGGAGTCATACTCTCAGCTTATCAATTCAACTATAATAGCTTGAGTTAAGTTAAAAATTATATAGGGACAGGAGCAACTTAATGAAAGGCAGCGTTAAACAAGCAATAGTGACAGGTAAGCAAAAAAACGCATCCATTTACCAAACCTTATGGAGATGGCATTTATATGCAGGACTCTTCTTCGCCCCATTTATTTTTATCTTAGCAGTTACAGGATCTGTATATTTATTCAAACCTCAAATGGAACAATGGATGTATCGTGATTTATACGTTGTAAATGATGAAGGCAGCAAGCTCCCTCCTTCCTTACTCATTGAGAAAGTGATGAGCAGCTATCCAGATGCAAGGGTCGTAAAATACCGTCCTGGCGAGGAAGCGACACGATCTGCCGAAGTAAAAATCAACCAAAACAATGAAACGTATACCGTGTTTGTGGATCCTTACTCTGCTGAAATTATAGGAGATATGAATGATAAAAGCAGACTAATGGATCGGATCGAAGAATTTCACGGTGAGTTGATGCTAGGCACGACAGGGGATCGTATTGTTGAATTAGCAGCATGCTGGGCATTGATTTTAGTATTCACAGGGCTTTACCTATGGTTCCCTAGAGATAAGAGTAAATGGAGAGGTATACTCATCCCCCGATTTAAGACCACAAGAAAAACATTATTAAGGGATTTACATGCTGTTCCCGCCTTCTGGATATCGGCGGCGATGATTTTTCTTATCATTACAGGTCTCTTATGGTCTGGATTTTGGGGGACCAAAGTGCAGACCATTACGACAAATACAGGAGTCGGATATCCGCCGTCCATCTGGGTTGGAAATGCTCCTTCAAGTGGGCTAAAAACTAAAGATATCGCAGATGTTCCATGGGCTGCTGAGAATCTAGATGTTCCTGCATCAACGGTAAAAGAAGTCCAGCTATCCATAGATCAAGTTGTAAGTATCGCTAGTAACCTTGAGATTTATCCGACGTATGAAGTCATTTTTCCAAAAACTCCTGAAGGTGTATTTACTTTATCGGTTTTTCCACCTAAGGCTCGAGATGAAGCAACGGTTCATATTGATCAGTATAGCGGTGCAGTCCTTGCTGATTATCGGTATGAAAACTATGAGCCCATTGGCAAATTAATGGCCTGGGGAATTACGCTCCATAAAGGGTTAGAATTCGATTTATTAAACCAAATTATAGGGCTTGTTGTATGTATAGGCATTGCAGGTATTGTATTTACTGGCTTTTTGATGTGGTGGAAGCGTAAACCTAACGGTAAGATGGGCGCTCCCCGTTCCGTAAGTCCAGGCAACATTAAAGGACTGTTCATCATTCTTGCAGTGTTCGGGATTCTCTTTCCATTAGTAGGTGTGTCACTCATCGTTGTTGGTCTTATTGATTTCTTTATCATTAAAAGGGTTCCTGTGCTTAAAAAGTTCTTTAACGCGTAATTCAAAGAATAGGCGGTATATAATGAAGAAAAAGTCGTCCCTAATCTACTCGTATATCCTATTGACCTCGTTACTATCAGCTTGTACATCGGTAGATGCAGATGCAGCTCAGAAGTACAAGCAAGAAATTGTGCTCAGAGCGGAAATTACCGTTCCAGAATTAATCCAGATAGGTGTACCCCAGTCCTATGTTGCTAAGCTTGTTCAGGGAGACATCAATGTAGATAATCCTGATGTAATTCAGTTTCATATATGGAGTTCTGACGACAGGAAGGAGCCGTTTCATGAAACAATCAAACCGATCCATAGCAATAATGGGATGTTTACAGCCGATATCGTCTTACCACAGGATGGTATATATTACTTTCAAGTGATGGCCTCTTCTCAAGGTTCTGAAGTCATGCCTACTGTGCAGCTCATCGTGGGAGATGTCGAAGTGCCCGAAGCGGATCAGAATAACTCGACCAGCGGCACTAACAACAGCGGTGAGCATCATTAGTTCAAAAGTAAAGCACAAAGAGCCGCTTCTACGCGGCTTTTTGTGCTGTAACTGTCATTACTCCGTTTGCGATACTCCGGTTATAACCTTGATGTAATCGGTATCCATTACGAGTTGTATATAGACATCGTATGGGCATTTTCTACATTCAACTTTCTACTTCTCCTGCTCCTTTATCACTTGCTCTATCCCCAACAGAATCAGCTTCAAGCCAAACTCAAATGCCCCATCCGTCCCCATTAGATCAAACAGTCCACTCTTGTATGTCCTACGGAACAGTCCCGCTTCCGTCTCGCTCATAGAATCTAAGAGTCGAGTCATCTCATCGGACGGAAGCACTTCCTGGTCGTTAAGGATCGCAGAGATATTACGTTGATGCTGATAATCGTCTAGAACGAAGTAGAGAACATAGTTCGTAAGCGTCAGTACAGCCTGTAATTTCTGCTCCTGCTCTAGTGGCGTTGACTCCATACAGAGCAACAAGCGGTTGGTGAACCGGATCATGTCCGGCTCATGAGGCAGCGTCATCATCATAAGCTGTGTGGAGCAAGGGTACCGACTAAGCACACTCCGTATCGTTATCGCAAGACCCTCCATTTGTTCCTTCCAGTCCCCATCAGAACGAAACTCCTCGAGAACGATTTTGGAAATTTGGTTGGCCAGACGCTGGTATAGAGACTGCTTACTCTTGAAGTACCAGTACAGAGATGGAGCCTGAATTCCAAGCCGATCTGCCAACCGTCTCATGCTGAATTTCTCAATGCCTTCCTCCCCGAGAAGCTTCCACGAGGTTTCCAATATCTTATCCTCTGAAATTTGAGGCTGCTGTTTTTTCATTCGTATCCGTCCTTTTTATCTAACAGTGTAAGTTTATACTTTACAGGTTCTTAGGTTCATGATAACATCTAACACTGTAAGGTTCAATCTAACACCGTTAGATAAATCGAAAATTATGAAGAAAGTAGTGACTTATATGGATACGGAAAACCTCTATTATTTTGAAAAAGCACCGATTACCAAAGCCGTAGCTCACTTTGCTGTACCAATGATGCTAGGGAGTTCAATGAGTGTCATATACTCCATCTTAAATGCCTTTTTCCTTGGTACACTGGGCAATACGGCGATGTTAACCGCACTTGCGTTAACTTTGCCCTTATTCGCAGTCATTATGGCGCTAGGCAGCTTGATAGGTATAGGCAGCGGTACATTTATCTCTCGTCTGCTAGGCGAGAATAAATATGATGACGTAAAACATGTTTCCGCATTCGCATTTTACAGCAGCTTAGTTCTCGGTCTTATGGTTATGACCATCGGCCTGCCGCTGATCCATCCCATTGTTCATTGTCTCGGGGCTTCACCTGAATCCTTCGGATTCACAAAGGAGTATGTAACGATTATGCTTATCGGTTCTCCATTCGTCATCTTATTCTTCACGCTGGAGAATATCGTGCGCTCGGAGGGATCAGCGGTCACTTCAATGATCGGCATGATTCTCAGTGTTGTCGTGAATATTATTCTGGATGCGCTAGTCATCTTTGTCTTCAATTGGGGTGTGATCGGAGTTGCATCTGCTACGGTAATCTCAAACTTAATAGCAAGTGCATATTTCACCTTCCATATGGGTTATAGAAGTCAGTACCTAACGATCTCCATAAAATGGTTCCGGGCGACTAAAGACATTCTGAGCAACATATTTAAAATCGGCGTTCCTGTCTTTGTTATGAGTGTCTTCCTGGGTGCAATGTCACTGATCGTGAACTATTTTCTCGTCGAATACGGAGATCAAGCCATAGCGGGGTATGGAATTTCATCACGTTTATTGCAATTTCCTGAGTTTATATTGATGGGATTATGCGAGGGCGTTGTACCGTTAATTGCATTCACTTTTACAGCGAATAAATTACGCATGAAGCAAACCATTGGATTTACGATCAAATCAATTGTGGTTTTGGCTTTATTATTTGGTGTCATCGTCTATCTGATTTCCGACCATCTGATTAGTTTATTCACAAATGATCCGCAATTAATTGAAATGGGCAGCTATATTCTTCATGTGACCTTCCTCTCTCTCTTTATTTCAGGAGTTACGACGTTGTTTACGGGGATCTTCCAAGCTACAGCGCAAGGAGCCCCCGCGTTTGTTATGTCAATGATCCAAGGAATTACTCTCATTCCTGTGTTATATATCGCTAATCGGTTACATGGATTTCACGGAGTGATCTGGTCACTTGTCATCGCAGATGCCGTCGCATTTCTTGTTGGAGCAGCCATGATGTATATGCTGCGGACCAAATTGCAGCCGGATTTAGATCATTTAGTACAGTAGTGGTAAGTGATGATAATCCTAAGAGTAAACGATCGACAGCAATGCAGTGCTTATTTCTTTTTATCCGTTTTCTCGTTCAATAAGCTGCGCAGCTCCTTAATCTCCTCGTCTGATACAGCATTGTCTTCAAAAAAATGAACAAGCATTGATTTCATTGTACCGCCGTATATTCGTTTAACGAAGGACTGCGTCTCTGCCTGCTGACATTCATACTGAGAGAATAATGGTGCAAAC
Organism: Paenibacillus urinalis; assembly: GCF_028747985.1. Taxonomy (NCBI): domain Bacteria; kingdom Bacillati; phylum Bacillota; class Bacilli; order Caryophanales; family Paenibacillaceae; genus Paenibacillus; species Paenibacillus urinalis. The sequence continues at coordinate 2,862,837 of NZ_CP118108.1, forward strand.
GTATATACTTTTGTATCCTGATTAATGGATACTGCCTGCTTTTTGACCAGCCGGTCCAGCAGTGTTCGGATTGTTTTGGGCTTCCAGTCTGTTCGCTGCTGCAAGGCATCGATGACTTCGCCAGCTGTTCTTGGAGCCCTTTCCCATAGTACTGTCATGACTTCCCACTCGGATTCCGATATTTTTGGCACCTGTTTCGTCAACGATGTCACATCCTTCTAACTAATATATCCCTTTGTCTTCTAATATCCGTAACGTTATTTGTGAGGCTGTACTGCCGTTTGAACGACCATGATCCTGGATATTGGTTGCAAAAAAGTAGCAGTTGTCCTCATCCTCAACATAACCAATAAACCAGCCATTCGTATTCTTCTGATTAACCGTGCCTGTTCCTGTCTTACCGAATAGCGCCTTATCGCCCTTATCTTCTATGTGAATCGCTTTCTTAACTGCCTGAGCATGCTTGCGGTCAAAACCGAGCTGATTTGTATACATCGCATGCAGCAGCTTAACCTGCTCAACCGCTGATATTTTAAGTGAAGATTCCAGCCAGTAAGGCTCAGAATTGCCAGAAATATTAGTATTTCCATATTGGATAAGATTCAAATAGTGTTGTATCTCACTGCGTTTGATTCTGGACTCCATGTTCTCAAAATACCAGTTCACTGAATCCTGCAGAGCAGTATGCATCGTTTGGTCTCTGTTCCATTCGGTATATGGGTACTTGTGACCGTTCCATGCTATTCTCGTATCCTGCTCTGAAATAGCTTTTGTTTCAAGGCCAATCAAGGCGCTGTATATCTTGTAAGTAGAGTCAGGCGATACCCTCCTTGTGCTGTGATCCTTGTTATAGATCTGATACTCATCTTGCTGCATATCATATAGTACAAACGTTCCTTCATATCCGGAAAAATAACGGCTTAAATCCTCATAAACAGGCTCGGCCTCTTTAAATGAATAACGGGAATCATCATACTCAACAGCCGAAACAAGAGGAAGCTGACACAATATAAATACGACGGTAAAAATGACTACTGCAATGCTTATTCTTTGTTTGCTTCTGGATTCTGCTGCGAAATTGGCAATCTTCTCGATCCTTTGCTTCAGCTGGCTTTTTGGACTGACTAGCTGATTGGCTAGATTCAGGTAAGAAGATTTAGACCCCCGCTCGGCAAAATGGAGGATGGTAAGTCCATAGCCAGTATGCTGCTCTTCATCCAGCAATTTGAGTACCGCTTGATCGCAGGCAATTTCACGATCCAATCTCATCTTTCTGAAGGCCAGCCAGATAAGCGGGTTGAACCAGTATAGCATCTGGAATACAACAAACAGATAATTGGTAAGGTAATCCTTGCTTCTTAAATGATGCAGTTCATGCAAGATAATATATTTCACTTCAGCTTCGGTCAGCCATTCGGTAAATCCGGATGGAAACACAAGACAAGGCTTAAAGAACCCGGTTAATAGCGGTGACTGTACGAGTGGCGATTCCAGAATGCGCAATTCATTTGTTAAGTAAAGCTTTCTTTTGCAGTGCTCCAGTATATTCAAGATTTCCCGATTGACAACTCGCTTAGACAACGTGGTTACACGTCTTATATTGATCCAGGAAATGAAAAAAACGAAGGCTAGAATCAGGATTCCACTAGCCCAAATGCAAATCACTACTGTCTGAAATAAATCAGGTGCGAAACGACCCACAGATACCGTAAAGTCCTGAAGTAAATTTGCATTGGAGGATACATAGAGCGGTTCTTGAGTTGCTTCATCGCTGTGATTTGCAGATAAAGCACCGCCGAATTCATTAAAGAATGTTCCGGAACTTAATAATGAACTTGGTATAAAAGGAATAACTAACGCAGCTAACAACAGAAACCATAGATAGTAGTTCCACTTCGTCGTAAGCTGACGGTGAAACATGAATTTTAACAGCAGAATTCCGCCAGCTGATATGGAAGAAACTATACAAGCGACAGTAAAAATGGCAAACAAATTCTGCGCTCCCTTCTCTTGTGGTCCTTACTTCGAGGAACCACTGTCCATGTGGTTTAGAGCCTGAACTGCAAGCTCTGTCGTTCGCGCAATAAGCGAGTTATCGTACTCGGCGTCTTTTTCATCGCGGCTCGTCATTATGGCAAGAACAATCGGATCACGATTTGGAGGCCATATGATGCCAATGTCGTTCCTTGTTCCGTAGCTTCCGGCACCTGTCTTGTCTCCTACGTTCCACCCTTCAGGAACCCCTGCACGAATCAACTCATCCCCTGTTGTGTTGCTGCGGAGCCAATGGGTCAGAAGCGTTCTTTCCTGCTCGGAAAGTGTATCTGTAAGTATAAAATGATGAAGAGAATTCGCCAAGGCTCTCGGAGTACTGGTATCACGGTCATCACCTGGAACGGCCTCATTCAGCTCGGTCTCATAGCGGTCAGCCATCGTAACGGTATCCCCGATTTCTCGAAGTACGGTTTCAAAGCCTTTCGGTCCGCCCAGCTCCTTCAGCATCAGATTGCCTGCAGTGTTATCACTGAAGCGAATAGCAGCGTCCATAATTTCACTGAGCTTCATCCCCGTAGTTACATGCTTCTCTGTTATCGGGGAATACTCCTCTACATCTTCTTTAGAATACGTAATGATCTTGTCCAGCTCCTCCTCCGATTCTTTAAGCAATATTGCTCCTGCTGCCAGCGCTTTGAAGGTTGAGGCATAAGCAAACCGTTCATCTGCACGATAGGAGACCATCTTGCCGGAACCTGTATCCCATGCAAATACACCGACTCTCGTATCATACTCTTCTTCTAAGTCTGCATAGCTTTCATCTGCAGAGACTGATATAGAAGTATTAGCATCCGTACCTTGTACACTATCTACTATTGCCGTGTCCTTTCCTCCTCCACACCCATTCAACAGCAGAAGAACAAGAAATATGCTTAGTAAAACATACGGTTTAGCATATAAAGCGGTGAGCTCCCGGATCCTTTGTACATTTCTCATTACTTAATCCCCATTTCATATGATTTGTAATGCATTAGCGCCCATGTAACTCTAACCGCCCCCCTTCGCATGACTTGGCAACCACAATAACTAACGGCTTTGTGGGACAACAGATGAAATCAGTAGACTACATTTGTAGTCATGCTATGATATTACATTTGTAATCTGATTATGTCAAACATTGGACACAGCTATGGACTTTTAAAGTCCGTATCTTCTTCTCTTGTGGATTAATATTTCTCGACAAAAAAAGCGGGCGTTGCATTAAACTGCAACCCCGCCGCTAATAATCCATACTACAGTCGAATAGCTGTAATCCCTCAATCTAATCTAATGCAATCCCTTCTACTTTTACAAAAATCTCGCCGATTGAGGAGCCTGTTATATTTTCAATCAAATTCTTCACTCTTTGTTGCAGCTCCCTACATACATGGTGAATCTTCACTCCGTAATCTACAATAATTCGCAGCTCAACATTGGTGACTGCGTCTAACCGATGAATCGTTATTCCCTTAGATTGCCTACTGCTGCTTAGTTGACTCAGCATATCGTTTAAACCACCCGTCACTACCCTAATTCCCTCTATGTCTCGCAAGGCTTTTTCTGCAATTTTGGTAATCACTTGATTAGAAATAGATACTTTTCCCTCCGAAGTTTGAATCATCATATTTCTCTCCTCTTGATTGGAATATGAACTAAGCTTTCTCCCACTTCTCCTTCACAAAGAGAGCGTACAGCTTCAAAACAATAATTTTGATTGTGGTATATACCGGAATGGAGAGAATTACGCCGATCAGACCTCCCATATCCTGACCCACCAGTACGACCACAATACTTGTGATGGGATGAATGTTAATTGACTTCTTAAATATATAAGGTGCGAGGATGTTATCTTGGATCTGCTGAGCACCAAGAATAATAACCAGCGCCCATATCGCTGTCGACGGTGATTGGATAAATCCAATAATAAGGATAGGAACAGCGGATATGATCGCTCCTATAAATGGGATAAAATTCGCGATAACCGCAATAACCGTTAATAGAAGCGCATAGGGCAGGTCAATAAATATAAACCCAATATACATTAAGACTCCGAGTGCTATATTGGTGATGACGCGCCCTACGATAAAGCCTCCAAGTGAATTATCGATCTCTTCAATCAATTCCTGCCCATCTTCCCGAAAACGTCTCGGCAGAAATGCTACGATTTTCTCTCCAAACTTTCCTCCTTCTTTTAGCATGAAATATAGAAGGATCGGCGTAATAAATAATACAAGTATGAAATTGGAGAAGAATGTAAATAGGCTCGACAAGTAGGCACCCAGCAAATTCATTCCCTGGTTAATGATATGGGTTACACGTGACATCAGCTCATTACCCTCAGGCAGAATACTTGATAGCAGCCCGCTGTCTTCCAGCTCTTGAAGCTGAACCGTCAGCTTCGTAACCAAGTCAGGTATATTAAGGATGAACTCATGCAGCTGTTCGCGAATTGAAGGCCACACACCAATGATGAAGCCGATGATAACGATCAAAAACACAAGATAGATCATCAAGATGGCAAGTGAGCGGTTCCCCCATTTTCGATGCATCCATTGCACCAAAGGTCTTAACAAGTAATATAAGAAACCTGCCAGCATTAGCGGGACGATTATAACATTGAACAGTGAAAACAAAGGTATAAACACAAATTGCACTTTATAGCTTAGGAAAATGATAAGCAGAATAAAGATCACGCCGATACAAAAGCGTATCATCTTGTTTGTTTGAAGCAACTTACCCCCTCCATCTAAGTCGGTCACGCATATTTTCATTTAGGAATCTCAATCTTGAATACTGTCATCTCTTTGTCATTGCTGCTAAGCGTCAGTCTTCCGCCCATCCGCTCAGTATTTTTCATTGCAATAGCTAAGCCAAGCCCCGTACCGCCAGTAGCCGTTCTGGCTTTATCTCCCCTCACAAAAGGGTTGAAAATCGTCGTTTGTAATTCATTCGGAATGCCTACTCCATTATCTGCAATCTCGATCATTACGAACTCTTCTTGTGGAATAACTTCGATTCTTAATAGGGTTCCATTATTGTTATACATCAGCGCATTACTGATGATATTGTGAACGACACGTGCCAGGAGCTCGGGATCAAATCGTGCGTATACCGCATGATTCGGAACCTGAAATTGCAAATTGAAGCTTTTTTTCTCAATTTCGCCATACGTGTCCGCAATGACTTCTCGCAGAAAATCGCCAAGCTCGTATCGATCGGTCTTCAGAAGAAAGTCTGGCGAATCTGTTTTTAACAGCTCTACCATGTTTAGAATTAGTTTCGTCACCTGCGTCGACTTGTTGTAAATATACGTCAAATACTTTCTCTGTCGTTCAGCATCATCGACACGGCCTTCGTACAAGGCTTGCGCGTATCCTTGAATCGTTGTTATTGGTGTCTTCAAGTCATGGGAGAGATCCATGATCATCTGTTGTTTGCTCTCCTCAGCCAGTCGCTTATCTTCTGTCGTTTTTTCAATCATATCCGCCATATAATTGAACTTCTCACCCATTTGTTTAAATTCTTCCTCTGCATCGACTTCAATTCTCGTATTGTAGTTGCCTCGAATCATTTCATTCAGCCCTTCACTAATGGTCTTCAGCGGCTTTTGAATTCTCCTGGCGACGGTGTAACTGTAGCCTAGAATAAGTATCAGAATAAAGATGATACCCAGCATGATGTACAATGCTAGAGGCTCACTTAATTGGGACATAAACGGAAAACTATTGACTGTAATGTTAATTCGATCTCGAGGGATCTTAAGCAGCAGCCAATATGTGGAATCAGCGTCCTGGTAACGGGTGAGAGAGGAATAATATGGATCATTCACTCCATTTTCGAGAAGCGTAAATAATTGTTCTTCTGTGTAACGATTCACTTCATCTTTTTTAGATCCGATGACTTTCACGATGCTTTTATCTATGTCTAACAGTTCAAGCCAACCACCGCTATCTAGGAGCTTTTTCGTTTCAGGTCCAGACTCCATATCCGATAAGTAGACGCTGGCTTCAACCTCCAGATCGGGATCAGCAAGCTGATACTCCTTCAGCTGATTTGAAATGTCGAGCTGTATAAACATATACGCACAGCAAGCGATGAATACAACAATAAGTAAAAATCGAAAGAAATCAAATGCGAGCGAAGTTTGCAGCGGACGCTTATTTCTATTTTTCCACAGACGCATCCATTTTGTACCCCAATCCTCTAATCGTTTTTAAATATTCGGGTTTCTTCGAATCCCGTTCAATCTTCTCTCGAATGTTACTGATGTGTACCATAATGCTGTTATCCTCATGCACATAATAATCCTCCCACACCGCCTCATATATGCGTTTACGAGTAAAGAGCTTCCCTGGTGATTCCATCATAAGCTTCAGAATTTTATATTCCGTAGATGTCAGGGATACCTGCTGTCCCGACACATACAGCGTGCATGCATTTGTATCCAGAACAAGATTACCGAGGGTAAGATTTGAGTTCGTCTCCTTTTCTCCTGTAGATCCATCAAATTGATGTACTCTTCGGATCATGGCTTTGACACGGGCAACCACCTCTAGCGGGTTAAAAGGTTTGGATACATAATCGTCCGCTCCAAGCTCAAGTCCCAGAATTTTATCATGGTGTTCACTTTTTGCCGATAAGAGCAACACGGGAATGTGACAATCCCGGCGAATGATCTTCAGGAACTGCAACCCACTAAGCTCAGGCATCATAACATCTAAGATAATGAGATCGACAGATTCAGCTTGAACCATGTGTAGAGCTTCATTACCATTGTTCGCTTTTACGATGTTGTACTCTTTCTCTAAATAGAGCTGAAGCAGCTCCACAATCTCAGATTCATCGTCAGCAATCAGAATCGTGTAAATAATAATCCCTCCTATACCATTTATAACTGGAAGATCTTTATAAAGTCTTAACTGAATCTAAAGATTACATAAATTTTAAGCATACTTACTTATAGAAGACATCAAGCTGTCAGATAAATTATACAGAAAATAAAAAAAAGTCGCTCAATTAGCGACTATTAATGGTGACCTTGTTCTATTCATCCGCCCCAATATTTACCATATCTCCTTGTATCCGATTGTTGCCATCGATGTCCAGCGTATTCTCGATCGACATATGTGTCATACCGACATCTATTGCAGGAGAACTCTTTTGCAAGTGAAGGTTCTCAAGCTGCATATTTACGAATTGGGGATCGGTAAAGATGGAATGTTTATCATTGTTGGTAGCCTTCCGGTATGACTCTAGCCCAGCATACTCCTTGTCCTTCCATGTCCAGAGTGAATCGTCCGTACCCACCGGACTATAATACAAATTATAGTCGACGACATTGCCGGAGTTGCTCGTGTATTCGTTAGATATGAAGACATCCAATTGCCCAGCATGAAAAATGTTGTTCATGATGACATTGTCGTGCGTGTAGTTCTGCAGCAGCAATTGGCCGCTGCCGTCATTCAAGGTGTTATTGTTGAAGAACGTATTGTTGATAATCGTGCTGTCTGTCGTTGAACCCCGATCCTCATCATATCCGCCCACTGCAATTCCCGTGTAGCGATTGTTGTATACTACATTGCTGCGCACCGTTATTCCGCTGGTTGCTTTGCCGTAATGCTCACTGGCCAGCTCGATGCCGATATCGTTGCCGAAGCTGTAATTACGCTCGATGATGCTGTCTTTGCCGCCATCAACATAGATCCCGCCTGCAGAATTACTCTTGTTCGGTAAGGTTTGGCCGTAGGACGGATTATAATTAGCCGTAATGTTATATACTTTATTCCCGCTAATGATGCCGTTGCGTGCTTGATCATAACGCTCGTCAGGTGAGACACCTTCGAAACCGATAACATCGATGCCGATATTGTCGCTATCGTGAACACTATTGTTCGTAACCATGAATGTATCCACGTTCCCATTGATCGCGAGCGCTTCACTGGACCCGAGCACAAGATCGTACAGCTCGTTCCCGTCAATGGTCACCTTCGTAATCGCATCGGGTGCTTCATTCCCGTAGACGGCAATCCCGTGCGCATCTCTTCCGCTCAGATCGCTGGCGACTGCGGCCGTATGTTTGATCGCATAGACCTTATTATTCAAGAGTTTAATATTTGATCCCGAACCATGAACGAATAGACCAATTGGCATTTGATCCTTCTCTGATGTCGTGAAATTTCGGACGACCAGACTTTGAATCGTAATGTAGCTGGCGTCATCGATTTCGATCAGCCCTTCCTGCCCGTTGACCTTTAGTCCGGTACCGTCGAGAATTGCCGTTTCATTCGGGTAGCTAACGAAAGTGATCGATCCACTGTCTGTGGAACCAGAACGTGTAATGTTCAGCTTCTGCTTATACACACCGCCTCGAACATAGACCGTACTGCCCGGCTGAACCGTATCCGCTGCATGCTGCAGTGTTTTCCATGGTGACTGCTTGGAGCCATCATTCGAATCTTTGCCGGTCAGCGCTACATAATACGCTTCCGACGCGGCGTTAGTGGAAGGGGCTTCGATCCGATTTACGAAGATCAATAAAGCGGCCGCGGCAATGCCTCCGATCATGAGGATTTTCATCCAATTGTACATAGTTAGTCCTCTCATACTTCTTTTTGACCTGACTCATTAAGCTAAATTGCTATGGCTGCAACAACGTCGCATCCACGTAAGTAATAAAGATTGATCTATTATATCATTATGAGAACTCAAATAGGGCAGGAATGAGCTTTATGCACCTACTTCATAAATAAAGCACTAAAAATCACGACATCTTGTAAGAAATGGATCGCTAACGCCCAGAAGAACCCCTTCGTTTCTAACATTGATTTGGCCAAAAACCATCCGATAAAAGCAGCCATCAATACACCCACTATTCCCCCTGGATTTCCGAAATAATGAACAATACCAAAGGTCAATGCTGATAATCCCTGCGCTATATACGGTGAGAAGCCATATCTGCTAACAACAGCTACAAATGAAAACCGGAAGATGATTTCTTCAGAGAAGGCATTCATAAGCGAAAAGATAAGAATTAATATGACCCCAGGATATAGCTCTAAACTCATGCTTTCCCCATACCCCAGTTGGAAGTATATGACCACAATGGTCACCAGTGTAATCACAATCGCGAAGTTGAAACCTAAGTTTTTCCATGACTCCGTTACTTTTGGCTTAATTCCAATCCAAGGTTCCGGCCGAATAATTCCATCTCGCCTTCTAAGACTTAAATACGTAAGACCATCTTTACCTGCGATTCCATATACAATGCCGATCATAATCATAGCTAACAACAATACCGTAATCTGATAACTAATCTCCAGATTGTATACAGCCCTATCGAATATTTCTAAAGCGAGGAGCGGACTGCTTCTGAACCATAGCAATAGAGGCGCACAAGCGGCAACCATGATGGTGATCAACAGGATGGGGATCCAATTGAGTCGTTTTTTACTCATCAATATGCCTCCAATGTGGATGGTTTAATATTGCAAGTGCATGGTGACACCATTCGATGGTCATTTGCAGATATCGCTCACCATAGTCGAGAGTCAATAACCAGAGCTGGGCTTGTTTACGATCTGCTCCAGGAACACTCGCTTTAATTCCTGCGAGCATCGCGGTTAATCCCTCACTCGCTTCTATTTCTTCCTTCAGAAAAGCGACTAATTGCGGCACATTCCGTTTATCGGAGACGAAGAGCTTCATCAGTAATTCATTTCTCATCACAGGTTCCATCGGAGGTTGAGTTAACCAAGAATCAAGTTGATTACATCCCTCTTGCGTTATACCATAGACAATTTTGCGCCTACCGGTCTCTGCTGCTTCCACAACCGACACATAACCTTCTAGCTCCAGTTGCTTGATGCTCTTATGAATATGTCCATAGGATTCGTTCCAAAATAGGCCGATGCTTTCCTTCGAGAACTTGACCAATTCATAGGCGCTCATCGGTTTAATCCGAAGTAAGCCGAGAATCGCAAAATGACTAGTATTGATTCTTTTCATATGCCCCTCCTCACACATCATATATCTTTAAGATATATACAATTAACATATTATCCCACTACATCAAAGATTACAATCCATCAAAAAAAGACCCATTCTCAAGGAATAGGTCTTCTTGTGTTTCTCACACCTGGATTTAAGAATTACTTAACGCGTTTGGATATAGGATGATCTTCATTCATTTGCAGAAGATCCCACAAATTTCCGTATAAATCTTTGAACACGGCAACCATTCCGTATGATTGTTCTTTGGGATCTCTAACAAATTCTATTCCTTTGGAGACCATTTCATTATAATCTCTCCAGAAGTCGTCCGTGTTTAGAAAGAGAAATACTCGGCCACCAGTCTGGTTACCAACAAACTGCTCTTGTTCCGGTTTAGATGCTCTAGCTAGTAATATTGTCGTACCAACAGAGCCAGGAGGAGAAATTACTACCCATCGTTTATCTTGCTCTGGTTGATAAGTATCTTCAATTAACGTGAAATTTAATTTTTTTGTATAGAATTCAATCGCTTCATCATAATCTTTTACAACCAAAGCGATATGTACAATGGACTGAATCATTTTAGTCGTTCTCCTTCTCAGAAGCCTAACAGCTTAAAAATATATTCCTCCGTTGCTTTGCCAACCATCTCTTCCCAGCTATCAAATTTCGTTTGCTTCGATACATAAGCATCCAGCTCTTCTCGATGAATAGCTTCAAAATCCTCCTCTGTGTCAGCATTAAATCCGCTTTGATTAAAGAATTCATCTATACTCTCAAAATTTGTGAATCTTGTCATGAAAGACGAGTTAAACATTTCATCAAAAGAAACAGAGCGATTATTTTCAAGATTACGAACATTTTCTTTAATCTCATGTAACCTGCTATTGCTTAACTCATCTATTCCGTCCATTTTCATGAAGTCACCCCCTCTGTCTTCCAAAAACATTCGCCAAAGAGAGACTTTATCCCTGCCAAGACGTTGTCAAGAAAACACAAAGTCTCCGAAATACGATAAAAAACAGCCTTAAGGAAGTTCTCCCTAAGGCTACACAGATCAATTAAAACTATGCTTCTATATTTACACTCTTCTTTTTACTCAAAATCCCCATAAACCCGGCAACAACAAAGAGTACGCCGGAGAGAATGAAAAACATGGAGATGCTTATAAATCCTGCTATACCACTCACTAACATGATGATTCCTGCAATTTTAGGTTTTGATTTTGCCATTGCAGATCCAATAATTCCTAGGATACTAAAAATCATGGCCGAAATCGCTAAACCCGTAATGCTTGATGTTCCGCTATCTGAGAACGCTGCATCCACCCCGCCTATCATCAATGCAACAATTGAAGCAATAATACCGAAAATACCAGCTATAAGACCCATAGCAAACATTCAAAACTTCCCCCTATTTCCTTAACCGATGCTCAGTCACTTTGGATTCTACTTTAACTGCAGTTTAACTGAATATTCTTCTCTTTGATCGTTGGATCCAAACCCGTCACCTTCAGTAATGTACCACTTGATCTTAACCCACTCAATATCTTCTGCGTTTCCACGATCTAGGAACCATATTACATTACCTTCTTTGATAACTCCTTCTTCGATCTCCCCTCCTAAATTATCTGACAACCACATATTGGCATCGACCTGTTCCCCAGTAGATGTGATAAGCTCTGCTTGATCCGGATACGTAGTAAATATTTTATCCGTAGTGTTTTCGATATTCATTTTGATTCCTACTGCGGACGCAGTTAAATCTTCTGTATCTCCATCCTTAGGTGCTTTGTCTGAAACTACGACTTTCTCGATCGTTGTTACCACACCATTAAAATCGTCTGACCAGGTCGCATCATTGTAATAAGTCCAAATATCGTCTGAATTTTCAGTTTCCTCACTTACGTTTTCTGTAGTTGTCGTTCCCTCGCTTTCGGTAGAAGTGACGGAGTCCACATTACTATTTGACTCCATCTTGGCCTCGGTCGGATTGTCATCCTTAATGTTTGTGACCTCATTGCCACATCCGACTAACAGAACAACTGACAATGCGATTACAGTAAAAATGGGTAGCTTCTGCATTTCATCTTTCCTCCATTACAATTCAATACATCTGACCGATCCTCAAGTAAGTGCGCATGTCCTCTGAAAATATGATTGTTTCCTATTCACCCAAGGGCCCTTTGGGTTTATATTGTTTCCGTTTCCTAGAACTCTGTCTATCCCAAAATCAATATAACTTTCTCAGGGAATGACGCAGTTCACCTTGCTATCAGTCAGCTTATAAAGTTTAACATCTTAAATAGTTAAAAGGTATTAAGTTTGTATAATCTTCATCAAATATTAATAATTTTTATAATTTTATTTATATAATATATATTTGTTATATTATCCCAATGATATCCTTACTGGCTCTTCCTGGTTATTCTCTAAAAAAATAAAGGCAGCCAATTAAATCATTGGCTGCCTTGAGGAGCTTCCTCCTACTTGAACTAATTACAAATTGACCATAATCCTGTTCTCTTCTTAATTATATTCCAATATGAATCGATTCCATTTCTGCTGCCAAGGGATGTCGTCCCAGAACGGATGATGTGGCGCGCAGTTAGAGCACAATGTCATTCCCCAGAAACCAAGGGACATCCCTTTACGGATCGCATATTCAGCGATAAACTTTCCGACTGGTCCTTCTTCAAACCCTGCGTATAGCGGGGTATATCCTACGTAACCCTCTCCGATGACAACCGGAATACCGTTACGCCGTACCCAGTCATGAACTTCATCAAATCGCAGGTCCACTTTTTGCAGCATTGCGAGTTTTTGTGCCGCATAGTGCTCATATAGGAATAAATCCCATTTGTCTGTATCCGCCCAGTCATGCAGATAAATTAGCTTCATCCCGACCGGATTACCTTCCATCCGCCATTCCTGTCCTACCGGAAGTGTCCATTCTTCAATGGGTGGAGCATCTTCTCTAAGCAACGACTGTACAAAAGGATTCGGAAACGGCTTATCCTCGTTCAGACCGGCCAAATCCATCAGCTCGTTCAGCACGCCTTTAATATATAAATGAAAATGAGCAACCTGAAGGTTACGTGCAACATCGCATTTTGAATAAGCTTCGTTCAGCGTATAGCTTGCGGTTATCAATAGATCTGGATGACATTCGCGCAGATAATCTACGGCCTCTTCAATATATGGCTGCATCACTTCCACAAGTTCCGGCGTATTCGTATCTGATATCCCTTGGCTGGTTCCGATCGCTGTCAGTTGTCCGAACTCCACCTCATTATGCAGCTCTGCATAAACAATTTGACTGCCATAGCCTTCCTTCTTAACGAATTGAATTAACTGATTCATCGAAGCGGCGATAGCCATGAACCGTTTCTCTGGCGGTATCGCAGCCAGCTCATCCCGCAGCTCGGGATGGGCTAGGAAGCTAGGGCTCTGTTGATACTCCCAGGAGGATAACATAATATAACAGTTATGAGCTTGTGCCTGCTTGAACAGCTCCAGCAGATGAGCATGACCGTCCAGCTCAGCTCCACCGCGGCAATTGTACCAGCGCGTGCGCTGACCGACTTTTCCTAGATTACCGAATTTCAATGGACCAGGGCGCTTCCCTTCACTTGTGAACAGCATGAACGGCATAGCGCAGATCCGAATCGTGTTGTATCCTCGTTCCACCGCTTCTTTAAAGCGCGCGCTTAAGTCGCTATACGGCTCACCCGGCATCGTCATCGTATACCAAGAGAAATCCCACATCGTAATCGTAAGCTTCCGAGGCAGATCATTTCTAATGTTAATCATATTGAGTTCACTTCCTTAACGATGAAATGAAAGAGTCAAGGCTGCCTCATAAATCGGAGTCGCTTCAATGAGATGGAATTCAGCGATTTCCCTTCCTTCGAACCTTTCCACAAGCGCTTGATTAACAAAGGTATGAACTGTGCCTTCTCGCAGAGGCGTTATGGACAATGTAAGAGAAGCGGATTCCAGCTCATTACGAAACTGTTTTAACCCAATAGGCCACGCCTCACCATATTGAATATGATCTGTAAGCAAATCATCCTTCAGATATGCTGCTGCTACATCACCACTGTAATCAATAGATAAGAATACGTCACCGATCTGCTCTGGCCAATCGGTATTTGTTTGTAATACGGCATGCTTGTCAGATGGATAAGTGATCTCAACCATCGGACGATAAGAAGGTACGTTCACTTCAATTAGGTCAAAGCTGCCTAGAGAGGAAGAGGTAATAGAACCAACCGTAGTTTGCAGGTCAGACGATAATGCAGGATAGACGGCAACCTGCCAATGCTCTGCTCCTTCAGAGCTGCAGACGAGACGCCCGTCTTTTACATACAATCGGCTGCTGCTGACCATAAGCCTCTCTTGATCCCATAGGTCAAGCTTATACGTCTGAAGCGCCTCTTCCCTGGAGAATACTGCGATTTTAACGGTTTCTCCATTCGGCTTCAGAACATCGATCGTATATTCCTTGCCTACGGCAGGCCTTATAATCCAAACCGATTCCTCCTCAATTACTTGTCCGCCTTCTTCAGATATGCGAACTGCTGTCTGTTTATCCAACACGAGCTCTGGCTTGATGTCATTCAGTGCCTGAAAGACAACCAGCGGCGACGCTTCGTTATCCAGCTTGGTCAGCGGCTGTACGGTAGCGGTTACAATTCGGATACCATGTATGGTCATATGAAACGGAAGGACCGCGCCCATCCCACGATTCATCGTAAGCGCGCCCTCACGAGGAAATGCAGCAACGCCTCTGCCCGTGTCGAGCTCAATACGTACATCGGAATGTTCCTTCGTCTCCACATGATCCTGAAAATTGTTCAAGAATAGAAAGCCGCTGCCATCCCTTTGGCGTACACACCAACGAATCGTTTCTGTATCTTCAGGGAGGATTTCGGATTGACCTGGGGGCAGCTCCGTTCCGAGGGGGGCAATACTCTCGCCAAAGGCATCCAGCATGAGTGCAAGTGTCCGAATACGATCGTATGATTCTCCGACTCTGCCAAATTCACCTAGTGGAGACTGATAGTCATAAGAGATTTTGGGAAGTCCGTGTTCGTTTAAATACGTATGTTTACCCTTAGGATTCGATCCCCCATGATACATATAATAGCCTAGAATATTGCTTCCGCTTGCCAGCTTCACCAGTGTCATCGCCTCCACACTGTCTGGAGACACATTCGGCCTAGCCGTGTAGCTTACCTGCATTCCCCCAGCCATCTCACAGTATGCGACTGGGTACTGGAGCGTATCGTACCCCACGGACTCCATAGGAGTCGCATGTAAATCCCGATAAATGTATTCTCCGCTCGGCGGCTGATTCGGAATCCACGGTGTATATGCATAACCAGCAAGCATCGGAAGCGTTCCGCTCTCTGGAACAGCAGCCCCGCCCCACGCTGTGGCCGTAAAGAACATCGGCTTCATACCTGCTTCCTCAGCGAGCCTGCGAAGCTCAGCAAGATGCTGATTGCCTTCTTTTCCTGCGCTCAGAAACACGCCTGTCTTATATCCCCATGCGTCTAGTGGGGCTCCGGCATGCATATATTCATTCTCCAGCTGGATCCCAATAATCGGTCCGCCATCCTGGAACAAGGTGCCTTTCACCTGCTTCGCGATTTCACGGTACAGCCTGCGCGCTAGTGCTAGATACTCAGGGTCGTTTGAGCGAACTTCAAGCGGCTTGTGAAACACCCAATCCGGTATCCCTCCATTACGCACTTCACCATGGCAAAAAGGACCAATCCGGATGATGAGCGGTAACCTGATTTTTGAACACAAGTCAATGAAATGGCGTAAATCACGCTCTCCTCCCCATTCGAAGACACCTTCCTCCTCTTCGTGGTGGTTCCAGAACACATAGGTCGCGACGATGTTTATGCCGCCTGCCTTCATCTTAAGCAGTTCCTCCTCCCAGTGAAGAGAGGAGAAACGTGAGAAATGAAATTCTCCCACAACAGGTATAGCCGGTCGCCCGTCTTTTGTCATATAGTAATTCGTAAAACCAAAACTCTCACCCTTAGGATTAATTCCCTTGCAATCTCCCAACCTGCCCGAATGAATGGGCTTCGCTTCCGATTTAAGCTTGAGTGTAAGCAGTTTCATATATTTACCTCCCCATGGAACAATACTCCTTGATGGTTGGGATCCAGCTCCAGCACCTTCCGGAAATCCTCGGCTGCTTCTGGTACCCTATTCAATCCTAGTAAGCCTAATGCTCTCATATATCGGCAATGAATAACATTGCGCCGGTTCAGATCATCATCAAAGACTAGAAAGTCAGGCAGCGAAACGGCAAAATAATCGATCTTCACATCATCAAACAAATGCTTCTCTGCATAATTGATCAGCTTATGGAAACGTCGTGCAGCCTCTTTAACATTTCCGAGCTTATTCCACGCTAGTCCTTGATAATAAATCATTTCTGGCGGCTGATCATTATAGTACATCGCACTCGCAGGCTCATCAAGACCGTAAGCTGCAGCAGCAAAGGCTTCTTCCGCTTCTTTAGTTAAGCCTAGGGATTCATAGGCACAGCCTAGGTAATAATAAATGTGGTTTTCTTGAGCACCTGCTAATTTGCCCTCTCCCAGATTAAGAGGATAGACGGTTGCCTCTCTCAGACTCTCTACTGCTTTCACATATTGTCCGACGGCGATTGCCAGTTTGGCCAGTTCCACCTTTGCTAGTACATATTGCCCGGTAACTTTGCCTTCACCGCCTTCCCATGGATGGAAGATTCGATCCTCGATCAGTCTTAGTGCATCCTCATGCCGTTTAAGCGTATTGTGCAGTGTTACAAATTCCAAATACAAGTCGTCCCTCTGAACGATGAGTTCTGTATTCGCGTTCATTAATTCCAGTCTAAGATCTGGCGGAGTGTTCAGCTTCTTGTGCAGCTGGTCGAGCTCGTAGAATACGCGGGCATCGCCGGAATTACAAGCAAATGCGTTATTCAACGAATTGAGAGCCTCGTCTGGTTTATTCAGCTTATTGTAGTAAGCAAGGGCCAAATTCCGATGCACAACAGAATAACTGTCATCCAGCTCACGAGAAGTCTCCCAGCACAATATCGCTTCCTTATGACGTTTTTTATCATATAAAAGATTTCCCAAGTAATAGTGTGCTTTGGCATCATTTGGACTGACTTTGACAGCAAAATTCAGAACATCGAGCTCGAACAGACGGTTAGGGAAGCAATAATCCGGAGAAGCAGCTGCCGCTGAAGACAAAGCCAGGTTCATTTCCTCCTCCATTGCAAGCTCCCCATATAAGTAAGCTTTAGTATAATGGATCATAGGATCCATGGCTGCCTTTTCTGGTGCATCGTTTACGATTATAGCTGCTTCTGTGTACATCCCCGCCGCCGCGTAATCTGATGCCAGTGCTAAATAATTGCGGGCTTCGTCCCGCATCAGCTTATGGAGCTCTTCCTTGACTGCTGCTGCCTCTGCTTCTCGGCCTAGTGCTTCTAATGACAAGGATTTCTCAAAGTACGCGCCAAACTCAGCTATACCAATAGCGATGGTGCTGTCTAACCAAGCTATTGCAGATTCCAATCGTCCCAGCTTACGGAGCAGAATAGATTTCAAATTCCTTGCTTTAAAATGATGTGCATTACGTACAAGTGCACGCTCTACCAGTTCCAATGCGTCAACGTATTCCCCTGCCTCGGATGCGATCTGAGCGAGTGAAAAATAGCCTGCGTCCTGCCATGCGGAAGACCATACCGATTTATAAAATGCAGCATATGCCTCCTGCTTACGGCCTTGAGCTTGGAGAGATAAGCCAAGCATATAATATGCTTCACAATCGTATGGATTGGGATTTAACCAGGTCAATGATAATACTGCCTTTCGGAAATGCTGTTCACTCTTCTCGTACTCGCCTCTGCGAAGTAACAAGGTACCGTAAGCGACATTTATCCGAATATCATTTTTGTCTCGCTTCAAACCCTCCAAATAATAAGCTTCAGGTTCAAATGTTGCATGCCTATACTGCTCTAGATGAAGGCCTGCCAAGTACAGCTGCTCATTGGTTTTCAGCTCTTCTGGCTCTGGAAGCGCTCGTGCAGCATCAGGGATTTGCTCGATCTCGGGCTTATGCGGCTGGTAACTCACGAGCCTACGGCCCGTGCCATCCATAACGGAAGCAACTAGCTCATATTCTTTAACTTCTGGAGGAATTGGCACTTCCTTCATAAATGTAACGGCTGGTGACAAATCGACTGTCTCTTGCAAAAACGTCCCTTTGCTGCTCCTTAACTCAATCCTTGCCCCTTTCTGTTCCGAAGTGACATACACCTGTATCGTTGCGACTCCGCTATTGCGATCGGTTTCTAAGTTGAGTGCCGCATTTATGGAAGCGTTCTTAACTACCCCTATATCTTTATAAGGCATAAAATATTGTGTGAACGACTTTTCCTCATATGGCGCAAGCCAAGTAAAGTCTGGCTGGTTATCTGTGAATACGTCGGTCATTAGCTCGATATAAGGTCCGTCCTCATCCGTCAGGTTACGGTCCCATGCTTGCCCGAATTCACCGTTGCCCCATGTCCACTGCTTCTTACCCGGTGATATATGATGATTAGCCACGTGCAGAAGACCTGCCCTTAATTGATGGTCATAACCCCCAACGAAATCGTAATCTGATTTGTATGCCATATAAGAGGTCGGCACCGGAATGTTCTTGTAGCGTGAAATGTCCACACCTTCTGAATAATCCATCTTGTAATATGTGCCCATTGCAATCGGAAAACGAGATACATCTCTCTTTCCATGGTCAAACACCGCGTTAACATCCGGAGGAAACACCGACTGTGTATGCTCATTCACCGCTACTGCCGGATTGGCCCACCATAGAAAGGTTTGCGGAAGACTCGTTCGATTATACAAGTTAGCTTTGATTTCAATGTAGGCTTTATCTGGATGCAGTGTAAATCCGGTGGTAACCTTCGTTCCATACATTCGATCGATTTCACTTACCCACGCGGTCGCACTTCCACTCTCGCACTCCTCCAGCTTCCATTCTACGGGTCCGAACGTGTTCGGACGGTGATGCTGCGGCCAGTTGAATTCAATTCCACCCGAGATCCACGGACCTGCTAATCCTACCAGTGCCGGCTTGATCACCTGATTATGATAGACGAAATCGTAATTGTTCGTTTTGTCCACGGCACGGTATATTCGTCCGCCAAGCTCTGGCATCACCTCAACTCGCAGATACTCATTTTCTAGGATGATCATCCGGTACTCCTGAATTTTCTTCTGATTTTCGATCTTATCGATGACAGGATACGGATACACGCGGCCGGAGCTGCCCTGATATACTCTTTTTTCTAAAAACATCGGATTCTTATCCGGTTTACCCACTCCATATGTAGGAATTTGCACGATTGTTTCCCGTACGGACGCCTTTAATACTTTCGTACTCAACTCAATCACTCCTTTGATCCTTCTTAAGCTGCTTACATGTCTTAGCTCAAGATTACAAGGTTCATAGCCAGCAGACAATTGATAATCCTCTGTATTTAATGGACTATATTCTTATAATTCTTCATACGTTTCACTAGCCAGCTAACAAATGAAACCGCCAAGGGAATTCCCTGGCGGCTATTATTCGTTCCTTCTATATTATTCAGCTTTTAATTCATTCTGCTGTTGTTGATAAATTTCATAGAAATCACTCCAGATCAATACATTATCCTTCTCCTTATCCCACCACTCCTGATACCAGCTTATAATCTCGGAGCCTCCACCGCTCTCCCATTGTTTCTGCGCGTCAATTGCTGCTTGTTCCACAGTATAATTACTACCACCAATAATGGCTCTTGTATAAATATCATGTACCGCTGTTTGTACGTTACTGAACTTAAGCTGCAGTTCCTTAGGCAACTGAGGCATATGCTCGGAATGAGTCAAGCCTTCACCCACCGGGAGCTCGTTCATATAGGCATCAATGGATTCTTGGAATAGACGATGTGCTTCTTTCTGTGCAGGAACTTCTTCATCGAATTGATTTTCGACGTAACCATATTTGCCCTCTTCTAAACGACTGTATAGCATTGTAAAGTCACTTGCCCAGCTCACTTCGTTCTTGTATTTATCCTGGTCAAGAATGACCGGTTTTCCGTCTTCCTCCAATTGATAATGCTCTCCTTCGATACCATATCGGAACGTGCGTCCAATCTCCGGTTTGACCAAGTAGTCAATGTACTTGATAATAGCTTCCGGCTCCTTGGCACGAGCATTAACAACAGCGGTCATTTGTACTGGATTATTCCAGACGGTATTAAATTGTCCTTCAGAAGTTATGGGAAGCGGCATGACTTTCAGTCTAGAATCCGGTACATTCTTCATTAGCGTGTCCAGCTCACGAGAAGCAAAGCTTATATAATCGCTTGTCATGAATGCGTAAATTCCAATTTTGCCATTTAGAAAGTCCTGTTTGGATTTGGATCCGTCCTTATCGCTCAAAAAGTCTTTGTCGACGGCACCGGCTTCAAACAATGCACGTTTAAATTCCGCTTCTTTCTTCAAGCGCTCTGGGCCTACCTGAATCCCGCCGTTGTCATCTAAATTAACCCAGTTCGCATTAAATATATATCGGAACAGTCCGGCATTGTCTCCAAATTCAAATCCACCTACTCCGTAGGTATCATCCACACCATTTCCGTCCGGATCTTGCTCTGTGAACGCTTTAGCTACGGACAGGAATTCTTCCTCTGTCTTAGGGATTTCCAGGCCCAAATTCTCGAGCCAATCCTCTCGAATAAACAGGCTGACTAGTGGATACACCTCATTCATGCGACCCACTTCGTACAGTTTTCCATCCGATTTGATACCTGCTTGCTTCAACTGAGGGTATTTCTCCATTAACGCTTTGTATTCTACACTATGTTGTTCGATGAGATCATCGAGTGGCATGAGCTGCTTCTGGTCAAACAACTGATTTCGAATACTGGTGCCAAACTCAAATATTAGATCAGGTGCACTGCCTGAAGCCAGCAGCACATTTAACTTCGACTGAGACTCCCAGCGAGGGATTGCAACAAACTTAACATTGGCAGGACCGTTTTCATTGATCCACTTCGTCCACATATTATCTTCGATTGTACCCATCCCATTCGGTACAGCCCCTCGATCATAAATGGTAGAAGAAATGCTGGCTTTATTCGTATTTTCATTCCCCTCAGCTGTGCCATCCTTGCTGTTCGAACATCCAGCTAGCATACCCCCAACCAGGCTGGAAATGAGCAAAAGTTTAGGCAGTTTATACAATTTGTTCATGGTGATACCCCTCTTTCCTGTAAAATGTGAATATGGATAACGTTCGGCTTGCTAACCTTTTATTGAGCCGAGCATAACACCCTTTACAAAATACTTTTGAAGCAGTGGATAGACAGCTAGTATGGGCACAATCATTACAATGACGGCGGCAGAACGTATGCCCTCAGGTGTCATGCTGGTCATCATTGTCGGATCGGCGAAATCCTGAATCATGGTCGTAGATTTGATCATATTCTGAACCAATACCGTCATGTTGTATTTGTCTGTATCATTGATATAGATCATGACACTCATGAAAGAATTCCAATATCCAACTCCATAGAACAGGGCTAAAGTGGCCAGCATAGGCTTTGTTAGAGGCAGGACAATTCGCCATAAGATTCCTGTCTCACTGCAGCCATCCATCTTAGCAGCTTCATCTACTTCCCCTGGCAGCTGCTCGAATGCAGATCGCATTAGCAGCATATTATAGGTACTCACCAAGCCAGGCAGCCACAATGACCAATAGCTGTTTACGAGACCTAGATTTTGCACTACGAGATAGGTTGGAATAAGCCCCCCGTTAAAAATCATTGTAAAGACCATGGCCATTGTGAAAAATCGGCGGCTGTAGAATTGTCGTCTGGACAAGGGATAAGCCGCCAAGATTGTAACCAGCATACTTAACGCTGTCCCAATCAATGTAATTTGCACGCTATTCCAGAAGGATTGAAGAATTGGAGTACCTGCAAATAAACTACTAAAGGAAGAGAAACTGAAATCTATCGGCCATAATGTCACCCTGCCGCTTGCAACCGCATCGGCTCCACTAAGGGATAAGGCCACCACGTTAAGAAGTGGAACGATGCAGCTTATTGCTATAAGTGAAAGTAATACATAATTGAAGAAGTAAAATATTTTTTCTCCCTTGCTATCCCGCATTTACTTTCCTCCTTACCAAAGAGCTTGATCAAATTTGCGTGCGATATAGTTGGCTGTAAATACCAGGATAAATGCAACGAATGACTCGAATAATCCCATTGCCGTTGTTAAACTGAACTGTGCACCCTGTAAACCGACCCGATATATGTAAGTACTTATTACATCTGCAATCTGATTTACATTTGAATTCTGAAGCATGAATACCTGATCAAAGCCTACTTCCATCACCCTGCCCATCGATAGGATAAGTAACAATATAATCGTTGGACGAATGCCGGGCAGGGTAATATGCCAGATCTGTCTTAACTTTCCTGCGCCATCCATTCCCGCTGCTTCATATAAGTTTGGATTAATTGTAGATAACGCAGCCAAAAAGATAATGGCATTAAAGCCCATATCCTTCCATATTCCTGATCCGACAAAAATAGCAACCCACGAGAATTTCTCATACATGAATGGGTAAGCTTCACCGGTGAACTGCTCAACAATTCGATTAACCAGACCATTCTCCATGGCAAAGGCCGTCGACACCAGCATGGCAATGATTACCCATGATAAGAAATGCGGCATATAAACAATAGTCTGGACCGTTCGCTTAAAGAACATATTGCGTACTTCATTAAGCATAATGGCCAAAAGGATCGGAATAGGAAAGCCTACAATGAGGCTTAGCAAGCTTAGTAACAAAGTGTTCCGGATGATCTCTAAAGTTCGGGGATCCTGAAACAATAGCTCAAAATATTGAAATCCAACCCAAGGGCTGTTTATGATTCCGTCATAAAAGTTATAGTCTTTGAACGCAATAACTAGGCCGCCGATCGGCGCGTAACGGAATATAAGATAAAACAAGATAACAGGTATAAACATAATTAACAGAGGTATGTTTGTTTTAAAGCGTTTCCATTTTGGGCCGCTCCATTTACTCTTCACTTTAGGGCCTTCGGGGTACATGGCTGAACTCGTGTTCCTAATCTCCATCGGATACTCCTCTCTTTCAAGTTTTTCGTTTATTGCTTATGCCTTAATTTTACAAATTGCATATAGCCAAAACATTTAAAATCTTACGAATTATTATTGAAATTCTACACACTAAGCGTAACTCTCGCACAAAAAACAGCCGACTGAATGAATTCTTAATTCAGCCGGCTCCAAGAATAGTTGCCACAACTTTAATCTTCATATTGCCTTCTATAAGAACGAGGAGATACACCTGTTAACTGCTTAAACACGACTGTAAAATAACTTGAATTATCAAATCCGACTCGCTCGGCAATTTCCGTCATCTTCAGTCGTGTATACTGTAACAATCCTTTAGCTTCTTCAATTCGCAGCTGGCTGACGTAGTTGGTAAGCCCAATTCCGGTTTCTCTTTTGAACAGATTACTCAGATAATTAGGTGTTACATGGACATACGCAGCAACCGCCTGAAGAGAACAGTCACTATAATATTGGTTCTTGATATATTGCTTGGCTTGATACACGATATCATCCTGTTGACTGTTTAACCATTGTTTAAAAATACTCAGAAAGTCTGCACCTTTTTCTCTGGCCCATTGCAAGATCTCCTGCACAGTCCGAAATTCAAGGATTTGAGCAGGATTAAAGTCTTCTCCTGTTACTTCCGCTCTAATATGCTTGAAATCTGACAGCAAAATACTGGACAGTACTGACACCAGTGTGTACATCCTCATTTTACAAATCTGCAGTTCAGATGTTACTGTTCGTTCCACGTACTCCATAATTCTCTGCTCGACTGCCGACAGATCACTAGTAATCAGTAAAGACAGAATTTCTTCCTTAAGCATAGTGAAGCTATCCATTGCTGCTGAATCTTCTAATACACCTTCACCTTGTAGATTGAAGGAAGTTGTGAATTGGGTTGCTAAATCATCAAACCCATCTAATATTCCGAGCTTCAGCCAGCTTATCTCCAATCCCATAAAATGACGCACGGCCTCAAAGACAGCTTCGCTGTAAGTTTCCACTGCAGGCTCATGCTTGAATAAGAACGCAAACGTTTCCTTGCGCAGCGGCAAATAAATCCCTTCGACAGCGTGTCTCTGCTGCAGCTCCTGTATAATATTTGTTATAGCATAATAGAGAAGATCAATATCATCCGGATTATAATTTCTACCGGGCAGATCATAGCTGTCAATGTGAAGGATGTAGAACGACGCTCCCTTCCAATGCTGCATCCACTCCTCCCTAACTCCCCTCTCACAAGGAAAGCCGAACAAAGCTGAGCGGAACAGCTCGATCTGCCTTTGCTGTTTCATAAGTCTTATATTCAGCTGCTTTAATCGGAGCTCCTCATAAGCTTGACGTAGCACCCGGTATGCTTCATCCAACGAGAACGGCTTTAATAGGAATTCCACCGCTCCATAACGGAGTGCACGCTGCGCATATTCAAAATCACGATAACCTGTTAAAATGATCACTTTAATATCCGGATGCATATGAGACAGCCACTCCATGAACTGTAGTCCATCCATCACCGGCATATTAATATCCGTTATGATTAGATCCGGCTTGTTTAATTCCACCGACAGCATTGCCTCTTCCCCATCTGATGCTTCTCCGACCACTTCCCAGCCTAGTTGATTACTTGATATCAATTGCACAAGCCCTTCACGAAACCAAATTTCGTCGTCTACGACAAGCAATTTACCAATCAACGATCCTCACGCTCCAATCGCAAATAGGGCAATTTTATACGCACCAAAGTTCCTTGCCCAATTACGGATTCGAAATCAACTCCATATGGGGGACCAAACTCTAGTTCAACCCGCCTGATAATACTTCCCGTTCCAATGCGATTACGTTTGTCCGTCGGCGGAGCCGATGCGGCCATCATTATTCCGTCAATCATCTCCTGTGACATTCCACAGCCGTTATCACGAATCTCGATCACAAGAGACGGATCTGCAGCATCAGAATGAGACTGAATATATCCTGATATCACTAATCGGCGATCTGTCTTTTTGTCGCGAAAAGCATGAATGAAAGCATTCTCCACAATGGGCTGGATGAGGAGCCTGAACACGCGGCATTCCATAATTTCTTCTGGCATATTCATATCAACTGTGAGTGAATCAGGATAACGTTCTTTCTGTATTTCCACATAATTGTGAATCTGACGGATCTCATCCCGAAGTGTGGTCATTTGCTGAACAGGTTCCAGCGAATATTGCAGCATTTCTGATAGGTTGTTAATGAGACGAGCAGACCTCTCATCTCCAAGCATATAGAATTTCCAGAAGAACATCCCTAATGTATTGTATAAAAAATGAGGATTGAGCTGCGCTTGAATCGCCTTCAATTCAGCCTCTTTCTCATTAATTCTGCGTTCGTACATTTCATAAATTAGATTCTCGATTTGGCTGGTCATGTTGTTGAAGCTCTCTCCCAAGTAGCCCAGCTCATCCTTACTCTGAATTGGAACACGGGCATCGAACTTACCTGCTCTTACATGTCTCATTCCTCTCACAAGGTTACCGAGTGGACGCAGTAGAATACGACTGATGACAATGACGATGATACTGAGGCTTACAAAGCTCGCAAGTGCAGAAACTACAGCTACTTGCAGTATCACCTTGCTTTCACTTTGAATTTGCGCAAGAGAAACCTTGCTTACAAGCGTAAACCCGACTCGTTCAGATTGTTGTCTAGTATACATATAGGAAGTGCCATTCTCTTTACGGACGATACTTCCTAGTGACGGAAATTCCCCGAGTTTCGGTTCCTCTGCATAGGTTCTGTCATTTAACAAGTATAGAAGCCGACCTTCCTGATCAAATAGATAAGCTTCTGCATCCTCATGAACACGTAGATCCTTCATATGCGACTCAAACAACGAATTGTTAAATAAAATGAGCATGGTTCCATAGGTATCCAGATCAATGGTGCGCATCAGCCGGCCGGCTACCACCATATTTGCCGTGTTTAATTGATGAAAATCGTTTTCTTCTGCTCTGCTCCAGACATACTCCCCACCCGTTGGAATTAGCCTTGTCAGTGTTTCGTTCAGATAAGAACTGTTGAAATTGTTGAATCTGCCTGAGAATGAACCTAGATTGAGAATGTTCCCCTTAAGATCGTAGATTCGAATCCCCATGATCTCTGGCGCATCCAGTCTTACTTGATAGATTTCCTTGTCCAATAATTGTTCGAGTTTTAACCGCTCGTAGGAGCTGGATTGCTCGTTCAGCTTCATGACTTCCTGACTGACCGACGGATTTAAGGTGATGTAATCCGTTATCCGATACATCTCGTTGACTCTTGAATCCAGTTGAGCGAGAATTTGCTCTGTTGTCATATAATACTGACGACTGATTTCTTCGTTAAACAACGACAAATGAATGCGATAAGTAATTATGCCTGTGATGAGTGATATAAGGATATTGGCAACGGATATTGCAATAATTAATTTCGTGCTAAATTTATAATTTCTTCCTAACGACCTCCATCCTTTCCTAATCTTTAATCCCCTCCATTTTTTCAGTTATACAACCATATGTAACCGCTATCACTTTTATATTGAATGATTCATGAATTGGAAGTCAACTAACTTGCTAATCAGATTTAATGAAAAATGGAGCCGTTGCCGTAAGGCCAACCGCTCCATTATTATTGAAAAGTCTATGATATGAATATGATCTTACCACGAATAGATATACCTGATTCCTCGCCCGAAATCCTGTCTACCTATATAATTTAGATAGATTGACGAGCAGCAATATATTCTGGTCTTGGATCCTGTCCTGAATACGGTTCTACGACCTTATTTTCAACACTATTATATACCATGAAAATATTACTTCGCGGGTAAGGCGTTATATTGCTGTTCGATCCGTGCATAATGTTACAATCGAACAAGAGTATAGAGCCAGCTTTACCTACAGGTGTATCTATCCCGTTTTTCTTAACCATTTGGCTCAAGCTATCTGGATCAGGAACACCATATTCTTGTTTTCTTAACGAATCTTTAAAATGATTTTCAGGAGTACGGCCGATACATGCCACAAATTGTTTGTGAGAACCGGGAACCACCATAAGCGGTCCATTGAAATGATAATTATCTTCCAACGCAAAGGAGCAGCTTAATGCTCTCATACGCGGCATTCCATCCTCCACATGCCAGGTTTCAAAGTCGGAATGCCAATAGAATTCTTTCCCTGTAAAACCAGGCTTGTAATTGATACGAGATTGATGTATATAGGTCTTGCTTCCGAGTAAATAGTCTGTGATCGCAACTATTCTAGCATGCTTTGAGAGATTCACGAATACCGAATTGCTGTTATGAACGGCAAATACAGACCGTACCTCGTCACCACCTGGCTCACGAATAATTCTGTCATCCTGGATATTGCTCACTTGTTCTTTCAAATTTCTGGCTTCAGTCTGATAATGCTGTAATTCATCTTCATCGAAAAAGTTCTCTATAAACAAATAGCCATTGCGCTCATAGA
This sequence comes from Paenibacillus urinalis, assembly GCF_028747985.1. Classification (NCBI taxonomy): domain Bacteria; kingdom Bacillati; phylum Bacillota; class Bacilli; order Caryophanales; family Paenibacillaceae; genus Paenibacillus; species Paenibacillus urinalis. The sequence goes on from NZ_CP118108.1 coordinate 2,890,575, forward strand.
AGTCTGACTGTTCCTTGGAAATAGGAGCTTGGGTGGACCATTCCGAATAGAGGACTGGATCCTTTCTGTTCAAAATTTTTGGCTCCAAGTGGATTCTAGAAGGATAAAGGTCTTTTTGTTCTTCATGTAAGGCAGATAATTTTTTGTTCATGACAATAACATCTCCTTCGAATGAATTTTTAAAGCAGGGGATACGTTCCTTCTTCGTCATGCACTTCTGCTCCAGTCAGCGGAGGATTAAAGACACACACCATTCGCATATGGCTGCGAGCTCTAAGATAATGCTTTTCATGACCATCCAAAGCATACATCATGCCTGGAGAGATCCGATACGTTTCTCCTCCTATTACCTCGATCTCACCTTCACCTTCGATGCAATACACTGCTTCTACATGGTTTTTGTACCAAATTAACGTCTCTGTTCCCGCTTTGATTAGCGTATCATTCAGTGAAAATCCCATGCCATCCTTCGTCAACAGCAATCTTCTTGAATTCCAAGTTTGTGTATCAATGTCATCCTTCGAATGAATAATTTCTTCTAAATGCTTAACGATCATGTTAACCTCTCCTCTTTAGCTAATTGGTCTATACTGTTCTTAAATATCTCAAGTCCCTTTTCCAAGAATTCCAGCTCTATCGTAAGTGGAGGCATAATTTTTGCTACCTCACTGTAAGGACCTGATGTTTCCATTATCAATCCATGTTCAAATGCGATCTCTGATAATCTTCCAGCGTGTTCGGGCTTGTCAAAAACAAGCCCCTGAATCATGCCTCTGCCGCGGGACTGAACGATAAGCTCAGGGTACTGAATTGAGATACTTTCTAATGTACTGCGAATCTGATGTTCTCGAATCCCAATATCCAGCTGAAAGTCCTTCGTTTCCCAATAGTTTAGAGCTTCCGCTGCTGCGACGAATCCAAGATTATTACCTCTAAACGTTCCATTATGCTCGCCAGGCTGCCAGATATCGATCTCTGGTTTTATCAGGGTTAGCGCCATTGGAAGGCCGTATCCACCAATGGATTTTGAAAGGCAGATAATATCAGGCTCGATCCCTGCGTCATCAAAACTGAAGAATGTACCTGTTCTGCCGCATCCCATCTGTATATCATCCAGGATCAGAAGAATTCCTTTCTTTTTGCACAGCCGCTCAAGATTACGTAGCCATTCCCTACTAGCAGCATTCAGACCACCCTCTCCCTGCACGGCTTCAACGATGATTGCAGCTGGAAGTGGTATGCCGCTCCCTGGATCATCAAGCATTTTCTCCATATACCGAATTGTATCTACCCCTGAACCGAAGTAACCATCGTACGGCATAAATATGGAGTGGTTCAGATCTACTCCAGCACCTTGCCTTTTAAAGGCATTTCCTGTAACAGACAGGGAGCCGAGTGACATACCGTGAAATGCATTTGTAAAACATAGAACCGTGGATCTCTTAGTCACTTTGCGCGCAATCTTTAAGGCAGATTCAACGGCGTTGGTTCCTGTTGGACCGGGAAACATCACTTTATGATCCCATTCTCTAGGCTTCAGAATCACCTCCTTGAAACGGGTCAAGAAATGTTCCTTCGCGTCTGTTGCCATATCAAGGCTATGGGTAACTCCATCACGCATCATATAATCAATCAGCTTGTTACGAATTATTTCATTATTGTGACCGTAATTCAGGGCACCGGCCCCTGCGAAAAAATCGATATACTCGTTCCCCTGTGTATCCCACAATCTCGAATTTTTTGCCTTATCAAAGACGGTTTGGAAACTACGGCAATAACTCCTCACTTCCGATTCCATTTCATTAAACACAGTTAACTTCGGCATCTCCATGACTTGATTATCCATTGTTTCCCTCCATCTGTTTAAATGTCATTAAAAAAAGGACCTATAACAAAAAGCGGCTCATCCTCATGAATTGACTCGTTTGGAAACAGTTCTTTTCCATAGCCCACTGTGACCGTGCTAGGTATTGACTTCTCTTCGGCAAAGCTTAGAAATAACCGGCGAGAGGCCATGTTGCTCGGTGATACAGTAGCTTCAATGAATCGAACTCCTTGCATCGTCCTATGTTTAAGCAATCTAGTTAGCATAGACTTGGCAATGCCTTGTCTCCGATGAGAAGAAGCGACAGCTACCTGCCATACAAACAAGGTTTCCGGATTTCTCGGTGAGCGAAAGGCAGATATGAAACCAACTATATTTTCATCATCTTCTGCAACAATACAGGTATCTTTGAAATAATCCCCGAGCATCATGTAGCAATACGGCGAATTCAGATCAAGTGATCCCGTTCCTCGAATTAATTCCCATATCCGGCTTCCATCTTCTGCTGCCGGCTGTCGGTACGTCACTTCTTTTTGAGTGTTTACAGTCATCTTGCTCCTCCTTTCCATTAATATCAGAATTCAATTGGATTCTCCTCCAGAACGGAATCGTGCAAGAAAGCTTTGCAGACGCTCACTCTGAGGATGATCAAAAATTTCCTCCGGTGTTCCCTGTTCAACGATTACTCCTTCTGCACCGAAGATTACCCGATCAGCAATATCCTTTGCGAAATCCATTTCATGAGTGATGAGCATCATGGCCATCTCCCCTTCTTCCGCGATCTCACGAATAACCTCTAGTACTTCTCCTACAAGTTCGGGGTCGAGAGCTGAGGTAACTTCGTCAAATACCATTACTTTTGGCCGCATGACTAGTGCCCTTGCTATCGCCACTCGCTGCTTTTGGCCACCTGACAAGCTTGCAGGGTACATCTTTAACTTATCAGCAAGACCTACCTTACCAAGCATAGAAATGGCTCTTTCCTCGGCCTCCGCTTTAGATAAACCAAGCACCTTTCTTGGAGCTTCTGTTACATTGCGAAGTACGTTCATATGTGGAAACAGATTGAAATGTTGAAAAATCATACCGACATTACAGCGCATTTTGTGAAGATGCTTTTCATTCGCCCGAATGATCCGTCCTTTATCCTCCATGTGCCATAGCAGTTCGCCGTCAACCTCAATGGTTCCTTGGGTTGGCTCTTCAAGCGTCATGAGCATTCGCCCCAATGTGGTTTTACCTGAACCACTTGGTCCAATGACAGCCACTTTTTCACCAGGTCTTATTTCCAGGTCAATGCCCTTCAGCACTTCCACATCTCCGAAGGATTTGGTTACACCGCTATATTTCACGATCGGGTTCATTTCGGTATTTGTCGTACCCCCTCGTACTGTGCTTAAATCAGTACCTTTCAGAATGACTGAGCTCACACATGTAGCCTCCTTTTTTATTTTCCTCGTTGCAGATTAAGTCTTTTCTCTACTTGCTGCACCAGCAAAGACGAAACATAGCTAATGATCAAGAACAATATGCCAACAAGTGTATAAGGTTCAAATGCCCGAAACGACTCGGACACGATGTTTTTGGCTGTCAGCATCAGCTCAACTACTGTGATCGCACTCAGAATCGGTGTTTCTTTAAACATGACAATTAAGTAATTGCCCAATACCGGGATAATGGGAGGAATCGCCTGAGGTAAAATAATGGTGCGCCAGGTTTGTGCCTTTGTATAGTTCAGTGCAGTCGCTGCTTCCCATTGCCCCTTATCCACTGCTTCAATACCTGATCTGTACACTTCTGATAAATAAGTGCTGTAGTGAAGGCCAAGTCCGATTACGCCTGCATAGAACGCAGGAATGGATAAATTCGTGATCAACGGCAGGCTGTAGTATAGGAAGAAGACCTGCACCAGTAATGGTGTGTTTCTTACAAATTCAATAATTCCTTTGGTGATCAGCGAGATCGGTTTGAATTTGCTTCGAGCAGCAAAGGCGAGGAGAAGCCCCACAATTAGTGCCAGGACAAAGGCGCAAAGCGTAATCCATACCGTCATTTGGAGAGCACCAATCAGTTCCGGCAAAATTTCAACGACATAATTCCAATCCCACATGCTTACAACCTCCCCGCTGTCAGTTTACGCTCTAGCTGTCTGACTCCCATTGAAACGAGCGTAGTGATGACAAAATACATGAGGAGCAGCAGAATAAGGATCTCCGTTGTCCAGGAAATGTAATTGTTGCGTAGAACCATCGCCTGATATGTCAAATCCGCCATCGTAATGAAATATACAAGTGAAGTCGACTTGATGAGCTCCACAAGCTGATTACCGAACGGAGGGAGCATCTGCATGGAGGCTTGGGGGAGAATAACGTTCCACAACCGCAGGCCAGGCTTCATATTTAATGCTGTTGCTGCCTCCCATTGTCCTTTCGGTACCGAGAGTACAGCACTTCGAACAATCTCTGATCCGTATGCACCATAATTAAGTCCTACAGCAAGGATGGCAGCCAACATTTTTGGAAGCTCGATCCCGATGAACGGAAGTGCAAAATATAGCCAGAATAACTGAACAAGAAGTGAAGTTCCTCGAAATATCTCAACGTATATCGTAGTAAGAGTGCGAACGATCCATAGTTTAGACAAGCGGCAGAGCCCAGCCGCAAAGGCTACGATTAGAGCCAGAATTGCTGAAAAGAAAGCGACCGTTATTGTAATTTCTGCCCCTTTCAGCAGGGTTGGGAGAAAATCAAGCCATGAACTTGGCATGTTATTCTCCGCATAGGGCTGCAGCTGTCATTTCGCCTGGAAGCTCTTCTTCAGTAAATCCAAATTCCTGCAAAATTTCTAACAGCTCACCCGACTCCTTCATTTTTGTAAGCTCAGCATTGTATGCTTCTTGAAATTCCGTATCCGCCTGACGAAATGCTGTCGCTCCATACCCGCGGACACTCTCACCATCAATGACAGGCTGCTTGAAACCTTCAACACGTTCAATCTGATCATCGCTCGCGGACTCCAGCATAGCGGTAAGCGACGGACCTGTCATGGTGATCGCCTGTACTCTGTCTGCTTGCAAAGCACTAATAGCTGAGGCTTGATCGGGAACCTGAACAATACGGTCAGAAGGAACTCCCGACTCTTCCATATAACCAATTTCTACAGCTCCTGTCATAACTGCTACTTTGGCATTATCATCTGCCGCAATATCTTCATAGCTGGTTAGGTTAAGGGGATTCCCTTGTTTTACCGCGAGCGACTCCCCAATGCTGTATTCCGGATCTGCAAATAATACAGCTGAACAGCGATTAGGATTAATAAACATACCTGCCGTAATCATGTCAAAACGATCTGCTTGAAGACCCGCGATTAAAGAACCAAACTCTGTAAGCTCGCCCTTCATCTCTTTTACACCTAGTCTTTCTAGGATAACTTTTGCAATCTCGACGGCTTCGCCCGTTAGCTCTCCATTTTCGTCTTTATAGGCGTAAGGCTTCTCGTTAGCAAATCCCACCGTGATATATCCCTGATCAATCGCTTGATCAAGGGTGCTTCCTTTTTCCCCACATGCTGTCAATGACAATACCAAAACAGTTAACAATACAAGAATAACGCCCTTCTTCAAACATCCCACAACCTTTCCACGTTCTGTAATCTTGATAAATGGCATAGCAAAATTAACCTAGTATATATATGTTTTTACTAGGATATTAAACATCAAAAAGTCACGAGTCAGTATGAAAACAAGCCCCAAACAAGTCCTTTTGATTTACTTGTACTCACCTAACTGACATTTTATGAGTTTCTTTCGTTTTTTCTCATGATCCCCCCTTGTAAAATTAAAAAATGACCGCCTATCCAGGGAACAAGACATAGCTCCGCCAGCAGGGGTCAAAATGAAGAAAAAGGCCCCCTTAGAATTAAAAAGGGCCTTTTGTGATGATATGCATTATGTATACAAGACCCATCCACTGCTGACGAGGTTAGCTGACGGACTCGGGTAAGATGGTACCCTACACTCGAATTCAAGTGATTCGCCCCATTAATACTGGTTCCCCCGCTTTCCAGATTCTGTATCTGAAAACTAAGCGTGATTCCATGATAAAGGGATGTTCTGGAAATGTCAAACCGATTTTATTGATTTTTTGGAAGAAACTCCGTGTTTTTTGCAATATACAACTGTTTTTATCCCACGTTATACTATTTCAACAAATGAATACAAACCCACATTATTCCTTTGTTTGTTAGGTCATAAGCAGTATAATCAGCCATACAAGTGCAGTAACAGAATTAAATCATCAATACATAAACTATATAATTTTGTGTTGCAGTGACTCGTGACTAGGTATGTAAATGTATAAAGCCAAAAACGGCCTGTCCCCTATTACGGGAACACGCCGCTTGTACGATTAAACGCATCGCTTAATTATTGCATACCTTGCATGATGGCATTAATGATGCCTTGCTGGGTAACGGTATTATTCGAGCGGTTAAACAGAGCAAATCCATGCTGTCCGTTATGACCATTGTCCCAATAAACCGGAACCGATTTGTATTTCTTAGAGGTTGCTGCTACCGCTTTGGCAAAAGCTTGACGGTAAACGTTATTAGTAGAATCATACGCCGTTTTATCGATAGAGCCGAATTCACCAATGACAACCGGATAGCCTTGGGTTACAAACTTATCATGCATCGCTTTGATTTGCGATTCCAGATAGTCCTCTTGTCCCCAAGTGGATTTCTTAGAAGGATTCGTTGCCGTTGCACCCCACTGTGTAATATTGCCGGATTCCTCACCTGCAAAATCCCATGGAGAGTAATAGTGCGCCGAGATCATGATTCTCTTCTCCGAGCTTGGAATAGCGGAAGATCTGAAATTATCCGTCGGAAGAACGAAGCCATAATTACCTACCGTGTAATCAATGTTGGTATTCCAGCCTGGAATCAAGAGCCATCTGGCATTGTTATTGCCTCCGGTCTTGCGGACCGTATCCACAAAGATTTGATTGTAGGCGTTCAGATTTGCGTAATATGCTGCATTCGGATTGCCGTAAGTACCATCAAATACTTCGTTCATTGATTCAAAAATAAGACGCTCATTATAGCTGCTGAATTTAGTAGCAATTTGCTGCCAAACCTTTTGGTATTTTTCCTTAATGGCAGCTTGATTACTTCCATTCACCAACAGCCATCCGCCAGGTACGGAATTGTATCCATCCCCATGAATATTAATAATGACATACATGCCTTCGTTGTAAGCATAGTCAACCACCGTTTTGATTCGGTTCAACCAAGCTTCGTTGATTGTATAGTTGGGAGCGCTTCCAATATGATTAAGATACGATACAGGGATTCGAATGGTTTTGAAACCGGCAGCCTTTACCTTTTGAATCAGCTGCGGTGTAATGACTGGATTGCCCCAAGCGGTCTCATTCGGGGTGCCGTTTACTGTTGCTTCAAGCTGATTGCCTAAATTCCAACCCGCACCCATCTCAGGTACAATTTGCGAAGCTGACAAAGACCTGAAGTTAGCTGCGGATGCGCGTGTGCTCCAACCTGTAAGGACAACGGTCACTAGTAATACAAGAGCTAAGCTGAGAACGCCAAATTTCTTCATTTGTGCAAGCATAACGAATCCTCCGTTTATCATATTTTGTTTTAACAAGTGATTCATTTAACAACCTTTAATATAACTTTCAGTTGCAATATTTTCCTCCTCCCCCTAACAATTAAACAAACAAAATATAGTTGTAACACTAACAGAATAACATAATTATGGAAGCGCGTAAATATGGTATTTCGATAGTTTCTTACAAATATTTCATTCGTTCAAAGGCGTACACCACGATGCAACAAAAAAGCCGCTGAATCAGCGGCTTTACGAAAGGATCGTCAATGAAATTTATGATTCACCTCATCTATTATTGGATTTAACTATTCCAATGACGTACCTGTAGTAATCTCTTGATCAGCGAAATTATCGATATGACCACTTTTTTCATAGAAATGAATGGCATGCTGTTTGACGCCTGCTTGCGTATAGAATGAATCCCCCGCAGCCAGCGGAAGACTAACGATCTCTCCTGTACTGGCCGCTGTATAAATAGCCATGATCATTTCCAAGGTCGTACGTCCGCTAACTCCGTCAATCAATGGGGGTTCGCCTGTCTCAATAGCACGCAGGACATTATCAATTTGAGCAGCATGCCCCTCATACGGCAGATCAGGCAGACGCTCATAAGCTTGTTGCAGCTGTTCTTCGAGCTCGGCATTCTTTTCAGGGAAACCGTTCGACTTCGAAGAGGAAGCGTATATTTTCCAAGGGGCCGAAATTCGAGCATGCCTTCCTTGAAAAATAAACTGCTGCTCTTCACCATGATGCACAACCGAGCTGGTGATCTGTCCGAGTGCCCCATTCGGAAAACGAAGCATCGCAATCGATAGATCTTCCACCTCCGCATTGTCATGGGAAACATTGCTCATGAATGCTTGAACCTGACTCGGACGTCCCATCATCCAGAGCAAGGCGTCAATATGATGAACCGCATGGTTCAGCGTACATCCGCCTCCTTCCTTCTCCCAGGTACCACGCCACCAGAGATCATAGTAACAGTGACCGCGCCACCAGAAGGAATCCACTTGAGCATGCAGGATGGGTCCTGCAAGCCCGGTGTCCAGCATCTTTTTAAGCTTCATGATTGGATTGGTGAACCGGTTTTGAGCCACCACTGACAATACTTTACCGCTCTTCTGGGCGGCTTCGATCATGAGATCACATTCCTCCAGCGATGAAGCCATGGGCTTTTCCACCAGAACATGAATTCCCGCATTCAGAAAATCGATCGCTGTCCGTGCATGCTCATATGGAGGTAGACAGATGGAGACGAGATCAATTCCGTCATGAAGCAGTTCTTTGTAATCGCTGACAACTTTAGCGCCCAGTCCATACTCCTCTTTCTTTGCTTCAGCCTTGTCAGGATATATATCACATAAGGCTGCTATTTGACAGCGATCCTTAAACTGTAAAAAACCATCAATATGAGCTCTGGAAATGGCCCCAGCACCAATAATCGCAACCTTTTGCATTGCACATCCTCCCTTTACCTAACGTTGTCCTCAACCATGATCATACCTCAACAAGAGTATTCATTGTGATGCTGTAATGTGGATAAAATAACGCTATATTGCGGTTTTGTAAAAGGTTCGATATATTGGTAGCATTGAAGATACATGCTGGGAGGATGATGCAATATGCGATATGATCTTCATCATTTTAATGAAAAGAATCTGCATTTCGCGTACAGACGCAAAAGTATTAATAATGAACATAGGGAAACATTTCACTCTCATCTGGGCATCGAGCTGCTATTCATCCACGATGGGCGCGGTACGATGATCGTAAATAACCGAAGCTATGAGATTAAACCCGGCATGCTCTGTATATTTCAGCCTTATCAGCTTCATCATCTAACATTGGATTATTCAAATGATCAATGTTTTGAAAGATCCATGGCTATTTTTGAACCCAGTCTGTATGATTCCTATTTCGAAAAATGGCCTGTGCTTCACGCTTTTTTTAAACATATTTGTCAAGGTAATCTGCCCTTTCCCTGCCTGTATGACGTTGACGATCAGCAAATCCTCATTCACCAATTCAAATCCTTCCAAGAGCGTATCCCTAATATAGACGAGTCCAATCGCTCAGAGGAGGTTTCACTCTTTCTTGTCAACTTGTTCCATTTAATTCATCCCCTGTGGATTGAACGGGAAGGTAATTCGGCAATTCTTCCTGTTAAGCGCAAAAACCACCAGGTGGAAAAAATATTAAGCTGGATCGAAAAAAACTATCATACTCCTTATCGTTTGGACGACTTAGCCGCTTCCTTACACCTCTCTTCTTACCACCTTGCTCACTTATTCAAAGAAGCAGCCGGAGTCAGCATTTCTCAATACATTGCGGCTCGCAGAATACATCAGTCTGTTCAATTGTTAACAACGACAAACAAGCCGATCCTGGTCATTGCAGAGGAAATCGGCTTAATGAATGTGTCGTATTTTTGCAAATTATTTAAAGACTATATGGGTGTTACACCGCTCCAGTATCGTAAAAGATGGATTAATCATCCGTTTAATTGAAAGTAATGAATCCAACTCCGCCTAAGATTTTGCCAGCCAATGAGCAGGGAATTTCAAATAACGGGGTAATTGAGTATGTTGATTCCCCTTTGCCGAATTGACTTGTGCTTGAGTAAGGAAGATACATCCCGTTAGATTTGCACCAGACAAATCAGCGTTTCTTAGGTCTGCCCCAATAAAATCCACTTTTCTTAAGTCAGCTTTTCTCAGATCAGATGCAATTAATAAGGCCCCTCGTAGATTTGCACCTCTGAAGTCAATACCTTTCAAATTTGCACCTAAATAATCCAGTCCTCTGCGTACTTTACTTTTTTTATTGCTTTGAATGAAATCTTTTCGAACCCATTCACTTGTTTTCAATAATAAATCATTCACGATTGCCCTATGATTTGCTACATCTAAATTCAATATATCGCTAGGGTTAAGTCTCGTTAGGGATAAAGTTTGCTCATAAACGCTGTGTAACTCATCATGTATGGTGTGAGTGTCTTCTAAATCCAAGGCTTGATGTAAGTAATACAGCATTTCATGTAATTGTTGAACAATAGGAAACACGGCAAACATTTCATTCGATAACGCTGGATTGGATTTCCAATCTCTGCCTTTGTAAATTTCTTGCGAAACATGTTGTCCTGCTCCAAAGCATTCATAGGAAACACATCCATGAAAGCCCTTATCTCTCAGATGCTCATGTATGCTGCAGCGATGATCTGAATACAAGTTACGACAAGGGACTCCCCCTTCTTTATCAAAAGAAAAATCGGCTGATTTGGCATAGGGTAAGGCTACACAGCATATTCCAAAGCAATTCTCACAATCTGATTGTAATCTGGTATTCAAATAAACACTTCCTATTCATTCTTACTATAAATCCACTTTAACCATATTCAATTATGATTCTGACCCCACTCGCTCATCTGATCAAGGAATACAATCATAGACCTTCCTGATGATGTCAACGTATATTCTACTCTTGGCCTTGGTTCGGGATATGCTCTCCTTTCAATAATTCCGTCACCCTCAAGCTCACGTAGCTGCTCTGTTAGTATTTTTTTTGAAATGGATGGAAGATGCCTTTGCAGTTCACTATACCGTACTGGTTTGTTGTTATTGAATAGATGCCTATATATAGGAATTTTCCATCTTCCGCTTAGCATAGATATCACCGACTCTACCGGACATTCACTCGGCTGGACAGGCATTATCTCACCTCACTTATTTTCAATTATATACCAAAGCACATACAAACGGATTGGATACTTAAAAGTGCCTAATTGTACATAAGAATTAAAACTCATACAATCACTCCTAGAAGGGAGAGAATGAACATGAATATCGGGATTCTTGGCGCGGGGAACGTAGGTACAATGTTAGGCAAAGGGTTAATTAGGGCGGGTTATAATGTCTGCATCAGCAGTCGTGTTTCACATGATCCCAAACATTTAAAATGGAAGCATGAAGTAGGTACAGCAGGAGATATTACAGCATTTCATGAAGCCGCGCTGTTTGGTGAGTTGATTATTCTGGCTCTTCCATGGTATTGCTTAAAAGATGTCATTGAAACAATTAATCCTGTCTATTTCAAAAATAAGACGGTCGTTGATGTAAGCAATGCGGTATATTTTGATGACGGTCCACGCTTGCAGCTTGTTGATACATCAGCAGGAGAAGTCATCCAACAGCTGTTACCGGAAAGTCATGTTGTTAAAACATTAAATACAGTCAGCGACAAGATTATGATTCATCCCCATTTCAAGGAAGGCTCTCCCATTATGTTTATATCTGGGAACAATCCATCCTCCAAAAATCAGGTCAACACTCTTCTTAAGGACCTGGGTTGGTCCACGATTGTTGACCTGGGTGATATTAGACAAAGCCGATTACAAGAATCCATGATGCTAGCGTGCGTGATCAGTGAAACTCAATTACAATCGCCAGGATCGGCGTTTGCCTTATTGAGAAATTAAGCTATTATTCTCATCGAAACCTAGATCCTCGTTGTTTGTCCACTTCATAATCTTATCCTGTTTTAATTATAATGAAGAAACGCCCATTCCCTGCTTATGGTGCGGGAATGGGCGTATTGAGGTTACCAGAATGCTGTCAGCTCGCCTTCGCGAGTTTTGTGCTTCGAATCGATGCTGCAGCGTATACAACGAGTGCAACCCAGATCAGTGCAAAACCAACGAGCAGAACCGGCGATACCGATTCCTTGAATACAAATACGCTTAGTAACAGCATAATCGTCGGCCCAATGTATTGAACAAAACCGAGTGTAGACAGAGGCATCCGTGCAGCTGCACGTGCAAAAAAGAGCAGTGGCAGCGCCGTAACCACACCGGATAGCAGCAGCTCGATGAATGTGTGGGCAGGCAGTGTCCATGCTGTTGTCTTTCCTGTTGCGGCCAAATAGACCCAGTAGCCAAGCGCGATAGGCAGGACTACAGCCGTCTCTGACAGCAAACCTACGGAAGCATCTTGTGCGATTTTCTTCTTGGCGAGTCCGTATAATCCAAACGATACGGCAAGAGAAATCGCAATCCATGGAAACCGTCCATAATCGATGGCAATGATGAGCACTGCCGCACCAGCAATCGCAATCGCAAACCATTGGCCTCGGTTTGGCTTCTCACGAAGGAAGACGACCGCTAACAGCACGTTCAGTAACGGATTCAAATAGTAACCAAGGCTTGTCTCAACGACATGCCCATCGTTAACCGCCCAGATAAAGATCAGCCAGTTCACAGCAATCAGTAATCCACTGGCAGTAAGTGACAGCAGGAGCGTCCTGCTGGCCACGATTCGCTTCATATCCCCCCAGCGCCGCTGTAATGCGACAAGTATACCCATGAAGACGAACGACCAGACAACTCGGTGAGACAGGACCTCTCCTGCCGGCACATTGTCAAAGAGCTTCCAATACAGCGGAAGCACTCCCCACATAATGTACGCAATAATCGCATTAACCAACCCGCTGTTCATTATTAATTTCCCTCTTCTCTCTCTGATGTCTGAAGGAATTATACGCCTCGAACTCATTGAGGTAAAGGAAATTATCTTATCAACGAGAGGAAACCGAAAAAAAGGGAGGTTGGCGCTTCTTCAGGATCACTTCAAAAATGATATAGGATAATCAAACAAAATGGCTTAAATACTTGTACTCGATTTCTATAGTCCTAATTTATCTTCATCAGTAATTGGTCTAATCACTTTACAAGGCACACCTGCCGCAATAACATTAGCTGGTATATCTTTTGTCACTACGCTTCCAGCACCAATGATTGTGTTATCTCCGATTGTCACACCTCCAACTATCGTCACGGAACCTCCTAACCAAACATTATCACCTATAGTAATGGGCAATGAACGCTCATACCCCATTTTTCGTTCTCCTGCATCGAATGCATGATTAGGTGTATACAAGCTGACATTCGGCCCAAACAGGACATCATTCCCAATTGTTACTTTAGCACAATCCAATATGGTGCAATTTGTATTGGCGTAAAAACTGTTGCCTATTGTCATGTTATAACCATAATCACAATTAAAGGGTGATTCAATCCATGGGTTTTCCCCGATAAAAGGAATAAGCTTTTGAATGATGTGATTTCTCTCTTCACGCTTTGATGGAGCTATTTTATTGAGTTCAAACAATAAATCTTTAGCTCTTTCCCTGTCATCTGTTAGTTCTTTGTCCCAAGGAATATAGAATTCCTGATTCAACATTTTTTCTTTTGCATTCAATGTGCTTTCCCTCCAGATTTTGTTGAAATATTAGAATATTATAAAGTATAATTCACAAAAAAACATGAACTATAGCTTATTGATAACAAAGAAGCAGACTGCTGTGGCAATCTGCTCCTTCGTTAATACGATTAGAACTCTTTATCTGCAATCGGACGAAACTGGTCTGTGACCGTAATCAATTTGCTGCCTCTTAGATAAAACTCGTCATCGGCTCTCCATGTATGGCTCTTCTTGTTCTGCCTGCGATGATACACATAGTTATAAGGTGAGGTAGCATATGTTTTAAATCCTCTCTTCCTGCACTGTCTCAGAAACGTAACATCTTCGCCTACTGACCGATCGGTGAATCGAACCTTTCTAAGAACTTCCTTCTTGAACAGTATCGTCCCGCCTTGTACAAATTCAACAAATTTGCTTGCCTCATCAGGGGATCTGATCAATAGCTTCTTTGAAGCGCCTAGATATACGAGACAAGAATGTTTTCCTACGATATCACTGTTGGTCCTCTTCAGTGCTCCTACTTGTTCTTTCAAATAATAGGCGGAATAATAGTCGTCATCATCAACCTTCGCAATTAACGGAAAGCGGGCACGCTCGATACCTGCATTTAAGCATTGTCCTAATGATATCCTTTCGGGAACTTGGAATATACTTACATTGGCGTACGCTCGAATGCGGTTACGATACGATTCTAGATTCATGCTGTCATGATTCAGAATGATAATTAGCTCTTTGTTCTTGTATTGCTGTCTATTAAAATTTGTCAGGATATTATTAAAAAATTGCGGTCTATTCGTACATACAACAATAGAAACGCCATATTTACTTCCTTTTCTCTTCAAGGCTTAACCTCTCTTCTATCCATGATTTTTTATCATATGGTAGAAGGGTTGAGCCCGTGTAGGCAAACAGAAATGAATTCATATAGCAAAGTGAGTTAAGTTCTCTCAGTAAAAAAAAGAATGTACAAAGTAAAATTTGTGCACGTTTGACGCTTTGTCTTCCGGCCTATTCATGATATAGGTAAAAAAGTTGCCGCTTCTCGTCAATAACTTTGATATCTCTTTATACCCTCCTCCTTTACAATATTTTCAAGCAAGTCTTTCATGAAAATATATTGTGAATAGGGGGAAACAAAGTATGGCTAAGAAAACGGCAGCTTTAATTCTATCTCTATGTATTTCAACCGCTTTGTTGGCAGCCTGTAGCAATGACAGCAGTACAGGAAAGGATTCGGTCAATACGGATTCAGGAACGAAGGATTCTGGGAACGTAACCATTCGCACGGTGACCTCTGAATACACTTCCGCAAAATACCCTGCTGGAGACGATATTACAAACAACGTGTGGATTAGGCGGTACAAAGAAAAGTTCAATATCGACGTCAAAACGGACTGGGTCAGTGATGAGTATGATACGAAGCTCAATCTAGCCATTTCATCGAATAACCTCCCCGATGTGTTCAGAGTCAATCCCTCCCAGCTGCAGCAGCTGATCGAAGCGGATATGGTGATGGACCTTACGGAGGTCTTTGATCAAAAAGCATCAGAGCGCCTTAAAGGCTACATGGAGGCCGATGCAGACAGCTATGAATCAGGCAAGAAGGACGGAAAATTGTATGGAATTCCACAAATGCACTGGGGATTGATCGAACAGCCGGATTTTATCTGGATACGAAACGATTGGAAGGAAGAGCTTCAGCTTGATGACCCCAAATCTGTAGAAGACATCAAGAACATTGCGCTGAAGTTTATGGAAAAACACGGAGGTTACGGCATTGCCGTAGACCAAACGCTGGATTACCTGAATCTGCTCGCCATCGCTTGGAATGCTCATCCGGATATGTGGATTGAGGATAGCAGTGGACAACTCGTATACGGCTCCATTCAACCCGAGATGAAGGCTGCGCTGGCAGAATGGGCGGAATGGTATAAGCAAGGTATCATCGATCCGGAATTTGCGATCAAGGATTTCAACGCAATGAACGCGGATATCGTAGCAGGCAAAGTTGGTATCCAGCCTTATTACCAGTGGTGGGGCTATAACCCAGGTGTAGATACCGTATCGAATCTGGGTAAGGATGCCATATTCTATCCATATCTCATCCCTACGGTCGATGGTAAGGAAGCGAAGCAATCGATCTTCTTCGCGAACGGCAGTTATATCGTTATGAAAAAAGGGTTCGAACATCCTGAGGAAGTCATCAATCTTTTAAATGACTATGCCTACATTGTGGACGAAGGTGCAGGCAAGGAATCCGAGGAAGAATTGTCAGCCTTACTGGACAATGATATTGCCCATGTGGTCGGGGCGTTCCGGGTTCTCAATCCGAATTCCGATTACGAGCAATACGAGGCTGTATCGGAAGCCCTTAAATCCAAGGATACCAGCGGACTGATAACTTCCGGGATGTGGCAGAAATATAACAACAGCGTGGAATTTATGGAAAATGCAACACCAGGAGCCGTCGGCGATTATTTGCAGCAAGGTGCTCCAAAAACGGCGTACGGCCTGTCTAAGCATATCCTGGACAGCGGAAACTATACCAAGACGGCAATGTGGGGAGCCATGCCAGAACAACTGGCGAGCTACGGTACAACACTTGACGATATCCTGACAGAGGGCTTCACGAAGATCATTATGGGTGAAGATATTGACTACTTCGATACGGTGGTTCAGAACTGGCGGTCAGCTGGTGGAGATGAAGCCACCAAGGCAGTTAACGAAAAATACGGGAAATAACCGTTTGCTGTCAGGAGAGGATGCGTACGTTCTCCTCTCCTTTATTTATAGAAACCGATCCACGCCCTTATTCACTCAAGAACGGAGGATTAGGAATGCTCAGAAAATTAAAGCAGCAGAGCCCCTACCATCTCATGTTGTTACCTAGCATTGTTTTGGTATTCATCTTTAGTTACATCCCTTTTTACGGACTCATTATTGCATTT
This sequence comes from Paenibacillus urinalis, assembly GCF_028747985.1. Taxonomy (NCBI): domain Bacteria; kingdom Bacillati; phylum Bacillota; class Bacilli; order Caryophanales; family Paenibacillaceae; genus Paenibacillus; species Paenibacillus urinalis. The sequence continues at coordinate 2,907,228 of NZ_CP118108.1, forward strand.
CAAAAGTACAATCCTGGCCTGGGCTTTAACTCGCCTTGGGTCGGGTGGGATAATTTTGCCCACGTATTTAGTCAGCCTAACTTTGTAAGAACGATCTGGAATACGCTCTATATGTCCGCTTTTAAAATTATCGGCGGCATCGTTGTACCCGTCATTTTCGCCTTGCTTCTGAACGAAGTAGCTCACAATGCTATCAAACGAACATTTCAGACACTTGTCTATATCCCAAATTTCTTGTCTTGGGTGATCATGGCCGGTATTATGCTGGATATTCTTAGCTCCGATGGCATCGTTAACACCTTTCTGGGCGTATTCGGGATGGGGCCGATCTCCTTCCTTGGCGAGCCTTCGTTATTTCCATGGACAATGATCTTAAGCGATATTTGGAAGGGATTTGGCTTTGGCACGGTGGTCTACTTAGCAGCTCTGACCAGCATTGATCCAGGAATATATGAGGCAGCCGTTATTGACGGTGCCAAGAGGTGGAAGCAAACGATCTACATTACCTTACCTCTCCTTATGCCGACGATAGTCTTGATGACCGTACTCTCGCTTGGAAACGTACTCAACGCCGGCTTCGACCAAATTTACAACCTGTACTCTCCTGTCGTATATCAGACCGGTGATATTATCGACACATACGTCTACCGTCTTGGAATTCAACAGGCGCAATATTCCATCGGTACAGCCATTGGATTATTCAAGTCCGTCATCTCCAGCGTGCTGGTTGCCTTGTCGTATTTCCTTGCCTACAAGGTAGCGGGCTATCGTATCTTCTAAGGGAGGCACTGCCATTATGATCGAAGACAAAAGCATGGGACGACGCTTATTTCATATCCTTAACTACACGATTCTCATTGTAATCTCTCTACTCTGTATACTGCCGTTTATCAATCTGCTGGCCGTTTCATTCAGCAGCAGCGCAGCCGTTTCCGCTGGCAGTGTTTCGTTCTGGCCCATCGATTTTACGACCAAGGCTTATGAATTTGCATTAACAGGCGGGGAGTTCTATAGTTCCCTATGGGTAGCCATAAAACGGGTCGTTCTCGGAACAACGGTAAATCTCGTGTTAATGATGCTCACCGCTTACCCACTTGCCAAATCGAAGCAAAAGCTGATGGGCCGCAATGTGTATATGAGTTTTTTCATCGTGACCATGCTATTCAACGGAGGGCTGATACCCACTTATCTCGTCGTGGTTAAAATGGGACTGATCGATTCTATCTGGTCGCTGATCCTCCCTGGTGCTCTTCCTGTATTCAGCATGCTTATTCTCATGAATTTCATTAGAGGGCTGCCGGAGGAAATCGAAGAATCGGCAATCATTGACGGTGCAGGTCCTCTTCAAGTCCTTCTCCGTATTCTGCTCCCTCTCTTGAAGCCTGCTCTTGCAACGGTTGGCTTGTTCAGTATCGTCGGTCATTGGAATTCGTGGTTTGACGGGATCATTTATATGAACAATCCTGCCAATTATCCACTGCAAAGCTATCTTCAGACCCTTCTGCTCAGCTTTGAGCAGATTATGCTGAAATCAGGAACTGATTATACACAGCTGCTGTCTATGATGAACGCTAGGACCGGGCGCGCTGCCCAAATGTTTCTAGGTGCTATTCCGATTCTGCTCATTTATCCGTTCTTGCAGAAGTACTTTACCAAGGGCTTAGTGCTCGGCAGCGTCAAAGGGTAAATAAGAGGCTTGCAGCCAAATGCTGCAAGCCTCTTATTTATTTCGCAGAGTGTCTCTTCCGAACGAATGGAATAGTCGACGACTAGCTCCTGTCTGCAAATTTCACGGTCTCTGGTTGATTGAATATCGCAGGCAGCATGATAGTAAATACCGTACCTTCTCCCAGTATGCTTTCAGCCTGCAATCCGTAAGACTGACCGAAATGAAGCTGTATTCGCCGCTGCACATTTTGTACTCCGATCCCCTTGATTCCATCATCTGCATCTGTCCTATTCATCTCTAATAAATCCTGAATCGTTTCCTGATCCATACCAGCCCCATTGTCATGAATTTTAATGGCTATGTCGTCCCCTAGGAATTGGATTTGGATTGTAATGATGCCACCTTCTTCGAGTTCGGCAAAACCGTGAAAAATCGCATTTTCGATAATCGGCTGCAAGATCATTTTGGGCATAAGATAATCTAGTGAATCAGCCTCAATCTCATAGTTCATCTGAATAGAGCCATAATACCTGACATTCTGAATGGTAATGTAGTTCGATATATGATCTAACTCCTCGCGAATCGATACCAAGGTTCCATCGGACCTTGTCGCATAGCGGAGCATCGAGATCAGTGCCTCTGTCATTTCCACAATCTTATCCGCTCTTTGCATGGATGCAATCCATTTAACCGACCCGAGTGTATTATACAAAAAATGAGGATTGATCTGGGCATGCAGTGCACGCATCTCCGCTGCTGCTTTGTCGATTTCTTCCTGCTGCACTTTCTCTACCAGCCTTTTTAGCTCGTAGGACATCTTATTGAATCGAACCGATAAATATCCTATTTCATCTTGAGAGCGAATATGCTCGACCTGTTCGAAATGTCCTTTTTCAACCAAACCGATATTCCGTATGAGCTTCTTAATAGGGCGCGTAATCACATGGGATAAAAAGATGGAAATAATGACAGCGAACAGTGACATCACGATCGCCAGGGTTACAAGATTACGACCCAATATAGCCCCATCGGCAGTCAGCTCTTCCATAGGCATGTACAAATATGTTGTCCACTTCTGCTGGCTAAGCGGGTTGACCGCAACGACGTTTAATGATTCGTCTGGACGCACATTGTCCCGAAATAACGTGCCGATGAGCTGGTCGTTAACGTTATAGACAATTTTCTCATCCTCATCAACGATCATAAACCTCGAACGAAGGCCTTCCTGTAAGTTACGATTCACGATCTCAATGAATTTGATATCGATGCTGACCACAATCACCCCTAGCAGCTTCCCAGTGGCCACATCATAAATTTTTCGAGCATGTGATACTGCCAATATTTTATTTTTCAGTTGATTGTCGATCCGTGTCGTCAACGTGATGATGAGATCTTTTGAATGCATAAATTTTTTGAACCACAATTCGTTCTCCACTTTGTAGCTTGTGTCGATGGGCTGGTTGGGGCTGACGAACAGATCTTCTCCTCCGTTAAGGTTATAGAGATAAATGGAAAATACGCGGTCCTTCATCATGATGTAGTTCATTAAAATATTGTAGGCCGTATTTTTGTTCTGTTTGCCGCCATTTCTTAGGTAATCTTGGATTGGAAAGCTGCCTTCGTTAGTCGCCGAAACGCTGCTGCTTAGTCCGTTGCTGGCCAGTAACGAAATTTTCTCAATCTCCTTAAGAAACTCGTCAATGCGAATATTCGTCTGTTTGGCTAGATCATTCATCAGCTTCGTGTAATTCTGCGCCAATAACCGTTCGGAGGAATAATAAGAATTGACGGTCATCACAAGTACCGGAATTATAATTACGGTCAGACAAATGACCATGATTTTGTTCTTGATTCGAAAGAGTGAAGCACGCTTCCACATCATGCACCTCTATTCAGTGGTATCAGTGAGCTACGCAATAATTATCCTATTTAATCGAGTAGGAGGCTACCCATTAATTGAGTAGCCGACCTCTCACACCACCGTACGTACCGTTCGGTATACGGCGGTTCAACCGCTTAAGTGCAAGTTACGTAAATGCTCGTACTGAGCAGGGAAGTCATAATACCCTGCTTGTGCGAGCCTTTTGTTTGTTATGGAACGAGACAACACCGGGCTTCCGGCGATGCGCCAGTATCCCAGTCGTGAGTTTGCCCATTGGTAGGCCTGCCACTCCGGTATTCCCAGTTTTCGCAGGTTTTGCGCCTTTGTTCTTGGCTTCTTCCATTGTTTCCAGATGTACATACGGAATCGTCTTCTCAACCATTCGTTCCATCTCTGCAGAGTCCGTTTCATGTCCGCTACGTAGAAGTAACCTATCCAGCCGCGAATATAGACCTTCACCTGCTCCATCACTTGACGGACATTCTTGCCCTGGCTGCGTTTCGTGAGTTCCTTCAGTTTCTTCTTTGCTTTCGCAAGAGATTGTCCATGGGCGCGGATGTGTACTCGGTCCCTGCTCTTTCCCAGAGCAAAACCAAGGAATTTAAAATGCTTTCGGGCCACGATGCTTACGACTTTGCTTTTCCGTCGATTTATCTGAAGTTTCATTCGCTTCTCTAGATACTTCTGGCAGGACTCCAACAGCCGCGTTGCTGCACGTTTGCTTTTCGCCAGCACTACAATGTCATCTGCGTAGCGGATCACATTCACTTCTCGGCTTTTCATCTCTTGGTCGAACTCATTCAAATAGATATTCGCCAGCAGCGGCGATAGCGGGCCACCTTGAGGTGATCCTTCTTCCGTTTCGCGCCGCACTCCGTGCTCCATGACCCCGCTTTTGAGATACTTCTTGATCAGATCAGTTACCCGCTTGTCCTGGATTTGTTTGCGCAAAAGATTCATAAGCAGCTCATGGTTCAGCGTGTCAAAATATTTGGATAGATCGATTTCTACTGCGTAGTCGTATCCCTGCTCCGCATACTCTTTTACTTTGCGAATGGCTTGCTGCGCACTCCGCCCAGGGCGGTAGCCATAGCTTCCTTCCGCGAATAACGGTTCGAACAGGGGTTGTAGCTGCTGCGATATCGCTTGCTGAATCACGCGGTCTATTACCGTAGGGATACCGAGCTTCCGCACTCCACTTCCATCTGGTTTCGGGATTTCTTTACGCCGTACCGGGTTTGGTTTGTAGCTTCCGTCCCGGATACTTTCCAAAAGCCCCTCTCTGTGTTCCCGTAACCACGGTAGTGCCTCCTCGACTGTCATTCCATCGATTCCCGGTGCTCCGTGATTACGTTTGACCCGCTTGTAGGCCTTGTTCAGGTTATCCCTGTTTAGTATCCTCTCAAGCATGTCCGTTGCACCGCCTCTTTCTCTACGTTCCCGAGTGCCGGCACTCCGCGCTCCCGCATACTCTTCGCATTCCATGCTATCCCTTTGCAGGCAGCCCTTTCGGTATTCTGCTTTCATCGTGCCGATGCTCCTTCCAGTCTATACTCGAGGCTTACGATTGTTCGGCCCTTCCCGAAAAAAAACTTCTCGGTACTATGGCCTCTGCTGACTTCTCACAGCAAGCTTTACTCCGTCTTTTCGGATTTTTTTTTTTTCCTACCGGACGTCTGTGAGACCTCCCCGGGTAAGAGCGATAGCCTTCCCCTCATCCATCTGCCACATTTACATGCCGGGATTCGGGCAGTATTGGACTTCGCTTTGATTAGCAAGCTCGTCCGTCCCGTCATGCCTTGTATGTGATTCCTGTTCGTCAGACCGAGGGTTTGCCTCCGGCTTCCTTCAGATTCCGCCTCGCGGCGGACACCCTTGCCTTTGGCTAACAGTTCCTACTGCCAAGCCTGTAGCGGACTTTCACCGCCGAGCTATCGCCCATGCCGGGCGCACTAAATATAGAGCTGTAAGCCATCTAAAGTATGGTTCACAGCCCTATTCATCTTGTTCATTAGTCTGAATTATTTTTTACGTATCGTAATCTTCGCTTTTGCTGTGTGGCCTGCCGTTTCAAGTGTCCAGCCCGGCTCCCCGAAATAAGGTGTACCGTCAGAGAGCCACAAGAGCTGCTGTACACGGGCGTGTCGATTAGGATCATATAACGGCTCGCCGGTAATTTCCTTATAGGAACGCGCATGGTAGACGAACAGGATCTCGTAGTCATCATTAGACATCACAAAGCTGTTATGCCCGGGACCAAACTGGGAAGTCGACTCATTGCTGACAAATACTAGCTCCTGCGACTTTGTCCATGAAGATGGATCGAGCAGATTACTCGTCTCATCCGCTGTCAGCAGACCCATACAATAACGGTCGTCTGTCCCACTGGCCGAGTATGCCATGAAGACGCGGCCATTCTTGACCAGAACAGCGGGCCCCTCGTTTACACGATGCCGCTGAATCTCCCACTCATACTCTGGCGAAGAGATCTTAACCGGCTCTGTCGCAATGGACCAAGGCGTATCCATCCTAGCAATATACAGGCAAGAGTCCTCGACAATCTGGGCCCATACTAAATATCGCTCTTCCCGATGTTTGAACGTAGTCGCATCGAGGGAGAAGCTTTCGACCGGCAGCTTGATTCGGCCCTTCTCCATCCACCGCCCCGTTAGTGGATTATCTTCTATGCATTCAAGAACATACGGACGAATCGCCCATTTATCATCGGACCTTCCGGCAGCGAAGTAAAGATACCAATTTCCATCTATATAATGAAGCTCTGGCGCCCAAATATGGCTGCCCATCTCGCCTTCTCCGTGTCTCGTCCAGATCACAATCTCCTCCGCATTGGATAGACCGCAGATCGTTCTGGACCGTCGCAGTATGATTCGATCGTATTCGGGCACAGATCCTGTAAAGTAATAGTAACCATCTGTATGTTTAAGCACGTAAGGATCGGCCCGATTCATCACAAGCGGATCCGGGAACTCCTCATTTTTTACTACTCCTTCTACGGTAATCGTACCTGGCCGCTCGAGTAGAGTCGAATCGATCTCTTCCCACACCACTGGAAAGGTTGTCTTTATTCCACCTTCTAGTCGAACTTCTACACGCTGCGGCAGCAGTACCGATTCGCCCATTTCCAAGCTAACTGAATAATCATTAATGTCTGTTATTTTCATCTCAGCACCTGTATCCTTTCAAAATTCATATCTCGCAACCGCTTTCATAAATTCTAACCTCTATATTCTTCAGGACTTACACCGACGATTTTTTTGAAAATTTTGCTGAAGTACGTGTAATTGTGGTAACCAACTTTATCTGCTACCTCATATATACGTAATCTTCGATCCTCTAAATATGACTTTGCCTTCTCGATACGAACGCGAGTCAAATACGAGACAAAATTTTCATTCTTCTCTTGTTTAAATACTCGGCTCAAATAGGATGAGTTCACATTAATCTGACTGGCTACGCTCTGGAGGGTGATATCTTCCGCGTAGTACTGACGGATGATGTCGACAGCGATGTCTGCATAGCTGAGTTCCTGCATGGTGCGGGTTTTCGTTTGCAAACATTCCAGCACATAATCCTGCACAATCCGGTGCAGTTCATTCCATGTCTCAGCAGCAGAGACAGACTCATAAGGTGACATTCTATCGGATAACAGAAGCTCCCTTGAAGCTTGGGAGAACTCAGTATTGAAGATTTCCAGGAACAGTACGTAGGCCTTGCGGACAGCATACTCGTCAGCCCACGCTTCCACTAGCTTCATACGAAATTGCTCCAAGTAGCTACTTATCTTCTCCACCTTATGACTTTCAAGAACAAGTCGCAGCTCATACTCAAGATCTCGGATCAATGGATATTGACCGCCTGCGCGATTGGTTGAGACTGTCGCATCTGTAAAGAAATGAACGCTGCTGCTATCGGTAAAGAAACGATGCCGCCATGCGGTATCTGCCTCTCGATATGCCCTCTTCAGAGATATGAGATCCGGAACGATCGTGCTCACTCCGACGGAAAAAGTGATATTCATGAAGTCCTTCATGGACCCGAGAATCTTATTGTTCAGCTTCTCTATGTCCTTCCGCCAAGACCCTTCCTCCGTTGGAGCTGCATTGCGGATTACCAGGTATTCGGAAGAGCTCTCCACAATAATTTCGCAGTCGGCTCTTGTCGGTGTCACCTCTTTAATGACATTCAAGATCGAGAAACGCAGCAATTTCTCATCCTTCTCCTTGTATTTCTTTCTTACTTCTTCGAATTGATCCATTTTGAATTTGATGATCACAAGATCATGCGGATTTAAGCGAACCTGAAGCTGTTCCGCCTTGACGGCAGCCTGTTCCCCAATTGGAAGGCCACTTATTAAATCCTTAAAGAAGTTTTCCTTCAGATGAGTCAAGCTCTGCGTATAATGAAACGGCGCCGCAAACAAGCGATCCTCGCTGCCAATCTTGGACAACATTTTTCCACGAATTCTTGTCAGCAAGTCTGTAAGCGATGCCGGTGAGATTTCGCTCTTGATTAAATAGTCCAGCGCACCAAGCCTAAGTGCTTCCTTAACATAGTCTATCTCATCAAAATTACTAAGAATGACATATCTGCAGTCCGGAAATCTCTTCGATATTTCACGTATCAACTCCAGGCCATCCATAAGTGGCATTTTGATATCCGTAATGATTAAATCAGGAGTGCTTTCAAGCGCAATTTCGAGAGCTTCTTTGCCATTCCCTGCTTCTCCGACAATGCGGAATCCATGCTCTTCCCACAATAACGAGGAACGGATTCCGATTCGCATCAGCATTTCATCATCCACGATCATCAATTTATACATCCATATCCCTCGATTTCCCTGAATTGCTCTACTAATTCGATAGTTGACACGGAATTCCTGCCGTAGGTAGTTGATCACAATGAAGTATACTGGAATTATACAAGAAGATTTCGCAGCACTTATAGCATATCTCCCAAATGTCGGTATACCGTAGCTTCATCACCTCCATTCCTCACACTTCTTTCCAATCATTGATGTTAACTGTGAAAACCTTCACTTATTTTATTACGTTAAGGTCTTAATCTTATGGGGTAAGAGAAACTATAAAACTAACAAAGCGTTAAGGAGTGACTCAACATGAAAAAAGTATTTATTCTTGGTCAAACCGGTTTTCTTGGTTATTATACAGCTTTAGAACTAAATAAGCGTCATTATCAAGTGTCTGGTATCTCACTTCCTCCAGCTGTTGCTGACAGCCTGTTCCCTGAAGAAATCGAGGAATTATACGGGGACCTCAACCAATATACAGACGAAGAAATTATTAAGCTTCTGGATGGTGTCTATGCCTTCATCTATGCGGCAGGTGCGGATGAGCGAATCGTTCCTGACGCTCCTGCTGTGAAGTTTTTTTACGAAGCAAATGTTTTGCCTACCCAGCGGCTAGCCCGACTTGCCAGACAAGCTGGTGTCAAAAAATTTGTCTTGTTCGGCTCTTACTTTGCACACTTTGCAGAAAAATGGACCGATCTTAACCTCAAAACACATCATGCATATCCACGTACACGCTTGTTGCAGGAGGAAATTGCAATCATGGAAAGCCATGGTCAGATGGATGTTATGACACTCCGTTTGCCGTATATTTTTGGTACAATGCCGGGTCGGACGCCGCTATGGACGATGATGGTTGATAGAGTAAGAGACCAGGACAGCGTACCCGTATTACCGGGCGGCACTGCTATGGTTACCGCACAGCAAGTTGCACAGGCGGCTGTTGGCGCCATCGAATTTGGTCAGCACCAAGGGAAATACGCGATCTGTGATACAAATATGAAGCATACCGAATTCTTCCAGATGATCGCTGATGAACTTGGTCAGACGAATACTAAGATTGTGGAAGTTCCACTTGAGGCCATGAAACCAGCAATGGAACAGCATAATGCTCAGGTCATGTCCGCTGGTAAAGAGCATGGCATCCATTTGGATGTCACTGCTGTCATTCAAAGCCGTGATGCCTATCTAGATCCCGAAGACACGATGCCAATACTGAAATATGAGAAAGATGACATTTATGCTAGTATACGAGAAACCCTGAACCACTGTGTACAAGTGCGCTAAGAATTGGATAACGTTAAATAGGTACACAAATCTAGTAATTTCAAAAAACCTTATGGAGCTTTGTAGATGTAAGATGCTCCATAAGGTTTTTTGATAAGTTAACTACCTTTTTGATTATTAGACTCCTGATAGATATCGGCATAGGTTTTTGAATCTTTGATAAGGTTATCGCAGAAAGCAGCTACGTCACTGCCCGTTACCTCGAGCACACCTTTACCCGAGGCAGCACCCTCTTCAAAAAGATCGACAATCCCCGAGAGCAAACCTGTTCCTTCGGTCAATTCTACAGGACCCACCTTAAAGAGATATTTTTGAATTTCTTTGTAGACAATCTGATAATCCTGCGGGAGCGCTTTGACACGTGCAACGTGGGCTCGCCATTCCTTTTTGCCTTCGATGATATCTTGTATTCGCATTTCACCCTCCTATTTACCTAATTTTTTGGCAATATTATTATTGAACTGATCACGCCACTTATCTCGATAAGACTTTGCTCCTTCTTCGCCGGCCAGTGCTGAACAGAAGCCTTTAATATCACCACCAAGCACCTCTTGGACACTCTGACCCTCTGCCGCTGTTTCTTCGAACAGGCCAAGTACACCGTCTAGAATAGGCATCAGATTACGGCCTGAGAAATCGGAGTGAGGCCAGAGATTGATATTAATCTCTTCCCATGCGGCTTGATAATCTGCAGGCAGCTTTTTCGCACGCGAATCAAAAGCTTTCATTTCTTTCGTCATATCACTGCCGGTAATTTTCTCCCAAAAATTCATTCTATCCCCTCCTTTAACTCATTCATTTTTGAGGATACGAACTCCCATTTGACCCAGAACTTCTGTAACTCCTTACGCCCTGTATCGTTGATTGCGTAAAATTTTCGTGGTGGTCCGATGTCTGAAGGCTTCTTAGTAACCTCCACCAGTTTGTTCTTTTCAAGTCGGATCAGGATGGTATACACTGTTCCCTCCACAACATCGGTAAAGCCGAGGGCGTTTAATCTCCGGGTAATATCATATCCATAGGTTTCTTCGCGGCTTATAATTTCAAGGACACAGCCCTCAAGCACACCTTTGAGCATTTCCGTTAAGTTTTCCAACACATTCACCCTTCACTATTCTGTATGACTGGTATGCAGTATTACTTACTACCGCTATAAAGTATCACGTAGTAGCTTACAAAGTCAAGTCTTTGCTGTTCAATAATACTTTACTGTCTAACCCTTCATAACGATGACGGCTTTTCCTTTCAACCGGCCTTCTCCAATATCTCGAAATGCCTGGGCTGCTTCACTCAGTGGGTACTCCTTATCAACTACCGGCAAGACCTGTCCTATTTCGACAAGTTCCTTCCACACCTGCTGATCTCCGTCGTTTGGTTTGTGGATGAGCAGCATCATTTTCTTTTTTTCTATTCTAGAAACGAAAGGGGCGAGCAATAGATTTTGGAAAATGTGAAACATCGTGCCGCCGATCATCACATATCTCCCGCCCTTGTTTAGTGCTCGTTTTAAAGAAAATGCGGAGCGATTTCCAACGACATCAAGAATTAAATCGTATTTAATCCCCCTTGTAGTAAAGTCCTCTTTCATATAATCAAGGACATGGTCCGTACCTATAGCTCGCAGCATATCCAGCTTCTCTGCACTGTCTACTCCTGTCACTTCTGCTCCATGCAATTTGGCATATTGAATGGCAAACGTTCCTACTCCCCCACCGGCTCCGTTAATAAGAACACGTTCGCCTTGTTGCAGTCTTCCCCTGTCACGCAGACCTTGCAGGGCTAGAACGGCTGCCTGAGGGATGGCGGCTGCCTGAACATAGCTGATTGCAGCAGGCTTTGGTGTTAAGGCATTTTCGTTAGCACATACATACTCTGCGAATCCACCCCAGCCACATCCAGAAAGATCCCCAAACACCTCATCTCCTCGTTTAAATCTGGTGACATCCGCTCCAACCGTAATTACCTTTCCTGCTACGTCAGCGCCCAGAATTCGGTAACGAGGCTGCTGAAATGCACCGATACGGTTTGCGAATGGCTTTCCACGAAGCAGATCCCAATCCCAGGAATTTATTGAGGTCGCATGGACTTCAATCAATACTTCATTTTCCTTGGGCACAGGGACTGCTACTTTATCTAATCTTAGAGCTTCTGGCGTTCCATAGGTATCGTATACCATCGCCTTCATGAAGTGTGTACCCTGCTTGCCGGACAATCCATTGTTATCCATTCTTTCTCTCATGATCATTCTCCATTCAATAGACTCATGTGTGTCGATATTCAGAAATCCCCCGTAAAACACATAAATAATGATCATTCTTATTCACAAGAAATCATTCACTTCCAAATGTCTGATACGCTGTGAATATTTAGAGGTTTCACATTCGATCTATTCCGATATTAAATGACAAAAAGGAACCGCAGCAATACTGTTCGCCGCGGTTCTTCAGTATGATTATTGATTGTTAATTTCGGTGATCCAATCCTCTATAGCCGTAACAACTTCTTGTAATTGTTCCTCTTCATCAATGGCTGGATCATTATCCCCTTTTTGCTTCCCATAGGATCCGAATTGTCCATGGTTGCCTCCTTCTACACTAACATAAAAGGTATCTTCAGGCAGGTTCGTCTTGGAGCTCTCCCAAACCTCCTGATTAAGCACTCCATCCGCTGTACCTGTAATTTGCAGCGCAGACAGATCCGTATCTTTTAATGTTCCGGACTCGTCAGCATAGGAAGCCAAGAAAAATACCCCCTCAAGCTCCTCTCTATGCTCATTAGCATATCTGGCTGCAAATGCGCCTCCTAGAGAGTGTCCCCCAATTACAAACGACTCATCTGGATGTTCTTCCAGAAAAGAGTCCGCTTTGTTTTGACCAAATATGGCCAAATTAAGAGGCATCTCGGCAATGTATGTTCGATGTCCCCGTTTAGCCAGTTCTCTCGCAAAGAGAGAATAGCTTTCCGGTTCGACTAGCCCGCCTGGATAAAAAATAATATTAGGCTCGTTAATCTTTCCAGTTTCAGGCTCAAATTTATAACCCTCTTTGACCTTCGTTACTTTAACCTGATCATCACTCTGTGAAGCGAACTCTGCTTGTTGGGAAGGACTATAAGTTATGGAATTTAAGTACACCCATAAACCAATAACAACAACTACGATGAGCAGGCAGCCCCATAATAATATTTTATTCCATTTCACCTTTTTTGCCTTTTTTGTCAAAGCTATAACACCTTCTTAATCATTATATTTCGATGCCCATCTTCAATGACTGCAGCAATCAGCGATTCGTCCCCGTATCCAACCTTAGGCTCTGTAAGGATGAAGATACCGTTCGCTTTCTTCATTGTCATTGAATTAATGGATCATTTCTAGTAAATTATATTTACCAGTAAGTATAATTACAAGTTCATTTGTTGATATATTTGTTCACATCGATCAATTGTCACAAAATTTTCACGGAGGTTCTAATGGCAAATAAAGAGATTCAACGTTCACCAGGAAGACCGAAACAAGCAGAACAAGAGTTATCCAAACAAGAACTTATTCTCCAAACAGCTGCACAGCTGTTTATGCAGCATGGCTATGAGCCCGTATCGCTCCAACAAATTTCTAAAGCTTGCCATGTGACCAAACCGACCATCTACTATCATTTCACCAGTAAGTCAGAGCTTTTTAAAGCCGCGGTTACGATCATGTTCAATAATGTGCATCAACATACGTCACGATTATTAAGAGATGCAGAGCATCTGGAAGAAGGATTACTAAAGGTTGCAGAAGCAAGATTAGCCAATCCCCATGCGGAAATTGAGACGCTTCTAAGAGAAGCGGAGAAGTTTCTGAGTGAGGAACAGATACGCGAAATTAGGGAAGCTGAAAATCAAATTTACGAGGAATTAGCTGACTATTTTCGAGAGGCGATGGAACGTAATATACTTCGAAAGAATAATCCAATGCTTCTAGCACAAACTTTCTCAACCATGATGGTGATCGGGAATAAGAATGAAACGGTAAGTGAATATAATTCCGCTGCTAAGCTAGGCAAGGAGCTCGTGGACATTTTCTTGCGCGGTACATTATCAGGATCATCCGCCCTCCTGTGAGCCTAACGAGTTTTTGTGTCTGAATCATAATAAAAATCCCCTTCGTTCAACAAGTAAGCAAAATCGAGGTTACCCGATCTATTACTACACTTGTTTACTAGCAGGGGCTGCTTATGGTTTATGCGTAAAAATTGGATGCTATCACGCCTATTCTCATAGTTCCATTTAAATACTATATGCTTCTTGCTCCTCCCGGTGATCCAGCTCATCCAATACTAAAGTGCGCAGCTCGATAAAGGAACGGCTGGTTCGTTTACGTGGATAGGGCAGATCAATCGGCACGATCGCCTTGATTCGACCTGGACGCCGGTCCATCACAACCACCCTGGTGGACAAGAATACCGCTTCATCAATATCATGGGTGACGAGAACCATCGCGGTCTTGTTGGTCTGCCATATATCGAGCAGGGCTTCCTGCATATGGCCTCTTGTAAAAGCATCCAGCGCACCGAACGGCTCGTCGAGCAGCATCACCTCCGGATTTCTGATCAGTGCCCGTGCAATGGCAACCCGCTGTGACATCCCACCCGACAGTTCTCTTGGAAATGCCTTTTCGAACCCTTTCAATTTAACCAGTTCAATCAACGCGTCGACTCGGCTTCGAACTTCCGAATCTTTTAGTGATAAATCCGCCGCGATGTTCTGCTCTACACTGAGCCACGGAAACAGCCTGTGCTCCTGAAAGATAAAGCCTTTTTCCTGAGATGGACGCTCTACCCGTTTCCCTTTGAGTAATACATCCCCTTCGTAATCGGTATCAAGCCCTGCAACAATTTTGAGCAGTGTGCTCTTCCCACAGCCGCTCGGCCCAATAATGGTCGTGAAGTCACCTTCCTTCACTGTAAGATTGATCTCATCCAGCACATGATTAGAGCCTTGGTCTCCTCTAAAGGTTTTATTTACTGCGTTCACTTCGAGAATTGATCTTCGTTCTTCGGACATATTGGCTCCCCCATTCTTAGTGAAAATAAAAAGAGACTCGGCTCACCTTCTGAAAAAAAGGGGGTCAGCCGAATCTCTGGTCGTTCCAGTCGATTCACACATATCGATTCAAAATTACCGTTAAGGGATCCAAATCATTCGTTGTTGTGGCTCATCTTAGCAGAGCTGGGAGGATATTGTCAATACCCGATTAAACAGGTAAGATTACATTAGTAAGTTTAAAAGACTAAACTATCTCGTGAAGAAAACCTTACATATTTTAGTAAAATACAGGTTGACAGTTTGCGATACTTGCTGATAAGATTTGGTCCATCACACACTGAACTATAAATCAGTCTGTAAACGATGAACGGATCAACTGGACGACCAGAGATTCGGACACGAGAAATGAAACCCTTCTTCTTCGTGTCTGACTTCTCTGGCGTCTTTTTTTTCGTTCTAAAGTCCACTGAAAACGTAGGAATACTATAATTGAGGAGGCTAATATCCATGAGTCAAACCACTTATCTGTCACGTGATTACGCACCTGTCCGGGAATTTAAAGCAGGAGCGAGACATTTGAACCGACTTGCAGAAGGATTAGAGGATCGTCCTTATACCTTGTTCACATTAAAACCGCTTGGTCCGATTATTGGAGCAGAAATCGAAGGTGTTGACCTTGGAAAGCCGCTGGCTCCTGAGCTCAAGGCCGAAATTCAGCGCGCATTTCTGGAGTGGAAAGTGTTGTTCTTCCGGAACCAGCACATTACGAGCGAACAGCAGGTGGCTTTTGCCAAAGAGTGGGGAGAACTTGAGAAGCATCCTTTCCTCCCCCGGGGAAGCGCAGAAGAAATTACGCGGTTTGAGAAAAATGCAAATATGACAGGCAATGAGAACATATGGCATGCAGATGTGACCTGGCGTAAAGATCCTGCCCTCGGCTCTGTACTTCGTTTATCTGAGGTCCCTCCCTTTGGTGGTGATACCCTTTGGGCTGATATGGGAGCAGCTTACGACAACCTCCCCGATGCAATTAAAGAACGAATCCACGGACTCACTGCTATCCATGATTTTACGACGACGTTCGGACGTCACATGCCGCCGGAGATCCTTGCTGCGAAACAGGAGGAGTTTCCTGCTGCAGAGCATCCCATCGTGCGGACTCATCCCGAAACCGGTCGCAAGACATTATTCGTTAATGGCGCCTTCACCATCCGGATTGTCGGACTTGAGGAGGGGGAGAGCGAGAAGCTTCTTAATTACCTGTTCCGTCAGGCTCACATTCCAGAATATCAGGTTCGGTTCCAATGGGAAGCGAATTCGGTCGCACTATGGGATAACAGAGCAACTCAGCATTATGCTGTGTCTGATTATTACCCCCATCGCCGTGTGGCAGAGCGGGTGTCAATTGCAGGGGATCGGCCGTACTAATCCTCTACAGATAGATTTAAAGATCGATTCTTAATGAATCGATCTTTAATCCAGTATGTCTTATGCTGAGCAATTGTTAACCGGTTAATCTCTCTTTGTTTCCGATGTGTTCGGAATCAGTTCATACAAGTCAGCAACATCACAACCGAGAGTATCGGAGATAGATATCGCCATTTTGAGTGGCATCACTCTTTTGTTTTCCATATAATCATATAATCGTTCCGGCTTCATAAGCATTTCTTTTGCCAGCCATTCCACTGATCTTCCGGATTCCATCAATCGTTCATTCAATAAGCACTGTCCAAGTTCAAATTTCAAGAATCAATGACCTCCTAAGTTATAATTTACCTTAAGGGTCGTCCATTGCCAGCATGTATATACTCACTGACTATCGTTTGAATACAAGGTCTGTTCCGCTACTTGAGCTAATTCTTCTGCTTTAACGCTGATCTCTTGAATGGTAGCCGTAAATTCTTGAATGGTACCTGATTGCGTATCAGCTAAAGTGTGAATATCGGAAAAAGCTTGGTTTAAACGCAGCAGCAACGCTTGGATATTTTGTGTAATTCCATTGATCTGATCTACGTTGTTCTTGGAGCTCGTAGCCAGCTTCCTGATCTCTCCGGCAACAACGGAGAAGCCTCTTCCCACTTCACCAGCTCGAGCAGCTTCGATGGCTGCATTCAGGCCGAGCAGGTTACTCTGATCCGAAATCTCCTTCACTACCGTCGATATCTTGCCAATCTGCTGAGCACTTGAACTAATGTCTTTCATTTGTGTAGTCATGTCTGTCACTCGATCATTCAGGTGTGTCACTGCACGACTAATATCCTCAATCGAAGCCGTAGACTCCTCGACAATGGCGGAGAAGCTCTCCGCCATTTCAAACAGCTTGCTCGCTTTCTCAAGACTTGTCCCCATACCAATTCCACCAATTACTCTGCCCTCTTCATCATGTAATGGAATTGCTCTAGCCGCTAAAGGAAATCCGAAGAGTTCCTTTGGTACAATTGCGGATATAGGCGTATTATTTCGAATGGCGTTGGTTACGATATCCCCTTCCATTAAAGGGTCTCCCGGGTTTACGTTAAGAGAGAATGTCTTCCCCGGAATATTAATGATCAGCTTCTCTGTATCGTAGATTCCAATGGTAATATCATCATTTGAGAGACTATTCAATAACGGAGCTACTGCTATAAATGATTTGATAAGGTCGTGCTGTGTATTGACTTCTGTTGCTGTATTCATGTTCTTCTCTCCTAGCTCTTAATACGGAAATTTCCGCTGTCCATAGTTAACCGAAATCCATTTCATCGTTGTAAATTCATCCAGGCTCCATTCACCGTTCATACGTCCTAACCCCGATTGTTTCTCTCCGCCAAATGCAATAATGGGCTCATCGTTTATCGTAATATCATTTACATGGATCATGCCGGTATGCACTTTCTTCGCCAGCTCTACTCCACGCTCCAGGTTGGAAGTGTGGACTGCACCGCTAAGTCCAAATCTCGTATCGTTTGCGATATCAATAGCCTCTTCTTCTGTTTCAAAAGGTATGATGCAGACAACCGGACCAAACAGCTCATCTTGAGCAACGACCATCTCTGGATTGACATCAATGAGAATCGTAGGCTCTACCATTCTTCCTGTTATCTTACCATGCAGGAGCGGAACGGCTCCTTCCTCAATTCCCTTCGCAATAAGCTTCTCAAGTGTTTCTGCCTGGCGTCTATTAATGACAGGACCAATGACGGTTTCTGGATCGCTAGGATCCCCCACTTTAAGCGTAGTAACCTTTTCTTTAAACATCTTAAGGAATTGTTCATATATTGATTTTTGTACGAGAATACGATTGGCGCACATACATATTTGACCTTGATGTGTGAATCTGCTGAAAGTGGCCGCTTGAACTGCATATTCTAGATCAGCATCCTCTAATATAATGAATGCACTGTTTCCACCAAGCTCCAGCAGCGGCTTCTTATAGTTCTTGACTGCCAGCTGGCCAATATAGCTTCCGACCTGAGTTGATCCCGTAAAGGAAATAATTCTAGGAATCGGATGCTCCACAAACGCATCACCAATTTCCTTAATATCGGTAACGACGACATTTAAGAGACCTTTTGGAATACCCGCTGCCTCGAAGATCTTGCCGATCAGTGTGCCGCCTGTAATCGGTGTATCCTCATGCGGCTTTAACACTACTCCATTGCCGGCACCCAGTGCAGGCGCAACAGATTTCATAGATAAGAAGAACGGAAAATTAAAAGGACTGATAACCCCAACTACCCCGGCAGGAATTCGGTACAGACGATTTTCTTTGCCATCTTCTGTGGACGGAAGAATCTTTCCTTCCATCCGGAGCGGAAAGGTAGCCGCTTCTTTAATCATGTTTTTAACAAGACCAATCTCAAATGCGGCCTTCATCCGAGTACCACCCAGCTCTTGAATGATAAGGGATGTAATCTCTTCTTCATTTGCTTCTATGTATGTAACAGCTTTCTCCAGAATATCGCGTTTCTTGTAAGGATTAACCTTATCCCATTCGAGCTTGGCCTTATGCGCTGATTTGTATGCTTCATCAATATCTTTAACGCTGGCTATCTGAAACGTCGTGATAACCTCATCATTATATGGATTGATATCAGGCAACACTTTCTCGCTGGAACCTTCTCTCCAGTCTCCACCTATAAATTGTTTCCCTAGCTCTGTATAATTCATATGCTTCCTCCTCTGATTTTGTGGATGGCTTCAGATTATCAAATATAATATCGTCAGAATACTAGCTTTGAATAAGCTCGTTTTACACCAATCTTGTCAAAAACAGTGATTATCAATGATATTTGGTGCTTAATGCCTAGTTGGAGAATGGATATCATGTGACTCGTTTATTAAACACGTAAAAGATATGAACAAAAAACACCTGCCAGCAATAACTAACAGATGTTGTTCAGATGATACTTCTTACCGAAAAAGGGACGTGGATTGGTGATTTTCATCCTTGTTTTCTGAATAGCAATGATCTTTTGTTTAAGTATATCCTTCTCCCATTCAAAAACCCTTTCATCTCAGATCATTATGGTTGGTATCGTGGACATGTTATGCGGTATAGGCTTCTCATTATAAAAAATAGGCTTCGCGAACTTCCCTACAAATATTCCAATCCAACTTCTCCGAGGACGGGAATTTCCGGTTGCAATATCGTGAAACGAAGAGCAGTGCGCTAACATCTGAGCAGCCTTCATTTTACCCCAGCGTGGTTTCTAATCCGGTTTAAGATTGTCGATCCGAGCCAATATTGCTTCTACATCCGATTTGTTATAAATACTTCCCAATACTTAAGCGCCCCCAAATGGTCTTATATGTATAATAGGAGCAGCCTCGCTCTGGCCGCTATAGCGGGCTGCTCCGTGATATCTCGGATCAAACGCGTCTGTTCTAAATCATTAGCTATACTATACAGCCGTCAAGATAATGGGCTGATTTTTTGTAATGATAATTGTATGCTCGTGCTGGGCTACATAGCTATTGTCAGGGACACTTAATGTCCAGCCGTCCGACTGCTCAACGGCATATCCTGCACCTGTAGATAGAAAAGGCTCGATCGTAATAACCATGCCCTCCTTCAATACCCGTTTATCATGCTTGTTGTAGAAGGGTAGAATCTCTGTTGGGGATTCATGCAGTGATTTTCCGATACCATGACTGCATAGATTTTTAATAATGTTGTATCCGCCTTTTTTAGCCTCGATTTCAATAATCCTGCCGATTTCGTTCAGTTTAACTCCATGCTTCAGTGAAGAGATTACTTTCATCATGGTCTGATGCGTGTATTGGCACAGCTGCATTAATGAAGACTCATATGGAGGAATCACAAAAGAATGACCCGCATCCGCATAATACCCCCCCGCTTCTGCAGAAACATCAATGTTGATTAAATCGCCTGGCTGAATAATTCGATTACCTGGTATACCGTGAGCAACTTCGTGGTTAACACTAATACAGGTATTTCCAGGGAAATCATAAGTGATCTTCGGTGCCGACACAGCACCATTCCTGGCCAGAATCTGCCCTCCAATTTCATCAAGTTCCTTTGTTGTCATTCCGACACGTGCCTGAATTTTCATTTCTTTGATCGTCATGGCAACAATTCTGCCGATTTCCTTCAGACCTTCAATATCATTCTGCGATCCTACTGTCATCTAATTCCCTCCATTTAACTCATGTATCTAATTTACCACATCTATCACTCAGTTATATATTAAAGAATGATCGACCAATCAATCATTGAATATTTTTTGCTTTTTATAGGCCAATGGAGTCATGTTCATTGATTTCTTGAATTGACTTATAAAATAGCTAGTGCTGTTAAAACCAACCTGATAAGCCACATCTGTAACATTATATTCAGGCGCTTGCAGCAGGAGCAAGCTTTTTTGAATTCGGTATTCCATCACATAACTCAGCGGTGTATCCTTTATAAATCTTTGAAAATAGCGGCAGCACTCAGATCTGCTTAGCTGCCCTGCTCTTGCGATATCTTCTAGAACGATCTTCTCAGGATAATGTAAATGTATCCAGTTCAACATCTTCTTCATCTTCTCGTTCTTTAACATCTCCCCTTCTATGTATTCTAATTGAAAATGATTCAAAATCAGGTTTCTCCATATCTGTGCAAGCTCTATAGAAATATCGATTTCATATGCAGGTGGACGCTCCTGGATCAAACGGTCAATCTCAACGATGCTGTTTATAATGTTAGTCACCCACTGCTCTGATGTGTTCAGTAGGATGTATGGTAAGTTTGTTGCTTTTATATAAGGATACACATAAGTTCCGTATAACTCTTGGGACAGCATAAATCTCGGAGAAATGTTCAAACAAATGTAGACACAACCCGAATGATTGTCATCTTTGGCAAGGTGCAGACAGCCACTATTAATAAATAAAGCTTCCCCCTTCGCCAATCTCACTCTTTCTTCCTGGATCTGAAAAACAACTTGCCCTTTGACAACAAGTACAAATTGAAGTTCTTCATGCCAGTGCATTGGGATATATCCGTTAATATTACAAATGATCGTCGTGTGATAGCATGCGAGTGGCAATATGGTGGTTCGGTGCTGCGTAAGCTCTTTAAAATCCGGGTCAATTGTAAATTCTTTAAATTGCATTCATGAACACCTAACCTCAATATATTTATATTTTTATATCTGATTTTTGTATATATTTATACATTTTCTATTTATTATAGTCAAAGCAGGATACGATTTTAATACTTTACTGGAGTGTTGGCTATGAATAGAAAAAGAGGTTTAATTCTGATTATTCTGGGTGCTATATTCTGGGGAATTGGCGGAACGGTAGCGAAGAAGCTCTTTCAATACGGTATAGATATGGGTTCGCTCGTAACCGTTCGCTTGCTGATTGCGGGGATACTTCTTCTTACCATCCATTGTTGTAAAAAGGGCAGCCGAAATATATTTGAGATCTGGACAGATAAAAAGCGATCGATCCAGCTCATCATATTTGGACTCGTTGGTATGCTCGGCGTTCAGTATACGTATATGGCTTCGATCGAACGGGGGAACGCTGCTGTAGCCACATTGCTGCAGTATCTGGCACCTGTCATGATTATGATGTACTTGCTAATCCGGGGAAGATCTGCACCTACCAAGAAAGATATGTTGACTGCAGCGCTGTCTTTAATTGGATGTTTTTTCTTGCTGACAAATGGTTCATTAATCCAGTTATCCGTACCGCATGATGCGGTTGTATGGGGAGTGTTATCCGGAGCTGCGCTTGCCTTCTATACCCTTTATGCTGTCCAATTACTCAAGAATTACGATTCGTTAGTTATCGTCGGCTGGGCAATGTTAATCGGTGGAGCCGCAATCAGCTTGATTCATCCGCCTTGGCATTTAATGTTCACAAGCTTGCCGATTGAAGCCTATTTATATTTATGTTTCGTTATCATATTTGGAACTATGCTGGCCTTCTGGTTCTATATTGAGAGCTTAAACAGCTTGTCTCCAAAGGAGTCCAGTCTTATGGGCAGCCTTGAGCCAGTCGCGGCCGTGCTGACGACCGTATTCTGGTTAAAGGATTCCTTCGGAGGGTTTCAATGGATGGGAACGCTCTGCATCATGATCATGGTGATCTACCTAACACTTAATAAAGACGCTGCTTCAAATCACGCGAACTCACAGAACTAATCGAATTAATACCGCTATTCACCGTTTACGGATGTCTCCCGTCGGTCGATGATCTCTTCAGGCAGCTGCTTGGACATACCGGGTACGTGGCGTGGCTGATACTCGATGAATTCCGATGAATACACAGCCACTGCAATTTGTCCTCCGTTGCTGTAAGCCCGAATAAGGATTGGCTCATTATAGGCGTTCTGAAACGCGAAATCCGGCCCTCCCCAACTGACGGTTGCATCCCTTCCAGCCAGAACATAAGGTACGTTCCGGCTATGGGAGTACCGCTTCACGATTTGCAGCCCCGCTCTGTCAATGGCATTGAACAACGTGGAGGATACTTGACATATCCCTCCTCCCACACCTTCCGACAGTTCCCCCCGGACAATGACGCCCGCTTTTTTGTACCCCTTATCTATAGTTCTCATGCCCACAACCTCGTTAAAAGAGAACATCTCTCCAGGAAACACAACAGCACTGTCAATTGCCTTGGCTGCCAATGCGATGTTATGCGAGCGATTTTTATTATTGGAATTAAAATAAGTGACATAATACCCGATTGGCTTCGTTCGAATGGATGTGAGTATCTCGGCATCTACTTTGGGATGTAAAGTATAGGTTGGAAGCTCAACCGTTGCCGGTCCCTTTCCATAGTAATAGTTGTAGAAGAGAGCCAGCATTTTACGTCGATCCAAGCGATATCCGTTGTGACCCTCTTCAATATGACCATCCATCGCAATTCGTGCGTTTTCAGGCTTCTTTATTGTCTTTCGATCCAATTGATCCACCCACTGTTCATAGGTATCCGTGTTAATGAGCGGAAACACGCCAAGATTATACTCGGTCCGATCCAGTGTACTCAGTGAATTACCATCTTGGGTTACAGTCAATAGATCCCCTGGATTCGCTTGCATCGTGAGCAGTCCAAACAGGACCATGGCGGATAACCATTTCAAATGCGTTTGCCTCCTTTCCGATCGATTCCATAACAGTCCTTCTGGTATTATGATAAGCTTTTGAAAAATTCATGCATTACAGCTGAAATCGATGTTCTATCCTTAATCATTTTTATTCATTAGTGTGGAAGTTTTCTGGTATGATTGAACCTGGAATTGGTACTGAATTTTAAGATGGTCAAGGAGGGTCTTGCATGAATGCTTCGATACATAAAACAAACAGCTACTATTGGAATACTATAGGAAATGACTTCTTAAGAGCCATCGTGCTTCCTTACTATGGAGCATTTATTTCAGAAGAAAAACATCAGCTCTTTGGCGATGTAACTGAAAAAAAGCTGCTGGAGATCGGCTGTGGAAACGGTCAATCCCTACAGTATCACGGAGAGCACAACGCATCTGAGCTATGGGGCATTGATCTATCTGAGAAGCAAATTGAGAAGGCAGCGCAGCACCTGAAGTCATGCGGCGTGTCTGCCAAATTGATCTGTTCACCCATGGAAGAGGAATGCGGCATACCAGCGGATTATTTTGACTTTGTCTATTCGATCTATGCTATAGGCTGGACCACGGACCTCGAGGGAACTTTTAAACGAATCGCCTCTTATGTCAAAAAGGATGGCGCTTTTATTTTCAGCTGGTCCCATCCTATACACAAATGTGTAACTGCTGAAAATAACATGTTTGTATTTAATAAGAGCTATTTTGATGAAGCTTGGTATCCAGTTCCTCTAAATGAAGGCGCACTAACCTTAGCGGATCGCAAATTATCAACCTATGTGAATGCGCTATCCAATGCGGGCTTTGTTATTGAACAAATGATTGAGGAAACGGATGAGGAGCTGATGTATTCGCGGGAAGATAACAGTGAGCTTGCGGACAGAGCAAAGATGTTTCCAATAACGTTTGTGATCAAAGCAAGAAAGCTATAGTATCCAAGCAGGGGATTATCTCCTGCTTTCTTTTATAACATTAGTTAGAAATACTTAGAACATAAATCGGCTGTAAACAAGTCTAAATTGGAGTTGCCTGATACTTTAGTAATTTCATTGAATGCTGCTTGTGTCTTCTCAACATTTCTGCTGAGCGGAACTCAATGTGATTTTAAATACGGCAGACAGTACTGTGATTTTCGTGAGGGTAGTCTTGTGTTACAGCTCTCGCTCAAATCATGACAAGTGAACGCAGCCTTCCAGCTTCAATTTATTAAGACACAGTTAGGTGTAAAGCCCCATGGATTTTAGAAAACAACATTTGGTAGTACAAATCGTACAGTAGTGAGCGATGACGATGGTTTGTCCAAAAGACAAAGGGCTTATCTCATAATGAGATAAGCCCTTTGCTATATGTGAAGCTTCAAGTCATAATAAATTTACAAATGTACTGCATATAATTCACATACGTTTTACACTCATCTTGTATCCTACTTGTATTCAACAAACGAATGCTATTAATAGGAGGACTATCATGCTAACACCTAGGCCACTTGTCAAACGAGGACCACTTATGAAGACGAGGTATAGTGATAAGAACAAGATAACCCTTACATGGAGTAAGGATGAACAATTTGGCGTGGATGCGATCTATCATTCTTCGAAGCCAGAATTTGAAGAGAGCGGTAGTACGCTAATTAAAGAAGCACAAGTCGAGGTTACTGAGGCCACTTTTTCAAGGAATCACTTTCCATTGAGATGCTATTATCATGTAAAATTTAATGACGGTTCCGTATCTTCAGCCTTTGATCGTATGATTTATACAGATGGAGTGCTCAATTTTCGAGATATGGGTGGATACGAAACTGTGGATGGCCGCACTACACGCTGGGGTATGTTACTACGATCCGCAGATTTGACGGAATTAAGCGAAGCGGATATGCAGATCGTGGATGAACTGGACATCAGCTGGATTTGTGATCTGCGCAGTGACTTTGAAGTGTTGAAACGTCCAAGTCCTATAATTGGTAAAGCAATCAACACGAATATACCATTTATGTCACACGCTAACCCGGAGGAAATGCTCAAGGTCAGTCATGATATGAAGGCGGTTTATAAAGCAATGATATTAAATACGGATAAGTGTTCCCTCATACTAAAGGAGCTGTTAAGAGAAGACAGGAATACATCCTTGTTACACTGTGCTGCCGGTAGAGATCGGACTGGGGTTGTATGTGGTCTTATTCTCCTCACCTTAGGCGTACCTCGAGATGTAGTCATCCAAGATTATAACCTTACGGATTTGGCGTTAGAGGATATCATGCAGCGTGTCATCGCAAACTTTGAAGATTCTGAACAGATAGAACAACTTCAAAAAATCTCAAAGACAGATCTTATAAAGACTAACCTATTGCAAGCTGCGTTTGAAGCCGTTGATCAAAATTATGGAACATTCGAGAATTATCTTTCTGAGGGACTTGGAATTAGTGAGGAAGATAGACTCCTATTGAAAAACAAATATTTGGTCTAAAAAAAAGATTCCGACGGATAGATCTAATTGTCGGAATCTTTTTTACTATCACGCTTTTCCTAACAATCATTCACAGGAATCCTATTAGAGCAATTCGATATGCCCCTCTGTTCCATTAACACGAATCCGCTGGCCATCCTTAATCAATTTAACGGCATCATCTACACCGACGACGGCTGGTATACCGTATTCCCTTGCAATTACGGCTCCGTGAGTCATCAATCCGCCAACCTCAGTGACAAGTCCTTTAATAGCTACAAACAAGGGTGTCCAGCTGGGATCAGTGAAAGAGGTTACTAATATATCTCCATCCTCCAGATTCGCATCTTCTATATTTAGAATGACACGCGCACGTCCTTCAATAATTCCGGTTGATACAGCCAACCCCGCAATCGCTCCAGGAGGAAGATTCTCACGGTGGTATCTGCCTGCTATCTTCTCTCCATCAGATGTCATTACGCGTGGCGGCGTCAGCTTCTCGTATCGACGATACTCTTCTTTTCGTTTCATAATCAGCTGGTAGTCCAGGGTAAGGGCACGCACAGCCTCGTGAAATTCATCAAAAGTCAAATAATAAATATCTTCTTGATCCTGAATGATGCCTTTCTGTACGAGCTGCTCTGCTTCTTCCAACAGCGCCTGCTTGTATATGAAGTAGCGATTGATCATGCCGTATTTAGGATACTCCCGGAATCCGCTGAAATTCCGAATGAGGTCGATTCGTTGCTTGGTCTCTTTCGCTTTTTGCTCACCATCCGGCAGCCGTTTTAGACGCTCCAGTAGATCTTGTTCTTTGCTGAGTGCCTCCTGTCGTCCTTGCTCAAATTTAAGTTCGCTTGCGCCCTGCTCGAAATTTCTAATATTCCCTAGGATTATAGGAACGAGCGTCATCGGATTCTCACTCCAACGCGTTCGCGTTATATCAATCTCTCCGACACAGCGCATGCCGTATTTGTCCAGGTAAGCATAGATGGCATCCTGCACTTTCTGTCCGCCGTCAAAAGTACCGAGATCCTCTAGAAAGCGATTATCTTCTGCTTTTTGTAAAAAGTCAACGATATCCGGATAAGGACGTATGGTATCCGCAACATCAAGCAGAGCAAGACCCATTTCCGAAGTAATATTATATGGTACCGATTGGGATAAGGTATCCGCTGCATTGATCTCACCAAGCCAGTTGTACATCTGTTCATTGATCCAGGCTGAAGCCTTCATCGTTTCATTAATTATTTGTGAACTTTGTGGATCGAACAAGATCTTCTTTAGTTGCTTCATATCCTCCAGAATAAAATCAAATACATCGCTTCCTGATTTCGCTTTTATCGTATGCTTCAGCTCTGCGATGGAATTCTGAGTCTTATGGATCAACTCTGATACGATGGACTTATCGAATTCAACCCAAGCCTCTGCTTCAATAGACGACGCGCTGTCACTGCCTGCATTTCTACTCGCCTCTATATTCTCTGGATCTAATGCGGGAAGAAAATCTCCACGCTCTATAAGGGTTATAAGCGCATCCTTGACGAGAAGATCGGAATGTCCCAGCGTGTTGATCATGTGATTTCTCCCAGCAGCTGTCGCCAGCACTGGCGTAATATCAACGAACAATCTTCCGCCCGCTGTGCGCATAGGTGCAGGTGTCGTTAATAGATAGAATGACAAACCCAGCGGCTTGATGGGATCTGTCATCATTTGCTGATGGCCAACAGATACATACACATGATTCTCCTGATCACTTACATGTGGAATTGGATATAACGTCGTGATTGGTCTACTCTGCACAATAAAAAATGTATCATTGGCCAAACACCATTCAATATCCTGTGGAGCACTATAATGAGCTTCAATCTGTCTACCGAGGCGAGCAAGCTCCATGATTTGCTGGTCCGTCAGCGTCTGTGTGTTTTGCTGTTCGGGATGGATCCTCTGTGTCTCCGTACCGCCTTCTGGTCGTCCATATACCGCCAATTTCTTTGTTGCTATCTTCTTATCAACGATTTCTCCGTCGCACACTTTATAGCCATCTGCAGATACGATTCCAGATACGAGTGCCTCCCCTAGTCCATAGCTGGCATCAATGGTGAGGAGCTTTCGGTTCGAAGTTACGGGATCTGCAGTGAATAATATCCCTGAGGCTTCTGGGAATACCATCCTTTGAACGATAACGGATATTTTAATCTGCTTGTGATCAAATCCATTCTGCATACGGTACATCACCGCACGGTCTGTGAATAGAGATGCCCAGCAATTGCTGATATGCTGTAGTATCGCTTCAGTGCCAATAACATTTAAGTATGTGTCTTGCTGACCGGCAAAAGAAGCATGCGGCAAATCCTCAGCAGTCGAACTCGAACGCACGGCATAGGCATGTTCTTCACCCAGCTTGGAGAGATAGTGAGCTGCAGCTTCCTTAACATCGGAAGGAATTCCCGCAGCCCTGATCGTATGCCGGATCTCCTCACAAATTGCACCAATCTGCTCGCGATCCTCTACAGATAACATGGCAAGTCGATTGAGCAGCTTCTGATACACTTTGTTATGTGCGATAGCTGCTTCATATCCTCTAGTTGTGATACAAAATCCATCTGGCACTTCAATTCCTTGAATTTTGGACAGCTCTCCTAGATTTAATCCTTTTCCACCAACAAGCCATAACTGTGTTCTATCCATTTCTTGAAAACCGAGAACCAAAGGATAATCCATCCATATCTCCCCTTACTACTAGATTGAGAAAAAAACATTTGACACACCATATGCCGGCATGATATTCTTATTATATAAGATGAGTTAATTATGCCTACATATTACAACTGACAAGAAATCTGTTTTATTATATCAGCGTTTTTGTTCATATACAAGACAAAAGAACCCGGTATTGGCTACCGAGGTTCTTTATTTGTTTATTCAGCTGTCACATAAGTGCTCTTGCCAAAAAGTTCATTTGAAATAATGTCTGAGTTTCGACTGTCATTATATATCACATAATATCCATCAATAGACTTATATATTATGATGCAGTAGTTCCCCCATCAATGACCAGCTCCGCCCCTGTTACAAAAGCAGCTTCATCGGATGCTAGGTATAGTACACCGTTCGCGATATCTTGCGGTGCTCCGAAGCGAGGCAGAGGAATGCTTTCCTCGAATTTACGCTTCAGCTCTTCAACATAAAGTATCCCATCAGTCATAGGAGTAATAATAATGCCAGGATATATAGAATTCACTCGAATGTTATCCTTGGCAAAATCTACAGCTGCCGCTCTGGATATGGCACGAATGCCTCCTTTAGAAGCGGCATAACCATTAAATCCACCTCCGACAAGTCCGGCAAGAGAAGCGATATTCACAATAGCCCCTCCTTTTCCCTTTCTCATCAAATCAATGACATGCTTCATGCCAAGATAGCTTCCAGTTAAATTAATATCCAGTAATCGGTTCCAGTCTTCCAAAGTATCTGTAAATTTGCTACTAATGCCAGCAGAGTTAACAAGCACATCAATGGTTCCGTAAGTGTCGACTGATTTCTGTATAACGGTATGCCATTCTGCTTCTTCGGAGACATTATGTTCTATAGCAACAGCTTCACCTTGAAATGCTTCGATTTCTGTCACTGCATTCTTTAAATGATCCGTTCGAATATCAGTTAGAATAACATTGGCTCCCTCTTTCGCCAGAAGGATTGCCGTTGCTTTTCCAATCCCGCTCCCAGCTCCGGTAATTAGAGCCACCTTTCCTTTCATACGATCCATCGCTTGATTCCCTTCTCTCATTTACTGGAATTTATCACTTTAGATTATATCGATGATTGATTTTATAAATAACCTCCAAAAGTATAGTAAATAATAGTTACAACCCTACAAAATTGTAGGTAATCATGTTAAATTATATTTAAACAAATTCAGAAAAGAGCTTATTATGCGAATCACATTTGAAATGCTAGTTTATCAGTTGTCCAAAAAGTGGAACATCCATTATGAGGCTGCCGAACATAGCCTGGAAGGACTTCATCCACCGCTTTTGTACGAATCATCGTTAGCTGTTCAAAAAAATCATATTTATGTTATGTCAGATAATAGGAATTCCTCGTATGCAGGGTGCTGCCTTGTTTATTGCGGAATTCCCATTGCGGATCTTGATTTGAATAAAGACAGCGGAATAATCGTTGTAGATCCCGAGGTTCCTGTGGCTGCAGTACTTAATCAAATTCAGTCGATTTTTGCCCTTTATCAGGATTGGGAGAATCGTATGCAGCAGGTTGTATATCATCACCAAACACTACAAGAGCTGCTGGATATAAGCTCTGTAGTGCTGGATAATTTGTTGTGTGTCACGGATGAGAATAATCACGAATTGGCTGCTTCATATCAAGGACAGCGCGTTGAGAGCAGCAGTCTCGGCACCTACAGCAAAGAGACAAATTTTCATACACTCATGCATGCGGTTGAAACAGTGGACAATAATCATTACAAGCTGGATCTCAAAAAAATACAAGAAACAAAGGAATCCTTCCAGGTTTATTTCAGCTACATCAATGATGGTCCTATTAATCTAGGAACATTGAGCGTGCATCCTTATGAGCATATCATTCTGATACATGATTTGCAGCTACTGGATATCTTATCTTTCTACGTGAAGGCATTATTGCTTCGTCCTTCGCAAGTAAGCGGAAGTTTTTTTACAAATCTGCTCGAGGCCTTAATCACGGGTGTGACTGTCTCAGAAGCTGATCTGTTCAAGCTAAAGAACGCACTACATTTCAGAGCTAATGATCAGTTCAAGTGTATTGTCATACAGTTCACGGAAGATGTCACAACCAAATACGGACACTACCTTAAGCATCGATTCCAGGTGGAAAACCCCTCATCCATAGCTCAACTGTATGATGATCATTTGGTTGGATTAATCAATGAAACCAGAATGGGCTGGGATAACCACAAGTTTCACCAATCCATCTCTGCCTGGCTGGGAAAAATTGAATTTGTCGCAGGCGCAAGTGATAGCTTTACCGACTTGTCACAGCTAAATATATACTACCAGGAAGCCTTATCGATTCTAGAATATGCGGATGTAAAGGATTCTGAAGTGAGAGTCTTCTCTGACTGCTGGAATCGTTATGTGCTAAGCAAATGCACAGGAAGGCTGCCTGCGAGCAAACTATTCCCTGCCGGCTTCGTAAAGGTAATCCAATATAACGAAACTTCAGCTGTAGATTATTTAGAAACACTGCGCATATGGCTTGAAGAAGGCAGGAACGATTCACGTACAGCAGCCAGGCTGTACATCTCACGGAATACGTTTCTTAGCCGAAGGGATAAATTGATATCCTTGCTGGAAAGTGATCTGACCTCACCAGACGAGCGGTTCCAGCTAGAGTTATGTATTCGTTTATATGATATGAATCAACATGATACGATCAATCCAAGTATTCGTTAACCTATAAAAATATAGGGCTGTTAATACAAATAACTACGCTTTCAGAGATTATAGAATATGGCCAAGCTCTGTACAATTAAAGTTGTATTCTTAATCTTAGAAAGGTGGACTGCCACATGGGTATGCTTAAAGGTAGAACAGCAATTGTTGTCGGAGCGAGCTCCGGCGTGGGTTACGGCTGTGCCTTGCGTTATGCAGAAGAGGGAGCAAATGTACTGGCTTGCTCTAATGAAGAAGAAGGATTGCTCCAGCTTGCCGAAGAAGCAGCAGGCTTGGAAGGCAAAATAGTAACACTGGTTGCTGATGTATCCAAGGAAGAAGATCTGAATAATATTGTAGAAAAAACCATTTCCGAATTTGGAAGGATTGAAATTCTAGCTTGTATTGCACAGGGCGGGCTCAGCCATCCGACCGATTTGATACATGCAACTTCAGAATATGCCCTGGAGAGCTACACCACAGGTCCTCTATATACCATGCTTCTGATGCAGAAATGCTTCCCATATATGAAAGAACAGCAATATGGACGAATCATTACCACATCATCAGGTGGAGCCGTATCTGGCACTCCAGGATTCGCAAGTTACGCAATGGCGAAGGGAGCGATCATGTCTTTAACCCGAGTGGCAGCTAAAGAGTGGGCACAATACGGAATTACGACCAACTGCTTCTTCCCTGTTATCAAAGCACGCGGCTTTGATATGACTCCACAAGGAAAAGCTGCGATGGAAGAACTTACTAGAATTATACCTGTACGTTATGTTGGTGAAGCCTACAGAGATTGCAGTCCTATTCTTGCATTTATGGCAAGTGAACAAGCTCATTATATGAACGGCCAGATGATAGGTATTGACGGTGGACTTACTCTGCTGGCATAAGTGTCATGTAATATTAGAAATTGGCGGAGCAGTATTTGACATATAAGCTGCTCCGCTATTTTTATTATTCATTCATCCATAAAAAGTTACCTTACCTTATCGTATTCACCCAATCTTTTACAGTGAGTACTTCTGCTTGATGAGGGAACACCTTTTCCATCAGAACACGATGTACTTCTTCATCTGCATCGATACATGCGTCAGAGAGCACCTTCAACGTGTAATCTTTATCTGCGGCTTCTCGTAAAGTGGATAGTACAACTCCACTAGTGGCTATACCGGTCAGAATGAGTGTGTCGATCTGATTGGACCGAAGAATGATGTCTAGATCACTCCCTGCAAAAGCACTCACTCGAAGCTTGGTCACAACAGGCTCCTTTGGAAGAGGGGTTACCGCTTCATGGATGTCCATTGCTTCACTCACAGTTACAGCTCCTGCACGGGCTCTGATTGCCCCGAACATTTTATTCCTTGGACTGATCTCGGGGTAACCCGAACGAAACGAAACTTTGGCATAGATCACCATGATGTCACTTCTGCGTGCCGCTTCTACAGCCTGCTGGAATGGATACAGCAATTCATTATTGCTAACGTAGCGTGACACAATGTTGTTTTGCATATCCATAACAAGAAGTGCGCTTTTGCTCTGTGAAACCGACATGATTGTCATACTCCCTTCCCTACAAAATATCAATAAGCTGACTGGGCCTGCTCCAGAATAACATTCGCCGCTTCAACCGCTCCTCCTGCATTCCGTAAGGATTTTGATAGCTTCTTCGCGTTTTCCTCATATTTCAAATTTGTCAGCACCTCGGTTACTGATGCCGCCAGATCTGCTCGCTTCTTCCCTTTCAGCAATACGCCCGCTCCCAGTTCAGCTACCCGATTGGCAACCATTTTTTGTTCGCTGTGTTGTGGAAATAACACCATGGGAACACCGAAATACAAGCTTTCACTCACACTGTTCATACCGCTATGTGTAATGAACGCATCTGCAGTTTGCAATACAGAGATCTGATCGACCGTGTTCCTTACAACGAAATTATTAGGAATTATACCGAGTGATTTAATCTCTGTCTTCTCACCCACGGACATTACAACCGTATAATTGGATTGTGCAAATGCGTTGATGCAATTATTATAGAACTCACGATTTTTATTAAGAACGGTGCCGAGGGAAATATAGATTACTTGTCTATCCTTTATATTGTTCTCCTGTGGTGACAACGTTCTAATGGAAGGACCAACAAAGGCATACCGTTCAGAAAAGGTATTCGCCATCGGTTGAAATTCCTTCGACGTGTATACAATTGTGTTAGTATCATTATCGTTTTGAACAATGGATATAAAACTTCTCACATCATAGCCGTGATCCCTAAGCATCTTCATTTTTTTATTGATTCGGGGCATACCTAAGACCATCCTCAATAGTTCCCAGAAGCTCCGCTTCATCAGCCTGGCTGTATGTTGATTAAACGCAAAAGTAGTTGTCGAGCATATATAGGGAATGTTTAATTTTTTGGCAAAGAGCTTCCCCCAAAAACTTAAAGAATCCGATACTATACAATCGGGCTGATACTCCTGTAATTCCTTGCATACCTTCGCATCTAAAGCTATGGTCGTATCGGCAACCATTTCAATCAATGCTGCAAAATCTTTACCGGCCTTGCGATCCAGTTCTTCGGGTGACAGCTTGGGCAAATATTCATCACAGGCTATAAATGAAGCACCAGCGGCTTGAATCTTCTCTTGAAATTCGAGAAACGAATAGTACCATACCTCGTGTCCTCGATTGACTAATTCTCTAACAACGGGAAGAGTCGGGTTGGTATGACCATGAGCGGGTATCGAGAAAAAGATAATTTTACTCATTCTATTCCCTCCTCCATGATTTCGGATGTCCTAATCATATCTGCAAATTGCAGGAAACCGTCACTTTTCAAAACAGCAATACCTCTCGTTGCGTCTTCTCCCAACACCACCAGCTTATCACCTGCATGAATTTGATACATTTCTCGTGCCTGCTTGGGAATCACAATCTGTCCTCGTTCTCCTACTTTTACCACACCAAAAAAATGCTTCCCCCTAGGAGCAACCTGGTCCACCTCTTCTTCGCTCATACTGCGAGAGAGCTGATCCAGTGTGACTTGAAAAATCTCAGAAAGCAATTTGCCTTTATATATATCGGGCACGGCTTCTCCATTCTCCCATTTTGCTACCGTCTGTCGTGACACATTTACCTTCTCTGCCAATTGTTCCTGGCTTAATTTAAGCTTTTTGCGAAAAGTACGAATATTCATATCAATCATATCTTTCATCTCCTTACAAATTACATCTTAATAGAAGATCTAAGGTGATATCTATCAACGATCTTTAACATTTGCTTGTTAAGAATTGTAGCATTTCCTTTATATTTCTCATTTATTATTCTACCAACCGACCCCACAAGGCTTCGATGATTGAAACTGGTATATTGTAGTACTGGATTGAACGGATATGCAAATATCGCAAACAGTATCATTTAAGCAAGCATTAACAAACAAATAAGCTTCTAATACCTAAGCTAGGCATTAGAAGCTTATTTTATCTTCATATTCAATACTGTAAGTCCGTTGGATGACTATACTGCTCCATCTTTAATAAGGGAAATTAATTGTTCGAGCCAATCGGTGGTATGCTTCGTCTTGCTTGATGAATAGCTGGTCATGAAATCCACAAATCTTTTTTTATGTTCATCTACTTCTAAATACTGCTCAAAATGAGAAATTTGCTCCCAGCGATCTTGATATTTTTGCAGCTTTTTCTCCAAAATAGCAACAACTTTGTCCCGATCGACGTACTGCAAATTAGCAATGCCAATTGTCATTCCACCCACATGAACCGCATTTTCGAACAACTTGTAGATTTTCTTGGGGAGCTCCTCCCGGCCCTTGGATGTAATGGCAAACACCTGTTTATCTGGCCGGTGCTCTTCACGAACCACTTCCACGACTTCAATCAAGCCTTGCTTCGCCAACACTTCAAAGTGATAATACAGCTTGCTTTCGGTTAAGCCTGTAAATTCATCAAATGGAATCGGCTCCGACAGTTGCTTCTTCAAGAGGTAAGGATAATTATTGCCTTCCATCAGCTTGCTTAGAATATAAATTTGAACTTCCATGCATTAGCTCCTTCAGCATCATTCTCCTTATTGTAGCAGATCTTAAACAGTCATTTCAAAGCTTTTTTCACATTTGGCTGTACCATTTCTTCCGTTATTGAATCTTGTACCGGTTCATCTACTGCCTTAGACTTATGCAGGAACGCCACAATCAGCATGTTAATGAGCAGAGCTCCTCCACCTACAGCGGCCATCATCCAGTGATGATACGCGGAGCTGTTATCTGTGAACAGTAGTTCAAAGTTTGCCTGTACAGCATAGTACATCGGTGAAATATAACTCATCCATTCATAAGGCAGATACATCATATCCCGCGGGATGGTTGCTCCATTAGCAATCGTTTGAAGGAGTAGAATCGGCATATTAAGTATCATGCCCCCTTCACCTACCAGGAAGATCAAGATCGCCGTGAAGTTGAAGCATACCATATAGTTCAGGATTTGGTGACCCCACAGTGTGAAGAATGTGTCTGCTCCGTAATTGTTTACAGCATACGAAATGCCAAGTGCTGCCACAGACGATACTGTTGCAATAAGTAAAGCGGTAATCTGAACATACAGGAATAAACGCCACTTGCTTGTTGTTCCCCGATTAGCCTTATAGGAGCCGACCAGCTGCATAGCTCCGATCATTGCCCCAACATAACCTGCCATTGTCAAAAACATCGGCAGCATATTGTTATGCATTCCTGCAGGAATTTCGTTAATGGTTACGGAGTTTCCGACATAGGTCGTTTCGATCTTCTCGGCCATTGCAGCCGCTTGATCCTCCGGAACATTTAACGTCATTAATATATTTTGTGCGGTTTGGGTTGAAAACTGAGTACTTAATTGATTGTTGATTTCACTGACAATGGATGTCATGGACGAGGAGACGACGGTCGCTCCTGCCGCATTTGTTGTAAAGTCAATGCTGGATGACACATCCCCGCTCTGCAAATCCTGTGAGAACGTCTCCGGAATATGAATCACCAGTGCCAGATCATTATCTTCTAACTGAGCTAAAGCCTCTGCATTTGTTAAATTCGTTGAAATCTCTTCAAATGGCAAATTCTCTTGTAGCTGCTCAGCAATCGTTCCTCCATACTCTCCCGCATCTTCATTTACGATCGCTACCGGGAGTTTATCGATGTTGTTCGGAATTGCAGTATATCCAGGGAGAAATATTCCCAGCATCGCAACCGCGTAAAAAATCCCCATAAAAATGGCAGCAATCGCTCCTCTTGTTTTTAAAAACGACTTAAACTTCATTTGCTCATCTTCTTCCTTTCAAGTGAAAAAATACTCTCTTATGAGTAGTTTAATAAAAGTACTCTAATCAAAGTATATTACATATTACACTCTCTTTTCTAAAAAATCAAACGGTTCCGGGTTTAATCTATCAATGACTGGTTTAAAATACTTGAAAAAATCGAAAAAATGAAAGGATC
Organism: Paenibacillus urinalis; assembly: GCF_028747985.1. Classification (NCBI taxonomy): domain Bacteria; kingdom Bacillati; phylum Bacillota; class Bacilli; order Caryophanales; family Paenibacillaceae; genus Paenibacillus; species Paenibacillus urinalis. The sequence goes on from NZ_CP118108.1 coordinate 2,943,865, forward strand.
AATCCTATGTTAAGGCAACCTAACCTAAAGGGTAAAATTGCGGTAATTACTGGCGCCGGCTCTGGTATAGGTCGTGCAGCAGCTCTGCAGCTCGCGGACGAAGGCGTGAAGGTATGTCTGTTAGATCTTGATCTGGATCATGTGAACAACGTGAAGGCACATATTGAGGAATCCGGGGGTGAAGCTATAGCTCTCAAGTGCGATATCAATTCGACTTATGACATCAAGCAGGGAATTCGCACGGCAAGCGAACATTGGGGAGGACTTGATATTGTGTTTGCCAACGCGGGGATCGCCGGAGAAATGGCTCCTATTGAAACAATGAATGAGGAGGATTGGGACCGTACAATCCATACCAATTTAAGAGGAACGTTCCTGTCGCTTAAGCATGCCATTCCCTTCATGAAAGAGCATGGAGGCAGCATTATTATTACAAGCTCAGTTAGCGGTAACCGTATTTTCTCTCAGCCTGGCTATACGGCTTACAGCACGTCTAAAGCGGGACAAATTGCACTCATGAAGATGGCTGCGCTCGAGCTGGCACAGTACAAAATTCGCGTGAACGCAATATGCCCAGGGGCGATTAAAACCCATATTGGAGATTCCATACACAGCTCCACGGATATCAAGGACATTGAGATCCCCGTCCAGTATCCTGAAGGTGATCAGCCTCTGGAGCATGGACCGGGTCAACCTGAGCAGATTGCAGAATTAGTGACTTTCCTCGCTTCCGACTTATCCTCACATATTACCGGAACCGAGATTTATATTGATGGAGCGGAGTCGCTTCTTAAATAAATATAGAAAAAAAGCCGCCTATTGGCGGCTGATCGTACAAAAAATGCTACAGGTCGAAATATTTATTTATGTACATAGATCTTACCAGAACCTATCTTGTTGCCCCATTAACAGCGATATGCCTTCTGTAAAGTAATAGTCCCCGTAGATCAATGGGACATCAATATTACTCTTCCCAGGGTAATGACTCGTTCCGTGTAAGATAAGCCCTTCCTCTGTCTCCGATTCCCATGCTCCGTATTGGGTATACAAGGAGTAGAGGATTCGTTCTGCACATTTGCGGTACATCTCCGCCTCCAGTCCGTTTACCTGATCTGCGATAAGCAGGAGTCCACAGGCGGCACAGGCACTGGCTGAGGAATCTCGAATCGAAGGCACTCCTTCGGGTGAACGGAAATCCCAATACGGAACATGATCCTCCGGTAGATTAGCCATAAAGAAATACGCGGTTTGTTTAGCTGCATCCAGATACTCCTGTTTACCTGTATAGTGGTAGCTTAGACTCATTCCATATATCGCCCACGCTGTTCCACGAGACCATGCTGATTCTGGTGCGTACCCTTGTCCTCCCATCACTTCCCGCTTCTCTCCTGTTTCCGGGTCGAATACGACAATATGAGCAACCGAGCCATCAGGACGATAAAAATGCTTCAATACCGTATCTGCGTGCTTAATAGCAACATGTTTATACCTTGGATCACCCGTCGACCGGGATGCCCAGTGTAACAGGGGTAAATTCATCAAGCAGTCAATAATGGCCCAGCCTGCGTTATTCTCTCCATTCCACGCTCGAATGTAATTTCCCTGTACGTTGAACCTCGCAGCTAGAAGGTTAGCGGCAAGCAGCGCTCTCCGTTTCGAGTCCTCTTCTCCTAGAAGCTTATACCTGGCCCCGCTTGTTAAAGTCCACATGAATCCGATATCGTGATCTACCTGATGGGCATCCGTAAGTAATGAATCAAGCTGCCGTTCGCAGGATTCTGCCGTTTCCTTGAGTGCGTCGTCTTTGGTATCACGATAAACAAGCCACAGTATGCCTGGCCAGAAGCCGGCGGTCCACCACGAGGCCCGCTCCAGCTGATATTCTCCGTTCACACTTGCATGTGGAAAGCGGTCTCCAATTCGATGATGAATTCGCTTCACTTTTGTTACCGTTTGATCCCAAGCTTCTTGCACCCAATCCGGTTGAACTGTCATATTACATGCTCCTCTCAAGAACTCTATGGTTATCCTAATATGGCTTTGTCCAAATATACGTTCCCGCCTGACCAGGCCTTAAGTGACGTCCAATCGGCCTGTCCTTGCCAAAAAGCAGCGTCAGGTGACAGTCCGAGCGGCAAAAATACAGTCGTGCACAAATATAAACTGCCTGTCGAAATGTAGGCTTCTCCGATATCTGGTTGATGTCCAGCAAATCCGATTCGAAGCCAGCCGGCATCATCGAAAGTTCCAGGCATCTGTATCTGCCGCTTGATGACCGCTGTAAGCGCACAGCGAACTTGAGCAGGTTCCAGCTCTTTCGGAAGCTCCTCTCTTAAGGACATTAACGATAAATGCTGAAATGCGCCAAAGCGGTAAGCAAGTGATCGTCCAATAGGCGGGAATGTGCCTTCTGGGGAAATGAACCGTTCCAATATAGCGGCATAACGTTCAGCTCTCGTTAACACTTTGGCTCGAAGCTCCGCCCAATCTCCATATTGATCTCCAACTTCATTTAATATGTCAACTAGCATGGGTTGAATAACAAAGCTATTGTAATAATCCCAGTGAAATGCAGGTCCATCCCCATAAGCTCCATCGCCCATATACCACTGCTCATGCTGCCTCAGTGCATAATCCACACGCATCCGATCCCAATCCTCGACTCCCATTCGGAATAAAGCGGTTTCAATTATGGCACTGAACAGCAGCCAATTACTGAATACAGGACGTATAATGCGAGTTGCTTGCAGTGCGGAGATCAAATTCCGCTTCACTTTTTCATCTAACAACGTATACAGCTCATTAGGAGCACGGAGAACCGCGTTCGCAAGAAAGGCAGCATCAACGACGGGCTGTCCGCCTATCGCAAAATTCATAAAGTCTGGTGATTCAGGATCTGTAGCCATATCTATGGCACGCCTTGCCATATCGGCCATCTTCGCCCGAATTTCTCCTTCTTCTCCTGTACGCGGGCCGTGCTCAAGCCAAGGTGAAATCCCCGCAAGTGTGCGCCCGAGTGCTTCTAGATAAGTGTAATCGGATCGATCACGAGCCCTTGCTTCAACAGGCATATCCAACTTCAGCCGACGTTCTGATAATGAATGCAGTACAGGATGAACAATGCGAACCAGGGTATCCACCCAATACTTTCGATCGACCGACATCGCTGTGGCCTCCTTTTTTAAATCCATGCTTCCTAAAAGAGTATAGAAGGTTGCCTCTGGCCATTCAATAAACTATAATCATCAAAAACTGACCTATCGTGCTTAGGAGTGCAAACGAATGATTAAGCTGTTATCCTGTGGGTTCCATACTATACACCGTGAAGGTATTATACGGAACAGACCCAACGGTTCGGAAAACTACATTTTTGTATTTTTTAATAGTAGAGCGGAAGTGAAGCTGCATGACGACACCCTGACGGTAGAGAAGAATACGTTTATCCTCTTTCAACCCCATACCCCCCATTATTATCGCGAGCTTGAAAGCCCGTTTATTAATGACTGGTTTCATTGTAACGGCGATGGCATTCAGGAATTCCTGCTGGATATCCATTTTCCTGTGGACACTCCGGTTGATGCCTCTGATCCAATGCTGATATCCCGAAGCATCATGGAGCTTACGAACCGGCATCGACTTGACGGCCGTCTGCGTGAGCGAATTATTGATAGTGATCTTCGATCTTTTTTCATGAAACTGACAGACCTGCGGGAACGAACTGCTCCACACCAGCTCCACCATTATTACATCCGATTCACTGAGCTTCGAAGCGAACTGTACCGCAGTCCCCAGAAATATAGATCTGTGCAGGATCTCGCACTGAGCTTGAATTTGAGTAAATCTTATTTCCAGCACATCTATAAGGAGCTATTCGGATGCTCTGTCATGACCGATATCATCAATGCCAGGCTGGAGCATGCGAAGTATCTATTAGATCACAGCCAGTGGTCAGTAACTCACATTGCCCATTCCTGTGGTTACGAGAACGATACCCATTTTATGAGACAATTCAAGAAGTTCATTGGCGTCTCACCAAGGCAATATCGATTCAGAAGCGAAACATGATTCGACACATCAAGTTTACAGCAGCTTCCTACGGAATATTAAAAAGACCCGAAGAACGGGCCGCTTTTCTTCAAAGCTCCTTCTACGGGTCGATATTCGCTTCTATGATCATACTCGGCTTCGCTACTTATTCCAAACCTTTCTTACCGTAATCAGTTAGATATTCAACGGTATCTGGATCATAGTGGGAGAAAAACAAGCTTTCGCCCGTATCCAGTTCCGCTATTTTCGCCATATCGCTTGAGCTCAGTTCAAAATCAAATACATCCAAATTTTGTTCCATTCTATCTTTGTTTACGGTTTTTGGAATAACAACCACATCTCTCTGAATCAAGAACCGTAATGCGACTTGAGCTGCGGATTTGTTATGCTTCGTTCCGATTTCTTGAAGTGTAGGGTTTGTAAAGAAGTTATTCTTCCCTTCTGCAAAAGGGCCCCAGGATTCAATCTGGGTGTTGTATTTTTTCATAATTTCCTGAGCCTTGACCTGCTGATTGAAGACATGGGTCTCCACCTGGTTAATGGCCGGAACCACTTCGCTAAACTGCACCAGATCGATATATCTGTCCGGATAAAAATTGCTGACACCAATCGCTCTGATTTTGTTGGCTTTGTATAACTCCTCCATCGCACGATAAGTCCCATAATAATCATTGAAGGGCTGGTGGATGAGTACTAAATCAAGATAATCCAGCTGCATCTTTCGCATCGAATCTTCTATGGAAGCTTTTGCTTTTTCGTACCCCGCGTTGGAAATCCATACTTTAGTAGTCACAAAGAATTCCTCCCGAGGAATTCCGCTTTTCTTTATTGCACGGCCTACAGCTTCTTCATTCCGGTATGCCTGTGCTGTATCAATCGAACGATAACCTACTTCTATAGCATCCAGCACACACTTCTCGCACTCTTCCTGATCAGGGATTTGGTACACACCATAACCTAATATGGGCATCTGAACACCATTATTTAAAGTCACATATTTCATAACCATTTCCTCCTCGCTAATATTTACAAATGGTATTATTGTGCCCCTACTACAGGATGCGGAACATAGGGCTCTTCAAGGAAAGAGATTTCTTCTGCTGTTAACTTGACAGACACAGCTGCAGCCGCCTCCTCCAGCTGTGCCATTTTGGTAACACCGACGATTGGAGCTGTTACCGATTCCTTCTGCAGCAGCCAAGCAAGTGCAATGTGACTGCGCGGAACTCCATGCTGATCAGCGACCGATGCCACTCGTTCCACAATCAACCGATCTACATCAGCTGTCGCATCATATTTTGATTTTTGAATGACATCTGTTTCGGAGCGATGGGTGGATTCAGACCAATCCCGAATCAAACGTCCCGACGCCAGCGGGCTGTAAGGAGTCACTGCTATTTTCTGGTCATTACAAAGCGGCATCATTTCTCTTTCTTCTTCACGGTATATGAGATTAAGATGATTTTGCATGGAAACAAACCTTGTCCAGCCCTGCTTCTCCGCGATATGCTGCGCTTTTTGGAACTGCCAGGCATACATCGCAGAAGCTCCAATATAACGGGCCTTCCCTGATTTCACCACATCATGCATCGCTTCCATCGTTTCTTCAATCGGCGTATTGTAGTCCCAGCGGTGAATGATGTAGAGGTCCACGTAATCTGTTCCTAATCTTTTTAAGCTGTTGTCGATTTCGCTCATGATAGATTTTCTCGAAAGACCAGCGCCATTCGGTCCCTGATGCATGCGTCCCCATACCTTCGTAGCAAGGACGATCTCATCTCGATTGGCATAATCCTTCAGCGCTCGTCCAACGATCTCTTCACTGGTACCGGATGCGTATATATTCGCTGTATCAAAAAAATTAATGCCAAGCTCGAGTGCTCTCTTGATGATCGGACGGCTCTGCTCCTCATTCAGCACCCATTGATGTCCTCCAGGCAGTACCTCACCAAAGCTCATGCAGCCAAGACAAATACGTGACACGTCCATCCCCGTATTTCCGAATTTGATGTATTCCATATCTAAAGCCTCCATTCGCTATAATGTATATAGAATTGCGTTATTGCCTATCCATAAATCTATCCTTCCAATTGGTCGTACCCATCCGCATCGACGGAATCAAACCATTCGGTTTCTCCCGGTGTCATGGCGAGATGAACAAACCAGCTGTCCCTAGCTGCGCCGTGCCAATGCTTCACGTCAGGAGGAATATTAACGACATCCCCCGTTGTAAGCGGTCTGGCAGGCTTGCCCTCTTCCTGATACCAGCCTTTGCCCCCGGTTACTAACAGCACCTGACCAACCTTGTGGGAATGCCAGTTATTTCGTGCGCCAGGTGCAAAAGTTACATTGCCGATCGTGGTATTCAGAGGCGCCGGATCTGTAAACACCATTTCAAGGTAAGCATCGCCTGTAAAGTTCGCCTGCACCTTTTCCCCACGCGGAAAAATAGTGCTGTTGCTTAAGTAATCATTCTCCATCTCGATTTCTCCCTTCTACTTAAAGTTTTGTAGATGATTTAAGCAGCCATTACTCTCCCGGAGGAAAGTCTGTGGAAGCGGCCAGCGCAGCCTGTCCTTCCAATTCCTCCACTCGTGTCTTCAGTGTCGATAGAGTAACCTTCAGTGCTTGAGACCCGAGGATCATCCGCATAGGAGCGGGCTCTTGATCAACACTTTCTATGATTCGTTCAGCCATGCGAACCGGGTCTCCAGGGGCCAATCCGTTAGAAGGGTCCAGCATTCCAAGAAAACCGTGTGCCGGATTACCGTCATACTCCGGCATAAGCTTCGCCACCTGGGCGCTGCCATAACGGAACTCTGTTCGAGCCCCACCAGGCTCTACCAGTGTGATTCCGATGTTAAAAGATGCTGCTTCCTGAGCAACCGATTCACAAAAGCCCTCGATGCCAAACTTGGTGGCATGGTACATGGAGTTGCCTGGAAAGGCTACCTGACCCCCATAACTTGAAAGCTGTATAATACGGCCTCCTCCCTGATTGCGCAGATGAGGAAGAGCAGATCGGATCAACTGAATAGAGCCTGTCAGATTTGTCGCAATAATATGCTCCACTTGTTCGTCAGTTAATTCCTCGGCAGCTCCAAAGAGTCCATAACCTGCATTACTCACGATGACATCAATACGGCCGAGCTTTTTATAAGAATTGTCAATTAACCTGCGAATAGCAGGCACATCCGTAACATCGAGGAACTCGCAAATAAAGTGATCCGGATATTGCTCTATCAGCTGTCTAACCTTATCTTTATTACGCACCGTTCCTATGACCTTCTCACCTTTCTCTAGCAGCAGTCTGGTCATTTCATAACCAAAACCGCTGCTAACTCCAGTTATTAGCCATGTACGTCTACTCATCATCGCTTCCCCACTTTCTGATTCATCCTCTGCGGTTTCTAGTAAAATGCCGGTTTATCACCAGCCGAATTAGGTTTGCTTATTCCTAGACTTTGGCGTACTCCCCAGTTCTCCGTTTCAGCCAAACGGACAACCACAGAAGCGATACTTTTCCGTGATATTTCAGTGCCTGTCAAAGGTTCGCCTTTTTCAGTCAGTTCATAATCTACTTCATCCTTGTTAGTGAACCAGGTACATCTTAGAATGGTATAGTCCAGATCAGATTCTTCTATTAAACTCGCTGCTTCCCTCCAGGCATGTATACCACTGCCAACCATTCGCTTATTCCATTCTCCGAACTTGCCTGGTACTTCGTCGTAGATGCCCAGTATATTAATGAAGATCCCCCTTTTCACCTGCATTTCGTTCATCGCCTTGATCATGTTTCGGGTCATCTGTACGATACCGGGATCCCCCAAATTTGCGAAGACCACATCTTGCTCAGCCATCGCTTCTTTCAATCGGCTCATATCATTGACATCACCCTCAATCACACGTTGTCTATTGGCATCTGAGATCTGCAGCCTGCTCGAATTCCGAAGATACAACGTCAGCTGAGCATCTGTTTCGGTGAGGAACAGATCTATGGCTTGACGAGCAACCTGTCCATTCGCACCTAATATTAATATTTTTTTCATGATCCGCACCTTCCTCTAAACCAGCCTATTTATCTAAAATACAATCTGTCATAAATTAACCGCACGCGGTATCGATTATGCTGTCTCAGCACAAAAGTTAATAGTCAATTATCCTCGCATCGTACAATAATGAACAAAACAACATCTATTGTTCACTTAACTTGACGCTTACGTGGCAAGCTGTGAACAAGAGCCAATCCATGATTGGCTCTTGAGATTATTGAAGCTTTATAGTGTAGCCATATCAATGACAAAACGGTAACGCACATCGCTGTTCAGAACCCGTCCGAACGCCTCGTCCACTTGGTCTGCACGAATGACTTCGATCATGGGAGCAATGTCATTTTGAGCAGAGAAATCGAGCATCTCCTGTGTTTCTTTAATACCGCCAACATTGGATGCAGTAATACTCCGTCTTCCAGCAAACAAGGAGAACACATTATACTGATCCGGCTTGTTCGGCAAGCCAAGATTAACAAGCGTTCCATCAACATTTAGAATGGACAGATAAGCATCAACGTCAATATTGGCAGAAACCGTATTAAGAATCAGATCAAATTGACCTGCCAGCTCTTTAAATGCATCAGGATTGCTGCTCACAAAATAACGCTCAGCGCCAAATTTGAGAGCTTCCTCCCTCTTCTTCTCGCTATGACTTAGAACCGTTACCTCTGCACCCATCTTATGGGCAAACTGAACAGCAAGGTGACCGAGGCCGCCCATGCCAATCACAGCAACCTTCTTGCCTGGCCCCGCGTTCCAGTGCTTCAAAGGCGAGTAGGTGGTAATCCCAGCACATAGCAGCGGGCTGGCAACATCCAGTTCCATGCGATCCGGAATACGTACAACAAACTTGTCCTTCACAACGATTTTTTGGCTGTATCCTCCATAGGTCAGCTCTCCATCATAGCCAATCGAGTTAAACACGATGGTAACACCTTTCTGACAGAACTGTTCTTCTCCTCTTTGACAGAATACACATTCACCACAAGAGTCAACAAAACAGCCCACACCAACGCGATCGCCTACAGCAAATGTCGTAACTTCACTGCCTACTGCCGCAACCACACCTGCAATCTCATGTCCAGGAACCATTGGGAATACTCCACTACCAAAATCATCATGCGCATTGTGAATATCAGAATGACAGATACCGCAATACTTAATATCAATTAATACATCATCAGGACGTAATGCTCTCCGCTCGATTGTGGTTTGTTCAAATGGCGCTTTTGCCGCCGGAACGCTCAGTACCCGTGTATTAAAAGATTCATGGCTATTACACATGTCTTAAACATCTCCTTCTTTAAAAAAGTGTTCAGCTTAAAAGTTTGATTTACTTAATTAACACTTTTATTTTATTGAACTCATGTCTATAATTATAATGAATTCTTATTACACAGCAATTGTCATTATGTAAGAGTTTGTATATTAATGAATAGATTTATCGATATTGTTAATTATCTGCTTCAAACGGAGCTAAAACGAATGCAAAGAGAAAGTCTGGTGAATATAACGAAATGAGCAAAATCGATAGAAGAATTATTAAAACACAGGAAGCGTTAAAATCTGCGGTCATTGAGCTTATGAGGGAGAAACCGTTTGATGATATTACAATCCAGGACCTCTCTGATCGAGCTAATGTTAGCAGAGGTACAATATATCTACATTATATGGATAAATATGATCTGTTAGATAAACTGATAGAAACCCATATTAATGAGCTTCGCGACAGATGCGAGGCCGCTGCGGATATGGATTTTGTAGAAGGGTCCTTAATATGGACGGAATACCTGGAGAGCAATTATTCCTTCTTCTCCATGATGCTCGCAAGTAAAGGAGCACCTTTCTTCCGGCATCGGTTTTTGGAGTTCTTGATTGAAGAATTCAAGGACGAAGTGGATACCACTAAAGGGAAAAACGAGGGCTTGAATAAAGATCTTGTTGTGCAATTTGTAGCATCTTCCTATGTAGGCGTGGTTGAGTGGTGGTTTAGCAATGAAAGACCTGTATCCCATGAAGTATTAGCAGAACAGCTTGGAACATTATTGGAGCGAAATTGTGGTTAGGGACAGGATGAATATGCACCGAATTCAGATATGCTGACATAACGGAGAGCTATAGCAAGGAGGATATCAGATGAAGGTATTAGTAACTGGCTTTAACGGAAAGGTTGGCTTCTGGGTTGCTAATGAATTGAAGAATAGAAATATTCCGAACGTATGTGCGGTGCGAAATGTTGAACAGGTGAAGGCCAAATATGGAGATGATTATGAATTCGTGCGTCTTGATTTCTCAGAGATAAGCACCTTTGATGGAGCGCTCAAAGGGGTTGACCGGATTTTTTTAATGTATCCGCCTGGTCAACAACTTGAGTTCGATGTCTTTCTCGAGAAGGCGAAGGAAAAAGGGATCAAACACATTACAAACCTATCGCTAAAAGACGTTCAGTTTATGCCATTCATTCATCATTACAAGATGGAAAAGCGGATCAAAAGCAGTAAAATACCTTATACTTTCGTTCGTGCCGGCTATTTCATGCAAAATTTAAGTGATTTTCTCTGTAAGGAAATTAAAGAAAGACACCACATTTTTGTGCCGGCAGGAAACGGAAAAACCAGCTTTGTGGACACAAGAGATCTTGCAGAAGTCTCAGCTCTATCGTTAATGGAGGAAGCTAAGCATAGAAATCAAATCTATATCATCACAGGCAATGAAGCACTCGATTTTTATGAGGTAGCAGTCATAATGACGGAAGTGCTTGGCGTAAAAATTGAATATACGAACCCATCAATCAAAGAATTCAAGCAGTATATGACACAATCAGGTATAGACGAACCATTCGTAAATGTGGTTGCTGGAATTCATATGCCTACGAAGCTCGGACTTGCAAAAGGAATTAAGCATGATTATATGAAGGTAACAGGAAAGAATCCTACAACTGTCAGGCATTATATTGAGGATTTCAAGCAGGATTGGCTCTAGCCGGTACTCTGCCGGGACAAACCGAATTACACTGCTTGGAGGTGCACTTCATCGCATGCCGCATCCAAAATTAATATGTAATATTCCTGCAAAAATAAAGAGAATGACTCCGAATTCTTCCGGAATCATTCTCTTTTTTGTATGAAACAAAGTATACAACTGCTGAACCTGTTAAAATCTAAGATTCAATCATGTTTATCCATTCATGTCTTATCGCACATATTCCCTTCCCTCATCACCGTTATAGAAAGCAAGTGCAGTACTCATTTTCTGTGAGTATACCATACAGCTCCAATTATAAATCGGTCTCTGGATGTATATGAAGGCAGGCAATTCAGCAGCAATCTTAAAATGCTCTTTTGCTAAAAAAGACACCTGCTTCTGCAGGCATCTTTTTCTTTTCGTTCAAGCTTTGACTAAGTTCTGTTCATTAAATTCCGCTTGCCAGTGTGTACGTTAACATACTTGTATATGTAGTTGCCACTGCTCCCACCGTATCCCCGATCGCATAAGAAGATCCTGTGCCATGAAGCTCACTGACGGTAACGGTTTTTGGCGTATTTATCCAAAAAGTTGGACTAACTTGATAATCTCCCATACCGTAACCTGGATCAGCACTGAAAATGGTTTGTGGTGTAGATGATAGATAGAAGCTCTTGGATAAGGGGCCATACGTAGTATCTACTTGCTGCCCCGTATTCACATAAATCTGTCCGGATCTAACTTCAACATTTGAGGCAGGATAGGACAGTGTATATGTCCCATTTCCTCCGGATGTGGGATCCGTAAGCGCCTGGCTTACAAAATCTGATGCAGCTAGAGTAATGGTCCATCCGTCCCCTCGGCCTGTATTGTCTGTGAGAAGAATGTTGCTGGTTACCGTTGCTCCCTTCCAGTCCTTGTTGTTGATTTCCTTGGGAGCAAAAATAATTGGATCTGCCGAGAATGTGAGCTGACCTCCGGTTAAGCTAAACTGACTCTCCGGATTTTGTACATCTAGCTCTTCAGCTGCGGCTGTCAGTGGAACTGACATGATGAATACTAAGCCGAGTAGAGCTGTCTCTAACTTCTTCATGATTGACATTTTATAATCTCTCCTTTAGTGTTTCGTTGCTTCTGTACTTCCCTCGGATGTTACACCTTAATCCCTCCTTTCATCGTTCTTCTTGAATCTCATCCGTATAAGCAGGCTCAGTAACAAGAAGATGATAGCAAGCAAACACCAGATCATTAGGGAGGAAATCCCTCCATTATTATTCTGGGGCAGCACCTTTGCCAGATGTTTATCAGCAAGAGATTGCTTAGATTTAGCAGCTTCCGCCCGGTTTAGAACAAATTCAAATTCCTTCGTAAATACTTCATCCTTCCACTGTCCTGTTAATACCGCTTTATAACCCCCTTGTTCAAGGTGAAGCCCTTGTAATATAAATTTTGATTCCGCCTCTGTGCCTCCATAGACAGATTCCATACTCAGTTTGTTCTTATAGAGGCTTGTATTCGTGTCGGTATCAACCACTTGAATCTCAATTTCAGGCTTACCGAGTATAGTCCCTTCATTATTAATATATGGAGATACGCTTAATAAGCCGTTATGTAAGTATTCATATTTAAAATCAGAAAATGAAAATTGGGTACGTGCTTGACCCGGGTTATAATCAGCAATGATCTGTATTCCGATTTTGGTTAATGCTTCCGTATGAAAATTCACTTCTTGTTGTTGCGTATCTGCTGTCACAGCCTCCGGGTATTCTTGTAGTGCAATATAAGAAATATATTGGCCGTAGCTCAAGTGCTCAGGAAATTCAACGTCAAAAGAGTAATTCTGAGATTCTAAAGGCGGAAGGGTTACCCTTAAGGGCTTTGTCTTTATCCATTTACCTGGCCCTGTTAATTCTTCTCCATAATTAGTAAAATCCTTACCTCCATTTAATTTGGGAACAGCATCCGCAGGATATAGATAAAATTCGGACTGACGATCTTTGCTGTGATTCGTGACAGTAACTGTAAATGTTTGCTTAGACCCTGGTTGCACCTGCGCATGAAAGCCACCCGCTAATGTCTTAGCCTTCTTGTCTGTGATGTTCATCGACAAATTAAAATCTGCAGCAGAAGCCGTTGCGGCAAATAATGTGAGCAGCAGCATACAGAATATTTTCGTTCTCCATATTTTAAGTAACATTTAGTTCAACCACCTCAATATATGTTTGTACGAACCCAGGTTCATCGCGTTAGATGACGCTGTCTGATTTCATTGCAAAAAAAAAGCACCCCACACTTAACAAAGTAAGTGCGAGGTGCTTCCTCGATCGAATTTTCAATTAATTAGATACTATAACTACTTCTTAACATTGTCAATAAACGATCTAAAATTCATACTGTATTGCATTCATTAGTAGCGCACGATAAGATTCTAGTAAATATGAGTACTAGGAGAATGAGGATGAAGATTGGTGATCCTATACCTTGGAGAGATGTTCTTACTGACGAGGGAACGCATACTATAACGGGGGATGTCCGAATATTCAATGCATTTCCAATAATTCAGCTGCAAATCGAGCGCAGAATCTGGATATATCTGCCTGGCAGCTATAACATTGGAGAACAGAGATATCCGGTCATTTATATGCAAGATGGACAGAATGTATTTGATCAAGCAACATCCTGGGGCACCGAATGGGGTGTAGATGAGACCCTTTCGCAGATGGGACTTGAGAATCCTTCTTTAGAAGCGATCGTGGTCGCCGTTGACCATGGGGGCAAGGAACGTAATAATGAATACAATTTTACAGTCAACGACGAGTATGGCTTCGGCGGCAAAGGTGAGGCGTACACTGCTTTCCTGGCAGAAACGCTCAAGCCTTATATCGATAAACACTTTCGTACACGCCCAGAACCAGAGCATACAACGATTGCCGGGAGCTCTTTTGGTGCCTATATCGCACTTTATACGGCCATTCGCTATCCAGAACAATTTGGCCGTGTAGGCGGGATTTCCTTTGTTATGTGGCACGATAACGGCGCGATTATGCAATTGATCCAGAGCTCAGTGTTATCACCCGCTCTGCGGGTCTATCTTAGCATTGGAGGACAAGAAACTGACAATCCCGAATTTAATAAGACCGCGTACGAGCATGTTGAGCTTGCCCGTCAGACGCTGATTGCCGCAGGGGTTCCGGAGGACCGGGTTCGATTCGATGCCGTTCCCGAAGGAACACATCACGAATCGACTTGGAGTAAGTTATTTCCTGAGGCACACCGCTGGCTGCTCCAGCCCTAAGGTTAAACACTACTATGGCATAATCAATGAAGCCGCTGATAGAATGGAATCAACGGCTCTGTATTTTATGCTGGAGGAATACTTTGCGGATTGTTGAATACATTTTTCGGATCGTATTTCGCTTTGATTTTCTTCAACCTAGCATAGTTCTTCCCGTAATAGACGGGCCCTGGACATTTAATCCCTTGGTCAGGAACATTGATGTAGGAACCTACAATATAAGGCTTTAATTTCTTCCTTGTGTTCCGGGCCAAGGCAATATTTCGGGCTGCATGGGATGGTTTAACCCACGAACTATTCCATTCCACATAGTATTTAGCTTGTCGCCAGTAGAACGCCGTTGCTTGTGGAGCTACTCTGCTTACGGCTCCGCCCCAGTTTAGGAAAAAGAAGCCTGCCGGAGTCCCTCCCTCAGCTTTCTCCAGAAATTCGCGCATCACTTTATAGGCTTTATCGGGAAATGGCTGTTTCCCAAAACCACTTGAAAACTGATTGCTATATCTTTGAGTAAGCACCGGATCGGGGGCAAGCATGAATTTCGTAGCTTCCGTGTAAGGCAGGTAACGAATTACTTTTTGAGTCGGCGTGCCCACGCTGAGAATAGGTTTCAGCTGGTGAAGCGCCTTGACCTTTGAGCCGAGGTAGATTCCTAACATGCTGACATTACCGCCTTTTTTAGGACCGACACTTAACTCGCTGCCTAATTTGTTGCTGGCGTTAGGAGCCCATACCTGCCATTTCCTTACGACTTCCTCAAATTGCTCCCAAGGCCACGTGATGCTAAATACGGTAGCTTTGGCTGGAGCAGGCAGGACTTTAAATTTATATTGGGTATAGATGCCGAAGTTGCCGCCGCCACCGCCACGGGAAGCCCACAATAAATCCGAATTTTGTTTGTGATTTGCTCGAATGACTCTCCCCTTCGCGTCAACCATTTCAAGTCCGATGAGATTGTCGCAGATGAGGCCTGTTGTCCGTTGCAGCGGTCCAATCCCCCCTCCTGGCGTTATACCTCCAATTCCCACTGTTGGGCTATCACCGAATGGAGCCATAAACCCTTGCCGCGCGAGCGTATCCACAATTCTTCCTACCTGATTACCTGTCTCAACGATGACCGTTCCGCTCTTTTTATCCAAAGTAATCTTCTTCATCTCACTTACATCGATGACAATGCCGCCATTGATCTGTGAAAGATTCCCTTCCAGGGCGTGTCTTCCACTTCTGGCGCGCAATGGAACATGATTTTGACGAGCCCATCGGATGGCATTGGCCACATCCTGTGTTTTTTGTGCAAAAACGAACACCTTAGGAAATCGATCTGTATGCGGGTCCCAATTCTTACGAGCAGCTTCGTAACCAGGGTCTCCCTTAAAAATGACTCGCCCTGTGAGCTTAACTTTTGAACTCATCCATGATCCTGCTCCTTTATATAAAAGTTCTATTAGGCAGATACCATTTAATGTATGAATGCGTTCATCATCTGGTCTGGGCTTATGCGTAGTTACAGCTTCTGAATCGCCAAGCGCATAAAAAAAGCCGCACGAAGAATGCGACTCTGAACGAAATGAACTACTTATTTTTTTGCACAGTCGACAGGGAAACAAGAACGGGTCCTGCGAAATCGGAAGCCTCCTCACTCTTCGGATTATGAAGGCGGAATTCAAAAGCATCCCCTTGTTCTGTTGTCCATACCATATAATCGCTGATGCCTTCCACTCCGGAAGCTTGAAGGTAAAGCTCAGCGAACCCAAGGGGATGTTCGACTAACTCACCACTATAATCAGACACTTCTCCTGCTTCACTCAAGTCCTCCTTGGCGGCAGCTTCAAGCTGCTCTAAATTATAATCGGCTGGTAAAGGTTTAATATCCACGTAGTAATCTGGATTGCTAGTCAAAGACAATCGGCCGGTATCTGCATCAAATGTAAACTTCTCAAAGACATACATACTAAATCCCTCGCCGTACTGCAAGCGTCCTTCAAATAACTGATTTCCTTCAGACGTCAACATCTCAAAGCTCTTGGTCTCTTCCCGCGTCTTCTCTTCGGGAGATTCCTGCTCAGATGAAGGAGGCACAGAGGATTGATTTTCACTTTCTCCAGTTGCCGTTTTCGTCACATGCTCTGTTTCCCCTGAACAAGCAGAAATTACAATTACCAGAACGAAGAGTGGAACCGTAATCCAATAGCGATGCTCCTTTTTCATTTGTCAGCTCTCCTTTCAATCGTTTATTGAGATTCCATAATATGTATTAACCGACTCTGAGATTCAATACTCGCTTATTTTAGGGGAATGAAGTCGAATGCAGTACACTTGATATAGATAGGCGAATTTGAGTTTCTCAAAATAACAAAATCAGAATATTTACAATTAATGGCAATCATGTTATCTTTACTTTGAAAGCGCAACCATGACCGAGCAGAGTATCCATTCTTCATCATATTTTATATGGAGGGAAGATGTTAATGGTACAATTGTTCAAAAAGTCAAGCGCAATACTGATGGTATTCGCTCTGCTCGTAGGGTTAGTAACAGTCCCTGCTCAAGCAGACGACGCCCCACTCTTGACTATCGAAAGTGAAGATGCTCAGCTCAGTTCTGATCTTCAAGTGGTCACGGAAATCTACGGCCAGCCTAAGCCTGGATACACAGGAGATGGATTTGTCTGGATGCAGGGTTCCGGGACGATTACCTTCAACGTGACTGTCCCAGAAACAGGCATGTATGAAGTTTCATCACGGTATATGCAGGAGGTAAGTCCTGACGGCAGGCAACAATCACTCGCGGTAAATGGGGTTACAAAATCAACTTTTATGCTGCCCTATGCGACTACTTGGTCCGATTACAATTATGGATTTTTCAAACTAAATCAAGGCAGCAATACGATTCAACTGAAGGCCGGCTGGGGATTTGCATATTTCGATTCCTTCACTGTAGATCATGCTGATCTTGATCCCCTGGATGTACAGCCTGTCCTCACAGATACTCAAGCGACACCTGAGACTCAGCTTCTTATGAATTACTTAACTGAAGTGTATGGTAACCATATTATCTCGGGTCAGCAGGAGATCTATGGAGGCGGTAATGACGGCGATTATGAGCTCGAATTTGAATGGATCCATGATCTAACGGGCAAGTATCCAGCCATTCGCGGCTTTGACTTTATGAACTATAATCCACTGTACGGCTGGGAAGACGGCACGACTGATCGGATGATCGACTGGGTAAACAATCGAGGCGGTATTGCGACAGCCGCTTGGCATATCAATGTACCCAAGAATTTCACGACCTATCAGCTTGGGCAGGCTGTAGATTGGAAGGATGCCACCTATAAGCCATCCGAAACCAATTTCAATACAGCAAATGCGGTCATACCTGGTACGAAAGAGTATCAATACGTCATGATGACGATTGAGGATCTGGCGGAGCAGCTGCTAATCTTGCAGGATAACAATGTACCCGTTCTATTCCGTCCTTATCATGAGGCCGAAGGAAACGGAGGCTTGAATGGAGAAGGTGCATGGTTCTGGTGGGCTTCAGCAGGTGCAGAAGTATACAAAGATCTATGGGATCTGCTCTATACCGAACTAACTGAAACGTACGACTTGCACAACTTGATCTGGACTTATAACAGCTATGTGTACAGTACATCTCCCGCATGGTATCCAGGAGATGATCAGGTCGATCTTGTAGGCTACGATAAATACAATACGGTCTACAATCGCGATGACGGATTGTCCGGCGTTCCGAACGAGGACGCCATTACTTCAATTTTCTATAAGCTGGTTGATCTGACGAATGGAACAAAGATGGTGGCCATGACCGAGAATGATACCGTTCCGAGCTTACAGAATTTAGTTGAGGAAAAATCCGGCTGGCTCTACTTCTGTCCATGGTATGGTGAGCATCTGATGAGTTCTGCCTTCAACTATCCTGCCACACTGACAACTCTATATCAAAGTGATTATGTCATTACGTTAGATGAGCTTCCGAATCTGCAATCCAATAATCCAACTCCAAATGCATCCCTATCACCCTCCAACATTGAATTCGACAAGTATACACCTAATCAGAGTGACCAAACCATCATCCTAAATTCAAACAGCCATACGTTAACTGCGATCCGTATGGGCACTCAGGCACTCACCCCGAGCCAGGACTATACCTTAAGCGGTAACACACTTGTACTCAAAAAAGAATTCTTGTCACAGATGCAAGTTGGCGAACATACCTTCACATTTGATTTCAGTCAAGGTCAAGATCCTACACTTAAAGTTAAGGTCGTCAATTCAACACCGAGTGCTGCGTCAATCTCACCCGTAAATACCACATTCGATAAAGCAGCCAATCTTCAGCAAAACATTACAATTGCTCTTTCCTTGAATGGACTACAGCTCATCAGTATTAATAATAGCAGTTATGCGCTTATATCCGGTCAGGATTATACGGTGACAGGCTCTTCTGTCGTTTTGAACAAATCCTATCTGTCCACTCTGCCGCTTGGCCAGAGTACGATCAACTTCCAATTCAGCGGAGGTGGTCAAGCCATCCTTACCGTGAATATTGCTGACAGCGGCGTAACCGTTCCCTCCCCTGACGGGGCCATCACGATTCAAGCTTATAATGGCAACACAAGTACATCTACCAACGGAATCTCGCCTAAATTCAAAGTAGTTAACTCGGGGACTTCCGACATTTCATTGAGTGATGTCAAGATTCGGTATTACTACACCATTGACGGGGAACAAGGGCAGAGCTTCTGGTCTGATTGGTCCAGCGTAGGAAGTGCTAATGTGAGCAGTGCTTTCGTTAAACTGACGACTCCGGTTTCCGGGGCTGATCATTACTTGGAGATTAGTTTCTCTAGTGCGGCTGGAACATTAAGCCCCGGTCAGAGTGCAGAAGTTCAAACACGCTTCTCTAAAAACAACTGGTCCAATTACACGCAATCGAACGACTACTCCTTTAATGCGACCAGCACACAATATGTAAATAGCAATCAAGTTACTGGATATTTGAACAATCAGCTTAGCTGGGGCATTGAACCGTAATTCTATAGAAACAAGGGCCGGAACAGGTTCTGACCTATCTCCAGCCCTTGTTCTGTATTCAGCTTCGCATGGTCTTCTATATAGGCTTGTTATTCCATAATTGCACTTCGATATATCTTTTTCTTCTATTTAAAATGAAAGAGCAGCAACTTTTGTTCAAATGAGGCAGCAGCATTTTCACAGCTTCAATTTCTGGAGACGCAGGGAATTCAGCACAACCGAAACAGAGCTGAACGCCATCGCTGCACCAGCCAGCCACGGTGCTAAGAGACCCATAGCAGCAATGGGAATGCCCACTACATTATAGGCAAGCGCCCAAAATAGATTTTGCTTGATATTACGCATCGTGCTTTTACTTAATTGGATCGCGTCAGCAACTTGATTCAGATCTCCGCGCATCAATATAACTTCTGCTGCTTCTGCGGCTATTCCCGTACTAGTGCCTACAGATATGCCTACATCAGAGACAGCAAGTGCAGGCCCATCATTAATCCCGTCTCCTACCATAGCTACCTGATGTCCCAATTGCTGCAGTCTCTTTACTTCTGCCGCTTTCTCCTCGGGGAGGACATTTGCAGTGACTTTGGAGATTCCTACCTGACTCGCAACAGCCAGAGCCGTACGCTCATTGTCTCCCGTCATTAATACCACTTCAATCCCCATTGCTTGAAGACGGCTGACGGCCTGTGCAGAGGTTTCTTTCACGGTATCAGCGACAGCGACCATTCCTGCCCATTGATTATTGATTGCCACGAGCAGCACCGTTTTCCCTTGACCTTCAAGCTCAGACATTTGAACCCCTGCTTCAGCAGGAATCCGTACCTTCGCATCCGTAAGCAGCCGCCGCGTTCCCACAAGAATGTCCTGGCTGTAACCGCGGGCGCGAACGCCGTACCCCGGCATATTCTCAAACCGCTCTGGTTTAAGCAGAATTTTAATGCCCCTGTCTTCTATCCCTTCCGTTATGGCTTGAGCAATGGGATGCTCCGAGCTGAGCTCCGCAATTCCTACTCGTTTCAACATTTCGTTCGAGGACCAGTCCTGCGAAGTAATTACATCGGTCAACATCGGTTTCCCGTGAGTGACGGTTCCGGTTTTATCTAATATCACGGTCTGAATATAACCTGCATTCTCAAGGTGCTCCCCACCTTTAAACAGGATACCGAATTCAGCTGCACGACCCGAACCAGCCATGATGGATGTCGGAGTCGCTAGACCCAGTGCGCATGGACAGGCGATGACCAATACAGCAATTGCTTTTTCCAGAGCAGTACTCAAGCTGCCTGTGCTCTCAAATAATAATGAAAATAAAAATGTAATCGCAGCCAGACTAATAACGACAGGCACGAATATTCCTGATAAGGTATCTGCAACACGCTGGATGGGAGCCTTTGATCCCTGAGCCTGCTCGACAATGTGAATGATCCTTGCCAAGGCGCTGTCAGCTCCTACTTGTGTCGCACGTATAACGAGACGACCATTGATGTTAAGTGTTGCTCCAGCAACAGTGTCGCCAAGCTTCTTGTCCACTGGCAGACTCTCTCCGGTTAACATGGATTCATCTACCGAGGAAGCTCCCTCTTCCACGATTCCATCCACAGGAATCTTCTCGCCTGGCTTTACAAGAACAAGATCATTGGTATGGACATGTTCAGAGGGGATTTCAATAATCTTGCCATTTCGAACGACTCTTGCCGTTTGCGGAGCTAACTGCATCAAACTGCGGATGGACCTTACAGCTCTTCCTCTAGCCAGAGCCTCCAGCCATTTGCCGAACAAAATTAACGTAATCAGCACTGCACTTGTTTCAAAATAAAGCTGGAGTGGAGCTTGTCCGGCCCCATCTACCGCCTGGTGAATATGACCCAGCACCCCCCCGGTACTGGTCATCAAAATAAGATACACACTATAAAAATAAGCCGAGCTTGTCCCAAGGGCGACCAGTACATCCATATTGGCACTTCGGTTTTTCAACGCTTTACACGCACCTTTATAGAAAGTCGCGCCAAAATAGAACTGTACCGGCGTTGCCAATAACCATTGAACAATAGGAATGAATAACACGTCAGGGACACCTATTCCAGAGGTGAACGAAAAATGGGAAACCATGGACCACAATAAGGGAAAAGAGAGTATCGCTGACAAGATCCACTTCCATTTTTTTCGTTGTAGTTCCCGTTCTCTCAGTACAAGAGATTCTTCATCTGTTGTTTGAATGTACGCCTCATATCCAAATTGCCTGATCTGATGGATAAGATCTGAAGCTTGTAGTGCTCCTGATACGAACTCAACCTGTCCTGATTCTAAAGTAAGGTTCACATTTACTCGCTTCACTCCGGGAAGCTTGCTGAGGCCTTTTTCGATTCGAGCTGAGCATGCGGCACACGACATCCCTGTTATTTTTAGATTCGCTTGCTGATAAGTATGGTCTGTTAATTTATCGTTCGTTGAATAGTGATTATTCGAAAGTGGGTCCATAAGATATAGCGCTCTCCTTCACTAAACGTTATCCTCTACATATCATACGTTGTACTCTCGATTCTCATGATTGCTATCTTAGGGTCAAAAAAAGCCTCCAAACCTACACTTTTCATAGGTTAAGAGGCCTCTCCATAAATCGACTTCTTCGTCATTATGATGAAAGCACGCTTTCGTCTGCGCTTTCTGATATGCTCAACGCAATTTGATCCAATATTCCCTTCAGCAGCCTGTTCGCAGGTTCACTATGATTCATCCCTTCGCGAATTCCTGCATCCTGCTGAATAAATGATAAATCGATCAGTTCATGTGACCATCTGGACAGCATTTCCTCGATGCAATCGGGTGTTGACTCTAAGTGAAACTGCAAGGCCAAGACATGATCACCATAGGCAAATGCTTGCTGACCGCAAGCTTCCGAGTACATCAGATGTCTGGCACCTTCAGGCATTGAGAAGGTATCACCATGCCATGAAAAAGAAATAAAATGTTCCGGAAGCTGAGCCAGCCAAGGATGACGTTCCTTATTTCTGTAGATTTGATGCCATCCAATCTCCTTATTTGCTCCAATCGGAGATACCGTTCCTCCCAAGATTTCTGCGATCATCTGTGCTCCCAAACATATCCCAAGCACCTTCTTCCCCGCTTCAATGACATCTCTTACAAAGTGCTTCTCTTGAATAAGCCAAGGGTATTCCGTTTCCTGGTAGATACTCATGGGTCCCCCTTGAATAACGAGCAGGTCTAACGAGTGAAGCCATTCCGGCGGTATCCCGTTGGCAGGGTCATGTACGATCAGATCATGCCCAGCTTGTTTGGACCACGACACGATTACGGATGGATCATCAAATGAAAAATGACGGAAAACAATGATGTTCAATAGGCTCACCTCGAATGATATGAATAATTCTATAGTATCTCAAATAGGGAGGATATCAACGCCATTATCCCACATAGTGAGATAATATTGAGAAATATTGAGTATTGTTTATGTCTATCCCGAATAATGAGATAAATAAAACAGAAAAAGACCCTCGTCATTAAATGACAGGGGTCTGCTACAATTTAAGAAAAGGTTATCCTTCATAGGATGTCAATTCACCTGGAGATCATTGAAGGTTACGTCCGCGATACCCAAGCTCGTTAGATATGAGGGCTGCATATTTTCGAGCCATACTTGAATATTTACCAATACTCTCTTCACTGAAACGAATCGAAGGACCTGCCACATTCAAAGACCCGATAACTGTATTCTCGTAGGAAAAGATCGGGACTCCAATTCCTGTGGTCCCTTCTGTTGCCTCATTCGTCGTCATTGCATATCCTTGCTGTTTAATTGCTGTAAGCTCCTGATCAATATAGGCTCGGGACAGCGGCTTCAACGAAGGGACGTCATCCCAATCAAACGAATCCAGCAGTGACTTCTGCAGTTCAGGCTTTAGGAAGGCTAATATCACTCTATTCGATGCTCCAATAAATAATGGCAAGCGCAGCCCTATTGGTTCCGATATTTTCAGAACTTGCGGTGAGTCCACTGAATCAATGTAGATCCCTTCCGCATTCTCACGAACGGATAAGTATACGGTTTCCTTAGTACGCTTCGATAGCTCCTCCATGAACGGTCTTGCAATCGTGCGCAGCATCAAACTATCCCACATGAGAAAGCCATACTTCATCAGAGACAGGCCCAGTTTATACCGTTTCGTTTTCTCATTTTGCGACACAAAACCATGCTCAGTAAGAGAGGAGAGTAATCGATGTGCACTCTGTATCGGCATATTCAACGCTTTACTGATCTCCGTTACACTCATCTCTTTTTCGGTACCCTGAGGAAGTAACAGGTCCAAGATTTGCACTACTTTGTTAATAACGCCAGACAATCCGTTCACATCTCCTCGTCTAGAACTTTGCCATGATTATATCATATCAAGGGTAGAACGATTCTGTTCAGGAACGAATAGACGACGGCTAATCTGTCTATGTACTTCTGCTTGAAGGAAACTACTTATGTCTCCAATACTATAATCCTAGATGCTGCTACTTTTGTTATGCTGAAAGCTGATGTGCCCTGCTCTGACGGCTTGGCTTGGAATAGAATAATAGATATAGTCCTACTCCTAGCTTGGCGAGGCCATCTGCTATTCCAAAGTAGAAAAAGGGTATCGATTCGAGAACCATCCCCGCTATTGCAATCACGGTGCCCATCGAACCGATGACAAGCATCGACTTCCCGTGGACATAATAAAACAGGAAGAAATGAATACCTGTTGCCAGAAGCGTGCCCAGCCAGATCATCCGCCAATCCAAGCTAGGGAAAAAAGGCCCTGCGATCAAGAACATCAGCACGAATAAAGAGATAACACCGATATTTCCCATTCGATCCTGAAAAGGGGTGCTGGGACCCTCAGCTAATCTGTGCTGAACTCTCGCATTAAAAAACGAAATATAGAAACCGATGAAATAACCGATCATAAAGATGAAAGGATTTAAATAAAAGGAACCGCCAAATATTGTCGATGCGATGATGACAGAGCCGATGATGGCCAGCCATAATCCACAGACCTTCTTGTAGTTGAATTGCAAGGGAACAGTACGATCATATCCTAGTTTTTGAAACATATCCGCCTCCTAATGATAGAATGTTAAATAGATTGATGATGTCTAACTAGATCTTAGACCCCAACAAGATTTAATTCTTCACATGATCACACGATCCTGCCATGAACTAGCATATTTAACATACTCATGATGTAAATGTCGTTTTGTATCCATTCTTCAGTAAGTTGATTAACAAAAAAACCTTACAATTGCAAGGATGCATGCAACTGTAAGGCTTGTTAATTCGTTAATTATCAGATTAAAGTTAGTTTTGTGGATCCAGATCATGATGAATGGATTCTGGTGGAACAGCAGGTTTATATACTTGGCCTTTAGCTACCGGTTCTGCTACATAGACAAAGTTACCTGTTCCGTCAGGAGCGCTGCCCGTAGCCCACAGTCCTTCGGAGGATTCATTGCCTTCAGACAGATTCCAGAATTCATAAGCTTCTGGCTGTGATTCCAATTCTGCTTCCGGAGGGAAGGTAGCTGGAACGACAACTCCGTTTTTCTCCTCCAGCTCTTGAATGGCTGCCATCCATTGATATTGGTGATAGCGATCACGTGCCAGCATCTTTCGGAACGTTGCACGAACCCCTTCATCCGTTGTCATATGGTATAGTCTCGCCACTTGAAGTCTGCCTTGGCTTTCTGCATGGAGGTTAGAACGCATATCTGCGAGCAAATTGCCGCTGGCTACAATGTAAGACCCATTCCAAGGTACACCATTTGAATTACTTGGTAGTCCACCAAGACCACTAACGAGCAAATGCTGCGGGTTCACCCCGCCCATAATCGCTGCGGTCACTGGATCTTTTGCCGCCTCATCCTGTGCCTCTGGAGAAGAACCATCAAGCAACTGACTGATCAATGCACAGAGCATTTCAACATGTCCAATTTCTTCGGTACCGATGTCCATCAGCATATCCTTGTACTTCTCTTCACCACGGCAATTAAAGCCCTGGAATAAATACTGCATCATGACCGTCATTTCTCCAAACTGACCACCAAGTACTTCTTGAACCTGACGTGCCAGCATCGGATCTGGACGATCAACCTTAACTTCAAACTGCAATTCTTTCTGATGACGGAACATCATATCACTCCTAATCTAAAAGGTTTTTTACAATTTTCTAATTTGTAATTAAACCGATAGATCAGAATTAAACACACTCTAAAAATGCTAGAAGAATAAAACCTTGACGGCTTGCACACCAAAATGTACACCAAAGCCGATTAAAAATAGTCCTGATATGATAGATATCCCTCTTAGCAGAGGAGCACTCAGCACTTTGCGAAAAAAACTCGATGTTGCAGCAACTGTAACATCCCACACAAGGATCCCAGCGACAATGGCCAGGCTGAGCAGTACAATCTGCGAAGTGCTCTTGGCCGCTGTTTCCTGTGCGAGTACGGAGCCAAATATGCCGAGCCAAAACAAAATGGACATCGGATTAAACAAGGACATCCAAAATCCAGATCGAAATGATCTGCCCAGCGGCTCCCTCTCTGATGCTTCCGACTCCTTGATTTGACCGCTGCTCAGCAGACTTTCCACTCCGGTATAGACTAATACAAAGAAGCCGAATAACCATAGAAATGTCTGAACAAATGGAGTATCCAGAAAATGAACCACACCCAAATACACGAGCAGCATGTAGACCACGTCTGCCAGCACAGCCCCGAGTCCGAATACCCAGGAGTGAAAGAATCCCCGCCGAATCCCAATATTTAATTGAGCTGCATTCAGAGGGCCAATGGGAGCGGCGAGCGACAAACCAAGCAGCATATAGGCAATATAAGCACTTGTTAACATATGCCTCCTCCTTAGATAGCAACAATACATCGATATATCCTATTCGCAGAAGGAGGCTTGTACGACTATTTTATTTTAAAAACCGTATATGGCAGTTAACATCAAGTAATGCGCTTAATCAGAAGTTAGTTCTCCCTTTTTTTCCTCCCACAGCCTAATTCGTTCTTCATGACTAACCTCTTTATATACCTGATGCAGCATCCATACATAACCAAAAGGATCTGTAAAAATAGCATTCGCTATTCCATAGTCAGGCAGCTCCGTTACCGGCTGAATTTCTGTACAGCCTAATTCCATCGCCTTGGTATAAGTCTCTTCAATATTAGGGACGGTGACATTTACCCAGCTGGTTTGAGGATGCTCAGGAGTTGGTGCAATGAGATGAAATTGCGGGTTCTCATCCAACAGATGAAACCGGACGCCATATAGAGTAAACACCACCTCATTTTCACCTCGAGGAAGCTTAGAAGCTTCCACAAGCTCAATATCGAATATACCCTTGTACATCTCCAGTGCTTTTAAACTGTCGGTTACGACCATATCCAGTTCTACTCCAACCATCGTCTACACGCTCCTAATCTAAATTTATTCATCTTATCATTTTCCCTAATCCTATTTTAATGTATACAACGCTCGCTAATCCGCATTGGGACCCGGGTATGCAAATCTCATTCCACTCGGGAAATACTTATTGAAATATTGGTGACTGTGAATACCTTCTGGATCGGTCTCCAGCATAATATGATCCGTTCCACTAGGAACTTTATCTTGTAAGATGTGATAGACCTTCTTCGTATTCGGGACCATGTACTGCTGCAGATTATCCCGCCCTACCCCCTCCGTCTCACCAACATACATATACATGCGCACATCATTCTGAGTCAAGGTACTGCTCTCTACAAACGCAACAAACCTATCATACCAAAGCGAAGCTGACATCATAATGAATCGTCCAAAGTAGTCCGGCTCTTGAAAAGCAGCGTACAGCGATATCAACGCCCCGAGTGATCCTCCCGTAATTCCAATCTGGGATGCATCCTCTGTAATTCGATACCGTTCCCTCGCGTAAGGAAGTACTCTCTCTGTCACAAAGTCCAAGTACTGATCCCCTTCTCCTGCGAAGACCTCACCTTCCTGCAGAGGCTCTGCCTCCCATGGGGTATATTCGCAATCGCGTCTGCTTGGCTCAATCCCAATAAAGAGTACCTCTTGCGTAGCACCGCTTGCAAAATCTGCCTCTAATTCCTCCATCGAATCTACAAACAAATAGCTGCCATCCTGGACAATTACAGCGGGAAACAAATCCGCATTGTTGTCATCATAAGACGGTGGTGTATAGATATAAATGTTCCTGTTCTCAATCTGGTATGTAGTCAGCTTCCCCCGCATTAATCCCATCTCCTTGTATACTTTTTGCTCTATTTAGTATATCAAACAGCAGGAGTTAGCACGAGATATGTACATTTATCGATTATCCTAAATATGGTAATATACTTTTAACCGATCCAGAGAGGAGCCAATTCATGAAAAAATCCAGTATAGTAATGCTCACTGCACTACTCACAATGTTATTCATCTCCGCATGCGCTAATTCGAATGTTCCGAGCGCAGCTGAAGTGGCAGAGAAATATAAGCTTGCTGAATTGGAAAGCCCACAAATTAATGAGGTTACGGAGCAAGTCATATCCGAAAAATATGAGGCAATGGAGCCTCTAACAACGGAAGTGTTCTATGAAAGATCAGTTCGTTCCCGAGTATTTATCCGTGGCTCTCAATTAGCAGAGCTGAAAGAAAGTGAGGTCCGATTGACCGACCTTGAATTTACCGAAAGAAACGCAGCAGATACACAGATTGAACTGAATTATACAGGGACGGTCTCATTAGCAGAAGAATCACTAGATCTCGAAGGTACCATCTATTTGCTAAAGGAGGCTGATGAATGGAAAGTGAATAACGACGTTTATAACGTAGAGGATATTTTAAATATTTTAATGAAACATTGAAGAGACCAAGGTTAATGATCTCTCTTCATTCTAAACTTCTTCTCTCTTAGTCAGCTTTGCATTTCTTACATGTAATATACGTAAGTCCATTAAGAATTTCTACATACTCCTGTTTCAGGTAGGACTAATTCAACTTTTTCTGCTGCCTCGTAATCTCCTACGAGTGCAGCGGTAATGGATCTTACCTGTTCATAACCTGTTGTCATTAGAAAGGTTGGGGCTCTGCCATAACTCTTAGCTCCTACAATGTAAAAATTAGATTCTGGTTGGCGCAGCGCTCGTTCACCATGAGGTCTAACTGTTCCGCAGCTGTGTATATTGGGATCAATGAGTGGAGCTAACGCACGAACACTTTCTATAGAACTATCCATGTCCAATCTTATTTCTCTTAGAAAACTCAGGTCTGGACGAGAGCCCGTACTGATGATGATCTCATCGACGGAGTTCACCCTGCTCTCCTGTCCATGTCGCACTCCAGATATCGATATTTGATCTGCAGAGTATTGGAATCTTTCAATTTGAAATGAAGAAAATACTTCTATTTTCCCGGAAGCTACAAACTGCTGCAATTGAGTTCCCAAAGCTCCCCGTGCAGCCAAACCATCATTTTCTTGACCTCCATATACTTCACTTACATTATCTTTTCTCAGAATCCAAGTAATTCGGGTTGAGGGCTCCAACTCTTGCAGACTTTGCAGATCTAAGAGTGCATTAATGGCTGAATGACCACTACCCACAACGAGCACATGTTTACCCGCATATCGATTACGGTGAACATTGAATATATCTGGAATACCGTAGAACATCTTGTGTTGTATATTCAGCTCGCTATCTGTCCAGTTTCCTTCGGATACTGCGGGATTAGGTGACCCCCATGTTCCTGAAGCATCGATTACGGCTCTAGCTTCGACCACCTTACGAGTATCATTTTCTTGGATATGTAGGACAAAAGGGAAATTATCACGCCCTGCCGTTTTTATTTTACTTAACCCTTTTCGGCTCACGGCAGTGACTATAGTGTTTAGATGAATGTAAGGCTTTATTTCTGGTAGATCGGACAAAGGAATAAGATACTGTTCTAACAGCTGTGCTCCAGTAGGAAGCTCTTCTTCACCTGGCTCGGTCCAGCCGCTTACATCTAATAATTGCTTCGCTGCTTTATCTATGTTGTACTTCCAAGGCGAAAATAAACGAACATGACTCCATGTTGTTACATTTCCCCCGACTTGTTGAGCTGACTCAAATAAAATAAAAGGCTGGTTTTTTGAAACCAGATGTGCTGCAGCAGCTAGACCAATCGGTCCCGCTCCAATAATAGCCACAGGAAGCTCGCTGTTCTTATTAACATACTCCATAGGTGAATTCTTAGCTACTACCGTATTAATTTTTAAGCTATTACAACAATTACTCATGTTAAAACCCTCCTTATTCAAGTTAAATCAATTTTTTTTGATTAATTAATGAAAAGTAAAAGCGATTCAACAGCAATCGCCTCTTTGTTCCTCTACATTTCGGAATATGCAGCACAGTTCCGGTGATAAAAGATTGTTTACTTCCGTACTATTTAATTCATAATAGCTCCAGGTTCCCTTGGTTTCACGCTTAATCAGCCCCGCATCTAATAGTATCTTTAAATGGTATGACAGCTTGGATTGCTGCATATCAAAGATCTCGGTTAGATCACATACACAGGTATTACCTCTCTGTGTAAGTACATACATAATCTTCAGCCTTTTCTGATCCGCCAATGCTTTGAACTTGGCTTCATATGTAGAAAAATCAATTGGGTGCTCGTTGGTTTCGGGAAACTTAATATCCAATCCCCCACCTCCTTATCTCTTATTTTATATCTTATATCTTATATCAAAATAACTTGATTTATACACACACTTTATCACTTGAGAAATACAGATGTCAATAATTCATCAAAAAATCTTGATTTATTAAATTTAACATAATCATTTGATTATATAACTGTTTACTTATATTCAATCCTATGTATAATTAACAAAGTCATGACGAATACAAGATGAAATTGATCGTGAGGTGGAATACATTTGTCTCAAGACATAGAAGCGATAGCCAACACTTTGAAATTGCTCTCTGATGGAACTAGGTTAACGATCTTGGCACTTCTCAAGGAAAAAGAATTATGTGTGTGTGATCTGGTCGATCTTCTGCAAACGACACAGCCCAATGTAAGTCAGCACCTAAGAAAGCTGAAGAACGGAGGACTTGTAACGGAGACCAAAAGGAAGCAATGGGTTTATTATTCACTCAATATGGATGAAAAGCCTTACCTACAGGGGATATTGGATGAGATGCCTTCAATGAAGGAGCAAATCGATCAGCTGGATCCTGATTGTTGCCGGTAGCTAAGGAGGAAATGATGTTATTGACAGCAAGCCTTATATTTCTGGTTACTCTTGTTTTTGTAATATGGCAGCCTAAAGGATTAAACATCGGTTATTCTGCCATGGGTGGTGCGGTCTTAGCACTGATGTGCGGCATTGTGAGTCTGCAGGATGTTTGGGATGTGACCGGCATCGTCTGGAATGCGACGCTTGCCTTCGTGGCCATTATACTGATCTCCCTAGTTCTGGATGAGATCGGGTTCTTTGAATGGGCTGCCCTTCATATGGCCCGCTTCTCCAATGGAAATGGAAGAGTGTTGTTTATCTATGTGATCTTGCTTGGAGCTGCGGTTGCTGCATTTTTTGCCAATGATGGAGCAGCCCTTATCTTAACTCCGATTGTGTTAGCTATGGTTAGAGCCTTGAAGTTCAATGATCGAATGATCTTACCTTTCATCATGGCCAGCGGATTTATTTCAGATACTGCATCCCTTCCTCTAATCGTCAGTAACTTAGTAAATATCGTTTCGGCGGATTTCTTCGGCATTGGTTTTGTCGAGTATGCTAGCAGAATGATCGTACCGACATTGTTCTCCATTGGCAGCAGCTTGCTCGTATTATTCCTGCTATTTCGAAAGAGCATTCCCAAAACGGTAGATCTGCAACAGCTTAAGCATCCAAGAGAAGCCATTAAAGATCCGCGTATGTTTAAGTTATCTTGGATCATTCTTGCGCTGCTGCTCGCTGCTTACCTGCTGAGTGAATTTATCAATGTCCCTGTATCCATCATGGCTGGAGTTGCTGCAATTGTATTTATTGTACGAGCTAGATACAGTCCGGTAGTCAACGTTCAATCGGTCATTCAAGGAGCGCCATGGTCGATTGTGTTATTCTCGATCGGCATGTACGTGGTTGTATATGGTCTCCGTAATGTAGGTTTGACGGATGAGCTTGCCCACCTCTTCCAATGGCTTGCGGATCAAGGACTACTTACAGCCACGATCGGTGCTGGTTTTGTAGCCGCCTTGCTCTCTTCCGTAATGAATAACATGCCAACGGTCATGATTGATGCTCTAGCGATTCAAGCAACCAACACACAAGGTGTATTAAGAGAAGCTCTCATCTATGCCAATGTCATTGGTTCGGATCTCGGCCCAAAAATTACGCCTATCGGTTCGCTCGCTACCCTCTTATGGCTGCATGTGCTGGCTAGGAAGAACGTCAAAAAACATGGGGATATTATTTCAAGGTTGGAATTGTACTTACCTTGCCGGTACTCTTAATTACCTTATTCGGCCTCTACCTATGGCTGACCCTAATTTATTGATTGCAAATATACAAATGAAGATTACCAAAGGAGAATGAACATGGAGAAAAAACTCGTATACTTTTTATGTACAGGAAATTCTTGTCGCAGCCAAATGGCCGATGGATTCTTGAAGGAGCTTGGCGGTGACAAGTATGAAGTGAAAAGCGCCGGATTAGAAGCTCACGGTCTTAATCCTAGAGCTGTGCAAGTGATGAATGAAGCAGGAATTGACATCACTAGTCACTCTTCGGATGTGATTGATCCAGCTATCCTTAACCGTGCTGATTATGTCATAACGTTATGCGGTCACGCAGATGAGCATTGTCCGGTAATATCCAATCCAGAGGTTATCAAATGGCATTGGGGATTTGAGGATCCGGCAAAAGCGACAGGAACGAAAGAGGATATCATGAGCGAGTTTCAGATCTGTCCGTGATGACATTAAAGCACGCATTCAAAGTTTTGTGGAGTCTGGCCATTAACTTATTCCTCTTCCATGGGTGGGCGATGTCCAAACTCTATCTTGGATGGTAAATTCATCGAATGTATTGATTTAGGGAATAGATCTGGTGTTCTTACAGTAAGGATATATCCATTTATGATGTCCGTAAGCATGTGAATCTCTGCAGGACTGTAGGTTTCCAGCTCCGAGGTTGAAATAATCACATCCTTATTAAATATTTGAGATAATCTGGTCGCTAGTCGATGCTGATGATCTTCAGTTAAACCATTGAACTCCTGCACCAGAATTTCTAGTTCATCATCACTATCGGTAGACTGGGCAAGATGAGATTGTACCGACATTTGAGAAGGAGTCAGTGATTGGATCGCAAAGACTTCAATGATATCATCCATTTCATACTGCAGAGAGTTCCCTTCTTCTGTATCTATGAACAAGCAGTGATCATTCATATGTTTGGAAACGCCACGGACAAGTTCATTATGATCTTTGACTCTAATGACAACAGAGCGTTCCTCTCTAACGGTCATCTCAATAAATTCTCGTTTGTTCATCATTCTAACCACAGGGGTTGCCACCTCTCGAAGAAATCAATTGTCAAATGTTGTAATTCTATGTTGTCACTCAACAATCCTGCACCCGGGAATAAGGCTGCTGAATCATCAGCAGCCTTATTTTGCATATCAGAGGTTATGCCCAAAATGTAATCTTCTCGGCATCTAATCGAATGGATTCATATCCCTCCTCTTTGGCCTTACCCATGGAGATGATCATGACCGGAACATAACGCTCCTCATCTAATTCAAACTCTCGGGCTAACCGATCTGCTTCAAAGCCTGCCATTGGATTGGTATCATATCCATGTGCGCGGGCGACTAACATAAGCTGCATGGCAAAGAGGCTGCTGTCTATTTTCGCAATTTCCACTTTCATTTCTTTTGTCAGTGTTGGAAAAATCGACGATATGGTTTCAAGCTGCCGATCTCGCACATCCGCAGGCATTAATCCTTGTTCTACTGCTGTGTTGTATATTTCTTCTGCATATAAATAACTTGATGTGTCTCCAAAAATTAATAGCATCGCTGAAGAGGTACTATTCTGAAGTGTATTAAATCGAACTAAGGGTGTAAGCTTATTCTTCCCTTCCAGAGTGTCCACGACGACGACTCGCCATGGCTGCATATTAGCTGAGGAAGGAGCCAGGCTGGCTTCAGATATTATTTCAGTAATCTCTTCTCTCGGAATTTTATAATGCTCATCATAATTGCGAACTGAACGACGTCCCTTCACGATATCCGTGAAATCATTACTTTGAATATAGTTGAACATATGACTCTCTCCTTCGTGATAACGTTAGATTTTTTTGACATTTGATATGCCGTTCGTTATCATGATCACATTATGAGCTATGAACCTAGGTTTATAGCAAGAAGTTAAAGAGGGATCATTATGAGAATAAATGAGGTTTCGAAATTAACGGGTCTGCCGATATCTACCTTAAGATTTTATGAGCGCAAGCAGCTGATTCCGGGCAGCTATATGTATAGAGATATACATAATTACCGTGTATATTCAGAGGAAATTGTGGAGTATCTGAACGATGTGAAGGCACTGCTATCTGCGGATTTTTCTATAGAAGAGCTGAGCCTGCTAGTTAATGACGAGATTAACCTATCATATGAGGACAAGCTTAAGCTCGTTAAGCAAAAGGTCAAAGAAATCAATGACCTTAAGAATCAATTGAACCGGTCTGAGCAATATTTGAAAACGATCTTGGAAGGTACAGCAAAGTTTCACAAAGAGTGCTGAGACCGTGGAAGCTCCTCAAAAATGCAAAAAAGCGCGGGATCGTTCCCGCGCTTTTTTGGGTCATACATTACTCACAACATCATCCTTCATCGGATTGGTCTTTAAGCGAAGTGTAAAAATGACACAGGATAAGGTGATTCCGGCGGCCAGGAAGTAGGTACCCATAAGATCTAAATGATTCACAATAAATCCAGAGGATGCACTTCCGAGCAGCATACCTCCCATCATGAGCGGAATCATAATGCCATTCGTTCTTCCAATATACTCTTCCTTGATTTCTTGGATCATCATCGCACTGAAGGTGACCTGAAAGAAAGCGGTCGCCACACCGGAGAGTATTCTCGCGCTTGCTGTAACCAGCGGCCATACAGAGAGGACTTCAACCACGGTAATGAAAGCCCATATAGCCATTGTGACGGATATAATGACTCTGCGGTGACGGCTGATTTTCGCTGCTAATACAGCTGCGATGGCTCCCCCGACCAGCATGCCCACACCTTCCGATGCTGCAAACCACTGGACGTTCTCTTTAGGCAGTCCCAAGCGCTCCATGGTTACGAACACATCCAGCGGCTGCGTTATCCCCCACCCAAGACCCGATATGAGGAACATAATTGCAATGAGCTTCAAATTTGTGTTGCTCATTACATACGCAAAACCTTCTTTGATATCTTTTAGCGGTGAGGTCTTACTCACTCGTTCGGTTCGGCTCGATGACGGCAGGAATAGTTGAATAATGGCCGCTATTGTAAAGATAATAATCAATGCAGTAATGGAAGACGTAATTCCCAGCTGCGTATACACAAACGTTCCAAGCATCGGTCCGAAAATGGTGAACATAGCCATAAGACTCTGATTAAATCCAACAGCTGTACCCACCAATTCATTCGGAATGTGCTTTTTAAATAATACGGCAGATGAAGGCTGTGAGAACTGACTGACAATCGCCGAGACAACGGTAGCTGCAAATACCGCCTGCCATACCCCGATGGAAACCAGATATAGGATGGCTAACATGGATAAAGCACTTAACGTGTCGCCTAATATTACTGTTTTCTTGGGATTCCAGCGATCTGCAAAGGTACCACCAATCAGGGAGAAAATGAAGATCGGTAAGTACTCTAAGGCAGTTAGCAGTGAAACCGCGGTCGGATTATTGTTCGTTTGGTCCATGATGTAAAAAAGTAGTGCCATATTGCGAATCCATATCCCCATCTGCTGTAGCAGATCCGCTGACAGCACGATAAGAAATACTCTGTTTTTCATTAAAGAATTCATACTCCACCTCTAACTACCTTCTCTTCTAAGTTGTGAAATCATCACACTATACTAAACCATAAACTATCGGGTAACCCTATAGTCAAGTGCCCTGCTGATCTTTATAATTAGAGATGAATAATTGTAAATCCAAAGGAGTTGCCCCGTTGTCAAAAATTCAGAATAAATATTTTACCACTAGTGAGATTGCTAAAATCTGCGGCGTCACCAAGCATACCTTGTTTCACTATGATGAAATTGGACTGTTGAAGCCTGAATACGTTCATACGAACGGGTACCGTTATTACTCCATTCTGCAATGCTATACCCTTGATATTATTGATGTATTAAAGAAGACAGGGAGTTCTCTGAAGGAGATCAAGACATTCTTGCACAATCAAAGTACAGATCAGTTCGTTCATCTTATACAGCAAAAACAGAAGGATCTCAAGATCGAGCTCCAAAGGATGCTGCAAATGGAAAATTTGTTGGAAGATGCTCTGCATATGACGGAAAAAGCGAAAAAGGGACTTAGAAACATACCGGTTGAAGAGTATTGTGAGGAAGAATATTATATTGCCACTAGTATAGAGGAAAATAGTGATATAGACTTCGCCTTAAAATTAAGCGAGCATCGTAAATATTGTGAAGATCATTATATTATTCATTCATTTTCAGCCTGGACCATTATGCAGAGAGAGACATTTATATCAGGGAACTATTATCCGAATTATGTTGCGAACAAGATCCAGGAGCCGATTCCAGGAGAGAAGACCATCATTAAACCGAAAGGCTTATATGCCGTTATGGATCATGTTGGGTCTTATGAAACCATGAATACGACATATTCGAGGTTAAAAGAGTTTATAACGAGTCAAAACAGGAGGATAACGGGACAGGTATATGAGGAGGATCTGTTAAACTATGTTACCGAAAAGGATCATAACAACTTCATCATTCGAATTTCAGTCGGTATTTCTTAATAAAATCGGGCAATTTAACAGTGGAACAGGTGAACCAGTACGAATCCTGGTTCACCTGTTCTTGTGAAATCAATTTGCGGCCTCTGCGGTTTGATGTTCGTGATCTTTTTGTACTTTCACTGCTCTTACTGCTGTAGCAAGTATCACTAGCATGCTTACGATTCCAATCCACACAAGGACCGATAGATCAGAATTCCAGCTGAGCCCTTGACCAAAGAATAGTATTGGTCGAAGTCCTTCTACCATAAAGCGCATCGGCAGCCAGGAGTAAATGTAATCGTGATAGAACGGAGACAGCATTTCAGGTGCGAGTGACAATAAAGGTGCCCCGAAGAACAGTAATAAGGCAAATATGGCAATTCCCTTAAACCCGACTAAAGACATGACAGCCAATATCATTAACAAGTAACTTAGGGCAGTAATGGATAAAAATATGGCGGTATCATAGAAATCTGGAATATTTAATCCAACCATACCATCAACAATCCAAGTTAGACCGAACCCAATCACCAGCGCTGCAACAACTCCAATTAAGATCTGTCCGATTTTTAGCATGAGACTTTCTTTCTTCGTACGCAGCAGCATTTTGCTAGAAGCCATAAAAATAATGGCAGCCGTAGCTAAACTTCCTATCCACAAGGGCTGAAAGAGAGATACAGGAGCATTACCATTCGCGCTGTTTTGACCAACTTCATTTACATTGATCACATTCTTGACAATTGGCATTGCTAGTAGTGATGCCTGTTCTGGTGTCAATGTCTGACCTTGTGCTTCAAACCCTTCAAGTATTTGATTGCGAACATTTACGTTCATGTTGTCAATGATTCCACTCAATATTTGACTCGCTGCCGTGGATGCCGCCATATGCATTCCTTGATTAATATAGATCTGCACCTCAGGAGATGAAGGCTCGGGTGACTGTAAAGATACTTGTTTGGCACTAAAGTCCTGAGGAATGACTAAGGCTGCATAATATTGCTGCTGATCTAATCCCTGCTGAACCGCGTCTGCATCCGTTACTTCTATCCATTGAACTGGAGAATCCTCTTCTGTACTTGTCGATTTCTGAACATTGTCAACGATGGTTTGCCCCATATTCATCTGAGGTTGACCTGGAACCTCCACTCCTTCGTCCTCATTAACAATGGCAATAGGTAAATTTTTGGCTTGTGGCTGAACCGTCGGAAATAATGTCAGTGAAAAAATAAACACAACAACCAACGCAATGACTGGTGCCATGATAAGAAGTTTGTTCTTGAACATAGGATTGAAATCCTCTCACTTTCCGTATAATATAGCTCCAGATAAACAACATGTTGTTTATCTGGAGCTTATTATAGCTGGAGAATGATCTGAATCCAATAATCAGAATTAGAAGATGCGTCGGTTAAAGTACACATGATAAAAAAGTGTTGGGTAGGAGGAAGGAACTTGAGTAATCAGAACATGGATCTGCGTGTTATTCGTACAAAAGAATCTATTCGAGAAGCATTAATTGAGTTAATGGAGGATAAAGGCTTTGAAGCCATTACTGTAAAAGATATAACCACAAAGGCAAGAATCAACCGAGGAACCTTCTATGCTCATTATCAGGATAAGTTTGACTTAATGAGAAAATGTCAGGAAGAGCTTATGCATGAATTGGGATATTTGGCGGAAGAGAAATTCCCGGATATCGTTACCGAAATGAAGACCACTCCACAATTGCCTCTTACGATCGCTGTTTCCATTTTTAAATGTTTGCATAGAAACAAGCGGTTTATGAGAGCTGTTTTAAGTCCAAAAGGAGATCTGACCTTCCAAACCACACTGAAGCAGTTTATGTGGAACAAAATATTCGGAAACAGTTCACACCCTCTAATCAAAGAAGAGAATCTACTTGTTCCAGCTCCCTATTTAGCTTCATACATCGCCTCTGCCCACATTGGAGTGATCCAGCAATGGCTGAATAGTGAAGGAGAAGAATCTCCTGAACAAATGGCTCAAATCCTATCCACAATTACCATTAATGGTCCGTTTTATGCAGCCGGTTTAAAAAATAACGGTGTCGATTCAACATCAGCGCATAAATATTAGGCGCTTGAATCTTCGAACAAAAAAAGGAAAGTACACTAATAAAATAGGTACTTTCCTAATTGATGATATATGATATCTTATTGCAACTTCTTCATTCTCTACATTACGCCAATAGCAACAAGGATCCAGGCGACGATAAAGGAAAGCCCGCCCAGTGGTGTAATGGGACCGAGAATTCGGATCTTTTTCAGACTGAGTATGTATAAGCTTCCGGAAAACAACAGAATTCCAACCGCCATCAACCACCCTGCTGTTATGAGCAGTCCTGCTTCCGGATACTGACCCGCCAGAATTCCCACTATGATGATCGCTAACGCATGAATTAGATGATACTGGACACCGGTTTCGTATACTTTCTGTTTCCCCTCTTCGAATTTACTCTTAAGTAGGTGCGCACCAAATGCACCCAGAGCCACGGCTATAACCATCAGTATACTTCCAAGTACAATCAATATTTGCACTTAAGTTCATCTCCTCTAATGATTTCAACAACAATGTCCTGATTGTATCATACATGAGGCCAATTTAAGAAGGCTAGCGAAGGATGAGAAGGATGTCCTTCCTATCTTTTAACCGGATTACTTTCTCATCGTATCGCTGGAGCTTTGCCTCAAAATGCTCCCGGTTCTGTTCGAACTCGCTCGTCCATTTGTACATCCTTCTGAGCATCGACAAATCCGGCTTGTAGTGACATCGTTCGATTCCAAGCTTTTGTTTAACAAATCGCGTCATGATCCGAATTTTTCGCTTCCATAGGGAAGGATCCAGGAATATAATCTTGTCCGCGATCGCATATAGACTTTGATAGGAATCTCGGTCGGTTCCTTCAAATATCCATGTTCCTTTCGCGTCAATTTCCCGGATCACTTCCATTTGTTCTGCTGCCGTGCGTTTAGATCTGCCTGCAGGAGTCAGGTGATGGACTATAGAGTCGAGCTCATACCAAGGTATACCGAGTTGCTTGGCTAAGTTTTGGGCCAAGGTAGTCTTGCCACTCGCGACAATGCCGATAATAAGAATCTTACTTCCAACGATTTCGGCATTGGCAGGATTTGAAGCCTTACTGTTCATTGAACCATCCCTTTATATCCAATCGGATAGCATACTTATGAGGCACTTCATTTATTAGTATGGTCCTCGAATGTAATCAACGACGTTCTCCTGGTAAAACTGCTGTATTTTTTGATGCTCTTCTTCTGAAAATGACTGGGTCTCCCGTGCCGTGAGATTATCCTTCACCTGCTGGACATTTTTAAATCCAGGGATAATAGAAGTGATCTCCTTATGATCCAGAATCCAGCGCAGAGCAGCACTAGCCATGGATGGACGGCCTTCTCCAATCCACCGTAACTGATCTGCAAGCTCCACCCCTTTCTTGAATCCAAGTCCAGCAAAGGTCTCCCCTACATTAAAGGCTTCTCCGTTCTCATTGAATCGGCGGTGATCATCCGCTTCAAACGTATAGTCTGCAGTAAACTTACCTGTCAGCAGTCCACTGGCGAGAGGCAGCCTGACGAGAAGTCCGACGCCGTTCTGATAAGCTTCAGGAATCAGTTGTTCTAATGGCTTCTGCCGGAACATGTTAAATATAATTTGCAGACTCTTCATGTTTGGATACTTCAAGCATATGAGCCCTTCTTCTACCGATTCCACACTTACGCCATAGTGCCGGATCTTCCCTTGTTCCTTAAGACGATCGAGCACTTCAAATACATGTCCATCCTTCAGGATTTCTGTTGCCGGGCAGTGAATTTGAAATAAATCGATCGCCTCTCTGTCTAGCCTGCGCAGACTATCTTCACAATACGCAGATACTTGCTCATAGCTGTAATTTGCTGGATCTGCAATATCTCCTTGGCGGCAGAATTTGGTCGCAATATATATTTGATCTTCTTTGCCCTTTGTTGCCTTAGCTAATAACTGTTCGCTGTGACCATCTCCGTATACATCAGCTGTATCGAAGAAATTCACCCCTTGTTCCATTGCATATTCCAGAGATCTTAACGCTTCCGTATCACTTGTCTTTCCCCAGGAGCCTCCAATTGCCCAAGTTCCAAAGCTTACTTCACTGATCTTCATGCCGGTATTTCCTAATTCGCGATAAATCATATTATAACAATCCCCTCTCACAAAAAATCATCTACATGAACTCGGTATACACCTATTCATAACCGCTCTAAACCAGGATAATATAACGCTTACATTTATGACAAGTCATATCCTTCCAACAACCCTTTTCTAGTCTGCAATAAAATACTGGTTGACCACATCCAATCTATATTGAACTGTCTCCGCCTTAGCTTCGGATGTACCAGCCGACGTTCCTGGAGTGACGATTAAAGCTCCATTCTTATTGAATGGAAAATTTTCCATGGCGTAGTTTAAAGTGTCGGTTGTTACTCCATGATTAACAAACTTAAGAGGTGCAGCCTCTCCATTATCCTTATTAACCACAAATGAATAAGCAGATAAACCGTGTCCGCCTGTATACTGTGGGGTCAAGAAATAAACATCGGCCTCTTCAAAGTTCACTTTTTCAAAGCTAATAGGTTCTTTGGATGTCTGAATAAAAGACAGCTCTTTTAGTTCAGTTACCACTTGCTCTTTCCCATTAATTTTGTTGATTACCTTTTGACACTCCCACAGCTAAAGCATTGGGATTCTTGAGTGATGAAACCGAAGTCCGTTTCCGGTATCGGAGTATGACCTCAAGATGAGGCTGTGCCATCAGCCATCCTAAGACAGTGCGTATAGCATCTTAGGCTGATTGGCTGTTACCGCCAATCACAGGTGCGTGAATAATATTGATTGCACCCACTCTATCTCGATGGGTTTTATAACCACATGAACAAGCATATTTTCTATCCTTTACTTTGTTTTTTGAATCGCAAGTAGGACATTTCTGTGATGTATACGCTGGGTCCACATACTCTACTTTAATTCCTACCATATTCGCCTTATATTCAATGAATTGAGCCAAGCGATAAAATGACCATGTATGCAAATTCTTCTCGTTTTTACGACTTGTTCTTGTCGTCTTCCTTATATTAGTTAGTTGCTCTAATCGAATAATAGACACTTGGTTATCTACCGCAAAATTAACGATTTCCCTACTAATTTTATGGTCTTTACCTTTCATCCACCGTTGTTCTTTATCATGCAACTTGCGAAGGGCACTAAGTTTTTTCTTTTCTCCTAAGCACTTTCTTGTTTTGCGGAACTTTCGTTTCATAAATTTATTTTCTCTTCCGTTTCCAAAGAACTTTGTCTTACCTTCATTAGTTACTGCAACGGCCGGTACTTTTAATCCTAAGTCAATACCCATCAATTGTTCTTTTGTTGGCTTTTGAGACGGGGTTGGCACTTCCAGGGAGATTTGTGCGAACCATTTCCCTGATTTCTCCACGACGCGCATTAGCCCTAATTTGGCTGCTTGGAGAATTTTTTTGTCTCTTTCTGTTATTAGGGCGGGGAAGATGGTTTTCTTCGCTTTTCCGTTGACCATTATCGGAAAAGCAAGTGAAGATTGATCTAGGCTATAGTTTTGGTTATTTATACAGTAGGTTGGCTTCTTCAGAACGGGGCGTTTTTTTCTTTTCTTTGTTATTCTAAATACGCTTTTAGCGTCACGTATAACTTGATTCAACACCGCTGAGGGGAGAGCAGCTTCAATATTCTTTGTTGTGACTTTAGGGAATGAACCTTCTATCTCGGCTCGTTCAGTTAAAGTATTAACAGTACGAATATATTCTTTACTCAGTTCCTTTAAACCGGATATGTCTTTCGGAAAAAAGCGGATTTTTACTGTGATGGGTTGTATGCAAATCACCCCCTTGTTTTTTGTTCTTCTACATATCGTTTGATTGTTTCACTCGAAACATTACCTGCTGTACTTACAAAGTATGAACGTGTCCAAAGCGAAGGTAAATGCGACAAGTGCTTATGTTCCTCTCTTAATATTTTTGAAGTTGTTCCTTTGATTCTAGCCATAATGTCAGATGGACTTAATGTGGGAAGTGCATTCAAAAAAAGATACGCATGATCTTTATCTGTTTCGATGGCGATAATTTGTATGTCCAACTGAGCACAAACATCTTTAACAATTGATTTAAATCTTTCTTCTACTTTTGAATTGAGAAATATATTTCTTCGATAACGAGGACAAAAAACAAAGTGATAATTAATTAACGATACGGTAGTGTGGGTTCTTCTATAATCATTCATGTATTCATTGTATCAGTTACCGATAAAAACTGAAACATTATTTTTGTTAATATTGGAACATTTAACGTCTGAAAAGATACACCTGCTCCAAACGCGCTCTCATCCCACCCCTAAAGGAGTGGGCTTTCTTTCTCGCTCGCTAACTATATTAAGATCCATTTTGGAGTCAGTTACTTTTTGGTCATTCAGTTTCTGTCGAAGTTCTCTCTCTTCCTTTGTCTCAGTAATACCCGTTAGTCCTTCATTAAAAAGCTGATCGATGTCGTATCGGTCGTAATCCAAGATCCATTTTCGATGCAGGTGATAGAGCGGTAACAAGACATTTTGATCCAAGCTGCAAACATCACATCCGCGATCATCATACATATGAAACAGTATGCCGTTTCTCTTATTATAAAGATAAATTTGACCATCGGGAGTTGGTTTTCGCGCAAAATCTGAGTTGCAGATTCATTCAATGACATAGGCAATACGGATATCTTTCATTTTGACATCCACAGCCCATTGACGTATATACATTTGATCATCTGGTTCTTCATACCAGTGAGACGTGGTGTGAGACCGCAGCTGTTTTATTTGCGTTCTGAAGAATCGCTTTAAGCGAATCTTATCTGTTGGCTTGTCCTTTACATCATGGAATGTGCGATGTATGA
Source organism: Paenibacillus urinalis (assembly GCF_028747985.1). Taxonomy (NCBI): domain Bacteria; kingdom Bacillati; phylum Bacillota; class Bacilli; order Caryophanales; family Paenibacillaceae; genus Paenibacillus; species Paenibacillus urinalis. The sequence goes on from NZ_CP118108.1 coordinate 2,987,294, forward strand.
AGGTCACATCATCCTCCGGGTTAAAAATCGAACACAATATCGTATGTGCACGATGAAGACACTCTGTACGATATTCCTCATCCTTTAAAGACTCCACTCCAAGTTCATATCGAATACTTGCACCCTTGGTAATCATCTCTTCAACAATATTCACTCGATGTATTCCCTTCATTTCTATCTATTTATTAATATGATTCAGCCTTGCGATTTCAAGTGTCTGCTCTGTCATGTATTGTGCGGAATACTTATAATTTGACTTTATCCAATAGGATAACAGCCCTAATAGCGTAAATGCATTCTGATTAATTACAATCTCACGATTGATATGGTCAGGTACGCCGGGAAAAAGAAAGTCAAATTCTTCATTATAAATAATTGAAATGGCCTCCATCAACTTCTCTTGAAAACCCATATTTTCTCTCTTATAAAATAAACTAAAGGCTTCGTTATTCTCGCTCACATAATTAAAAATCTTAACTGTTGAATAGGTCAAGAATCGTATGTCATACTGCTCTCTCTTCCCTTCATAAGGCTCTTTAAAAGCCAGTACAAAACCATCAATCGTATCTATAATGATCTCATCTAACAGATCTTCTTTATATTGATAATGCGCATAGAAAGTCCCTCTCGTATAACCCGCAGTCGATACAATCTCCTTAATCGTGATCTCTCTAAGCTGCTTCTCATTGAGTAAGGATATCAATGCATGCTTGAGCGCCTTTTTGGTCCGGATTACGCCATTATTGTCTTTCACAAATTTTTCTCCTTGTTATGTACAATTTGATTATTATTCTGAACAAATTATAAACAAATGTCTAACTTCGAACAAATGCAGGTTTGTTGTCAATTGAAGAAAGCGTTATCTCAGCAGTAAAATAGGTTGTGTCCAAAATTTGAACATAAACGATTTAATAAGGAGAGTAATATAAATGAAACTTCAAGACAAAGTAGCCATCGTTACAGGTGCGGGATCTGGTATGGGAAAAGCAATTGCAAGTTTATATGCACAAGAAGGCGCCAAAGTTATTGTTGCAGATATTAACCAAGATAGTGTAAATGCAGTAGTTGCCGAGATTAAAGCAAACGGCGGGGAAGCATTAGGTGAAGTGGTAAACGTGGCTAAGAAAGAAGATGTTGAGAAAATGATCAACGCAGCGACTTCAGCATTCGGTTCTTTGGACATTCTCGTTAACAATGCCGGAATTATGGACAACTTCACGCCTGTTGGTGATGTATCCGACGAGCTGTGGGATCGACTTCTTGATATTAACCTGAAGGGTCCATTTATGGCATGCCGCGCAGCCATTAACATTATGAAGGATCAGCCAAACGGTGGAGTTATCGTCAATAACGCTTCTGTCGGCGGCTTGTTTGGGACAAGAGGTGGAGCAGCTTATATCGCTTCCAAGCATGGTCTGGTCGGATTAACAAAGAATATTGCAGCCACTTACGGCCGTGAAGGTGGTAATATCCGAGCGAACTGCATTGCACCAGGCGGTGTAAAAACAAATATTCAATCCACAATTACTGCTCCACATCCGCTGGGCTCCGCTGCACTTGCTGATGCAGGTTCTGGTAAACTGGCTGACCCCATTGAGATTGCACGTGTAGCCCTATTCCTTGGTTCGGATGATTCCAGCTTTGTAAACGGAGATGTTATTAAAGCCGATGGTGGATGGACTGCAAGATAATTGTAAGAATAACTATAATAGTCAACACATAATATTATCAAAGTTAGGAGAATGATTATAGTGGGAAGATTATCTAACAAGGTCGCCATTATAACAGGCGCAGCAAGTGGTCAAGGCGCTGTGGAAGCACGATTATTTGCCCAAGAAGGAGCAAAAGTGGTTGCTACGGATATGCAGGAAGAATTACTGCAGAAGGTAGTCGACGAGATTAACCGTGAATATGGTGAGGTCGCCATCGCAGTTAAACATAATGTTGCGGAAGAAAGCGACTGGATTCATGTGGTTCAAGCAGCGATTCAAAAATTTGGCAAGGTTGATATACTCATCAATAATGCCGGTATTACGGGTAAATCTTTAGAGCTTCAGGATATTACGATTGAAGAATGGAATAAAGTGATGAATGTAAATGCGCTCGGAAACCTTTGGGGCATTAAACACGTTGTTCCAGAAATGAAGAAGCTAGGACAAGGCTCCATTGTAAATATATCTTCCCTTGCCGGCATTAATGGACTGGGTGGCATTGGTGCGTATGGAGCATCCAAAGGTGCGACGCGTACTTTAACAAAAGGTGCTGCAAGAGATCTCGGACCAAGTCATATCCGTGTCAATTCGGTCCATCCAGGCTTTATCGAAACAGCGATGATTACTCAATTTACATCTAATGAAGAGGTGAAGAACCACCTTCTGTCCCAGATTCCATTAGGATACTTGGGGAATCCCATCGATGTTGCTCATGCAGCTCTCTTCTTAGCTTCAGATGAATCAAGATTCATCACAGGTGAAGAACTGATTATCGATGGAGGTCAATCGATAAAAGAATAACACGTTAACTTAGCTCAAACGAATATACTATAATAAAAAAGGTGGAGCAGCTACTAATTTGGTAGTCTGCCCCACCTTTTTTAATAAATTCTTGCTACAGTTTCTCTTCTTTACTTTCCTGTGGAATGAATAAATCTTTCTAAGACAGAAGGATCTGTAATGTTATAGTTACATGCTTCCCCATCCATACAAACGTACTGGCCTATCGATGAGAAATTGTCTTGCGATCCGCCTTTTTTTGTCTTGACATTGAAGAATCCAAGCTCATGCTGCCTGTTACAGAACATACAGTACCCCTTCTTGTTTATCGGTGTGATTGAACCTTCGAGACCGACTAATTGTCCTTTATAAGGATACACGATAAACAAGCGGTTCGTAGCGATATCAATCCATCTCAAGTAAGTGGTATGGTTGTAATCGATCATTTCCAGATCCGGTACTTTGAGCTTCTTCACTTTCGGAAACAACTTCTGTATCTGCTTCTGTGTCACATGTGGAAATGGCACAATATAGGCTTCCAGGCTATCCAAATAATTCTGCAGCTCATGTGGCACCTCGTGGTTAGACAATTGCTCCAAAAGATGACGCTCTTCAACGTTCAATTCGTTAAAAGCCGCAATTGCGTTGCTCACTGTTGTACTTCTGACCGTATCCAGCACCTTCCGATCGGCAATCGTACGTAACGTTTTCAACAGGAAGTTTGCTTGTTTCTTAATTTCATTATATTGATGATTCTGAATAAATGGTGTTTGCATCGTCTTGAGCCCCTTATTATATAGTAGTGAATGAATAAGGTGCAAAGCCGAATGCGGGCAAGGCATATCGATAACAAGGGCGGTCTAGCTACGATTATGATTGCGCCCTACACAAAGCTCGCCCCATTCAGGCTTTGCGTAAGGCGTTCTAGCGAACGAGCAATCCAGCACTGCTGCCAACATTGCCACGGTATAACCCCCAATTCAAATAATGTAACAAAATTATAACCGGATAAACGCATGGGAGCAACAAATATGGTCAAGACAAGTATTAGTAGGAGCTATGCCGTACGATACTGGACTTAAGTCGAGCATACGAACCTGCTATGGTCTGTTTACGCTGCAGCGGATTATCCATTAAAATATAGGCAAGACTTTTAGAGGAGCGATCATGAATGAATTATGAGCTTAAACTTCAGAAAGAAGTGGAAGATTGGGAACGCCAGCTCTTTAAACCACCGGGATGGCTCGAAAAAACATCGAAAACGATCGGCACTCGAATTAACCACATCATCCCCCCGAAGGTGCACACCGTTATAACGACTACCATCAAATCCATTGTTCGTACAGCATTATTTGGTGCAGAATATACTCCGAGACGCTCGGTTCAGCATGGTTTGGATCTAGAGACTGCAGATGAGGAAGCCAAGGAGCTGTTTACGCTCTACCAAAAAATCGCGGTAGCTGAAGGTGCTGGAACCGGTGCAGGCGGAATCATGTTCAGTATGGTGGATTTTCCAGCTCTTATCGGCATCAAAATGAAGTATTTGTTCGAAACCGCGCATGTTTACGGTTATGACACCAAGCAGTTCTCCGAGAAAATATTTATTCTCAAGGTATTTCAGATGACTTATTCGGGTGCTGAGAACCGTGCCAATCTGCTCGATTCCATCAAGCATTGGCATATCGAGAAGGAACAATGGGTCTCTGACGCTGACTATTCCAAGAACATGGACTGGGAGTCCTTTCAGAAGGAATACCGAGATGCGATTGATTTTCGAAAAATGCTGCAAATGGTGCCTGGAATCGGTGCTATTGCAGGGGCTTGGGCGAACTATACGATCCTTGAGGAGCTGCGTGAATTCGCTATGAATGCTTACCGACTGCGCAGATTACATGATGATACTGAGGATAAGCGTACTAGCTATCGAATGGACCCCATATAAAAAATGAGAAACAGCTCAAATCCGTTTAACTGCTTGAACCGCAGTGAACTGGAATTGAGCTGTTATACGAATCTTTTTCTACGAATGGTTCTAATCGTTTACTCTAGGCAGAAATCTTGCAGCTGTGCTCGCAGCTCTGCTGTCATACCAAATTCTTGTTCCAGGAATGCCTCAATGGTGCCATAGCTATTCTTGATCGTTGCAAATACAGCCTCCATAAATTCCCGGCGAAGCTCAAGATTGGCAATGACCTCATCGACTTCTTCTGGCGATAGGACGAAGGCAAGCTGTTCTCTCATCTTATTATTCATAGGAATAAGCGTGGTATTAGAGATCAGGTAGTCCTCGATAATCGTTTCTTCAGGGACACCTAGTGCCAGCAGGATGAGTGCTCCGCCCACACCGGTTCTGTCACGTCCACCTGCGCAGTGATGAAGAATACCCAGATTGTCTGTGTTCATGATCGTCGTCATCAGATTTCGGTAGGATTCATTCTTGATTGCCATCTGAATATACATCGCTTTCAGAGCTTCCGGTGTCATGCTCTTTAGATAGCTTGCATGATAAGTTTCTTTATCATCTACAGGAACCTCTTGTTCCAATACCGTAAACCGCAGATTAGATACTCCTGGAAACAAGGGATCGGGCTTCTGCTCTGCTTCCTTATCTGTTCGATAATCAAAAATCGTCTTGATACCAAGTGATGTAAACAGCTCTACATCCTTAGCAGTCATTCCGGTAAGCTCCGCCGATCTGAAAAACAGACCATATTTCACCTTCCTGCCGTCCATGCTCTCATATCCACCCATATCACGGAAGTTCAATACCCCTTCAAACGGAAGTACACGGTTATTCGGATAATGCTCTAATATCATCGACATGATCATACACCTCTTAAGTTTAATTTTGTATGCAACTTGTATGTAAGTGCTATGAATTCATCATAACGATGATTTGTATGTAGAATGTTTTATTAAACTACGCTTATTGTAAAATCATTAAACACCTATCAAATCCAAAATAAAAAGAAACAGCCCAGACCCAATTGCCTGCAAGCAAGCAGACTTTGAGCTGAGCTGAGCTTATGTTGTACCTTACATATTCTCTATCTCATATTGTCCCTTGATGACAAAGAATGATCCGCGAATCGTGCCGGCTAGTTTCGATTTTTGCCTCGCGAACTTGAACTTCCCTTCCAGCTCCTCTGGCACTTCAATTCCTTCCGACAGCTTGAATCCAACCGCACGCTTCTTGGGATTATCGACTGCATACATTACATTGACCGAAAGACCGTTGTCGTAAAATACATAAGCAAACTTCATATTTTCCACCTGGAATCGCGAGGTTTCCAAAGGCTTAGCTGCAAAGCGAATGTCACGTTCTTCACGCAATATACGGTTCACATAATCCAGTGTGTCTTGGCTCTCGCTGGCAGGGATCACCGTAAACACGTGCTTATACTTGTTCATAAAATATCGAGCTTCATTGGCGCGCAGCCCGGCAAGCGCTTCAGCTGCGGTTGAAGACTCCAAGCCAGCTTTGGACACACGGGTATAGTCTACAATATAGGACATTTATTCTACCTCACTTTATCTATTTTCTAACGACAGGAATCCACATCTCTCCATAAACATGGCCATCTCGTTCTCCCATTTCAACCGTAGCATTAGGGCCTCCGACATAAGCAACTTCGTTCACTTCCGGCAATACTTGACCGAAGGCAATGCCTGTGAGCATGCTGCTGAGTTCTCCGGGTGTGTTCGCTTCTCCTCTGACAACCAGATATTCACCTTCAGGAAATTGGATGATTCGGGTCTGTTCTGGCAGCGTTGCCTCTGTCATTACACCTGCATAGTACATCATTTTGTTATTTACGGCTTCGTTTACAGCGAATACATACTCATTCTCGGCCACTGATTTTAAACGTTCAAATCTGCCATCCTGCTCAATCGTGCTCCAGAATTCCGTCTTCTCCTTATGAATACCAGCATAATCCGTATAGTCACTCTTTAGCTCAGTGCCAATTCCCAATACGATAAAGCTTTCTTTTTCCTCGATTACATAGTTGCTCATGTTAAGCACCTTCCTCTTCTTTTTTTGTTATAATTTGAGTTTTCACTTGATGGGTTTATAATAAACTTTAATCATGTCAAAAAATGATACTGTTTAGAGGTGCCGGATGAAAAAAGTAGAAAGAATAAACATCATCATGCGATATATCAACAACCGAGCCCAATTTACGATTTCGGAAATCATGCGAGAATTTAATATTTCTCGTTCAACCGCGATTCGGGACATTAGAGAGATTGAAGCCATGGGCATGCCGCTTGTGGCGGAGGTTGGAAGAGACGGGGGTTATTTTGTAATGAATAACTCCGTGCTTCCTACGGTTCGCTTTACTGATAATGAGATCAAAGCTCTATTTATTGCATTTATGGCTACAAGAAACCAACAGCTTCCTTATCTAAAGAGCCGCCACTCTTTAACTGAAAAATTACTCGGACTCCTCTCCCAGAACCTGCAGGAGGATCTTGTTGTTCTGAATCAAATACTACGATTTGAAGGTACGAATCCGCACAATCCTGACCTGCTTGATCTGTCAGATCTGCCGCATCCTGTATTAGAGAAGCTGATTCAAATATTGCTGGCCGATTGCTATTTGCTGGTTACCGTTAAGGAAGCGACGGAAATAAGATCCTACCCTATTTATCTCTTGCATTTGTACCGTGAGAAAAGTGTGTGGCTAATCGAAGGGTTTAATTTAGAAGAAGAAAAAAGGCAGATCATCCCTGTCGATCATCTGCTCGACGTGGTCACCTACCCTGTGAAGAGAAGAGAAAGCAAGAAAAAAATCCTTGGGAAATTAAATAAGCAGGAGGAAGTCAATAATCTTGTTGTTGAGCTTGGTCCTAAGGCAATTACGCAGTATAAAAAATATCATCCGCTCCATGTCTCCATATCCTACACGAATCCATATCAAACCACGGCCTTGCTTAAGATGTTCGTAAATACTCATCACCCGGAAGAGCTCACTGAGATAACAGATTGGCTGCTCTTCTTAGGTAAGGATATTAAGCTGCGTGAAGTGCCTGCTGCAATTTCAATCGAAATAGAGAAAAGGCTAGGAATATACCGCATATAGATCATGTTCATTAATGCACAGCTTTCAAGCTAAGCTATAGTTATTGGGCCATCACCTATGTATATGAGTCATATATTCATATGCGGTTAAGCCATAACACACTTTTGAAATGCCTGTTCAAATGGGTGAGATCAACGAATCCGCAGGCAGCTACGGCGAGATAAATATCTCTGCTCGCTTCAATGATCTGCTTCGCACGTTCTACTTTACAGTTCAGAAAATATTGATACGGTGAAATGCCAGTATGGGCTTTGAACATCCGAATAAACTGAAATTTGGAGCACTCCAGTTCCCTGCATATATCATCCAGCATGAGAACCTGATCTAGATTGGCACGAAGCATATCCTTTGCAATGGAGATGAACCTGTTGTCTTGTTTGGCATCAGCGATAGCGATAGAATCGACTTGAAATAGACGATTTGTAAGGGAGAGAAACAATTCATTACACAGTGCCTCATCCTTCTCATTTAACACGTGATAAGACAGGCTTAATATTTGCTGCTTTAGCATGCGATCATACACAATAGGCTGTGAGAACTGTACAACATCTTTTTGATGAGCGGCCTCCAAAAATAAATGGGGCTCCACATAGAGCATCACATATTCCAGTCCCGAATGATCATGAGCCATCCCGTCATGAGCCTGTTCCGGATTAAATATCATGACCCCGTTCGGATACGATAATTGTAAGCCTCCATCCAAAGTATAATGCTGTATACCTCGCAACGTAACACCAATGGCATACTCCTCATGTGCATGTTTTTTATATTTAAACTCGGTCATATTCGCTGATAACACTGTAATGCCTGCTGATTTTTTATATATAAACTGTTCCATTCGTCATACCTCCTCACTTGCTTATATCCATATCATGAATGCTGCATACATGAGGCAGATCCCCATGATCAAGTTAACGAGCCTCTGATGTTTCTGCAGAAATGCTTTAAACAAGGTTCCGTATATAACCCATGTCATAAATGCCGCAAATCCTACGAGTGTAATAACCATAATACCAAACATCATTACCGCTGCTGAGTTATTATAGGGCATGATAAAAGTCGGTATAACTGTCAGTGTGAACAGCACTACCTTAGGATTGAGAAATTGCATAAGTAAGCCGGACCAAAACGTAGCCAGTTGCCTGGGACCTGCGTCAGATGACTTCTTCATACAGATCAGATAAGCAAGATACACCATATACAAGCTTCCAATGATTTGCATGACAATCAATATTTTAGGCAGTATTGTTGTCAGCACTGAATTTAATATAGCAGATAAGAGCAGTAATAAGGCAAAACCTATCGTCGCCCCATACGTATCTTGGATTGCTCTTTTGGTTCCGTATTGCTGTACCGTCGACATAATGACGATATTGGTAGGACCCGGAGTAAATGTCGCGATGATGCAATAGATCAGAAAAGATGTCATATTCATAAGAACCTCTCTCCATATGTGGTCCTCATATCATACATCTTGGATTACTGAGCCTATAGTACATTATTGCAGCTTCGTGAGTAGACACATAGTAAATATTATGTAAACTTACGTACTTCGCTGCAAAATTACAGTTTCATTTTATCTAGACCTTGTGCAATCCCTTTTTCAATTAATGGACGTAGATTCGTTGTCAGTGTGGTAACGTGCGAATGTTATAAATATATTGGATTTTATTATTTTGAATTTTTCATATGTTGAAATAATTATATGTTGATTCGGTTTCAAGCCCTTCAAGCCCTAATAGGTACAAAAATTAAGCGACCCAAGAACGGGCCGCTTCTAGATCAATATCTGAAATCGGGTCAGCTGACTAGCTTTAATCCAACTGCTGATCCCAGTACCATGGCAATGAACACAATTCTTAAAATATTCCTTGGCTCACCGTAAAAAATCATACCCAAAATGGCTCCACCCGATGCCCCTATTCCTGTCCATACCGCATATGCTGTTCCCATCGGCAGAGTTTTCATAGCAAGAGATAAGAACAAGAAGCTCAGTCCAAATCCAGCGACCAGCAGTAGAAATGAGACGACATTCCGATCTTTGTTCAGCTTGTTAATCATAAGAACACCGAACATTTCGAAGAGACCCGCTAATATAAGATAAAACCAATCCATGATTTACGCTGCCTCCTTCTTTTCTTTACTCAGCATTTTAAGTCCAATGACACCTAGCAGCAGCAATACAATCAGCGCCATCTTCTCCAGTTGCACAGGAGAGCCGAACAGTATAATTTCAGCCAGCACTGTACCTGCGGTGCCCAATCCAACGAATACGGCGTATACCGTACCTACTGGCAGGAAGCGGGAAGCTCTGATCATCAAGGTAAAACTTACGATGATGGCAATCACGGTAGCCCCCCATTCGAGGATCCCACTCGCATGCTTTAGACCAATAACCCAACCTACTTCGAACACTGCGGCGATAATAACAGACAACCACGTTTTGTTCATGTGTATCACACTCCTTTTTAAAATTACACTGCATGTATTATTTTTCAAATGCAGCTAAAATATGAAAAAGCCTGGGAAACAAACTGTCATTCAGACAGTTTATCTCCCAGGCTTTTATCCCTCCGTGACACAGCCGTAAGGCTGTGAGTTATCTCTCGGACCAGCCGATACATCATCGCGGAACCCTAGATAACATTTGGTTATTAACTTATGGTTAGAATTATACACACTTCATAATAAAATTCAATAAATATTTATTTACAATTTATAACAATGAAGACGCATCAATCGTAATAATCATTATGAAAATGGTCCATACTCATAAAATAATCATGAGTATGGACCATTATTATCAATACATCAGGTTAGTTATGAACGACAGCATTTCTCCAGCCGCCGGAAGCCGTTATATTCAGTGCATGTTGAACTGCTGCTGATTCACATATGAATCCAGATACCCACCTCCCATCCTCAAGTTCAATCTTACTGATTCCAAGGGGTGAAGGAATAGAAGCTGTAAACCGACCGAACGAGGCCACAGGCATTTTCCACAGCTCAAGCTGAATTGCCGCTCCGTTATGATTCACTCGAACCAGACCCGGTTTCGGAGGTAATGTATCCAGCTTATACAGCTGATAATGTGAAGAGGTATAGGTCTCTTCAATAAACTCGGCACGAAGTGCGGTCATTTGTTTCTCTAGCGGCATACCTTTCATATGAAGTCCACACACGGCAATCGTAACGTGATCCTCTTGCTGCTGATACCATTTTGCTGCCTCGACTATACTTGATTCCTCTTCGGGAAGTGAGAACAACGTAATTCCAAACGGTAAATCCTCCTCTGCCTTCCCTGCTGGAATAGCAACTGCACTCAGATCCAATAGGTTGCAATGATTCGTATAGAGTCCCATTTGACTATTGGTATGAATCGGATCGGTACGAACCTGCTCACGTGTCCAGGTGCCTCCGCATGTAGGAAGAATCAAGATGCAATTTGTCATCATTCCTCTAGTTATTTCTTTAATTTCAGCCAATCTATGCTGTGCACGGAACAAAGCGGCAGCAGTGAAATCTTCTCTGGCTCCAGATCTAAGAATTTGCTCTGTTACGGGGAAGGCAGAGTCTGTATTGGCTTCAATAAATGACTGAAGATCAGACCATCTCTCTGCGACCAAGGGTCCTTCATAGAGCAGTGCTGCTGCTTCCTGCAAGATGGAAATATCGACTTCCTCCACTAGATGCCCGGATGAAGTGATGCTGTGTCTTACTTCCTCCCATGCTTTCTTGTATGCAGCAGCAAAAGGGCCATAGAAGGTAAGCTCTCCTCGGGGAAGCAGCCATTTCTCAGGAAGCACAGCATTTCCAAGCGGAAGATCTCTGGAATACGCATCACCTTCTTTTTTTCCGCGAACCAAATGATCGATCTTCTCAGCATCTTCAACACTATGCGCAAACACTGTAATGCAATCAATACTGCGGCAAGCCGGAATCAATCCTGCTGACGGCCATGCACCTACAGCAGGCTTATAGCCTACCAATCCATTTAATGCTGCTGGAACTCTACCCGATCCAGCCGTATCTGTTCCAAGTGAAAAGGCACATTGCCCCCGTGCAGCAGCTACAGCCGATCCTGAGCTGGAGCCGCCGCTAATCAATTCCATCCTCAGTGCGTTATGTGTTTCTCCATAGGGACTTCTTGTACCGACCAGACCGGTCGCAAATTGGTCTAGATTCGTCTTGCCGACAGGAACAGCCCCGGCTGCAATCAATCTCGCTACGACTTCGCTATGCTCAGCTGGAGTATAGGAGTAGTCCGGACACCCTGCCGTCACAGGCCAGCCGGCAACCTCGATATTGTCCTTTATGGCAAAGGGGATTCCCCATAAAGGGTACTCCGCCACATCTAAATCCTCCAGCTGCTGTATATATGAAGATATCCGTTCAATGGAAGGCGGCAATATCCATATATTTTTGTCTTTGTCTTCTTCCGCTCTTTGAATAATGACCTCAATAACCTCAAGCGGTGTAAACTGCTGTTTCAAATACCCTGAACGTAAGGATTCCAAGGTCATGTTAAACGGTACGGCATTCCATGTCATGATGCTGTCGCCTCCTGTTCAACCGGTGTAATCGCAGCAATACAGTCGCCGGAGCGAACCTGATCACCGGAGGTTACGTAAATAGATGAGATGATACCGTCAAATGGAGCCGTCTGTGGGAACTCCATTTTCATACTTTCTTCTATTATAATGGTATCGCCTTTCTTAACCTGCTGCCCTTCTTCCACTAATACCTTCCATACACTTCCCGACATCGAGCTGTTAACTCCGAGACTCCCTTCTGGCAGATCCTCCTCTCCAAATGAGGCATGGACCTCAGGCTCAGCTAAATACTCAGCAATACCAAGCTCCTTCCAATAAGCTCTCTCTGCCTGGAAGGCCGATTGCTGCTGATGACGGAATTCACTTGATTCGTTCTCGATGCTCTCGAGCCAGTGCAAATATTCACCAAGCTTAAAGGTTGTTTCCTCGACCTCCACTTTGAACTCACCTCTCGGGAAATCCTCTCTCATCTGTAAGAGCTCGTCCTCGGATACGGGATAGAAGCGAAGCTGGTCAAAGAAACGAAGCAGCCAGGGCTTACCTTGTTCAAAATTGTCTGTTTCCCTGAACTTATTCCACATTTGAACAGTTCGTCCGACAAATTGATATCCTCCAGGGCCCTCCATACCGTATACACATAGGTAAGCTCCACCGATTCCTACCGCATTCTCCGGTGTCCATGTTCTCGCCGGATTATATTTGGTCGTGACTAGCCGGTGTCTTGGATCTAGCGGTACGGCAACAGGGGCTCCTAAGTAAACATCGCCAAGTCCCATCACCAGATAAGAAGCATTAAATACAATCTCCGCAACCTCCTCCAGGGAACCAAGTCCATTCATTCTACGAATGAATTCAAGATTGCTCGGACACCATGGTGCATCCGGTCTAACATTTTGCTGATAACGTTCAATGGCCAGCCTCGTAGCCGGATCATCCCAGGATAGAGGAAGCTTCACGATCCGAGAAGGCACTTCAATTGACTCTAATTCTGGAAGCTGCAGATCAATCTCCATGATTCGAGCTGCTGCTTCTTTGACCGTCATTCTTGAAGCATCCAGATGAACCTGCAAGGAACGAATGCCAGGTGTCATTTCAATATAAGGAATATCTCCGCTATCTTGCAGTGTTTGCATGAGCACATACACCTGGAAGCGGTAGAGAAGATTTAACTCACGCTCTCCATATTCAATCAAAATGTTCTCATCCCCGGAACAACGGACCGTAATGGGAAACCGTCTATGCTCCTCATCAAATGCCAGTACAGGCATGTATTCTCCCGTAGAATGCTCTGGCAGCAATGGCAATACGGAGTCTCGTGATAGAGAATTCAAGTACTGCTCCTGCTCATATCTTAGCTGCTCTGCTTCTTCTATCGTAATCAGCTGGAATCGCACCTTATCCCCTGGACTTAATTGGCCGATCTTCCACAGCTCAGCTGATGCCGTTGTTACCGGGCAGACGAATCCACCTAGACTTGGGCCATCCGGTCCGAGTAATATAGGCATATCACCCGTTAGATCCAGTGCACCAACCGCATAAGCATTGTCATGGATATTCGAAGGATGCAGACCTGCATCTCCCCCGTCCTCTCTCGCCCACAGCGGCGCAGGGCCTATCAATCTCACACCTGTTCTTGAGCTGTTAAAATGAACCTCCCACTCTGTTTCAGTGAGCTGGTCCAAATATGCAGGAAGCAGATACTCTGACGTACAATGCGGTCCCGGTATAACTCCAATGGTCCATTCTCTTGTGTATATCGGACGCGAACCTTCAGCAAGTGGCTGCAGCGTTCCTCCATCGGTCTGGCTGGATACACGAATAACAGCGCCGGCTCTCAGAGCGCTCCCCGTATGTCCTCCGAAGCCGCCTAGTGTAAAGGTCGATGCACTACCTAATGTGAGAGGCATATCAAGACCGCCTGCTACGAGCAGATAAGCTCGCATCCCCTGCTTAGCTTCACCAAACTTAAGGATGGCACCTGCAGGTGCTACCGTCGGTGTATACAATTCTATAGGCACACCATTTAGTTCTGCCCCCATATCTGCACCCGTGATACAGAATGTAATCTTCTCTCTGAACAGATATTCTCCACCTCGAAGGGTCAGTTCAAGACCTGGCGCTTCCTCCTTGTTACCAAGGAGCTTGTTGCCGATCCGAAAAGCAAGACGGTCCATCGGTCCTGAAGGCGGAACGCCGATATCCCAATATCCCGTTCTTCCCGGAACATCCTGTACCGTCGTCTGCACACCGCCGCCCAGCACTTCGATCGCACGTTCTTCAGGCATGAAACCTCCAAGCATACGGGTGTATACTTCACCTTTTTGAAAGAGCTCGGTTTGGAGGAATGCCTCAATATAAGATTGATTTGTAGTGATTCCATAAATACGAAGACGTTGTAAAGCCTCTATCATTCTCGCAATGGCTTCAGATCTGGTATCCGCATGGACGATCAACTTGGCCAGCATCGGATCATATAGGGTCGTGATCTCCACCCCTTTTTGAATCCAGGATTCCACACGTACACCCTCCGGCCAGTGAATCGCATCAATTCGGCCATCACTTGGACGAAAATCATGGACACAATCCTCGGCATATAAACGAACCTGAAGGCTGTGGCCCTTGGACTGAGGCATATCTGTATTTAATATATCAAGTTCATTCGCCGCCTCTTTTACCATCCATTCCACCAGATCTATACCCAGCACTTCTTCCGTGACGCCGTGTTCTACCTGAAGACGTGTGTTCACTTCGAGAAAATAATATTGTTCATGCTCTGGATCGTACAAAAATTCAACCGTACCCGCATTCCGATAACCTGCCGTCATAGCAAGCCTCCGTGAACTGTTCAGCATCGCTGACCGCACATGATCTGGAAGCTGAGGTGCCGGTGTTTCCTCAATAATTTTTTGATTCCGTCTCTGTACAGAGCAATCTCGTTCGCCAAGGGCAGCAGCTTCACCGTTCGAGCTGCCGAAGATCTGTACCTCCACATGACGTGCTCTTGCAATATACTTCTCGAGAAAAACGCCGCCATCATTAAAGTTGCTTATCGCGAGGCGAGTTACCGAATCAAAGGCCGCTCGGAGCACAGTCTCATCCTCACAGATCCGCATTCCGATTCCTCCACCGCCTGCAGTTGATTTCAGCATGACAGGATATCCGATCGCTGCTGCCTGCTGTATAGCTGCTTCAACGGTATCGATCAGCCCGGTTCCCGGAAGAAGCGGAACACCCGCTTTCTCTGCCATGGCACGTGCAGTATGCTTTAGACCAAAGAGCTCAATATGCTCTGCAGATGGCCCGATAAAGACAATTCCATGATCCGCACAGGCTTGCGCAAAGGACGCATTCTCACTCAGGAACCCATATCCCGGATGAATAGCATCCGCGCCTGACTCCAGAGCCGTTTTTAATATGAGCTCTGCATTCACATAACTCTCCTTAGCGGGTCCATCCCCGATAAGAACCGCTTCATCCGCGTGCTCGACATGAAGACTGTCTCGATCGGCCTTCGTATACACAGCCACAGATGAAATCCCCATCTTTTTCAATGTGCGAATAATTCGAACCGCGATAGCACCGCGATTGGCAACAAGTACTTTTTTAAACATCGAATTGCTCCCCTTTCGCTTCCCAGATCAGAACCTCTGCCGGAGTAGGATTATAGCCATTGCAAGGATTGTTCAGCTGCGGACAATTGCTGATCAGCACAGTCACCGGCACAAGAGCAATGAGCTCTACATATCGCCCTGGACCAGAGATTCCATCTGCAAAAGTCAGCTCACCTTCCGGTGTAACAGGTACGTTCATAAAGAAGTTTACGTTAGGAGCCAGATCCCGCTTGGTGTACTCATTACGCTCAGATAACATCAGCATGAAGGTGTCTCTGCAGTTATGCATCGGAAGCTTGTCGTGTGCGTAACGTACGGTATTGCTCTGCGCCGAACAAGCTCCTCCGATCGTATCATGTCTGCCGCAAGTATCAGCCGTAATGCGAAGCAGCTCCAGTCCGGATTCTGCCAGTAATGTGGAGCCTGTTGTTAGATAGATATTGCCCTGATTTGATATGGTGCGTACAGCACTATAATGATCGGTTGGATTCTCGCTTGAATAAAAAAGAGTGTCCACTGCCTGATTGCCTTCCACATCTACGATTCGCAGCACCTGCCCCTGCTTCAGATCATAGAGCCAGCCTTCGCCTGCCGGAATGATCTGTTTATACACAGCATCTTCTGCCTTGAGACCGCTTGTTACAGAATTCATTGTACTCATCATTCGTTCGCTCCCTTCATCAATGCGTAAGCATTCCAGGTATTCTCAAACGCTCGTCTGTTCTCATCACAATGCGTTACACATGGATCGGTTTCAGTAACAGGCGCCGCATCCGCGACATCCACTTGAACACTCGATGCAGGATACTCTGTCGTAGGATCTAATGGATTAGGCGTGTTAGACAAGACCAGCAGCACATCCATTTCCGTTCGAAGGGTCACCGATCTACCTGCCGTGGATTGAGAGACATACTTCATCGTTCCATCCAGCTCACAGATAACTTTCGAGAAGAAGTTGATGGGTGTACTCAAGTCCCGCGGAGACAGATGATGTCTGTACATTTCCACAATTAAATTCTCTTCCCCATTTCTCAGCCGCTGGTTCCAATCCTTCTGATAATTTGTGACACCATACTTGTCATCCGTCATTTGCTTTGTTGTATATCCGGAGAGCGGATCATGCCAACCAACCGAATCCGCAGTAATCGAGGCCAGTACTCTGCCCTGATCACTCATTAACACATGTCCTTGTGTCAAAAATGCAGTATGCTGAGCTTTCAGTGTATCTGGCATATTGTATCTTTCCGATGGATAAGGTGCGTGAAACAATAATGTAGTCAGATTGGCCCTGTCACTTTGCGCTGTAAAGGTAATGGATTTACCTCTGCCCACATAAGCTGACCATTTGCCGCCCGGCTCTACTGTAATTGAGAATAATGCTGTCATGATCTCATTCCTCCAATGTGCAAATAAATATAAAAAAGCCCGGGAGAAACATCAAAGAACACTTTGATGGATTCTCCCGGGCTTTTTTCCCGCCGTGTACATCAGTGGATAACCACTGATGCGTTTTCTCTCGGACCAGCCAGCCGTGTATACGACCCGGAACCCTAGAAAACTTTGGTATGTAATTGTTGATGTCATAAATACTAACTCTAATTATCCGATAATGCAATATGTATTTCCAAATTATCACGGAATTCCACTAATTTATTTGCATTAAAGCACTATTCTTTATGTATTTTTCAACAAAACAGAACTTATGATCCCATATGTATCAAAAATAATGCTTGATTTTTGAAAAAAACCCTGAAACAATGTGAGAAGAAATGACATGAACGAATTAACAGAGAAATGAGCAATTGGAGGAGGATGTATATGTCAGAAACCATAACACTTAAAAGAGATCTATCACTCACTCATGTTGTGACCATGGGACTTGCCTGGATGTCCCCCATGATTTTCTTTACAAGCTTCGGCGTGCTTCATGAAGGTTCAGGAGGGATGCTGCTGGCAGCCTATGTTCTGGCCTTTGCAGCGATTTTATTTACAGCAGCAAGCTATGGTCAGATGGCAAGGGCGTTTCCTGTATCCGGTTCTGCCTATACCTATGTAAGTAAAGCAATGAACCCTTTTATGGGCTTCATCGTCGGCTGGGTCATATTGCTGGATTACTTGTTCTCCTGTATTGTCGCCGTTCTGATGTTTGGCATTAATCTTCATGCCCAGTTCCCGACTGTACCCTCTTATGCATGGATCACCCTGCTGACGCTTGTCGTCATGACCATTAATATAATCGGGATAAAGACCTCTGCCAACATAAATAAGATTTTTGTCATGATGCAAATTTTGTTTATCGCCAGCTTTTGCGCATTTCTTGCCTACAAAGCAGTAACTGAAGGATTTACTGCCGGATTGAATCCTTTGAGCAGCACGAGTGGAGTTTCTTTCTCCTCTATTTTGGCCGGTGCTTCCCTTGTCTGCTTTTCATTTCTTGGCTTCGATTCGATTACAACAATGGCGGAAGAAACCAAAGACCCCAAGAAGACCATTCCTCGTGCCATCATGATTATTGTGATCGCTGCAGGAATCATGTATTTTGTGACAGCATACCTCATTCAGCAGCTATATCCCTCCCTCACATTTAGTCATATCGACGCTGCCGGATTCGAACTCATGCAGATGATTGGCGGGGGTTTACTTGCATCGATTTTCACTTTTGTTATTATCTTTTCCATACTTGCGCAAGGAATGGCCTCCATGACTACGGTGTCACGCCTTCTCTTGGTCATGGGCAGATCCTCCCTGCTTCCGAGCAAATTCAGCTCCATTCATCCCAAATTCCGGACTCCGGTGTTTAACATCGTACTCGTCAGCATCATTTCCTTGTTCGCTATGTTTATCCGTCTTGAAACTGCCATCATGTTTGTCAGCTTCGGAGCACTGACCGCATTTCTGTTCGTAAACTTATCTGTCATATTTCATTACATAATCCGGAATAAGCAGCGAGAACCTAAAGACCTCGTATTCCGCCTTGCATTCCCGCTTATTGGTGCTGGATTTGTATTCTATCTGATCACCTTGCTCGAGCTTTCGTCTCTCCTGCTCGGGACCAGTTGGATTGCGTTAGGACTCATATTGTATACCATCAACAGAGCGAGATCGGCAAAAGATGGCGTGGTCTTAGGTGAGATTGAAAAGGCAGTTTAACACATAGATACACATAGATCCAGATAGAAAGTAAAAAACAGCAGCCAAAAAGCTGCTGTTTTGTTGCATTGCTCAATACAATAATCAACCCACTAGATATTCTTTAAAATGGGCTGTCGATCCATGTGCTTTATATGATATAACACTTCTCAGCTACAGGTTATTTCTCTTAACCTCACTCTTGAATCTCTCCAACCTTCTCTGCGCTCGTCGGTACATTAAATAATCCATTACATTCGCCATACAAATGATGCCGAGCACAATCAGCAGGGTCGAGGTAAACTCTCCTCTGCTCTCTATTTCGCCTCTGCTTAACACGTAAAAAGTAATCATTATGCATGCCGTCACCAGCAGGGCTATCAGATTGTTTATAAAAAAATAAGTTCGGGGGTTTGCAATTTGGATCGGAAGAAGAGCTGTAACCCATTCCGTAATGAACCCGATAATGAACCCAATACTTCCGCTTGCCAATACGATCATCGCTCTATAGGTGAACGCTGTATCTGATGTGTCTAGAAACTGGAGGATCACACCCATGAAGAGGCCTAGAAAAAATGACTTTATAATGTTTGCATAATGAATCTTTTCCATCGGGATTCTCCTATATTTTAAGTGTATTCCTAAGCTTCTTCGAGAACATCTTTGATACTTCCAGTTCTGTATTATTGTCCATACGAATGACATATCTGGAGTTAAACCAAGGAGTAATCTCTTTGACATGCAGCAAATTCACGAGCTGGGATTTATTAATTCGCACAAATCCTTTTACAGCCCAGAGGTTCTCATAATACTGCAAGGTCTCTTTGATACTATAATGATTTGTGCTCGTATGGGCCATAATCCCCTCCGATCCTGCTTCTACATAGAGGATATTTGTTGGATCGATGACCGCAAATTTATTGTCCATAAAACCGGTTAGTGTATTCCTGATCTGATGATCTTCACGAATACCGGACACTAGCAGTTTGATTACATCCATATAATCCAGCGCATCGAAGACAATACTAAGCTTCTCCTTGGGCAGATCATGACCTTGTTCTACGAGCGCAATGCTGCTATCCTGCGACACTTCGATCTGATACTTGATCAATTCTTGCCTTAATTTATCACGAACCTTATCTGAACATATCAATTGAACCATCCGAAGTCTCCTATTGACAGCATACAAAATTCGTTATTCTACAACCATCCTATCATAGATCATCCTGATTTTTACTAACTCCTCAATTCCTTTTTTCCTGTACTTCAGAGAACCGAAATTCGCAATAAAATACGTATCCTTTTGTTTATCATAGAGCATATAAGTCCCAGTAGCGCCGACACCGCCATACAGATCCGTCATTGAGCCCAGCAGAAAGGACAGCTCACTAAAGTCAAATAACATCATGCCCATACTGTAATGAATTCCTTTCTCATATTGCTGATCAAAGCTCGTCATCTGACGATACACCTCATCCGACAACCATTCTCCTCCTTCTAGTGCTCGCATGAACGTTAATAAATCATTCATTGTCGTGACCACTCCCCCGCCTGCCCAGTCAACCGATAGTGCATCTCTTCTGCTAAAGTCAATATCATTGATGTAGATTCCAAGTAATTCAGCCGCCGCCGGTCGCTCGGTAGTGAACAAATAGCTATGATCCATCCCTAATGGCTTGAATACTTTTTCCTCTAGAATCGTCGAGTAAGATTGACCTTCCACTGCTTCGAGGATAAGTCCGAGCAAAATATACCCCGTATCCGAATAATAAAATTGTTGTCCTGGAATTCCAATGGGTTCCTGATGATCTCTCGTGAACGAGATTAGCTCTTGGGGAGTGAAGGCAAGATCTGAATTGGATGAGATTCTAGCCAGCATCGGTTCTCCGTGCAATACAGGTCCTTCAAAATAATCTGCAGCTCCTGACGTATGAGTCAAGAGATGTCTAATCGTTACTTGATCACTATAATCTATGCCGTCTATCACAAATAATCTCTCAAGTATATCCTGATCAAGCCAATTAATGATCTTGTCGTCATATTCAAGCTTGCCTTCATCGACCAGTAAACCAAAAATAGCAGCACACATCGTTTTACCGATACTGGCAGAATGATACGGATTGTCAGCATGAACAGCTTTTTCTGAAGAATGATTTACTTTTCCTACAGCAAATTGTTCATTGTATCCCGTTTGGTTGGAGTAAATCGTTAGTAAGACACTGGATAAATCAGGGTTGTTATTGACCGTTTTGGTTAAATGGCTGCGGATCTGTTCGCTGGCTTCTTTTTCTGACAACGGCCTGTTCATCACAGCTAATATGACCCATCCTAAAACAATAATGATAACGATGCCTGCCAAAATGCTAATGACAATTCTCAATTGTGTGACCACCTTTCGATTCATGTATTTATATACATAATCTAATCCGTAGATTGGAAAATAGATGCCATTCTACGGTAAGTGGTCATTTTTTAAGGCTAAGTCATCTTTTTTAAAGGCTCAACGCAGCTTATGAGAGGATCTGTTAATACTGTGTCGTCACATACAAATCTCCATCCAGTGATTGGATAAACGGCGTCCATTCTCCTGCTGAATAGATCAACAGCCGATGCATCGCACGTGTGCAGGCCGTATAGAAGAGCTTACGCTCGCTCTCCTGATGATACGTATCTGCAGACGCATCATAGATTAGGACAGCATCAAATTCCACACCCTTCGCTAAGTAGACAGGGATAATCGACACACCTGCTTCAAAAGTGAGCGTACGCTTTGTGATCAGCTTCACATCTTGGCAGCCTCTTGCTGTAAGCAGCTCATATGCCTCTTTACTCTCGGCTGCCGTCTTTGTGATGATGCCAATTGAGGTGAGTCCTTCTTCCCTAAGAGAAGTGAGGTGCTCGGCCATACGAATGATCCGATTCTCTCCATTTTCAACGCTATACAGGTCAGGCTTCCTGCCACTTCGATCAAAAGGGATAACCTCTTTGGCTTCGGGCAGCATTGCTTTGGTAAATGTAACAATCTCTCTCGTCGAACGATAACTGCGTATCAGGTGAAATAAACTTGTGTCCGCTTCGCCATATAGCCGAATGAGCGGGGAGTCCACACCATAGAGCTCCGTTGCCTGCGTGTAAATAGCCTGGCTGAAATCTCCCAGAACTGTCATTCGAGCACGAGGAAACATTTTTTTGAGGTACTCATATTGAAACATCGAATAATCCTGCCCCTCGTCCACGAACACATGCCGCACCCCGGTATTTGTCCGAACGCCTTCAATGAGCTCTTTTAAGTACAAATAGGGGGTGGCATCTTCGTAGAACAGTTCTAGCCGGCAGAGCTTATCCTTCGTCTGCTGACAAATTTGGGCCCATAACGAGGGGACATCGGCTTGATTCGTCTTCAGCATAAACACACGTTCTTCCTCAAATAAACTTGAGTATACCTTCACCATATCAATGAAAGACAACCGCTTTACACTTTGTTTTACAGGTGAGAATTGTTCTTTCACAACCATTGCTCTTAGCAGCTCTTCCTCCCGATCGGCGAAGTCAAAATCCCCTTCATCCGCCCTGCGCCGGTTATTTAATCTCTCTCTGACCTCTTCATATTGCTCGGCAAAGTCAAAGACTGCCCTCTCGTTATGCAATTCATGATATACTTGGGCATATGCATCCTGATCAAGATAATCAAGCTCATCTCGTACCCAAGAAGCTTCCCGTTCTTTTTTCTCAAGAATACGAAGTTCACTTAACAACCACTCCTTCAGCAGTGCAATCCGATTGGCTAGACGAATGGAAGCATCATAGCTGTAGAATTTAGATTTTATTTGCTCTGCTGTGATTAGATCATGTCCACGAAACCGAATGGAACTAAATTGCATCCCCTCCCGCATAAGCCCATCTGCGTAGTTTTGTATAGCCATCAGGAATGCCTCAGAAGCTTTGTATTTTATACCGCTTAACCTTGCTGCGTACTCTTCTTCATTGGATGGTTGTGCTGTCAATATATATTCCATCTGATCAAACGGATCCTCGAGATGAAATGTGTCGCTAAGCGAATATTCAAGATATTCCTGAAAGGTCACCTGCTGCATATTCTCTTCGCCGAGCTCAGGCAGTACAGTCGACACGTAGCTATTGAACATCGGATTTGGTGAGAATAGAACGACTTGATCCGCAGTTAATCTATCCCGATGCTTGTAGAGAAGATATGCAACACGCTGAAGCGCTGCTGAAGTTTTGCCGCTGCCTGCTGCACCCTGAACGATCAGCATTCGACTGGTATCGTCTCGGATAATGGCGTTCTGTTCCTTCTGTATTGTAGCTACAATACTCTTCATCTGATGGTCAGCACCTTGACCAAGCACCTGTTGCAATAATTCGTCTCCGATCGTCAGACTCGTGTCAAACACATTGTGCAGCTTGCCTTGCCGAATCTGGTACTGTCTCTTCAGCGTCATCGTACCTGTGATATGTCCGCTTGGTGTATCATAGCCTGCCACTCCCGGCTCATCATCGTAATACATGCTTGCTATCGGGGTGCGCCAGTCATAAACTAAGAAATCCATTCCTTCCGAATCTACAAAGGAAGAAACTCCGATATAGACCTTTTCCGTGAAGTTCATCCCTTTTTCCACAAAATCAATTCTGCCGAAATAAGGCGAGCCCAGCAATCGCTTCATATTCTTTAACTGCTGCAAACGAAGCTTGTGGCTTCTTTCCCGTTCAGATAATAGCACCTCCTGCTGCCTTATGCTGTAAAACGTTTCTTCAAAGTCCTCATGCGTATTGGTATTGACCGTCACTTCTTCCCAGAAACGACGGCGAATACCTGTTACCTGATCATGTAGTCCTGTAACCTCCGGTTCCAATTCAATTATTCTCGCTTCCAGCTCACGTACAACCTGATCTAGCCGTTCCTGTTCTTGGGTCCATTCCTTCGCATTCATCACTTGTAGATCCGCTCCTTTATTCGAAATTTGACAATCCACTAAGCATATGATACGATTATAGTGTGAGATTAAAAAATAGGATCATTATGCCTTGTGATAAAGCATTGAGACATTCGTTTCAACATAGTATCACATTGCTTTTTTGTGTGCAAATCATTTTTTATTCATAATCAGACTCAGCAGCCTGTCGGGGCTGTTTTTTTGTATACTCCCATCTTCTGCCTTGTCTAAGACGCTCCCTTTATAAAACATAAAGCCACCCTGTAAGGTGGCTCTAATTGATAGTATCTATTTATTCATTCTTTATGCCTAAACGCGAACTTCATTAACCTTCCACAATATCTGCACGTAGATCTGACGCGACTTCCATCATCATAGGTACTACCTCTTCTTGAGAAATGGCTACATAAATATCCCCATCATAATGTCGGAACGGAATCCGCATCTCTCCCAGCTCCCACATGAAGAAATCACCCTTAATAGACATCGTACTCTCAGGACCCTTTACAGTCAGTACGGTCTCATAAGTAAAATCAGTCTTCCCTGCAAAATATGCCTTGCACTCATCTAAAGAAATATCTTGAGCTTCTCCAGCATCTTGCATCGATCTTGTAATTCGAAATCGTTGATTCATTATATATCCTCCAGAAGTAAATTAAGCTGTTATTCTAACATACATCGTTCAATAACCAAAGAAAGCATCCTTTTTAATATTCTGCTTAGTAATCGCATTTTTTTGCAAGTGAGAAGATACTGATTCTACCAGAGATTTGGGCCCGGCAGCATAGTATTTGCCACGATTGTTATATTCATTTACAAATCGGCTGATTGCTTGATCTAGCTGCTCTCTTGAATCCAGATAAATAACCTGGATCCAAGGGCGGCGCCCAGCCATCTCATCGAGCTCGTCTTTAAATAAATAGGAGCTATGGCTGTCCAGATAGAGCACCTGAATAGGTCTCTCCACTACATCTTTCGCTGTCTCAAGCTCTGTCAGAATTGACCGGATTGGCGTTATTCCAATACCTCCTGCAACTAGCAGAGAAGGGCTGCTGTTATCAAGGTAAAATGCCCCAACCGGACCGCTTACCTTCATCTTCATCCCCTGCTTCAGCTCTAACATTGCCTGTTTATAGTCACTCGGTGTATTCCCAATCCGTGTCGTTATCTTGACAACCTTCTCGGACGGAGTGGAGGCGATACTGAACGGTTTGGTCCCATTCTTTACTGCTCGATGTGTAATACTGAATAACCCGTATTGACCCGCTCTCCATATAAAATCTTGATCCTTCTCAAATACGAAAGTATACACATCATTCGTTTCTTTATAGCTTTCCAATAATGTAAGCTCTCTTTTCTTAAATATAGAGAACATATCTTTAAGAAAACTCATACCTCTACCACCCTTTACCTCAGGTATTTTCCGGTAATCGATGCTTCTGCTTGAAGGATCTGTGCAGGGGGACCTTCATACACGATTTGACCGCCCTTGCTTCCTCCATCAGGCCCCAGATCAATAATCCAATCCGCTTGGCTGATCACTTCAAGGTTATGCTCAATGACAATGACCGTATTTCCGGTATCTACGAGACGATTCATGATAGCAAGCAAATGCCCAATATCAGACATATGGAGACCTGTTGTCGGCTCGTCCATTACATAGATGCTGCCCTTCTTGTGCAGCTCGCTTGCCAGCTTGATACGCTGACATTCTCCGCCAGACAACGTGCTGAGGGGCTGACCGAGTGTCACATAGGTTAATCCTACATCACTCATCGCCTGCAGCTTACGGACAACTTCCTTAAGCTCAAAGAATTCCAGGGCCTGCTCAACCGTCATTGCCAGTACATCTGCAATCGATTTGCCGTTCAGCTTGTACTCCAGCACCTCTTCCTTAAAGCGTTTGCCTCCACACACATCACAAGGCAGCTTCACGCTATCTAGAAATGCCAGGTCCGTATATACAACCCCCAGCCCCTGGCAATTCTCACAAGCCCCTTTGGAGTTAAAGCTGAATAAGCCTTGGTTTACTTTGTTTGCGGAAGCAAACGCTTTGCGCACATCATCCATAATCCCCGTATAGGTAGCCGGATTCGAACGTGTTGAGACACCTACTGCAGATTGATCGATGACGATTGCATCGGGATGCTCGCTGAGAAATATATCGTTAATCAGCGTACTTTTCCCTGAACCAGCAACTCCTGTAACAACGGTCAAAATGCCTGCTGGAATATCAACACTCACGTTCTTCAAATTATGCAGCGATGCATCCTTGATCGAGAGCTGCCCTGATGGGCGTCTCGATTCCTGCTTCAATTGAAGGGGAAGCTTCATATGGTTGCCCGTCAGCGTATTCGACTCAAGCAGACCTTGATAGCTGCCTTCATATACGATATTTCCGCCGCGACTTCCGGCATAAGGACCTACATCCACAATATGATCCGCGACCTTGATGACATCAGGATCATGCTCAACTACGATCACCGTATTGCCCTTATCGCGCAGCTTCTGTAGTAATTCATTCAGTCTATGTACGTCTCGTGGATGCAGACCCACACTGGGCTCATCAAAAATATAAGTTACATCAACCAGACTTCCGCTTAAATGCTTGACCATCTTGACCCGCTGAGACTCGCCCCCAGACAAGGTATCTGTCTCACGATCCAGCGTCAAATAGTCGAGTCCAATATCGACGAGATGCTGAAGCCGCTCAGTCAGCGATTTAACAATAGGAGCTGCAATCGGCTCGTTAATATTCTGAATCACATCAAGAAGCTCCCCTACTTCCATAGAGGACATATCCGCAATATTAAGCCCATTAATCTTGCAGCTTAAAGTGGCTTGGCTGAGTCTCGCACCGTGACAACTGGAGCAAGGGCCTTCGGAGATATAAGGAGCAACTGCTTTTTGTGTCCGCTCGGATTTGGTCTTTACATCCTGCTTGATGTATTTGTTGGTAAACTTCTCAATGACACCTTCTACTGTCACATTCGTTGCTTTTCCGGCAAAATCCATCTTTACTTTCCGTGCTTTAGAATAGAGCAGCTGTTCCAGCTCTTCCTCCGAATAATCACTCAGCTTCTTATCTGGATCATAGTCTCCCGACTGCATCAGCATGTTCCATTCCCAGCCGTTCACCGAATAGTCAGGCAGCATAATGGCTCCTTCGGAGAGAGACTTGGATCTATCGATAGCCTTGTTCATGTTAACACCCAGCTTCCGTCCCAAGCCGCTGCACTCCGGGCACATCCCTTGTGGATCGTTAAAAGAGAACATATGAGCTGCTCCAACATGCGGCTGACCGACTCGAGAGAACAGCAGGCGCAGGATCGGCGAAATATCGGTAATCGTACCCATCGTGGAATGCGACCCTCCACCTAGTCTTTTCTGATCCACAATAACAGCCATGCTTAAATTCTCTATCGCATCCGTATCCGGCTGCGGTACACGCGGGAGAAAATTACGCACAAACATACTAAAATTTTCATTCAGCAAGCGAGTAGATTCTGCTGCAATCGTGTCAAATACAATGGAGGACTTGCCCGAGCCCGACACGCCGGTGAAGATGGTAATCTTTCGCTTCGGGATGCGCAGGGACACATCATTCAAATTATTCTCCCTTGCCCCGGAGAGTACAATGTACTCTTGATTCCATTCTGTCATGCTTACACTCCTTTATAATCATTTGATTGTTTCTTCTTCACTAAGCTGCACACTGACGAAACGATTATAAGACTCCAATCAGGTCATGTCAACGCGAAGCACCGATAACCAATTTACACGAAAAAAGCCGCCAGATCAGGCGACTTTCCCATTTCAAACTATAGACTCCATATCTATCAGATGCTGTTACACACTTACCGTAACTATCGAGCCAACTCTTAGTAGCAGCAACAATCCATTCTCTATACTTTGAATGAAATATTTCTGATCATTCAAGACAACGACGTCATTTTCTTTCAATTGAACGTCGCTCTTGAAATAGATCAAATTATCAACTCCTGGAAGCGCACCTTTATAATACATGTAAATACGATCCTTTCTACAAAGCGTATTACCTCATTATATTACTTGCTTACGTTTTGATAAATAAATATAGAGAAAGATGCCTGTAATTGCACACAAAGCGGCACATAATCCGATGAATCCATAACCCGCCTGCAGCCCGCGGAATAGTCCAAGCTGAGTATCTGCGCCAAAAAAATTCTTCGTCCACTCCGTTATAGCTCCAATAAGATAATTCCCGATCACACTTCCTACCCCCATCAGGGTGACGGTAAACGTAATTGCGGTGTCACTTCCGTTCGGATAACGTCTAGCGATGAAGGCCATCACCGTCGGATAGATCATCGCAATGCCGATCCCGGATGCTGCAAATAGAAAAGCAAGCTGCTCTCCACCAAATATAGCAATAAATGTACAGATCGCAGATATGGCTGAAAAGATAATCAAAGACAGGGTAAATCCGATTCTGTCTGTAACAGGCCCCAAGATCAATCTCGCCAGGGCGAAGCATAGGAAGAAGGTTGATAACATACCTGAGGCCGACACGGTGTCCCAGCCGTAAGCCTTCTCAAGGAAGTTAACGAGCCACCCTCCGACAGCCAATTCAGATACAACTCCAAATGACAACACCAGAACCATAAGCCATAGCACGGGGTCCTTCAAGAGAACTTTTAGCGGCAAACGATCCTCCTGGGCGACATCATCACCAGGAAATGAACTGAATAGTGCAAAAATGATAGGAATCACGGATAGAAGCAGCATGACAAGGTACATTCCTCGCCAATCCAGCGTATAGCCGTTAATTGTAACCTCCATAAGTCCTGTTGCAATTAGAGGAGCAACTGTCGAGCTAAGACCATAGAATCCATGGGTCAAATTCATCATCGTCCCCGTGTTCTTCACAAATATACGAGCACCAAGGATGGCGAGCCCAATCTCCAGCATACCGTTACCGATATACATCAAGAAATAGGAGGCTGAGAATAAGGCATAATGCTGGGATAGGAAGATGAATATTCCCGAGATCGCCATAGCGGCAAAGGATAATACCGTTATGACCTTGATCCCCCATATTCTAGTTAAATAAGCCGTGAATGAGCAGGCAATTAAATAGCCAAGTGCATTTAGCGATAACAATGTACCGAGCTGAGATTCATCCAGCATGAAGTCATATTGAATGCGGGGAATGGCAGGACCTTTAATATTTTCAGATAAACCGAATATGATGAAGCCAATAAATATCGTTGCCAGCTGCATCGCATAAATTTTGTTGAATGTTCCTGTACGTTTATTCACTCTAAGAAGTCTCCTTATGTATTCACTTTGCGAATTTACACGAATTAGACAATACCCTTCGCTGCTATATATTAGCCCGAACCGCTCATGTTTTAAATATAAGATTAATACGGTTGCATATAAAAATAGGGAACTTATGATATCACACCAGCCCAAAAAGGAGCGTCCACACAAACGGCAGCTGCTCCTTTTTCAACCCATGCTATTAAAGTCTATAAATGAATAGATTACAGTATACCGGGTTGCTGCTGCTTCGTCCAGGTACTCATGGCAGGAATTTTTGAATGATCGGCACGCTTGCCATATTTCCTCGCGATCTCCGTGATTTCCGATAACAGACCCTCATTGAGCGTAATCGGAACCAGTCCCTTGGATAGAAAAAGAGCGTTCTCGACATGGAGATCATTCTCAGCCGCCTCTTGTCTTGGATTCGGAACATAAGCAATTCTACTTCCGGTCAACCGACTCACCATCTGGGCCAGATCAATAACTCGATGTGTCTCCGTCATTTGGTTCATGATGAGTACTCGATCACCTGTTGCAGGAGGATGTTCTACAGCAAGCTGTATACATCGCACAGTATCTTGAATATGAATGAATGCCCTTGTTTGTCCTCCGGTCCCATGCACGGTAATCGGATGTCCGATCGCAGCCTGCATAAGGAACCGATTGAGGACCGTACCATAATCTCCGTCATAATCGAATCGATTGATCAGTCTTTCGTCTAATTGAGTCTCTTGAGTATGCGTTCCCCATACAATTCCCTGGTGAAGGTCGGTAATGCGAAGCCTGTCATTCTTACTGTAAAATGCAAACAACAGCTGATCTTGAGATTTGGTCATATGGTAGATGGAACCCGGATTCGTAGGATACAGAATTTGCTGCTGCACTCGATCGCCAGCTTCAGTAACCACCTCAATATCGAGATATCCCTCAGGAATCGCAATCCCTGCCGTAC
Source organism: Paenibacillus urinalis (assembly GCF_028747985.1). Taxonomy (NCBI): domain Bacteria; kingdom Bacillati; phylum Bacillota; class Bacilli; order Caryophanales; family Paenibacillaceae; genus Paenibacillus; species Paenibacillus urinalis. The sequence continues at coordinate 3,017,374 of NZ_CP118108.1, forward strand.
CATATCCGTAGACACCCATCGTTCCTAAATGAATCAAGTGAATATCTAAGCCGCTCTCCACAATTGCACTGAGTATGTTATGCGTAGCGTTAATATTGTTATTCACCGTATAGCGCTTCAAACGAGAGGATTTCATAGAATACGGCGCAGATCGCTGCTCAGCAAAATGGATCATTACATCTGGTTTTTCCTCCATAATCACATTTAGCAGATCATCGTAATCCTCAGCAACATTTAGAAGGTAATGCTGAATGCGCTTGCCTGATACTTCCTTCCAGGCTTTAAGACGATCTTCCATGGACTGAATTGGTGTGAGAGAATTGGTCTGGCACTCTTCATCAATTCTTCTTCTGGATAGGTTATCAATAATAATCACTTCATGTCCTAAGCTGGACAAGTGAAGGCTGGTCGGCCAACCACAGAAGCCATCGCCGCCAAATACGATAATTTTTTTATGTACATCCATGTTTGTCATCTTTAACCCATCCTTTACGCATTCAATCTGTTCTTATTTTGTGAATTAAACAAAAATCGGAAAAGCGCATCCTTCTGCTGCTCTGTTTCACGGTAGCCCTGCCAATATAGCTGCATAAGCACACGCTTATTACGTTCCGTTCTCCCTGCAATTAAAGGCTGTTCAGGCTGAATGATAAATACCTCGTCATCCCTTTCCATTCGGATCAAGCGCTTCGTGGTTTGATTATAATAGTGATGCCTTTCCTTCAGCTGATGCTGGAGATGCGGGAATTGCCTGAATAGTCCATAATACATCCAGCCGTATGGCTCGGGCTTTTTGATATACCCTTTATTACGGGTTAGAACGACAAGATGACGTTTGTAACCTCGTTCAATGGAAGGCTGAATCGGGATTGGATCTGCTACGCCGCCGTCAAGAAGACGTCTGCCCTGGAATAATACACTTGGAGAGAGCACAGGTAGACTGCTTGAAGCACGAACCAGGGTGAACAGATTTTCCACAGTATCATAATGATCATGATATAATGCAGAACCGGATGCCATATCTGTCGTGGTGATCAGAAACAATGCATTGGACTCAGAAAAGCGATTAAAATCAAAAGGTGCCAGCTGTGTCGGCAGAATACTGAACATCAGATCCATATGAAACAGCTCCTGATGGGTCAGCATACGCTTCAGCGATACAAGACTTCGACCATCGAGCAGTTGGTTAAAGGCCTCGTAAATCTTCCCTTTCTGTTTCGAAATATAATAGCTTCCAATCAGTGCGCTGGAGGAAGAAGATACAACAATCGGAAAGTGGATGCCCCAATCGCTTAAGCAATCCAACACGCCTGCTGTGTATAACCCCCTCATTCCCCCGCCTTCCAGAATAAGTCCGACATCATTCACCACTGAATTCAAGCCGACATCTCTCCTTCTAATTGGAATTCAAGATTTCTTCGTTATGCTTGAGCTTCCTTTCTAAGATCGTCTGTTTGTAATAGCCAAGCACCTGCTCTGCTGCCTCTGACCAACCTTTGCCTATACTTTCTTGATATGCAGCCTCAGCCATCCTATGTCTTACAGCTTCATCTTCAAACCGACAAACAGCGGAGATAAAATCGCTGTGATCATCAGCATCATACAATAATCCCGAATGCCCGTGTCTGATCTGTTCGCTTGTCGGACCGCTTCTTGCGGCAACGACGGGAAGACCGGAGGCCATGGCTTCAAGGAGGACAAGACCCAGCGTTTCTGTGGTTGATGGAAAAATAAAAACATCGGAGGAAGCAAAGGCCTGTGCCAGCTCTTGACCATATAGGAAGCCCGTAAAGAGTGTAGGAGTACCCTTAAAATGAGCCTCCAGCGCCTGTCGATGCGGTCCATCTCCGATAATGGCCAGAACAAATTGATCAGAAGCATCAAACAGATCTCGAAGCTTCTCTATTTCTTTCTCTACTGCCAATCTGCCTACATAGAGCAATACCTTCTTACCCTCTTGTCCTTGAGACAGCCGCTCACGCATGACTAAACTGTATTGCTTCGGGCTGAACAATTCGGTATCAACACCTCGTTTCCAGAGCATGACATTCCGAAACTGCCTAGAGGTTAATTCTTCCTTCACAGTAAGAGAAGTACACAGATTGACAGCTGCCCGGTTGTGAAGTGATCGAATATAGGACCACATCAAACCTTTTAAATAAGAAAGCTTATAATAATCAAGATACTGTGACAGGTTGGTATGATACGATGCCAGCAACGGGTACCCATACTTTCGCGAATAGTAGATTCCTGCAGCTCCAAGCAAAGCCGGATTGACGACATGTACGACATCAGGGTCATACTCTTTCAGCAGCTTTCCAACTCTGGGACTTGGCATTGCAAATTTCTTCGTTCGATATAACGGAAGTGGACGTGCTGGAATTCCATATACCCTGGCCTCACCATAGCTTGTGATTCCCAAATCCGGCGCGATAATGATCACCTCGTGACCCTCGGCTAAAAAATGGCGAATTGAAGCTGTTAAACGGGTAACGATTCCGTCAGTTGAGGGAAGGAATGTTTCTGTAATGATCGCAATTTTCATAGTACACTTCCTCCATAGTTAATCCAATTCTAATGATACTTAATTTCTATTAAGGCTGAGTTAATTTCACAATACTGAAGAAAGAAATAAATGAACGGAATCATAGAGTAACCTATTTACTATGTATATTATCAAATCACCCACACATATGGTAAGAATTCGCAGATATAAAATACAAAAAGAGCCGCGTCATGCGCAGCTCCTGAAATTCCATACTCAAATTGTCAACGACAAGTTATATTTCGCTGCTCACAGCAGCTTGATCTTATACAATATCTTCTGCTGTCTGCTTCTTGTTTGATGGAGCAAACCAGCCCCACAGCGCAATGGCAACCAGCACACCATAGAATACAAGCGTCCAGCCTGTGCTGTGTGGAAAGTGATGATCCAGCACTCCAATGTCCTCGTGAGCGAGGGTAATTACTGCCAGCTTCACACCAACCCATGCAACGATCGCATAGGCTGTTGTTTCCAGTGCCGGGCGGTCAACAAGCAGCTTAACAAACCATGTGGCAGCAAACTTAATGAGTACCAGTCCAGCAATTCCACCGAGCACTACAACGATAAACTGACCTCCGTCCATCCCTCCGAAATTGCCAAGCGGTGAATCCGGAAGTCCAAGTGCAAGGGCGACTGCAGCCAGTATAGAGTCGATCGCAAAGGCGATATCGGCAAGCGCGATTTTACCAACTGTGACCCAGTAGCTTTTTCCCGCCGCTTTTTCCTTGACGTCCTCACGAATTTTCTCGTTTTTCTTCCCGAATTTTGCTTTAATGACATGCTTTAATCCGAGGTATAGAAGATACGCTGCACCAATGGCTTGTATTTGCCAAACGTTTGCTATAAACGAGATGGCGAATAAAGCACCAAAACGAAACACAAAGGCCATAATAATTCCATAATTGATCGCTTTCTTCTTCTGTTCTTCCGGCAAGTGCTTCGCAATTACCGCCAGAACAAGGGCATTATCCGCGGATAATAATCCTTCCAATCCAATAAGAATCAGCAGTGCCCATGCATACTCCAGCCAAATAGACTCCAATCGTGTTACCCTCTCTCCTGTTAGAATGTCCTTGCAACAGTCTCTGTTTCACAGCTCATGACCTTCACCATGATCGGAAATGAAAGCTTACATAGTTTTACCTTATTTCCTTTTTTTAATTACGACATCAGGCTCAATCTCGTTTCGTTAGCAGAAGAAATTTTACAAACTTCGTTATATTGAGACTGCCTAGCTTGATATATACGAATGAAATTTGCCGTGCAATGACACCCTATAGAAGTAGTATACATCTCATTTTACCTAAGGAGGATTACTGTTATGGCCGACCAGAAAAGAAGGAAAGAAGCTGCCTGGAAGTCACGTAAGCAAGATCAGCATCCGCATGGTAAAGTAAAATCGCTAAAGGAATTATCAAGCGAGTAAGAGATGGATTTACTGCGAGGATTAAAGATGACTGCTGGCATATATAGCCCGCAGTCTTTTTTTAGCTGCAGGCGCTACCGTATCAGCTTATTTAACCGCTCCTGAAGCAAGGATCCGAAGATTCACATCTACATCAAATTGAGCTCGAGATAGCTCCTCACCCCAGTCATTTTGTACTTCTTTAAAGAATGGATATTGATATGCTCTCGAATAGATTCCAAACCCTACCGGATCGACTTTGAGCTGCTGAAATTTCTTAATGAGCTGTTCCATGCTGTTCTCCATTTCCTCGCTTAATTCATAAGCCATATCTTCGGAGTTCTCAAGAAGCTCATACTCAAGAAACTTCTCCGTCACACTAACCACGGCATCCACTTTAATCTTGTACTGAAATTTACCGTCTTCATGATCAGATTTAATCTTCACTGAAACATCACCTACACTAAAGCTAACCTTTTCTGTGTTAAAGGGGAGTTCTTCCTCTGTTCCATCAACGGAAAATGTAAGACTTATACCTGGTTCAGCTTCTTTCTTCAAAATTTGCAGCATTGAGGTTTCCTGATAAGTTAAGGAGCCGCGATATTGCCCTTCTTGAGACAGCAGAGCCGAGCCCTTGAGCAATATTTTGCCATTCTCAATCATGATCTCAGATATCGTTGGCGTGATTCCCCGATCGTTTAATTGTCTATGCAATTCCTGGGCTGTAGTCTTTACTGTCGTCGATCTTTCACTGCCCGAGTCGATCAATGCTCTCAAGAATATTGAGGTTGGCGGCTGATCCTTTGCTTGAAAATGAATAATATCTGCAACCGGTCCATCAAATGCTATGACGCGATCTGTGATCGTATTACGCGGGTCGCGGAACGTTACATCCAGAACATTAGTCCAATTCTTATATTGCAGCTGCTCTTTACCCACCACAATCACCTGATAGTTTCTCCCTGATACCGAACCTGGAAACTGGGCATCCTGCTGATTCCTTGACTGTCTTAGACCTTCTGCAATTCCTTCTCCCTCCCGGCTCTTCTTCTGGATTTCCTTGCTGAAGACTGGAGCGGAAATATAATAATGCAGCTTCTCATCTACTACATCGAGACCCAAGGATAATGGAACCGTCGCTTCATCAATATTTGTCTTGTCATTACTGCATCCAATCAGCGAGAATATGAACAAGCAGCACATTGCAGCAACGAACAGCTTATACTTCATTTTCAATTCAGCTTCCCCCTCCTAAACTTCTCACGGATGAACAAATATAGAAGGAGACAACAAGGCATCGCAAATTCGATAGTGAAACCTATATAGTTCAGAGAGTCATTTATAATAGCAGCATCAAAAAAGCTTGGTCTGTATAAGAAAAAACCGATTAACATCAGCATCGACCACACTGCCAAATGAGTCCGGTCGCTCCCTTTTCCGAGCAGCCACGCCGAATTTGACGATACTATATACATGGACGGGATCCAAATACAAGAAAAAACAAATAAATAAACAGCAATAAAAGGCACCTCGACCCGTTCGATAAACTCAAATTCAACCGACTTCATGATGCTGATCACCGGATCATTAAATTTGCCAATTTCATCAGGACTAAAATATACGTAACAAATAATTGTGATCCCGAGATACACGAGACAACTAAGTGTGTTGGATAGGATGACAGCTGGCAGAGCTTTATCTTTGTTTACCAGATGAGGATATAGAAAAAAGATGAGTCCAATGCCAAGCATTGGATATATCATGGTTTTTACACTTGAGAGGACAGGAATCCAGCCTTCCTTCAATATAGGGAGTAAGTAAAGCCAGTGTGCGTGCCGAAGTGTTGATAAATAAACAAACGGAATCCATATGGAGATCATCGCTACAATTTCACTGTAACGTCCAATGGCTTGAAATCCATGCTGTGCGATTTGAAAGGTAGGAATGAGCATTAGGAGGACTAACACATAGATATAGGTGCTTGGTAATAACCACAGCTTGATTACTAGAGAAGCAATCATATATCCATCGTAAGCAAGCAGCAAATAGTAGGCGATAAACACAATGGCAGCAATTCTTGCCCCCCATACTCCCATGTACCTTTGCATAAGTTCAAGAATAGAGCTATTCGGACTATATTTCATAACTTTAACAATAGCAACAGCCGCAGCAGATGCCAGCCCCCAGCCAAAAAAAATCGCAATCCATCCATCTGAGCCTGCCAGTCTCGCCAGCTCCCGAGGTATGGATAGAAATGCAACACTAATTTGAAACGTTGATATAATCAGTATAAATTGAAGCATGGATACCTGCCGAATCCCTCTCATCAATCACTCTTTCTCCTTCCAGCCTCGATTCCTTCCCTGCCTTCTTGACTGAGCAGCCCTTGTACTTGTAGGACGATTGTTCATCAGCCACAGCGGTACCCTGATCAATGTATCCTTCCAGTCTGTCAATCTAAATGGAGCCATCGGTGTACTGTAGGAGTTGCCTAGTGAGTTTAAGGTGATCAATCGCCCAATAAACGTCATCATACCGACCACGAGTCCAACAAATCCGAACCATGACGCAAGTATCATCATCATAAACCGCATAAGTCGAACGGCGGCCATCATATCCTGATTTGGAATAATAAAGGAAGCAATCGCTGTAAACGCGACAACAATGACCATAACGTTACTGATCAGCCCCGCTTGTACGACCGCTTGTCCGATAACGATACCGCCAACAATACCAACCGTTTGACCAATGGGTGCCGGCAGCCGAACTCCCGCTTCTCTAAGCATTTCAAGAGTAAGCTCCATAATGATGGCCTCTACGAAAGGAGGAAATGGAACCTGACCTCTGGACTCTCCTAGTGTCAGCAGCAGCTTCATCGGTATAATTTCAAAGTGAAAGGAAATGACCGCAATATAAAAACCAGGTAATAGAACAGCGACAAAAAAAGCGAAAATACGCAACATACGCAGAAAAGATGATATCGACCAGCGCGAGCTGTAGTCATCTACCGTTTGGAAGAAGGACATAAAGGTAATAGGCGCAATCAGCACACTTGGTGAACCATCTACGACAACAGCGCACCGCCCCTGCAATATTTGTGAAGCAGCGGTATCCGGTCTTTCGGTGGTAATGACTTGTGGAAGCAGAGCAAGGGGCTGATCCTCGATGAATTCCACGAGCTCTCCAGTATTTATGATGGCATCTACATCAATCGATTGAATACGTTCTTCAAGCGCCTTTACAAAATCGGGTTGTACGACATCATCCAAATAAACCAGAGATACCGTCGTCTGTCCTCTTCGGCCTACAACATACTGTCTAATCTTGAGCTCTTTATCAGGAATAATGCGCCGAATCATGGCAATGTTCTGTGAACCGATCTCAATAAAGCCTTGATGGGCTCCTTTTAATGAAGGCTCCTGCTGCGGATCTTCGATGGCTCTCTGCGGTAATCCTTTTGTGTCCAATACATAAGCAGAGCCTCTGCCCTGGATGAATAATAGACTATAACCCTGCATTATATTCAATTTGAGCTTTTCCCACTCGGATTCAGGCTTCATGTAACCGACATGAGTTATAAAATCTCCAGATGGATTACCCGACTCAAGCTGAAGCGGAGCAAGCACATCATGGTTCAGGCATGTCTTATCCGTTAATTCATCCAGATATACAATTACAGCTTCTTCTCCGGTCTGCTTAATATGTAATCGGCGCAGAATCAAGTCTGGAGTATCCGTGAATATCGTATTAATGGTAATTATGGAGTCATCTAAGCTGGTAGTGAGCTGCTCTCCTTGCCCATTATTCTCATACAATGGATTCACGTCATCCTGTCTCCTTCGCCCGTAGTTTTCCTTATTATGACGATTATGGAGTGTACTATGCATGACGATCTTTCATAAAGGTTCTTCAGCTGATAAAATGAAGCAGACCTCTAAGAACTGGTTAATCATACATATAAAGGAGGGTGAATCGTTTGAAGAATAATGTCAACCGTGTTGTACTTGTTGGCACAGGAGCAGTCGGATGCAGCTACGCCTATTCCATGATCAATCAAGGCTTAGCTGAAGAGCTCGTGCTAATAGATGTTAACGAGAGCAGAGCAGAAGGCGAAGCCATGGATCTGAATCATGGAATGGCCTTTACATTAACACCAACCCGAGTGTGGAGCGGTACTTACGCAGATTGTAACACGGCAGATCTTGTCGTTATTGCGGCAGGACTTCCTCAAAAGCCAGGCGAGACCAGACTCGATCTCATTGACAAGAATACGAAAGTATTTCGGAGCATTATACGCGAGATTATGGACAGTGGATTTGACGGAATTTTTCTCGTAGCTACCAATCCCGTAGATATCCTCACTTATGTAACCTGGAAGGAATCCGGTCTGCCGAAGGAGCGAGTCATCGGTTCCGGCACAACACTGGATTCTGCACGCTTCCGCTACATGATCGGTGATTACCTGCAGGTTGACCCTCGTAATGTACATGCGGCGATTATCGGGGAGCATGGTGATACCGAATTTGCAGTATGGAGTCAGGCTTCTATTGGAATTGAAAGCTTGTCTAAAGTACTGGAGCGCCGGAATAATCCACAAGACCGATCCAAGCTTGATGAGATCTTCGTCAATGTACGGGATGCCGCCTATCATATTATTGAGCGAAAGGGGGCCACCTATTACGGAATCGGAATGTGTCTCGTTCGGATCACTAAGGCCATTCTCGGAAACGAGAACAGCATTCTTACCGTATCCTGTCTTCTGGAAGGCCAATATGGCCAAGAAGATGTATATATCGGAGTACCGGCAATAGTCAACCGCGGTGGTATTCGAGAAGTTATCGAAATTGGACTGGACAAGACAGAAACCGAGAAATTCAATCACTCTGCCTCTGTTCTCAAAGAAATGATTGGCACAATATATAATAAGTAGATTGAATGTCCCTCCCCATGGAGGGATTTTTCATGTTCATATATTGAATTTATGGCTAACTTATAGGCGATCTTTTGTATATCATAGAAATTTGATTCGCCATATGCTCTGAGCTAAAGTGAATTCCGTCACGAATCCACCACATAATAACCCCTATAATTGAAGCTGTCAGGATCTCAATCGATACTAACTGTTCGGGTAATCCTCTCGTTGTCAGTGCTTTATCTCTTCTCGTTTCAATCAAATTCTTGAAGAGAGTAAACAGCCTCGATTCATAACTTTTGTGCTCAAACAATACAGCAAAGAGCTTCCTGTTATCGTATATATAATCCAAGAATCGCGTAAGATCCACTTCGTTATCCAGTATTTCTGATTGGACAAGCGGCTCTATCTTCATCGACAGCTCGTCAAAGATTTCATTCGTCACCTTGGTGATCAGATCATGTATATCCTCATAATGCAAATAAAATGTGGCTCTATTTAATTCTGCGCGTTCGGCTACCTTCTGTACCGTGACCTGTGTAATGGATGGTTCCTCGATCAGAAGCGAAAGCGCAGCTTGTTTAAACATATTTTTAGAGCGAATCGCTCGTGGATCTTCCTTTTTCCTCATAGACAATTCTTTCTCCTTTGTCGATTAAATCGATGTTTATATTCGAATTCTCCTTCCCTGTTGATTAAACAACGCTTTGAAAAATATTGCAAATAGTCAATCCATTTTCATTGTGGTACCATCTATTTTATTGATACGGTGTTGATAAAGCAATGCTTGGAAGGAGTATCTTAATGGAACAAGAGAAACCAGATGTAAAAAAAGGAATCCTATTATTTATTTTAATTTTAGGTTGTTTTTTATCGACCTTGAATCAAACCTTGCTCAATGTAGCTCTAAATGATCTGATGGACGTATTCAAAGTATCGGCTACAACCATACAGTGGCTTGCAACCGGCTTTATGCTGGTGAACGGTGTGTTGATTCCCGCCACAGCTTACCTCATGAAGCGTTTCACCACCAGACAGTTATTTGTGAGCTCCATGCTGCTGCTGTTAATCGGAAGTGTCATTTGTGCAATATCCCCTAATTTCAGTATTTTACTTACAGGGAGAATGATCCAGGCTGCAGGAACAGGAATTATTACACCACTCATGATGAGTGTCATCCTCATTGTCTTTCCCATTGAAAAAAGAGGCAGCGTCATGGGCTTAATCGGCTTTGCCATTATTTTTGCACCTGCAATCGCCCCTACACTGGCGGGTTTTATTATTGAATATGTATCCTGGAGATGGCTCTTCATTGGGCTGGTGCCTTTTGCAGCCATTGTCATTCTACTATCATTAAAATACTTGGCTAACGTTTCTCAGACTGTCAAATCCAAACTTGATGTCGTGAGTGTTGTGTTGTCTACAATCGGCTTCGGCTTTATATTGTATGGATTTAGTACCGCTGGGAGTAAGGGCTGGGATTCCTTAAGTGTGATCCTGTCTTTAATTATCGGACTGGTATTTACCTCTCTATTCTGTGTACGGCAAATCAAGTCCCCGGATCCTTTATTGAACCTGGATGTATTTAAGAATAAGATGTTTACCTTTACTTCTCTCATCAACGTACTCGTTACGATGCTCATGTATGCGGATTTGATCCTGCTGCCAATGTATCTGCAGAGCGGCAAAGGCTTTACCGCCTTTGAAGCTGGGCTGTTACTATTGCCTGGTGCAGTGATTAATGCGCTGTTATCTCCGGTCACAGGCAAGCTGTATGACAAATTCGGTGCAAAACCACTGTTTGTTACTGGTCTGCTGTTCATTATCCCTTCCATGTGGGCGGTGACTGACTTATCCGGTGACACATCTTATATGTATTTAATGATCAGAACCATATGCTTGCGAATTGGCCTAAGCTTTATCACGATGCCGCTAAACACGGCCGGCCTAAATGCCTTGCCAAGACATCTGGGCACACATGGCTCTGCAGTTAACAATACTGTTCGGCAAATTGCAGGAGCGATCGGAACAGCCGTTGTCATTACGATCTATACTGCTCAAGCAGCAAGTCATTCGATCGAGGTTCAAAGTCAAAATCCAACGGCTTCATCCGAGTTTATCGCGACCTTGTCCTCCATATTAGGCTCAGGCGACGCATACTATTTCATGACGATTATAGGGATCATTGCACTTGTACTGACGCTGCTTATGCCTGGTAAAAAAGCGCAAAGACAGGTCACGGAGCAAGCAGTTGAGAAGAAAGAGACTGTACTATCTAAATAGCATTTTAACTGAGTATAATGTAATTGAGGAAGATGCGATCAGCCGTTGCTGCTGTCCATCTTCTTCTTTTTTTGTTGAACTGAATATCCAATCGTTTGCGGCATTAATTATGACATGATATCAACCACACATCAATTTTTTTCATGAAATCAGAGCTAAATAGTAGCACGTATGATAGAATAAGTAACACGAATACGAATTATGAGAATGACAACCGGTTTGCATTTGAATTAAAGGGAGGCAATATATATGGTGGATGTAATTATCATTGGCGGAGGACCTTGCGGGTTAGCAGCGGGTTTAGCATTGCAGGAAAAAGGGATTTCCTATATCATTCTCGAAAAAGAAGCGATTGTTAACTCCATTGTCAATTGCCCAGCCGATATGCGGTTCTACAGTACTTCGGATCGTTTGGAAATCGGCAGAACTCCATTTCTTACACAGGAAGCACGTCCAACCCGATCGGAGCTGCTGAAATATTACCGACTTGTAACAGAGCGAGAGGAGCTAAACGTACACTGTTATCAGAATGTGGTCGGTATAACTTCAAGCCCTGACTTATTCACTGTACAATCGGTGGATGATAAAGGAAACCAGCATACATACCATAGTAAATTTCTTGTCGTTGCCACAGGCATCTATGATAATCCAAGAAAGCTGCATATACCAGGTGAGGATCTGAACAAAGTAAAATACTACTATACGGAAGGGCATTCATATTACCGACGACAGGTTACGGTGATTGGTGGTAAGAATTCAGCTATTGAAGCCGCTATTGATCTCTATCGCTCTGGAGCCCATGTTACACTCGTTCATCGAGGAGAATCCGCACATGTCGGCATAAAGCCTTATCTAATTCCTGACATTCGCAATCTTGTAGAGAAGGAAAAAATTAAATTTTATCCCTTGTCCCATGTGGAAGAAATCACCCACAGTACAGTCTCTATACGCACTCCAGAAGAGCTGGTCAGCATACCCAATGACATCGTATTTTCATTAATAGGCTATCGGCCAGACTTTAGTCTGCTCAGTCAAGCCGGTGTTCAAGTGGATGCGTTGACCTCTGTGCCCTCCTATCGAGCTGATACGTATGAGTCCAACGTTCCCAACTTGTTTCTGGCTGGGGTTGTTACAGGTGGAACGACGAATCGTGTATATATCGAGGACGGCAGATTTCATGGGGGAAAGATTGCGGACGAGGTACAAAAGAGACTGCTTGTATCCGTGTAACAGCTATTTGGATGAATACAACAGAAGACAGCCGAGCATCAACATTCGGCTGTCTTCTTCGTTCCCGTTATAAATATCCTTCAAGGATGTGATATTTACTACACATCTTTACCTGTCCATAATTTAATACGCTCTTTAAGCCATTCTGTGTATTGCTGCTCCATCTCAACCGCACCTGCTTTATCAATCTCCGCCAGCATGCTGTCATAGATTTGATCAAATTGATCCGGAGATGAGACAATCGCTTCTGGAATTCGCTTGCGAATAATATCTTGGGTTTTCTGGAAAATCACGTTGTAATCTGTGTCCGATGGAACCGGCATGTTGTATGCTGCGCCCCACTCTTTCACAGGGAAATCTTCTTCCGTTGGGAACAAGCCTTTCCAAGTATCTACCCCATACGCTTCAAGTGTTTCTTTCTCAACGGGGTTATAGTTCTTAATAATTTCCTCAGGGAAGTTCGTTGTATAATAATTGCCTGTCGAATCTTTCACTCCATCACCATAATGCGCACTGAAGATGTTATACAGACCGACACCGGATTCCTTCGTAAAGTTTGCATTGTCGTTATTTTTCTTCTCCTGAACCTCTGTCGGGATCTTACGAACACCATCTTCTACAACATAATGCTCTCCTTCAACTCCCCAATTACGAAGCACCTGGCCTTCGTCAGAAGCGAGCCAGTCAAGGAATTTAATGGCGCGAACCGGATCTTCACAGCTCGTTGTGATTCCGATACCGTATGCATCCAGACCGATGCTTTGGAAATCGGCACGTTTATATGTTTCGTCCAAAGATACAGGGTAGTGACCATAGGTCTGTTCATACTTTCCTGCAGATTTCAAAGCATTCTCTGCATCACTGTATCCCCATCCTTGGTCAAGCAACCCAAGTACGCGTCCACTTGCAATCTTAGCCTTGTACTGATCATCCTTTTGAATGAAGCTCTCTTTATCCAGCAGACCTTCGTTGTATATTTTGTTCAACCAGCGGAAAAACTCTTTCTCCTCTGGACGCTTGTAATGTAACATCGCTTCGTAAGTTTCAGGATTAATGTAATATTCACCATCATCCGGTGCTCCAGTTACACCGAAAGCTGGATTTGTAACCGTTATCATAATTCTCCATCCATCTGCACTAAGCGAGATTGGAATGGTTGGCTGTCCATCTTCTGTTGTTGGATGCTTTTCATAATATGCACGAATCGCATTCTCAAAATCTTCAAGGGTTTTGATCTCTGGATAACCCAGCTCCTTCACCACTTGATGCTGTATTGAGAAACCGCCTCCTGCATCGAACAAGGTCTCTCCGACACCCGCATTCGTTGGCAGCCAGTATATGGATTGATCTTCATTACTGTATTTAAGGCGGTTCATTTGATCTCCGTAAACCTTCTTCAGATTCGGTGCATGCTCTTCAATGAGATCGGTAAGATCAATCATCGCACCTGCATCAACCAGTTTGGACAAGTTGCCTTTAGGATAGATGAGATCAGGATAATCACCGCTTGCTGCCATCAGAGGGATCTTCTCATCTCCGCCCCCGCTGGATACATCAAACTCGGCATTGATCGTTACACCCGTCTCTTCAATTATCTTCTGGCCTATTGCGTCCTGCATCTTGTTCCAATTCGGACTTGCGTCCGCTCCGAAGAAAGTAAAGGTGATCGGTTCTGTCGAATTCGATTCCGATGAAGCCCCTTCATTTCCGGTACTAGCTCCATCATTCGTATTTCCACAGGCAGCAGTAAACAACATTGTGCTTGCAAGTAGAAGCATGGCCACCGTTTTTGGCGCTTTGTGTTTCATTTGCTGTAATCCCCCTTAGATAGCTTTTTATATTGTATAACAGGCATCCCTGCATATACCGAATTGAAAAGCGAGGAAACATACATACCATTGTAAGCCTTGAAATAAAGCGCTTTAGGAACAAAATGAGATTGATAAATAGAGCATTTGCTGATTATAGTGCAGTGTGCTAGCGAAAAAGAGGAAGCATATCGGAAAAACTAATGAGGTAACGTTTTCGTATCCAAAATGTAAGTGCTTTCATTGGATTCAGTGTATGAAATATCATGGAATAAGTCAATCCTATTTTTTAAAAATATTCCTCATTCACATTTACCTGGATCAATTACACAACTTATCCTCTTGTTTGCAGAAGCCAAAGTTAGAAGGTAATAAATTCACTGCAAAATAAATAAAACGGTAAGCTTCCTGAAACACAGGAAGTCTACCGTTTTATAACTTAAATATCATGATTAATGCATAGGACCTTGCCCACTCTGTTGTCCAGTAACCTGCACCCGCTTAACGAAGAAGGAGATGACAAGCCCGATGACAGCCAAGATTAATGCGAACATAAACGCATTTTGGACACCCGTTGTGAATCCCATGAGTTGATTCTCCGGACTTTCCGGATTCGTCACTCCGCTCAAGAAGCTTGACTGACCTGCACTCAGAATACTTACCGCAACGGCTGTACCAATTGCTCCAGACACCTGCTGAAGTGTATTCATAATAGCCGTTCCGTGCGGATAATACTCCGGCGGAAGCTGGTTCAGACCATTCGTCTGAGCAGGCATCATGATCATGGAAATACCGATCATCATGAATAGATGCAGTGTAATAATCAAGCCCAGTGGAGTCGTAGGTTCAATTCCAGTATACATAAACAGAACGGCAGCCACGACCACTAATCCAATACGAACCAGCCATTTAGGGCCAAATTTATCAAACAAACGACCCATAACTGGAGACAAGAATCCGTTCAACAAGCTGCCCGGCAATAGTACCAATCCGGCTGTCAGGGCAGTAACCGCAAGACCTTGCTGCAAATACATCGGCAATATTAGCATGGACGATAACATCATCATCATACAGAAGAAGATGAGAATGAGCCCAATTGTAAACATTGGATATTTGAATGCACGAAGATCCAGCATCGGCTGCTTCATTCTGAGCTGACGGATGCTGAAGATGAGCAGGGACAAGACACCGATCACCAGGGTGACGATAACTACAGGGCTGCTCCATCCACTGCCGGTTTCACCGTGTCCGCCTGCACTACTAAATCCGTATACGATCCCCCCAAAACCAAGTGTGGATAGGATAATGGAAGGTACATCAATTTTGGGCTTCGTCAATTTCGAGATGTTCGGCAGGAACATTAAACCGCACACCAGCGAAATAATAAAGAACGGCAGCGAAATCCAGAAGATCCAATGCCAGGTCAAGTTAGCTAGAATCAATCCAGAAATACTCGGGCCGCTCGCTGGCGCAAACATAATTACCAGTCCGATCAGGCCCATCGCGGATCCCCGCTTCTCAATCGGGAATATAATCAATATCGTATTAAACATCAGTGGCAGCAATAATGCGGTACCCACCGCTTGAAGCACCCTTGCAATTAATAGCATTTCAAAGGTTGGTGCCAGCGCAGCTACCACAGTACCTGCAATTGAAAAAATTAATGAAGTTGTAAACAATTGTCTTGTCGTAAACCATTGCAGCAGCAATCCAGACACAGGTACTAGAATACCCAGTACCAGCAAATAACCAGTAGTCAGCCATTGAATGGTTGTAGGTCCTACTTCCAGCAGATCCATCAGCGGAGTCATTGCTACGTTAAGTGCCGTCTCCCCAAACAGACCGATAAATCCGCTAAGCAGCATAGCGAACAAAATGGGCAGCACTTTATATTGTTTTTGCTCCTGCCCCTCTTGTACAGTATCAGCTTCAGCTTTCATGGTAACCTCCACGGTTCCATCCTCCTCTTTAATCCATAATAATGATCTCTCTCTAAATCTACCTTGCGTTCTTTGCAACAACCGACAAATAATCTGCAGCCGTCAGCATCGGCTGTTTGTCTTGATTGGTGAGGCTTATAATGAGTGCTCCCTCCAGCAAGGAAATGACCAATAAACCCGTTTCTCGTGCCTTCTGTTCACTAATGCCATCTTTAATGAGATTCTTGGCAATCACTTGCTGCCAATCTGCAAATACGCCCTGACAGGCTTCTCGCAGCTGATGACTTATGCACGATGTCTCGACAGCTGCCCAGAAGCTAAATGGCAAAAACCCAGTAAAACCAGCTGCTTCAGTCTCATCAGCAAGCTTATGAACGAAGAGTTGTATGGCGTCTCCCGTATTGTCGCTGGCTGCAAAGCAAGCTTCAAATTTCTGCAAAATATCCTCGTTTGCTTTTTGAATACATACATGGGCGAGCTCTTCCTTACCATGAGGGAAGTAGTGATACAACGAGCCTTTGGGTGTATTGCTTTCCTTAATAATCTGATTCAGCCCGGTCGCGTGATATCCCTGTGAAAAAAACAGTCTGGCTGCTGTATTAACGATGCATTCCTTCGCATTAGACTTCTCACTCAAGCAGAGTCACATCCTTAAGCATTATAACGATTGGTCTATATAATTAAAACCATATCATTGCTTACTGTCAAGCATTATTTTGAGAAGGGTGCTGCACATCGTTATAGTGCGGATAACATCAGCTTATGGCTCGACATGCATCATCTTACACTTCCTATATTTATCTGATACATGATCATAATTAAATACGTGTTAAATCTATTGAATACAATCAAAGCTTTATTGACCTCTCAATTCTTCTCCTGTAATATATAGTAAATATTATGAAAATTATGGCGAGGAGAGGAATAAATGAGTGTACATTTTCCTTACGATGAGCCTCTGGATTTGGACTCTCTAGTAAATTTGATCCAATCCAACTATACGATCGAGAATTGGGAAGAGGTTCTATCCTTATCCGATCAGCTCATGCAGCTAGCCAAGGAAGTTCATCAGGAGCTAATTGAGACAGACTCCACGTCACATGTTTATAAGGACCATATCATCTATTACTTTGGATACAGTCATCTAATGAATGGTCTCTCCTATCAGAAGCTGGGTGATTTCACCAAATCCAGAGAGTACATCTCCTTCTATGCCAATCTGGACTGGCTTGATGATTCTACTGAAACCGGCAAATATCTGATCGAACACTTCAAATTCTTCTCTTCTGCCAATGAACTGCAGCTGGATATTCTGGATGGTAAGAAGGATCGGCTTCCCGAATATGTTCAATTCCTGGATGCAAACCCCGATCAAGTACTTCAAGGCCTAATCAACATCCTTCGTTCTGCGAATCAATTTAATTATGATGTGGACTCGATCATCACTCACCTATCAGCTTACGTAGAAGATTACACTCATTACAATGATAAAGTAAAAGCAGCACATTACTTGTCCTACCAATATCAGCTCGCACTGTACCGAAATATGAATGAGGAACATTCTACCGCTATTGATATTACACTTCATATTTTGGATGCCGCCGATGAAATGAGGAATGACAAGTATTTCAAAAAGGCAATATCCTTGTTTGAAATTCTTAGGAAATTTGGTACTGTTTCTCAGCTCAAAACGTGTTATGATATACTCAATAAAATTCTTATGAGAGGAGATCTCCCCAATGAAAAAAGGTATTCTAGCCGCTCTGACAGTGTTGGGTCTGTTCATCTTCGTAATTTATCCTGACTTTGTACCGAATTCAATCCAGCTTCTTGATCACGGTTCTGAATTTAGACCTAAATAATCAATGATCTCCTTGCCAGCGATGAACTACATAATGTAAGGCTATTCACACATTTATTTCATGTGCTGTGGATAGTCTTTTTTCGTTCATATTATAGAATAAATGATCGTCTGTTCTTAATGGAAAAAGATCACTTGGGATCGGTATTCTCTCACCTCCCCAGTGATCTTTTTCTTTCAGAGCAACGAGAAATGCTTTGGATTATTTTCCTGGTGTAAATTTAATCTTTAGCGCTTCTGCCATTAATACAGGCAAATCTGTATTCTCATGAAGTCCGATGAATAGATCTGCACCCGGCCCATATGCATACAGCGGTACGTCTACACCTGTATGGTTCAGACTTGTCCATCCAATATTGGCCCGGGCAGAGACAACTTCATTAATTGTGATCGCCGGTTGCTCCGAGGACTTAATCAATTGAACCTCTTCATCTGTAAGCTCAAGTGTAGTATATTTCTTCACAACCTCTTTGACATTACTGCGTGTGGAATTCAGCTGGGTAACCATATAATCACCTGTAGCCGTTACGTTACGAATGACCTCAAGATCGACATCCCCTGGACCGTTTCCGCCAACGGACATTCCTCCCGTATCATGATCCCCAGCTACGACAACCAGTGTGTTCTTGTCCTTCTTGGCAAATTCCAATACAGACTCCAGAGCCTTCTCAAATGCTTCTGAATCCTTCATAGCCCAGGCTGCATCATGATCATGGCCTGCCCAATCAATTTGACTTCCCTCTACCATAAGGAAGAATCCATCTTTGTCTTTGTTGAGGACCTTCAATGCCGTCTCGGTCATTTCTTGCAGGCTAGGCTCATTCGTCGTTTCACGGTCCAATTCCGGAGCCATTCCAGATTCTGCAAATAAACCAATCAGCTTGTCCGATCTTTCAGCACGCTTCAAATCACCTTTGCTTGAGATGTACTGATATCCATCCTTTTTTGCTTCATTGATTAGCGAGTCGGGGAAATATTTTTTGCCGCCGCCCATAATCACATCTACGTCGTTATCGATAAGTTGTGGAGCAATAGCGGACTCATCTGATCGGCTGGCTACGTGTGAGGCAAATACAGCCGGTGTTGCGTGTGTAATGGTAGAAGTCGCAACTAAACCAGAAGACTTGCCCTTCTCCTCCATTGCTTCAAGAATGGTCTTGAGTTCTTTGCCGTCTGGGGAGGTGCTGATCATGCCGTTGTTTGTTTTGACACCCGTTGCAAAAGCGGTGCCTGCTGCAGCCGAATCTGTAATCTCTGAGTTTGCAGAGTATGTACGATGCATTCCGACTAGTATCGAATCCAGTGCTGTTTCTTCTCCTTTGTACCAACGATAATTCGTTGCATAAGAAGCAGAGAAGCCATCCGGAACCATAAAGATGACATTATCGACTTTTCTATTATTATTTTGATTCCCCTTTGCATCTAGGATGGGCAAGTTACTTCCAGCAGTTATAGTTCCAAGAGCAATTGCTGATACGGCCGAAATCGTAATTACCTTTTTTCTCAATTTGTTCACTATGATTCCTCCTTTGAATTCAAATCTATTAGAATATAAGGCTCTTATATTAACTCTATATTTTCTTATCGTTTACTCTATGTAATAAATTATAAACTGCCCTCATTTCTGCATGAATCAATTTACATAAGACGATTAGAGTATCAAATAAGACTAAAGTATTAATTTTGTTTTTATGGAATTATTTTGCTATTTTCTACTTACTTCGACACACGATACATGCTACATTAACTCTGGTTTCAAATATAAATTACGATATGGAGGATGATGATGTGAAGTATTGGAACAAATCGAAGGCGAAGTGGATGATTGCTGCGGTTGCAGCTCTAACATTAACAGTGGCTATTCCCATTTCGTCGGTTATGGCTGAGGATTCCACAGCTGAAGTCAGACAAGTAGATAAATCTGCTGTTGGTGCACCTAACGTGACTATTATTCGGGCCAATGGTGAAGTTATTTCTCCTATGGAAGCAGGTGAATGGGATTATCTCGGTCAGCGATCAACCGTATCCTCTCAAAATCCCACAAACTATGTCCACTCTGGAGGTGGTGATTTCAAATTTCAAGTTGCCAGCGGACCAAGTGGCGGCGCTTGGTATCAGTTACGTGAATATGATCCGGGCAGTAATGCGGATGAGCTCGTAACCGGTTACGAGTACTTATTGTACCCTGGAGACACACTTATCTATAGGGGAATCGGAAGCTATGTGGATGGGGACAACAAAAAGGCAGAATTTTATGTATACGAAAGCTTCAGCGGCTCCGGCTCCGTAAAGTATTGGGATTAAATAAAGCCTTACATCTCTTAAACTTGCTGTAGTTCGCTAATATATATGCAGCCGCTAAGAGACACTAGTTACTAGTTATTCTAGATTTCCTTCACAACAGGTACTAGTGCTCTGTATTCGGCTGCTTAATTATTTACTATAACTAGATGATTCATTTCTGCGTGTTCTTTATCGTTTTTGGCAATGAGATGCCAGTGAATCCATAGAACACCGTGATGAGAGGACATAACAAGCAGAACATCGCAAATGGTGCATATTCCACAACGGAAACTCCCAGCACAGAGGTAATAAACACACCACACACACTCCATGGTACAAGAGGATTCACTACCGTTCCCGCATCCTCAAGCACACGTGACAGATGCTTTGGTTCAAGCCCTGCTTTTTTATAATAATCTTTAAACGCATTTCCTGTTAATAAGACCGACAAATACTGCTCTCCAATAATAAAATTGACGGCTACAGCCATTCCTGCGGTAGAGCAAATGAGGATCGAAACACGATTTAAGAATCGCTGTACGATAGACAATAACGCAGGTATAATTCCAAGTCTGAACAGCAAGCCTCCCATACTTAACGCGAGCAGTATAACAGACACACTGAACATCATACTCTCTATTCCGCCTCTAGTCAGCATGGAATCCACATCCTCCACACCACTGGCAGATTGGTAACCAGAATAGAGCAGTTCCAGCATTCCTTTCATTTCCAGGCCATTACCCGTCCAGATGGAGATGATTAACGCCGACAACGTACCTCCCAGCAAGGCAGCGGTAACAGGCACCTTCATAAAGGCAAGCACCGCAAGGATGACAAATGGAAGAAGTGCATATCCATTAACAAGATTCAACTGGATCAAGGTCTCTTTTACCAGCTCGATCTGTTCTATACTTGTACTCGTTTGTTCAGGAGACAGCACTAGGAATACGATGAATGATATAATAAATGCCGGAATTGTCGTCCAGGCCATATTTTTAATATGATCAAATAGATCCGCACCCGCTACCGTAGCAGCAAGGTTTGTTGTATCTGATAGAGGTGACATCTTATCCCCAAAAAATGCTCCTGAAACAATGGCTCCGGCCGTGATTACCGGTGACATATCCAGTGCCGTACTCGCACCTATGAACCCAACACCCAAGGTTGCTGCCGTCGTTAGTGAGCTGCCAAGACTAACTCCGATAATAGCGGTAACTAGGAAGACGATCGCATAGAAGAATCTACCCGACACCAGCTCGACCGATAAATAGATGAAGGTTGGAATCGTCCCGCTAGCCATCCAGCTGCTGATCAGCATGCCGATGAAGAAGAAGATCATGACAGCACCAATTCCGGATTTAGCCCCTTCTGCCATAGCTCCTTCCAATTCTTTAAACCCGACCCTCTTTATAGCACCGTAAATTAACAAAAATACAATACCGGATATCACTGCAATATGAGGAACTGCTTTAACTCCAATTATCAGGTACCCAAGCAGTCCCATTAACAGAGCCGTTATCACTACAGCTTCTATGGAATGGATCTTTAATACCTTATTTTCTTGATTCATATTTGCCTCCATATCAAAATCGTAATGCACGTCAACATAAAAAAGCCCCTTCGCTTTAGTGACGAAAGGACTCATTAGCACCGCTCTTATAGCGGAGGAATCATTCAGAACTCCAACTCTCTGTAAGCTTTGTTACCGTCTAGGTGCGAAATATATCCATCTGTTGACAAAATACAATTATCAACTTTTTCACTAAGATGCTAAAATGCTTTTAAGCGTTAAATCGTGTGTGCAGACATCACTTTACACTACTTCGTTCCTTCTGTCAAAAATCCATTGACATGCTGGACAGCGAGCATGTGGAAGTAAAGGTACTCTAAGCTAAATGTCGATGATAGAATCACAAACGATTAAAACGGACGACTTACATATTACTGGAGGTTATATGGGAAATATAAAAGTTTTTCATTACGATGCATTTAGTCATATTCCTGGTATGGGAAACCCAGCCGGGGTTGTACTAGACAGTATGGATCTGACTGAGGAGCAAATGAGACAGGTGGCTGAACAGGTAGGATTTAATGAAACCGCGTTTCCGTTAAAGTCGGACTTCGCTGATCTAAGAATTCGTTATTTTACACCTGGACATGAGATCAATCTATGCGGTCATGCCACCATGGCTACCGTTTATGCCCTGTATTCATCAGGCATGCTTGGGGATAAGATGAATTTTACGATTGAAACTAAAGCCGGCGTCCTGCCGATTAGACTGAATCTGGAACAGCAACAGTTATTTATTACGATGAAGCAGGCGGCTCCCGAATTTCACACCTTTCAAGGCTCCATTCAAGAACTTTCGAATTCGATCGAAATTGAAGTCAGCGATATCGATACAGATATCCCCATCGTCTATGGCAGCACGGGAACATGGACCTTATTAGTCCCGGTAAGAACCCTGGATGCGTTCAGGCGGATGAAGCCTGAGAACAATCTTTTTCCAAGCCTACTCAAGGAAATGCCTCGTGCTTCAATTCATCCGTTCTGCTTACAAACCTATGATGAAGCTGCACATATCCATGCCAGGCATTTCTCATCCCCCTATTCGGGTACGATTGAGGACCCGGTTACGGGCACAGCTTCAGGTGTGTTAGGAGCTTACTACGCAAAATATATAAAGAATGAATCGGCTACAGCGTTTGAGCTGCTCGTAGAACAAGGTCAGGAATTAGGGAAGGATGGCCGAGTAAGAGTAAATGTGACCAGCGATGGCACGATTGAGATCACAGGCAGTGCGGTTTATGTCAATGAATTCCATGTGTTAATCTGAGCCAGCGGCTGATTCTCTCCAGCGCTTCCTCCAGCTGAATGAATGAGGATGCATAGGAGCATCGGACAAAACCTTCGCCACCACTGCCAAACACTTGACCAGGCACCACGGCTACCTTACCCTCTTGGAGCAGCCTCCCTGCAAACTCCTGAGAACTCATGCCTGTTACCGTAATGTCTGGAAATGCATAGAAGGCACCCTTCGGTTGCCGGCATGACAGTCCCATTTCACTTAAGCTCTGGATGAACATTTTTCGCCGCTCATTATATGCACTCTTCATTTCTTCTTTTTCTTCATGTCCGTTTCTCAAACATTCCAATGCGGCAATTTGCCCCATAATAGGTGCACATAAGGTCGTATATTGATGAATCTTGACCATTTCCTGCAGCAGCTCCATAGGTCCGCATAAATAACCTACTCGCCACCCCGTCATCGCGAATGCTTTGGAGAAGCCGCTGACCACCAGCGTCCGTTCTCTCATACCAGGCAGTGATGCGATACTGTCATGATGACCATCATATGTGAGTTCAGCATACATTTCGTCTGTAATCACGATGAGATTATGCTGTATGGCCAGACGAACAATCGGCAGCCAGTCTTCTTTCTTCATTACTGCGCCTGTCGGATTACTAGGAAAATTGACGATCAAGGCCTTCGTTCTCGAAGTAATGGCCTGCTCTAGTAATTCTTCGTTCAGTTTGAAATCATGCTTATCCAGCAGCTCCAGCTCAATCGGAACTCCGCCGTTTAATCGTACAAGCGGAGAATAAGCCACGTAACCTGGCACGGGTATGACGACCTCATCACCCGGTGTGATGAGTGCCCGCAGCGCAAGATCAATTGCTTCACTACCGCCAACGGTGACGAGGATCTCACCTATAGGATCATAGCTCATCTTAAAAAACTTGTTCAGGTAACCCGCAATCTCTTCCCGAAGCTCCATGAGTCCCTCATTCGGCGTATACATGGTTTTTCCGTTGTTAAGTGCCTTAACACATGCTTCTATCGCTCGCTTAGGTGTAACGAAATCCGGTTCTCCGACACCTAGAGAGATTACCTCAGGATCGGCTTCAGCTGCATTAAAAAATTGGCGAATTCCCGAGGGAGGCATCGTCTGTACGACAGGAGATAGGAAGGTGTTCTTAAGATTCATCATGATCGTTCCCCCACAATACGAAGATTCTCTCTGCTTCTATCCTCCAAGGAGGCTGTAATAATTCGTTCCAGCAGTTCTTCGTACCCTATACCCGCTGCTCTGGCGCTCTGCGGAAACAGACTCGTTGGAGTCATACCAGGAAGCGTATTTACTTCTAACACATAGACCGAACCGTCCTTCAACATAAGGTCCACCCTGGCATATGCACTGCATTTTAAGGTCAAGTAGCACTTTAATGCCACTTCATTCACCTCGTCTTGGAGCTTATCAGTGAGTTGAACGATCTGCTCTTCCGCTTCCCCTGCCTCATATTTGGACACATAGTCAAAAAACTCAGCGTTGGGCTTAATCGATATGATCGGCAGAAGCTCACCGTCTAATATAGAGCAAGTTAGCTCTTCTCCATCTATATAATGTTCTATCATGACATGACGGTCCCATCTCAATGCGGCTAATACGGCTTCCTCAAGAAGCTCAGCCGAGCGAACAATTTGAGTTCCGATACTAGACCCGCCGCTATTCGGCTTGACGACGACCGGAAATTCGATAGCTTCGGTATCTACAGTCTTCAGCTCTTCTAAGCTGCTAACAATAATCCAGTCCGGGGTTCGAACACCTTCTTGCCTCAGCAGCTTCTTACTCATGTCTTTATCCATACAAATACTGCTGGACAGCACACTGCTTCCTGTATATGGAATCCCTAATGTATCCAGTGTGGCCTGTACTCTTCCATCCTCACCAAAAGCTCCATGGAGCGCAAGCAGAGCGATGTCAATCCCTTCTGTCTTCGTGATCAGGTCACGTTTATCCTTAATCTCGATCGATATCGGACTATATTTGCTTTTATTAAGATGAACCATCATTTGCTTGCCTGTTTGTAGTGAAACTTCTCTTTCGGAGGATACTCCGCCCATCATGATGCCAACCTTCACAACAATACCTCCCTTGAATTCATACGCTGTGCTTATGACAGCAGCTTTTCCGCACAATAACCGATGATTTGAATTCCCTTCTGAATATCCGCTTCCGATACGCGTGAGAACCCCAGCCGAAGTGTATTTTGACCCCTGCCGTCTGTATAAAAAATGTCACCCGGTGTAAATAAAACCCCTTGTTCTGAGCAGAGCTTCAACAGCTCCCTTGTATCAACGCCGGCTGCAAACTCAATAAATACGTGAAGCCCTCCATCACTTGACAACTGATGTGCAGGCAGCCATTCTTGGCAGCTTCTGACGACCAGCTCATGTTTTCGCTTGTACTCCGTCTTCGCCCGTTTAAGATATTTCTCAAAATTACCGTTATATAGATACTGATACAGCAAGGATTGATCCAGCGTTGATGTGTGAATGGTTCGTGCACGCTTCACGCTCTCCAGATAATCAATCAAAGTTGAATCAGCAAGAATCCACCCGACACGCAGACCGGGAAATAGTATTTTAGAGAAGCTACCTATATAGATGACACTATTATTTCCACTACCCGCACTCACGACAAGCGGTGCAATATGCGATCCCGAATATCGCAGCTCTTCATTAAACCCGTCCTCGATAATGGGAACGTGATATTGTTGAAGAAGCCGCAGCGCTTCTTTTCTTTTTGGATGAGACATGACGATCCCCGTCGGATTATGATAAGAGGGTATAAGATAAGCCAGATCATAGGCTTGTGAGGCAAGCTCGCGTGAAAGCTCCTTGAGATTAATACCATCTCTCTCCATAGGCACTCCTGTAATCTTGTATCCATGCATCTTAAAAGCTTTGATCGCTGTATGATGAGTAGGGTTCTCGCACAGAATCCTCCCGCTTCCTTGCTTGAAGCTAGACAATACCAGACTGAGTCCTTCCGTAAAACCACTCGTCACGAGCAGATCCTTTCCCGCTAGGTCCACGCCTTTGTTCTCCATATAGTTCAGCAGATATTCGATCAGCGGTTTGTATCCTTTGGCATAGCCGTAATTCAGAAGCACGTCTCCCTCTAATGACATTCGGTCCATAAAGGCCCTTTTAACATTTTGCAGATCAAACAACTTCTCATCAGGTGCAATACTGGTAAAAGAAATGGCTTGTTTCTGTCCGCGAATGCCATGCTTCATTAGATCATGCTCTTCAGCCAGCCTGGCATAGTCGTTTAATTTCGTACTCCAGTTCATCTTTACATCGTGAGACTGAAATACAGAATTTGAAGGTGCAGCAGACGAACTAACAAAATGTCCCTGACCTTTGACGGTATAAATATAGCCATCCGCCTCGAGCTCCGAGTAAGCATTTATGACCGTATTACGGCTAACATGGAGAAGTCCGCATAGTTCACGGGTAGAAGGCAGCTTCTGATCACCTTGCAGCGCGCCTGTTGTTATTAGCCGTCTTATATAATCTTTGACTTGTATATAAGCCGGTCGGTCATTCGCTAGTACAAAATCTGAATACATTCTCAGCAGCCCCCTCGCCATCATCATCGCATATAATCTGTCTAACCACTAGATCCACGATGTCACATATTCGCCGTAGAAGTGGTTTGTTATATTATAATAAAAAAGACCTTTCGATTACCCGATCGAAGGGTCCGTTACCTTTACATTTATAGCTGTGTTTAGTAGTAATAAACGTTTATTTTTCAACCTCTATTACAAAATGATAAAATGCATCCCCATGAGATACTTGCTCATTCTCCTCATCCATCCACCAGGCTCCATATGAATAATAATAAGTGCCTTCTTGAGTCGGAGCAGTAAAGGCGTTATTTTCAATACTTACTTTCTTATGAATATTCACCCCACTATATTGCTGCAGCGAAAACTGATTTGGCTTAGGCTCATAGTTCATTACAAACTGTATCGTGGCTTCCGGTGATACTTTAAGCGGCGTTACATCTTCCAAGTGCTCGACAGGACCCGCTGTATCTACACAGACTCCCATATTATTGCTGGACCAGCAATATGTACCTAGCTTCGTATCGTAGAATTGATCTGCAATTTTGATCTGCACTCCAGGAGGCTTGTTCCCTGTAAGCGGTGAATGATTTGATGTTCCCCTTTCACAACCAGTGATGAGTACTAAGCTAAACAATATAAGACATAAAATCTTCTGCATACTTACCTCCTTCATCATGACCTGCGTTATTAAGTATAGACTACATAATTTGCAAATTCGTTCCATTCAAAATTGATACCTAACATATGTATTTACTACTTTAGGACTTAGTGCTAGCTTTGATAACAGAAGCATCGTTGGAATTGAGGTGAGTTATGAATTTAGATGAACTAATTCGCAGTGATATTTATGACGGCTCACAAATTCTTGCCGGAGCGGAAGGCTTGTCTCGTCAGGTTGAAACCGTCAATATTATGGATGCTCCCGATATCATACATTTCTTGAAGCCTAATGAACTGCTGCTCACCAATGGATTCTTTGTGAAGGCGGCTCCGGATACGCTGCCCAGGCTGATGATGGATATGCAGCAGCTGAATTGCTCGGGAATCGCCATCAAAACCAAACGTTTTGGCATCACGATTCCGGATGACGTTATTGCTGAAGCAGATCGACTGCATTTTCCAATCATTGAGATCTCTGAATCCAAATTCTCTCTGGGCGAAATATTACAGAGGTCCACGAGTCTTATACTCGACAACAAAAATGAGGAATTACAATATGCGCTTCATATCCACAAGCGCTTCTGTGATATGTCGATGCAGGGCAAGAGCATCGCTGACATCGTTGCCGCACTCTCCAAGCTGTTATCCTCACCCATTGTGCTGCTGAACGACAAACGTCAGCTGATTACAAGCTCGAAGCTCTCTCCATCCCAACTTGAGGAACTGACCGGAATGATCGCATCAGCGCTAGATTCGACTCATCTTGCTGGCGCCTCAAGTACATTTTGCTTAATCGAAACCAGGTTCCGTCACTATTCACATGTACTTCTCTATCCTGTCCACACTTACCGACTTGAAGGCTATCTTCTATCCTTTCACGGTTCCCCCTCGCCCTCAAGCCGATACGGTTTAACCATGGAGCAGGCAGTGAATGTCATCGGAATGGAGCTGACTAAAGCACAGGCCGTCAAGGAACGCTCTCGAAGATACAAGAACGAGTTCTTCTCTGATCTAATCGAAGGGTACTATAGTACAGAAGCTGAGGTGTTTCATTCCGGAAAGAAATTTGGTTTGATTCCTAATGTGAACTGGGCTGTTGCAGCTGCCAGAATGGACGAGCATGATCGTACCCGCTCCCTGCATAAGCGAAGCTCGAATCTGAATGAGCTGTCCATATCAGAACGAGACGTACAGTACGAATTCATTAAATGGCAGCTTCGCGGTCTTCGATATCCATTTAAGATGTTCACCAAGAACGACAATTTTGCAATCCTGCTCGCTGTTGACGAGATGACATGGGATGAGCCTCTTCTTATAGATGAGCTGAGAGCGAGAGTTGATGCCCTATTTAACGATGCTGGGATCAGCATATCGTTCGGAATAGGGAATCTCGTTACAAGTGTACTGGACATCGGACTTTCTTATAACGAGGCAGTCAAAGCATTGCAGTATGGCTATCAGATGAACATGAATCGATTCGTCGAATCTTTTCAATCCAAGGATACGGCCTACCTGTTCCGGCTGCTTCCTCAGGATGAGCTGCGCCAATTCTATGAGGATACATTGCGTTCATTCCATCAGGTGGACCCGCAGGAGCGCGAAGAATTACTGCGTACGTTAAGGGTATTCTATGATACCCAGTGCCAGCTCGTAGAAACCTCCAAACAGCTGTATGTTCATCGAAACACAGTCGTATACCGATTGGACAAATGTGAGAAGATCACCGGACTCCGGTTAAAGGACACTTCAACCAGCCTCCGCTTTCGAATGGCATTCGCCATAGAATCCATGATATTTCCTCATGGGGGTTCATGAGCAGCATGTTAAGAAGAACTGCGGAAGATCACGCTCGTGCTACAAGAAACAACACGGGACTGCGTAAGAAACCCGCCTGGCAGGCGGGTTTCTTGTCACAATCATTATCATTATTCAACTATAAAAGTTATCCTCAGCCCTTTTTATTGGCCTTAGTCTCTTTCCATTTTTCCAGACCGCTAAGGGTTTAGGGCGTTCAATCAGCAGTTCTCTCTCGGAAGTGACTGGAAACAGCGCCAGATCTGCAGCCTGTCCAGCTGTAATGCAGTAATTTGATATTCCGAGTGCCTGTGCTGCCAGTGTGGTCCCCATCCGTACCAGCAGCTTGGCTTCCTTCTCACTTCCCATGTATGCCGTATGAGCCAGAAGCCAGGCAATGTCCATCACGTTACCCGTGCCAAATGGCGTAAATGCGTTACGGATATTGTTAGCGCCATAGAGGACATTTACCCCTTGTTCTAGCAGGAGTCGTACCGGAGTAAGTCCACGGCGGACATTATCTGTATCCTGCCTTCCGTTCATATAGAGATCTGTCGCAGGCAAGGCAATGATATGAACTCCTGACTCAGCGATTTGCTGTGCACAGAGTACAGCTTCTTCTCTAGGCATCGCTCCGAGTGAGGTGACATGACCGGCTGCTACTCGGCCTTCATAGCCGAATTCCTTCGTTCTGCGTACAATTTGCATGATCCCGCGGTCACATGGATTTAGAGAAAAGTCGGCATGAAAATCTAGCGGGAGATCATACTCGGCGGCTAATCTAAAAACAAAGCTTAAATGTTCGTCCAGATCAGGATCCATATACGTAATTCCGCCGACAGCATCAGCCCCGAGCTTAACTGCCTCCTTCATCAACTCAGCAGTTCCTGGTGCAGCATAGATGCCTTCTTGTGGAAAGGCTACGATGTTCAAATCCATCCGGTCACTCAGTCTGTCTTTTACCTCTAGCAAGCTCTCTATTGCCGATAGACCGAGGACGGGATCTACCTCTACATGACATCTTGCAGTGGTTACTCCATAAGAGATTAGTCTATACGCTACATCCATGGATCGTGCAATCATGTCTTGCTTGGTAAAGCCTTCCTTCAGCTTGACTGTCATTGCAATTGCTTCCTGCAGCGAAGCAGCTTCCTTCGGCATTCGATCGAGAAGCATTGCCTTTTCCATATGAATATGAGGCTCTATTAATCCAGGAATCAGCAGTCTACCTGCTGCATCTACCTTCGATTCATTGGACAGAAGATCCTGCTCTAATTCGGACTTAAGTGCTTCATCATCAATAATCCGTGGTCTTACTTGATCAATATGCTCTCCTCGTAGGGTAACGTCATATAAACCTGTACGTTCTGGAAGTCGGCAGTTATAGATGATTTGGACCTCATTAAGCTCCTTACGATCATTCATTATCATCGGCTTAACGCTCTCTTATGCCTTATACCTGCCCTTGTCCCGCCCGCGATCTGGCCATGAGACACAACCCACTCCCGTTCTGGCACTTTACACAGGGCGTGCTCTACATTAATAACGTTATTCACAAGCATGAAATCGGCGCGTTCACCTAATTTGGGCTCTACTGCTCCGACTGCTGCGTATTCAAATGCTCCCAGTAATTGCTCGTCCTCAACCCAATGATATCGTTCAGCCAGTCTGGAGGTACGCTGCAGCATATCTCCATTTCCATATGGGGACCAAGCATCGAGTACATTATCGGTGCCAATCATTGTTACTACGCCAAGTGAACGAAGCAAGGGTAGATTCGGCATTGGACGGTCGATGGGAACGCTGCTGATAACGGCTACACCCTGCTCTCTTAATTTGTCAGCGAGCCTGCTAAGTTCCACATCCGAGATATGGCCCAGGCCCCAGGCGTGACTTACCGCCACTCTATCCTTGAGTCCGGCTTGGGCTGTAAACTCTGTCATCCGCTCAATGGTATATACACCAAGGTGACCGGGATCATGTAAATGAATATCTACACCCGCCTGATATTCCGCAGCGAGTCCAAAAACCTCTTCTAAGCATGGATCAATCGCTTCATCCAGCCCACCAGGGTCTACGGCTCCGACAAGATCCGCACCCATCTGCATGGCTTCTCTCATCAGCGGCAGAGCTTGTGAACGAATGAGCCCTTGCTGGGGAAAAGCGACAATTTCAATATCAACAATACCTCGATATTCCTCTCGGACTTTGAGCACAGCTTCTAATGATTCGACTCCAACCTCTTGATCTACATCAACATGGGTTCGAATCTGAGTCGTTCCTAGCTGCAGCATAGTATCCAGCATTACTCTGGCCCGTTCTTCGACGCTCTGGGTCAGCTGACCCAGCAATTCTTTCTCACGTCTCAGCTGATTAGGCAGTGTATCAATGGTTTGGCGCGAATACCATTTCGGTTCATTCAAAAAATGCTTATCCAGATGGCAGTGCATATCCTTCATGGCGGGAATGTATAACAAACCATCTGCATCATGAGTGCTTACACTAGGTGAACCTGTTAAATGTTGTTCATGCTGATAGGGAGTAATCGCGGAAAAATAACCATTCTTGATTTCTAGATTATACAGCCGATTACCGACTCTCACTTTGTTCCAAGTTGATATCAAGCAAATTCCTCCCTCTTCGTCTGCAGAACGCCTTGGTGAATGACCTTCACGGCTCGTGCTCTTCTGGCTATAAATTCAGGAGAGCACTGTGCCTCTGTCAGAATCATACTTGCATCATCACCTGCTTGCGGCCACACTCTATCGCCAGACCCGCTGAGCGGTATGATCCCTCTCGTAATGTAACTGAGCGATTCTGCTAGAGAGCGCTCATCAACCCAGCTGTTATATTCAGCAAGCCGGCTAAGACGATCGGTAATGCTCGCATTTCCAAAAGGACCCCACCAATCGAATATACTGTCACAGCCTAAATCTACCTGCACTCCCCTCTCCTTCATGTCCTGCAGGGGAGGAAGCGTCGTTCTTGCTCGCAACGTAGCAGCTGAGATTAGATGAACTCCGGATGTGGCCATCCGGTCTGCCGTTTCTCGGGCTTCCGACAGTGTGACTCCTCCGAGGGCGAAGCCATGACTAATCGCGACCCGATCTTTCCACCCTGCTTCTTCCGTAAGGGATAGCAATTTATTTATTGTGTATAGTCCCAAATAATCGGGATCATGCAGATGAATATCAATGTCTGCATTCGCTTCAACCGCAATATCCATCATATCAGCCAAGGAGCGCTCGATGTTTCGATCTATACCTCCAGGGTCCAGGCCCCCAACATGCGTGGCACCACTCTTCATTGCTTCACGCATGAGCGCTGCTGCATTTGTCCTCAATAGTCCATGCTGTGGAAAAGCAACAATTTCATACGTAAGTCGATCACGATAATCGCCTAGAACCTCCCGCAGAATCTCGAGGTGTCTAAGTCCAACATAAGGGTCGATATTCACATGAGTTCGAATATGAGTCGTACCGGCCTCCATAATTTTGTCAATCAGCAGCCGGGCAGTCGCTTCTACCGTATTAAGCTTACCAGGCAGAATCTGCGCTTCCTCTTCGAGTCGATCAAGTAAATGAGCTGCCGGCTTAACAGCCTTCCATTCTTCTCCATAATAAGATTTATCCAGATGAAAATGGCTGTCAGCGATAGGCGGAAGGGCTAGCAGACCAGCCCCCTCAATTCTGTCGTAGTCATCTTTGATCTGCTCTTCGGCTGAAACAATGCTAGCGATCTTTCCATTTTCGATGAATAAATGATATTCCTTCGTTAACGTCCTGACAGGAGTGCCATCCTCAACTTCATATCCATCTTCAAGTCTGACATTGACTAACCAATAGGCTTTATGCATCCGCTCTAGTCTCCAATCTGCTCTGTCCTCGTTTATTCAGCTTCTAAATATTCTGTTGTGAACATTTCGGTAGCCTCGAATTTTTCCTTCAGTAAGCCAGCGGTGTACAGCTGATCTATGAGTGTATTCCACCGTTCCTCAGTCATGTAACCTACTCCATGCTCTGCGGCGTCAAATCCATAAATATACTCTTTTAACGTTTGTTCTTGAAACTTCAGCGAATCGAAGGTCATATCCGGATTGAATTCATTAATGATCTTAAGAATATCGTCCGGAGATTCCTTGTAGTAGGACCAGCCTTCTACCATAGAAGACACGAAATCGCGTACCGTTTCTTCATTCTTATCTAAATATTCTCTCGTCGTGTAGAGCACATAATTATATGGATCATAGCCTGAATCCGAAATAAACTTAACTTCCGTTTCAATCCCCTGCTCCTTCATGAAATACGGT
Organism: Paenibacillus urinalis; assembly: GCF_028747985.1. NCBI lineage: Bacteria > Bacillati > Bacillota > Bacilli > Caryophanales > Paenibacillaceae > Paenibacillus > Paenibacillus urinalis. The sequence continues at coordinate 3,050,828 of NZ_CP118108.1, forward strand.
TCACCTGAGATATACACCTGTTCAGCGGACTCCTTGTCATTAATAAAATTCGTAGAATCGCCTAAGTAGGGAAGCTCTCTAACGTTGCTTAGATCGTATTGTGATTTCAAATAATCCCAATACGGTATTCCAGTTTGAATAAAGGCGGTTCGTCCATTCAGCTCTTCGAAGCTCTCAATCCCATGTCCCTTATGAAACATAAAAGCTTGCGGACTTCGCTGATTAAGCGCAGCCAGAGCGACTAGATCAATTCCTTGATTACGTGCGATGAGCACCTGATCTCCATGGGCAAGACCGAATTCTGCTTTGCCAGAGGCAACAATCTGAATAGAAGATACTTGAGGACCACCGGGCTCGATCGTCACATCCAGTCCTTCCTCTTCGAAATATCCTTGATCCTTGGCAGCATAGATCCCTCCATGCCCAGGAGCAGCAAACCAATTCAATACGACCTTTACTTCTTGGGCTCCAGAAGCATTTGTCCCCCCGCAGCCGCTTAAAGCAATGACCACAGCCACACTAGCCAGTAAACCCGTTACTTTTTGACCCAGTTTCTTGATTTCCATCGATTCTCCACCCTTTTCTCTGGAATTGATCTGTACCTTGAAGCAATTATATATGTTATATATCTTTACGTCTTTGGATCATGAATACAAAATATGGATGCTGATTTATTCAATCCGTACAAAGATATTGCCTTAAATAACTTAGAAAGTTATTTAATATAACGTCAACTTACTAGGGGGTGCGAATTGTTATATGTGATCCTTATCTAATCAGCTAGAATTGGACCACAAAAAGAGCCAAGGCATACACAGCCTTGACTCTAGTTGAGAATATCTTTAAGCTATTTTCTTCTTAAGAAGGTGATAAATTGCGATAACGATAATAAACCATACCGGAGTTACAAACAAAGCTACTCTCGTATCCTCAGCCAGCCCCAAAATAACAAGCACAAAGGCAAGAAAGGCCAAGACCAAATAGTTAGAGAACGGATACAACGGAAGCTTAAACTTATTGCTGCGTGCCAATTCCGGTTTCATCTTACGGTATCTCAAATGACTGATGACGATCATTGCCCAGACGAAGAGAAAGCACACGGTCGAAATGCTCGTAATTAATGTAAATACTCCTTCCGGCATCACATAGTTCAGAATTACGGCGATTAATATGACCGCACAAGAGAAATACAAAGCATTCGAGGGCACGCTTCTTCTGTTCAGTTTATTTAGACGTTTAGGAGCATTCTCGTCCTTCGCTAAGGAATACAGCATACGACTTGTACTAAAAATCGCGCTGTTACAAGCCGAGGCCGCAGAGGTCAGCACGACAAAATTAACGACTGCTGCTGCTGCAGTAATACCTACAGCCAGAAATACCTGTACGAATGGACTTTCATCCGGAATAATCGCATTCCATGGATAGATACTCATAATGATCAGCAGTGCACCTACATAGAAGATCAAAATTCGGATAGGGATATTGTTGATCGCCTGCGGAATGACTTTCTCCGGATTCTCCGTCTCGCCCGCTGTCAGACCAACAAGCTCAATTCCTACAAAAGCAAATACTACCATTTGAAAGGATAGTAAAAAGCCGTTCATCCCATTCGGAAACAAGCCTCCGTGCTCCCATAAATTCGCGAAGCTGGAAGGACCTTGATCTGTGGAGAATCCTCTCACGATCATCACGATTCCAATGACGATGAGGGCAAGAATCGCGATAACTTTAATTAAAGCAAACCAGAATTCCATTTCCCCAAACAGCTTCACGGTTGCCAAATTCATGATCAGCAGGATCACAAGTGCAATAAGACCCGGCATCCATTGAGGGATTTCTGGAAACCAGAACTGAGTATATAAACCGACAGCCGTTAAGTCTGCCATGGCAATTGAAATCCAGCAGAACCAGTAGGTCCAGCCCGTGACAAAGGCGGCTCCATTCCCCATATAATCTTTAACAAAATCCACGAACGAGTGATAATTCAGATTGCTTAATAACAATTCACCGAGTGCCCGCATAATGAAAAATAATATGATGCCCGTTATTATGTAAGCAAATAATATCGAAGGACCAGCCAAATGAATGGATTTACCTGCACCCAGAAATAAACCGGTGCCAATCGCTCCACCTATGGCGATAAGCTGTACATGTCTGTTTTTTAACCCTCTTGTCAAATTCTCATCCTGTACCATGGGTTAGTTTCACTCTCTTTCTCTGATGTCAATTCGGTTAGACAGCTCCATCTCCCGTTTTTATATCATACTTGCTTCCGCACTCAATTACATAGGTAAATGGAACGAATGTATCATCCATATGGGCTTATTCTCCTGTATCCTGCTTATTATTACACATTACGGTTAAGCTCATCCTTCCACCTGAATGTGATCAAAAATAGTGCTTAAATGCATAAGCGTGTCTGTCTTAAGGAAAACTTCCTAAGTAAGGATTTTGTCCAAATTCCAATCCAACATCATCATTTATGGGAGGTATTTCGTATGGCTAAGCCAGATAATCGCAAGGATAATGTAGAGCATTTGCAAAATGCAGTACAAAACACCATGGAGAACTACCGTGAGGCTGAGGGTTATCTCGAAGAGTTCGGAGATGAAATTCCTGCTCAGGAAAAAGCCCAAATTCAAGAAAAAAATGAACGCCGCAAGCATAGTATTTCCGGTTTTCGTGAGGAAATTAAAGATGAGGCTGATCATCAGTCACATTCTTAAGGTATCTGCACTTTGACTAAAGAAGGAGGTTCGCTTTATATGACAAAACAGGATCCACAAGAGCTGCTGCAGCAAAAGCACAAGCTGGATGAACAGAAAGAACAGTTTACCAAATTTGCGCGCAGTGCATCAGGTCATACGGAATTAGAAGCAGGGCAGGAATTCAGTACGGATCGCAAGCTCGATGATCAGAACCGCATGAAATCGGTCGAGAATAAAAGAGCCTGATCAGATCTATACGCGATGAGCCAAGTCGATCCAGTGTGGATCGGCTTTTTTTATGATCTCTTAAGTCTTAGAACGGCAAGGGTTTCCCCTGGATTGGTGACTTGTCATTAGAAATTAAGTATTGCAAAATCGACAGCGATATCATATATTAATTGACGTATCAACCATTGACTTATCAAATATTGAGTAGTCAACTAAATAGATAACCAAGGAGTGTCGTAATAACTATGCGTAAATATCAACAAACCAATGATTTTAACGAAATCGTGTATGGACGTCGTTCCATCAAAGTATATGACCCTGCCGTCAAGATCAGCAAAGAAGAAATGACAGAGATTTTGGAAGAGGCGGTTACAGCTCCTTCTTCAATCAATATGCAGCCTTGGCGTTTTGTGGTCATCGATAGCGATGAGGCCAAAGCTACACTTGCTCCACTCGCAAGATTCAATAAGGACAAAGTACTCTCCGCTTCTGCTGTAATTGCGGTGTTCGGAGACATGAATAATTTTGATTATGCCGAAGAGATTTATGGAAATGCCGTTGAGCTTGGCTATATGCCTCAGGAAGTCAAAGATATGCAGCTTGGCGCGTTTAAACCGATGTATGAAAATATGTCAGATCAAGCTATGCGTGATATTCTCTTGCTGGATTCCGGTCTTGTCTCAATGCAGCTCATGCTAGTTGCACGTGCCCATGGCTATGATACCAATCCAATCGGTGGTTTTGAGAAGGATCAGATTGCGGAAGCATTCGGTCTGGACAAAGAGCGTTATGTACCCGTCATGCTCATCACCATCGGTAAAGCAGCAAGTGAAGGATTCACCTCTTATCGTTTGCCTGTAGATAAAGTCGCTGTGTGGAAATGATCGGTAATTAGATGGAGAGTATGCTGTATTCCTATTCGTGTTACCTTGCACACCATGGGAATTTGCATTATATTAATTGATAGCTCAAATAATGAGTGGAGGTCAATTATATGGAATGCTCATTCTCAGAACAGGAGCACATTCTGCATCTGCTAAAGAATCTGAATAATCAGATCAGCCCCAAGTTTGAAAGATATACCGGGATCAGCTCTTCTCGATATGACTTATTATATCAGCTGTATCTTGCAGACGAGGTCAACCAGACTCACCTGCAGAAAGCGATCAATATTGACAGTGCCGCCATTACTCGTCATCTGAAACAACTTGAATCTGACGGAATGGTCGCTAGAAGACGTAATCCTTCTGATAACAGAGTAACCTTTGTTCGACTGACCGAAGATGGCCGGAAGCATATTGTGAACTACAAGAAAGAAAAGATGACATTTGTGAATCAAATGCTGAAGGATTTCAGCAAGGAAGAAGTCGAAGCTCTCAATGATATGCTGCAGCGCATGCAGAGCAATATTAGCAAATACTAACTTACTTTTAGGAAAAGGCAGGTCATCACCATGATTATCGTTCATGCTAATTTATTCATTAAACCAGAACAGGAAGCTGTATTTCTCGAAGAAGTCAAATCGCTTCTTGCAGCAACAAGAGCGGAAGAAGGAAATATCAGCTATGAGCTCATGAAATCAACGGAGCAAGAACACAAGTACACCATGGTCGAGCTGTGGAAGGATATGGAGGCTGCAGGAGCACATAATGCAAGTGCTCACTTCACTGCCTTCACTCATAAGGCAAAAGAGCTTCTAGCTGCACCCATGGAACTTCAAATATTCAGCGGCGAACCCCTGAATATATAAACTGACATTTTTATTTATGACGGTAACTTAAAAAGACCTTGGGATCATGTGTATCCCAGGGTCTTTCATATGGAACACCTCGATTTTTTTAAATGATCCCAAACAAGATAAAACCTATGGTATTGATGGCGAGGTTAGCACACATATGTACCATCCACGAGGCATAAATATTCCCGTTTCGTTCATTCAGCCAGTTGAAGATCACACCTGCGACAAAGAGACTGACAATCAGTAATACGAACAAAGCAATCGTAAACCAGCTCGTCATCATCGCAATGTGGTAGACTGCGAATGCTCCTGCGCTGAACAGGTAAGCAAACCTGCGGCCGGCAAGCTTTTTCAAAGTTAAGAACGCAAAGCCTCTGAAGAAAAACTCCTCGAGCAATGAATTGACAATCGATATATAGATGGCTACGAATACAAAATTACCCGCATTGACCCCCATATTATTCTGCAGTGCTCCCGTCACTTGGGTAAAATCAAAGTAAGGTCCAATGAGAAAGTAGCTTCCCAAAATGATGATAAATACGCCGATGCCAAGCAGCATGGCAAACTTTAGACTCTTCTTATCGAATTTGAACAGGGCTTGAAAAGAAACCTCCCTGCTGAAATAGGCGTACAGCGCCGGTAAGGTGAGAAACAGAATGATTTTGATAATGGATTTAACAGCATAATCAGGCTTGAGTACAGCATCGATATACCCCATGACGACACAGCTGAATACCACAATGAGTATTATACTTACCAGATTTTTTCTTGAGTTTAACATTAATTAATCTCCTAACATGATTTCGACAAACTTCTACATCTGCATCACTAATATGAAACAATTAAAATGTAATTTTGATAGCATTGAACTATTAATCTATTAGGATGCATCCTATATAATTAATCACTTCTATTCTACCATCTCATAAAGCGAGGAATTGAAATGAAATTATATCCAGAAATGTTCATCTCCCCCTGGCATCTAATTGTCGTTGTACTCGTCATCATTGCGTTCACTGCTCTTGTAATCGGTAAATATGATAAGAGAACTATTCTAAAAAGCACGGGCATATCCGCCCTTGTCATCTACTTCTTCGTCACGATTCCTATTGGACTGATTGTTCAGGAGAGCTCTTATAAGGAAGAAATGATGCTTGAGGAGCTGGATCAAGAGCACGCTTCTCCTGTTCACAAGTTGAATGCGGAATCGAATGATGAAGTGTACATCACAGTCGGAGCCTTTAAGGATGAAGAGTCAGCCCATGTGCTTGTATATGCCGGGAATTATTCAAACACCACATTTGATGGTGATCTAGAGGTCGTTGTATTTGATCAGGGAATGAACACTGTTTTCTCAGAAACATACGAGGGAATTCATCTGAAGCCCGGAGCGCAAAAAGAAATCGACGAGATCTATACCTCACAGCCGATGCAAACCTTCCGTTATAGTTATACTACACAACCGTAAAAAAAGAAAACGCAGTCCAATCGGTCTGCGTTTTTACTATTAAAGGCTGAGCATCACGTCATATGCTGTCCTCTGCTTGGAGGAACCGGCATGCTCTTCTCATCCCGATTTTTTCTAAGAAAACGAATTATAAAATAGGCAGGCACGATAAATATTACGGAAAATACACTTGCCACAAGTAAGCCTTGAGTCGCTAAATATGTAGGATCTGTCTCCATGTCGGAGCTGCTTATAAAGCAAAAGCCAAAGAATGAGATTCCATGGAATAATAGAATTTGCTTCCAACTCATCCATTTGACTATTATAAACATCAGAATTCCGAACATCGTTGATAAGAGAAAAGGAATCAGCATTCCGTCTGGCTCGACGCTTCCATTAACAGCTAAATCTACATACCAGACCCCAACACCATATTGTATCGGAAAAATGATCCATGCCAGCTTGCCCATGCCGCTAAAAGAAGATTTCCTTCGTTCAAGCTCCAAATGATATTCATGCCATTTTTCCTCATCCTCAAGCTCAGCCAGCTCTTCCTCTGTCGGCTCCCTAGTCTCCTCTTCCTCCACAATTCGGTCAATGAAATCCCGGAAGGCCCACTCGATGTTCCCATTAAATTCGGCACGGGTCAAATACGTGTCCGCCTTCATCTCTTCGGGTACAGGGTCCTGCTGAAAATTGACGGTAACGACGGAGGTTAATGATAGTGGAATATGCTTGGCACTGAGTAACTCAAGCCATCGATTCGCTTCCCGTTCGTCATCAAATGGAAGAGCCACAGCCATCTCCTCTGATCCGTTCTGATAAACAAAATAGAGGATCGGCAGCAGGGATATATTCTCATAGCGCTCTCCCTTCTTGTGTTTCTTGTAAATATAATTAGATGAAACAACATGACGGCCATAATACAGGTCCGTTACCTCTGAGAAGTGCAGACTTCCTTCCGATTTTTCCTTCGTATCGCGATCCCACAGTGTAAATTCCAGCCGATCCTCATGCAGTTGAAAATGATCCAAATGATTATTTCTCCATATCCATTGCTTCAATCCATTCCACAACTTAATGAAGAAAAAGATACCTGCCGGGATCGCTATAAGAGAAATTACAGACCAAACCGTGGGCCACCTTAACACAAGGATGACCGGGCCTGCCGTGAGGGAAAGAGATAAGAGCATTCCAATCACATAGAATTCAAAAATATAAATCCAGTAGGAGGGTAATACTTTCCTTTCGCTTAGCTCTTGTAATACAGAAGACATTAAGGCAGCTCCTTTATAAGATAAAGTACAATTGCAGTGAAAACCACACACTATTATACCTTCTTACCATCAAAATTTCCTTAATATCCTAATTATTTTCTTGATGAAACAGAGCTTATCAAAATTTATAGGTCATTTTATCTATAAGTTATTTCGCATCTGACACGGGTCAGGTATAATTTGACTATTAAATAATGCAAGAAGGTGAAATTAGCATGTCCCATGAATCCATTCTCGTACTGGATGACGAGCTCGAAATCAGTGAACTTATTCGATTATACCTGGAGAGAGAACAGTATCATGTAACTACGGTAAGTACAGGTCAGGCAGCGATTCAAGCTGTTTACGAGCTGCAGCCTGATTTGATTATTCTTGATATTCTGCTTCCCGACATGGACGGATTAGAAATTTGCCGTCAGATTCGAGATCATACCCCTGCCCCGATTCTTTTCTTAAGCTGCAAAGGTGAGGACTGGGATAAGATCAGTGGATTGAGTGTAGGAGCGGATGATTACATGACGAAGCCGTTTAGTCCGGGAGAACTGGTTGCCAGAGTTAAGGCACATCTTCGCCGGGTTCATCGGCAGCCTCAGTCTGTAGTCACCAGTAATGAGGTATTCAATGATAGTCATATTCTAAACTTCGGAGATTTGTTAATTAATGAAACAACGCATGAAGTACATATTCGCGGTACAGCTGTGCAGCTGTCTGCTACGGAATTCAATATCCTGCATAAGCTGGCTTGCCAGCCGGGACGTGTTTTCCCGACTGAGCAGCTGTTTGACTTTATATGGGGAGCAGACCACTATGGAGACACCAGAACGGTAATGGTTCACATCAGCAATTTACGCAAAAAAATCGAAGCAAATCCATCAATGCCGCAATACATCCAGACCGTGCGCGGAGTCGGTTATAAATTCTACGCACAGCCGGCTGCTTCAAGTTCTCAAGAAATAAAAGGAAGTTTAACATAGAACGCACTGCCATGACCCAGGGTGCTCTCTACCCAGATTTCACCGTCATGCAATTGAACGATTTCTTTGGCTATAGCAAGACCCAGTCCACTTCCACCATACTTTGAATTTCGGGATTTCGAAGCGCGATAGAACCTTTCGAATACATAAGGTATATCTTCTTCCGAAATCCCTACCCCCGTATCCTTCACCTGTACAATTAAATGATGACCTTCATCGCTAATGACCGCTGACAAAGTGATTGAACCTTCCTTGGACGTATGATTGATGGCGTTGCTGATCAGATTCGTAAATACTTGTCCCATCCGCTCCCGATCCACCAAGATGTGCATGTCTTCCCCAGGCGTTGCATCCATCACAGTAGGGTCAAGACTCACCACGTACTCAATTCCCGCCTGCTCAATATCGAGCTCATATTTCTGTGATAACCATTGTACGAATACTCCCACATGCATTGGAGTCTTGGTCATCGTTAATTGCTTGGCCTCCATTCGGCTCAGCTGCACCAAATCTTTGAACAATCTTTGTATGCTGAGAACTCTGGAATGAATTACCCTTAAATATTTGCGCTGTTGTTCTTCTTCTGTTACGACACGGTCCAGGATGGCTTCAACATAGCCTTGAATCGAGGTCAATGGTGTTCCAAGATCATGCGATATATTAGCGAGAAGCTTCCGCCGATCATTCTCCATCTGCATCAATTCTTCTGTTCGTTCTTTTACTTTATGCTCGAGAGTTGATATCAATTTCGCATGCTCGATGGATATCGCAGCCTGACCTGCCAGCATATGAACAACCATTCTCCGCTCATCGTTAAACACATGAGAGGTAAACCGGTTCTCCAAGTATACAATCGCATTTAACGTGCCTTGATGCAGAATGGGAATACACAAGATAGAGCGCACTTCATTGTTTTGTATATAGGGGTCTTTGACAAACAATCCTTGTCTTGAAGCGTCATCAAGCACTACATCTTCACTAGTTCTCGCTGTATACTGCACAATGGACAATGGAACTTCCTTATAGCTATGGATCTCCTCAGCCGCTGTATGTCGGGCTATGCCGTCTCCAACCTTGCCTCCACCTTCTCCTTCAGCTTCTACATAGAGACCCTCTGCTTGTTTAACAACGAGTACACCTCTGGTTGCTCCTGATATCTGAATCAGGATCGTCATAATTTTTTCAAGCAGAGTTTGAAGCACAATTTCCTGTGACAGCGCTTGTGAGACGCCCATTATGGCTTCCAGATCCAGAAAATCCGTCGATATGGTCGTGGTTGTATTATACGAGCCTGATTTAAATTCCGGATAAGCATCTCCGATTCTTCTCACTTTGTTCACGACACCCCACTGCTCATATAAATTGTAAGCCTCCGCCATGTACAGCCGGCCTGCCGTCATCCGGCCTTCAGCCAAACAGAAGTCTGCCATGCGTTCAGCGGCAATCGCGTTAAAATGATAAAACCCGTTAGCTCTAGCTCCCTCTACCGCCTGCTCATAGCTTCTCTCGGCCTGCTTCAACTTGCTTTCAGCACGATATCTTTCTGCTCTGACCAACAAATAGAGATGCTCATAGTTCTCAGGTGCTTCTCGCGCCCAGCGATACAATTTGCGTTCGCACTGGCGGGCTTCCTGAAGCAGGAGCTTCTTCCGATCCTTCGAAGCCTGCTCAATCAGCGAATATATCGTTAACGCCGTGTATAATTCATGTTCGACCTTATGAAACAAGCCGAATGAAGCAGCCAGCGCTCCCTTTGATCTTCTTGACATGTCATAAGCGTTTTCATAGTCACCTGATAGATAAGACAGCATCATTTTCTTCATGTAAAAGACCTGGATGACGACCTGGTTCTGAATTCCCTCGAGCTCTTTAATCCACATCTCTTCCTCGGTCTCACAATCAGACAACATTACGTTTGGACCATAGCTTTCTGTAAGGCGAATATGTGTCTTGCGTACCAATTCAATCATATGCACCGTCTCTGGATTGCCCGTTTGTCTCAAGAAAGGCAGATGCCTGTCCGCCTCTTCAATCCAACGCTCAGCAGGCAGACCGAGAAAATCGTGAGCAAGAAGGATATAGGTTACTGCATAGCCTGCGTAGACTAGATCCCCCGCTTCCATTCCAGCATGATAGGAAGTCCATAAGTCGTCGACAGTATGACGTAAATGACGTTTCCAGGGAGAAATAAATACGGCAAAGGTAAAATGTGTCTTACAGCGAAGTCCTGGATGCTTAAACTGGTTGCTAAGCTCCACCCCATAACAACCGAGCTCATAACTTCGGCTATACATTCCGTACCCCGAGCCTAACAGTAATCCCATTGCATTATAAGCGTTAGAAGATTCGGTAAAATTACCATAATGAATCGAATATTTGACGATCGTCAGCATCATATATAAATATTGAGTTGGATTAACGAAATAAGCAGAAGTCGCTGTATCCATCAGGAGCTTCATCTGACTTCTAACTTCAGCTTGAATCTCCGGAGCCCGTGAGTTTCGCTTCTCTCTACTTCCTTTTCTAACCCTTTGGTACATAATATCGAGTAGTGACAAATGCAGGGAGCCTTGACTTGGAGCCGCATTTAACTGAAGTCCAAAGATACGGCTGAGTCCTTCCATCCCCATGGATATCGTTCTTTCGTGCTGTCCACTCTGCGTATATTGATTAATCATAACGGTGTAGACCGCTGCACGGTGGGTTGAAGTCTTTGCCAGCTCGAGAATCTCTTCAAATCCTTGTTCCGTTTCTTCAAATCTTCCTTGCAGTGAATTAGACTCCCATCTCCCGAGAAATAAACGGAATGCCAGCTCGTAGGATAGCTCCCAATCCCGCTCCTCAAGAAGCTCAATTCCACTAGAATACCATTCTGCAGCCGAGTCGTATGCACCCGAGGCTTTGGCTTGCTCCGCGGCAAGCTGAAAGATCTGTGCAATGTGCAGTTTCTCGGATTTATCATTCAGCAATGATAAGCCTAGCCGGTAGTGATGTGCCGACAGGAATAATCGTTCCTCGCGATCTCCATTCGTACTGCGTTCAATAAGTCTGGCCGTCTGAAGATGAATTTGCTGCTTCTCGTCCATATTCAATAGATGATAGAAGAAATAACGAATTCGATCATGGAGGAAGATATATTCAGAGGGCCCAGACGGTGCAATTAATCTTAGATCAACCAACGGATTTAATTGAAGCTGAAGCTGCGCCTTCTCGACTTGCAACAGTTCGGCAAGAAGCTCCGAATCAAATCTGTCTGCAATACATGAAGCATACTTCAACGTCTCCTTCTCGCACTCTGCCAATTGATCAATTCGCTGCAAGAGGAATCCTGACATCTGATCGGATACCTTCCTTGTCAGCAGCTGATCCTCATCCCACATCCAAGCTCCTGAATCCTCATCCAGCCACATTAAATTTTGCTCAATGAGACCATATATAAATTGTTTCACATCAAATGGAATACCTCCGGTATATTCCATCACAATCTTCTGGAAGCGATGAGACTGCTGTATACCTAACCCAAATGTATCTTCAAGCAGTGCATTTAATATTTTTTCATCCATAGGAGCCAGTGTAATAAGTTCCGTTCTCTCTAAACGTGAACTAAGCTCTCCCACGAACCATCTGAGCAAATGCTCCTTCTCCCAATCCTCTGCCCGGTATGCTCCGATCAGCATCAGTGAAGGCGCATTGGACGCCGTCATTAAGAAGTGAAGGAGCTGCAGCGAGCCCGGATCTGCCCACTGAAGATCATCCACGAACCATACAATCGGTCTATGCTCTGCCAAGCATTCAAGCAACTGAAATACCGCAAAATGCAGACGATTCTTTGCTTCTGCAGCCGATAGAGCCGTCAGGGATTCCACCGCATCTTGGGGACCAATAATCCACTCTAATTCGGGCAGCATATGAACAAGCACACGCGTGCTCTCCTTGAGCTTCTGGGTAATACGATCCTTCCATACAGCAAGCTCATCTTCAGTTTCAGATGATAGGGAGCGTAAGATTCCACGCAATCCCTGCAGCACACCACTATAAGGAACCTGACGTTTCAAGACATCAAATTTACCGGATACAAATAGTCCTCCGCCAAGTGTAACATCCAGCATGAGCTCCTGAACCAAACTCGACTTCCCAGAACCGGCAAGCCCGCTTACCATCGCACATTCCGTGCTTCCAAACTGAAGGCGCTCATACAGCTGTCTAAGTCTGGCTGCTTCCATATCTCGCCCATAGAGACCGCTTGGTATGTAGAAGACATCCTTCTTATCTTGCTCACCAATTACAAATTCGGTTACATATCCATGCTGCTCCAGTTCATTAAGGCAGTAGGACAGATCATACTCCAAGCCTTGTGCACTTTGATATCGATCCTCCGGGTTCTTGGACAAACATTTCATGATTATGTCAGACAAAACCGAAGGAATTCGAGCATCCAAATGTGAAGGCGCTATCGGTGTACGCGCCAAATGACAATATACCCATTCCATCGGCGATTCCGCCTGGAATAAGGGAACACCAGTGAGCATTTCGTAGAAGGTTGCACCAAGAGAATATAGATCTGTTCTATAATCCACCATTCGGTTCATCCGCCCCGTCTGCTCTGGTGACATGTAGGACAGTGTTCCTTCTAATTGACCATAAGCTGTCGATCCAACATACTCAGACTGAAAGCGGCTCGCTATACCAAAATCTGTAATCCAAACACGACTGCTCTCCGGCTCTACGATAATGTTTCTTGGTTTTAAATCTTTGTGAATAATTCGATGTCGGTGTAATTGCCCTACGATGGAAGCAATAGAGATGGCAATCTCCAGAGCAGCTTCAAGCGATAGAGAATTTTCTTTAATCAATTGCTGAAGGGATACGCCATCATTATCCTCAAGCACAAGCGCATAGCCATTGTAGTACGGAATCAACTCGATCGATTTGACGATTCCTTTTATAGGTAGACTGTTGATCATATCATATTCTTGCTTTAATTTTTGCCATTCTTCAACAATAGGAGGTTCCGTTCTCGGTACTTTAAGTATGTATTTCAGATTATTCTTGCTAGAGCGTGCTCGAAAAACACTTGCATACTTCCCGTCATTCAATCGTTCGTAACCGGAATATTCGCCAATTCTCATCTTCTTCACCTTTTCACTTATACTTATGGCAGTGGTATTGAGTTCATTATACGTAAAAGCGTTGTCAGTGAGAAGAAGTTTTCTTCCATTATTCGACAAAATTCCTCTATCTACATTGCCCCCAGTTCTGACCATGACATCGAAAAATAATGATTGGATTCTCCTCTGAAGATCATCGCTTGATTCGTCGGATTGGCCATGATGTCAACAATATATCTCGCGCCGATCTTGTCCCACCGTTTAATCAAATTCCCCTCAGAGTCATACACGACAATAGCCATCCCCATTCGATGATCTGCGTAGCTGAGCGGCCAATAGGTACAGCTATTGGATCTTAAGACAGGATAGACCTCTTTGGGTTCAAGGCTGTCAGGTGAAGTCAGGCTCAGTGCCTTTAGATCTGCCGGAATTAAGGGTAGGGTTTGTATCGGAACCTGATCAATTTGAAAAAAACGCTGAGGTTTAGGTGAAGCTGTAGGGACCACATCGTCCTTCGTCCATGAGGCACGAGCTTGGTCCATCTGATCCAATTGAAGCACCGCATCTGACAGCTGAAGTGCGTTTGCTTTGGTTACAGCAGGTTCTACAAAATTCATGACCATCTGCTGCAATGTGACCCGAGTAACGGCATCCCCTCTGTCCTGCATTTGGTCTAATTCACACTTTATGTAGTGCATAGAGCGAATGATGATATCTAGTCGATTCAAGGTCAATAGCTTCATTGCTCGAATTTGATTCAGATGATGAATATTTTTGCGCAGTTTATTTCTTACCGCCATCTGCTGTGCAGCACGGATTCCAGCCGCCGCAATCGTTACAACAGCACCAGCTGTCAGCGCGCCTGCAGTCATAACGGCACTCCCCTCCGCGCCGAAGGCTGAGCCAGCGATCCCCGCTGCCCAAGCCGAATCAAATAATCCGGTTCCGATGCGCTGTACTGCAGCTGCAGCTTCAGGAGCAAACAGCTGAATTGAGCTGAACACTGCAGCCGTACACATCATTAGGCTGGATATCCTCAGCAGTGTACTGCTCGCCGCAGCACCTTGTGTCAATTCAGACACCTTCCATATATCATGGAGCTCTGCATGTGGAGCACAGTCATGCTCTGTATACAGCAGGCCCAGTTTATCATGTAGTTCATCGTTTAATTCCTTGAAATGCTTATACTTTTCCTTCATTTGGGGAAGCAGGGATTCTATATCGGTATACAGCTCAATCCACCTAGCTCTACGTTTATGATTATCCGGGAATAAATTGTGCATATCATCCAACTCTTTCTTTATTCTGATCGTGCTCTAACTTGAATTGAGCAATACATGACAGATATGTATCAAGCTTGTGGTAATCGGTAATTCCACGTCCAATCACGGGATTGTTCAAGGAATTCATTTGATATCCTGATTCCGGATGAACGTACCCCAGCTCGTAGCTCGGCAGCTTCGGAACAATATCTGGCACATTATATATACGAAACGTACGAGGAACAGCCTGTTCATATGTCTCTGTGAATACCCGATCCCCCACCATGGGTGAACCGAAAGTGTAAACCTCTGTATCTATATTGTAAAAAGCGGCTGCAAAAGCAGTGAGCTTAGCTAATGCACCCCCGAGACTATGGCCTGCCACGGTCAAATGAGAAGCATTCATTTCCTCAAGGTAGGATGTGAGCATCTGCACTTTATTTGTCGACGTACAGCATACCTTCAAGGAACGGTACATCCTCGCCAATCCTTCCTCCACCTTGCCGATTCCGCCTGGTTCAGTATAGGACAGCAGGAAAAAATCGAAATGCTCTGCCCATTTAAGCAGCGCAGCTGTCCCACGGAATAGGATCGCCCGGATGGACGGATCGGTGACCGACTGAACAATATAACCGATATATTGTTCCGAATGACATTGGAATTGGGAAGGCTCAAGTGTAATATTCGCAATGATGCACCAATTGGAAGGACAAGGGATTTTTGCAGAAGTCCCCTCATCGAAAGCTCCTTCATCTGCTATATATAAAGCCTTGATCATGTTTCCCCACCGCATCGCCTCATCTCGATTAAGCACCGGATTAACCATGATGAACAGCTCCAATATGGACTTCAATCACTCGAATCGTCTCGCCTTGTGCCGGAGAGATCAGCTCAATTCGCTCGATCCACTCTCCAGTCAATTCTTGTTCAAGCCTTAGGGTAAATACATGCAGAACGGAAGGAGATAATGATGCATTATCTTTAACGGGAACAGAGGCATATACCTCACTGGTAACCGTTATGGGAGAACCCGGCTCAACTCTCCAGTCGTATTCGGTAGAACCCGAATCGTTACTGACAGCAACAAACGTTTCCTCCCCCTTCGCCAATCTGACGATAACTTTTGTCACAGGAATTGATTGGGTATGCATCGTAATCTTCCTTTCTATATTTAGGTTCCTCACTTGGTACTTATGATCTTACTAGAATCGGTTAAAGTTACGTTCAAGCCAATCTAAAGATTAGTTAAAGATCGTTCTTTAAACTTGAAGATGCTAAATTTAAGCACAAAAAAACACCGTCTTTTACAAGACGATGCTTTGGGGAATTATCGATTAGATTTTACCGTCCCAAGGAAGTCCCTTGTGATAGCGGTGACGGTCATGTGCATGCCATGGTGCCAAATAATCGACACCAAGAAGATCATATTCATACATCTCCCAAATCTTGCACTGCTTCTGACTAGAGCCTGCTGCATGAAGAATGGCATTCACCGCTCTTCTCCCTGCTTCATTAGCACCTTCCATCGTAGCAAGATCCGTGTTGGTCTTAACATAGTCGGAGGCGAGGAATAAATTCGGAATGGAGGTATACGCATTCGGGCGCAGTTCCCAAGTTCCTACCTCATTGATTAATAGGGGCTCCAGATTCACCGTATGATGCGGATTCTCGAAATGTATATCTGTATCCAGGAACCATGAATGCAGCACTTCATCACGTAAAATGGTGCTGCCTACATTCAATCCCCTCTTTAGCTGCTCCCATACCTCTTCTTTAATCTCCTCCGGTGTACAATCCATAGCCGGTTTGCGAATATGTATTCCTTCGGTTTCCCAATCGGATATATCTACTGACAAGACGCCTTTAACTTGTCCGTCTCCATAATTGCTCCAATCGAAGCCATCCCAGAACTGGGCCTGCGATATGGAGGTTAATGACCATGGTGAATCAAAGTACATCACATGACCAGGGGCCACAGGGACGTCTTCCTTCAAATAAAATTGAATTCCGTTCATCCAGTCGATGGACTTCGACAGCAGACGGATGTTCCCTAATTCATGATGAGCCGTTGCCATTTCGTTCGTAATAAAATCTGACATGATCTCTACCGGAAACGCAGCTACATAGTAATCAGCTGTGATCGTGCGGCTCTCTCCATTCTTCACTACCGATACTCCGGTGATATGACCGTTCTCATAATGGAATTCCTTCACTTGCGCCTCAGTTTCGTAGCTGGCACCTTTGCTCTCGATATAATGAACCCAGGCGTCGATCCAGCGATTGTTCGTAGGTCCATCCAGTATGCGTACAAACGATAAGCCTGGGGTCAAAATATCCAGCGTCATCTGTGCCGCAACTGTACCTACCGTTTTGGTATTCGCTTTAGTGGACTTGCAGGCGACCAGTGTCTTCGTTATATTGCCGAACACTTTGCGGAAGGCTGGAGAATATTTGTCTGCTTCAATGAAATCCCACCAAGGTATGTCTTGATATTCATTCTCTCGTCTCTCATCACAGCTGGTCATGACCTGCCATAGCTTGGATGTATATTGTTCCAGATCAGCTTCTGTTAAGCCTAGTCCATTATCAAATAACAATTTGATTAAATCACGGAGATCATCAAGTGAGAATTTCATCTCGGTCACGAGTGGAACGAGTGGATGTGTCTCTGTAGAAATATCCAGACGGGGCACTTCCACCAAATTATCGTATACCATCTTCCCATTCTCATAAGGGATTTTCTTCATCGAGTCAATGACATGTCTATAGAACTTCGGAAATAACCGAAATCCGTGCTCTCCTGGAAGATCCGAACGATCCCCTACAGCAGAACCGGAATAAGGCATGCTGCGTGCTTTTCCCCCTGGAATCTCCTTGAATTCGTACACCTCAACTTCAAAACCGCGATCGACGAGCTCATGTGCTGCCGTTAGACCAGCCACGCCTCCACCTAATACTGCCACTTTCTTGCCCATACTTCCCCTCCCCATGTTATATGAAGTGTTATTCTCCCTCATCATAGCAAATTTCGACAAAAAAGTATTATATTCATCTAGAAAATTTATTTATCATCATGATCATGCTTGTCAGGATCCGGTTCCTTCGTCATCTTCTCAAATACGACTCTGCCTATCAATATTACTACAATAATACCTATCGCAAAAAATACACCTGCATACACCTGAAATGTTCCTCCTCATTCCCTCACGATCCATGAGGTTGTCTACATTGTATTATAACCTCCTATATGCGGAAGAGGATTGAACACTGTGTGAATTGCTACTATTAAAAAAAGTGCTCATGACTACCTAACGGCAGTCATGAGCACTCTGATCATTCGAATCATCTTTTATATTGCAGTTCTATTTCGTCTCCAGAACCTTGTCAGCGGACTCCATCCATTGGTAATGGAAGGTTCCTTCCTTATCCACACGTTTGAACGTATGCGCGCCGAAGTAATCGCGCTGAGCCTGCAGCAAGTTCGCCGGAAGACGCTCAGTACGATAGCTGTCATAGTAGGCGAGAGCAGAAGCGAACGCAGGAACCGGAATGCCATACTGAACGGCAATAGAAACTACTTTTCTCCAAGCTTCCTGATAGTTGTTCACGACCCAGCCGAAGTAATCATCCAGCAGCAGATTTTTGAGCTCCGGATTCTTGTCATAAGCTTCCTTGATATTCTCGAGGAAACGGGCACGGATAATGCAGCCTCCTCTAAAGATCATGGCAATGCTTCCGAAATTCAGATTCCAGTTGTACTCATCTGATGCGGATCGAAGCTGTGCAAATCCTTGGGCGTAAGAAGCAATCTTACTCGCATACAAAGCTTTACGAACGGCTTCGATAAATTCTTTTGCGTCACCATCATAAGGCTTGGTATCAGGACCGCTTAGAATCTTACTGGCCTGTACGCGTTCTTCCTTCATTGCCGACAGGAAGCGTGCAAATACAGATTCAGTTACGATGGAGAGCGGAACCCCCAGGTCAAGAGAGCTCTGACTTGTCCATTTACCGGTACCCTTCTGACCAGCAGCATCCAGAATGACATCAACCATCGGCTTACCTGTATCCGGATCTTGTTTGGAGAAGATATCCGCTGTAATCTCGATCAAGTAACTGTCCAGCTCACCGCGATTCCACTCTGTGAAGATCTCATGCAGCTCATCTGTATTCAGATGAAGTACATCCTTCAAGAGGTGGTATGCCTCACCGATTAACTGCATATCCCCATATTCGATACCATTGTGCACCATCTTCACATAATGACCGGAGCCGCCTTCTCCAATATAAGTCGAGCAAGGATCTCCATTTACTTTTGCAGAAATGGCCGTAAGAATAGGTTCCACGAGATCATAAGCATCCTTTTGCCCACCAGGCATAATGGCCGGTCCTTTAAGTGCTCCTTCTTCGCCGCCGGAAACACCAGCTCCGATAAAGCGTAGTCCTTTGGCTGCGAGCTCTTGATATCTGCGCTCAGTATCAGGGAAATAGGCGTTTCCACCATCAATAAGAATATCTCCCTCTTCCAAGTGAGGTACAAGCTGTTCAATAAGCGCATCCGTCGGTTCGCCGGCTTTGACCATCATCATGATCTTACGCGGTGTTTCAATGGATGCGACGAATTCCTCAATACTGTATGTGCCTACAAAATTTTTACCTTCTGCTTCTGACAACAGTTCTTTCGTCTTCTCAGACGAACGATTATATAAAGCTACAGTGAAGCCTTTGCTCTCCATATTTAAGGCTAGATTCTTACCCATGACCGCAAGGCCAGCTACTCCGATTTGTTGTTTGCTCACGAATCTCTTCTCCTCCTGTTACTGTTTCCAGTTTACTTGGATTACTTCACGCTTTTTTGCCAATCCGCTGCAAATTTATCAAGACCTTGATCTGTCAGTGGATGTTTAGAGATTTGCTCAATAACAGAGAAAGGTACAGTAGCGATATGTGCACCTGCCATAGCAACACGTGTTACGTGATCCGGATGGCGCACAGAGGCTGCGATAATTTGTGTATCCAGGCTGTGTGTACGGAACAGTTCAGCTACTTTGGATACCAATTGAACTCCATCTTCTGAGATATCGTCCAGACGGCCAAGGAATGGTGATACATAAGTTGCACCCGCACGTGCAGCTAGAAGCGCTTGGTTTACTGAGAATATCAATGTAACGTTGGTTTTGACACCTTTATTAGCAAGATAACGACATGCTTCAAGACCTGCGAGCGTCATTGGCAGCTTGATCGTTATGTTCTTGTCGTTGTTGTTGATCTTAATGAGCTCATTTGCCTGCTCAATCATCTCTTCTGCCGATTTTGCGTCAGGCGTTACTTCCGCAGATACGGATTCAACATCAGGTACAAGCTGCAAAATTTCTTCAATTCGATCTTCAAATTTCACGCCTTCTTTGGCTACCAAAGATGGATTCGTTGTTACTCCAGATAGTACTCCAATTTTATACGCGGTTTTAATATCCTGTACATTCGCTGTGTCAATAAAGAATTTCATTTGTGTAGCCTCCTGTAATGTGTATTAATAATGATGTGGTAACACTATAAAATAATCTGTAGACGAATGAATCTCACCTCTCACTTCTTATATGATATAAAGATTGTGAGATTCATTCAGATGAACAGAACTTACCCAAAATTTATCCTACAATAACTTGTGCAACAGGAGTAGCTTCTGAGGATTCATCTTCAGCAGCTCTCTCCGTTTCATGTACGACAAAGGTCTCATCCGGCTCATCAAACCACCAGCGGTAACCGTCCTGAGCGAGCAGTTCATTCGCTGCTGCCGGACCATGAGAACCCGCAGGGTAGTGATGAAGCGGTACTTCGTTCTCAGCAAAAGCCTCAAGTATCGGTTGTACCCATTTCCATGAGAGCTCCACTTCATCCCAGTGGACAAAGAAGGTGGAGTCGCCAATGAGGGCATCGTTAATCAGGGTCTCATAAGCCTCCGGCGCCTCCGTCCGGTCAGGGTACAGATCAATGTTGACTGGCTTGAATCCACCCTTCAGCTCGCGGTCCTTCGTATTCAGCTGCAGTGTAATTCCTTCATCTGGACCAATATCAAAGATCAGCAGATTGGGCGTAATGGATTGCTGTGCGCTGCCGAGTGATTTAATCGGATCTTTGAATTCGACAACCATACGTGTATGCTTGGATTTCAAACGTTTACCTGTACGGATATAGAACGGAACTCCACGCCAGTAGTAGTTATCAATGTTCAGCTTGGCAGCGATAAACGTATCGTTCATCGAGTCTGCTGCAATACCCGGCTCAGAAGTATAACCTTGGACCGGTGTGCCATGAAGTGTTCCTCCAGCGTATTGACCTCGCACAATGCGTTTAGCAACATCCTGTCTCTGCAATGGTTCAATCGCTTCAAGCACTTTTTTCTTCTTCAATCGTACATTTTCCGCTGTTGTGCTGTTCTGAGGTACTTGGATCGCCAGCATCATGAGCAGCTGGAGCATGTGATTCTGGAACATATCCCGTACAGCGCCCACATGATCATAATAGCCTGCACGCTCTTCCACTCCAACGGTTTCATCAGCTGTTATCTGAACGTTCGCGATGTAGCGATTATTCCACAAGGCTTGAATTACCGGGTTCGCCTGCTGTAATGCTTCAAGACGCTGAACCATCGGCTTGCCAAGATAATGGTCAATTCTGTATATTTCCTCTTCAGCGAATGCCTCGCTTAATTGAGCATTAAGCACTCGAGCCGAAGCCAGATCATGTCCAAAAGGTTTCTCAATGACAAGTCTCTTCCAGCCCGTAACTTCACCAAGTCCGCTGTTCTCGATTTGGGATGCGATCGTTCCGAAGAACTCGGGTCCTACAGAAAGGTAGAAGAAACGATTCACACGGCCTTCATGACCTTGCTCCCACGCCTCCACGCGTTCTTTTAATTGAACAAAATCCTCTTGTTTATCAATATTCAAAATATTAAAGCCGAATAAGCTTAGAAATGCTTGTAACGTATGATCTTCCTTTACTTCGAAACGATAAAAATCAAAAAGAGATTGCTTAACATGGGCCTGGAAGGTTTCATCAGATAAGCTTCTTCTCCCCAGTCCAATCAGAGAAAATGTCTCCGGCAGCTTTCCGTTTAGGAACAAATGATAAAGTGCAGGATATATTTTTCGTTTGGCCAAATCGCCTGTAGCTCCAAACAATACAAAAGTTGTAGGATTCACTTCCATTATCTCCTTCCTGCTGAGAGTGCACAGTTACCGAAAATTTCGTATTGCTGTGATCGTCTCTGGTATCTATTTCTTAGATACACTATAATACAAAGCACAGTTATACATGTAATTAATATATTTCAGAGGAGATATAGACCACATCTATGGCAAATAATTATGAACTATATAAAGTTTTCTATTGGGCCGCCAAAACAGGGAGTTTAACCCAGGCAGCAAAAGCATTGTACCTTACCCAGCCTAGCGTAAGCCATGCCATTAAGCAGCTCGAGGAGAGCTTTGGCGTGACGCTCTTTTACCGTACTTCCAAGGGAGTTAATCTAACACAAGAAGGAACCATTTTATTTTCATATATCGAACAGTCTCAAATTATGATCTCACTCGCCGAGGAAAAAATGGCTGCCTTAAAAAAACTGGACAGCGGAGAGCTCCGAGTAGGGGGCAGCGATTCGTTATTCAAACACTATCTGCTTCCGTTTCTGGAGGACTATCACGCTAAGTATCCGGGTGTCAAGCTGCATCTAAACCATGGAACCACACCAGAGGTCATCTCATACCTCAAAGAAGGCCGTATTGACCTTGGTGTCGTCAGAATGCCAATCGTCGATTCTCATATTGAAGTATCCGAGAGCATTCAGCTTCAGGATTGTTTTGTCGCAGGAGAGCATTATGCCGAGCTCAAGGGAGTACAGCTGTCTATGGAAGAGCTGATGGAATATCCCGTCATCTTATTTTCCCGCAATAGCCGGGCCAGAATGGCCGTCACTGAGCTGTTTGAACGATACGGATATGAGCTGAAGCCTGAGATTGAAGTCGGCAGTGTGGACTTGCTTATTGAATTTGCTCGCAGGGGTTTAGGTATCTCGTATGTCACTCGTGAATTTGTATCCAAAGAACTGAGGGAAGGCTCCTTATTTGAGATTGAACTGGATATCAACCTGCCTCCATCCAAGGTAGGCGTCATGATTATGCGTAATATGCCCATATCCAGTGCAGCAACAAGGTTCCTTGAAATGGTGAGGTGACTCTAGGCCGGGTATATAGAAGTATACTCAGCGAACAGGAGGATCTGATCTGTGATGAAACCATTCGACTATGATTTGAATTATGACGAGCTTGACCTTAGACAGCATCCGGAGCTCTATACGATTGGCCGGGGTGAACAAGGTGTTCTTCTTGTTGAACCCTACAAGAGTGAGATTCTCCCCCACTGGAAATTCAAATCACCAGAAATCGCGAAGGAATCCTCCAAGAAGATATACGACATGTTTGTTCAATATAAGGAGCAGAAGGATTTTGTAGGAATGGACATGGCACGTAAATTTCTGCAGATGGGCTACACACGGGCAAGGAGATATGCAAATCATAAAGGCGGGAGAAAATATGCCAAGGAGGACGGCTCCCTTCTGCCCTTTCAAAATGATCCTGTGAAAGCGGAGGCAGCCGCCATATTTAAAGCCCAATGGGAGATTGCGAAGACTGATCCAGATTATGTAAAAATGAAAGACATTCATCGACAAAAGTATGAAAATGCATAGCATAGGAAGAACACATTTTCTGAATATTAAAATACCTTTATGAAAAAGTTAATAAGAAGTTCACAATTTATTGAATGAATTATTAAATATTTAACAAACAAACATTTTTTCTTTAAAAATTGGTATGCTGTATACAGTTGAACTAAAGATTTAACAGCAACATGTAATATTCAGGCTAGACAGTAGATCAAATTTAGTTCAATCTATATAGATATACTAATTTAATCATAGAAGTGAGTGGAATTATGAGTACAATTAATAACAGTTCAGGATCAAGTGCGCAAGCGGATGTTCAATCCCTGCCACAGGTTTTCTTTGCGACCATTAAGACAGGAATCATAAAATCAAATCTCATCGCGATGTTTGCCGGACTAAGTATGGCGCTCTATGTATTCAATGTTTCGTTTATTGACCATTTGGGCGCTATTATCTTGTCGATTATTGGCTCCTCGCTCGTTATCGGTTCTGCGGGTACATTTAACAATCTGTACGACCGGGATATTGATGCCATTATGCAGCGAACCAAGGATCGCCCGACCGTCACAGGCAAAGTGGATACTAAGTCAGGTCTGATCCTCGGATTCCTGATGAGTGCTCTCGGTATATTGCTGCTCTATTTAAGCTCACCGATGGCTGCATTTTTTGGATTTCTCGGATTATTCCTATATGTTGTGCCTTACACAATGTGGACCAAACGGACAACCATTTACAATACGGAAGTTGGCAGTATCTCCGGAGCCGTTCCGCCGCTTATTGGATGGTCTGTTATCTCGAGCGAGCTCGGACACTTCGAAATCTGGGCGCTTGTTGCGACGATGCTCATATGGCAAATGCCGCATTTCTATGCGATCGCCATCCGCCGATTGGACGAGTACAAAGCAGCCAAAGTCCCTATGCTGCCTGTTGTAAAAGGAATCAAGCGGACTTATCTGCAAACGAATTTTTATCTGATATTGCTTATCGCATCAAGTGCCCTGTTTTGGCCGTTTAATCCTTACATTGCCGGAATTGCCTTTGCCTTAAGTCTCGCCTGGTTTATCTTCAGCTTGGTGAGCTACCGCAAATCAGATATTACCGGCTGGGCGAAGAAGATGTTCATCTTCTCCTTGAATCATATGACCTTATTGTTCTTGATCGTCATTATTTTCTCCCTGATTGCTCAAATGCTAAGATAGTGAACTCATAGCATATTGCTTGATTAAAAATAGAGCCCTAAGATTTTCTAACATTGAAAATCTTAGGGCTCTTTTGAATTTTATGTATGAGTTATGAAACGGGTTCATTTAGACGAAACCTCATATCTTCTACAATTTCCTGAGCAAGCTCATCTGGACGCTTATGACCGGCATCCAACAGGAAGGGTTGATTGCTAGAAGAAGATATTAATTTGTTTCGCAGAAAAAGTGAACGCTCGATATACTGTCCATCCCCTCTCTGATGAAGTCGTGTGTTAAGCGTATCCGGCTCTGCATGCAGCACTGCGTAGTGAATAGTCACACCCAGATCAGATAACTGCTCGCGAAACCACTCGAGCTCATCTTCAACGACAAAATCGATAACGACATGAATTCCGTTCTGAATCAAATTCCTTGCTACTGCCGTAATATTTAGCCATGCGATTCGAAGGCGCTCCTCCCATTCGGGTTCAGTATCTCCACGGTATATATGGAGAAGGAGATCCCCTTCAATTAGAGCGCACTGGTTCATTGTATCAGCCAAAGCCTTGGAGACAGTGGACTTTCCAACACCCAGTGGACCAGAGATGAGATAAACAGATGGTGTCTTTTTCAATTGAATCATGGGATTAGCCTCCTCACTATAATTATTCAACGCCATAAAAGATTAAGAGTAGTCCAACGATACACATAATACATGAAGCAGCCGAACCGTAGCTCTTGAGAACTGTTTTCTGAATATATTGTAACGTTTTTTGCATCACTTGACCTGGTAAATATTGAATATAGCGGAAATCACTCTTACTAAACTAAACCTGAGGTCGCAATCGGTCATTCATATTTAAGAAGTTGATTTCCGCTACATACTACTAAATAAATATCAATCTTCCGCCAATTGACCGAATATGATTCACATCAGCGTACAGGGCGTGGGTATTTGACAATAAGGGCTGCTTGTTTATTCATTTCGGGAGGCTGATCTGCTGATGGAAAAATAAAGCATGCCTCTTGATGCTGAATATATGTTTCGATCACCATTGGGGAAGAGCCATAGGGCATTAATGGATGATAGGCCTCTGAACTGCACACATCAGAAATATGATCACTGCCGGAGATAGCGGATATTTGAAAAAAACCGTCGGGTCCTTCGTATCTCTCCTCACTCACCTGGCTCCAGTTAGCGGGATATGGAAAGGAAACACGGTATGTGAAGCTTGTGAAGGTATAATACGGCGATTTTCGGATCTTAGGGGACCACTGAAGTGCCGTGATTTGGCCTCCGTTAAGCAGGTTTGTCGGCCTCTGCTCACTGATATCCACTATCCAGAGCTGACTCGCACTTTCTGTATTGGTACAACCCGATAAATAAGCGATTTTCTTACCGTCTGGAGACCAGTCAACGGGTGTGGAGAAACAATTAGATATCGCAATCGTCCTTTGATTGTTGCCCATGATACTGTCGATCTGGATGAGCGAATAATAAGTAGGCTCCTTATATTCGGTTGTGCTGTAAGCGATGTTTTGTGAATCCGGAGACCAGGCAGGAAAATAATTTTTAGAAAGTGATCCCCCTGCAAGAGTGTTCGTAGCCCCGGTTTCTAAATTCACAACCGAGATCAATGATATGCTTGCACCCGGGAAAGTGTACAGTGCAAATTTGCCATCTGGAGAAATCCGAAGCTGATGAAGCGGTCCACCCGTATTCCGCGTAATTTGTCTCCGATTCGAACCATCGGTCCGAATACGGTAGATTTGGGTATTTCCGTTAATGTCCGGAGCTGCAAATATGAACTCTTTACCGGAAGGGAACCACTGTACATCAATTGCTCCTATCTCTGGTAAGAAGTAACTCCGGTGTGTGAAGGTATCATAGATCATAATTCGTCCATTCTTGACATAAACAAGTGACCGGCTGTCTGGTGACCAATCGAGCAGTGTGTAAGGTTCAATCTGATCGATCCTGGCTATCGCACGCGTCGCGATATCGAGCACAAAGACCACATTATTCACGCCAATGAAAGCAATTTTGCTGTTGTCCGGAGCCCAATAAGGGACAGAGAATTCCATGCCGAGTCCATTCGTTAACCTCGAATTCACACCTCCATCAAGCTGGTATAGCCAAATGTCATAAGCTCCACCAAGGTTGGACGTGTACGCAATCCACCCTTTTTCAATGTCTTGAGAACCCGCTTGCATGACCAACATCCTTTCATAGACCTGATTCATCGTACGTTCTAGATTATTCAGTGAAGCTCAATTAGGCTACTGTCACGTATTGGTGAAGTTGTCACCCCTCTAAGTCATTTGAGGATATTTACACTGTAGGGACATTTATCCAGTCAATTCAAATGTAAATGCATAGAATGTAAGCATGACCAGCAAGGAGGTGAAGTAAATGAGCGGATATGAATATGTTGGCGGAACTTACAACGGTGGTTCTCATAAAGATGGAAACAGCATTGCTGCGATCCTCGTTCTCTTCATTTTGCTAGTTATCATTGCAAAGGCATTTAAAGGATATTAATAAGTAGTAGTCGCAAAAATATGCCCATCCGATTTGCATGTCGGATGGGCTTTTCCATCATATAGCTGGATCGGCTAGCTCTGGTTACTTCAAATGTCTGCTACTCGTCGCACGTTTATTTATCGCGTATAGCGATCAATATCATTCTCATATGTATTCCTCTTATACTGATCAGTATCCATATTTACATCATTCTTCACTTTAACAACCGCTCCCCATCCTGAGATGAACAGCAGCAGTACACCCATTAGTGCATATGCAATCGTAAAGTAGTTCAAGTAAAAATTCAGTATGATGCTACCGATCATAAGTATGAAAACGAGTAATCCTATTCGCTTAACATTCTTCTTCAACATATTCTCTCCCATTCTTCAATCTCGTCAATTCAGCATTATATGTACAAGCTTAAATACGAGACATTTAACATAAAGTTCCAACCATACATTCTTTTATATTTGCTCCGATAAAAAATAAACTGCAACTCTACTGTTTGGTATCTACAGCAATAGGGTGCAGTTTACTGCTTTTTTATTTTGACAGATTGTCAATCCAAGTGCGACACTTCATACTCAAAAGATTCGTGGGCTGTTTTCCAGCCTAAACATTTTCTTGGTCTGTTGTTAATGAGATGGAGAGCATGTTCTAACTCTTCATCCCCTACCTCTGCGAAGTCTTTTCCTTTTGGAAAGAACTCACGTAGGAGACCATTTCCATTTTCATTGGAACCTCTTTGCCAAGAAGAATACGGATCTGCAAAATACACCTTCATACCGTGTGTTTCTTCTAGATTTTGAAAGCATGCGAACTCTTTACCGCGGTCCACAGTAGCACTCTGAAAGGTACCCACTGGGTGCTGTGCAGCGGCTACGCCTACAGCAATTTCCATGGATAGTGCGGTACGATCAGGCATGCTAATCGCAGTGTATAGTCGTGTTTTTCGTTCGATAAATGTAGCGACACAAGCTTTGCTTTTCCCTCGGCTGGAGACAACCGTATCCAGTTCCCAGTGGCCGAAGGTTTCGCGAGAACGAATCTCTTTAGGACGTTGTTTAATAGAAGTGCCTACAAGGAAGCGGCCTCGTTTTTCCTGAGGTTTCTGTCTCTTACCTTTATGTCTTAACTGCTGAACTGTAGTGCGAGTTAAGCGGCCTTCATACAGCCACCGGTAAATCGTTTTGAATGAAACCATGGGCATATCCTTTTGAACATAGCTCATTGAAATTTGCTCAGGTGACCATGTTTCCTGAAGTCTTCTCTCTATCTCTTCACCAAGTACCTCAGTCCATTTTCCGCGTGAACTTCGGGCATGGCGAAGGCGCTGATACCGCTCATTTGAATCTACCGCTTGATAACCTTCTAAACGGTGATTTCGTTTTAGTTCTCGGCTGATTGTAGAGTGATGGCGGTCCAATTCACGGGCAATGGCTCGAGCAGACAATCCGATCTGAGAGAGTGCTTCTAGTTTACTTCGTTCTATTATGGTAAGATGTGAGTAGCTCATGGACTGATTCTCCTGTGTGAATGTGGTTGTGGTGACTTTATTCTACACGAATCAGGCCTATGGGCCTTTTTTATTTTAAATTAGGTGTCGCACTTCATATTACAATCCGTCTTATTTGAATTTATGTATGAGTTAGACGAAACCTTATATCCTCTAAAATTTCCTTTGCAAGCTCATCTGGACGCTTATGACCGGCATCCAACAGGAAGGCTTGATTGCTAGAAGAAGATATCAATTGGGTTCGCAGAAAGAGTGAACGCTCGATGTACTGTCCATCCCCTCTCTGTTGAAGTCGTGTGTTCAGCGTATCCGGCTCTGCATGCAGCACTGCGTAGTGAAGTTCCACACCGAGATCAGATAACTGTTCCTGAAACCACTCAAGCTCATCTTCGACGACAAAATCAATAACGACAGGAATTCCGTTCTGAATCAAGTTCCTTGTAACTGCCGTAATATTTAGCCATGCGATTCGAAGGCGCTCCTCCCATTCGGGTTCAGTATCTCCACGGTATATGTGGAGAAGTAGATCCCCTTCAATTAGAGCACACTGGTTCATTGTATCAGCCAAAGCCTTGGAGACCGTGGACTTTCCAACGCCCAGTGGACCAGAGATAAGATAAACAGATGGTGTCTTTTTCGGTATGATCCAAGAGCCACGCCTCCCTCCTTATAAATAATCAACGCCATAAAAGATTAAGAGTAGTCCAACGATACACATAATACATGAAGCAGCCGAACCGTAGCTCTTGAGAACTGTTTTCTGAATATATTGTAACGTTTTTTGCATCACTTGACCTGGTAAATATTGAATATAGCGGAAATCACTCTTACTAAACTAAACCTGAGGTCGCAATCGGTCATTCATATTTAAGAAGTTGATTTCCGCTACATACTACTAAATAAATATCA
Source organism: Paenibacillus urinalis (assembly GCF_028747985.1). Classification (NCBI taxonomy): domain Bacteria; kingdom Bacillati; phylum Bacillota; class Bacilli; order Caryophanales; family Paenibacillaceae; genus Paenibacillus; species Paenibacillus urinalis. The sequence goes on from NZ_CP118108.1 coordinate 3,080,428, forward strand.
ATCTTCCGCCAATTGACCGAATATGATTCACATCAGCGTACAGGGCGTGGGTATTTGACAATAAGGGCTGCTTGTTTATTCATTTCGGGAGGCTGATCTGCTGATGGAAAAATAAAGCATGCCTCTTGATGCTGAATATATGTTTCGATCACCATTGGGGAAGAGCCATAGGGCATTAATGGATGATAGGCCTCTGAACTGCACACATCAGAAATATGATCACTGCCGGAGATAGCGGATATTTGAAAAAAACCGTCGGGTCCTTCGTATCTCTCCTCACTCACCTGGCTCCAGTTAGCGGGATATGGAAAGGAAACACGGTATGTGAAGCTTGTGAAGGTATAATACGGCGATTTTCGGATCTTAGGGGACCACTGAAGTGCCGTGATTTGGCCTCCGTTAAGCAGGTTTGTCGGCCTCTGCTCACTGATATCCACTATCCAGAGCTGACTCGCACTTTCTGTATTGGTACAACCCGATAAATAAGCGATTTTCTTACCGTCTGGAGACCAGTCAACGGGTGTGGAGAAACAATTAGATATCGCAATCGTCCTTTGATTGTTACCCATGAAACTGTCGATCTGAATGAGCGAATAATAAGTAGGCTCCTTATATTCGGTTGTACTGTAAGCGATGTTTTGTGAATCCGGAGACCAGGCAGGGTAATAATTTTTGGAAAGTGATCCCCCTGTAAGAGTGTTCGTAGCCCCGGTTTCTAAATTCACAACCGAGATCAATGATATGCTTGCACCCGGGAAAGTGTACAGCGCAAATTTGCCATCTGGAGAAATCCGAAGCTGATGAAGCGGTCCACCCGTATTCCGCGTAATTTGTCTCCGATTCGAACCATCGGTCCGACTACGGTAGATTTGGGTATTTCCGTTAATGTCCGGAGCTGCAAATATGAACTCTTTACCGGAAGGGAACCACTGTACATCACTTGCTCCAATCTCTGGTAAGAAGTAACTCCGGTGTGCGAAGGTATCATAGATCATAATTCGCCCATTCTTGACATAAACAAGTGACCGGCTGTCTGGTGACCAATCGAGCAGCGTATAAGGTTCAATCTGATCGATCCTGGCTATCGCTCGCGTCGCGATATCGAGCACAAAGACCACATTATTCACGCCAATGAAAGCAATTTTGCTGTTATCCGGAGCCCAATAAGGGACAGAGAATTCCATGCCGAGTCCATTCGTTAACCTCGAATTCACACCTCCATCAAGCTGGTATAGCCAAATGTCATAAGCTCCACCAAGGTTGGACGTGTACACAATCCACCCTTTTTCAATGTCTTGAGAACCCGCTTGCATGACCAACATCCTTTCCTAGACCTGACCTAAATCTTCATATGTCTAGGTTATTCAGGTAAGCTCAATTAGGCTACTGTCACGTATTCAATCGTGTTTGTAGTGAAATGCGTTATCGCACGATGACATGTGAGGATATTTTATCGTAAAGGATGTATATCCAGTCAACTCCATTAACATTGCATAGAATATAGCATGAACAGTAAGGAGGTGGATTACATGAGCGGATATGAATCTGTTGGCGGTGCTTACAACGGAGGTTATGGCAACAGCGTTGCTGCCATTCTTGTATTGTTCATTTTGTTAGTTATCATCGCAAAGGCTTTTAAAGGATACTAATAAGAAGTAGAAGCCAAAATATGCCCATCCGATATGTGTTATCGGATGGGCTTTGCCATCATTTTACTGGCTCGGGTAGTTCCGGTTAATTTAAATGCTTACTACTCTTCTCACGGTTTCTTTATCGGGTATAGCGATCAATATCATTCTCATATGTGCAGTTTACAGCTTCCTTCATTATTCAATTGGAATGGTTACACGCTTATTATATGTCTTCATATAATGATATCCATTGAGATGTAACGTCTCCGGTCGGTCTGATGTATTTAAGGAATAGGTTCGTTCCCACAAAACATTGCCATTGCCTAAATCCCAAGGACGCCCAGATGAAATGGATGACACAGGAATCTGACTCCCTCCTGCTTCTGCAAATATATTGTCCTTATCCAGAATAGTAAATTGCTTGGAGGCCACTACAACATCATATCCTGCGTCCGTTTTGCTCACACTTCGAATCCATAGCTTCTCATTACCCACTTTAATGGATTGATCAGAGGGTGAGGCAAGAGAGATGGATTCTGGAATTTTATAATAACCGCTGGATTCTTTAACTAATAGCTCTATACTACTGATCATATCAGTTGGCAGTGCATCGAATCTAAGTTCAAAATCACTCAAGCCGGTAGTCTTGTTAAATTGGATTTGCGTTGTTGTAGGATTCATTTCCATTCCATTTACATAGAGCTGTGTCCTGCCAAAAAACCAGTGTTTCTCCTTTTCATCTATTCTAATATGCCCTTTAATAAGGGTTGAGCTTGGCGTAGCAGTAATGGATTCAAAATACATTACTCCTGAATCTACAGCAACAGATTGAGAAATTTTCTCTTTAACCAGACTCTTCATTGCTTTACCTGTGTCAAATTTAAAAGAAATTGGATAAGATACCCATTCACCATTTTCAAGCCACTCATTAAATGTAACAGTTAATGTTCTGGAGAAGGGACTGATTGGCTCAAAACTATATTCTCCTTCATATTGTCTTTCGTCTCCACTGGAATTTCCTCCACCTCCAATAGTAGACGAATTCGTCATGAAGCCTTGAATATTCCCTACATTGTATCGAAATGAACCACTACTATATACGGATCCTGATGGTCGATCAATAGAGTAATGCATCGTGAATGCATTATCATCGGCTATTACCCTCTCAACCGTAATCACAGTGCCATCTTCTAGAGTTGTACTTTTGTTTACCACCTGCCCGTATCCTTCTTCGGCAGCTTCTGAGAAGCTGGATGCGTTCAGCTCCATATTGAACATTTTGTTCCCGTAATAAGTCAGTGCCGGATATTGATAGGTTCCGATAATAAGCACTAAGGCTGCTGCGGATAGCCCAAACCACAGTACGGCTTCATTTTTCTTCTTTTTATTCGGCACTCGATCTAGTGCATTACGAAGTCTGCTCTCCAGCTCTGGCGGTGCCTGCATTCTCTCCGAGGCCTGCTTGTGTTCTTGTAATCTCTCCTCGATCGTTCTCATAACGATCACCTCCGATCATTGATTTCAACTTCACTAACCCCTGTGAGATTCTGGACTTGATCGTACCCATCGGTGTATTGGTCATGTCTGCGATGGCCTGATAAGGAAGGTCATGTATATAGCGAAGCTCGATCGCTTCACGCTGACGAGGACTAAGCCTCGACAGAAGCTCTCTCAGATCCGTTTCAGATTCAAATTGAAGGTATGGATCTTCTTCAGTCAGATTTGCTATCAATGGCTCCTGTTCTCCATCCATGAGAATCCATTTTTCTTTTTTTCGGAGTAATGATCTGCAATGATTAACAAGTATCGTTTTACTCCAACTGTAAAATGCTTCTCGTTTCTGTAACTGATCAAGCTTCTCATATAAAGTTACAATCATATCTTCCATTGCATCCATAGCATCATGCTGATTTCCCATGTATTTGTAGGCAAGACGGTAATAAGCGTCCTGATCGGCTACGATGAGCTGCAATAAAGCCTCTTTGTTCCCCCTTTGAGCTTGTCTAACAAGACGGCTTATGTTCATAGTCTCCCCCCCTTTTCATAGATAAGAGATTCTATAAAAGTTCATTTTTGAGCAAAAAATCACAAAAAAGCAGCCGATCCTACGATCGGCCTGTTCGACACTCCTATTTATCGATTTTCTTGCTCTCGTAGTCTTCGGAGCTCTTCCACTCTTTTGGCGTACCTCTCACGAATCCTTGGAATAGCTTCGTCCATATCCTGTTTCATTTGTTTGTCTGAGCGCTGAACTTCCTTATCCTCATCGTTAGCTTCTAATTTGTCCCTATATACCTTCGTAGTAATGATCTCGGCTACTTCAATTACGACAGATGATTTATCAAAATTGTTGTCGTTATCTTTACCAAATTTAGGTATGTTACTCCCTCCTTCCTTTTCGAATGTTCTATGTCATTAGGGGTAAACTACGGTCGAGGTGATAATATATGAAAAAATGGATGCTCGTGCTCCTTATCTGTATACTTATGAATGGATTTTCAATCGCTGAGATTAGCGCCACTCCCGATCCACCTGAAGAATCCAACCGAATGGAACAACGCAGTAATATAGAACCGTTTAGACGAGGGGGTTTTCGTTCGCCAAGACGCAGCTATAATCCCGGAATTCGCAACCCGAATCGAACCAATCAGGGAAGACAAGATAATAATGTAAATAACCCCTCCCAACCAAGAACAACACCTGCACGAGGAGGATTCGGCGGTCTTGGCGGCCTGTTCGGTGGGTTGGCTTTAGGTACAATTATAGGATCATTGTTTAATCCGTTTGCCGGCTTCTCTTTAGGGGCTCCTGTACTCTCCCTACTCAGTTTTGCATTATGGATTATCGTAATCGTCGCTGTTGTTCGTATGTTTCGTAATCGTAGGAAGAAAGAATATTAAGTGTAATAGCCGGCCGTTAAGTTTCTAAGTCCACCATTCGGCGTAGAATTCTTACGGCCATCCGCATTATAGCAAAAAAAGGCAAACACTATCTGGTCATAATTCATATCGTTTACAATACATTGCGTGTTCTTTACAGGAGCTTTGCGCTCTTATACATAAATGACATCATCATAATTGCAATAACGATCATCCATATTAACAAGCCAAAGATAAATATAACATTGACAACAGGGATAAACATAATGATAAAAGAGAGCAAGGATACGATATTAAATGCTAAGAAATGATCCCAGCGACTTTGAGCGAGATAGAGCAGTTCTCTCTGATCCTTCACTGCGGCAACTTCCTGAATACCTTCCAGCATACGATAAACCATACGAAGGAGAAGAATCAATTGGACTATACTAATTAGCCCCGTAAAGGAAACAACTGTCAAACTTTCGGGATCCCCTTCCACTTCAATCAAGTTGAAAATAGAAAGACCAAGGAGGTACCCGTTCAAATTTTTCGCCATTCTAAATTGCTCATGTTCATGTCGCAGCTGGTGTAAGCCTATTGCAAATAATCCATAGCCAATAATATCAGGTAGAATATCAAAATTTATAGTTCCATTGGCTAATTGAATTTGAAAATGCATTAATATAAACAGAAATCCAATACACAAATAGATATAGCTCTTATTTTTCATATTCAAGCTCCCTCCGCTTGTCGTTCACCTTCCAAGTGCATGTTTGGAGTCGATGCCCCAAATGGTACCTCTATGTAAGAACGCAATAAATAACGGATAGTTACATAATCCGGTTTAATATGTGTGCAGAAATAAAAAAAGACAACCTCCGATGAATCAGAAGTCATCCTTACTGCATTAGGTTTAATCGTTCGTTATAGTCTCATATCCATATGCAGCGTCTGCCACACAGGATCATCTTCAGCCAATCTGCCCTTGAAGCCTTTTGCTGTCCAAAAAGGAATAGCCCCAGGTAAGAAAGCATGCGTATGCAAATACAATGTTTCATAACCCGATTCCCGGCTAAAAGAGACCGCTGCTTCGAATAACGCCGTACCAATACCAGAACGCCGACAAGTAGAGTCCGTGTAACACTTAACGACCTCAGCGGTTGTAGTTAAGTCATACATTCCTTCGATCTGCTTAAGCCTTCCATCATAGGGACAGATTCCAATCGTACCCAGCACAGTTCCGTCCTCGGATATAGCAGCAAAGAATGCAGCATTCTTTCTATACACATAATACTGTTCGAATTGATCCAAGTCCTGTGGAAGCTGTTCCGATGACAGCATAGGGAATACTTCCTTCCTTATTCTCATGACAAAGGCAATAACCTGATCATAAGGTCCTTCTTCGATCTTGCGTATCGTGTAGGCTTTCGCTAAATTGATGTTGCTCATATATTCTCCTTCTGCTGCATGTATTGTTGTAGAGTTATTGTATCCTAAATTTATATTGTGAAGCTATATGAATTCCATAAAAAAGAAGCCCCTGAGTATGTACACTCTCAAGGACTTCGCTTAGGTTTATTAGAATTTAGGAAATGGATCCTTGAATTCTCTCCAATTAGAAAGAAGCTCAGCTTCAGTTAATAATGCTGAATCAAGACTCTCCTCAATCTCGATGCGATTCATATCCATTCCAATGAACACCAGCTTAGTAATCCGATCTCCCCATACATCATCCCAGTCAGGAATTTCCGGGATCTTTCCATTAAAATGAAAATCTATCTCTTCCTGGCTCAGCGAAGCAATCCATACTCCTGCCGGAGAGAGCTGTTTCGATGTTCCTGTATGACTAAAGGATAAGGCTAGATTATTGCGGGTAGCTAACCACACCAGTCCCTTGGATCGAACAATCGTCGAAGGATATTTAGATATCCAGCGAAGCAGCCTTTCCGGATGAAAGGGGACCTTGCGTTTATACACAAAGGAGTGAATTCCGTATTCTTCTGTCTCAGGTACGTGTTCTTCCTTTAACATTTCTTTAATCCAGCCCGCAGACTGACTTGCTTTATCGAAGTTGAATCGGCGTGTATTTAGAATATCTTGTGGATCTACACGTCCTTGTACTGCATGAATCAGCTTCGCCTCGGGCTGTAAGGCAGTTAATGCCTTCTCAAGACGAATCAATTCTTCTTCTGTAATAAGATCTATCTTATTAAGAATCAGTACGTCACAGAATTCGACCTGATCCGTTAATAAGTGTACAATCCCACGTTGATCTTCTTCACCGACTGCCTGACCGCGGTCTTTTAAAGATTCTTTAGAATTAAAATCGATCCAGAACTGTGCAGCATCCACCACCGTAACCATCGTATCAAGGCGAGTATATTTAGTTAGATCTATGCCGTTCTCTTCATCTACATAGCTGAAAGTTTGAGCTACGGGTACGGGCTCTCCGATCCCGGTTGATTCTATTAATATGTAATCAAACTTTTGTTCTTTAGCAAGACGTTCCACTTCGACAAGAAGATCTTCACGCAGCGTACAGCAGATACAGCCATTAGACATCTCAACCAATTTCTCATCT